>NZ_CP063965.1 GCF_017100085.1 Clostridium botulinum
ATGAATGCCCAATTAGAACAACTATGGAGCAAAACTTTAAATATCATAAAAGGGGAACTCACTGAGGTCAGTTTCAATACATGGATTAAAAGTATTTCTCCTGTTTCTATAGATGAAAATACAATTAAATTACAAGTTCCCAATGATTTTACAAGAGGCATTCTTGAAAGTAGGTATAAAGACTTAATAATTAATGCTATTAAACTTATTACTTCAAAAAAATATAACATAGAATTTTCTATAACATCAGAAGAGGTCCTTAATAATGCTACTTTAAACACTACACTTAAATCAAATGATGAAAATATAGTCATTAATGATGAAATGACCTCTATTTTAAACCCAAAATATACATTTGATTCATTTGTAATAGGTAATAGTAATAGATTTGCTCATGCAGCTTCCCTAGCTGTTGCAGAATCTCCAGCTAAAGCATACAATCCATTATTTATCTATGGGGGCGTGGGACTTGGAAAAACTCACTTAATGCATGCTATAGGACATTACATACTTCAAAATACACCTAGTGCTAAGGTTGTTTATGTATCATCTGAAAAGTTTACAAATGAACTTATAAATTCTATAAAAGATGATAAAAATGAAGAATTTCGAAATAAATACAGAAACGTTGATGTTTTATTAATTGATGATATTCAATTTATTGCCGGAAAAGAAAGAACTCAGGAAGAATTTTTCCATACATTTAATGCTCTATATGAAGCTGATAAACAGATAATTTTATCTAGTGATAGACCACCAAAGGAAATTCCTACATTAGAAGATAGACTTCGTTCTAGATTTGAATGGGGCCTTATTGCAGATATTCAAGCTCCTGATTTTGAAACTAGAATTGCAATTTTAAAGAAAAAAGCTGATGTAGAAAATTTAAATATACCTAATGAAGTAATGGTATATATAGCAACTAAAATAAAATCGAATATTAGAGAACTTGAAGGAGCCTTAATAAGAATTGTTGCCTACTCTTCTTTAACAAATAGAGAAGTAAGTGTAGATTTAGCAGCAGAAGCTTTAAAGGATATTATATCAAGTGAACAAAATAAACAAGTAACCATAGACCTAATTCAAGATATAGTTTGTAATTATTATAATTTAAAAATACAAGACCTAAAATCATCTAGAAGAACAAGAAATATAGCATTTCCGAGGCAGATTGCTATGTATTTAAGTAGAAAACTAACTGATATGTCCCTTCCTAAAATAGGAGAAGAATTTGGTGGACGTGATCATACAACCGTAATTCATGCTTATGAAAAAATATCTAATATATTAAAAAAAGATGAGTCTTTAAGAAATGTTATAAATGATTTAAATAAGAAAATAACTAATACTTAACAATTGTTTATAATATATAGTTAGTTTTATGTGGATAAAATAAAAATACATTATTTATGTTTATTATTGTGGATAAAGGTTAAATTTATTTAGCTAATTATCCACAATAATTTTTCTATTAATTTTGGCTATTTTATTTGGATTGAATGACTTATCCACATATCAACAGCGCCTACTACTATTACTACTAAAATAATTATATCTATCTTATCTATTTAAAACAAAATAGATTTGTGGATAAAGGAGGTACATTTTATGAAATTTATGTGTGCTAAAAACAAATTACAAGAGGCAATATCTATAGCTCAAAAAGCAGTTACTGGAAAATCACCAATGCCTATACTTCAAGGTATCCATATATGTGCAAAAAATAATGGACTTACTTTAATTGGCTCAGATATAGATCTTAGTATTGAAACTAAAATTGAAGCAGAAGTTGAAGAAGAAGGCAGTATTGTTGTTGACTCTAAACTATTTGGTGAAATTATTAGAAAATTACCAAATAGTTCAATCCATATAAATACTACTGAAAACAATTCAATAGAAATTATATGTGAAAAATCAAAATTTGATTTAATTCATATGGATGCAGAGGAATTTCCAAATCTACCAAGCATAAATGAAAATATAATTTTTAGCATACCTGAAAAAGTATTAAAAAATATGATTAAAGGTACTATTTTTGCAATAGCTCAAGATGAAACTAGACCAATTCTTACAGGAATTCTATTTGAAGTTAGAGACAAAAGACTTAATTTAGTAGCATTAGACGGATATAGACTGGCACTTAGAAGTAACATGATAGATAATGAAAACACAATAAGTGCGGTAATTCCAGGGAAAACTTTTAATGAAGTTTCAAAAATATTAAGTGAAGACGAAAAAAATGTAAATATTACATTTACACCTAACCATATTTTATTTAATTTGGGAGAAACTAAAATTATATCTAGATTACTTGAAGGCGAATTTATAAAATATAATTCTATAATTCCTGAAGAATATAAATTAAAAGTTAATGCTAAAAGAGCTGAATTATTAAATTGTATTGAAAGAGCATCTTTGATGGGAAAAGACGGAAATACTAATCTTGTAAAATTCGATATAAAAAATGATAATTTAGTTATCACTTCTAATTCTCAATTGGGAAGAGTTAGAGAAGAGTTAAATATAATTCTGCAAGGAGATGAACTTCAAATTGCATTTAATTCAAAATATTTAATAGATGTTTTAAAGATATTAGAAGACGATGAAATTGTTATGGAATTTGATAGTAGCGTGAGTCCATGCGTAATTAAAAGTAAAGAAAATAATACTTATACGTACTTAGTATTACCAGTAAGATTGTTAAACGCTTAACACAATTTAAAGCAAAACTACATTGGAGGATTTTTTATGAAAGAGATTAAGATTAATACAGAATTTATAAAATTAGATGCATTTTTAAAATGGTCTGGTATTGCAACTATGGGATCAGAAGCAAAATTTTATATTCAAAATGGAGAAGTTAAAGTTAATGGTGAAATAGAGGATAGAAGAGGAAGAAAGCTAATATCTGGTGATACTGTAGAATTTCAAGATGAAATTTATAAAATTATTTAATATTAAAAACTTACTGAAGATATTATGTTATAATTACAACAGGTGTTGTTATGTATATTAAAAATTTACAATTAATTAATTTTAGGAACTATGATAATTTAGTTTTAAAATTTAATAAAGGAATAAATGTTTTTATTGGAGATAACGCTCAGGGAAAGACTAATATACTTGAGAGTATATATTATTGCGGTCTTGGAAAATCTCATAGAACCAATAAAGATAAAGAATTAATAAGATGGGGATCTAAAGATGCATATGTTAGTATCTATGTGTGTAAAGAGAGATTAGATAAAAAAATAGATATTAAAATATTTAAAGAAGGTAAAAAAGGAGTCAAAGTTAATTCTATAAAATTAAAGACGATTTCAGATCTTATAGGCATCTTTAATGTGGTTATGTTTTCACCAGAAGATTTAAAAATTGTTAAAGAATCACCGCTGTATCGAAGAAAGTTTTTAGATATTGAACTTAGTAAATTAAATAAAAAGTATTATTATAGCTTAGTTAGGTATAATAAAGTTTTGAATGAGAGAAATACTATTCTAAGAAAGTGGAATAGTGACAGGGGCGTTACAGAAGTTTATGACCAGCAACTAAGCAAATATGGAAGTTTTATAATAAAAGAAAGACTTAAATATATAGAATCTTTATCTATAAAGGGAAAAAGGATTCATGATGAAATAACTTCACAGAAGGAAAAGATAGAATTTAAATACATAACGTCTATAAAAAATTTTAATAATATTCAAAGTGGGTTTTTTGATATTCTAAGAAAAAATTTAGACAAAGATTTTGAAAAAGGAAGTACATCTTTTGGACCACACAGGGATGATTTTATTATAAATATAAACAATACGGATACTAGAACGTTTGGTTCTCAAGGTCAACAAAGAACAGCCATATTAACTATAAAGCTTGCATCATTAGAAATTATAAAAGAACAGACAGGAGAGTATCCTGTACTGCTACTAGATGATGTCCTTTCAGAGTTGGATATAAATAGGCAAAAATATATTCTTAACTCTATAAAAAAGTTTCAAACTATAATAACGGGAACGGGTATTTTAAATATTAAAGATTATTTGGATGATCATGTAAAGTTATTTAAAGTAACAAATGGAACGGTTAATTAATATTCGTCTAAGGAGGATAATTTATGTTTTTACATTTAGGAGAAAATGTAGTGGTTCCATTAAAAGATATAATTGGGATATTCGATATAGAATCTACAATGTATAGCACAGATACTATTCAATTTTTAAGAATGGCTGAAGAAGATGGGTTTGTTGAAAGAATAACAAAAGAAAATGCTAAATCTTTTGTTGTAGCTGAAGTTAATAAAAAAAGTAAAATATATTTATCACCTATTTCTTCTTCTACATTAACAAAGAGAACTGAAAATATGTTCTATGAACCTAAAGAATAAGTTAGGAGGACATTCATGGATAACAAACAAGTATATGATGAATCGCAAATACAAGTACTTGAAGGCCTAGAGGCTGTTAGAAAAAGGCCAGGAATGTATATTGGAAGCACTGGAATAAGAGGGCTTCATCATTTAGTTTATGAGATCGTAGATAATAGTATAGATGAAGCCTTAGCAGGTTTCTGTCAAAACATAAAAGTATATATACATAAAAATAATTCAGTAACAGTTAAAGATGATGGAAGGGGTATGCCTGTAGGTATTCACCCTAAAATGAAAAGACCAACTGTTGAAGTTATAATGACTGTATTACATGCTGGTGGAAAATTTGGTGGAGGCGGATACAAAGTATCAGGAGGTCTTCATGGAGTTGGTGCCTCTGTTGTTAATGCTCTTTCTAAGTACTGTAAAGTTGAAGTTAGAAGAGAAGGTCATATATGGATTCAAGAATATAAAAAAGGAAAAGTTGCAAGTGAATTACAAGTAATAGGAGATTCCGATGAAAGAGGAACGCTTGTTTACTTTGAACCTGATGATGAAATATTTGAAGAAGTGGAATTTGACTATGATACATTAGCTCATAGATTAAGAGAACTTGCTTTTTTAAATAAGGGAATAAGAATTATATTAGTAGATGAAAGAGAAGAAGAGAAAAAACAAGAGTTCCATTATGAAGGTGGAATAAAATCTTTTGTAAGTTACCTAAATAGAAATAAACAAACTCTTCACGAAGAGCCAATTTATGTTGAAGGAAACAAAGATGATTATTTAGTTGAGGTAGCTTTGCAATATAACGACACATATAATGACAATATATTTGCATTTGCTAATAATATAGATACTATTGAAGGTGGAACTCATTTAGCAGGATTTAAGTCTGCTCTTACTAGGGTATTGAATGATTATGCTAGAAGATATGGATATTTGAAAGAAGCTGATAAAAATCTATCTGGTGATGATACAAGAGAAGGGCTTACTGGTGTAATTTCAGTAAAGCTTACAGATCCTCAATTTGAAGGTCAAACTAAAACCAAGTTAGGAAATACTGAAGTTAGAGGTATTGTTGATTCAATAGTATCCGAAAGAGTAAGTGAATTTTTAGAAGAAAATCCTGATACAGCTAAAACTGTTATAGAAAAATCTCTTACAGCTGCAAGAGCTAGAGAAGCTGCCAAGAAAGCAAGAGAACTTACAAGAAGAAAAAGTGTTCTCGAAAGTACAGCATTACCTGGAAAACTTGCAGATTGTTCTTCTAAAGATCCTTCAGAGTGTGAAATTTACATAGTCGAAGGAGATTCTGCCGGTGGTTCAGCAAAACAAGGCAGAGATAGAAGATTTCAAGCTATTTTACCTCTAAGAGGTAAAATTATGAATGTTGAAAAGCAAAGACTTGATAAAATATTAAATTCTGAACAAATAAGAGCAATGATAACAGCTTTTGGAGCTGGTATAGGGAAAGATTTTGATATAGAAAAAATAAGATATCATAGAATCATTATAATGACCGATGCCGATGTAGATGGAGCCCACATAGCAACACTATTATTAACTTTCTTTTATAGATACATGAGAGAATTAGTTGAAGGTGGTCATGTTTATATTGCACAACCTCCTTTATATCAAGTTAAAAAGGGCAAAGTTATAACATACTCTTATTCTGATAATGAATTACAGCAAGTTTTAACTGAAATAGGTGGAAAAGACAAGAATACAGAAATTCAAAGATATAAGGGTCTTGGAGAAATGGATGCTACTCAATTATGGGATACTACAATGAATCCAGAACATAGAACTTTAGTAAAAGTAACAATAGACGATGCAATGCGTGCTGATGAAGTATTTACTATACTAATGGGGGATAAGGTAGAGCCTAGACGTGAATTTATAGAAGAAAATGCTAAAAAAGTTGTCAACTTAGATATATAAGGTAAGTAAAGAGGTGTTGAGATGAACAACCAAGGTAATGTTGTACCGATAGACATAAGTAAGGAAATGCAAAGAAGCTATATAGATTATGCTATGAGTGTTATTGTTGGTCGTGCACTTCCAGATGTAAGAGATGGATTGAAACCAGTACACAGAAGAATTTTATATTCTATGCACGAATTAGGGCTAACACCTGAAAAAGGATATAGAAAATCTGCAAGAATAGTTGGAGATGTTCTAGGTAAATATCATCCACATGGAGATACGGCTGTATATGATGCTTTAGTTAGAATGGCTCAAGATTTTTCTATTAGATATACTTTAGTAGATGGTCATGGTAACTTTGGTTCTGTAGACGGTGATGGTGCCGCAGCCATGAGGTATACAGAAGCAAAAATGACTAAAGTTACTCTTGAACTTTTAAGAGATATAAATAAAAATACAGTAGATTTTGTTCCAAACTTTGATGGAGAGGAAAAAGAACCATCTGTTTTGCCTTCTAGATTTCCAAATCTTCTTGTAAATGGATCATCTGGTATAGCTGTTGGAATGGCTACCAATATACCTCCTCATAATTTAACTGAGGTTATAAATGGTATAAATAAATATATAGATAATCCGGACATTTCCGTTACTGAATTGATGACAGAAATAAAAGGTCCAGATTTTCCAACATCAGGTATTATAGTTGGTAAATCTGGTATAAGAAAAGCTTATGAAACTGGTCGTGGAAAAGTAATACTTAGATCAAGAGCTGAAATTGAAGAAGAAAAAGGTAGATCTAGAATTGTTGTAACAGAAATACCTTATCAAGTGAATAAAGCTAGACTCATAGAAAGTATGGCTAATCTTGTTAAAGACAAAAGAATAAATGGAATCTCAGACCTTAGAGATGAATCGGATAGAGAAGGTATGAGAATTGTTATAGAATTGAAAAGAGATGCTAATGCAAATGTAGTATTAAATCAGTTATATAAACATACAAAGATGCAAGATAGCTTTGGAATAATAATGTTAGCACTTGTAAATGGAGAACCAAAAGTTCTTAGTTTAAAAGAAGTATTAAGACATTACATAAAGTTCCAAGAAGAAGTTATAACAAGAAGAACTCAATTTGATTTAGATAAAGCTTTAGCTAGAGCGCATATTTTAGAAGGACTTAGGATAGCATTAGATTATATTGATGAAGTTATAAAATTAATTCGTGGATCAAAGACGACTGGAGAAGCGAGAGAAGGTCTTATGAGTAGATTTGGACTTTCTGAAAAGCAAGCTACAGCTATACTTGATATGAAACTTCAAAGACTTACTGGTCTTGAAAGACAAAAGATTGAAGAAGAATATGCAAAACTAATGGAAAACATAAAATATTTCAGACAAATACTTTCAGATAAATCTTTATTATTAAAAATAATAAAAGATGAGCTAAATGAAATTAAAGCTAAGTATGGGGATGAAAGAAGATCAGAAATTATTCAAGGTGAAGGTAATGATATAGATATAGAAGATTTAATAGAAGAAAAGGATGTTGTTATAACATTAACTCATGCTGGATATATAAAAAGACTTCCTGTAGAGACTTATAGTGCTCAAAAAAGAGGGGGTAGAGGAATACAAGCAATGACAACAAAAGAAGATGATTTTGTTGAACATATAATAACAGCCTCTACACATGATAATATATTATTCTTTACTAATCTAGGAAGGGTATATCAGCTTAAGGCTTATCAAATTCCTGAGGCAGGAAGAACAGCAAAAGGAATGAATTTAATAAATTTAATTCCACTGGATAAAGAAGAAAAAATCCAAAATGTTATATACTTAAAAGAATTTAAAGAAGATACATTCTTAATTATGGGAACTAAAAAGGGACTTATAAAGAAGACATCTTTAGATAAATATGCATCGATTAGAAAAAATGGATTAAATGCTATAAATCTAAGAGAAGATGATGAACTTGTTAGTGTAAGAGTTACTACTGGAGATTGTAATATTATATATGCTACAAAAAATGGTTATGCAATTAGATTCCATGAAAATGATGTTAGACCAATGGGTAGAACAGCTACTGGAGTTAAAGCTATTACATTAAGAGAAGATGATGAAGTTGTAAGTATGGAAGTAGCATCAGAAAATAGAGATTTCTTAGTTGTAAGTGAAAATGGGTATGGTAAGAGAACACCTATTGATCAATATACACTTCAAAAAAGAGGGGGAAAAGGTGTTATAACTTATAAGATATCTGAAAAAACAGGATTACTTATAGGTGCAAGATTGGTTGAGGATCAAGATGAGTTAATGCTTATAAATAATAGTGGTATAGCTATAAGAATTAATGTTTCAGATATATCAACTACAAGTAGAAATGCTATGGGTGTTACTCTTATGAGAACTGTAGACAATGAAAAAGTAGTAACTATGGCTAAAGTGAATATAAGCGAAAATGAAGATGATTGTAATAACGTATGTTCCGAAGAAAATAAAGATAGTAATAATAACGAGTTAACAGAAAATAATGCTATAAATATTAGTGAAGAAATAAATGAAAGTAAAGAAAATATAGAAGAATAGATATGAAATAAGGGTTTTGTTTTAAAACAAAACCCTTATTTTTATGTAAATACAAAATATACACAGCCAGGAGTATCAATATACTTAATTTTTAGTAATATGAAGCAAATTAAAGTATTGATATTATAATTTAATATAACATCAAATAATATAAAAGCAGGCGTCATATTATTTTGTTAAGATATCACATGTCGTTAAGTGATTGCGACAAAACAAGTCAACAAAAACTTTTAAAAAAGTGTTGACAAACAAAAAACCTTATGATAAACTAAGGAAGTCGTCGAAAGATGATAACAAACAATGGTCTTTGAAAATTAAACAGAATTAAGGTAAGAAACCAGTCAATAAATTTGAGTAAGATTAAACTTTTAAATTGAGAGTTTGATCCTGGCTCAGGACGAACGCTGGCGGCGTGCCTAACACATGCAAGTCGAGCGATGAAACTTCCTTCGGGAAGTGGATTAGCGGCGGACGGGTGAGTAACACGTGGGTAACCTGCCTCAAAGAGTGGGATAGCCTCCCGAAAGGGAGATTAATACCGCATAACATTATTTTATGGCATCATAAAATAATCAAAGGAGCAATCCGCTTTGAGATGGACCCGCGGCGCATTAGCTAGTTGGTGAGGTAACGGCTCACCAAGGCAACGATGCGTAGCCGACCTGAGAGGGTGATCGGCCACATTGGAACTGAGACACGGTCCAGACTCCTACGGGAGGCAGCAGTGGGGAATATTGCGCAATGGGGGAAACCCTGACGCAGCAACGCCGCGTGAGTGATGAAGGTTTTCGGATCGTAAAACTCTGTCTTTAGGGACGATAATGACGGTACCTAAGGAGGAAGCCACGGCTAACTACGTGCCAGCAGCCGCGGTAATACGTAGGTGGCAAGCGTTGTCCGGATTTACTGGGCGTAAAGAGTATGTAGGTGGGTGCTTAAGTCAGATGTGAAATTCCCGGGCTCAACCTGGGAGCTGCATTTGAAACTGGGCATCTAGAGTGCAGGAGAGGAAAGTGGAATTCCTAGTGTAGCGGTGAAATGCGTAGAGATTAGGAAGAACACCAGTGGCGAAGGCGACTTTCTGGACTGTAACTGACACTGAGATACGAAAGCGTGGGTAGCAAACAGGATTAGATACCCTGGTAGTCCACGCCGTAAACGATGAATACTAGGTGTCGGGGGTACCACCCTCGGTGCCGCAGCAAACGCATTAAGTATTCCGCCTGGGGAGTACGGTCGCAAGATTAAAACTCAAAGGAATTGACGGGGACCCGCACAAGCAGCGGAGCATGTGGTTTAATTCGAAGCAACGCGAAGAACCTTACCTAGACTTGACATCTCCTGAATTACTCTTAATCGAGGAAGTCCCTTCGGGGACAGGAAGACAGGTGGTGCATGGTTGTCGTCAGCTCGTGTCGTGAGATGTTGGGTTAAGTCCCGCAACGAGCGCAACCCTTATTGTTAGTTGCTACTATTAAGTTAAGCACTCTAACGAGACTGCCGCGGTTAACGTGGAGGAAGGTGGGGATGACGTCAAATCATCATGCCCCTTATGTCTAGGGCTACACACGTGCTACAATGGCTGGTACAACGAGCAGCAAACCCGCGAGGGGGAGCAAAACTTGAAAGCCAGTCCCAGTTCGGATTGTAGGCTGAAACTCGCCTACATGAAGTTGGAGTTGCTAGTAATCGCGAATCAGCATGTCGCGGTGAATACGTTCCCGGGTCTTGTACACACCGCCCGTCACACCATGAGAGCCGGTAACACCCGAAGCCCGTGAGGTAACCGTAAGGAGCCAGCGGTCGAAGGTGGGATTGGTGATTGGGGTGAAGTCGTAACAAGGTAGCCGTAGGAGAACCTGCGGCTGGATCACCTCCTTTCTAGGGAGAATGGAAGCAAAGCTTCCAGACTGGCACTTGATTCTGTTTAATTTTGAAAGACTATGTCTTTCTGAATAAAGTTAAACATTTCTAATGTTTAACAAAGCGACTATCACTAAGTCATAGATTTAGGATATCTGCTTTTGTTCTTTGAAAATTGCACAGTGATAAAGAAACGAAATAAACCTAGTTAACAAATAATATTTGTTAATGATATTAAAGTTAGTAATTGATGATAGATCAAGCTACAAAGGGCGCACGGTGAATGCCCTGGCACTAGGAGCCGATGAAGGACGTGATAAGCTGCGATAAGCTACATGTAGGCGCACACAGCCTGTGATATGTAGATTTCCGAATGGGGAAACCCATCTAGTTATGCTAGATACTGTATACCGAATACATAGGTATATGGAGGTACACCTGGGGAACTGAAACATCTAAGTACCCAGAGGAAGAGAAAGAAAATTCGATTCCCTAAGTAGCGGCGAGCGAAAGGGGAAGAGCCCAAACCAGGAACTTGTTCCTGGGGTTGCGGATAGATCATAACGCTTTGATTTCTTTAGTTGAAGAGAACTGGAAAGTTCCGTCGTAGAAGGTAATAACCCTGTAGGCGAAAAGGAAAGAAAAGTAGATCTACTCCAGAGTACCACGAGACACGTGAAACCTTGTGGGAAGCTGGGAGGACCATCTCCCAAGGCTAAATACTACCTAGTGACCGATAGTGAAGCAGTACCGTGAGGGAAAGGTGAAAAGAACCCCGGAAGGGGAGTGAAATAGAATCTGAAACCGTGTGCCTACAATCGGTCGGAGCACATTAAAGTGTGACGGCGTACTTTTTGTAGAACGGGCCAGCGAGTTACGATATATAGCAAGGTTAAGCACTTATGGTGTGGAGCCGAAGGGAAACCGAGTCTGAATAGGGCAACTAGTTGTATATTGTAGACCCGAAACCGAGTGACCTATCCATGGCCAGGATGAAGCGGAAGTAAAATTCCGTGGAGGTCCGAACCACGTTGGTGTTGAAAAACCATGGGATGAGCTGTGGATAGCGGAGAAATTCCAATCGAACTCGGAGATAGCTGGTTCTCCTCGAAATAGCTTTAGGGCTAGCGTCGGGTAATTGAGTAGTGGAGGTAGAGCACTGAATGGGCTAGGGGCTGACAACAGTTACTGAACCCTATCAAACTCCGAATGCCATATACTTGTACCCCGGCAGTCAGACTACGAATGATAAGATCCGTGGTCAAAAGGGAAACAGCCCAGACCATCAGCTAAGGTCCCAAAGTGTAAGTTAAGTGGGAAAGGATGTGGGATTTCTAAGACAACTAGGATGTTGGCTTAGAAGCAGCCACTCATTTAAAGAGTGCGTAATAGCTCACTAGTCGAGAGATCCTGCGCCGAAGATGTAACGGGGCTCAAACTTACCACCGAAGCTATGGATGTGTACTTTGTACACGTGGTAGAGGAGCTTTCTGTACAGGTTGAAGTCATACCGTAAGGAGTGGTGGACAGTACAGAAGTGAGAATGCTGGCATAAGTAGCGAAAAACAAGTGAGAATCTTGTTGACCGAATATCTAAGGTTTCCTGGGGAAGGCTCGTCCTCCCAGGGTTAGTCGGGACCTAAGCCGAGGCCGAAAGGCGTAGGTGATGGACAACTGGTTGATATTCCAGTACCACCATAATGCGTTTGACAAATGGGATGACGCAGGAGGATAGGATGTGCGCACTATTGGATGTGCGTCTAAGCACTTAGGGTGTTAAGTAGGCAAATCCGCTTAACATTAAGCCTGAGGTGTGATGGGGAGCCTATTTTGGCGAAGTATCTGATTCCACGCTGCCAAGAAAAGTCTCTATGGAGCAAAATGGTGCCCGTACCGCAAACCGACACAGGTAGATGAGGAGAGAATCCTAAGGTCGTCGGAAGAATTATTGCTAAGGAACTCGGCAAATTGACCCCGTAACTTAGGGAGAAGGGGTGCCTACGAGAGTAGGCCGCAGTGAATAGGCTCAAGCAACTGTTTATCAAAAACACAGGTCTCTGCTAAAGCGTAAGCTGATGTATAGGGGCTGACGCCTGCCCGGTGCTGGAAGGTTAAGGGGAATAGTTAGCGCAAGCGAAGCTATGAACTTAAGCCCCAGTAAACGGCGGCCGTAACTATAACGGTCCTAAGGTAGCGAAATTCCTTGTCGGGTAAGTTCCGACCCGCACGAATGGCGTAATGATTTGAGCACTGTCTCGGCAATAAATCCGGTGAAATTGTAGTGCAAGTGAAGATGCTTGCTACCCGCGGTTGGACGGAAAGACCCCGTAGAGCTTTACTGTAGCTTAGCATTGAATTTCGGTATTGTCTGTACAGGATAGGTGGGAGACTTAGAAGCGAGGGCGTCAGCTTTCGTGGAGTCGTCCTTGGGATACCACCCTGACAGTACTGGAATTCTAACTGGAGGCCATGAATCTGGTCACAGGACATTGCTAGGTGGGCAGTTTGACTGGGGCGGTCGCCTCCTAAAAGGTAACGGAGGCGCCCAAAGGTTCCCTCAGCGCGGTCGGAAATCGCGCGTAGAGTGCAAAGGCAGAAGGGAGCCTGACTGCGACACATACAGGTGGAGCAGGGACGAAAGTCGGGCTTAGTGATCCGGTGGTTCTGTATGGAAGGGCCATCGCTCAACGGATAAAAGCTACCTCGGGGATAACAGGCTGATCTCCCCCAAGAGTCCACATCGACGGGGAGGTTTGGCACCTCGATGTCGGCTCGTCGCATCCTGGGGCTGTAGTCGGTCCCAAGGGTTGGGCTGTTCGCCCATTAAAGCGGCACGCGAGCTGGGTTCAGAACGTCGTGAGACAGTTCGGTCCCTATCCGCCGTGGGCGTAGGAAATTTGAGAGGAGCTGTCCTTAGTACGAGAGGACCGGGATGGACCAACCTCTGGTGCACCAGTTGTTCCGCCAGGAGCACAGCTGGGTAGCTATGTTGGGAAGGGATAAACGCTGAAAGCATCTAAGCGTGAAGCCCACCTCAAGATTAGATTTCCCATAGCGTAAGCTAGTAAGACCCCTGAAAGACTATCAGGTTGATAGGTTGGAGGTGTAAGTACAGTAATGTATTCAGCTGACCAATACTAATAGGTCGAGGGCTTGATCAAATTAAATTATCACTGTGCAATTTTGAAAGAATAATTCAAATTTTCTTTTAAAATTGTCAACAACAAAATAAAGTTTATCTGGTAATTATGGCTTGAAGGTAACACCCGTTCCCATACCGAACACGAAGGTTAAGCTTCAAAGCGCCGATGGTACTGCACTGGAGACGGTGTGGAAGAGTAGGTCGTTGCCAGGTAATGGATCTTTAGCTCAGTTGGTTAGAGCAACCGGCTCATAACCGGTAGGTCCGGGGTTCGAGTCCCTGAAGGTCCACCATTTTGGGGGTATAGCTCAGTTGGGAGAGCACCTGCCTTGCACGCAGGGGGTCAAGAGTTCGAATCTCTTTATCTCCACCAAAAAAGTAGTCAATTATGACTACTTTTTTTTTATTTTCAGATTTTTATTTTCAAAATAATATATAATCTTTATAATATTATATATCACTAGAAAGAGGTAGTAATATTATGTTTTTTTATAGGATAAAGCAATTTTATATGGCAATTACAGCAACGATAATGCCTAATGATGAAAAGCTTTTAGAAAAATACTTAAATAAACAGGAACGGGATTTATTTAATAAGTTATCTATGAATGAAAAAGCACATAGTGTAAGAGTGGCTAAAGATATAATAAAGGTATGTATGGAAAATAAATTAAATAAGGAATATTTTGTGAAAGTAGCACTATTGCACGATATAGGAAAAATACAAGTAAATTTAAATATATTTGAAAAGGCAACACTGGTTATATTAAATAAAATTTCAAAGGGAAAACTAAAAAAACTTTCCAATATACATAAAATAAATATTTATTATAATCATGGGAAAATAGGTGCAGAAATATTAAGAAAGCAAGGATATGATGAAAGATTTTTGTATTTAGTTAAAAATCACCATAATAATGATATAATAGAAGATATGGATTTGAAGATACTAAAAGAATGTGATGACAGAAATTAAGGTGGTGATTATAATGGATTCAAAGCAACGAAGAGAATATATAAAAGAAATTTTAAATAATAGTTTGGAACCTAAAAAAGGTCAAGAATTTGCAAGTAGATTAGGGGTAACTAGACAGATAATTGTTAAAGACATAGCTATATTAAGAGCTTCAGGATTAAATATAATAGCTACTCCAGAAGGGTATATTATACCTAAAAATGATAAACATTTACTAGAAAAGATTGTAGCTGTTTGTCATGGTAGAGATAGTATAGAAGAAGAGCTTCAATGTATTGTTAAATATGGTGGAATAATTAAAGATGTAGTTGTAGAACATCCTTTATATGGAGAGATAAAATCAATGATAATGGTTAAAACATTATATGATGTTGAAAAATTTATTGAAAAAATTAATAATCAGAAAGCTGAACCTTTACTATCTCTTACAAGTGGGGTTCATTTACATACAATTCAATGTGAAAATGAGGGAATTATGAAAGAAATAATTAAAAAGTTAAAAAACAAAGGATATCTTATAGAAGAATGAAAGGTGGGATTAAATGAAAAAAAATAAAAC
The DNA here is from genome assembly GCF_017100085.1 of Clostridium botulinum. Classification (NCBI taxonomy): domain Bacteria; kingdom Bacillati; phylum Bacillota; class Clostridia; order Eubacteriales; family Clostridiaceae; genus Clostridium; species Clostridium botulinum. The sequence goes on from NZ_CP063965.1 coordinate 15,419, forward strand.
GGCCATAATAGGTATTATATGTTTAGGTTTAATTGTGGTATTTTTAAGCAGGATAGTTAATGTCATAATTAATATTAAGTGGTTTAAAGAAATAGGATATTTATCTGTATATTTTACACGTATAATTACTGTAGTAGCATTAATGTTATTAGTATTCGTTATATGTTTTTTAAGTATTAAATTTTATTTTAAAAGTATAAAAAACAATATATTAAAACATAAAGAATTTATAGATGTTGATTTAGGTAATGAAAAAATACAGAATAGGGTTATTGGTATATTAAATATTGTAATCTCTTTATTTATAGCAATAACTTTTTCAACAAGCTATTGGGATAAAATACTTCAATTTATAAATGCAAATAAATTTAATATTAAAGATCCTATTTTTAATATTGATATATCATTTTTCATATTTAAATTACCACTTATAGAATCAATTTATAGCAGTTTAATGTCGCTTCTAATAATTTTAGCTGTTATAACAGTTATAATATATGTTATTTTAAATGCTAAGGATAGAATAAGTTTTGGAAGAAATTATACTGGAAAAATAATTGATATTAACAATTTTAAAAGCGGTATAACAAAATTTGCAGGAAAACAATTAGCTATTTTAGGTGCCTTACTTTTATTATGTATATCATTAGGGTATTTAATAAAAGCTTGGAATTTATCATATTCTCCTAGAGGGGTAGCCTTTGGAGCTAGTTACACAGATACTAAAGTTACTTTGAAATTTTATATGGCAATATCTATAGTAGCCATTTTTTGTTCTATTATAGTGGCTATAAGCATTTTAAAATCTAAAATAAAACCTATTATAGCATCAGTAGTAGTAATTGTTATATTAGTAATTTCAGAAGGAATAGTATCTGGAGTATGGCAAAAGCTTGTTGTTAAATCTAATGAAAGACGACTTGAAACACCTTTTATAGAATATAATATGAAATATACTAAACAGGCATTTGGAATTGATAATGTTAAAGAAAAATTGTATCCATTAACTAATGTACTAACAAAAGAATCTATAGGAAAAAATAAAGATACTATAGAAAATATTAAAATAAATTCAGTTAGTCAAGCTTTAGAATATTATAATCAAGTGGAAAGTAAGAAAAACTACTATAATTTTAATGATATAGATATTGATAGATATAAGATTAATGGTAGATATAATCAAGTATTTATAGCCCCAAGAGAGATAGATTATAATAAATTACAAGAAAAAGCTAACACATGGCAAAATAAACATTTAACATATACTCATGGATATGGAGTTGTTATGAGTAAAGTTAATTCTGTTACTAAAGAAGGAAAACCTGATTTCGTAATAAAGGATATGCCTTTAGTAAATACATCTGGAGTAAAATTAGATGATCCAAGAGTTTATTATGGAGAAAAAACTAGTGAATATGCCATAGTAAATACAAAATTGAATGAAATGGATTATTTAAAGGATAGTGGTGAAAATGCAAGTAAAAATTATGATGGTAATTTGGGAATAAGAATGTCCATATTAAATAGAATTTTATTTGCTATAAATGAAAAAGATATAAAATTTTTATTATCAAGTGATATAACCAGTAATAGTAGAATTTTAATACGTAGAAATATAGGGGATAGAGTTAGAAAAATAGCTCCATTTTTAAGCTATGACAGCAATCCATATATAGTAATTAATAATGGAAAATTATATTGGGTAATAGATGCTTATACTACTTCAACTAGATATCCTTTCTCAGAACCTATAGAAGGTACTAACTATATGAGAAATTCAGTTAAAGTAATAATTGATGCTGTTAATGGAACTACTGATTTTTATATTACAGATAAGAATGATCCAGTAGTATTAACCTATTCAAAAATATTTCCTAAGCTATTTAAGGATGCAAGTAATATTCCAAATGGATTTAAAGAACATTTTAAATATCCACAAGATTATTTTCAATTCCAATGCAAAGCCATGGAAAGATATCATGTAAGTGATCCGGGCACTTTTTTTGCCGGACAAAATATTTGGGATGTTGCAAAAACACAAAAACAAATAGAAGGTAAAAAATCGGTAAATGAGGCTGCTTATTTAATTATGAAATTACCAGGTGAGCAAAAAGAAGAAATGATTTTACTTCAATATTTTAATCAATATCAAAGAGAAAATATGATAGCTTTATTTGGTGCAAGAATGGATAATAACAATTATGGAAATTTAGTTTTATATAAATTTCCAACTACTAAAAGTGAGACTGTAAATAGTCCAATATTATTTAAGCAGAAGATAAAGCAGGATACTACGATTTCAAAAGAATTATCTTTATGGGATGCTAAAGGATCTCAAGTTCAATTTGGAGATACTATGATAATACCAGTTGAAAATTCATTGCTTTATGTAGAACCTTTATATTTAAGAGCTGATTCTGATAGAAGTATTCCTGAAATGAAACGAGTGATAGTAGCTTATGGAGATAAAATTATACTAGATGAAAATATAGAAAAGGCTCTTCATCAATTATTTAATTATGAAGGAAAGCCTGAAGAAATTAAAAAAGGTAATACTAATAATATACAAAGTAAAAGTATTCCTAAGGAAATAAAAGATGCTAAAGAATTGTATGATAAAGCTTTAGAGTGTCAGAAAAATGGAAATTGGTCGGAATACGGTGAAAATATAAATAAGTTAGGAAAGTTATTAGGGGATTTAAATAAAAAATAAAGTGTTTTAAGAGTACATAATTTAAATTGTGTACTCTTTTGATTTATGGAAGAATTATAGAAAATTTTGAAATGAAATGTTAGAATTAGAGTAGTGTTATTTTAGAAAGGATAATGGATATGCGAATCAAAAACCGTTTATATATAAATAATCAAGACTTCATTTTAACAGAATTGCCTGATTTTATAAAGAAAAAAGCAATAAAGTCGTTAGATGCCAAAAAAAAAGTTATTATATTTACAGATAGTATATATAATAACAGTCTAAAAGATATGTTTGGGGAATTTTCTAAATATTTAAATGAAAATGTAAATTATAAAAATTTAATTATAGAAGTATTCGATTGTGACGAGCCTGATTTAAGATATCCATTACAGTTTATTATGAATACATATAACTCTAATAATAATTTATTTGTTATATGGGATATAAAAAATATAGTAAAAGATAAAGAACGTTTACATATAGCAATTAACAACTTTAAAGAGATATTAAATTTATCTGAATATAAAGATATAGAAAATTTGTTATATATACAAAATAGAAAATATGATTTTGAATTTTTTTATGAATTTTGCAAAAATTTTGATAGAATAATTGTTTATAACAATGATAAAGATTTAATTTTTGATGATAAAGCTGAATTTTATAAAGCTATTAATTTTATATGTTCTTGCGCCAAATTAAAACATCAAAATGAAAATTTATTATTATTTAATAATACTATGTCTAATATTCCTACGAGTTTTCATAAAGATGATTTTAAAGAGAATATAATGAATCAATTAATAAAGGTATGTGAATTAAGTTTCTGTTGTTTATATACATCTAGTAAAGCATATGAAAATATTATATCCTTGGATAAATGCTATGGAATAACTAAGACACATAGATATTATCTATTTAATGATATGGATTTTATAAAATTTCAACAAGATATAAATAAATATATAATATCTAGTGGGAAAAGTTTGAATTTATGTGTTGATTATATGAATAATAAGGTTGTAAGAGATAAATTTTTAAAATTAAATATTAAATGTGTATTGGGAATAAATGTACAATATGATAATGACATTAAAGGTGTTATATGGGTAGGAAGATATGAAGACAATGTAAATAATATGGATAAAGATATAGGTTATATAGAATCAATGTGCAAAACTATATTTTGCTTAATACAAGAACAAAAAAAATTGTTTAATCTTAAAAATAGATTTATTGAAAATGAAAAGCTTAGGGTTATGGGGGAGATGGCAGCTGGAATAGCACATGATATTAATAATATATTAACACCTATTATAGGTTCTGTTCAACTTTTAAAAGACAAGTATTCTGAAGATAACATTATTCAACGGCAATTGAAATTGATAGAAATGTGCGCATATGATGCTACAAATATAATAAATAAATTAAAAAAGATTACTAGAAGTTCTAATGATAATAATGAAGTTGACATATTTAATGTCAATGGAATAATAATAGATGCAGTTTCATTAACTAAAAATAAATGGTTTACTGAAAGTATATTAAAAGGAATTAAAATAAATATATCTACAAATTTAAATTCTAAAGAAAAAATACAAGGAAATATAACTGAAATAAGAGAAGTTATAATAAACATTATAAGCAATGCAGTAGATGCCATAAAGGAACAAGGAAGTATAGATATATCTACTAAGGATGAGGATAATTTTGTAATAATAGAGATTAAAGATAATGGAATTGGAATAAATGATCAAATAGGAGAAAAGATATTTGAGCCTTTTTTCACCACGAAAGGGAAAAGAGGCTCAGGACTAGGGTTAAGTATAGTCTATCAAATAATACATTCTATTGGTGGAGTTATTCATTGTAAAAGTGCTAAAGATATAGGAACTAAATTTGTAATAAAAGTGCCAATATGTAATATTAAGAAGATTACTTATAACAAGCAATTAAAGAAAGATTTTCAATATGTTTCAAAAAATGTACTTGTTATAGATGACAACGTAGATGTTAGAAATATCTTATTCCAAATTATAAAGTCTATTACAAAATGTAAAGTTAAAGTTTTAGATCCAATAAATATTGATGAAGTAGAAAAGGAACTTAAGAAAAGGAACTATGATATAGTTATATGTGATTTTTCTATGCCAAATGTAAATGGAATTGAAATAGCTAAAAAAGTAAAAGAAATTAATTTAGATACATACTTTTGTTTAATGACCGGATGGATAGGAACATTAAATGAAGAAAGTATGAGATTTGTAGATGAAATTTTAAATAAACCACTTACAAAAGAAACAATACAAGATTTTTTCAATAGATATGAAAATATATGCTCATTAAACTAGTTTAGTTTTGGCTAGGAGGGATTTTAAATGGATTATGATGTACTTATACTAGGTGGAGGATTAATAGGATGTGCTGTTGCTTATGAACTTTCAAAATATAGTTTAAATATAGCACTTATTGAAAAAGATTATGATATAGCAGATGATGTTGCTTTAGTTAATTCATCTGTAGTATTTGACGGAATACAAAGTCATGATAATATAATGTCTAATCTAGAGTTTATGGGAATGAATATGATGGAAGATTTAATACAAAAATTTAATATTCCATATAAAAAAATAAATTCTTTAATAATTGCCCAAAATAAAGAAGATGAGGATGAAATAGATAAAATATATGAAAGATCAAAAGCAAGAAATGTACCTAATATTTATATGATAGATAGCAATGAAGTAAAAAAATTAGAGCCAAATTTAAATATAAAAGCAACGAGGGCTATACAGTCTAAAAATACTTCTGTAATATGTCCATATGATTTAGGTATTGCTTATGGAGAAGTAGCCTTTGATAATGGTGTTTCTTTTAAATTAGAAGAGATAGTAGAGGATATAAAGGGTATAAGTAAAGGATTTAAAGTAGTAACCAATAAAAATAAGTTTATTTGTAAGATGGTTATAAACACTACTCCAGAAGATTATAATTTCGATGGATTTAGAGAAAAAAGAGTTAACCAAAAAGGATATTTGAAATACTTTTTACTAGAAAATGATTCAAAATCAATTTTAAATAATATTATATTTGCTAAAAATCAAAATAAAGAATTAGTATATGCATATCCTACTGTTCAGGGAAACTACATAACATCAGTAAATACTAGTAATAATATAACTTATGGAGAATGTTATAATGCAGTGGGGGGATTAGTAAAAAATATAGAGCCTGAAGATATTAATACTTTTTATAATTCTCCTTTTTATGATGATCCTATAATTATAGATGATAGTTTAGTTGATAAGGGTTATATTAAAATATCAGGAAAGAATTATGCAGAAGTTACTATGACTGCATCTATTTCCAAGATAATATGTGAAACTGTAGAAAATAATTTAAAATGTAAGTTAAAAAGCAATTTCAACGATAAAAGACGAGAAGTATATAAATTTAAAGATATGACAAATGAAGAAAGAAATCAATTAATAAGTGTGAATAAAGATTATGGTAAAATTATATGTGCCTGCAATATGGTTACTGAAGGTGAAATTGTAGATGCCATAAGGAGACCTCTTGGTGCTAGGACTGTTGAGGGAATAAAAAGAAGAACTGGTGCTGGAGCTGGTACTTGTAAGGGATCTCATTGTCTAAATAAAATAATAGCTATTTTGGCTAGAGAGACTAATAAGAACATGACAGATATAGTAAAGGATTCTAAAAATTCTAGGATATTATTAAATAGAATAAAAGAATTTAATGATATGTAATAGGTTGGTGCAAAATATGAATGAATCTAAAAAGATATTTACATCTATTGTAAGAATAAAAGGGTCAAAGCATAATGTTGTTCCAGTAAAAAGTAGTGGGCCAATAGAAAAGGACTTATTAATAGAGTGTTCAAAGGCGTTAAGTAGAATACATATAGGGGCGCCTATAAAAGCTGGAGATATCATATGTAGAAATATTTTAAATACTGGTGTAGATATAATTTGTACTAGGAGTATTTGTGAGTAAATTTCTATAAATAGCCCTTTTATGTAAACAATTTGTTGACATTTCTAAGCTTTATAATTATAATTAATTAAAAATTGATATTTAAACCGTTGAAGGGAATAGTAACATTATAGTTAGTTTTAAGAGAGTGAATGGTTGGTGAAAATTCATACTAGGTATTTTGTGAATCCATCTCTGAGGGATTGTGATAAACAATACGGTAAAGCCGTTAATAATTTTAAAGTGGGTTTAGAATTAAACCAATTAGGGTGGCAACGCGGAGTCCTTTCGTCCCTACATTAATTTGTAGAGAAGGGCTCCTTTTTTGTGTCTATAAATAAACTATAAACAGAATTAATAAGGAGGAAGTTTAGATATGTTAGATTTAAAAAGAATAAGAAATAATCCAGAAGAAATTAAAAATATTATGCAAAATAGGGGAGAAGATTTTGATAATAAATTAATAGATGATGTTGTTGCACTTGATGAAAGAAGAAGACAAATATTGGTTGAAGTTGAAAAGTTAAAAAGTAAGAGAAATAGTGAATCATCTCAAATAGGAAAATTAAAAAAAGAAGGCAAAGATACAAGTGGTGTAATGGCTGAGATGAAGAAGCTTTCTGATGAAATTAAAGCTTTTGATGTAGAATTAAATGAAGTAGATGAAAAAATTAAATATATAATGCTTAGAATTCCTAATATCCCAAATCCAAATGTACCAGATGGAAAAAGTGATGAAGATAATGTAGAAATTAGAAAATGGGGAGAAGCAACAAAATTTAATTTCGAATCTAAAGCTCACTGGGATATTGGAGTTGATCTTGGAATACTTGATTTTGAAAGAGGAGGAAAAATAGCTGGTTCAAGATTTACTATCTATAAAGGCTTAGGTGCTAGACTTGAAAGAGCAATTATAAACTACTTCTTAGATATGCATACAATAGATCATGGATATACAGAAATACTTCCACCATACATGGTAAATAGAGAAAGTATGACAGGAACAGGTCAACTTCCTAAATTTGAAGAAGATGCTTTTAAAGTAGAAAACAATGGATATTTTTTAATTCCTACAGCAGAAGTTCCTGTAACAAACATGTATAGAAATGAAATATTAAATGCAGAAGAGCTTCCAATAAAGCATGCAGCTTATAGTGCTTGTTTTAGAGCAGAAGCAGGATCAGCAGGAAGAGATACAAGAGGTCTTGTTCGTCAACATCAATTTAATAAAGTTGAACTTGTTAAATTTGTTAAACCAGAACAATCATACGATGAATTAGAAAAACTAACAAATGATGCGGAAGATGTATTAAAGGGACTTGGATTACCTTATAGAGTAGTTAGAATATGTAAAGGTGATTTAGGATTTACAGCTGCACTTAAGTATGATATAGAAGTTTGGATGCCAAGTTACAATAGATATGTAGAAATATCAAGTTGTAGTAATTTTGAAGATTTCCAAGCAAGACGTGCAAATATAAGATATAAAGATAATCAAAAGAGTAAACCAGAATTTATTCATACTTTAAATGGTTCTGGAGTAGCAATAGGAAGAACTGTAGCAGCAATACTTGAAAACTATCAAAATGAAGATGGAACAGTAACAATTCCAGAAGCTTTAAGACCGTATATGAGAAATTTAGAAGTTATAAAATAAATTTTTAAAAATGTATTGACAATGTGACGATATATTGCTATAATTTATATCGTCACAACATGGAGAGATGGTCGAGTTGGTTTAAGGCACCGGTCTTGAAAACCGGCGTGCGTGAGAGCGCACCTAGGGTTCGAATCCCTATCTCTCCGCCATTTTAAAATAATTAATAAGAAGTTATTGACAAACTTGTATATTGATAGTATAATGTACGAGTAACATATGGAGAGATGGTCGAGTTGGTTTAAGGCACCGGTCTTGAAAACCGGCGTACGTGAGAGCGTACCTAGGGTTCGAATCCCTATCTCTCCGCCATTAACTTTTAAAATGTAGGACTTGGAGAAATACTCAAGAGGCCGAAGAGGCGCCCCTGCTAAGGGCGTAGGTCGGGTAACCGGCGCGAGGGTTCAAATCCCTCTTTCTCCGCCATAACACTCAATTTAATATTGAGTGTTTTTTAATGATGTCTAATCCCTATGTAACATAGGAGCTATGATGGCATAAACTAATCTGCAGTAACGTTTAATGTTTGATTTTTTGTGGTTCCTATGTTAAAATATATATATTGTATATGCGCGAGTAGCTCAGTTGGATAGAGTAGCTGGCTACGAACCAGTTGGTCGGGGTTCGAATCCCTTCTTGCGCACCAAAAGCTTTTGAAATAAAATATTTCAAAAGCTTTTTTTATCTTGTTTTATAAGATAAAAAATATAAATTTTTATTCTGAAGGGAATATTTTAAATAATGAAATATTTTAAAAACGAATTTAGAAAAATTATTGAAGATTTTAAATTTGGGTGGAGTCAGTTTCTTAAATATGAATTGGCTACAAAACTTATTTTAACAATACTTATAATGCCCATATTCTCATTTTCAATAAGTTTGCTTATGAAAAATAAAGGAGCATCAGTTCTTGCAAATAGTCAAATATTAAAATTTGGGTTATCAAAGCAAGGAGTATTATCTTTAGCTATTTTATATATGATGGCAGTCTTTGTAATACTTATTGAAATAGGAGGGCTTATAGTAATAGGGAGCTCATTAATAGCTACAAAAAGGGAATATAGATTTTACTCTATATTAGGATTTTGTTTAAAAAAGATTCCTAAATTTATTGGAATAGGTGGAATATATGCAGTATTATTTTATGTAGCATTTATAAATTTCATTGGTATGCAGGACTATTCAGTATTTGGAATATCTTTAGAATTGCCTGGTTTTATACAAACGTATATTGATGAAAGTACATTACTTTTGGCTATAGAACTAGGAATAGTATTGTTGATAATATTTTTATTCATTAGATGGATATTTACATTTCATTTTATAATATTAGAAAATAAATCATCTAGAGAAGCACTAAAAGAAAGTTGGTTACTTGTAAGAAAAAACTTTAAAAAAGTAATAAAATACTTTATTACTATATTTATTTTAACTACTATATTAATTTTTATAGCTTATTTTTCATGGAGTACTATTATTTATAAATTAATAAACACATTTAATTATAATTCCTATTGGGAAAGAGTATTTATAATAGCTGTTATATTAATAAGGAAATTTATTGGATTTTTAGTTTTCTTTATATTTTCACCATTACAAATTCATTGGATAACAAGATTATTTTACTCTTTAAGAAAAGAGAATAACAATGAAAGTTCAATTTCAAATATAAAGCTTAAAGAAAAACCAAGTATATTAAATAGATTATTTTTTAGGAAAAAAATAATAATCTGTTTTTCAATTTTAGTAGTAGTATTGTTAAGTGTAATGATTGGATTTATTGCAGATGATAATTTAGATATAATTCAAAATGTAAAAGTAACAGCACATAGAGGTAATACATTAAATGATCCTGAAAATACTTTGGCATCTATAAAATCAGCTATAGATTGTAAGGCTGACTTTGCAGAAATTGATGTTGTACAAAGTAAAGATAGTAAAGTTTTTTTATCACATAATTTTAATTTAAAAAAATCTACTGGAGTAGATGAAAATTCATGGAATCTATCATATGATGATGTGAAAAAATTAGATGGTGGAGTTATAACAAATAGAATGCCTTTATTAGAAGAAGCAATTAAACTTTCAAAAGGAAAAATAAAATTAAATATTGAAATAAAGGCTAATGAAAATGAAAAAGACATAGTTAAAAATGTAGTAAAAATTATAGAAAAGGAAAATTTCATAGAATCTTGTGTAGTTACTTCATTAGATTATGATACTCTTCAAAAAGTAAAAAAATTAAACCCTAGAATTAAAATAGGATATATAATATATTTAGCTAAAGGAAATGTAGAAAAATTAAATACTGACTTTTATAGTGTAGAAGAATCTTTAGTTTCGGAGGATTTAATTTCTAAAGCTCATTCTATGGGAAGAGAAGTTCATGTTTGGACAGTAAATAATGAATGTAATATGGATAAGTTTATTGAATTAGGTGTTGATAATATAATAACCGATGAATCTGAGATATTAATACAACGATTAAAGGATATTAAAAGAGATTCTCCATTTAAAAGATTTTTAGAAATGATTTTAAATTTATAAATTTTATTATAACCCTTGATATTATATCAGGGGTTATAATAATAAATAGTATAATATTACATAATAGTATAGTTATTAGAATTATAAATTAAAGGAGAGAAACTTATGAGAATAACGGTAATTGGATATTGGGGAGCATATCCAGAAAAAAATGAAGCTACAACAGGGTATCTTTTACAAAGTGGAGATCATAATATTTTAGTAGACTGTGGTTCAGGAATATTATCTAAGGTTCAAGAGTATATTCCTTTAAACAAAATTGATTCTGTAATGCTTTCTCATTATCATGGAGATCATGCAGCAGATGTTATTCCTCTTCAATACGAAGCAGGAATTTCTAAAAAATTAAGTAAGAGAGATAAAGAAATTCAAATATATGGTCATAATTTAAGTTCAGAATTTAAGGAATTAACTTCAAAGGGAATAAGTAATGGAAATAAAATCGATGACAATATTGAAGTTACAATAGGAAAATTAAAAGTTACTTTTAAATGGGTTAAACATCCTGTTCCAACCCTAGCAATGAGATTTGAAGAAGAGGGGAAGGTGTTTGCATATAGTGGTGACACTGAATGGTGTGAAGGTGTTATTGATATAGCTAAAGATGCAGATCTTTTTATCTGTGAAACAAGTCTTTATAACAATCAACTTGGAAAAGTAAAAGGTCATCTTACAGCTGGAGAAGTAGGAAAAATAGCCAGCATGAATAATGTTAAAAAATTAGTACTAAGTCATCTACCTCACTATGGAAATTTAGATGACTTAGTTAAAGAAGCAAAAGAAGAATTTAATGGAGAGGTTTATAAGGCGTACTCAGGATTAAGTTTTGAATTATAGTTTAATCCCTAGTCTTTCCCCCATAGATACTTTGCATTCTATATTTTTCATACTCTGTTCAATAATATCTTTATCTACTATAATTCTATTTTTCTCAAAAAATAGAATTATAGTAGAGCCTCCAAATTTAAAATAACCTTTTTCATCGCCTTTACGTATTTTTGAGTAAGGTTTATATGTTTGGATTATAGATCCAACACAAGTAGCACCAACATCAACGTATACCACATCTCCAAAGTTTTCAGAATGAAATAAACTAAATTCTCTTTTATTTTCACAGAATAGCTTTGGTATTTTTTCAAGGGCTATAGGATTTACTGAGTAGTATGATCCTGGAATTTTAACAGCATTTTCACACATTCCATCATCTATAAAATGAAATCTATGATAGTCAACAGGTGCTAATCTTAAAAGAAGACAAGTACCTCCTATATATTTTTCAGCCAACTTTTTATTTTTAAAGAGTTCTTCTAATGAATATGTAAGATTTTTAACTTGAATAATATTTCTAATATCTATATTCTCATAAACTAAAAGTCTTCCATCACAAGGTGATATTAATATATCTTTAGAATAATCTATAGGACGAGCTTCTTTTTTCAATTCTCTATAAAAAAAGTCATTAAAAGATTTAAAATTGGACTTAGATGATTTAAAATCTCTTTCATCTATATTAAAGTCTTTAATAAATGAATCTATTTTTTTTCTACTATATTTTGTATTGCAAAACTTACCGTAGAACTTTGAAAATAACTTTTTCTTTATAATGATTTCTAAAAGGTTTAATCCTATAGGTGAGGAATAAATCCATTTTAAATAGTTGTCGCCGGCTACTTTTTCTATTTCATAGGTTTTATCACTTCTATTAAAGTATTTAATCATTTTACCCCCCGTGTATTCATGAAAATTTGTTTAATAATTATATTAAATATTAACATAAATATTTAATATAATTAAGAGGAGATTTTATTTTTATAAGGCAAATATAATAAATAAAATAGTAGAAAAAAGCTCGTCATAGTACAAAGAGAAATAATTATTGAGTTTTGATTTAAATATTTAAATATTTGTAAGTTACAATTTTCTCTTAAATAGCAATAGTTTGAACCAACTATATAATTAGTTGGTATTGTAATAAAAAAATATATAATGGTCCACTTAAATGTTCTCTTTAAAGAATTTAAATTAGGATAATAATTATGAATAAACATCATAAAAAGTACAGAAATTAAAATTCCACCATGTGATATAAAAAACTGAATGAATATATAATGTGGAAAAGGGTAAAGTGAATTATCGTGAAATAATAAAGCTATAGTTGCACCACCAATTCCCCAGAAATATAGTAAGTCAAAAATTTTTTTAGACTTATTATACATAATTATGATACATAGTATTACAGAAATTCTACAAGGATATAATGGTAAGCATTCTTTTAAAGTTAATTTATCATTAGCGATATACCATGTATAAATAGAGATTTGATGAAGGATTAAAATAAAAGCAATAAGATGAGATACAAATTTTTCGTTAGAAGTCTTTTTCAAGGTAGTTTTATAAAAATAAATAAGAAAGCATAAAGTGAATATAATTGTTATACAAACAATATGACTAATAGAAAAAGGGTATAGTATCATATTGTCATCCATTGACTTCCAAAATATATATGAATGTTTCAAAAATGTCACCTCTTAAAATATGTTTATATAGTAAGTATGATAAAAAAATATAAATATATACCCTAATATAAGTAGTATATATTTATAAGGTTGACATTAAATGAAAACTGAACTAAAATGTTATAGTAAAATATTATAAGCATCCGTAGCTCAGTAGGATAGAGCGTCCCCCTCCTAAGGGGAAGGCCGGGGGTTCGATTCCCTTCGGGTGTACCAAAACTGCAACAAGTATATTGTTGCAGTTTTTTAATATAAAAAAATAGTTAATTAAAGGAGCATATATGGAAGAAAAATTTATGAAGTTTGCTTTGAAAGAGGCTGAAATAGCTAAAAATAAGGATGAAGTTCCTGTAGGTGCTGTAATAGTTAAGAAGGATAAAGTTATAGCATCGGCCCATAATTTAAGAGAAACGTTAAAAGATCCAACTGCACATGCTGAGATTTTAGCAATAAAAAAAGCTTGTGAAATATTAGGGGATTGGAGACTTTCAGAGTGTGAAATGTATGTTACTTTGGAGCCTTGTCCGATGTGTACTGGTGCAATTATTCAATCAAGAATAAAAAAAATATATATAGGTACATTTGATCCTGTAGCAGGTTGTTGTGGTTCAGTTGTGGATTTAGCACAAAATAGATATTTAAATACTATGATTGATGTGACTTGGATATATGATAAAGAATGTAGTAAAATACTAACAAATTTTTTTAAAAACAGAAGAAAATAAAAATTACTACGATATATAAATTAACGAATATTGTGATATAATAATATATATTATGAAATATTTTACAATGGAGAGATGGCTGAGCGGCTTAAAGCAATTGACTCGAAATCAATCGTAGGAGAGTGTCTTCTACCGAGGGTTCAAATCCCTCTCTCTCTGCCAATATAAATTTTAACAAGAGGGTAAAATAATGAAGAAAAAAATTTACTTATTGTTGGCCATAGTAATGGCTACAATAGTTTTAAGTGCATGCAGTAGCAAAGAAAATCAAAAGAATAAAGATTTTGATAATGTTAGAAAGAAAATAGAAAATAATAAATCTAGTTCAAATACATATAATAGTACTAGTAGATCTTCTTCTATTGTAAAAAATAATGTTATAAATCCAGAAAGAATAAAAGAATTAACAGACTTTGAAAAGAGAATAAAAGATGATAATGATATTTTAAAAAAAGCTTATAAAGAAAAAATAGATATGAAAAAAAGTTCAACTGATATTATGCTTCAAGAAAAGTTTAAAATTGCAATGCAGAGGATTGCAAAAGGCCTAAAAAAAATTAAAGATAAAAGTAATAATGCTTCAGAAAAACAAAAAAAAGAAGAGTCTATAAAAGAAGAATTTAAAAAATTATCAGAAACTGAGAATAAAAAGTATGAAGATAATAAAAATGCATTAAAGAAGATATTTGAAGATTATGATAATAAACTAAAGGCAATAGAATCTAGAAGAGATGCTGTAATACAAGCAATGATATCACAAGATACAAATACTTTAGAAATAGAAAATAAAGATGACAAAAGCAAGATCTCAAATATAAATAGTATTAGTGAAAATGGAAAAAAAGAATTAAAAAAATATAAAGATGATATAAATGCTGTAGTTAAATTAAGAAATAATGAACTTATAAAAATAAAGTAGGCATAGAAGAAGATATATATATATTAAATATTAGCATTAAATATAAGTATTTCTATTGAAATAAACTTAGATAAATAGTATAATAGTCTTTGCTTAATATAATAATGTATTAGGGAGAGATGTCCGAGAGGTTGAAGGAGCACGCCTGGAACGCGTGTGTAGGGGAAACTCTACCGAGGGTTCGAATCCCTCTTTCTCCGCCAGTAGTCGTGCTAGACGGGAAGTTAGCGGTGTCCTGTACCTGCAATCCGCTATAGCAGGGTTGAATTCCTTGTAGAGGCTTTAAAATGGAAGGTCTGGCTTATATAAGTGGCGTTGAGAGTTGGGCCCTACGCAATAAAAACTCATGAACTCCGTCAGGTCTGGAAGGAAGCAGCGGTAAGTGAGGACTTTTATGTGCCGTAGGCAAACCTAACTTGAGTTAACTATATAAGTAACGCTTCTATTTTACTGTCGACGCAAGGTGCACGACTTTACATAGGAATATTAGGACGCTTTAAGAGCGTCTTTTTTTTATACAAAAATTTATTGAAATTTAATTATTATGGTATAATAATTATTAAAGGCCTGGGAAAAACAAGGAATTACTAAAAAGATAAGAGGTGTTACAATGGGGTATACTGCTTTATATAGAGAATGGAGACCAAGAACTTTTGAAGAAGTTGTAGGTCAGGAGCATATAACATTAACATTAAAAAATCAAATGAAAAATAATAGAATAGCACATGCATATCTTTTTTGTGGCACAAGAGGTACTGGAAAAACCTCTACTGCAAAAATATTTTCCAAGGCGGTAAATTGTTTAAATCCACAAGATGGTGAGCCATGTAATCAGTGTGATATGTGCAAAAAAATAAATGCAGGACTTGCAATAGATGTATCTGAAATGGATGCAGCATCACACAATAAAGTAGATGATATTAGAGATCTTATAGAAGAAGTTAAATATCCTCCAAGAGAAGGAAAATATAAAGTTTATATAATGGACGAGGCTCATATGTTAACGCAAGGGGCAGTAAATGCTTTTTTAAAGACATTAGAGGAACCTCCAGAAAACGTAGTATTTATTTTAGCAACAACAGATCCTCAGAAATTGCCTATAACAATATTATCAAGATGTCAAAGATTTGATTTTAAAAGAATAAAAAGTGATGATATTCTTCAAAGGCTAATTAAAATAACAAAAGAACAGGGAATATTTGCAGATAATAAAAGTTTAAGTCTTATAGCAAGAATGTCAGATGGAGCTATGAGAGATGCTTTAAGTATATTAGATCAGGCTATATCTATGGGAAATGGAAAAGTAGACTATGAGCAAGTAATAAATATGTTAGGACTTGTGACTAATGATAATTTATTAAAGCTTACAAATGCTATTTTAGATAAAGATGTTGAAAATTCTATTAGGATTATAGATGATGTAGTGTATGGTGGAAAAGATATAAATCTATTTATAAAAGATATGATACATCATATGAGAAATTTAATGATGGTAAAGGTAAGTCAAAGTCCTGAAGATGTATTAGATATGTCTGAAGAAAATATAAATTTCTTAAAAGAACAATCTACAAAAATAAGAATAGAAGAAATAATGAGATGTATAAGAATTCTACAGGAATGCGAAGAACAATCAAAATGGAGTAAGCAAGGAAGAATATATTTAGAACTTTCCATAATAAAAATGTGTAAAATAGAGTATGATACATCTAAGGAAGTTTTATTATCTAGGCTGAATAAGCTAGAAAAGATAATAAAAGAAGGAAATATAACAATAAATACTAAGGAAAATAATATTAGAGATAAATCTAGTGAAAATAAATCTATGGTAAAAGCATCATCAGTGAAGAAACAAAAATTAGATATAAAAGAGGAAGTAATAGAAGTAAATTCTAATTCTAAAATTACTGTTGAAGATGTAAAAAAATCATGGAAAGATATATTAGAAATTTTTAAGGCAAAAAGACATATGGTACTTTATGCTTCACTAATAACAGGGAATGTAATACAATGTAGAGGTGGAGTTATAACAATAAAATATCAACAGCAATATGCTTTTAATATAAAAAGATTAGAAAAAGAAGATAGTCGGAGAATAGTAGAAGAAATATTTTCACATGAACTAAAAGAGAAGGTTAGAATAAAATATATTGTAGATAAAAAAGAGGATAAGAAATCTCCTGAAGAAATATTGAAAGAAGCATTTGGAGAAGATTTAGTAGAAATAATTGATGAATAAATTGCTAAATGATAAAATGATAATGATAAGAACAATAAAAAGATAATAAAATAATAAATTAATATAGGAGGTAATATAATGGCAAGAGGTGGATTCCCAGGAATGGGTGGCGGAATGAATATAAACAACTTAATGAAACAAGCACAAAAGATGCAACAACAAATGCAGCAAGTTCAATCAGAACTTGAAGAAAAAGAATTTGTAGCATCAGCTGGTGGTGGTGCTATTACTGTTAAAGCTAACGGAAAAAAAGAAATAATTAGTATAAATATTGAACCAGATGTTGTTGACCCAGATGATGTTGAAATGTTACAAGATTTAATATTGGCAGCATGTAATCAAGTTTTAAAGACTGCTGATGAAGAAACAAATAAGGAAATGAAAAAGCTTACAGGTGGTTTAAACATGCCTGGAATGTTCTAGGTTAGAGGTGAATAATTTGGATTTCTATCCTGTAGCTATAGAAAAATTAATAGAAGAGTTTGCAAAACTACCTGGTATAGGGTATAAAACTGCTCAAAGATTAACATTGCATGTTCTGAATTTACCTAATGATGAAGTGCGAGAATTTGCAAATGCACTAGTAAAGGCAAGAGGAACCATAAGATATTGTTCTGTATGTGGTAATTACACGGATAGTGATCCATGTGCTATATGCTCTAATCCTAATAGAGATGAAAGTATAATATGTGTAGTTGAACAACCTAAAGATATTATATCTTTAGAGAAAATACGAGAATATAATGGAACATATCATGTTCTTCATGGAGTAATATCTCCAATGTCAGGGAAAGGACCTGAAGATATCAATCTAAAGGGTCTTATAACTAGAATTAAAGGAGAAGTAAAGGAAGTTATTGTAGCTACAAATCCTAATGTAGAAGGAGAAGCTACAGCAATGTATATATCTAAAATTTTAAAACCGTTAGGCGTTAAAGTTACAAGAATTGCTCATGGAGTTCCTGTAGGCGGAGATTTAGAATATGCAGATGAAGTAACTCTTTCTAAAGCCTTAGAAGGAAGAGTGGAATTATAAAATTGATTGTTAAAACTTCTATTTTGTTTAAAATAGAAGTTTATTTTTTAATTAAATATTAATCATCGTTTATTTAAAAGAATATAATATAGTGAAAATGGGGATAGGAGGGGTTAGATGGAGTACATAGGATATTTTATGATAGGGATTATATTGTTATATGTTGTGGTAAAACTACTAGCATGGCCAATAAAAATATTATATAAACTTATTATAAATGGAGTTTTAGGTGTAGTTCTTCTTTTAGTTGTGAATTTTATCGGAGGTAATGTTGGTATAACAATAGGTATAAATCCATGGTCGGCGCTAATAGCTGGTTTTTTTGGTATACCGGGGGTTATATTTTTGATTATTTTTAAATTCTTTTTATAAATATTCTTATTAGTATTGTATAATATAGTTAAAAGTTATAACATAATATATAATTTATAAGTTTTAATGAAATGGGGTGAATTTATAGGTATATGAATAAGGGATTAAATAAGATAATAGGAATATTTTTAGTGGTGTTTTTAATTGCAAATGTAATTACCGTAATAAGGTTTAATAATATAACTGAAGATATAAATAGGAATTTTAATAAATTAAATTATCTAGAAAAGAATATTGATGAACTTTCAGAAAATATAAATAAAGTTAACTCAAGACAGGATTGGATTACTAGTAAAGATTATAAAGTTTT
The DNA here is from genome assembly GCF_017100085.1 of Clostridium botulinum. Classification (NCBI taxonomy): domain Bacteria; kingdom Bacillati; phylum Bacillota; class Clostridia; order Eubacteriales; family Clostridiaceae; genus Clostridium; species Clostridium botulinum. The sequence goes on from NZ_CP063965.1 coordinate 34,431, forward strand.
AGAAATAGATAAAGATTATAAAAACATAACAATAATGATATACGGTAATCTAAAGGAGCTTGAGAATAATTCTAAGATGTATTTATTATATGGAAAAGTAGGAAAGACATCTTCTGATGAAATTGAATGGAACAAAGTTTCTTTGGATGTATCTTACGGATTAAAATTTAGTAAAACGTTAAAACTTCCTTATAATGAAGACTATAGATTTAAAGTATTAGCAGAAAGTCCTACAAAATCAAGAAGTGAGGAACTTTTATACGTATATTTTAAAAATGAAATAAAGAATAGAATATCTACTCATATATTTGAAAATACAAATTCTAATGATAAAGATAAAGATTATACAAGGTTAGATGTTAACATAGACAATAATTATAAATCACAGAAAAAATTTAAAGTAAAAAATATTTTAATTAATGTATACAAAAATAATAAGATAGAAGATACTATAAGTGTATATGAAGATGGCAAATTAGTTAAGAATAGTGATATAAAAGAGATACCTAATTATGATAAAAATAATAATTTAATAGATAATGATGATGGAAAAGTTGAAAAGTTAAATTATAATGTAAAAATAAAAAATGATGATAAAGAGGGGCCTAAGAAAAAATTTGAGATTGTAATTGAGGATTATATGGGTCAGAAGTTTATAGAAGAATATCCAAAAGCTAAATAGGTATATGTAAAAGAGTTAAAAGACAAATTATCTTTTGACTCTTTTTTAATAAAACTAGTTACGGAACCTAGTGTATCAACCTTATAAAAACGGAGAAATACAGAGTAATAATTAGAATAATGAATTTAATTTTGATATTAGGGATAATTATATGAAACATAGTTTTTTATATTCTGATAAGATATTCCTTGTCGTCACGGAGACGCCGGAAATCAAGGAAACAACGAAAGAATTTAAATAATTTGAGAAAATTAAAAAATTCAAAAAAGTTGTTGACAAAAAGATTTCAAATTGATATAATGAATAAGCCGTCGAGAGATGGCGAAAGAAAATGGTCTTTGAAAATTAAACAGAATTAAGGTAAGAAACCAGTCAATAAATTTGAGTAAGATTAAACTTTTAAATTGAGAGTTTGATCCTGGCTCAGGACGAACGCTGGCGGCGTGCCTAACACATGCAAGTCGAGCGATGAAGCTTCCTTCGGGAAGTGGATTAGCGGCGGACGGGTGAGTAACACGTGGGTAACCTGCCTCAAAGAGTGGGATAGCCTCCCGAAAGGGAGATTAATACCGCATAACATTATTTTATGGCATCATAAAATAATCAAAGGAGCAATCCGCTTTGAGATGGACCCGCGGCGCATTAGCTAGTTGGTGAGGTAACGGCTCACCAAGGCAACGATGCGTAGCCGACCTGAGAGGGTGATCGGCCACATTGGAACTGAGATACGGTCCAGACTCCTACGGGAGGCAGCAGTGGGGAATATTGCGCAATGGGGGAAACCCTGACGCAGCAACGCCGCGTGAGTGATGAAGGTTTTCGGATCGTAAAACTCTGTCTTTAGGGACGATAATGACGGTACCTAAGGAGGAAGCCACGGCTAACTACGTGCCAGCAGCCGCGGTAATACGTAGGTGGCAAGCGTTGTCCGGATTTACTGGGCGTAAAGAGTATGTAGGTGGGTGCTTAAGTCAGATGTGAAATTCCCGGGCTCAACCTGGGAGCTGCATTTGAAACTGGGCATCTAGAGTGCAGGAGAGGAAAGTGGAATTCCTAGTGTAGCGGTGAAATGCGTAGAGATTAGGAAGAACACCAGTGGCGAAGGCGACTTTCTGGACTGTAACTGACACTGAGATACGAAAGCGTGGGTAGCAAACAGGATTAGATACCCTGGTAGTCCACGCCGTAAACGATGAATACTAGGTGTCGGGGGTACCACCCTCGGTGCCGCAGCAAACGCATTAAGTATTCCGCCTGGGGAGTACGGTCGCAAGATTAAAACTCAAAGGAATTGACGGGGACCCGCACAAGCAGCGGAGCATGTGGTTTAATTCGAAGCAACGCGAAGAACCTTACCTAGACTTGACATCTCCTGAATTACTCTTAATCGAGGAAGTCCCTTCGGGGACAGGAAGACAGGTGGTGCATGGTTGTCGTCAGCTCGTGTCGTGAGATGTTGGGTTAAGTCCCGCAACGAGCGCAACCCTTATTGTTAGTTGCTACTATTAAGTTAAGCACTCTAACGAGACTGCCGCGGTTAACGTGGAGGAAGGTGGGGATGACGTCAAATCATCATGCCCCTTATGTCTAGGGCTACACACGTGCTACAATGGCTGGTACAACGAGCAGCAAACCCGCGAGGGGGAGCAAAACTTGAAAGCCAGTCCCAGTTCGGATTGTAGGCTGAAACTCGCCTACATGAAGTTGGAGTTGCTAGTAATCGCGAATCAGCATGTCGCGGTGAATACGTTCCCGGGTCTTGTACACACCGCCCGTCACACCATGAGAGCCGGTAACACCCGAAGCCCGTGAGGTAACCGTAAGGAGCCAGCGGTCGAAGGTGGGATTGGTGATTGGGGTGAAGTCGTAACAAGGTAGCCGTAGGAGAACCTGCGGCTGGATCACCTCCTTTCTAGGGAGAATGGAAGCAAAGCTTCCAGACTGGCACTTGATTCTGTTTAATTTTGAAAGACTATGTCTTTCTGAATAAAGTTAAACATTTCTAATGTTTAACAAAGCGACTATCACTAAATCATAGATTTAGGATGTCTGCTTTTGTTCTTTGAAAATTGCACAGTGATAAAGAAACGAAATAAACCTAGTTAACAAATAATATTTGTTAATGATATTAAAGTTAGTAATTGATGATAGATCAAGCTACAAAGGGCGCACGGTGAATGCCCTGGCACTAGGAGCCGATGAAGGACGTGATAAGCTGCGATAAGCTACATGTAGGCGCACACAGCCTGTGATATGTAGATTTCCGAATGGGGAAACCCATCTAGTTATGCTAGATACTGTATACCGAATACATAGGTATATGGAGGTACACCTGGGGAACTGAAACATCTAAGTACCCAGAGGAAGAGAAAGAAAATTCGATTCCCTAAGTAGCGGCGAGCGAAAGGGGAAGAGCCCAAACCAGGAACTTGTTCCTGGGGTTGCGGATAGATCATAACGCTTTGATTTCTTTAGTTGAAGAGAACTGGAAAGTTCCGTCGTAGAAGGTAATAACCCTGTAGGCGAAAAGGAAAGAAAAGTAGATCTACTCCAGAGTACCACGAGACACGTGAAACCTTGTGGGAAGCTGGGAGGACCATCTCCCAAGGCTAAATACTACCTAGTGACCGATAGTGAAGCAGTACCGTGAGGGAAAGGTGAAAAGAACCCCGGAAGGGGAGTGAAATAGAATCTGAAACCGTGTGCCTACAATCGGTCGGAGCACATTAAAGTGTGACGGCGTACTTTTTGTAGAACGGGCCAGCGAGTTACGATATATAGCAAGGTTAAGCACTTATGGTGTGGAGCCGAAGGGAAACCGAGTCTGAATAGGGCAACTAGTTGTATATTGTAGACCCGAAACCGAGTGACCTATCCATGGCCAGGATGAAGCGGAAGTAAAATTCCGTGGAGGTCCGAACCACGTTGGTGTTGAAAAACCATGGGATGAGCTGTGGATAGCGGAGAAATTCCAATCGAACTCGGAGATAGCTGGTTCTCCTCGAAATAGCTTTAGGGCTAGCGTCGGGTAATTGAGTAGTGGAGGTAGAGCACTGAATGGGCTAGGGGCTGACAACAGTTACTGAACCCTATCAAACTCCGAATGCCATATACTTGTACCCCGGCAGTCAGACTACGAATGATAAGATCCGTGGTCAAAAGGGAAACAGCCCAGACCATCAGCTAAGGTCCCAAAGTGTAAGTTAAGTGGGAAAGGATGTGGGATTTCTAAGACAACTAGGATGTTGGCTTAGAAGCAGCCACTCATTTAAAGAGTGCGTAATAGCTCACTAGTCGAGAGATCCTGCGCCGAAGATGTAACGGGGCTCAAACTTACCACCGAAGCTATGGATGTGTACTTTGTACACGTGGTAGAGGAGCTTTCTGTACAGGTTGAAGTCATACCGTAAGGAGTGGTGGACAGTACAGAAGTGAGAATGCTGGCATAAGTAGCGAAAAACAAGTGAGAATCTTGTTGACCGAATATCTAAGGTTTCCTGGGGAAGGCTCGTCCTCCCAGGGTTAGTCGGGACCTAAGCCGAGGCCGAAAGGCGTAGGTGATGGACAACTGGTTGATATTCCAGTACCACCATAATGCGTTTGACAAATGGGATGACGCAGGAGGATAGGATGTGCGCACTATTGGATGTGCGTCTAAGCACTTAGGGTGTTAAGTAGGCAAATCCGCTTAACATTAAGCCTGAGGTGTGATGGGGAGCCTATTTTGGCGAAGTATCTGATTCCACGCTGCCAAGAAAAGTCTCTATGGAGCAAAATGGTGCCCGTACCGCAAACCGACACAGGTAGATGAGGAGAGAATCCTAAGGTCGTCGGAAGAATTATTGCTAAGGAACTCGGCAAATTGACCCCGTAACTTAGGGAGAAGGGGTGCCTACGAGAGTAGGCCGCAGTGAATAGGCTCAAGCAACTGTTTATCAAAAACACAGGTCTCTGCTAAAGCGTAAGCTGATGTATAGGGGCTGACGCCTGCCCGGTGCTGGAAGGTTAAGGGGAATAGTTAGCGCAAGCGAAGCTATGAACTTAAGCCCCAGTAAACGGCGGCCGTAACTATAACGGTCCTAAGGTAGCGAAATTCCTTGTCGGGTAAGTTCCGACCCGCACGAATGGCGTAATGATTTGAGCACTGTCTCGGCAATAAATCCGGTGAAATTGTAGTGCAAGTGAAGATGCTTGCTACCCGCGGTTGGACGGAAAGACCCCGTAGAGCTTTACTGTAGCTTAGCATTGAATTTCGGTATTGTCTGTACAGGATAGGTGGGAGACTTAGAAGCGAGGGCGTCAGCTTTCGTGGAGTCGTCCTTGGGATACCACCCTGACAGTACTGGAATTCTAACTGGAGGCCATGAATCTGGTCACAGGACATTGCTAGGTGGGCAGTTTGACTGGGGCGGTCGCCTCCTAAAAGGTAACGGAGGCGCCCAAAGGTTCCCTCAGCGCGGTCGGAAATCGCGCGTAGAGTGCAAAGGCAGAAGGGAGCCTGACTGCGACACATACAGGTGGAGCAGGGACGAAAGTCGGGCTTAGTGATCCGGTGGTTCTGTATGGAAGGGCCATCGCTCAACGGATAAAAGCTACCTCGGGGATAACAGGCTGATCTCCCCCAAGAGTCCACATCGACGGGGAGGTTTGGCACCTCGATGTCGGCTCGTCGCATCCTGGGGCTGTAGTCGGTCCCAAGGGTTGGGCTGTTCGCCCATTAAAGCGGCACGCGAGCTGGGTTCAGAACGTCGTGAGACAGTTCGGTCCCTATCCGCCGTGGGCGTAGGAAATTTGAGAGGAGCTGTCCTTAGTACGAGAGGACCGGGATGGACCAACCTCTGGTGCACCAGTTGTTCCGCCAGGAGCACAGCTGGGTAGCTATGTTGGGAAGGGATAAACGCTGAAAGCATCTAAGCGTGAAGCCCACCTCAAGATTAGATTTCCCATAGCGTAAGCTAGTAAGACCCCTGAAAGACTATCAGGTTGATAGGTTGGAGGTGTAAGTACAGTAATGTATTCAGCTGACCAATACTAATAGGTCGAGGGCTTGATCAAATTAAATTATCACTGTGCAATTTTGAAAGAACAAAATCTTTCAAAAAAATGTTGACAGATGTAAAAAACATGATATAATTTATATCTGTAGCAAGTATATCTGGTGATTATGGCTTGAAGGTAACACCCGTTCCCATACCGAACACGATGGTTAAGCTTCAAAGCGCCGATGGTACTGCACTGGAGACGGTGTGGAAGAGTAGGTCGTCGCCAGGTTTTTGGCTCCTTGGTCAAGCGGTCAAGACACCACCCTTTCACGGTGGTAACAGGGGTTCGATTCCCCTAGGAGTCACCATTTAATTTTTATATGTGCAGGTGTGGCGGAATTGGCAGACGCACTAGACTTAGGATCTAGCGCCTTTGGCATGGGGGTTCGACTCCCTTCACCTGCACCATAATTTTATAAATATACATGCGGGTATGGTTCAATGGTAGAACGTCAGCCTTCCAAGCTGAACACAGGGGTTCGATTCCCCTTACCCGCTCCAAAATGCGTCTTTAGCTCAGCTGGATAGAGCAACGCCCTTCTAAGGCGTGGGCCAGGAGTTCGAATCTCTTAAGACGCACCATATTTTTGGGATATCGCCAAGCGGTAAGGCATAGCACTTTGACTGCTACATGCGTAGGTTCGAATCCTGCTATCCCAGCCATTTTTAAGTTCTTTTAATAAAGGACTTTTTTGTACAATTAAGAGTTGGAAAAATTAAACATGGCTTCTTGGTCAAGAGGTTAAGACATCGCCCTCTCAAGGCGGAATCAGGGGTTCAATTCCCCTAGGAGCTACCAAAATCATGCTTTTATAATATAAAGGCATGATTTTTTTTAATATTAATTATATTCAAAAGTTATCAACATTGTTGATAACTTTGTACATTTTAATCTATATTTTGTTTATAAAAATAAAAAAAAGCTGTTTTTATTATATAAAGTAAGTAAAATTGTGAAAAACTAATTTTAAAATAAGGATAATAATTAAATAATGTGGATAAGTTTTGTGTAAAGATAAAATGTATATGAATTGAGGTAACTCATATGAAAATCAATAATAATATTATAAAAGCAAAATTTATAAAAAGACCTAATAGATTTATAGCATATGTTCAGTTGAATAATGAAGAAATAAAAGTTCATGTACCGAATACTGGGAGATGTAAGGAAATTCTTATACCAGGTACTACTGTAATTTTAAGAGAAGGTACAAATCCTAATAGAAAAACTAAATATGATCTAATAGCGGCATACAAAGAAGATGAATTAATAAATATAGATTCTCAAATACCAAATGCAGTAGTAGAGGAAGCTTTAAAAAATAAAAAAATAAAAAATCTTAGTAAATTTTATAACATGAAAAGGGAACAAGTATTTGGAAATAGTAGATTTGATTTTAAACTATGGGACCATAAAGGCAACGAATATTATTTAGAAGTTAAAGGAGTAACTTTTGAAAAAGATGGCTATTGTATGTTCCCGGATGCACCAACAGATAGAGGTACAAGACATTTATTAGAACTTATAGATGTAAAAAAATCAGGAAAAAATGCAGGAGTATTATTTCTAGTACAATTTAATGGTGCAAATCAGTTTTCTCCCTATGAGAAAATAGATGAAAAATTTGCTGAAAGCTTAAGACTAGCGCATAGAGAAGGCGTAGATATTTTTTGCTATGATTGTAATGTTGGAGAAGATTATATAGAGCTTAATAAAAATGTAGATATAAAATTATAGGGATTAATATAATATTACTATGAATTGGCTATGATAAAATATACAAATAGACTATAATTATATTAAGCTCTAATGTTTATTTTGGGGGGTAAATTCTATGAAGTATAGATTCTGTCCTATATGTGGAAGGGAATTAGATATACGTAATAGTTGGGATGAAGGCGATGTACCATATTGTCCAGTAGATGATGTAATGTTTTTTGATTTGCCTAAGCCATGTATAGTTGTGGCAGTTTTAAAAGGCAATGAAGTTCTTTTAATGAAACAAAGTTATATATTTAAAAATTCTAAAGTTTTAGTATCTGGATATGTTAATGTAGGTGAGAATGTAGAGGAAACAGTTATAAGAGAAGTAAAAGAGGAAACTGGAATAACAATAAATAATTTAAAATATCTTGGAAGTGATGTTGTAAAATCATCAGAACTTTTAATGTTAACTTTTATGGCTAATTATGTACAAGGTGACATTGTAAAATCAAAAGAAGTAGAGTGGGTCGATTGGAGTAATATAAATAACGCTATTTCTGAGATGAGTGAAGACGAAATTGGTAAAGCTGTAATTAGAAAGGTACTAAAAGAGAAAGAAGAATTTATTAATAAGTTATAATTTTTTTATATGTTGGAGGCGTAAATATGGCAGTTATTCAAGATAATTGTTCAAGATGCTTGGAGTATAAAAATAGTACATGTAATGGTGCTGTAAATGATTGTATGTGTAAAAATTGTCCTAGAAATTTAGGAGAATGTTTGATTACAAAATATTGCAGAGAAACAGAATCAGTAATATACCCTGATGATGGTTATGATTATTAGAATAAAAATTTATAGTATCAGTTAAAAGATATAGAGAAAAATTTTCTATATCTTTTTTATTATGTATTTTTTAATGAAATTTAGACAAAAATATATTAACATAGCATAAGTTTACAAGGATGGTGTTAATATATGATATCTAGTAGTATGAAAATGGTTGTAGCTCAAAATTGTATAGGATATGATCCTAAATATACTATAGCACTGTTAAGTATGGTGAGCTCTTCAGAAAGTTGCTCTAACTGTAAAAATTTTATTAAAGGAAAATGCATTAAAGGATTATTTGATGAGGTTATGGACATAATAAGTAAGAATTAATTTATTCTAAGGGAGGAACCTTTATGTCAAATAATATTGAAGATATAAATTTAGAATCTGCATCATCAACTGAATTAAATATGGTTGTTGCATCAAATTGTTCTGGATTTGATTCATTAGTAAAGAACAATATGATAAGTGGAGATCAATCTGAAGTATCTTGCGATAACTGTAAGAATTTTCAAAATAAAAAATGTGTAGTAAATCTATATGATGAGGTTTTATCCAATCTTGAAGAGAATAAACAATAATTTCATTTGTATACTAAAAATAAATTGTGTATAATGATTAAGGTCGATATTTTTAAGCTGCGAATGAATTCGCAGTTTTTTTTAGTATAATATAAGTGGGAAATTATCTAAAAAACATAGGGGACAAGGAGAATATTTATGGGAAACTGGTTAACTAGAACAGAAAAAATATTAGGGGTAGAGAATATTGAAACACTAAAGAGATCTAAAGTTGTTATATTAGGTGTTGGTGGAGTAGGTGGCTTTGCTACAGAAGGTATTGCAAGAAGTGGAGTGGGGACCATTGTTTTAGTTGATAAAGATGTAGTAGATATAACTAACATAAACAGACAAATAATTGCTACTAATAGTAGTGTTGGAAGGTCTAAAGTGGAAGTTATGAAAGAAAGAATAAAAGACATTAATCCTGAATGTAATATTAAAGTTCATAAAGTGTTTATAGGAGAAGATAACTTAGGGGAAATCATAGACTTGGATACGGATTATGTAATCGATGCTATAGATACAGTATCATCAAAAATAGCTTTAGCCGTTTGGTGTGAGAAACATAATGTAAACCTTATTAGTAGTATGGGAACTGGAAATAAACTAGATCCTACAAAACTAGAAATAAGTGATATATATAATACTAAAGTATGTCCTTTGGCTAAAGTTATGAGGAGAGAACTAAAAAGGAGAAATGTAAAACATCTTAAAGTCATTTACTCTCAAGAACAACCGATAAAACCAATGATCAGGGAAGAAGAATTAAATATGAGAAAAAAATCTCCTGGTAGTGTTTCATTCGTACCTTCTGTTGCTGGATTAATTATTGCAGGGGAAGTTGTAAAAAATTTAATTAAGAAGGATGAAAAATATGTTAAAGAGAAATGACAAAGTAAAAAGAGTTATTCCAATTGTATTTATTTTTATAATGATGATTTTGATTGCAATGTTTGATAATATAAGAGGACCATTTGTTCCAACTATAAAAAATGATTTTGGAGTAAATAATAAAGAAATTTCAGCTACTTTATTGGCATGTTCATTAGGATATATGGTTTTCACATATTTAGGTGGATTTTTAAGTGAAAAGATAGGACATAAAAAAGTATTCATATTAGGGTTTTTATTAATTATAGTTTCACCAATAGGACTATTCTTTTCTAAAAGTTTTATAATATATATGATAAATTTATTTATATTAAATGCAGGTCAAGCACTTATAGCTATAGGTATTAATACTATGATTCCATTAATAGCTGTTGGATTCCAAGCTATACTTATGAATTTAACACATTTTTTCTATGGATTAGGTGCTACATTTGCACAAAGAACTGCAGGAATTATGCTTTATGAACAAATAACATGGAGACAAGTTTATTTAGGTATAGCAATTATATCTAGTATAATATTCTTAGGATTTATTTTTATTAAAATACCAAAGACAACTACAAATAAAGTATCTGAAAAAATAAACTATAAAGAAATTTTAAGTAATAAATTGGTGTATTTATATATGGGTACATTAGGATTTTATATGGCAGCTGAACAAAATACAGGAAGTTGGTTTGTAAACTTTATGCATGATAACTATGGATTTAAGGAAAATAAAAGTTCATTTTATGCAGCACTATTTTTTGGAATGTTAACGCTTGGAAGACTTTTAGGTGGATTTATAGTAGAGAAAATAGGTTATATGAAAAGTGTTTTACTTTCAGTGTTAAGTGCATTAATATTATATTTAGTAGGTTTAATATTAGGACAAGGCGGAATAATAATAATTGCAATTTCAGGTATATTTTTTGCTATTGTATTCCCAACAATGGTTGTAACTATAAGCCATGTGTTTGAAAAAAATATATCATACATAACTGGTTTAGTTGTAACCGTAGGATCGTTTATAGGTATGCTAATGAATCTTCTAATAGGTGCATTAAATGATATTATAGGAGTTTATAAAGCATATTTTATAATGCCGATTTGTTTATTATTATGTCTTATCTGTACGTATGTAATTTATATAAATACTAGAAAGATGTTAGATAGAAGGTAATAGGGGAGATTAAAATGGGTAGAGAAGATGGTGTTGAAATTAAATATGTTAATGGTAAAAATACAGAATATATTATAAAAGATAATTATGGCATAAATCTTGGAAGGATATATATAGTTGACTTTAGTAAAGAGAATAAATACTGCTGTTTTAGAATAAAGTTTTATAAAAAAGATAAAGCACATGTAATACAATTAAAAAAGTCTTTGAATATGATGATAAAATCCATATTTAAAAATAATGATATACATAAAATAAGTGTTATTGCCGAGGAAGATATAATGACATCTGTTTTTGTGGATTTAGGATTTATGCTAGAAGGTGTATTACAAGAAAGTATACTATCAAATAATTTATATAAAAGTGAATTGATTTTTGGGATAGATGCAGATACTTTTAAGAATTCTAATAATATAAATGTATTTAGACTTGAGGGAATACATGTTGAATTAAAGATTTTAACACCAGAAGACTCAGAAGATGTATGTGATTATTATACTAGAAATAAAGATCATCTTGAACCATTTGAACCAGCTAGAGATCCAGAGTTTTACACATTAGAAGGACAAAGAATTCTTTTAATGGAAGGATATAAGCAATTTTTAAATGGAACTAGTATAAACTTTGGAATATATATAAATAAAAAATTTATAGGAAAAATTCAATTAAGTAATATAGTAATGGGTATATTTCATAATGCTTTTGTTGGATATTCTATAGATAGAGATTATGAAGGAAAAGGGTATATGAAGGAAGCTTTAAGTATTCTTTTAGATTATGCTTTTGAGGATATGGAACTTCATAGAATAGAAGCAAGCACATTAGTTGAAAATATTCGTTCACAAAAGGTACTTCAAAACTGTGGATTTAAAGAAGTAGGGGTTAGTAAGAAATACTTATTCATTAATGGTAAATGGAGAGATCATAAAATATTTTATATAACAAAGGAATAACGTAAAACGGAAATGACAGCTTTTTAGCTGTCATTTTAATTATATGATGAATACTTTACCAGGAGTGTCCATGTGTTTAATTTGGAGAAAAAACAAGAAAAATGTAAATAATAAAACGTAATTAGTCATAATGAAATAAAATTCTCAACAAGTGTTTCTAAAGTTTGATAAGATATTCCTTGTCGTCACGAAGACGACGGAAATCAAGGAAACAACAAAAGAATTTAAATAATTTGAGAAAATTAAAAAAATTCAAAAAAGTTGTTGACAAAAAGATTTCAAATTGATATAATGAATAAGCCGTCGAGAGATGGCGAAAGAAAATGGTCTTTGAAAATTAAACAGAATTAAGGTAAGAAACCAGTCAATAAATTTGAGTAAGATTAAACTTTTAAATTGAGAGTTTGATCCTGGCTCAGGACGAACGCTGGCGGCGTGCCTAACACATGCAAGTCGAGCGATGAAACTTCCTTCGGGAAGTGGATTAGCGGCGGACGGGTGAGTAACACGTGGGTAACCTGCCTCAAAGAGTGGGATAGCCTCCCGAAAGGGAGATTAATACCGCATAACATTATTTTATGGCATCATAAAATAATCAAAGGAGCAATCCGCTTTGAGATGGACCCGCGGCGCATTAGCTAGTTGGTGAGGTAACGGCTCACCAAGGCAACGATGCGTAGCCGACCTGAGAGGGTGATCGGCCACATTGGAACTGAGACACGGTCCAGACTCCTACGGGAGGCAGCAGTGGGGAATATTGCGCAATGGGGGAAACCCTGACGCAGCAACGCCGCGTGAGTGATGAAGGTTTTCGGATCGTAAAACTCTGTCTTTAGGGACGATAATGACGGTACCTAAGGAGGAAGCCACGGCTAACTACGTGCCAGCAGCCGCGGTAATACGTAGGTGGCAAGCGTTGTCCGGATTTACTGGGCGTAAAGAGTATGTAGGTGGGTGCTTAAGTCAGATGTGAAATTCCCGGGCTCAACCTGGGAGCTGCATTTGAAACTGAGCATCTAGAGTGCAGGAGAGGAAAGTGGAATTCCTAGTGTAGCGGTGAAATGCGTAGAGATTAGGAAGAACACCAGTGGCGAAGGCGACTTTCTGGACTGTAACTGACACTGAGATACGAAAGCGTGGGTAGCAAACAGGATTAGATACCCTGGTAGTCCACGCCGTAAACGATGAATACTAGGTGTCGGGGGGTACCACCCTCGGTGCCGCAGCAAACGCATTAAGTATTCCGCCTGGGGAGTACGGTCGCAAGATTAAAACTCAAAGGAATTGACGGGGACCCGCACAAGCAGCGGAGCATGTGGTTTAATTCGAAGCAACGCGAAGAACCTTACCTAGACTTGACATCTCCTGAATTACTCTTAATCGAGGAAGTCCCTTCGGGGACAGGAAGACAGGTGGTGCATGGTTGTCGTCAGCTCGTGTCGTGAGATGTTGGGTTAAGTCCCGCAACGAGCGCAACCCTTATTGTTAGTTGCTACTATTAAGTTAAGCACTCTAACGAGACTGCCGCGGTTAACGTGGAGGAAGGTGGGGATGACGTCAAATCATCATGCCCCTTATGTCTAGGGCTACACACGTGCTACAATGGCTGGTACAACGAGCAGCAAACCCGCGAGGGGGAGCAAAACTTGAAAGCCAGTCCCAGTTCGGATTGTAGGCTGAAACTCGCCTACATGAAGTTGGAGTTGCTAGTAATCGCGAATCAGCATGTCGCGGTGAATACGTTCCCGGGTCTTGTACACACCGCCCGTCACACCATGAGAGCCGGTAACACCCGAAGCCCGTGAGGTAACCGTAAGGAGCCAGCGGTCGAAGGTGGGATTGGTGATTGGGGTGAAGTCGTAACAAGGTAGCCGTAGGAGAACCTGCGGCTGGATCACCTCCTTTCTAGGGAGAATGGAAGCAAAGCTTCCAGACTGGCACTTGATTCTGTTTAATTTTGAAAGACTATGTCTTTCTGAATAAAGTTAAACATTTTTAATGTTTAACAAAGCGACTATCACTAAATCATAGATTTAGGATATCTGCTTTTGTTCTTTGAAAATTGCACAGTGATAAAGAAACGAAATAAACCTAGTTAACAAATAATATTTGTTAATGATATTAAAGTTAGTAATTGATGATAGATCAAGCTACAAAGGGCGCACGGTGAATGCCCTGGCACTAGGAGCCGATGAAGGACGTGATAAGCTGCGATAAGCTACATGTAGGCGCACACAGCCTGTGATATGTAGATTTCCGAATGGGGAAACCCATCTAGTTATGCTAGATACTGTATACCGAATACATAGGTATATGGAGGTACACCTGGGGAACTGAAACATCTAAGTACCCAGAGGAAGAGAAAGAAAATTCGATTCCCTAAGTAGCGGCGAGCGAAAGGGGAAGAGCCCAAACCAGGAACTTGTTCCTGGGGTTGCGGATAGATCATAACGCTTTGATTTCTTTAGTTGAAGAGAACTGGAAAGTTCCGTCGTAGAAGGTAATAACCCTGTAGGCGAAAAGGAAAGAAAAGTAGATCTACTCCAGAGTACCACGAGACACGTGAAACCTTGTGGGAAGCTGGGAGGACCATCTCCCAAGGCTAAATACTACCTAGTGACCGATAGTGAAGCAGTACCGTGAGGGAAAGGTGAAAAGAACCCCGGAAGGGGAGTGAAATAGAATCTGAAACCGTGTGCCTACAATCGGTCGGAGCACATTAAAGTGTGACGGCGTACTTTTTGTAGAACGGGCCAGCGAGTTACGATATATAGCAAGGTTAAGCACTTATGGTGTGGAGCCGAAGGGAAACCGAGTCTGAATAGGGCAACTAGTTGTATATTGTAGACCCGAAACCGAGTGACCTATCCATGGCCAGGATGAAGCGGAAGTAAAATTCCGTGGAGGTCCGAACCACGTTGGTGTTGAAAAACCATGGGATGAGCTGTGGATAGCGGAGAAATTCCAATCGAACTCGGAGATAGCTGGTTCTCCTCGAAATAGCTTTAGGGCTAGCGTCGGGTAATTGAGTAGTGGAGGTAGAGCACTGAATGGGCTAGGGGCTGACAACAGTTACTGAACCCTATCAAACTCCGAATGCCATATACTTGTACCCCGGCAGTCAGACTACGAATGATAAGATCCGTGGTCAAAAGGGAAACAGCCCAGACCATCAGCTAAGGTCCCAAAGTGTAAGTTAAGTGGGAAAGGATGTGGGATTTCTAAGACAACTAGGATGTTGGCTTAGAAGCAGCCACTCATTTAAAGAGTGCGTAATAGCTCACTAGTCGAGAGATCCTGCGCCGAAGATGTAACGGGGCTCAAACTTACCACCGAAGCTATGGATGTGTACTTTGTACACGTGGTAGAGGAGCTTTCTGTACAGGTTGAAGTCATACCGTAAGGAGTGGTGGACAGTACAGAAGTGAGAATGCTGGCATAAGTAGCGAAAAACAAGTGAGAATCTTGTTGACCGAATATCTAAGGTTTCCTGGGGAAGGCTCGTCCTCCCAGGGTTAGTCGGGACCTAAGCCGAGGCCGAAAGGCGTAGGTGATGGACAACTGGTTGATATTCCAGTACCACCATAATGCGTTTGACAAATGGGATGACGCAGGAGGATAGGATGTGCGCACTATTGGATGTGCGTCTAAGCACTTAGGGTGTTAAGTAGGCAAATCCGCTTAACATTAAGCCTGAGGTGTGATGGGGAGCCTATTTTGGCGAAGTATCTGATTCCACGCTGCCAAGAAAAGTCTCTATGGAGCAAAATGGTGCCCGTACCGCAAACCGACACAGGTAGATGAGGAGAGAATCCTAAGGTCGTCGGAAGAATTATTGCTAAGGAACTCGGCAAATTGACCCCGTAACTTAGGGAGAAGGGGTGCCTACGAGAGTAGGCCGCAGTGAATAGGCTCAAGCAACTGTTTATCAAAAACACAGGTCTCTGCTAAAGCGTAAGCTGATGTATAGGGGCTGACGCCTGCCCGGTGCTGGAAGGTTAAGGGGAATAGTTAGCGCAAGCGAAGCTATGAACTTAAGCCCCAGTAAACGGCGGCCGTAACTATAACGGTCCTAAGGTAGCGAAATTCCTTGTCGGGTAAGTTCCGACCCGCACGAATGGCGTAATGATTTGAGCACTGTCTCGGCAATAAATCCGGTGAAATTGTAGTGCAAGTGAAGATGCTTGCTACCCGCGGTTGGACGGAAAGACCCCGTAGAGCTTTACTGTAGCTTAGCATTGAATTTCGGTATTGTCTGTACAGGATAGGTGGGAGACTTAGAAGCGAGGGCGTCAGCTTTCGTGGAGTCGTCCTTGGGATACCACCCTGACAGTACTGGAATTCTAACTGGAGGCCATGAATCTGGTCACAGGACATTGCTAGGTGGGCAGTTTGACTGGGGCGGTCGCCTCCTAAAAGGTAACGGAGGCGCCCAAAGGTTCCCTCAGCGCGGTCGGAAATCGCGCGTAGAGTGCAAAGGCAGAAGGGAGCCTGACTGCGACACATACAGGTGGAGCAGGGACGAAAGTCGGGCTTAGTGATCCGGTGGTTCTGTATGGAAGGGCCATCGCTCAACGGATAAAAGCTACCTCGGGGATAACAGGCTGATCTCCCCCAAGAGTCCACATCGACGGGGAGGTTTGGCACCTCGATGTCGGCTCGTCGCATCCTGGGGCTGTAGTCGGTCCCAAGGGTTGGGCTGTTCGCCCATTAAAGCGGCACGCGAGCTGGGTTCAGAACGTCGTGAGACAGTTCGGTCCCTATCCGCCGTGGGCGTAGGAAATTTGAGAGGAGCTGTCCTTAGTACGAGAGGACCGGGATGGACCAACCTCTGGTGCACCAGTTGTTCCGCCAGGAGCACAGCTGGGTAGCTATGTTGGGAAGGGATAAACGCTGAAAGCATCTAAGCGTGAAGCCTACCTCAAGATTAGATTTCCCATAGCGTAAGCTAGTAAGACCCCTGAAAGACTATCAGGTTGATAGGTTGGAGGTGTAAGTACAGTAATGTATTCAGCTGACCAATACTAATAGGTCGAGGGCTTGATCAAATTAAATTATCACTGTGCAATTTTGAGAGAACAAATCTGGTGATTATGGCTTGAAGGTAACACCCGTTCCCATACCGAACACGATGGTTAAGCTTCAAAGCGCCGATGGTACTGCACTGGAGACGGTGTGGAAGAGTAGGTCGTCGCCGGGTAATATGATTCACTAGCTCAGTCGGTAGAGCACATGACTTTTAATCATGTTGTCCGGGGTTCGATTCCCCGGTGGATCACCAAAAGACGCATCTTAATTAAAGATGCGTCTTTTTTAATATTTAAAAATATAATATAATAAAATATATTAAGGAGGGATATAATGGACGGAGCACAAGAAGCATTTCAGGAAACGGTAAAAACTATAACTATCCTGGGTCAAAAAATAAGTGTAGATACAGCAACTTATATAGGAATAGGTGTAGGAATATTTTTCGTATGTTTAATTCTTAGAAAATTGTTTACGAGGTTAATTGTAGCCATATCTCTCAAAATAAGTAAAAAAACTAAGACGCAATTTAATAGAAAGATAACAGAGGCATTTAAAGGTCCAATGGGAACCTTTTTTATAGTTATAGGTGCTTATTTTGCAATCATATTCTTTGGAAAGGCTTTTGAATATGATTTAAAGAAAAGTATACTTTTAAAAAGAATATTAGATTCGTTAATTATAATACTAATATCAAAAGGTTTTTGCAATTTAACAGATGAATATTCATGGTTATATGAAGAATTATCAGAAAAGCTAAATTCCAAGTTAGACAAAATAGTATTTTCTTTTTTAGCAAAGATGGCTAAGTTTATAATAATTACTTTAACTATAATAGTTGTATTAAGTGAATGGGGATATAATGTAAGTGGATTTATAACTGGTATAGGAATTGGTGGTGCTGCAATAGCATTTGCTGCTAAGGATGCTTTAGCAAATATAATTGCAGGATTTATGATTATATTTGATAAGCCATTTTCTATTGGAGATTATATAAGAACTTCTAATGTTGAAGGAATAGTTGAAGGAATTAATTTTAGAAGTACTAAAATTAGAGCTTTAGATAAAAGCATTATAGTGGAACCTAATTCTACAATAGCCAATGGGACAATTATAAATTTAACAAGACGAAATTCAAGAAAATTAAATTTTACTATTGGACTTTCATATAGTACAACAAAAGAACAAATGCAAAAATGTTTATATGAAATTAGAGAGATGCTAAAAAAGAATAAAAATATAATAAATGATACTATGCATGTTAATTTTAATGAATTTGCAGATAGTAGTTTAAACATAGCTGTTAATTGTTTTACTAATACATCAGACTATACTAAATACTTAAAAATAAAAGAAGATATAAATTTTGAAATAATGACCATAGTACAAGAATGCGGAACATCCATGGCATTTCCAAGTACTAGCATATATTTTGAAAATCCTTTAATGAAAAATAATGAAGTTAAAGAAGATTAAAAAAACTTGGTACAGAAATATACCAAGTTTTTTTAATGAAAAAAATTTAACTTTCTTTAAAGAATAATGTTGTTTTATGGTAAAATTATAAATGTATGCATTATACTTGGAGGTATAATATGAAGAAAATAAAAATAATTTTGTTATCATCAATTATAGTTTTTACATTTTCAGCATGTAAAAATAAAGATATAGATAGTAAAAAAGAGGTTACTTTAAATAAAGTTGAATCAATAAATAATAATAGTCAACAGGATACTTTACATAAGGAAAGTAATAAAATTTCTGATGAAAAAAAAGATGTAAATAAAGAAGATAATGAAAATAATAAGAAAGAAAATAGCAAGGAAAAAAATGAGGTAAAATCTCAAAGTAAAATTTTAAATAAAGTAATAGTATTAGATCCAGGACATGCAAGTAGACCTGATTTGAAAAAAGAACCTGTATCTTCAAATTCAAAAATTATGAAATTTAGACAAACAGGGGGTGCTGATGGAGTTGTAACTAAAACACCTGAGTATAAAATAAATATGAACGTAGCATTAAAATTAAAAAAATATTTAGAGGAAAAAAGTTTTACTGTTATTATGACTAAAACTGATAATAATAAGACTATGAGTAATATAGAAAGAGCAAAAGTAGGAAATAATTCTAATGCAGCGTTAGTTATAAGATTACATGCAGATTCTTCTGATAATAAATCAGTAAATGGAGCTTCTGTGCTTATACCATCAAGTAGTGGAAGAATACCTAGTATTTATAAGGTAAGCAGAACATATGGTGAAAATATTATAAATATCTTAAGTAAAGAAGTTGGAATGAAAAATAGAGGAGTTATAGAAAGAAGTGATTTAACGGGGTTTAATTGGTCTAAAGTTCCGGTTATTCTAGTGGAGATGGGATTTTTATCGAATCCAGAAGAAGATAAGAAATTAAGTAATGATATATATCAAGATAATATAGCAAAGTCATTATCAAATGGAGTATGCAAAATTTTTAAGTAAAAATAAAAGAAACCGTGCGTAATTCAGGGGGGAGTTATCTACACGGCTTCTTTCATTTCGGGTTTATTTAAATTATGTACAAATTAAAAAAATATATACATGTTTATAATAATTATTATGATTTTATAATAGGAGGGTAATATGGAAAATAAAGAATTATTAAAAGAGTTATCCTTAGCACATGCACCAAGTAGCAGAGAAGATAAATTATATGCTTTAATAAAAGAGAAGTTCAGTGCATTTGGAGAAGTTACAATTGATTCAATGAATAATATTATAATACATAAAGAAGGCAATGCTAGAGGAAAAGTAATGGTCATGGCTCATGCCGATGAGATATTTTTACTTGTAACAGAAATATTGAATAATGGAGTTGTTAAGTTCAAAGGTGTTGGAGTTGATCCTAAATCTTTAGTAGCACAAGAAGTAATTATTCATGGTACAAAAGATATTTTAGGAATTATAAATATAGTTAAGGATATAAATAAGGCAGTTACTTCAAATGATCTTATAATTGATACGGGATATAGCAAAGAAAATTTAGAAAAAATAATTAAAATAGGAGATTTCATTACTATAAAAGGTAAATTTGTAGAACTTCTAAATAGTAATGTTGCTTGTAAGACTATAGATAATAGAGGTAGTATCGTTGCTATGTATCAGTGCGCAAAGGAATTACAAAATATTCAGCATGATTTAGATGTATATTTTGTTTGCTCTTGCCAAGAAGAGGTTGGTCATAGAGGAGCTAAAATAGCTACTTATAATTTAAATCCAGACATAGGAATCGCAATAGATACAACTTTTGATAGTGGAGAACTAGGAGCAAAAGATAGAGAAAATATTATAGGAAATGGACCTGTTATATGTCATGGACCTAATTTACACCATAAATTAAATAAAAAAATTATGTTTATAGGTGATAAATATGGCATACCTTATGGAGTCGAAGTTGAACCTGGAAATACAGGAACGGATGCCTGGGATATACAAGTTTCAAGAAAAGGAGTACCAAGTATGTTAGTATCAATTCCTATAAAACATATGCATACACCTGTAGAATTGGTTAATATAAATGATATAAAAAATACTGGAAAAATTATTGCGAGATTTATAGAAAATTTAAAGGAAGATGAGTTGGAGGAATTATTATGCTTCTAGAAAAACTTTGTAATGCAATGGCACCTTCATCCTATGAAGATGAAGTAAGAAATATAATAAAAGACTCAATTAGGGATTTTGTTGATGAAGTCAATGTAGATAAAATGGGAAATATAATTGCACATAAAAAAGGAGTTGGCAAAACAGTAATATTAGATGCTTTCATGGATGAAGTTGGATTTATTATTACTGGATATAACAATGATGGTACTTTGAAATTTACATCCCTTGGAAACGTACAAGAAAAAAGCATTCCATGTAAAGCTGTTAATATAGGAAAAAATAAAATTAGTGGTGTTATAGGATTAAAAGCCATACATCTACAAAATAAAAAAGAAAGAGAAGAAAGCATAGATATAGAAACATTGTCTATAGATATTGGAGCTACATCCAAAGAAGAAGCTAAAAAGTATGTATCTATAGGAGATGAAGTTTCGTTTACCACAGAATTTGAATTTTTAGGTGAAAAATATATTAAGGGAAAAGCATTAGAAAGTAGGGTTCCGTGTTATGTATTAATAGAACTTTTAAAAGAAAACTATAATGCTGATATTTATGTTATATTTACAACTCAAAGGCAGATAGGAAGTAGAGGAGCTATTATATCATCATATAATATAAAATCAGATATTACCCTTGTACTTGAAGGAGCATTAACTAAAGAACAAGAAAATAAAATAGGAAAGGGACCATCAATATCAAGAATAGATAATAATACTATTTGCGATAATAGCCTTATTGATGATATAAAAAGAATCGGAGAAAAAGAAAAAATACCATATCAAATAAAAAAATATATAAATAACGAAAATGATGGTGATTCATATATAAGCACAGGGAATACTAAAAAACTTCTTACAATATCTATACCTTGTAAATATATGAAGTCACCTATTTCAGTTTCTTCTAAAGAAGATATTGAAAATACCATAAAGTTAATTAGGGGATATTTAAAATCTTTATAGTAAAATTGGAGGAGTTATTTTGGAAAATTGGCAATTTTGGTTCATGATAGGTAGTGGAATTTATTTATTAATATTGGGTATAGTCATGATAGTAAAAAAGGATCTATCTATGAATAAGGCAATCGGAATTTATAATATAGCAGTAGGTTGTTTATCTTTAGCTGGAGCATTAATAGGAAAATATAAGGGCGATAAAAATGGAAAAATATTTTCTGTTTTTACTGTAGTTTTAATAGTATCATTTTTAATGTTTACTATATTAAAGGCAGCTACTAAAAAAGATAAGTAGGAGAAAAGGATGGTTAAATTATGGATAAATTAATGGAAAATTTAATAGATTCATTTGGGGTGAGTACAAGGGAAGAGAATATTAAAAATATTATAAAAAAACAAATTAAGTTAATAAATCAAGAAAAATTGTTAAACTTAGATTTAAATGAAGATGATTTGGGAAATATAGTTGTTAAACTTGGAGAAGGTACTGAAAAATTAATGATATGTACTCATATAGATAATACTGGACTTATGGTAACGGATATAGATGATAATGGATTTTTTAAAGTTGTTCCTATAGGAAATATAGATTTAAAAAATATTTCAGCAAACTTTTTTAAATCTCAAGATGGTCATATAGGAAGAATGGGATTTTTAAAAGAAGGCTCATCAAAAGATAATTTATTTATTGATTTTGGGATCTCAACTAAAGAAAATGCTAAATATAAAATTAAAGAAGGAGATTACCTTGAACTTATAGGCCAGAAAATAGAAGTTGAAAATAAGATAATTGGTGCAAATATTCATAGTAGAATAGCGTGTTATATACTTCTTAAAGTTATAGAAAATATAAATATAAAAAATTTAAATAAAGAATTGTATTTTGTATTTTCAGTACAAAAAGAATTAGGGTTTAAAGGTGCAAAGTTATCAGCAGTTAATATAAAACCAAATAGTGCTATAGTTTTAGATGCCATAGATTCCGATGATACTAAAGAAGGTTCATCTAAAATAGCATTAGATAAAGGGACTATTATGTCTGTATTCGATAGAAGCCTTATAATTCATCATAAAGTTAAAGAGACAATTGAGGAAATTTCTAATAAATTAAATTTAAAACTTCAATATAGTATAAGTGATGGACAAAATGAGGGTGGTCTTATACATAAAGAAGTTGGAGGAATAAAAACAGGAATGATAGCAATTCCATGTAGATACATTAATACATCTGGTGAAATGATATCTTTAAAAGATATTGAAAATACAATTAATTTATTAAATGGAATTATTAGAATTTAATTATATAAAAGAAGTATTGAAAACTAAATAGTTTTCAATACTTCTTTTAACTTTAACCAATCATTTTCATACATTGCTTTAAATTTATCATTCCTATTATAAGTTAATGCTGATGGATGATACATAGGAAATACATTTCTTTTTAAATTTTCATTGTAGTAAATATTTCCGTGGCAATCTCCAATGCTTTTAAATTCAGTAAGTCTTTTTAATGGAACATTTCCTAAAGTTATAATTATTTTAGGATCTACAATAGATATTTCATCATCTAAAACATCTCTAAACAAATTAACTTCAGAGACTTTAGGGGGTCTATTGCTTATTGTAGTTCTACCTGTTTTACCTACCTTTTTTTTAATTGGACGAAAAAAACATGTATTAGTGATTCTAACTTTATCACGACTTAATCCTATAGACTTTAAGTAGTTATTAAAAGTTTCGCCAGCCATACCAACAAAAGGTTTACCTTGTTCTACTTCATTTTTACCTGGTGCTTCTCCGATGAATAAAACATCACAAGGTATGGGGCCATCTCCAGTTATAAAGCCACCAGTTTCTTCGGAATTATATTCTTTAACTATTTTTTCGATTTTATCCTTTAAAGAGTTAGTTATATCTATTATAAAAACCTCCTTTTTTTAAAATAATATTAAAGTTATTATACACTGTTTAATGAAAAAATAATAATAATATTGTACCCATACAGTAGAATAAATTACTATGGAGTGCTATAATCCTTTTTAAAAATAGTGGGAAAAATAAATATAGAATGGTGGGGATAATATGAAAATTCCATATGTACTAACTCCGGGACCTACGCAAGTTAAGGAAAATGTACGTTTTGCAAGGGCAAAAGAGACTACAAACCCAGATATTGATATTGAATTTTATAATTTTTATAAAGAAACTTGTGAAAAAGTTGCAAAAATAATGAATACAAAAAATGAAGTGAGAATATTATCAGGAGAAGGAATATTAGGACTTGAATCAGCTTGTGCATCGTTAACTGAACCAGGAGATAGAGTACTTGTTATTGATAATGGCATATTTGGAGAAGGTTTTGGAGATTTCGTAAAACTTTATGATGGAGAAGTTGTTTTTTTTAAAGGAGATAGACAAAAGAATATAGATGTTAGTGAATTGAAAAAGTTTTTAGAAAAAGATAGTAACTTTAAATATGCTACAGTAGTTCATTGTGATACACCATCTGGAGTTTTAAATGATATAGAAAAAATATGTCTATTGTTAAAAAGCAAAGGGATAATTACGGTTGTAGATACAGTTGCTGCTATGGTAGGAGAAGAACTTAAAGTTGATGAGTGGAATATAGATATTGCACTTGGGGCTTCTCAAAAAGCTATATCAGCGCCACCAGGACTTACTATTGTAAGTATAAGTAAGGATGCTTTTAATGTTATGAAAAATAGAACTAAACCAATTGCAAGTTTTTATTGTAATTTACTTATTTGGAAAGATTATTATGAAAATAAATGGTTTCCGTATACAATGCCAATAAGTGATATAATTGGGCTCAGAGAAGCCATTAATAATATATTAGAAGAAGGGTCAGAAAAAATAATTAAAAGACATAACAGTATAGCTGATGCTACAAGAAAAGCTTTAGTAAAAGCAGGTTTTACAACCTATATAAAAAGTGGATTTTCAAATACTGTTACAGTGATTAATGTACCCCAGGAAATTAACTCAGAGGAATTATTGAAACTTTTAAGAGTAAAGTATAACTTACTTATCACAGATTCCTTTGGATATTTAAAGGGTAAGGTTATAAGAATAGGACATATGGGTGAAAACGCAAGAAAAGAAAAAATGTTATTTGTTTTAAGTGCTCTTGAAAAAGCATTAATTTCGGTAGGATTTAAGATAAAAAAGTCTATGGTAGATACATTTTTAAATTATATTGAAGAAGTTGACAATTAATTAAACTACAAAAGATATAGAAAGGAAAATAAAAAATGAAAACAATAGATAGATACGGAAAATTAGAACATGCTAACTGTGTTAATATAATGGAACCTAAACTTGTAGAATATAAAAAAGAAGAAAGTTTAACAGTGATATTTCCTGTTCTTGAGAAGTATTTAAATCCGCTAAAATCTATGCAAGGAGGATTTATAACAGCAGCTTTTGATAATAGTTTTGGAATATTTTTCATTGCGGAAAATAATGGAGAATTAATAACAACCATAGATATTACTACTAGTTATCAAAGACCTATATTTTTAGGAGATAATCTTAAAATTACAGTAAAGATAAAACAAGCAGGAGATAATATAGTCCATATGTATGGTGAGGGATATAATAAAGAAGGAAAATTAGTTGCTACATGTAGTACCAATATAATGCGTATAAACAATAAAAATAAATAATGGATAGAGTTAAAAAACCTAAAGTACTGATTAGTATTTTAGGTTTTTTTGGTAAAAAGGTATTGACGAAACAAAAGTTGTGTATTAATATATTAGTACACTAGTAAATAAATACACAACAAAAGCTTTTGGAGGATAAATATAAATATGAGTATAAAATTTGATGAAAAGGTACCTATATATATTCAAATAATGGACATTATAAAGCGGAATATTATTTCAGGAAAATTAAAGGGTGGAGATAAGTTAACATCTGTAAGGGAATTATCATCAGAGCTTAAGGTTAATCCAAATACAATTCAAAGAGCATATAAGGAGCTTGAAAGAGAAGGGTTTGCATATACACAAAGGGGAATGGGGACGTTTATAGTGGATGATGAGAGAATAATATTTAATTTTAAAAAAGATACTGCCAAAGATATAATGAATAATTTTATTAATGGAATGAAACACTTAGGTTTTGATAATAAGGAAATTGTCGAGTTAGTTTCAAAAAGTTTGGAGGGGGGTAATTAGATATGAATAATATAGTTGAGGCAAAGAAGCTATGTAAGAATTACTTTAATAAAAAAGCATTAAATAATTTTAATTTAACAATAGAGAAAGGAAAGGTTTTTGGACTTCTCGGTCCTAATGGAAGTGGGAAAACTACTTTTATAAAGATTATAACTGGACTTTTAAGAGAATCAAGTGGTGAGGTCTTTATAGATGGAAAGAAGCCAGGAATAAAAACAAAGGCGATAGTTTCATATCTTCCAGATAAAAACTATTTATATAAATGGATGAAGATAAAAGATGCTATTGGATTTTTTAAAGATTTTTATAAAGATTTTGATGAAAAAAAGTGTCATAATCTCTTGAAATTTATGAAACTTGAAGAAGATTTAAAGGTGAATTCATTGTCAAAAGGAATGCTTGAAAAATTAAATCTAACTTTAGTGTTATCAAGAAAGGCAAAGTTGTTTGTATTAGATGAGCCATTGGCAGCTGTCGACCCAGTAGCAAGGGAGCAAATTTTAGATGCTATTATACAAAATTATAACGAAGAAAGCTCAATGATTATAACAACGCATCTTGTTCGTGATATTGAAAGAATCTTTGATGATGTTGCTTTTATAAAAGATGGGAATATAGTTCTTCAAGGTAATGCAGAGGACTTAAGAGTTGAAAAACAAAAATCCATTGATGAATTATTTAGGGAGGTATTTCAGTAATGGGAAAGTTAATTAAATATGAATTAAAGGGAAATTATAAAATATTTTCAGCACTATGCATTATAGCAAGTATATTAAATATAGTATCATTAACTAGATTAGAAAAATGGGGATCAGGACCAGTTACAGGATGTATGAGCATGGTTACTATGAGTTTGTTTATAATATCCTTAGTAATTATAATTAATTCTTTTAAAAATGAATTATATGAAGATAGAGGATATTTAACTTTTACTTTACCCATTAGTGGAAATAAGATATTGGCATCGAAACTTATATGTGCATTAGTGTGGTTTTCACTAACAAGCATCGTTAGTTTTATATTTTTTAAAATATTAATAGGGACAAAAGGAGCAGATATTGTTAGAGTTATAATATCTTTAAATTTAAAATCATTAATTATATTTGCAATTGCAGGTATAATTATAAATACAATAACTTTATTATTAATGATATATTTCTCAATAGCTCTAACTAAGGTAGCACGTAGAGGGAAAAAAGTTAGTGGTATTTTAGCTTTTGTAGTATTTATAGCATTAAGTTTCCTTATTTATTATATATCATTTAAATTAAGTAATATATTTCC
The DNA here is from genome assembly GCF_017100085.1 of Clostridium botulinum. Classification (NCBI taxonomy): domain Bacteria; kingdom Bacillati; phylum Bacillota; class Clostridia; order Eubacteriales; family Clostridiaceae; genus Clostridium; species Clostridium botulinum. Next base: position 61,377 of record NZ_CP063965.1, read on the forward strand.
TCAACAAATGCATATTGCTTTAAATTTGAATAATTATTTAGGGGGAAATGGGAGCATAAATAATATGGCTATAAAGGTTACAGATGCTAATTTAACAATAAATATTGCATCTGCTATATATCAAATATTTGTATATATAGGACTATTTATAGGTACAGGATATTTAATGGAGAAGAAAATTAATATATAAAAAATTAAGGACTAATTATTGGTCCTTTTTTTATTCCACAATTATTATAATATTTGAGGCTAAATGTACATATGATAAATTATTAAATGTATAAGGGGGAAGAGAAATTGATTAAGAAACATAATAAATTAAGTGCTGTGATAAAAATTTTCTTAGCATTTTTAATGTATTTAGGTTGTTGAATAACTAATTTTTACAAATCTTAAAAAGCATTTATGCGCGAGCATGTGTTTAATAATTTTAAGTGTGCATTAGGAAGTTCTTTAAAAATTTAAAAAAGTAAGTGCGTTAGCGCGATGAAAACTATAGATTCCAAGGATATTTTCTAGAATTTATTTTGCTATTAACCTTATTAAATTCGTCTATAAGATATGATAAAAGAACCCACTTAACATGGCGTTCATAGCGTTTTTGTCCGTAAAGTCTAGGGTTTTCTAGGTTATACAATCCTTTAAGTATAGAAAATAATTGTTCAATTTTTAGCCTATTTTTATATAAATTTTTACCTATTGGCGATTGCATAAAAAGAGCATTTTTATATCTAGATTCATCTTTAAAAGATTCTATACTGTTTGCTTTACGCATATTTACGTCTGTTAATAAATTATATTCTAGAGTTTTAGAAACTTTAAACCATTGAGCATCATCATAAGCAGCATCGGCAAGTACAATAAATGGATTATAAGTTTTCAGTTCATATAACAATCCTTGGAGTTGATTATCATATACATTTGCAGTAGTTATAGAAAATGACAAAGGTAATATACTATCACATACACAAGCGGTACAATGTAACTTATATCCTTTATATCTGCCAAGTCGAGTTCCTTTTCCATACCTAGCTTCGCTATCATATAATGAGCTCCTTAATGCAGTACCATCAATAGCACAAATTCTAGTTGATGGATTTATAAGTTCAATAAGCATAGCATAAATGCCATAGTACACGTATTTTTCTAAAGCTATCGCTCTTAAAGAAAATGTAGAATGGTCAGGAACTTCTTTTAAACCTATAATCTTTTGAAATACAATATCTTGTTTAATTTTATATTCAAGTTCTCTAAGACTAAAAATACTATTATTTACACCATATATCATACATGCAACAATTTGTTGATCTGAATATTTAGGCGGTCTACCTTTAGCTTTTCTAGTATTAATGCCAAGTTTATTAAATGCAATATTAACAGTTTCAAAAATTTTAAAATAAATGTTTTCGCTTTGTATATTTAATGTTATAATCATACTTGAGTCATCCTTTGTATATTATGGTTTTTTTAAGCGAAAACATTATATCACAAAGTGATGACTTATTTATTTTTTTGTATTTTTAATTATTCAACAACCTAGTATTGTGTTACTGCCACTGTGTGTACACAAGTTCTTGTAGAGTTTTTAGGGAATCATTTATTTAATATATCATCAGGGAAAGAGGTATATTTTAAGGTAATGGAACTTCTTTTAAATACTGAAATAGGAACGCTTTTATTAAAAACAATAGAATCAATATGCGTATTTTCTACTATATTCTTATTATTAAAAGCTTTTGATAATAAAAGTATTAGAGATATAGGACTAAGGGATTTAAAGAAAAATTATAAGTATATAATATATGGACTTATATTAGGAGCAGTATCAATAACAGGTATATTTTTAATCTCATTAATGGGAAAATTTATAGTTTTGGACAATTCATTAAAAAAACCAAGTATAAACAAATATATAATAATAGATATTCTATTATTTATACTTGTAGGAATAAATGAGGAAGTGTTATGTAGAGGATATATTTTAAATGTACTGGATATTAAGAAAAAACCTATAAGATCATCTATAATATCATCAGTCATATTTTCATTGCTACATATATTGAATCCTAATGTCAAAATTATAGGAATGATAAATATATTTCTCATAGGATTATTGTTTTCTTATATGTATATAAATAGTAAAAATCTTTGGATGTCTATTGGATATCATATTACTTGGAATTATTTTCAGGGAAATGTATTTGGATTTCCTGTTAGTGGTCAAAATCAATTTTCATCAATATATTCTATTAAATATATAAAAGAAAGTATTATAACAGGGGGAGAATTCGGACCAGAGGCAGGCATTTTAGTAACATTAATCATATGTATAAGTTTTATATTTGTATATAATTTTATTTCGCATAATAAAGTATATGCCAATAACTCTAGGCAAAATATAAGAATGTAACATATACTTTGCCAGGAGTATCGATATATATAATAGTTAATAATATATAGGAAATATAAGCATGTTTATTATAATTATCTCAGATCATCGATAATAAAAAACAGGATACGACTAATTTTGATAAGATATTCCTTGTCGTCACGGAGACGACGGAAATCAAGGAAACAACGAAAGAATTTAAATAATTTGAGAAAATTAAAAAATTCAAAAAAGTTGTTGACAAAGAGATTTCAAATTGATATAATGAATAAGCCGTCGAGAGATGGCGAAAGAAAATGGTCTTTGAAAATTAAACAGAATTAAGGTAAGAAACCAGTCAATAAATTTGAGTAAGATTAAACTTTTAAATTGAGAGTTTGATCCTGGCTCAGGACGAACGCTGGCGGCGTGCCTAACACATGCAAGTCGAGCGATGAAACTTCCTTCGGGAAGTGGATTAGCGGCGGACGGGTGAGTAACACGTGGGTAACCTGCCTCAAAGAGTGGGATAGCCTCCCGAAAGGGAGATTAATACCGCATAACATTATTTTATGGCATCATAAAATAATCAAAGGAGCAATCCGCTTTGAGATGGACCCGCGGCGCATTAGCTAGTTGGTGAGGTAACGGCTCACCAAGGCAACGATGCGTAGCCGACCTGAGAGGGTGATCGGCCACATTGGAACTGAGACACGGTCCAGACTCCTACGGGAGGCAGCAGTGGGGAATATTGCGCAATGGGGGAAACCCTGACGCAGCAACGCCGCGTGAGTGATGAAGGTTTTCGGATCGTAAAACTCTGTCTTTAGGGACGATAATGACGGTACCTAAGGAGGAAGCCACGGCTAACTACGTGCCAGCAGCCGCGGTAATACGTAGGTGGCAAGCGTTGTCCGGATTTACTGGGCGTAAAGAGTATGTAGGTGGGTGCTTAAGTCAGATGTGAAATTCCCGGGCTCAACCTGGGAGCTGCATTTGAAACTGAGCATCTAGAGTGCAGGAGAGGAAAGTGGAATTCCTAGTGTAGCGGTGAAATGCGTAGAGATTAGGAAGAACACCAGTGGCGAAGGCGACTTTCTGGACTGTAACTGACACTGAGATACGAAAGCGTGGGTAGCAAACAGGATTAGATACCCTGGTAGTCCACGCCGTAAACGATGAATACTAGGTGTCGGGGGGTACCACCCTCGGTGCCGCAGCAAACGCATTAAGTATTCCGCCTGGGGAGTACGGTCGCAAGATTAAAACTCAAAGGAATTGACGGGGACCCGCACAAGCAGCGGAGCATGTGGTTTAATTCGAAGCAACGCGAAGAACCTTACCTAGACTTGACATCTCCTGAATTACTCTTAATCGAGGAAGTCCCTTCGGGGACAGGAAGACAGGTGGTGCATGGTTGTCGTCAGCTCGTGTCGTGAGATGTTGGGTTAAGTCCCGCAACGAGCGCAACCCTTATTGTTAGTTGCTACTATTAAGTTAAGCACTCTAACGAGACTGCCGCGGTTAACGTGGAGGAAGGTGGGGATGACGTCAAATCATCATGCCCCTTATGTCTAGGGCTACACACGTGCTACAATGGCTGGTACAACGAGCAGCAAACCCGCGAGGGGGAGCAAAACTTGAAAGCCAGTCCCAGTTCGGATTGTAGGCTGAAACTCGCCTACATGAAGTTGGAGTTGCTAGTAATCGCGAATCAGCATGTCGCGGTGAATACGTTCCCGGGTCTTGTACACACCGCCCGTCACACCATGAGAGCCGGTAACACCCGAAGCCCGTGAGGTAACCGTAAGGAGCCAGCGGTCGAAGGTGGGATTGGTGATTGGGGTGAAGTCGTAACAAGGTAGCCGTAGGAGAACCTGCGGCTGGATCACCTCCTTTCTAGGGAGAATGGAAGCAAAGCTTCCAGACTGGCACTTGATTCTGTTTAATTTTGAAAGACTATGTCTTTCTGAATAAAGTTAAACATTTTTAATGTTTAACAAAGCGACTATCACTAAATCATAGATTTAGGATATCTGCTTTTGTTCTTTGAAAATTGCACAGTGATAAAGAAACGAAATAAACCTAGTTAACAAATAATATTTGTTAATGATATTAAAGTTAGTAATTGATGATAGATCAAGCTACAAAGGGCGCACGGTGAATGCCCTGGCACTAGGAGCCGATGAAGGACGTGATAAGCTGCGATAAGCTACATGTAGGCGCACACAGCCTGTGATATGTAGATTTCCGAATGGGGAAACCCATCTAGTTATGCTAGATACTGTATACCGAATACATAGGTATATGGAGGTACACCTGGGGAACTGAAACATCTAAGTACCCAGAGGAAGAGAAAGAAAATTCGATTCCCTAAGTAGCGGCGAGCGAAAGGGGAAGAGCCCAAACCAGGAACTTGTTCCTGGGGTTGCGGATAGATCATAACGCTTTGATTTCTTTAGTTGAAGAGAACTGGAAAGTTCCGTCGTAGAAGGTAATAACCCTGTAGGCGAAAAGGAAAGAAAAGTAGATCTACTCCAGAGTACCACGAGACACGTGAAACCTTGTGGGAAGCTGGGAGGACCATCTCCCAAGGCTAAATACTACCTAGTGACCGATAGTGAAGCAGTACCGTGAGGGAAAGGTGAAAAGAACCCCGGAAGGGGAGTGAAATAGAATCTGAAACCGTGTGCCTACAATCGGTCGGAGCACATTAAAGTGTGACGGCGTACTTTTTGTAGAACGGGCCAGCGAGTTACGATATATAGCAAGGTTAAGCACTTATGGTGTGGAGCCGAAGGGAAACCGAGTCTGAATAGGGCAACTAGTTGTATATTGTAGACCCGAAACCGAGTGACCTATCCATGGCCAGGATGAAGCGGAAGTAAAATTCCGTGGAGGTCCGAACCACGTTGGTGTTGAAAAACCATGGGATGAGCTGTGGATAGCGGAGAAATTCCAATCGAACTCGGAGATAGCTGGTTCTCCTCGAAATAGCTTTAGGGCTAGCGTCGGGTAATTGAGTAGTGGAGGTAGAGCACTGAATGGGCTAGGGGCTGACAACAGTTACTGAACCCTATCAAACTCCGAATGCCATATACTTGTACCCCGGCAGTCAGACTACGAATGATAAGATCCGTGGTCAAAAGGGAAACAGCCCAGACCATCAGCTAAGGTCCCAAAGTGTAAGTTAAGTGGGAAAGGATGTGGGATTTCTAAGACAACTAGGATGTTGGCTTAGAAGCAGCCACTCATTTAAAGAGTGCGTAATAGCTCACTAGTCGAGAGATCCTGCGCCGAAGATGTAACGGGGCTCAAACTTACCACCGAAGCTATGGATGTGTACTTTGTACACGTGGTAGAGGAGCTTTCTGTACAGGTTGAAGTCATACCGTAAGGAGTGGTGGACAGTACAGAAGTGAGAATGCTGGCATAAGTAGCGAAAAACAAGTGAGAATCTTGTTGACCGAATATCTAAGGTTTCCTGGGAAGGCTCGTCCTCCCAGGGTTAGTCGGGACCTAAGCCGAGGCCGAAAGGCGTAGGTGATGGACAACTGGTTGATATTCCAGTACCACCATAATGCGTTTGACAAATGGGATGACGCAGGAGGATAGGATGTGCGCACTATTGGATGTGCGTCTAAGCACTTAGGGTGTTAAGTAGGCAAATCCGCTTAACATTAAGCCTGAGGTGTGATGGGGAGCCTATTTTGGCGAAGTATCTGATTCCACGCTGCCAAGAAAAGTCTCTATGGAGCAAAATGGTGCCCGTACCGCAAACCGACACAGGTAGATGAGGAGAGAATCCTAAGGTCGTCGGAAGAATTATTGCTAAGGAACTCGGCAAATTGACCCCGTAACTTAGGGAGAAGGGGTGCCTACGAGAGTAGGCCGCAGTGAATAGGCTCAAGCAACTGTTTATCAAAAACACAGGTCTCTGCTAAAGCGTAAGCTGATGTATAGGGGCTGACGCCTGCCCGGTGCTGGAAGGTTAAGGGGAATAGTTAGCGCAAGCGAAGCTATGAACTTAAGCCCCAGTAAACGGCGGCCGTAACTATAACGGTCCTAAGGTAGCGAAATTCCTTGTCGGGTAAGTTCCGACCCGCACGAATGGCGTAATGATTTGAGCACTGTCTCGGCAATAAATCCGGTGAAATTGTAGTGCAAGTGAAGATGCTTGCTACCCGCGGTTGGACGGAAAGACCCCGTAGAGCTTTACTGTAGCTTAGCATTGAATTTCGGTATTGTCTGTACAGGATAGGTGGGAGACTTAGAAGCGAGGGCGTCAGCTTTCGTGGAGTCGTCCTTGGGATACCACCCTGACAGTACTGGAATTCTAACTGGAGGCCATGAATCTGGTCACAGGACATTGCTAGGTGGGCAGTTTGACTGGGGCGGTCGCCTCCTAAAAGGTAACGGAGGCGCCCAAAGGTTCCCTCAGCGCGGTCGGAAATCGCGCGTAGAGTGCAAAGGCAGAAGGGAGCCTGACTGCGACACATACAGGTGGAGCAGGGACGAAAGTCGGGCTTAGTGATCCGGTGGTTCTGTATGGAAGGGCCATCGCTCAACGGATAAAAGCTACCTCGGGGATAACAGGCTGATCTCCCCCAAGAGTCCACATCGACGGGGAGGTTTGGCACCTCGATGTCGGCTCGTCGCATCCTGGGGCTGTAGTCGGTCCCAAGGGTTGGGCTGTTCGCCCATTAAAGCGGCACGCGAGCTGGGTTCAGAACGTCGTGAGACAGTTCGGTCCCTATCCGCCGTGGGCGTAGGAAATTTGAGAGGAGCTGTCCTTAGTACGAGAGGACCGGGATGGACCAACCTCTGGTGCACCAGTTGTTCCGCCAGGAGCACAGCTGGGTAGCTATGTTGGGAAGGGATAAACGCTGAAAGCATCTAAGCGTGAAGCCCACCTCAAGATTAGATTTCCCATAGCGTAAGCTAGTAAGACCCCTGAAAGACTATCAGGTTGATAGGTTGGAGGTGTAAGTACAGTAATGTATTCAGCTGACCAATACTAATAGGTCGAGGGCTTGATCAAATTAAATTATCACTGTGCAATTTTGAAAGAACAAATCTGGTGATTATGGCTTGAAGGTAACACCCGTTCCCATACCGAACACGATGGTTAAGCTTCAAAGCGCCGATGGTACTGCACTGGAGACGGTGTGGAAGAGTAGGTCGTCGCCGGGTAATAAGGCTGGATAGCTCAGTCGGTAGAGCAGAGGACTGAAAATCCTCGTGTCCCTGGTTCGATTCCTGGTCTAGCCACCAAAAACACTAACAAAGTTAGTGTTTTTTTATTTTTATATATTAATATGAATTGTAAAAATATAATATAGTTTAATAAAGAGTAGCTACTAGAATTTAATAGGCAAGATTCGTTGTAATAAATAGCATATTAAATTAATAAGAACAGTACTTGAAGTGTAACTAAAGGGTATTGTAAAAGAATATTTGCAATTAAAAGTAAATATTGATATGATAACTACAGTATATTAACGAAAAAATTTATAAATAAATATATTTATAAAGAATATTAAAGATTTAGTTGACAAATGTAGATAATCCTGATATAATTCATAATTGTAATAACGAAAATGAATATCTGGTGATTATGGCTTGAAGGTAACACCCGTTCCCATACCGAACACGATGGTTAAGCTTCAAAGCGCCGATGGTACTGCACTGGAAACGGTGTGGAAGAGTAGGTCGTCGCCGGGTAATAAGGCTGGATAGCTCAGTCGGTAGAGCAGAGGACTGAAAATCCTCGTGTCCCTGGTTCGATTCCTGGTCTAGCCACCAAAAACACTAACAAAGTTAGTGTTTTTTTATTTTTATATATTATTGGAGATTATAAAACAATAATATAGCTTAATACCTTTACTTATAACTTAAGGTTTTTAAACGAAATAATTAGTACGTTTTATAGAGGATTACGCATATAGTTGCTATAAAAATAAGCTTAGAAATGGCATTATTCTAAGATAAAATCATGTATTATAATATATAAAACAAAAAAATAAAAAAAGTTTGAAAAATATGTTGACATATGTATTGTATGTTGATATAATAAGTCTTGTGTTCGAAAGAAAAGTTTGAACGAAAAAGAATATATGATTCACTAGCTCAGTCGGTAGAGCACATGACTTTTAATCATGTTGTCCGGGGTTCGATTCCCCGGTGGATCACCAAAAGACGCATCTAAGAGGATGCGTTTTTTTAATAAATAATTTCATACATAGAACAAGAATATAAGATGTGCAAAATAGGGTATTAAGATTTTAATAGCCTATTTTTTTATATATGTATATGTTATTATAAAAAGGTATATAGGGGATTACATAACCTAAATAAAATAAAAGGAGTTTAACTATGGAAAATAAAGTTTTAGCTAGAGTTAATGGAAAAGAAATAACAGAAAAAGATATTGAAGTTGCTATTAAAAGATTTCCGCAAGAAAGACAGGCTTATTTTGCTGGTGAACAAGGAAAAAAACAATTATTGGAACAATTAATAGCTTTTGAATTATTTTATGCTTATGGAAAAGAAAATGAATTTGATAAAACAGAAGAGTTTATTGATGGCGTAGAAATTATGAAGAAGGATGCATTAACTCAAATGTCTGTAAATAAAGTACTTTCAGAAGTGCAAGTTACAGATAAAGAAGTAGAAGATTATTATACGGCTAATAAAAAGAACTTTGTTGTTGGAGAAACCGTTTCTGCAAAACATATACTTGTAGATAACGAGGAATTAGCTAATGAAGTAGCAGAGCAAATAAAAAATGGTATGTCTTTTGATGAAGCTGCAAAAGAATATTCAACTTGTCCTTCAAAAGCTCAAGGTGGAAATTTAGGAAGATTCGGAAAAGGACAAATGGTTCCTGAATTTGAAGAAGCCGCATTTAATTTAGAAATAGGTAAATTAAGTGAGCCAGTTAAAACTCAATTTGGATATCATTTGATAGAAGTAGAAGATAAAAATGAAGCTACAGAAAAATCTTTTAACGAAGTTAAAGATATGATTAAAACTAATTTAATTCAACAAAGACAAACAGCTAAATATACTACTTTTGTAGAAGAATTAAAAAATAAATATAATGTAGAAATGAAATAAAGTTTATTAGCTATATAAAAGCGCTAACATTTTAGATGTTAACGCTTTTTATAGTTAGATAATAACTATTTTAATGATATACTCCACCAGGAGTATCAGTATATATAAAACATAGTATTTATTAGAAATATAAAGTATTATTAATATAATTATTAAATATGCATACAAACCATTATATATTAGGGGGATAACTTTGATACAATAATCCCTGTCGTCACGGAGACGACGGAAATCAAGGAAACAACAAAAGAATTTAAATAATTTGAGAAAATTAAAAAATTCAAAAAAGTTGTTGACAAAAAGATTTCAAATTGATATAATGAATAAGCCGTCGAGAGATGGCGAAAGAAAATGGTCTTTGAAAATTAAACAGAATTAAGGTAAGAAACCAGTCAATAAATTTGAGTAAGATTAAACTTTTAAATTGAGAGTTTGATCCTGGCTCAGGACGAACGCTGGCGGCGTGCCTAACACATGCAAGTCGAGCGATGAAACTTCCTTCGGGAAGTGGATTAGCGGCGGACGGGTGAGTAACACGTGGGTAACCTGCCTCAAAGAGTGGGATAGCCTCCCGAAAGGGAGATTAATACCGCATAACATTATTTTATGGCATCATAAAATAATCAAAGGAGCAATCCGCTTTGAGATGGACCCGCGGCGCATTAGCTAGTTGGTGAGGTAACGGCTCACCAAGGCAACGATGCGTAGCCGACCTGAGAGGGTGATCGGCCACATTGGAACTGAGACACGGTCCAGACTCCTACGGGAGGCAGCAGTGGGGAATATTGCGCAATGGGGGAAACCCTGACGCAGCAACGCCGCGTGAGTGATGAAGGTTTTCGGATCGTAAAACTCTGTCTTTAGGGACGATAATGACGGTACCTAAGGAGGAAGCCACGGCTAACTACGTGCCAGCAGCCGCGGTAATACGTAGGTGGCAAGCGTTGTCCGGATTTACTGGGCGTAAAGAGTATGTAGGTGGGTGCTTAAGTCAGATGTGAAATTCCCGGGCTCAACCTGGGAGCTGCATTTGAAACTGGGCATCTAGAGTGCAGGAGAGGAAAGTGGAATTCCTAGTGTAGCGGTGAAATGCGTAGAGATTAGGAAGAACACCAGTGGCGAAGGCGACTTTCTGGACTGTAACTGACACTGAGATACGAAAGCGTGGGTAGCAAACAGGATTAGATACCCTGGTAGTCCACGCCGTAAACGATGAATACTAGGTGTCGGGGGGTACCACCCTCGGTGCCGCAGCAAACGCATTAAGTATTCCGCCTGGGGAGTACGGTCGCAAGATTAAAACTCAAAGGAATTGACGGGGACCCGCACAAGCAGCGGAGCATGTGGTTTAATTCGAAGCAACGCGAAGAACCTTACCTAGACTTGACATCTCCTGAATTACTCTTAATCGAGGAAGTCCCTTCGGGGACAGGAAGACAGGTGGTGCATGGTTGTCGTCAGCTCGTGTCGTGAGATGTTGGGTTAAGTCCCGCAACGAGCGCAACCCTTATTGTTAGTTGCTACTATTAAGTTAAGCACTCTAACGAGACTGCCGCGGTTAACGTGGAGGAAGGTGGGGATGACGTCAAATCATCATGCCCCTTATGTCTAGGGCTACACACGTGCTACAATGGCTGGTACAACGAGCAGCAAACCCGCGAGGGGGAGCAAAACTTGAAAGCCAGTCCCAGTTCGGATTGTAGGCTGAAACTCGCCTACATGAAGTTGGAGTTGCTAGTAATCGCGAATCAGCATGTCGCGGTGAATACGTTCCCGGGTCTTGTACACACCGCCCGTCACACCATGAGAGCCGGTAACACCCGAAGCCCGTGAGGTAACCGTAAGGAGCCAGCGGTCGAAGGTGGGATTGGTGATTGGGGTGAAGTCGTAACAAGGTAGCCGTAGGAGAACCTGCGGCTGGATCACCTCCTTTCTAGGGAGAATGGAAGCAAAGCTTCCAGACTGGCACTTGATTCTGTTTAATTTTGAAAGACTATGTCTTTCTGAATAAAGTTAAACATTTTTAATGTTTAACAAAGCGACTATCACTAAATCATAGATTTAGGATATCTGCTTTTGTTCTTTGAAAATTGCACAGTGATAAAGAAACGAAATAAACCTAGTTAACAAATAATATTTGTTAATGATATTAAAGTTAGTAATTGATGATAGATCAAGCTACAAAGGGCGCACGGTGAATGCCCTGGCACTAGGAGCCGATGAAGGACGTGATAAGCTGCGATAAGCTACATGTAGGCGCACACAGCCTGTGATATGTAGATTTCCGAATGGGGAAACCCATCTAGTTATGCTAGATACTGTATACCGAATACATAGGTATATGGAGGTACACCTGGGGAACTGAAACATCTAAGTACCCAGAGGAAGAGAAAGAAAATTCGATTCCCTAAGTAGCGGCGAGCGAAAGGGGAAGAGCCCAAACCAGGAACTTGTTCCTGGGGTTGCGGATAGATCATAACGCTTTGATTTCTTTAGTTGAAGAGAACTGGAAAGTTCCGTCGTAGAAGGTAATAACCCTGTAGGCGAAAAGGAAAGAAAAGTAGATCTACTCCAGAGTACCACGAGACACGTGAAACCTTGTGGGAAGCTGGGAGGACCATCTCCCAAGGCTAAATACTACCTAGTGACCGATAGTGAAGCAGTACCGTGAGGGAAAGGTGAAAAGAACCCCGGAAGGGGAGTGAAATAGAATCTGAAACCGTGTGCCTACAATCGGTCGGAGCACATTAAAGTGTGACGGCGTACTTTTTGTAGAACGGGCCAGCGAGTTACGATATATAGCAAGGTTAAGCACTTATGGTGTGGAGCCGAAGGGAAACCGAGTCTGAATAGGGCAACTAGTTGTATATTGTAGACCCGAAACCGAGTGACCTATCCATGGCCAGGATGAAGCGGAAGTAAAATTCCGTGGAGGTCCGAACCACGTTGGTGTTGAAAAACCATGGGATGAGCTGTGGATAGCGGAGAAATTCCAATCGAACTCGGAGATAGCTGGTTCTCCTCGAAATAGCTTTAGGGCTAGCGTCGGGTAATTGAGTAGTGGAGGTAGAGCACTGAATGGGCTAGGGGCTGACAACAGTTACTGAACCCTATCAAACTCCGAATGCCATATACTTGTACCCCGGCAGTCAGACTACGAATGATAAGATCCGTGGTCAAAAGGGAAACAGCCCAGACCATCAGCTAAGGTCCCAAAGTGTAAGTTAAGTGGGAAAGGATGTGGGATTTCTAAGACAACTAGGATGTTGGCTTAGAAGCAGCCACTCATTTAAAGAGTGCGTAATAGCTCACTAGTCGAGAGATCCTGCGCCGAAGATGTAACGGGGCTCAAACTTACCACCGAAGCTATGGATGTGTACTTTGTACACGTGGTAGAGGAGCTTTCTGTACAGGTTGAAGTCATACCGTAAGGAGTGGTGGACAGTACAGAAGTGAGAATGCTGGCATAAGTAGCGAAAAACAAGTGAGAATCTTGTTGACCGAATATCTAAGGTTTCCTGGGGAAGGCTCGTCCTCCCAGGGTTAGTCGGGACCTAAGCCGAGGCCGAAAGGCGTAGGTGATGGACAACTGGTTGATATTCCAGTACCACCATAATGCGTTTGACAAATGGGATGACGCAGGAGGATAGGATGTGCGCACTATTGGATGTGCGTCTAAGCACTTAGGGTGTTAAGTAGGCAAATCCGCTTAACATTAAGCCTGAGGTGTGATGGGGAGCCTATTTTGGCGAAGTATCTGATTCCACGCTGCCAAGAAAAGTCTCTATGGAGCAAAATGGTGCCCGTACCGCAAACCGACACAGGTAGATGAGGAGAGAATCCTAAGGTCGTCGGAAGAATTATTGCTAAGGAACTCGGCAAATTGACCCCGTAACTTAGGGAGAAGGGGTGCCTACGAGAGTAGGCCGCAGTGAATAGGCTCAAGCAACTGTTTATCAAAAACACAGGTCTCTGCTAAAGCGTAAGCTGATGTATAGGGGCTGACGCCTGCCCGGTGCTGGAAGGTTAAGGGGAATAGTTAGCGCAAGCGAAGCTATGAACTTAAGCCCCAGTAAACGGCGGCCGTAACTATAACGGTCCTAAGGTAGCGAAATTCCTTGTCGGGTAAGTTCCGACCCGCACGAATGGCGTAATGATTTGAGCACTGTCTCGGCAATAAATCCGGTGAAATTGTAGTGCAAGTGAAGATGCTTGCTACCCGCGGTTGGACGGAAAGACCCCGTAGAGCTTTACTGTAGCTTAGCATTGAATTTCGGTATTGTCTGTACAGGATAGGTGGGAGACTTAGAAGCGAGGGCGTCAGCTTTCGTGGAGTCGTCCTTGGGATACCACCCTGACAGTACTGGAATTCTAACTGGAGGCCATGAATCTGGTCACAGGACATTGCTAGGTGGGCAGTTTGACTGGGGCGGTCGCCTCCTAAAAGGTAACGGAGGCGCCCAAAGGTTCCCTCAGCGCGGTCGGAAATCGCGCGTAGAGTGCAAAGGCAGAAGGGAGCCTGACTGCGACACATACAGGTGGAGCAGGGACGAAAGTCGGGCTTAGTGATCCGGTGGTTCTGTATGGAAGGGCCATCGCTCAACGGATAAAAGCTACCTCGGGGATAACAGGCTGATCTCCCCCAAGAGTCCACATCGACGGGGAGGTTTGGCACCTCGATGTCGGCTCGTCGCATCCTGGGGCTGTAGTCGGTCCCAAGGGTTGGGCTGTTCGCCCATTAAAGCGGCACGCGAGCTGGGTTCAGAACGTCGTGAGACAGTTCGGTCCCTATCCGCCGTGGGCGTAGGAAATTTGAGAGGAGCTGTCCTTAGTACGAGAGGACCGGGATGGACCAACCTCTGGTGCACCAGTTGTTCCGCCAGGAGCACAGCTGGGTAGCTATGTTGGGAAGGGATAAACGCTGAAAGCATCTAAGCGTGAAGCCCACCTCAAGATTAGATTTCCCATAGCGTAAGCTAGTAAGACCCCTGAAAGACTATCAGGTTGATAGGTTGGAGGTGTAAGTACAGTAATGTATTCAGCTGACCAATACTAATAGGTCGAGGGCTTGATCAAATTAAATTATCACTGTGCAATTTTGAAAGAACAAATCTGGTGATTATGGCTTGAAGGTAACACCCGTTCCCATACCGAACACGATGGTTAAGCTTCAAAGCGCCGATGGTACTGCACTGGAGACGGTGTGGAAGAGTAGGTCGTCGCCGGGTAAGTTAAAGCACTAAGCATTTTGCTTAGTGCTTTTTTATTTTACGTATGTATTTATTTTATCTCTAAGTAAATAATATTTTATATATGTATTTTTGACTTAATGTATTTGCTTAAAAGGAGAGATAAATAAATGAAAGTGAAAAAAATATCATTATTAGTATTATTTATGTGTTTATTTTCTGGTGTTACATATTTTATATATTGCAAAAATTCTACAAATACTGTTGCTACATCAATTGCTGAAAAGAGAGCTATAAACAAAAATGTTCTTAAAAGTGTTCCTAAAGATATGAAACTTCAAGCGCCTATATATCCTAAAAGAGCAAAACATATAATGTATTGTAATTTAAATGGAGATAAAGAAAAAGAAGTGATAATGACTTTTAGAAAAAAAGATAATAAAAATATAGGCGGCATAATGGTATTAAAAAGAGATGGAGATATATGGAAAGAAATTTTAAAGGAATCTGGAAAAAATAAAATTGTATATGAAGTAACTTTTGCAGATATAGATGGGGATAATAATGATGAGCTTTTAGTAGGATATTCAACAGGGATTTTAGAAAAAAATAAATTAAATATATATAAGTATGATAAGAAAAAACAAATTTTAAATGTAATAGGGAATTATGAGTATTCAAAATTAGATATTAAAAGTATTATTAATAAAAGCAATAATAGTGAACAGAAAAAAATGGCACTATGGAAAAAGATTGATGAAGATATTTATGTTGTAAATTTATTAAAATATCATAATAACACCTTAATAGAAGCAAAAGAAGAATATCCAAATTATTTTCCTAAAGTGGTAGATTATTACAGAGGAAAGTTAAGAAATAAGGAAAATAAAAACAGTGCAACTATGTGGTATTATTTTATAGATGCTCAAATAAAATCTAATAAATATAAAGATGCTTTAAATAGTATATATGAAGTAAAAAAAATAAAGCCAAATGGTTATGAAAATAAGGAAGATATGTTTAATGAGCTAGAAAAGTATATAGTAGAAAGCTTTCAATAATATATAGAGTTTATATTTAAGGTAGATATGAATAAAATAAATTTTCATATCTACTTTGTTTATATATGTGTATAATTGAATATAGTTAATATATGTAGGAGATGAATATCATGGATAAAATTCAAAAGCTTAAAGAAATAGTAGATAGTAGTTCTAGGATTGTATTTTTCGGTGGTGCTGGAGTTTCAACAGAAAGTAATATACCTGATTTTAGATCAGAAAATGGTATTTATAAAACAAAGCATAATTTTACGGAATCACCTGAAGTTATGCTTAGTCATAGTTTTTTTATGAGGCACACAGAGGATTTCTTTGACTTTTATAAGGCAAAAATGGTGTATAAGGATGCAAAACCTAATGATGCTCATATAGCTTTAGCTAAACTTGAAGCTAAAGGAAAATTAACTGCAATTATTACACAAAATATTGATGGACTTCACCAATTAGCAGGATCTAAAAAGGTTTTAGAATTACATGGATCTATACTTAGAAATTATTGTATGAAATGTGGCAAGAATTTTAATTTAGATTATGTAATGAATAGCAATGAGTTAGTACCTTATTGTGATGAATGTGGAAAAATAGTAAAACCAGATGTTGTATTATATGAAGAAGAATTAAATATGGATGTAATGTATAGTGCTATAAAGCATATAAAAGAAGCAGATACCTTAATTGTTGGAGGAACTTCTTTAGTGGTATATCCAGCAGCCGGACTTATTCAATATTTTAATGGGGATAATTTAATTCTTATAAATAAAGCACAAACTCCATATGACGACAAAGCAGATTTGGTTATAAATGATAGTATAGGGAAAGTACTTAAAGAATTATTGATATAAATTATTTTAGTTTTGTGATAAATGTAACCATAAGAGGTTAAATTGTATATACATTTATATAATTTAACCTCTTACTTTTTAAGTACATCTATTGTATACTATGTAAGTAACTATTTTTTAGATACACAAAGGAGGAGAAGATATGCAGGAGCATAAAGAGAGAGAGGGATTTTCCTCAGGCCTAGCAGCTTTTTTTGCGACTTTAGGTTCTGCAGTAGGATTAGGAAATATATGGAAATTTCCTTACGTGGTAGGTTCTAATGGAGGAGCAGCATTCTTATTAGTATACTTTGGATTTATATTATTTATAGGGCTACCTATAATGATTAGTGAATTTTATATAGGAAGAAAGACTAGAAAAAATGTTGTGGGAGCAATAGATGAATTGGCTTCAAATAAGATATGGAAAGGTATTGGTGGATTTTCAATATTAGGAGCATATCTTATATTATTTTTCTATAGTACTGTAGGTGGTTGGGTATATTCTTATATATTTAAATCATTACGTGGAGTTTTTAATGGCTCTACAACAGAAAGTGTAAAGCAACAATTTTTGAATACTACTACAAGTCCTGTTAGTCCAATAGTATGGCAAATAGTTGTCATAGCAGTAGTTTCTACTATTCTTATTTTAGGAGTAAAGAATGGAATCGAGAAAATAACAAAGACACTTATGCCAGTTTTATTTGTACTTATTATAGCATGTGATATTAAGGCTTTAATGTTACCAGGAGTTGGTGAGAGTTTTAAATTCTTATTTAAAATTGATTTCTCAAGTTTAACGAGTCAAGGAATATTAATGGCTATGGGATTAGCATTTTTCAAGATGTCTGTAGGCATGGGTGCTATGACTACATATGGAAGTTATTTTACTAAAAAGGATAATATGATTGGTACTGCAGCTAAAGTTGCTATATCTGATACAATTGTATCTCTTTTAGTTGGAATTGCTGTATTTTCGGCAGTATTTACTTTTAATATGCAACCAGCAGGAGGTCCAGGACTTTTATTTATGACAGTTCCGTTAGTCTTTACAAAGATACCTTTTGGAACGGTTTTACTAGTACTATTCTTTATACTAGCTTCAATAGCTGCAACTACAGCTATGACATCTATGTGTGAAGTTGTTGTAGCGTACTTTGTAGAGCAAAAAGGAATGTCTAGAACTAAGTCTGTTTTACTTAATGCATGTATACTTTTAGGTCTTGGGATATTTGCAACTCTTTCAGCAGATGAAGGAGCGCCGCTTGGAGGAGTTACAATATGTGGCCTTAGAATATTTGATATATTTGATCATTTATCTTCTAATATAGTATTACCATTAGGTGGATTATTAATAGCTATATTTATAGGACATTTTATTTCAAAGGAAGATTTAGAACAAGAACTTTCAAACAATGGAGAACTTAAAATTGGAAAAATAATAAAGTTATATAGATTTATTTTAAGATATATTACACCGGTATTAGTTTTAGTAGTATTTTTAAGTTCTATTGGTATAATAAAATAAAAATTCCTTGCGTATGCAAGGAATTTTTTATTTTACAACAGGTTCTATTATATAAAGTTCATTTTTATTACAATTAATCATGGCTCTAGCGCCTATAGGAAGAGTAAGTTTAGGATAATCATGACCAGACATAAAGTTACAAAGAGTAGGTTTATTTAAGGATAAAATTCTATCATTAATAACTTCCTCTAAAGTAAAACTTCCTTCATAATTCGGTAGTGTACAATCAGTAAACTGGCCTAATATAATACCACTACATTTATCTAATTTACCAGCTAATGCAAGCTGAGTTAAATCTCTATCTATAGCATAGGGTGCTTCATGGACATCTTCAATAAATAATATATTGTCTTTGGTATCTATCTCATAAGGAGTACCCATAGTAGCACAAATTAATGAGAGATTACCACCTACAATCTTACCTTCTGCGATTCCACATACATTGCAACTAAGAGGAACGTTAGGTGGATTCATTAAATTATAAGGTCTAGTACCGTTCATAAGAGTTGAGAAAAAACTTTGGCAGGTATCAAAGTTTGCAAAATTAGATGTTGCCATAGGGCCATGAAAAGTAATAAGCCCACAATAAGAATTTATAGTATTTAAAAGAACAGTTATGTCACTAAATCCAATAAATAATTTAGGATTTTTTTTTATGATGTCATAGTCTAATAGGGGAAGAATTCTCATAGCACCATATCCACCCCTAATACATAAAATCATAGACACATCTTTATCTAAAAACATATCCATAAGATCTTTAGCTCTATCTGCATCTGTTCCAGCTAAGTAACCACATTTATCATATATATGATTTCCTTCTTTTATTCTAAACCCATTACTTTCAAAGAAGTTAATAGCTTCTTTTATTTTTTTTGGATCAGCAGGACCAGCTGGTGACACAAGACCAATAGTATCACCCAGTTTTAACCTATTAGCTATCATATAATCACACCTTATAAAATTAGTTGTTAACTTACTATAAGTTTATATAGATTAAAGATTAATTATTACTAAAACATATTTCTTTTATTTAAAAAATATACACTGCTTATGGCGCTAACTAAAATTAATGTGATAACAATACTAAAGCCAGGACCAGCTGCAGCTTCTGACCAAGGTAGTCCAGTAACATTCATACCAAATATTCCAGAGAATATATCTGGAATAGACATAACTATAGTTACTGATGCTAAAAGCTTCATTACTAAGTTTAGATTATTAGATATAACATTTGCTGATGCATCCATAGTAGCATTTAGGATATTTCCGTAAATACCTGTCATTTCTATAGCTTGTTTTATTTCAATTATTACATCTTCCAAAATATCTTTATCTTCTTCATATTTTTGCATTATAGATAGTTTTAACATTTTTTCTAAAGTGACCTCATTTGCTTTTAAAGAGGTAGAAAAATAAACTAAAGAGTTTTGGAGAGATAATAATTGCATAAGTACTTGATTGCTCATGGATTTATGTAATCTTTTTTGAATCATCAAACTTTTCTTTCCTATTTGACGTAAGTATAATAAGAAATATTTGGAAACCCTATAAAGTATTTGAAGTATAAATCTTGAACGTTTAAAAGTATAAAAAGAGCGAATGTTTCCTTCTATAAAGTCCGTTAGAACTTTACTATTTTTTAGGCAGATAGTTATAATAGCATTTTCAGTATGAATAATTCCAAGAGGATATGTATCATATGTTAAAGAGTTTTCTTCCATTTCAGTAAATGGAATATCAAAAATAAATAGTGAGTTGTTATCTTCTATATCGATACGAGAAGTCTCCTCTTCATCTAATGCTGCATTTAAAAATTCAGTTGGAACCCCTGTTTTTTTTGAAACTAGTAAAATTTCCTGCTCAGAAGGGGAAATCATATTAATCCAACATCCAGACTGTATAGAATCTAATTGTTGTAGTGGTTGATTTGGATTAGTAGGAGTTTTATATATACATATCATAAAGGTCAATCCTTTCTATAGTAATAAACATTTAAGTAATATTTATTATAGATATTTAATAATATTATAACTTAAGGGTAAAGACTTCTACAAATAAATTAAAGTATATTATAAATAAATTTAACTAAAAAATATTTAAATTCAATATTATTGATATTAAGTAAAATACAGTAAAAAAGAGAGCGTACACAAAACAGTTTCTTTTGATTTATGAAATCGTTATAAATCATAATAAATCAACTTAAATCAGTGAAAAAAGCTAATAATCAAGTTGTAATTATGCATATAAAACTATATAATCTCTATGTAAAATGAATGAAGTGTATGGAGGAGAGAAATGTATAAAGAAACAGTAGAGAGGAAAAAGGTTTCTAGTATAGTTGTTATAGTAATTTTATTAGCTGTTTCTATAGTATTATCGGACATAAGTAGAAGTATGGAAATGGGACATAATGAATTTGGAGAAGCATTAATTATTTTATTAATGGCCTTCATATTTGTACTTATATTAATACAAATATACAAATGTAGTATAAGATATAAATATTCAATAATTGCTGATGAACTAATAATTTATAAAATTAAAGGTTGTAGAGAAGAAGTAATGGAGAATATTAAAATAAAGAATATACAATCTATAGAAAAACGTAACAAATTTTATTTTATAATAAATGCACTTATGAATAAAAAGTATATTGGTTTGAATTTAGCAAATGATTTATATACTTGTAGATATAAAAGTGGGTATATGAATAAGAAATTTTTTTTTGAACCCAGCAGTAAGCTTGTAGATAAATTACACTTTTTAAGACAAAGTGAGTAAGTTAGAGTGCTAGATGCATAAGCATCTAGCACTCTTTTAACATCCTAAAGTTTCTTCTTTTATCTCACGAAGTAAGTCTTCATTATCTATTAAATCAAATCCTGTAAGTGCAAGAGCCTTACTTACATCTAATACCTTATGTCTAGCAAATTCAGATAAAGTTTCCTTTGCAAAATCTTCTGATGCAAATCGTATAGAGTCATTTTCAGATATTTTAACTAAGTATTTAAGGGTTGGAACCAAAGAACATACATTGCCAAGGCTTAAACCATATGGTAAATTTATATCTTCATGTATATCTATAATTCCTGCCTCTTTTAAGTTATGAGAAAAAATTCTTGTTAGATTTTTATTACATTTAAAATCTTCACACGGAACTTCTGGAAGAGTAACTGTAGCTTTTATGTCCATTAAATCATTTAAATGACATGCAATAGTGTTTATCTTGTCTTTAATTTCTTCTGCTATACACATGTTAGGTGCTTTAATATAAAATTTTGTTGTAATTGTGTTTGGTTCTATAACACGAGCTAAACTACCATTTATAGATATTTTATCAATACTACAGTTTTTAGAATAGCCTTTTACAATGGTATTTATAGAATTAAGAGTAAATAAGCAGGCATCAAAAGGTGTAAAAGAGTGCGCTTTTTCAAATTGTGACTTTTTTGTGCAGTCATAATTTATATTTATTGGTAAAACTGCTGGAGAGGAGCAACAATTTGCATTCATTATGCTAGGGTGCGCTGTCAAAACAACATCTATATCATCAAATACACCCTGCTTTGACATTATGACCTTAGAGCCTCCTAGAAACTCTCCAGGACATCCTAAAACTATAACTGTGCCACCAGTTTTGGGGATTATTTTAGATAATCCAATTGCTGCACCTATAGACATACTAGATACTAGGTTACTTCCTACTATGTGTCCTTTTTTACAACCACAGTCATATTCACAAATGTAACAAATCTTTGGATGGCCATTTCCAAACTTAGCTATAAAAGCAGTAGAAATATCTAGAAAATTTTCTTTTATTTCAAAATTGTTATTTCTAAGTATATTAATTAAGTAATCATGAGCCTTATGTTCACAAAAACTCTCTTCTGGATTTTCATATAAATACTTAGATATATCGTATAATTCTTTTTCCATAGAGACTATATGTTTTATAATGTCTTGTTTCATAGACAAAGTACCTCCTTTGTAGCGATTATTTATTAGTATACCCTTAGAGAAAAAATATATTGATATAGGTTAATAAACTTATAAAAGTATTGAAATATATACATAAAAATCCTATAATAAATTGTACAAGTGTTGTGGAATAAAATGTAAAAGTAAGGGGGCGTATATTAATGAAAAATTCAGTAAAAAAGATGACTAAATTATTTATAATGTCTTTAGCAATAATTCTTGCCAATGGTACTAATAAAGCTTATGCCCAAAGTGGCATTCCTCAAGTAGATAGAATTGTAGCAGAATATGCAGGAGTACGTGAAGGTGATACTCAAACTTTTGATATATTATCAAAAAGTCCTTGCAATGTACAATATAGAGTATGGTTATGTAACAAAAAAGATAATGTATGGCAGGACATAACAAAAGGATTTACACCACCTATGCAACCTAAATCAATATATAGTGTTACAACGCCAAAATTAAAAGAGGGACAATATACTATTTCTGTTTGGGTAAAGAGATATGGAGCATCAAAGACCGTAGATAAAAGAGGATTTGATAGCTATCTTGCAACTAATATGAATTGTCTAAAGGATGATGGAAAAGGATCATATTTAAGTATAGATAATTTTACACATAATTATGAAGTAGGACAAACTATATCAATCTCTAATAAAAATGGTAAAGACTATTTATATAACTATAATGTTTATGATCTTATAAATAGAAGAAATGTTGTTACATCTGAAGCATATAGAGATGAAGTATCATGGAAACCAGGTAAAGAAGGATTATATTTATTAAAGGTTAATATAAAGAGTATAGAGAAAATTCCAGTGGTTGTACAAAAGTCGGATGAAATGAAAGATAACGTTGATGATAATAAAGAGGATAGTAAAAATAATGTTATTAAAAACAATGATAATATTAATAAGGAAATTATAAAAGATAATAAAGAAGAAAATAAAGATAAATCTTTAAAAAATGAAAATGATAAAAAGGATGTTGATTCAGAAAAGCAAGTAGAAGATAAAGACATTATAAATAATAAAGATAATGTTATACCTAAATATAAAGAAAATAATGATGATAAAAAGGACAATAAACAAGAATTAGGAGAAAATAAAAAAGAAGAAATACAGTATAAAGAAGTTGAGAAAAATACTACTGCATTTAAGTTAATAGCTGTAGGAAATCCTTATAGAGAATTAATAAAACCAACTGTTACACCATCTACTTCAAGACATTCTAATGCTATACATGTAAAATCTTTAGTTGTTGGAAATGCCAGTGAAGGACAAATAATATATATAAAATCATCACCAAGCCAAGGGGCTTCTAATATAGGTTATTTTTATGGTAGTTTACAGGGAATAGATATATTAAAAACAGTAGGAAATTATTATTACATTGAGACAAAGGATTATAAGTCATTAAACAATGTAAGAGGATATGTATTAAAATCTCAATTAAAAACAGTTACACCAAATCAAACTTATTCAATAACAGTTAAACTAGGACAACAAAAGGTTTATATTTATAAGGATGATAGTTTAATAAAAACTTTCACATGTTCTACAGGAATGGATTCAACACCTACTCCTACAGGTGTATACTTAGTAGGAACTAGAGGAAGTTTATTCTATTCTGGATCTTCAGTAATTTGTTATAATTGGGTTAGATGGAATAATAATTTCTTATTCCATAGTGTACTATACGATAGAAACGGAAATTTAATATTATCTGAGTATAAAAAACTTGGACAAAAAGCATCTCATGGATGTATAAGACTTCCTTTAGGAGATGTAAGATGGATATATGATAATATTCCATCAGGAACTCCAGTTATTATTCAAAGATAAATAGAATAAAAAACGCCAAATCTAATTTTGGCGTTTTTTTATTAGGATATATTAAGTATGGGATTATTGAGGTAAAATTCTTCTAAATATCTCTCCAACCTCATTAGTAAATTCAGAGAAAGGTCTACCAGAACGTAATCCTTCTCCTACCTTTGATATTCTTGTGAAAAGAGCTACATCAGCACTTACTGCTACAGATTTAAGATTTTTATCTGTGTTTTTAACAACTTTTTCAACTTCAGCTTTAATTTCTTTTGTTTTAGCATCTTCTACATTACCTTCAAGTTTAATTCCTACTAATGCTTTATCACCAGTTATAATTACTGAAGAACCTTTAACGTCTTTTATTTTATTTACGGCATCTTCTATTTTCTTTATTCTTTCTGATGAATAAGGTTCAGTTTTAGTAGTTCCGTTCATTCCATTTTTTGTAGATTCATTAACATTTTCATTACTACTTTTTCCGATTATCTTTTCTTTAGTTGTTTTATCAGTTGTAGTTTCTGGTTGTGTAGCTTTTTTAGTAGTATTACAAGCTACCATAGATAATGAAAGTATGAAGGCTGCTACAAGAGCTAGTATACCCTTTCTTTTCTTTAGATTCACATTAATCACCTCAAAAATATTATGCTCAATTTTAATAGTAATATGAGTGAATAAAAAATAAATTTTCTAAGTAGCAGATAAAAAATCAAATATAGTGAAAATATTTTTGTGGACAAAATAAGATTATAGGAGTTATTGAATAGACTATAGTATAAGGGGCAATAATTAAGATAGTTTTAGTAAGTTATCTAAGGAGGTAATTATGCAAAAACGTAAATGTATTATATGTGGAAAGCCTCTAAATGATGGTATAATGATAAATGGAAGAGGAATATGTAAGAACTGTGAAGGAAGAATAATAAATTCACAATCGGGTACAGATTTTTATGAATACTATATGTGTTGTATAAAAAAAGCTATACCCCATAATATCATAAGAGGAGTGGTTTACAAGTGGCAAAATTACCTCTTGTAGAAGGAATACTAAATTATTGTAAAGAGAATAATGTAAGGTTTTCTATGCCTGGGCATAAGGGAAAAAAAGGGTTTGAAAGTACGGATATAGGAATAAAAATGATAAAAAACTTTATCGATATGGATATAACTGAAGTTGATGGAGTAGATAATTTTCACAATGCTAATGGAATAATAAAAGAAGCACAAGAGGCTTTAGCAGAGTTTTATGGGAGTAAAAGAGCTTATTTCTTGGTAAATGGAAGTACCAGTGGTAATTTAACAATGATATTTTCTGTATTTAATGAAGGGGATAAAGTAATAGTTGAAAGAAACTGTCACAAATCAATATTCAATGGAATAATATTAAGGAAACTAAATCCTATATATATAAAAAACAAAATTGATTCAAACTTTAATGCTCCTCTTTCTATAGATGAGGAGCATTTTTTAAAACTTTT
Source organism: Clostridium botulinum (assembly GCF_017100085.1). Lineage (NCBI taxonomy): Bacteria > Bacillati > Bacillota > Clostridia > Eubacteriales > Clostridiaceae > Clostridium > Clostridium botulinum. The sequence goes on from NZ_CP063965.1 coordinate 86,757, forward strand.
AAATGATAATAAAGATGCAAAAGGTATAATTTTGACATACCCTAATTATTATGGGATATGTCCTAATTTAGAATTTATAATAAAGGAAGCTAAGAGAAGAGATATAAAAGTATTAGTAGATTCAGCACATGGTGCTCATTTTGGAATTTGCAAAGAATTACCTAAAAGTGCTGTAAAATTGGGAGCAGATATGGTTGTTATGAGTTCACATAAGACTTTACCCAGTTTAACACAAACAGCATATCTTCATATAAATAATGATGAGTATTTAGAAAAAGTAGAATTTTATTTGCATATGTTTTTAAGTACGAGCCCTTCTTATTTGCTTATGTGTTCAATGGATTATGCTAGATTTTATCTTGAAAAAGACGGTGCCAAAGATTATAAAAAATTAATAAACTTAGCAAACCAATATAAAGAAAAAATAAATACTATTTATGGATTTCACGTAATATGTAAAGATGACTTAGAAGATAGCATATATGACATGGATAAGACAAGATATGTAATCAATGTTGGAAAGGGATATAGTGCAGAGAAACTCTTAAATTATTTGAGGCATAATAAAATTCAAGTAGAAATGAATGATAGTGAAAATTTAGTTCTTATTTTAGGTACATTTAATGAAGAAGAAGATTTTGAAAAGTTATATATTGTTTTGAAAAATTGTCCTAGGGAAATTTTAATGGATGAATATTATGATATATTGAATTATAATATACCAGAGATAAAAATGCTTCCATATGAGGTTATAGAAAAGCCAAAGGAATTAATAGATATAACTAAGTCAGAAGGTAGAATATGTGCAGAGGCAATAGTACCATATCCACCTGGAATTCCTTTAGTAACTCTTGGAGAAATTATAGATAAAGAATCTATAAAGTTGGTAGAGCATTATTTAAATAGTGGTGTCGAAGTTATAGGAGTAGTAAAAGAAAAGGAAGAACTTCAAGTTAAAGTATTAAAGGACAATCTTTAACTTAGTATTATTAGACAAAGTAGGGGGAAACGTTAGTGAACAAAGGAGTATTTATTACATTAGAAGGTCCAGATGGTTCAGGAAAGACAACTATAGTAAAAATGATAGAAAAGTATTTAAAAGAAAATAATGTAGATTATATATCAACAAGAGAACCTGGTGGAATCAATATATCTGAGCAAATAAGAGAAATAATACTAGATACAAAGAATACAGAGATGGATGCAAGGACGGAAGCACTGTTATATGTAGCATCTAGAAGACAACACTTAGCGGAAAGAGTAATACCAGCTTTAAAATTAGGAAAGATAGTAATATGTGATAGATTTATAGATTCATCTTTAGCTTATCAGGGGTATGCAAGGGGAATAGGAATTGATGAGGTAATGTCAATTAATGAGTTTGCAATTGATGGATATATGCCTAATTTAACGCTATACCTAGATATAGAACCAGAAATTGGACTTAAAAGAATATCTCAAAATGATAAAAGAGAAGTTAATAGACTAGATCTTGAAAAGCTAGATTTTCATAAAAAAGTAAGAGAAGGATATTTTAAGGTTTTAGAAAAATACCCTAATAGAATAAAGAAAATCAATGCAAATCAGCCTATAGATAAAGTTTTTGAAGATGTAAAAAACTATTTAAAGTTTATGGTTATATGTTAAAATATAATTAATACCTTAATTGTATATATGAATATCTAAGGGGGAGTGAAAATGAAACTTGTAATTGCAGTGGTACAGGATAGTTATGCTGAGGATCTTATAGATGCTATAACAGAATCTGGGCATAGGGTAACCAAACTTGCAACAACAGGAGGATTTTTAAAAGAAGGAAACACAACACTTATGATAGGAGTAAAAAAAGAAGAGGTTGATGGAATAATTTCAATTATAAAAGACATATGTAGAAAAAGAAATCAAGTTGTCACAACACCTTCTCCAGTAACTGCTTCGACAGGGGTATATGTACCTTATACAGTAGAAGTAGAGGTAGGAGGAGCTACAGTGTTTGTTGTTGATGTTGATCAATTTATAAAAATTTAGGTTATTTATATATGGAGGTTAAGATGAGCTTTGAGAATATAATAGGACATGGTCTAATAAAAAAAGAAATAAACAATTCTATAGATTCGAGAAAATTTTCTCATGCTCATCTTATAGTAGGTGAAGATGGAATTGGGAAAAGTTTAATTGCTCGGGAAATTGCTTTGAAGATTTTAGGTAAAATAGAAGATAGAGATTATGTTGATATAATACAGTGGAGGGTTGAAAAGAATAAGCAATCCATTGGAGTAGATAATATAAGAGATATAATAAAAGAGGTAAATAAAAAGCCTTATGAGGAAGATAAAAAAGTAATAATAGTTTACGAAGCAGAAAGAATGACTATAGAAGCACAAAATGCTTTTTTAAAAACTATAGAAGAGCCACCAGAGGGTGTGTTAATAATATTACTTAGTTCAAATTTAGAACTTATGTTAGAAACTATAAGATCAAGATGCCAAATACATAAACTCAAAAGACTAGATTTTGAAGATATGGAGAGGTATATAAAAAGGGAATATCCGAATTTAGAGGATAATGAAGTACGTCAAATTATAGTATTTAGTGATGGAATACCAGGAAGATGTAAAATTTTTTTAGAAGATGAGAGCTTTAAAGAAATTAGAGATACTATTATAAAAATATTGTTTATGTTACAAAAAAAAGAAAAGTATATTATAAAAGAGTATGAGAAGTTTTTTTATAAATATAAAAACAATTGGGAAGAAATCTTAAGTTCTTTTACTGCTTATATAAGAGATATAATTCTTTATAAAGAATTAGGTAGTGCTGAAATTATTATAAATATTGATTATATAAAAGAGATAAAAGAGCTTTCAAATATATATTCATTAAAACAGTTAAATAAACTTATAAACATAATAAACGGTATAAGAGATAATTTAGATAAAAGAGTAAACTCGGCATTAGCTTTTGATGTAATGTTACTAAATATGCAGGAGGTTTAGAATGATAACAGTTGTAGGAATACGATTTAAAAAATCAGGAAAGATATACTATTTTAGTCCTAATGAATTAGATATAAAAGATGGTAAAAGTGTAATAGTAGAGACAGTAAGAGGTATAGAATTTGGACATTGTGTTATAGGGCCTAAAGAGATTCCGGAAGAAGCAGTAGTAACTCCTCTTAAAAACGTTATAAGAAAAGCTACTGAAGAAGATATACAAAAAGATAGAGAAAATAAAGAAAAGCAAAAAGAAGCTTTAGATATATGTTTAAAAAAGATAGAAAAACATAATCTTCCTATGAAGCTTATTGATGTTGAATACACTTTCGATAATAATAAGATTATATTTTATTTCACGGCTGAAGGAAGGGTAGATTTTAGAGAACTTGTAAAGGATCTAGCTTCTGTATTTAGAACTAGAATAGAATTAAGACAAATAGGGGTTAGGGATGAAGCTAAAATGATAGGGGGACTTGGTCCTTGTGGTAGAGCATTATGTTGTTCTTCATTTTTAGGAGATTTTGTCCCAGTATCTATAAAAATGGCTAAAGAACAAAATTTATCATTAAATCCTACTAAAATATCTGGTATATGTGGAAGACTCATGTGTTGTTTAAACTATGAACAAGATACTTATGAAGATATAAAGAAACAATTGCCAAAGATTGATTCAGTAGTTGATACACCATATGGCAAGGGAACTGTTATAAGTAATTCTGTAGTAAATGAAAGTGTAAAGATTAAAATTAAGGATGAAGATGGAGAAGACACTGTAAGAGAAATTAAAATTAAGGATTTAACATTGGTTTCTGGAGAATATGAGTATAATAATAATATTAGTGAAGAAGATATTAAATTAGAAGTTGATGATATAGATGATAAAACAATACTTAAGGAATTATTGAAAGAGGACTAAGGAGGCAGAAATATGAAGGCGGTTATCAATGTTTCAAATATTCGTTCTCAAAAAGATGTTGCAAGTATAACCAGAGCCTTGGGAAGTAAAGAAGGCATAATTGCATGTTATATAAAAAAAGAAATTGGAAAAGTAGACATTGTGTATGATGATTACTTTATAAATATAGATGAAATAAAAGAATTGTTGGAAGATAAGGGGTATACCATTATATAAAATTTGTCTTTAAAAAATTAAGAAAACGTGATAGAATGTTAATAGCATGTACATAAAAATATGAGCGTGCAGTTAAAGTTTTAGGGAGGTGTTTTACATGGCATTTAAAATAGGTGATTCTTGTGTAAGCTGTGGATCATGTGCTTCTGAATGTCCAGTTGGAGCTATAAGCCAAGGAGATTCTCAATTCGAAATCGATGCAAACTCTTGCATAGATTGCGGAAACTGTGCTAATGTTTGCCCAGTTGGAGCTATCGCTGCTGAAGAATAATATTAAAAAAAAGCCGTCTTTTAGACGGCTTTTTTTATTTGTATAAATGTTTATTTTAATAACATATTAACTATATTATATAGCACAGGTGCTAGAAATACAGTAAGAAGACCAGCAATACCTATACATAATCCACTCATAGCACCTTCAGTTTCACCAAGTTCAACAGCTTTTGATGTTCCAACGGCATGAGAGGCTGTACCTATAGCAATTCCTATAGCTACTTTATTTTTTACTCTAACTAGACTTAAAATGAAAGGTCCTATAACAGCACCAAGTATACCGGTTAAAATAATAGCGCCTACAGTTACGGCTGATAGACCACCTAACTGTTTAGATATTTCAATACCGATAGGCGTTGTAACGGATTTAGGTAGCATCGACAATGTAATTTGGCTATCTAATCCGAATGCCTTACATAATAAGATAACGCTTATTATACCTACACAAGAACCACTACATATGCCTACAAGAATAGGCACGATATATTGTTTTAATAAATATAGCTTTTTATAAAGTGGAACGGCTAAAATTACTGTTGAAGGTCCTAAGAAAAAGGAAATAATTTGAGCACCTTCATTATAGGAATCCAAACTTATATGAAATTTAACTAAAAATAGCATTATCAAAACAATACTTATAAGTAGTGGATTAAGAACAGTTAATTTTGTTTTTGAATAAAGTATACATCCAATTTCAAAGGCAATTAATGAAACTAAAACACCGAAAATTGGACTTGATATAATTTCATTCATTTTTTTCTTCCTTTCATCATGAGTTCTACCAATAATCCTGTAAAGGCAATTATTATAATAGTAGATATTATAGAAACAAATACAATAGCAGATAGTTTTCCTTTTAGCATAGTAAAACTAGAAAGTAATCCAACTCCTGCAGGTACAAAGAAAAATGCTAAATTATCTAATAGAAAATTGCTTATATCTTCAATCATATCAACTTTAACTATACCGGTACATAAAAGAATAAGAAGGATTATCATACCTAAAACACTACCGGGTATAGGAAGTTTAAGAGCCTGTTGAATTAATAGACCTAAAAAGTATAGTCCAAGAACTAAGGCTACTTGGCGTAATAATTTCAAATTAACACCTCATTTCTAACTTAAATATAATTTTATTTAAAATTTTAATGAGAAATTTATTAACATGTATATAATATAACTTTTTTACTCCAAAAGGTTAATTGTTAGAAAAGTAAATAAATAAAAAATATTTACTAACAATCAAATATAATATAGGTTATAATATAACCTAAAAGTGAAATTAGTATAAATTTTTAAAGTAAGTGGTGATATAATTGACAATAGATTTAGTGAGAAATGGAGAAACATTGGATGATTTACAATTAGATGGGATTCATGTTATTCAAAAAAAAGATGGATTCCGATTTGGAATAGATGCAGTATTATTAGCTAATTTTGCAAATGTTAAAAATGGAAATAGAGTAGTAGATTTGTGTAGTGGAACGGGAATAGTTCCTTTTATCATTGCAGGAAAAACAAAAGCTTCAAGTATAACTGGAATAGAAATACAAGAAGATATGGTTGAAATGGCTAATAGATCTGCCATGTTTAATAAGTTACAAGATAAAATAGAATTTATATGTGAGGATTTAACTAATATAGATATTATGAAAAAGATACCTAAGGTAGATGTAGTTACAGTTAATCCACCATATAAACTTTACAATTCAGGAATAGTTAATCCTAGTGATAAAATGGCTATAGCAAGGCATGAGATATGTTGTAATTTAGAAGATGTTATTATAGCTTGTAGAACACTATTAAAGGATAATAAAAGAATGTATATGGTACATAGACCCGATAGACTTGCCGATATTATAACATTAATGAGAAAAAATAAAATAGAGCCTAAAAGAATACAAATGGTTCATCCAAATACTAAAAAGGCGCCTAATATTGTTTTAATAGAAGGACAAAGGGATGGAGGCGCCTTTTTAAAATGGGAACCACCTATATATGTATATAATGATAAAGGTGGATATTCAGATCAAATAGAAGCTATATACGGAAGAAAGTAAAATGAGGTGTTTATTATGAATGGAAAGTTATATGTGGTACCAACCCCTATAGGTAATTTAAAAGACATAACCCTAAGAGCTTTAGAGGTATTACAAAATGTTGATATAATAGCTGCAGAAGATACAAGACAAACATTAAAGTTATTAAATCACTTTAATATAAAGAAAACATTGGTGAGTTATCATAAATTTAACGAAAATATAAAAAGTCAAGATATTATCAATATGTTAAAAAAATGTAAACAGGTTGCACTAGTGTCTGATGCAGGGACTCCTGGAATTTCTGATCCGGGAAGTGTAATTATTAAAAAATGCATAGAAGAAAATATAGATTTTGAGGTGCTTACGGGGGCTACAGCTGTTACTACAGCCCTTGTATATTCAGGACTTGATACAACTAAGTTTTTGTTTAGGGGATTCCTTCCAAGGGAAAATAAAGATAGAAAGCCTATAATTGAAGATTTAAAAGATAGGCAAGAAACATTAATATTTTATGAATCTCCTCATAGACTTATAAAAACATTAGAATTTTTATATGAGAATTTAGGAAATAGACAAATATCAATATGTAGAGAACTTACAAAACTTCATGAAGAAATAATTAGATTAAGTATCAAAGAAGCAATAGAATATTATGAAACTCATGATACTAGAGGGGAGTATGTTCTAGTGGTTGCGGGCAAAAGCATAGAGGAAGTAATTATGGAAGAACAGAAGGTTTGGCAAGAACTTTCTATTGAAGAACATATAAAAAAATATATGGATGAAGGTATATCTAAGAAGGATGCTATAAAGAAAGTTTCTAAAGATAGAAGCATGCCTAAATCTGAAATTTATAAACATTCTTTAAACATGTAAGAAAAAATTAACAAATTTATATTTTCCAATCTAGCACAAGAAAATTAATCTGTTTTTTCCACTGTAAATGTTGTCTATTTGATGGTATAATAGAAAACAGAGTATATGGAAAAGTGAAACATTAGTAAAGGAGATGATTTAAAGTGCATAAGAAGGTAGCCTCAGTTGTAGCTGTAGCTGTATTATTAGTAACTATGGGAACTAGTTCAGTTATTGCAAGCCCATTATCAGATAAGTTAAAGCAGCAACAAAATAGTTTACAACAAAATCAAACTAACTATAAAAACGCTCAAAATAAAATACAACAGTTAGAATCAAAAATTGAAAGTTTTGATAATCAAATAGAAGGCTTAATCAGAGAAATACAAGAAAACAAATCTAAAATAAGCTCACTACAAAATGACATAAATAAATCACAAAAAGAAATTGTAAAAGCTAAAAAGGATATAAAAGAAGAACAAGAATTATACAATCAAAGAATGAGAACTATGTACATGAATGGTGTAGGTGGTTATTTAGAGGTAATTCTTGGAGCTGAAAACTTAGGAGATTTATTCCAAAAAGTTGAAGCAGTAAAAAAATTAAGTGATTTAGATAAGAAAATAGTAAAACAATTAAGAGATAAACAAGAAAGTTTACAAGCAAAACAGGACAAGCTTAAGTCAGAACAAAATAAAGTTGTGAACTTAAATAAAGTTCAACAAGAAAAGGTTTCTAAATTAGAGCAAGATAAAAAAGCTCAAAGAGATGTTATGGCGCAATCACAAAAAGAAAGTCAATTATATGCTGGTAAATTACAGTCAGATCAATCTCAAATAAATGATACTATGAAACTTATAGAACAAATGAAAAAGCAAGCAGAGGCAGCTAGGGTTGCTAATACTACAGTTAATAACTCTAAATCAAATGCTTCAACAAGTGGTTCTAAAACTTCAAGTAGTTCAATTAGTTCAAGTAGTAGACCTGCTAGTAGACCATCAAGAGGTAATGCTAGTAGTAGTTCAAGTTGTTCCGGTAACGCAGTAGTGGCATATGCATCAAACTTTCAAGGCGTACCATATCAATGGGGTGCTACTGGACCAAATTCATTTGATTGCTCAGGATTTACTTCATATGTTTATGCACACTTTGGAGTAGGAATTCCAAGAACATCTGGTGCTCAATCAGGTTTTGGAACATATGTATCAAGAGATAGTTTACAACCAGGAGACTTAGTTTTCTTTGGTAGCCCAGTTCATCACGTAGGTATATATGTAGGAAACGGATGTTACATACATGCTCCAAAAACAAATGATGTTGTAAAAATAAGCTCATTATCAGGAAGATCAGATTATTCTTGTGCTAGAAGAGTTAGATAATAATTATATAGTAAAAGACATCTAAAATTATTTTAGATGTCTTTTTTATGTATAAAAAAATCCCCACATACCATGGGAATTATATAAAATAATATAAATTATTTAGCTTCTTCTTTTAAAGTATCTAAGCAAGATTTACAAATGTTTTTACCTTTATAATTTATAACATTTCTAGCATCTCCGCAGAATATACAAGCTGGCTCGTACTTCTTTAATATAATTTGTTCTCCATCTACATAAATTTCTAAAGCATCTTTTTCAGCTATATCTAAAGTTCTTCTTAATTCTATTGGGATAACGATTCTTCCTAGTTCATCTACTCTTCTAACTACTCCTGTTGATTTCATACCAATTCCTCCTTGAATATATTTATTTAAAATAAGTTTATTACATAGTTCGACATTCGCCTTTTTAAATAATAACAAATATGACAAAACAAGTCAATACATAAAATGAAGTTTTTTTGATTTTGTTACAAATTTCTTATCAAATTCCATCTAAAGTTAATATACTACCAATTTATTCAAAAGTCAATAGATTTTTTAAGGATGATATACAAAATTTTACTATATCATAAAACCTTGATAAATCAATGGGTTGTAAACAGTTCTTTAAAAAAATGTTAAAAAAATAGTAATAAATTGTAAAAGTATAGATGTGTGTATTATAACGAATAAAATAGTAATATAATGGATAATAGATTTATCAGTGTCGAAAACTTCTCGTAGAATGTAAAGAAATGCAAACTAAATTTACAAAATATATATTATAATACATTTTCAATACAAGATATAGAAGAAAAATTTTAATTAAAAACCAATAAACATTAAATTTTAGTAATTGGTTATAAATAAAAATCATAATAAGATGTTAAAAATGTAAATTTTAAGAAGAATTTTATTGACAATTAATAACTAATAAAGTATAAATATTCAATAGATTGTACTTGTAATTGCGTAGTCACAAAAAAGTATAATAAGTATTATGGTATAATTAAAAAATTGGAAATAAAGTAGGTGAAAATATAGTAACTATAATAGAACATATAAAAGATATAATAAAAAGTATTGGAGGAAGTACTTATATAGTAGGTGGATATATAAGAAATAAGCTCGTAAATATTAAGGAAGAATTTAAAGATTTAGATATAATTTATGACGGTGATATAAAGTTATTTATAACTGAATTAAAAAAGAAAAACTATAATGTAATAATTTTAAATAAAGAAAAGCATATATATAGAACTATTATTGATAATAAAATATTAAATGTCGCTTTACTTAAAGAAAAAAGTATAGAAGAATATTTATGTAATCTAGATTTTACTATTAATTCAATAGGACTTAAATTAGTAGATAATAAAATTATAGATCCATTCAATGGAAGAGATCATTTAAAAGCAAAGTTAATACATCCAATTAGTAAAGATAGTATTAAAGAAGACCCTATAAGGATATTAACAGCATATAAAATTGCGATAAAATATGGAATGCATTTTAGTAAAATTTGTGAAGATGAAATTAAAAATAATAAATATGACATAAAAAATTCTTCTAAAGAAAGGATATTTAATGAGTTTATACAAATAATTGAATTCGATAAACATGGAAGAGCTTTTGAAGAGTTAGATGTTCATGGAGTTTTAGAAGAATTATTACCGTATGTAAATGAATTAAAAACCATAGGTAAGTGTAAATATCATATAGAAGATGCATTTACTCACATGAATTTAGTGTATAAAAATTTTAAAGAAATTTTAAATGAAAGTTTAATTATAGAAGGATTAAATTTAAATATATTTAATAAGTATATTGGAGGATTTTTTATTAAGGACTATTTTGCAGTTGCTGCTTTTTGCCATGATATAGGAAAGGTTAAATGTTATAAAAAGAATGGGGATAAGATAAGTTTCATAGGATATGACATAGAAGGTTCTAAAATAATGAAGGATGTATGTAATGTTTTAGGATTTTCAGATGAGGGAAAAAATTTTATAACTACTTTAATTGAGGCACATATGTATCCTTTAGGATTATGTAAAAATAATGTGAAAAACTATAAAAAAAGCTTTTATAAATTTTTTTCAAGATATGATGAATATGTTCCCTTTATTTTAACTCTTTCTTATTGTGATATGCATGCGACAAAAATGTTATATGATCCTGAAAATGAAGAAGGAATTTTTAAAGATTTTTTAGAAAAACTTTTTATAGAGTACAAAAAATTTAATAATGTATTGCAATCTAACATTGTAAATGAACAAATTGTAATGAAGCTTACAAAAGCAAAAGGGATAGATATAAAAAGTACATTAGATGAAATACATAAAAAACTTTATTATGAAGAACTAACTACAAAAGATGAGGTTATTAAGTATTTAAAAAATAAAAAATAATTTAGTGGAGGGGTCTTTATAATGAAAATATTTATTGATACAGCTAATGTAGAGGAAATAAAAAAAGTTAGTAAGTGGGGTATATTAGATGGAGTTACTACTAATCCATCTTTAATTGCAAAAGAGGGAAGAAATTTAAAAGATGTAATAGAAGAAATTTGTTCTATTGTAGATGGACCTATAAGTGCAGAAGTCATAAGTTTAAATTCTGAGGATATGATAAAAGAGGCAAGAGAGCTTACTAAAATTCATAAAAATATAGTTATAAAGATACCAATGTGTGAGGAAGGATTAAAGGCGGTAAATGTTCTTTCAGAAGAAGGGATTAATACAAATGTAACTTTAATATTTTCACCTCAACAAGCATTGCTTGCTGCAAAAGCGGGAGCAAGTTATGTAAGTCCATTTGCAGGAAGATTAGATGATATAGGAGTTGATAGTTATGAGGTTATTAAAAACATAGCGGATATATTTAAAGGATATAATATGAATACAGAGATTATTGCAGCTAGTATAAGGCATCCAATGCATGTTTTGGAGGTTGCAAAAGTTGGAGCAAACATTGCAACAATACCATATAAGGTATTAGTACAAATGTTAAAACATCCTTTAACTGATATAGGAATAGAAAAGTTTTTAGATGATTATAATAAAAGTAAATAAGTATTAATGATAATAAGCCTACATAATAATATTATGTAGGCTTATTATAAAGGTAAGTGTATAATTCAATTAATATTGTAAACATTTTCTTTACATAGTATACTAGAAAATGAATATGTCGTTATAAGAACTTTTTATGTAGATAAATGAAACAAATAATTATACAATTCATAAAAGCTACAGAATTATACAAAAAATGAAAGATAATAATCAAAAAAAATCGAAATATTCCACATGTTTTTAACAATTTATCCACAAGTAAATGTGGATAATGTGGATAACTTAAAATATGTAAAAGACTACAAAGTTCATAAAGTGACTTAATAACAGTTTTGTACAAGTTATCCACAGAAAATGTGAATAACTTGTACAAAAAGTGAATAACTTTTTTTGTTTATGATTTAGTTATTGATATGCAACTAATATTTCACAAATGAAGAAAAGTAAATATTATGTTGAATTATATATACAATGCAAGAATATATTAAAAATTAATAAAACCTTGTAATGACTTTATAATTACCGTACAATAGATTTTATCTACCTAATATAGTAAAATAAGAACACTTATAATAGATAATAAAATAAATATAATAAATAAGACGAATTTTTACTTAAGGTTCTTAGTAATATAGAAACATGGAGGTATTATAAGTGAAAAATATTCAAGAAGTTTTACAAAACATAAATGACTTTGCCAAAGAGATATCTAAAAATAGTCTAGTTACATATGAAGATTTGCCACAATATTCATTATTTTTATCTCAAGTTATAGATTATTTAAATGATAGATTTGAAGAAGAAAAATATACAAATAATATAGTGCAAAATTATATAAAAAATGAGGTTATATCAAAACCCGAGGATGGTAAAAAGAGAGGATATACAAAATTACATTTAACTCAACTTGTTCTTTTAAGTTATATGAGACCAATACTTACTACAGATGAGATTAAAAAGGTATTTGCACTAGCATTTAATGAAATAAATGATAGAAGTGATGATATAATTTCTTGGGAAAAAGCATATAAGATTTTTGATAAAATACAAAATGAAAGTTTTGATAATTTTTTAAATGTTGAGTTTTTTAATGAAGAAAAACTACAAAACTTTATTGGTGATGATGAATTGAAGGAAGATGAAGAAGAGAGAATATTAGTATTCTTAGTAGTAATGAGTTTAATTGCTAAAGCAAGTGCAATTAAGAAAATAGCTAAGAAGATAGTTGATGAATATGGTGAAAAGCATAATAATAAATAAAATATAAAAATTATTTAAGAAAGAGCCAGAATATATAACTGGCTTTTTCTTAAATAATTGATGAAATTTATTTTTAAAGGGGTTGTTTAATAATGGATTTAAGGGCAGAAGTTTATTAACATTAATGGATTATTCCAAAGAAGAAATAGAGTATTTATTGGAGGTATCTAAAAGAGTTAAAGAAGAAAAAAAGTTAGGCAATCAAGTTAAGAAGCTTCATGGAAAAAATATAGCTTTAATTTTTGAAAAAGATTCAACACGAACTAGATGCTCATTTGAAGTGGCAGCTTACGATTTAGGTGCTCATATTACATATTTAGGTCCTTCAGGATCACAAATAGGAAAAAAAGAATCCATAAAAGATACTGCAAGGGTTTTAGGAAGAATATATGATGCTATAGAATATAGAGGTTATAGTCAAAGGACTGTTGAAACACTAGCCAAATACTCAGGAATACCAGTATGGAATGGACTTACAGATGAAGATCATCCAACTCAAGTTTTAGCAGATTTTTTAACTTTAAAAGAACATATACAAAAACCGCTAAATGAAATTTCTTTTGCTTATTTGGGTGATGGAAGAAATAATATGGCAAATGCACTTATGATAGGTGCATCTAAAATAGGCATGAATTTTAAAATAATATCACCAAAAGAATTATTTCCGGATGAGCATTTAGTAAATAGATGCAAAGAGCAATGTAAAATCTCAGGTGGTAATATAAAAGTTACATCTAATGTAGATGAAGTAAAAGATATGGATGTTTTGTATACTGATGTATGGGTTTCAATGGGTGAGGATGATAACGTATGGAAAGAAAGAATTGACATTTTAAAACCATATCAAATTAATATGGAAATTATAAAAAAGACCCAAAATGATAATGTAAAGTTTATGCATTGTCTTCCTGCATTTCATAACTTAGATACTGTAATTGGAAAAAAAATATATGAAAGGTTTGGAATGAAAGCATTAGAAGTTACAGATGAGGTTTTTGAAGGTCCGTATTCTATAGTTTTTGATGAGGCTGAAAATAGACTTCATACTACAAAAGCACTTATGTTAGCTACTATTGGATAACATCCAATAGTATTCTTTTAAATTAGTAAGTAACATAGTATATCATAATATATTGTGGATTTAATGGGAAAAAATATAAATACAAGTGTTCATATTACATTGACACATATATGAAAAATTAATTATAATTAGAAAGATAACATTTATATGACATAATTCTTCTATGGGGATAATAATGAAAAGAGATTTATGTAATAAAAATTAAGGGGGCTATTCATTATTAAAGAGAGGAGTTTAATTGTGTCTAAAGAGAGCGAAAGAAGGACATTGTCTCAGGGTGCATATGAAAAAATACCAGGAGATCAATATGAGCCATATGTTTCTGCAAGTGTGAATATGCCAGAGATTACAATTCAATCTGTATTTTTAGGTATTATTTTAGCTGTAGTGTTTGGTGCAGCTAATGCATATTTAGGACTTAAATTAGGACAAACAGTTGGTGCATCAGTACCATGTGCAGTTACATCAATGGCAATACTTAGAGGAGTATTAAAAAGAGGAACTATACTTGAAAATAACATGGTCCAAACAATTGGTTCAGCCGGTGAATCAGTAGCTGCGGGTGTTGTATTTACAGTACCAGCACTTATGGTTTGGGGTATGGATGTTAATATGTTTAAAATTGCTGTAATGGCGTTTTTAGGAGGAACTCTAGGAGTTCTAATATTAATACCACTTAGAAGATACTTTGTATCAGATCAACATGGAGAGTTACCTTTCCCAGATGGTACAGCTTGTGCTGAGGTTCTAGTTGCTGGAGAAGCTGGTGGAAGCTCAGCAAAGGTTTTATTTGTAGGTGGAGGACTTGCAGGTCTATATACACTTTGTTCAGGTGGATTCAAGCTTTGGGAAGAAAAAGTAGGAATAGGAGTTAAGGGGCTCAAAAATGGATGGATAGGAATACAAGCAGTTCCAGCTTTACTTGGAGTTGGATATGTTATGGGACCAAGAATTGCTGCAACTATGCTTTCAGGAGCTGCTTTAGGATGGCTTGTCATTATACCTATAATATCTTATTTTGGAGCAAGTCTTACAGTGCCAATAGCACCGGCTACAGATTTGATTTCTACTATGACTGCTGCTAAAATTTGGAGTAATTATATAAAATATATAGGAACAGGTGCGGTTATATTTGGTGGTGTATGGAGTTTTATTAAAATACTTCCGGTTATGGTTAATAGTTTTAAAATAGGATTTAATCAGCTTACAAAAAGTGCTCATGAATCAGATGAAAAAGTTTTAAGAACTGATGAAGATATTAATATGGGAATAGTGTTTATATTAATTTTAGCAATATTTTCATTTATAGCATTTTGCCCACCATTAAAATTAGGTATTGTAAGGGCATTATTAGTATTAATATTTTCATTTTTATTTGTGCCAGTTGCAGCAAAAATGACTGGCCTTACATCAAATAACCCTATTTCAGGAATGACTATTGCAACATTACTTGTAACATCTCTTGTACTAAAAGCATTAGGTGCAAAGGGAGAAGCGGGAATGGCTGCAACATTAATGGTTGGAGTTATTGTATGTATTGCAGTTGGAATAACAGGGGATACATCACAAGATTTAAAAACAGGATTCCTTGTTGGAGCTACTCCGAGAAAACAGCAAATAGGAGAAATCATTGGTGTTTTAGCATCGGCTGTTTTTATAGGGCTTACTGTAAAAGTATTACATGCAGCATATACTATTGGATCAGAAGCGCTACCTGCACCTCAAGCGGTACTTATGTCATCACTTATTAAAGGTATATTTACAGGAAATCTTCCTTGGATACTTATATTTATTGGTATGGCAATAGGAGCTGTTGTAGAGCTACTTGGGATTCCAGTTCTTCCATTTGCAATAGGATTATATCTTCCAATATCGTTATCAACAGCGCCGATAATTGGTGGATTGATTAGAGGGTATTTAGAGTCAAAGAAAGAAGGGCATGAACTAGTTCTAAGACGTGAAAGTGGTATACTATTTGGGTCAGGTCTTGTTGCAGGAGATTCATTAATGGGAGTAATTCTTGCAATTTATTCTTATTTTGATGTTCAATATAAGTGGCATGATTCCTTGGCTTTTGGTAAGGATATAGAAATCCTTCATAGTGGATGGTTTACTTTAATACCTTATGCTGTACTTATAGCCATGTTATATTATTATTCTAATGTAAGAAAGCCGGATGACTTAAATGAAGCAAAGGAACTTTAATAATTTATTAGAGTTTGTACCCTTTAAAAATCTTTCTTGTATAAGTGAAAGACAAGAAGAAAATAATAATATAACTCTTGTAATTGAGAGAAAAAGCAGAATGGACAAGATTTTTCTTAGGATTTTTAAGAAAGCACATAAAGAATTATATGTTCATCTTGATGAAATAGGAAGTTTTATTTGGAAAAATATAGATGGACAAAAAACAGTGCTTAATTTATGTGATATATTTATGAAAAATTATAATGTAGATAAGCAAGAGGCTATAAATAGAACTGTATATTTTATAAAGATCTTAAAAAATAATAAATTTATAAAATTTATTATTAAAAAATAATAAAAAAGTACTTTAAGTATTAAACTTAAGGTGCTTTTTTTATTGTTTAAATTACACATTTAATAAAAAAACTAAAATATTTTTGATATTTTAATAAAAAATATTTGTAATCTGAAGTTTTTTTTGATAATATGTTATGTATAGTTAATGAAAATTGATAAATTAATAAAAAATATTGATAATAAATAGAAAATCCAAAGAGGAGGGATTATATGTTGAATTTATTTCAAAAATTTGTAGGGTCAGTTAACAATATGTTATGGTCGTATATACTTATTGCACTACTTATTATTATGGGATTATACTTTACTATACAATCAAATTTTGTACAAATTAGATACTTTAAAGAGATGTTTAAATTATTAGGGGAAGGTGCAGGTAAGTCAATGTCTTCTAAGAAGGAAGAGCATCATGGGGTATCATCATTTCAAGCCTTTTGTATAAGTACAGCTTCAAGAGTAGGAACTGGTAACTTAGCTGGAGTTGCAATTGCAATTTCACTTGGTGGTCCTGGTGCTGTATTTTGGATGTGGATTATTGCTTTAATTGGTGCTGGTTCAAGTTTTGTAGAAAGTACATTGGCTCAAGTATATAAAACTAAAGACAAGCATGGTTTTAGAGGTGGTCCTGCATATTATATGGAAAAAGGACTTAACAAAAGAGGACTTGGAATTGTATTTTCTATATTAATTACTGTATCATTTGGACTTATATTTAATTCAGTTCAAGCAAATACTATTTCATTAGCATTTGAAGAAGCTTTTGGAATAAAAAGAATGGTTTTTGGAATAATCTTAGTTGCAGTTACATCGGTAATCATATTTGGTGGAATAAAAAGAATTGCAAAGGTAGTTGAAGTAATTGTACCGGTTATGGCAATTGCATATATATTAGTTGCTTTGTTTGTTGTAACTAAGAATATAACTCATGTACCTGAAATGTTTAAGATTATATTTCAAAATGCTTTTGGAATAAAACAAATAACAGGTGGTAGCCTTGGTGCTGCTATTTTAATGGGAATTAAAAGAGGATTATTTTCGAATGAAGCAGGAATGGGAAGTGCGCCTAATGCAGCAGCAACTGCAGGGGTAACACATCCTGCAAAACAAGGACTTATTCAAACATTAGGTGTGTTTACAGATACTATTTTAATATGTAGTTGTACTGCATTTATAGTTTTAATCTCAGGAGCTTATACAGATAAGAAGTTAGAGGGGATTAAACTTACACAAAATGCTTTAAGTTCACAAATAGGACATTGGGGAAATATATTTATAGCTATATGTATACTGTTATTTGCTTTTAGTTCTATAGTTGGAAATTACTATTACGGAGAAAGTAATATTGAATTTTTAAAGTGTGGAAAAGTTTGGATTATAGTATATAGAATTTCTGTGTTGGGTATGGTTTTATTTGGATCTGTAGCTAAAATTCAAATTGTTTGGGATTTAGCAGATTTATTTATGGGAACTATGGCTATAATAAATCTTATTGCTATATGGAAATTAAGTCCACTTGCTTTTAAAGTATTAAAAGATTATACAAGACAGAAAAAAGAAGGAAAAGATCCTGTGTTTACTGCAGATAGTATAGATGATTTGGTAAATGCGGAGTGTTGGGAATAAGAGAAATAGTAAAAATATTAAATATAAATAAAAGGACTATGAAGATTTTACTTCATAGTCCTTTTATTTAATTAAAAAGAGGTTATAAAAAATTATAAAGCAAAATATATGGTAAAAATTACAAAATGATGTTTACTAATTTTTGGAAATATACTATAATGGAATAAAATGGAATGGACAAGCAATATAATATAATCCATTATACTAGATTAAATAAGGGGGATAAAAGTTAATGTCAAAGGGAAATAATATTGTAGATTCTTTTGCTGTACAAGTAATTGATGATGGATATGCAGATACTAAATCAAGGTCAGAGGATACAAATATAATCGTAACACCTTCTTATGTAACCTCATGGAGACCGTCATATAATAAGGATAATGATTTAAAAGAAGGAAAAGTAGACAAGCTAAGTAGAATAGAAGTAAAGGTAAATGGTTCTAAATTTCTAGTTGGGGAGTGTGCTGTGAAGCAAGATAGAAATATTCAGTGGAATGGGGCATCTGACAAGCACGATGATACTTCATTTGACATTCTTTTGAAGACTCATTTGAGCCTTTTAAATAAAAAGCCTATAAGTAGGGTTAAATTAGTTATGGGACTTCCTGTAGTTGCAAGTTTAGATAAAGAAAGAGTAGAAAAAATGAAAGCAAAGGTGCTTAGACAACATAATCTTGGAATGAGATTATCTGGAGATAAAGAATTTGAGAATAAGATAATAAAGGTGGAAGATTTGATAGTAAAAGCTCAGCCACATGGTACTTTATGTGATCTCATATTGGATAATAGTGGTAACTTGACTAATAAAGATTTAGCACGAAAAGTTAATGCTATTTCAGATATTGGAGGTAAGACTCATAACTTATATTTAGTGGATGCATTAGAACCATTAGCAGATTTTTGTGATACTAAAAATAGTGGAATGTATATAGCTTATATGTGGATTAAGAATTACATAGAACAAGAATTGCATTTAAGCGTATCTGATGGACAAATTCAATATATTGTTGCTAGTGGTCATATAAAAGGATATGATTTAACTCCTGTAATTCAAAAGGCCTATAGAAGTCTTGCAAGAAAAATTATATTAGAGATTAGAACTGTTTGGGAAAATGCATTTCCATTTATTGATAATGTAATTTTTACAGGAGGTGGGGCTACTGTTTTAAAACCATATTTACAAGAAGAATTTAAGAATGCAATGTATTTAACAAGAAATCAAAATGCATCGGGACTATTTAAACAGGGGATTAGAAAGTGGAAGAGAAAAGCAGTATAGGGGGTAAAGGATATGCAAATTTCTCTATATATAGGAGAACGCAAAAAAAAGGATAAGATAGTGAATAAAGAACTACTTAAATATATTGAGGGAGATAGAAGTGATAGAATAAAGGATTTAATATTAAAAGGTCTTATATTTGAGGGAGATAGAAGTATTGATGAGAAACTTTTAGATATGAGATATATGTATGGAAGTCATGAGTTTTCAGCTATTACAACAATAGAACCAGAGCCTATGAAGTGTGATAAAAATGATAGAATTATAAATAATAATATTAGTGATGCACAACAACCTAATTTTAGTAATATAAAATTAACGAGAAGTGCTATAGATGATGATGAATTAGAAAATAGAATATAATAGAAAAATATAGGATGCCTTGGGTATCCTATATTTTTCTATTTTTAATTCTTTCAAGTATTAAGTCATCTATATCTAAATTTACATCAAAATCTTTTGCATAATCAATACCCCAAGAGTAAATAGAGTATAGAACAGGTATTATGCTTTTCCCATAGTCTGTTAAACTATATTCTACTTTGGGAGGAACTTGGGGATAAACAGTTCTATTAACTAGTCCATCTTCTTCTAATTCTCTAAGCTGTTGAGTTAACATTTTTTGAGTTATACTTCCAAGTCTTCTTTTTAATTGGCTAAATCTAAGGGTTTTAGATCTCAGATGCCACAGAATAACAGTTTTCCACTTGCCACCTATTACGTCCATAGTTAATTCCATGCCACATTTATAAGTTTTCTCATCTATTTTTGACATATGTATACCTCCTGTAGATTACAGTATAATTTATACACTATAATCCTTTTTATATACTATAGTATAAAATAATACTTACTAAAAATATTATACTATAATATAATATAAAATGAAAAATAAAAATAAAAATATATAAAATCATTAGGATATACTAATTAAAATATCCAAATGAATCTATGCAAATAACATTAATTATATAGAATACCCATCACAAAACTTGTGATGGGTATTTTTAATTTGAAACTATTAGACAAATACTTTGACTTGATATACCAAGATTTTCACCTGTAAAACCAAGACCCTCTTCTGTAGTTGCTTTAATATTTATTTGTGTTTTTTCAATATTTAGAGCATCAGAGATATTTTTTATCATCTCTGGTATATAAGGGGCCATTTTAGGTTTTTGTGCTATTATAGTAGCATCAATGTTTACTATTTTATATGAAGTTTTATTTAGTAGTTTACTTACTTCTTTTAAAAGTAATAAACTTGATATTCCCTTGAATTTATTATCTGTATCTGGAAAGTGTTTTCCTATATCACCAAGGGCAGCTGCACCAAGCAAACTATCCATTATGGCATGTACAAGAACATCGGCATCAGAATGTCCCAAAAGGCCTAATTCATAAGGAATTTCAACGCCACCTAATATTAATTTTCTATTTGTACATAGTTTATGTACATCGTAGCCCATTCCAATTCTCATATTATCATCTCCAAGTAAAAAATATATATAATTATAGTATAAGGGAAGATTAATGGATAATACATAATATATGTAAAAAAATAAACTGTAATTATATAATTACAGTTTATAAGAGGTATACAAATGTGGATAAATTAAATGTAATGAGAATTAAATGTATGTATATAATAAATTGCTATAAATTAATTATAATGAAATATAGATAAAATTTGAAAAATTTAAAGGTAGATCACATGAATGTGATTTACCTTTAAAGGTTAAAAGGGAATTACAGAGGTTGGTATACTTTATTATATTAATAATATGAAAAAATGTTAATGAAAATATAAAAAGAATAAATATTATATAATTAGAAGTTATTAACATTTTGTCCACATAACTGTGGACAACTTTTGAAAATTATCATCAGTTATATAAAATTAATAAACTTTGCATTAAAAATTAATTACAATATACATAAATATATTATAGTATATTAGAAATTAACATAAAATGAACAAGTTATCCACATACAAAATGTGGATAATGTGGATAAGTTTATATTCAAGTTCAATAATTATAACAGAAAACCAATTAATTCAAGATAAATACATTTAATTGAATTAATTGGAAACAATGCTATGGAGTGTATTTATTATAATAATATGTAATTAACATATTATGCACAGTTTATTTGTTGATAATGTGGATAAGTTTAGATATTAGTGATAAAATCCTAAATTTTAATTCTTAGTTTCCTTTTTTGTGTTTATAAGTAGTTTAAAGTTAAGAGATGTATTATACTATTTAATGGAATTAGTTTGTTAAAAGAAACAAATTATTTTAAAGATATAAAGGAGAAAGTGAAATATAATATGAAAGGACAAAACAATAAAAAGCTTTTTGAAGGAAGCATACTAAAAAATTTACTGAGAATGTCTATACCTACTATGCTAGGATATCTTTTTCAATCGGCATATGACTTAGTTGATTTAATATGGATCGGAAAAATATCATCTTCAGCGGTAGCTGCGGCAACGATATTTACAACAATATTTTGGACTGTAGATATTTTAAATGAAATAATAGGGACTAGTTCGGTTTCGGTTATTTCTCAAAGTTATGGAACTGGAGATAATGAAAAAACTACGATTGCTATAGAGCAAACATTAATATTTAAAGCATTGGTAGCAGTTATTGCAGCGATTTTAATGATTATATTTTTAAAACCCCTTATAGGATTTTTTACAAATGATCCTATAGTTAAGAAAAATGCTTTGGAATATGGTTATATAAGAATATTCTTTCTACCTATTATGTTTTCATCTTTTACTATAAACACTGCTTTTAGATGTATTGGTGATGCTAAAAAGCCTATGATTGTTATGATTGTTGCAGCTATATTTAATGTAGTTTTAGATCCGTTATTTATGTTTGAGTATATACCAGGAACAAATATACCGGGCTTTAATATGGGGATTTTTGGAGCAGCATTGGCAACTGTAATATCTATAACTATTGCATTTGTATTAGCACTAGTTATATTTATAACTCAAGAAAAGCATATAAATTTAAAAGTTAAAAGGCTATTTAAATTGAACTGGAGTATAGATAAGAAACTATTAACAATAGGTGTGTCTAGTGGATTTCAAATGTTATCTAAAAACTTAGCGGGAATAATGGTGTTAAAGTTTGTAGCCTTTTATGGCACTCCTTCTGTAGCTGCAATAGGTATAGGAAATAAATTATGTAACTTTACCAACATGCCTATAGTTGGTCTTTCCATGGGTGCTAGTGCTATAATTGGACAATGTCTTGGAGCCAATAAAACAGAAAAAGCAAAAGAAGCAGCTACAAAGGCTGGTCTTTTAGGAATTATTATAATGATATTTTCAGCAATACTTATATTGGTATTTCCTGATTTTATAATGAAAATATTTATAAGTAATGATGAAGTTATAAGTATAGGAACATCTATGCTTAGAATAATAAGCTTAGGATTAATTGCTATGGGACTTACTATGGGAATAGGTTCAGTTTTCCCTGGTTCAGGATATAATTTACCATATTTTATTGCAAGTTTTATAGCAAGATGGTGTGGACAAATTCCTCTTTTATATTTGGTAGTAAGAGTGATTAAATTACCTATAATAGGGGTTTGGTGGGTATTTGCAGTGGCGGATATACTTGAAATGATAGTTATTTTAGTTTTTTATAAAAAGGGAAAGTGGCAAAGTAATAGAGTTTAAAACATGTTGCCCTATATGTCAATATGTTTTAAATATGAAAACGTTATTAGAATATTTTTATAAAAAAAATTAAAATATCTATTGAATTCTTATTAAGACTTTATTATAATTATACAAAAGCAATGAAGGGTAGTAGTAAATAAATTTTCATTTTAAGAGAGTGGATGGTTGGTGAAAATCCATAATGAAAGTTATTGAATCCGACCTGAAGCTGTGTAGGAGTAACAACCTATGCCGGAGTTATCCGTTATATAATGAGGCTGCTATAATGCAGTAAACTAAGGTGGTACCACGTAGATATTTAAGAATATATCTCCGTCCTTGATATTTCAAGGACGGAGTTTTTTTGTTGCAATTAATTTCAACATAATGGGGTATATGTATAAAATTTTAAAAACTGAATATTTTGAATATACAGTCAATTGAAACGGGGGGTTATATATATGATCAATAAATTATTAATGACACCAGGACCTACTAATGTACCGGATAGGGTTTTAAGAAAAATGGGAGAGGAAGTCCTTCATCATAGAACAAAAGAATTTGGGGCATTGTTTGGAGAAATGGGTGAAAGATTAAAATATATATTTCAAACAAAAAATCCGGTATTAACATTTCCTGCATCAGGTACTGGGGGGCTTGAAGCGGCTATTATAAATATGTTTTCAAAGGGAGATAAAATACTTGCAGTATCTTGTGGGGTTTTTGGAGATAGGTTTATAACAATAGCTAAGATATTTGGGGTTGAGGTAGATCTCATTAAGGTTCCATTAGGAACTGGGGTAAAACTTGAAGAAATAAAAAATAAACTTACAGATGAGCATAAAGGACTTATTGTAACTCATAATGAAACATCAACAGCAGTAACAAATAACATTGAAGAGATTGGTCAATTTATGAAAGGGAAAAAACAATTATTTATAGTTGATGGAGTTAGTTCAGTAGGTGGAATAGAAGTAAAGATGGATCAATGGAATATAGATGTTTTAATTACAGCATCTCAAAAGGCATTAATGTCTCCACCTGGACTATTTTTTGCAGGGGTAAGTGATAAGGCATGGGAGGCTAATAAAAATTCAGATATACCTAAATTTTATCTTGATTTTAAAAGAGCTAAAGAATTTTTGGGAAAGCCAACACCACAAAATCCATATACTCCAGCTGTATCACTTATAACTGCAACAAACGAGGCTCTTAAGATGATGGAAGAAGAGGGACTTTATAATGTATTTGAAAGACATTATAAGTTGGCCAATAAATTTAGAGAAGAAGTAGAAAAAATGGGGCTTAGTATATATACCGATAAAGATTATTTATCTAATACAGTTACAGCAATAAAATTTGATAAAGATAATATAGCATCGAAAATTAAAGAAAAACTTGAAAAAGAATATAATATTATAATTGCTGGTGGACAAGGTGACTTAAAAGGTAAAATTATAAGATTTGGTCATATGGGGTGCATAAATGAAGAAATGATATATAGAAGTTTAGATACCTTAAAGAAGTGTTTATAATTAGGAGAATTAATAAGATAAAGTGAATTTATCTATTTAATAAATTGGGGGTTATATAAATGAATAGAGGAAAAGTATTAATTGCTGAAAGAATTGATGAAGCTGGGGTTAAGCTTTTACAAAAAGAGATGGATGTAGATTTATTTATAGGAATAGGAAGAGATGAATTATTAGAAAAAATTCATGCTTATGATGGATTAATAATAAGAAGTGATAATAAGGTTGATAAAGAGCTTATGGAAAAAGCCCCTAATCTTAAAATTGTGGGCAGAGCGGGAAATGGTGTTGATAATATTAATATAGAGGAAGCAACTAAAAGGGGCATTATAGTTGCAAATACTCCAGACAGTAATACAATATCAGCTTGTGAAATTGCAATAGCTCACATTTTAGCTGGATCAAGAAATTTTACTTATGCGGATTCATATTTAAAAGCAGGCAAGTGGGAAAGAGATTTATTCATGGGGAATGAATTATATAATAAAACTTTAGGAATTATAGGACTTGGAAGAATTGGGGCATTAGTAGCTACAAGAATGAAAGCTTTTGGTATGCAATTAATGGCGTATGATCCTTATATATCTGATGAAAGATTTAAAAGATATGGAGTAGAGAAAAAAGAAAGTTTAGATGAACTACTAAAGGAAGCAGATATTATAAGTATTCATACGCCAAGAACTAAAGAAACTATAGGGGTTATTGGGGAACGAGAAATAGGACTTATGAAAAATGGGGTTAGACTTGTAAATGCTGCTAGGGGAAAACTTATGGATGAAGAAGCATTATATAATGGATTGAAAAATGGAAAAATTAAAAGTATTGGTCTTGATGTACATGATAAGGAGCCAAGATTTGAAAGTCCATTGTATGAATTTCCTAATGTAACTGTTACTCCTCATATTGGAGCAACTACAATAGAAGCGCAAGAGAACGTAGGATTAACAATAGCTAAGCAAGTTATTAATGGTATAAAGGGAGAGATTGTTCCTAATGCTGTTAACTTGCCGGGGATTAGCATGGGAGAACTTAAGGAGCTTAAGCCCTATATTGAGCTTATAGAAAAATTAGGAAAGTTATATTATCAACTAAACAATGACTCTGTAAAGTATGTGGATATAACTTATTGGGGAGAGATTGCAAAGTTTGATGTAGATTCTATGGAAAGAGCATTTTTAAAGGGATTGCTCCAGCCTATAAGTAATGATAGAGTTAATTATATTAATGCAAGAATAGTAGCAGAACAAAATGGTATTAGCATAAGACAACAAAAAATAGAAGAACAATATAAGAATTATTCAAATTTTATTACAATAAAAATAACAAATAATAATATGGATCAATACACATTGGCTGGATCACTATCAAGTAATCATGAAGGGAAACTTGTTGAGATTCAAGGATATGAGGTTGATGTTAAGCCAAGTACTCATATGTTGTTTGTACAAAATAAGGATGTACCAGGGGTTATAGGACAGGTTGGTACAATAATTGGAATGGAAAATATAAATGTTGCCACAATGCAAGTTGGAAGAAAAGCTAAAGGCGAAATTGCTCTTATGATATTAAATGTAGATAGTGAAGTATCAAAAGAATCTATTAATAAATTTAAAGAAATAGAAAATATTATTGAGATAAAATCAACTAAATTATAATAAAATAGATAATATAATCATAAATTAGACGGTATGTAGTTATATCTAATTTATAAGTTTTTATTGGGGTGATTAATATGAAAATTGGATACGCTGCATCAGCAGGAGAAAAAGAGATTTTTGATACCATAGATTATGCTTATAAAAATGGATTTTCAGCTGTTGAACTTAATATAAATATGCCTATATTTTTTCCAGAAAGATTTAGTAGGGAAGAAAGAGAAAAAATAAAAAAGTATATCAATGATAAAAATATAGAACTTACTTTTCATGCACCAGAGGACATATCTTTATTACAATTGCAAGAGGGTGTTAGAAAAGCTGGTATAAACAGATTAAAAGACGTAATAAATTTTGGTTATGATTTAGGTGCAAGTAGAATTACTATTCATATAGGATCTTCAGTTTGTTTTACATTAACGGATAAGAAAATTTATTTAGATGAAATTTATTATTTAGAATATAAAAAGGTATTAAAAGATAATTTACAGGAATTAATAAGTTACTCAAAAGGTAAAATGCAACTTTGCATTGAAAATTCAGGACGTTTTCCTGAAAAATTAGTACAAGAAACTTTAGATGAATTATTAAAGGAAGAAAATTTATTTTTAACATGGGATATAGGACATTCATATGAAAATAAGTATAATGAAGTTCAGTTCTTCTTAAAACATATTGATAAAATAAGGACTTGTCATGTACATGATAATAATGGATTAAGTGATCATCAAATAATAGGAAAAGGAAAAGTGGATTTTAATTACCATTTTAACAATATGAAAAATAGTGATGTTATTTATATTATAGAAGTAAGGCCAAGAGAAAAGGCTAAAGAATCTTTAATTAATTTATTAAAGTTAATTAAATAGAATATATTATAAAAAGATCATACCCTAAAATAAAAGGTATGATCTTTTTAGTTGTATACAAAATATGGGAAATATGTGATAATGTATATATGTGTAAATATTCCTGGTATATTAAAAATAAAGGGATACAGACGATAATATGTCCATGAATAATAATTAACAAGGGGGTAATGAAGTGGGGAAAAGGTTAATAACATTTAAACTAATAATATCATTAGCTTTAATGTTAAGCATACCTGGAGGAGCTTTAGCAGCCACAAATATTAATGAGTTTCCTGAAAAAAACAGTATAAAAGTTAATAAACCGTGGGTAGTAAAATTAACCCAAAATTTAGACAGGGGAACTATTAACAATGATAATATAATAGTTAAAGATCTAAATGGAAAAGTAATTAAAACTACAACTTTAATAGGAAAGGATTCAAAAACTATAATAATATATCCTCCAGTTGGTGGATATATACCTAGTAGAAATTATTCTTTAGAATTAGGAAGAGGAATTAAAAGTAAAGGGGGAAAAA
Source organism: Clostridium botulinum (assembly GCF_017100085.1). Taxonomy (NCBI): domain Bacteria; kingdom Bacillati; phylum Bacillota; class Clostridia; order Eubacteriales; family Clostridiaceae; genus Clostridium; species Clostridium botulinum. Next base: position 114,546 of record NZ_CP063965.1, read on the forward strand.
ATCTTTCTAAATATACAAAAATGAATTTTAATATAGCCAAAGAGCTAGTAGATTTTAGCGATTATAAATCTTTGCCCAATATTAATGAATTAGAAATAGTTCAAAAACCCTTAATGGAAAATAATAATGCAAGTTTTAAAGTAACTTCTAATTTTGAGGAGTCAGTTAAATATAGAGCTTTTCTTTTTAAATATCCAGATGAAGTATATGATAATTCAAGTAATGATAGGTATTCAAAAGTTCCGTATATTGAAATTACCAAAGGATATAGTAACTCTATAAATCCTAGGAATCCGTACATAATTACAAAAAAAGATGGACTTGAATCTGGAAGATATAAATTGATAGTTTATGTAAAAGCTTTTAATAGACAAGGAATAAGTTTAGACAATAATACTGATTATGATAATTATAGTAGCATGTACTTTAAGGTTATTAATAAAAATATAATTAGTGATAAAAAAGAAAATGAAACTTTAACATATACAAATTATAATAAGACATTGACGGAGTCTATAAACGATCAAATGAAAAATGGACAACCTGTATATAGTGAAGGAATTAGCTGGATTCAATCAAGCAAGGCATTAGTTAAATATTATATGAATCCAAATAATTTTCTTGATGATTTAGGAAAATACCAATTTTTAAATTTGAATTATATGGAGGGTGTTACTGCAAATGATTTAAATAATTTATTAAAAGGAAGAGGCATATTAGAAAATAAAGGTGAAACTTTTTTAAAAGCTGCTAAGATAAATAATATAAACCCTATTTATTTAGTATCGCATGCATTACTTGAAACAGGAAATGGGAAATCTGTACTTGCAACTGGAGTGTTAGTTAGCACTGTTAAAGAGAAAAGTGTAACTCCTAGAAAAACTTATAATATGTTTGGAGTAGGTGCTATTGATAAAAATCCTGTAAAATGTGGTTCTGAATACGCATATACTGAGAAATGGTTTACGCCAGAAGAAGCAATATTAGGTGGAGCTAAGTTTATTGGAAATGGATATATAAATAGTGATAAATATAAACAAAATACACTTTATAAGATGAGATGGAATATAAATGTTTCATATCATCAATATGCAACGGATATTGGATGGGCATATAAGCAACTTGGTAGAATAAGAAATTTCATGGCACAATGTAAAAGTGCAAAACCAGTATTTGATATACCTAAATTTAAATAAATAATAAATTAAAGTGAGCAGTTAATTAATTGCTCACTTTAATTTGTCATTTCCATCATAATTTATTTTATATTTTATTTTCCTATCTTTAAGATATTTTTCAAAAGAAGATAAATCCATAGAATCACTATTAATGGATGTATAGACCGTTATACTATTATCTTTATTTGATATGTATTCATCATTTATTATATCCTTTTCTTTTGCAGTTTCTATTATCTTTGTTAGGGCGGCATTTAGTGGTAATTTCTTAAGTTGAATATTTGATATTAATTCTCTACCTGATCTTCTGGTAGCAGAGACAGAAACAACTTTATTCCAGTTATTTACCTTTATTTGTATTGTAGGGGGAATATTCATAGTTATAGAAGCTTTAGGGGCAAAATAGACATATATATTTCTGCCAAATATACATAATGCCATAAGTATAACAAGTGCTATCAGTCTATTTAAGGTTTTAGAATTTTTTTTGATTATAGTTCCTGAATATATATCACCTATATTAGGGGTATAGTCTTTTATTTTAACATTAAATAATTCGCCCTTAACAGTTTTTATAGAAACATAATTTTTGAAGACTTTTACTACAACGCCAGTTTTTCTTTTCATATATTCACCTACTTGCATTATCCAATTACAATTGGATTTAAATTGTTCAATTACCTTATATTATATCAATTCATTGATATATTGTCCTAAAATATTTTGTAACATAAAATAAAATATTGTAAATAATCCTAAAAGGAACAGAAAACCTCTGTTCCTTTTAGGATTATTTTACTAGTGAAGCGCTTGAGTAAGGATTTTTTTCAATAAATACAGGAACTTTTGCATCACCTTTAAATTCCTTATTTTTACCAATGACCACGTTTTTGTCCATTATTACTCCTGTAAGATTGGCATTTTCTTTAATTTCACAATTAGCGAGTATGATACATCCATCAATTTTAGCACCTTTATGGATAACAACTCTTCTAGAGATTATACTGTTTTTAACAGTACCTTCTATAATACACCCATTAGCTATAAGGGAGTTAAACACATGGGATCCATTTTGATACTTAGTAGGAGGTGCATCTGTAACTTTTGTATAAATAGAGCGCGGACCGAAAAATAATTCTTGATTAATTTTAAAGTTCAACATATCCATGTTAACTTTATAATATGAATTCATAGAGTTTATACATTCTAGGTAACCTTTAAATTCATACCCTTTTATATTAAGAGTAAGATTTTTAGAGTATACACAATCTTTAATGGATTTATAATAACCAGTTGAAATACATTCGTTAATTAAATTTATAAGTGTTTTCTTGCTCATAATAAACATGTCCATAGATATATTACAATTAGATTTTATTCCTATATTTTTACCGACACTTATAACTCCATTGTCAGAATCCAGATTTAATACATTACAATTTAAAAAGCTTGTATCAGCATTGGAAACTTTCTTATATATTATTGTTATATCGGATTTTTGTGTTTCGTGGAATTTTATAGCTTTTGAGTAATCGATATTGCAAATCATATTAGAGGATGAAAATATAACATTATCTTGTTTGCTTCTATATAAATAGTCTATATTATCTTTTAATAGATATATATCATTAGTTTTTGAATGGGTAAAATTAAAGTTGAATAAAAAAAGTCCATTTATTGATCTATCCAAATCCCAAGGCTTACCTGATTGCAGATGATGAAGTAACGATCTTGAGTTGCTTTGAGTGTATATTCCCACATTTGTTATAGCTGTATTTACCATGTTTGATATAACAAAATCAATTAATCGATATCTACCTCCAATTGGAACGGCAGCTAAAGGTCTACTAGCGGTTAAATTAGTTAATTCTTTATCGTCTTCATTGAGACTTATTATTCCCATATAATCTTTAAACATGTACTCCCCCTCCTAATTCTTAATTATGGAGTTAGTTTTAATTTTTTCTCCATCACCAATAACAGTTATATCATCTGAATTTCCTATGACACTATTTTTTTCTATGATTGTATGACTTCCAATTATACATTTTCTTATTATTGCATTTTCGCCTATCTTTACATTAGACATTACTACGGAATCTTCAATTATACTATTTTTACCTATTTCAACTTCAGGGAATAGTACAGAATTTTGAACTTTGCCGAAAACGGCACATCCTTCAACTACGAGGGAATTTTGGATTATTGCATTTGGACCTGTATATTGAGGAGGCTTAGTTGGACTTACAGAATAGATTGTCCAATCTCTGTTGTATATATCTAATTTATTTTCTGGATTTAATAAGTCCATATTGGCTTGCCATAAGCTTTCAATGGTACCAACATCTTTCCAATAACCATTAAAGGAATAAGCATAAAGATTATATCCTGAACTTAATAGATTAGGAATTATGTTTTTACCAAAATCATGATCAGAATCTTCAAGCTCTGAATCTTCTATTAAGAATTCTTTGAGAATTTTCCAATTAAAAATATATATTCCCATAGAGGCCTTATTACTTTTAGGATTCTCTGGCTTTTCCTCAAACTCGTATATTTTATTATCATCTTCAGTATTCATTATCCCAAAGCGGCTAGCTTCCTCTAAGGGAACATCTATAACGGCTATTGTGGCATCGGAATTTTTTTCTTTGTGGAATTTTAGCATTTTTGAATAATCCATTTTATAAATATGATCCCCAGAAAGTACTAGTAAATATTCAGGGTCGTATTTATCAATAAACATTATGTTTTGATATATGGCATCAGCGGTACCCATATACCAGTTACCACCATCATTTCTCATGTGGGGTGGTAGAATTGAAACTCCACCTCGATTTCTATCCAAATCCCAAGGGCTACCTATACCTATATGAGAATTAAGTATATGCGGTTCATATTGTGTCAATACTCCAATGGTGTCGATTCCCGAGTTGGAACAATTACTTAAGGTAAAATCTATAATTCTATATTTACCTCCAAAAGGTACAGCAGGTTTTGCATTATTTTTAGTTAGGATTTTAAGTCGTGTACCTTGTCCACCTGCAAGAATCATGGCTAGCATTTCTTTTTTAATCATTAACTTCACCACCATCTATTTTGTTGTTATAAATAAAAAATAATTATTGAAATCTACAATAATATTCTTAAATAGAAAAATTTGGAATGCGATAAGCAATATAGATAATTTTACAATAATTTGGAAGATATTTCAATATAAAATCCCTATGTTTATACGATAATATATATAACATAGGGATTTTAGGTATTTAATAATGTTTTAACTTAAAGTTAGAGTTGGTTATTTCAAAATTATCTTTTAATCCAGAAGAAACGTAAACTTCATGATTTTTGGTAACAAAAATAGCTTCTGTGCCTTTAAGAGATTCTATTAACTTTAACCCTTCATTAAGTCCCAAAGAAAAGGTAGTTGTAGATAAACCATCGGCATCTATAGATTTATCAGCTATTATAGATACGCTAACTAGGGAGTTATCCACGGGGTAGCCTGTTTTAGTATCTAAAATATGATGATAGCGTTTGCCGTTTTTCTCAAAGAAACGCTCATAGATTCCAGATGTAACTATGGATTTTTCTGAAAGTTTAACTTTACCCATGTAATTACCATGAGCATCAAATGGGTCCTGAACTCCTATTACCCAGTTATCACCATTAGATTTATTTCCCATGGTTATAATGTTTCCACCTAGATTAATTATTGCATTTTTTATTCCGTTATCTGTAAGAATTTTTTTTACTTCATCTGCTGCATATCCTTTAGCAATGGCTCCAAGATCAATAAGCATTCCTTTATTTTTAAGCATAACAGATTTATCTTTGTCATTAGTAAGTATATTGTTATAATTAACTAACGGTAGTTTGGAGTTTATTTCATTTTGAGAGGGAATTCGAGCTTTATCTGTACCTATATTCCATAGTTTATCAAGGGATCCTATAGATATATCGAATTTACCATGAGACATATTAGAATAATATAAACTCTTTTTTATGACATTAAAGGTATCATCAGATACGTTTATGTATTTAGCACCCGATGCAGAGTTGATGTTTATAACTTCACTTGATTTTTTATTTATTGTCATTTGATTTTCTATATTACTAACGCGTGTATATGCTTTATCAAGTATTTCTGGAGAAGCTTTATCAAATACTGTTATTTTGCATATAGTTCCAAGAAAAATTCCGTCTTTTGATATAGGCTCTACTTTGCAACCTGAAAATACAAATGCTGAGAGAATCATTAATATGATGCAGCTGTAAATTTTCTTTAGTTTAAACATAGATTCCTCCTAATAAAATTAAATTTAGTTAACTTTTTTAATTTTACTCTTTGAAAATATAAAAGTCAATTTAACTTATATGTATATAAATGGATGTTTAGCATTAAAAAGTGTTCTTTAAATTATGTACATTCTCGATGTATAATATATATATGTTTTTACTTAGAAAGGGGATTGATTTGTGAAAAAAATAGACAAGATTATCATTGCAGTTTGTTTAATTGTATCAGCAGTTGGGGTTGGAATTTTAAAATATAATTCAAATAAAAAGTATAATGAAAAATATGCTGAAATAAATGTAAAAGGGAAATTATACAAAAAAGTAATATTAGATAAAAATAGACCAAAGGAGACTTTGGACATAAAGACAGATTTAGGGGAAAATATAATAGAAATACAAAATGGTGGATTAAGAATATTAGATGCAAATTGTTCAGATAAGGTTTGTGTTAAGGATGGATTTAAATATAAAGTTGGGGATGTTTTAGTGTGTCTTCCACATAAAATTATTATTAATATAAAGGGTTATAATAGAGATATAGAGGTTGATGATATATCTCAATGAGGTGGAATTAATGAATAAAACTAAGAAATTAACTTTTATAGCACTTCTTGTAGCTGAAGGATTAGTGTTACACATTTTTGAAGGAATGTTACCACTTCCCTTTGTAACTCCAGGGGCAAGGCTAGGGCTTACTAATATAATAACAGTAGTATCTCTTTATTTATTAAATTTTAATGAGGTTTTGTTAGTAATAATATTAAGAATATTATTATCTACATTATTAGGGGGAAATTTATCTACATTTTTATATAGTATGACAGGAGGAATTTTAAGTTTTCTTGCGATGTATGTATTAAAAAAATTTGAAGAAAAAGGCGTAAGTATTATAGGAATAAGTATAGTTGGTGCAGTGTTTCATAATATTGGACAAATAATAGTTGCAGGACTAATTATAGAAAATGCTATGATTGTTTCATATCTTCCTATACTTTTAATTGCATCAATAGGAACGGGATTGTTTGTAGGTCTTACAGGGAATTACTTATTACCCTTTTTACAGAGAATAAAATTTAAAAAATAAAAATCGCCAATACTATTATTGGCGATTTTTTAATATATATCTGAAAATTCTATGTTTATCTTTTCACTTCTAAATTCATAAGGTGTAACATCTGAGAAAATTTTAATATCTTTGTTATCTATAGTTGTAACAGGAAGAGTAATTAAAAATTCACTTCCATGACCAACCTTACTTTTTACTTCAATACTACCATTATGTAGATCTACAAAAGCTTTTACAAGTGATAGTCCAACACCACTACCTTCATGATTTCTTGAAAGTGACTTGTCCACTTGAATAAATCTTTCAAATATTAGTTCTTGTCTATTTTCTGGTATGCCAATACCGGTATCTTTTACTGAAATTTGAATTTCACTATCCTTATCATAGATGTTTACGGTTATACGACCACCTGGTTGTGTAAACTTTATTGCATTAGATAAAAGATTTAATATAATACGTTCCATTATAAGTGCATCACAAGATATAATTTTTTCTTCAGTTTCGGTATCAAATATAAAATCTAAGTCTTTTGAATGTATATAAGATGCACAATATAAACAAATATCTTCTACTAGTTCTACAATATTATAATTTTCAGGATGAATTTGAAAATAGCCTGAATCGATTTTTGTTATATCAATTATATTATTTACTATTCTAACAAGTCTATATGAGTTTTGTTTTATAATGTTAGTGTATTTACAAAAACTATCTGAATTAAAATCAAAGTTTTTATTATTGACTAGTTCAACATATTGCACTGCACTTAATATTAAGTTAAGTGGTGTTTTTAATTCATGAGATATATTTGCAAAAAATTCAACGCGTAATTTCTGATATTCTAACATTTCGTTTAAAAGCTTGCTGTTTTCTTCTGCTTTTATATGGGCTGTTAAATCGTGACCAATTGTAACCATCCCGGTTAAATTGTTATTACAATCAAATATGGGTACCTTAAATATATCTAAAACTATTTTTTCACCATTAGCTAAAGAAAATTCATCTTGATAATTAACTATTGTTTTACGCATTAAAGCTAGATTATCAAAATGTTCATATTTTTTTAATCGATCCTCATAAATATCGCTATGGGTTAAGGTATTTATAATATTTTGTGTAGTTTTATTTTTCCACGGAACATTTTTTAAGTTAAAAAATTTAATAGTTGATTCATTGATTTCTAACCAATGTCCATTTCCATCTTTAAGACAAATCAAATCAGGAAATGCATTAATCAATATCCTAAGTCTTTTTTCGCTGTCGATTAATGCATTTCTGGTATGATGTTTTTCAAAAAGACTTATTATTAAAAAGGATATTAAAGTTATTAAGAATATAATAAACAACCAAATACACATTTTAGGTATAGTATAGGATCTAGATTTAAGATTTATAAAGGATGCATGTTTTGGTGCTAAAGTTATAGGAATATCGTATTTTATAAACATATTATAGTCAAAAATATATCCTGATTGAGGTTGTTTTTGAATTGGTATATCTTTAGGTTTTTTACCTTTTAAAATTTCAAGGGCTAACTTTCCGAGAGTTTTTCCCTCAACTTTAGCAGAAAGCATTTTACCACCGATTATTCCATGATCTAATAAAGTTTCCCAAACACTAAAAATAGGTACGGAAAAATCATCAGGGGATAAAAAGGTATCATTATCTATAAATACAGATTTACTATAAGTAGTAGTAAATCCACGTAATAATAAAACTATACTATTTTTTTTGTATTTTTTTATGAAATCTTTGTTATGTAGTTTATTTGTATCATTTAGATATATGAAATTTAATTTTCTATTGTAATTAGGTATGATACTATTTAAGGATTTCCGAAGAGATGCTGTAATACTTCTTTTATCATCTAAAAGTATTATTATATTTTTTAGATCATTGTCTAGTGATAATGCAACATCAATAGTTTCCTTAATAGCTAGATTTTCTGTAATACCTGTAAACATGGGTAAATCCTTTAATATACTTTTATCAAAGTTAGTAACACCTGAGAAAACTATAGGTGTATTAGGAAAAAGTGACTTACTATATTTTTTTAAAAAGTTAAATGCATCATCATCAATAGAGAGTATTAAATCAAAATGTTTATTAGCAAATTTTTTATTATAAAATGTGTAAAGATTTTTGATGTATTCATCACCGCTAAAAGATTCTGTGTTCATATACTCTATATCGATGTCCAAGGAGTTAGAAGAAGATTTTAAAATGGGCATAATTGAGTCTAGTATATCTTCTGAACGCTTAACTAATTTGTCATATGAGTTAATAATAAGTATACGTTTTTGTGGTTGTTCATGTGCCAAAACCTTGGTATTGTACGAAAATATAATAAAAAAGGCAAAAAAAATTATATAAAAAAAATTGTTTAATTTTAAATAGCGCATAATCAGTAAATATCTCCAATTAAGTAGTTTATTAAATATATAATCATAACAAATTGTAAATATATGATAATATTAACACTAACTATAAATTATTTCAATATTTAAATTAGAAAAATTTAATAGAAATTTTAAATGTTTTATAAAAATCAAAATAAAATTTTAAAATAGTAGAATAATATATTATAGTTATTTATGTTAGGAGGTAATTTTTTGAAGAAAAAAGTAGTGGTTTTAATACTTATGTTGTATGTATGTTCAATTTTATCAGGTTGTATCAAGATTCCGATAAAATTGTCAATTAATGATAAAAAAGGTGATTCGTTTAAGGTTGAAATAGATAGAAATCAAAAAATTACAAGTAATTTTAGTGGAGAAAATTCAAGTGTTGAGTTAAAAGTTAGAGAAGGATTTTTGTGTAATGTGGTTAACGTAGATGATATAAAAGATTCTGATATAAAGGTAACTTTTGATTCCATGAATTTTATTAATAATATTAATGTTTCAGATAAATTAAAAAAATATGTACCTAATGCAGATGAAGATTTAAAAAAACTATCTCAAGCATATTCAGCATTTTTAGGTAAAAGTTTTAAAGTTAAGATAGCGGAAAATGGGAAAGTTAAAAAAGTAATGGGGATAGATGAACTTACAATGGCTGTTTTAAAGGACCTAAAAGATAAAAGTAAAGAACAAGATGTTAAAAATTTTATAAAAAAGGAGTTCTCAGAGAATGCTTTAACTGCTAAAATCGAGAAAATAACATTGTTCTATCCTGAGAAAAGGGTTAGTCAAAATACTCAATGGAGAATAAGAAATACTCCATCTACAAAAATACCAATACAATCAGTAAATGAGTATGTTTTAAAAGACAGTGAAGATAAAACAGCAGATATTTCAATAAAGTCAGAAATTAAAAAAAACGAATCTGCTCAACCTAGAAATATAGGTGATGTAAAACTTAACTTTGAAGATATTAAAGGAAATGGTAGTGGAAACATAAGTGTTAATTTGGATAAAGGAATAATTAAAAATACAGATATTCAAAGTAAGTATAAAGGCAATATAAAAATAGTTTCTATGGATCCTAATACAGGTACACAGATGATACCTATTACTGTAGAAGATAAAATTAACGTACATGTATTAAATCAATAAAGATAGTAGTTGAATAGTTGTAAATTAAATAAACCTCACTATAATTAATATTAGGATAAATAATCTTAATATTTATAAATATGGAAGAGGGAGAGAGTTATTAATGGAGACTGTTGTAGAAAAATTTTTAAAGTATATTAAATTTGATACAAAATCAAGTGAAGAATCAAGCACTACACCTAGTACAAAGGGACAGATTAAACTTGCAAAAGAGCTTGCAAAAGAACTAAAGGAAATGGGCTTAAGTGAAGTATCAGTAGATGATAAAGCATATGTAATGGCAACTTTACCATCCAATATGGATAAAAAGGTGCCTACAATTGGTTTTATATCTCACATGGATACATCTCCAGAGATAAGTGGAAAAGATATAAAACCAAAATTTGTAGAAAATTACGATGGCAAAGATATTGTGCTTAATTCGGAAAAAAATATAGTATTAAAAGTAAAGGATTTTCCAGAAATAAAAGATTATATAGGAAAAACTTTAATAACTACAGATGGAACTACTCTTTTAGGTGCAGATGATAAGGCTGGGGTTGCTGAAATAATTACTGCTATTGAATATTTAATAGAAAATCCACAAATAAAACATGGTACTATAAAGGTAGCATTTACACCAGATGAAGAAATTGGAGCTGGGGCAGATTACTTTGATGTTAAGAAGTTTAATGCAGATTTTGCATATACTGTAGATGGTGGAGCCATTGGGGAACTTGAATATGAAAACTTTAATGCAGCTGGAGTTAAAATAACTATAAATGGTAGAAATGTTCATCCAGGTTCTGCAAAACACAAGATGATAAATTCTATGATAATTGGTAGTCAACTCGTATCAATGTTACCTAAAAATGAGGTACCAGAATACACTGATGGATATGAGGGATTTTATCATCTTGTAGCTTTTAAGGGTTCAGTGGAAGAAACAAAGATACAATATATAATAAGGGATTTTAATAGAGAAAAATTTGAAGATAGAAAGACTACAATGAAAAATGTAGTAAAAAAATTAAATAATAAATATGGAGAAGATACTGTTATATTAGAGATGAATGATCAGTATTACAATATGAAAGAAAAAATAGAACCTGTAAAACACATAGTAGATAATGCATTTAATGCAATGAAGGAAGTAGGAGTAGTACCTAAGGTGGTACCTATACGTGGAGGTACTGATGGTGCAAGACTTTCATTTATGGGACTTCCAACACCAAACTTATTTACTGGTGGCCACAATTTTCATGGTAGATTTGAATTTATACCTGTTTTTGCAATGAATAAAGCGGTAGAGGTTATATTAAAGATAATAGATATTTATTCAAAATAATAATTATAAAATAAATATAAAGACTAAGATTAATTAAAGTCAATCTTAGTCTTTATATTTATTGAAAAGTTTTTATAGCATTTTTAAATAGCTCATCATCTATAAATGGAGCACAAAATTTAAAGTATTTTTCATGTCCACATTTAGGACAAACGCATATACAAACATCATAAGGAATGTTATCTACAATATGCACTTCTAAATTTTCGGTTATATATGAAGCGCCACAAATCTCACAAGGAGTAGAATTAATAATGTTATATTCACTTTCTATGTATTTCATAATATCATGTAATACCATATTTCTCCTCCAAATTTTAATTGATAAATATATTTAATGGTAACATCTAAAAATTATAATTTCAACAGTTGTTATTTAAAGGATATTGAAATTATAGATAAATTATTTAAATATTAAGACGAATGATTATTAATTTTAAAAAATCAGCATAAATTTAACAAAAATAGATTTGTTACTATTGACAATATATTAAAAAAGTGATAGTTTTTATATATACAAATTAATAAAATTATTGTTTAATCCTTCAGGGCAGGGTGAAATTCCCGACCGGCGGTAAAGTCCGCGAACCATATATTATATGGTTGATTTGGTGAGATTCCAAAACCGACAGTAAAGTCTGGATGGGAGATTAGGATTAATATGTGTTTCTAAACAGTTTATTTTTATGATATTTTTATATATGCGAAAATAAATTTGTTTATTTACCATTTCTATAGATATTAAGTGCCCTGAAAATTAGTTTTAATTTTCAGGGCTTGATTTTTTTTGATTAATAAAATCTATTTTACACAATTTTTTGAACGTTCATATTTTTCAAGTCAAATTTCTCCCAACAATAAATCCCTTTAGGTAAAAAATAAAAATATATTAGACAACTTAAAGTTGCCTTAGCGGAGGTGATTTAATGGATCTTAGATATATGAAAAGAGCTATAAACTTATCTAAGTTAGGTATTGGATATACTTATCCTAATCCTTTGGTAGGAGCCGTTATTGTAAAGGATAACAAAATTATAGGTGAAGGATACCACCAACATTTTGGTGAAAATCATGCAGAAATTAATGCTCTAAAAAATGCTAAAGAGGATGTAAATGGAGCCACTATGTATGTTACTTTGGAGCCATGTTCTCACTATGGAAAAACCCCACCTTGTGCCAATGCCATTGTAAAGAGTGGAATAAAGAAAGTAATAATAGGAATGAGGGATCCCAATTCATTAGTTGCTGGTAGAGGTATAAGAATACTAAAGGATAATGGAATAGAAGTAATTCAAGGAGTGCTTGAGGAAGAAATAAAAAAAGTAAATGAGATTTTTATAAAATATATTACAACTAAATTACCATTTTGTATTTTAAAAACTGCTATGACATTAGATGGGAAAATAGCAACTAGAGATGGAGATTCAAAATGGATAAGTAATGAAATATCTAGGCAATATGTTCATGAGATACGACATAGAGTAGCTGGAATTATGGTTGGAATAGGGACTGTTTTTGAAGATAATCCTAGTTTGACTACTAGACTTAATAATAAAAAGGGAAGAGATAGTACAAGGATAATTGTAGATAGCAAAGGAAGAATACCTATTGATTCAAAAGTATTAAATATAGAGTCTCAAGCTAAAACAATAATAGTTACAACGGAATTAGCAAGTAGAGAAAAGATTGAAGTGATAAGAAGTAAAGGGGCAGAAGTAATAATAACACCGCTATGTGATGATAGGGTTGATTTGAAACATCTCATGAGAGAGTTAGGAGAAAGAAATATAGACAGTGTTTTATTAGAAGGTGGTGCGGAACTTAACTATTCTGCGTTAAATGAAGGAATTGTAGATAAAGTAGTATCTTTTATATCACCTAAGATAATAGGGGGAAAAGAGGCCAAAACACCTGTAGGTGGAGTTGGCAAAAGAACTATGAGTGAATGTGTAAATCTTGAAAATATAAAATTATCACAATTTGAGGAAGATATTGTTATAGAAGGTTATATCAAAGGGGAGAAAAAGTTATGTTCACAGGAATAGTTGAAGAAACAGGAACCATAAATACTATTAGTATGACAAAAAATTCTGCGCGAATAACTATTGATGCTGAAAAAATATTAAAAGATGTATCTTTAGGTGATAGTATAAGCACAAATGGTGTATGTCTTACTGTAACAGATTATAGCTGTAATAAATTTACTGTAGATGTAATGGGTGAGACCCTAAGAAGAAGTAATTTAGATTCTTTAAAAAAGGGAGATAAGGTTAATTTAGAAAGGGCATTAGCCCTAGGGGGAAGGTTTGGAGGTCACATAGTTAGTGGACATATAGACGGAGTAGGAACTATAAAAAATTTTCATCATGAGGCAAATGCTATATGGATAACTATAGAAGCCAGTGAAAAAATCTTAAAAAATATAGTTTTTAAAGGGTCCATAGCTATTGATGGAGTAAGTCTTACAGTAGCATATGTTAACAATGAAGAGTTCAAAGTATGTATAATACCTCATACTCAAAGTGAGACAACTCTCATATCAAAAAAATCTGGGGATAAAGTTAATTTAGAGTGCGATGTTATTGCAAAGTATGTTGAGAAACTTTTACAAGTGAAAAAGAATGAAACAAAGAAAAAAAGTATTGATATAAATTTTTTAACAGAAAATGGGTTTTATTAGGGAGATGAAGAAAAATGATCAAATATGAGTTCAATACTATTGAAGAAGCTATAGAAGATATTAAAAGTGGAAAGATGATTGTAGTTGTTGATGATGAGGATAGGGAAAATGAAGGTGATCTATTAATGGCTGCTGAGAAGGTTACTCCAGAATCAATTAATTTTATGGCTAGATATGCAAGAGGATTAATATGTATGCCAATGACAGAGGAAAAACTTGAAGAATTACACCTTCATCAAATGGTAGCTAATAATACAGATTCTAAAGAAACGGCTTTTACAATATCAATAGATTCAGTTGAAACTACTACTGGAATCTCAGCATATGAAAGAGCACTGACAATAAAAAGAGCTGTAGAATCAAGTTCTAAGGCTGAAGATTTTCAAAGTCCAGGGCATATTTTCCCGTTGAGAGCCTGTGAGGGAGGAGTATTAAAAAGAGCTGGACATACTGAAGCCGCTGTAGATCTTGCAAAACTTGCGGGATTATCTCCAGCAGGAGCAATATGTGAGATTATGAACGAAGATGGTACTATGGCTAGAGTACCGGATCTTATGAAATATGTAAAGGAGCATAATCTAAAGATAATAACTATAGCTGATTTAATTGAATATAGAAGAAGAACTGAAAGTCTAGTTAAAAAGCAAGGAACAGCTTGCATGCCAACAAAATATGGTGAATTTAAGATTGTGGGATATCAGGATAAATTAACTGGGAAAGAACACATAGCTTTAGTTAAAGGAGATGTTGCAGATGGGGAACCTGTGCTTATTAGAGTTCATTCTGAGTGTTTAACTGGAGATGTATTTGGTTCTTTAAGATGTGATTGTGGAGATCAGCTTGGACAAGCGCTTAAATCTATTAATAAAGAAAGACGTGGGATTTTATTATATATGAGACAAGAAGGACGTGGAATTGGACTTATAAATAAGATAAAGGCATATAACCTTCAAGATAAAGGTATGGATACTGTTGATGCAAATTTGGCTTTAGGGTTTCCAGAAGACTTGAGAGATTATGGAATAGGTGCTCAAATTCTTAAAGACTTAGGTGTTGAAAAAGTAAGGCTTATGACTAATAATCCTAAAAAAATATCAGGAATTTCAGGATACGGTATAGAGATAGTAGAAAGGGTTCCAATAGAGATAGGATGCAATTCTAAAAATGAATTTTATCTAAGAACCAAAAAAGAGAGAATGGGTCATATTTTAAACTTTAAAAATATAAAAAAATATAATAAAACATTAAAGGAGGCAGAGTAATATGAAAATATATGAAGGAAGTTTAATTGCGCAAGGGAAGAAATTTGGTATAGTAGTTGGAAGGTTTAATGAATTTATAGGAAGTAAATTATTGTCTGGAGCATTAGATGCTCTAAAGCGTCATGGGGTTAAAGATGATGAAATAGAAATTTCATGGGTACCGGGTGCTTTTGAAATTCCTCTTGTCGCAAAAAAGATGGCTAAATCAAATAGATATGATTCGGTTATATGTTTAGGTGCAGTTATAAAAGGTTCTACTGCTCATTTTGATTATGTATCAAGTGAGGTTTCAAAGGGTATTGCAAATGTTTCTTTGGATACAGAAGTTCCGGTTATCTTTGGAGTTCTTACAACAGATAATATAGAACAAGCCATAGAAAGAGCAGGAACTAAGGCTGGAAATAAAGGATATGAAGCAGCAGTAACAGCTATTGAAATGACTAATTTATTAAATGAAATATAGATGATTTAAAAAACCTCTTTTCTTATAAAAAGGGGTTTTTTGTTATTAAAAAAATAATGTAAAAAAGATGGACAATCCATACATACAATTAACTTAAGAGTAATATATATTAATTACAAAAGTATGTGTTTAGAAGAGGTGATAAGTTTTGATAAATATTATATGGTTTGTACTTCTTGGTATAGGGATAGTATTTGGAATTGTTACAGGAAATGGAGAAGTTCTTTCAAAATCTATAATGAGTTCTACACAATCATCAGTTAAACTTGTTATAGGACTTGTTGGTATGATGAGTCTTTGGTGTGGAATCATGAAAATAGCTCAAAAAAGTGGAATTACAGATAAACTTGCAATTCCATTAAAACCAATATTAAGATTTTTGTTTAAAGATGCCTCAAAAAGTAAAGATGCTATGGGAAGTATGATATTGAATTTGACATCTAATATGCTAGGGTTATCTAATGCAGCAACACCATTTGGAATAAAAACTATGGAGGAATTACAAAAGATTAATCCTAAAAAAGATACAGCTACAGATGATATGGCTCTTTTCTTAGTATTAAATGCTGCCTGTATTCAGCTTGTACCAACGTCGGTAATATCAATGAGAGCAGCTTGTGGATCACAAAATCCAGGCATAATAATTCTGCCAGCTATAATGACAACAGGAATAGCAGCTATAATGGGGGTTATTTATTGTAAAATACTTCAGAAATTTTTCTGATATGGAATAAGGAGTTGAAAAAATGAAATACTTTATAATATCCATAGTCCCAATATTAATTGGATTAATTGTTATATATGGAATGATTAAAGGGGTAAAAATTTATGAGTGTTTCATAGAAGGAGCAAGAGATGGACTTAAATTATGTGTTAATATATATCCGTATCTTTTAGCTATGCTTCTAGCTGTTGGAGTATTTAGAGGTTCTGGTGCATTGGGATATTTCATCAATTTTATAAGGCCAATTGTAAAATTTATAGGATTACCACCAGAGGTAGTACCCCTTGTTATGGTGAAACCTTTATCAGGAAGTGGAGCACAGGGTGTTTTTATGGACATATTAAATCAGTATGGAGCTGATACATATATCGGTCTTGTTGCATCAATTATAATCGGTTCTACAGAAACTATTTTTTACACCCTTACTGTATATTTCGGATCAGTTAATATAAAGAAAATAAGACATACTGTATGGGCAGCAGTTATGGCAGATTTAACAGCGGTTATAGCAGCAGTTATAATAGCTAAAGCAATATTTATTAATTAAAAAGTTTTAAAAAATATAAATAAATTGATAAATTTTACGAAATAAAAATGTAATATTTTAATTTGAGTATTGTTACAAATCTGAAACCATTTATAATATAAGGGGATATATAATAAATATAGATGATAGTGTAAGTTACTATTTTGTAAAGAGGTGTTTAAAATGAATAAATTAAAGGAGGCAGGATTATTCCAAAATACTGATGGACTTTCTGAAAAAGTAGGAATTGGATTAGCTTTGGGAGCTTGCTTTGGTGCAGTTTTTAATAAGATGATTATTTTTTTAATGTTAGGATTTATAATTAGTACGACAATAGGTATAGTTCATGACTTAATATATATAAAAAAGAATAAAGCATTTAATAGCTAATTGGGAATTAATTAGGGATCACTCTAGTTAGTTCCCAATTAGTTTTATATAGGTAAATTATTGAAGTATAATTAATTGAAACTAATATAATAATGTGATATTATTATATTAGTATTCGAATTAAATACAATTGTATTTAATTCGAATACAATATTTAAAATAGTCATATTACTAAAAGTTATAGATTAGGTAAATGGGGGTATATATATGCTTAAAGTGAAAATTCCTGCTACAACTGCTAATCTAGGGCCAGGATTTGATAGTTTTGGAATGGCTTTAGACATTTATAATGAAATATGTATAGAGGAAATAGAATATGGATTTGAGATTTTACAAGAGGGAAAAGTATCAGAAATCCCACTAGAAGATAATCTTATATATACAAGCTTTGTTAGTATATTAAAAAAATATAATTATAAATATAAAGGATTTAAAATAGATTTAACTAAGTGTAATATACCAATTTCAAGGGGACTTGGTAGCAGTGCTGCATGCATAGTAGGTGGAATTTCGGCAGCCAATAAAGTAATGGGAAATATAATGTCAGTAGATGATATTATAAAGGAAGGTGTAAGGATAGAAGGTCATCCGGATAATATAGTTCCAGCAGTTGTTGGAGGTATGACAATCTCTATAATGGACAAAGATAATATAATATATTCTAATGTAACAGTTCCACAAAATCTAATGGTCTTTGTTATGATACCAGATTTTAAGTTAAGTACAGAAGATGCAAGAAATGTACTTCCTAAAAATTATACAAGAAAAGATTGTGTTTTTAATATTTCAAGAGCTGCTATGTTGGTTAATATTATGAATAATGGAGAATTAGATAAATTAAGAATATGTGTTCAGGATAAAATACATCAAGAATATAGAAAAAGTTTAATAAATGGTATGAATAATATATTTGTTAAAGCTAAAGAATATGGATCATTAGGAGAGTTTATAAGTGGTTCAGGATCAACTCTTATTGCTATTATTGATAAGGAAAATCATACATTCTGTGATAAAATGATAGACTTTCTTAAAAAGATGGATGGAAGTTGGAAAGCATATTTATTACAACCTAATTTTAATGGAGTGGATGTATATACAGAATGAAAATAAGGTATAGTTATTATGAAATAAAAATAACTATACCTTATTTTTATTTGTCTAATTTTTCAAAAGATTTTTTGAATAAGATAAACATAATGAGGCCATCTAGTGTCCATTGAATTCCTGTAATCCACCATACATAAACAACAGAAGTTTTTAGAATATATACAAAGTAAAACATAAGTGGAATTCTAATAAACCAACTTGATATAAAAGAAACAATAAATGGAGTTTTAGTATCACCTATACCTTTTAATGCACCACCGAGTATAAGGGAAATTCCCATAGGAATTTGTTCTAATGAAGCTACCATAAGACAAGATGCACCTAATTTGATAACTTGTGTTTCAGAGGAGCTTATAAATAATTTTATTAATGTATTAGGAATTATAAGAAATAGTATAGAACATAGAGCCATAAATATTGTGCCAATAATTACGCATACAAAGGTGTATTTTTTAGCATCTTTTATATTTTTCTCACCTATTTTATGACCTACTAATGTTGTTGCAGCTACACTAAATCCCCAACCTGGCATAAAGGATACTGATTCTATGGTAGTGGTTATTTGATTTGCTGCAAAGGAGGTTTCACCAAGGCGCATTATTATAAATGTACTAAGGAGTCTACTAATATCAAAGGTTGCTTCTTGTAAAGATGAAGGTATAACTAGTACTAAAAGTTTTTTTAATTTATGAGCTTTTAAATTTATTATATATTTTAATCTTAGTTTTATTTTAGATTTTTTCAGTATATAAATTAGTGCAAAGAAAAATCCTATTATTTGAGCTATGGAAGTAGCTATAGCAGCACCTTTAATACCGAGTTCAGGAAAGTTTAGTTTACCAAAGATTAATATCCAATCTAAAGATATGTTTATTATATTAATAATAAGGGATATTAATAAAGGAGTTTTAGTATTTCCATATCCTCTTAAGATACCGTTTATCATGCTTGTTAACATATAGAAAAAACATCCTAAAGATATAATTTTCATATAATTATTTCCAAGGGAGATAACATCAGTGCAAGCGCCTCCTATGTGGAGAATTTCATTAGTATAGATGAACATAAAAATGGACATAATTAATGCTATAATCAATCCTATAAAAAAGCCTATAGAGGCATATTCTTCAGCTGAATTATATTTTTTAGAACCAAATCGTCTAGCTACAAGAGAGGTTATACCTATAGATATACCTACAGCTATAAATATATTTATAAATGTATAAATTATTTCAACGCTTAATCCAACGGCGCTTACAGCAAGTTGTCCACCATAACGACCAACCATCATGGTGTCAAAAACGCTTATGGTCATATATAAAATCATTTCTACAACAGCAGGCAATGCAAGTTTCAGAATAGTTTTGATTGTATTTTTATCAAACATAATTTTATCCTCGCTTCTTAATATTAGTTTAAATAAGTATTATAATTTATCTAATTATAGCATGGTATATAGTGATTTATATAAAGGTTTTAGAGTGTATTATAAAATAAATATAAATACATAATAACAAACATTATATATAAATGTGCTATTATAAAATTATCATAAGCTAAATGTTGGAGGGGATATTATGCTTCAGTGGAAGGATTTATATAAGGAATGTAAGGCTTGTAGTAAATGTAATCTTGGTGAGGAAAGAATTAATATGGTATTTGGAGAAGGAAATCCTAAAGCTAAATTAATGTTTATAGGTGAAGCACCTGGAGCAGATGAAGATAGGACTGGAAGACCTTTTGTTGGAAGAGCAGGACAGTTATTAACGAAAGGGTTACTAGAATTGAACTTACATAGAGATAAGGACTATTACATAACAAATATTTGCAAGTGTAGACCTGAAAATAATAGAAACCCTATGGAACACGAAGCGTATGCTTGCATACCTTATTTAAGAAATCAAGTGGGATTAATTAAGCCTAAAATAATAGTTTGTCTTGGAGCTATTGCAGGTAAATATATAATAAATTTAGACCTAAAAATTACTAGAGATAGGGGGAAGTGGGTAGAGAAAAAAGGTATTTATATAATGCCAATATTTCATCCTGCTGCTATATTAAGAGATGATCACAAGAAATCCTTATTTTGGAGGGATTTAAAAGAGATAAAAAAGATGTTTGATGAAATTAAATAAACACGATTATTATAAAGATATGCATAATTGAAATAAATTAAGGGAAATATAACATAGTAGGTTAAACTATTTATATTTCCCTTTTAAAATTAAATTTTATTTTGTTTTAGTAGTTTTAGATACTTCAGTAGCTTTTTCATTAGGACCATGTACACTTGGTAAATTAGCTGGTATATTACCTGCTTCATCAAGTGTTGCGAAGGAGTAGCCTTGACTCTTTAAGTATTCAATTACTCTTGGTAGAGCTTCAAGAGTAGTTGATTTAGTTGCAGCATCATGCATTAATATAACTACATGATTTTTACCTTTAGTACTTGATTGAACTCTTGCAACAAGTTGATCAGCTGGAACGTGTTGATGTTCTGCATCACCATTTAATGCATTCCAATCAACATAGGTATAACCTGCATTTTTAGCAATTTGTTTGTAAGGAGCACGTTTTGAACCATAAGAACCACCTGGGAAACGAATTACTTTTCCATTGTAATCTCCTAATATAGATTTTATTATTTTATGACTTTTTTCAAAATCTTGTAGAAAGTTAGTTGAACTACTATATAAGAGTTTATAGTCATGAGAATAACTATGGTTAGCTATAGCGTGTCCTTTAGCTCTTTCTTCCTTTAATAGGTCAGGACATATTTCAGCCATTTTTCCTAAAACGAAGAATGTAGCTTTTACATTATACTTGTCTAATGTTTCTAATACTTTCGGAGTTATCTTTCTAGTAGGACCATCATCAAAAGTTAAATAAGCAATTTTTTTATTAGGATCTAATGGAGCTGTAGAAGGTGCTATCTTATTTTCTTTTGGTTGTTCAGTTGAAGTTTTACTAGAGTTATCTTCTGTTTTATTTGCAACAGAATTATCTTTAGTAGAGGTTTTTTCTGTAGATTTAGTATCACTTACCTTATTGCCAGCAGATTTAACTGTAGTTTTATTTATTCCAGTTAAGAAGCCAATAGAAAATATAAATATAAAACCTATGATTACTGCTATAAATTTACCAGTCAAACGTCTTCCAAATAATTTTTTCAATGTCATCCCATCCTTTTAATATGTTATTTTATAAGTTTTCTCATTTGATCGTCCCAAGTTTTTACGTAGCTTCCAGTTGACCATTGAGACATTATAACTTCTTCGTTGTTTTTTAAATTTACTGTTTTCAATGGAGTATTATTTAAATCACCATTTATAATATCATATATGAGTATTTTTGAATGTGTTAAAACTACAACAAAATTTTTATCAGGAGAAGAGTACGCATCTAAAGCATCAGGTACCTTCTTTTTTATTATATTCCAATTAGGAAATAATAAGTCATATCCTATGAGTTCTTTTGGAGGAATTATAGGAATATCGAAATCTGCAAAATTTACAAGTGGAGATTCTCCAAAAAAACCGTAAAAATATTCTAGCCTTCCCCTTAAAATCCATTTACCATTTTTGCGCACAACACCAAATAATTTATCGCGTGGAGTAGGATTTAACTTGTTCCTCTCATTAAAATCTAAGGAATTTATATACGCTGATGCGCCTTGTTTTAATGATTTTATACCTTGTTCTCCCATTAGTTTAGAAATAGAGAGAGAATAGTCTTTATTACTGTTAAAGGTGTCAATTGGATCAACCCTTAATAGACTTTGAGTAATAAGAGAATTATCTTTGTTAAGACTACCTTCTTTTGATTCTAAAGATATATAATCATCACCTACAAAAGATACATCTTCTATATAATAAGATTGTCCCTTGTTTATTATATCACTTTTTATGCTAGTTTCTATTAGTTTAGGATTATTATTTTTTGTTAATGGATAGGTATATATCTTATATTTTTTATAATCTGTAGTACTAACATCTTTAGTTGTAATATACCAAAATCCTGTTTTCCTAGCATACACAAAATGGGGAATTTCATATATATCTTTAATTCCTGGATTGTCAAAGTTTATCCAGATTGTCCTATAAACGGGTCTAGGTATTGTTTGCGAGTTATTATCATATGAAAGGGTAAATCCCGGAACATATGATTTTAATCCAAGCAATAAGCCAGAATCTAAGTTCTTAGGAAAATTAAAAAAATTAGATTTATCATTAATAGTTGTATTATTTTTATATTCTATTTTACCAGATTTTCTTGTAAGCAAGAAAAAAGAGTCGTCCAAAGTAGCAATCAAGCTATTTTCACTTAATTTTATAAAAGAAGTAAAATAGGTATCTTTATTAGAAACCGTTATAACTTGAATATTAGATTGATCAATACCAAGGGTACTAGGAGTTATACTATAATTACTTGCTAAGTAACTTGTGCTATCCACTGTTTTGATTTTAAAATTTGGTGAATTGCAGGTCTTATCTAAAAGTTCCAGTTTATCTTTACCTATATAAAGTAATTTCCCAATTTTATCCTCTATATTTTTGTTTTTAACTGGAGAACTGCCAGTAGGATAATATTTTTGTATAATCCATTCTCCTGATATAGCTATATCATAATTCTCAGGTGGAATTATTTTACCTGGAGATATTATAGGACGTTTACTACAACCTGTAATAGTTATAGTTAATATAAAAATCAATAAAAAACTTAATAAATTTTTTATTTGATGCATCAAGCAAACCTCCTAGTTCTTATAAGCAAATATATTTTAATACTATGATTTATATAAAAAGTAACAAAAGTATTAAAAAGAGCGTTAAATTAAAAAGTTTGTAAGGGAAGCGTTATTATTGCTTCAGTTCCTTTATGTTCTTCGCTTAATATTTTAAGAGTTCCGTTATGTAGGGATATAATTTCACTACATATAGATAAACCTATACCATTTTTAGAATTACTATTTTTACCTTTATAAAATTTTTCAGTAACTCTAGGAAGATCATCTGGTGGAATTCCACATCCATTATCTTTAATAGTTATTATTACATGGTCATCTGTACAGGATAAAACTATTTTTATTTCTCCTCCGTTAGATGTAAACTTTAATGAATTGTCAAGTATATTCATTAATACTTGTTTAAGTCTATTTATATCTACATATATATCAGGAATAGTACCTTTACATTCAAGAAATATATTTATATTGTCTTTAGAAGCTCTTGGAGATAGTTGCTTTTGAAGATATACAAGAAGTTCATAGATATTTACAAAGTCTTTTTTTAAGGTTATTTTTCCGGATGATAACTTTGAAAAATCTAAAAGTTCTTCAACAAGTGAACTTAATCTATCAGTTTCTTCTTCTATTATTCTAAGACCATCTTCAAATTCGCTTTTGCTTTTAGGATCACATAAACTAAGAGCTATAGTCCAGCCTTTGATTGATGTTAAAGGAGTTCTCAGTTCATGTGAAATAGATGCAATAAACTCTGTTTTTAATTTTTCTGTTTTTAGTAACTCTTCTGACATATAGTTTAGTGTATCTGCAAGTTTACCAAATTCATCATTAGAGGATTTTACTATTTTTTCTTTGAATTTGCCAGATGCAAATATTTCTGCACCTTCAGTAATTTCTTTCAAAGGACGAGTGATTTTTCTAGATAATATTAAGCTTATAATACTAGAAATAATAATTACAACTATAGCTACAAGTATAAAATAAAATGCAATAGAACTTATATGTTTATCGATTTTGTTTAAAGATGATACAAATCTTAAAATTCCTTGGATTTTTTCACCGTTTTTTAAAGGAATAGATATGCTCATTATGTTTTCATTGGAGTTAGCTGGTTTATGAATATAAAAGCCTAACTTACCTAGCAAAGCTTGGTTAAAATCTTTAGAGGACTTTATGTCCTTTGGAGAATATCCCATAGAGTCCATAAGTAGATTTCCTTTAGTATCTAAAATTTGAACTTCAGCATTGGTATTTTTCCAAAATATATCTACATCATTTTCTACATTTTCTTTAATATCTATTGAGGATAGATATGTACTATAAAATTCCGCTGAAAGTTTTATTTGGTTAGATAGAAGTTCACGAGCATTATCATAAAAATATTTTCTTATAGACGTTAATACTATTATTTGAGATATAAAAACTGTAAAAATTATTATACCTATATAGCTCAAAGTTATTTTGTTTCTTATAGATTTCACGCTAACATTCCTTCCATATATATCCTATTCCCCATACTGTTTGTAAATACTTTGGATATGAAGGGTCATCTTCAAGTTTACTTCTAAGTCTACGAATATTTACATCTACAATTTTAGGATCTCCAACAAAGTTATATCCCCAAGCTAAATCTAAAAGTTTATCACGACTTAATGATCTTCCGATATTTTCAATAAATATTTTTAAAAGTAAAAATTCTTTAGGGGTTAAGTTTAATTTTTCTTCATTTTTGTAAGCTGTTTTTGAATTTAAATCAACCTTAAAAGGTTCAGATATTAAAATTTCAGATGAAGTATCATTTGAAAAACTCATACGCCTAATTAAAGAAGTTATTCTTGCAGCAAGTTCTAAAGGATTAAATGGTTTTATCATATAGTCATCTGCACCATGTTCAAGACCTTTTATTTTATCTACATCTTGTCCTAAAGCTGTTAACATTATAATTCCAACTTTAGGATGATTTTTTCTTAAAAGTTCACATACCTTAAATCCATCGATTCCAGGAAGCATAATATCTAGAATAACAACTACAGGATTTTCAGTAGTTACTTTTTTTATTCCATCTTCACCAGAAAAAGCTTGTATAACTTCAAAGTCCTGTTTTTGTAAAACTAATTTTATAAATTTGCTTATGGATTGTTCATCCTCTATAACTAGCACTTTATGTTTATGATTCATAATCACACCTCTAAATACTTTATGAAATAATGTTAAAACACTTCTTAAAACATTATATATTATTTTATTTTATAAAAGTATACAAAAGAGTTACTAATATAAGAAATTACATTGTAATATAATAAATAAGGTAATATAATTTACTGAAAGCTTTATATAATTTCACATAAGGTTTATATAAGTATTAAAATATCTTAAAGAGGTGAAATTCATGTTAAAAATTTTTAAAAAAAATAAAGACAATCAGTATTTGGATAAATTAGTAACTAAATTTATAGATGGATATGTATCTTGTACACAATCTCATATTGCTAGTGTATGCATTGATAAAGAAATTAAACATTTGATTTCGGCTATTAACAATGAAAAAGAAATACATATTAGAAATAACGAATCCTTAGATAAAGTAACTGAAATATTAGGAGCTATTTTAAAAAGAGAAGACATATCAAAAGAAGAAAGAGAAGATATATATAAATTACTTTCACAAATAAGTAGTTTAAGTAAAGAAGGTGAAAGTCAAAGAACAAGACAAGTAACCTCAAGGATTATTTCAGCAATGGGAATTGCAGCATCAGTTGCAATATCATTAGGAACAGTATTAGTACATGAAAAATATAAAACTCAAAGAGAAAGAGAAAAGTGGAATAATTATTTTTATAAAGGACAATAATATTGACATATGAAGGGATTTGTCATAACATTTAATGTAAGTACTAAAAATGAATAAATGCTATGAAAAGAAGAGTAACGAGTGAAAGTGTATAAAGAGAGCCAGAGAAGGTGAAAACTGGTTACATGGCAATTTGTGAAGATGGTCTTGGAGCATGGTATCTGAAGTTTTTTAGGATACTACCGGTGCAGCGGTTATAATGCAAAGTGATAAAATTAACTATTGTTAAGGAGTCACTTATTAAGAATTTTGTTGTGAGACAAAATTAAATTAGAGTGGTAACGCGTAAATTACGTCTCTAAGCGAGAAAAACTTGCTTAGGGACTTTTTTTTATAAATAATTAAAACAATATAGTTTAAATAATAAAGGAGGACTAAAGATGCATAAAGGTAATTTTTATATAACTACACCGATTTATTATCCATCAGCAAAATTACATATAGGAAATACATATACTACGGTTGCAGCAGATGCAATTGCTAGATTTAAGAGATTAACGGGATATGACACATATTTTTTAACAGGTACTGATGAACATGGTCAAAAAATTCAAAGATTAGCAGAAGCAAAAGGTATAACGCCAAAAGAATATGTAGATGAAATTGTAGCAGGTATAAAAGATTTATGGAAAGTTATGAATGTAAACTATGATAAATTTATAAGAACTACTGATGATTATCATGTTGAAACAGTTCAAAAGATATTTAAAAAATTATATAATCAAGGGGATATATATAAAGGAGAATATGAAGGTCTATATTGTACACCATGTGAATCTTTTTGGACAGAAACTCAACTTGTAGATGGAAAATGTCCGGATTGTGGAAGACCAGTTGAAAAAACTAAGGAAGAAGCATATTTCTTTAAGATGTCGAGGTATGCTGATAAACTTATAGAATATATAGAAACTCATCCAGAGTTTATACAACCAGAATCAAGAAAAAATGAAATGTTAAATAACTTTTTAAGACCAGGTCTTCAAGATTTATGTATATCAAGAACTTCATTTAATTGGGGAATTCCAGTAAGTTTTGATGAAAAACATGTTATATATGTATGGATAGATGCGCTTACAAACTATATAACAGCTCTTGGATATAACCAAGATAATGATGAATTATATCAAAAATATTGGCCAGCAAATGTTCATCTTGTAGGGAAAGATATATTAAGATTTCATACAATATATTGGCCAATTATGTTAATGGCATTAGATCTTCCATTACCAAAACAAGTATTTGGTCATGGATGGCTTTTAGTTGATGGTGGAAAAATGTCAAAATCAAAGGGAAATGTTGTAGACCCAGTGACATTGGTTAATCATTTTGGAACTGATGCTGTAAGATATTATCTTCTTCACGAAATACCGTTTGGTCAAGATGGAATGTATACAAGTGAAACATTTATAAAGAAAACAAACTCAGATCTTGCAAATGATCTTGGAAACCTTGTAAATAGAACTATAGCTATGATTGATAAGTATTTTGATGGGATAATTCCAGCACCAACGGCTAAAGATGATATAGATGATGAGTTAATTAAAATTGCTCTTGAAGCACCAGGAAAAGTAGAAGCAAAAATGGATGCATTAAAGATACCAGAATCGTTAGATGAAATATGGACTTTAGTTAGAAGAAGCAATAAATATATTGATGAAACTATGCCTTGGGCTCTTGCTAAAGAAGAAGATAAGAAAGAAAGATTAGGAACAGTTTTATATAATTTGGTGGAAAGCTTAAGAATAGTATCTGTAATGCTTTCAGCTTTCTTACCAGAAACAAGTAACAAGATAAATGCTCAATTAAATGTTCAACTTGCAACATGGGATAGCATAGCATCTTTTGATGGAACAAGAGCAGGTACAAAGGTGGGAGAAGCTGTAGCTATATTCCCAAGAATTGATGTTGAAAAAAAATTAGAAGAACTTGAGAAAATACAACAGGAACAAATGCAAATAGCACAAGAGGCAAAAATGGAACCAATTAAAGAAGAAATAACTATAGAAGATTTCGAGAAAATTGATTTAAGAGTTGTAAAAGTATTATCTTGTGAACCTGTTAAGAAAGCAAACAAAATTTTAAAATTAAAAGTTGATTTAGGTGGAGAAGAAAGACAGGTTATATCAGGAATAGCTAAACATTATAAACCAGAAGAATTAGTAGGGAAATATGTTGTATTAGTTGCTAACTTAAAGCCTGTTAAATTAAGAGGAGAATTATCTCAAGGTATGATTCTCGCAGCATCAGATGATAAAGAACAATTATTTGTAGTAAATCCAGGAGAACTTCCAACAGGAAGTACTGTTAAATAAAGTAATATTTTTATAAAGCAAATAACCAAAGATGTTGCTCAGGCATCTTTGGTTATTTAATTAGTATATGGATTTGTGCATAAGAGTATAAAAACTATATATTTTATTAGAAATTGCTTAATTTTATAAAAGGAATTCTAAATTCAGGAATCCCCGAAGAGTATGGTGCAATTTCATATTGTTGAAAATATATAACTAAAGCATCTTTTTCTACAGTAAAGGCTATGTTATCAGTTATTCCTTTAAACGAGTCTACAAAGTAAATGTCCGGTTTTTTACTAATTTCATTATATATATATTTATTTATAATATCTTTGTAGTTAGGAATATCTTTTAATATATCATGGAGTGTTAATAATTTACCTGTTTTAAGATCAATATTATATGATTTTCTAAGGGTGCTACCATGAGCGCCTCCAGTAAATTCATAGAAATCAATATAAAAACTTGCAAAATCATCTTTTATAGTTGATACTTTATAATCAGTATATGCCACATAAGGCATAAGTTCATAGCCTTCTTTAATAGACTTTTCTTTGTTTTTTTCAGCTAAATTTTTTATTCTATTCCTAAACTTTAAAACATCATTTTCAATCATTGAATTTACTTGTTGTTGAATATTTTTATTTTTTAATCCTGTTATAATAGGAAATTTTAATTTACTATCAAAGTAATCTTTTTTTATTTGTAATTCTTTTGTGTCAATTTTTACTTTGTTTTTAAATATATTACTAGTTACTTTAGTTAGGTTAGACCTATTAGTATTACTAAAGGTATTAGTACAAGGAGCAGTACTATACAATAGCGATATTACTAGACTAGCATAAATGAAATTATTCATTATAAAACCTCCTATAGGATATACTAAATTATATCCTAATATAATTTTAGAATAAGTTATATATCTTAAAACTACAAATTGGTTACAAGATAATATATATAGTTTGCCCAAAATGAACTTTAAAATTAAAATTAAGTATAGTAAAATTACTATTATTAAATAAACAAGGGAGGAAAAATTAATATGACATATACAAAAATTTTATTTTCAGCTATTGTTGGAGCTGTAATTGGATATATAACAAACTGGTTAGCTATAAAAATGTTATTTCGTCCCCATGAAGAAAAAAGGATTTTTGGAATTAAAATACCTTTTACTCCAGGACTTATACCAAAGGAACAGAAAAGAATTGCAAAAAGTGTAGGTGATGCTGTAGGAAATCATCTTTTAACTAAAGAAGCAATGGTAGAGGCTTTAAAAGACAATGAAGTTGATAATAAGTTTAAACAATGGGTAAATAAAAAGGTAAGATCAATTATAAAGAAAAATATTTCTATAAAAGATCAATTAAGAAATATCATAGGGGTTGAATTTGAAAAGATAGTTTTTAATTTAAAAATTAAATTGTCTAATATTATATTGAAAACTATGAGAAAAGATGATTTTAAGTTACAAGTTGAGGATTTAATTGTAGATGCTATAAAAGTAGAACTTAAAAAGAGTCCTAAGGATATAATGGAAAGTTCTTATTATAATATTGTAAGAAAAAAATTATTGAGCAATTCTATTGGATTTAAAAATTCAATAGAATTTAGAAATTATTTAGAAAAAGGGGTACAGAAGAAATTAATCAAATTTCAAAATTTAGATAAATCTTTAAATGAGGTTATACCACTTGGAGTTATAAGTTCACTTAAAGTATACATATATAATAGAAATTATGATATTTCCATGGGAATAAAAGAGTTATTAAATGATGAAAAAGTACAGTTTAAACTACAAAATGTTCTTTCAGAACTAATAAGTGGTAATTTAAATCCTATGGTTGCTATGTTTTTAAATCCAACAACTATATATAATAAGGTTCATTCTGTTTTAAATGATTATTTAGATAAAGAAGAAACTCAAAAAGAAGTGGCGTTATTTGTAAATAATATTGTTGATAGAATGCTAAAGCTTAAAGTATCAAATATTGTATCAGGATTGTCTGAAGATGCAAAGGTAAAAAATGCAGAAACTATTTCAGATTTTATATTGAAGAATATATTAGAAGATGAAGTTTTTGATGAAATATTATTAAAACTAGAAGATAAGATAAAACAAAGTGGAA
This sequence comes from Clostridium botulinum, assembly GCF_017100085.1. Taxonomy (NCBI): domain Bacteria; kingdom Bacillati; phylum Bacillota; class Clostridia; order Eubacteriales; family Clostridiaceae; genus Clostridium; species Clostridium botulinum. The sequence continues at coordinate 145,146 of NZ_CP063965.1, forward strand.
GTATAGAAGAACTTTTAGTGAAAGCTAATATAAATTCACATGAAATATTAAGAAATATCATAGGAAATAAAATAGATAGTATTTTATCATCACAAGAGATAATAGAAAAAATAGCATTTTATACTGATAAAATAGTAGATAAAATTTTAGAAAGTAAGATATGTGATATTACAGAAGGAAAAGAAGAAGAGATTTTAAGTGTAGCTGATAAAATGGGAGAAAATGGATTTGAAAAACTTATTAAGAATGAAGCAAATCAGTTTTTAGAGTGTTTTGATATAAGTAAGATAGTTGAAGATAGAATAAATACATTTGAAGTTTCTTTTGCAGAAAAAATAATATTAGAGATTGCAAACAAAGAATTAAGTGCAATAACATGGCTTGGAGCATTACTTGGTTTTATAATGGGACTTGTATCTTCCTTGGTTGCTATGATGTAAAAATAGAGTATATAAAAACTGTTGATAAATTTATCAGCAGTTTTTTATATTTAAAGAAGTTTAGTAATATTTCATTAGTACATTTAATAATTTAAATAAAAAGATTCATTTTTAAATCTGTATTTAGTATATATGTATTGAGTTTAAATGTTAGAAAAATTCAAAATAAGTTTTTGGTATTTATGGTATTATGATATAATTAATCTATGAAAACGTTTAAAAAAGGAGGAGTTTTAATGAAAAAAATAATTAATAATCCAGATATGGTTGTTAAAGAAATGCTAGAGGGAATGGTAGCTGCTCATCCTGAATATATTAAAAAATTAGAGAATGTAGATGTTTTAGTGAGAAGCAAACATACATTGAAAAGTAAAGTTGCATTAGTAAGTGGTGGTGGAAGTGGTCATGAACCAGCACATGGAGGGTATGTAGGAGAAGGAATGCTTGATGCTGCAGTAGCGGGTGCTGTATTTACATCCCCAACTCCTGATCAAATATATGAAGCCATTAAGACTGTTGACTTTGGAAAAGGTGTATTATTGATTATAAAAAATTATAGTGGAGATGTCATGAACTTTGAGATGGCAAAGGATATGGCTGATATGGAAGGAATAAAGGTTGAATCTGTTGTAGTAAATGATGATGTTGCTGTAGAAAATAGTACATTTACATCAGGAAGACGTGGTATTGCAGGTACTGTATTTGTTCATAAGATTGCAGGTGCAAAGGCAGAAATGGGAGCATCTCTTGATGAAGTAAAAAAGGTTGCAGAAAAGGTAATAAGTAATGTTGGAAGTATGGGTATGGCATTAAGTTCTTGCATAGTACCAGCAGCGGGAAAACCAAATTTTACTTTAGGTGAAGACGAAGTAGAAATAGGAATGGGCATACATGGAGAGCCAGGAACTCATAGAGAAAAAATAAAGTCTGCTGATGAAATAACAGAGCATTTATTAAATAAAGTTTTGAATGATATAAAGGTTGAAGAAGGACAAGAGGTAGCTTTAATGATAAATGGGCTTGCATCAACTCCATTTATGGAACTGTATATAGTAAATAAGAGGGTAAGTGAACTTCTTAAAGAAAAGAAAATAAAAGTTCACAAGACATTTGTCGGTGAGTATATGACTTCTTTAGAAATGGCGGGATTCTCAATAAGTATATTGAAGCTTGATTCAGAATTAAAGAAACTTTTAGATGCAAAGGCTGATACACCAGCTTTTAAAGTGTTTGGATAGGAGGGGTGTTATGAGTATAACAGGTAAAGAAGTAATTGACATATTATATAAGATAAATGATATGATTCAGGAAAACAAAGAATATTTAACGGAATTAGATGCTACTATAGGGGATGGTGATCATGGCCTCAATATGAGCAGAGGATTTAAAGCTGTAGTAGAAAAATTAAAAGATGATGATGGAAATAACATTGGAAATACATTTAAAAAAGTAGGAATGGCCTTAGTATCTAATGTTGGTGGGGCATCGGGTCCTCTTTATGGTACTGCTTTTATGAAGGCTGGAGCTATTTTAAATAGTAAATCTAAAATTGATATTAATGATTTTTCTAAAGTTCTTAAAGAAGCGTTAGAAGGAGTGAAGATGAGGGGAAAAGGAGAAATTGGAGAAAAAACAATGATTGATGCTTTATTACCTGCAATAGAAGCCTTAGATAAGGCTATAGGAAATGGTGAAAACTCAATATATGCACTAAAGAAAGCTAGTGATGCTGCGTTTAAAGGGGTAGAATATACTAAAGAAATTATAGCGAAAAAAGGTAGAGCTAGTTATTTAGGAGAAAGAAGTATTGGACATCAAGATCCAGGAGCTACATCCTGTGCTTTGGTGATAGATACTATATATAAAGAAATAAAAAAATTATTATAAAATAACGTTTAGGGGGAAGGTCATGGTAGGTATAGTTTTGGTATCTCATAGTAGCAATATTGTAGAAGGATTAAAAGAATTATCAGCAGAGATGGCACCAACAACCCCAATAGTTACAGCTGGTGGAACAAGGGATGGAAGAATTGGAACGGATATGGACAAGATAATGGAAGGAATTCAGAAGATCTATTCTGAGGATGGAGTTATAGTATTGTTTGATTTAGGCAGTGCATATATGAATGCTGAAATGGCTATAGAATGTTTAGATGAAGAAATGATTCATAAGGTAAAAATAATAGATGCGCCTCTAGTAGAAGGAGCTCTAACAGCAGCTGTACAAAGTAGTATAGGCAAAAGTATAGAAGAAATAGAAAAAGCATTAGGCTCAATGAAGTTAGGTAAAATTTCATAAGGGCATGTTAAAAGATATGAAAGATTTAATTCTATAATGTTTTAAAGGAGTCTCTTGAAAATTTTGAAACACAGGTGAACTTTAAAATAGCTAATTATAATGAAAAAGATTACGATTTAAGTATAATAGATGAGATACTTTTACAGCATCCAGATATAGATTATGGATTTAAAAGTTGGGAATATACTTTATATGAAAATCCAAACTATTCAAAACGAATATTAAAAGTTAATCTAAAGTATGAACTTGATAAAAAAACTATGGAAAAAGAAAAAAAAGATGTTAAAAATAAAGTGAATTATATTTTAAAATCTATAATAAAACCTGATATGAGTGACATTGAAAAAGAGTTGGCAATTCATGATTATATAATTAAATTAGGGGATTATGATGTAAAAGCAAAAAATGCAAAGAAGTATGTTCCGGAAGATTTTAATGCTTATGGTATTTTAATAAATAAAACCGGAGTGTGTGAAAGCTATGCAAAAGCAACATATCACCTTTTAAATACTGCTGGAATTCAATGTAAATATATTACAGGAAAAGCAGAAGGGGAAGATCATTCATGGAATATGGTTAAAATAGATAATAATTGGTACAACTTGGATGTTGCATGGGATGATCCTGTACTAGAAGATGTTCCTAAAGTTTATGATCAAATAGATGAAGTTGTTTATGATTATTTCAATTTACCAGATTCTATTTTTAATAAAGATCATAAAAGAGGTGAATTTGAATCAACTCATAAGGAGTTATATCCAGTATGTGATTCTAAAAAATATTCTTTTGAAAACATAGATTTTTCATCGTTAAAATATGCAAAAATAGTAGAGTGATTTGCTAAATGAGATAAGAGTATGTAAGCTTTTATCTCATTTTTATACATTTATTATTAAGTGATTGTTAATTTTATATTAATGTATTAAAATGGTATAATTATATTTATTAAACTATATAAATAATTTGGAGGACATTTTATGATTTTTGATTCACATGCACATTATGATGATGAAAGTTTTAATGAAGATAGAGAAGAGATTATAAAACAAATTAAAGAAAATGGAGTAAGAAATGTATTAAATTGTGGAGCATCTATGGAAGGAGCTAGAGATTCTCTAAAATTAGCAGATAAATATGATTTCTTTTATGCGGCTGTAGGAATTCATCCTGAAAATGCATACGAACTTACAGAAGAAAACTATGAAGAAATAAAAAATATGACTAAACATCCTAAAGTAAGAGCTATAGGAGAAATAGGACTTGATTATTATTGGGAAGAGAATCCACCAAGAGAAAAGCAAAAAGAAGTTTTTAGAAAGCAAATGAGCTTAGCAAGAGAATTGAATATGCCTGTTATAATACATGATAGAGATGCTCATAAAGATACTTTAGACATAATGAAGGAATTCCCAGGTGTTAAGGGGGTAGTTCATTGCTTTTCTGGAAGTGTAGAATTTGCTCGTGAATGTTTAAAACTAGGATATTATATAGGATTTACTGGAGTTATAACTTTTAAAAATGCAAAAAAAACAATTGAAGTAGCAAAAGAAGTACCTATGGATAAAATTTTAGTTGAAACGGATGCACCATATATGGCGCCTACTCCAAATAGGGGAAAAAGAAATAGGTCTGACTATATAGAATTTATTATCGATAAGATAGCTGAAATTAAGGAAATATCAAAAGAAGAAGTATCTCAAAAGACTATAGAAAATGCTAAAAACTTGCTAAAAATAAAATACTAGTGTAAAATATAATTAAAATTCTCATAATCGCAGGAAAAGTTGCTGACATGATGTTTTAATGAAGGAAAAAAATCCTTTGTGAATAATGAGTGGTATATACACATAAGAGTATTATAGAGTACTTAAGGATAAAATTAATTAAATTAACTATAAGAATAAAAGTATGCCAATAGTGCATTTGTAGGAACTTAATTTAAGGGCAAAATTGATAAATTTGACGAATTATTAGATACACGGTATAATGATTAAGTCAATTTTGTCAAGGAGGTTTATGTATGTTCAATAAAATAAAAGACAACATAACAACCTACTTCTCGAAAGGACCTAAAAAAATAGTTTTTGTATCCGTGTTAATCGTGCTGTGCGCAACGCTAGGCGTACTAATAAACATGGAGAAAAGTGTAAATATTGTAATTGACGGTAAAGAAACTAGTGTAATGACATATAAGAGCAATGTAGCAAGTATACTTAACAAAAATAATATAGCTATAGGTCCTAAGGATATAGTAGAACCAGACCTACAGAGTAATGTCAAAACAGGAGACACCATAAAGATAAAGAAAGCAATAAATGTACAATTAGCCATAGGTAAGGAAGTAAGAAAACTTCTTACAGCGGCTGATACAGTTGAAGAAATGTTGTCGCAAGAAAAAATAGCATTAGGTAAAGAAGATAAAATATCGGTGCCTAAAGAAAAAGTAATAAAAAATGGAGACAAGATATCTATTACAAGAATAAATACAAAAATAGAGAAAAAGATTCAGCCTATTGAATTTTGTACTGAAATGAAGAAAGATGAATCATTAAATGATGGAGTTAAAAAAGTTGTACAAGAAGGGAAAGCTGGACAAAGAGAAATAAATGAAAAAGTTGTATACCAAAATGGGAAAGAAGTATCCAGAGAAGTAGTAAATCACTTTATAGTTCAGCAGCCAACAAAAAAAGTTATTGCCATGGGAACTGCAAAAGAACAGTCCGTAAGACTTTCACGTGGAAGTAGTATAAATCATTCTAAAAGATTAAGAATGAGATCTACTGCTTATACTGCTAGCTATAATGATACAGGCAAAGGTCCTGGGGATAGTGGATTTGGAATAACTGCATCTGGTACAAGAGTTAAGAGAAACGTAGGAGGATATAGTACGGTTGCTGTAGATCCTAATGTTATCCCACTTGGAACAAAATTGTATATAGAAGGATATGGCTATGCGATTGCCGAGGATACTGGTGGAGCTATTAAAGGAAATAAGATAGACTTATATTTTAATAGTGATAGCCAAGTTTCAAATTGGGGAGTAAGATACGTAGATGTGTATATAGTTAATTAGAGCGCTTGCGCTCTAATTTTTTTTATTTAACTCAATATATATTAGTTTTTTACTTGACATAATAAATGCTATAGTTAAAAATATTATGTATGGCAGTTATTTCAATAAATATACCATATGATAAATTGAAATTTATATAAAGTTGGAGGCTTTTATTAAAATGATGATAAAAGAAGTTATTGTAGTTGAAGGTAGAGACGATATAACAGCAGTTAAAAGGGCTGTAGATGCAGAAATAATAGCAGTAGGCGGTTTTGGAATTAATAAAAAAGTTATAGATAGAATACAAGAAGCACAGAAAAGACAAGGGGTAATTGTATTTACAGATCCAGACTTTGCAGGAGAGAAGATACGTAGAATTATATCTAAGAGAGTAAAGGGAATCAAACATGCATATATAAGTAAAGAAGAAGGGCTTAAAGATGATGACATAGGAGTTGAAAATGCATCTCCTGAAACTATAAGAAAGGCATTAGAAAAAGCCAAATGTGAGACAAAAGAAAAGAGAAATGAATTTGGACCTGAAGATTTGTTCTTTTTTAATCTTACTGGAAGTAAGGAAGCTAAACAAAGAAGAGAAATATTAGGAAGAGAATTAAGAATAGGTTATTGTAATTCTGCACAATTTATAACTAGATTAAATAACTATGGAATTAAAAAAGAAGAATTTGTAGATGCATTAAAGAAAGTAAATAAGGAGATAAATAATGGAAAAAGTAACGACTAAAGAGATTGTTCAAAAATATAATTTTAAGTTTACTAAAAGTTTAGGGCAAAACTTTCTAACGGATCAGACTGTACTAGATGATATAGTAAATGGTTCTGAAGTATGTGAGGAAGACTTTATAATCGAAATAGGTCCAGGGGTAGGTACTCTTACTAAAGAATTATTGAAAAAAGCAAAAAAAGTATGTGCAGTGGAGTTAGATTCTAATTTAATACCTATTTTACAAGAAGAACTTAAGGACTTTGATAATTTTGAGCTTGTACATAAAGATGCTCTTAAAATAAATTTTAAAGAGTTAATTGGAGATGAAAAAAGTGTTAAGGTAGTAGCTAATTTGCCTTACTATGTAACAACTCCTATAATAGCTAGACTTTTAAAAGAAGGATATAAATTTAAATCTTTAACAATAATGATTCAAAAAGAGGTTGCTGAGAGAATAGCATCAAAGCCAAATTGTAAAGAATATGGGGCGTTATCGGTATTAGTTCAATATTATTGTGATACTAGAATAATAAGAAAGGTTCCACCGACTTGTTTTATTCCTCAACCTAAAGTTGATTCTATAATAATAAGATTGGATAGACTAAATGAACTTAGAGTTAAAGTAAAAGATGAGGAATTATTCTTTAAGATAGTAAGGCAGTCTTTTAATATGAGAAGAAAAACATTGAGAAATGCTATAAAAAGTTTAGGATTTGTGTCTTCGGATAATATAGAAAAGGTATTTAATGATGCGGATATAGATCCTAGAAGAAGAGGTGAAACCTTGACTTTGGAAGAGTTTGGTAAGCTGGCTGATAGTGTATATAACATAAAAGAAGTTTAGTAGATTAATATTATTAATCTACTAAACTTCTTTTTTTATGAAATAATTGTTCATTTTTTGAAAAACCAACATATATTATAATAATGAATAATTTGAAAATGGTAAGTTCAATAAGTTGTATTGGAGGGAAACCTGTGACGTCTAAAAGAAATTATAGTAGATACTTTATAATATTACAGGAAGATGAAAAAGGTTATGCAATAGACCAAAACAAATTTCCAACAGGATATGCAAAAGTTGAAAGAAAGAATAATAAGTGCAAAGTATCTTATTATGTTCAAAATCTGAAAAAAAGTAAAGATCCATACTACATGCTACTAATATGTGATAGAAAAAAGGATAAAAGGCTAGTTAAGGTTGGAAAAATCAACATAGACGATTATGGTAGGTCAGAAATATCATATGAATATGATATAAATAATGTAGCAAATTGTAACATACCTATGGACAATATAAAAGGTGCATCTATAGTAAAAATCAAAGATAGTAATGTACATGGTATATTAACTGGTTTTGTTAGTGGAGCTAGTTTAGATGATTGGAAAAGTTATGTAGTTATAGAGGATGAAAAAAGAGAAGAAACTAAAAAGAAAGATAATGAAGAAACTAAGGAAGAGATTAGGATAGAAGAGAGAAAGAATAAAGAAAAAGAAGAGAAGTCTAAAGAAGAAAATATATTTGATAAATATGAAAAAGAAGTAGAAGAGCACAAAAATACAAGCATAAAAGAAGATGCAAGAGATTCAAAGAAAGAAATAGTTGAAAATGAAGAAAAATTACAAGAGGATGAAAAAGTAATAGAAGAAAATCAAGAAATAAAGAGTGAAGAAAATAGATTAGGAAAAGTTCAAGATGAATCAGACGAATTTACAGAAAATGAAGTAGAATCAGATGAAGAAGAAATAAAAGATGAATTAGAAGAAAAATTAAAAGAAGATATGAGAAATTATAGCAATGAAGAAGATAGTGATGAAGATGAAGAACATGAAAAGGTAGATGAAACTCAAGATGACGAGGAGAATGATAGACAAGATAATGATTTAGATGAAGAAGATAATAATAGACAAGAAGATGAATGTGACGAAGAAGAGGATAATGCAGAAGAAAATGAAATAGAAATAAATGATGAAGATACTAGAAAGTGCAAGGATAGTAAGAAGAGTAAAAAGAGTAAGAAAGAAAAAGAAAAATCAAAGAGTAAAAATAAAGAAAAAGATAAATGCAAATATGATAATAAAGATAAATGCAAAGATAAAGAAAAGGAAAAATCAAAAGATAATTGTCCTTATGAGAGTAATTGTCATATGAATTGGGAAAAAGAATTTTATAAACATATAGTAGAGGGATTGCAAGAAGAAAAGGGTATATGCCAAGAAATAGGAAAATGTCAGTGGTATAAAATTCAGCATACAAGTCTTATGAATATGAGACCAGGAACTAATTTTAGTAAGTATTCAATTTTATATTATCCTATGATGAATTATTATCCTTATATAATGAAAAAAGGACATTATATAGTTGGATTTAAGTATGATAAAAATGGAAAAATGAGATATCTTGTATATGGTATACCAGGGACTAAATCTATGATGGATCAGCCATTTAATGGGGCTACAGGATTTGTTACATGGGTTAATAAAGATGTTAATAATATGGATCCAATGAATATGGGATATTGGCTTATGTTTTATGATTTTAAAAATTCTACTGTAGTAATACCTGTTAAGAAATAAGAATAAAGCTAACTACTTAATTTTTAGTAGTTAGCTTTAATATTTTTAATAACTAAATCATATTATATAATATGGCAAATATATAATTTGGAGGAGTTTTATGAAATTGATATTAGTTGATAGAAGAAAGGCCAAGGTTTTTTGTATATTAGTTTTACTTATGGGAGTGTTATTTGGAATTGGAGAACTTATAAAAGGTCAATTAAATCCTGTAAGCCTTATGCAGAATAACATAAAGTCATTAAAGGAGTATAAGGTTTTAGATGGAAAACTTTCTTACCAATTGCCTTCAGGGTGGGAGTGTAGATTGAAATCTTTTCCGGGAAATCAAATAATATATCATAATGAATTTGTATCAAAGGATATGTCCATATCTGGATTTGTACAAGTGTGGAATGAAAAAAAGGACCTAAAAACATTTTTAGATAATAGTAAGACATATTCGGAAAAACAAAACAAAATAAAAAATTATGAAATTAAAGAGGTAAGCATAAATGGAAGCCAGGGATACTATACTAATTACACTATGAAAGTCAATGAAAGAGAATATATAGCCAGTGAATATTTTATAAAATATAAAAAAGGATTTATTAGATTTTCATTCTTTAATAATAAGGAAAACTATAAGGGAGATATGAAAGGTTTATATGATGCTATTTTAAAAACAATAAAGCTAAAATAATACTAACGTCATTGATTTACATATACCAAAGTATTATAATTTTTATGAGAATAATAAAAAGAAGCCTAGAGCTTCTTTTATTTGTATATGCCATAATATAAAGAGGTGAAAATATGAAAAAGAGTTTAAGAAAAATAAGTTTACTGGCAATGATGATATTTTCTATGTCGTTAATGGGTTGCGCAAGTACAGATGCAATAAAGTTAAAAATGGGATTTAAAAATAAGGATTTTGAATATATAAAGGAAGGAAGAATAAGCAAAGTAGTAATTCAAAATAATAGAGATAAAGGATTTACATTTATAATGACAGATAAGAATGCTGTAAATGATTTATATGATATATTATCTAAAGCAAAAGTAGTTGATAAAAAAATAGCCTTAAAGCCGGATTATACTCTAGAGTTTCATGAGGGATTAAATAAAGTACATAAATTTAATTATATAGCAGGTCTTGATAAAAAAGATGCAGGAAACTTATATGGAGATAATAAGATATATATTGTATCTAAGAGATTAGACGATGATATAATGAAAAATTTTTACAATATTAGAATACCTAATGATTTTAAAACAGTTTATTATAGCTCAATTATAAATGCTATAAAAGATTATAGAAAAGTAATAGGAGAAGACAAGAATATAGGAATAGATCTTAATGATGAAGAAGTAGCAAAATTTGTCTTAACCATGGATGTACAAGAATTTAAAGATGAGTTAGGTAAAAATGATCAGATAATTTCTGATGATAATAGAGATAAATATGATATTACTATGGATATAACTACAGAAGGGTATAAAAAAGATAAATTTAAGTGTGTTATAAAGTTTTATGATAAAGTGAATAAAAAAGAGACGGTATATTATTTTGTAAATGAATACTCCATGAATTCATGGAAATATAAGTTTACAAAAGATGAGATGCCAAAGGGTTTTTAAATAAAGGATTATAAAATTACATCTTTATAGTATGCTAAAAAATGAATATGGTAGTATAATATTAATTAGATTGTTAATTTTATACATAGGAGGATTTTATAATGAGTAATTGTGAAAGCTGTCCAAGTAAGGGTACGTGTAATGAACAAGAATGTTCTAAAATGTTACCTAAGTATGGAAATGTAAAAAATATAATAGGAATTATAAGTGGTAAAGGTGGAGTAGGAAAGTCTACTGTTACTGGAATACTTGCAGCAGAGCTTTGTAAAAAAGGATTTAAAGTAGGGGTATTGGATGCGGATGTAACAGGACCATCTATGCCAAGAATTTTAGGTGTTAATAATGATAGAGCTAAAATGCTTCAAGTGGATGAAAATGAAAATGAGCCTAGACTTATACCAGTAGAAACTCAAAGTGGTATTAAAGTAATGTCTTTAAACTTATTAATTGAAGGGGAAGATCAACCAGTTATATGGAGAGGTCCTTTAATAACAGGGGTTTTAAACCAAATGTATAGTGATACAATGTGGGGAGAACTTGATTATCTTCTTATAGATATGCCTCCAGGAACAGGGGATGTAGCATTAACAATAATGCAAAGTATGCCTTTAAATGGAATGGTAGTAGTATCAACTCCTCAAGATATGGTTTCAATGATAGTTAAAAAAGTGGTAGTAATGATAGAAAAAATGAATATAAATTTACTTGGTATAGTAGAAAACATGTCTTATATACAATGTGGTAAATGTGGAGAAAAGGTAAGAATATTTAGTAAAAAACCAGCAGAAGAACATGTTGAATATTTAGGGGCTCCACTTTTATCAGAAATGCCTATAAATCTTGATATGGTTGAAAGCCTAGAAAAAGGTGAGATGGAAAGTTATATAAGAAATTCTGAACAATATAATGAGTTTATAGATAATTTCATGAATAGCTTAAATAAGTAATATTAATAGGTACTCCAATATAAGGGGTGCCTATTTCATTATATAAGTATTTAGTGATTCTAACTAGAAGTATTTTATTGTAAATTATGATATAATATAGAATAATATATTAGTAATAAATATAATTAAATAGTTTGCGGTGGAGACATAGTTTAATATAAGCTATGTCTTTAATAACATCTAGAGGGGGACTAGGATAACAAATGAGTCATTATCAGATATTAATAAGACTTGGAGTTGCTATTTTAATTGGGGTGCTTTTAGGCTATGAAAGAGAATATAGTAACCGACCGGCAGGACTTAGAACACATATTTTAGTTTGTGTAGGTGCTTGTGTTATAACTATGATACAAACAAGTGTTGGGTTAGAAGTAGGAGGCAAAATATTAAATTGTCCAGGATTAGCTACAGCAATGAAATCTGATATGGGAAGATTAGGTGCACAAGTTATTTCGGGAATTGGTTTTTTAGGAGCAGGTACTATAATACATGAGAAAGGTTCGGTCAAGGGATTAACAACTGCTGCAGGTATTTGGACTACTGCATGTATTGGACTTGCTGTTGGGTTTGGATATTATTTTTTGAGTATTTCAGCAGCAATAGGAGTTTTTATTATTATAGTATGTATGAAAAAGGTAGAGGTATATTTTTTTGATAGAACAACTCCTATTAATATTGAAATACAGTATGATATGAATGTTGATTTAAATGCTGAATTAGTAGGATATTTTAAATATAAAAATATTAAAATACAGAATATAATATATATAGTTGAAAAAAAACAAGATAATAAAAATTATAGAAAGTGTGTATATAAACTTCTAATATCTAAACATTCAAATTTAAGGAGACTTAAGAAAGAGCTTGAAAATAATAGTTGGATTATTGAAGCAAAGGTAGTTTAATATTCAAAGAGAATTTAAATAAAAATTTATATATTTATAAGATATTATCCACATACTAATGATATAAAAAGAATCATGGAGTGGATTATATGAAAAAAATAGTAATAGGATTTATAAGTAGTTTAATGATATTTTTTTCTATAGTATCTGTAAGTATTGCTAAAGAAAAAAATATAGATAAAAGGGAGTATAATGATTTTTTAATTACTTTATTAGGCTCTAATATTATAGACACTTTAAATGATTATTATGGAAAACCAAGATGCTTTGAAATGAAAAATGCAGAAGTCTTAGAAATAAAAAAGGTTGAAGAAGGAGCGTTGTATTTTATTGTAACCATTAGGGTAAGAAATTTTGATAAAACAACTAATAATGACTATGGTATAGATACTATGACCTTAGCAAATACTAGTGAAGGTGCTCATGTACTTGATTTCCAGCATATAAAAGAACCTGATTCAACATCTATTTAAAAAGTGGTATTGGCTTTATAGGCTAAAGTCAATACCACTTTTGTTATTTTCTAGTTCTTGATTCAAAATCTTTTTGTAATTCATGAAGGCGTTTTGTACCATCTTCACGCTGTTTTTTAGCATCTAATTCTATTTGTTTAGTTTCTTCTATACCTTGAACTATAGTTGACCAAGTTTTTTCTAATGTTTCAATTTGAATTGAACTTCCAGATGCAAGTTTTGCTGTTAATTTGGATTGAAGGGCAGTATTTTCAGCATTTCTAAGTAATAATTCATTTGTTTTTTCATCTAATGCAGCCATTGCCTTAGCTTGAATTGCCTGTCTTTTTAAAGTTATAGCTTGAGTTAAACATTGTTTAAACACTGGAATTGTAACTATAAAGGCTGAATTTATTTTTCTAACTAAGTTATAATTTCCTTTTTGTATTAATTTTATCTGAGGCATTGTTTGTAGGGAAACATTTTTAGCAAGTTCAAGATCATAAACTCTTTGTTCAATCATTTCAAGAATTTGCATGGCATTAGATAGATTTATTTGATCTATTTGTTCAGTAGAGTTATCAGCTTTTAATTGAAGTTCAGGTAATATTTTATTTTTAAAGTTATCTACAACTAAGTTTCCAGCTTGAATATATTTTTCTAATGATTCATAGTAATCCATGTTTTTATTAAACATTTCTTCAAGGTTTTTGTTTGAACTGTTAATTTCCGATTCATATTTTTTTAATTCAATATATACTTTATCTATTTCTCCGCCCATAGTATGATATTTTTTGAATAAAGCTTCTATAGAATCTTGAGCTTTTTTAAATATTTTAGCAAAAAAACTTTGCTTTTTTTCTTCAAAATCTTTTATATCAAATTTATCCATGATTTTATTAAGTTGAACTAGTAATGTTCCTGAATCTTCAACTTTTGTAGTTTCAATAGAATTTAATATTTGATCTGCAAAACGTGATATTTCTGTTGCTGTATCTTGACCAAAATTCATAACTGAATCAATATTGGATATATCAAGTTTTTGAGCCAAATCTAATACCTCTGGTGAGTTTTTAACTTTTAATGATATATCGTTAGTTTCTTTTTCTAAGTTAACTTCTGAAAATTGAGTAGTGATAATTGAGTTTTCATTCATAATAAAAAATCCCCCTCTTATTTAAATAGATTAGACCAAAATGAAGTAGATCTATCTTTAAATTTTCTTATAGAATTTAAATTAGGTATATTTAAGTTAAATTTAACTTCTTCTAATTTATAAATATCGTAGCAGTGTTCAGAAATATTACATTCTATATCATTGTATCCTGTAGGAGTAAATATAGCTATGTCAAAGCACATAAGATTTAAAAAAGCTAAGATTATAGAATCTTCGGTGCTTGGTACATTATTATTATTATGATATATTAAAATTTTTGGTATTTCAAAAGGATAATCAAACTTTTGTATTAATTCCAATATAGAGTTATCTAAATTTAATATTGTAATTAAAATTTTTAATTTTAATTCTGTGTCTATAGGAGTATTAAAAATGTTTAATTTTAATAATAAATTTATTTTATCTATTATAACACTTTGTAATGAAGTTTTTAAGTAAGAAAATTTATAGAGTCTATGCTTAAGTAAGTTTTCTTTATTTACTAATCCATCTTTAAAACAATAATCTAGACTATATAGATCATAGTTTGAATAAGAATCCTTTGTATAAGGAATATCATATATAAATAAAGTGTTTTTAGTGGATTTTAATTTTTTTAGTTCATTCCAATATATATTAATATCTCTATGAACACCGCTAATTTTAGCAAATAAATTAGGAATATATACAGTATTATTCTCTATATTAAAACCTGGTCGAATTCTACACTCTTCATTCCAAAGTAGTTTTAGTTCATCATATGTTGTTTTTAAAGTTGAAGGAGTTATGTTGTAATTCTCAAACTGCCAAGGTTTAAAAAGACCATCCTTTGTATTGCAAAGTACTTTTTCAATTTCAGAAGATGCTTGAAAGGCTACGGTTTCATGTCTTGTTATAAGCTCTTCTTTTGGAAATGGTTTTATATCAATTGAGTTTCCGAGGTTAATTATATTAGAAAAATCGTTATTTTTATCAATTTTTTCAAATACTGTATCATCTTTAGAATTAATATATATAATATCAGAACCCATTAATGAAAGGAATATTAAAAAATATGCCTCATGTTTTTTTAAATTTCCATAATATAATATCTTAGGATTATATGTAGTGTTTGTTGTGTTTTTAAGATAATCAAACTTTTTATATAAATCAGGAACATATTTATATATCCATATAAGAATTTTTAATATAAAATTTTTTATTTTACTGAAATTTAAATTTGTTTCGTTAGTTATATAAAGTTCTAAAGTAGTATAAAAGCTATTTATTATGGATGAGTTTATAACAAGTTCTCTCAAATCGGGAAATGCATTATTAGTTATTAATAGGTCCATTAGCCAAGGCAAGGCTGATGGACTTTTGAAGTCAGTTTGAGATTTAGAAATATTCGTCCATATATTCGCTGTTTTAGTTATCAATTCTAAATTATTTTCTATTGGAATATCATCAAAAAAATTTAAATATAAGCTATTAAAATTTTGAAGATGTTTATCAAATTTAAATAAACTATTAAAATATTCTACTGTATTTTCTAGTGAACCTATATATCTGTAAAAGTAACAGGGTATATAGGGGGAGTCTCCACCTAAAAAGTCAGTCCTTTCATTTAATGAAGAACATATATCCTTAAAAATATTTTTGGATGTTTTTAAGGAAGATTTAATAGATGTGTTTACGTATTTTTCTAAATCAAAGGATGGTATGGTTAAATTTTCGTAGTTAGTGTTAATTGGATTAGTTTTTATAAGTGTATTAACTTTTCCTATATCTAATGAAGTTTTATTGTTTAAATTCAAAGTCTTAGAGTAGATTTCATCCTTATCAATTATTGAAAAGTCACCGTCATCTGGTGAGTTTACATATAAAATATCACAACCTAATTTAGATAAAAATATTAAAAAATAAACTTCATGTTTTTTTATATTTCCTATATATAAAATTTTGGGATTTATTATATTATTAATTGGTTTAGAGGATATATTAAAGTTTTTAAAAAGCTTTGGAACAAATTCATTTATCCATAAAACTAATTTAATAGAAAAGTTTTTTAATTTAGTCATGGTTACACTAGATTCTTTTTTTATATATAACTCTAATATAAAGTTTAAAGATTCCTCAAGGGAGGAATTTAATAGGTTGCTATTAAGCATTGGCAATAGCTTATTTTCTTTGAAAATTTTTATTAAAACTTTTGTGTTTTTATAATCAAAGTCTTGTAATTTATAATTAATCCACAATGATTGAAAAATATTTGTTATTTGTGGATTATTTTTAGCTGAAATTGTGGATAAAAAGGTTAAATAAGAATCTTCAAGGAAAGCTAGAGATTTATTTATATTCTTTATATTAGTATAGTAATCAGTTTCGTTACTAAGAAGTCCTATACATCTATAAAAATAAATAGGAGTAATGGGAGATTTCCCATTTATAAAGCCAGTTCTTTTATTAAGTGGTGTATTTAAATCATCTAAAATATTTTTAGATGATTTGGGATACGAATTTATAAATTTATTTATATTAATCATTATATCATGCCTACTTTCAAAAATAATCAAATGTTAAGTATATTAATATTATACAAAATGAAGATAATTTGTAGCAATAAATTAAAAATAATAATGAAAATATGTAATAAGAGAGAGGCATGTGATATACTAACCATAATTATTAAAGAACTTACAAAAAAGGGGACGATTTTATGTTTAATTTTAAAGTTCATCAAGAATTGACATGTGTTGCAGAGGGAGAAGGACAATTTTATGCTCTTGCAGGGGCTATGATTGCAAGTCAGGGTAATTTTAGTGCAGAAAAGGTATTGTTAGATCCTAATGAAAATAGAAGTATTTTAGGATCTTTTATTAATCTTGCAGCTAGAAAAATTACTGGAGAGAACATACAAATAATGAAGGTTAATGGTAGTGGAAGATATTATATGGCAAATAAATCTCAGCATGTTAGTGTTATTAAGCTTAATCAAGGACAAAGCATATCTGTTGAGGGAGAAAACTTATTGGCTTTCACGGGAGATTGCAAATACGGAGTTAGATTTATAGGAAGTGGAGTTATATCTCAAAAGGGTATGTTTACATCTAAGTTAACTGGAGTAGCAGGAAATGCACAAGTTGCAATAACTACAGAAGGAAATCCTCTTATATTAGAAACTCCTTGTACTGTTGATCCAGATGCAGTTATATGTTGGACAGGCTCTGATCCTAATTTTAAAACGGATATTAGTTGGAAAAACTTTATTGGACAGTCATCCGGAGAATCTTATTTTTTTGAGTTTAATAGTTATGGAGAGACTGTAATAGTTCAACCATCAGAAAGAATAAGCGGACTTGAAGTTGCTATAGATTAATAAAAGGTGGGAGTTTAATGAATTTTAATATAAATGAAGAAAGTAGATTTATTAAAAAATCTACAGAAAAGAAGTATGGAAATTTACTTGTAGATACTACTATTAAAGAGGATAGAGGTATTATAGATTTAACTAATACAAATTCAAATAAAAGTACATATTCATCAAATATTAATTTAAAATCATTAACATTAAATAGCATTAAAGCGGTAGATGAAATAGCAGCCACAAAAATAAAAAAAATTAATACTCAAAATAACAATAAAGAATTAATTAAAAATAATAATAGTATTACATTAAGAAAAGGGGAAAAGGTTTTTATTAATTCAAATAAAAAAAATATATTTAAATTATTAATAGTATTAGATTGGGATATAGAGTATAAAGGAAACTATCCAATTGACTTGGATACATCAGTATTTATGGTAGATGCTAATGGTAATACAATGGAAAAGAATTTTATATTCTATGGAAATACTAAAAGCTTGGATAATGCAGTGAAATTAGGAGAAGATTATAATACAGAAATTAAAAAGAATTATAAAGAGACTATTCAGGTAGATTTAAAAACTATTTCAGAAAATGTGGAAAAGCTTGCTTTTACAGTTACTATATATGAAGGTGAAAAGAGACAACAAAATTTTTCTAAAATATTAAATGGATATTTTAGAGTCATAGATATTGAAAGTGAAAGCGAAATATTTAGTTATAAATTTAATGATGGATTAAATAAAGAAACAGCTGTAGTAATTGCAGAAATATATAGGTATAAAGAATTTTGGAAATTAAATCCCATAGGTGATGGATTTAATGGTGGACTTGGTGCTTTGTGTAATAATTATGGCATAGAAATTGAATAAAACACGAACATTAATATTAAAAACTATCTTTTAAAGTTAATTTTATTAGTGACATAGCAAAATATTGAACTTAAAAAGTGTTAAATGTTCGGAAATTTTATTGACTTTAATGTTTGCTTCTGTTAATATATACAAGTGTCGAAAAACTAAGATTAAAGGAGAATAATTATGGAGAAATTTTTTGCATTAAAAGAGAATAATACCGATGTGAAAACAGAAGTTTTAGCCGGTATAACTACTTTTATGACAATGGCATATATACTTATTGTAAATCCAGCCATACTTTCTGACGCAGGAATGAATTCAGGTGCGGTATTTACAGCTACAGCAATATCAGCAGTTATAGCAACACTAATCATGGGTCTTTATGCAAAGTTACCTTTTGCACAAGCACCAGGAATGGGATTAAATGCTTTCTTTGCATATAACATAGTTAAACAAATGGGATATAGTTTTGAATTTGCATTAACAGCAGTTTTATTAGAAGGTCTTATATTCATAGCATTAACAGCTTTCAATGTACGTGAAGCTATAGTTGATTCTATACCAATAAATTTAAAAAAATCTATTTCCGTTGGAATTGGACTTCTAATTGCTTTTATTGGGCTTAGTAATGCGGGTGTTGTATTACATCCAAAAGATAATAGTACAATATTAGCTATTGGAAACATAACATCTGGTGAAGCGTTACTTGCTATAATAGGAATATTGATAAGTGGAATTTTACTTGCTAAAAATATTAGAGGTGCATTACTTATAGGAATTATCATTACTACTATAATTGGTATACCAATGGGTATAACACATCTTCCTGCAGCAATCTTTAGTGCGCCACCATCAATAAAATCAATAGCATTTAAATTTCAGTGGCAACATATATTTACTGTACAGATGGCGGTAGCTTTATTTACATTATTATTTATGGATATGTTTGATACAGTAGGAACTTTAGTTGGAGTTGCTACAAAAGCAAAAATGTTAGATGAAAATGGAAGAGTTCCAAATGTAAAAAAAGCATTATTTTCAGATGCTATAGGAACTACCTTAGGAGCTTGCCTTGGAACTAGTACAGTAAGTACCTTTGTTGAAAGTGCATCAGGAGTTGCAGAAGGGGGAAGAACAGGACTTACGGCAGTATCAACAGCTGTAATGTTTGTAATAGCATTATTCTTATCACCTTTATTTGCAATAATTCCATCAGCTGCTACAGCACCAGCTCTTGTGCTTGTAGGACTTTTTATGATGGAGCCTATAAAAGAAATAGATTTAGTAGATTTTACAGAAGCTATTCCAGCTTTCTTTACAATAATAATGATGCCTTTAGCATATAGTATATCTGATGGTATAGCATTTGGAGTAGTTTCATATATATTTTTAAAAGCTTTAACAGGAAAATATAGAGAAGTTACTCTAACAACGTATGTGGTTGGAATATTATTTATATTGAAATTCTTTATACCAGCTTAAAAGGCAATAAAAGAACTGCGATTATATTAAAGTTTTTATAAAAACTCCTATGAAATATTTTCATAGGAGTTTTGTTATGGTTTATTAGATACCTAATGCATTTCTTTTGTTTATTATTATATTTTCTAGTTTATCAGCAGCTTTAATAACATCATCTTCTAATATAAGTTGTCCGCCAGTTAAATTCACTAGATCTTTAGTTAAAAGATTAGTTACCAATGAACTTCCAGTAATAAATGGTGATTTTGCAAGATGAAGAGGCAAGCCTAAAGCAAGACCAAATGCACCATCTGCAAGAGCTTGTTCTTCAAGCCATTGAGGTGCTGATAAAACTAATGGTAATTTAGGTAAGTCAATATTTAGAATTTTAGCAAGTTCTGTTGCCACAAGTTCCAATCTACCAATTGCAAGGCATGGACCGAAATTTAAAACAGGTGGAATTCCAAGAGACTCACAAACAGCTCTTAAGCTATCTCCAGCAAGAGAGGCTGCAATAGGTGACATAAGGCCTACATTTTCAAGTCCACCACTAGAACATCCGGCGGTAAGTACTACAATATCTCTTTTTATAAGTTCTTTTGTTAGATTAACAGTGAATACATCATGGCCGCCAGAAACAAGACTTGAGCATCCAACAACTCCAGCTACACCTTTAATTTTTCCAGATGTTATAAGGTCTACAAGTGGTTTAAAACTTCCACCTAAAAATTCTTTTAAAGATTCTTCACTAATACCTGTGATTGAATTATCATCTCCATGATTTTCAGGTAAATTAACTTTTATTTTATTACGTCTATTTGTATAACTATTTAAAGCTTTTTTAATTATATAATTTGTAATAGATTCTTTTTCATCATAAGAGTATTCAATATATTCAGCATTAGCTTTTTTTGCTACATCATCAATACAGACCATATCTACTTGAAATTTTTGTGCAATTGGCTCAATTCCAGGTAATGTACAGTTAAATTCTGAAACTATTAAATCTATACCTCCTGTAGCTATTAAAGCTTCACTTGTATAGTTGTTACCAGAATGTCCTGCAAAAACTTCATTGTAATGTTCTCCTCTTAATTGAAGATCTTGACCTACACAAGTAGAGCCTACAATTTTGAATCCTCTAGCACCCAGCATTTTAGCTTTTTCAATTATATTATTTTTTATAAGCTCATCTTGAAGATGAGATATCATTGAATGTTGATGTCCTGTTATCATTATGTTTATATAGTCAGTATCAACTACTTTAAATCCAACTTTTGCAGATCTTATTTTGGGTTCACCTAGCATAACGTCATTTAATAGATTAGTCAAAGTAAGGCCATATAATCCTGTAGAAATACCAAGATTCAAACAGTTTAAAAGCATATTAATAGGATCACTATTTAAATTTGTTGAAGTTTTTACAATACCATCGAAAACTTCAGATTTAGCTCCGCCAGGTAATATGTTTAGGGATTTCCAGTTATCAAAACGAGGCTTATATGCAAGTTTTTCAACTAAAGTCATCTTTTTAAACTTTGGTTTATATATATCATCTAGTATAGAATCGGCTATAAGAATAGCTTTTTTATGAGGATCATTTTCTTTAATATCAAAAATGGAAGCAAGTTTATTTAAGGCATTAATTCCTTTAATAACGCCTTTGTTTTCTCCTGTAGCTTTTAAGTTCCAAGCAGTGGTTTCTATAACATGAAGGTAGCAACCAGCACCAGCCGATACAGCACGAAGAAAATTTCTTGCAACAATAGTATCAGCATCAGCGCCACAAATACCTTTAGGAGATTTTGGTGTTATTTTGCAAGGGCCATTGGCACAAAGTTTACAGCAAACTCCTTCAAGACCAAATTTACATTTGGTGTTTTGAGATGAAACTCTATGATGAGAAGTTTCAATATCTAATCCGGATATGAAATTTTCAAGAACTTTATCTGCTGATTTACAAGTTGAACATAGTGAACAATCTAAACAATTTGACATAAAACATATTCCTCCTTAAACTCTACTTATTTAGTATAGTTTTAAATAAAATAAAATCCACTAAATTAGTATACTTTTAGATAAGATATACGATTAATTCATATATCTTATAATTTGTATTCTTCATCTAAAAGATCTTTAAAAGTTATAGACTCTAATTTTGTAATTAGTGTAGTTTGAATAGAAGCTAGTGCGTTATGTACTACGCATATATTGGATCTATTTAAATTGCAAGATTTAGGATCATATAAGCATCTATTCATATAGATTGGACCATCTATTGCTATTATAATATCCTTAAAAGATATATCGGCAGGATATTTATTAAGTGCATATCCTCCATTAATGCCACGAAAAGATTCTACTATACCTGCTTGCTTTAATTTTCTAAGTATTTTTAATAAAAATCTTATTGGTATATTTTCATGCTCAGATATAAATTTAGCTTCAATTTTTTCTCTAAAACCAAGTTTACATAAATATAAAATTATTCTTAGAGCATAGTCAACTTCTTGAGTAATTTTCATTAAGATTCTCCCATTTAATAAAGTATACTTTTTTAGTACAGTTTAACTATACTACTCATTTTATAAATTTGTCAATAAAAATTTATTATGATCAATATATGTATTTTACAATATATGAAAATACATTATATTGTAAATTAAAACTTATAATATTTAGGATATCAATTTATAGGTAGATTATAATAAAAATATAATGTAAAATATAGTTAAAACTATGGGAGGAAGGTAATAATATGGCAGTTAGTTTATCAAAAGGTCAAAAGGTAGATTTAACAAAAACAAATCCTGGTTTAACAAAGGTAGTAGTAGGGCTTGGTTGGGACACAAATAAATATGATGGTGGAAATGATTTTGATTTAGATGCTGCAGCCTTTTTATTAGATGGAAATGCAAAGGTTACATCAGATGGAGACTTTGTTTTCTATAATAACTTAAAGCACGATTCACAATCAGTAATTCACCTAGGAGATAATCGTACTGGAGAAGGTGATGGAGATGATGAAAAAATAAGTGTTGAATTAAATAAAGTACCTTCAAATATAGAAAAGATAGATTTTACAGTAACTATACATGATGGAGAATTAAGAGGGCAAAATTTTGGACAAGTATCTAATGCATTTATAAGGATTATAAATGCAGATACTAACGAAGAATTAATAAGATATGATTTAAGTGAGGACTATAGTATAGAAACAGCTTTGGTAGTTGGAGAGTTGTATCGTCACAATGAAGAATGGAAATTTAATGCTATAGGAAGTGGATTTCAGGGAGGACTTGGATCACTTTGCAATAACTTTGGAATAAGTATAGGTTAAATTAATTATATAAGATATGTTTATAGGAGGAATAGATATGGCAATAAATTTATCTAAAGGACAAAAAATAAACTTATCAAAAGAAGCTCCAGGATTAAAGGAAGGTATAATTGGTCTTGGCTGGGATACAAAACAGTTTGATGGTGGAGCAGACTTTGATTTAGATGCATCTGCATTTTTAGTTGGAACTAATGGAAGAGTAAATAATGATGAGGATTTTGTGTTTTATAATAACTTAAAACATCCAAGTGAATCTGTTATTCATACAGGAGATAATAGAACTGGAGAAGGAGAGGGAGATGATGAATCAATCATAATTGACTTTACAAAGGTTCCAGAATCTATTGAAAAAATAGCTATAGCTGTAACTATATATGATGCAGAAGGAAGAAAACAAAATTTTGGACAAGTATCTAATGCCTTTGTAAGATTAGTTAACAAAGAAAATGGGGAAGAAGTTTTAAGATATGATTTATCAGAAGATTTTTCAATAGAGACAGCATTAGTATTTTGTGAAGTATATAGACATAATGGAGAATGGAAGTTTAGTGCTTTAGGAAGTGGATTTCAAGGAGGACTTGCAGCACTTTGTAAAAATTATGGTTTAGAAGTGTAGTAAATTTAATAACTTTTAGAAAGACTATAGGGGGTCAACAAAATGGCTATTAATCTAAAGAAGGGTCAAAGAATTAGCTTAACTAAAGAAGATGCTACATTATCAAGAATTATAGTGGGGCTTGGATGGGATCCAGTAAAACAAGGGTCAGGTAAAGGGATTTTTGGATCTTTATTTGGTTCATCAGCACCAGATATTGATTGTGATGCTTCTGTTATTATGTTAAATAAGGATAATAAGATTCAATCAAAAGAGGATTTAATATATTTTGGAAATTTATCACATATAAGTGGAAGTGTTCAACATATGGGTGATAATCTTACAGGAGATGGAGATGGAGATGACGAGCAAATTTTACTTGAGCTTTCTAAGATTCCATCTAATATAGAAAAATTAATTTTTGTAGTAAATATTTATAATTGTGTAAAACGCAATCAACATTTTGGAATGATTAAAAATGCTTTCATAAGAATTATGAATTTACAAAACAACAAAGAAATGCTTAGATTTAATTTAACCGATGATTATTCAAATAAGACAGGAATATATGTAGCGGAGATATATAGACACGAATCAGAATGGAAATTTGCAGCTATAGGACAAGGAGATACTGTGGCTGGGTTACAAGATATGATAAATAAATATAGATAAATAGAAAATATCGTAGATATAAAATTGTATCTGCGATTTTTTTATTTTAAGAATAGTAATGAGAACATAGTTATATAAATTTATATATAATAATGTAGGGAGGGGGTTATTATGTATAATGATAGGGCTAGTGGAGAGCAAATTGCTATTGCAGCAGCTTTAGTTGGTGTATTAATATCAAGAAGTCTTACGTTACCAGAGATAGGTATTTTTGGGAATTTTCTCGAAGTTGTGGGAGATGTATTATTAACAATACAATCACAAGCAACATATACGAGGAATACGAGGATAAAATATAAAAAGGATGTTGAAGAGTTTATAAGGAGTCAGGTGGAAAAAGATCAAAGAGAATTTGAAAAAAATCAAAGTAGTACTTCAAAATCAAGTAAAAGTAGTAGCTAATTTTATAAACATATAATCAGTTAAATAAAGAAATCCCCTTTAAAATCATAACTATAAGGATTATGTGTTTTAAAGTAACATATATGGATTTTTTATATTATATTTTATAAAAGTAATCCAATGTAGTCTAGATGGTAGAATGTAAAAATTAAAAATTAGTAGTTAATATACTTAAAAAGCTAGATGATAATTTATATTATCATCTAGCTTTTCTTATGGCGATACATAGAATATTGATTGAATTTGTCTTTCGCCAGAAGATTTATAAGGTTCGTTAATAACTTTACCGTTATAGTACATGGTAGATGAAGAACCACCATCTAAATTAACAGCGTTATATGCGCCATATTCATATAATATATCCTGTAATTCTCTTAAGGTTACAGCAAGTCTACCTATGTATTTACCGTCTATTACTAAGAAAAGAATGCTTCCGTCTTTTCTTTGAGCTATGGCAGTACGAGGAGCTGTCCCCCAATTACCATCACCAGAGGTAATTGTTTTTTGTCCATCTACAATTAATGCCGGACCAAATGATACAGTATCCTTTATATTTAGTTTTATCATTTCATCTAAGCTATAATTACCAACTAATAAAACCCCATCAGCAGTGATGCCGGCAATACAGATTTTTTCATTTTTCCCTAGTGTACTATAAATAATTTCTCCGTTAGAAATTAATATTCCACCAAGATTATCATTAGAATTAGAAGATGAACTATTATCTTTAGAATCATTATCTGTTGCAAAACCACCTGCATTTATTGCAGCTATAGAATTATATCTTTTTGCCATATCACTAGTGGTCTCACCCTTTGTACCAAGATATTTACTATATCCAATCTTAATTTTTTTAGGATTTTTTATTACTAGTAAATGTCCCTTAAATTTATCACCGTGAATTTCATGTTTTTCAATTTCGTTTGTTTCACCTAGTGTTCCTGAATTAATTTTTTTTCTTAGTGTGTCTATATCAGATTGAACTATATTGTTGATTTTGTTTCTACTTAATATTTCATCTATGTGTTTTCTAGATAAAAATGTAGTAGCTATCCATTGGTGTGTTGAAGTTGTCATGGCGGAACCAACTACTGTAGCTTTTACATTTTGAAATGGACCATAATAAAGTAAAAATGGCGCACTTATCAGGGTAAAAATAATCTCAAATAATATGAAAAGTTTTTTTGGAAACTTTCCGCTAATGGATTCTTTATTTAACATGTATACCACCCTTAATTAATTTTAATAATAGCCTAACTTGTACTTATTTTGTATAAAATGTAATTGATAGTATCAATATAGTGTTTAAAAATAAATAACTACATACACTATTTTATAACTTAATACGCTAACATGCAATAATTGGAATTGATATTATGCACACATATATATTATATAGGTAAATTCAAAATATACAAATATAAAGTTCTATGTAATATTGTTAAATTTTAAGTATATGCTAAACTTATTAAGTAGATAATTAATCATTCCCTTAAAATTAATAGTGAAAGGATGATAAATTTGAATAATATAATTGGAAAGTTGTCTTGTAATAGAGTTTTTAAGTATTTTAAAGAAATTAGTAATATACCCAGAGCTTCAGGAAACGAAAAAGCTATAAGTGATTATTTGTTTAATTTTGCAAAAGAACATCAATTAGAAGTTAAACAAGATAAAGCGTTGAACATAGTAATAAAAAAGCAAGCTACAAGGGGTTATGAAAATGCACCAAGTGTAATACTACAAGGGCATATGGATATGGTTTGTGAAAAAAATAAAGATGTAGAACATGATTTTTCTAAAGATCCTATTAAGTTTATTGTTGAGGGAGATTATATAACAGCACGAGGAACTACATTAGGGGCAGATGATGGTATAGCTATTGCTTATTTTCTTGCTATTTTAGAGAATAATGATCTTCAGCATCCACTTTTAGAGGTTCTAATTACAACCCAAGAAGAAAATGGTATGGGGGGAGTCTCAAAGGTAAGTAAGGAGGATTTATCAGGAGAAATATTAATTAATGTAGATTCTGAAGAAGAGGGAAAACTTTTAGTTTCCTGTGCAGGTGGAATTAGAAATATAGTAAGACTTACTGTAGAGGTAGAAGACAGAAAAGAAGGGTTTAAGCCATATAAAATTTTTGTTCACGGATTAAAAGGCGGCCATTCTGGTATGGATATAAAAAAAGGGAGAGGAAATTCAAATAAACTTATGGGTCGTATTTTAAATTACATAAGTAATAAAATGGAATTATTCATAGCTGATATAAATGGTGGATTAAAATCAAATGCAATACCTAGGGAATCAGAAGCTATAGTTTTTGTTAAAGAGAGTAATAAACAAAAATTAAAAGATGTAATAAACTACTGTAATGAAGTTTTTAAGAAAGAATTAAATATTTCAGATAGTGATGTTACAGTTAATTTAGAAAGTGGAGAAGAAAAGTCATATAGAATATTTTCTAAGGCTCTAACTAATAAAATCATAACTGTTCTTATGCTTATGCCTCAAGGAGTTCAGTCTATGAGCCAAAATATAAAGGGACTTGTAGAAAGTTCTATAAATTTGGGTGTTGTGAAGACTAAGGAAGACGAGGTTACTTTTGAAAGTGCTATAAGAAGTTCAGTTAAGACATTAAAGGAGAATACGGTAAATCAAATAGAAGTATTATGTGATAGTATTGATGCAGCCATGACGATATATGCAGATTATCCTGCTTGGGAGTACAAAGAAAAATCTTATATTAGAGATTTGTTTATAAGTGTCTATGAGGATTTATATAATGAAAAGCCAGAGATAACAGCGGTGCATGCAGGTATTGAGTGTGGAATCCTTAAAGAGATACTTGGAGATATAGATATGATTTCTTTTGGACCTAATATGTATGATGTACATACGCCAAATGAAAGAGTGAGTATTTCATCTGTAGAAAGAAATTATGATTATTTAATTGAGGTATTAAAAAGAATAAAGTAAATAAAAAACCACAAGTACAGTATATTGAACTTGTGGTTTGAAAATATTATTTTAATTTTATTAGTAATTCTCCAGATTTAACTTGTTGACCTTCCTTCACAAGTATAGAAGAAACAACTCCACTTGCTGATGCAGTTATATTAGTTTCCATTTTCATAGCTTCTATTACAAGTAAGCTATCATTTTCCTTAACTTCATCACCTTCATTAACAAGTACTTTTAATACTGTACCAGGTATACTAGAGCCTACTTCAAGAGGATTATCAGCATCAGCCATTTGAGTAGAGGCTATTTCTATATTTTTAGCAGAAAGGGAACTTGTATCTTTAATACTAATTTCACGTCTATTTCCGTTTACTTCAAAGTAAAGACTTCTATTACCGTTTATATCAACTTTACTTATTTCTAAAAGTTTAATTATCATTGTTTGACCTTCATTAATTTCAACTTCGCAAGTTTCGCCTTCTCTTAAGCCATGGAAGAATATATCACTTCCCATTTTACTAAGATCTCTATCAGATTGTATAGATTTTAAATAGTCTTCATATACATCTGGGTATAATGCATAACTTAAAGCATTTCTGTTGTTAGCTTCCATATTAAATTTTTCATTTAGGTAAGCTTTAATAGCATCAAAATCTTCAGGTGGAAGTAATTCACCTGGTCTACATGTTATAGGGGATTCTCCTTTTAGGACTATTTTTTGTAAATCCTTAGGAAAACCACCATCAGGTTGACCCATCATTCCTTTGAAGTATGCAACAACAGAGTCTGGGAAAGCAAGGTCTTTTCCTTTTTCAAATATATTTTCCGGAGTTAAGTTATTTTTAACCATAAATATAGCAAGATCTCCAACCATTTTAGAAGATGGAGTTACTTTTACTATATCTCCCACCATATTATTAACTTTTTTATACATTTCTTTTACTTCATTAAACCTATGACCAAGTCCAAAACTTTCAACTTGAGGTTTTAAGTTTGAATATTGACCGCCAGGTATTTCATATCTATATATTTCTGTAGAACCTGATTTTAATTCTGATTCAAATTGTTCATAAACGGGTCTTACAGCTGCCCAATAGTCAGATATTTTTTGAAGGTCATGTACTTTCATACCTGTAGTTCTTTTTGTATTTTCAAGAGCTGCAACTACTGAATTAAGTGAAGGTTGACTTGTAAGTCCAGCCATACTGCTAATTGCAGTATCTACAATATCAACACCAGCCTCAGCAGCCATCATAACAGTAGCTACTCCATTTCCAGTGGTATCATGAGTATGAAGGTGTATTGGTATTGAAATTTCTTCTTTAAGAGCTTTAATAAGTTTAAATGCAGCATAAGGTTTTAAAAGGGCAGACATATCTTTTATTCCAAGAATATGAGCACCACGCTTTTCAAGTTCCTTAGCTTTTTTCACATAATAATCTAATGAATATTTATCTCTTGTATTATCTAAAATATCACCAGTATAGCAGATGCAAGCTTCAGCAACTTTATTATTTTTTAGAACTTGATCTATAGCAACTTCCATACCTTTTACCCAGTTAAGGGAGTCAAATATTCTAAATACATCTATTCCTGAATTTGCTGATTCATCAATTAAGTTTCTAATTACATTGTCAGGGTAGTTTTTATAACCAACACCATTTGAACCCCTTATAAGCATTTGGAATAATACATTAGGTATTCTTTTTCTTAATTCTTGAAGACGAATCCAAGGAGATTCTTTTAAAAATCTATAAGCAACATCAAAAGTTGCTCCGCCCCACATTTCTAGTGAAAATGCATCTTTTTCAAGAACAGATGTTGATTTTGCAACTTTTATCATATCTATACTTCTCATCCTTGTAGCCATAAGAGATTGATGTGCATCTCTCATAGTAGTATCTGTGATAAGAAGTTTTTCTTGTGATTTTATCCAATCTATGAGTCCATTAGGGCCTTTTTCATCTAAAATTTGTTTAGTCCCTCTTAAATCACTAGGAACTATGAATTTAGGAACTAAAGGTACATCAAATTCTTTTTTTACTCCAAAGGTTTCATTTACAACTTTTTCACCTATGTATTTAAGTAAATTATATTCTCTATCGGTTTTAGTGAATATCTTAAAGAGTTCGGCATTTTCTTCAATAAATTTAGTAGTACATTTACCTTCTACAAAAGTAGGGTGGTTTAAAACATTTATTAAAAATCCTACGTTTGTTTTAACGCCTGAAATTGTAAGCTCTTTCATAGAACGAAGAGATTTTCTTATGGCATCTTCAAAACTTCTTGCCCAAGTTGTAGTTTTTACAAGTAAGCTATCATAATAAGGACTTATTACAGCACCTGTAAATCCGTTTCCACCATCAAGTCTTACACCAAAACCGGAACCTGTTCTATAAACGTCTATTTTCCCGGTATCAGGAGCAAAGTTATTTGTAGGGTCTTCAGTTGTTATTCTACATTGTATAGCAAATCCTCTAGGTTTAACATCTTGTTGATGTTTAATTCCGATTTCAGGACAAGATAAAGGTTTCCCCATGGCAACTAAAATTTGACTTTGAACTATATCTATACCTGTAGTCATTTCAGTTATAGTATGTTCTACTTGAACTCTTGGATTCATTTCTATAAAGTAGTGATTTCCATGTATATCTACTAAAAATTCTAAAGTACCTGCACTTCTATAGTTTACAGATTTAGCTATTTTTAAAGCATTACTACAAATTTCTTCTCTTTTTTCTTCTGGTAATGCAAAGGCAGGGGTAAATTCAATTACTTTTTGATGACGTCTTTGAATGGAACAGTCTCTTTCATATAAATGAATGATATTTCCATGCTTATCTCCAATAACTTGAACTTCAATATGTTTAGGATTTTCTAAATACTTTTCTATAAATATATCGTCTATTCCAAAGGCTTTTTTTGCTTCGTTTTTAGCGCTTCTAAATGAAGGAAGAAGTTCTTCTTTACTTCTAACAATTCTCATTCCACGACCGCCACCACCAGCAGCTGCTTTTAACATAATAGGGTATCCGCAAAAATCAGCAAATTTTATAGCCTCTTCTTCAGATGTAACTGGTTTTTCAACTCCTGGAATAGTTGGAACACCAACACTTTGAGCTACTAATTTAGATTTGATTTTATCTCCGAGCTTTTCCATCATTTCAGCTGTAGGCCCTATAAATTCTATACCGGCTTCTTCACATTTTCTTGCAAACTCTGCATTTTCAGAAAGAAAACCATATCCAGGGTGAATAGCATCTACACCTTTTTTTAAAGCTAAGCTTATTATTTCATCTATATTTAAATAAGCCTCTATAGGTCCTTGATTTTTGCCAATTAGATAAGCCTCATCGGCTTTAGTTCTAAAAAGAGAAAACTTGTCTTCTTCAGAGTATATAGCAACTGTTCTAATTCCTAGTTCATTACATGCTCTGAAAATTCTTATGGCAATTTCGCCTCTATTGGCAACTAAAACTCTTTTGAATTTTCTTGTCATATTTTTCACTCCTTTTTATTTATGCATAAATAAAAATATGTATTATTGCAATATTGTTGTTGTTACTAATTCAAAATTTATAATAACTCAATTATATATGAGTTAAATCATTATTTCAATTGCATATTAAAAATTTTCCACTTGCAAATTTCATAATAATCAAGAACTAAATTTTAAATTTTCTGTAAAATCAAAGCATATAAATCAACAAAATGAATAAAAATACACACCAATGTATAAATACTATATATTTTATAATATGTTTATTTATTTATAATGTTATACCTAGTAGTAAACAAAAGGGTTAAGCTATAAATATAAAATTATAGCTCAACCCTTTAATAAATATTATGAATTTTTAGAGTATTTATTATTTGGAAGATTTTGTTCTTATTTCATGTATTTTTTCTTTAGTATCTCTTACGTAATTTCGTATTTTTGTAACTTCATTGCAATCGTTCACAAGCTCTGGATCTATATACACATCTTTTTCGTATTTATCACAAACTCTTTTTCCTATAGAAGCATATAAATCGTTTAATTTATTTTCTTCTGAATTTACTGATAATGTGAGTTTTGAAATTTCTAAAATATCATTAGATTTTTGGGCTACGGTTGCAGAACCGTCTTTAGCGGTTTGAGCTACAGTGGTTGCAGTATCCATAGCGGTTTTTTTTATCTTAGAGATAGTGTTTTTAATATTCATAAACCCCAACTCCCTTTAAATTATTTTGTATATAATTTAATAATAGGTTATAAGATATTATAAGTCAATGAGCGTTAAAATGTACCTAAAAGTAAATTGTTTATAATATTTTAATATATATATTGTAGATATGGTGTATAATGAAGTTAAATACAAATACTTAAGATAGGAATGATAAAGTATGAATGTAGCATTTTTTCTTACACCTAAAAAAGATGTAGTTTATGAAACAATAAACTCAACCATGAGACAAGCGTTAGAGAGAATGGAATATCATAGATATACAGCAATTCCAATTATTGATGAAGAAGGTAAGTATGTAGGTACTATTACAGAAGGAGATATGCTTTGGAAGCTTAAAAATACTCCAGGATTAGATTTTAAAAATACAAATAAAGTTTCAATTAAAGATGTAGCTAGAAATGTTAGAAATACTCCTGTACACGTAAGATCTGATATTGAAGATTTGATTTCTCTTGCAGTAAATCAAAATTTTGTACCTGTAGTTGATGATAATGATGTGTTTATTGGGATAATAAAAAGAAGTGAGATTATACAATATTATTATAATAAAAGCTTAAAAGTAAGTGAATAATATAACATATAGATAAATGAAAATATCCACCAAATGGTGGATATTTTTTTATATGTGCGCCCAGCATGGGCGCAATCTATAAGGTGAAAGTCCTGAACGCCGAAGGTGATATAGGCGTTAGCCAATGACAAGGGTGTCCATCGTGAGGTGGAATCTGAAGGAAGT
Source organism: Clostridium botulinum (assembly GCF_017100085.1). Classification (NCBI taxonomy): domain Bacteria; kingdom Bacillati; phylum Bacillota; class Clostridia; order Eubacteriales; family Clostridiaceae; genus Clostridium; species Clostridium botulinum. The sequence continues at coordinate 177,926 of NZ_CP063965.1, forward strand.
CGGATGGCAAAATTCCGGTCTGAGGAATACGAATCACATAAGAGGCTGGCTATAGCTGGATGAGTTTGCATAACAAAACAAAGTCCGTATCACCCAAAAGTTATTGCAGTATATGTGGCAGATATATGGAATGAAAGATTGCGTTCTTACCTGGGGAGGTCTGATAGATATATCATTAAAGGATGAACTTCCTACATGATAACCTACATAGTGATATGTAACTGAACTATCAGAAGTCAGCAGAGGTCATAGTACTACACTATGTGCACGTAGTGCGGGAAGGACTGAACATTAGGAGGTTTTCAACTTTGAATAATTCAAATAAATTACAAAGAAAGCAGACAACTCAATATAGAGGTCGCCTTGTGGAAGTAGAAGTGGAACTTCAAGGTAAACGAGGGGCGCAGAGTAATAATTTGGCGTTAGCAAAGGGAGAAAGAGAAAACAATGTAGTAGATGATACTAATAATCTACTTGAAAAGGTTTTAGCTAGAGAAAATATGCTAAAAGCTATGAAAAGAGTAGTTGCCAATAGAGGAAGTCATGGTATTGATGGTATGAGAGTCGATGAACTTCGAGGGTTTATTATCAAAAATTGGCTAACAATTAAGCAAAAGTTATTAGAAGGAAGGTATAAACCTTCACCAGTTAGGAGAGTGGAAATACCAAAACCTGACGGTGGAATTAGATTGCTTGGAATACCTACTGTACTTGATAGATTAATACAACAGGCATTAGCTCAAGAACTTAATAAAATTTATGACCCTACCTTTTCGGATAATAGCTATGGATTTAGACCAAATAAAAGTGCTAAACAAGCTATATTAAAATCAAGACAATATATCAATGAGGGGCATAAATGGGTTGTTGATATAGACTTAGAAAAATTCTTTGATAAAGTTAACCATGATATATTAATGGAAAGACTTTCAAGAAGAATAAAGGACAAAAGGGTACTTAAACTAATTAGAAATTATCTTAAATCTGGAATAATGATAAATGGATTGAAGGTAAAATCAGATAAAGGTACACCGCAAGGTGGTCCATTAAGCCCAATACTTGCTAATATTATGCTTGATGAAGTAGATAAAGAACTTGAGAAAAGAGGTCATAGATTTTGCCGATTTGCAGATGACTGCAACATTTATGTCAAAAGTAAAAAGGCAGGATTAAGAGTTATGGCAAGTATAAGAAAAATACTTGAAGGTTTATTAAAACTTAAAGTTAATGAAAATAAAAGTGCAGTAGATTTTGTGACGAGAAGAAAATTTCTTGGATTTTCATTCTATTTTGCAAAAGGCGGAGCCAATATAAGAATACATGAAAAGTCATATAAAAGATTCACAAATAAAATAAGAAAATTAACAAACCGTAATAAAGGTATAAGTATGGAATATAGAGTTTATATGATTAACCAATTAACGATTGGATGGATTAATTACTTTGGAATAGCGAAAGCTAACGCTAAAATACAAAAAATAGATAGTTGGATAAGAAGAAGGTTAAGGAGTTGTATTTGGAAACAATGGAAAAAGGTTAAAACTAGAGGACGAAACCTCACAAAACTAGGTCTTCCGACCTATAAAGCATGGGAGTATGCAAATACAAGAAAAGGCTATTGGAGAATATCCAAAAGCCCAATTCTTGATACAATCTTAAACAACAAATATATTGAAAATCTTGGTTACAGAAGTATATCTAAAAGATATCAGCTAATACATAATTCTTAATGAACCGCCGTATACCGAACGGTACGTACGGTGGTGTGAGAGGACGCTAAATAAAATAATTATTTAGCTCCTACTCGATATCTAAAAGATTTCTAGTGTAGTTAATATATAATTTTCTTAGTAATGACATTTTACAATCCATTTCTATTTGTAGGTTTGACACAGTTTCATAGTCGTTTTCATTAGCAGCATCTATTAGCCTAGAGAATAGTGATTTTTTACAATAAGAATCTTTCATTAAATATTGTCTTAAGCTATTAACCTCATGCCATCTAGTTACATCAACGTCGTGGACTTTAGTTATATCATGAAGCATTTTATATGAACGTATATTATTTGAATGTTTAGGGATTATTCTATATAAAATTTCTGTTAACCATCTCTTACTAATAGCTGTTTTGTAACTATTTATAATATCATCAGTAAAAACAGAACCTTTTTTAAGAACAGCTAATTTTTCTGGATATTTATCTAAGGCACAAAGATTTTCATATACGGTAGCTGGAGCTTTACCAAAGAGTCTACTTCTTTCTTCGTCAGAATAGTCTTCAAATACGTCTTCTTCACTTCTATATGCCCTATCTTTTTCTAGATAATCAGCAACTTCGCTAGGATTTTTTGAAAGTTCCTTTAGGAGGTCATCTTCGGATTTATGATTATTAATTGCATAGTTAATACCATCATTACAAGCCATAAACATAGTAGCTAAAGCTAAGTAAGTATTGGTATGAGGATTTGGAGATCTAAGTTCAAATCTAGTAGCAAGTGGATTTTTAATATCTCTAATAACTCCAAGTAGTATAGTTCTATTTCTAGAAGGAATATCTACTGAATGACCTATTGATGTAACTATGCAAATAGGTGCTTCAAAACCAGGCTTTAATCTTCTTAAAGCGTCATTATTAGAAGATATAAAAGGATTTATTACTTCATAGTTTTTAAGAACACCCATTAATGATGCATATCCATAAATACTTAAAAAATGTTTACCAGTAGGAGCAAATAAATTTATGGTTTTTCCGTTTTTTAATTTAAGTGCTATACTTAAATGAGTATGTTCACCACTACCGGCAACCCCTTCAACCGGCTTTGCAAGAAAATTCACATCAAGACCATAACGTCTAAATGTTTCCTTAACAAGTATTCTAACAAATAATTCATTATCAGCAGCTTGAAGAGCGTTATCATATTTCCAATCTAGTTCTAATTGTTCCATTATATGAGTAAGTTTACCGCTTTCATTTAATTTAGCTTTTACTCCTCCAACTTCTTTATGACCCATTTCTGCTTTAAGTCCGTATTTATCCATTAATTCTAAGCATTCCTCAAGGGCTGTTCTAACGGCACCTTTTGTTCTATTCCAATATTGTTCTTGAAGAACTTCAGAGGTTGAAAGTTGTTCAATTTGTGCTTTCTCCTCAGGTGTTTTTACCCAAAATTCAAGTTCGGTTGCAGCAGTAGCTATTATATCATCTATGTCGTCTAATGTTATTTCATAAACATTTAAAAGTTCGGGGTATTTTTTATAGAAATTCATAAGGTTTTTTTCAATATTGCAGATAGAAGATTTTAATATATGTCTTGAGTCAATAGCTTTTCCATTATGAATCAGAAAACAAGGTATTCTAAGTGTACCAACAGGTTTAGAAGTTTCTTCATCAATATTTTCAAAGTTATAATCAATAAACCAATTAACAGCGGTATCGGCAATCATATCTACTTTGGCATTATTTAAGGTAGCTATACCAGGAAATGCAACAGAAGAACCGTCAGTTTGAATGGCTCCAGTTAAAAAGCCATTTATATCATCTAAAAATATTCTCATAGGAATTTTAGCATCAGTATCATTTCCGGACAAATCTATACCTACAGGAGATACAAACTTTATTTCAGGATGTTCATTTAATATCTTTTTAAGAAATTCCTCAGAGTGATTTTCTTTAGGAATGTTATAAATCAATTCGTTAAACATAAATTTCCTCCCATTCAATTTATTATAAAAAGTTATGTTATCTTTTTTTTATTTGTTATAATATTAGCCTTATTTTTATAAATTATAAAAAATTCTATTATAAAATTAACAAATTGTCAATTGTATTTAATTTACTTTAAGACGAATAGAATGCTTTTTCTAATAATTTAGTCAATCTTAAAATAGAAAATGATACAATATGATTTATATTATAAAATATAGAAATCATATATTTGTAAATGTGGAAATAAACCCATGGATGGAGTATAATTTTACTGTATAAAATTAAAATATTTAATAAATGTTTATTACTATATAGAGTGTAATAATTATTATAGAAAGGCTGAGGAACATGGATATTACAAGAATGCCTATAGGTTTTTTTGATTCAGGAGTTGGTGGTTTAAGTGTTTTAAAAGAGGCTATAAAAATTCTGTCTAATGAAGATTTTATTTATTTTGGAGATTCTAAAAATGCACCTTATGGCACTAAAAAAGTAGATGAGGTTAAAAAGTTAACTTTTGATGCAGTAAAAATGTTATTAGATTATAATGTAAAAGCTATTGTTGTTGCTTGTAATACTGCTACCAGTGCGGCTATTGAAGATTTAAGAAATACATATAAATATATACCTATAATTGGGATAGAACCGGCGTTAAAGCCTGCTGTAGAATTATCTAAGGATGGAAAAATTGTTATAATGGCAACAAATATGACATTAGCTGAGAAGAAGTTTAATAAACTTATGAGTAAATACAAAGGTGAATATGACATAGTATCACTTCCATGTCCGGGATTAGTTGAATATATAGAAAAAGGTATAGTTGAAGGTAAGAAATTAAATGAGTTTTTAATTGAAAAGTTATCAATACTAGATAAAGATAAAATTGCCTCAATAGTTCTTGGGTGTACTCATTATCCATTTATAAAAAAAGAGTTATCTAATATATTAGGAGATGAAGTTGTAATTATAGATGGAAGTTTTGGTACTGCAAGTCAGCTAAAAAGAAAACTAATAAAGAATAATTCTATAAATAGAGATAATAAAAAAGGAAAAATAACTATTTTAAATTCATCAGAGGATGAGGAAATTATAAAAGTATCTAAAAAATTATTAGGTATATAATTGATATAATTTTATTTAAATATAAGTTAGTATATTATGCTATAATTTAACATAGCATAATAAAATAAATGTTAAATTAAAGCAGTTAATTAGAGAGGAGAATTAAATATATGAATCCAGTAGTTACTATTAAAATGCAAAATGGAGATGTAATGAAAGCGGAATTATATCCTGAAATAGCACCAAATACAGTAAATAACTTTATTAGTCTTATAAATAAAGGGTTTTATGATGGAGTTATATTCCACAGAGTAATACCTGGTTTTATGATTCAAGGTGGAGATCCAGATGGAACTGGTATGGGAGGTCCTGGATACTCAATAAAAGGAGAATTTACTTCTAATGGATTTAAAAATGATTTAAAGCACACTAGAGGTGTATTATCTATGGCGAGAGCTATGAGCCCTGATTCTGCCGGAAGTCAATTTTTCATAATGGTAGCAGATGCTCCTCATTTAGATAAGCAATATGCTTCATTTGGAAAAGTTACAGAAGGTATGGAAGTTGCTGATAAGATAGTTAATCAAAAGACAGATTATAGTGATAGACCTTATGAAGACCAAGTTATGGAAAAAGTTACTGTTGATACTTTTGGAGTAGAATATCCTGAACCAGAAGAAATAGAATAAAAAATTTAAGGTGATGAAATGATAGAATCTAACAAAAAAGTATTATTGGTATACGGATTTAATGAAAATGAAAAAAAATCATTAAAAAAGTTGGTTATGGAAAATAAGATACCTAGTTATAAGTGTATAAATAAGGAGATGGCGACAACATCTTTAGAATTTATACTTAATGATATTAATAAGCAGATATATGAGGGTGAGCTTCCAGAAGAAAAAGTAGTACTGTTTAATAATTGCAAAGATAAAGATATAACAAAAGCTATTAGTTCAATAAAAGAAACATTTCATCAAAATACTATTTTTGCAATGATTACAGAAACATCTATTAAATGGAGCTTTAAAGACCTTCTTGATCACTTAATTGAAGAAAGAGAATGGTTTAAAAATAATTCAAAATAAATCAGAACTTAAAACGATCTTAGAATTCTTAATTTTAAGATCGTTTTATATTTTTGGGTATTGAACAATATGGAAAAAATAAGTGATTTATATTAGAATAAAGTAAATTCTAGGTTTTAAAATGCTACGTTTGGAGGAATAAGGATGAGCAGAATTGGAAGTAAAATAAGAGAAGCTAGATTAAAATCAAATATGACAGAAAAGCAATTAGCTAAAAAGATTGGAGTTTCTGAAAAGTTCATTAAAGAGATTGAGAGTGGAAAAAAGGTCATAAATGAAAGTGTTATGGGAAAAATATCAAAGGTATTAGGAAAAGATTTAAATGATGTTACAATGTCTTTTGAAGCTGAAATTTATGAAGAAGAAAAATCTCAAAATACAAACAAAAAAACAGTAGAAAAAATAAATGATGTTTGGAATGATGCATTGGGATCAGTTTTAAAACCTGTACCAGTTTACGGATATGATATGGCCAGAATTATAGAAATGAGAAAACTACCAATTATAGGGAATAAGGTTGAAGGACATGCTAAAGATAAAGTATTGTTTTTAAAGATAGAAGATGATGATATGATGGGGTCTAGAATAGCAAAGGGTGATGTTGCTTTTGGTTATATAACTCATGAAATAGAAAACAATGCATTATGTCTTGTTGAATATAATGGAGAAAGACATATAAGACAGATTAAGAGATTAGACAGTAATAAGTTATTACTTATAAGTAACGGAAATAGTTTAAGAACAGAAACTGTTACTGTAAGAGATATTAGGGTTTTAGTGAAATTAGAAAAAATAGAAATAAAATTATAATTAATATATAAAGAAGCACGATTTAATGTGCTTCTTTTATTATTGAGCAGATGGAATAAGAATTTTAACTGCACAATGATCATTTAAAGGCTCAGTAATTTTTAATGTAGAGCAAGATAATTTTTTTACATTGTTCATATTATCGACAAAAGTATCGACTGAATCTAAGGCAAAAGATAAATATGTTGTTTTATAGTGCATGGGTATAATGATTTTAGGATTAATGTCCTTGGCAACAGAGGCTGCGTCTATGCCATTTATGGTATAGATTCCACCTACAGGAATTAATAAAATATCAATATCTCCTATAGCTTCAATATCTTCCTTGGATAGTTTATGACCTAAATCGCCTAAATGACAAATATTAAAGTTATCTACTTTAATAATATAAATTATGTTTTCTCCACGTTTGCTGCCATGGGATTTATCATGGTAAGAGGGAATTCCCTTAATTAGTACACCATGTTTTTCAAAGGATCCGCAAGAATCTATAACATCAATAGTACCTTGAATACCCTCTGTATAATCATGATCATAATGATGATGGCTTATTGTAACTATATGTGCAGTATCTTGATAAGTTTTATAACCAACAGTTTTATCAAATGGATCTGTTAAAATTCTTTTCCCATTTTTAGTTTTAATTAAAAAAGATGAATGTCCAAACCAAGTTATTTCCATGAAAACGCCTCCTTATCATATAAAGTTATAAAATATTATAACATAACATAATATTTCATAATTAAAATAAATATAGTAAGTATTGCATTATTTAACCATGTAAAATAAAATGTATATATTAGTATAATAAACATAGTGAGGTGATATTTTGGTTAATAAGAGAAAAATACTACTATTATTTTTATGCATTTTATCTATTACATTAGGTATTCCAAACAAGGTATTTGCAGGTACATATAAAGATATGGGAAAAAAATCAAATGTAGTACTTGATAAAGTATGGGATATAAAATTCAATAAAGATATTGATGCAACAACTATAAATAAGAAGAACATAGTGGTAGTAGATGACAAAAATAATAATGTTTCAATTGACGTAAAGTACAAAAATAGTAGACAAGTTATAGTGTCTACTATAAATAATTACAAGCCTAGTAGTAATTATACAATGTTTATAAATGAAGATATCAAATCTACCGACGGAAAAAGAATAAAAACTCCTGCCAAAATGGAGTTTTTAACTGAAAAAAATTACATAAAGAATGTTAACGACATAACAGAGATAGTAAGTCAAGGAAGAGGATATAGTTTTCCTACCAATGTTGAGGCAACAATGAGTGATGGTACTGTAAGTAAAGTTCCGGTTAAATGGAATAGGGCAGTAGCTGATACATCTAAATCAGGTACATATTCCTTTGAAGGAAAAATTGAAGGTTATCCTAGAATAATAGCTTTAACACTTATAGTAAATCCAAGGGTAATTCCACAAAAAGATTTTAAAGTAGTTATAGATCCAGCTGGTGGAGCAAATATAAGATCTTCTTCTGTTGGACCTACTGGTATTAATGAAAAAGATGTTAATTTAGCCATTGCTTTAAAATTAGGTAATTTGTTAAAGAGTAAGGGAATAGGAGTAGCTTATACAAGAACTGAGGATAAAGTTTCTTGGAATGAAAATGAAGATGATAGTGCAAGAATTAAAATAGCAAATGATTCAAAAGCAGATTTATTTGTAAGTATAAATTCAAATTCGTATACTGTACCCGCATCTCATGGAATAGAAACTTACTACTATAAAGATGATAGTTTAGGAAAGGAACTTGCTGAAAATGTTCAAAGAAGTATAATTTCTTCAATAGGGGGAACTGATAGAGGCAGCAAGGAAAGAGATTTTGGTCTTTTGAAAGGAATTGATAAGCCAGGTATAATTGTTTATCCTGGGTTTATAACAAATCAAAGTGAAGAAAAATTGTTAAATGATTCAGTATATCAAGATAAAATTGCTAAATCTATAGCAGATAATATAGAAAAGCATATGTCAAATTTAAACACTAAAATTAAATCAGTGAACAATATAAATATAAACGTATATCAAGGCGATAAGTGTAATTTACCTTCCAAGATATCTGCAGTAAATACAGATAATAAAGATATACAGGTGCCAGTTACTTGGGATAGAAGTTCTATAGATACAAGTAAAGTAGGTACTATAAGTGTAAAAGGAAAGATTAAAGGTTATGATAAATCTGTAATTCTGACAATAGCTGTATCAAGTATACCAGCTAAAAAAATTAAAGTAGCAATAGATCCAGGGCATGGTGGATATGATTCAGGTGCTGTAGGACCCAATGGAATATGTGAAAAGAATGTAGCCTTAGCGGTGGCTTTAAAACTAGGAAAGGTTTTAGAGCAAAAAGGTATAGAAGTTGTATACACTAGAACAAGTGATAAATGTCCTTGGCCAAGCAATAAAAATACTGAACTTCAAATGCGTTGTGATATTGCTAATAATGCAAAGGCAGATTACTTTGTTTCTATTCACTGTAATAGTGCGGATACTTCCGCCGCAACAGGTATAGAAACATATTATGATAGAAATAGAACAAATGGTATTGAATTAGCTAGGAATATACAAAATGAATTAATAAAGCAGTTTGGATATAAAAATAGAGGAATTAAACCTTGTGGTTTTTATGTAGTTAAGAACACAAATATGCCAGCAGTTCTTGTAGAATTAGAATTTATAAGTAATGGAAATAGAGAACAAGTGCTTAATAATTCAACTTATCAACAAAGATATGCAGACAGTATTGCTAAAGGGATTATGAATACAATAGGAAAATAGTATATATTAAAAAACTTAATAGAATAAAGCAATTTGTTGTAAAAAAGGGAGTAACGCGAAAAGGAAGAGATAACTATTATAAAAGTTATTTGTAATATGTTGTTTCTTCCTTTATTATATTTAATGCAAAAGAAATTATTACCATATAGGGAGGGTATAAATGAATAATAATAAAGTATTGAAGGCTAATTTTTTTGGAATGATGTTGTTAATATTATATAGTGTAGCACCAACACTTCTTTTACCAATATTAAAATATATAAAATTACCTATAGAATACAATATTGTAGTTATACAAGTGGTATTACTATTAGTTCCAACTATAATCTATTTTAGTGTTACTAAGTATCCTATAAAAAATACCTTAAGATTGAATAAAATAGGATTTAAAAGTGCATTAATAATTATTATTATGGGAATTATAGCACAACCTATAATAATGTTTTTATCATTAATAACTCAATTTATTTTTCCAAATAGAATAGGTGAATTTATGTCTCAATTAAATTCAATACCTTTAATAGCTCAAGTAATGATTATTGCCGCAACACCAGCAATATTTGAAGAAATTACTGTGAGAGGTGTTATATTAGGTGGATATGAGGATGTAGATATAAAAAAAGCAGCAATTATGACAGGGTTATTTTTTGCCATGCTTCACAGAGATGGAAATCAAGCATTATATACTTTTGTATTAGGATTTATATTTGCGTATCTAGTTAAAATAACAAACTCTATATTTTCATCTATGATATGTCATTTTACAATTAATGGGATTTCTGCTATGATATCATTTTTATCAATGAGAAATTTTGAAAATAAGGTTGCTTATAGTGAAGGAATAAAATCTATTCCATATAAAGAATTGATATTTGGAACATTATTTTGGCTTATTATTGCTATAATATGCATAAAAATAGTTATGCTATTAATTAGAAAATTAATAAAAATAAATAATTTTGAGCAAATTAATAATGCAAATGAATATAAAAATTTGAAAAAGATTATGAATTGGCCTGTATATGTGTCTTTAGTTATTTATATTATTACGATAATAATAGAGATAAAAAGTATTTATAAATAAAAGATGATTCCTAGAGATAGTATGCAATAAAATATTTTATGTAAATATATACTTTATATGTAAAAATATAATATAATTAGTTGTGGGGGATATAATATGTGTGATAAGACGAAATAGGGGGGAGAGTATAGATGAAAAACAACATAAATAATATGAATGATGAAGAATTAGAAATATTTCTAGATAAAAGAATTGAAACAGTGCATCAGTTAATAAATCAGTATATAAATCTAATAAAAGATAAAACAAGAAAAAATCATAAATTTAAATCTAATAAACAAAGAGCATATTATATAAATAATATTTATAATTATGTATCATGGGTAAATGAACAGATAAAGATGAATGAAAATGTATCAAGGGATGCAAAGGTAATTCCCAGAAGAGGAGAAATATGGACTTGCGAATTGGGTCAAAATATTGGATCAGAAGAAAATAAAATTAGACCTGTTATAATAATTCAAAATGATACTGGAAATAAAAACGCACCTACTACAATAATAGCCCCTATATCTAATAGACCTAAAAAAATTGCTGTACATATAGAATTAAGGGAAAGCGATTATAAATTAGAAAATGGAGAAAAAAATCACATAACAGGGACTGTATTGTTAGAGCAAATAAAAGTGGTATCAAAAGCTAGACTTGGTAGGCATATAGCAACTTTAAATAATGACTTTATGGAGATTTTAGACTCAAAGATAAAAATTTCTCTTAATTTGTAATTTATTTTTGTAAGTTGAGTATAATATTAATATAAAACAAACGAAAATACAAAAAAATACATAAAAAATTTAATAAAATCGTAAAAACATATTGATTAAGATACATATTAATGATAGAATTAAATCGTTAATGGTTTATACATACCTAATGTAGATTAGGAGATTATATTTCATATGATCCTTTACATAATAACATACCTAGCGTAGGCTAGGAGATTATATAACATATAAATTGACATATTGGAAGCAAAGAGATTGGTATAGACCAGTCTTTTTTGCTATAAAAATAAATTTGCCAATACTAAAAACATAAATTGACAATGAAAAATTATTATAATATAATATGAGTTAAAATAATATTAAATTATAAAATTTTTACATTTAGTTAATAACTATGAACAGGAAAAGTATTTAAGATATATGCTTACAGAGAGTGAGGAATGATGAGAACCTCATAGCTAAGGCTTAAAGAAAATCACCTGGGAGTTGAAAGCTGAAAATATATTAATTTAGTAAGCTTATCCGTTATTTCGCGTTAAGAAATAGAGTATATTAGTACTTGAAATTTTTCATAGGTGGTTATTTTGCTACGTCCTTATGGGCGTAGCTTTTTTGTTTATATAAACATTAAAGATGTTAATAGAGTATACTATTGATAATTATAACAATAATACTATTATAAGGAAGAAAGGAGACAAAACATGTATAATAAGGTTGATAACTCTGGAAATTTTGTAAACATAGAAAAAAACATTGCAAAACTTTGGAAGGATAAAGATGTAATTCAAAAAAGTTTTGACAGAAATGAAGATGGTGAATATTTTACTTTTTATGATGGACCTCCAACAGCTAATGGGAAGCCTCACGTAGGACACGTTCTTACAAGGGTTATGAAAGATTTAATCCCAAGATATAAGGTTATGAAGGGGTATAAAGTTTTAAGAAAAGCTGGATGGGATACTCATGGACTTCCGGTTGAGCTTGAAATCGAAAAGAAACTTGGAATATCAGGAAAGCCTCAAATAGAGGAATACGGTGTTGAAAAATTTGTTACAGAATGTAAAGATAGTGTATTTAAATACACAAGTCTTTGGAAAGATATGTCTGAAAAATTAGGGTTCTGGGTTGATATGGATAATCCATATGTAACTTATCATAATACTTATATAGAATCAGTATGGTGGGCATTAAAGACAATGTGGGAAAAAGATCTTTTATATAAAGGACATAGAGTAACACCATATTGCCCAAGATGTGGAACTGCATTATCTTCTCATGAGGTTGCACAAGGATATAAAGATGTGAAAGAAGCAACTGCATTTGTTAAATTTAAAGTTAAGGGTGAAGAAAATAAATATATTCTAGCTTGGACTACAACGCCTTGGACATTACCAAGTAATGTAGCTTTAACTATTAATAAAGCATATGATTATGTAGAAGTATTATACAATGATGAACATTTAATACTTGCAAAAGAACTTGCTCCAAAGGTATTAGATGGAGAATATGAGATAGTTAAAGAATTCAAAGGTGAACAGTTACTAGGAACAGAATATGAACAATTATTTAAATTTGAAGTTCCAGATAAAAAAGCTTTTTATGTAGTTCATGGTGATTATGTAACATTAACTGATGGTACTGGAATAGTTCATACTGCACCAGCTTATGGTGAAGATGATAATATGACAGGAAAAAAATATGATCTACCACTTATAAACTTAGTTGATGGAGAAGGTAAATTTGTAGATGCAGTTGAACCTTGGAAGGGACTATTTGTTAAGAAGGCTGATCCTAAAATTCTTGAGTACATGAAGGAAAATGGAAGTCTTTATAAATCAGAGAAGTTCACTCACTCATATCCACATTGTTGGAGATGTGATACACCACTTCTTTACTATCCAAAAGATAGTTGGTTTGTAAGAATGACATCACTAAGAGATAAATTATTAGAAAACAATAATAAAATTAATTGGAATCCAGATAACATAAGAACAGGAAGATTTGGTAAGTTCTTAGAAAATGTTATTGATTGGGGTATTTCAAGAGACAGATATTGGGGAACACCTCTTCCAATATGGGAATGTGAATGTGGTCATAGGGAGTGTATTGGAAGCATTGAAGAATTGAAACAAAAAGGAATAAATGTTCCTGATAATATAGAACTTCATAAGCCTTATATTGATGGTGTTAAATTAACTTGTCCTCATTGTCACAATGAAATGACAAGAACAAATGAAGTTATTGATTGCTGGTTTGATTCAGGATCAATGCCATTTGCACAACATCATTATCCATTTGAAAATAAGGAAGTATTTGAAAAAACTTTCCCAGCTCAATTTATATCTGAGGCTGTTGACCAAACAAGAGGATGGTTCTATTCATTACTTGCTATTTCAACTGCTTTATTTGATACAAATTCATATGAAAATTGTATAGTTTTAGGTCATGTTCTTGATAAAAAAGGCCTTAAAATGTCAAAATCAAAGGGAAATGTTGTAGATCCATTTGATGTACTTGAAAATGAGGGAGCAGATGCTACAAGATGGCATTTCTATACTGCAAGTGCACCATGGCTTCCAACTAGATTTTCAGAGGATGATGTAAAAGAAACTCAAAGAAAATTCTTAAGTACATTATGGAATGTATATTCATTCTATGTGTTATATGCTGAAATAGATAAATTTAACCCTACTGAATATAAAGATTTTGTATCAGAAAATGTAATGGATAAGTGGATAATATCTAAACTTAATACTTTAATCAAAACTATAGGAGAAAATTTAGATAATTATAAAATAACTGAAGCAGCTCTTACACTTGAAGACTTTGTTGATGAACTTTCAAATTGGTATGTAAGACGTAATAGATCAAGATTCTGGTCAACTGAACTTACAGATGATAAGATTGGAGCTTATACAACTCTTCATAAAGTATTAACAACACTTGTTAAAGTTGCAGCACCGTTTGTACCATTTATGTCAGAAGAAATATATCAAAATTTAGTAGTTAATTTAGATAAAGAAGCTGTAGAAAGTGTTCATTTATGCACATGGCCACAATACAATTTAGATACTGTAGATGCTGAACTTGAAAGACAAATGGATTTAGCTTATAAAATAGTTAAACTTGGACGTAGTGCTAGAAATGGAGCTAATATAAAGAATAGACAGCCACTTTTAGAAATGCTTGTTAGCACAAAATCTCTTCCAGAGTATTATGGAGATATAATTAGAGAAGAACTTAACATAAAGAAAGTTGAATTTGGTGCAGACCTTTCAAAATATGTTAACTTTGAAATCAAACCTAATTTACCTGTACTTGGGAGAGCTTATGGAAGATATATTCCTGCTATAAGAAAAGCTATAGCTTTAATGGATCAAATGGAACTTGCTCAAAATATAAAAAATGGAAAATCTGTATTTATAAATGTAGAAGGACTTGAAGATCAAATTGAACTTACAAATGAAAACTTACTTGTAACAATGCAAGGACTTGAAGGATTTGCATTTGCAGGGGAAGGTGGAGTTGGAGTAATTCTTGAAACAACTATCACAGAAGGACTTAAAGAAGAAGGATTTGTTCGTGAAATACTAAGTAAAGTCCAAAACTTAAGAAAAGAAAGTGGATTTGAGGTTGCTGACAAAATAAAACTTTATTTTGCAGGTAATGAAACGCTTGAAAATGTAATTAAGAAATTTGAAGATCATATAATGAAGGAAACTTTATCTGTTTCAATAGACTATAATGAAGATAGAACTTATGGAGAGTTTAAAATAAACGGAGAAGAGTTAAAAATTGCAGTAGAAAAACAAGCTTAATAAAAAACACTATTGGCAATGCCAATAGTGTTTTTTATTTGCTTAATTCATTCCAGTTTTCTAATATTTCATTTAATTCTATTATTAAATTATTTTTATCTTGTGCTATTGCAGCACCACGTGCTCGGGCTATATTTATTGCCATATCATATAATTGATCTCTTTCAACACTAAATTGAATTCTTTTTTGTATCTTTTCCCAAGAGGTCTTTATGTTATCTGTATCAGTTTTTACTTTAGACCAATTATTGGAATTGCAATCTTTAATAGCTGCATATACAAAGGATACTAAGTCTTCAGATGAATTGCGAGGTTGTTTTAAGAATTTGCCACTAAGCATTACTATAATAAATAAAAATATAGCTATTATTGGAATAAGATACTTAACGAATTTATTCATAAACCTCATTCCTTTCCATATAAACAAAATAATTATTTTTTAATATGATCTTTATAAAGGTCTATATATAAATTATCAGGTGGGCATAAAGATGCTAAGAATACATCAGAAATATTCCCAATGTTTTTGATTTTTAATTGCTCATTTAACCAGTGAATATCCTTATTTACATTTTTAAGATTTTCATCAATTACAACACCATCATAAATAAGTTCATAACTAAGGTTAGTTTTACTAGTAAATATATTCAAATCTTTAGGCGTTAATGGATTATACTCCCTTTTTTTTAGTACAGATAGTTTACCGTCTTTTTCAAGAACTGCAAAACGGACTTCATTTAAATCAAAAACCCCTTTACTTCTTAATTGTTCCAATAAATCTTCTAACCTATATCTACATTTTCTCATAGTAGATTCTAATATTTGGCCATTGACTATGATTGTTGTAGGTTTATCATCTAAATAATCTGAGGCAGGTTTTGATTTTAGTGTTATAAATTGTAATAATATAGCAAGTGTTACCCAAACTATAATTCCAACCCAATGAGGCCATGCTCTACTAGTTAAATCTGTTGTAAGACTTGAAGCTGTAGAACCTATAGTTATTCCTAATATATAATCAAAAAGAGTTAGTTCACTAATTAGTTGTTTACCTAGTAAACGAGCAAAAATTAATAGTGTAAAGAA
This sequence comes from Clostridium botulinum, assembly GCF_017100085.1. Classification (NCBI taxonomy): domain Bacteria; kingdom Bacillati; phylum Bacillota; class Clostridia; order Eubacteriales; family Clostridiaceae; genus Clostridium; species Clostridium botulinum. Next base: position 194,111 of record NZ_CP063965.1, read on the forward strand.
GCCAATAATGGCTCTAACTAAAACTACAACACCTTCATTCATATTAATCACCTCTAAGGTTAAAATTTTTTACTATAAGATTAGTATGTAGAAAAAATAAAATTTTATTAAATTAATAAAATTTTGAGTATACTATATATGAAAATGTAAAGGATTAAAAATTTTTATATAAACTCTTTCCTTGTACTTTAAATGTTTTCTATTGTATAATTGATAATAAGAATATATAAAAATGGGAGTTGGTAATATGGCAACTTCAATAAAAGATGTGGCTAGAGAAGCAAATGTATCAATTGCGACAGTATCAAGAGTTCTAAATAATGTAGACGTAGTTAATGAAGATACCAAAAAGAAAGTTTTAGAGGCTATAAAAAAATTAGATTATAGACCTAATATAGTAGCAAGAAGTTTAAAAACACAAAAAACACGAACAATAGGAATAATAATTCCGGATATATCTAACCCCATTTATCCTGAAGTTGTAAGAGGCGCAGAGGATGTTTCAAATATTTACAATTACAATATAATGCTTTGTAATACAGATTTGGAACCTGATAAAGAATTAGAATATTTAAGAGTACTTGGAGAAAAAATGGTTGATGGAGTTATATATATAAGTAACTCACTAGAAGAAAGAACAATAAAAACCATAAAAGACACTAATATGCCTCTAGTATTAATTGAAACTAATGGGAGAGAAACAGAGTTCCCAAGTGTAATAATTGATAATAAAAGTGCAGCTATAGATGCTGTAAATTACTTATTTAAAAAAGGAAATAAAAGAATTGCTTATATAGGTATTTCAGATGATGTAATAAATGCTAGTGCTATTAGGCATGAAGGATATATTGCAGGTCTTTCTCAAAATAATATACCTTATGATAAAGACATAACTTTCTTTTGTAAGTATTCATTAAAAGCAGAAGATGGATATGAAGCGATGAACAATATTTTAGAAAAAACAACGGATATAGATGCAGTATTTTGTGTTAATGATGAAATTGCTATGGGGGCAATAAATGCACTTAGAGATAGAGGGATTAAAGTTCCTGAGGATATTGATGTCATGGGGTTTAATGATACTCATGGGGCAGAATTCTTTTATCCACGACTTACTACAATAGCACAGCCGCTATATGATATGGGATCTGTTGCAACTAGAATGCTTATTAAAAAGATAAATAACGAACCACTTGACAAAGAGTTATTTGTTTTGCCATATGAACTTATTGAAAGAGATTCATGTAAATAAAAAAAATGTATGTCGAAAAGGCATACATTTTTTTTATACACTTAATTGGAATTTTATGGTATAATCAAAAATGCATAAGGTAAAAAATGTAAAAAATAAAGTGAGAAATCATTTAGCCTAGGAGGTATGAGTATGAACACCAGAGAAAGGCTGAAAAACATTATTTATTATCTAATTAGTGTAAAAAATATGAATTCAAAGGTTACAAAAAACATTTTAGAATATAAGAAAGTTTTTTGGGAAAAAAACTTAGTAACTAAAGGGTGTATTTTAAAAATTGAAAAAAGCGGTGACAGATATATAGAAATAAATAAAAAAAGTGGAGACATATATAATGAATTTTCAAAGTTATATCCTAAACTATTAAAAGAACAAGATAATATAGAAATTATTTGGGGATATTGTTTTATTACTTTGAAGATAAAAAATAAAAAAATAGCACATCCTTTGTTTTCTTATAGATGTAATCTAATTTTTGATGAGTTAAAAGAAATGTATATATTGAAACCTATAAATGAGTTCCAAATGGAAATTCAAATATTAGATCATATGAAATGTAATAATTTAGAGAAATTATTAGAAACTAAGAATTACATAGAAGATAGTTTTAAGTCTATAAATAAACTAGATGATTTAAATAAAGTATCTAAAATTTTTAATGATAAATTAAAGATAAAGATTGAAAAGTTTAGAAAAATAAACAGTAATATAATTAATTATAATGATATTAATATAGAAAATAAAATTCAAATATATAATGAACCCATAATAATTATAAGAAATTATCATAAAAATTCTTGGAATAAAGAATTAAATAATATGTTAAAGATGATAAATCGTAATGAATATATACCTGGTTCTGTTAAATCACTAGTGGATAAGAATTATATAAGTACAGAGGAAGATTTAAAGTGGCAGGATATAGGAAAAGATATTTTATATTCATTACCTTATAATAAGGAACAACGTAGTATAGGTGAAAGCATAGCCGAAAACTTTGGTGTGGTTGTTCAAGGACCACCTGGAACAGGCAAAACCTATTCTATAGCAAATCTTATTTCTCATCTTTTAGCACATAACAAAAGAATCTTAATAACAAGTACTAAATATAAATCTCTTGAACCATTAATCAATATGATACCAAAGGAAATCAGATCTTTATGCATTAATTATAATGAAAATAAATTAGAAAATTTATCTCAAATATACCATTCCGTAATCGGCGTAATAGAAAAAATTCAATTGAATTCAGAAAAAACAATTATCGAAATTAAAAATATCCAAAGACAATTAGAGTTATGTAGAAAAAGAAAAAATGTTATATATAAAAAAATGGAGATATCTAATAATCTTCAAGAGAAGGAAATTCATTATTTAGGTAGAAAATATAAAATAAGACATATAGAAAAGTGGTTAGAAAAATATAAAAGTCAGTATTCGTGGATTGAGGATGATATAAGTTCAATGAAAAAGCCACCTGTTACAGATGCTAAATTTTCTAGACTACTATATATAATGAGCAATACTACTAAAGATGAAATCTCTCAATTAAATGATATTGGAGGCTTGTTATATAATATACCGCCATATTATGATTTGTTTGGAAAAATAAAAAGAAAATTTGAAATACAAAGAAATTATAATGAATATAAATTAGCAGTTAAAGATTGGTGTATATCATATAATTGTCATTATGATTATGAATATATACTTAAGTTATTGAAAAAAACTCAAAGATTTTTAATTACATTAGAAGATAGTTGGCTACAAAATATTTTAAATTGTGCAAAGAGGGGAGAAATCATAAAGGTTGTACTTCAGCAGGCAATTTTGAAGTGTAATTATTATATAAAAAAACTAGGTAGTATCAAAAAGGAGATATATGGTCAAAGTGTAGAGATTCCTAAAGATATGGATTTAACCATATTGCTAGAAAAATTAGAAATTATTTATAAACAATATGAGCAAAAAGGTAAAATTAATAAAATTTTTAGATTGCTTCATAGTGATTGTGAAGAGGTAATAAAAAAGTGTTTAATTAATTGCAAAATAATGGATGGAAAAGAATCAGTTAAGATAGCTAAGTTATATGTTGAACAAACTATAATAGAACAAGATTTAATAAATTTATGGAATGATTCAATGAGTGAATATGGAGCTGAAAATATACAAGATATAAATTTGGAGGTGATAACAAATTTAGAAGAGTATATTAATAAAATTGATATTATCATTAATTGGGATACTAAGGTTGTAGATAAGATAACTAATTCAATGAGAGAAATTGTATTTTTAAACAATATAGATTGGTATAATGAAGAAACATATAATAAACTTCAAAAAGGTGTAATGAGTATTAAATATATAAGTGAATATGAAGGTATAAAAAGTTATATAGGAAATATAGAAAAATTAATGAGTAAAGTTAATGGATTTAACGATATTGTACAAGCTATTAAAGAAAATGATATTGTTTCATTAAAACAGTGTTATAAAAAAATAGACAGGCTTAAAACTATAATGCCAAGCATTACAGAAATGGAATATATATTGGAAAAGATAGAAAAAAGCTGTCCTAAGTTAATAGATAAGCTTATGGATGAAAAAGATAGGGTTAATATGCTCATTAAATATAAAAATTTTAGTATAGCTTGGTTTTGGAGACAGTTAGACTATATACTAAAAGATGAATACAATAAATTTAAATTAGAAAATATAAATAAAGAAATTGAAGTTGAAATTCAGCGAGAACAGGCATTAATACAAAAATTATCTATTAAGAGATGTTGGCATAATACCATTTCAAAAATAAGTGAAGAAGAAAAAAGAAGTTTATATTCATATAAAGAAGCTATTAGTAGATTGGGAAAAGCATCAGGTAAAAATTCTTTAAATTATTTAAGGTTAGCACAACAAGAATTAAATAACTTTAAAAAGTTTATGCCTGTTTGGATTATGCCATTGGATGAAGTTATAGAAAATTTAAGCTTATCTGAAAAATTATTTGATGTTGTTATTATGGATGATGCAAGTGACATGAATATTTTTGCAATATCTGCATTATTTAGAGCTGAAAAAGCTATTATTTTTGGTGATGACAATGAAATTAATATTGAAAATACTATTCAAAATTATAAACAGGTAAAATCATTGGCAAAAAAATATTTAACGGATATTCCTAATTGGCAGTGGTTTGATATGAAAACTAGTATATATTCTACAGCTCTTAGAATATTTCCATTAACAGTAACATTAAAAGAAAACTTAAGATCTTTACCTGAAATAATCAATTTCAGTAATGAGTTATGTTATTCAAATAAGATAATAACACATAAAGACAAAAAGATATTTGGGGAGTTATGGTCAGCTATTAATACTGTGAAAGTTGATGGATTAAGAGATAAAGATAAACCTATTAATGTTAATGAAGCAAAAGCTATAGTTGAACAAATAGAACAATGTTGTAAAAATCCAATATACGATGGAATGTCTATGGGGGTAATATCCTTGTTAGGAGATGAGCAAGGAGAATTAATAAATAATCTATTAAAGAATAAAATGGGTGACGAAGAAATGAAAAATAGAAAAATAATTTGTGGAAATCCATACACACTTCAAGGAGAGGAGAGAGATATTATATTTTTGTCTATGGTTATAAGTAATAATGTTAAATTTGCTACACTAACTAAAGATGCAGATATAAGACGATTTAATGTAGCAACTAGCAGAGCTAAAAGGCAAATGTGGCTTTTTCATTCAGTAAACTTAGAGGATTTGAATGAGGAGTGTGTAAGAGCAAAACTATTAAATTATTGTATAAACTTTAAGGTTATAAATAAAAAATTAAGAATAGCTTAAATTTACAATAAACGGGGGATTTTAAGATGAAATGTTATACAATAGGACTTTCTACTAGAAAATTAGATGATTTTCTAAATTTAATAAAGATATATGGTATTGATTGTATTATGGACATAAGAAGTAATCCTTATAGTATAGATAAAGAAAATAATGTATATGACAAAGAAATTATTGAAAAATATATTAAACAATGCGGAATAAATTATATATATATGGGTAAAGAGTTGGGGCATGAAAGAATTAAAGGTGAATTAAAAGATAGTGGTTTTAGTGAGGTTATAGGAAATAGTGTTATTAATAAAGGACTTCACAGAATAGTTGAAGGAATTAAAAGAGGTCATAGAATAGCTATAATGTGCACTGAAAAAAATCCATTTCATTGTAGCAGAGCGATTGTATTAGGTTATGCATTGAAAAATATGGGCATTGATTTAGAACATATAATAAGTGATATAAAATCAAAAACTCAAGAAAGAATAGAAGAAGAAATTTTTATAACATATGAACCTATATTAAAAAAAAGATTTGTAAATTTAACAGTTCAAGATATAGTTGAATACGATGATTATGATAATATTAATGCAAAAGATATAAAAAATATAAAAAGAATGGTTATAGAAGAAGGATATAAGAGAAAATTTCAAGAATTAAAAAGTTAATACTTAAGGCTCCCCCAAAGAGCATATAAATAATAATAGTATAAATGAGGTTGGTGATAGGATAAACTTATCAGCAACCTTATTTATTTTATAAGAAATTTAATATATAAAGATTATATATCATATATTGTTTATAGAGTACAACTATACATAAGTAATTAAATAAGAATTTAGTAATAGTTATAGTTAAGATATGAAAATAGATTAAGTAAAGTAGATTGTATATTGACAAGGATGAGGGAAATATAATAATATTTTAATATACCCCATAGGGGTATATTAAAAAGGAGTGAGATTTATGTTAAAATTGTGGAAAAAATATTCGTTTATTATTCTCATCGTTTTTATAGTTGGGGGTATATTTAATATTAAGATAGCCATGGCAGCTATTGTATGTATGTTAGGACCATTAATACTAGCTTTATTGGGAAAGGGAAGGTTTTGGTGTGGAAATATTTGTCCAAGGGGCAGCTTCTACGATAATATAGTAAAAAAGTTTAGCAATAAAAAGAGGGTTCCGGGGTTACTAAAATCAAAGATTTTTAGAGTGTTAGTTATTGTATTCATGTTTTATATGTTTGGAATAGGTATATATATGAATTGGGGAAATATAGCTGGAATAGCAATGGTTTTTTATAAGATGATAGTAGTTACAACTTTAGTAGGATTGATATTATCTATATTTTATAATCATAGATCTTGGTGCAATTTCTGTCCTATGGGTAGCATTGCTGCCTTTATATCACATTTTAAGAAGAATAAAAAAACATTAAAAGTGAATTCAAGTTGTATATCATGTAAGTTATGCCAAAGAAAATGTCCAATGGGAATAGTTCCGTATGATTATAAAGGGGATATTTTAAAGCATGTAGATTGTATACAATGCGGTGAATGTGTAAAATATTGTCCTAAAAATTCAATAAAATATTAAATGAAATTTTTGAAAAGAGTTCCCTATATTTTAATGGAGCTCTTTTGTTTTGTTGTTAATAAATAACCATGAATAATATGACCAATTTTAAGGAATATATCAAGTATGTTACAATATATAAGTAACTATAATAGTGCAAAAATGATTGAATAATTTTACAGTTAAATAAAACAAAAAAACATTTATACAAAATACTGTTATAATTAAGTTCTCACACAATAACAATAACAAGGAGTTATGCATAAATGTTTCAGAACTTAATTATATCAAATGAATTATCACTATACAAATTTTTTAAACAATTAAATTTTGATTTATATCTAACTAAACCTCAATTAGAGCATTTAGAAGGTACTATGACTGCTATGATTTTAAAAGGATTTAATGGTAAAGTATCTGACATAGCGGAGCTTGCTTCTAAAAGGCATAGAACTAGTATTACAAGATTTTTATCTAAAAGCAATTGGGATGAAAATTTATTAATAAATGCTTTGAAATCTAAGGTTATAGAGCTTATTTGGAATAAATCCGAGAAATCACAAAAACCAATTTATTTAATAATTGATGATACTATTTCTGAAAAAACAAAGCCCTCGTCAAAGGCAATAAATCCTATAGAAAAATGTTATTTTCACAATTCACATTTAAAAAGGAAAACAGTATATGGTCATCAATTAGTGGTTGCCTTACTTTCTTGTGATGGTTTAGTTTTACCTTACTCAATAGAAATCTACGATAAGAGTAATATGAGTAAGATAGATATAGCTACTAAATTAATTAAATCAATGCCTAAACCTGTTAATAAAGGGTATATTTTATGTGATAGTTGGTATAGTTGTAAAGCTATTTTTAAAGCTTCTGCGTTAGCAGGCTACGCTTATATTGGTGCACTTAAAACTAATAGAGTTATATATCCTAAAGGTCATGAAAGATTAGGAATAAAATTACATAAATTTGCTACTAGTTTAAATAAAGATTCCTTTGACCTCGTCAAAGTTAAAGGTAAGCATTACTATATTTATAACTATATTGGACACTTAAATGATATGAAAAATGTTTCAATAATTTTAAGTTATCCCAAAGAATCCTTTCAAAAAGAAGGTTCTTTAAAAGCATTTATATCCACAGACCTAGTATTAAAACCTTTAGATATTCTATTTAAATACACCGACAGGTGGGTTATTGAACCATTCTTCAGAGATTGCAAAAATTATTTAGGTTTAGATAGTTATCAAGTAAAAAGTGAAAGAAGTATCCTTCGATATCTTACTATAATGTTTATAACCTATACTTATTGTAAGTTATACTCAAGCAAAACTTTACAATTCAATACAGGGTTAAAATTAGCTAAAAATAATTTTAAAAAAGCTCAAATTATTTTTATTTATTCAGCAGCCTTAAACGGACAACCTATAGAAAAAATTTTTAAAAATTTAAAAATAGCATAAAATAGTATTTATCTATTTAACTGTAAAATTATTCAATTTAAAATGCACTATTATAGGTAATTAATTTATGGAGGTCGAATATATGAACAATAAAACAAAAGCAGTAGTATATATGTTATTATCTGCCTTGGGATTTGCTTTTATGGGTGCTATGGTTAAACTTGCAGGAAAGTTACCAGTTATAGAAAAAGTATTTTTTAGAAATTTAATAAGCTTATTTGTTGCTTTTGGGGTATTAAGAAAAGTGAATGGACCTATATTGGGGAAAAGAGAAAATCAAAAATATTTATTAGCAAGAGCTCTTTTAGGACTTACAGGAATGTTTTTGTATTTTTATTCAATAGACAATTTAGTACTTGCAGATTCAGCTATGCTTAATAAATTATCTCCATTTTTCATAACTTTATTTGCTATAATGTTTTTAAAAGAGGAATTAACGGGTATGAAAGTGATTTCTATGATTATTGTTTTTATAGGTGCAATATTGGTTATAAAACCACAGTGGAATCTCAGCATTATACCTGCTTTAGCAGGATTTATATCTGCTGCATTCGCAGGTGGAGCATATACCATAGTTAGATATCTAAAGGATAGAGAAAGTCCTTCTACTATAGTTTTTTATTTTTCCTTAGTGTCGGTAGTAGGAGCACTTCCATTTATGTTAGCTAAATTTGTAATGCCAAGTAAAATACAATTTTTATATTTAATATTGACAGGAGTTTTTGCAGCTATTGCTCAATTTTCCTTAACATATTCTTATAAATATGCTCCAGCATCAGAAGTTGCAATTTATAATTATGTTAATATAGTTTTTTCAGCTATGATAGGATTCTTTATATGGGAGGAAATTCCGGATAAATTAAGCATTTTAGGAGGAGTAATAATACTTCTAATGGCCACAGTAGTATATTTACATAATAGAAAAAAGCAAAGTTAATTGAATCATATAAAATTTTAGGCTATTGATAATTAGCATGTATCAATAGCCTATTTTTATATACTTTTATAATTGCAATGAATAAAATATATAAAAATGTTCAATAATTATTTAATGTAAACAAATGAAAAATAAGGGAGGTAAATTATGAAGATAGGTATTCCTAAAGGACTATTATATTGCAGATATTATCCTTTTATAAAAAAATTTTTATTGGAATTAGGAGTAGAATTTATAGTTTCAGAGGATACAAATAAAACCATTCTTAATAATGGCGTGAAGTATTCTGTAGATGAGGCATGTCTTCCTATAAAAATATTTCATGGACATGTAGTAAGTTTAGTAGGCAAATGTGATTTAATCATAATTCCTAGGATAATGAGTATTAGAAAAAAAGAATTTATATGTCCTAAATTTTGTGGTATTCCAGAAATGATAAAAAACTCTATACCTAATTTGCCTAAAATTACAGAACTTCCTATAGATATATCTTCTCCAAAAAGTTTATATAATTGGTGTAGATATATTGGAAAATATGTTGGAGCTAAATCAGGTGATATAAAGAGAGCATATTATAGAGCAATAATTACACAGAAAAACTTTAAAACGGGTATTGAGGATAATGAATATAAGATAAATATTGGATTATTAGGACATCCATATAATGTATATGATAACTTTGTTAATATGAATTTGGTAAAAAAGTTACATGGATTTGGAGTAGGAGTAGTTACTGAAGAAGTTGTTGAGGAACAAGAGATTGAAGATGAAATTAATAAGCTTTTTAAAAGACCATTTTGGAGTTTTGCAAGAAATGCTTATGGAGCAGCTGGAAATTTTTATAAAAATAAGAAAGTGGATGGAATTATATATATATCTTCATTTGCATGTGGTATAGATTCAGTTGTAGTAGAGCTTATAAAAAATAGAATAGAGGATTTTCCTCTATTAATTTTAAAGGTGGATGAGCAGACAGGAGAAGCTGGATTTAGTACAAGAATCGAGGCTTTTGTAGATATGATAGAAAGGGGAAAAAAAATTGAAAATAACATTTCCAAACTTGGGTAATACGTATATTGCAGCTAAAATATTATTCGATGGGTTAGGAGTAGAGTATGTGGTTCCGCCTATGAATAATAAAGAATGTTTAGATATAGGGGTTGCCTATTCACCAGAAGAAATGTGTACTCCTTTTAAAATTATGATAGGAAATTATATTCAAAGTATAAATCAAGGAGCTGATACCATTCTTTTAGTTGGAAGTTGCGGACCTTGCCGATTCGGTGAATATTGTGAATTGCAAATGAATATTTTAAAAAAGTTAGGTTATAATTTAAAATTTATAGTTTTAGATAAACCGGAGGATATAGGAAAAAAAGAATTATTAAACAGAATAAAATACATATCATCAAATAGTAGTAAAGGTAAGATGAATAATATTTTAGCAGCTAAAAGAGCATTAAAAGCTATAAATTTGATTGATATTATTGAAGAAAAAGCACACTATCTTGCTGGTTATGAAATAAATAAGGGGCAGTGTAAAAGCATTCTTTATAAGTATAAAAGAGATATTTGGAAAACTAATAATCCTATAGAAGCTATAAGGATTTTAGAGAATTATAGAAAAAAATTAAATAAAGTTCCTATAGACAAAAATAAAAATCCATTAAAGATTGAAATAATAGGTGAGATTTATACTATAATAGATCCATTTTCAAATCTTAACATAGAGGATAAGCTTATGGATTATGGAGTATCAAGTAGAAGAAAACTAACTCCTAGTTGGTGGCTAAAGGACGCTATAATGAGTATTTTAAATCTAAATTCTATTGATATAAGAATTGCTTCAAAAGAATACTTGCCATATTATGTAGGGGGTCATGCTAGAGAATGCATAGGAGAAGCAGTACTTGCAAATAATGCAAATTTTCATGGTGCAATTCAAATATTTCCAATGGGATGCATGCCACAAATTGTAAGTAAGGCTATACTTCCTAAGATTTCAAAGGATAAAAATTTTCCAATAATGACTTTGGTAGTAGATGAAATGACAGGTGAAGGTGGATATATCACTAGAATTGAAGCATTTTTAGATCTAATTGAAAGGAGAAGGAAGAATGTATTATATGGGAGTTGATGTTGGTTCCGTTAGCACAGATATAGTGCTTTTAGATGAAAAATTAGATGTTGTAGAAAAGATATATTTGCGAACTAAGGGAAAGCCAATACAAGTTATACAGGAAGGCATTAAAATATTGCAGTTAAAATATAAACAAGATGATATAAAAGGGGTAGGCACAACAGGAAGTGGAAGACACATAGCAGGGACTCTTTTAGGGGCGGATGTAGTAAAGAATGAAATAACAGCACATGCTATTGCATCTCTTAATGTAAATAAAAATGTTCGAACAATAATAGAAATTGGAGGACAAGATTCTAAAATAATAATATTAAAAGATGGCATAGTAAGAGATTTTGCTATGAATACTGTATGTGCAGCAGGAACAGGATCATTTTTAGATAGACAGGCGGAAAGATTAGAAATACCTATAGAGGAATTTGGTGATTATGCATTAAAATCAGATTTAGCTGTAAGAATTGCTGGCAGATGTGCTGTATTTGCTGAATCAGATATGATACATAAACAGCAGTTAGGATATAATCAATCGGATATAATTAAAGGTTTATGTACAGCACTTGTTAGAAATTATCTTAACAATGTTGGAAAAGGAAAAGAAATTAAACCAGAAATATTTTTCCAAGGAGGGGTAGCTGCAAATAAAGGAATAAAAAAAGCTTTTGAAGATGAATTAGGTTATAAAGTATATGTTCCTAAAAATTATGATGTTATGGGAGCTATTGGTGTAGCTATTATGGTTTCTGAACTTGAAAGTTTTAATAAGACTAAATTTAAAGGATTTGAAATAGGAAATTCTACAATTATTTCTACAAGTTTTGAATGTAGTGGATGTCCTAATAGATGTGAAGTTGTAAATATAAAAGACAATTTAAAGGTTGTTGGATGTTTTGGTGATAAGTGTGGAAAGTGGAGTGAGAATATATAAAAGTTTAGAAAAATTATACCATATAATAACATAATATGGTATAATACTACTAAAATATACTATATTAGGTGTAAATATGGTTAATATATAAGAAATAATACCTATGTTAATAATGCTTGTAGTTTTGTTTATATTTGTAAGATATAAAATTTGAGGAGTAATTTTATATTAAAAATTCAATAATTATATTAAATGTTAATCAATGATTGAAAACGATTACCAAAGTATATTGAAGATACATTTATTTAATAAGTACATATAAATTAGTGAAGTAAAATGTAGAACTTACATTTTCATAAAGTGTGAAAAAAGGTTGATTATAATTAAAAATATATTAATTTAAATGAATTAAATAAAGACTCTAAAAGTATGTAATAAGTGGATATAAAAATGTGAAAATACTATTAAAAATCACATTGTGGAATGCAGCATAACTGGTCAAGCCATTGATAATTAGTAGATATTTGGATTTACTAAATCAATACAAGTTAAATACAGCTTATAATTTTAAGTGATTATGTAAAATCTGTAGTTGCTTAAGAATTATATAAATTTTAATAAAAATGATGAGGGGGAGTTTTGATATGCGTGGATTTTTAAAAAAACTATCAAGTAAGTTACTAATAATACCTTTTTTGGTTATGTTTTTAGCGACTCCAGCATTTGCAAAGGAAACAAAACAATATAGTAAAGATGTAAATAATGATTATCCAATTGTGTTAGTTCATGGATTTATGGGATGGGGACGAGACGAAGTTTTAGGATTTAAGTATTGGGGCGGATTTAATGATATTCAACAAGCTTTAAGACATAAGGGATTTAAGGTGTATACTGCTTCTGTTGGACCTATTTCAAGTAATTGGGATAGAGCATGTGAACTTTATGCCTATATTAAAGGGGGAAGAGTTGACTATGGAGAAGCTCATTCAAAGAAAAATGGACACCTAAGATATGGAAAATACTATCCGGGAGTGTATCAAGAATGGGGTACAAAAGATAATAAGGGAAATATTAAAAAAGTTCATCTTTTAGGACATAGCATGGGTGGTCAAACTATACGTACCTTAGTACAGTTATTAAAAGAGGGTTCACAAGAAGAAAGAAATAATACTAAAAGGGATACATTATCTCCATTGTTTAAAGGAGATAAAAGTTGGGTATTTAGTGTAACTACTGTTTCAACTCCACATGATGGAAGTAGTCTTGGGGATAAAAACAATTATTATATAGATAAGTATGGTCAAAAGATAGTTTGTGCATTAGCATCATTAACAGGAAACGTTAAGGATTTTGTGTATGATTTTGATATAGAACAATGGGGACTTAAGAGAAAATCAAATGAAAGTATATTTAGTTACTCAAGTAGAGTATGGAATAGTAGTATATGGAATACAAAGGACATATCAAGATGGGATCTTTCACCACAAGGTGCAAGAGAATTAAATAGATGGGTTAAAGCACAGCCTGATGTATATTATTTTTCTTGGACAACTAAGGCAACAAGAAGTTTACCAATAACAGGGAATGTTGTTCCAGATCCAATATATATGAATCCTGTATTGATTCCTACAGCAACATTTATTGCTCATCATACAGATCGTAAGGGCGGAATTAATATAGATTCTAAGTGGTTTCATAATGACGGAGCTGTAAGTGTTATAAGCGCTAATGGTCCTAAGTTAGGATCAAAAGATAAAATAGTAGAATATGATCCAAAAAAATCTCCTAAAAAAGGAGAATGGAATCATATGGGTATAATTGATAAAACAGATCATATGGACATTGTAGGAATTGGAAATCTTAGAGATTTAACTGGTTTCTATTCAAATATAGCAAAACAGTTAACAACTTTACAACCATAAAAATATTTATACTAGGATGAAAGAAGATTATTCTATAAAGGAATAATCTTCTTTTGATATGTGCGCCCAGCATGGGCGCAATCTATAAGGTGAAAGTCCTGAACGCCGAAGGTGATATAGGCGTTAGCCAATGACAAGGGTGTCCATCGTGAGGTGGAATCTGAAGGAAGTCGGATGGCAAAATTCCGGTCTGAGGAATACGAATCACATAAGAGGCTGGCTATAGCTGGATGAGTTTGCATAACAAAACAAAGTCCGTATCACCCAAAAGTTATTGCAGTATATGTGGCAGATATATGGAATGAAAGATTGCGTTCTTACCTGGGGAGGTCTGATAGATATATCATTAAAGGATGAACTTCCTACATGATAACCTACATAGTGATATGTAACTGAACTATCAGAAGTCAGCAGAGGTCATAGTACTACACTATGTGCACGTAGTGCGGGAAGGACTGAACATTAGGAGGTTTTCAACTTTGAATAATTCAAATAAATTACAAAGAAAGCAGACAACTCAATATAGAGGTCGCCTTGTGGAAGTAGAAGTGGAACTTCAAGGTAAACGAGGGGCGCAGAGTAATAATTTGGCGTTAGCAAAGGGAGAAAGAGAAAACAATGTAGTAGATGATACTAATAATCTACTTGAAAAGGTTTTAGCTAGAGAAAATATGCTAAAAGCTATGAAAAGAGTAGTTGCCAATAGAGGAAGTCATGGTATTGATGGTATGAGAGTCGATGAACTTCGAGGGTTTATTATCAAAAATTGGCTAACAATTAAGCAAAAGTTATTAGAAGGAAGGTATAAACCTTCACCAGTTAGGAGAGTGGAAATACCAAAACCTGACGGTGGAATTAGATTGCTTGGAATACCTACTGTACTTGATAGATTAATACAACAGGCATTAGCTCAAGAACTTAATAAAATTTATGACCCTACCTTTTCGGATAATAGCTATGGATTTAGACCAAATAAAAGTGCTAAACAAGCTATATTAAAATCAAGACAATATATCAATGAGAGGCATAAATGGGTTGTTGATATAGACTTAGAAAAATTCTTTGATAAAGTTAACCATGATATATTAATGGAAAGACTTTCAAGAAGAATAAAGGACAAAAGGGTACTTAAACTAATTAGAAATTATCTTAAATCTGGAATAATGATAAATGGATTGAAGGTAAAATCAGATAAAGGTACACCGCAAGGTGGTCCATTAAGCCCAATACTTGCTAATATTATGCTTGATGAAGTAGATAAAGAACTTGAGAAAAGAGGTCATAGATTTTGCCGATTTGCAGATGACTGCAACATTTATGTCAAAAGTAAAAAGGCAGGATTAAGAGTTATGGCAAGTATAAGAAAAATACTTGAAGGTTTATTAAAACTTAAAGTTAATGAAAATAAAAGTGCAGTAGATTTTGTGACGAGAAGAAAATTTCTTGGATTTTCATTCTATTTTGCAAAAGGCGGAGCCAATATAAGAATACATGAAAAGTCATATAAAAGATTCACAAATAAAATAAGAAAATTAACAAACCGTAATAAAGGTATAAGTATGGAATATAGAGTTTATATGATTAACCAATTAACGATTGGATGGATTAATTACTTTGGAATAGCGAAAGCTAACGCTAAAATACAAAAAATAGATAGTTGGATAAGAAGAAGGTTAAGGAGTTGTATTTGGAAACAATGGAAAAAGGTTAAAACTAGAGGACGAAACCTCATAAAACTAGGTCTTCCGACCTATAAAGCATGGGAATATGCAAATACAAGAAAAGGCTATTGGAGAATATCCAAAAGCCCAATTCTTGATACAATCTTAAACAACAAATATATTGAAAATCTTGGTTACAAAAGTATATCTAAAAGATATCAGCTAATACATAATTCTTAATGAACCGCCGTATACCGAACGGTACGTACGGTGGTGTGAGAGGACGCTAAATAAAATAATTATTTAGCTCCTACTCGATATAAAGTTATTGTTGTGTTAAATTTTGACATAGTAATACTGTTATGATAAACTTTAATTAATATTCTGACAACTTTATAAAATGTTAAAGTTGTTTTATGGGGTCAATAATTAAGGGGGAAGAGTATGATTAAACTAAGAAATATAAAGAAAACATTTCAAGATACTGAGGTTCTAAAGAATGTAAATTTAAATATAGAAAAAGGAGAGTTGGTTGTGCTTATAGGACCTAGTGGATGTGGTAAGACAACTACCTTAAAAATGTTAAATAAGCTCATTAAACCAACATCAGGACAAATTTTTATAAATGGTGAAGATATATCTAAGAAAGACTCAATAAAGTTACGAAGGAATATTGGATATGTAATACAACAAACAGGGTTATTTCCTCATATGACTGTTGGAGATAATATAAGTTTAATACCATACTTGGAAGGATATGAGGATGAAAAAATAAGAAAAAGGACTATTGAATTATTACATATGGTGGGAATGAAACCAGAAAAGTATATAGATAGATATCCAAATGAGCTTAGTGGAGGACAACAACAAAGAATAGGTGTTGCAAGAGCATTTGCAACAAATCCACAGATAATATTGATGGATGAGCCTTTTTCGGCATTAGATCCTATTACGAGAAACCAACTTCAAGATGAGCTTTTTAATATACAAGAAAATATGAAAAAAACAATAGTTTTTGTTACTCATGATATGGATGAAGCATTAAAATTAGCTGATAAGATTTGTATCATGAAGGGTGGGGTAGTAGTACAATATGATACTCCAGAGAATATATTAAAAAATCCATCTCATGGTTTTGTTGAAGAATTTATAGGTAAGAATAGAATATGGAATCAGCCAGAATATATAAAAGCAGAGGATATAATTATAGAAGATCCAGTAAAGGCAGTTGCTACAAGGACAGTACTTCAAGCAGCTGAAATAATGCATGAGAGGCACGTTGATAGCATTTTAGTTGTTGATAAAACAAATACATTAATAGGAATAGTAACCTTAAAAGATATAAGGAGAAATAGAGAAAATTACAGTAAAGTAATACTTAAAGACATTATGAAAGCAGATGTAGTTTGTATTCATAAGGATAAAACTATTGTTGATATACTTGAGGTTATGAATGTAAAAAACGTTGGTTATATACCGGTAGTAGACGATGAGAAAAAGCTTTTAGGATTAATAACTAGAAGTAGTCTAATAAATGTTTTAAGTGGACAATTTTTAGATATAGATGGGGTGGGGATGTAATGAGAGGTTTTTTTATTTATGTTTTTCAAAGAAAAGGTGAAATTATTAGTTTATTACTTCAACATATAGGACTTACATTAGCTTCTGTGGTTGTGGCTATATTAATTGGAGTACCTCTTGGAATATTAATTTCAAGAAATAAAAAGTTTTCAGGTCCAATAATTGGAGTTGCAAATATAATACAAGCAGTACCAAGTTTAGCTTTGTTAGGATTTTTGATTCCTATATTAGGTATAGGAAGTACGCCAGCAGTTTTCATGGTTTTTTTATATTCATTGTTGCCAATAATAAAAAATACTTATATAGGGTTAAGCAGTATAAATCCGGATATGCTAGAAGCAGCTGATGGTATGGGACTTACTTCAGGACAAAAGTTAAAAATGATACAACTTCCATTAGCATTACCAATTATAATGGCTGGTATTAGAATAGCTTCTGTTACAGCTGTAGGACTTATGACAATAGCGGCTTTTATAGGTGCAGGTGGACTTGGTTACATGGTATTTACAGGTGTTCAAAGAGTTAATAACTATATGATTCTAGCTGGGGCTATACCATCAGGAATTCTTGCACTTTTTATAGATTTTATTAGTGGAAAGATAGAAAATTCAGTGGTCCCAGAAGGAATTAAGCAAATTCCAAGTAATAAAAAAAGAAAGGCAAGGTCTAGAAAAAGGGAAAAAAGAAATAAGAGAATAGCTATGATTATAGTTGGAATTATATGTACTATATTAGTAAGTGCTTGTGCATATAAAATATATGATGATAATAGGAGTATAGTTGTAGGATCTAAAAACTATACTGAAGAACTTATACTAGGAAATATGTATGCAACGTTGATTGAAAAAAATACAAATCTAAGAGTAAAAAGAACGGGAATAAACTTAGGTGGAGCAGGGGTCACGTTCCAAGCATTAAAATCAGGAGATATAGATATATATCCTGAATATACAGGTGTTGCATTAGTTAATATTATGGGAAGAAAGGCAGTAAATGATCCTGATAAAGCATTTAATATAGTTAAGGATTACTTTAATAAAGAATACAATATTACATGGATGGAGCCTATGGGATATAACAACACATATGTTTTGGCTATAAATAAAGATATAGCTAAACAATATAGTCTTAAAAATTTATCAGATTTAAGCAAAGTTAGTGATGATTTAATTTTAGGCTGCACAATGGAATTTTCAGATAGACAAGATGGTTATTTAGGAATAAAGGATTTTTATGATATGAAGTTTAAAAACCTAAAATCTTTAGATGGTTCTCTTAGATATTCAGCGCTTCAAAGTAAAGAGGCAGATGTAATAGATGCATTTGCAACAGATGGACTTTTAAAAGTATATGATCTTGTAAGACTTAAAGATGATAAAAGATTTTTTCCACCATATTATGCAGCTCCAATAATTCGAAATGACGCTCTAAAAAAACATCCAGAATTAAAAAAAGTTTTAAATATGTTAGCGGGAAAAGTAAGTGAAGAAGATATGACAGAACTTAACTATAAGGTAGATAAATTGGGCCAAGATCCTAGAAAAGTTGCAGATGATTTTTTAATAAAAAGAAAGTTTATAAAATAAGATGTTTTAAGTGAAAAGGCATGAGATATAGGATTCTCATGCCTTTTAAAATATTTAGTGAATATATTTATATAAATTAGATGAATAACTAGCACCATCCGTTATTATAATAGCCAGTATTCATTGGTACACATTGACAACAGCACATTGAACATTTATCATGTTTATGATGTTTATGATGTTTATGATGTTTATGGTGTTTGTGATGGTCATCACAACAGCAACAATCACAGCAATCACAACAATCACAACAATCACAACAATCACAACAATTGCAGCAATCACATGGATCACAACAGCAACAGCAAGGGTTGGCAGGTTCACAACGATAAATTTCATAAGAGCCGCAATGTTTGCAGCAAGTAGGTTGGCAACAGCCAGGGTTTGATCTAGGAGGGTTGCAAGAACCACAACTGTTACCACAACCACCTAGTCCTCCACATAATAAAGGAAATAATAATGAACCAAACATTAATTAACACCTCCATATATCAAGGATTGTGTAGCTTGTCTAGGATGGAGATATTGTGGATTTACTATATTATATTAACCATGGTTAAAAAATGTTAATAAATGTTAAATGCAAATAAGATTATTTTTCATTTGGTATTGACATATAAAAAAATAATAGTATAATTTAACACAATAACTTAACAGTTATATATTTCAATTTAAAATTTAATTAACAAACTAGCATGATTTTATGTAAAAATGTTATTGGAGGATATTATTATGAAAAATCTTATTAGAAGGGGAATGACAGCAGAATATTGTTATTATGGAAACTGGGGCTATTATTATAGCGCTGGATATTTATGCTGCCTAAAAATAAAAATTCCTAGTTCTAATGAGTTTAATAATATATAAAAATTATTATTAATATTATCTAGCAATATATTTTTTAAAATATATTAAAGGAGACTCATTATGAGTCTCCTTTTTTTATGCTAAATTTGTATTAAGTTAATATTAGGGGGTTATATTATGATTATTATTATGAAAACTAATGCATTGAAGGAAAACATACAGAAGATTAAGGAGGCTATTATGGCAAAAGGAATTGGTGTCCATGAATCTAAGGGAGATAAGTTTTGTATACTTGGATTAGTGGGAGATACAAGTAATCTTGATCCAGACCAGATTAAGGCTAATGGAGATGTTGAAAAAATAGTTCATGTACAGGAGCCTTATAAAAAAGCAAACAGAATGTTTCATCCTAACGATAGTGTTATAAAAGTAAAAGATAGATTTATCGGAGGAAATAAGCTTTCGATAATGGCAGGACCATGTTCAGTAGAAAGTGAAGAGCAAATTGTTAAACTTGCAAAAAATGTTAAAAAGTCAGGAGCTACATTTTTAAGAGGGGGAGCATTTAAACCAAGAACTTCTCCATATAGTTTTCAAGGAATGGGACTAGAAGGATTAGAACTTTTGAAGATAGCAAAAGCAGAAACAGGATTACCAATAGTTACAGAGATTATGTCACCAAATTTAGTTGACAAATTCGTTGAGGATGTAGATGTAATTCAAGTTGGTGCAAGAAATATGCAAAATTTTGACCTTCTAAAAGAACTAGGAAAAACTAATAAGCCAATTCTTTTAAAAAGAGGGCTTGCAGCTACAATAGAGGAGTTACTAATGTCAGCAGAATATATAATGGCAGGTGGAAACGAAAATATAATTCTTTGCGAAAGAGGCATAAGAACTTATGAGACATATACAAGAAATACATTAGATTTAAGTGCTATACCAGTAATAAAAAAACATAGCCATTTACCAGTAATCGTTGATCCTAGCCATGCAGGAGGTATTTGGTGGCTTGTAGAACCTTTAGCTAAAGCTGCTGTAGCTGTTGGAGCAGATGGACTTATGATAGAAGTTCATAATAATCCTGAAAAAGCGAAAAGTGATGGGGCTCAATCATTAAAGCCTAAAAAATTTGATGAGTTAATGAAACAATTAACAACAGTTGCAAGAGCAGTAGGAAAAGAAATTTAATATTAGATTTATAGTGGGGTATTTATTATGGAGGATTTTGATTTTAATATAACTATTGTAGGGTTAGGACTTATGGGTGGATGTTATGCAAGTTCATTAAAAAAACTTAATCCAAGAAATATATACGCAGTAGATATAGATAAGGAAGCTTTAAAATTAGGAAAAAAAAGAGGTATTATTGATAAGGGGTTTACAAGTCCAGAGATTCCACTTAAAGAATCTGATTTAGTAATTATTTGTTTGTATCCAAATAGAGTTAAAGAATTTATAAAAGATAACATTAAGTATTTTAAAAGTGGAACCATTATAACTGATGTTACAGGTATAAAAACAAATTTTATAGAAGAAATAAATGAATTATTAAGAGACGATATAGATTTTGTATTTGGACATCCAATGGCTGGTAGAGAATTTAGTGGTGTTAAGTATTCATCAAAAGAAGTTTTTCAAAATGCAAATTATATAATAACTCCAAATAAAAGAAACAAAGTACAAAGTATAAGTATTATAGAAGACATAGTTAAAAAAATAGGTTTTTCCAGTGTAAAAAAAATAAGTCCAGAACTTCATGATAGGGTTATAGGATTTACAAGTCAGCTTCCTCATGTTATAGCTGTGTCATTAGTAAACAGTGATAATCTTGGTTTAGATATAGGAAAATTTACAGGGGATAGTTACAGAGATTTAACAAGAATAGCGAGAATAAATACAAGGTTATGGACGGAACTTTTTATAGGCAATAAAGAAAATCTAGTGAGTGAAATAGAAGGGTTTCAAGAAAATATACAGGAGTTAAAGTTAGCAATAGTAAATGAAGATATTAAAGAATTAAATAATATATTAAATAAAGCATGTAAAAAAAGAGAGGGGATGTCCTAATGAAAGAACTTAGGATAAATCTTGGAGAAAATAGTTATTCTATATTTATAGATAGGGGATTGATTGAGTCTATAGGTAGAAAAATTAAAGGTATTTATAGTAATAATAAAATAGCAATTATAACAGATAAAAATGTAGATAAATTTTATGGAGATATAGTAGTAAAAAATTTAATAGATAGTGGATTTAATGTGAAGAAAATAGTAATAAATCCAGGAGAAAAAAGCAAGTCGGTAGATGTATTGCTTGAAGTATATGATAGTTTATTAGAATTTGGAATTACTAGAGGAGATCTTATAATTGCTCTTGGTGGAGGGGTTGTAGGAGATCTTACTGGATTTGCATCGGCAACTTTATTAAGAGGAATTCCGTATATTCAAATACCTACTTCATTACTAGCACAAATCGATAGCAGTATAGGGGGTAAGGTAGCAGTTGATTTGCCGAAGGGAAAAAATTTAATAGGAAACTTTTATCATCCTAAAGCAGTTTTTATAGATGCTGATGTATTAAAAACACTAAATAAAAGATTCTTTTATGATGGCATGGCAGAAGTAATAAAATATGGTTGTATAAAAGATAAAAAATTATTTTATAATCTATTAAATCTTAATACACATGAAGAACTTATGAATAATATTGAAGATATAATATATTCTTGTTGTATCATAAAAAAAGATGTAGTTGAAAAAGATGAAAAAGATATAGGGGACAGAATGCTTTTAAACTTTGGTCATACTATAGGGCATGCCATTGAAAAATATTTTAATTTTGATAAATATACTCATGGTGAGGCAGTAGCTTTAGGTATGTATGCAATAACTAAAAAAAGTGAAAGTATGAATTTGACTAAGCAAGGTACATCAAAACTTATAAGAGATATTTTAATTAAATATAACTTAAAATGGGATATATATATGGATGATAAAGAAAGTATATTATATACAATATCATTAGATAAGAAAAATAAAGGTGAATTTATGAATATAGTTCTACTTAATGAAATTGGAGAAGCTTTTATACACAAGGTAAATAAGAAGGAAGTAGTTAATTTTATATAAAGGGGGATGAACAGATGAAGGATATAACAATTATTCCTTCAGAATTAAGTGGAGACATAAATATTCCCCCATCTAAGAGTTTAGCTCATAGAGCTATTATAAGTGCAGGACTCTCAGAAGGGGTAAGTAATATTGAAAATATAATATTTTCAGAGGATATAAAAGCCACTATTAGAGGAATGAAAAGTTTTGGTATAGAAATTCAAGATATAAGTGAAAAAAAACAAGATAATTTTAATAGAAAAACTTTAAAAATTATAGGAAGAGATAGATTAGTTTTAAAAAATAGTGAGATAGATTGTTCTGAGTCAGGTTCTACGTTAAGATTCTTAATTCCTATATCACTACGAACAGGCAATAAAGTTAAATTTACAGGCAAAGGGAAACTTGTATCAAGGCCACTTGATGTATACTATAATATATTTGAAAATCAAAAAATAAAATACAAAACTAGTAATGGAAAGTTACCTATATTTATAGAGGGAGTTCTAAAGTCAGGGGAGTTTTATGTTAAAGGGAATATAAGTTCTCAGTTTATAACAGGACTTATGTATACACTTCCATTTTTAAATGGAGATTCTAAAGTAATAGTTACGACAGAACTTGAATCTAAAGGATATGTAGATTTAACTATAGATATTTTAAAGAAGTTTGGTATAAAGATTGAAAATAAAAATTATAAAGAATTTTTTATAAAAGGTAATCAGAAAAGTATTACAAATAACTATAGAGTTCAAGGAGACTTTTCACAAGGGGCTTTTTGGATAGTAGCAGGTATATTAGGTTCTAATATAAAAATCTTAGATTTAGATATAAATTCATTACAAGGTGATAGGGTAATTATAGATATAGTGAAAAATATGGGAGCAAATATAAAGATAAATGAGAATTATATAGAAACTAAAAAATCTAAAACAAAAGGAACTATAATAGATGCATCTGAATGTCCTGATCTTGTACCTATTCTTTCTGTTTTAGGATCGTTAAGCACTGGAACTACTAAAATAATAAATGCAGAAAGACTGAGAATAAAAGAATGTGATAGGTTAAAAGCTATGGCAACAGAACTTAAAAAAATTGGAGCTGATATAGAAGAACTTGAAGATGGACTACTTATAAAAGGCAGGGAATATTTAAAAGGTGGAACTGTTGATAGTTGGAATGATCATAGAATTGCAATGTCTATGGCTATTGCATCAATTAAATGTAGGGAACCAATTACTATAAAGAATAGTGAAGCTGTTAATAAATCTTATCCAGATTTCTGGGGAGATTTTAAGAAAGTGGGAGGAAACATACATGAGTGGAATATGGGGAAGTAAAATAAAATATTCTATATTTGGAGAATCTCATGGAAAGGCAATTGGGATAACAATAGATGGGTTGCCAGCTGGAATTGAACTAGATTTAAATGAAGTAAATAGAGAAATGAGAAGACGTGCTCCGGGTAAAAGTAAACTTTCAACATCTAGAGTAGAGATGGATGAATTTGAAATTTTAAGTGGATATTTTAATAATAAAACAACAGGTACTCCTTTATGTGCTATTATACAAAACTTAGATAAGCATTCAAAGGACTATGAAAAAACTAAAGATTTAATGAGACCAGGTCATGCTGATTTTACTGGATATATAAAATATAGTGGTTTTAATGATTATAGAGGTGGAGGACATTTTTCAGGGAGACTTACTGCACCTATAGTATTCGCAGGAGCTATCGCAAAACAAATTTTAAAAAGAAATAATATTATAATTGGAAGTCATATAAAGAGTATAGGAAGCATTGAAGAAGAATATTTTAGAGTTTCCATAAAAGAAGAGGTTTTAGAGGAATTATCAAGAAAAACTTTTGCAACTATTGATGATGAAAAAGGAAAAGAGATGCAAGAGGCAATTTTAGAACTTCGAAATAATATGGATTCCATTGGTGGGATTATAGAATGCGCAGTTTTGAATATGCCACCTGGACTAGGAGAACCTTTTTTTGGATCAGTTGAAAGTGTCTTAAGTAGTTTATTATTTTCAATACCAGCTGTAAAGGGTGTGGAGTTTGGTGCCGGGTTTAGTATTTCTAAAATGAAGGGTAGCCAGGCTAATGATGAATTTTATATAGAAAATGAAAAAGTAAAAACTTATACCAATAATAATGGTGGAATTTTAGGTGGAATTACAAATGGAATGCCTTTAATATTTAGATCTGCTTTTAAGCCAACACCATCAATTGCAAAAGAACAAAAAACAATAAACATTTCAAATAAAGAGAATACAACTATAAAAATTCAAGGAAGACATGATCCTTGTATAGTTCAAAGGGCCGTCCCTGTAGTTGAAGCTATTACAGCTATGGGAATATTAGAATTAATTTAATATGGAGGAGCGTATTTCAATGGATGATTTAAAAGAACTAAGAAAAGAAATAGATTCAATAGATAATAAATTAATTTGTTTATTCCAAAAGAGGATGGAAGCGGTTTTAAAGGTTGCTGAATATAAGAAAAAAAATAATATACCTATATTAAATACAAGTAGAGAGCAAGAAGTTATAGATAAAAATATTAAACTAATATGTAATGATGATTTTGAAAAACCAGTTGAAGATTTTTTAAAGAGTATCATGGGTATAAGCAAAGAGCTTCAAGCTAAAAAAATATCAGAATAGAGGTTTGATAATGTGAAGGGTTTGTATGGATTATTAGGTGAAAAGTTAGTGCATAGTTTTTCACCACAGATACATTCGTTAATATTTAAGGAATTAAAAATTAATGGATATTATCATTTGTTTGAAGCAGATGAAGAAGATATAGAACATGTAGTACCAGGGTTTAAGGTATTTAAGGTACAAGGGGTAAATGTAACTATACCATATAAAGTTAGATTAATGGATTATATAGATGATATATCTCTTGAAGCTAAAAATATAGGGGCAATAAATACTATTTGTTTTAAAAATGGAAAAACAAAAGGATATAATACAGACTATTATGGCTTTGAAATGATGTTAGAAAAATTTAATATAGATGTAAAAGGCAAAAACGTTGTTATATTAGGAACTGGTGGAGCGTCGAGAGCTGTTAATCAATATCTTTTAGATAATAAAGTTAAGAAGATAACATTTGTAACTAGAGATTTAGATAATAAAAGAAAAGAACTAAAAAATTATAATTTAATTTGTTACTCTAATATAGAAAATTTAAAAAATCAAGATATTGTTATAAATTGTACTCCATGTGGAATGTATCCAAACACAGAAAGCTCACCATTAACTGAAGAACAAGTTTCTAAATTTAAAGTAGTTGTTGATTTAATATATAATCCACAAGAAACTTTAATTATGAAATATGCAAGAAATCAAAGAATAAAGGCAGTGAATGGATTGTATATGTTAGTTGGTCAAGCAATTAAATCACAAGAGTTGTGGAATAGTTTAAAAATAAAAAAAGAACTTGTGGATAAAATTTATGAAAATATAAAAAACTTACTTTAGAAATGGAGTAATTTTATGAAATTATTAGAACGAAATATAGTTTTAATAGGTATGCCAGGTTGCGGAAAGACCACAATAGGTAAAAAGCTTTCTGAAAGCATAGGAGTTAAATTTTGTGATATAGATGAGTATATAGTTAAGTATACAGATAAATCTATTAATGAACTTTTCCAAAAAGGAGAGGATTATTTTAGAAAAATTGAAAGTAAAGTTATAAAGGAAGTGAGTAGAGAATATCCACAGATAATATCTACAGGTGGAGGCGTTGTAAAAAACTATAAAAATATTAATGAATTAAGGAAAAATGGAATAATTATTTTTATAAATAGACCTTTAGAGGATATATTATCAGACATAAATATAAAGGAAAGACCACTATTAAAAGAAGGATCAGAAAAATTATATAATATTTATAAAGAAAGATATAAGTTATATAAAAGTTATTGTAATAAAGAAATTATGAATAAAAGTTTATATAATTGTATAGATGATATATGTACTTATATAAAAATTAATAATAAATATAATATAATAAAATAGATGAAATTATAGTTTAAAATAATGCAAGATATATATTTTTATATATGTCTTGCATTATTTTTATATAATATTTTATTTTACAGGAGTAAAGGTTGCACAGTCCGTTTCATGAGAAGTACAAGCATCAAAGTTACAATTACATTTAATTTGAATTTCTTTAGCAGTACAACAATTATCTTCAGCGTGATGCTTACAGTTAGTGACAGCACATTTAACACCGGAAATATGGTTATGATTATGGTTATTATTCATAGAAAAGCCTCCTTAAGGTAAATATATTACATAGTATATTGTGTATAGAAACTGAGGAATTATTCATCGATAAAATTTACATAAATTCTAAAAAGTTAAAGTTAGTAATAAATAAAAAATTATTTGGGAATAATTTATATATAATCTATTAAAAATAGGAGGAAGAATAAAATGAAAGTATTACATTGGATAGGCGCCATTGTAGTATTCTTTTGGATATTAGGAATTGTATTCAAAATAGGAGGAAAGTTAATAAATATATTATTAATAATAGCAGCAATAATATTTATTTATGATGTAATTACTGACAAGAGAAGATGAAAAATGTAAAATGTATTATAAGATAATAGTAGTATTTACAAAAAAAATATTTCAACGTATATTTTTCAATTAAAAGAAAATAATGTAAAGAATTTAAGAAAAAAGGGTGGGGGGAATTAAATTTGGCTGATAGAGAAACTAAAATACTTTTAAAGCAAGAAGAGTTAAATGAATTTTTGAAAAGTATGAAATATCAATATGGGGACAACTATATGGAGTATGAAGAAGTAAAGGCGAGAGTAGAATTTATGGAAAATGTAATAAAATTATTAAAAGAGGAAAGAATATAATATATGTATATATAATATTTAATTTTAAAAAAGACGAATATTAAAGTAAAACATGGAAAACATAATAACATTAATAAATTATGTAGCTATATTGAATAATACATATGTTTATTGACAATAAAAATTATATATGATACCATAAAACTGATATAAGATATAAAAAGCTAATAGGTATTAGTTTAGAGTATAGTATGAATTAAATAAGAACTAATATATAAAACTAATTGTATTATGGGCTTTAAAAATTGAAACTAATCCTCCTATGATTAGGTAAGTTTACTTTTAGTAAGTTTAGTAATGTTTAAGATGGATTGTTAAAAGAGGTAAGCCAATATTCTTGTTTAATAAGTTAAAGGGTATATACTTAATTCAGTTAGAAAATTTAGTTTTTATTATTCTAAGTTTTACTATAACTTAATAAAATACTTTTTGTAATTAATATTATGTTACAAAAGTTATATTAACTAGCTTGTTCATCGATTTCTTGTGGGTGATAATATTTTCAATTATCTTAAAACAGAAATCTGTGTTCATATATTTTAAGGAAATTTTTTTATTTAGGAGGATTTTTTAATGAAAACAGGAATAGTTAAATGGTTTAACGCAGAAAAAGGATTTGGATTTATATCTGTAGAAGGAGAAGATGACGTATTCGTACATTTCTCAGCTATCCAAGGAGATGGATTCAAAACTTTAGAAGAGGGACAAAAAGTTGAATTCGAAGTAACTGAAGGTGCTAGAGGACCTCAAGCTGCTAACGTAGTTAAACTATAATTTGTATTTAAATAGATTGTTTTAAATACGTTAAATTAAGTGGTATTCATAAATATGAATACCACTTTTATTATTTTGTTATTTTTGGATAATGAAATTCAGGAACTATATCTATTATATCTTTTGAAAAACAGTATTTTATATCATCCTTAAGACCTAATTCAGATAAAATTTTATAGTGTTTTGCGTTACTTACAAAAGAGTTAACATCTTTGTTCTCTTTATATATATAGTGTGAAGTTATAGCTATATCAGATAATTCAGCATGTATGGTACTTAATATACAGTCAATTATATATCCACTACAAATAAAATCATCAATAGAAAAATGTCCATTTGTCCCCGAATTTATAATAACTAAATCATTACTAAGTTCTATAACTTTTTTTGCAACGGCTTTAGCATTTAGCATAGCTCCAATTAAAATATTTTTAGCGCTAATAGCTCCATGAATAGCCCTTGTACCATTTGTGGTAGTCATGACTAATGTTTTATTGGCTACAACATCCTTTATATAATCTAAAGGGGAATTAGAAAAGTCGAAGCCTTTAATTTTTAAGGCGTTTCGCTCACCACCTAAAATATATTTGTTCCTATTGTCTTTTACTATTTTAAGAGCATCTTCTACTTCAAGAACTGGTATTACTTCATTACATCCATTATTTATTGCAGTAACTATAACAGATGTAGCACGTAAAATATCTATAATTATAACTGTTTTACCTTTAACTTTTTCTTCTTTAATATCATTTGCAGAAATAATTACATCAATTTCCATAATTATTACCTCCTCAATCTTATGTGAATAAAATTTTTATACCATTAAAAACTATATTTATTATAACCTATAATGTAATGAGGTGCTATGAAGTACATATAATGAATTTGTATGGAAATAAAATAATAAACTGAGGTGATAATGTGAATAAAGAATTTTTTATAAAAAATAGAAAAATGCTAAGTGACAAACTAAAAGAAAACTCTATGTTAGTAATGTTTGCTGGAAGAGCCCCTTATAAATCAGCAGATGAAACATATCCATTTACTCCAAATAGAAATTTTTATTATTTAACTGGTATAGATAGAGAAAATATAATATTAATTATTACTAAGAGAAATGGAAATGTTAATGAAATATTATTAATAGAGGAAGAAGATCCTATAATGGCAAAGTGGGTTGGAGAGAAAATAAAAATTCATGAGGCTATTGATATATCCGGAGTTACAAATATAGATTATACTAAAAATTTTAAAGAGTTTATTGGGGAATTAATATCTAGATATGGATATGATACATTATATTTAGATCTTGAAAGACAGGAATGGGGAATAGCAGATACTAATTCACAAACTTTTGCAAAAGAAGTAAAGGAAATATATCCGTATTTTGATATTAAAAATATATATAATGAAATTAGTGAACTTAGGACAGTGAAAAGAAAGAAAGAAGTTGAAAAAATAAGAAGGGCTATAGAAATTACTAAATGTGGAATAGAGGCTATGATGAAAAATGCTAGACCTGGAATGATGGAATATGAGATAGAAGCATATTTTGATTATGTACTTACATCAAAAGGGGTAAAGGATAAAGCTTTTAAGACTATAGCTGCAGCAGGAAAAAATGCTACTGTACTTCACTATTCAAGTAATAATTCTAAATGTGAAAAAGATGATTTAATAATGTTTGATTTAGGAGCTCAATTTCAATACTATAATGGAGATATAACTAGAACTTTTCCTGTAAGTGGTAAATTTACAGAAAGACAAAAACAAATATATGATGTTGTATTGAGAGCAAATGAGAGAATAATAAAAGAGGCAAAACCAGGTATTTCATATTTAAAATTAAATGATATAGCAAAGAAAGTTTTAGCAGAAGGTTGCATGGAACTAGGTCTTATAAGTAAGTATAGCGAAATATCTAAATACTATTTTCATAGTATAAGTCATAATCTTGGACTTGATACTCATGATGTCGGAGACCGTGATGCTGTTCTTAAACCTGGAATGGTAATTACCGATGAACCAGGATTATACATTCCAGAAGAAGGAATAGGAATTAGAATAGAGGATGATTTATTGATTACTGAAGAAGGGTGTGAAAATCTTTCTAAAGATATAATAAAAACAATAGATGAAATTGAAGAGTTTATGGAATTAAATAAATAATAGTTTAATATAATTAAAGTATCCTAAATATATGAATATTGAGGATACTTTTTAATGTGCGCCCAGCATGGGCGCAATCTATAAGGTGAAAGTCCTGAACGCCGAAGGTGATATAGGCGTTAGCCAATGACAAGGGTGTCCATCGTGAGGTGGAATCTGAAGGAAGTCGGATGGCAAAATTCCGGTCTGAGGAATACGAATCACATAAGAGGCTGGCTATAGCTGGATGAGTTTGCATAACAAAACAAAGTCCGTATCACCCAAAAGTTATTGCAGTATATGTGGCAGATATATGGAATGAAAGATTGCGTTCTTACCTGGGGAGGTCTGATAGATATATCATTAAAGGATGAACTTCCTACATGATAACCTACATAGTGATATGTAACTGAACTATCAGAAGTCAGCAGAGGTCATAGTACTACACTATGTGCACGTAGTGCGGGAAGGACTGAACATTAGGAGGTTTTCAACTTTGAATAATTCAAATAAATTACAAAGAAAGCAGACAACTCAATATAGAGGTCGCCTTGTGGAAGTAGAAGTGGAACTTCAAGGTAAACGAGGGGCGCAGAGTAATAATTTGGCGTTAGCAAAGGGAGAAAGAGAAAACAATGTAGTAGATGATACTAATAATCTACTTGAAAAGGTTTTAGCTAGAGAAAATATGCTAAAAGCTATGAAAAGAGTAGTTGCCAATAGAGGAAGTCATGGTATTGATGGTATGAGAGTCGATGAACTTCGAGGGTTTATTATCAAAAATTGGCTAACAATTAAGCAAAAGTTATTAGAAGGAAGGTATAAACCTTCACCAGTTAGGAGAGTGGAAATACCAAAACCTGACGGTGGAATTAGATTGCTTGGAATACCTACTGTACTTGATAGATTAATACAACAGGCATTAGCTCAAGAACTTAATAAAATTTATGACCCTACCTTTTCGGATAATAGCTATGGATTTAGACCAAATAAAAGTGCTAAACAAGCTATATTAAAATCAAGACAATATATCAATGAGGGGCATAAATGGGTTGTTGATATAGACTTAGAAAAATTCTTTGATAAAGTTAACCATGATATATTAATGGAAAGACTTTCAAGAAGAATAAAGGACAAAAGGGTACTTAAACTAATTAGAAATTATCTTAAATCTGGAATAATGATAAATGGATTGAAGGTAAAATCAGATAAAGGTACACCGCAAGGTGGTCCATTAAGCCCAATACTTGCTAATATTATGCTTGATGAAGTAGATAAAGAACTTGAGAAAAGAGGTCATAGATTTTGCCGATTTACAGATGACTGCAACATTTATGTCAAAAGTAAAAAGGCAGGATTAAGAGTTATGGCAAGTATAAGAAAAATACTTGAAGGTTTATTAAAACTTAAAGTTAATGAAAATAAAAGTGCAGTAGATTTTGTGACGAGAAGAAAATTTCTTGGATTTTCATTCTATTTTGCAAAAGGCGGAGCCAATATAAGAATACATGAAAAGTCATATAAAAGATTCACAAATAAAACAAGAAAATTAACAAACCGTAATAAAGGTATAAGTATGGAATATAGAGTTTATATGATTAACCAATTAACGATTGGATGGATTAATTACTTTGGAATAGCGAAAGCTAACGCTAAAATACAAAAAATAGATAGTTGGATAAGAAGAAGGTTAAGGAGTTGTATTTGGAAACAATGGAAAAAGGTTAAAACTAGAGGACAAAACCTCATAAAACTAGGTCTTCCGACCTATAAAGCATGGGAGTATGCAAATACAAGAAAAGGCTATTGGAGAATATCCAAAAGCCCAATTCTTGATACAATATTAAACAACAAATATATTGAAAATCTTGGTTACAGAAGTATATCTAAAAGATATCAGCTAATACATAATTCTTAATGAACCGCCGTATACCGAACGGTACGTACGGTGGTGTGAGAGGACGCTAAATAAAATAATTATTTAGCTCCTACTCGATATAAGCACTAACAATGAGTTAATATGAAGGAATTTAAAAAAAAACATAGAATATTATAAATAAAGATAAAAACATAGAAAAATATAATAGTTTAAGGGAGGTGATTTATATGAATATAGATGTAAATATTAATAAAAATGATTACTGGAATTATAATAAATATTTAATAAAACATATGCCAAGGTTTACTCGTAGTTTTATATTAAATATGATTATGATGCCTATTACTATGTTAATTGTTATGATAATGATGAAAAAATCATTAGTATGTACAATAACAGTGACTATCGTTATTGGTGCTGCTGCGGATATATTTCTTATATGGATAATAAAAAGACAGGTTGACAAAACAGCTAGTAAAAGAGATGATATACTAGGCAATCATAAGTTTGAATTATATAATAAGGGCATAAAAGAAATAAGTGAGGTTAAAAATCAAATGCATACTTGGAAAAGTATAAAAGATATTAAGCAAG
Source organism: Clostridium botulinum (assembly GCF_017100085.1). Classification (NCBI taxonomy): domain Bacteria; kingdom Bacillati; phylum Bacillota; class Clostridia; order Eubacteriales; family Clostridiaceae; genus Clostridium; species Clostridium botulinum. The sequence goes on from NZ_CP063965.1 coordinate 227,174, forward strand.
ATGAAAATAATATATACATTTTTTTAGGTGGACTAGAAGCAAATATAATTCCGAAGAGAGCATTTGAAACTATTGATGAATCAAAAGACTTTTATGATAAGTGTATTAAATATTATAATGGTATAAAAAAATAATATTTGTAGGAATATTTATCAGCAAATAATAATATATTTTTAGAGAATGGATGTATAATATTAGAAAAAAATACAAATTAAGGTTGAGAAAAAGACCATCAATTGATATAATTTATATTGTAGTGGAATAATAAAATCTAGATAATAATATACAAGCTCTAAGTATTAACGAGATTTCTATGTATTAAGTAAATTTAATATTTAATACATAAAAATATAAAAATATTTTAAATTAATATAATGGAGAGTGACAAATATGAGAAATCAATTTTATGACAAGTTAAGTATTAATCCAATAATCGCAGCTGTTAAAGACTTAGATAAGTTGGATAGGGCCATAAAATCTCCATGTGAAGTTATTTTTTTACTAAAGGGGAATATATGTAATATTAAGGAGCTTGTTGATAAGGTCAAAGCTGTTGGAAAAAGCATATATGTACATATTGATCTTATGGATGGGTTTGCTAGGGATAGATATGCTTTAACTCATATGAAAGAACAAGTGAATCCTGATGGGATAATTACCACTAAATCAAATTTAACAAAAATAGCTAAGGAATTAGATCTTTTTACAATACAAAGATTATTTATAATTGATAATTTATCTTTAGAGACAGGAATAAACTCCATAAACAGTATGAGACCTAATGCTATGGAAATTTTGCCTGGTGTTATGCCTAAAATAATAAAACAAGTTAAACAAGAAGTTAAAGTTCCTGTAATTGCAGGTGGTTTAATAAAAGATAAAGAAGATGTTATAGAGAGTCTAAAAGCTGGAGCGTTAGGAGTTTCAACTAGCAAGGAAGATATATGGAACCTATAAGAAATTTTTACAAAATCTTGATAAAATTTCAAAAATAGATAAAAAATTAAAATTTAAGTTGACAAATAAGTTGACAAAAATTGCTTAGGTGTTATAATGAAAGTATAAAAAATAATACGAAAAAGGCAGAGTGTAGAGAGCCGTAGTTTCGTGGTAGTATCATAGAGTACTACCTGAAATTGCGGTTCTTTTTATTTTAGAGGAGGAGGTATAATATGTTTGACATTACAATTGTTGGTGCAGGAGTTATTGGCTGCAGTATAGCAAGAGAATTATCTAAATATGATTTAAAAGTATGTGTACTAGAAAAGGGACCAGATGTAGCAACAGGTACTTCAAAAGCTAATAGTGGTATAGTTCATGGTGGACATGATGCAACACCAGGTACTTTAAAAGCTAAATTAAATGTAAGAGGAAATGAAATGTTCGATAAATTAGTGGAAGAACTTGATTTCCCATTTAAAAGAAATGGTTCATTAGTACTATGTTTTGATGAATCAGAAAAAGATGGTTTACAAGCATTACTTGAAAAAGGAAAGAAAAATGGTGTTAAAAACCTTGAAGTTATAGATAAAGAAAGAATATTAGAATTAGAACCTAATGTAAACGATGACGTAGTAGCAGCATTATATGTACCAACAGGTGGTATTGTATGTCCTTACGAAATGACTATAGCCATGGCTGAAAACGCATACACTAATGGAGTAGAATTTAAATTTGAAACAGAAGTTAAGAATATAGTTAAAAAAGAAAATGGATTTACAGTTGAAACAAATAAAGGAAACATTGAAACTGACCTAGTAATAAATGCAGCAGGATTATTTTCAGATGAACTAAATAATATGGTTAGTGCAAATAAAATAGAGATAATAGCAAGAAAAGGTGAATATTGCTTATTTGATAAAGCTGCAGGATCAATGGCAACAAGAACTTTATTCCAATTACCAACTAAAATGGGTAAAGGTGTTCTTGTAAGTCCAACAGTAGATGGTAACTTATTAATAGGACCAAATGCAGTAGATGTAAACGATAAAACTGATGTAGATACTACTCAAGAAGGAATAGATGATATATTAGAAAGAGCTAAAAAAACATTCAGACAAATTCCAATGAGACAAGTTATAACTTCATTCTCAGGACTTAGATCTCATGATACAGTAAATGACTTTATAATAGGAGAAGTAGAAGATGCTCCTGGCTTTATAAATGTAGCTGGTATAGAATCACCAGGACTTTCAAGTGCTCCAGCAATAGCTGAAATGGTTGAAGGGATAGTTATAGAAAAATTAGCACCAGCTAAAAATGAGAAATTCAACCCAATAAGAGAAGGTATTCCTAAATTTAGAGAAATGAATAATGAAGAAAGAAAAGCTCTTGTAGCTAAAGATCCAAGCTATGGAAAGATAGTATGTAGATGTGAAACAGTTACTGAAGGTGAAATAATCAATGCTATCAGAAGACCACTTGGAGCTAAAGATTTAGATGGAATTAAGAGAAGAACAAGAGCTGGTATGGGTAAATGTCAATCAGGATTCTGTTCTACAAAATTAGTTGCTATTTTAGCAAAAGAATTAAATATACCAGTAACTGAGGTAACTAAATTTGGTGGAAAATCTAACTTATTAATTGGAGAAGATAAAGAAATTTAATATTGTACACTCATAGAACATATTTATAAAGTTTGGAGGATTGTAAAATGAGAGAACATGATATAGTAATTATAGGCGGTGGTCCTGCTGGTCTTGCAGCTGCTATAGGTGCAAGAGAAGAAGGAATACAAGATATTTTAATATTAGAAAGAGATACTTGTTTAGGTGGTATACTAAATCAATGTATTCATAATGGATTCGGGCTTCATACTTTTAAAGAAGAACTTACTGGACCTGAATATGCACAAAGATTTGCAGATAAAGTAAAAGAAATGAAAATACCATATAAACTAAATACTATGGTTATAGATATAAGTGAAGATAAGGTTATAACAGTAGTTAATGAAGAAGATGGATTAGTAGAAATAAAAGCTAAATCAATAATATTAGCTATGGGTTGTCGTGAAAGACCTAGAGGAGCAATAAACATACCAGGAAGTAGATGTGCAGGTATATATTCTGCAGGTGCCGCTCAAAAATTTGTAAATATTGATGGATTTATGCCAGGAAAAGAAGTTGTTATTCTTGGATCAGGAGATATTGGACTTATAATGGCAAGAAGAATGACTTTAGAAGGTGCTAAAGTTAAAGCTGTTGTTGAACTTATGCCATACTCAGGTGGTCTTAAGAGAAATATAGTTCAATGTTTAGATGATTTTGGAATACCTCTAAAATTAGCACATACTGTTACAAATATAAAAGGTAAAGATAGACTAGAAGGAATTAGCATAGCTAAAGTAGATGAAAATAGAAAACCTATAAAGGAAACTGAAGAGTATATTCCTTGTGATACATTACTATTATCAGTAGGACTAGTTCCAGAAAATGAATTATCTACAAAAGCAGATGTAAATCTATCACCTGTTACTGGTGGACCATTAGTTAATGAAAGTCTTCAAACTAATATTGAAGGTGTATTTGCATGTGGAAACGTGCTACACGTACATGACCTAGTTGACTTTGTTACAGAAGAAAGTATTAATGCAGGTAAAAATGCTGCTAAATACTTAAATGGTAAAAAGTTTGGTAAGGATGGAATTCAATTAGTTGCAACAGAAGGTGCAAGATACACAGTCCCAACTGTTATAGATCCTGAAAATGTAGAAAAATTAGTAGATGTAAGATTCAGAGTTGGAGATGTATTTAAAGATAGTTATGTTTCTGTATATTTTGATGATGTTAGAGAAATGCACATAAAGAAAAGAATAATTGCTCCAGGAGAAATGGAAACAGTAAAACTTACAAAGGCTCTATTTGATAAACATCCTAATTGTAAGAAGATTACTGTTAAGGTGGAAGGAGAGTAGAATATCATGAGTGAAATGAGAGAATTAACATGTATAGGATGCCCTATGGGTTGTTTATTAGAAGTTACTATAGAAGATGGTAAAGTTGTAGATGTAAAAGGTAACAATTGTTTAAGAGGAAAGACTTATGCAGAAAAAGAATGTACTAATCCAACAAGAATAGTTACATCATCTGTTAAAGTCGAAGGTGGAGAAATTGATGCTGTTTCTGTAAAAACAGAAGCTGATATTCCAAAGGATAAAATATTTAAATGTGTAGAAGAACTTAGAGGAGTTACTATACCAGCACCTATAAAAGTTGGAGATGTAGTTGCAAAGGATATAGCTGGTACAGGTGTTAATATAATTGCTACAAAAAGTGTTGCAAAAGCAAACTAATTGTTGCAAGAAAAAAGAAAATATAGTAAAATATAACCATAATCAAAAGAAAAATGTATATTGTATGAAAAATGTGAGAAATTTGAGAATCGAATAAATTTGGCGGAGATGAGAGAGCCATTATTATATGGGGTAATCCCCATAGGTTAATAATGGTTCTCTTTTTCTCCATTTATAATAATGATTCATACAAACGTTTTCAAAACATAATATACCAAATTTGTAAAAAGATTATTCTACCATATCTAACATATCAAAGGGGGATATGGATTAATAATAAAAACAAATAAGGGGGATGTACTTATGTCTGAATTTATGGCAGAATTTTTAGGAACAATGCTACTTATCTTATTAGGTGACGGTGTAGTTGCCAGTGTAGCACTTAACAAGAGTAAGGGTCAAAATGGAGGTTGGATAGTTGTAACAACATCTTGGGCAGTAGCAGTTGCCGTTCCAGCACTTATATTTGGCGCAATAAGTGGAGCACACTTTAATCCAGCAGTTACAATAGCTTTTGCAGCAATTAAGTTTAAGGGTTTTGCTTGGTCAATGGTTCCAACATATATAATAGCTCAAATGTTAGGAGCAATGTTAGGAGCTGCATTAGTATGGATTACTTACCTACCACACTGGAGTGAAACAGAAGATCCAGCAGTAAAACTTGGAGTATTTTGTACAGCACCAGCAATTAGAAACAGTGCTTCAAATCTTGTAACAGAAATCATAGGAACATTTGTACTTGTATTTGCAATCTTAGGACTTTCAACAGTAGATCAAGCACCAGGAATTGGAGTATATTCAGTTGGACTTGTAATATTAGTAATTGGTCTTGCATTAGGTGGACCTACAGGATACGCAATCAATCCTGCCAGAGATTTAGGACCTCGTATAGCACATGCTATTTTACCTATAGCAGGAAAAGGCGGATCAGACTGGGGATATGCTTGGATACCAGTAGTCGGACCAATTATAGGTGGAGTAGTTGGAGCAGTATTAGCTAATGCGGTATTTACTCTTTAATAATTAAGATTTTTTAGATTTAAAGAAATTATAAAAATATTTAATAGATTTTAGGAATTATTGGTTAATTTTAATAATAATTTAAGAATGCTAAGTTTTTGAAAATTAAAAATAGATTTAATAAAAATAAATTATATCTAGACCTTTGGAGAGTAGAGAGAGGGAGGAATATGTAATGGAAAAACAACAATATGTAATGGCGTTAGATCAAGGTACAACAAGTTCAAGATGTATAGTATTTAATAAACAAGGTGAAATCGTATCCGTATCACAAAAAGAATTTAAACAAATTTACCCAAAAGCTGGTTGGGTTGAACATGATCCAATGGAGATATGGGGAACTCAAGCAGGTGTTGCTAGAGAAGCGTTAGCAGGTGCAGGACTTTATGGAACAGATCTTGCTGGTATTGGTATTACAAATCAAAGAGAAACTACAGTAGTATGGAATAAGATTACAGGAGTTCCAGTATACAATGCTATAGTATGGCAATGCAGAAGAACAGCTGGATATTGTGATACATTAAGAGAAAAAGGATTCGATAAAAAAGTAAAAGAAAAGACTGGACTTATTTTAGACGCTTACTTCTCTGGAACAAAAATCAAATGGATACTAGATAACGTGCCTGGAGCAAAAGAACAAGCTGAAAAAGGTGAATTAATATTTGGTAACATAGATACTTGGTTAATCTGGAACTTAACTAAAGGAAAGGTTCATGTAACAGATCATACAAATGCTTCAAGAACTATGTTATATAACATACATGAATTAAAATGGGATGATGAAATATTAGAAGAATTAGGAATCCCTAAATCAATGCTTCCAGAAGTTAAACCTTCAAGTTGTGTATATGGAGAAACTGATGAATTAATATTTGGTGCTCCAGTTCCAATATCAGGAGATGCTGGTGACCAACAAGCAGCATTATTCGGACAACTTTGTTGTAAAGAAGGTATGGCTAAAAACACTTATGGAACAGGTTGTTTCCTATTAATGAATACTGGAAATAAAGCAGTAGAATCTAAGAATGGACTTCTTACAACAATGGCTGCTTCATATGCTGGAAAGATTGAATATGCATTAGAAGGAAGTATATTCATAGGTGGAGCTGTAATTCAATGGCTACGTGATGAATTAAGAATGATAAGAAAAGCATCAGAATCAGAAAGATATGCATTAGATGTTGAAGACTCTAACGGGGTATATTTAGTACCAGCTTTCGTTGGCCTTGGAGCACCATATTGGGATGCTTATGCAAGAGGAACTGTAGTTGGACTTACTAGAGGAGCTAAAAAAGAACACTTTATAAGAGCTGCATTAGAATCTATGGCATATCAAACTTATGATGTATTAAAGGCTATGGAAGAAGATGCAGGAACAAGCTTAAAAACATTAAAAGTAGATGGAGGAGCTTGTGCTAATAACTTCTTAATGCAATTCCAATCTGATGTATTAAATAAACCGGTTGTAAGACCAGAAGTTATTGAAACAACAGCATTAGGAGCTGCTTATCTTGCAGGACTTGCAGTGGGATATTGGAAAGATGTTGAAGATTTATCTAAGAGTGTTAAACCTTCTCAAACATTCTCACCTAAGATGGAAGATATAAAGAGAATAGATATTATCAACGGATGGCATAAAGCTGTTGGTAGAGCTCAAGGTTGGGAAAAATAATAAGCTAAATTAATATATTTCACTAAAGGCAAATCTCTATAAATATGGGATTTGTCTTTAGCTTTTAAAGGAGAATAACCTATGAAAAAACACAAAAAAATCCTTATATTTATAATTGCATCAGTGGTTATAAATTTAGTTTTATATTATGCTATGGATCGTAATGGTGTTGACGGAATAATTATAAGTATAGCTAATATTTTGATATTGTGTTTAGCAACAAAATCAGTTTGTACAGATGAAGAGGTGGTAATTAAAAATATTTCTGAAAATGATGTTGTAAATATACAAGAAGATAAAAAATTAAAAGATTTTATACTAACAGCTTCTGAAGAAATTGCATTTAATTCACAGCAACTATTATGGCTTGGTCAAAATAATATTAATGCGTTTAAAAATATACATGATATGTCTTATAAAGTAGAAAATTATTGCCAGCAAAATGCTGCAAGTTCAGAAGAAATAAATGCAAGTGTTAATCAGTTTGTTAATTTTTCTAAAAGTTTAAATGATAATATAGTTAAAATTAGAGGATTTTCATTAGAATCTTCTAAAATGTTAAATGATAATAAAAATACACTGGAGAGTGTAAATGTTTTTTTAGAAGAGCTTAATGAAGAAATAAGTAGTGCTTCTAGTAGAAATGAAGAGCTTATGGAATCATCAAATAATATATATTCTATAGTAGACTATATAAAACAAATTTCAGTACAGACTAATTTATTATCTTTAAACGCTGCAATAGAAGCTGCAAGGGCAGGAGAAGCTGGTAGGGGATTTGCTATAGTTGCAAATGAAATAAAAAAGTTATCTGAACAAACTCAAGTTGCCATAAAAAAAATAGAGGACATCGTACAGGATATATCAGTTAAAATATCTAATTCTAATGAAGCTATGGATAAGTGTGATGATAAACTTGGTAAGGTAGAGGAAGTTATGAATAAATCTGCTGAAGCTATAGAAAAAATAAAAAATGTAGTTGAGTCTATAAGGGATTCTGTAGTTGATCTTGAAAAAGAATCTGAACAAGGGCTTAAGAATGTAACTGAAGTAGAAGCAGCAGTAGAAGAGGTAGCAAGTGCTGTAGAGGATACTCATAAATTAGCCTATAATTCTATGGAAGAGGTAGGTTATGTAAAGGATAAAAATGAAATAATGATTAAGTCTTTTGATGAACTAATAAATATATCAGAAGAATTACAAAAAGTATCGTCTAAGTTAAAAATGGAAAATGAAATTATTTTTGGAGTAAATCCCTTTACGGCTCCTAAAAATATAAAAAAAATGTACGTTCCAATAATAGAAAAAGTATGTAAATCCATAGGATATAAGGCTAGAACTATAATAGTAAAAGATTATGATGCTTTAAGTGACAATATTGAAGAAAATATTATAGATGTAGGTTGGTTTTCTCCTTTTGCATATGTAAATGCACATGAAAAGTCAGGAGTTATTCCCATTGTTACGCCTAAAATAAATGGTAAAGATTATTATAAAGGATATATAATAGCTAGAAAAGATAGTGATATTAAAACTCTAAAAGATTTAAAAGATAAGAGGTTTGGATATGTAGATATTAATAGTGCATCAGGATGTATATATGCAAATCATATTTTAAAAGCCAATAATCTATATCATAATAGTTTATTTAAAGAATCATACTTTTTAGGAAGTCATGACAATGTAATAAATGCTGTTTTAAACGGAGAAATAGATGCAGGGGCAACTTATGATGAAGCATTAGAGAGTGCAAGAAAAGAAGGGGTTAAAGTAGATGATATTTTAATACTTGCACAAAGTGATAATATACCTAAAGATACTATTGGTGTAAATAAAAATATGAATAAGAAATTAATAGATAAATTAAAGAGAGCATTTATAGATACTAATGATTTAAATAAAATAGATACACCAGTACAGGGATTTATAGAAAGCTTTGATGAGAAGTATGATGTAATAAGGAAGATTAGATGATATATTATGATGGTTTAAACTATAACTCATAAGGTTAATACCTTTAAGTTATAGTTTTTTTTATGTGAAAATTACGTATTTGGAATAAATAAAGTTGGTGTCTCATAGATATAAGGATAGGAGAACAATATACTCAATGTTGTTTTCCTATAATTTTATTTAAATATATTATTTTATGTTATTACATAAAATAATATATTTAATTTTTAGGGGAGGAAAGCTTATGTCTAGATTTATGGCAGAATTCTTAGGCACAATGTTACTTATTCTATTAGGTGATGGTGTAGTAGCTTGCGTATCATTAAATAAGAGTAAGGGACAAAATGGAGGATGGATAGTTGTAACAACATCTTGGGCAATAGCAGTAGCTGTTCCAGCACTTATATTTGGTGCAATAAGTGGAGCTCACTTTAATCCAGCTGTTACTATAGCCTTTGCATTAATTAATTTTGGTGATATAACTTGGAGAATGGTTCCAGGTTATATAATTGCACAGATGTTAGGAGCTATGGTGGGAGCCGCTCTAGTATGGATTGCTTATTTACCTCATTGGAGTGAAACTAAAGATCCAGCAGTAAAGCTAGGAGTATTTTGTACTGCACCAGCAATTAGAAATAGTGCTGCCAATCTTATAACAGAAATTATAGGAACATTTGTACTTGTATTTGCAATTTTAGGGCTTTCAAAGGCAGCTCAAGCACCGGGAATTGGAATGTATTCAGTTGGACTTGTAATATTAGTAATTGGTCTTGCGTTAGGTGGACCAACAGGATATGCAATTAATCCAGCTAGAGATTTAGGACCGCGTATAGCACATGCAATATTACCTATAGCAGGAAAAGGAGATTCAGATTGGGGATATTCGTGGATACCAGTAGTTGGACCAATAATAGGAGGAATAATAGGTGCTTTATTATTTGCAGCTCTATTTTAATGTGATATGTTAAAAATATTTCAGTGTTTAAAAAATCGCAAAAAGTTAGAAGAGTATGATACTACAGTAGATATAACTGATATAGATAAGAAGTTTATCATGGCATTAGATCAAGGAACTACAAGTTCAAGATGCATTATATTTAATAAGCAGGGAGAGATAATATCTGTATCTCAAAAAGAATTTTCTCAAATATATCCTAAACCTGGATGGGTAGAACATGATCCTATGGATATATGGGCAACGCAGTTAGGCGTTGCCCAAGAGGCTTTAAATAAAGCGGGTTTGGATGCAAAAGATATTGGGGCTATAGGAATTACTAATCAAAGAGAAACAACGGTAGTATGGAATAAAAAAACAGGAGAACCTATATATAATGCTATAGTATGGCAGTGTAGGAGAACTTCAGAATACTGTGATAAGTTAAAAGAAGAGGGATTTGATAAAAAAATAAAAGAAAAAACGGGACTAATTTTAGATGCTTATTTTTCAGCTACAAAAATCAAATGGATATTAGATAATGCATCTGGAGCAAGGAAAAAAGCTGAAAAAGGAGATTTAATATTCGGGAATATAGATACCTGGTTAATTTGGAATTTAACAAAAGGAAGAGCCCATATAACGGATTATACTAATGCCTCAAGAACAATGCTATATAATATTCATGAATTGAAATGGGATGAGGATATATTAAAAAAGTTAAATATACCTAAATCTATGTTGCCACAAGTAAAATCTTCAAGTGAGGTCTATGGAAAAACACATCCGTCAGTTTTTGGAGCACTTATACCGATATCAGGGGATGCTGGAGATCAGCAGGCAGCATTATTTGGACAGATGTGTTGCGAGGCGGGTATGGCTAAAAACACTTATGGAACGGGTTGTTTTTTATTGATGAATACAGGTGAAAAAGCAGTAGAATCTAAAAGTGGACTTCTAACAACAATGGCAGCATCTTATAATAGAAATATACAATATGCTCTTGAAGGAAGTATATTCATAGGGGGAGGTGTAATTCAGTGGTTACGTGATGAATTTAGGATGATAAAAACAGCTCCAGAGTCGGAGAAATATGCAAATAGGGTGGATAATTGTAATGGAGTATACTTAGTTCCCGCATTTGTTGGGCTAGGGGCGCCGTATTGGGATGCTTATGCAAGGGGAACTATAGTTGGAATTACTAGAGGTACGAAAAAGGAGCATATAATTAGAGCTGCATTAGAATCTATGGCATATCAAACTTATGATGTGTTGAAATGCATGGAAGAAGATTCAAATGTAAAATTACAGGCTTTAAAGGTTGACGGAGGAGCTTGTGCCAATGATTTTTTAATGCAATTTCAAGCTGATATTTTAAATGTTGATGTGCAAAGGCCGGAGGTTATAGAGACTACAGCCATGGGAGCAGCATATCTTGCAGGGCTTGCAGTTGGATATTGGAAGAATAATAAAGATATATTAGAAAACTATAAAATATCAAAGGATTTTCAACCTACAATGCAGAAGGATACAAGAGAGAAACTTGTAAGTGGATGGCATAAAGCTATTGTAAGATCAAAGACATGGGAAAAATAATACAAAAATAAAGCCGCATTTATGTGGCTTTATTTTTGTGCTAAATTAATAGAACACGCTGGTTTTCAAATGATTTACATTTATTCAATATTAATAGATAAAAATATTGAATATGGTAGTTTTTCTATAAAAAACGATGGAAATGATATATATTTAACAATAATTTATAAAAACATGGAAAATAGTAGTTGAAATATTCTATCAACTTAATGTATAATAATAACTGTAAACAACAAGTAAGTATGAATTAAAAGAAAAGAAAGCAAAAATATGTATACAGTAGCATGTTATTATAGTTGGTACCTTTATAGGTACAAGATTTTTTTAAATTTGTAAGTTAAAAAATTAACAATACATCAAACTATAAGGAGGGAATTTCAATGAAAATATGTGTTCTAGGTGCTGGAACAATGGGATCAGGAATTGCTCAAGCATTTGCTGTAAAAGGGCATAAAGTTGTTTTAAGAGATATTAAGGATGAATTTGTAGAAAGAGGAATTAGTGGTGTAAATAAGAGTCTTTCAAAGTTAGTTAAAAAAGGAAAGATGGAAGAAGCAAAAAAAGATGAAATACTTTCTAATATAACTGGAACAGTTGACCTTAATATGGCAGCTGATTGTGACCTAGTTGTAGAAGCAGCAATAGAAAATATGGAAATCAAAAAGCAGATATTTGGAGAGCTAGATAAGATATGTAAACCACAAACAATTTTAGCTTCAAATACATCTTCACTTTCAATAACAGAAGTTGCATCAGCAACAAATAGACCTGAAAAAGTTATAGGAATGCACTTCTTCAATCCAGCTCCAGTAATGAAGCTTATAGAAGTTATAAGAGGAATGGCAACATCAAAGGAAACTTTTGATGCTGTTAAAGAAATATCAACTGAAATTGGTAAGGAACCAGTAGAAGTTGCAGAAGCTCCTGGATTTGTTGTAAATAGAATTTTAATTCCAATAATTAATGAAGCTGTTGGAATCCTTGCAGAAGGAATTGCATCAGCAGAAGATATAGATACAGCTATGAAACTTGGAGCTAATCATCCAATGGGACCTTTAGCATTGGGGGATCTTATAGGACTTGATGTATGTCTTGCTATAATGGATGTATTATATAAAGAAACAGGGGATTCAAAATATAGAGCTCACACATTACTTAGAAAATATGTTAGAGCTGGATATTTTGGAAGAAAATCAGGAAGAGGATTCCACGATTATTCAAAATAATCTTATAAATATATAAATAAATCAAAAATAAGGGGATTAATGGAGGAGATAATAATGAAAAATATAGTTATCGCAAGTGCAGTAAGAACACCAGTAGGAAGCTATGGCGGAGCTTTAAAAGATGTGTCAGCAGTAGATTTAGGAACAATTGTTGTTAAAGAAGCATTAAAAAGAGCTAATGTTAAGCCTGAACAAGTTGATGAAGTAATTCTTGGACACGTATTACAAGCAGCACAAGGACAAAACACAACTAGACAAGTATTAATAAATTCAGGAATACCAAAGGAAGTTCCAGGATTTACAATAAATAAAGTTTGTGGATCAGGATTAAGAGCAGTATCATTAGCAGCTCAAATCATAAAAGCTGGAGATGCAGATGTCATAGTTGCAGGTGGTATGGAAAACATGTCAGCTACTCCATACTCAGTACCAGGTGCTAGATGGGGACAAAGAATGGGAGACGGAAAATTCATTGATACAATGATTAAAGATGGTCTTTGGGATGCATTTAATCAATATCATATGGGAATAACTGCTGAAAACATAGCAGAACAGTGGGGAATAACTAGAGAAGAACAAGATGCATTTGGATTAAGATCTCAAAACTTAGCTGAAAAAGCAGTTAAATCAGGAAGATTTAAAGATGAAATAGTTCCAGTTGTAGTTAAAACTAAAAAAGGTGAAAAGGTAGTAGATACAGATGAATTCCCAAGATTCGGAACTACAGCTGAAGCTTTAGCTAAATTAAGACCTGCATTTAAAAAGGACGGAACAGTAACAGCAGGAAATGCTTCAGGTATCAATGATGGAGCTGCTGCAATAGTTGTAATGAGCGAAGATAAAGCTAAAGAATTAGGAATTAAACCATTAGCTAAAATAGTATCATATGGTTCAAAAGGTGTAGATCCAAGCATAATGGGATATGGACCAGTTGGAGCAACTAAGAGAGCACTTGAAGCTGCTGGATTAAAAGTAGAAGATTTAGATTTAATCGAAGCTAACGAAGCTTTCGCAGCTCAAAGCATAGCAGTAGCTAGAGATTTAGGATTTAATATGGATATAGTAAATGTAAATGGTGGAGCACTAGCTTTAGGACACCCAATTGGATGCTCTGGTGCAAGAATACTTATATCTTTACTATATGAAATGGAAAAGAGAGATGCTAAAAAAGGTCTTGCTACACTTTGCATAGGTGGTGGAATGGGTACTGCCATGATAGTTGAAAGAGCATAATTTGAGGTAACAAGCGAATTATAAGGATTTCTTGATAATACATCAAGAAATCCTTTTTTATTGCTTCAATTGGTCACCAAAGGCGAAAAAATGCATAATATAGAGTATAAACAATTGAAGATGGAGTGTACTTAAGTGATATATGCACTAATATTGGCCGGTGGAAAAGGGACAAGGCTTTATCCCTTATCTCGTGAAAAAAGTCCAAAACAATTTTTAAAGGTTATTAATGAAAAAAGTTTTTTAAGAAATACTGTGGATAGAATAAGTTCAATTGTAGATAAACAAAACACGTATGTTGTTACAAATAAGGATTATATAGATAAGATAAAAGATGAATTATCAGATATAAATCAAGATAATATTTTCATTGAACCTGCTAATAAGGAGACCCCTTTGTAGCTGATATAGGTTTTTAGGATAGAAAAAGAGAGGGAAAATAGTATGTCTAATATAGTTAATATGTATTTAATTCAGGTTTTAGCGTTAGTAGAATCAGGGTTAAAGATATTTATAATGATTTTAATTATTATAGCTTTGAGATTATATATAAAAAATAATTCGTAATATGGAATGTTGGTATGATATAAATTAAAATATATGTAAATATATATTTAGGAGGTGGGTTTTAGAAGGTTTGATTTCACTAAACCTTACTAATAAAAATATGCGTATATCAATATTAGAACCATTAGGATTACCAAAAGAAGAAGTATATTCTATAGCTAAACCACTTATTAATAAAGGACATAAAATAATATTTTATGAAGATAAGATAGAGGATACAGAAATCCTTAAAGAAAGAGCTAAGGGTGCGGATGTTTTAGTATTAGCTAATATGCCTTTAAATGCAGAAGTAATAAGATCAGATGAAAATCTTAAAATGGTTTCTGTTGCTTTTACAGGAATAGATCATGTAGATACAAAAGCATGTATTGATAAAAATATCAGGGTGTGTAATGCAGCAGGGTATAGTACATCTTCTGTAGCAGAACTTACATATGGACTTATTTTTTCTGTATTTAGAAATATAGTTCCTTTAGATAAGGTTACAAGAGAATCTGGTACAAGAGTAGGATTTTCACAAAGTGAACTTTTAGGAAAAACTATCGGTATAGTTGGAACTGGAGCTATAGGCATAAGGGTTGGAGAAATAGCTAAAGCTTTTGGATGCAAGGTATTAGCTTATAGTAGAACACAAAAACAACAAGCTATAGATCTAGGATTTGAATATGTATCCTTAGATGAGTTAGTATCTGGTAGCGATGTGATTTCATTGCATGTACCATTGAATAATGAAACAAGAGGCATGTTAAGCAAAGAAAAGATAAATTTAATGAAGCCATCAGCTATATTAATTAATACAGCTAGAGGATCAGTTATAGATAATATTGCTTTAGCCGAAGCTTTAAAGCAAAGTAAAATTGCTGGTGCTGGTATTGATGTTTTTGAAATTGAACCACCAATAGAAAAGATGAATCCTTTATTTAATATTCCAAATGTTGTTGTAACTCCGCATATTGCTTTTGCCACAAAGGAAGCTATGTATAGAAGGGCAAAAATAACTTTTGATAATATAGAAAAATGGATAGAAGGAAATCCTCAAAATATAATGTTATAGATTAAACTTAATTGTTAAGAATATATAACTCCTAGCATATAAATAGTAGTGATAATTTATGCTGGGGGTTTTTTTATGTACAATATAGAAATAAATTGTTTCTATGGAAATAAAAATTTAAATAAGATTATGTGGGATATATCTAATGTTGAATTTACTTTAAAAGATAATATTAGAGGAGTTCATGCATTAGATAGGGGAAATTATATGTTTTCTAAGAATTACATACCACACTTATTTTCAGAAGTTCTAAGATGTGGAGAGTGTAGTGGAGATATGTGTTATAGGGAAAGTTATAATGGATATAAATGTTCAAATAGTCAAAAACAAAAAGGTGTGTGTACATCACATTCTATAAAAGAAGAATATTTGAAAGAATATATAGTTAAATCCTTAAGATATCATGTGAAATGTAAAGTTTATAAAGAAGAATTTTACGATTGGGCATATGAAAAGGCAAGATGTAAGGATATATATAAGATGAGATTAAATATAATTGATAAAAAAATTATATCATTAAAGGATAAATTTAAAAAAGTTTATTTAGATAAAATAGTTAATAAAATAGATGAAAGAAATTTTGAGAATATGGTTAATAATATACAAACAAAACATGCGTTGTTATCTAGTGAGAAAAATAAAGTTTTAAAAATTATGAAGAGTAACAAGGCATTAGATGATATATATAAGGTGTATGAAAAAAGCATGGATGATACATTACAATTTAATAATGTAAAAAAATATATGATTGATAAACTAGTAGATTCTATAGTTGTATATGAGGACAAAATTAATAAAACAAAACAATTAGATATAAATTATAAGTTTAAAATATAAAATGTTAAAGTTAAAATCTATATAATTTGCAATAAGTATATAAATAACGTTTTGTATGGTAAAATTGTAACGTATGTATAAATTGTAAAGGGGAGGAAATATATGAGCAATATTATAATTGAAACTATAAAAAGTAGGAGAAGTATAAGAGGATATAAAAACGAACAAATAACAGATAAACAATTAAATGAAATTTTAGAGGTTGGCATGCATGCGCCAAGTTCACATAATAGTCAATCATGGCATTTTACTGTAATTCAAAATAAGGAAGTAATAAATAATATTAGTAATAAATCTAAAGAAGTAATGCTAAATCATGAGGATAGCGCAGTTGTTCAAATGGGGAAGAGTGACAATAATATATTTTATAATGCACCAACTGTTATTGTAGTTTCTGGTAATGAAAATTCCAATTCAGGTTCTACGCTAGTTGATTGTTCAGCAGCAATTGAAAATATGCTTATAGCGGCAGAGTCACTGGGTCTTGGATCTATTTGGATAGGACAAATAAAGTTTTTCTTTACACTTAAAGATGAAGTTAAAAAATTAAATATACCAGAGGGATATAAGCCTCACTATGCAATTGCAATAGGATACAAAGATGAAGATACTAAGATTAAGGATAAAATAATAAATAGAAATGTAATAAATTTTATTAAATAATTTTACAAGGAGTAATATTCATGAATCATGAAAATGCAAGAAAAATTGCTGCTCAGGCAATAGGGTATATTTCAATGATTATATTTTTAATTATATTTCTGTTAATATTAAATTGGTTTTTTAAAATAACATCATATCAAAGACTAGAAGGTATGCCTTTAATGATGGCAAATTTTACAGGGCCAATAGGGGTTGTTTTAGGGATTGTATCAATAATAATAGAACCTAATAAAGTAGGGAAAATAGGTATTGCGTGTAATCTTATAATATGGATTTTACCGTGTCTGTATTGGTTTTTGGGAACGTTAATTTTGGGAGTTTAAAATAAAAAGAATACCCTCAGCATATAAATAAAGCAATAACAATATGCTGGGGGATTTTTTATGTCTAAAAGAATGCCAACGGTTAATTTCTATTATGAACAAAAAGAATTTGAAAATATTATGGTATATATACTTAATATTAAACTTGAAGAACTTAATTTAAAAACTAGGGAAAAAAATCATACAATTACTGATTATAGTAATAAAGTGAAGAGGTGAGGGTATGAAGAAAATATGGAATGTAGCTATATATACACGTGTATCCACTGATAAAAAAGAACAATCAGAATCTATACCTGCTCAAATTCAAAGTTTGAAAAAATGGATACTAGAAAAAAACGGTAATGATAAACAGGAAATTTATAAACTTCAACAAGTATACAAAGATCAAGGATTTTCAGGATCTAATTTTGAAAGAGAAAGCTTTATAAATATGAAGAAGGATATAGAAAATGAAAAAATAAACATGGTATTAACTCGTGATTTATCTAGATTTGCAAGAAATTATATAACTGCGGGATATTACTTAGAAGATTATTTTAAAAATAAGGGTGTTAGATTTGTATCAGTATTGGATAATGTAGATACAATTGATGAAGTTGATGATATTGTACCCTTTAAAAATATTTTAAATGAAATGTATATTAAAGATTGTTCCAGAAGAACAAGAGATGGACTTAAACAAAGAATGATTAGAGGGTCATCAATTGCAAGTAAACCACCATATGGATATAGGTTTGAGGAAAATTATGATGAAAGTATTAAAAGTATAAAGTTAGTTCCAAGAGAAGATGAAACAACTAAAGTTGTTAAAAAGATTTTTGAACTATATATTCAGGGCTTTGGTATGGGGAGAATAGCAACTTACTTAAATGATAGAGGAATAGCACCACCATCGGCATTAATTAAAAATTTTAGTAGGTCAAAATTTAAACTATGGAATAATAACACTATACGATCTATACTTACGAATCCTAAATATGCTGGCATTATGGTTCAGGGAAGATGGAAAAAGGTTAGTTACAAAATTAAGAAGATAAGACCCACATCAAAGGATGAATGGATTATAGGAGGAGAGTTTAAAGGAATAGTATCAAAACAAATTTTTGAAATAGTTCAGGAACTTATGAAAAAAAGAAGTAAAGTTTTTAGACATAAAGGAGGAAACTTACATTTATTTTCAGGTGTTCTTAAGTGTAATGAATGTGGTGGAAGCATGAGTTATAGAGGTGATTTTAAAGGATATAAATGTACAAATAGTCAAATGGGAGGGGGGAGATGTACTGCCCATTCTATAAAGGAAGAATATTTAATAAAACAGATTAAAGAAAATATAAAAAAATATATAAATAAAATAAATAGTACAAAAAAATTTTATGATTTAGCAAAAGTAAAAGTACAAGACAATAGTAACTATAAAAAGAAACTAAAAAATATAGATAAAGAATTAAAAATATTAGATGACAAATTTCAAAAGATTTATTCTGATAATTTAAATGGAACAATTAATGAAAGAAATTTTAAAAATTTAATTAGTGGTATAGAGAGTCAGCAGCAAAGATTAATTAATAGAAAAAAATATATAGAAAATCTATACTTAAATAATGATTACAAAGAGAAAATATATTATGAGTACAAAACTAAGGTAGATAAAATATTAAATTTTGAAGAAGTTGATAGATTCATAATTGAGAATTTAATAGATAAAATTGTTGTTTCAGAAAATAAAATTACTAAAGAAAAAAATATAGATATTTATTATAAATTTAAAGAACCAATATCAATTATGAATCCACCGCAACATGTATAGGACTTTCAGCAGTAAAACTTTTAAAAAAAGATAAAGATGCCACAATGGTAGTGCTTCCTTCTGACCATTTTATAAATCAAGAAAAATTATTTGTAGATACTATAAAACAAGCAGTAGAGATTGCAGAAAGAAGAAGGGGACTTATTACCATAGGAATAAAACCTACAAGACCAGAAACAGGTTATGGGTATATTCAGATGGGGGCTAGAATTAATGGAAATATTCCTACATTTAAAATAACTAGATTTACAGAAAAACCTAATTTAGAAGTAGCAAAAGATTTTCTTATAGATGGAAATTATTTATGGAATAGTGGAATGTTTGTATGGAGAGCAGATGTTTACTTAAGAGAGATGCAAAAGTATTTACCTGAAATGTATGAATCACTAATGGCGATATACAAAAGTGTAGACTCAGAGCAAGAGGAAGAAACTATAAATCAGCAATATGAGCTAATTGATGGTATATCAGTGGACTTTGGAATAATGCAAAAAACTAGAAAAGCTTATGTAATAAAAAGTGAGTTTCAATGGGATGACATTGGAAGTTTTTCGGCAATGGGGAGATTTTTTGAAAGTTATAGGGGAAATAGCATAAAAGGAAAAACATTTCTTGAGCAAAGTGAAAATTGTTTTATATATGGAAAGGAAAAATTAATAATAGGTTTTGGAATAAAGGATCTTATAGTGGTTGATGCAGGTGATGTTTTACTTGTGATGGATAAAAATAGAGATCAAGAAATAAAACATTTAGTAAATCTATTAAAAGAACAACACAAATATAATGATTATTTATAATATTAAGCTTAATAGTTATATATAAATAGTAAAAAGCCCTCAACAATATTGAAGGCTTTTTATTATTATTTATTATCACATCTCCATGTTTTTATAAGTTGTTTTCTTAAAGCATTTTTTTGTTCTGGAGTTAGCTTCCAATAATTTTTAGCGAGGGATGATTCCCAGTGACCATAAGATGGATTTGGAAGTACTATGAACTTAGAACCAAATTCATTTTTATGTTTGTCAGCTAAGGAATTACGAGTTTTCATATCTTGGTTATATGAACCTACTGGGAAATCACCTTCATCATCTCCCATGTATATTATAACGTTATATTTTTTTTCAAGTTCTTTCATTCTAGGCTCTTTATTGCCTGTATCGGTTTTTAAACGCATATGATATTTATCTACACAAGGGAAGCCTATTTTTTTAAGATTTTTCATTGTACCATCTAAAGAATTTTTTTCATCTCTGCCTGTTACATAAAATATTTCAACACCTTTGCTATGAGCATAATCTAAAAATTTCTTTGCGCCAGGCATGGCTTTACCTTCAGCCGCATCAACCCATTTATTCCAATTATCATCATTGTGAGAATCATTATGATCTATAAATCCAGCGTCATATATACTATTTTCCATAACTGTTTCATCACAATCTGTAATTAATGCTAGAGGTTTATCTCCTTTTTTAAATGAAGCTACATTTTGATCGACAATAACTTTGGCTGTATTATATGCTTGATAACATAAAGCTTTGTATTCAGCAGAATTTTGCATCCAAAGCTCTGCCATTACTAATTGTTCATTTAAATCTTTTTGAGTGATTTCTTGTTTTTTGAGTTCTGGTTTACATACTGGATCTGAAGTAGGTACTTGAGTGTTTTCTTGAAGTTTTAATATTTGATTTGGAAATATAAGATATGGACTTTTTATATTATTTAACTTAGCTAGATGTTTCCAAGTCATGTGATATTTTGTGCTTATTTTTCTTAAAGTATCACCTGATTTGACCTTATAGGTTGCATCTATAGCAAATGATGAAAAAGATGAAAATAATACTGATGAACTTAAAACCATAGAAATTAAAAGACCTTTTTTCTTAAAAGACATATATAATCCTCCTTAAATTTATATTTTAAAATAGTAATTCTACAAAGAAATATGAAATCCTTTTCAAAGTTAAAAATAAAAAAGCCCCTAATTAAGAGGCTTTTTTACATATTCTAAGTATTAGTTTAACAACTTCATTTATAATTATTACTACACAAGACGCTAAGATTACTTTAATCCACATAAGTGGAGTTAATGATACGGCATTAAAGAATCCAGCAAATAGTTCAGTTATAAGTATTTGTACCATAGCTGTAACTGCAATTATTTGTAGTGCTATAGTATTATTTTTAAAATAAGGGAATATACTATCTGTACCAAATTCTCTACAATTAAAGGCATTAAACAATGCGTTAAATGCAAATAGAGCAAATAAAACAGTTTCCATTTCATTTGGACCTTTAAATCCTACAGGAGGAACTTCTGCCCCAAGTGGATTAAATATCATTTGTATCATTATTACTGCTGTTATATATAGAGCATTTAAAAGCATAGATAACACCATTGGTTTGGTTATTATGCTAGAATTTCTATTAACAGGTTTTCTTTTTAAGACAATATCACGAACTGGCTCAAGACCAAGAGATAAAGCTGGTGGACCGTCCATTATTATATTTACCCACAATAATTGTATAGTAGTAAAAGGCATTTCAAAATCAAAGATAACAGATAAAATAGCAATTAAGAACGCTACTATATTAACTGTGATCTGGAACTGAATAAATCTTTGGAAATTCTCATATATTCCACGTCCCCATTTAATACCTTTAACAATTGTACCAAAACTATCATCTGTTAATATAATATCTGCTGCATTTTTAGAAACTTCTGTTCCTGCAATTCCCATAGCGATACCAACATCAGCTTTTGTTAGGGCTGGAGCATCGTTTATACCATCACCAGTAACTGCAACTACTTCATTATTATTTTGAAGAGCTTGAACAATTCTCATTTTAGTATCTGGTTTTGAACGAGCAACAATAGCGATAGTTTTAATTTCTTCTCTAAGTTCTTCATCCGATAGAGTATCTATATAACTTGATTCAACAGCTCTAAAATTACCATGTAGTAATCCAAGTTCTTCACCAATAGCTACAGCAGTGTTTATATTATCTCCAGTAAGCATTTTGGTTGTAACTCCAGCTTCTTTTGCAATCTTAACTGCATTTGAAACTTCTGGTCTTAATGGATCTTTTATTCCTACAAATCCTGTGAAAACAAGATCATTTTCAAGTACTCCAGCTTCTGTTGACATTGCAACTTCGGCTTCTACATTTCTATAAGAAAATCCAAGTACACGCATAGATTTTCTTTGTAGGGATTCTATGGCTTGTAAAATTTCTTTTCTTCTTTCATTGGTTAACTTAATTATGGTATTATCTATATTTTCATAATTACATAAATCTAAAATAACTTCTGGCGCACCCTTAGTTAAAACTGTATAATTTGTTTCTTCGTTTATTATAGTAGACATTCTTTTACGTTTAGATGTAAAAGGAATTTGGTGCATTATATCAGTGGATTCTCTTTCTTTTATATAGTCATAAGAGTCATTATATAAAAGTAGGGCACATTCAGTTGCGCTTCCTAAGTATTTAACTTCACCATCAGTTTTTTCAATATCAGCAGTAGAGTTAACTAAACAATTATCTATAAAATAGTTACTATTTTTACTTAATTCATTTCTATCAATAAATTTACCATTAACATAAACTTTCTCAACAGTCATTCTGTTTTGAGTTAATGTACCAGTTTTATCTGAACAAATAACACTAACAGAACCAATAGTTTCACATGCTTCTTTTTTAGTAACAAGGGCATTTATTTTAGCCATTTTTTGCATAGTTATTGCAAGTGTCATATTTATCATAGTTGGTAGACCTTCAGGAACAGCTGCAACAATTAGGGCTACACAAACTACAAAAGCTGTTTTTATAGGTTCAATAGAATCAAGAAAAGATAAAAATCCTGAAGTATCAATATGTAAATTATGGGCTAATATCATTTTTCCGAGCATTATTATAAACAAAATACCTGCAATAGCACTAGAAGCTTTAGAAATTTTTGAACCTAAATCTCCAAGTTTAACCTGAAGTGGTGTTTCAAGATCACCTTCCTCAAGGTTTTTGGCTATTTTACCCATTTCTGAAGAATCACCTGTAGAAGTAACCACAAGTTTTCCTCTACCATAAGCAACAAGAGTTCCACCGAATACCATATTAATTTGTTTTGCTGGTATTGGATCTTGAACAGTAGTTTTACCTTTACTCTCTATAGTTTCCATACTAACGGTGATGTCAGATTTTTTAGTTACATCTTCAGATTCACCAGTAAGCATGTCTTCTCGAACCTTTAAGTCTATGCTTTCTATAAGTCTTCCATCTGATGGAATCATATCACCCATTTCAACAAATACTATGTCGCCAGGAACTAATGCATCTTTACTTATTTGAAGAATTTTACCATCGCGCATGACTTTTACTTCTATATTTTCTGTCATTTTTGAAAGTGCATCAGCAGCTTTTTGAGATTTACCTTCAGTAATAATACCTATGGCAATACCGATAGCTACAGCACAAACAATACCTATTGCATCATGGACTTCACCTATAAGTGCACTTACAAGTGCTGCAATTAAAAGTATTATCATCATAGGTTCAGTTAAGGCATCTTTAATATCTTCCCAAATAGAACCCTTTTCTTGTTTAGAAAATTCATTAGGACCGTATTTTTCTAATCTTAATTTTGCTTCAGAAGTTGATAGGCCAGTATCAGAATTAACATTTAAATCTTCCAATACTTTAGAAATTTCTTCTTTAAAATACTTCATATTATCCCCCTTTTCGAAAAAAAGTTATAAGATAAATTATAGCATGAAGTATCTATTTATGTAAGAAAAACATTCTACAATATAAAAAAAATGTAGATAAATGTATAAAAAAACGTATACATTATGAAAAATAGTATTGAAATAATAATAATTATCATGTAATATTAATTTTAATAGTATTTGATAAAATATAGAATTAAAATATAAATTTTCTATTATTGTTAGGTTGTTGAATAATTAAAAATACAAAAAAATAAATAAGTCATCACTTTGTGATATAATGTTTTCGCTTAAAAAAACCATAATATACAAAGGATGACTCAAGTATGATTATAACATTAAATATACAAAGCGAAAACATTTATTTTAAAATTTTTGAAACTGTTAATATTGCATTTAATAAACTTGGCATTAATACTAGAAAAGCTAAAGGTAGACCGCCTAAATATTCAGATCAACAAATTGTTGCATGTATGATATATGGTGTAAATAATAGTATTTTTAGTCTTAGAGAACTTGAATATAAAATTAAACAAGATATTGTATTTCAAAAGATTATAGGTTTAAAAGAAGTTCCTGACCATTCTACATTTTCTTTAAGAGCGATAGCTTTAGAAAAATACGTGTACTATGGCATTTATGCTATGCTTATTGAACTTATAAATCCATCAACTAGAATTTGTGCTATTGATGGTACTGCATTAAGGAGCTCATTATATGATAGCGAAGCTAGGTATGGAAAAGGAACTCGACTTGGCAGATATAAAGGATATAAGTTACATTGTACCGCTTGTGTATGTGATAGTATATTACCTTTGTCATTTTCTATAACTACTGCAAATGTATATGATAATCAACTCCAAGGATTGTTATATGAACTGAAAACTTATAATCCATTTATTGTACTTGCCGATGCTGCTTATGATGATGCTCAATGGTTTAAAGTTTCTAAAACTCTAGAATATAATTTATTAACAGACGTAAATATGCGTAAAGCAAACAGTATAGAATCTTTTAAAGATGAATCTAGATATAAAAATGCTCTTTTTATGCAATCGCCAATAGGTAAAAATTTATATAAAAATAGGCTAAAAATTGAACAATTATTTTCTATACTTAAAGGATTGTATAACCTAGAAAACCCTAGACTTTACGGACAAAAACGCTATGAACGCCATGTTAAGTGGGTTCTTTTATCATATCTTATAGACGAATTTAATAAGGTTAATAGCAAAATAAATTCTAGAAAATATCCTTGGAATCTATAGTTTTCATCGCGCTAACGCACTTACTTTTTTAAATTTTTAAAGAACTTCCTAATGCACACTTAAAATTATTAAACACATGCTCGCGCATAAATGCTTTTTAAGATTTGTAAAAATTAGTTATTCAACAACCTAATTGTAAATAAAGTAGAAAGAATCATACATAAAATTTTATTAATTATTTTTAGGGGGATAAAAGATGTTGCAATATTTTAAGATTAAATCTGAACTGAAAGATGTTTTGAAAGATTTTGAAAGTTTTAATGAATTATCACTAAATGATAAAGAAAGTAAAAATACTGATTCTATAATAGGAAGTATTATAAAACCGTTTAAAATTATGATTTTATCATCTAAATCCATTAAAAAGATGATAAAAGGTATATTAAATATTACTACTGATATAAGTAACTTTAATGTAAGATTAAACTATCAGGCAGATAAACTTAGTGATATATCAAACGTTTTAAAAGAATCTAGTGAAATTTTATTATCTGCAATGGAAGAGTCAAATGCTAGTATAAATGAGGCAAGTTCATCTATAGAATCTAATTCAAATGCTATATCAATAATAGCATCTAATTCAAAAAAGATTTTTAAGGCTTTAGATGAAAATGATAATATTCTTTCAAATATGACCAAAGCTAATAATGATATAATTTATAATTCAAAGGTTATGTCAGAAAGTATGGATGATTTAGATTCAATAATTAAAAACATGGGGAATATTGTAGCGGGAATAGATAAAACAGCATCAGATACTAATTTACTTGCATTAAATGCCAGTATTGAAGCTGCAAGAGCAGGTGAAAATGGTAAAGGATTTGCAGTGGTTGCAAATGAAATAAAGAAGTTATCAGAAAATACAAAAGAACAATTAAAGTTTATTGAAGGATTTATGAAAAGAATAGAAGAGGGATATAAGAAAAGTAATGATGGAGTAAAAAACACTTTAAATTCTATTGATGAAATAAATGATTGTACAAAGCAAATGTCTTTATCATTTAAAGAAAGTAGAGAAGCTATAAAAGAGGTTACGGGAGAAATTGAGACTATGTCTTCCAATATGGAAGAATTAACTTCAGTTAGTGAAGAAATAGGTGATGCTATAAATGCTATAAGTCAAGATACTGAAAAGTTAACAATTGTTGCAGAAGAAATAAATGAAAATGCTAATAGCATAAAGGGGATAGGAAAAGAGTTAGGAGAAATAGAAGATAATGTATCGCAGTTATCTAAATTAACTGTTAATTTAAATAATATAGATTATTTTAAAATTTCAAATGAAGATTTAATAGAAAATCTAGAAAATGCTATTGAAGCACATAGTAATTGGGTAAATACTCTTGAAATGATATCAGATAATATGGAAATTCAAGCGCTGCAATTAGATGGACAAAAGTGCGGATTTGGACATTTTTATCATTCTGTTAAACCTAAAAATGAAGAAATCCTAGAAATTTGGACTGAAATAGATAGTATACATGATAAGTTACACAATATAGGACATATTGTTATAAATGATATAAAACAAAAGGATAAAAAATCTGCTTTAAAGCATACTAATGAGGCTAAAGAACTTTCAAATTATATTATCGGTAGATTTAATGATATGAAAGACATAGCAAGTAAATTAACAGGAGCGGGGGAATCAGTTTTTTAACTGAAACTTAAAAATCCAAAGAAAGTTTATATTTCATATAAGGACTTTCTTCGGATTTTTTTATTTTAAATTTTAATACCGTAACATTGGTTACGTAAATTATGTGTATTACTAGTTATAATGAATTCAAGCAGAGAAAAAATACAAACGTTCATATATAGGAGGTAATACAAATGTCTATGTTTTGTTATCAATGTCAAGAAACAGCTGGATGCAAAGGATGTAGTATAGTAGGGGTATGTGGTAAGACTTCAGATGTTGCAAATCTTCAAGATTTATTAATTTATATAGTTAAAGGAATTGCAATGTATGATTTAAAAGCAGAAAAGTCAGGAATTAAAAATAGAGAAGTAAATAAATTTATGATGGATTCTCTATTTTCAACAATAACTAATGCAAACTTTAATAAAGAAGACTTTATAGTTAGAATAAAGAATGCTTTGAAATTAAGAGAGATAATAAAAGAAAAATTACTTAAAAATAATATTCAAATTGATGATATAAAAGATGATTGTGCATTATGGATAGGAAATAGTGTAGATGAATTTGAAGTAAAAGCGCCTACAGTAGGTATACTTTCAACTGAAAATGAAGATGTAAGATCTCTAAGAGAGTTATTAACATATGGAATAAAAGGTATGGCAGCTTATGCTCACCATGCATATAACTTAGGATATGAAGATGAGTTAATCTACACATTTATGAAAAAAGCTTTAGTATCCACAACAAAATCATTATCTGTGGATGAAATGATAAAAATAGTTTTAGAGTGTGGAAAATTTGGTGTTGATGTAATGGCATTATTGGATAAAGCTAATACAGAAACTTACGGAAATCCAGAAATCACAAAAGTTAATATAGGAGTCAGAAACAATCCAGCTATTTTAATAAGTGGACACGATTTAAAAGATATGGAAGAACTATTAAAACAAACTGAAGGCACTGGAGTTGATGTGTATACTCATAGTGAAATGTTACCTGCAAACTATTATCCTGCATTTAAAAAGTATAATCATTTTGTAGGGAATTACGGAAATGCTTGGTGGAAGCAAAATGAAGAATTTGAAAGTTTCAATGGACCAATACTAATGACAACTAATTGTTTAATACCACCAAAAGAATCCTATAAAAGACGTGTATATACTACAGGAGCTGTTAGTTTTAATGGTGTGAATCATATAGAAGATAGAAGAGATGGAGATGGAAAAGATTTTTCTGAAATTATTGAACATGCTAAAAAGTGTGCACCACCAATAGAGATTGAAAAAGGAGAAATAATAGGAGGATTTGCACATAATGCAGTATTATCACTTGCGGATAAGATAGTTGATGCAGTTAGAAAGGGTGATATAAAAAAATTCTTTGTAATGGCGGGGTGTGATGGTAGAGCTAAAACTAGAAATTATTATTCAGATTTTGCAAAGGCACTTCCACAAGATACAGTAATATTAACAGCAGGTTGTGCTAAATATAAATATAACAAATTAAATTTAGGAGATATTGATGGAATACCAAGAGTATTAGATGCTGGTCAATGTAATGATTCATACTCATTAGCGGTAATAGCACTTAAATTAAAAGAAGTATTTGAACTTGATGATATAAATAAACTTCCAATATCATTTAATATTTCATGGTATGAACAAAAAGCTGTAATAGTATTACTTGCATTATTACATTTAGGAGTTAAAAATATTCACTTAGGACCAACACTACCTGCATTTTTATCACCAAATGTAACTAAAGTGTTAGTTAATAAATTTGGAATAGCAGGAATTGGAACAGTAGATGAAGATATAAAGCTATTTTTAGGTGAAGCTTAAAATTTTGTATAATTAATAAAAATGTTAGAGAACTTCTAAATACGGAAGTTCTTTAATATTTTTGGTTTAATGCTTAGATAGTGTATTTTAAAATATTAAGATTTTAATAGTATATCTTCAAGTTTATCTAAATTTATAATTGTAATATATTTTTTTTCAAAGTTTATTAATCCATCATTTTTCATATTAATTAATTCACGTGAAAGTGAGGGTCTTGTAATTCCAAAACGGTCAGCTAGTTCTTGTCTTGAATAAGAAAGTTTTATTTTTATAGAATTTTGTTTTATATGTTCATTTAAAATGAAATTAGCTAACTTTTCTCTAATAGTTTGAAAGGATATGTCTTTTAGAGCTTTATTGAGAGTAAGTATTCTATTAGATAATATTTGCATAAAATTATTTAAAAATAAAATGTTTGAACTACATAAATTAATAATATCTTCTTTTAACATGAAGAAGATTTGAGAATCTTGAAATGATACTATAGTTGAAGGATAGGTATTTTTCTTAGAAAATATAATTGCCTCACCAAAAATACCACCTTTTTTTATATGATTTATAGTGATGGTTTTTCCAGAAGAATAATATTTTTGAACTTCGATAGATCCATCTAAAATTATTCCTATGCTATTTATAGGGGTATCTTCTAATGCAATAGCTTCTCCTTTTTCATAAGATATTAGTCTATAGTTTATGTTAGAAGTTATATCTAAAATTTCATCATTTGAAAAATTATTAAATAATGAACAAAACTTTAAGTTAATGATTAAGTTTTTCATTTTAACCTCCTAAAATATAATTAAATGCGTAACTTAAGTTACATATTTATTAACATAATGCTATTATAATTGGATTATAAAATCAAGTTAATTGGGGGTTATAGTTATGAAAAGAAAAATAGTTTTTATAGATAAAGATAAATGTAATGGCTGTGGAATATGCGTTAAAGCTTGTCATGAATGTGCCATTGACATTATAGAAGGAAAAGCAAAACTAGTTAGTGATGAATATTGTGATGGATTAGGAGACTGTCTTCCAGCTTGTCCTGTAGATGCCATAAAAATAATAGAAAGAGAAGCTGAAAAGTACAATGAAGAGGCTGTTAAGGAAAGAATTAAAAAAATAGAAAAGCAGATTAAAGTAAATAATATGCCTTGCGGATGTCCTGGAACTATGGAAAGAAAAATAGATAGAAAATCTGTGAAAGTCACTAAAGCTAAAAATATGAAAAAGGAACAAGGAACTAGTATATCGGAGTTATTACAATGGCCTATTCAATTGAAGTTAATAAATCCAAATTCAAAGTTTTTAGAAGATGCAGAGTTGTTAATTGCGGCAGATTGTACAGCTTATGCATATGCTAATTTTCATAAAGATTTTATAAAAGGACATATAACTATAATAGGATGTCCTAAACTTGATGATATTGAATATTACAAAGAAAAAATTTCGGAAATTTTAACATATAATAATATAAAAAGTATTAAAGTAATAAGAATGACAGTTCCTTGTTGTGGAGGAATAGTAAATATGGTTAAAGAGTCAATGTTAAAATCAAATATAGTTATACCTTATAGAGAGATTATAATAGATACAGATGGAACTATTGTATCTGATTTATAAAATAATAGAATTTAATAAATAAAAGACTTCGTGATTTAATGAAGTCTTTTGTTTAAATTAAAAAATTTGATAAATACTTAAAAAGTTATATAATTAATGTAGAATATAAATTATGGGATTATATCAAAAAAATGATAATGGGGAGAGCGGATTTATGGGTAAGGTTTTAAATAACAATTTTAAAGATGAAATTGAAGATATACAATTAAAAGATGTAATAGACCTAGATTTTCTTCAGAAATTTCAAAATGCTTTTTCTAATAGTACCAACATATCTAGTGTTAGTGTAGATGGTTATGGAAATCCCGTAACTACTCCTAGTAATCATGCTAAATTCTGTACCATGACAAGAAGAAGTGAAGTTGGATTTAAAAGATGTGCAGAATGTGACAGAAAAGGTGGAGAAGAAGCATCAAGGACAGGAAAACCATACATATATAAATGCCATGCTGGCTTAATTGACTTTGGAGCGCCTATTATGCTTGGAAATAAGCAAATAGGAAGCATACTTGGAGGACAAGTATTAACAGAAGAAGTTGAAGAGAGTTACATTATAAAGATAGCAAAAGAAATAAATATAGATGAAGATACGTATGTTGATGAGGTAAAAAAAATAAGGATTACAGATGAAAAGACAATAAAGGCGTCTTCAGAACTTTTATATATTGTGGCCAATACTGTTTCTAGAATGGGATATCAACAATATAAATTAAGAAAAGTAATAGATAAACTTACAGATGATTTTTTAAAAATTTCTTCAACAATGGAAGAGGTATCTGTGGCTTCAGAAGGGGTTTCGGATAATCAAAAAAATCTTAATAAGGAAATATCAAATGTTGAAAATTTATCTAAGCAGATAAATGATATTTTAGAAGTAACAAGAAAAATAACTAATCAAATAAAAATTTTAGGATTAAATGCATCTATTGAGTCTGCAAGAGCAGGAGAAGTTGGAAAAGGTTTCGGTGTTGTAGCAAAAGAAATAAGAAAATTATCGGATAATTCAAAGGAAACAGCTGATACAATAGGAAATCTTACTGAAGATATGCAAAAATACATAGATAAAACTTTGGAAATATCAAAATCAACACTTGAAACAGTACAAGAACAAGAAAAATGTGTCCTTGGGGCTACAAGTAGCATGGATGATGTTTTAAAATTGACAGAACAACTAAAAGATTTAGCTAATGAAAAATAATATAAATTTGTGGTTATAAAAAAGTTTACAGAATAATACTGTAAACTTTTTTATAACTCATATATTGTTTTATAAGCTTCAAAGGTTTTAGTCGCTGTTTTATACCAGGAAAATTTAGATGATTGTTTTAAACTTTTTATACTAAGAGACTTTCTAAGTGATTCATTGTTTAGTAATTTTTCTAAAGAATTAGTTAATTCATCTTCATTATGAGGATTGATTAATAGACCACTATCTCCCACAACTTCAGGAATTGAGGTTGTATTAGAAGTGATTACGGGAGTTCCACAACTCATAGCTTCAAGTGGAGGCAAACCAAATCCTTCATAAATAGATGGATATACAAAGACGTCACATGAATTATAGAAAATAGGTAATTCTTCTTGAGGAATAAAACCTGTAAATATTATTTTAGAACATAAATTTGAATATTTGTTACTTAAATATTGACCTAAATCTTTTCGTGCTCCGACTATAACAAGATTATAATCTGTGTGCAGACTAGAATGTACTTTTAAGAAAGAATTTATTAGTGCGGACACATTTTTTCGTGCACTAAATCCTCCTAAATATAATATAAATGGATTATTTATATTATATTTTTCTTTAAGTAATGATCTGCATATTCTCTTTTCAAGAGGTTTATATATTTTATCTGCTGCAAGGGGGGTTACAAAAATTCTATTAGGATCTATAGGAAAAAATTTTAATATATCTTTTTTGGAGTATTCAGAAACCGTTAATATTCCATCAGCATTTTGTATTACACTTGGAATTTCTTTTAAAAATTTAAGTAAGTAGCCTTTGCCAACTGTTTCTGGCATAATGTATGGAATTAAATCATGTACTGTAATGACCTTTTTACATTTTATATTTATATCAAGTCCAATTCCATTTTGAGGTACGTGATATATGTCCATGTCATTTCTATTTAAATCGTTATAAAAGTAATTCTGTTCAAAAAAACGCGGATGTTTTTTTGAAGTAAGAATTAATTCTGTATTTTTCTTTTTAAAATCTTCATAATTTTGTTCTGACCAATAAAGATGAAAATAAGTATCATCATATATATTTATTAGATTTTTCACAACATTTTCAGTATAAGTACCAATTCCAGTGCCGCTATACCAATTGATACCTCTAGCATCAATGGCTATTTTCATTATATCCTCTCCTTAACAGTGTCTATATAGTATTAATATTAAATATATTAAAAAAATGTGATATAAAGTAATCAATATTTATGAGTATTCACACACTAAAAAAAATTCTCATATACTAAAATGAGAAAAAGGTTTTGGAGGAGGAACACTTGGAAACTCAAGAATTGAGAAACTTATTAGAGAGTGAGTATCAAATTCATATTACCAATATAGAGCAAGTAAAAAGTATATATAAGGTCATTTCTAATGATAAGGAATTTTGTTTAAAAGTTATAGAATATGAGTTTGGACATTTCTTCTTTATATTAAATGCAATAAAACACCTACAAAATAATGGATTTTCTAAGATTCCGGAGATAATTAAGACTAAAAAAGGACGGGATTATATAAAAGTAAAAGATAAATATGCTTATTTTACTCCATGGATAAATGCTAGATTAAGTAATTATGATAATCCGATAGATTTAAAGATGGCTACACTTAAACTTGCAGAATTGCATCTTAAAAGTAAAGGATTTAATGTTACCAAAGAGATGAATCCAAGAGTCGGATGGCTTAAGTGGATAGAAACATATACTACCAGAAAAAATGAAATATTAGATTTTAAAAATAGAATAAACAAAAAAATTAAAAAATCTAAATTTGATGAAATGTATCTTGAAATTATGAATGAAGAGTTAAAGAGAGCGGAAAGCGCTATTGAAAATTTGAAAAAAAGTAACTATATAAAAAAGATGAAGAAGGAAATAGTGCAAAATGGATTTTGTCATCATGATTATGCTTATCATAATGTTTTAATAGATAATAAAAATTGTGTAAATATAATAGATTTTGATTATTGTATGCTAGATTCACATCTTCATGATTTATCAAGTATTTTAATAAGAAGAATGAAATATGGCAAATGGGATATGGAGAATGTTAAAAAGATACTAGAAATATATAATTCTATAAATAAAGTAGAAAGTGATGATATTCCTATTATGGCGGCTTTTATGGAATTTCCTCAAGACTATTGGCAAAGAGGAATACAATATTATTGGGAGAAAAAGCCATGGGGAGAAGAGTTCTTTATAAAGAAGCTAGAAAGATATATTGAGGACAGAGCAGAAAAACAACAATTTATTGAAGAGTTTAGGATTACTGATTTAGAGGATTTTTAAAATTAGGAGGGGGGTTTTAAATGAGCAAAAATAGTGAACATACATTAGTAATGCCTATAAAAAGTGTTGATCTTGATGTTGAGGAATATGATAAAGAAGTTGAAACTTTAAAAGAAGAAATAAAAAGGTTAAAGAAAATAAAGAAAAAACAGAGAAAAATTAAAGAATTGGAAAGAGAGAAACATAATGTGATAAGGAAAATTAAGAGGAAAGATAGATAGAGGTGAATTTAATGACGGATATATCTAAAGAGCTCTTCTTAAATTATATGGAGAAAAAGGGGGTTGTGCAAAGGGAGTTTCAAGAAGAAATTTTGATTAAGGATTGTGAACTAGAGGATAGTATTATAAATCAACTCCATATAATAAGTGAATTTCACAAAAGGTCTATGGGATATAACGATTATATAGGTCATAGATTAGAGGATAAAAGAGGAAGAACTATAGAACAATACAAAGTTTATTTAAAGCGAGTAAAGAGGGAATATAAAGATATAAAAGAAAATTCACCACAAAATGATTTTGAAAAACTCCTATTACAATATGGAGAAGATTATTTAAAAAAGGCGGAGAGGGCTATAAAGGTGATATATGAAAATGGGTACTTAGAGATTATTAAAAGAAGTATGAATAGAAATGAAGTATGTTTAGGAAATACCTATTTTAATAATCTCAGAAAAATTAAATTTATAGAAACTTTAAATTTAGAGAAGTGTTTTTATGATTTGGTAGAAATTGATGCTGCTAATTTTTTTAGAAAGCTTATAAGAAAGAAGTTAGAGTTAGATTATACAGGTCTAGTAGATAAGTTTTGTGAATTTGAAAAATTAGATAGTAAAAGCAATGTTTTTTTAAAAGCTCTAATATCATATCCAAGTGAATTTATGAAA
Source organism: Clostridium botulinum (assembly GCF_017100085.1). Lineage (NCBI taxonomy): Bacteria > Bacillati > Bacillota > Clostridia > Eubacteriales > Clostridiaceae > Clostridium > Clostridium botulinum. The sequence goes on from NZ_CP063965.1 coordinate 261,864, forward strand.
TGTTGCAGTAAATATATTATTAATAGTAAATACATGATATATGATAATAACTTAGATATAGATAAGAGTAAAAAGAAATTAAAGAAAGCTATTGCATGTGAGGCTAATATTTCTATGTAAAGGGGGTGTTGAAAATTTTACAAAATGTAAGATTCAAAGATAAAAAAGCCCTGGTTCAATATGATTTAAATTTAAAAATGTTTGAAGCCTATGATTTTAAGGTTGAAGATATTATCCCTGTTAGAAAAGTATATATATTAGTAACCAATAAAGGAAATAAAATCTTAAAAAAGCTAGATTATAGTATTGATGAGTTGAATTTTATAAATGAAGGAATAAGTTATATAAGAAATAATTCTTTTAATAGAGTATTTAGATTTGATAAGACGAAAAATGGAGAAGTTTATACCACTTGGAATAAAAATATGTACTGTGTTATGGATTTAATTGATGGTAGAGAAAGTGAATATTCAAATCCATTAGATGTGATGGTGGCAGCAAGGGGAGTAGGACAACTACACAAGGCTTGTGAGGGATTTAGATATAGAAATAAAACAAGATATATGTGTGGAACTACTATTGATGCATTTAAAAGAAAACATGAAGAATTAGAAATATTTAAAAATGTAGTTAAGTTAATGAAAAGTAAAACAGAATTTGATGAGATTTTTTTAGATAATGTAGATTATTATATGAGTGAAATAGATAGTGCTATAGATATTTTAGAAAAATCTAATTTTTATGGATTGTGTAGTGAAGAAGATAAAATAATATTATGTCATCATGATTTAGCACATCATAATGTACTAATCAAAGATGATGAAGCTTACTTTGTTGATTTTGATTATTCCATTATAGATTTAAAAGTTCATGATTTATGTAATTTTATAAATAAGGTAGAAAAAAGATCAGCTTATGATTTTGAAGAACTTAAATTTATACTAAGTAATTATTATAAATATAATACTTTGTCACAAACAGAAATGGAAGTTTTATATGGTATGATGATATTTCCACAAGATTTCTATACTATATCAAAGGAATATTATACAAGAAGTAAAGAATGGAAGTATGAAATATTTTTGGATAAACTAGTTAAAAAGAATGGATTAAAACATGACAAAAGAGAATTTTTGGATAAGTTTAGAAATGATTTATTGAAATAGTGATGGAAGTTGATAAAGTTATATAATGTAGTATATAATAATTTTATAAAATAGAATATTAGCTTAGGTGTCTGATTAATTTCAGATGAAAAGGGAATACGGTGAGAAGCCGTAGCAGCCCCCGCTACTGTATGGTGAACAAATCTTAAAAACCACTGGTTTAAAACTGGGAAGGAAGATGAGGATGAAGCCGAGCCAGGAGACCTGCCTAAGCTTTGATGCATAACCTTTCGGTGGGAAAGTTTTATTAATTAGGTCTATTTTATATTTGAGTATAGGCTTTTTTATGGTAAATTGGTACGCTGAAAGGTGTACTTTTTTTATTTATTTTAAAAGATAAGGAGTAGGTATGTGAAAGGAATAGTTATATCTTCAAATTCTAGTGGTGGAGGTAAAACCACAATAAGTCTTGGACTTATGAAAGCACTTAAAAATAGAGGTTTTGATGTACAGGGATATAAAGTGGGCCCTGATTATATAGATACTGCATTTCATAGCAAAATAACAGGAAATTATTCTAGAAATTTAGATTTATTCTTAATGGGGGAAGATGGAGTTAAGGCATCTTTTTCAAGAGGAAAAGGAGATTATGCTGTTATTGAAGGAGTTATGGGGTTATATGATGGCAAAGGAGTAGACTCAAAGTATTCTACCGCTCATATAGCTAGATTACTAGAATTACCTGTAATTTTAGTGTTATCACCTAAAGCACAAGTAGCAACTTTATGTGCAGAGATAAATGGAATAGTTGATTTTGAAAATGTAAATATAGTAGGAGTAATTTTTAATAATATAGGAGAAGGATATTTTAAGTTATTAAAGAAGGCTGTGGAGAAGTCTTGTAAAATTAAAGTATTTGGGTATATACCAAAAGATGAAAGGCTTTTAATTGGAAGTAGACATTTAGGTCTTATTCAAAGTAGTGAAATATATGAACTTGAAGAAAAAATAGAGTATTGTGCAGGGTTAATAGAAAAACATATAAATGTAGATGACCTATTACATGAGTTTAAAAATTGCAAGAAATTTAAAGATAATTTTCATGTAAAAAGTTTAGGTATAAAAATAGGCATTGCAAAGGATAAGGCATTTAGTTTTTATTATAAAGAGAATATAGAACTTTTAGAGGAACTTGGCGAAGTTGTTTATTTTAGTCCATTAAAAGATAAGAAATTACCAAAAGATATAGATTTATTATACATAGGTGGAGGATATCCCGAGATTTTCAAAGAGGAATTATCCCATAATAAAAGTTTGCTTATGGATATAAAAAAATTCCTTGATAATGGGGTTAGATGTTATGCAGAATGTGGTGGGCTTATGTATTTAACGAGCTCATTCGTAGAAAAAGATTATGAAAAAGAAGTTGAATATAACATGGTAAACTTTTTTAAAGGAAGTTCCTATATGACAAGTAGACTTCAAAATTTTGGGTATGCTAAAGCTACAATTACAGAAGATAATCCTATTTTGCCTAAAGGATTTAGTATAAATTGTCATGAGTTTCATAGGTCTAAAATAAAAAGCTTAGATAAAAAGGTGTATTTAGTTGAAAAGGAAATGTATGATGAAAGTAAAAAGTGGTGGAGCTGTGGATATACTAAAAACAATACATTAGCTTCATATGCACATGTACATTTTTTCGGAAATATTGATTTTATAAGGTATTTAGCTAAAGGATTGAGAGGCAGGAGGAGTAATTTTGAATAAATATATAACAAATCCTATGGGTATAGAAAAAAGAAGCTTTGAAATAATCGGAGAAGAAATGGGATCTCATAATTTTAACGAAAGAGAACTTCAAATAGTGAAAAGAGTAATACACACTACGGCAGATTTTGAATATAAAGATTTAATATATATAAGAGATGGTGCTATAGATAAAGCATTAGAGTTACTTAAAAAGGGAGTGACTATATATACTGATACTAAGATGGCTCTTTCAGGTATAAATAAAAAAGCCCTTGAAAAATTAAATTGCAAAGTGATATCTTATGTTTCAGAGCCTGATGTTGCAGAAATTGCAAAGGAAAAGGAAATAACAAGATCAATGGCAGCTATTGAAAAAGCAGTGGAAGATGGTGTTGAGTTTTTTGTTTTTGGAAATGCACCAACGGCAGTTTTTAGATTAAAAGAACTTATTGAAGAAGGAAAAGCAGATCCTAAATTTGTGATTGTATCCCCAGTTGGATTTGTGGGGGCGGCAGAATGTAAAGAAGAAATAGAACAATTAAAATTACCTATGATAACTGTAAGGGGAAGAAAAGGTGGAAGTGGAATTGCAGCGTGTATAGTAAATGCTCTTATGTATATGTTAGCAAGGTAAGATAATAGAAATGAGTGAAAACTATGTTTGAACTTTATATTGATAGTGATGGTAAAAAATTAAGATGTGGATATACAACGGGTTCTTGTGCTGCTGGCGCTGCAAAAGCTGCAACAAGAATACTTTATTATGGAGGAAATATAGAAGAGATTACTATAGATACTCCAAAAGGAATAGAGATAAATCTTCCTATAAGTAACATAAAAGTAGAAAAAGATTGTGTCAAATGTTCTGTTGTTAAGTTTGCAGGGGATGATCCTGATATAACTGATGGTATAGAAATTTGTGCTACAGCAAGAAAAATAAATAAAGGCTATGTTCTAAAAGGTGGAGCTGGAGTTGGAGTAGTAAAGGGAGAAGGACTTTATGTAAAAAAAGGAGAGCCAGCTATAAATCCTGTTCCTAGAAGTATGATAGAAAAAGAAGTAAAGGAAGTGCTTCCAAAGGAAAAGGGTGTTGAGATAACAATATCTGTTCCACAAGGATTAGAAATTGCAAAGAAGACTTTTAATCCAAGGCTAAACATAGAAGGTGGAATATCAATACTAGGAACTACGGGGATAGTAACCCCTATGTCTGAAGAAGCACTGAAAGAATCCATTGCTTTAGAAATAAGCCAAAAGATTGCATCGGGAGTAAGAAGACCTATTCTTATTTTTGGTAATATGGGTGAGAAAATGGCTGAGGAATTAGGATTTGATTCTAGAGATATGGTGATAGTATCTAATTATATAGGATATGCTCTGGACGTTTGTAGACAAAAAGAAATAAATAATATTGTTTTAGTAGGACATATAGGAAAGATGTGCAAAATAGCTAGTGGTTGTTTTCAAACACATAGTAGGGTATGTGATGTTAGATTGGAGACAATAGCGTTAGAACTTGCATTAATGAAAGCACCCTTTGAGACTATAAATAAGGTTTATAATCTTAAAACTACAGAAGGTGCTGTAGAGTTCTTAGAAAATAGGTATAAGGAAGTGTATGTAAATATTGCAGAGAAAATAAAAAAAAGAATTTATATTTATACATATGAAAGTATAGATGCGGAAGTTATTATGTTTTCTATGAAAAAAGGAGTTATAGCTAAAGTGGATTAATAAGAAGAGTTGGTGATAAAGGATGCAAGATAAAAAAGTGTATATAGTTGGTATTGGTCCTGGAAGTTTTAAATATATACTTCCAAAAGCCATAGAAGTTATGGAAAATAGTGATGTAGTTGTAGCCTTTGAAAGAGTAAAAAAAAGTATTGAGTTTATAAATAAATCTATTATAGGTGTAAAAAAACTTCAAGATATCATAGAGATTATAAAGGATAATCAGTATAAAAGTGTTTCAGTTGCAGCAAGTGGAGATCCGAATTTCTATGGAATAACTAATTATATAAAAGAGAATTTTAGTGGATATATTGAAATTGTTCCAGGAATTACTTCTCTTCAGTATTTTGCAAGTAAACTTAAAATTAGTTGGGGCAATGCTTATATTGGTAGTATGCATGGAAGAGAAGAAGACTTTATTAACATAGTAAAAGAAAATAGGGTTTCTATGTGGCTTACAGATAAAAAAAATTCTCCAAATAAATTATGTAAAAAACTTCATGAGATAGCAGAAAACTTTAAAGTTTATGTTGGAGAAAATTTATCTTATGATAATGAAAGAATTGTAGTTGGTACAGTAGAGGAGATAAAGGATATGGAATTTTCAGATTTAACGGTAATGATTATTGAGGAGATATAAAATGATATACATAAAAGATGATGAATTCATAAGAGGAGATTCTCCTATGACAAAAGAGGAGATTCGCATTTTATCAATATCTAAAATGAACATAAATGAAAATTCTAGAATCTTAGATATTGGTGCGGGAACAGGGTCAATTAGTATACAATTAGCTAAAATTTTAAAAAATGGTGAAGTTATAGCTATAGAAAAAAAAGAAAAAGCAATTGATTTGATTAATAAAAATAAAGAGAAATTTGAAGCTAATAATTTAAAAGTTGTCAAAGGAGAAGCATTAGAGGTTTATGAGCATATAGATGGAGAGTTTAATGTAATTTTTATAGGTGGTAGCGGTGGAAATATTGAAGATATAATTAGAAATTATCATAACAAGCTAAGTAATAAGGGAAGAATGGTTTTAAATTTTATAACCATAAACAATTTGTATAAGGCATTAGAAACATTGAAAAAGATGGATTATAACCCTGAGTTTATTGAAGTTTCAATAAGTGGTTCATTTAAGAATACATATATGCTTAAGGCAAATAACCCTATCTTTATTGTGTGGGGAGAAAAAAATATATAAACGGAGAGAAGAAAATGGCTAAATTATATGGAATAGGTGTAGGACCAGGAGATAAAGAGTTATTAACAATAAAGGCAGTAAGAACTATAGAAAAGTGTGATGTTATTGTAGCACCATCAGCTATGGCGAAGGGAGAAAGTATAGCTTTAAATGCTGCAAAGGATTATATAAAAGAAGGTACGGAAGTTGTGGTCAAACACTTTCCCATGGGTAAAGCTAACACAAATGCAAAAGTTAAAGAAATATATGATCTTATAGGCGAAAAATTAAAAGAAGGTAAAAGTGTAGCTTTTTTAACTATAGGAGATGCTTATATTTATAGTACATATGTACATCTTTTGAAATATATAAACGAAAAAGGGTTTGAGGTTGAAACTATAGCTGGAATACCATCATTTTGTGCATCGGCATCAATTGCAAATATACCACTTGTTATGGGAGAAAATTCACTTAAAATACTTCCAGCATCAAAAGTTGAAGAAATAAAAGATGAAAAGTATGTAGTTATTATGAAAGTTTATAATAATGCACAAAAGGCATTAGATTTTCTTGAGGATAATAAATTCTCTTATGTATATATAAAAAATGCAGGAAGAGAAGGAGAAGTTGTATTAACAAACAAAGAAGATATTTTAAAAGAAAATGGCTATATGAGTCTTATTATAGCAAATAGAGTTTAAGGAGTGATTAAATGATAACATTTGTAGGGGCAGGACCAGGAGATGTAGAGTTAATAACTATAAAAGGAAGAAGAGCAATTGAAGAGGCTGATATAGTTATATATGCAGGTTCTCTTGTTGCAAAAGAACATTTGAAATTTTGTAAAAATGGAGTAAAAATATATAACTCTGCGTCTATGACTTTAGAGGAAGTTATAGACGTAATGAAAAATAATAAAGATAAAAATATAGTTAGACTTCATACCGGAGATCCTTCTATTTATGGTGCAATAAAAGAGCAAATGGATGAACTTGATGAAATTAATTTAGAGTATAAAGTAATACCAGGAGTAAGTTCATTTACAGCTGCGGCATCATCTATTAAAAGAGAATTTACTCTTCCTGGAGTTAGTCAGACTGTAATACTTACAAGAATAGAAGGTAAAACTCCTGTACCAGAGAAAGAAAGACTAGAAAAGTTAGCAGAGATCGGGGCTAGTATGGCAATTTTTCTTTCAGTGTCAATGATTGAAAAAGTAGTTAAAAGCTTAAAAAATGGTTATAAGAGAAATGTACCTATAGCTGTAATTCAAAGGGCTACATGGAATGATGAAAAAATAGTTATGGGAACCCTTGATGATATAGCTGAAAAAGTAAAAAAAGAAAATATAACTAAGACTGCTCAGATACTTGTTGGTGATTTTATTGATTGTGAATATGAAAAAAGTCTTCTCTATGATAAAAACTTTTCTCATATGTTTAGAAAGTAATAATAAATTATGAAAATTGTTATTATAAGTGTCACAAGTAGAGGTAATAGAATTGCAAATGACATAAGTAAAATTATATCTACAGATAAATTTTTAAAAGATGATGTTAAAAATTTAGGAATTAAAAATATTGTGGAGAGGTACTTTAAGAAACAAAATACAATCATTTTTATAGCATCTACAGGAATAGCAATAAGAGCCATAGCACCCTATATACATAGTAAAGATAAGGATCCAGCGGTGTTAGTTATAGATAGTACGTGTAAATTTGTTATAAGTCTTTTAAGTGGACATTTAGGCGGTGCTAACAAGATGACATTAGAAATAGCATCTATAATAAGTGCTGAACCTATTATAACAACAGCTACAGATAATATGGGTATAGTTGCACCAGATATTATTGCAAAAGAAAATAACTATGTAATAGATGATTTAAAAAGAGCAAAAGAAATTTCAGCAATGTTAGTTGATAATAAAAGAGTTGCTTATATAGAAGAGTATTTTGGCAGAAATTCTAAAGTAAACGAAGTTCCTAAAGGTTATGTAAGTACCATTAATAATGCTGATGGATTAGTCATAGTTACAAATAAATATAATTTAGATTTTAATAAGACATATCTTAAGCTTATAAATAAAAACATAGTTTTAGGGATAGGGTGTAAAAGAGGAATTTCAGCAGAATATATGAAAGAAAAAATATTTAAAATTCTGAAGGTATATAACATAGATAAAAGAGCGGTAAAGATTATATCAACAGTAGAAATTAAAAAAAATGAAAAGGCAATTTTGCATATGGTAGATGAATTTAAATGTGATTTTAGGACGTTTACTATAAATGATTTGAAAAAAGTTGAAGATAATTATGAAGGTAGTGACTTTGTAAAAAGCGTAATAGGGGTTAGGGCGGTAGCAGAACCGAGTGTTGAATTAGTAGGGGCAGTTCCAATTACAAAGAAGCTAAAACTAAATGGAATTACATTATGTATCGGAATTTTAAAATAGATTTATACAATTAAGGAGAAGAGTATGAGTGAGAATAAAGGAAAACTGTATGTCATAGGTATAGGACCAGGTTCTTTAGAAGATATGAGTATAAGGGCTAAAAATGCTATAGAAGAAAGTGATATTATAGTTGGATATACTAAATATATTGAACTTATAAAACCTATTATTAATGGAAAAGAAATTTTTTCAACTGGCATGAGGGGAGAAATTGAAAGAGTAAAGTATGCTTTAAGTGAATCAAAATATAAGGTAGTGTCAATAATTAGTACTGGTGATGCTGGAATATATGGAATGGCAGGTCCTATTTTAGAAATAGCAGAAAATGAAGATATAATTATAATTCCGGGAATTACGGCAGCGTCTTCAGCGGCATCCTTACTTGGGGCACCACTTATGCATGATAATTGCAATATAAGTTTAAGTGATTTATTAACTCCTTATGAAGTAATAAAAAACAGGGTTCAATGTGCGGCTAAAGGGGATTTTATAATATCCTTATATAATCCCAAAAGTAAAGGAAGACCTCATTATTTAAGAGAATGTTTAGATATAATAAAGAGATATAGAAATAGTAATACTCCAATTGGGATTGTTAAAAATGCTCTTAGGGAAGGGCAAGAGATTATTGTTACTACTATAGAAAAATTTAATGATGATATTGTAGATATGATGAGTATAGTAGTTATAGGAAATAGTAAAAGTTATATAAAGAATAGTAAATTTATAACTCCAAGAGGATATGAAAATAAATTTAAAGGAGAAGCAAAGTGATAGGAGTAGTAGTTGGAACTAGTGAAGGAAAAGAAATTTTATCACTTTTAAATGAATTTACAGAAGATATTTTTGTATCAACTGCTACAAAATATGGAGGAGAACTATTAGAAAACTATAAATATAAAATACTTAACACAAATCCATTAGATATAGAAGGATTTAAGAAAATCATAAGAGATAATAGTATAAATATTTTTATAGATGCATCTCATCCGTATGCCATAGAGGTTAGTAAAAATATTATAGAAGCGTGTAAATGTAGTGGAATTATATATTTTAGATATGAACGACCTTCAATTATAGAAGAGTTTAAAAACTATAAAAATATAATAAGGGTCAAAGACTATAAAGAACTAAAAGAAAAGCTTAAAAATATTAATGGAACTATTCTAGATACTACGGGAAGTAAAAATATACAAAAGATTATTGATATGAATTTAAATAGTAGAATAGTACATAGGGTACTTCCAAGTAGTTCAGTTATAAAAAAATGTATTGATTTAGGAGTTAAAATAGAGAATTTAATAGCAATAAAGGGACCTATAAGTTATGAACTTAATAAAGCTTTTATAAAAGAATATAATGCAGAAGCTCTTATAATGAAAGATAGTGGGACTGCTGGTGGAACATATGAAAAGGCTAAGGCTATTATAGATATGAATATATATGGGTTCATAATTGAAAGAGAAAATATAGAGTATAAAAATAAATTCACTAGCATAGAAAAACTAATTGATAAAGTTAAAGGAGAAAATAATGAAGAGTTCAAATAAAAAATCCATACTAGTTGTTAGTTTTGGAACAAGTTACGAGGATACTAGAAAAGTAACATTAGATGCTATAGAAGAGAAAATAGCAAAAGAATTTAAAGATTATACTGTTAGAAAAGCGTATACATCTAATATGATAATAAAGAAGTTAAAAGAAAGGGATGGTATCTATATTGATACTCCGAGGGAAGCTTTAAGTAAGTTAAGAGAAGAGGGGTATGAAGAAATAATTGTTCAACCTATACATATAATGCCAGGTATTGAATATGATGAAATTAAATTAGTTGTAAATAAATTCATTGAGGAAGGTTGCTTTAAAAAAGTTGTTCTTGGAAAGCCTTTATTATATAAGACAAAAGATTATGAAATAGCAATAGATGCTATAAAAGATGATTTAAAAAAAATCAGAGAAGATAAAGCATTAATTTTAATGGGGCATGGGTCTATTCATTATGCCAATTCATGTTATGCACTTTTAGATTATATACTAAAGACTAATGGATATGAAAATGCGTATGTTGCAACAGTAGAAGAAACACCTACATTAGATGATGTTATAAAGAGATTAAAAGAGAAAAAAATAAAAGAGGTAACGTTAAAACCATTTATGGTGGTTTCAGGAGATCATGCCAAGAATGATATGGCAGGAGATGATAAAGATTCATGGAAAAAAGTATTAGAGAAAGAAGGGTTCAAGGTTAATATAGATCTTTGTTCTCTTGGAGAAAATGATAATATAAGAAATATATATATTAATAATATAAAAAAGGCCCTTTAAGGGTCTTTTTTTATGGAAGTATATTTAGAATATTTACCCAAATTACAAATTTAATTATTATAAAGATTAATATAATGAAGAATTTATTTATAAGTCTAATATTAGTATTTATAAAGGGTAAATGTATTTGTCCTGTTATAATTTCGATACCACCTTTTAAAAAATATATTATAGATAAAGATATAATAATACATTTACTAATAAGTATGTAATTATTACTCCATAGATACCACATAAATAATCCAATAAAGCTTATTCTTAAGATACATGACATGATGAAATAAAAGTTTTTTTCTTTATCTGAAAGATAAAGAACATTATCTATTTTCATAAAAATCTCCTCCAAAACAAAAAAATACATGTAAATTATATCACTAAATTCATTATAATAACATATATTGGTTTCTATTGACAAATGATTTTAGATGTAATATAATCCGATTAAACTAGTCGGAATTAAAATTAATTTGTGTTCTATCATTATAAAGAAGGATTAATTTTATGCTATGGCGTATATTAATAAGAGGGGGATGTTTTATGAAAATATTCAAAAATATGGTTGAGTTAATAGGTAACACACCACTTGTAGAATTATCTAATTATAGTGAAAATAATAAATTAAATACAAAACTTATAGCAAAAGTAGAGTATTTTAATCCAGGTGGAAGTGTTAAAGATAGAGTAGGATATTATATGATAAAAGATGCTGAAGAAAAGGGAATTATAAATAAGGATACAGTTATAATAGAACCTACCAGTGGAAATACTGGAGTTGGACTTGCGTTAACAGCAGCAATAAAGGGATATAGACTTATTATAATAATGCCTGAGTCTATGAGTATGGAAAGAAGAAAGACTCTTACTGCTTATGGAGCAGAACTAATACTTACGCCTGCTGATAAAGGCATGAAAGGTGCCATTGAAAAGGCTAATGAATTAGCAAAGGAAATTTCTAATTCATTTATTGCGGGTCAATTTGATAATCCGGCTAATGCTAGAGCACACAGGGAAACTACAGCTGAGGAAATATGGAATGATACAGAGGGTAAAATAGATATTTTTGTTGCTGGAATTGGAACAGGTGGAACAATAACAGGAGTTGGCGAGGGATTGAAGAAAAAAAATCCTAATGTAAAAATTATAGCTGTAGAACCTAAAAATTCAGCGGTTGTATTGGGTGAAAAGGCAGGTCAACATAAAATTCAAGGGATAGGTGCTGGATTTATTCCAGAAGTTTTAAATGTAGATATTATAGATGAGATAATAAAGATTAGTGATGATGATGCTTTTAAAGCAACTAAAGAACTTGTTGAGACAGAGGGAGTATTTGTTGGAATATCTTCTGGGGCTGCCGTTGAAGCAGCCAAAATAGTAGGAAAAAGAGAAGAAAATAGAGGTAAGAATATAATAGTATTATTACCAGATACTGGGTTAAGATATTTATCTACATCTGTATTTGATTAGTATTTGCAAGAGAGGAAAGTGATTGCAGGATAAAAATGCAATCACTTTTTATATCCTGCAATAGTTTGAAATGCTGTTAGAGTATCTTTAGCAGTTTTAGTCCAGCTGAATTTTGAACTTCGTGTTAAAGATTTTTTCACTAACGAGTTTCTTAAGACATGATCTTGTAAAACTTTGTCCATAGCTTGATGGAGTTCATCGATATTATATGGATTTATTAAAAGACCTGCATTTCCTACGACTTCAGGAAGGGATGTTAGATTTGAAGTGATTATAGGAGTTCCACAGGCCATGGCTTCAATTGGAGGTAATCCAAATCCTTCATAAAGAGATGGATATACAAAAAGTTTACATGCATTATAAAATATAGGCATATGTTCTAATGGTATAAATCCAGGAAATATAACTTTATCAGAAACATGGAGTTTTTCAGCGGTGTTTTTATAAAGGGCATATGACTTACCTTGTTTACCTACTATAATTAATTTTAAATTGTCATTTTTTAATTTACTAAAGGCTTCTATTAATCCTACAATATTTTTTCTAGGACTAAAACCACCTACATATAATATATAGTCATGATTTATACCATAATTTTTACTAATGAAATTTTTACATTTAACCTTATCTCTCGGAAAATATATATCTTCATTTGCTAGATGTGTTACGAAAATTTTTTCTTCAGGATAATCAAAGGCATTTATTATATCTTGTTTTGAATAGTTAGATACAGTTAGTATCCCGTCACATCTTGAAATTATATCTGGCATTTCTTTTTTGAAAATTTCAAGATAAGTTGGACCAACTGTTTCGGGCATTTTATAAGGAATTATATCATGTAAAGTTATTACAAAAGGTAAGGTCTTATCTTTAGGAAGACCAACTCCATTTTGAGGTACATGATATAAATCTATATCCTGATTTTTTAAAATGTTAGGGATGTTTACTTCATCCCAAAATTCACATTCCATTTCTTTAGTAATGTTTTTTATTTTATAATTATTTTTAAATTTTATATCATAAGTACTACTTTGAGGCATAAAAATTAAGTATTGATTTAAATTATCTATTTTATTTAAGGAGTTAACAAGTTGATAAGTATAGGTGCCAATACCGGTTCCTCTATACCATTTTGCTGCACGAGCGTCAATTCCTATTTTCATAAAGCACCCCTTTAGAAGTAATAGTTATCTAGTTTTAGTATATTAACATTATAAAAAAATGTTAATAAATCATTAGATATTCTAAATTAAGAATTAAGTACATATAAATTTAGTGGGGAGGCGATAAATAATGATGAGGGAGTTTGAAATAGAAAGACAATTTGATATTAGAATTGAAAGTATAAAGCCTAATAAGGGAGTATACTTTTTAAAAACTAATAAGGGAAATAAGTGCCTTAAGAGAATAAACTATGGTGTTCAAAAACTTTGGTTTGTTTATGGTGCAAAAGAGCATTTGATGAAAAATGGATTTAATAGTGTAGATAAGTATAATCTAAATATTGAAGGAGAGCCTTATGCCATAGTTAACGAAGATATATATACATTATCTGAATGGCTTGATGGAAGAGAGTGCGATTTTCATAATGATGATGATATAAAAAAAGCTGCGAGGGCGCTAGCACAAATGCATATAGCATCAAAAGATTATGATCCACCGGAAAATAGCAAGTTAAAGACTGACTTAGGTAGATGGCCGCATCTCATGGAAAAAAGAGTGAAAGCTTTAGACAAAATGAGAAATATGGCTAGAAAGAGAAATAGAAAAGGTGACTTTGATTTAAACTACATTAAAAGTATAGAGTTTTATAAGGAATTAGGGAAAAGGGCTATAAATGTTTTATATAAATCCAGATATATGGATTTATGTGCTGTTACTGAGCAGGAAAAAAGTTTCTGTCATCATGATTTTACTTATCATAATATAATAATTGACAAGAATGATGGTGTTAATGTAATAGATTTTGATTATTGTAAAAGAGAAGTTAGAGCTTATGATATATCAAATTTTATAACAAAGGTACTTAAAAGAAGAGATTGGGATATAAACTGTGCAAAACTTATAATAGATTCTTATAATGAAGTAAGTAATTTAAGTGAAGAAGAATATAAGGTGTTATTTGCATTTTTACTATTCCCTCAACGTTTTTGGAGACTTGGAAATAGATATTATTATAATGAAGTAAATTGGGCTACTAATACTTTCAATAGAAAAATACAAAATTTAATTTCCGAACAAGATAAATATATGAATTTTATTGGGGAGTTTAAACAAGCATATAATCAAAAAGAAGATATATGAGTAAAAGCAAAAATGTTATATAGAACCATATATTAATATAATGTTTTATATGGTTCTATTAATATTTAATTTTTAGAACATATTTAAGTAGTAAAAACAAATATATTTTTGCTGCTTTTTTATTTTAATGTATAAAACATTAGTTATTATCCTATACATGATTGTGTCAACAATAGTATTAATACAACATACTATAAAATTATAATTTAAATCAGTGGGGATGATAACTTGAAAATTGGAGACATAGTAGTAAGAAAATCTTATGGAAAAGATATTACGTTTAAAATAATAGATATAAGAAATAATGATGAAGATGAAGTGTATGTACTTAAAGGGATAAATATGAGAATAATAGCAGATTCACCAATAGATGATTTAGAATTTGCAACAGAAGATATTATAATGAAAAAAGAAGTTACATTTAATAAGAAGGTAAATAGTCGTATTAGAAATATACTTATACAAAGAAATGCAGAAAAAAAGTATAGATCCCCTGAAGAAGAAAAAAGGGGAAAAAACAAAACAGTTAAGAACTCAAAAAAAAATGAATCTAGTATGCTCTTTGGAAGACCAGGAAGAGTACTTCATATAGATGGAGATTCAGAATATCTGGACGTTTGTTTAAAGACTTATAAGCAACTAAATGTTGAGGCAGTGGGATATGTTATTTCAGAAAGAGAGCAACCAAAGCAAGTGCCTAAACTTGTTTCTGAAATAAGACCAGATATTGTAGTTTTAACAGGACATGATGCTATTATAAAGGGAGTTAAGGAATATACAGATCTTAATAATTATAAAAATTCTAAGTATTTTGTACAAACTGTTTCAGAGCTTAGAACATATGAGCCTAATTATGATGATTTAGTTATATTTGCAGGGGCGTGTCAGTCTTGTTACGAAGCTATCTTAGATGCAGGTGCTAATTTTGCAAGTTCACCTAATAGGGTGTTGATCCATTGTTTAGATCCTGTATTCATATGTGAAAAAATAGCTTATACCAATGTTGGAAAAGTAGTATCTATTCATGATGTTGTGTATAATACCATAACTGGAGTAGACGGGGTGGGAGGTTTGCAAACTAGAGGAAAATATAGAGAGGGATTTCCTAAATCTAAATATTCCTAAAAACAGTATTAAATTTTGAACCTTCCTTCTGTTTACTAGCTAATAAAAACTAATGTATATAAATAAGTTATTTGAAGATAATATTAATATGAAGAATTACAGTAAATTTGATTAGAGTAAGTGAACTTTACGAAAAAAGTTCACAAAAAATTAATATTGACAAGTGGTGTATATTAGTGATAAAATAATTAGTTACTTGACAATCACTGGTATATATTATATAATATATAATGTAGAAAGAGGGTGCTAGTGATGGAAGGAAGAAATGTATTAGCGTCCATAAAAACTAAGATGGATGATCATATAGGAGAAAAAGTGACGCTAAGAGCTAACAACGGAAGAAGAAAGATAGTAGTAAATAGTGGAGTACTAGAAAAAACATATCCGAGTATTTTTGTTGTTAGATTACAAGACGACACCCAAAGGACAGTCACATATAGTTATTCAGATGTTTTGACAAAAACAGTTCAAATAGACTTCGCTGGTTAAAAGAGATGCTGATTTTCAGTATCTCTTTTTTTATAAAAATATCATATTTTCAATATATGTATTATATATATTAGTTAGTAGGTATTTTATAGGAGGTAGAATGGATGGCTATAGAATTGATAAAAGAGAGTATAGAATATAATCAACTTTTAGAAAAAGCGACAATTGATAATGTTATAAAAGAGGAGTATGTAATACCTGATATACAACCAGATGTAGAGAAAATTTTAATGTTAGATGCTAAACCTAAAATTACTAACAAAGAAGTTATGCAAAATAAGGTATATGTAGAAGGAGAAATTAAGTGCAATGTTCTGTATCTAGCAACAGGGGATGAAGGAAAAGAAGTATATAATGTTGTATACACAAAAGCTTTTTCATCATATGCTGATGTTGAGGGCGCTAAAGCGGATATGGATTGTACATTAGAATGCAATATTGAACATATAGAATGCAGTATAATAAATGAAAGAAAAATAGTTATAGAAGGCATTATACAAATGGAAGCTGCGGTATACAAAAAATATGAATTTGAAGTTATAAAAGATGTAGATTCCATAGATGACATACAACTTTTAAAGAATCCGTCTTCTGTTGATAAAATAATTTCAACACCTAATGGGGAACTTATAAGTAAAGCACATATTCAAGTTCCTATGGATAAGCCTGAAATAGGCAAGGTATTAAATTGTGATGTTAGAGTTCATAAAAGTGATGTTAAATTAATTGATGAAAAGGTACAAGTTGAGGCATTTACACAAATACAAATTTTATATAAAGCAGCGGATACTAAAGAATTATGTACAATTCAAGAAGATATATATGTAAATGATGAAGTGAAATGTTTGGATGTAACTCAATTTATGGAAAGTAATACAGAGTTTATGATTGCAGATGTTTCGTTTGATGTAAAGGAAGATGATCTTGGAGAAAATCGTATTATAGATGTAGAGGCTTTAGTAAAATCGGAAACTAAAGTTGTAAGTAAAGAAGAGATAGATATGATAGAAGATGCATATTCTCCTTCTAAAATGTTGAAAATGAATAAAAAGGCATATGAACTTAATGCTATGTTAGGGCAGAATACTGTAGAAACTATAGTTAAAGAAAACATAGATATAAAAGGACCAAAACCAACAGAGATTATTATGGCGTTAGGAGATATGTTTATAACAGATAATAAAATAGTTGAAGATAAAGTTCTGGTAGAAGGCCTTTTAAATGTAAACATATTATATAAAACAGAGGATGAAAACAGAAAGGTTGCTGTAATAACAGAGGAAATACCATTTAGTTCTGGAGTTGATATACCTGGTGCTAAAATAGATATGGAATGCATTACTAGAGTATTATTAGAAAACTTAGAGACTGGAGTAGAAGCTGGTACTATAGCTGTTAAGTCAGTTGGAAAAATTTATGGTAATGTTAGCTATGTTACACATAAAGAATTTTTAGTTGACATAGAACCTTTAGAAGATGAGGTTATAAATAAAAAGGCTAGTATAACAATATATGTTGTGCAGGATGGTGATACTTTGTGGAAAATTGCTAAAAGGTATTGTACAACTGTGGAAGATTTAATTAAAATAAATGATTTAGAAAGTGAAAATATTAATGTGGGTCAAAAATTAATTATTCCTGGAAGAGCTGTTATATAAAAATATCTCCATGCTTAAAATTTTAAGCATGGAGATATTTTTATATAATCAATGTTTTTGTGATATAATAAACTAATCAAAATTAAACTGTTTTGGGGGAATATTATGTTATTTAAAGCATATGCTAAAATAAATATATCATTAGATGTAGTAGGAAAACGTGATGATGGATATCATATGTTAGAAATGATAATGCAAAGAATAGAGTTATATGATATTTTGGATATTGTAAAAAATAATTCAGGAATCAATATAAAGTGTAATAAAAATTATGTTCCTTTAGATGAACGCAATTTAGTTTATAAAGCAGCTAAATTGTTTATTGATAAATATAATATCAATGGTGGAATAGACTTTAACATAATTAAAAATATACCTGTGGCAGCAGGTCTTGCTGGCGGAAGTGCCGATGCCGCAACAACATTAATTGCAATGAGACAATTATATAATGTAGATGTAAGTGATGATGAACTTTGCAATTTAGGATTAAAGATAGGAGCAGATGTACCATATTGCATAAAAGGTGGTACTGCATTATGTGAAGGTATAGGAGAAAAAGTAACTCAGTTGAAGTCTTTTCATGGAAATATATTAGTTTTAATTAAACCTAATTTTGGAGTTTCAACTAAAGAAGTTTATAAAAATCTTGATATTAATAAGATATATAAGCATCCTGATACAAAAGGATTAATAAATGCTATAGAAAATAATGATTTAAAATATATTAGTGAAAATATGAGAAATGTATTAGAAAATGTAACATTAAAAAAGCATATAATATTAAAAGAAATTAAACAAAAGATGGTTAAAGATGGAGCGTTAGGCGCTATGATGAGCGGAAGTGGACCTTCAGTTTTTGGTTTATTCGATGATATGTTAAAGGCACAGAGATGTTATGAACATTTTAAAAATAAATATAATGAGGTTTATATAACTAGAACTATATAAATTCCAAATAAATAGAAGAGATTGTACTGTAAAAAAGTACAATCTCTTTTTGTGTATATTTTAATTTATTAATACAAAAAATAGATTAAGCAAAATAGGGGTGATATTGTGAAAATATTAAATTTATTTACAGTATATTTTTTAATGTTATTGTTGATTCAAGGATTTATATTAATAGTGTTAGATTCCATAAGTTTTGAAAATGCAGGTATGAGCAATGCTTCTCGAAAAGCTAGAGTTATTGGAAAGGTAATTATAATATTGGGAATTGTGTTGTATGTTTTGAGATGGAGTATATTAGGCTAATGCTTTAGTAATGTAATTTAAAAAGGGTGTGAAAAATTTGAAGGAAAAGATTAAAAAATGTATATCAAGTAATCTGGATAAAAATATAGAGTACATAAAAGAGTTACTTAAAGATAATTCAGATATGGTATATAGAGAATTTGAGTTCCCAGGTTTTAAGGCAGCTCTAGTTTATATAGATGGAATGTCAAATAAACAGATACTAGACGATTACGTTCTTGAAAGTCTTATGCAAGAGGAAAGAAAATTAAAAGATTTTAAACAAATAAAAGATAGACTCATAACTGTATCAGAAATAAAGGAAATTGATGATTTATCGGAAGGAATAAAAGATGTTCTTTGTGGTGAGACATTATTATTAATTGATGGATTTAATTTAGCTTGTATTATAGGTACGCGTTCATGGCCTGCAAGGGGAATAAGTGAACCTTCTGGAGAGACTACAATAAGAGGCTCTAGGGAAGGTTTTTCAGAGACTATAAGATTTAATACTGCTCTTGTTAGAAGAAGAATAAGAGATACTAGACTTAGGATAAAACCTACAGTAGTTGGGGTTAGATCAAAGACGGATTTAGCAATCATGTATATAGATGATATAGTAAATAAGCGTGTATTAAGAGAATTAGAAAGAAGAATAGATAGGATAGATATAGATGCAATATTAGATAGTGGATATATAGAACAATTAATAGAAGATGATTGTTTATCTCCATTTCCTCAAATTCAAAGTTCAGAAAGACCAGATGTTGTGGCTGCTGCTTTGTATGAGGGGAGAATTGCTATTTTAGTTGATAATTCTCCATTTGCAATTATAGTACCAGCTACGTTACCAAGTTTATTGCAATCACCAGATGATTATTATCAAAGATGGATAAGTGCATCCATTGTAAGAATTTTAAGAACCATAGCTATAATTATGGCTGTTACGTTTCCTGCATTATATATATCGGTAACGTCTTTTCATACAGCAATTATTCCCACGAGGCTTGCATATTCCATAGCGGCATCTAGAGAAGGAGTTCCATTTCCGGCGTTTGTTGAAGCATTAATTATGGAGGTTAGTTTTGATTTGTTATTAGAAGCTATAGTAAGATTGCCAAGACCTATAGGAGCTACTATTGGTATAGTTGGAGGTCTTATTATAGGTCAATCAGCAGTAAGTGCAGGAATAGTTAGTCCTATAATGATAATTATAGTAAGTATAACAGCTATAACTGAATTTATAACACCTAACTACGGAGTAACTACAGGGCTTAGGATTGTTAGGGTATTCCTTACAATTTGTTCGGCTATTGTTGGACTTTATGGAGTAATGTTAGGTCTTATTGTGGTTTTAACACATTTAATAAAATTAAAAAGTTTTGGTATACCTTATTTAGCTCCAGTTGTTAATTCTAATAAAAGAGATTTCAAGGATTTGTTTGTAAGATTACCCTTAAAATGGTTTAAAAAAAGACCGATATTTATAAAGACAGAAGATAAAACAAGACAGGAATAGTTAAAAAAGGAAAGTGTGGTGATGCAAGAGTATGAATAAAAAAGGCATTATAAGTAAATATGATTTATTTGTAGTTATAGTAACTACATTAGCAGGAACATCTATATTTGCATATCCTAGAGTTTTAAGCGAATGTGTAGGTACGGATGGATGGTTAGTAATTATACTAAGTGGAATAGTAATGATTCCACTTTTATATATAATATATAAAGCTATTAAATTTAGTGGATATGATAAGTTTACAGATATGCTTCAAAATAATTTAGGGTCAATTTTGGGGAAAATTATTGGAATTCTAGTAGCACTGTCTTCTATTATAATAATTTCTATGGAAATGAGAGTTTTTACAGAGGTTTTAAAAATGTATTTGTTAAAGAGGACACCTACAGAGTTTATAATATTTATAATGATTTTAGTTGGTACATTTCTTGTTAGGGGAGAAATTGAAAGCATAATAAGATTTAATGAAATCGCATTTTGGTTAATGTTTTTACCAATACTAATAGCTATTTTGTTTGTGTTAAAAGGCTCTGATTTTACGAATATATTTCCTATTTTAACTCATACCCCTATACAATATGCCATGGGTATGAAAAGAAGCATATTTGCTTTTGTCGGATTTCAAATAGTATATGTATTATATCCTTTGGTAAAGAAAAAGGATGATATAGTTAAAGTTACTATTAAAGGGTTAGTTTTTATAGTAATCTTTTATATTATACTTACTATAACAGCGTTGTTTGTATTTTCTAATGATTATGTTCCACAGTTATTATGG
Source organism: Clostridium botulinum (assembly GCF_017100085.1). Classification (NCBI taxonomy): domain Bacteria; kingdom Bacillati; phylum Bacillota; class Clostridia; order Eubacteriales; family Clostridiaceae; genus Clostridium; species Clostridium botulinum. The sequence goes on from NZ_CP063965.1 coordinate 282,987, forward strand.
CCACCCGTTACTATGCTTTCAGCAGTAAATATACCAGGAACCTTTATAGAAAGGTGGGAAGGCGTAATAATGTCATTTTGGCTTATATTCTTTTTTACTACTTATGTAAATCTATATTACTTTAGTTCTGAAATAGTTAAAGATGTTTTCCATTTAGAAGATATAAAAATATCTTTAGTAATCACAACGCCAATTTTATATGTATTATCTTTGTATCCAGAAAATATTGCAGAAGTGTATACTATAAAGGAATTTTTATTCCCGTATATTGGACTTGGAACCATGGTTGTACTACCTATTATTTTATTATTTAGTGGTGTTGTAAGGGCAAGGAGAGTTAAAAATGAGATATAAGAAGATAGCTATATTGATGTTATTATGTTGTTTTTTAACCGGTTGCTGGGATAAAGTGGAGATAGAAAGAAAGAGTTTTATATCAACTATAGCTATAGATCCTGGAAAAAGCATAAGTAAGCAAGAGGAATTTAAAAAAGTAAAATCTAATGAAATTTTTAATGAATCACAATATAAAAAAATTGATGTAACATTTGGTTTCCCTAATATAAGTGAACTTGGACCTACTAATTCTGGAACAGCTAAAGAACAAATAGTAACTACAAATGCATTTTCCATGCAAGATGCTATAAATGAATTAGCGTCAAAGACTAGTAGAACTATATATACTGGACATTCAAAGTTAATATTATTGAGTAGTGATATTATGCAATATCCTAATATAGTAAGAGAGATATTCGATTTTTTTGAAAGACAGGCAGATATTGATAGAATGACATTGGTGCTAGTTGTCAATGGTAAAGCTCAAGATTATGTGAAGTTTGTTCCTACTATGGAGAAAAATATTGAAGCATATATAAGTGGACTTATGGAAAATGGCAATGTGAATTCTACTATATTACCAGTTACTTTAAATGATGTACTTATATCATTATATAAAGATGGAAGTGTTGCAATTCCAAGTATAGAATTTGATAAAGAGGATAAGACAAAATTAAATATTTCTGGATTAGCTCTAGTTAAGAACTATAAGTTGCAAGGATATTTAACTCCAGATGAAACTTCTTCATTAGATATATTGAGAGGAAAGATAAAGGGTGGCAAAGAAACAATATTAAAGGATGGTCATCCTATAGAATTTCAAATAGAAGGAATGAAAAGAAAAATAGGAATTGTTGATGCTAGTGATATAGAAAAGTTAAAATTTAAAGTGGATATAAATTTAGAGGGTCAATTAAAAGGATATTATATTGGAGAGAATATGTTCTCTTACGGAAAATTAAATGGTATACAACAAGATTTTAACGAAGTTATTGAAAGAAAATGTGAAAAGGTAGCTAGAATAATACAAGAACAACATACTATGGATCTTATAGGATTGAAAGATTATGTTAAAAAGTTTTATCCTGATGTATATAAAAAATCAAAAGATAATTGGGAAAAGGTTTATAAAAATTCTAATGTAGATGTAAGCGTAAATGTTAAGGCTAGAAGAGTTGGAATAAGTAAATAGATAATCTTTAAAATAAGTTAGAAAATTAATTTTAATTTTCTAGCTTATTTTTATGTATATAAAACAAAAAAATGGTCAATAATTTTAAACATAAGAGTAAGAAATAGGGGGATATAAAAATGAAAAAGGTACTAGCTGTAATGGTTTCTTTAATGATTTTATGTGGAAGTATACTAGTGGTTTCTTATATAAAGGCAGATGCAAGTCAAAAATCTATTGCAAATAAACTTATAAGGTTTCATGTAATAGCTAATAGTGATTCAACGGAAGATCAAGCTTTAAAATTAAAGGTAAGGGATGAAATATTAGAATATATATCACCAAAGCTTAAAAATTCAAAAAGTATAGAAGAATCAAGAAAAATAATAGAAGAAAACAGTGAAGTTATAAATGCTATAGCAAAAAAAACAATACAAAAAAACGGATATACATATACAGTGAAAACAAAATTATCTCACGAAAACTTTCCTGTGAAAACTTATGGAGATGTAACCCTTCCACAAGGAAATTATGAAGCTTATAGAGTTATAATAGGTAATGGAAAAGGTCATAATTGGTGGTGTGTAATGTTTCCTCCATTATGTTTTACAGATATAACTAAGGGGCAAGTGGAACTACAAAAGACAGATGAGATGATGAGAAAAACATTAACAAAAGAAGAATACAAGCTTATAAATAATAAATGTGAAGAAAACAATGAAATAATTTTTAAGTTTAAAATTATTGAAAAGTTAAAAAAGATATATAAATAATTATAGAAAAATGACTGTGGTTTATGCAGTCATTTTTTTATGTATTTTAAATGTTTAGTTTACAATATGTATAAGCAAATTTATTACAACAAATACTAGATATATATATAGATTATAAATGAATGGGAGGAATATGTACATATGAATAAAAAGAGAGTTGTATATACTATAATAGTATCCTTTATAGTAGTTTTTTCTACTACATTTGCCATTTTAATGACTCTTGAAAGAAAAGATTATAAAAATTATCTTCAAGGAGAGTATTCAAAAAGTATGTATCAATTAATTGATTCTGTTAAAAATTTAAAAAGTAATCTTGCAAAATCTGCTATTGTAAATTCTAAAGAAGGAAATATTATTACTTTTGGAAATATATCAAAATATGCAGATATAGCCAATGATAAAATACATTCTATTCCGGTAGCAGAACAATATGTTGATGGAACTAGTAAATTTCTAGCGCAAGTAGGGGATTTTGCTCATACATTAAGTAGAAATGCTTTTGAAGATAAAGCCCTTGGAGAAGCAGACTATAAAAAGATAGAGAGTTTAAAAGATCAAGCTGATTATTTACTTATACAATTAAATGAGGTTCAAAGAGAAATAAATAAAGGTAAGGTAAAGTGGGGAGACATAAGAAGAAAAGCTAATTCTAGATTAGGAAGAAGTTCTGAAAAATTGGCATCAGATCAATTTAAAGAAATACAAAGTCAGGTAGTTCAGTATCCTACATTAATATATGATGGACCGTTTTCAGAGAATAATTTAAATATAAAACCGAGAATTCTTAGTTCTAAAGAAATTAAGGAAGAAGATGCAAAAAACATTATTAAAAATATGATAGGTGAAAATAAAATAAAAAATATAACTAGAAAAGGAGATCCTAAATCTAGAATACCTGCTTTTAGCTTTGGTGTATCATTAAAAGAAAGAGAAGAAGGAGAAGGATTAGTATGTGAAGTGAGTAAAAATGGTGGAAGAATTATTTACTTAATAGATAATAGAAATATAACAACTTCTAGTATAAATGTAAAAAAAGCAGAACAAATAGGTAAGGAATTTTTGCGAAAAATAGGATATGATAATATGAACTCTACTTATACACAAAAGTTTAATAATACATTGGTGGTAAGTTATGTATACAGTAAAGATGACATAAATATATATCCAGATCAGATAAAATTAAAAATAGCATTAGATACTGGAGAAATAGTTGGAATAGAATCAGAAAAATATTTAGTATCTCATATAGAAAAAAGAGAAATTCCAAAACCTAAAGTTTCAAAAGAAATTGCTAGTAGTAGAATTGGAAAGAATCTTAAGGTAAGTTCTTCAAAACTTGCTATAGTTCCTACAGAATCTAATAAAGAAGTACTTTGCTATGAATTTATAGGAACGTATAAAGATGATAAGTTCATTGTGTATATAAATGCTGAAAATGGGTATGAACAAAAAATACTTCAACTTATAAAGACTCAAAATGGAGAGCTTGCAATATAAAATAGGATAAAGGGAGGAGGACTCTCCTTCCTCCTAAAAAAGGGTTCACATATTTAAGTGATTGGTATATAATTTGAAGTGCATTGATATTAAGTTACAATAGAAATAAATATAAGTTTATATATTAGTAAATAACTAGTTGAAATATAATTTTAAATTGTAAGGAGATAGAGTTATGAAAAAAAAGGTAGGTATTCTTTTTGGTGGACAATCTACAGAGCATGAAGTTTCACGTGTTTCTGCATCTTCAGTTTTAAAAAATATTGATTTAAGTAAATATGATATATATCCAATAGGGATAACAAAAGACGGAAAATGGTTTGAATATACAGGTTCGGTTGATAAGATAGAATCAGGAGAATGGGAAAAAGATGAGTTTTATAAGAATCCAAATGGACAAGAAATATTATTTAATAGGGAAGTAGATGTTGTGTTCCCAGTTATGCATGGATTATATGGTGAAGATGGTACAATTCAAGGATTGTGCAAACTTTTAAATATACCATGTGTGGGACCTGGAGTTATGTCTTCGGCAGTGTGCATGGACAAGGTATATACAAAATATGTTTTAGAGAATTTTGGGATAAAACAAGCTGATTATGTAGTTGTAACGGCTCATGATTATAAAACAATAAAAGAGGATATACTAACTAAAATAGAAAATAAATTAGGATATGATGTATTTATAAAACCTTCAAATAGTGGTTCTTCTGTTGGAATAAGTAAAGCTCATAATAGAGAAGAATTAGCAAAGGGACTTTCAGAGGCATTAAAATTTGATAGGAAAATTTTAGTTGAAACTGCTCTTAATGCAAGAGAAATTGAAGTTGCAGTACTAGGAAATGATGAGCCTAAAGCAGCAACTCCAGGAGAAATAGTTCCAGCTAATGAATTTTATGATTATGAAGCAAAATATTCAAATGCAGAATCAAAATTATTACTTCCAGCAAACTTAAGTGAAGAAAAACTTGAAAAAGTTAAAGAATTAGCTGTTAAAATATACAAAATGTTAGATTGTGCAGGTATGTCTAGAGTAGATTTTCTTGTAGACAAAGAAACAGAAGAAGTATATTTAAATGAGATAAATACAATACCAGGATTTACGAAAATAAGCATGTACCCTAAAATGTGGCAAGCAGAAGGGAAATCATATGGAAATTTAATAAGTGAAATTATAGAACTTGCTATAGAAAGAGATAATAAATAATAAAATTCTATGAAAGGGAGAACAGTATGACAAAAGCGTTAGCACTTATATCAGGAGGATTAGATAGTATTTTAGCTGCAAAATTAATTAAAGATCAAGGTATAGAAGTTATAGGAATATGTTTTAAATCTTACTTCTTTGGACCTGATAATGCTAAAAAAATGACTAAACAAATAGATATACCTTTAGAAGTTGTTGATTTTTCTAAAGAACATTTTGATATGACGAAGGATCCTAAACACGGGCATGGTAAAAATATGAATCCATGTATAGATTGTCATGCTATGATGATGAGATATGCAGGAGAACTTCTAGAAAAATTTAATGCTGATTTTATTATAACTGGAGAAGTTTTAAATCAAAGGCCAATGTCACAAAATAAATCTTCATTAAATGTGGTAAAAAAAGAATCGGGTTTTGGAGATAAAATATTAAGACCTCTATGTGCAAAAGTGTTACCACCTACAGAAATGGAGCTTAATGGACTTGTTGATAGAGAAAAGCTTATGGGTATAACAGGAAGAGGAAGAAAGGTTCAGATGGAGCTTGCAGAAAAATGGGGAATAAAAGACTATCCATCTCCAGCAGGCGGATGTAAATTAACAGAACCTAATTTCTCCATAAGACTTAGGGAACTTGTAGAGCATAAAGAAGAAATATCTGAAGAAGATATTGAATTATTGAGATTTGGAAGACACTTTAGAGTTTCAAAAGATGCTAAAATAATATCTACTAGAACTGGAGCAGAAGCTAAGGAAATTAAAAAATATATTACAGAAAATGATATAGCATTTTTAGTTAAAGATTTTGGTGGTTCTATGGTTATAATTGTAGGAAATCCTACACAAGAAGATATAGAATTTGCTGCAAAGGTAGCTGGAAGATATTCGAAGGGAAAAGATGAAGAAAAATTAAAAGTTATATATGGTAATTATTCTAAGCCATATGATTGTTCAATTGAAGTTAAACCTGCAACGGATGATGAATTAAAGGAATATATGATAGGCTAAGCTAAGGGGAAGGGGGTATTGTATGGAGAAAAAGGATGCAATTATATCTATAAAAAGTGAGCAAGCCTCAATTGAAGATGGAACTGTAGAGGTTGTTACTAAAGGAAAGCTATATAAGAAGAATGATCTATATTATGCTATTTATGAAGAAACTGAAATATCGGGCATGAAAGGTACTACAACTACCATCAAAATAGGAAAAGATAAATTTAGTCTTTTAAGAATGGGAACAACTAATGCAAAGATAACTTTTGAAGCTAATAATAAGGACTTATCATTATACAATACACCTTATGGAGTTTTAGAACTTACTGTAAATACAAAAAAAGTTACTATAAATATAGATGAAAGCGGCGGAAAAATTTCATCAGAGTATGATATGGTTTTAAGTGGACAAAAACCTATTAATACTGTCTTGAATATAGAAATAAAAGCTTTATAATATATTTTGATAATAGCGCATAGTAATGAAAAAAACTATGTGCTATTAATATTTTTAAAGATTTATATAAATTTCATTACAAAGTATTTATAACCAAAGTTAAAAATGTTAACTGTAATATTATGGTTCAGTGTATAAGAAAATTTGAATTATGCAAAATAGTAAAAGATAAAAATATAAAATGGTTAAATAGTTAAATGGTTAAAGGAATAGTGCAAGTAAAAATATGAATAAAAATAACTATGTTAAAGAAAAATAGATACGATTGAATGTAGTTAGCATATAAAATGTGATTTGAGATTATAAGAAGATTTATATAATATATCATGTATTTCAATTAAAGGAAATAAAATAAACAAAAAATATGTCAAAAAAGGGGTAGCATAAAGATTCGAAATGTGATATTATTTTAAATATGTTTTGAAATGAGATTGGTAGATAGACATAATTAGTCTATTTTATAGGGTAATACTTATTATAATCAATATTAGATAACATGTCAATACTTTTACATAAATTAAAGGAGGAGTTATTTTGAACACTAAGTACATATTTGTAACAGGGGGCGTTGTGTCTTCTTTAGGAAAAGGTATAACAGCGGCTTCGCTTGGAAGATTATTAAAGAATAGGGGATTAAAGGTATCTATCCAAAAGTTTGATCCATATTTAAATGTAGATCCAGGTACTATGAGTCCGTATCAACATGGAGAAGTTTTTGTTACTGATGATGGAGCGGAAACTGATTTAGATTTAGGACATTATGAAAGATTTATAGATGAGAACTTAAGCCAAAACAGCAATGTTACTACAGGAAGAGTTTATTGGTCAGTTTTATCTAAAGAAAGACGTGGAGACTATTTAGGTGGTACAGTTCAAGTAATTCCCCATATAACAAATGAACTTAAAGATAGAGTTTATAGAGTAGCAAAGGAAAAAGATGTAGATGTAGTTATAACTGAGATCGGTGGAACAGTTGGAGATATTGAATCTTTACCTTTCTTAGAGGCTATAAGACAAATAAAATATGAAGTAGGTTTTGAGAATGTATGCTTTATTCACTTAACTTTAATCCCTTACTTAGGAAAAGCAGGAGAATTAAAAACTAAACCAACTCAACATTCAGTTAAAGAATTAAGAAGTATAGGAATTCAACCAGATGTATTAGTATGTCGTACAGTAAAACCTCTTCCACAGGAAGTCAGAGAAAAAATCGGATTATTCTGTAATGTAGATGCAAATGCAGTAATTCAAAATTTAGATGCAGAGCATCTTTATGAAGTTCCGTTAATGCTTCATAAAGAAGGTTTAGATACTCTAGTTTGTAAAAAGTTAGGATTAAATCATGATTCTATAGATAATTCTGAATGGATAGAAATGGTTGATAAAATTAAAAACTTAAAAGATAATGTAACTATAGGTCTTGTTGGTAAGTATGTAGAACTTCATGATGCATATATATCAGTAGTGGAGGCATTAAGTCACGGTGGAATACCTAATAATACAAGTGTTCATATTAAGTGGATAAATGCTGAACATGTTACTTCTGAAAATGTAGATTCTTATTTAAAAGATGTAGATGGTGTATTAGTACCAGGTGGATTTGGTGATAGAGGAGTAGAAGGAAAAATTCAAGCTATAAAATATGCTAGAGTAAATAAAGTTCCTTTCCTTGGAATATGTCTTGGAATGCAATGTTCAGTTATAGAGTTTGCTAGAGATGTATTAAATTATACTGATGCACATAGTTCTGAAATAGATGAAAATACTACTCATCCTGTAATTGATATAATGCCAGATCAAAGAGATATAGATGAAAAAGGCGGTACAATGAGACTTGGATTATATCCGTGTAAATTAAAAGAAGATTCAAAAGCATTTGAAGCTTATGGAGAGCCAGTAATCTATGAAAGACATAGACATAGATATGAATTTAATAATGAATATAGAAAAGAACTTATTAATGCAGGTCTTGAAATAACAGGTGTAAGTCCTGATGATAGATTAGTGGAAATTGTAGAAGTTAAAGAACATCCATGGTTTGTAGCAGCACAATTCCACCCAGAATTAAAATCAAGACCAAATAGACCACACCCACTTTTCAGAGAATTTGTTAAGGCATCTTTAGAAAATAAATAGATTTTGGATAAAAAAAAGTAGTTGATGTAATGCATCAGCTATTTTTTCTATCTAAAAATACAAATTAAATTAAAATAATTTTTGTAGCATAGTCAAAATTCATCTAAGTTCTACATTAAAAGATAAGTAATCTAAAAAATAATATATTTATGCAGGAAAAATTAAAAAAAAATAGAATGTATATATATTGCTAATTTGGAAATGTGGAGGTGTAGTTATTGATAATAGATACAGAAGTAAGTATTGCACTTAAGAATTCTATAGGGCAATATGATATGAAAAGAATATCTATATTTAAAATTAATGCAGTAACTGAAACTTTTAAATATATATACTTAGCATCCGTTAGTAAAAGAGAAATTCAATTTAAAATAAAATGTCCTATATGCGGAGAGTATCATTATTATAGCTATGATATAATGAGTTTCCTTAGAGGAAGCATGACTATCGGAGGATGTGAGAAACTTGGATATCCTATATTTTTCATTGGTCAAAAACAAAAGGTTGAGGATAAAATAAATAAATATAGGGAAGTTAATGAAAATATATATGTTATGATTTAAATTATTGAATATAATAATTGTAATCTGTCAATATTATCAATATATGGACGGATTACTTTCTTTTAAGAAATTTGCTAGATAAAAAAAGGAAAATAGGGTATAATCTAAAACGTATTACATATCAAACATTTCTGTAAGAATTATTTCCCACATGAAATTTATTATAAATAAATATTAAATTATGGAGGTGCTATTTTGGAGAGTAAAGATTTAAATAGTATGACTGTTGTTGAATTAAGGAAAATGGCAAAAGATTTAGATATAAAAGGTATAACAAAATTAAAAAAAGCGGAATTAATCAAGGAAATAAATGAAAAGTCACCAAGAACTATAAATAAGGGTGGGGTAATTCTAAAAGAAAATATAACACCTAAAAAAGTACATAATTCTTCAAATGATAATATTAAGAATGTAAATCAAAATGATAACCAGAACAGAAATGAAACTTTAGAAGATGGAAATTCGTTAGAAAAAGGGAAAAAGCTTAAAGAAATGATACATGAATCTGAAAGTGCAAAAGGTGTTCTTGAAATTATTGAAAATAACAATTATGGATTTTTAAGAGGAGAAAATTATTTAACAGGGCCTAAAGATATATATGTATCTCCATCTCAAATAAGAAGATTTAATTTAAAAACAGGAGATGAAGTAAGAGGAAAAGTTAGAACGGCAAAAGAAGGAGAAAAATTCCAAGCACTTATATATGTAGAAAAAATAAATGGAGAAAATCCAGAAAAAGCAGTGGGAAGACAAAGATTTGAAAAATTAACACCTATCTATCCTAATGAAAGAATAAGACTGCAAGTAGGTCAATCAGACTTATCTTCTAGATTAATGGATATAATCTCACCTATAGGTAAAGGGCAAAGAGGATTAATAGTTGCTCCTCCAAAGGCAGGTAAAACAACTCTTTTGAAAAAAATAGCTCACAGTATATCTAAAAATTATCCAGAATCAAAATTAATAGTGCTTTTAATAGATGAAAGACCAGAAGAGGTTACAGATATGCAAAGATCTATTAATGGTGAAGTTATATATTCCACCTTTGATGAAGAACCTGAACATCATACAAAAGTAGCTTATATGGTTCTTGAGAGAGCTAAAAGAATGGTTGAACAAGGACAAGATGTAATAGTGCTTCTTGATAGTTTAACAAGACTTACAAGGGCATATAATTTAACAATCAATCCAACAGGAAGAACTCTTTCAGGAGGACTTGATCCTGGAGCATTAATAATGCCTAAAAAGTTTTTCGGAGCTGCTAGAAATATAGAAGAGGGCGGAAGTCTTACAATTTTAGCTACAGCACTTATTGATACTGGAAGTAGAATGGATGATATGATTTTTGAAGAGTTTAAGGGAACTGGAAACATGGAAGTTCATTTAGATAGAAAGTTAGAAGAAAGAAGAATATTCCCAGCTATAGATATTTACAAATCTGGAACTAGAAGAGAAGATTTATTATTAACTGCACAAGAATTAGAAGCTTCATTTACTATAAGAAAAGTATTATATAAAGAAAATAATACAGCAAGCGTAACTGAAAAATTGATTAATTTACTTTCAAAAACAAAAAATAATGATGAGTTTTTACAAAATTTCAGTAAAGAAAAATGGGAAAGATAAAATCTTTCCCATTTTTAAAATAACTATTTGTTTTCTAAGTTGTATTTCTTCATGAACTTTTCGATTCTTCCGCCTGTATCTAATATCTTTTGCTTTCCAGTATAGAAAGGATGACATTTAGAGCAAACATCCACCTTAAGTTCAGATTTAGTTGATCCAGTAGTGAAAGTATTTCCACATGCACATTTAACTACTGCATCATGATGATATTCTGGGTGTAAACCTTCTTTCATTATTTTCACCTCGCTTACACTATTATTCTTAAAAAGAATAATTCAAAACGAATTGTCAACTCTTAAAATTATATCATAGGGTATATGAAATATCAACAATTTTACACTTGCAATTTAAAGGAATAAACATATAAAATAGTTAGTATGGAAAATGCAAAAAAATTATAGGTGGAATTGTGGAGGAATAATTTTAGATGAGTAAATTATATTTTAGATACGGTGCTATGAATAGTGGAAAGTCTACAAATTTAATGCAAGTAGCACATAACTATGAAGAAAGAGGAATGAAAGTTATTATAATTAAGCCAAAGAGAGATTCTAAAGGTGGAGATAAAGTAATTTCTAGGTTAGGTGTTACAAGAAAAGTTGATATGCTTTTAAACGCTAATGAAAATGTATATGAAAAAGTTCAGAAAATTTGTAATGAAGAAGGAACTATTAATTGCATATTAGTAGATGAAGTTCAATTTTTAAAAAAAGAACAAATAGATCAGTTATTTGAGATAGCTGTGAAATTAGATATACCTACAATATGTTACGGACTTAGAACTGATTTTCAAATGAATGGTTTTGAAGGGAGTACGAGACTACTTTTATTAGCACATAGTATAGAAGAGTTAAAAACCATATGTAGTTGTGGTAAAAAAGCAGCCCTAAATGGAAGAAAAATAAATGGAAAGTTTGTTTTTGAAGGAGAACAAATTGCTATAGATAAAGAAGATAATGTTGAATATGAGTCTCTTTGCCCTAAATGTTTCTTAGAGTATAGGGATGGACTTAAAAAGTAAGGAAAAGTTATATAAACTTTTATAAGAAAAACGAGGTGAGACTATGGGGAAAAAAGTTTCAGTTGGGGGACAGGCAGTTATAGAAGGTGTAATGATGAGAGGGAGTAATGGTGTAGCTACAGCTATAAGGAAGAGTAATGGTGAAATAGAAGTGGATTTTAAAAAAATAAAACCTCTTACTCAAAAGAATAAAGTGTTTTCCTTGCCAATTATAAGAGGATTTATTACGTTAATTGATTCATTAATACTTGGAATAAAAACTTTAAATTATTCTGCATCTTTTATTGAAGAAGAATTAGAAGAAGAACCATCTAAATTAGATAAATGGATAGAAGAAAAGTTTAAGGGAAAAGCAACAGACATAATTATGGGCATATCTTTTGTTGTATCTATGGCGTTATCGATCTTAATATTTTTCATAATACCTACATTTGTAGCCAATGGATTTAAAAGAATTAACATAACCAATGCTATTTGTCTTAATATATTAGAAGGTATTATAAGAGTTTTTATATTTCTTACATATATATATCTTATTAGTAAGATGGATGATATAAAAAGAGTATTTGAATATCATGGAGCAGAACATAAGACTATATTTTGTTATGAAAGTAACGAGGAACTTAAACCTGAAAATGCAAAACAGCATGGAAGATTACATCCTAGATGTGGTACAAATTTTTTATTTTTAGTTATGATAGTTAGTATAATTTTATTTTCATTTACTGGATGGAATTCTATTTGGCAAAGAATTTTATATAGAATAATTTTATTACCATTAGTTTCAGGAATAACTTATGAAATTATAAAATGGATGGGAAATAATAAAAATTCGTGTACTAAAGTTTTAGCTTATCCAGGGCTTATGTTACAAAAGCTTACTACTAGAGAACCGGATTTAAACCAACTTGAAGTGGCTATTGCATCATTAAAGGTAGCTGAAGGGATAGAAACAGTTGAAAGTATAAAAGAAAAGTATAATAAAAATAATAGTGATGACTAAAAATAGTAATTAAACAATTAATCGCTAGTTCCTAAAAGGGATTAGCGATTGATGTTTAAAGAAACTTATATTAGGGGGAAGTATATGACAATAGGAGAAGCTTTAAGTATTGCATATAATACTTTGAAAGAGGAAAATATAGATACGTATATGTTAGATTCACAGCTTTTAATTCAAAAAGTTTTAAAAAAAGATAAATTGTTTATAATTTTAAACAGAGATGTGGAAATATCATCAGAAGATCAAGAGGAGTTTTTTAAGCTTATAAAATTACGTAAAGATAACATGCCGGTAAAATATATATTAGGTGAATGTGAGTTTATGGGATTAAATTTTAATGTGAAAAAAGGTGTTTTAATTCCTAGGGCGGATACGGAAATATTAGTAGAAGAAGTAATAAAAGAAATTAAGAAAAATGGATATAATAATGTATGTGATGTATGTTGTGGAAGTGGAGCTATAGGGGTTTCAATAGGAAAATACATAGAAAAAACTAGAGTTGATTGTTATGATATATCAGATATAGCAATTGAAGTTACTAAAAGTAATATAAATAAATTAGAACTTAATGATAAAGTTTATGTATATAAAAGTGATTTATTAGATGAAACTAAAAGACAAAATAAGATGTATGATGTTATAGTTTCAAATCCACCATATATTAAAGAAGATGTCATACCTACTCTTATGAAAGATGTTAAAGAATACGAACCATATATTGCTTTATGTGGTGGAAAAGATGGACTTTACTTTTATAACAAAATAACAACGGATAGTGTTGGGTTTTTAAATAGGGGAGGATTATTAGCTTTTGAGATAGGATATGATCAGGGAAAAGATGTTAAAGAAATATTAATTCAAAATGGATTTTCTGATATAAGGGTGGTTAAGGACCTTGCGGGGTTAGACAGAGTAGTCGTAGGAAGGCTTTGAGCATATAGTATAATCTTTTACTAATAAATAATTTTATGTTATAATATTGTAATGTGAAAATACGGATTACGGAGTGATAAATCGATGTTAGATAAATTGGATTTTACAGAAAATAAGTACGAAGAATTATCGATAAAAATTAGTGACCCATCAGTAATGGCCAATCAAAATGAATGGAGAAAACTATGTAAAGAGCATGCGGAGCTTGAAACTATAGTTACAAAGTATAGAGAATATAAAAATAATAAAGAAGAATTAGAAGCTAATAAAGAATTACTTTCAGAAGAAAATGATAGAGACATGAAAGAAATGATTCAAGAAGAGATAAAAACTCTCGAAGAAAATATAGTAAGTGATGAAGAAGAGTTGAAAATATTACTTCTTCCTAAAGATCCTAATGATGATAAAAACGTATTTATCGAAATAAGAGCTGGTGCTGGCGGAGATGAAGCAGCATTATTTGCAGCTAACTTATTTAGAATGTATACAAGATATGCTGAAAGACATGGGTGGAAGACTGAACTTATGAGTGCCAATGAAACAGATATTGGTGGATTTAAGGAAGTTGTATTTATGTTAAGAGGAGATTCAGCATATAGTAAAATGAAGTTTGAAAGTGGAGTTCATAGAGTACAAAGAGTTCCAGATACTGAATCAAGTGGAAGAATACATACGTCTACAGCCACTGTAGCAGTTCTACCAGAAGTTGATGACGTTGATATACAAATAGATTCTAATGATATTAGAGTTGATGTATTTAGAGCATCAGGACATGGTGGACAATGTGTAAATACTACTGACTCAGCAGTAAGAATGACACATATACCAACAGGTATAGTTGTATCATGTCAAGATGAAAAGTCACAGCTTAAAAATAAAGAAAAAGCTCTAAAGGTATTAAAAGCTAGATTATATGAAAAAGCAGAAGCGGAAAGAGCAGCTAGTATATCAGCAGACAGAAAAAGTCAGGTTGGTACTGGAGATAGAAGTGAAAGAATAAGAACTTACAATTATCCACAAGGAAGAGTTACAGAGCATAGAATAGGTGTTACTTTATATAAATTAGATGCGTTTCTTGATGGAGATATGGAAGAAATTATAGATGCATTAATAACAGCAGAACAAGCTGAAAAAATGAAAGCAATGGGAAATAATTAATATATAATTTCGAGGTGGAACTATGAAGATAAATAAAGCTATTAGAAAGCAAAAAAAATCTTACAAGAGATTTATGCTGACTATGAGCTTTATTTTTTTGCTATTGCCTGCGGTTTTATATTCTTCGGGGGAATTTCATACATTTCTTATAGCGTATCTTGTGTTTATTGAAGTGTTAATAATAATTGTAATGTTTATTAAATCAGATAAACAATATTTGAAGTATAAACTAGATACAAAAATAAGAGTAGTTAACGGGATTTTTGGAGGACGGTATGTGGTGCCTTGTGATAAGGTGGAGATGGTACATACTTTAAAAGATGGTGGAGATTTAAGAATCATAATAGTATTAAGATCAAAATTTAGAAATTCAAAAATAAAACTAGTTGGACCTTATTTTTTAAAAAGACAAAGATGGATTAAAAAATACTATGAAGATTTAAAGGGAAAAAGCATATTTAATCAATGTTACTATTTTGTTATATATAAGGGTGGGTATAATAAGTATGAATTATTAGATTCTATATATAGAAATTGTGTACAAGCCCATTTTACAGATGAGTGTATAAAAAGAATAAAAGAATATAGAGAGTAAGAATAAACCCTTCATTTTTAAAATAATTATAAATTAGAAATGGGGGGATTATTTTGGATGGAAAAACAATTTTTATTGTAACTCTAGCCAGTCTATTTTCATTAATGGGTACTATGATAGGGGCATCATTAGGTATAGTAGTAAAAAAACCATCTAAAAATAGTATAGGTAATATAAATGGTTTTGCCGCAGGTCTTATGCTATCGGTGGTAATGATGGATTTAATCCCAGAAGCCATATCTAAAATTACTATGTTGTATACAATGTTTTTTTGTATAATTGGTATTTTAATTGTTATGCTTATTGATATTTTAACCGGAGATGAAGGAAAATATTTTAGTAGTGGCCATCTAAAGGTAGCATTTATGGCTGCGCTAGGACTTATGCTTCATAATTTTCCTGAAGGTATAATTATGGGAGCTGGATTTTTAGCTTATGAGACGCTTGGAGTAAAAATGAGTTTAATTATAGCTATACATGACATACCGGAAGGAATTGCTGTGTCAGCTCCACTTATGGCTGAAAGGACAAGGCCTTTTAAAATAATGTTATATGCTTTTATTACAGCATTTCCTACAGTTATAGGTTCTTGGATAGGTGTTTATATTGGGAATATATCAAAAGTAGTATTGGGTGAATGTTTAGGAATCGCGTCTGGAATAATGTTGTATGTAGTTTTTGGTCAAATGATACCTGAATCCTTAAATATAGGTAAAAAAATTAAAGTAACATCAAGTATATTGTTGGGAATTATATTGGGTATTGTAATTACAAATGTATTATAATAAAATACATATTAATGATTAATTATAATTAAGTAAAGAAGTGAAAAAATATGAATACAAAAGTTAGTTATTTAGATTTAAAAAACTTAGATGTAAAAATTATAGAAGAAGCCGGGGAAGTTCTTAGAGAAGGAGGACTTGTTGCATTCCCTACAGAAACAGTATATGGACTTGGTGCAAATGCATTAGATTCTGAAGCTGTAAATAAGATATTTATAGCCAAAGGGAGACCCCAAGATAATCCACTTATAGTACATATAGCAGATTTTAATTTAGATGATTTAGTGGAAGAAGTTCCGATTATTGCGGAAAAAATTATGAAAAAATTTTGGCCAGGACCATTAACTCTTATTATGAAAAAATCAAGTAAGATACCATATGTAACTAGTGCGGGACTTGAAAGTGTAGGCATAAGAATGCCATCTAATGTTGTTGCAAGAGAACTTATAAAAAAATCAGGAGTACCAATTGCAGCACCATCAGCTAATATATCTGGAAAACCTAGTCCAACTAATATAGAAAGATGTATAGAAGATTTAAATGGAAGGGTAGAATATATAATTGGGGGAGAAAAATGTGAGGTAGGATTAGAATCTACTATAGTTGATTGTACAGTAAATCCTCCTTGTGTATTAAGACCTGGTGGAATAACACTAGAAATGTTAAGAGAAATAGAACCAGAAATATATATAGATCCAGCTATTATGAAAAAAGCTGATAAGAATTTTAAACCTAAGGCACCAGGAATGAAATATAGACATTATGCACCAAAAGCTCCTGTTAAAATTATTGCTGGAAATTTGGTAAAAAGTATTGCAAAAATCAATGAAATGGTGCAAAATTATATAGATGATGGTAAGAAGGTGGGCATTATGGCCACTGAAGAGACAAAAGGTAAATATTCTAATGCTATAATAAAGTCTTTAGGAAGTAGAGAGGACTTACATACTATAGCACATAATTTATTTAAGACCTTAAGTGAATTTGATAGTGAGAATGTAGATATAATATTATCAGAAGCTTTCCGAGAGGAAGAAATTGGTATTGCAATTATGAATAGACTAAAAAAAGCAGCTGGATTCGATATAATATATGTTTAACTTATAATTAAAATTTACAAGAAGGAGGGACAGTATGGAGATTTTATTTGTTTGTACAGGAAATACATGTAGAAGTTGTATGGCTGAAGTTATTTTTAATGAAATGTCCGATATAGAAAATATAAAAGCATATTCAGCGGGGATTTCTATTGTTTCAGGAAGTAAAACATCTAAAAATGCTGTCCAATTAGTAAAGGATAATTTTAATTTAGACATAAGTAATAGATTTGCCCAGCAATTATTGCCTGGAGATATTAAGAAAAGTAATCTTATATTGACAATGACAGAATATATGGCAGAGGTTCTTAAAGATACTTTCCCTAAAGAAAAACAAAAAATATTCTCGTTAAACTCATTTGTTAATATTAGTAAAGATGTATCTGATCCATTTGGTGGAAATGTTGAAATGTATCAGAGAACTTTTTATTCCCTAAAAAAGAGTATAGAATTATTGATTAGTAAACTAAAGGAAGATAGTGGTAAATAATACTGGTATCTTCTTTTTTTGCATAAAATATTACTTAAGGAGGAGAAAACTTATGAAAATAGCTATAGGCTCTGATCATGGTGGAGTAAACTTAAAGAAGGATGTTATTAAACATTTACAAGAAAAAGGTATAGAAGTAAAGGATTTTGGTACTTATACAGAGGAGTCTTGTGATTATCCAGAGTATGGACAAAAAGTGGCAGAAGAAGTAGTAGCAAAGAATTATGACTTTGGTATAGTTATATGTGGAACAGGAATAGGAATAAGTATATCAGCAAATAAGGTGCCAGGAGCAAGAGCTGCATTATGTCATGATACTTTTAGTGCACATGCAACTCGCGAACATAATAATGCAAATATACTTGCATTAGGTGCTAGAGTTACTGGACCAGGACTTGCTTTGGACATAGTTGATGCTTTCCTAGGAGCTAAATTCGAAGGTGGAAGACACGAAAGAAGAATAGATAAAATAACTGAGATTGAAAAAAAGTATGAAAAATAGTTAGGAAATAGTAAAAAAATATTTATTTTTTAGGAGGAATTTTTTATGAGTAAAGTTACACAAATTGCACACCCTTTAATACTACATAAATTATCAATTATAAGAAATAAAAATACAGGTTCCAAAGATTTTAGAGAACTTGTAGAAGAAGTTGCTATGTTAATGGCATATGAAGTTACTCGTGATTTACCATTAGAAGAAGTTGAAATAGAAACACCTATATGTAAGACAAAGTGCAAAATGCTTTCTGGTAAGAAGATGGCTATTGTTCCTATTTTAAGAGCAGGACTTGGCATGGTAGATGGAATGTTAAAACTTATACCAGCTGCTAAGGTTGGACATATAGGAATGTATAGAGATGAAGAAACATTTAAACCTGTAGAATATTTTTGCAAAATGCCTCAAGATATAGATGAAAGAGATATAATTGTAACAGATCCAATGCTTGCTACAGGAGGCTCTGCAATAGATGCAATAAATGCTCTTAAGAAAAGAGGAGCTAAAAGCATAAGATTAATGTGCTTAATATCTTCACCAGAAGGTATTAAATCTGTAATGGATGCACACCCAGATGTTGATATTTATGTTGGAAGTATAGACGAAAGATTAAACGAACAAGGTTATATAATACCAGGTCTTGGAGATGCAGGAGACAGACTATTCGGAACTAAATAAGCTAAAGAAAATAATAAGGGTTAGGGTGTAATACTACATTCTAGCCCTTTATTTGCGAATATATGGAATTTAATACGGGTTAATCTTTTGCTAAACTTAAGCTTTAAATCTTCCAATTAATCAATTTATAGTATAAAATATTATAGGATGGTTACATAATATTATTACAAAAATAGAGGGGTAATATGGAAAGAATAGATAAACACAATTATTATTTAGATATTTGTCAAACCATATTGGAGCGTGGAACTTGTTTAAGAAGAAATTTTGGAGCGATAATTGTAAAAAATGATGAAATAATTTCTTCGGGTTATACAGGTTCACCTAGAGGTAGAAAAAATTGTTGTGATTTAGGAATTTGTAGAAGAGAAGAATTGAAAGTAGAACGAGGAACTAGATATGAGCTGTGCAGATCAGTTCATGCAGAACAAAATGCTATTATATCTGCTAGAAGGCAGGATATGTTAGAGGGTGCTTTGTATTTAGTTGGAAAAGAAATGTCAAATGGAGAACTTGTAAAGAATGCAGCGCCTTGTTCACTTTGCAAAAGGTTTATCATAAATGCGGGAATATCTAAAGTTATTATAAGAGATACTGTGGATAAATTTAGAGTTATAGAAGTACAGCAGTGGATAGAAAATGATGATTCTTTGCAGGGAGATGGATCATATTAACAAAAGGAAGGTTATAGTTAAAAATGAATAGTATAAAAATTTTAACGTTGGTTTCAGTGTTAATAGCATTTATATTAACACCTTTTATGAAAAAGCTTGCTTTTTATGTTAAAGCAGTAGATATTCCTAAAGATAAAAGAAAAATACATAAAAAGCCTATACCGTTATTAGGAGGAGTATCTATATACTTATCTTTTTTAATAACATTATTATTAAAAGAAGGAAGTATGCAAAAACCAGAGATTGGATTATTATTAGGAGCTACGGTAATAGTAATTGGTGGATTAATTGATGATTTAAAAGATATAAAACCTTGGATTAAACTATCGTTTCAATTGGTGGCAGCTATAATCTTAGTAGTATATGATATTAATATAATTAGAATAACTAATCCACTACCAACTAGTAAAGCTTTTTTGGATTTGGGATATTTATCTATACCAATAACTATATTTTGGGTTGTAGGTATTACTAATGCTTTGAACTTAATTGATGGATTAGATGGACTAGCGGCTGGAGTATCATTTATATGTTCAGCTACAATATTTATAATAGCGGCATTAAATGGAAGACATGAAGCTGCATTACTTACTGCAATTTTAAGTGGAGCCATATTTGGATTTTTACCATATAATTTTAATCCAGCATCTATTTTTATGGGAGATACAGGATCGCAATTATTAGGATTTTTACTTGCTGCTATATCCTTAGAAGGGACAATAAAATCAGCTACTGCATTTGCTATAGCGGTACCTATATTGGCATTTGGATTACCAATATATGATACTATGTTTGCAATGATTAGAAGAAAAGTTAATGGAAAACCTATAATGCAAGCAGATAGAGGTCATTTACATCATAGACTATTAGATATGGGATTAACTCAAAAACAAGTTGTTATAATAATGTATTTAGTAAGTGCTGTTTTGGGGGGGATTTCTATAATAGCTATGCAAATAAGTACAACAAGATCATATTTTTTATTAACTATAGTTATAATTATTATTACATTCGCAGCATGGAAATATGGATTTTTTAAGAAAAGAGATTAATAAATGTGGAGGGAAAAAATTGAAAAAGTTAAAAGTGATGAG
Source organism: Clostridium botulinum (assembly GCF_017100085.1). Classification (NCBI taxonomy): domain Bacteria; kingdom Bacillati; phylum Bacillota; class Clostridia; order Eubacteriales; family Clostridiaceae; genus Clostridium; species Clostridium botulinum. The sequence goes on from NZ_CP063965.1 coordinate 303,778, forward strand.
TGTTTTTGGAACTAGACCAGAAGCAATAAAAATGGCTCCACTTATTAAGGAGTTAGAGAAAAATAGCGCAATAGAATCAAAAGTATGTGTAACAGCACAACATAGAGAAATGTTAGATCAAGTTTTAACTCTTTTTAATATAGTACCTGACTATGATTTAAATATAATGAAGAAAAAGCAAACTTTAAGTAGTATAACAACTGAAGTATTAAATAATTTAAATGATATATTTGTGAAAGAAACACCAGATATAGTTTTAGTTCATGGTGATACTACTACTACTTTTGCATCAGCTTTAGCAGCATTTTATAATAAAATAAAGGTGGGGCATATAGAAGCTGGTTTAAGAACTTATGATAAGTATTTTCCATTTCCAGAAGAAATGAATAGAAAACTTACAGGAAGCATAGCTGATTTACATTTTGCACCTACCTCTACAAATAAAGATAATTTGTTAAGAGAAGGAATAAGTGAAAATAATATTTTTATAACAGGTAATACTGTAATTGATGCTATGAATTATACGGTTGATGTAGATTATAAATTTGAAAATGAGTATTTAAATAAAATTGATTATAATAAAAAAATAATAATGGTTACAGCTCATAGAAGAGAAAATTGGGGTAATGGTATAGAAAATATATGTAAAGCATTATTGGAAATAAAAAAATCTAATGATGATGTTGAAATAATATATTTAGTTCATTTGAATCCTGTAGTTAAGGATATGGTACATAGATATTTAGAAGGAATAGAAGGTATGCATCTATTAGCACCGTTGGATACTAAAGAAACACATAATTTAATGCAAAAAAGTTATTTCATTATGACTGATTCCGGTGGAATACAAGAGGAGGCACCTCATCTTGGAAAACCTGTACTAGTTCTTAGAGATGTAACGGAAAGAATAGAAGCTGTTGAGGCAGGTACTGTAAAGTTAGTTGGAGTAGATGAAAGTAACATAATAAAAGAAGCAAATAAGTTATTAAAAGATAAAGAAGAATATTATAAAATGAGCAAGGCTATCAATCCGTATGGAGACGGTAAGGCTTCTAAAAGAATTGTAGATAGTATAGTGGATTGCTTTAATAAGAGTGATTATTAGTGAGTGACGATATATATATCCCATAATTTTAAATTTTTTCAGGAAAAATGCATAAATCAAGAAAATAATGTTTAAAAAGGATAAATAAACATGTATAATAAAAAAGTAATGTATTGTCGAAAAAAATAAAAATTATGGGAGTTGATAAAATGAAAGAAATAGTTATTGCAAGTGCAGTCAGAACAGCTATAGGAAGTTATGGTGGAGCTTTAAAAGATGTGTCAGCTACTAAGTTGGGTGAAATCGTTGTAAAAGAAGCTTTAAAAAGAGCTAACGTTAAACCAGAACAAATTGATGAAGTAATTCTTGGACATGTATTACAAACAGCACAAGGACAAAATACAACTAGACAAGTGTTAATAAATTCAGGAATACCAAAAGAAGTTCCTGGATTTACAATAAATAAAGTTTGTGGATCAGGATTAAGAGCAGTATCATTAGCAGCTCAGATGATAAAAGCTGGAGATGTAGATATTGTTGTTGCAGGTGGTATGGAAAATATGTCAGCTACTCCGTATACACTTCCAAATGCTAGATGGGGACAAAGAATGGGAGATGGAAATTTAGTAGATCCAATGATTAAGGATGGTCTTTGGGATGCATTTAATCAGTATCATATGGGAATAACTGCTGAAAATATAGCAGAACAATGGGGAATTACTAGAGAAGAACAAGATGCATTTGGGCTAAGATCTCAAAACTTAGCTGAAAAAGCAATTAAATCAGGAAGATTTAAAGATGAAATAGTTCCTGTTGCAGTTAAAACTAAAAAAGGTGAAAAAGTAGTAGATACAGATGAATTCCCAAGATTCGGAACTACAGCGGAAGATTTAGCTAAGTTACGACCTGCATTTAAAAAGGATGGAACGGTAACAGCTGGAAATGCTTCAGGCATCAATGATGGAGCAGCTGCATTGGTTATAATGAGTGCTGATAAGGCAAAAGAATTAGGAATTAAACCATTAGCTAAAATAGTATCATATGGTTCAAAAGGTGTTGATCCAAGTATTATGGGATATGGACCTTTTGGAGCAACGAAAAGAGCGCTTGAAGCTGCTGGATTAAAAGTAGAAGATTTAGATTTAATTGAAGCTAATGAAGCTTTTGCAGCTCAAAGTATAGCAGTAGCTAGAGATTTAGGATTTAATATGGATATAGTAAATGTAAATGGTGGAGCAATAGCTCTTGGACACCCAATTGGATGTTCAGGTGCAAGAATACTTGTAAGTTTATTGTATGAAATGGAAAAAAGAAATGCAAAAAAAGGTCTTGCTACACTTTGTATAGGTGGGGGAATGGGTACATCTCTTATAGTAGAAAGGTAGTAAAAGAAAACGTTTAAAATAGTTAAAATATTAAGAAAAAGGGAAGCTTGGTTCCCTTTTTTTTTATATTTTAGAAAAATAACTTTCGTTCAGAATAAAATAATTTTTTTTAAATTTTGAATAAAAAATGATAAGTTCATTCAAACTATATTAGATGTATTTAATTAATACATCTAATATTTATAGCTAAAGCATTAATGAAAACAAATACATTGTAAAAACGATAAAAAAATGGTAAAAACATATTTAAGAAAATTCTGACAATAGGAATAATGAAGTATTGAATATTGAAAACAGTTGAAAAATATGTAATTGAATAGAAATAGCTAATAAATGATGGTTAAATTTATATAATGGAATTATTTTAGAATATATGAAGGATTATTAGAAATTTTCAAGTTTGAATGTAACATCAAGAGTTATATAATAAGGCTTATTATATTACTTGTTTAGGAGGAAAAATGAACAAACACCATGAAGTTTATAATATGATTAAAAAGATAAGGTATTTAGATATTGTTGTTTTGGTTGCATTATCTATTTTATCATATAGTATAAACAAAAAATATGTTGGAATTTGTATTTTAGGCTTTATGGTATCGGCAATTAGTTTTTATTCTAATTCTTTGATAACAACGTATGCTTTTGAAAAAAAGTTAGATAATAGTAATCTTATAATTATTTTAAGTTATTATTTAAGAATATTTCTAATAACTATTATAGGAATTATAATATTTACATACAATAAATTTAACATAATAGCTTATATATTAGGTTACACATTTCGTTTTTTCTCCTTAATTCTTTATGCTTTAATTTTAAAGAAATAATAATTAGAGGGGGTGATGTAATAAATGGAGGAAGGTAAAGTTTTTTACTTGAATCTGTCAAAGTACAAGATTGCTATTTCAAATGTAGTAGTTATTCAATGGGTCATAATACTAATAACTTTGTTAGTCTGCATAATGGTAACTAGAAAGTTAAAGAAGATACCTGGTAAAAGGCAAACAGTAGTAGAAATGTTTGTTGAAGGTATTAAAAATGTAGTAAAAAATATTATGGGAGAAGGTGCTATAGTATTTGCACCATATGTAGGCACATTAGTTATATTTTTGCTATTGATGAATTTAGCTGGATTAGTGGGAATAGAGCCCCCAACAAAAGATTTTAGTGTAACTTGTGGAGTCGCAGCTATAAGTTTTGTAGTAATACAAGCTTATGCAATTAAAAAACAAGGCTTAATTGGTTATTTTAAAGGATATGCAAATCCAATATGGGTATTATTCCCAATAAATATAATGGAAAGAATAATGCTCCCTGTATCATTGAGTCTTAGATTGTTTGGAAATATAACAGCAGCTGTAGTTATAATGGACTTAGTTTATAAGGGACTTTCTCATCTACCATTTGGAATTGCTCAGCTGGGATTACCTATTCCACTACATTTTTACTTTGATGTTTTCGATGGTGGGTTACAGATGATTATATTTACTATGCTTACAATGATAAATATAAAAATAATAGCAGAACACTAAAACCAAAACGTAAATTTAAAAATTTTATTTTAGGAGGAATGAATTTATGATAAGTTCACAAGCGTTTGTAGCAGGAATGTGCGCAATAGGAGCTGGATTAGCATCAATTGCATGTATAGGTGGAGGTATTGGAACAGGTAACGCTACAGCTAAAGCTGTAGAGGGTGTTTCAAGACAACCAGAAGCTAGCGGGAAAATATTAAGTACTATGATTATAGGTAGTGCGTTATCAGAAGCAACAGCAATTTATGGTTTCTTAATAGCTATCTTATTAGTATTAAAAATAGGAAATATAGGTTAAAAATTAGCTTAGTAACAGGTGAGCCTGAAGGGAGGCTTTAGTTATAAATGGAATTTACGATATCCACATTTGTTTGGACAATAATAAACTTCTTAGTGCTTTTAGGAATACTTTCATACTTCTTATTTAAACCAGTTAATCTAGTTATTGACCGAAGAAATAGTGAAATTGAAAATGATATAAATCAAGCTAAAACTGATAAAGAGAAGGCTGAAGAACTTAGAATCGCAAATCAAAAGGAATATAAGGCAGCTAAAAAAGAAGGAAAAACTATAGTCGAAAATTATAAAGCGAAGGCTGAAAATGTTTCTCAAGAAATTATTTCCGATGCCCATAAAGAAGCAGAGCTTATTATACAAAGAGCTAAAAAGGAAATACAAAGAGAAAGAGAAAAAGCAGAGGATGAAGTTAAAAATAAAACTATAGAATTAGCTTTAGAACTATCTAAAAAAGCTTTAGAACAATCTATAGATGAAAAAGTGCATAGAGAACTTATCGATAATTTTATTTCTAAGGTAGGAAATTAACTATGTATGAATATTTAGATAGAAGATATGCCCTTGCTTTATATGAAGTTGCTGAGGAAAATGCAAAAGTTGAAGAATATATACAAGAATTAAAAGAGATTGTTGATTTAATTAACAATAATGAAGAACTTTTAAAGATAGTACAGCATCCAGAGGTAACAACATCTAAAAAGAAAAAAATATTTAAAGAAATATTTAAAGGAAAAATTGATGATAATTTATTAGCTTTTTTATTAATACTTATAGAAAAAGAAAGAATAATGTATTTAAAAGAAAAAGTTAAAGAAATGGAAAAAATACATTTAGAAAAACAAAATATCATAGTAGCTCATATTAAGAGTGTTGTTCCTTTAAGTAAAGAACAAAAAAATGTTTTAATAGAAAAATTGTCTAAGAAGTATCAAAAGAATATAATGCTAAAAGAACAATTGGATAAAAGTCTTATTGGTGGATTATATGTGAGAATAGGCGATGATGTTATTGATGGTACTATAAAAGGAAAGTTTCAAGAAATTAGAAAAAGAGTATCTAAGAATTAACGTAGAAAAGAGGTGGAACTATGAACGTTAAACCTGAAGAAATTACTTCAATAATAAGAAAGCAAATAGAAAGTTATGAACACAAGATTCAGACTGTAGATTCAGGTACCATAATACAAATTGGTGATGGTATTGCAAGAGTTTACGGAATTGAAGATTGTATGGAAGGAGAACTTCTAGAATTCCCTAATAATGTATATGGTATGGCATTAAACTTAGAACAAGACAACGTTGGTTGTGTTCTTCTAGGACCAGAAAAAGGAATTAAAGAAGGAGATGTTGTAAAAAGAACAGGCAGGGTTGTTGAGGTTCCAGTAGGAGAAGCTTTAGTAGGTAGAGTTGTAAATGCATTAGGACAGCCACTTGATGGAAAAGGACCTATTAAATGTTCACAAACTAGAGCAATTGAACTTGAAGCTCCAGGAGTTATTGATAGACAATCAGTTAAAGAACCTCTTCAAACAGGTATAAAGGCTATAGATTCAATGGTTCCAATTGGTAAAGGACAAAGAGAACTTATAATTGGAGATAGACAGATAGGAAAGACTGCTATTGCAATCGATACTATAATAAACCAAAAGGGCAAAAATGTTAAATGTATATATGTAGCTATAGGACAGAAGCAATCTACTGTAGCGCATATAGTAAATACATTAACAGAAATGGGAGCTATGGATTACACAATAGTAGTTTCATCTACAGCTTCTGATTCAGCGCCACTTCAATTTTTATCACCTTATTCAGGATGTAGTATGGGAGAATACTTCATGCATAAAGGAGAAGATGTGCTTATAATTTATGATGATTTGTCTAAGCACGCAGTTGCTTATAGAACAATGTCATTACTACTTCGTAGACCACCAGGAAGAGAAGCGTATCCTGGAGATGTATTCTATATCCATTCTAGACTACTAGAAAGAGCTGCTAGACTTTCAGATAAGTTAGGTGGAGGTTCTATTACTGCATTGCCAATAATAGAAACACTTGCAGGAGACGTTACAGCATATATACCAACAAACGTAATATCAATTACAGATGGCCAAATATTCTTAGAATCAGAATTATTCTATGCAGGTCAAAAACCAGCAGTTAATGCAGGTATATCAGTATCACGTGTTGGTGGTAATGCTCAAATTAAGGCTATGAAACAAGTTTCAGGAACTTTAAGATTAGAGCTTGCACAATATAGAGAACTTGCTGCCTTTGCTCAATTTGGATCAGACCTTGATAATTCTTCTAAAGAAAGACTTGAAAAAGGTAAAAGATTAGTAGAAATATTAAATCAAGATCAATATAATCCTATGCCAGTGGAAAAACAAATAATAATTCTATATGCATCTGTTAATAATTATTTATCCGATATTAAGGTAAGTGATATTAGAACATTTGAAAAAGAATTTTTAGAATATGTAGATACTCACTTTAGAGAATTAGGACCAAAAATATTAGATAAAAAGGAATTAACAGAGGATATTAAGACAGAACTTAATACAGCTATCCAAGAATTTAAAAAAATATTTTTAGCATAGGATAAGGTTATATTTTAACCTTAGGAGGTGAAATATGGCAGGCGCAGGGTTAATTGCTATAAAAAGAAGAATTAAATCCATAAATAACACTAAAAAGATAACAAAAGCTATAGGACTTGTTGCCACCTCTAAACTAAGAAAAGCTAGACAAAAATTAGAATTAAATAATACTTATTATAGTTCTGTTAGTGATATTATGGATGGAATATTATCAGATTCTAATTTGGAAAAAGGAATATATTTCAATAATAACGGAAATAATAAGAAATTATATATAATAATTACTTCGGATTCAGGTCTTTGTGGAGGATTTAATGGTAATGTAATTTCAAGGACTTTACAAGAAATATCAGGTGATAGAGAAAATAGTCTTCTTATTACTGTCGGAAAAAAAGGAAGAACTTATCTTAAAAAATATAAAATAGAATCTATTGCTGAATATGTGGATGTACCTGAAATTCCTACTTTAAAAGAAGTTAAGGCTATTTTAGATAAAGCTCTTATGCTTTATCTAAATGGTGAAGTGGGAGAGATAAATGTAGTGTATACTCATTTTGTTTCTTCTGTTAAACAGGAATCTAAGGTAAAAAAACTATTACCAATAACTTCAGAAAGTAATGAAAAGGATATAAATACTTTTATGGAATTTGAGCCAGATAAAAGTGTGGTTTTAGAAGGTATTTCAGAGTTATATTTAAAGCAAACTTTACTTAATTTATTATTGAATTCTAAGACTTGTGAAGAATCATCAAGAATGGCGGCTATGGATGGAGCTACTCAGAATGCAAATGATTTATTAGATAAGCTTAACCTAAAATATAATAGAATAAGACAAAGTAGTATAACTCAAGAAATATCAGAAATAGTAGGTGGAGCACAAGCTCAAAAGTAAGGGAGGTATATCATGTCAGATAACATAGGTAAAGTTGTACAGGTAATAGGACCCGTTATAGATATAAAATTTGACTCTGACTGCCTTCCTAATATTTATAATGCTATAGAAATTGATATGGGTGACAAGGTACTTATAACTGAAGTAGAACAACACATAGGAGACGATGTAGTAAGAACTATAGCTATGGAATCTACAGAAGGTTTAAAGAGAGGCATGAAGGCTGTTAATACTGAAAAGCCAATATCAGTACCTGTAGGAACTGAGATATTAGGAAGATTATTTAACGTATTAGGTAAGACAATAGATCAAGATGGTAATTTTAAAGCTGAACAATATTACCCTATTCATAGACCAGCACCAACTTTTGAAGAACAATCGGTTGAACCTGAAATGTTTGAAACAGGTATAAAAGTTATAGATCTTATAGCACCGTATCAAAAAGGTGGTAAAATAGGTTTATTTGGTGGAGCTGGAGTAGGTAAAACAGTATTAATACAAGAATTAATAAATAATATAGCTAAGGAACATGGCGGATTATCTGTTTTTACCGGAGTTGGAGAAAGAACAAGAGAAGGTAATGACCTTTATTATGAAATGAAGGAATCAGGCGTTATAAATAAAACAGCCTTAGTATTTGGGCAAATGAATGAGCCACCAGGAGCCAGAATGAGAGTAGCTCTTACAGGTCTTACTATGGCAGAATATTTTAGAGATCAAGGGCAGGACGTACTTTTATTTATAGATAATATATTTAGATTTACTCAGGCTGGTTCAGAAGTTTCAGCGCTACTTGGAAGAATACCAAGTGCTGTTGGATACCAACCAACACTTGCAACTGAAATGGGAGCTCTTCAAGAAAGAATAACTTCTACAAAACAAGGATCTATAACATCTGTTCAAGCAGTTTATGTACCAGCAGATGACTTAACAGACCCAGCACCAGCAACTACATTTGCCCATCTTGATGCTACAACAGTTTTATCAAGAAGCATAGCTGAGCTTGGTATATATCCAGCAGTTGATCCACTAGAATCTACTTCAAGAATATTAGATTCTAGGGTTATTGGTCAAGAACATTATGATATAGCTATAAAGGTTAAACATATATTAGAGAGATATAAAGAATTACAAGATATTATAGCTATTCTTGGTGTTGATGAACTTTCGGAGGAAGATAAATTAGTAGTATCAAGAGCTAGAAAAGTACAAAGATTTTTATCTCAACCATTTACTGTAGCAGAACAATTTACAGGTATGAAAGGAAAATTTGTTCCTGTAAAAGAGACTGTTAGAGGCTTTAGAGAAATAATAGAAGGAAAACATGATGATATCCCAGAATCTGCTTTCCTATTTGTTGGAACTGTTGAAGAAGCTATAGAAAAAGCAAAAGCTATGTCATAATAGTGGGAGAGATAGAGTATGGCAAAAACATTTAAATTAAGAGTAGTTACTCCTGAAAAGATATTTTTTGATGGAGAAGCTGAAAAAATTAATTTGGAAACAACAGAGGGAAGAAGAGAAGTTCTTCCTATGCATTCATCATTTATATCTATCTTGAATCCAACTACCTCAAAAATTATTACAAGTGAAAATGAAGAAAAAAGATTTTTTTCATCTTCTGGAATACTAAAAGTTAATAATGAAGAGGTAATAATGCTTTGTGATGCAGCAGAATGGCCAGAAGATATAGATAAAAAAAGAGCTGAAGAATCTAAAAAAAGAGCTGAAAAAAGATTAAGTCAAAACGATGGGATAGATACAAAGAGAGCTGAGCTATCTTTAAAAAGGGCTATTAGAAGAATTGAAACAATATAAAATATTATTATAAAAATAACACGAATAACAATTTGTTGTTCGTGTTATTTTATTTTAGCACATTTTTATATGTAAAATTATATATTAATAATATATTTGGAGTATATATTTCTAACTGTATGTCCATAATTTAAAAAGAAAATAGGGAGGGATATATATGAAAAATATAAAAAAGGGTGTAGTGTTTTTTATCACTGTGGTTTCTATATTTTTAAATTATAAAATATCATATGCATATAAAAATATAGATTACTTTGAGAAATTTATAAATACGACAGGAAGTAAAGTGATAGAATACGGAGTTAATACTAAGTTTGAAACTTCAATAAATGGACAAGAATTAGTTAGTTATTTTAAAGATAAGATTCCGATTATAGGATATATAAAATTAAGTACTTATGAAAATAAAGGAAATTACCATATGGAAATTAAAAATCCTAATGTAAAAGGTTATATACTAATACAAAATGTAAAAGAAAAATCCTATATCAGCATAAATATAATAAAAACAGATAATACGAATAAATTAAGTCAATTACAGAGTCAAGTTAAAGAGTTAAAAGAAGGTTTATCTAAAGATGAAGGTATATATTATCAATATTTAAAAGCTAAGTTACCTGGTAATGATTTAGTAAAATTAAATAATAATTTGATATATTTATTAAAAAATACAGGTGCTATAAATATTGATTCAGTAGAAATTAATGATGGATTTAGTACTTGTGCATATACGACTCAGTATAAACCAAAGAGTAATAATGGTAAATTAATGGATTTTAATTATGCATTAAGTAATTACTCCTCGGGAGCATATATAACTATAGCAACTCCTGAAATAATTACAACTTACTAGCCAAGCAACAATGAAATGGAGAGGATATCAATGGAAAAGATATTAATAAAAGGTGGTAAAAAGCTCAAAGGTGAAGTGAGTATAAGTTCAGCAAAAAACGCTATTCTTCCTATAATAGCAGCTAGTATATTATGTGGAGATAAATGTGTAATAAAAAATGCACCTATGCTAAAAGATGTTTTTGTTATTAGTGATGTATTAAGGGATATAAATGCTGGTATACAAATAAATTCGGAAGAGAACATAATTAAAATAGATACTTCAAGATTAATAGATAAAGAACCAGATAGTGAACTTGTAAGAAAGATGAGGGCATCATTTCTTATAATGGGACCTATGATTGCAAGGTTTGGCAAATTCAGATTATCTCTTCCAGGTGGATGCAATATAGGGACGAGACCTATAGACCTTCATTTAAAGGGATTTGCAGCTTTAGGTGCAACAGTGAATTTTGGACATGGATATGTAGAAGCTTATGCAGACAAATTAATTGGAAACAAAATATATTTAGATTTTCCATCGGTAGGTGCTACAGAAAATATAATGATGGCCTCAGTACTTGCGAAGGGGGAAACTATAATAGGAAATCCAGCAGGAGAACCCGAAATACAAGATTTAGCTAAATTTTTAAACTCTATGGGTGCTAAAATTGTTGGAGCTGGAACAGACATGATAAGAATACATGGAGTTAAGGAACTCAAAGGAAGTATATATACTCCAATACCAGACAGAATAGAAGCAGGTACATTTATGGCTGCTGCGGCTATTACAAGAAGTAATATAAAAATAAATCAGATAAATACAAAACATTTAGATCCTATAATTTCAAAGTTAAATGAGATCGGGATAATTATAGAAAAACATGAAGATAGTATATATGTAAATGGTGATAGAAATTTAAAATCGGTAGATATAAAAACAATGCCGTATCCAGGATTCCCGACAGATATGCAAGCTCAGATGATGAGCTTATTGTGCACTATAAATGGTACAAGTGTTATAACTGAAACTATTTTTGAAAATAGATTTATGCATGTAGGAGAACTTAAAAGAATGGGTGGAAACATAAAAATAGATGGAAGATGTGCAGTTATAGAGGGGGTGAAGAAGCTTACAGGATGTGAGGTTCGAGCTACTGATTTAAGAGCTGGTGCAGCTATGATACTTGGAGGACTTGCTGCGGAAGGCTATACCAAAATAAGAGATATATATCATATAGATAGAGGATATGTTGATATAGAACAAAAATTTTTAAATCTAGGAGCAGATATAAAAAGAATAGATGAATAGATGTATATATATGTTCTAAGCATAATGAAAAAAGTCAAATATAAAAAATCCTAAGGTTATAAAATAATAATCTTAGGATTTTTATTTTATAATTTACAAAATAGGTTTAGTTTTATGAAAAAAGTAATATTTTATTAAGAGAATTAATAAAAATATATTAATCTTTCTAAAATATATAAAAGGAGAAACTGAATGAAAAAATTTATAATAAGTATAGTATTGATTATAGCATTTATTACAAGTCTTTCGATTATAACCATAGGTGACAGAGATAAAAGTAATAGTTTTAATTTAAAAAAAGAGTCTATATGTAATCATGAAAATGAGATAAAAGATCAATATGATAAAGAAGATTTAGCAATGGATGTATACATAACTAAGAAAAAATCAATATATAAAATAGAGCTTGAAGACTATGTTAAGGGAGTGGTTTCAGCTGAGATGCCTGTGGAGTTTCCACTAGAAGCTTTAAAGTCTCAAGCTGTAGCTGCAAGAACATATGCCCTTGCACATAAAGAAATTTTTGGAGCTGGAAAATCACCTAGAGCACATGGAGGCAATGTGAATGATACTACAGATTTTCAAGTATATATGAATAAAGACGAGAGAATGAGGTTATGGCCTAAAAGTAAAAGAAAAAAGTTTTGGGATAAGATTACACAAGCTGTAGATGAAACTGAGGGGGAAGTTCTTTCATACGATGGAGAACTAGTTATGAGTCCGTATTATTTTTCTACAAGTGGAGGAAAAACAGAAGATGCTATAAATGTATTTAATAAAGAAATTCCTTATTTAAAAAGTGTGAAAAGTCCTGGAGAAGAGGGAGCATCTAAATATATTTCAAAGATAAAAGTTTCTTATGATCAACTTGCTTATATATTAAATCAATGGAATTCACAGTGTAATATAAAATCAAAATCAATAAAAAAACAGATTCGTATACTTGAAAGAAGTAAAGCTGGTACTGTATTAAAAATGAAGGTTGGAGATAAATGCATAAACGGAATTAAGTTCAGAACTATATTAAAGCTAAATTCAGCTAATTTTGATATGGATTTTTATAAAAAACAAGTGGAGATTACGTGTAGAGGATATGGACATGGTGTTGGAATGAGTCAGTGGGGTAGTAAATCCATGGCAGAAGATGGGTGTGATTATAAAAAAATATTAAAACACTATTATAATGGAACAGATATTATAAAACTTAAAACTCGTGAATAGATTTTGAAATAATTAATATTAAAAAACGTCTTTAATAGGCGTTTTTCTTTTTATTATGAAAATCGAAAAATGTCTAATTATAAGGAAAAATTTTTCATAAATACATGTATTTTTTATTGGTCAACGGACAAACTACAAAAAGGAGGTGTTTTTATGGAAAACAAGGATAATAAAAAAAGTTTTACTAAATTTTTAAAGAAACAAGGCTTTTATATAGCTTTATTTGTTTGCTTAAGTGTTATAGCTGTAGTAGCAGCAATAACAACAAGCAATACTAAGAATGCCAAAAAGGTTGCAATGAATGAAGCTGTAACAAGTAAAGAGGCTAGAGAAAATCAAAAGATTAATACTAAAAAAACAGAAGAAGGTTCTTTATCACAAAGAAATAAAAAAATAAACAATGCGGTTGAGGTAAAAAATAACTCAAAGAAAAAGAAAAATATTAATAAAAGTGAAGTATCAGTTTCAAAGGTTTCGGACGCTAAATTTATAAGACCTGTTGAAGGAAAAGTTGTTATGAAGTATTCAGAAACACCAATATGGTGGGAAATTTCAAAGTCATATAGACCAAACTTTGGAATAAATATTAAATCTAAGGTAGGTACAAATGTAAATGCTGTTGCAAATGGAGAGGTTAAAAAAATAGATGATAAGGGTTCATTTGGAATAACAGTATTCATTTATCATCCTGAAAGTGGAAAAACAAGTGTTTATGGAAATTTAGACAAAAAGTTAAAAGTTAAAAAGGGAGATAAAGTAACTCAAGGTCAACAAATAGGAGCTATAGGAAAAAGTTCTTTAAGAGGAATGTCACAAGAAGTTGGAAATGATTTCTTGCATTTTGAAATCCTTAAAAAATCAGGTGGAGATCCTCAATTTTCAAGTGAAAATCCAGAAAAATATATAAAATATTAGCCTACCATTAAAAGCCATTTTCCGAGATGATTCGGAGAATGGCTAAATAATAAGTAGACATAGTAATTTAAAGAGAAATAAATGCATATTTATAAATATATAAGGTTAAGGAGGTAGCAATTACTTTGAAAGATTACATTGAAGAAAGAGTACTCGAGGTTGCAAAGTATATAATAGAATCTAAAGCTACAATCAGAAAAACTGCTAAAGTTTTTGGCGTCAGTAAAAGCACGATACACAAGGATATGACTGAAAGGTTACCGAAAATAAATCCTCAAGTAGCTAAAGAAGCTAAAGATGTATTAGACTTAAATAAATCAGAAAGACATATTAGAGGTGGAAAAGCTACTAGAATGAAATATAAAACATTAGAAGGTTAAAAAAACTCCTGTTTTTGTATTAAATACAAGGAATTTTATGTAATACTATGGAATAAATGCACTTAAACGTATATAATAAGTATAGACAAGGTTATAGAGTAGAATATACCAAAGAGCAGGAGTGAAATTGGAATGTTTTTCAGAATGAGTACAGATATGGGAATAGATTTAGGGACAGCTACAGTTCTAGTATACATTAAAGGAAAAGGAATAGTATTAAAAGAACCATCAGTTGTTGCCATTGATAGAAACCTTAATAAAGTTTTAGCTGTAGGAGAAGAAGCTAGACAAATGATAGGTAGAACACCAGGAAACATAGTGGCCATTCGTCCTTTGAAGGATGGGGTTATATCTGATTATGATATAACTGAAAAAATGTTAAAACATTTTATTAGAAAATCATGTGGAAAGAAAAAAGTGGGAGCTCCGAGAGTTGTAATTTGTGTTCCATGTGAAGCCACTGAAGTAGAAAAAAGAGCTGTTAAAGATGCAGCAATTAATGCTGGGGCAAAAAAAGTATTTTTAATAGAAGAGCCATTAGCAGCTGCCATTGGATCAGGACTGGACATAACTAAAGCAAGTGGTAACATGGTTATTGATATCGGTGGTGGAACTACAGATATAGCAGTAATATCTTTAGGCGGTATGGTAGTTAGAAACTCAATAAAAATCGCAGGAGATAATTTTGATGAGGCTATAATAAAATACATAAGAAAAGAACATAAGTTAATGATTGGAGAAAGAACGGCAGAAGAATTGAAAATAAACATAGGAACTGCTTTTGTTAGAGAAGACAATGCATCTATGGAAATAAAGGGAAGAGATTTAATAACGGGACTTCCTAAAAACTTAACTATAACTTCAGAAGAAATGAGAGAGGCACTAAGTGAGTCAGTTAATGCAATTGCAGAATGTACTCATTCTGTACTTGAAAAAACTCCACCAGAACTTGCAGCAGATATTGCTGATAAGGGAATTGTTATGACTGGAGGAGGAGCATTATTACATGGATTAGATAAACTAATAGAACAAGTAACTAAAGTTCCTGTATATGTAGCTAAAGAATCTGTTTCATCAGTAGCACTAGGTACTGGAGATGTGTTAAAATTTTTAGATAAAATTGATGCATCTTATAAGGGAAGAGATATAAATTTAATAGATTAGTCTATACTTAATATAAAACGCTCTATAATAATTATAGAGCGTTTTATATTAAGTTGAGGAATTGTTTTTATTTTCAACTTTATACAGATAATATGAATGAATTAGTGAATGCACAATAACTTTTGACATATTAACAATTAAATCGAGACGTATATTTCTATTTGTAAATAGTTCATTTTTATCGCTAGAATCTACAATGCCTATTATAGAAGTCTCACCTACTTGAGGAAGTGATTTTCCAACTCCTTTACCAGGATGTATAGGAGAATTTCTAGATTGAATTTCCCCTATGTTTTTTTCATCACCTAAACATGCATCTATACCTATTATATTAGACTTAGGATGCAGTTTTTTAATTTCTTTTAGTTTTTTATCTATATTCAAAGCATGGATTGGATTGGATATAGTTCCATATACTTTTAAGGGAAAGTTTTTGAAATCTAATAGTGTTCCAACTAGAGGACCTAAGCAATCACCTATACATCTATCCGTACCAATACATACAATAATTGTATCTTCATTAATGTAATCTTTTAGAAAATATGCTATGTCGTAGTAAGATAAATTATCATCATAGTGAACCCTAACTTTATTCAAAAGCCACACCTCCTTGATAATTTATATGACAATTTTGCATATAATATGAAAAAATAAAAGGTTGAATTTATAATTCAACCTCAATGTTATTTATTTTTTTTATGCCATATATTTAATTGTTCTATATTAGAAAGTGAATTAAGTAAGTTATTTTTTAATCCAGGAATATCATTTTCAAGAGAGTAAGTAAGATTTTTCATATATTCTCTTTTAGTAAATCCATTAGCAGGACAAGGATTTTCTACTATTGGAATATTAGAATTTTTTATAAAAGCTTTTATATTTTGTTCATCGATATAAACCATAGGTCTTATAATATGGAGGTTTGCTCGACTTAGATAAGTATCTGGTAAGAAAGTATTTATGCGTCCCTCATAGAACATAGACATCAATAATGTTTCTATAGCATCATTTTTATGATGTCCTAGGGCTATTTTATTACATCCTAATTTTTTAGCATGGTCATTCAAAGAGCCTCTTCTTAAGTTTGCACATAGAGAACAAGGATTAGATTCTTTTCTTATATCAAATACTATTTCTTTTATTCGTGTTTTAAATAAATAATAAGGAACATTTAGTTCTTTACATATACGAATCATTTCACTAAAATCTGCACCTGTACCTGGGTCTAAAGTTATAGCGATTAGTTCAAATGGTTCAGGAGAGAATCTTTTGTATGCATTAAGTAAGTATAATAAAGTTATGCTATCTTTTCCGCCAGATAATCCTACGGCTATTTTATCTCCAGCTTGAATTAGATCAAAATCAACTACAGCTCTACGTAGTCTGCTTAATAATTTTTGCATATATGCCCTCCAGTTAAATCAATTTATTTATGAGTTTTATTATAATATAGTAAACTCTACAAATAAAGAGGTTAAAAATACAAAAAAATAAAAATATGTGTATTAGTAAAATGAAGAAAAATAGCGAAAAATACGATAATATTAATTTAATCTTGATAAACAACCAATAATAGTGGTTGAAATAAAATAGATATCAATGTATACTAATATTCGTTGACACGGGAAAGTGTCACAGAGAAAAAACAAATATAATAAGCTGGCATGGCTCAACTGGTAGAGCAACTGACTTGTAATCAGTAGGTTCCGGGTTCAAGTCCTGGTGCCAGCACCAATTAGGAGGAATTCCCGAGTGGCCAAAGGGGGCAGACTGTAAATCTGTTGCGTTTCGCTTCGATGGTTCGAATCCATCTTCCTCCACCATTATAAATGGGCGCATAGCTCAGCTGGGAGAGCATCTGCCTTACAAGCAGGGGGTCACAGGTTCGAGCCCTGTTGTGCCCACCATTTATAAAATATAATTGGTTATGTATTTAAAATTAAATTATGGAGGAATTCCCGAGTGGCCAAAGGGGGCAGACTGTAAATCTGTTGCGTTTCGCTTCGATGGTTCGAATCCATCTTCCTCCACCACATAAGAGACGTTAGATAATGTCTCTTATTTTTATATTATAAAAACATTGGCTATATACAGTAAATATGAAATAACTTATTGCATTGACATAAGAGCGTTCTATATGATAATATTAATCTGAAAAATTAAATATGAGATAAGAAACATCTTATCAAGAGAGGTGGAGGGAATGGCCCTGTGAAACCCAGCAACCAGTATTATATAAGATACTAAGGTGCTAATTCCTGTAGCGTAGCTGCAAGATAAGAAATTTGATTTATAAAAACAACCTCTTCTTAGATTAATTAAGAAGGGGATTTATTTTTTGAAGGGAGAAATAAAATGAGAAGATTATTTACTTCGGAGTCTGTTACAGAAGGACATCCAGATAAAATGTGTGACCAAATTTCTGATGCTATATTAGATGCTATATTAAAAAATGATCCAAGTGGAAGAGTTGCTTGCGAAACTGCTGTTACTACAGGTATGGTAATGGTTATGGGAGAAATATCAACTAATTGTTATGTTGATATTCCTAAAGTTGTAA
Organism: Clostridium botulinum; assembly: GCF_017100085.1. Classification (NCBI taxonomy): domain Bacteria; kingdom Bacillati; phylum Bacillota; class Clostridia; order Eubacteriales; family Clostridiaceae; genus Clostridium; species Clostridium botulinum. The sequence goes on from NZ_CP063965.1 coordinate 321,732, forward strand.
GGGAAGTTGTTTCAGATATTGGATATACAAGAGCAAAATATGGATTTGATGCTCAAACTTGTTCAGTATTAACATCTATTGATGAGCAATCTCAAGATATTGCTATGGGTGTAGATGAAGCACTAGAATCAAGACAAGGACAAAAAGATGATGTAGAAGCTGTAGGTGCTGGAGACCAAGGTATAATGTTTGGGTTTGCTACAAATGAAACAAAGGAATATATGCCACTTCCAATAAATATGGCGCATAAGCTTTCAAGAAAATTAACTGAAGTTAGGAAAAATGGTACATTAGCATACTTAAGACCAGATGGAAAAACTCAGGTTACAGTTGAATATGATGATAATAAACCAGTTAGAATAGATGCTGTAGTTGTATCTACTCAACATGACCCAGAAGTTACTCAAGAGCAAATACAAAAAGATATTATGGAATATGTAATAAAGGCTGTAGTTCCTAATGAATGGTTAGATGATGAAACAAAATACTATATAAATCCTACAGGAAGATTTGTAATAGGTGGACCTCATGGAGATACAGGACTTACAGGAAGAAAAATCATAGTTGATACATATGGTGGATCTGGAAGACATGGCGGAGGTGCTTTCTCAGGAAAAGACCCAACAAAAGTTGACAGATCAGCAGCATATGCTGCAAGATGGGTAGCTAAAAACTTAGTTGCAGCGGGAGTAGCAGATAAAATAGAAATAGGTTTAGCTTATGCTATAGGAGTTGCACGTCCAGTATCACTTTTAGTAAATACTTTTGGTACAGGCAAATTTGAAGAAGATAAAATAGTAGATGTTGTTAATAAGGTTTTTGACCTAAGACCAGGAGCAATTATAAAAGATTTACAATTAAAAAGACCGATATACAGACAAACAGCTGCGTATGGACATTTTGGAAGAACAGATGTAGAACTTCCATGGGAACAATTAGATAAAGTAGAAGAAATAAGAAAAACTCTTTAATATTAAGAAGTTAAAAAGATTAATGCTGATAAGGCATTGGTCTTTTATTTTTTTATATGTTTATAAATAAATAATTATGTAAAATATAAATATAGTCTATTAGTTGAGAAGAATATATCTATATCTTATAATTAAATTAAAGGAATGAAAAATTAGGAGTGGGTTCACTATGTCTGAGTTAAATGGAACGGTAGAAGGTATAGTATTTAAAAATGAAAGTAATGGATATGTAGTTGCGTATTTAAAAGAGAAAAAAAAGAAAATAACAATAACAGGATGCATACCGTATATAATAGAAGGTCAAAATTTAAAGTTGCAAGGGGAGTGGGTTAATCATCCTCATTTTGGACAACAATTTAAAGTTACTGCATGTGAAGAGATAGTACCAAATTCTCTGGAAGGAATAGAAAAATACCTATCTTCAGGAATAATATCAGGAATAGGACCTATAACTGCAAAAAAAATTGTAGAACATTTTAAAGAAGAAACTTTAGAAATATTAGATGAGAATATTGAAAGATTAAAAGAAATTGATGGTATAGGTTCAAAAAAAATAGAGACTATAGCAAAATCATATTCAAAGCAAAGAGAAGTAAGAAACATAATGGTTTTTTTACAAACTTATGGAGTAACAGCCAAACAATGTGTTAAAATTCACAAAAAATATGGTAAAGATTCTATAAATGTAGTTAAAGAAAACCCTTATACTTTGACAGAAAATATATCTGGAATAGGTTTTAAAACTGCCGATAAAATAGCGAGAAATTTGGGTATAGAGGGTAATTCACCATTTAGAATACAATGTGGAGTTGGATATATAGTAAATCAATTTTGTGGTATGGGAAATACATATATGCCCTTAGAAAAATTATTAAAAGAATCTAAAGATATACTTGGGGTTCAAGAAAATGAAATAATAAATAATATACAAGAGTCTGTACTTAATGGAAAACTAAAGGTAGAAAACATAAATAAAGAAGAGTGTGTTTTTACAATGCCATACTATTATTGTGAGTTATCAGTTACAAGCAAAATATTAACGTTAAGTACAAATAGTTATGATGATATAAATATAGATGTAGATTTAGAAATAGAGGAATTTGAAGGAATTAATAATATAAAATTTGCTAAAACTCAAATAGAAGCCATAAAGGGTGCCTTTGAAAATGGTATTGAAATAATAACTGGTGGTCCTGGAACAGGAAAAACAACAATAATAAAATGTATAACAGAGATATTTGAAAATGCATCTATGACAGTGTTTATGGCGGCTCCGACAGGTAGAGCAGCAAAGAGGATGAGTGAGGCTACAGGAAGAGAATCTAAAACTATACATAGATTATTGGAACTTGGATTTAATAATGATGATGATATGGAGTTTTTAAGAACAGAAGAATCACCACTACAGTGTGATGTTCTTATAATTGATGAAGCTTCTATGATAGATATTTTGCTTATGAATAATCTTTTAAAGGCAATTCCGATGGGAACAAGATTGATTATTGTTGGAGATGCAGATCAGCTTCCATCAGTGGGTCCTGGTAATGTATTAAGAGATTTAATAGAAAGTAAGTGTGTAAAAGTAGCGAGATTAAGGGACATTTTTAGGCAAGCAGAAGAAAGTATGATTGTGGTTAATGCACATAAAATTAATAATGGAGAAATGCCTATATTAAATAAGAAGGGAAAAGATTTTTATTTTCTAAATTCACAAAATCAAGATAAAATTTTAGATACTTTGGTAGGACTTATAGATACTAGACTTCCTAAGTTTAATAATAATTGGAATAAAATAAAAGACATACAGATACTTTCGCCGATGAGAAAGGGAACTTTAGGAATAGAAAATTTAAATAGCAGACTACAAGAAATTTTAAATCCTAAATCTAAGCAAAAAAGTGAATTAGAGTTTAGAGATATTATTTTTAGAGTTGGCGATAAAGTAATGCAGACTAAAAATAATTATAATTTAAAATGGAATTCCATTAGTAGCGATAGCAATGAAGAAGGGGTCGGAGTATTTAATGGAGATGTAGGATATGTAATAGGAGTTAGTGAAGATAAGATAACTGTGGTTTTTGATGAAGATAAGCAAGTAGTATATGAAAATATGTACTTAGATGAACTAGAACTTGCATATGCTATGACAGTACATAAAAGTCAAGGAAGTGAATTTCCTGTGGTAATTATGCCTATGTTTATGGGACCACAATTACTTATGAATAAAAATTTATTTTATACAGGTATTACAAGAGCTAAACAGATGGTAGTTTTAGTTGGACTTTATAAGGCGGTAAATTTTATGATAAATAATAATAGAAGTTTTGATAGATATTCTGCACTAAAGTGGAGGATATTAAATATATTAGAGGGAGAAGTTCAAGAAAGTATATAAGTCGTAAAATGGAGGGTATATATGTATACTGTAGATAAAAAAATTATAAGTATCAGAAATAGAATAAGTGATGAAATAATTTCATGGAGTTTATCTAAGGAAAAATTTTTAAATATCATATCGCCTCCATATAATTTTTGTGATGTTTTTTTAGAAATAATAATAAGATTTATTAGAAAAAATAAAAGAGTTTTATATATAACCAATGAATCTAAGAATAATATAACAATAATTAATATGATAAAAAAGTATACAACTTTTAAAAAGTATGTTTATTATGAAAAAGAAATTGAATATGAGAATATGTTACTTATAATTTCATCGCACAATAATGCAAGGGAAATTGAAGAAAAATTTGATTTAGTGATTTATGATGATATAAAAAGTTTTTCTATTAATGATAGAGAAGATATAGTTAAAATTACTCTTGAGTTATGTAAAGAATTTGGAAAGATAATAGCATATTCTATAGAAAAAATTTTTTATAATAATAAGGAGGTAAATTTTCCTATAAGAGAAAATTGTATTCCTATAATAGAACCTAAATTTATAGAAACTAGAATAGATATAAATAAAGATATACCTTATGTAGCTTATGAATATATAAAATGGTCAATTACAAATAATCATAAAGTTATAATATATGTTCCAGATCAACAACGAGTTCGTAGTGTATATAGTTATTTATATAAATATTGTAATGATTTTTCTAGGACTACTATGCCTTTTGTAAAAAAACAAGGATATAATAAATTATTATACAGTTTTAAAGAAATGCAAAATGGAATAATAATAACTAATGATTTTGATGATTTATATTTTAAATTAAAAAATATAAATGTTATGGTATTTTTTGCAGATGATATTAGATTTGACTATAAAAAGTTAGTATATCTTTGTGGAAAAGTGGGTATAAATGAAAATAAACATAGTGGAGAGGTGGTATTTCTAGGAAACTATGAAACTGATGATATTGATAAGGCAAAATATATAACGAGGTGTTTTAATAAAATGGCATGGGAAATGGAGTTATTAAATATATAAAATATATATTAAAATGTGTTTTAAATTTAATATACAGTACTGGGGAAAAGTGCATACTTTGTGGAAAAAATTTAGAAGAAGGTAAGGTGCTGTGTACAAATTGTATAAGAGATATAAAAGTATGTAACAATGTTGTAAAACTTACACATGAAGATTACATATTTAATTGTTATAGTTCAGTATATTATTCAGGAAATGTGAAAGAATTAATACTAAAATTAAAATACAAAAGTGAGTTTATTTCAGGAAAAGCCTTTATAAACTATATGATGGATACAATAGATATTCATCATATAAAATTTGATATTATAACATATGTGCCATCTTCTAAAAAAGCTTTAAAAGAACGAGGATATAATCAAGGAGAATATTTAGCTAAGTTGGTTGCAGAAAAAACTAATAAAAAGGTTGTAAAGGTATTAGAAAAAAGTAAAAAAACTAAAGATCAAATAGGATTAACTAAAAATCAGCGATGGGAAAATTTAAAGAATTCATTTAAATGTGTAGATATAAATAAAATACAAGGTAAAAACATATTATTAGTAGATGATGTTTTAACTACAGGAGCCACTACGTTTTATTGTTCAAAAGAAATGATTTTAAATGGAGCTAAAGATGTGAGCATATTAACAGTAGCAAAAAGTACTTTATAATTGCCACTAAATTATATTATATCATATAAATAAAAAAATATCTTTAATAGGTTAGTGTAATAAGTTTATGATAAATTGAGTAAAATAAGTTTGGAGTACTGAAAAATGTTTAAATTTTCAGTAAATAGCAACTAAGTTAGTTGTTATTAGCATATATAAGATATAAAATATATTTAAGCAATATATTTTATATCTTCAAAGTATTCGTGATGGTATATAGCTAGAAGATATGCATGAAAGGGGCTGGCTTTATGAACATAAAAGTTATTGGAAAGAATATCGAAGTAACAAAAGGATTGAGGGAAGCAGTTGAAAGAAAATTATCTAAATTAGATAAATATTTTGATCCGAGTGTAAAAGTCATAACTACCCTAAGTGTACAAAAGAGTAGACAAATAGTAGAAGTTACTATACCTTTTAATGGAGTAATATTAAGGGCAGAGGAAGCTAATATTGATATGTATGCTGCCATAGATTTAGTTTTAGAAAAATTAGAAAGGCAAATAAGAAAACAAAAGACTAAATTAGAGAAAAGAAAACATGGAGATGCTCTAAAATTTCAATTTATACCTGAATATGTTCCAAAAGATGCAGAAGATAATGTAGAATCAAAAATAGTTAAAACTAAAAGATTTGCAATAAAACCAATGAGTAATGAAGAAGCCGTTCTACAAATGGAACTTTTAGGACACAACTTCTTTGTATTTAGAAACAGTGATACAGATGAAGTTAATGTTTTATATAAAAGAAAAGATGGTCAATACGGATTAATAGAACCTGAGTTTTAATAGAAGATTAATAAAAAGGCGACAATAATTATCGCCTTTTTATTTTTTTAGAAAGTTAGACAAAGTTTTAAAATCGTTGACAACTATATCAGGAGTAATGCTAGAATTTATATAATCGTTAAATGATATACCTTTGTTTAATATAAGTATTAAATTGCCTCCATATTTTTGAAAAGTACTGTATTCTTCATATAAATCATTTGTAACTAGAACTAATTGCCTAGTATCTATATGTAATTGATTAAAAATATTATAGCTACTACTTATTATATTTTTATCAGGAATAACTAATCTATCAGAAAAACGCTTTTTAAAGTATTCAATTATACATTTATCTTTACAAAAATCACATCTAAGTGTTCCATCATTACATAGTTTATGTGAGAATGTAATGATACTTTTGGTGTTTTGTAGAAAAGCTAAGTCTTTTGAAGAGATTTTAGTTGTGTTTAGAAATATGAAATCTGGGTTTTTTGAGCTTAGAGGAACGTTTAGTTCTTTGAAATCTTGTAAATCATTTGAATTGCTGATAACAAATGCTGAAAAGTTTCCGTAAACCTTTTTTAAGTAGTTTATAAGAACATAAGTAGGAGATATTATATTTTTATAATTACATAAAAAATTATTATTAATTAGTTTAATATAAAAATGATTATGACTAACATCACAATTATTTGTGAAAAAAAAACAGCTATATGGTGAATTTTTATTTATAAAGTTCAATGCATCTAAATCTATAGTATCATTAATAAAAAGCATATCTATATTAAATACAAAATATGGTTCATTAGGCAACATAATCAATATCCTTCCATATGTATATATACAAAGTTTTAAAGATAGTATACAAAAAAGTACATAAAAAAACAACAAAACACAAAAATACAATTTTCACCATTGGCGTAAACTTTGGTAATAATCACAAAAACTATTTAAAAAGTATAATATTGAACGGTTAATGAATAGGTGTTATAATCAATAAGTATAATATTGAAAAAATATAATAGTGAGGATGAAGATAATGGGACTGTTTGAAAAGATATTTGGTACATATAGTCAAAGAGAATTGAAAAAAATTGCACCAATAATAAATAAAATAGAATCTTATGAGAAAGAATTTGAAAAATTAACTGATGAACAGTTGAAGAATAAAACAGAAGAACTTAAAGAAATGCTAAAAAACGGAAAAACATTAGATGATATCCTTCCAGAAGCATTTGCTGTAGCAAGAGAGGCTTCGTGGAGAGTACTTGGTATGAAGCATTTTAAAGAACAACTTATAGGTGGAATAGTTCTTCATCAAGGTAGAATTGCTGAAATGAAAACAGGTGAAGGTAAAACATTAGTTGCAACATTACCTGCATATTTAAATGCATTATCAGGTAATGGTGTACACGTAATAACTGTTAATGATTATCTTGCTAAAAGAGATAGAGATCAAATGTCTCAGTTATATGAATTTTTAGGTCTTACTACGGGAGTAATAATTCATGATTTAGATAATGAGCAAAGGCGTGAAGCGTATAATTGTGATATTACATATGGAACTAATAATGAATTTGGTTTCGATTATTTAAGAGATAATATGGTTATATATAAGGAAGAAAGAGTTCAAAGAAAGTTAAACTTTTGTATAGTGGATGAAGTTGACTCTATTTTAATTGATGAAGCTAGAACTCCACTTATAATTTCTGGAGAAGGAGATAATTCAACTGACTTTTATAAAGTAGCTGATTTTTTTGCAAAGACATTAAAAGAAGACGATTATACAGTAGATGAAAAAACTAAATCCGTTATTTTAACAGAGCAAGGTATTGAAAAAGCAGAGAAATTCTTTCATTTAGACAACTATGGTGATGCAGACAATATGCAAGTTCAACATCACGTAGTTCAAGCTTTAAAAGCTAACTATAATATGAAACGTGACAAAGATTATATGGTTAAGGATAATGAGGTTATTATAGTTGATGAATTTACAGGAAGGCTTATGGAAGGTAGAAGATATAGTGATGGTCTTCATCAAGCTATAGAAGCTAAGGAAGATGTCAAAATTCAAAAAGAATCTAAAACTCTTGCAACTATAACATTCCAGAACTACTTTAGAATGTATAATAAACTTTCTGGTATGACAGGTACAGCTGATACAGAAGAAGCTGAATTTAGAGAAATTTACGGATTAGATGTAATAATTATACCTACACATAGACCAATAGCAAGAATAGATGCTTCAGATTTAGTATATAAATCAGAAAGAGGTAAATTCAAGGCTATAGTTAATGAGATAGCTGAAACTTATAAGACTGGTCAGCCAGTTTTAGTAGGTACAGTAAGTATAGAAAAGTCAGAACTTTTATCAGATATGTTAAAGAGAAAAGGAGTTCCACATCAAGTACTTAATGCAAAATATCATGAAAAAGAAGCTGAAATAATTTCTCATGCTGGAGAAAAGGGTATGATTACAATAGCTACTAATATGGCTGGACGTGGTACTGATATTAAGCTTGGTGAAGGTGTCGAAGAAGTCGGTGGACTTAAAGTAATTGGTACTGAAAGACACGAATCAAGACGTATAGATAATCAATTAAGAGGACGTTCTGGACGTCAAGGTGACCCTGGATATTCAAGATTTTATGTATCTTTAGAAGATGATTTAATGAGAATATTTGCATCAGAAAGATTACAGGGTATTGTTGAAAAATTAGGGTTAACAGATGAGGATGCAATAGAAAGTAGACTTGTTACAAATGCTATAGAAAACGCTCAAAAGAAAGTTGAAGGAAATAACTTTGATGTAAGAAAGAGTGTACTACAATATGATGATGTTATGAATCAACAAAGAGAAGTTATATATAAACAAAGATCTCAAGTTCTTGAAGGAGAATCATTGAAAGATGATATTCAAGAGATGATAAAATCAGTCATATCTGAAGCCGTAGATGCACATATGAGTGGGCTTGATGAAAATTTAGAAGAAGATTTAGAAAAATTATTAACATATTTACAAGAGATATATTTACCAAAGGATACTGTAACAATAGATGAAATTAAGATAAAATCTGATGATGAAATAAAAGAAATATTAATAGATATTGCACAAAAATTATATAGTGAAAAAGAAGAAGAAATTACTCCAGAAAGAATGAGAGAAATAGAAAGTGTTATTCTTCTTAGAATTGTTGATACTAAATGGATGGATCATATTGATAATATGGATCATCTAAGACAAGGGATGGGACTTAGAGCTTATAGACAACAAGATCCAGTTCAAGCATATCAATTTGAAGGTAGTGAAATGTTTGATGAAATGATTAATAGTATAAAAACAGACACTGTTAAATATTTATTCCACATTCAAGTTGAAAGAAATATAGAAAGAGAAAGAGTTGCAAAGGAAACATCAACTAATATGAATGGTGATGATTCACTTAAACAAGAGCCAGCAAGAAGGGCTGATGATAAAGTAGGTAGAAATGATCTTTGTCCATGTGGAAGTGGAAAGAAATATAAAAATTGCTGCGGAAAATAGATGAATTAAAAAATCCAGTTTAACTGGGTTTTTTAATTATATATAGTTATTATTTAAAGAGAGGGTGATTTTGTGATTATTCAGTTAGAAGAAGCTAAAAATACAGTTGCTGAATTAGAATCAAATTTAGATGAAGTGAGGGTTTCACTTTGACATTGCAAGTATAGAAAAGCGAGTTTTAGAGCTTGAAAATAGAATGCAAGAAAATAATTTTTGGGATGATATAAATAAAGCACAAGAGGTTACTCAAGAAGCTAAAGGGCTTAAAGATAGAATAGATAAGTATTCTAATACTAAAAATAGATTGGAAGATTTAAAAATTTTAATAGAAATGAGTATTGAAGAAGATGATGAATCTTCTGTAGAAGAAATTTCAAACGAAGTAAAAGAAATTGAAATTATTATAGATGAATTTAAGGTTCAAATATTGCTTTCTGGGGAATATGATAAAAATAATGCTATAGTAAGTTTACATGCAGGTGCAGGTGGAACTGATGCACAAGACTGGACAGAAATCCTTTTAAGAATGTATACAAGATGGGCAGACACTAAAGGATATAAAGTTGAAACTTTGGATATACTTCCTGGTGATGAAGCAGGAATTAAAAGTGCTAGTCTAAAGATAATAGGTGAGTTTGCGTACGGTTATCTTAAAGCTGAAAAGGGAATTCATAGATTAGTTAGGATATCACCATTTAATGCTAATGGAAAAAGACAAACATCATTTGCATCTTTAGAGGTTCTGCCAGAACTTACAGAAAGTCAAGATATTGAAATAAAATCAGATGATTTAAGAATAGATACTTATCGTGCTAGTGGCGCAGGAGGACAGCATATAAACAAAACAGACTCAGCTGTTAGAATTACCCATATACCAACTGGAATAGTTGTTCAAAGTCAAAGTGAACGGAGTCAATTCCAAAATAAAGATACAGCTATGAGTATGTTAAAATCTAAACTAGTAGAACTAAAAGAAAGAGCTCATAAGGAAAAAATAGAAGATCTCAGTGGAGATTTAAAAGAAATAGGATGGGGAAGTCAAATAAGATCTTATGTATTTCAACCATATACTATGGTAAAGGATCATAGAACCAATACTGAGATGGGAAATGTAGAGGCTGTTATGGATGGAGATATAGATATATTTATAATAGAATATTTAAAAGCTAATAAAAATTAAAATTTAAAGGCAAATAAAAGTATATACTTTTATTTACCTTTTTTATTTTCAAAAGTTAGCAAGTTGAACAGCAGTCGTTATCATCATCTTTACATGGATAGCAAGGGTCTGGTTTTGGAGGTGTTGTAGGTACTGAAGGTATAGAAGTTTTTGATTTAGAAAGAGTATATATAATTTGTCCACAATTTTGCATAGCTTGTGTATCTATTAGTTTGTAGCCATTACTAAGAAGTTTCGATAAGGCATATGAACATTTTGTTCCTCTAGGAATTCTTCTATCGCTACAATAACTTACAACAATATCGTCGTAGTAGCACCATCCACTATTTAATTCACAAATAAGAACTATTACACTTACATTATTTTTCATTTAATGTTTACCTCCCTATAATCTTGAGATAGTTAGTATAAAATAAATAGGTATATAGCTTGTCTCCTTAATATATTATGTAAAGCTATGTATTCATGTTACAAATAAATGTAGAATTAATGGCAAGATATACAACTTATATTTTTAATTTACTAGGTAAGACTATTATTGTTGAAATTATTTAGTATATAGAGGAGGAATTTTAAATGCCAACAGGAACTAAATTAGAACAGGCTTTAGCTTCAGCAAAAGGATTATCAGCAGATTTAAAAACTTTTTCATTAGATACAGATAATCAAGATGCTAAACAAATGTTTAAGCAACTATCTACAACTATGGAAAATGTAGCTCAAACTATTCAAGGAAGATTAGATTTTGTAAAACAAGAAGAACCTCAATATAGAGACTAATTCCATAAATAAAATCCTAGAACTTAATTAAAAATTAAATTCTAGGATTTTTTTAATGATTATAATTTTTGTGTAAGCATATAAGAATTAAAAAAATTACAATAAAAAATAGTGATAAATATAATATTTGTTTATAGTAAATAATCATAAAATTATTATTAAAACAAAATTCTAAAATTTTTTTGTTAGAAAAATTAAAACATCTACTAATACTGTTTATTTTTATAAATTTAGGATTATCTTTTAATGTATGAATTCTAGAGGTATCATTATCACAAAAAGTTATAGCATCAATATTATTGTCTCTAAATGCTTTATGATCACTGTTATCTTCAAAAAGATAATTAATATTTATATTTTGGCTAGAATAAACAGTAGAAATATTTTTTATAAATTTTGTATTTTTAGAATCTTGTTTTCCACCCATTAAGCAAAGGGGAATATCCTGATTACTACCAATCATATCGAAGTTGAAAACTTTACTATTTTTGATATATGGTTTATATGTTTTAACGAAGTTATCTGAACCTATACATCCAAATTCTTCAGCGTTAAATCCAACAAAGAGGATGCTTCTATCAGGTCTTCCGAGAGAGGATATGTATCGCATCATTTCTAACATAAAAGAAGTACCAGAAGCATTATCTAAAGCTCCTTTATAAATATTGTTATTTAGATCTGCTCCTAGATGATCAAAATGAGCTGAAATTATAATTGGATCTTTATATTTATTTTTTCCTTCAATAAAACCAAGAATATTACTTGCTGTGGTAGTTGAATTTGAAAACGGAATAAAGCAATCTACAGAATTACCATTGCGTATAGCTGTGTTTATGGAGGACAAGGTTTCCTTAGTTACCATTACGCACATACTCCAATTTGAGTCATTTACAAAAGAACTTCTAAAGTTTAAGTTATCATTAGTTGGTATGTAAAATAAAAAATAATCTTTATTATCTTCAACTTGTAACATTCTATCTTTAGAAATTATAAAAGGGTTTTTGTTATTCACTATAATTTTATTATTTTTAAAGTTTAACATGTCTTCTTTATAATCAATACCATAAATAAATTCTTTAATTTTAACTCCAGCATCGTTTTGTATTATTAAATGGGGGTAACCATTTATTCGTTTGGGATAATTCGTAGTAAAGGTTTGAGTATAGTCTCCTATAAATGGTTTTAAATCATTTTTTATAAACTGAAGTCTAATATATTCTTCTATTAATTTATTTTCAAAGGTACCTGTAAGTCGACCTTTAAAATTATTTGAGGTTAGAAAATCAATATCTTTTATGACGTTATTTTCATTGAAAGGATGTATGTTTAGATATGTATTAAAGCTAATACTGAATAATAGGACTAAAAAGCTTATAATAAATTCATTTAAAATTTTGTTCATATATAAACTCCTTGTAAATTTTTTATATATATAATTATGAAACAAGATAGTGGCATATGATGAAAAATTGGACTTTTAACTTATATTAATGTAAAATTATGAGAGCGATATGAAAATATATTTTTAAAAGAAATGGAGGAAACTATGACGAATATTAATAATAAATTAGCTAAGGAATTTAATATACAATTAAAACAAGTGGACAGTGTTATTGAACTTTTAGACGGAGGTAACACTGTTCCTTTTATTGCTAGATATAGAAAAGAAAAAACTGGTGGACTTGATGATGTAGTTTTAAGAAATCTTGCTGAAAGGCTTACATATTTAAGAAATTTAGAAGAAAGAAAATGTGATGTAATAAGAATAATTGGAGAACAAGATAAACTTACAGAAGATTTAAAGCTGAAAATTGAAATGTGTGAGATATTAACAGAAGTAGAAGATATATATAGACCATTTAAGCCTAAAAAAAGAACTAGAGCTACTATAGCTATTGAAAAGGGATTAAAACCCCTTGCTGAATTAATTATTAATGGTGAGTTTAAAGGTAATATAGAGGAATATGCAAAAAAGTTTATAAATGAAGAAAAAGAAGTATCTTCCGAAATAGAAGCCTTAAATGGAGCTAAAGATATAGTTGCTGAAGCTATTTCAGATGAAGCTGCGTATAGAAAGTGGATAAGAGAATTTGTTAGAAAAAATGGTCTAATTGAATGTACTGGAAGTAGTGAAGAAGCAACTCCATATGAAATGTATTATGATTATTCTGAAGCTATTTTTAAAATACCTTCTCACAGAATTTTAGCTATTAATAGAGGCGAAAAAGAAAAGGTTTTATCTGTAAAAGTAACATGTGATAGTAATAAAATAATAGAGTATTTAAATAGAAAATGTAAAAAAGAAAATTCTATCACAGATAAATTTATAGAAGAAAGTGTTGAAGATTCGTTAAAAAGGCTTATTTATCCATCAATTGAAAGGGAAATAAGAGCAGAGCTTACTGACAAGGGGGAAGAGGGTGCAATTGATGTTTTCAAGGCTAATTTAAGTGCCCTTTTAATGCAAGCGCCTATAAAAGGAAAAGTTGTTTTAGGATATGACCCTGGATTTAGAACTGGATGTAAAATAGCTGTACTGGATGATACAGGAAAACTTTTAGATACAGCAACAGTATATGCCACTGCACCACAAAATGATGTTGATGGATCAATCAAAATACTTAAAGAACTTGTATATAAACATAATGTAGATGTTGTTTCATTAGGAAATGGAACAGCTAGTAGAGAATCAGAAGAAGTTTTAGCTAGACTTATAGAAGATGTTAAGAAAGAAAGTGGAAAAGATTTATTTTATGTTGTAGTATCAGAGGCGGGGGCATCAGTTTATTCGGCATCAGAACTTGCAACAAAGGAATATCCAGATATAAATGTTTCTATAAGAGGTGCCATTTCAATAGGACGTAGACTTCAAGATCCTATGGCTGAACTTGTTAAAATAGATCCTAAATCAATAGGGGTTGGTCAATACCAACATGATGTAGCACCTAAAAGATTAGATGAATCATTAAGTGGTGTTGTAGAGAATGTAGTAAATAGTGTTGGAGTAGATTTAAATATAGCAACGCCTTCTCTTTTATCATATATTTCAGGAGTAAATTCAACTATTGCAAGAAACATAGTTGAATACAGGGAAGAGAATGGTAAGTTTAAAAATAGAAAAGAACTTCTGAAGGTAAAGAGGCTTGGGCCGAAAGCTTTTGAACAATGTGCAGGTTTCTTAAGAGTCACTGAAAGTAAAGAAGTTCTTGATAATACTTCTGTTCATCCAGAATCATATAAGGCAACTAAGGAATTGCTTAAAATATTAGGTTATACAGAGGATGATATTAAAAAAGGAAATTTATCAGATATAGATAGTAAAGTTAGAGAGCATAAAGTGGAAACTTTAGCAGAAAAATTAGGTGTTGGAGTTCCAACCCTTGAAGACATAATAAAAGAAATAAAAAAACCAGGTCGTGATCCAAGAGAAGAACTTCCAAAACCAATATTTAAAAAGGGAATAGTTGATATAAATCAGTTAAAACCGGATATGCTGTTAACAGGAACAGTTAGAAATGTAGCAGATTTTGGGGCTTTTGTAGATATAGGAGTTCATCAAGACGGACTAGTTCATATAAGCCAATTATCGGATAAGTTTGTCAAGAATCCTTTAGATATAGTTAAAGTTGGAGATATAGTTGAAGTTAAGGTTTTAGAAGTAGATGAAAAGAGGGGAAGAATATCTCTTTCTATGAAGAAGTAAGGGTTGAATTATATAATTAAAAATAGTATAATTATATACAAATAAAGTAAATAGTATCTTCAGGGCAGGGTGTAATTCCCGACCGGCGGTAAAGTCCGCGAGCTATATATGTTATGGCTGACTTGGTGAGATTCCAAGACCGACAGTAAAGTCTGGATGGAAGAAGGTATAGATAGAGTATTAGTAGGATTTTTTGCCCTGATGATTTTTCATATCATCAGGGTTTTTGATTATAGCTCTACCCATACCCTTGAAGATAACAAAACAAGGGGGTTTATCATGAGACATAATAATTTAAACAAAATGATTAAAATATCACTTTTATCTGTTATGGCATTTATATTGATGTTTTTCGAAGTATCTATGCCGATATTTCCTAATTTCTTAAAAATAGACATAAGTGATCTTCCGGCACTACTTGGTTCCTTTGCACTTGGCCCAATAGAGGGAGTTGGAATTGAGTTATTCAAGAACATATTGCATGTAATCTTTAAGGGAACACAGACTGGACTTGTTGGTGAATTTGCAAACTTTACAGTAGGTGCGGTACTTGTTTTGGTAGCAGGATATATATATAGATGTAAAAAATCTAAGAAAACCGCTGTTTTAGGTTTGTTAACAGGTTCAATAATAATGTCTATAGTTGCATCAGTATTAAATTATAGCGTATTTTTACCCTTATTTGCAAAAGCTTTCAAAATGCCAATAGATGCTTTTGTATCAATGGGAGCATTGGTGAATCCTAAGATACATGATTTAAAAGGATTAGTTATGTGGTCTATATTACCGTTTAATTTATTGAAAGGGTTAATTGTATCTAGTATAACTTTAGTTATGTATAAAAGTGTATCACCTATATTACACAAAGATGAAGTTGTACAAAAAAGAAAAATTAATGCTTTAGAAGATCAAAGATAAAAAAGATAAATAGGATATAAAAAATACGCTAGTAGTTTCACTAGCGTATTTTTTATTCTAAAACATCTTTTTTCCACATTACTAAGGCGTTTACATTAGGTCCATAATAATTTTTTCGCAATCCTTCTTCTAAAAAACCGTATTTTTTGTACAAATTTTTAGCTACAGTATTATTTTCACGAACTTCTAGGGTAATAGCTGGAATGTTTCTTTCTGTACATATGTCCATTATACCATTCATTAAATAATTACTAGCACCAATGCCTCGATAATCTGGATGTACTGCAATATTAGTTATATGAGCTTCATCTATAATAAGCCATATACCTGCATAACCTATAATTTCATTATGTTGGTCTTTTAACACAATGTACTTAGAAAAGTTATTTTTAAATTCATTTTTTAAGGTTTGTAGCTTCCAAGGAGGATTAAAACATATATTGTTTATTTTTAATACTGATTCTAGGTCTTCCTCCTTCATTTCTTCAAGTGATAAATTATTCATTTTCTTTCATCCTTAATTTATTTTCATATTCTCTTTCAGCTTGTGATTTTCTAAGATAAATAGGAGCAAAGGTAAGTGAATTATCACAAACTCCATCTTTTAACAATTGCAGGCCTAATTCACCTAATGAAGAAGCCCTTGCAAGATTAACATTGTTAGGAGCAAAATAAACTTTTGAAAAACTAGTAGATAATTTATCTTTAAATTTAGGTATAGCATCTCCTATAAAATTTATAGAATCACAATTTGTTTCTTTTATAATAGAAATTAATTCATCAATATGTATAGCCATATAGTCGGTTAGCTTTTTTAATTTTCCATCTTCAAAAGAATATAATGCAGTATAAACATTATCTCTTAAAGCATCAATAATAGGACATATAATACCGTTAGTATAAGCTAAATTAAATGCTAATCCATCTAACGACGAAATTCCGATAAAAGGTTTTCCTGTACCATCAGCAAGACCTTTAATAGTTGCAATACCTATCCTAAGGCCTGTAAAAGAACCAGGGCCACTAGATACAGCAAATGAATCTATATCATTTATTGTTAATTTTAGATTGTTTAATAAAGAATCGATTAGAGGCATTAATATGACAGAATGCTGTTTTTTATCATTTAGGGTTATTTCACCTAATAGTTTATTATCTTCTAAAATAGCACAAGATGCACTAGAAGTAGAAGAATCTACGCTGAGAATTTTCATATTTTAATCTCCTTTACATAATTGTATCTATTACCACTACAAGTTATAGTTATTTTTCTAAAGTTATCTCCAAGTTCAGGTAATTTTTTTATTTCAACTTTTAAATATTCGTTTGGAATTAATTCTTCTATATAGTTAGCCCATTCCACAATACTAACACCATCTCCAAATATATATTCATCAAAGCCTATAGCTTCTATTTCATCAGGGTCATTAACTCTATATACATCAAAATGGTATAATTTAAGTCTTCCTTGATACTCGTTAACTATATTAAAGGTAGGACTAGTTATATGATCATGAATCTCAAGGCCTTTAGCTATACCTTTGGTTATGTGAGTTTTACCAGTTCCAAGATCTCCAATTAAACATATAATATCACCACTATTTGCAAGTTTACCTATTTGTAATCCAATATCAACAGTTTTATCTACACTATCAACTATAAAATCCATTTATATCAACTCCTAAGATTAATACATTACTAATTCATAAGTTATTTTATACTAAATATACGAAAATTAAAAGTATATAAGAAAGTGATTGCAATAAATACAATCACTTTTATATTAGTGCTTTTTTTAAATTATTTACAGCATGTTTGCAAATTAGATTATCTGCAGCCATATTATCAAGAATATCGTACGCTGTTTTTTGATTTAAACCTGATCTGTAGGGTCTATCTTCAGTTAATGCTTGGTAAATGTCGCAAACAGCTAAAATTCTGCATTCTTCACTTAAGTTTTTGCCTAATAATCCTCTGGGATATCCTTTGCCATTTAGTTTTTCGTGATGATTTGAAGCCCATTCTTTTATATCAGGAATATCTTCTATTTTATCTAAAATGATAGAGGTATAGTATACATGAGATTTTATTATAGAAAATTCTTCATGGGTAAGCTTACCGTTTTTGTCAAGTATAGATGAAGGAATAGCAAGCTTACCTATATCATGTAATAAGCCAGCTATTTTCATTTTAGAGCATTTTTCATATGAGTATCCTAAATATTTTGAGATTTTAAAAGCAAGTTCAGCAATTTCTCTAGAGTGAGTTGCTGTAAAACTACTTTTAGCATCAATAATATTAGAGAAAATGTATGCTATAATTTCAAATTCTTTTAGAGTTAAATATATATCTAGCTTAGGAGCGATATTGTCTAAAATAGAATCAACAAATGAAATATTTTCAAGATCAAACCAAAAGATATCTTTTGATGCTGTTTCTATAAACTTAGTGCAAAGTATTGGCGAAAATATATTTGAAGAACGTGATTTTATCCAGCAGATTATATCTTCTTTTTGATTAAATAAGGATACCTGAGGGTTATATAATAATTCTACCAAGTCTGCTAATCTTATAATTTGGCTTTCAATTGGGATTTCATCACCAATTAAATGAAGAGGTCCACTTCCGTCAAAATTTTCATGGTGATGTAAAATTATATGAGAAAGATTTTTGAAAATGGGAAATGTATCTAATATTTCAGCTCCTTTTAGGCAATGTTCTTTTATAAAGTCTTCTTGAGTATGGCTATATTTTAAACTAGTAGTAGCACCTATATCATGTAACAATGTAGATAAATATAAATATTTTTTTATATCATTATTTAAATTTAAAGCATTGGCCAGTACTAAAGATATGTAAGTGGCTCGTTTAGAATGATTCATAAAGTTATGGTTAGAATAATTTATATTAGATATATTTTCTACTATGTTTTTATTATTGTCTATAGAACTAATTTCAGCTAAATCAAGAGCTATAGACATAGAACGAAGAGTTTTATCTAAAGATATTTTCATTTCACTACCTCTCTTTTGAATAATGTAATAATTAATACAAATTTATTTTAGCATAATATGTATTGTATGTGAATTATTGATTTAAATTCAAAAAATAACATGGATGAATATGGCGAATAAAATACAAGAGAAGATAATAAGATGAAAGAAAAACATAAAAAATACAATAATTATGGAGCAAATTAACATAAAAGTAGAATATATAATAATGGTGCATATGGTCATATATATATATTAATTTAGAAAGGAAGTTACCTAAGTGAAAGTAGAGATTAATTATAAAATGCTTAGAATATTGGTTATATTATTAATAATCTTAATAACATCTATATTTATTATAACGGTTTTGGGAAGAGGAGAAATTATACATAAATTTTCATTTAAAAATATAATAACTGTTCCAAATGAACAAGAGTTTAATTATAATATATTAAATATTTATGGGGATGTACATATAGAAGGAAAGGCAATAGGGAATATAGCAACAATATGTTCGGATGTATATGTAAATGGAGAAGTTAAAGGAAATATTATAAGTTTATTTGGAAAAATTTATAAAGGACAAAAAGGAAAGATATATGGAAAAGAACTGGAGATAAGTAAAGAAAAAAGAGATATGTTTACTCGAAATAGTATTTTAGATATTAATCAGCTTTTATATATAATATTTGGAATAATTAGTTGCCAAAGTTTATATTTTATAGATATTAAGCAAAGATTGAGGGTAGCTAGTAATTTCCCTAATAGTATAAGCAAAAAGTTGAAATATGGATATATTATTGAGTTTGGTGGGATATTATTATTAGCTATATTAATTTTTTCTTTTTTGGGAATACAGTTCTCTCCATCAATAGGACTTATACCACTTGTTTTCCTTGTGGGATTTATTATGTATCTCATAGGATTTATATCAGTAATGATTTATATAGGTATGAAGATAAACTTAAATTTAAATACCAAAATATCTTATCCGGTATATATAAGTTTATTTGTTATAATATATAGTTTTATAAGGAATATACCGTATTTAGGAGTTATTATAGGAGTTTTTTTAGTAATTCCGTTATCTATGGGGATGATTTATATTGAATATTTTCATAATTGCCTAAATAGATTAAATTCTAGTTTAGATGAAGAAAGTAGATAAAATATAAAAAAAGTATTGCATAAAATTTATAAGGATGATATAATAATAATCGTTCCATAGGGGTATGGCTCAATTGGTAGAGTAGTGGTCTCCAAAACCATTGGTTCTGGGTTCGAGTCCTAGTGCCCCTGCCAGATTAAAGTCAGTAATCATTAAGATTACTGACTTTTTTTTATGTGCGCCCAGCATGGGCGCAATCTATAAGGTGAAAGTCCTGAACGCCGAAGGTGATATAGGCGTTAGCCAATGACAAGGGTGTCCATCGTGAGGTGGAATCTGAAGGAAGTCGGATGGCAAAATTCCGGTCTGAGGAATACGAATCACATAAGAGGCTGGCTATAGCTGGATGAGTTTGCATAACAAAACAAAGTCCGTATCACCCAAAAGTTATTGCAGTATATGTGGCAGATATATGGAATGAAAGATTGCGTTCTTACCTGGGGAGGTCTGATAGATATATCATTAAAGGATGAACTTCCTACATGATAACCTACATAGTGATATGTAACTGAACTATCAGAAGTCAGCAGAGGTCATAGTACTACACTATGTGCACGTAGTGCGGGAAGGACTGAACATTAGGAGGTTTTCAACTTTGAATAATTCAAATAAATTACAAAGAAAGCAGACAACTCAATATAGAGGTCGCCTTGTGGAAGTAGAAGTGGAACTTCAAGGTAAACGAGGGGCGCAGAGTAATAATTTGGCGTTAGCAAAGGGAGAAAGAGAAAACAATGTAGTAGATGATACTAATAATCTACTTGAAAAGGTTTTAGCTAGAGAAAATATGCTAAAAGCTATGAAAAGAGTAGTTGCCAATAGAGGAAGTCATGGTATTGATGGTATGAGAGTCGATGAACTTCGAGGGTTTATTATCAAAAATTGGCTAACAATTAAGCAAAAGTTATTAGAAGGAAGGTATAAACCTTCACCAGTTAGGAGAGTGGAAATACCAAAACCTGACGGTGGAATTAGATTGCTTGGAATACCTACTGTACTTGATAGATTAATACAACAGGCATTAGCTCAAGAACTTAATAAAATTTATGACCCTACCTTTTCGGATAATAGCTATGGATTTAGACCAAATAAAAGTGCTAAACAAGCTATATTAAAATCAAGACAATATATCAATGAGAGGCATAAATGGGTTGTTGATATAGACTTAGAAAAATTCTTTGATAAAGTTAACCATGATATATTAATGGAAAGACTTTCAAGAAGAATAAAGGACAAAAGGGTACTTAAACTAATTAGAAATTATCTTAAATCTGGAATAATGATAAATGGATTGAAGGTAAAATCAGATAAAGGTACACCGCAAGGTGGTCCATTAAGCCCAATACTTGCTAATATTATGCTTGATGAAGTAGATAAAGAACTTGAGAAAAGAGGTCATAGATTTTGCCGATTTGCAGATGACTGCAACATTTATGTCAAAAGTAAAAAGGCAGGATTAAGAGTTATGGCAAGTATAAGAAAAATACTTGAAGGTTTATTAAAACTTAAAGTTAATGAAAATAAAAGTGCAGTAGATTTTGTGACGAGAAGAAAATTTCTTGGATTTTCATTCTATTTTGCAAAAGGCGGAGCCAATATAAGAATACATGAAAAGTCATATAAAAGATTCACAAATAAAATAAGAAAATTAACAAACCGTAATAAAGGTATAAGTATGGAATATAGAGTTTATATGATTAACCAATTAACGATTGGATGTATTAATTACTTTGGAATAGCGAAAGCTAATGCTAAAATACAAAAAATAGATAGTTGGATAAGAAGAAGGTTAAGGAGTTGTATTTGGAAACAATGGAAAAAGGTTAAAACTAGAGGACGAAACCTCATAAAACTAGGTCTTCCGACCTATAAAGCATGGGAGTATGCAAATACAAGAAAAGGCTATTGGAGAATATCCAAAAGCCCAATTCTTGATACAATCTTAAACAACAAATATATTGAAAATCTTGGTTACAGAAGTATATCTAAAAGATATCAGCTAATACATAATTCTTAATGAACCGCCGTATACCGAACGGTACGTACGGTGGTGTGAGAGGACGCTAAATAAAATAATTATTTAGCTCCTACTCGATTGTATAAAGAAAACCACCTGCTATGCAGGTGTGTTCAGAAAAGCTTTTAGCGATGAGTATGACAAAAAAGACCTCCTTTTGATACAATAGAAAAGGTTTCGTCAGCCAATCTAAAGAACAAAAGGAGGTCATCCGAATGGATAGTAATAGTTTATCACATACAAAATGGAATTGTAAATATCATATAGTGTTTGCACCTAAGTTTAGAAGAAGAGAAATATATGGAGATAGGAAAATAGAGATAGGAAAAATATTAAGGCAATTATGTGAGTGGAAAGGTATAGAAATAATAGAAGCCAATGCATGTGTAGATCATATACATATGTTAGTATCGATACCAACTAAAATGAGTATATCTAGTTTTGTAGGATTTTTAAAAGGGAAAAGTAGTTTAATGATATTTGAAAAGTTTGCAAATTTAAAATATAGATATGGAAATAGACATTTTTGGTGCAGAGGATATTATGTAGATACAGTAGGAAGAAATAAAAAAGCAATTACGGAATATATAAAAAATCAACAAAAAGAAGATATGATGTCAGATCAAATAAGCTTAAAAGAGTATATGGACCCTTTCAAGGGTAGCAAGTAACAAAAGATGCGGCTGGCGGGCTTTTATTAAGCGCCTTAAGGCGCAACGCAGGTAAGGTGTCCTTATAGGACGATAGAAATACCACCAGCTAAGCTGGTGGATTATTATTGTAAAAACTAATTCCTTAAGTAGTCAAATTATGATTACTTAAGGAGTTTTTTTATAAATATATTAAGAAAATAAAAGATTTAATTATAAAAATATAATAAATTTGATAAAAATTAAATGAAAGTTATAAGGATTTGATAAAAATTAAGGGTAATATGTAAAAAAGTTGAACAAAAGCAATGTAGGTAATATAATATGTAATATATGAATAAAATTTGAACAAATGAGAAAAAAATGGGGGGAACGATGTGTTAAATAATGTAAGGGTTAAAGGTAAAATATTGTTAATAACATGTGTAATGGCTTTAGTTTCAATTATAGTTGGTATAATAGGAGGTGTTTATTTACAAAAAGCTAATAAAAGCACAGAAGGACTTTATGGTGAAAATTTGTTAGCTATAAGATTTTTATTAGGAGCGAGAAGTAGAGTTAATAGAATAACTGGGGATATGTTAAATCTTTGTTTAGAAACTGGAAATAAAAAATATGAAGATAAAATAGTACGTGATGCAAAAGAAAATATAATGAATCTTGAAAAGGATTTAAAAAATTATTATTCAACAAAACTAGATCCAGAGGAAGAGGTTTTATACAAAGATATAACACAAATTGCAGAGTCATATAAAGAAAAAGTAAATAAGATTGTGGATTTAGCAGGTATGGACAAAAATGAAGAAGCCTATAAAATTTTCAAAGAAAGTAATATCATTGTGGAAAAATTTAGAAACAAAATAATTAAGTTATGTGATTATAATGTAAATGATGCAGAAAAAACTAAACTAAGTAATGAGGAACAATATAAAAATGCAGTAAGATCTACAATAAGTATGTTGATAGTTTCAATAGCCATAGGAGTAATTATATCATTACTTATTGCTAAAACAATAATAAATCCATTAAAAGAGGCAACTAATTATTTAAAGAACATAGGTAATGGAGATTTTTCTAAAGAAGTAAATGAAAAAAATCTTAATAGAAAAGATGAAATTGGTGATTTAGCTAGAGGAATTAGTATAATGAGAAATACTAATATTGGGCTTATTAAAAATATTTTAAATCAGTCTAATGAAGCTATAGGTGCTACTGAAGATGTATTTGAACTTGTAAGACAAGTCAATGAAAATTCTCAAGAAATTTCAGCAACTACACAAGAATTATCAGCTGGAATGGAGGAAACTGCCGCATCAGCAGAGGAAATGAATACATCTGCTGGAGAGATAAGAATATCAATAGAAAATATATCAAACAGAGCAGAGGAATTATCAAAACGATCTAGGGAAATAAATGAAAAAGCAAGTAGTTTAACTAAAGTAGCTAATAACTCTAAAGATGATAGTTTAAATATATATGCAGAAAATAAAAATGAATTACTGAAAGCAATAGAAGAATCTAAATCTGTTGAAAAAATTAATGTATTATTAGAATCTATTATTCAAATTACAGAACAAACTAATTTACTTGCATTAAATGCAGCTATTGAGGCGGCAAGAGCTGGAGAAAATGGAAAAGGATTTGCAGTAGTTGCCGATGAAGTAAGAAAACTTGCAGAAGAATCTTCTGATACTGCTGGTAAAATTCAAAATATAATAACTGGAGCAATCAAATCAGTTGGTAACTTATCGAACAACTCTGAAAAAATACTAGATTTTATAAATAATAAAGTAATTAATGATTATAATGAATTTGTGAAAATGGGGAATATGTACAGTAATGATGCTAAATATTATAGTGAAGTTGCTATAGAGCTTAAAAATGTTTGTGAAGAAGTTTTTCAGTCTGTAAATAATGTAATGGAAGTTATAAATAATGTAACAGTTTCTACTAATGAAGGTGCTGAAGGAACAAATAATATTGTTAATAAACTTAGTTTAGCTCAAAAACAAATAGAATCGTTAAGAGCAAGGGTAAGAGTTGCAAAAGAAAGTTCAGAAGGGCTATATGAATCAGTTACTAGTTTTAAAATAGAATAATAAAATAGAGCTAAAATAAGAAGTTATTGAAATTATATTTCAATAACTTCTTATTTTGTTATAATTAACATGTTGTTTATAGAAATATAATTTGATTATTGAAGGAGAGATAAAATGAATAAAAATACTATAAATAAGAAAATTATATATTGTACAGTTATAATAGGAATCATAGGTATGATTTCAGTAGGATTATATAGGCATCATAAAACAAAAAGATATAATATGTTAGTAACTGAAGCTAGTGATAATCTAAAAAAATCTAAGTATGATGAAGCTATAATTTTATTTAAAGAAGCTATGAAGTATAAAGATGATTTAGAAATAAAAAATTCAATGAAGTTAGCTGAAAAATTAAAAACTGATAAAAAAAATTATGAAGGTAATCTTAAGTTTACCAAAGAAAAAAAACACAATGAAGTTAAACAATCACAAGAAAGTATGAACAAAAAGAGAGAAAGTTATCCACAAAAATCTAAGAATATAGAAATAAATTCACAAACAATGAACAAAAATATTAATAAACGGATAAATAATCAACAAGCGGAGGAAATGATTAAAAATTATATAAAAAGTACTAGTCAAGAAATTCCCAATTTGAAAGTAGAATATGACCATGATGATGTTAAATTAGGAATAAAATATTTTGTAATACATGTATATTGTGTTGTAGAGGATCATACAGCAACAATGGGTTGGTATTATGTAAATAAGCAAAATGGGAAGTGCTATAAATGGGACTTAACAGAAGATAGTCTAATACCACTAACTTAGTTAGGTGGCCTTATTTAAGATATTAGAGTATTATGGTATTAATATTGTAAATAATTTTAAAAAATTAGAGAGTGAGGAAGGTGATGTATTGAGTAAAGGACAGAAGCTAAAAACTTATATTGAAATGTTTGTTATATTTTTCAAGATAGGGGCCTTTACAATTGGAGGAGGTTATGCAATGCTTCCTTTAATTGAGAGAGAAATAGTAGATAAAAAATCGTGGATAGAAAAAGAAGAATATTTAGATATGATAGCACTTGCACAATCATCACCAGGACCTATTGCTGTTAATACATCGGTATTTGTAGGATATAAAATAGGTAGAGTACCTGGGATTTTTGCAACAACACTAGGATCTGTACTTCCATCTTTTTTAATAATTTTAGTTGTTGCTTCGTTTTTTGTAGGAATTCAAAATAATATAATTGTAGAGAAAATTTTTAAAGGAATTAGACCTGCTGTAGTTGCACTTATAGCAGCACCTGTTATAAGGATGGGCAAAGATGCTAAAATAAATAAAAAGACGGTAATTATACCAATTATAGTAGCGATTTTAGTTGGTTTTTTTAAAGTTATGGCAATAATAGTTATAATAGTTTCAGCAATATTAGGTATTATTTATACCAAGTATAAAGGAGGTAAAAAAGATGATAATATTTAATCTTTTTATAACCTTCTTTAAAATAGGACTTTTTAGTTTTGGTGGTGGATATGCTATGTTATCCATGATACAACAAGAAGTAGTAAGTATTCATGGATGGGTTAAAACACAAGAATTTATAAATATGGTTGCCATTTCTCAAGCAACTCCAGGTCCGATTGCAATAAATATGGCAACTTATGTAGGATTTAAGGTCAATAGTGTACTAGGAGCAGTTTTTGCAACATTAGGAGTTGTAACTCCATCAATTATAATAATGATTATTATAACTAAATTTTTTGTTAAGTTTAAAAATAATAAGTATGTAGATGGTGCCTTTTTAGGACTTAGACCAACTACAGTTGGATTAGTAGCAGCAGCTGCAATACTTGTAACTACTGGGGCATTTGTTGATTTTAAAAGTATAATTATTTTTATAGGCGCATTTATATTATCATATAAAAAGTTTGATCCAATACTTTTAATAACAATATCAGGAATTTTAGGATATATATTATATTAAAAGAAGCACATAGTATATTACTATGTGCTTCTTTATTAATTAAGTATAGATTTGAATGTATCAGACATTTTCTTTAAATTTTCAATGTAATTAGGATCAAGTGGAGCAAGTTTTTCAGCTTTCCCACCTAATTCTTTGGCAAAGGTTGTGGATTGCTTATTGTCAGTTTCAGCTTGATAAAATATTGTTTTTATACCTTTAGATTTAGCAAAATCTATTATTTTTTGCATGTCTTGAGGTGTAGATTCCTTTCCCTCTTCTTCTAAAGCAATCATTTCTAATCCATAATCATCGGTAAAGTATCCGAAGGCAGGATGATATACTATTATAGATTTAGTTTTTAGTGTTTTTAACGAATCTTTTATATTTTTATCAGCTTCATCTAATTTTCTTATATATGATTCTGCATTTTTTTCATATATATTTTTATTATTTGGATCTAAAGAACAAAGATTATCTTTTATTACATTTATCATAATTTTAACTCTTTTAGGAGATAGCCATATATGAGGGTCACGACTACCAGGAGCAAATTCTCTATCTTTGTAAGTTTTCCTTACTTCATTTGAAAGATCTACTATTTTTACATCAGGATTAAAGTCTTTTGTCTTAGGTAATATTGAGTTAACTTCAGCAGGAACATTCATAGTAAAATATAATTTTGATTTACTGAATTTTTCTAAAAGATCTGGAGTAGGCTCAAAAGTTTCAGGGCTTTGTCCTGGTGGAATCATAGTAACTACATTAACTAAATCTCCAGCAATAGATTTAACAAAGGTTTCCTCAGGTACTATAGATACAGCCACTGTTAATTTATCATTTGTAGTATTATTTTTGTTTGAAACTGAATTTTTAGTGCAACCAGTTAAAATAAGTATTGCGATGAATGTTGTGGTAATAAACAATTTCTTTAATACGTTTTTCATATTATCACTCCCTTAATTTATAATGCATATCATTTGCAAAAACAAAACAATTATATCATGTAAATTATATTAATTCAAATAATTTACATAAGTTATATTTTGATAGTGAAAATTATACTTTTATTAAGTAGACATTAGTTATGCTAAGTGGTATAATTACAGTGTTTTTCATATATGATATTAATATTAGAGGAGAATCAGTATGAAAAGAATGGTGGCGTTTATAATATCATTTATATTTTTTCTTACAGGCTGTGCAATGCATAACAAGATGGACTCTTCTAATACTAGCCTAGAAAATAAAGAAATTTCTAAGAAAAATCAAAAATACAGTTTTGGTCCTATAGCAGATTTATCAAAAATAAGCGATAAAAAAAAGATAGAATTACAGAATTCATTAAATAGTTTTGGAGATGTTCCTAACAATGTGGTAACGTTTAATCCAATAAATGCATATTATAATGATGATGGTAGTTTAGCTATTGATTTATTTGTTAGAAATGGTCATAAAGAAGCTATATTTAATATAGATGTCAATCTAAAGCTTATAAAAGATGGTAAAGTTATTGCATCTGCACCTTTTAGTTTTGTGAAAGAAGAGTTTGGTGTAATTGAAAGTAATAATTCAAGACCATGGACTATATTGTATTATCCTGAAGATATACATATTAAAGATGTGAAATTAGACAGCTATGTGATAGAAGGAGAGAACATTCAATACGAATACTAATAATTATCTTGATTTGAACCTAAAGTTATATGGGTATAAATCAGGATTTTTTTATGTAAAAAATTGTGATAAAATGATTTGTGTAAGTGTGTTGAAATGGAGGATGTTACTATGCTTGAGTATGATATAGTAATAATAGGAGGGGGAGCCGCAGGGCTTGCGGCTGCTATTAGTGCTAAAAAGAGTGGAATTGATAAGATATTAATTTTAGAAAGAGAAAGTTGCCTAGGAGGTACACTTAATCAGTGTATTCATAATGGATTTGGTGTCGAAATATTTAATGAGAATCTTACAGGGCCAGAGTATGTTGAGAAATTTATAGAAGCTATTCATGAAATGAATATAGAATATAAATTAAATACATGTGTTCTCGAATTTAATATTGATAAAGTTATAAAGGTAGTTAGTAAGAGTGGAATAATTGAAATAAAATCTAAGGCTATAATTATATCAACGGGATGTAGGGAAAAGCCTAGAGGATTAATAAACATAGCAGGCAGGAAAAGTGCTGGTATATTTACAGCAGGATCAGCTCAAAAATTTGTTAATTTAGAAGGATATATGCCGGGAAAAAAAATTGTTATTTTAGGTTCAGGAAATATAGCATTAATTATGGCTAGAAGATTTACTTTAGAAGGAGCATCTGTAAAGGCAGTTATAGAAATTTTGCCTTATGTTGAAGGAAATAAAAAACTTATTAAAGAGTGTTTAGAGGACTTTAATATACCATTAATATTCTCACATACGGTTATAGATGTTCGAGGAAAGGAAAGAATAAAAGGTATTACCATAGCACGAGTTGAAAATAATGCTGTTATAACTGATACGGAACAAGAAATAAGTTGTGATACGATTGTGTTATCTGTAGAGTTATCGCCAGAAAGTGAATTGGCATTTAAAGCAGGTATAGATATTGTTCCATTTACAAAGGGTATAAAAGTTAATGAAAATATGGAAACTAATGTGAGTGGCATATTTAGTTGTGGAAATGTTGTTTTTATTCATGATAAAGTTGACAATATAACTTATGAAGGATATAGGGCAGGAGAGAATGCTGTAAATTATATTACAAAATAAAATTAGAAGCCTAAAGGTTGTAGGAAAAACCCTAGGCTTTTTCTAAAATAGTTTATTAAAACAAGATTTACATATTAGCGTGGTTCCTTTATTTGCAGAAATAGAATCTGAAGGGTTTTTTAATGTTTTTCCACAGACATCGCAATGAGTAGAATCAGATTTTTTTTCTTGTAAAGGCTTAATGCTTTTAGATGTATTAGATTTCTTATTAGCTGGAGGATTATAGATTATAGGTTTATTATGTGCTTTTAGTTGGGTTACTTTATAATCTATTTTATGAGTGCTTTCGCCATAAAGTTCTAATTCAAAACGAGGATTTTTACTGTCGTAATATTCTTCGATTATAAGACGACGTATTTGAGCATCATTGATTATAAGGCCACTTTTTTCAATGCCGTCAAAAATACTTTTAGGAATATTTGTGGTATCGGGATGTCTTTTTTGGCTTTTATAATAAACTTTTAAAATTGCAATTAGTGATTCGGTAAAAAATACATTGGGATTTTGAAGTCTAGCCTCGTAGGCTATTAATTCTTCATATACTCCGTACCTGTCGTGGTATTTTCCAGAGTTATATGGGAGAATAGCTCTTCCGTTAGCATTTGACAATTTGAAATTTGATTTTGTAATTGGGGATCCATAAACAATAACTTTAGCGTAATTTGTACACATGATTTAACTCCTTAATTTATTATATAAATAATTATAGCACATATGTTCGAATGAACAAATAATATGAAAGAGGGAAAGGTATGAGTAAAGATATAAAAATTCTTGCGATAGAAAGTAGTTGTGATGAAACAGCAGCAGCAGTAGTTGTAAATGGAAGAGAAGTTTTATCTAATGTTATAGCATCTCAAATAGATATACACACTAAATTTGGAGGAGTAGTTCCGGAAGTTGCATCAAGAAAGCATATAGAGGCTATTGGAATTGTAGTTAAAGAAGCCTTAGAGGAGGCAAATGTTGAATTTAAAGATATAGATGCAATAGGAGTAACATATGGACCGGGATTGGTAGGGGCCCTATTAGTAGGAGTTCAATATGCTAAGTCACTTGCCTATGCATTGCAAAAACCGTTAATTGGAGTTAATCATATAGAAGGACACATTAGTGCTAACTTTATACAGTATAAGGATTTAAAACCTCCATTTGTTTGTCTTGTGGTATCAGGTGGACATACATTTATAGTTCATATGAAAGACTATGGAGAATTCGAGGTCTTAGGTGAAACTAGAGATGATGCAGCTGGAGAAGCTTTTGATAAAGTTGCAAGAGCTATTGGACTTGGATACCCTGGTGGTCCAAAGATAGATAAAATCTCAAGGGAGGGAAATGAAAATTCTATAGTCTTTCCTAGGGCTAAATTTCATGAAAAGGATAGTTTAGATTTTTCTTTTAGTGGTATTAAATCCGCAGTACTTAATTATATAAATAAAATGAGTATGAAAAATGAAGAAATAAACAGAGCGGATGTTGCGGCCTCTTTCCAAAAGTCAGTTGTAGATGTTTTGGTTGATAATGTAGTTAAGGCTTGCAAGATGAAAAAAGTAAATAGAATTGCTATAGCAGGAGGAGTTGCTTCTAATTCTCATCTTAGAGAAGCAATGATAAAAGCAGGAAATGAAAATGCAATAGAGATATTATTCCCAGAACCTATATTATGTACAGACAATGCAGCTATGATTGGTAGTGCTGCATACTTTGAATATTTAAAGGGAGTTAAAGCTCCACTTGAGTTGAATGCTATACCGAACTTAAAACTTGGTGAAAGATAAAAAAGAACTAGAACAATTTAAATTGTTCTAGTTCTTTTTTTGAGTTTTTATTATAAAGTTTTTATCATAAATATAATATATAGTACTTTGCAAAGGAGAATAAATATGAAGGTTAAAAGAAGATTTATTGGTTTTACTATTATATTTGCAATGATTATTATATTTATGTCATTTCATCATAGAGTAGATTATGATTTTTTCAGAAAAAACACTAAATCTATAGTTTTTGCAATAGGTACGGAACCAATAACTTTAGACCCTAAATATGCGGAAGATATTGAATCGGCAAAAGTTATTGTAAACATATATGATGGTTTAGTGAGGTATAAAGAAAATTCAACTGAAGTTGAACCATCCCTTGCTACTAATTGGGATATAAGTGAAGATGAAAGAAAATATACTTTTTATTTAAGAAAAGGAGTAAAATTTCATGATGGAACAGAATTTAATGCATATTCAGTTAGGGAAAGTATAATAAGACAATTAAATTTCAAGGAAGCTAGCACAATAAATTATTTTAAAAGGATTTTTAAAAATCTTATTAATATAAATATAATAGATGATTATACAGTAAAAATAATTCTTAAGGACAAAGATTCACAGTTTCTTTCAAACTTAGCTATGCCATATTCAGCACCTATTGTAAGTCCAAAGGCTATTAGGAAGTATGGTGATAAATATTTTAAACATCCTGTAGGAACTGGGGCGTTTAAATTTGTTTCATGGAAAAAAGGAGAGGCCATAGTACTTAAAAAAAATAATAATTATTGGGGAGAAAAGGCTAAAGTTGAAAGGATAGTTTTCACATTTATAAAGAAAAATCCACAACGGGTAGCAAAATTTATGACAAAAGATGTGGATGTTGTGGATAATTTAGATTCAACTAGTATTATGGATATAGAAAAAGCGGGTGGAAAAATACTTCAACAAAAAGGAGATAATATAAATTATGTTAAGTTCAATTATTTAAAGTATCCACTAAATAATTTAAACCTAAGAAGAGCTATTTGCAGTGCTATAAATAGGGAAAAGATAATGAAAAAATTTTATAATGGTTATTCAACTATAATTAAAGATGGTATATTATATAATCCTCAATTAAGTATAAAAACTTTGCAAGAATTAAATTTAGATAATTTAAGTATAAAAATGATTATTTATTCTAATCCAACAAGTTACAATACTATAGGAGAAAGGCTATCGGAATATGTTCAACAGAACTTATTAGAAGTTGGTATTAAGGCAACAATTGAGGTTTTCCCATGGGACAAATATCATGAAAAAATAAGTCAAGGAGATTGGGATATAATGTTTTATGGATGTATAGGGGAATATGAATGTGGCTATATAAAAGAGGTTTCCATGAAAAATAATATATGTTTTCCAATATGTAATTTAAAAATGATATTAGCATATTCAGATAAAATATTAGGACTGCAGTACCATACAACTGGAGTTGTATTTTTTAATAAGGTGTCAATTAAAGAATAAAATTTAGAATATAAAAAGTATATATGACATATGTTAAATGTCATATATACTTTTAGTTTTTAAAGGAGTTCTTCCCATTCAGCGTATAAAAGTTCAAGTTCATTTTCTTTAGTTAAAAGTTCTTTATTTACTTCTTCACTTTTATTAGGATCAGAATAAATTTCTTCAAGACATAGTTTTTGCTGAAGTTCTTCTATATCTTTTTCTAAGGAAGCTATATCTTGTTCTAAATTTTTAACCTTTAATTTTTTTTGTTTTTCTAATTTTGCTTCTTCACGCTTTTTTTTCTTTTCTGATTGAATTTGTGTTTTGGTTTTTCCTTGAATTTCTTCTATTTGTTGAAATCTAAATGGGTTTTTCTTTTTTTCTACATAGTAACTATAGTTACCAAGGTATGTTTTAATACCGTCTATGTTTAGTTCATGTATTTTTTCTACAACTTTATTTAAAAAATATCTATCGTGAGATATAACAAGTACCGTTCCATCATAGTCTATTATAGCATCTTCTAGAGCTTCACGAGACATTATATCAAGGTGGTTTGTAGGTTCATCTAATAATAGAAAATTAGATTTTGAAAGTATGATTTTAAGCAAATTTATTCTACATTTTTCACCACCGCTTAATTTTGATACTTGTTTAAAGACATCATCTCCTGTAAATAAAAATGCTGCTAGAACGTTTCTTATTTCTGTAGTGGTCATTTTAGGAAAGTCATCCCAAACTTCATCAATAACAGTTTTATTTGGATCTAAGTTAGATTGTTCTTGATCATAGTAACCAATAAACACATTTTTACCTAAGGAGAAGTTACCACTATCTTGTTTAATTTTATTCATAAGTATTTTCAATAAAGTTGTTTTACCACGACCATTTTCGCCAATTAAAGCAATATGTTCTCCACGCTTTATATCTAAGCTCAAATCTTCAAAGAGAAGTTTATCTTCATAGCGTTTTGAAAGATTTTCAGCATATAATACATCATTACCACTTTTAATTTGAGTTTCAAAATTAAACTTATGTAGTTTTTTATCTTGAGTAGGGCAATCAAGTCTGTCTATTTTATCTAAAGCTTTTTGTCTACTTTCAGCAGCTTTTATACTTTTTTCTCTATTGAATGAACGATATTTTTCTATTATTTCTTCTTGGCGCTTAATTTCAGTTTGTTGTAAATTGTATGCTTTTAGCTTTTCTTCGAATACTTTTTTCTTTAAATCAATGAAAGCAGTATAATTTCCATTATAAACATCTAGTTTACCGTTTATAAGCTCAAAGGTTTTAGTAGTTATACAATCTAAAAAGTATCTATCGTGAGAAATTATAATTATAGTTCCCTTATAACTTTGTAGATAATCTTCAAGCCATTCAATTGCATCTAAATCTAGATGGTTAGTAGGCTCATCTAATAATAGAATGTCAGGCTTAGAAAGTAGTAATTTGCATAGTGCCACTCTAGTTTTTTGACCACCACTTAGAATGTTTATTGGTTTATAATAATGTTCTTCTGTAAATCCTAATCCCTTTAGTACTTTACTTATTTCTGCCTTATATAGGTATCCGCCGCGGTTATTATAAAGTTCAGATAAATTTGTATAATCTTTTATAATTTTGTTATGATAATCTGCTTTAGAGGAATCATACGGTTTATTCATTTCGGATTCTAATAAAGCCAATTTATTTTCCATATTTATCAAATTTTGAAATACTAATAGAGCTTCATCATAGATAGAATTTTTACTATCTAGAGATAAATGCTGAGACAGGTAACCAATTTTCTTATTTTTATCCAAAAACATATCCCCGCTATCAGCATCTAATTGTCTAGTTAGAATTTTAAATAAAGTAGACTTGCCGGCACCATTACATCCAACTAGTCCTACATGTTCTCCTTCATCTATATTAAAGGTTATATTTTTTAAAATCTCATCTATACCGTAACTCTTTGTTATATTCTTACAACTTAAAACTATCATGAATGTTCACCTTCCTTAGTATATTTTACTATGAGAATATACTTTTTTGTAGTATAATTTTTGCTAAAAATTTGTCGTGATAGTTAAGTATTTAACATAATAATATTGAATAATTTTAAAAAAAATTAAAATTAAATATAATAACAATACCAGTAATGGTGATTAAAAGTTAATAAAAACCTAAACAAGGAATATATTCAAAAAGTGTATAAATATTTATAAAACATCTTAAAAAATAACATAAAAAATAGAATTTTAAGGCTTTGCTGTTATTGTATTAACAAATTAACTATAGTAAAATGATTAATAGTGATATGTGTAGGAGATAGTATAGATATATTATTTTATTGAAATTAAAACAAGGAGTGTAATATAAGTGGAAAAGAAAAGAAATATTTCAATGGCCGTTATAAGAAGATTACCCAAATATTACAGATACTTATCTGAACTAATAGATAATGATGTTGATAGAATTTCTTCTAAGGAATTAAGTGAAAAAATAGGATTTACTGCATCACAAATTCGCCAAGATCTTAATAACTTTGGTGATTTTGGGCAACAAGGATACGGATATAATGTAAAAGATTTATATAATGAAATAAGAGCTATATTAGGATTAGACGGAGATTATAATATAGTTATTATCGGTGCAGGTAATATAGGGCAAGCAATTGCTAATTATACTAATTTTGATAAAATGGGATTCAATTTAAAGGGGATTTTTGATGTTAATCCTAAATTATTGGGATTAAAAATAAGAGATGTAGAAATAAAGGATATAGATAAATTAGAAGATTTTTTACAAAAAGAAAAAGTTCATATTGGGGTTATTTGTGTTACTAAAAGTAATGCACAAGAAGTATGTGATATATTTAAAAGAAATGGTGTCAAGGGAATATGGAATTTTGCACCTGTTGATTTAATAGGTGAAGACGATGTAGTTATAGAAAATGTTCACTTAAGTGAAAGTTTATTAACACTTACCTATCTTTTGAATGGATTTAAGTAGGAATAACTTGACTTATGGAAAAATAAAAATAAAAAGGATTTAGATTCCAAAAAACTCATATTTTTATTGAAAAATACAAATATTAGTTATATAATTATAAATGTAAGTTTTGTCTTGGCGTAATTATACCTAAATTTTTTTAAGCTATATTGTTAATATAGTAACAATATAGCTAGAAAAAAGGTATTGATTAGGTGAAAATAAGGGAGGGGGAGGATTATTATGGAATATAAAAATATTTTATTAGAAAAAGAAAATAATATAGCTATTGTGACTATCAACAGGCCTAAGGCATTAAATGCATTAAATACAGATACTTTAAATGAATTAGAGTTAGTTGTTGATGAAGTTGCTAAGGATGATGATATTCTTGTTGTTATATTAACAGGCGCTGGTGAAAAAGCATTTGTTGCAGGAGCAGATATTTCTGAAATGAAAGATAAAAATGTTATGGAAGGTAGAAAGTTTGGACTTTTGGGCAATAAAATATTCAGAAAAGTCGAAACATTGGAAAAACCGGTAATAGCAGCTGTTAATGGTTTTGCTTTAGGTGGCGGTTGTGAACTTTCAATGGCTTGTGACATAAGAATAGCATCTAAAAAAGCTAAGTTTGGACAACCTGAAGTTTCACTTGGAATTACCCCAGGATTTGGTGGAACACAAAGACTTGCAAGACATGTAGGTATGGGAATGGCTAAAGAATTAATATATTCAGCTAAAAATATAAATGCTGATGAAGCCTTTAGAATAGGTCTTGTAAATAAAGTTGCTGCACCAGAAGAGTTAATGAAAGAAGCTAAAAAACTTGCAAATGAGATTGCGGGAAGAGCTCCAATTGCTGTAAAACTTTGTAAACAAGCTATAAATAGAGGAATTCAAGTAGATATAGACACAGCAATTAATATAGAAGCTGAAATTTTTGGAGAATGCTTCTCGACAGAAGACCAGAAAGACGCAATGACAGCATTTGTAGAAAAAAGAAAATTAGATGGTTTCAAAAACAGATAGGAGGTAATACAAATGGATTTTAATTTAACTAGAGAGCAACAATATGTAAAACAAATGGTAAAAGAATTTGTAGAAAATGAAGTAAAACCTATGGCTGCTGAAACAGATGCAACAGGTGTATTTCCAATGGAAAATTATAAAAAATTAGCTAAATATGGTGTAATTGGCTTACCTTACCCTAAAGAATACGGTGGAACAGGTGGAGATTATCTATCTTATATTTTAGCAGTAGAAGAAGTTTCAAAGGCTTGCGGTACTACTGGAATAGCATTTTCAGTAAACACTTCTTTATGTTGTGGAGCTATTTATCAAAACGGTACAGAAGATCAGAAAAAAAAATATCTTCCAGATTTATGCTCAGGTAAAAAAATAGGTTGTTTTGGATTAACTGAACCCAATGCAGGTACAGATGCTTCAGCAGGACAAACTATAGCTGTAAGAGATGGAGATAAATATATATTAAATGGACAAAAATGCTTTATAACAAACGCTCCGATATCTGATGTATTTGTTATATTTGCAATGACTGATAAATCTAAAGGAAATAAAGGAATATCAGCATTTATAGTTGAAAAAGAATACCCAGGAATTTCAATTGGTAAAGTTGAAGATAAGATGGGTATAAATGGAGCTCAAGTTGGTGAAATCATACTTGAAGATTGCCCGGTTCCAGCTGAAAACCTACTTGGAAAAGAAGGAAGAGGATTTGGAATAGCTATGAAGACTCTTGATGGAGGAAGAATTGGTGTTGCAGCTCAAGGTCTTGGAATAGCAGAAGGTGCTTTCAATGAAGCTAAAGAATATATGAAAGAAAGAAAACAATTCGGAAAACAATTATATAAATTCCAAGGAATTGCTTGGAGAATGGCTGATATGGATGTAAGAATCGAACAAGCTAGATACTTATTATACAAAGCTGCTATGGATAAAAACAACGGTAAACCATATTCAGTTTCAGCTGCAAGAGCTAAACTTGCTTGCACAGATGCTGCTATGTACGTTACTACTGAAGCTGTTCAATTATTTGGTGGATATGGATACATTAAAGATTATCCAGTAGAAAGAATGTTTAGAGATGCTAAGATAACTCAAATTTACGAAGGAACTAACGAAGTTCAAAGAATGGTTATTTCAGGATCAATATTCAGATAATAATTAATTTAAGGAGGAATAGACAATGAAAATAGTTGTTTGCTTAAAGCAAGTTCCAGATACAAACCAAGTTAAAATAGATCCAGTTACAGGAACACTTATAAGAGAAGGAGTTCCATCAATTATAAATCCAGAAGATAAAAATGCTTTAGAAGAAGCATTAAGACTAAAAGATGAAAACGGAGCTACTGTTACTGTAATAAGTATGGGGCCTCCACAAGCAGAAGCTGCACTAAGAGAAGCTATGGCTATGGGAGCTGATGATGCTATATTAATATCTGATAGAGCATTCGCAGGAGCAGATACACTTGCAACATCTTATGCACTAGCAGGAGCATTGAAAAAATTAGACTATGATTTTATATTAGCAGGAAGACAAGCTATAGATGGAGATACTGCACAAGTTGGACCAGAAATAGCTGAACATTTAGGAATTCCTCAAATTACTTATGTAGAAAAAGTAGATGTTGAAGGAGATAAATTAACAGTAAGAAGAGCACTTGAAAATGGATATGAAGTATTAGAAGTTCAAACTCCATGCCTTCTAACTGCAATTAAAGAATTAAATGAAGCAAGATACATGGATATGAGAAATGTATTCGGAGTATTTGAAAAAGAAGTTAAAGTATGGTCAGCTGATGATATAGATGTTGATAAAGCTTTATTAGGATTAAAAGGATCTCCAACAAAAGTTAAGAGATCAATGACTAAAGAAGCTAAAGGACAAGGTGAAGTAGTTAATAAGCCAGTTAAAGAAGCAGCAGCTTACGCAGCTTCAAAATTAAAAGAAAAACACTACATTTAGTATATATAAGTAGGAGGGATAAGTAATGAATATAGCAGATTTCAAAGGCGTTTGGGTATTCGCAGAACAAAGAGACGGAGAATTACAAAAAGTAGCTTTAGAATTACTTGGAAAAGGTAGAGAAATTGCAAATAAACTAGGAGTAGAATTAACTGCAGTTTTACTTGGAAATAAAATCGAAAATGTTGCAAATGAATTATTAGCACATGGAGCTGATAAAGTTCTTTATGCTGAAGATGAAAGATTAGCACATTATACAACTGGTGCTTATACAAAAGTAATTTGTGACCTTGTAAATGCAAAGAAACCAGAAATATTATTCATCGGAGCTAGCTTCATAGGAAGAGACTTAGGTCCAAGAGTAGCTGCAAGATTAAAAACTGGTTTAACAGCAGATTGTACAGCATTAGACACTGAAGAAGGAACAGGTCATTTATTAATGACAAGACCAGCATTTGGTGGAAACTTAATGGCAACAATCATGTGTACAGAAAATAGACCACAAATGTCAACTGTAAGACCAGGAGTTTTTGATAAATTAGAAGCTGATGAATCTAGAGTAGATGCATCTAAAGTAGAAAAAGTTCAAGTAGAATTATCTGCTGAAGATTTAAAAGTATCAGTTAAAGAAGTTGTTAAAATAGCTAAAGAAGTCGCTGATATTGGAGAAGCTGAAGTAATCGTAGCAGGTGGTAGAGGTGTTGGAAGCAAAGAAAACTTTGCAAAATTAGAGGAACTTGCTGAATTATTAGGTGGAACAATAGCAGGATCAAGAGCAGCTATAGATAATGGTTGGATAGATCATGCATTACAAGTTGGTCAAACTGGTAAAACTGTAAGACCTAAATTATACATTGCTTGTGGTATTTCAGGAGCAATCCAACATTTAGCTGGAATGCAAGATAGTGATTACATAATCGCTATAAATAAAGACGAAGATGCTTCAATCATGAAAGTTGCTGATCTTGGATTAGTAGGAGACTTAAATAAAATAATCCCAGAATTAATAGCACAAATTAAAAGTTATAACTAGTTTATAATTTGATATAAGAATATAAGTTGGTGTTTGTTCTAGCTTTTAGAATGAACACCAACTATTAATATAAAATTAAGTATTAGTAGGGGGATGAACAATAATGAAAAAAATATGTGTTCTAGGTGCTGGAACAATGGGAGCTGGAATTGCTCAAGCTTTTGCTGTAAAAGGATATGAAGTTGTTTTAAGAGATATTAAAGATGAATTTGTAGAAAAAGGACTTAATGTAATAAACAAAAGTCTTTCAAAGTTAGTATCAAAAGGAAAGATGGAAGAAGCTAAAAAAGAAGAAATACTTTCTAATATAACTGGAACAGTTGATCTTAATATGGCAGCTGATTGTGATTTAGTTGTAGAAGCAGCAATAGAAAATATGGAAATCAAAAAACAGATATTTGGTGATTTAGACAATATATGCAAAGCAGAAACAATACTTGCTTCAAATACATCTTCACTTTCAATAACAGAAGTTGCATCAGCAACAAATAGACCTGAAAAAGTTATAGGAATGCATTTTTTTAACCCAGCTCCAGTAATGAAACTTGTAGAGGTTATAAGAGGAATGGCAACATCAAAAGAAACTTTTGATGCTATAAAAGAACTTTCAGAAGCAATTGGTAAAGAACCAGTAGAAGTTGCAGAAGCTCCTGGATTTGTTGTAAATAGAATTTTAATTCCAATGATTAATGAGGCTGTTGGAATTCTTGCAGAAGGAATTGCATCAGCAGAAGATATAGATACAGCTATGAAGCTTGGAGCTAATCACCCAATGGGACCTTTAGCGTTAGGAGATCTTATAGGACTTGATGTATGTCTTGCTATAATGGATGTATTATATAAAGAAACAGGGGATTCAAAATATAGAGCTCACACATTACTTAGAAAATATGTTAGAGCTGGATATCTTGGAAGAAAATCAGGAAGAGGATTCCACAACTACACAAAATAATAACGCAAATGAGTTTATTTTAAAAGAGCTATTTAAATATGTAGCTCTTTTTGTTATACATAAAATTTATCATTTATATGAAATATAAGTAAATTTGAGGTGAACACAAATGGGATTGTATTTTCATAGCTGGGGGGATATAAATGAAATATAACAAAAAAATACATGAAGAGATAATAAAAAAGTCGCATATAAGATCTATGAAATATGGCGTAGAAAGAGAGAGAGTTGTTTCTAAAAAAATACTAAGTGGAAAAGATTTTGTAGTTAATATAAGAAAAAACCAAAGTCTTATTAAGGCAGCTGTACCTATGATGAATACTTTGCAAGAAATATTACAAGGTTCAGGATTTATAATAGTACTTACAGATGAAAAGGGATGTATATTAAATACAATAGGTGATGAAGATATTATGATTGTAGCTAGAAGTATGAATATGATAACCGGTGCATATATGGATGAAAAAAGTATAGGAACTAATGCTATGGGAGTTACAATAAAAGAAGATATACCAATACAGATTTCCGCTAAAGAACATTTTGTAAATGCATATCATAAGTGGACTTGTTCTGCTGCTCCCATTCATGATATAAGAGGAAATATAATAGGGAG
This sequence comes from Clostridium botulinum, assembly GCF_017100085.1. Taxonomy (NCBI): domain Bacteria; kingdom Bacillati; phylum Bacillota; class Clostridia; order Eubacteriales; family Clostridiaceae; genus Clostridium; species Clostridium botulinum. The sequence continues at coordinate 363,101 of NZ_CP063965.1, forward strand.
CATAAATTTAACGGGGGCAGAGAATAAAGTTCATCCTCATACACTTGGATTAGCTGTAGCTGCAGTTCGTTCAATCCAAAACCAATTAAAAGCTGATGAAATTAATAAAAAATTAGAAGAAGCTTATCAATACATGAATACAATAATAGATTCTATACCTTCAGGAATATATACAATTAACTCTGATGGGATAGTTAAAAGTATAAATAAATATGCTTGCAAAGTTCTAGGGATTAAAGAAGAAAATATAATAAATAATAGCGTGGATAATATATTACCTAAGTGGGAGAGTATATTAAACAAATTAAAGCTTGGCAAAACTATTAGGGATAAGGAAACCATAGTTAATGGATGTGTGAATGGAAGATACAATATAAGTGCTATACCTATAAGGATGATCGATGAAGTAGTGGGAATGGTAGTAGTTTTTAAGGAAATACAAAATGTATATAAACTTATAAATAAATATGGTGGAATGAGTGCTAAATATACTTTTGACGATATAATTGGAGAAAGTGATGAGATAAAAAGAGTAGTAGAGTTTTCTAAAGATATAGCATCTAGTCCATCAACTATACTTATTCAAGGGGAAAGTGGTACAGGTAAAGAAGTATTAGCTCAATCAATTCACAATTATAGTAATAGAGTAAAACAGAGTTTTATAGCTATAAATTGTGGTGCTATACCTAAAAGCTTAATTGAAAGTGAACTATTTGGATATGAGGAAGGTGCATTTACAGGTTCTAAAAACGGTGGACATTCAGGAAAATTTGAGTTGGCAAATGGCGGAACTTTGTTTTTAGATGAAATAGGAGAAATGCCATTAGATATGCAAGTGAAGCTATTAAGAGTTTTACAAGAAGGGTATGTCACACGTGTTGGAGGAAATAAAATAATTCCAGTAGATGTAAGAATAATAGCCGCTACTAATAAAAATTTAGAAGATGAAGTTAAAAAAGGTACCTTTAGAGAAGATCTATATTACAGACTGAAAGTAATACCTATAAAGTTACCTTCGTTAAGAGAAAGAAATGGAGATCTTAAAATACTTATTGAACATTACTTAAAATTAAAATCAGCTAAATTAAAAAAAGATATACCTAATATGGATGAAAAAATTTTTCGAGAAATGATGTCATATCATTGGCCGGGCAATATAAGAGAATTAGAGAATTATATAGAAAATTTAGTAAACTTAAATGGAAAAACAACTTTTAAACTTAATGTTCGTAAGGAAAATGATGAAATAATATTTAGTAATGAAGAAAAAAATGAGGAAGTATATTCAATTAAAAAAATGGAAATAAAGCTTATAAAAAAATGTCTAAAGAAATATAGTGGAAATATATCGAAAACTGCCAAAATATTAGGTATATCAAGGAATACCTTATATTTAAAAATGAAGAAATATGAGATATTGATATAAAAATAACTAATTACAAGAAATGATAATGTATTAAAATAGGACAGTGTAATAAAAATGAACATATCAAACAAAGGATAATGTACTAAAATAGTACATATTTTAAATTAGAAGTGAATCATGGTATATCAAATGAGGATTTTTTCTAGGTTTTATTATATATGAAAATATGGCATGATATTTGCTTAAATCATATATTGTTAATAAAATAACTAAAAGTAATAAAAAAACATAAATTCAATATATAGGAGGTCATACTATGGCAAGATTTACATTACCAAGGGATATTTATTTTGGAGCAGGATGTTTAGATGTACTTAAAACAATAAAAGGTGAAAAAGCTGTAATAGTTATAGGGGGAGGATCAATAAAAAGATCTGGATTTTTAGATAAGATTCAAGGATATTTAAAGGAAGCTAATATAGAAACAAGATTAATAGAAGGGGTTGAACCTGATCCATCAGTTGAAACTGTGATGAATGGTGCAGCTGTAATGAGAGAATTCGAGCCAGATTTAATAATAGGAGTAGGTGGTGGGTCACCAATAGATGCAGCAAAAGCTATGTGGATATTTTATGAATATCCAGACTTTACATTTGAAAAAGCAGTGATACCTTTTGGAATTCCGGAATTAAGACAAAAGGCTAAATTTATAGCTATACCATCAACAAGTGGCACAGCAAGTGAAGTTACAGCATTTTCAGTAATAACTGATTATAAAGCAAAAATAAAATATCCTTTAGCAGATTTTAATTTAACACCTGATATAGCTATAGTTGATTCGGATATTGCACAAACTATGCCACCAAAATTAACAGCTCATACTGGAATGGATGCATTAACTCATGCTATAGAAGCATATGTTGCAGGAGCAAAATCAGCTTTTTCAGATCCACTTGCCATACAAGCTATAGTTATGGTAAGAGATAATTTAGTTAATTCTTTTAAAGGTGATAGAGAAGCTAGGGATCAAATGCATGTAGCTCAATGCCTTGCAGGAATGTCATTTTCAAATGCATTACTAGGAATTACTCATAGTATGGCACATAAGATAGGGGCAGTATTTCATATTCCTCATGGATGTGCAAATGCAATTTTCCTTCCATATGTAATTCAATATAATAGAAAAGCTTGTGAAGACAGATATGCTACAATTGCTAGGAGATTAAACTTAAAAGGAAACACTGATTCGGAATTAGTTGATTCGTTAATAAATTTAATTAATGAATTAAATGTTAAATTGAATATACCTTCAACTATCAAAGAATGGGGAGTAAGTGAAGAAGATTTTAAGAAAAATGTTGAATTTATGGCTCATAATGCTGTATTAGATGCATGTACAGGAGCTAATCCAAGGGAGATAGATGATAAAACTATGACGAAGTTATACAATTGTACATTTTATGGAGAAAAAGTTGATTTTTAAATCACAAAATAACTAAAAATAAAGCTCTCTTTACTGGGAGCTTTTTATTAGTTATAATCTAAATAAACTCAAATAAATGGATAGTAATAAAAAGTTTATATAAACTAAATGAAATTAGTTTATATCTTTTGTTGAAATAAATATGGAGTTAAAAGAAGTAATATTTAACTAAAATAATTATGAATTTTTATAGGAGGATAGGGAATATGTTTAAAATAGTGAAGAAGGAATTATTGGTTCCAAATATATATCTTATGGATATTGAAGCGACAAGAGTAGCGAAATCAGCTAAACCAGGACAATTTGTAATTGTAAAGATGGATGAAAAGGGAGAGAGAGTGCCTCTTACAATTTGTGATTATGATAAAGAAAAAGGAACTGTAACTATAGTATTTCAAGTCGTTGGGCGTTCAACAGAGGAAATGGCAAAATATGAAGAAGGTCAATACTTTATGGATTTTGTAGGACCACTTGGGAGACCATCTGAATTTTTACAAGAAGATATAAATGAATTAAAGAACAAAAAGGTACTATTTATATCTGGTGGAGTAGGGGCTGCGCCTATATATCCACAAGTTAAATGGTTTTATAATAATGGTATAAAAGTAGATGTTATTATGGGAGCAAGAAATAAAGATTTATTAATTTTAGAAGATATGATGAAAAAGGTTGCAGAAAATGTTTATGTAACAACGGATGATGGTTCATATGGATTTAAAGGATTAGTTACTGAACAATTTAAAGATTTAGTAGATGATCGAGGAAAACACTATGATTATGTAGTTGCTATAGGGCCAATAATAATGATGAAATTTGCCTGTCTTGCTACTAAACCATATGGAATAAAGACAATAGTAAGTATGAATCCATTAATGGTTGATGGTACAGGAATGTGCGGAGCATGTAGAGTATCTGTAGGAAATGAAACTAAATTTGCGTGTGTAGATGGTCCTGAATTTGATGGACATTTAATTAATTTTGATGAGGCACTTAGAAGACAAGCAATGTATAAGACGGAAGAAGGAAGAGATAGACTTAAGAAAGAAGAAAAACACTTAGAACAACATCACCACAAAAATGGTGGCGGATGTGGATGCTGTGGAGGTGACAAATAATGGACAGAATGAAGAGAATTCCAGTAAAAGAACAACGCCCACAAGTTAGAAGAGAGAACTTTAAAGAAGTTTGCTTAGGTTATTCAGAAGAAGAAGCAGTTGCAGAGGCTAATAGATGTTTAAATTGTAAAAATCCTCAATGTGTTAAAGGATGTCCAGTTTCAATAAATATACCTGAATTTATAGAGCACGTTAAAAATAGAGAATTTGGAATAGCTGCAAAGGTTATAGCAAAATATAGTTCACTTCCAGCTGTATGCGGAAGAGTATGTCCTCAAGAAACACAATGTGAGGGAAAATGTGTTCTAGGAATAAAAGGAGAACCAGTATCAATAGGTAAATTAGAAAGATTTGTGGCTGATTGGTCAAGAGAAAATAACATAAATTTATCAGAAACAGAAGAAAAGAAAAACATGAAAGTAGCAGTAATAGGAAGTGGCCCATCAGGACTTACTTGTGCAGGAGATTTAGCTAGAAAGGGATATGATGTTACAATTTTTGAAGCTCTTCATGAACCAGGTGGAGTTTTAGTATATGGTATCCCTGAATTTAGACTTCCTAAGGATACTGTAGTTAAAAATGAAATTGAAAATATCAAAAAATTAGGAGTTAAATTAGAAACTAATGTTATAGTGGGTAGAACTACTAACATAAATGAATTAATGAAAGAAGAAAATTTTAAAGCTGTATTTATAGGTTCAGGTGCAGGACTTCCTAAATTTATGGGTATAAACGGAGAAAATGCTAATGGAGTATTTTCAGCAAATGAATTTTTAACAAGAGTAAACTTAATGAAAGCTTATAAAGAAGATTATGCAACTCCAGTTAAAGTAGGAAAGAAAGTTGCAGTTGTAGGTGGCGGAAATGTTGCTATGGATGCTGCTAGAACAGCTTTAAGACTTGGTTCCGAAACTCATATAGTATACAGAAGATCAGAAGAAGAGCTTCCAGCTAGAGTTGAAGAAGTTCACCATGCTAAAGAGGAAGGTATAATTTTTGATTTATTAACAAACCCAGTTGAAATATTAGAAGATGAAAATGGATGGGTTAAAGGAATGAAATGTGTGAGAATGCAACTTGGAGAGCCAGATGTATCAGGTAGAAGAAGACCAGAAATTATAGAAGGTTCAGAATTTGTAATGGATGTAGACACTGTAATAATGTCTCTTGGAACTTCACCAAATCCATTAATATCTTCAACAACAGAAGGATTAGATACAAATAAGTGGGGATGTATAATAGCAGAAGATGAAACCGGTAAAACATCTAAAGAGGCAGTTTATGCAGGGGGAGATGCTGTAACTGGCGCTGCTACTGTAATACTTGCTATGGAAGCTGGAAAAAAAGCTGCAAATGCTATAAATGAGTATTTAAGTAAATAGAAATTATTGAAGTTTATAATTTAATATAGTGTCTTATTTGAAAACTACTAAGAAAAGTTCTTGGTAGTTTTTTATTTAAAAAAATAATTATATTATTTGGAATAATATTAAACTATAGAAGAAAAATATTAGTTAGTATTATATAATAGCTTTAAGATTAAATAAATAGGAAAAGAGGTACAAATATGGAATTTAATTATGTAGATAAAATAGAAAATGGAATAATAATAAAAGATGTAATAAATTTTGAATTACCTCATATATTTGAGTGCGGACAATGTTTTAGGTGGAATAGACAAGAGAATGGAAATTATATAGGTGTTGCATTTGGAAAAGTAGTTGAGGTAGAAAAAAAGGGAAATGATGTGATTATTTACAATGCTACAGAAGAAGATTTTGAAAAAATATGGTGTGATTATTTTGACTTAGATAGAGATTATTCTACTATTAAAGAAATTTTAAGTAAGGATGAACTTTTAAAAAAATCTGTAGAATTTGGATTAGGTATTAGAATATTGAAGCAAGAGCCTTTTGAAATTGTACTATCATTTATTATATCTGCGAATAATAGAATACCTATGATAAAAAGAGCTATTGAAAAGATCTCTAAAAGATGGGGAAAAAAAGTACAGTATAAAGATAAAGACTACTACACATTCCCAAGTGTGGAAATGTTAAAAGAGTGTACCATAGAAGAATTATCAGAATGTGGAATGGGATTCAGAGCTAAATACATAAAAAATACAATTGAGGATATTATATACAATGAATTAAATTTAGAGTATATTAAATCTTTAAGTGATGATGATTGTCATAAAGAATTACAAAAATTAAGTGGAGTAGGACCTAAAGTTGCTGATTGTATTATGTTATTTTCAATGCAGAAATATAGTGCTTTCCCTGTAGATGTTTGGGTTAAAAGAGCAATGCAACATTTTTATTTAGCACCTGATGTATCGTTAAAAAAAATACGAGATTTTGGAAGAAATCAGTTTAATCCTTTTTGTGGATTTGCACAACAATATTTGTTTTATTATGCTAGAGAAAACAATATAAGGGTATAAATGAACTTATTTCATTTAATTCTGAATTATTGAAAAATATAAACTTCTGTTTCAAATTTTTTACTTATTATTACAAAAAACGTTACATATTTAACAATAATCTGATATAATAGGTTTGTCCTAAATATTATAACAGTATTAAAAAATATTCATGTAAGTAAATTAGGGAGGAAATAGAGTGAACTTTGAAACAGAGTTAAACAGATTGAAGTATGAAGTATTAAAAGAAGTTGCAGTATTAGCAAAAGAAGATAGATTAAATAAAGAACATTTAGAAAGAATATCATACAATGTGATTCAAGGAGATAAACCAAAGTATAGATGTTGTGTATACCATGAAAGAGCTATAGTTAAGGAAAGAGCAAAATTAGCAGCTGGATATATTCCAAATGGAGATAGACCGGAGTATATAGCACAACAAGAAGATGAAAACAAAATTATGTATGTTATAGAGGTAGCTTGTGATAGATGTCCTATTAATAAGTACACAATTACTGAAGCTTGTAGAGGATGTGTGCAACACAAATGTATGGAAGTTTGTCCAGCTAAAGCTATAAATAAAATTAATGGAAGAGCATACATAAATCAAGATGCATGTCGTGAATGTGGTATGTGTAAACAAGTTTGTCCATATAATGCTATTTCTGAAGTTATGAGGCCTTGTAAAACAGTATGTCCAACAGGAGCGATATGTATATCTCCAGAAGATAGAAGAGCTGTAATAAAGGATGAGGAATGTATAAGCTGTGGAGCATGTATGAAGGCATGTCCATTCGGAGCTATATCAGATAGAAGTTATATTGTCCCAGTTATGAAATCTTTAAAGAACAATAAAAATGTATATGCGTTAGTAGCGCCTGCAATAAGTGGACAATTTGGTCCCAAAGTTACAGTTGGACAAGTAAAAGATGGTTTAATGAAAATAGGATTTAAGAATATGGTAGAAGCAGCGTGTGGAGCTGATGCTGTAACGTGTCATGAAGCAGAAGAATTTGTTGAAAGAATGGAAAAAGGCGATAATTTTATGACTAATTCCTGTTGTCCTGCTTTTGTATCATATATAGAAAAAAAATTTCCTGATCAAGTTGAAAAAATTTCGGGGACTGTATCACCTATGATTGCTACTGGAAGATGGATTAAGAAAAAAGATAAAGATGCTGTAGTAGTATTTGTGGGACCATGTACAGCTAAAAAATCAGAAATAGGTAGAGAAGGTTTAAAAGATGCTATAGATTACGTTCTAACATTTGAAGAAATAGCAGCTATGTTAGGAGCATATGAAATAGAAGTAGAACAATGTGAAGATATAGAAGTTGAGGATGGTTCTGCTTTAGGAAGAGGATTTGCACAAGGTGGGGGATTAAGTGCTGCTGTAGAAGATTATATTAAGAGCAAAAATATTGATGTTGAATTTAAACCAGTAAAAATTAGTGGATATCAAAATCTTAGAAAATTTATGTTATTAGCTAAAAATAATAAATTACCAGGAAACTTCTTTGAAGGCATGATGTGTGAAGGTGGATGTATAGGGGGAGCCGCATCTACAGCGCCTCAAATGAAAACAAAAATGGCATTAAACAAATTTGCAAAAGCAGCTAAAAAGCAACAAGTATTAGATAATGATATATTAGAAGAATTTAAAGATATAGAGTTAGAAAAATAATTTTTTAAAACTTAAATAATATATCAAGAATAAGAATATAAATAAAAAAGTTCAAGAGTTATAAGCTCTTGAACTTTTTTACACAATAAGGTTATAAAGTAAAATCATTGGTATAAGCTTTGAAAAACAAGGTATACTATAGAAAATGAGTGATTTGTATTGTGCTGAAATTAGATTAATAGTAAGAATAGAAGAAAAAATGAGAAATGTTGTGATATAAACTAATAATTACGTTTAATTGAATTACATCATTATATAAGTTAAAACAAGTAATTTGATATTACATATACTATAAATTATTATAATAATTGTATTAGCACTCGATGTTAATGAGTGCTAACAGGCAAATTAATAATAATTTAAAATTTAAATAAAATTTTCATTGAGGAGGTTTTGACTATGAGAATAAAACCACTTGGAGACAGAGTTGTAATCAAAAGATTAGAGGCTGAAGAAAAAACTAAAAGCGGAATAGTATTACCGGGAAGTGCTAAAGAAAAACCACAAGAAGCAGAAATAGTTGCTGTAGGACCTGGTGGATTAGTAGATGGAAAAGAAGTAAATATGGAAGTTAAAGTTGGGGATAGAGTATTATTCTCTCAGTATGCTGGTAATGAAGTTAAAATTGACGGAGAAGAGTATATAATATTAAGACAAAATGACATATTAGCAATAGTTGAATAAAAGTTATACAAAAGGTACTTATTTTCATAATGAAAGAAATAAGTGTGCCCAAATTTAGACTTTAATAATTGGATTTAAAGTATTGAGGAGGTAGTTAAAATGGCTAAAAGTATTTTATTTGGTGAAGAATCAAGACGTGCTATGCAAGCAGGAGTTGATAAATTAGCTAACGCTGTTAAAGTAACATTAGGACCAAAAGGAAGAAATGTTGTTTTAGATAAAAAGTTTGGATCACCACTTATAACTAATGATGGTGTAACTATAGCAAAAGAGATAGAACTTGAAGATCCATATGAAAATATGGGAGCTCAACTAGTTAAAGAAGTTGCAACAAAAACAAATGATGTAGCTGGTGATGGAACAACAACTGCTACATTACTTGCTCAAGCTATAATAAGAGAAGGATTAAAAAATGTTACAGCAGGGGCTAACCCAATGCTAATTAGAAAAGGAATAAAATTAGCTGTTGATACTGCTGTTGAACAAATTAAAAAATCATCAAAACAAGTTGATGGAAAAGAAGATATAGCAAGAGTTGCTGCAATATCAGCTGCAGATCCTGAAATCGGAAAACTAATAGCAGATGCTATGGAGAGGGTAGGAAATGAAGGAGTTATTACTGTAGAAGAATCAAATACAATGGCAACAGAACTTGAAGTTGTTGAAGGTATGCAATTTGATAGAGGATATTTAAGTCCATATATGGTAACAGATGCAGAAAAAATGGAAGCTGTATTAGAAAATCCATATATACTTTTAACTGATAAAAAAATAAGCAATATACAAGAGATACTTCCAATACTTGAACAAATAGTTCAACAAGGGAAGAAATTGTTAATTATAGCAGAAGATATAGAAGGAGAAGCATTAGCTACATTAGTTGTTAATAAATTAAGAGGAACATTTACTTGCGTAGCTGTAAAAGCACCTGGATTTGGTGATAGAAGAAAAGAAATGCTTAGAGATATAGCTATATTAACTGGTGGAGAAGTTATAAGTGAAGAATTAGGAAGAGAAATAAAAGATGTTACTTTAGATATGCTTGGAACTGCTGAAAGCATAAAAGTAACTAAAGAAAACACTACAATAGTTAACGGAAAAGGAAGTAAAGCTGAAATTGAAGATAGAATAGGTCAAATTAAGAGACAAATAGAAGAAACTACTTCAGAGTTTGACAAAGAAAAACTTCAAGAAAGATTAGCTAAAATTGCTGGAGGAGTTGCTGTTGTTAAAGTTGGAGCAGCTACTGAAACAGAATTAAAGGAAAGAAAATTAAGAATAGAAGATGCTCTAGCAGCTACTAAAGCAGCTGTAGAAGAAGGTATAGTTGCAGGTGGTGGTACAGCTTATCTAAGAGCTATAAAAGAGGTAGAAAAATTAACAGATAATAATTCAGAAATAAGACTTGGAATAGCTATCATAAGAAGAGCTCTTGAAGAACCAGTAAGACAAATTGCTTCTAATGCAGGACTTGAAGGTTCAGTAATAATAGATAAAATCATGAATGGTCAAGAAGGAATGGGATTTGATGCATTAGAAGGTGAATATGTAAATATGGTTCAAAAAGGAATTGTTGATCCAGCTAAAGTTACAAGATCAGCACTTCAAAATGCTGCATCAGTTGCTTCAACATTCTTAACAACAGAATGCGTTGTAGCTGAAATTCCAGAAAAGAATCCAGCACCACAAGCACCAGGAATGGGTGGCATGGGAATGGAAGGAATGTATTAATAAGTAAAGAAATAATCTAATCTAAATAAAAAAATAAGAGGTGCCTATATTAGGGTATCCTCTTATTTTTGATTCCATATATTTTTAAAGTCTACATTTGATAATGATGTGAGTATATTTCTTTGTGCATCAGGATAAATGTTTTCTAATTTAATTAACAATTGTTTCATATCTTCTCTTGTGGTTCTTTTATCTTTTGGACAAGAACTTTTAATTACAGGAAGGTCATATTTAGTAGTTAATTTTTGTATTAAGTCTTCTTTCAAGTATATTAAAGGTCGTATTATATTAATATTTTTATCATCAAAACTTATGTTAGGATGAAAAGTACCAAGCTTACCAACTTTTAAAACATTCATAAATAAAGTTTCTATAACGTCATCACTATTGTGACCTAATGCTATTTTATTTACGTTATTAGCTTTAGCCACTCTAATTAAAGCACCTTTTCTAAGTTTTGAGCATAAAGAGCATGGTTTTTTTTCTTCACGGTCATTGAAAACTACTTCTGCAATATTAGTTTTTTCTATTATTATAGGAATGTTGTTTTTAATGCAAAAACATTCTAATGATGCAAGATTTGTTTCAAATCCTAAATCTATATTTATGCCTATTAATTCAAAATTTTTTAGAGATGTCATCTGGATTAATCTTAAAGCAAAAAGTAAAAATATACTATCTTTTCCACCTGAAAGTCCTACAGCCACCTTATCACCAGGTTCAATCATGTTATATTCTTCTATAGATCTTCTTAAATAGCGCAAAAATAGCCTATTATATTCTTTTTTAAAGATTATCATAAGCAGCCTCCTTTATCGTATACAATAAAATATTATACTATAAAATAATATATTTTTTGCAAGTTTATTCTCAAAAATAAAAGAAATAAATTGACAAAATGCAAAAACTCAAATAAAATAGATATAATAAAAAACACAGAGAACGTAAATGTCACTTATATATACCCTGAATAAGGCAGGGAGTTTCTACCGGAAACCGAAAATTTCCGACTATGGGTGAGTGGATTTGGTGCATCAATTTCACTCCTTATATAAATTTATAAGTAAGTAGAATTGATGTTTTTTTATTTATATTTTATGAACAAAATGCAAAAGATATTGAATATTCTTATTAATAATAAAATTAGAAGGGAAGTTGATTATAGTGGCAATTATTTTAAAACAAGCTTATACTTTTGATGATGTATTATTAGTTCCAAATAAATCAGAAATCTTACCAAAGGACGTTTCTTTAAAAACTAATCTAACAAAAAAAATAAAATTAAATATTCCAGTATTAAGTGCAGGAATGGATACAGTTACACAATCTAAAATGGCTATAGCAGTAGCTAGAGAAGGTGGAATTGGAATAATCCACAAGAATATGAGTATTGAAACACAGGCCATGGAAGTTGATAGAGTTAAAAGACAAGAGAATGGAGTAATAACAGACCCATTCCATCTATCACCAGATAATACTGTTCAAGATGCTTTAGATCTAATGGCTAAATATAGAATTTCAGGTGTTCCTATAACTGAAGATGGTAAATTAGTAGGCATAATAACGAATAGAGATATTGCCTTTGAAACAAACTATGAACAAGCAATAAAGAATATCATGACTAGTGAAAATCTTATTACAGCTGCGGAAAATACAACAGTTGAAGAAGCAAAAGAAATTTTAAAAGGTCATAAAATAGAAAAACTTCCTTTGGTAGATAAAGATAATAATTTAAAAGGGCTTATAACAATAAAAGATATAGAAAAAGTTAGAAAGTTTCCTAATGCAGCAAAAGATGATAGAGGTAGATTACTTTGTGGTGCGGCAGTTGGAGTAACAGCTGATATGATGGATAGAGTTGATGCATTAGTAAAAGCTAAGGTAGATGTTATAACAATTGATACAGCTCATGGACATTCAAAAGGTGTTCTAGTTGCAGTAAAAGAAGTTAAATCAAAATATCCAGAACTTCAAGTAATAGCAGGAAACGTAGCTACACCAGAGGCAACAAAAGATCTTATAGAAGCAGGGGCAGATTGTATAAAGGTTGGAATAGGGCCTGGATCAATTTGTACAACAAGAGTTGTTGCTGGAGTTGGAGTACCTCAACTTACAGCTGTTATGGATTGTGTAGAAGAAGCTAATAAATATGGAGTGCCAGTTATAGCGGATGGTGGTATAAAATATTCAGGAGATATGGTTAAGGCACTTGCAGCAGGTGCTACAACAGTGATGATGGGATCTATGTTTGCGGGATGTGAAGAAGCACCAGGAGAAGTAGAAATATATCAAGGAAGAAGTTATAAGGTATATAGAGGAATGGGATCACTTGCAGCTATGGCTTGTGGAAGTAAAGATAGATACTTCCAAGAAGACAATAAGAAGTTAGTACCAGAAGGTGTAGAAGGAAGAGTTCCATTTAAGGGAAGTGTTATAGATACAATATATCAATTAATGGGTGGTTTACGTTCTGGAATGGGATACTTAGGATCAGCTACATTAAATGATTTATATCAAAATGCTAAATTTGTAATACAGAGTTCAGCAGGACTTAGAGAAAGTCATCCACATGATATATCAATAACTAAAGAAGCACCAAATTATAGTGTTCAAGGTTAATGAGAATTAACAAAAGATATATTATAGGTAACTAAGTCTTATAAAGAATAAAACATACAGTAGATATCATAAAAAATTGGGAGGATACAGAATGGCTATAGAACGTGAATTAGTTTTAGTAGTAGATTTTGGCGGACAATATAACCAGCTTATAGCAAGAAGAGTTAGAGAGCACAATGTATATTGTGAAATAATTCCATATACTACTTCTATTGAAGATGTTAAAAAGAAAAATCCAAAAGCAATAATATTTACTGGAGGACCTAATAGTGTTTATGGTGAAGGAGCTCCAAGAATAGAAAAAGGAATATTTGATTTAGGCATACCTGTACTTGGTATTTGTTATGGACATCAATTAACAGCCTATACTTTAGGTGGAAAAGTTGAAAGTCCTGATATAAGAGAATATGGAAAAACAGAAGTTAAAATAGATAGTAAATCACCTTTATTCGATGGAATTAAGGAAGCAGATCAATCTTGGATGAGTCATACAGATTATGTATCAGAGATTCCAGCAGGATTTAAAATAATAGCTACAACAGATCAATGTCCTGTAGCTGCAATGGCAAATGAGGAAAGAAGAATATATGGAGTTCAGTTCCATCCAGAAGTTGAACATACGTTATTCGGACAGAAGATGCTTGGAAACTTCTTATTTAAAATAGCTAATCTAAAAGGTGATTGGTCCATGGCATCTTTTGCAGAAGAAAAAATTAAAGCTATAAAAGAACTTGTGGGAGATAAAAAAGTACTTTGTGCATTATCAGGTGGAGTTGATTCATCAGTTGCAGCGGTACTTGTACATAAGGCTATTGGTAAGCAATTAACTTGTGTATTTGTCGATCATGGTTTACTTAGAAAAGATGAAGGAGATCAAGTTGAAGCTATATTTAAGAAACAATTTGATATGAATCTTATAAGAGTAAATGCAGCAGAAAGATTCCTTGGTAAGTTGAAGGGAGTAAGTGATCCTGAAACAAAGAGAAAGATAATTGGAGAAGAATTTATAAGAGTATTTGAAGAAGAAGCTGGAAAGCTTGGACAAATAGACTTTTTAGTTCAAGGAACTATATACCCAGACGTAGTTGAAAGTGGAACAAATACATCAGCTACAATAAAGAGTCACCATAATGTTGGAGGACTTCCAGAAGATATGCAATTCTCTTTAATAGAACCATTAAGAGAACTATTTAAAGATGAAGTTAGAGCTGTTGGAGAAGAGCTTGGAATACCTCATAAATTAGTATGGAGACAGCCATTCCCAGGACCAGGTCTTGCAATAAGAGTACTTGGTGAAATTACAGAAGAAAAACTAGAAATAACAAGAGAAGCAGATGCAATATTCAGAGAAGAAATTGCATTAGCAGGGCTTGAAGAAGAGATATGGCAATACTTTGCATGCTTACCAAACATCCAATCAGTTGGTGTTATGGGAGATGAAAGAACATATTGTCATACAATAGCACTAAGAGCGGTGACATCAAGTGATGCTATGACTTCAGATTGGGCTAGAATTCCATATGAAGTTTTAGATAAAGTAAGTCGTCGTATAGTAAATGAAGTTAAAGGAGTAAACAGAATTGTTTATGATGTAACTTCAAAACCACCAGCAACTATTGAGTGGGAATAAAATTTAATAATAATTCTTAAAATAAATAAATATATAATTAAAAGTGCTTATGATATTTTCAAATTATTAAGATATTATGAGCACTTTAGTATTTTTAGAAGTCATTTAAATATAAAAATAAATTTATTTATAATGTTGATATGTGCGCTAAAAATAACTTAGAAAAATTTATATTGAAAAATATAAGTTAATAATAAAAACTAATTGGATTATAAGGAAGTTAAACTTCATTATAGGAGAAATAATTGAGTATTTAAAGAATTTAATTTGGAGTAAAGTTAAATTAACAGTTAAAAGGAGTAAGAGATGAATATTCAAGGTGTTTTAATTGGGTTAATTGCCTTTTTAATTATAGGTGTATTTCATCCAATAGTTATAAAAGGAGAATATTATTTTGGTAAGGGTATATGGCCTATATTTTTAGTAATAGGTATTATATTTCTTGTAGTTTCTATATTTATAAAAAGTCAAATAATAAGTTCGGTTTTAGGAGTAATAGGATTTTCTTGTTTATGGAGTATAATTGAGTTATTTGAACAAGAAGAACGTGTTAAAAAGGGATGGTTTCCCAAAAATCCTAAGAGAATAGATAATGAAAAAGGTAAATATTAAGAAGATAAATAATAATCTTAATGTTTACCTTTTTATTTTATTTGTATTAAAACTAACTAATCTCATATTCAAGTTTCAATACCATTTGGTATACAGTGCAATGAAATATGATTTAATGTGTAACAAGTTGTACGTGTAATAATGAAGTTATAAGAGTCATATCACTAAATGTTGTGAAATCTTTAGAGGCAGATGAAAGTAGACCTAGGGCTTCCATATTAGGGTTTAACAGTATGCTTCCAGAATCACCAGTATTACCTCTAGTGGAAGTTAGTATTTGTTCTTTAAATAGAGCCTTACCTTCAGGATAATTTATTACTTGAGTAACATCAATAGCTGTTATAACTCCATAAGTCCGTTCGGTAGTTCTTCCTATCTTAAACACTCTATCTGCAATTGCAGGTGCTCCTAATCTTTTTATATTATTATTAACTATAGCTATTTTAGATGATATTAAAGAGGTATTAGATACTTTAGCTATAGCAGCATCTACATAATTTTCAGGAGTTTTAAAAAGAGTTTTCATTTTTATAGGAATATATCTTGTCAAATGTGCTATTGTATCAGTATCTACCTTTCCACCATCTAGTACTCCTGGTTGTAGTATAGGAGTATCTATTTGTACTTTGCCGAGTTGAGCTAAAATATGGTTAGTGCTTAATATATAATATGCTTTCTCAGATGGATTTTGTACTATGCATCCTAGGGTTCCTGCTACTTTATAACCGGCAGGACCAATGCTATAACCAGGATGTGCAGGACGTACTTTTTTTGTTAATTCACAAGGAGTAAATATGCCACTTTCTACAACATCTGTTTTAATTCCATTATATATTGGAGGAATTAAGTCAGAATGAGGTAGATTTCCAGGAGGAGTTTTTTCGGACACAAATACTTTAATACACATTTCATTAGTAACTATACCTTGAATTTCTTTATAACCTAAACCTACTGCTTGTACATTTAGCTTATTTAGAAAGAATTCATACTCATTCTTACAAATATAAGAAATTTGATTTTGTAGTGTAGGAAAAATACATTTGCAATTGCAGCAACAACATGGACATGGTTGAGTTGGGTTTGTAGTTGGAATATCATTGTCGCCATTATTTTTGCATGGAACTTTTTTGCAATCGACCTTTGGAAATTCACCAGTTACTTGATAGCAGAATTTGAAAGGATGTTTCATATATTCTGCATAAATAGGATGCCATACATCTTGATGAAGTTTTTCTTCTAGAATAAATACTTTTAATTGCACATTTTCAGCTGTACGTGGAATGAGAAGAGAAGAACCTCTATTTGGTTTAATATCAAGTGAAGATTCTTTATATCCCATGCCTTGAATAGTGTATATTATTTCAAAACGTATTTGATTAAGTGTTTTATTTCTTACGTCTACGAAATCTGTATTTGGTAGAATTGAACAATCTATTCTTTCACAAATGGCCGATTGGCCGGAACCTCTTACACCGTAACATCTCCTTTCAGATTTTGAAATAGATTCATCATAGATTAACTTATATTTAGCGTTAGACAAAAGAACCCATACTCTAAAAATTATCACAATAGCGTTATATGGTAAATCTAGTCTTCTGATTTTTTTAGGACCAAAATCAGGGGTTGAGTCTACAATTACTTGTTTATCTAAATGGTAAATTAGTTCAAATTTTATTTTTGAATCACTATCATTTACAACATCTATATAATTCATTAGTATTCACCTCTAGAAAATTTCAACTTAAAAATTAATATGAATAATATGCCTATTGAGATAGTTTTTCGGTATACTGAGGAATAAAATTTCCATTACACATATGACAACAACAATGGCAACAATATTGACATTCAGGAGGATTATTGCCGTTATTATCAGATTTAGGACATGGAACTTTTTCACAAAATGGATAAGGTAATAGTCCATTTACATCAAAACATACGTTGAATGGATGATAAAAATATTCAAGATAAATTACATCAAAAGTTTCTACAGGTGCATGAATATCCTCCATATATACTTTAAGTTGAACCCTACCAGCATTACGAGGAATAACTAATCCACCACCTTTAGTAGGTTTTAAAATACTACTTTCATCTTTATATCCAACACCATCAATTATATAAAGTGCTTCAAATTTTATTGGGGCATATAGTCCTTTGTTCTTAACGTATATCCAATCAGTAGATTTTATTGAAGAACAAGATATCTTTGAACAAGTTGGATTTTTAAAGGATCCTTTTATTTCATAACAACTTTGTTTAGATTCGTTAAAAGAATCATGAAAAATCTGTTTTGTTTTACCATCAGGATATATAATGAATATATCTATGGTTATTAATTCTGCATCATGAGGCAGTTCAATTCTTCTAATTCTTGATGGCTCAATGGTGGGGCTTGTTTCTGCAATTGATTTTCCGCCAAGAAGATATTTAACCTCGAAGTTAGCATTTCCATTGGTGTCATTTACTACTTCTGCATAGTTCAAATCAATCACCTCTAAATTTTCTTCTGTTAATTGTAAAATAAATATATTACATAATATGAGTTTTAATGTAATTAGGTGAGGAAAATAATCTGTATTGATAGAAGTTTAATATATTATATAGGTTGTTGAATAATTAAAAATACAAAAAATAAATAAGTCATCACTTTGTGATATAATGTTCTCGCTAAAAAAACCATAATATACAAAGGATGACTCAAGTATGATTATAACATTAAATATACAAAGCGAAAACATTTATTTTAAAATTTTTGAAACTGTTAATATTGCATTTAATAAACTTGGCATTAATACTAGAAAAGCTAAAGGTAGACCACCTAAATATTCAGATCAACAAATTGTTGCATGTATGATATATGGTGTAAATAATAGTATTTTTAGTCTTAGAGAACTTGAATATAAAATTGAACAAGATATTGTATTTCAAAAGATTATAGGTTTAAAAGAAGTTCCTGACCATTCTACATTTTCTTTAAGAGCGATAGCTTTAGAAAAATACGTGTACTATGGCATTTATGCTATGCTTATTGAACTTATAAATCCATCTTGTGCTATTGATGGTACTGCATTAAGGAGCTCATTATATGATAGCGAAGCTAGGTATGGAAAAGGAAGTCGACTTGGCAGATATAAAGGATATAAGTTACATTGTGCCGCTTGTGTATGTAATAATGTATTACCTTTATCATTTTCTATAACTACTGCAAATGTATATGATAATCAAGTCCAAGGATTGTTATATGAACTGAAAACTTATAATCCATTTATTGTACTTGCCGATGATGATCAATGGTTTAAAGTTTCTAAAACTCTAGAATATAATTTATTAACAGACGTAAATATGCGTAAAGCAAAGAGTATAGAATCTTTTAAAGATGAATCTAGATATAAAAATGCTCTTTTTATGCAATCGTCAATAGGTAAAAATTTATATAAAAATAGGCTAAAAATTGAACAATTATTTTCTATACTTAAAGGACTCTATAACCTAGAAAACCCTAGACTTTACGGACAAAAACGCTATGAACGCCATGTTAAGTGGGTTCTTTTATCGTATCTTATAGACGAATTTAATAAGGTTAACAGCAAAATAAGTTCTAGAAAATATCCTTGGAATCTATAGTTTTCATCGCGCTAACGCACTTACTTTTAAAAATTTTTAAAGAACTTACTAATGCACATTTAAAATTATTAAACACATGCTCGCTCATAAATGCTTTTTAAGATTTGTAAAAATTAGTTATTCAACAACCTAATTTAAATATAAATTTACTAATAATTTCAAAAATATAAGTGCTATATTTTTAAAATTATTGTATACATCTATCATTTTCAGTATTAAAATGTACATTTATATTTTTGTAAAATTCATGAATACAAATTGAATTAAAAGATTGTGATGCAATTTCATTAGTATTAAGATAAAAGTCAGATATATCATCATTATAAAATTGAACTATAGCTTTTTTTGTTAAAACTACTACTTGATAAGGAGCGCTGTTATAATTATTTAAATATGAATCAGATGGAGGAAAAACAATACCTTTAAAGAAATAATTTTTAATTAACGCGGTATTAAATAAATTACCTACTTCAGTTGGGGTATATACATGACCATATTCTGATGGAATTAATAAACTTTTGTAGTAAATATATAAGTTTAAAATTATAGATCCAAAAGTATAACTGGTAGGAAGAATAGCACGAGTGGATCTTGCCATATTTAAATCATTTATAGATATATTGGTTTTGAAGACTCCTTCAGAAACTGGAATTAAGTTGCTAACATTTACGTAAGGATTATTTCCTATGGTACATTGTAATCTTTTATTTAATGAATACCATGGAGGAGATAAAATTGTTTTATTCATAAAAACACCTTCATACAATTATAATATTAATAATACAATATATGAGTTTGTTTTCCAAAATGTTATAGTTTATTGTTTTATATACAAATAAAATACCTACAGTATCATATTTAAATAAAATACTGTAGGTATTTGTTAATTCAATAATTTTTTGAATTCTTCTGTATATCTAACTGGATCAAAGTCTCTTTCAGTTTTTATACATTCTTTTACATTAGGATCCATATTAATTACTATTTTTAAATATTTAATAGTGTTTTGAACGTTACCAAGTCGTCCATAGATACTTGCTTTTCCATAATAACTCCATATGTAGTGGTCTATTTCAAGAGCTTTATCATACCACATTAAAGCTTCATCATAATGTCCATATAATTCATAGGCTAAAGCTTTATTAAAACGGCCATATCCGAAATTAGGATTAATATTTAATGATTTATCTATATTTCCTAATCCATTTTTAAAATCATTTAAAAAGCATAAGGATATGCCTTTAGTAGTGTAAGCTTTATAAAAATTTCTGTCTTTTTTAATAATATTATTACAAATTTTTATAGTTTCTTCGTATTTATGATTAAAGAAGAGATTATATGCTATTTGATATTGTTTATGTAAATCAATAGAACTATTATCACAAGTATTAGTATTTAAATTTGATGTGTTCTTTTTAGTAGTAGCAGGATTGTGAGAGTTTGAATCTTTATTTGAGCATGCTACACTAAATATTAGACATAATGATATAAAAATACAAATTAAATTATTTTTTATAGAACATCGTATCATTACAACACCCCATAATATAACCTTAATTAAAATCGTAATTTGGATTACTAATTCTATTTTTAAAAGTATTCATATTATGAAATCCACTTATAAATACTCTATCTAAAGTAAATATACCATCAGATTTATCTGACCATCTTCCATCAGTTGTAACGGCCATTTTGTAACCAGCATTTTTAACTGCTTTTATAGTATCATTATTATATTTTCCACATGGATAAGCAATAAATTTAACTTGTTTGTTTAATAATTTTTCTAATTTTTCTTTTGATTTAGAAACTGTATCATATTGTTTATCATATGAGAATTCCGTAAGTGTTTCATGGTTTGCAGTATGACTTTGAACATCGAATCCATTTTTATCTAGTTCTTTAAGCTGTTCAGAAGTTAGATATTCACCAGTGTCTATGCAGTTAGTTATAACAAATACTGTTGCTTTAAACCCATATTTTTTTAATATAGGATAAGCAGTTTCATAATTATCTTTATAGCCATCATCGAAAGTTAAAACTACAGATTTTTTAGGAACAGGAATATTCTTTTCAAAGAAGCTATATAATTCATCTAGAGTTAATGTTGTATAGTTGTTATCTTTTAAATACCTCATTTGGTTTTCAAAGTTTTCTTTGGGAAGTCTTACACAGTTATTTTTTTCGTATTTTATTGAATGATACATTATAACAGGAACACCCTCATTATTGTGTTTCAAATCTTTTGTATTAGTAATTTCTTTAGGTGTATTTACATTTGGTTTAGAAACAGTAGAATTTTCATCTATTTTTTGTTGTGTTTTAGTATTTGATATAGAAGGAGTAGATACTTTATTTTGTTTTGAGGTACATCCAACTAATGATAGAGAAAATATTATAGTACTAATTAAAGCTAAATTTTTCTTCATATTATTTAAGCCTCCTAGAGTTTTTATTTTACTATTAAAGTATATAGATACTAATATTAGATTGCAATAATTTTGATTATATATGGAAATATTAGACTGTGAAATTGGAGCAATATTGTGGTAAACTGTACATATAAATTAACAATTAGGATAATAAATAAGTATTATACAAAAAATAATTACGTTTAAATGAGTAATTAAGTTTTTAACTTAAAATATAAAATATCTTTATTGGAGGTAATGAAATGTCTAAAAGTTTACAACTTGATTTGACAAAAGCAAAACCATTTTTAAATGAGCATGAAATTAGCCAACTACAACCAATGGTTAGTGCAGCTCACAATTTAGTACATGAAAAAACTGGAGCAGGAAGCGACTTTTTAGGATGGGTTGATCTACCAGTTAATTATGATAAAGATGAATTTGAAAGAATTAAGAAAAGTGCAGAAAAGATTAGAAACAATTCTGAAGCTCTTATTGTAATAGGAATAGGTGGTTCATATCTAGGAGCAAGGGCTGCTATTGAAATGTTAACACATACATTTGGAAATGTTACATCAAGAGAAAATAGAAAAGCGCCTCAAATATTCTATGCTGGAAATAATATTAGTTCTACATATATGGCAGATCTAATAGAAACTGTAAAAGATATGGATTTTTCAGTAAATGTTATATCTAAATCAGGAACTACTACTGAACCTGCAATAGCTTTTAGAATATTTAAAGATTTATTAGAAAAGAAATATGGAAAAGAAGGAGCAAAAGAAAGAATATTTGCTACAACTGATAAGTCAAAGGGAGCTTTAAGAACTTTAGCTGCTGCAGAAGGATATGAAACTTTTGTAATTCCTGATGATGTAGGCGGAAGATATTCTGTATTAACAGCAGTTGGTTTACTTCCAATAGCTACAGCTGGTGTAGATATTGATGAAATGATGAAAGGGGCTGCTGATGCAAGAGAAGAGTATAGCACTGATGATTTAAATAAAAACTCAGCTTATAGATATGCAGCAGCAAGAATGGCATTATATAATAAAGGTAAGAATATAGAAATGATGGTTAATTTCGAACCTTGTCTTCATTATATGGGAGAATGGTGGAAGCAATTATTTGGAGAAAGTGAAGGAAAAGACCATAAAGGTATATTCCCAGCAGCAGCAGATTTCTCAACAGACTTACACTCAATGGGACAATATATTCAAGAAGGAGTAAGAACATTAATCGAAACTCATCTAAATGTTGAAAACCCAAGAAAATCAGTAATAATAGAAGCAAACGAAGATAATCTTGATGGATTAAATTTCTTAGCAGGAAAAGATATGGATTTTGTTAATAATCAAGCATTTAGAGGAACAGTAGTTGCTCATAATGAAGGTGAAGTACCTAATATGATTATAAACATACCAGAACTTACAGCTTATTATTTTGGATATTTAGTATATTTCTTTGAAAAAGCTTGCGCAGTAAGTGGATATTTACTAGGAGTAAATCCATTCAATCAACCAGGGGTTGAAGCATACAAGAAAAATATGTTTGCTTTACTTGGAAAACCAGGTTATGAAGATATGAAAGCTGAAATAGAAGCGAAACTTAAGTAATCTATATATTATAATAATTTAAGTTAAATTTTAATAATAAGACCTTAGAAAACATGTGAATTTTCTAAGGTCTTTAAATATAACAAAAGGAATTTTAGTTTATAATATTGAAATAATAATTAATAAAGGAGGGGTGTTATGAGAATAATAGTGGATGCAGATGCGTGTCCGGGTAGAAAAATAATAGAGAAGGCTGCAATTGAAAATAGTATAGAAGTTATAATGTACTGTGATATAAATCATGCACTTATAAGTGATTATAGCACTATAAAAGTAGTAGATAGTGGATTCCAAAGTGTTGATATGAAGATTATAAATGAAGTTAAAAAAGATGATATAGTTGTAACTCAAGATTATGGTGTAGCAGCTATGGTATTAGGAAGAAAGGCTTATGCAATAGATCCTAAAGGTTATATTTATGATAATGATAATATAGAGAGACTTTTATTTGAAAGACATCTATCAGCTAAGGCAAGAAGAGGGGGTAAAAAAACTTCAAATCCTAAAAAAAGAACCATAGAAGATGATGATAGATTATATAAGAACATATTAAAATTAATAGAAAAGGCTAATAAACTCTAATTATATAAGAATTTATATATAATTAGGGTTATATAAAGAATACATAATATAATAAAACCAACTAATGTATGCCATTTAGTTGGTTTTGTATCTTTATTGAAAAAATATATTTAAACTTATAGGAGATACATTTATAATATTTGAGTTTATAGTTTTAAGAATATCTTTCCCTGCATTGTTTTTATCCACAATTTGATACCATTTACCGTTAGAAATTGTTAATTCAGTGGAAAAGTTATTAGCATTGTAAATAACTAAGAGATTTTTAAAACTATCCCTATTGGCATTATTTTTTAAAAGGAATGCTACTAAGTTTTTAGGTGTATTACTAAGAAATTCTAAGTGATTTTTTATATCATCCTTTGAAAACATTCTAAAGGCAGGGTGATTTTTTCTTAAATTTATTAGAGCTTTTATATAATAAAAAACATCTTTAAATTCATACTTTCTATCATAATCTATACTATTTATTTTATCAGAAGAATTAAAACTGTTGCTAATTCCAAATTTAGTTCTACAAAATTCAATTCCAGAATGTAAAAAAGGAACACCTTGACTTGTAAGTATTATGCCACAAGCTAGTTTTATCATATTTTTTTTATCATCTATAGAGTTATTATTATTAGAAAGTTGTAATTTATCCCAAAGGGTATGATTATCATGGCAAGATACATAATTTATAGTTTGACAGGGCGAACTATAAATAGCTTTATGATTACCTATATCTAAAGAACAACCTGTAATACAAAATTTTAAAAGAGTTTCTAAATTTGATTTTCCACTTATGAATCCTGTTTCATTATCAGAAAAAGTGCTACCTTTTATACAATCTCGTATAGTATCATTAAAGAAACCTATATTAGGAAGTTGAGTAAAATTATATTGTGTGGCTCTTAATTCTTTAGGTAATATAGTATCTAAATCCCAACCTTCACCATAAATCATAGAGTTTTTATTTAAAGATTTTAAATTTTTAAATATAGTATTCATTGTATCAATATCATGAAGACCCATAAGATCAAAACGAAAGCCATCTATATGATATTCTGTACACCAGTATATTACTGAATCTAGTATAAATTTTTGAACCATTTTATTTTCTGATGCTATATCGTTGCTACAGCCACTTCCATTAGATAAATTATTAAATTCATCATATCTAAAGTAGTATCCAGGAAAGATTTTTTCAAAATTTGGAAAATGATTATAAAACATATGATTAAATACAACATCCATATTTACAGCTATATTATTTTGATGAAAAGTTTGTATCATAGTTTTTAATTCCGAAATTCTACAGAGTGGGTCATATGGATTTAAGGAATAGCTACCTTCTGGTACGTTATAGTTTTGAGGATCATAGCCCCAATTATAGTTATGAGGATTTTCTTCATCAACACTAATATAACTAAAATCAAATATAGGCATGAGTTGTACATGAGTTATTCCTAATTCTTTTATGTGAGATAGACCTGTAGTCATATTATTAGCAGATTTAGTGTTTTCTTCAGTTAATCCTAAAAATTTTCCTTTATTATGAATAGCACTGGTTTTATTTGCAGATATATCACGAATATTGGTTTCATAAAGTATAGCATCGGTATAGTTATTGCATATTTGAAAGTTATCTTTATTCCAGTTAACTGGATTTGTTTCTTTAAGATCAATTATAGCGCCTCTAAGTCCATTTATTCCTACGGCTTTAGCATATGGATCTATAACCTCAGATATATTATCATACACGCATATTTTATAAGTATAAAATTTATTTTTTAAATTTAAACTAATGGTAATTTTCCAAGTGCCGTTGATTTCCGTCATTGAATATTCTTTTGGAGTTTCGTTAATGGATGTGTCACCATTATTATATATGAGAAGAGATACAGAAGTAGCAGCAGGAGACCATAGGGTAAAAGTAGAAAAATTTAAATTATAAGAAAGACCTAAGTTATCATCATAATAATATTTATCGTTAAATTCTGATGTAAGAAAAAGTTTAGAATAACTAGCTTTTATTTTTAAATTATTATATGAAATATAACATGGATATTTTATATCTATAAAATTATCTAAAAATAAAAGAAGCGAGTTTTCACCATTAAAAGAGCTATTAATAATTTTAAAAAGTTTATTACCATTTTTTACACGGAAATCATTTATATTAAACAATTCATAATCATCGTATGCTATAGAAATTGTTTTAAAACCTAAAACATTTGCAGATAAGTTATACATAAGTATCCTCCATTAATTAATTTTCTTAAAAATTTACCGAAAATAAATAAAGATTAAAATTCTTATGAATATCATTATACTAAAAACTACCAAAAAAATCTTTTACAAAAATTGGAATTATAGTATAATATACAGTAAATCCAATTAAAAGTAAATTATGTTAGGGGATGAGAATTAATGAATGAAATTATTATTGGATGTAATGAGAAATCTCCAAAACAAAAAGATGGGAAGGTTGTTATAGAAATATTGAGCCACCCGAATGAGGATTTGTTATATAAATTTATCGTAGGATATGATGGAACGTGGGAAACATTAAAAGACTTTGGTAATGAAAAAAGTTTAATATGGTATCCTAAGAAACACGGAAATTATATAATAATGGTACAAGCTAGAAAAAAAAATGGCAATAAGGCTTTTGATTATGTTTCTCGAAGAGAATTCTATTTAGAAAAGCCTAAGAAAGAATCAAACAAGAAGATAAAATTAAAATCAGGTTCAAGGTTGATTAGTAAAATAGTCTTGGATAAAAATATATTAAGTATAGGTGAAAAACTTAATGTTAGTGTAGAAGCCAAAGATGATAAGTTAATGTTTAGATATATGATAAACAAAAATGAAAATTGGTTATTGCTAAAAGATTATTGTCCTGAAAAAAATTTTATATGGAGCGCAAATGCACCAGGAAAGTATGAAATCTTAGTTCAATGCAAATACATAAACTCTGAAAAGAACTTTGAAGATGCAATGAAAATAGGATTTGAGGTAAGTGCTGTACAAAAATTAGAAATTACGAATTTTAAATGTTTAAATTCAACAATACTTAAAGACGAAGAATTAGTATTTGAAGTAGAAGCAAAGTGTGATGATACTAGAACAACTCTTTATAAATTTTTAAGATTAAACGAATATGGAAAGGTTACCTGTCTCCAAGATTTTTCTACTAGAAAAAGTCTTAGTTATACTGAAACTAATAGTGGTAAATATAAACTATTATGTTTAGCAAAAGATATGTATTCCCCTAAAAAATATGATGATAGAGCTATTTTATATTATAATGTAAAGCCATATAAAGATGTTATTATAGATAGTTTTTCAAGTAACATGAGTTCTCCACAAATTGTTAATGAAAATATACAATTTAAAGGTGTAGCTCAAGGAGGGAAGGATCTTAGATATAGATTTATAATTGAAGGTAGTAAAAATGAAGATAGCGGATATTTGAAAGAAAAAATTTTTAATTGGAAACCAACGGAATGTGGTAAATATACAATAACTCTTTGGGTAAAAGATGTTTTATGTAGAGAAAAATATGAGGCACAATCAAAAATAGAATATAAAATTGATGAAATACCAAGAGAACCTGTTAAGATAAGTGATGTAATAGTAAATAAAAGAGAAAATATTTTAATTGGTGATTGTATAAATGTTAAGGCCATTGCTAAAGGAGGACTTAAACTTTTATATAGTTTCATAATTAAAAAGGACAATAGGCAATATGACAAAATAAGTTATAGAAAATATAATTATATTAATTTTACTCCTGAAGAACAAGGTAAATATGAAATAGAAGTTAGAGTTAGAGATAAGTATTCTCGTAAAGAATTTGATGCATCTACAGTGGTATCTATAAATGCATATGAATATATACCGGCTAAAATTGATTATATATTAGTAGATCCAAGAGAATATTATTTAGTAGGAGAACAAACAGTTATGAATGTTATAACTACAGATACAAAAAATATATTATTAAAGTATTCTCTCATGATAAATGGACATGTTGTAGAGGAGACTGATTATATAAAAAGTAATAGATATATATTAACTCCGAGATGTAGTGGCAAATATACAATAAAAGTTTATGCCAAAAATGATAAAAGTAAAAAAGAGTTTGACAGTGCTAAAGAAATAAGTATGTTAGTGCATGAGGCATCACCTATAAGAAATACAGTTTTAAAATGTGATAGGGTAGACTTTTTTTGTAATGAACCTGTAAATGTTACTGCTGAAGGAAGTGGTGGTAAGGATGTTATTTATGAGTTTTATTTAATGGAAAAAGGAGAATGGAATTTAGTACAAAAATATAGCAAGAAAGGATACTATTCTTTTATACCTTTTTCAAAGGGGGTATATAAGATTCTTGCTCTAGCAAAAAGTAATAATAAACAAATTTCTTATGAAGATTATTGTATGATAGAAATTAAAGTAGGAGAAAGAATCGAGAGTGATAAAGCAATTTTAGATAATATACAAAATTTAAATTGTGCAATTTAGTTAATATTAAAATGAAATTATAAATCAAATTTGATAAAATAGGAGAATATAAGATACTAGATGAGGAGTGAATGACTATGGAAAGATTAGATAAGATTTTATCAAATTTAGGATATGGTTCAAGAAAAGAAATAAAGGCTCTTGTAAAAAAAGGTGAAATAGAAATAGATGGAGAAATAATTAAAGATAATGGAGCAAAGGTAGACCCTAATAAATCAATAATAAAGGTAAGCGGAGAAGAAATAAATTATAGAAAGTATATTTATCTTATGATGAATAAACCAGCAGGAGTGGTTTCGGCGACTTTTGATAATTACGATGAAACAGTTATAGATTTATTAGATCATGAATATACAGTTTTTGATCCATTTCCAGTGGGGAGATTGGATAAAGATACCGAAGGATTTTTGCTAATTACAAATGATGGAGATTTAAATCATAGGCTTACATCTCCAAAGTGGCATGTAGATAAAATTTATTATGCTGAAATAGATAAAATTGTAAATGAAAAAGATATTAAGGCATTTGAAAAGGGAGTTGTGTTAGATGATGGTTATAGATGTTTACCTGCAAAATTAGATGTTTTATTTGCCGATGAAAATGGTTCTGAAGTAAACATAACTATACAAGAGGGAAAATTTCATCAAGTAAAAAGAATGTTTGAGGCAAGAGATAAAAAGGTGATATATCTAAAAAGACTTCAAATGGGAAATTTAGTTTTAGATGATTCACTTAGTGAAGGAGAATATAGAGAATTAACTGAAGATGAAGTAAAAGTGTTAAAATCTATCTAAAAATAATAAAAAACTTGTAGAATATAATTCATATTATAATATTTTGTTAACAAATAATTCTGCAAAATCCCTTGCATTTTATAAATTTATTTAATATAATAATTTTTGTAAGGGAAAATAAAAAGAATGAATAGCCCCCTTTTTATTTAAGACTGTCCAGCCCCAGGACTAGTCTTACCCTATATAATACTTAAAAAACACTATCGACCGGTGATAGTGTTTTTTTTATTTTTATAATTAATCTTGCAAAACCTAAAAGTATTTGCAAGAAAAATTTCGTTTAGAGAATATATATGATGATTATTAAAAAGTGTTTAATTTATTGAACATATTAAATTAAAGTATTAAAATATATTGATGTGAATTTTAGTATGGAGAAAAATATTGTGAGATGATAAGATTTAACTATAGAATGATATATTTATAAATTATATAAGTATATAAATTGGAGAGTGAATGTCTATGTCTGAATATAAATCTAAATTGCAATGTATACAGATGGATTATTTGTGTAAAGCAATTTTATCATTAAAAGATAAGGAAGAGTGCTATAGATTTTTTGAAGATATATTTACAATAAACGAACTAAAATCTATAGAACAAAGATTACAAGTAGCTAAAATGCTAAAACAAAAGAAAACATATACAGAAATAGCAAAAGAAACAGGTGCAAGTACAGCTACTATAAGTAGAGTTAACAGATGTTTAAATTATGGTAGTGATGGATATAATGTGGTATTAGAAAGAATAAAGTGGGAATAATACATAACAAAGTTCAAGAGGAGGGGTTGTATGGATTTAAAATCACTGTTAAATAAAGAACAGTATAAAGCAGCTACAGCGATAGAGGGACCGGTTCTAGTATTAGCTGGAGCAGGATCGGGTAAAACAAGAGTTTTAACTTATAGAATAGCTCATATGATACAGGATTTAGGTATTCCTCAATATAATATATTGGCTATAACTTTTACAAATAAAGCTGCAGGAGAAATGAAAGACAGAATTAAAAAATTAGTATCAAATAGTATAGATAGTATGTGGGTATCAACATTTCACTCTTGTTGTGTAAGAATTTTAAGAAGAGAAATAGACAAACTAGGATATAGTAAAAACTTTGCAATTTATGATAGTTCAGATCAAAAAAACTTAGTAAAACAATGTATGAAAGAACTCAACATAAATGATAAAGATATAAATGAAAAAGAAATAATATCTAAAATAGGTAAGCAAAAAGATAACTTAATCACAGCAGAAGAATATAAAAAACGTAATGAAAGAGATTTTAGAAAAAATAAAATAGCTGATGTTTATCTTTTATATCAGAAAAAATTAAAAAATAGTAATGCATTAGATTTTGATGATTTGATTTTTAAGACTGTTGAGTTGTTTAAAAAGAATCCGGATGTATTAGAATTTTATCAAAATAAATTTAAGTACATAATGGTAGATGAGTATCAGGATACAAATAAAACTCAATATCAACTTGTAAAAATGTTAGCATCTGCTCATAGAAATATATTTGTAGTTGGTGATGATGACCAATGTATATATCAATGGAGAGGAGCAGATATTAAAAATATTTTAGATTTTGAAGTGGATTATCCGGAAGCAGCAGTAATAAAATTGGAAGAAAACTACAGATCCAAGGCTAATATATTAAATGCTGCAAATACTGTTATAAAGCATAATTCTCAAAGGAAAAATAAAGTTCTTAGAACACAAAATTCAGATGGAGAAAAAATAAAAATTTATAGAGCTTATTCAGATATAGATGAGGGAATTTTTACAGCAAATGAAATTAAAAGACTTATTGAAAAGGAAGATAGAAGTTTTAAGGATTTTGCTATT
Source organism: Clostridium botulinum (assembly GCF_017100085.1). Taxonomy (NCBI): domain Bacteria; kingdom Bacillati; phylum Bacillota; class Clostridia; order Eubacteriales; family Clostridiaceae; genus Clostridium; species Clostridium botulinum. The sequence continues at coordinate 393,840 of NZ_CP063965.1, forward strand.
TTATATAGAACTAATGCTCAATCAAGAATGTTTGAAGATGTGTTTATGAAAAGAGATATTCCTTACAGAATTATTGGAGGATTAAAGTTTTATGATAGAAAAGAAATAAAGGATATAACAGCATACTTAAAATTTATAAATAATCTTCAGGATGATATAAGTTTAAAAAGAATAATAAATGTACCTAAAAGAGCCATAGGTGCAGCTACTGTTAGTAAGATACAAGAATTTGCAAACTATATGGACGAGTGTATGTATAGTGTATTACTTGATGTAGAAAATATTCCTGGATTATCTAAGAGAACTATTTCTAGTATAAATAAATTTACTAGTCTTATAAATGGATTTACTAGAACAAAGGATAAGGTAAGTGTATCGAATCTTATACAAGAAATATTAGAAAGTACAGGCTATATGAAAGAACTTAAGGATTCAAATGAAATAGAAGATATAAGTAGAATAGAGAATATAAAAGAATTAGTGTCTGCTGCAGTAGAGTTCGAAAATACATCAGAAGATAAATCTCTTTCTGCGTTTTTAGAGAAAATAACACTAGTATCGGATGTAGACAATTATGATGAAGATACAGATACTACAGTTATGATGACATTGCATAGTGCAAAAGGATTAGAGTTCCCAGTAGTGTTTATGGTAGGAATGGAAAATGGAATTTTCCCAGGTGCTCAATCTTTAGAAAATTTTTCTGAGATGGAGGAATCAAGAAGACTTTGTTATGTTGGTATAACTAGAGCAAAAGAACAATTATATATGACATCAGCAAGCACTAGAAAAGTATTTGGAAGAACTGTTGCTTATGGTGAATCTGATTTTATTAATGAAATATCTCCAAGTTTAAAGGAATTGATAAAAGAAGAGAGAATATCTAAAGGGAGTGTAAATTCTTCAAATAGAAGATTTAATGATAGCTTTAATAGTTCAAATTTGAGTTCTCATGCCATATCTAGTTTTGGAGTAAAGAAAGCAGAAAGAACAATAAATTCAATATTAAGTAGTAGTTATTCATCAAGTACTTCGGATACAGAAAGTGCTAAAAATGATGTAAACTTAGATGAAATAACAATGGGTAGAAAGGTTAAGCACGAAAAGTTTGGAATAGGAACTATAGTTAGTGCTAATAAAACAAATAATGATGTGAAAGTTACAATTGCCTTTGATAATATGGGGGTTAAGCAGTTGATGTTTAACATGGCTCCTATAAAATTAATTTAAATTATACAATACAAAAAATGTTAATAGAAACTAAGCTTATAATAGGTTATACTAGAGTAAGTTTAGTTTCTAATTAAGTAAAGGAAGGTAAATTGCAATGGAAGGGAAAAAACAACAAATTTATAAGCTGGTTGATGAACTTAATAAATTAGCTTATGAATATTATGTTTTAGATAATCCGAGTGTGGCTGATAAGGATTACGACAAAAAATATGATGAATTAGTACAACTTGAAAAACAAACAGGAATGATGCTTCCTTATTCACCAACGCAGAGAGTTGGTGATATGGTTCTAGCAAAGTTTGAAAAATATACTCATAAGGGTAAGCTTTGGAGTCTTGGAAAAGCTCAAAGCTTAGAAGAGGTAAAGGATTGGCATAATAAAAATATTAAAGCTATTAATGAATATAATTTAAATCATGAAGATAAACTGCCACCTATTAAATATATTGTTACTAAAAAGTTTGATGGACTTACTATAAATTGTACATATAATAATGAAGGAATATTGGTTACTGCTGCAACTAGAGGAACTGGGGAAATAGGTGAAGATATTACAGCACAAGCAAAAACTATAAAAACATTGCCACTTAAAATAAATAATAATGCTTTAATTGAAGTTCATGGTGAGGCCATAATGACAAAAGAAGCCTTTGAAGAATATAATAAAATAGCACAGGTTCCTTTAAAAAATTTAAGAAATGGTGCTGCTGGAGCTCTTAGAAATTTAAATATAAAAGAAACGGCAAGGAGAAATCTTTCAGCCTTCTTCTATGATGTAGGCTATAATGAAGGAAAACCTTTTGAAACTTATAGTGAAATGTTAAAATTTATAAAAGAACAAGGAATACCTATGGATGACTATGTAAAAACATGTTCTACTGTAAAAGAAATAGAAGAAGAAATTAAGCATATAGAAGAAATAAGAAATGATTTAAATTATGATATAGATGGTATAGTAATTGCAATTGATGATATGAAGACTAGAGAACTTATAGGATATACAGTCAAGTTTCCTAAATGGGCTCTTGCATATAAGTTTGAAGCTCAAGAAGCTACAACAAAATTGATAGATGTAGAATGGAATGTAGGAAGAAGTGGAAGGGTTACCCCTACAGCAATATTAGAGCCAGTAGAAATAGGAGGAGTTACCGTAAAAAGAGCAACTCTTAATAATATGGATGATATAAATAGAAAAGGGGTTAAACTAGGAAGTGTAGTATTTCTTCGTCGTTCAAATGATGTAATTCCGGAAATAATGGGAGTTGTAGAAAATTCATCAGAAGATATTAAAGAAATAAAAACACCAGAAGTATGTCCTTATTGTGGAAGTGAAATAGTTCAAGAAGGTGTTCATTACTTCTGCGAAAATACTTTATCTTGTAAGCCTCAACTTGTAAAATCTATTGTTCATTTTGGAAGTAGAGAAGCCATGAATATAGCTGGATTTAGTGAAAAAACAGCAGGACAATTATTTGAAGAATTAGATATAAAATCTATATCGGACTTATATAGAATAAAAAAAGAAGAATTATTAAATTTACAACGTTTTGGAGAAAAGAAAGCCCAAAATTTAATTGATGCTATAGAAAAAAGTAAAAACTGTGATTTACCTTCATTTATATATGCACTTGGAATTCCTAATGTAGGTAAGAAAACTAGCACTGATTTATGTAGAAAGTTTAAAACTTTAGAAAATTTAAAAAGTGCTAAATTTGATGAGCTTATATCTGTAGAAGATATAGGAGATATTGTAGCTAAATGTATAATGGAATTTTTTAAGGATGATACAATTTTAAAAAGTATAGATGAGCTTTTAGAGTTAGGGGTAAATCCTAAATTCCAAGAAGAAGAGATACAAGAGAATATATTTAATGGGAAAACTGTAGTTGTTACAGGGTCATTAAATTCTTTTAGTAGAAGTGAAATAAAAGAAAAACTTCAGTCATTGGGGGCAAAAGTATCAAGTAGCGTAAGTAAAAAAACGGACTATGTTATAGTTGGTAAAGACCCTGGATCAAAATATGAAAAAGCTGTTGAACTTAATGTTAAGATCATTGAGGAAGACGAGTTTAAAAACATTATATAATAGAACCTTTGGTAAAATGGAGGAGAAGAAAATGAAAAAGTTTATAAGTATACTAGCATGGATATTTGTAACTATAACAAGTCTATGCTTAATACTTACTATGCTTTCAACTTGTAATATTATAAATGTAAGTTATTTCAATAATTATTATATGTTTCAAAGTAGTATAGTTATAACAATGATTTTATGGAGTATTAAACAAATACCAATAAGTAATGGTAGATGGACTAACTCTATCTTATGTATGTTTATGGGAGTTATAACTATGGTTTTCATGTGCATGAAAATCTATTAATAAAAAATTCTATATATATCATCAAAATTCAATATTATATATAGAAATCAATAAGGTTATATTTTTAGATAAGTGTAATTTTGATATAAAGAAAACAAGAGTATTTCTATAAATAATATATTATAAAAATGTTTATGAACTTATATAAATAAGTATCATAGACATTTTTATTTATATATAAGCATTATCAATTGTTTAATTGAAATACTATACTAATAATAAATTATTGAATTCATATTAGTATAGTTAAATATGTGTTAAAAGGTGATTGTATGAATAAAATATGTTCTGTGGAAGAAAAAATATCTTATATATGCATGAAAGAGTATAAGTATTTATTAAATAAGAGAAATGTTGTAGGGGTAGCTCTTGGATATAAAACTACTAATGGATTTTATACTTGTCAAAAGTGTATTGCGGTATTTGTTATTAAGAAGCTAGCAATTAATGAATTAGATTCAAACCAGCTAATCCCAAAGTATTATAATGGAATTCCTACAGATGTAGTTCAATGTGATAAGCCTAAGTTTGACGCGTTAACAGCTAAAGTTCGTCCGGTTATAAATGGATATAGTATTAGTAATATATTACAAGATGATACGGCGGGTACATGTGGGTGTTTAGTACATGATAAATATTTATATATATTAAGTAATAATCATGTTTTTGCTAGCAATAATCGAGCTGAAATACAAACTTCAATAATACAACCTAGTATTTATGATGGGGGAAAAAATCCTAAAGATGTTATAGCACATCTTTATAGATTTATACCTATAAAATTTATAGAAGGAGATAAAAAACCTGAAAATCAAGTTGATTGTGCTATAGCAAAAGTAATAAGTAGATCTTTTGTATCTTCAGCCATTGCTTTTATTGGTGTTCCTAAAGGAATAAGTAAGGCTATATTACTTCAAAAAGTACGTAAAGTGGGGAGAACAACTGAAGAAACTTATGGAAAAGTAACTTATACAAATGGAACTATTATTGTACAGACAGAGGTAAAGGGAAAAGAAGCTTTATTTACTAATCAGATAATTACATCAAAGATGACTACTGGAGGTGATTCTGGAAGTTTATTAGTGGATGAAGACTTAAATGCTGTAGGACTTTGTATGTCGAGTACTAATCAAAATACAATAGTAAATCCTATAGAGAGTGTATTAAATAGTTTAAAGGTAAAATTAGTTACTGGTTAAATTTTGTATAATAAGTTTTTTGTTTTAAACTAATTAAATAAAAAACATATTTATTCAAATCACTAAGTTTGTAAATATGTTTTTTATTATAAACAATTAAGTATTTTTAATAATATAAAGAACTAACTTCATTAGCGAAGGTTCCTAAAAGAAATACAGCTATTAATAAATATATTATTATAATTATAAGTGAGATTATAAAGTAGATAAATCCAGCTCTATTCCAAGTTTTTTGAACAAGCATAAATTCATCAACGTTTTTGTAGTTACCTTTTTTCCATGCCCAAGAGAGTCCTTTGAATCCACAGACGAACATCCAAATAAAATTAAATATAGGGATAAAGCATAAAAGAGGTAAATAGCAACGATTACCTAGTCCCCAAATAATATTAAGAGAAAAGGCACCCCAGCTCCATTTTTTTATTTCTTTTGGGATTTCTGGAGTATCAGAAATTTTAGTGTTTTCAATCTCGTTGCTTGATAATTCCAAGTTATTATTTTCCATTAGTAATTTCTCCTTTGTTAAAATTGCAAGTCTAATTATATAATGTTAATGAAAAATTTTCAAATTATTTTTTAAAATTTAATATAAAAATGATATAATAAAAAGTTATATAAAAATACTGAAGTGTATATATTTTTATAATATGTTTAATTTAGTAGAATTTTGAAAAATATTATGATAATCTAAAAACATACTTTACGCAGAATTTTTTATAATTAATAAAATGCTGTCTATAATATGGAGGATTGATTATGGAAGATACAATAAGAGTAGGAATAGTGGGATATGGAAATCTTGGTAAAGGGGTAGAAATAGCATTGTCTCAGAACAAAGATTTTGAGCTAGAAGCTATTTTCACAAGAAGAGATCCAAGTAAGATGAAGTCACAATCTAAAATAGTACATATTTCACAAATTCAAGATTATAAGGATAAAATTAATGTAATGATATTATGTGGAGGGTCTGCATTAGATTTGCCAGAACAAGGTCCTAAAATTGCAGAGAACTTTAATACTGTAGATAGTTTTGATACACATGCTAGAATTCCTAAGTATTTTGATGCAGTAGATAAAGCGGCTAAAAAAGCAGGTACATTAAGTCTTATATCTATAGGGTGGGATCCGGGTTTATTTTCTTTAAATCGTATTTTAGCAGAAGCAGTACTTCCAAATGGAAAGGATTATACTTTCTGGGGAAAGGGTGTAAGTCAAGGACATTCTGATGCTATAAGAAGAATTAGTGGGGTCAAAAGTGGGGTTCAGTATACTGTACCAGTAGAAAAAGCTATAGAAAGAGTACGTTCTGGAGAAAATCCTGAGCTTGCAGTAAGTGAAAAACACAATCGTATATGTTATGTAGTTCCAGAAGAAGGAGCTAATGTTAAAAAGATAGAAGAAGAAATAAAAAATATGCCAAATTATTTTGCTGATTATGATACAGAGGTACATTTTATTACAGAAGATATACTTAAGGCACAACATTCAGGAATGCCACATGGAGGATTTGTTATAAGAACGGGTACTACATCAGAAGGTAACAATCAGAGAATGGAATTTAGTTTAAATCTTAGCAGTAATCCTCAGTTTACAGCAAGTGTTATAGTAGCTTATGCAAGAGCCGTATATAGACTTTCAAAAGAAGGAAAAAAAGGAGCACAAACTATATTTGATATTCCATTATCATATATATCAACGAAATCTCCAGAAGAACTTAGAAAAGAGTTATTATAATATAGGAATAGTTCATTAGAATTAAAAGAAATTCTAATGAACTATTTTTTTAGATAGTAGTGATATAATAAAAATATATATTGTAAAATAAAAATTTATAAAAAGGAGGCTTTTTATAGTGATTTCAAAAAAAGATGTAGAATATACAGCAAAGCTTGCAAAGTTAAGTTTTAATGAGGAAGAAGAAAAAGCACTTATAGATGATTTGAATAAAATACTAGATAACATGGAAAAACTCAATGAATTAAATACAAACGATATAAATATAACTGTTAATCCTTACTATATTGAAAATCAATATAGAGAAGATGAAGAACAAGAGTCTCTTACGTTAGATATGGTTTTAAAAAATTCACCAGATTCCCAAAATGAATATATAGTAGTACCTAAAGTTATAGAGTAAAGGGGTAATAAAATTGGAAATATACCAAAAGACTGCTCATGAACTTATAGATATGATAAAAAATAAAGAAATTAAAGTGGAAGAAGTTGTACAAAGTTATTTGAATAGAATAGATAATATAGATGAAACAATAGGATCATATTTATATGTATCTAAAGAGAAATCATTAAAACAGGCGAAAAAACTTGACAATAAAATAAAAAGAGGAGACGATATTAAAGATTTATACGGTATTCCTATAGGTGTAAAAGATAATATAAGTGTTAAAAATATGCAAAATACTTGTGCTTCTAAAATGCTTGAAAATTATATATCACCATATGATGCTACTGTTATATCTAAATTAAAAGAAAATCATGCGATTATAATAGGAAAACTTAATATGGATGAATTTGCTATGGGATCATCTAATGAAAATAGTGCATTTAAAGTGGTAAAAAATCCTTGGGATTTAGAAAGAATACCCGGTGGATCATCTGGAGGATCAGCAGCAGCAGTTGCATCTGGTGAAGTTCCTTTGACATTGGGAACGGAAACAGGAGGATCTGTAAGACAACCTGCATCATTATGTGGAGTTGTAGGACTTAAACCTACATATGGAAGAATATCTAGATACGGAGTTACATCTTTTGCGTCAACTCTTGACCAAGTAGGTACTATAGGTAGAGACGTTACAGATTGTGCAATTTTAACTGAGGCTATAAGTGGTTTTGACCAAAGGGATAGCACGAGTTCAAATAAATATGTACCTAATTTTAAGGTGAGTTTAAAAAGGGATATAAAAGGAAAAAAGATTGCAATACCTAAAGAATTTTTTGAAGAAAATTTAGAATATGGTATTAGAAAATCAATTGAAGAAGCAATAGGGGTTTTAAGAGAAAATGGAGCTGAAATAATGGAATGTTCACTTCCATTAATAGATTATTCACTTGCAGCTTATTACATAATATCTAGTGCAGAAGCGTCATCAAATCTTGCAAGGATAGATGGCATAAGGTATGGAAAAAGAATAGAAAAATTAAAAAATGATATTGATATATATATACAGTCTAGAAATGAAGGCTTTGGAAAAGAAGTTAAACGAAGAATTATGCTGGGAACATATGTATTATCAAAAGGTTATTATGAGGAGTATTATGAAAAAGCTTTAAAAGTTAGAAGTCTAATAAAAAATGATTTTGAAAAGATACTTAAAACATGTGATGCAATAATAACTCCAACATCACCAACAACAGCTTTTAAAATAGGGCAAAAAACTAAGGATATTTTATCTATGTATTCCGCTGATATATATACAGTACCTATAAATATAGCAGGACTTCCAGCAATATCTGTTCCTTGTGGATTTAGTAATAATTTACCTGTGGGACTTCAGATTATAGGAAATTATTTTAAAGAAGATATGTTGTTTAATATAGGTTATAGTTATGAACAATCTACAAATTGGCATAAAAGAATACCTAGGTTATAGGAGGAGATTGTAGTATGGAATTTGAAGCAATTATAGGTCTTGAGGTACATTGTGAATTACTTACAAAAACTAAAGCATTTTGTGGATGTAGTGTAGAATTTGGAGCAAAGCCTAACACACATGTTTGTCCTATATGTTTAGGATTACCAGGAGCTTTACCTAAACTTAATAAAAAAGTTGTTGAATATGGTATGAAAGCAGGATTTGCTCTAAATTGTTCAATAAATAAATTAAGTAGAATGGATAGAAAAAATTATTTTTATCCTGATTGTCCTAAAAATTATCAAATAACTCAAAGTGAATATCCGTTATGTAAAAATGGGTTTATAAATATAATTTTAGAAAATGGTCAGTATAAAAAAATAAGAATAGAAAGAATCCACATAGAAGAAGATGCAGGAAAACTTATCCACAATTCTAATGATACATTTGTGGATTTTAATAGAGCTGGAGTTCCATTAATAGAGATAGTATCTGAACCTGATATGAGAAATCCCAAAGAAGCAGTTGATTATCTTATGAAATTAAGAAGTATTCTTAAGGCAATTGGGGTTTCAGATTGTAAAATGGAAGAAGGATCTTTAAGATGTGATGTTAATATTTCTGTAATGCCAAAAGGCAGTAATAAATTTGGGGTTAAGTGTGAAATTAAAAATATGAATTCTTTTAAAGCTTTAGAAAAAGCTCTGAACTATGAAATTAAAAGACAGATAAATACAATAAAAAATGGTGAAAAAATAAATCAAGAAACTAGAAGATGGGATGAGAAAAATAATAAAACAATAGTTATGAGAAGTAAAGAAGACTCAAAAGACTATAGATATTTTCCAGATGGTGATCTTGTAAGTATAAATATTTCAAATGAATGGTTAAAACAAGTTAAAGAAAGTATTCCAGAACTTCCATATGAAAAACAAAGAAGATTTATAGAGAAATATAATATTCCTGCATATGATGCTGAGATAATAACTTCTAATAATAATCAGGCAGAATTTTTTGAAGAAGCTGCAAATTTAAGTAAAGATCCTAAAGCAGTATCAAATTGGATAATGGGACCTATATTAAAGTTTATAAATAAAAATAACTTAAAATTTAAGCAAATAAAATTTACTCCAATGAATTTAGCGGAACTTATTGAACTTATAAATAATAGAACTATATCTAATTCAATTGCAAAAGATATTATTGAGAATATGTTTTGTACAGGAAAATCACCTAAAATAATTGTTCAAGAAAAGGGTTTAGTTCAAAATAATAATGAATCTGAAATATTAGAAATAGTAAAAAAAGTTTTAAAAAACAATCCTGATAATATACAGGCATATAAAAATGGAAAAACTAAAATATTAGGATTTTTTGTAGGGCAAGTAATGAAAATAACCAAAGGAAGAGCAAATCCTAAGATAGTAAATGATATTATTTTCAATGAATTAAATAATTAAAAAGTAACATATAACAAGGACCTAGAATAATATATATTAGGTCCTTTTACAATTTTTATGAAAAAGTGATATAATATAATTAAAGCAGTGTTTGTTATCATATAATATAGTTATGGGGTGATGATTAATATGTTTAACAGACTATTTAATAAAATATATTTTAAAAGAAAAAATGGTGAAATAAAAAGAGGTAAAAGTAAACTTAGAAGAATGAAAGTCGATAGTATATTAAGAATTCTTCAAAAAGATTGCAGTAATAAGAATGTTAAATATGATGTAATAGAAAAAAATTGGGATAGTATTTTAGTTCTGTTAGAAGGAAAAAATGATAAAACATTATTTAAGTATCACAGAACAGGAATGGTTTTTCATGAACACTATGAAGAGTTTCTAAATCAGATGAAAATTTATGGGGTAAATAAAGGGGTATATATAACTAATGGTGTTTTTGAAGTTGGGCTTCACAAAATGGAAAATAGAACTTGGTTTTATAAAAAGATTTTATTAGAAGATTATAGGTATTTTTTAAAAAAACAGCTAGGGTTAAGAGGAAAGGTATCAGAGGTTTTTAAAAATAAAAAAATAAATTTTTATAGATATTTGCCAAGGTAGAACGGAGTTTTGTTATTTGAGAAAAATTAACAAAATTTTGTTTATTTTTTTTGCGTTCGGATATAATTAAAGTATATATTATGTAGAATGGATGATAGTGATATGAAGAAAAAATTTTATATATTTATCATTAGTAGTATATGTATTATTCCTATTTTAATAGTTGGAACAGGATGTATACATAAAAAAGTATATAATGAAAATGTAAGAGACTATTTAGTATATAATGTAAATAGTTTACCAGAAGATTTATTATTAGTAAGTGATAACAATATAAGAAAACAGGATTTAAATTTGTGTTTATTTGAAGGGTTGGTTTCTTTTGATAAAGATGGTAAGACGATACCAGCATTAGCGTCAGAATGGAAAATTTCATCTGATAAATTAACATATACTTTTAATATAAGAGAAAATGCTATGTGGAGCAATGGAGATAAAATAGTCGCAAAGGATTTTGAGGACTTTTTTTCACGAATTTTAAAAGAAAAAAATAATATTTATAGACGTCAATTAGAATGTATTTTTGGTGTCAAAGATTATATAAATAATGATGTGGATTTTAGTAGAGTTGCAATAAGTAGCAAGGATGAGGAGACATTGGAGATAAGATTAAATTATCCTTGTGAAGATTTTCTTAAGATATTGGGAGAGCATGCATTTACCCTTAAAAGAAACTTTTATAATTTGAGAAATTGGAAAAGTGAATATAGAAAGATTAATTATTCTGGAGCATTTATAATTGATAACGTTTATGATAATGGAGAAATAAGTTTATTAAAAAATCATAAGTATTGGGATAAAGATAGTGTTGTCAGTAAAAAAATTCATATAAAAAACAAAGAAACTACGGCTTTTGCATTAGCAGACTATAATTCCAATAGTATCGATATTTTTTGTAATGATGATATGACTGAATTAAGTGATATACCGAAAAGTGAAAAATTAAAAAAGACTTTAACTAATAAAGGAGTTAGCTTAAATTTTAATCTAAATAAAGATGGGTTTACAAGGGATATAAAGTTTAGAAAAGCCATAAAGTATGCTGTAAATAGAGAAAATATAGAAAAGTCTTTAGATGGATTATTTACAAAATCCTATAGGTATTTACCTGAGGAGATAAAAAATAATGTTTCTATAAATTATCAAGCAAATTTGGCCAAAGCTAAAGAACTTTTAAACAATAGTAGTTATGGTGGAGAAACTGTAGATATAGTTTATTCAAATGGTAGTGATAATAATGAAAAAATAGTAAATTCGATCTTGAAAGATTTAGAAAATTTAAAGATAAAAGTAAAAGCTAAGGGTTATGATAAAGAAGAATTAAAAAATATAGTGGATAATGATAAATACGATATAATTATTAAAGATTATAAAGGAGAGTATAATTCACCGTTATGTTATTTAGAAAAATGGGTTAGTAGCAATAAATTTAATGTATACGGATATAGAAATGTGAAATTTGATAATGCAGTATTAAAAGGAAAAGTATCTATTGACAAAGCACAATCTAATACTAGTTATAAAAATGCAGAAAATATTTTATTAGAAGATATTCCTATAATACCACTTGGATTTTACGATTTTGTATTGTGCAAAAAAAGTTATGTAGAGGGAATAGAAGTAAATAATATGGGAAATATAATTATAAAAAAATCACATATTCAAAATAAAAAATAATTAAAAAATGTTTATTTATGTATTAGTATTTATAAATGACAAAAGAAACACCATTATGTTTGCTTTTATCAAAACACAATGGTGTTTCTTTTGCGTTTTTGAACATATGTTAAAAAATGATTTATGGTATAATATGTATGATACAAATAAAAATAGGTAGGTAGTTACTATGTTTACTTATCAAGAAATAGAAAGCTTAAATGAACTAGAATTAGAAGTATATAAATATATAGTAAAAAACTATGACAGTGTGAAAGTTGCTACAATACGTGAAATTGCTAAACATACTCATGTATCCACAACAACTATTTTAAGATTTTGTCGTAAGATGGGATGCGAAGGTTTTAATGAATTTAAGTATAAGTTACGCGATCACATGAACTCTACAAAAAAGGATTATAATTTTTCAACAGATGATTTTGCAATTCAAGACTTTTTAATACGTACTAAGGAACCATTGTTTTTACAAAAAATTTATGATGCAAGTCAATTGATAGTTAATAGTAAGCAAATTATTTTTTTAGGAATTGGAACATCAGGAATATTGGCTAAATATGCATCCCACTGTTTTATGAATGCGGGGAGATTTTCTCAATATATTGATTATCCTTACTTTGAAGTTCCAGATGGATTTTTTGATGGAACAGTTATAATTGTATTTTCTGTATCAGGAGAGACGGTGGATGTTATTAACCAATTACATCAATTTAGAAAGTTTAATTGTGCAGTAATTACAATTACTAATGCAGAATATAGTACCATTGCCAAAATATCAGATATGGTAATTAACTACAATTTACCAATGAATATAAAAGGTAAAGCAAAAATAAATTTTACTTCTCAAATACCGGTTATATATATTATAGAAAAACTGGTTTATAATATTTCACAATTTTTAAACAAAAAAGAACTATAAGTAAATATATATGAAATTTTGGGATGAAGGATAAATTTTTAAGTTTATCTTTCTTTTTGTGTGTAACATGTTTTTTATCTGTAACAAATTTTTGCAATAAAACAAGTTACCAATGTAAACGATTTTATGATTTTAAGTGTATTTTAACATATAATAAAATGTAAAAACCTCAATAAAATGGTTATTTTAAATTATGATTTTGATTTGGAGGTGGAAGAAAATGAAAAAAATAATGGCTTTTTTAGAAAATTATCTTGTACCTATTGGACAATCAATTAGTAATCAACGGCATTTAAAAGCATTGCGTGAAGGAATTATGATTGCTGTACCGTTAATTTTACTAGGTTCTTTATTTGTTCTTATCGGAAGTTTTCCAGTTGCAGGATGGAGTGAGTGGTTAAATAGTCACGGTGGTTTAGCTGATTTATTTAACAAAGCATCAAATGCTTCATTTGGTATTTTTGGTTTGCAGGTGTAAATGGAGGTCAAGTTGTAAATACAGTAATGAATCCAATATGGTTAGATTATACAAATCAAAATTTAGCAGCTACTCAAGCAGCAACTGCATTACCACATATCATAACACAATCTTTTATTGATTTATTTGTGTATATGGGCGGTGGAGGAGCAACAATTGGATTAGCATTATGTCTATTATTTTTTAGTAAAAGTAAAGAATATAAATTATTAGGTAAAATTAGTGGTATACCAGCCTTATTTAATATAAATACCGCTATATTATTTACTTTCCCTACAGTATTAAATCCTATCAGCTGTTGACGATGCTTATTTAGATGATCAATATGTTATAGATATTACTAATGGTAGAGGAATTATTTATGGTGGAAATATAAGGTCTATATTACTAGCTATTTATCGTTTATTAACGGAGTGTGATTGTTATTTTTTAAGACCTGGTAAGAAATATGAAGTTATTCCTTTAATTGAATTAAACAAAATAACTATTAGAGTGGCGGAACAAGCCTCTTTACGACATCGTGGAGTATGTATTGAGGGAGCGGATAGCGTAGAAAATATTGTTGATTTCATTGAATGGTTACCTAAAATTGCATTTAACTGATTTTTTGTTCAGTTTAAAAATCTATATCCCTTCTTAAAGAGATGGTATGAACATGAATTTAATAATAATTTACACAAGGAGGCATTTTCAACCCATATTTCAGATAGTTATTCTGATATGGTTATATTAGCTGTCAAGAGTTACGTGTTGGAAATCCAACCAATTTCCCAAATTATTTAATGGGAAAACTATTGTGGAATACAGAATTAAATTATGAATAAATTGAAAAAGAATATTTTAAAGCGATGTATGGGACACGGTATCAAAAAGTAATAAAATATTTAAAGGCTATTTTAATGCTGTCAAATTGTGATTATTTCAATGCTATAGGTGAACGTTTTAATCCAGAATTAGCGTGTAAATTTGGTGAAATTGTAGATGTGTGTAATGATATGCTTCCTATACTTAGAAAAGAGGCTACAAGTAATGTTGGTTTAGTATCAAGAATGTGGGAAGAATTAATTTACCATAATACTTATTGTAAATTGTTAGCTAAAGCATTAAGTAGTCTTGCAAGTGGTCAGGAAAATACTAATGATTTATATAATGAATTTATTACATTTATTCAGTTGAATGAGACAGAATTCCAGAATATTTTGGATGTTTATCGTATCATTGAAGTTAGTAAAAATTATACAGGTTTTATTTTTACTAATGAATAAATATATTTGTATTATAAAATTAACAACTGTAAATTAGTATTTTATTAATAGTTCGTAGGAGGTCAATAAAATGAAATTAAATAAAAAAGTTTTGATAAGTACAGCTATAGTATATATATTATTAAGTTCTATTTTCACAGTGTATGCTACAGAAAATACATCAAGTAGAGCATCCATAGTTGTTAAACCTGAAAAAGTAAAAGTAGAGAATACTACTACTGAGGCACAAAAAACTATTCATGTAGATGATGAAAAATATAATTTAGTTTGGCAAGATGAATTTAATGAAAATAAGCTAGATACTACAAAGTGGAGATATCGTTATACACCTGAAAATGGGTCTATGAAATATACAAATAAACCTGAAAATGTGTATTTTGAAAATGGAAATTTAGTATTATCTGCACTTCCTATAAAAGGAGAAAAACCATTAATGCAAAATGGTAAACCTTATTCTTCTACATCGGGAAATGTGAGTACTCAAGGTATAGCGTTTTGGAAATACGGTCGTATAGATGTACGTGCAAAAATACCAATGGAAATGGGGATGTGGCCTGCAATATGGATGATGCCAGAAGCTAATCCGTATGGTTGGCCAAATGATGGAGAAATCGATATTATGGAAGCTTTGGGTAGTCAAAAAAATATAGTTTATGGTACATTGCATACGGGTAATATTGATGACCCTAAAAATCATACCCGCACCTCTACTGGAGTAACTTATAAGTTACAAAAGGGTACATTAGCGGATGATTATCATATTTATTCTGTTATCTGGAAAGAAAAGAGTTTTGAATTTTTAATTGATAATAAATCCATTGGAAAGATTAATAGTTGGCCATCAAAATTCAAAGTTACAGATATAAAAACAGGAAAAGAAAAAGTTTTAGATCTTGCATTTCCAGATCCATTTAATAAACCATTTTATTTAATTTTAAATCTTGGAGTTGGTGGAGGTTGGGGGGGAGAACCTAACACAACAACCAGTTGGGGTAATAAGACAAAGATGTTTGTAGATTATGTGCGTGTATATCAGAAAGATAATTCAAACTTATCAAAAGGAACTAAAACGACAATTTGTAAATTATGTTCATATATATCACAAAAATATTTCAATCTTATCAAAAATAACTGAAATAACTAAATAAAATAATCTGTATCATTGTATACAGATTATTTTATTTATAGAAGGATTATGTAAATATCTACTAAAAGAAAAATTTAAAAGTGAATTTATTAAGGACGCTATTTGAGAAGTTATATTTTAATGTGAAAAGAATATTTTATAATTTATTTATAAAACGTAACAAGTTATATTTATGTAACAAATTCCTTTATGTGTAACATATTATTTTATTATGTAAAAGAATGTTAAAGTGTAAACAATTACAATATAATTATATTGTAAGCAATATATAAGAATAATATTATTTTATATGTTTATTTTTCTAAACAAAGGAGTGAGTGATATAGATACGTTAGAACAAAGTTGTTTTAAAATTATATCATTTGTAGGAGGTGCTAGAAGTAAGTATATTGAAGCTGTTAGAGAAGCTAAAAAAGGTAATTATGATTTAGCTAACAATTTTATTAAAGAGGGAGATAATTTTTTTACTCAAGGGCATAAAGCTCATAATGAATTAATCACATTATCAGCACAAGGAAATTTAGAAGAATTAAATTTATTATTAATTCATGCGGAAGATCAACTAATGAGTGCAGAAACAATTAAAATTTTTGCAGAAGAATTTATAGAGGTTTATAAAAAAATAAATACATTATAAAAGGAGAAGATAGTTATGAAAATTCGATTATTTTGTGCAGCAGGAATGTCTACAAGTTTATTAGTACAAAAAATGAAAAAGCATGCAGATGATCAAGGCATTGATGTTGACATTGATGCACATGCAATTAGTGAAGCAGAAGATTTACTAGAAGGAGTGAATGTGGTACTTCTTGGTCCGCAAGTAGGTTTCCAAGTAGATAGGATGAAAGAATTATGTGAACCTAAGGGTATTAAAGTAGGTGTTATTCCAATGATTGATTATGGAATGATGAATGGTGAGAAGGTCGTCAAATTTGCATTAAGTTTATGAGTAAATAATAGAAATAACATAATATTGTAAAGTTTATATTTAAAACTATAATAGTGCATTTTAAATTGAATAATTTTACAGTTAAATAGATAAATACTATTTTATGCTATTTTTAAATTTTCAAAAATTTTTTCTATAGGTTGGCCGTTTAAGGCTGCTGAATAAATAAAAATAATTTGAGCTTTTTTAAAATTATTTTTAGCTAATTTTAACCCTGTATTGAATTGTAAAGTTTTGCTTGAGTATAACTTACAATAAGTATAGGTTATAAACATTATAGTAAGATATCGAAGGATACTTCTTTCACTTCTTACTTGATAACTATCTAAACCTAAATAATTTTTGCAATCTCTGAAGAATGGTTCAATAACCCACCTGTCGGTGTATTTAAATAGAATATCTAAAGGTTTTAATACTAGGTCTGTGGATATAAATGCTTTTAAAGAACCTTCTTTTTGAAAGGATTCTTTGGGATAACTTAAAATTATTGAAACATTTTTCATATCATTTAAGTGTCCAATATAGTTATAAATATAGTAATGCTTACCTTTAACTTTGACGAGGTCAAAGGAATCTTTATTTAAACTAGTAGCAAATTTATGTAATTTTATTCCTAATCTTTCATGACCTTTAGGATATATAACTCTATTAGTTTTAAGTGCACCAATATAAGCGTAGCCTGCTAACGCAGAAGCTTTAAAAATAGCTTTACAACTATACCAACTATCACATAAAATATACCCTTTATTAACAGGTTTAGGCATTGATTTAATTAATTTAGTAGCTATATCTATCTTACTCATATTACTCTTATCGTAGATTTCTATTGAGTAAGGTAAAACTAAACCATCACAAGAAAGTAAGGCAACCACTAATTGATGACCATATACTGTTTTCCTTTTTAAATGTGAATTGTGAAAATAACATTTTTCTATAGGATTTATTGCCTTTGACGAGGGCTTTGTTTTTTCAGAAATAGTATCATCAATTATTAAATAAATTGGTTTTTGTGATTTCTCGGATTTATTCCAAATAAGCTCTATAACCTTAGATTTCAAAGCATTTATTAATAAATTTTCATCCCAATTGCTTTTAGATAAAAATCTTGTAATACTAGTTCTATGCCTTTTAGAAGCAAGCTCCGCTATGTCAGATACTTTACCATTAAATCCTTTTAAAATCATAGCAGTCATAGTACCTTCTAAATGCTCTAATTGAGGTTTAGTTAGATATAAATCAAAATTTAATTGTTTAAAAAATTTGTATAGTGATAATTCATTTGATATAATTAAGTTCTGAAACATTTATGCATAACTCCTTGTTATTGTTATTGTGTGAGAACTTAATTATAACAGTATTTTGTATAAATGTTTTTTTGTTTTATTTAACTGTAAAATTATTCAATCATTTTTGCACTATTATAGTTTAAAATATTAAAAAGGAGTGATTTTTATGAATAACTTCTTAGAGAGGCTTCAAGCCAAAATTGCACCGACAGCAATGAAAGTTGGGAATCAACGTCATTTATTATCAATTCGTGATGGAATTATGGCAGCTATGCCATTGATTATTATTGGATCTATTTTTTTGGTTTTGGGTAATTTGCCATTTGATGGATATAATGATTGGTTAGTTGGTCACGGGCATTTAGATGCTTGGCTAGGAAAGATTGTTAATGGTTCCTTTGGCATAATGGGGTTAATTGCATCTTTTTCAGTAGCCTATAGTTTAGCCAAATCTTATAAAGTTGATGGTGTTTCGGCTGGGGTTATTTCACTATCTTGTTTTTTAATTTCAACACCAAACATTATCTCTGATAAAGCGGAAGGTATTCCAATGGAGTTAATGGGAAGTAAGGGTTTATTTGCTGCTATGGTAATTGGAATGATTTCGGCAGAGATATTTAGAAAATTTGTTCAAAAGAATATTGTTATAAAAATGCCAGAAGCTGTACCTCCAGCAGTAAGTCAATCTTTTGTAGCACTAATTCCTGGTACTTTAATTATTGCTTTATTCGGTATTTTATATAAAGTACTTGGTGTAGTGGATATTGGAAGTATTCATGATTTGATATCCTTTATTTTAGGTAAACCTCTTGGATTATTAGGTAGTACATTAATTGGTACAATTATATCAATTGCTTTAAATTCAGTATTATGGATGTTTGGTATACATGGTGGTAGTATTGTAAATTCTATTATGCAACCAATGTGGTTAATGAATACCGATGCAAATAGAATTGCTTGGCAGGCTGGTAAGGAGTTACCTAATATTATTACACAACCATTTATTGATAATTTTGTTTATATTGGAGGTAGTGGAGCTACTTTGGCGCTAGTTGCCTTAGCGTTTTTCATTGCAAAAGGTAAGCAAACAAAAATGATTGGTAAATTGGCATTGGTACCGGGCATATTTAATATTAATGAACCTGCTATGTTTGGTTTACCAGTTGTAATGAATCTTTTATTATTTATTCCTTTTATATTAACACCAATGGTTAATTCCATTATTACTTACTGTGCAATGGCATCAGGGTTGGTTATGAAAACAGTAGGTATAAGTGTTGCGTGGACAATGCCACCGGTAATTAGTGGTTATTTAGCAACAGGCGGTCATATTAGTGGAGCATTATTGCATGTTGTTTTAATTATTATAGATATTATTATTTATTATCCGTTTTTCAAAATGTTAGATAAGCGTGAAGTTAATTCTGAATTATAACTTACAAAGAGGTGAAACAGGATGAAAAGGTTATTAGATTGTCAAAGCAGTGATTTTTATAAAATGACTTCAAAAGAGTTGAAAAACTCCATTTTAGCAGCGGAAGGGCGTACGGTTTGTGCAGAGATGGTTGTATGTCGTGAATCATTAATGCATGGAATAACTAATGCTGAAATTGCCCGTGCTTGTGGGGCTGATTTGATGTTATTAAATGGATTTGATTTATTAAATCCTAAAATTAACGGATTGGATAAGGAGAAGGAATTAATTTATAAATTAAAAAAATTAGTTGGGCGTCCTATTGGTGCAAATATTGAACCTATTGATTATGAAGCTGAAATGTTGGAAACTAGATTAGAAATAGAAGAAGGGAGAAGATGTTCTGAAAAAACATTACAAGCTGCAGAACTATTAGGACTAGATTTTATTTGTTTAACAGGTAATCCAGGAACAGGGGTAACCAATACAGGCATTATAAAAGCTATTAAATTAGCCAAACAATATTTTTCTGGATTAATTGTTGCTGGCAAGATGCATGGAGCTGGTGTAAATGAGCTAATTTGTGATTTACCTACTGTTCAATTATTTATTGCTGCGGGAGCTGATATTATTTTAGTTCCGGCTGTAGGTACTGTTCCTGGTTTTACAGATAAACAATTATTTGATATCGTTAATTTTGCTCATAAAAAGGGAGCACTTGTGTTAACGGCTATCGGAACTAGTCAAGAAAGTTCTAGTAAAGCTGTAATTGAACAACTAGCTATACGTAATAAGACATTGGGAGTTGATATTCAGCATATTGGTGATGCAGGGTATTCTGGATTAGCCCCTGCGGAAAATATTTTCACATTATCTACTGCTATTAGAGGGTTTAGACATACGTTAACAATGATTGCTCGTTCTATAAATCGTTAATTTCATATAAAATAATAATTACTATTGAAAGGTAATTGATGAAAATAAGTTTTATTTATCAATTACATTTCAATAGTATTTTTTTATTTAAATAGTACAATTAATTTTCAGGAGTTTTATTTAATAAATGTAACATTAGGAAGAATAAATTAAAGTTTTTTCTACTGTCGAAAGTAGACTTGCTTCCTTTAAAAGAGTTATTACTTCTATTAAATGTTACATTTTTAATAAATATAGGCGCGAGTTCAGTAACTTCTGGACTTTGTATACTTGTCATTTTAAAATACTGTTCTTCTAATAGATTTTCTGGTTTTGCATGAAAATTTTTATAGTGTTCAACATCATCTAATGTTGGAATGTCTGGCCAACTTAGTAATATACCAGAGTCTACAAATTGATATTTGAAAATATTTGTAACTAACTTTTCATCAATGTCATCTAATGTTGAATTATATAACATAGATATGAGATAAAGTACTATCTCATCAGAAGAAAATTTAATATCCTTATCATCGCTTTCTTTTACGAATATTCCTAAATCTTCATTATAATAATCCATAAGAGATTCCATTAAATTATCGCTTATTTTTTTAAATCTGAACATATTGGTATGTTTAAAAAGCATTGCTGAATTTAAGTACATGATACAAGTATCATATATATTATTTTGAGATAAAGTTTTATATTCTTCATATACTAAATCAAAAATATCTAAAAGTAGAGGTTGCACTTCTTCCATATTAGAATAAGTATAGAACACATTTAGATTAAAGCATAAATTGCATTTTTCATTAAAGGATATGTTATAAATTTCATCTTTAAAATCTAAAAACATTTTTAAAATATCCAAAGAAAAAGTTTTAAATGCTGTTTTAATATCACCATCTAGATAATCAGAGCATTTATAAAAAGCATTCATAAATAATGCTTGTTCAGAAAATTTAAAGGATTTATTTTTAGGTTTAAGTTGTATCCTGCCAGTTAGTGGATCCGTACAGTCTTTTTTATCTATAAATAAACCTGATTCATCTCTCATGTGGGAAACAAAAAATTCTAGTTGATTTCTAGCTATTTCAGTATATAAAGTACTTAAATTATATTTTTTTGAATCTATATCTTTAAAGTTTTTATAATAATCAACAAGTTCTAAGAGAGATAAAGTCATATATCCATTACTAGAGATAGGTATTTCTTTTTTTTGTTTGCTATCATCCCAACATAATTTGTTATTTTTATTCTTCAGTTTTGCACTAGATTTTTTATAAACACATAAAAGTGGAGAAATTGATTTTAATGTGTTAATATCAGTACTGGGTAGGTTTTTAAAATTAAGATTTCTATGATCTATTACAATACCGCATTTGGAAGATAAAACAAGATTTTTTATAGATTCTTTAGATAAGTGAAATAATTGACTTTGTATTTGATCTATACTTAGTTTATTCATTCGTAAGAAAGGTCCTATATATCTTAACATATTTACACCACCATAAATTAATCCTAATAAAATAATATGAACATAAATAATAAATGATGATAGTTTTCTTAATTAAAGGAGAGATTTTTATGCAAATAGGTAAATTAGAGTGGAAGGATTTAAAAAATATTATTGATAATAATAGGGGAGTTAAAAGAGAAGATGTTAGGATTAGAAGTGGAATTGGAGAAGATTGCAGTGTTATAAACTTTGGAGAATATGAATGTGTTGTATCTACAGACCCTATAACTGGTGCTGATAAAAATATAGGAAAGTTAGCGGTGCACATTAATTGTAATGATATAGCATCATGTGGAGTAGAACCTTTAGGAATCTTAGTAACTATTTTAGCGCCACCAAATACAAAATTAAAAGAAATTGAAAATATAATGAATGAAATAAATGATGAAACTAAAAAGTTAAATATAGAAATATTAGGTGGTCATACAGAGATTACTGATGCAGTTAATAAAATGATAATTTCTTGTACTGTTATGGGAAAGACTAAACAGGGTAAATCAGTGTCAACTGCTGGAGCCAAAATAGGAGATGATATTGTAGTAACAAAATATCTTTGTTTAGAGGGAAGTTCAATTATAGTTAATGATTATTATGAAAAAGCTAGAGAAATTTTAACAGATGATGAAATTAAAGAAGCAAAAAATTATGTTAATTATATAAGTGTTATAAAGGAAGGAAAAATAGCAGGAGATTTTGGAGTGAATTCTATGCATGATATAACAGAGGGAGGACTATTAGGTGCTTTATGGGAAGTAGCTGAAGGAAGTAATGTTGGTTTTAAAGTATATAAAAAACAACTACCAATAACCAATATTAGTAAAAAATTGTGCGACTTTTTCAAAATAGATCCTTTAAAATTCATATCATCAGGCAGTATGATTATAACATGTAAAAATGGAGAAAAGCTTGTTCGAGAACTACAAGAAAATAATATACCAGCTATAATAGTGGGACGGATTACAAAAGAGGGTAAAAAGCTTGTAGAGAATAATAATGATAATATAGATGTACTTCCTGTAGAAAGAGATGAACTCTTCAAAATTATATAATATTAGTAATAGATAAGGAGATGTAATTATGAAGAAAATTATTGTAGCAAGTAATAATCAACATAAAATTGAAGAAATAAAGGAAATATTAAAGGGATTTGATTTAAATATATTATCTTTAAAAGAAGCCGGTATTAATGTAGATGTAGAGGAAAATGGAACTACTTTTGCGGAAAATGCACATATAAAGGCAGAAGAAATTTTTAAATTAGTGAAAGATGCTATGGTACTTGCGGATGATTCAGGTCTTATGGTAGATATACTAAATGGAGAGCCTGGGGTTTATTCTGCAAGATATAGTGGAGAACATGGAAATGATAAGAAAAATAATGAAAAATTACTTTCTAAATTAAATGGAGTTAAATTTACAGAAAGAAAAGCTAAATTTGTTTGTGCTATAGAATTAATAGTAGATGAAAATACTATCATTGATGTTCAAGGAGAAGTTGAAGGATACATATTAGAAAAAGAAAGAGGGGTAAGTGGATTTGGCTACGATCCTTTATTTTATGTTCCTCAATTTAACAAGAGTATGGCTGAAATAACACCAGAAGAAAAAAATTCTATAAGTCATAGAGGAAAAGCTTTAAAAAAATTAAAAAAAAGTATTGACGTTTTATAAAATATAGTGTAGAATAATCCATGTCGTTAAGGCACAGAAACATTTCGAGAGAAAAAAAGAAATGTGAAAAGAACGGGGTATAGCGCAGATGGTAGCGCGCGTGGTTTGGGACCATGAGGCCGCGGGTTCAAGTCCTGCTACCCCGACCAATATAAGCGGGAGTGGCTCAGTGGTAGAGCGTCACCTTGCCAAGGTGAACGTCGCGAGTTCGAATCTCGTCTTCCGCTCCAAATACGCGGGTATGGTTCAATGGTAGAACGTCAGCCTTCCAAGCTGAACACAGGGGTTCGATTCCCCTTACCCGCTCCAAAACATGCGTCTTTAGCTCAGCTGGATAGAGCAACGCCCTTCTAAGGCGTGGGCCAGGAGTTCGAATCTCTTAAGACGCACCATATATGCGCCATTAGCTCAGATGGTAGAGCAACTGACTCTTAATCAGTGGGCCCTGGGTTCGAGTCCCCGATGGCGCACCATAATGGTGGACGTAGTTCAGTTGGTAGAGCGCCAGATTGTGATTCTGGTTGTCGAGGGTTCAAGTCCCTTCGTTCACCCCAGTATTGGGATATCGCCAAGCGGTAAGGCATAGCACTTTGACTGCTACATGCGTAGGTTCGAATCCTGCTATCCCAGCCATTTTGATTCACTAGCTCAGTCGGTAGAGCACATGACTTTTAATCATGTTGTCCGGGGTTCGATTCCCCGGTGGATCACCAATTTATATTTAAAATATAACGTGCAGGTGTGGCGGAATTGGCAGACGCACTAGACTTAGGATCTAGCGCCTTTGGCATGGGGGTTCGACTCCCTTCACCTGCACCATAAGCGGGAGTGGCTCAGTGGTAGAGCGTCACCTTGCCAAGGTGAACGTCGCGAGTTCGAATCTCGTCTTCCGCTCCAAATACGCGGGTATGGTTCAATGGTAGAACGTCAGCCTTCCAAGCTGAACACAGGGGTTCGATTCCCCTTACCCGCTCCAAATATGCGTCTTTAGCTCAGCTGGATAGAGCAACGCCCTTCTAAGGCGTGGGCCAGGAGTTCGAATCTCTTAAGACGCACCATATATGCGCCATTAGCTCAGATGGTAGAGCAACTGACTCTTAATCAGTGGGCCCTGGGTTCGAGTCCCCGATGGCGCACCATTTTAAAAATATATAATTAACGGGGTATAGCGCAGATGGTAGCGCGCGTGGTTTGGGACCATGAGGCCGCGGGTTCAAGTCCTGCTACCCCGACCAGTATGCGGGTATGGTTCAATGGTAGAACGTCAGCCTTCCAAGCTGAACACAGGGGTTCGATTCCCCTTACCCGCTCCAAAACATGCGTCTTTAGCTCAGCTGGATAGAGCAACGCCCTTCTAAGGCGTGGGCCAGGAGTTCGAATCTCTTAAGACGCACCAAAAGTGCCACTAGCTCAGAGAAAGAGCAACTGATTCTTACTCAGTAGGTCCGGGGTTCAAGTCCTTGGTGGCGCACCATAATGGTGGACGTAGTTCAGTTGGTAGAGCGCCAGATTGTGATTCTGGTTGTCGAGGGTTCAAGTCCCTTCGTTCACCCCAGTATTGGGATATCGCCAAGCGGTAAGGCATAGCACTTTGACTGCTACATGCGTAGGTTCAAATCCTGCTATCCCAGCCATTTTGATTCACTAGCTCAGTCGGTAGAGCACATGACTTTTAATCATGTTGTCCGGGGTTCGATTCCCCGGTGGATCACCAATTTAATATATTTTTTAATGCATTCTGTGCGGGTATGGTTCAATGGTAGAACGTCAGCCTTCCAAGCTGAACACAGGGGTTCGATTCCCCTTACCCGCTCCATTTTTTATTTTTTGTTTTTTTTGCGCTTATAGCTCAGCTGGATAGAGTGACGGACTTCGAATCCGGAGGTCACAGGTTCAAATCCTGTTAGGCGCACCATTAAAACGCCTCCCTAATATAGGAAGGTGTTTTTGACATATAGCAATGTCCATGGAAGAATTTCTTAAATTCTTATCAATTCTGAAAAATTAAAATATCATAATCATTTAAGCAAATTTATTGAACAACTTTTGCACAAATGATATAATATCAAAGCAAAAAATAATAAAATAAAATTTTTTATATGGGGTGGAGAACGAATGAAGAAAACTAAAAAGATATCTTTGGCTATAAAGATACTTTTAGCTTTAGCGGTGGGAATAATTTTTGGCGTAATTGCAAATATGTTTTTTCCTAAAGAAATTAATGATGGAATGAGTAAATGGATTTTATCTCCTTTAGGAGAAATGTTTTTAAGATCCATAAAAATGTTAGTAGTACCTCTTGTTTTATGTTCATTAATATGTGGAGTAGCTAGCATTGGAGATGTAAAAAAATTAGGAAGAGTAGGGGTTAAGACAATAATATATTTCCTATTCACTACAGCTTTTGCAATAGTTCTTGCTATGCTAGTAGCTAATTTTATGAATCCTGGACGTGGTACAGGAATAAACTTGGCGGTTGGAAGTAGTGTAGCTAAGACTACAAAGCCACCGTTCATTATGGATATGTTTGTAAATATGATTCCAACAAATCCTATTGAGTCAATGGTAAAAGGTGATATGTTACAAATAATAGTTTTTGCAATATTATTTGGAGTATGCATAACCCTAATAGGTGAAAAAGCTAAACCACTTTCAAACATAGTATCTGAAATAAATGAAGTACTTTTAAAAATGATAAATGTTATTATGATTGCTGCACCAATAGGAGTATTTGCGCTTATATCAAAAGTTATAATTTTTCAAGGAGTAAGTGCATTAATACCACTTTTAAAATATCTTGTTACGGTTACAGTAGCGCTTACATTACAAGTGGTTATAGTATATGCACCGTCATTAAAAATTTTAGGTGGAGTAAACCCTATAAAGTTTTTTAAGAAATTTTGGCCAGTTATGTTAGTTGCGTTTAGTACTTCAAGTAGTAATGCATCTATTCCTATGAGCCTTAAAACTTGTGAAGAAAAAATGGGTGCATCAAAAGGTATTGCAAGTTTTACTATTCCTTTAGGATCTACTGTTAATATGGATGGTACATCTATAATGCAAGGAGTTGGAACTGTTTTTATAGCTCAATTAGTTGGAGTTAATTTGACATTACATCAAATGTTAATGGTAGTACTAACAGCAACACTTGCATCAATAGGAACAGCAGGAGTTCCAGGTGCTGGGGTAGTAATGTTATCTATGGTACTTGAACAGGTAGGACTTCCATTAGAAGGAATAGCTTTAGTATTAAGTGTAGATAGAATAGTGGACATGCTTAGAACCGTAGTAAATGTTACGGGAAATGCAGCAACAACAATAATAATGTGTAATTCAGAAAAAGAATTAGATTTGGATGTATATAATGATAAAATTTAGTTATTGCTTTTTGTAGAAATTTAAACTATTATATTTAGTATAAAAGAATGTATCGAATAATATTTTAAATAAAACAAAAAATGTTCGTTATCTCGTATATGGTTAGAGATATGGTCTAATCGTTTCTACCAAACAGCCTTAAATTGTTTGACTACGGGTGTTTATATCTATTTTTATAGTAAAAATTCTACTATGTTTGTAGTTTTATTTTTGCATATAATAGTATAGTATGTTACATAAATATAAACTCCCTAGTTAATACTAGGGAGTTTATTTAATCTATGAATAAAGAATAGGAGAATACATAAAATGGAATTATTAAAAAAAAGAATTCTAAAAGATGGTGAAGTAATAAGAGAAGGAGTATTAAAAGTAGATAGTTTTTTAAATCATCAAATAGATGTTGAATTACTAAATGAAATAGGTAAAGAGTTTAAAAATAGATTTAAGGATAAAGAAATAACAAAAATACTTACTGTAGAAGCATCAGGAATAGGAATAGCATGTATAGCAGCTCAGTATTTTAATGTTCCAGTAGTTTTTGCAAAAAAACATGAAGGAAATAATATGGACAAAGAAACATATGAGACTGAGGTGTTTTCTTTTACAAAAAATAAACTATATAAAATCAGAGTATCTAAAAAATATTTAAATAAAAAAGATAAAGTACTTATAATAGATGATTTTTTAGCTAATGGAAATGCTGCGTGTGGTCTTATAGACATAACGAGACAATCAGGAGGAGAGGTTCAAGGAGTAGGAATTGTAATAGAAAAAGGATTTCAAGATGGAAGAAAAGCTATAGAAGATAAGGGAGTAAAATTAGAGTCATTATCAAAAGTTGAATTTACTAAAAATGGAAAAATACTTTTTGTAAAATAAGACAATTAGGGATTAATAAGGGGGATATGTAATGAAAAAGGTAACTTCATTATTGATAGTTTTAATGTTGATAGTAGGTATATTTTTAACTGGATGTGGAGATAACAACATATCAAATCATAATGTTAAAGATAAGCAATTAACTGTTGAAAATATAAAAGTAGGATTTATTTATGTTGGTCCAGTAGGGGATGGTGGTTGGACTTTCTCACATGATGAGGGTAGAAAATATCTAGAAAAAGAATTAGGAAATAAACCATCTGTAATAAAGGAATCAGTGAAAGAAAACGATGCAGAAGTACAAAATACTGTAGAAAGTATGATTGACCAAGGATGTAATGTAATAGTAGGAACAAGCTTTGGATTCCTTAATGGAATGTTAAAGTCAGCAAAGGAACATCCAGAGGTTAAGTTTATGCATTGTTCAGGAAACAAGATTGCTGATAATTTATCAAATTATTTTGGAAGAATATATGAAGCAAGATATTTATCAGGTATAGTTGCAGGGATGAAAACTAAAAGTAATGTAATTGGATATGTTGCGGCACATGAAATGCCGGAGGTTGTAAGAGGAAT
This sequence comes from Clostridium botulinum, assembly GCF_017100085.1. Lineage (NCBI taxonomy): Bacteria > Bacillati > Bacillota > Clostridia > Eubacteriales > Clostridiaceae > Clostridium > Clostridium botulinum. The sequence continues at coordinate 422,388 of NZ_CP063965.1, forward strand.
AAATGCATTTACACTAGGGGTTAGATCAGTAAATCCTAAGGCTGTAGTTAAAGTTAAGTGGACTAATACTTGGTATGATCCAGCAAAAGAAAAAGAAGCCGGTAAAGCACTTATAGATGAGGGTGCTGATGTTATTACTCAACATCAAAATACAGCAGGTCCACAACAAGCGGCTGAAGAAAAAGGAGCATTTTCTATAGGATATAATACTGACATGGAAAATAAAGCTCCAAAGGCTTATATGACAGCACCAATATGGAACTGGGGGCCATATTATGTAAAACAAATAAAAGCTATTGTAGATGGTACATGGAAGAGTCAAATATATTGGGGTGGACTTAAAGATGGAGTAGTTGATATTTCATCTCTTACAAAAAATGCACCAGAAGGTGCAAAGCAAAAAATAAATAAAGCTAAGGAAGATATAATTTCAGGAAAGAAAAAAATATTTGCAGGGCCTATTAAAGACAATAAAGGAACAGAAAAAATTAAATTAGGCAATGTGATGTCAGATAAAGAATTATTGAAGTTTAATTGGTTTGTAGAAGGAGTTCAAAATGCCGCAAAATAAGATTCCGTATATACAAATAGAGAATATAAGTAAGAAATTTGGTGAAGTTTTAGCTAATAATAATATAAATTTGAAAGTGTATGGGGGCGAGGTACATGCCCTTTTAGGAGAAAATGGAGCGGGAAAGAGTACACTTATGAATATGTTATCAGGGGTTTATACCCCTGACAATGGATCAATATTAATACATGGTAGAGAGGTTAAATTTACTTCCCCCAAAGATGCTATAAAGGCAGGGGTAGGTATGATATATCAACATTTTAAATTAGTAGAAAATATGACAGCCGTAGAAAATATAGTTTTTGGTCAAAAAGGGAAGCTATTTTTAAATAAAAAGAAAATTATTCAGAATATACAGAATATAATAGATAGATTTGGGTTAGATGTTGAATTAAATAAGAATGTATATGAAATGTCTGTTGGGGAAAAACAAAATTTAGAAATATTAAAAGTATTATATAGGGGTGCTAACATACTGATATTAGACGAACCTACAGCTGTATTTACACCACAAGAAAGTAAAAAACTTTTTAGAATAGTTAAAAAAATGAAAAGTGAAGGTTGTGCGGTTATATTTATAACTCATAAGATGGATGAGGTTATGGAAATGGCTGACAGAATAACTATTTTGAGAAAAGGACAAACAATAAAAACAATAAATAAAAAAGATAGTAATCCTAAAGAATTAACAGAACTTATGGTAGGAAGATCAGTCGAATTAAGTATAAAAAAAGTTCCTTTTAAAAAAGGGGATAAACTATTAGATATAAAAAATCTTAAGGTAGTAAATGAAGATAAAGTAGAGATTATAAAAGGTATTAATTTTGATGTATTTTCTGGAGAGATTGTAGGTATTGCTGGAGTTGCAGGAAGTGGGCAAAAAGAATTATGCGAAGCAATATCAGGTATTCAAGAAATAAAAAGTGGAAAAATAATTTTTCAAAGTGAAAATATAGTAGGACAAAATCCTAGAGATATTATAAAAAAAGGTATAAGCATGAGTTTTATACCAGAGGATAGACTGGGAATGGGACTTGTTGCTTCTATGAATATGGTGGATAATATTTTATTGAAAAACTACCAAAATCAAACTGGAATGTTCATTAAAAGAAAAGCTGTAGAAGAAAAGGCAAAGGATATGGTTAAAAAGCTGGAAATAAAAACTCCAAGTATAAATTATCCAATAAGATACTTATCAGGTGGAAATATTCAGAAGATATTATTAGGAAGAGAATTAGCTTTAAATCCTAAACTTTTAATAATGGCGTATCCAGTACGAGGATTAGATATAAATACATGTTATACAATATATGATCTTATAAATGAAGAAAAGAAAAAAGGAAGTTCTGTACTTTATATAGGTGAGGATTTAGATGTTTTAATGGAATTGTGCGATAGAATTGTAGTTATGTACAATGGAGAAGTTACAGGTATACTTAATGCTAAAAATACATCTAGAGAAGAAATAGGTATGCTTATGGTAGGAAAAAAATCAGGAGGATGCTTTAGATGCTTAGAATTGTAAAGAAAAGTGAAATTACAAAAAGTGAAGGTATAAAAATAAGAGTTATTTCTGTAATTCTTTCACTTATAGTAGTAGGAATTTTTATAGCTATACTAGGGCTTGATCCTTTAAATGTATATATGTCAATGATAAAGGGAGCAATAGGTTCAGATTATAAAATAAAACAAACAATAATAAAAGCAATACCTCTTTTAATAGCTTCACTTGGAATATCAGTGGCATTTAGGATGAAGTTTTGGAATATCGGAGGAGAAGGACAAATACTTATAGGAGCATTTTTATCATCTTTTGTTGCTTTAAATTTTTCAAATCTGCCAAGTATAATACTCCTTACTATTATGATTATTGCGGGAATTATTGGTGGAGGTATTTGGGCATTTATACCTGCATTTTTCAAATCAAAATTTGGAACAAATGAAACTATTTTAACATTAATGATGAATTATATTGCTTTTAGTTTTATAACTTATCTTCAATATGATTTATGGAAAGATCCAAAAGAAATGGGGTTTCCAAAGATAGCTAATTTTACGAATAATGCAATACTTCCTAAGGTTTTAGGAATACATATGGGTTGGATTATGGCAATACTTCTTGTTATAGCAGTATATATATTTATGGAGTATACGAAAAAAGGATATGAAATTAGTGTACTTGGAGAAAGTGAAAAGACAGCCAAATATGCTGGAATTAATATAAAAAGAACGATATTAAGTGCTGTATTTTTAAGTGGAGGTTTATGTGGACTTGTTGGCATGATACAAGCATCTGCTATAAACAATACTTTATCTATAGAAGTTGCAGGGGGAGTTGGATATACGGCTATAATTATAGCTTGGCTTTCAGCTTTAAAGGCACCAATTATTATGATTATTTCTATATTATTTGCAGCATTAACTCAAGGTGGATCATATATACAAACTGTATTTGGAATACCTGATGCAGCTGCATTGGTACTTCAAGGTACAATATTGTTTTTTGTTTTAGGTAGTGAGTTTTTTGTTAAATATAAAGTTACATTTAGAGAAGATAAAAGCAATAATAAAGTTGCAAAGGAGGTATAGATATGGAACTTATAATATCATTTCTAAGTGCAGCTGTAGTTGCAGGTACTCCTCTACTTTTAGCAACATTAGGCGAAATTTTAACGGAGAAGGTAGGAAACTTAAATTTAGGTGTTGAAGGTATGATGCTCATGGGAGCTGTTATGGGATTTGCCGTTAGTATGAAGACAGAAAATCCAATACTTTCAATACTAGCGGGAGCAATTGCAGGAACAATAGGAGCTTTAATATATGCTTTTTTAACAGTAGGTCTTAAGGCAAATCAAGTTGTATCAGGACTTACATTAAGTATTTTTGGAACAGGATTTTCTAGCATGATTGGAAAAGGACTAAATTTAATAGGACAAAGAACGCCAGAAACAGTAAAAAGTTTTTTTGAAGTTACTCCTATACCTATTTTAAATAAAATTCCAATTGTGGGGCCTATATTTTTTAATCAAGATAAATTTATATATATATCATATATATTAGTTATAGTTCTTGGAGTATATGTATATAATACTAGATTAGGATTAAATCTAAGAGCGGTAGGAGAAAATCCAGCTTGTGCTGATGCATCTAGTATAAATGTTAATTTGTATAAGTATATAAATATACTTATAGGAGGAGCCTTATGTGGACTTGGAGGAGCATATCTTTCTTTGGTGTATATACCATCATGGCAAGAAAATGTTACTGCGGGTAGAGGATGGATAGCTGTAGCACTAGTAATTTTTGCAGCGTGGAATCCATATAAGGCTATACTAGGATCATATTTATTTGGGGGACTTGGAATAGTTGCATTTAGATTTGAAATATTAACAATGCATATATCACAATATCTTATAGATATGCTACCATATATAGTTACAGTAGTGATACTTATTACATTATCAATTAAAAAAAATAATAAAAATGCACCACCTAATTGGTTGGGAAATTCATATTTTAGGGAAGAAAGATGATAAAAAACATCTATGAAAATAGTATATTTTCATAGATGCTTTTTTGTTTTTTTATGGAGAATTTTTATAAATGAAAATGTTTTCTTGATGATGTTATTTTGAATGTGCTAATATAGCTAATAGTGTTGGATTATTTTAAATGTATTATAAATATAAGAATTTTCATATAATGATAAACATATTTATTGAGAAAGGAGAAGAAAATGGAAAAACGTCAAATTGATAATATATTAAATAAGGAAGAAAATGCTCGTGAAGTTTTAAATACTATATTGGATATTAGTTATGATGGAATTGTTGTTGTAGATAAAAACGGTTTCATAACTATGTTAAGTAGAGCATATGCAGATTTTCTTCAAGTGGACAGAGAAGATGTTATAGGTGAACATGTTACAAATGTAATTGAAAATACAAGAGCACATATAGTAGCAAAAACAGGAATTGCTGAATCTGCTGAAATTCAAAAAATGAGAGGAAAGTATACTATAGCTACAAGGATACCCATAATTCAAAGTGGTGAGGTTCAGGGGGCTGTAGGAAAAGTTTTATTTAGAGATATAAAAGATTTTAATTTACTTTACAATAAAATTAGAAAAATGGAAACAAATATAAGAAAGTATAATGAAGAACTTAGACAAAGTAATAGTGCTATATATTGTTTTGACAATATAATTGGAGATAGTAGTAAACTTAGAAAAGCAAAAGATTTAGCAAAAAAGGCAGCACTCACAAAATCCAATGTTCTTTTAATTGGTGAAAGTGGAACAGGAAAAGAGCTTTTTGCCCATGCTATTCATAAAGCAAGTGATAGAGCATATGGAAATTTTGTAAAGGTAAATTGTGCAGCTATACCCAGCGAACTCTTAGAATCAGAACTTTTTGGGTACGAAAAAGGTTCTTTTACTGGAGCAAAAAAAGAAGGCAAGATGGGAAAATTTGAATTAGCAAATGGAGGAACTATATTTTTAGATGAAATTGGAGACATGCCATTACATATGCAAGCAAAACTTTTAAGAGTTTTGCAAGAAAAAGAGGTTGAAAAAATAGGTGCTATAGTTTCAAAATGTATAGATGTAAGGGTAATAGCTGCAACTAATAGAAATTTATCTAATATGGTTAAAGAAGGAAGTTTTCGACAAGACTTATATTATAGGTTAAATGTAGTAACTATAAATATACCTTCTCTTAGGGAAAGATCAAACGATATAGTAACACTAACTAGTTATTTATTAGAAAAAATATGTAAAAAGTTAGGTAAAGAGGTGCAAGGTATTAGCAGTAAAGCAATGGATAGACTTCAATCATACAGTTGGTATGGAAATATAAGACAGCTAGAAAATGTTATAGAAAGGGCAGTGAATGTTGTTGAGTATGATGGAAAGATAAAAACAGAACATTTGCCACAAGAGATTACGGGAAAAATAACTGAGTTTTCTGTAAAAAAGTTAGAAGATGTTATGAGCAAAACAGAAAAGGAAACTATATTAAATGCTTTAAGAGCTTTTAATGGAAATAAGACACAAACTGCTAAGGCATTAAATATAAGTAGAACCACTTTATATGAAAAGATGACGAAGCATGGTATATTATTTTAAAGTGTACGAAAAAACTTACGGTAATAAGTGTGAATAATATAAAGTGTTAAGAAATTAATACATTTTTATTTTAGTGTATATGGAAAGTGTAAGGAAATATTTACAGAAAATGTTTTGAAGAAAAATATAATTACTCAAAATATATTTAAAAATAAAATTTAGAATCTTCTAAAAGACCATATACTGAAGGTTTTAAGTAAAATAATAGAAAAAATTTATTATACTACTAAGTTGGCATGATTATTGCTGAGTAAATATAGTGACAAAACTGTTATTTAGATTGATAAATCTTAGAGGAGGTAATGTCATGGCTTCAAAAGTAGTTAGCATTGAAAAAGCTATTTCAATGATTAAAGATGGAGATACATTAGTTGTTTCTGGTTTTGTAGGATCAGCTCAGCCAGAAGGATTATCAAGAGGAGCAGAAGAAAGTTTTTTAAATACAGGACATCCAAGAGACCTTACGGTATTCTATGCAGCAGGTCAAGGGGATTCTAAAGATAAAGGTATAAATCATTACGGTTATGAAGGACTAGTAAAAAGAGTTATAGGTGGACATTGGGCGTTAGCACCTAAAATGCAAAAGCTTGCAATTGAAAATAAAATAGAGGCATATAATTTACCACAGGGAACATTGTCTCAATTATTTAGAGATATAGCAGGGGGAAGAATAGGAACAATTACACATGTTGGTTTAAAGACATTTGTTGACCCTCGTATTGAAGGTGGAAAATTAAATGATGTAACAAAGGAAGATTTAGTTAAAGTTATTAATATAGAAGGTCAACAAAGATTATTATATAAATCAATTCCATTAGATGTTGCATTTATAAGAGGAAGTTATGCTGATGAAAATGGAAATGTAACTCTTGAAAAAGAAGTAGCTACAACAGAAGTTTTATCAATTGTACAAGCAACTAAAAATTCAGGTGGAAAAGTTATAGTACAAGTTCAGAAAGTAGTTAAGAAAGGTACATTAGATCCTAGACTTGTTAAAGTACCTGGAATATATGTAGATGCTATAGTTATAGTTCCAGAAGGTGAGGAAGATTCTTGGCAAACATTTGATGAACCATATAGAGATGAATTTTGTGGTAGAGCTGTAATTCCATTAGATTCAATAGAGGCAGCTCCACTAAATGAAAGAAAACTTATTGCTAGAAGAGCTGCAATGGAATTACCTAAGAATGCAGTTGTAAACTTAGGGATAGGAATTCCAGAAGGAGTAGCTATGGTAGCTAATGAAGAAGGTATAGGTGATACCATGACGTTAACTGTTGAAGCGGGTCCAATAGGAGGGGTTCCAGCAGGGGCAAGAAGTTTTGGTGCATCAATAAATGCAGAAGCAATAATAGACCAACCATATCAATTTGATTTTTACGATGGTGGTGGACTTGATGCTGCATTTCTAGGACTTGCTCAATGTGATAAAGTTGGGAATATAAATGTTAGTAAGTTTGGACCTAAGATTGCTGGTTGTGGTGGATTCATAAACATAACTCAAAATTCTAAAGTAGTTATTTATTGCGGAACATTTACAGCTGGTGGATTAAAAGTTGATATAGATAATGGTAAATTAGTTATAGTACAAGAAGGTAAGGCTAAAAAATTTGTAGATGAAGTTGAACAGATTACGTTCAGTGGAGAATATGCAATGGAAACTGGTCAAATAGTTAAATATATTACAGAAAGAGCTGTATTTGAATTAAGAGAAGAAGGTATGGTTCTTTCTGAAATAGCACCAGGAGTAGACCTTCAAAAAGATGTTTTAGATCAAATGGGATTTAAGCCAATAATTCCAGAGGATTTGAAATTAATGGATGAAAGAATTTTTAAAGATGAGCTTATGGGACTTAAGTAAGTGTCCTTTAAGTCTAATAAAATTGCTGATAACATTATAATTTCCCCATATCAATTATAATGTTGTTATATACAAAACCTATAAATTTTGGTTAATAATCCAAACCCCATGAAGTCACCTCTATATTTTTAATATAGAGGTGGTTTTTCATTTTATCAACATGTATATTTATAAATATAAACATAAAAACTATTTAATGTTATAATGGGTATAATATATAACTTGGGGGTGTAATATGTTAAAAAAATTAATATTATTAGGAGTAATTAGTTTATCAATGTTTATATCAACAAATGCTAATGCTACTATATTTAAAGACAATAAAGTGGTGGATATAAACAAAAACTTTACAATAAAGTTTAATGATATAATTGATTCTAATAGTTTAACAAAAGATGAAATCATAGTATTAGACAGTAAAGAAAACAAGGTAAAAGTAAATTTAAAAATAGGGCAATATAGTAAACAAATTATAGTGCAACCACCTAACAATGGTTATGTTCAAGGTGAGAAATATAAGTTAATTATAAATGATAAAATTAAGTCCAAAAATAATAGAAGACTAAATAAGAATATCATTATGAATTTTAGTATTAAGGAGAATTGCAGTGACAGTGTAAATTTTAAAGATGAAAAGTTAGAAAATATTATAAGAAAAAAATAAATAAACCTACAGGAAAGATAATAAAAGAAGATTTATTAAAAATTGAAGAATTAGATATAGCTCTAGCAAAAATAAAAGATCTTAGTGGTATTGAAAATCTTAAGAATTTAAAAATACTTGATGTAACATCAAATTTAATTGAGGATATATCTTCTCTTAAATATTTAACAAAGTTAGAAGAGGTTAAGCTGGACCTTAATTCTATTACAGATTTAACTCCTTTAAAGAGTTTAATAAATTTAAAACAATTGTATTTAGAGCATAATAAAACTACTGATATAGGCCCATTAGCAAATTTAAATAATTTAAAAGGATTAAGCTTAAGTGGGAATCCATTAAGTGATATAAGTCCGTTGAAAAACTTAGAAAATCTTGAGCAATTAGTTCTAAATTTTAATAAGATTTCTGATATAGAATCATTGAGAAATCTAAAGAAATTAAATTTTTTGATGTTAGGAAACAATAAAATAAAGAGTATAGACGCACTTAAGGAGTTAACTAATTTAGAAAATTTAGATTTAGAAGATAACCAAATCGAAGATATTAGACCATTAAAAAATTTAGTGAAGCTAACAAGTCTTAGGTTAAAGAATAATAAGGTTAAGGATTTTTCGCCAACAAAAGAATATTATAATAGGTTAAAAAATAAGGATTTTATATTAAAAGAGCTAGAAAGAATAACTGAAGATGAGGCAATTAGAAAAGCTCAGGCAGTTATGAATTCAACTGGAGTAGATGAAGCAATATTTAAGTATATTTTTACTGAGATAGCAAATGGGAAAAGATATTATCGTGTAATTACTATGGGCATTAAGCCCTATGAAAATACTCGACATGTATATTTTGTTGATACGTTCTCAGGGGGAGTATATATACCAGAAGGAGAACAACATATAGGATGGGATGAAGATTTAAGTAAGGTAAAATTAATATTTGTAGGGAATCCTAATATCGAAAATATTGAATATAATCCATTCAAGAAAATTATAAGAAAGAAATTAAATAAACCTACAGGAGATATTAATGAGGAAGATTTGTTAACAATTGAAGAATTAGATTTAGGATCATGGGGAATAGATAATATTCGTGGTATTGAAAAATTAAAAAATCTAAAAAAACTTAATTTAGGATACAATCCAATTGAAGATATTAGTCCATTAAAGTCTTTGACTAAATTAAAAGAACTTAATATCGAATCTACTGAAATTCAGAATATAGAACCTTTAAAAGCATTAAAAAAATTAGAAAAGTTATATATAAGTGCAAATGAAGTGAAAAATATAGACTCATTAAGACATTTAACAAATTTACAAGAACTAGATTTAAGTTCTAATAAAATAAACAACATAGATGCATTAAAAGGGTTATCAAAGTTGAGAAAATTAGAAATAAATAATAATTTAATTAGTGAAATAAAACCTTTAAAGGATTTAATTAATTTAAATTCAATTGAGATAGAAGGAAATAATATTAGTGATATAAGCGGATTAGAAAATTTAATAAATTTAATAAAACTAGATATATCAAATAATCCTGTGAATAATATAAATGCAGTGAATAAAATGATAAATTTAGAAGATTTAGAAGTAAGCGAGGCCCGCCTTAGTGATATATCAGTGCTAAAAAATTGTGTGCAATTAAACCGTTTAGTGTTATATGGATGTAAAATAACCAATATAGATGTACTGAAAGATTTACCCAAGTTAGATATTATTACATTAGATTATAATAAGATTAGAGACATAAGTGCATTAAAGTATTTAACAAAATTGCGACGAATAAGCTTAAGTAATAATGAAATTAGTGATATATCTGCACTAAAAAATTTAAAAAATTTAGAAAGTATTATGATAGAACATAATAATATTAGTGATATAGAAGCGTTAAGTAAACTAGTTAAACTAGAAGAACTTGATTTGAGTTACAATAAAATTAGAGATATAAGCCCTTTGAAAAACTTGATAAATTTAAAATGGCTTCGTTTAGGTAAAAATAATATTAAGGACTATACAGCTATTAAATCATATTATCCTAAATTGGAATTAAAAGATTTTGAAATTTAGGATGTAATCAATTTATTAATGTAATAAAGTTAAAAAAATTTATATTGTTATTGCGTTAAAAATATCCATATGGTATAATTACCTAAAAGTTAATAAGCGTGCCTTTAATTCAGTACGAGATACTGGGAAGGGTAGACAATGAATTGTCTTTATAAGCATATAGAGTTTATTTATTATGGATAAAAGTATACTCATGCCTTCCCAAAATCTTGGGAAGGCATTTTTTATTATACCTTTTAAATTAGTCCAGTGAGACTATAAAGGAGGATGTATTATGTTACAAGGAAAAAATTTAATTGATCCAATGGATTTTTCAGTAGAAGAATTAGAAGAAATATTTAATTTAGCAGAAGAAATTTTAAAAAATCCTAAAAAATATTCAAAAATTTGTGAAGGAAAATTACTTGCTACTCTTTTTTATGAGCCTAGTACAAGAACAAGATTAAGCTTTGAGGCTGCAATGTTAAGATTAGGTGGAAGAGTGTTAGGTTTTTCAGATGCAAATTGTAGTTCTGTATCTAAAGGAGAAAGTTTACAGGATACCATAAAAATAGTTTCAGGCTATACAGATGTTATAGCAATAAGACACCCAGAAGAGGGATCAGCAAAAATAGCAAGTAATGCGTCAGACGTACCTGTTATAAATGCAGGTGATGGAGGACATCAACATCCAACTCAAACACTTACAGATTTATTTACAATTAAAAAGTTAAAAGGTAACTTTTCAAATCATACAATTGGACTATGCGGAGATTTAAAATTCGGTAGGACAGTTCATTCTTTAGTTAAAGCATTATCCGGATATGAAAATAATAAATTTATTTTGATCTCACCAGAAGAACTAAAAATTCCACATTATATAAAAGAATTTTTAATAGAACGAAAAATACAATTTGAGGAAGTCGAAAATTTAGAAGATGTTATAGAAGATTTAGATGTCCTCTATATGACAAGAGTACAAAAAGAAAGATTTAACAATCAAGAAGAATATATAAGATTAAAGGATACTTATGTGTTAGATGAAGAAAAAATGAAGATGTCAAAGAAAGATATGATAGTTCTTCATCCACTTCCTAGAGTAAATGAAATTGATATAAAAGTAGATAAAGATAATAGAGCTTGTTATTTTAAACAAGCTAGATTAGGAATGTTTGCACGAATGGCTTTAATAGCTAAACTTTTGGGGGTGGAATAAATGGAATTATTAATAAAGAATGTAAGAATTGTTGATTGGGCACAAGATTTTTATGGTGATGTTTATATATATAAAAATGAAATTTATGATATAGGAAAAAATTTATCAAAAAAATGTGATGTTATAAATGGAAAAGGAAAAGTTTTAATGCCTGCATTTATTGATTTACATGCACATTTTAGAGATCCTGGATTTACAGCAAAAGAAGATATAACAACTGGTAGTAAGGCAGCTGCAAAAGGAGGTTATACAACAGTAAATCTTATGGCAAATACAAATCCTGTGTGTTCGGATATTAAAATGGTTAATTATGTACAAGATAAGGCTAAAGCAGTGGGACTTGTAGATGTAAATCAAGTAGTGTCAATTACAAAAGATTTAAAGGGAGAAGATATTAGTCATATAGATAAATTACCATGCAGTACAAAGTTTGTATCAGATGATGGAAAAGGTGTTAAAGATAACAAAGTAATGATGGAAGCTATGGTTAAGGCAAAATCAAAAGGTATAACAGTAATATCTCATGCTGAGAGTCCTGAAATGAGTAATATGGATATGAGAATGGCAGAAAACCTTATGACTTGGAGAGATATAGCACTTAGTAAGTTTACACATTGTAAGCTTCATATGGCTCATGTTAGTACCAAAGAAGCAATAAATTATGTAAGAGAGGCTAAAGAAAAAGGGGCAAAGGTAACATGTGAGGTAACACCACATCATTTAGCTTTAGTAGGAGAAGAAGTATATAGAGTTAATCCACCTATTAGAGAAAAGGATGATGTTGATGCATTAATTAAGGGAATAAAGGATGGAACGGTAGATGTAATAGCTACAGACCATGCACCACATACTGAAGAAGATAAGAAAAAGGGAGCTCCTGGAATTTCAGGAATTGAAACAAGCTTTGCTATATGTTACACAAAACTCGTTCGAGAAGAAAGTATATCACTAAATAAATTGTCAGAACTTATGTCTAAAAGACCTGGAGAAATAATGAACTTAAATAAGGGTCAAGTAACAGTAGGATTTGATGGAGATTTTGTGTTAGTGGATTTAGAACAGGAATACAAAATAGATTCAGATAAGTTTGTATCAAAAGGTAAGAATACACCTTTTAATGGTAGAACTGTTTGGGGAGAAGTTGTTATGACTATTAAAGGTGGAAAAATAGTATATCAAAAATAAAAACAGAAGAGAGAATATGAGAATGGGGGTAGAGTCATGATTATAGATAGACTGTATGAGGAAGTTCAGAAAAAGGGAAATGTTTGTGTTGGACTTGATACGGATTTGAGTTATATTCCAGAATGGTTTTTAAAAAAATATGAAGATATAGATTATGCATTGTTTAACTTTAATAAAAAGATAATAGATGCTACATATGATAAAGTGGCATGTTACAAGGTTCAGATAGCCTATTATGAAGCTTATGGAATAAAGGGACTTATGGCATACAAGAAAACACTAGAATATATAAGAAAAATAGGATGTCTCGCTATATCAGATGTAAAAAGAGGAGATATTGCAAAAACGGCTGAAATGTATGCAAAGGCTCATTTTGAAGGGGATTTCGAATCAGATTTTATGACTGTAAATCCATATATGGGAATGGATAGTATAGAACCGTATATGCCATATATGAAAAATAAAGAAAAGGGACTGTTTGTGTTAATAAGAACATCTAACCCTGGCTCTAAAGATTTTGAATACATTCAAAGTAGTGCTGGAAGAAGAGTTTATGAAGCAGTTGGAGAAAAAATAGAGAGTTTAAGCAAAAGTGTTATGGGTAAGTATGGATATAGCTCAATTGGGGGCGTTGTTGGATGCACAACTTTAGAGGATGGCAAAGAAATTAGAAAAAGATTCAATAAAACCTTCTTTTTAATACCAGGATTCGGTGCACAAGGTGGAGGTGCAAAAGAAGCAAGAGTATATCTTAAAGATGGAAATGGTGGGGTTGTAAATTCATCAAGAGGTATTCTGCTTGCATACAGGAAATATGAAAATGGAGAAAAGAACTTTGATGAATGTTCAAGAAAAGAAGTTATAAAAATGCAAAAAGAGCTTTGGGGGGAGTAGGTTAAATGGAGTATTCAGCGAAAAAAGTAAAAGAAAATGTAGAAATTTCCCCGGGAATATTTAAGCTTACTATAGAAGGAAATTTTAATACAAAACCGGGTCAATTCTATATGCTAAAGGCATGGAGAGAAGGAGTAATTCTTCCAAGACCAATAAGTATATATGATGCAAGCGATAATAAAATAAATTTTCTCTATTCAGTAGTTGGAAAAGGTACAGAATTATTAAGTAAGTTAAGATGTAATGATGAATTAGAAATAATGGGATCACTAGGTAATGGATTTGATGTGAATTCTATGAAAGGAAAAGTAGCCATAGTAACAGGTGGCATAGGTATAGCACCTATGAATTATTTAATAAAGCAGCTTAAAGAATGTGAAATAGATTTATACTGTGGATTTAGGAGTGAAGAGTTTGGAGTTAATGAGTTAAAAAGATATGTGAAGTCCACTAATATAGCTACGGAAAATGGTAAAGAAGGTTATAAAGGGTATGTAACAGATTTATTAGAACCAGAAGAATATGATGTTGTTATATGTTGTGGACCTGAAATTATGATGAAAAAAGTTGTTAGTATGTGTAAAGAAAAAGGCACAGAAGTATATGTATCTATGGAAAATAGAATGGCATGTGGAGTTGGAGCTTGTCTTGTATGTACCTGCAAGACTCATAATGGCAATAAAAGAACATGTAAAGATGGACCAGTTTTTAACGGAAAGGATTTGGTTTTTGATGACTAATATAAATATATGTGGAGTTAATTTAAAAAATCCTGTAATTGCTGCATCGGGAACCTTTGGATTTGGAGAAGAGTATAAAGAAATATTTGATGTATCAAAGCTTGGAGGAATATCAACTAAAGGACTTACTATAAATCCTAAAGAAGGTAATGATGGAATTAGAATATGGGAAACAGCTAGTGGAATTATGAATAGTGTTGGACTTCAAAATCCAGGAGTGGATGCATTTATAAAAGATAAATTTCCTAAAATGAAAAAATTAGATACTGTAATATTTGCAAATCTTGGTGGAGGCTCTATTGAAGATTATTTAATGGGAGTTGAAAAATTAAATAAAGTTGATGTAGATATAATTGAACTTAACATATCATGTCCCAATGTAAAACATGGAGGAATGGCATTTGGTATAAAGTCTCAAGTTGCTTATGATGTAGTGTCTAAGGTAAGAAATATATGTGAAAAACCACTTATAGTAAAATTATCACCTAATGCAGAAAATATAGTTGAAATGGCGGAGTCATGCTGCAAGGCAGGAGCGGATGGAATTTCACTTGTAAATACTTTTAAAGGAATGGCAATAAATATAAAACAAAGAAAATCTGTATTTAATAATATATATGCTGGTTTGTCAGGTCCTGCAATAAAACCAATAGCACTTAGAATGGTACATGAGGTATGTAAAAATATAGATATCCCTGTAATTGGTATGGGAGGTATAGTATCAGCAGAAGATGCTATAGAGTTTATAATGGCTGGAGCTACAGCAATACAAGTAGGAACAGCAAATTTTATAAAACCTAATATAGCACTAGATATTATAAAAGGAATAGAAAAGTTTATGTTATATGAGGGTATAAAAAATATAGAAGAAATCAGAGGCATAGTTTAATTAAAAAATATATAAAAACAATACTAACTAAAAATAAATATGTATATGGGAGGAATATATTATGAGTAATAATATAAATGTTATAGAGATATTAAAAGAGGTAGGAGCATTATTAGAAGGACACTTTTTACTATCATCAGGAAGACATAGTAATAGATATGTGCAATGTGCAAGATTACTACAATATCCAGATAGAGCAGAGAAGGTTTTAAGTGTAATTCACGATAAAGTAAAAGATTTAGACTTCGATATAGTTCTAGGACCAGCTATGGGTGGGGTAATAGTTGCATATGAACTGGGACGTCAAATTGGAAAGCCTGCTATATTTACTGAAAGAGTAGATGGTAAAATGGCATTAAGACGTGGATTTGAAATACAAAAAGGACAAAAAGTTTTAATAACGGAGGATGTAGTAACAACAGGAAAATCATCAATGGAGACAGCAGAAGTTATTAAAAGTTTAGGTGGAGAGGTTATAGGAATTGCATGTATAGCAGATAGAAAAAGTAGTAATATAGATTATCCAGTATATAGTGCTATAGAACTTGAAATAGAAAGTTATGAAAAAGAAAATTGTCCATTATGTAAAGAGGGAATTCCATATGTTAAACCAGGTAGTAGAAAGATAAAATAAAGATACATCACAGGATTAGTATCAATCCTGTGATGTATCTTTATTTTCCAATTTTGAAATTACCAAATCTATTAAAAGGATACGTTATAAATTTTGCTTTACCTTTTATATCTTTCCAGTCAATATATGGATTTATCCATTTTCTTGAGTCAAGAGAATCAGCTCGATTGTCTCCCATGAAAAAATAGCAATGTTCAGGTACTTTAAAATCTCCCATTGAACCTCCGTTAAAAACAACATAAGGCTCATCTATTTTTTTATCATTTATATACACATCATAGTCAGAAGTAATTGAAACTTTATCTCCAGGTAGACCCATTAATCTTTTAATCATAGTTTGATTACTTTCTTTAGAATAAAAAACAACAATATCTCCACGATATAATGATTTTTGGCTATGTATTCGAGTAACTAAGATGCGATCACCCGGTTTAATGGTTGGATACATGGATGTAGAGGGTACTTTGACTTGAAAACCTATAAAATTCCATATAAATAGTACTAAAAGTAGAGCAATTCCAATTGGTAAACACCATTCTTTAAAAAGTTTTTTTAAATTCAATTATATTAATCCTCCTTAAGAAATATTCATAAAAAACATTTGTATAAGTAATGATATCATATAATATACCCACATATAAATAATAATATAGAAACTTATGTAAAATATTCAAAGAAGCTTGACATAGAGCTTTATTTCAATATAATGTAATTAAAGTATATAAATACTTGAAGATTATTCTAAGTTATTATTGTGTAATAAATATATATTTATAATTATATCTATTGGATAGGAAGTGTTTTAAAAAGAAATGAAAACGTTTAATAATATATGTAATTCCATAAAGAATACATATAATTAAAAATATATTAAAGGGTAGGGGATAAAAATGAATGTTTTAGAAAAAGGATTTAGTAAACCCACTGAAAGAGTAGAAAGGCTAAAAGATCAAATACTTTCTGCAGTTCCTTGTATTGAGGTAGATAGAGCTAGATTGTTAACTGAATCATTCAAAGAAACTGAAGACCAACCTATTATTATTCGTAAGGCTAAAGCACTTGAAAAGATTTTAAATGAAATTCCAATAGTTATTAGAGATGAAGAACTTATAGTTGGCAGTTTAACGAAAAATTCAAGATCTGCACAAGTTTTCCCTGAGTTTTCAAACAAGTGGTTAGTAGATGAATTTGATAAACTTGCTAAAAGAACATCTGATTCATTTCAAATTTCTGAAGAAACAAAAAAAGAACTTAAAGAAATATTTAAATATTGGGAAGGGAAAACAGTAAGTGAACTTGCAAGTTCTTATATGTCTGATGAAACTATCAAAGCTATGGGAGCAAAAGTTTTTACAGTAGCAAATTATCATTTTAATGGTTTAGGACATATCTCTGTAGACTATAAAAAAGTTTTAGAAAAAGGATTTAAAGGTATTATAGATGAAGCTGAAGATGCCATGAGTAAATTTGACTCAAATGATCCTGAGTATATTAAGAAAAGAAAGTTTTTAGAAGCTGTAATTATATCTTGCAATGCAGCTATAAATTATGCTAAAAGATATGCAAGGTTGGCAGAAGAACTAGCTGAGAAAACATCAGATATTACTAAAAAAAATGAATTATTAAATATTTCTAAAGTATGTAATAAGGTCCCGGAAAATCCTGCGAGTACATTCCACGAAGCGTGTCAATCATTTTGGTTTGTACAGGCAATTATAAGTTTGGAATCTAATGGTCATGCCATCTCTCCAGCTCGTTTTGACCAATATATGTATCCTTATTTTAAAAATGACATAGATAATGGAATTGTAACTAAGGAAATGAATAAAGAAATACTTCAATGTTTGTGGGTTAAATTTAATGATCTTACTAAAGTACGTGATGAAACTACAACTAAAGCTTTTAGTGGATATTCTATGTTTCAAAACTTGATTGTCGGAGGACAAACACCAGAAGGAAAAGATGCTACAAATGAATTATCTTATATGTGTCTTGATGCTACGGGAAGTCTTAAGTTACCACAACCATCTCTTTCAGTGAGAATATGGAATAAAACTCCAGAAGAATTTTTGATAAGAGTTTGTGAATTAACACGCTTAGGAACTGGACTTCCGGCATTTTATAATGATGAAGTTATTATTCCTATGCTAGTTAATAATGGATTAACTTTAGAAGATGCTAGAGATTATGCAATAGTAGGATGTGTTGAACCCCAAAAACCTGGAAAAACGGATGGATGGTATGATGCTGCATTTTTTAACTTAGCACAAATATTAAAATTAACTATAGATAATGGAAAAATGGACGGAAAACAAGTAGGGCCTAAAACAGGTGAATTTAAACAATTTAAAAATATAGATGAATTTATAGAGGCATATAAAAGGCAAATGGAGTATTTTGTATCTCAAATGGTTGCGGCTGATAACTGTGTAGATATTGCACATAAAGAAAGAGCACCACTTCCATTTTTATCTTCAATGCTTGATGACTGTATAGCTAAAGGAAAATCAATTCAAGAAGGTGGAGGACATTATCGTTTTTCTGGACCACTAGGTGTTGGTATTGCAAATGTTGGAGATTCATTTATGGCTATTAAAAAGCTTATATTTGATGAAGAAAAATTTACTTTGGCTCAATTAAAAGAAGCTCTTGATACTAATTTTGGAGAAAATGAAACCGATAAAGTGAAGAAAAGTCAATTTGAAGATATCAAGCAAATACTTCTTCATAGATCACCTAAGTTTGGAAATGATATAGATGAAGTTGATGAGTTTACTCGTGAAGGAGCACTTATCTATTGTAAAGAAGTATCACAGCATTTTAATCAACGTGGAGGAAAATTTATACCTGGATTATATCCAGTTTCAAATAATGTTCACTTAGGAAGTCTTGTTGGAGCAACTCCTGATGGAAGAGAAGCTTATAAGCCTATAGCAGATGGGGTATCTCCTACTAGAGGAGCAGATGTTAAAGGACCAACTGCTGCTGCTAATTCAGTAGCTAAATTGGAGCATTATGCTGCACCAAGTGGAACTTTATTTAATCAAAAATTTAGCCCAAGTTCTTTAAAAGGGGATAATGGACTTAAAAATCTAGCATCATTAATACGTAGTTATTTTGATGAAAAGGGTATGCATATACAGTTTAATGTAGTTGATAAAAATATTTTAATTGATGCACAAAAACATCCTGAAAAATATAGAGATTTAATTGTTCGTGTTGCTGGATATAGTGCTCAATTTGTTTGCTTAGATAAAGGAATACAAGATGATATTATAAAGAGAACAGAACAGAACTTTTAAAATATATTAATAGATTTGTTTTAAGGCTTGATTAAATTTCAAGCCTTAAAATTTAATTATTTTGAAGAGGCGGGGTATTTATGCTAAGTGATAAAGTTAACTATAAAGAAAAAGGAAATGTTTTTAATATACAAAGATTTTCTGTAAACGATGGACCAGGAATTAGAACTATAGTATTTTTAAAGGGATGTCCTTTATCTTGTCGTTGGTGTAGTAACCCGGAGTCGCAAAATAGAAATAGTGAGATTATGTTTAATATTAAGAATTGTACCGAATGTCATAGATGTGAAAGAGTATGTAGTGAAGGTGCAATAGATTTTAATCTTAGTTATAGAATAGATAGAAGTAAATGTATAAATTGTGGACGTTGTGTAGAAAGGTGTTATCCGGGAGCACTTGTTAGATCAGGGGAAGAAATGACAGTTAAAGAAATTATACAAGAATTAAAAAAAGAGTCAGTTCAATTTAGACGTTCAAATGGAGGAGTAACTTTATCTGGAGGAGAACCATTGATGCAATCTAAGTTTGCATTAGAACTATTAAAAGGATGTAAAAGTATGGGCTGGCATACTACTATGGAAACTACTGCATATGCAAGTAAGGATATAATAGATAAAGTTATGCCTTGGCTTGATTTGA
The DNA here is from genome assembly GCF_017100085.1 of Clostridium botulinum. Taxonomy (NCBI): domain Bacteria; kingdom Bacillati; phylum Bacillota; class Clostridia; order Eubacteriales; family Clostridiaceae; genus Clostridium; species Clostridium botulinum. The sequence goes on from NZ_CP063965.1 coordinate 442,153, forward strand.
TTCTTTTAGATATAAAAACAGTAAATTCAGATAAGCATTTTAAGTATACTGGAGTAAGAAATGAAACTATACTTGAAAATGCTAAAAGAATTTCAGAATTAGGTATCAAGACTATTGTTAGGGTTCCAGTTATACCAGAATTTAATGCAGATAAAAAGAGTATATATGATATAGCTATATTTGCTACAAAACTAAAAATGGTAGATGAAATCCATCTTCTACCTTATCATAAATTAGGAGTAAATAAGTATGCGTGTATAGGGAAAAAGTATAATATGGGAGAAGATATTAAAACTCCTAGTAACGAGTTTATGTTAGCATTAAAAGACATAGTAGAGAATGTAGGATTAAAGTGTAATATTGGAGCAATTTAAATTATATATTTAGAAATTTTATCATAAGAGACATTTTAAATTAATAAATTCAAATTACTGGTAAAATTATTAATAATTATATAAAAGGTGTCTCTTATGAATAAGCTTGATATTTTATTGACATATATAATGAAGAGTGGTATTATTAATAAAAATAAAGAATTTATTGGAGTCCTTTAAGGTAGTCCGAGAGACTAATAAGGTACTTATATTTATAATTTTAATATAGTTATGATATGGTATCCTTCTGTCTTAAAGCAGAAGTTTTTTTATGCACAAAAATAGAATAGCAACCTTTAATTTAGTCCTGAGAGATTAGAAAGGTAGTACGATAGCTCTGTATATATTTACTAGGCTTTTAGTATGATGATTATAATGATGGTTAAATAACATTAATTTATAAAAACCTTCTGCTCTCTAGCAGAAGGTTTTTTTTGTATATTGACATGAGAAATATAACATGATAATCTTTGTATAAATATAAAATTAGGTGAATAAAAATACATGGGGCTAGTATAGGAGTTATAAATACGAGGGGGTAATAAAGAATGAGTGGAATATTGTATCTTGAAGATGGAACGGTTTATAGTGGAAGATGTTTTGGAAAAAAAGGAACTGCTGTAGGAGAATTAGTATTCAATACTTCTATGACAGGATATGGAGAAATACTTACAGATCCATCTTACGCAGGTCAAATAATAAATATAACATATCCATTAATAGGCAACTATGGTGTTAATAAAAAGCATCTGGAATCTAAAAAAATATTTGCTAGAGGACTTGTGGTTAGATCTATTTGCATGAACCCTTCAAATTATACATCAGAAAAAACAGTAGATAGTATACTTAAAGATATGAATGTGATAGGAATAGAAGCTGTTGATACGAGAAGTGTAACGAAAAAAATAAGAAATAAAGGTACTATGAGATGTGTAATTACTAGTGAAGATTTAACTGTAAGACAACTTCAAAGTTATTTTGAAAGTATTCAAGAGGAAGATAATTTTGTAAAAGAAGTAAGTACAAAAGAAATTTATAATATACCTGGTAATGGACGTAAAGTAGTTTTAATGGATTTTGGAGCTAAGGCTAATATTATAGAAAATTTAAAGTTAAGAGAATGTGATATTACAGTAGTTCCATATGATACAAATTTTGATGAAATAGTAAAAATAAATCCTGATGGAGTTATGTTAAGTAATGGCCCGGGAGATCCTAAGGATGTGCCAGAGGTCGTAGAAAATGTAAAAAAAATAGTTAAAGTAAAGCCTACTTTTGGAATTTGTTTAGGACATCAGATTTTAGCACTTGCCTTTGGGGCAGACACCTATAAAATGAAGTTTGGACATAGAGGTGGAAATCATGGTGTTTATGATATAGAAAGAGATAGAGCATTTATAACATCTCAAAATCATGGGTATGCAGTAAATGAAAATAGTATAGAAAATAAAGAATTAATTATTACACATATAAATTTAAATGATAGAACAGTTGAGGGGATGAAGCATAAAACTTTGCCAGTATTTTCAGTACAGTTTCATCCAGAAGGTGCACCTGGACCTTGTGATAGTGCTTATTTATTTGATAAATTCATGGAAATTATGTAGATTGTAGAGGAGGTAAATTTATGTCATTAGATAAAAGTTTAAATAAAGTATTAATCTTAGGATCAGGTCCAATAATAATAGGTCAAGCAGCTGAATTTGATTATTCAGGAACTCAAGCTTGTAAGTCAATAAAAGAAGAAGGAATAGAAGCAATACTTGTAAATAGTAATCCTGCTACAATAATGACTGATTTAAATATAGCGGATAAGGTCTATATAGAACCACTGAATGTTGAAGCCATAGAGGAGATAATACAAAAAGAAAAACCAAATGGCATTCTTGCTGGATTTGGAGGACAAACAGCTCTTAATATAGCAATGGAGCTTCAATCAAAGGGTGTTTTAGAAAAATATAATGTTAAATTATTAGGTATAAACGGGGAATCTATAAAAAAGGCTGAAGATAGAGAAGAATTTAAAGATTTAATGTTGCAAATAGGAGAGCCTATTCCAGAAAGTACAATAGCTGTAAATATAGAAGAATGTAAAGAATTTGTAGAGAAACATGGTTTGCCAATAATAATAAGACCAGCATACACATTGGGGGGAACTGGTGGAGGAATTGCTGATACTATGGAAGAATATTTGCAAATATGTGATCTTGGATTGAAAATGAGTCCAATACATCAAATATTACTTGAACAAAGCGTTGCTGGATGGAAAGAACTTGAGTATGAAGTAATAAGAGATAAAAAAGATAATTGCATTATAATATGTAATATGGAAAACATTGATCCAGTAGGTGTCCATACGGGGGATAGCATAGTCGTAGCGCCTTCTCAAACATTAACAGACAAAGAGTATCATATGCTTAGAAATTCAGCTCTTAAGATAATAAGAAGCTTAAAAATAGAAGGGGGTTGCAATATACAATTTGCGTTAGACCCTATTAGCAATAAATATATAGTAATAGAAGTAAATCCAAGAGTAAGTCGTTCAAGTGCATTGGCTTCAAAAGCAGCTGGATATCCAATAGCAAAAATTGCATCTAAAATAGCAATAGGATATAGTTTAGATGAACTTAAAAATTATGTAACTCAGAGTTCAAGTGCATGCTTCGAACCGACTTTAGATTATGTAGTAGTAAAAATGCCAAAATGGCCATTTGATAAATTTAATACTGCAGAGAGAAGACTAGGAACTCAAATGAAGGCGACGGGAGAAGTTATGGCTATAGATAGAAGTTTTGAAAGTGCATTTTTAAAGGCTGTAACTTGTTTAGAAAGTAAGATAATAGGATTAAAACTTCAAAATGGTCATGAACTAACAGATGAAGAGCTTATAAATAAGATAAAAATGCAAGATGATGAAAGAATATTTGCTATAGGAGAAGCTTTTAGAAGAGAATTTTCAATAAATGATATATATGAAATAACTAAAATTGATAAGTGGTTCTTAAATAAGATAAATAATATTGTAAATATAGAAAAAAGATTAGAAAGCAAAAATATAGATAATGAATTGATATGTGATGCTAGTACATTAGGATTTACAGATGAACAAATAAGTAAATTATCAAATGTAGATGTTAAAAAGATAGAAATAGTTAAGAAGCTTAAAAACATATATCCAGTATACAAAATGGTTGATACATGTAGTGGAGAGTTTGAGGCTAAAACGCCATATTATTATTCATGTTATGAAAAAGAAGATGAAAATATAATAACAGATAATAAAAAGATCATGGTAATAGGTTCAGGTCCTATTAGAATAGGACAAGGAATTGAATTTGATTACTGCTGTGTACATGGAGCCTGGGCAATTAATAATGCAGGATATGAATCAATTATGGTAAATAATAATCCTGAAACAGTGAGTACGGATTTTGATACTTCTGATAAATTGTACTTTGAATCTTTATACATAGATGATGTTATGAATGTAATTAGAAAAGAGAATCCAAAGGGAGTAATATTACAATTTGGAGGGCAAACATCTATTAATTTGGCCGAAAAACTCTCTAAAAGAGGAGTAAATATACTAGGAACTAGCTTTGAATCTATAGATTTGGCAGAAGATAGAGAGAAATTTAGAGAATTACTAGAGAGTTTAGATATAAAAACTCCTACGGGAAGACCTGTAACTTGTATACAAGAAGCATATAAAGTTGTGGAAAAACTAGGGTATCCAGTAATTGTTAGACCATCATATGTAATAGGTGGTAGAGCAATGGAGATTATATATGATGATAAAGCTTTAGAAAAATATATGAAAGAAGCTGTAAGTTTAAGCAGTGAGCATACAATAATAGTAGATAAATATGTAAGAGGAACTGAAATTGAAGTAGATACAATATGCGATGGTAAAGATGTACTAATGCCGGGAATAATGGAGCATATTGAAAGAACAGGTGTACATTCTGGTGATAGTATAACAGTTTATCCATATATGACATTAAAGGAAAAAGTAATTGATAAATTAGTTGAGAATACTAAAAAAATAGCTAAGGCTTTAAAGATAGTTGGTCTTATGAATATCCAATATGTTTATGATGGAAAGGATATTTATGTAATAGAGGTTAATCCAAGAGCATCTAGAACGGTACCTATACTAAGCAAGGTTACAGGAGTGCCTATGGTAAATATAGGAGTTCAAGTTATGTTAGGCAGTAAGCTTAAGGATTTTAAATATGGAATAGGACTTTTAAAACCAAGTGGAATACATGCAGTAAAAGTTCCTGTGTTTTCAAATGAAAAATTATCAGATGTGGATACTTATTTAGGGCCAGAGATGAAATCAACAGGAGAAGTGCTAGGAGTTGATCATGATTTAAATAAAGCTATATATAAAGGATTTAAGGCAGCTGGTATAAGTGTAGAAACAAAGGGAGCTATATATGTCTCACTTAAGGATGTAGATAAAGAAGAAGGAAGTAGTATAGTGAAAAATTATTATGACTTAGGATTTAAGATATATAGTTCAAGAGGAACTGGAGAAAAACTAAAAGAAAATGGGATAAAATGTGAAATAATAAATTCAGAAGATGTATTTAAACTTATAATTACTTCGCAAATAAATTTAATAATAAATACACCTACAAAGGGGAATAATAATGCTAGCATGGGATTTAAAATAAGAAGAAAAGGCGCTGAATATAAAATACCTGTATTTACATGTATAGATACTGCTAAAGTATTTTTGAAAACAATAGAAATTGTTAAACATAATGAAAAAATCGAATATAGAGCGTTAAATGAATATTTCAGTAAATAAAAGTAATATAAACAAAAAAATCCTAAGATTAAAAATCTTAGGATTTTTTTAGAATGTATTTGGTAAAAAGCTGATATTATATTATAATTATATTGTGCCGCTATAATATTAGAAATTTTATAACAGTAATAATTATGAACTGTTTTGGTTGGAGGTGATCAAATGCCAAAACCTAGTATTTTTAGCAATAGGTATGATGAACAAATGAAAAAAAGAAAAAGAATTAAGATAATATTTGTAGTAATTGCAGTAGTAGTTTTAGTGATAATAGCAATTGGCATTCTAGGTAGTATATTATTTGGAGATAACTCTGCTGAAAAAGCTAAAGCAAAAGTTCAGGTTGAACAAAATAAGAAAGTTAATAAAACTAAAATAGATAATCCAAAGAAAGATGAAAATTTAAAAGAAAAGGATAATAGCAATAAAGAATATGCCTTAAAACTTTCTAATGGAGAAGAAGTTAAATTATTATATAATGTAGTAAATAATGAAAAACAATATATAGGAGTTATGCCAAAGGAAACAAAATATACTATAAGTCCATCTAAACAAAATATAGCAATAGTAGAAAATACTACTCAAAAACTTATTTTAATAGATATAAATGGAACATCTAAGGAAATAACTAAACTGCAATATGTATCAAGTAAAGGAGACGCATTTAATGAAAAAAATGTATTAAAGTCAAATCCTAACTATGTATGGTGTGATGAACCGAAGTTTTTAGATGATGATAATATAATTTATGTATCTCAATTACCTTGGTTTAATAAGCCTAATATTAAATATTTATGGAAATATAATATAAGTACTAATGTTCATGATAATAATTTACCATCGATGGGTGAAATTTCAGGAAATAAAATTGAATATGGTAATATTACAAGTGAAGGATTAGAGGTTATAATAGATGGAGTAAAAAATAATTTAACAATGAAAAAATAGAAATCTTATAAAACAAGATGCACATTCAATATGTTATTAAAAATAATACATTAAAAAATTAATGTTGTTAACTTTAAGAGCTAATTTTTGAATTTTATATAATATTAAATTGCTTGGCATATTTAATTGACCCGTGTAAATTTGTGTGGTAACTTTTTTACATAAGATGATTTATTAATATAAAAGAGATTTAATTTTTAGTACCATTTATAGTTTATTAAATAACTAAAATGGTACTTTTATTTTGGGGTTTATTATAAATTTTGAGGCTAAATTTGTAATTAAGAAGGATTTTTACACATTTATTCATCTAAATAATCAAACTTACTAATCAAAGGAGTAACCATATGATTTTAATGATAGATAATTACGATTCATTTACATACAATTTAGTTCAATATTTAAAATGTTTAAAAGAAGAGGTATTGACTTATAGAAATGATTCTATTAGTTTAGATAAAATCGACAATTTAAAGCCTGATATGATAGTATTTTCACCAGGACCTTGCACACCTAATGAATCAGGAATTTGTAAGGAGATTATGAAAAACTTCAAAACAACTCCTATACTTGGAATATGCCTTGGCCATCAAACTATTGCACATTCCTTTGGTGCAAACATTATTAAAGCTAAGGAACCTGTACATGGTAGAGTTTCTCCTATAATTCATACAAATAGAGGGGTATTTAGAAATCTTCCAAATCCATTGAAAGTAACAAGATATCATTCTCTTATAATAGAAAAAGAATCTCTTCCAGATTTCTTAGAAATAACGGCTGAAACAATTGAAGGAGAAATTATGGGGATTAGACATAAAAAATATTTAATAGAGGGAGTTCAATTTCATCCGGAATCTATATTAACTGAATGCGGAATGAATATTTTGAAAAACTTTTTAGTAGAATCAAAAATTAAAAGTAAGTAGGTGAAAAAATGTTAATTAAAAAGATAAACACTAATTTAAGTAGTTTTGAATTATATTCTCTTTTTAAGGATGAAGCCTATAGCTTTTTTTTAGATAGTGGAATGGATCATGATAAGCTTGGGCAATATTCTTTTATTGGATTTAATCCTTTTTTAATATTTAAAAGTAAAAATGATAAAATAACTATTTTAGAAAAAGATGTTGTTTCAGTTTTTCGGGGTAGTCCTTTTGACAAATTAAAAGAAATATTAGCATCTTATAAAATGGATTATGATACGGAAATTCCATTTATAGGAGGGGCTGTCGGTTACCTTGGATATGATTTATGTCATCATATAGAAAAACTTAGTAGAACTGCAATTGATGATGTTAATATACCAGACTGTTATTTTGGATTATATGATGGTGTGATAATTATAGATCATAAAAAAAATGAAGTTTTTATTGCATCTTTAGGAATAAAAGATAAACCAGAAATTATTATAACAAATATTGAAAATAAAATTTGTTTATGCGAAAAAAAAGGTGTAAAAATAGATACATCAAAGAGATTTAAGACAGCTAAAATAACATCTAATTTTACTAAAGAACAATATATAAATGCCATTGAAAAAATTAGAGAATATATTAGATCTGGAGATATATATCAAGCAAATATGACTCAAAGATTTCAATGCACTACAGAAGAAAATCCATTTGATATTTACTCAAAGCTTAGAAAAATAAATCCGGCACCTTTTGCAAGTTTTATGGATTTTGGAGAAGGACATATTGTTAGTAGTTCGCCTGAGAGATTCATAAAAATAAAAAATAGATATATTGAAACAAGACCTATTAAAGGAACTTGCCCAAGAGGAAAAAACCATAGGGAAGATTTAAAAAATAAAAAAGAATTGTTAGCTAGTGAAAAAGATAAAGCTGAGTTGTTAATGATAGTAGATTTAGAACGTAATGATATAGGAAAAATAGCTAAACCAGGCACAGTAAAAGTAACAGAACTTTTTCATTTAGAAACCTATTCAACTGTACATCATTTAGTTTCCACGGTTATAGGTGAAATAGACGACAATTATGATACTATTGATTGTATTAAAGAAACATTTCCAGGTGGATCTATAACAGGTGCTCCTAAAATAAGATCAATGGAAATAATAGATGAATTAGAACCTACTCAAAGAAACATATATACAGGTTCAATAGGATATATAGGATTTAATGGTGATGTTGATTTAAATATAGCAATAAGAACAATTGTTTGTAAGGGTAACAAAGCATATTTTCAAGTTGGTGGAGGTATTACTTGGAATTCAAATGCAAATCTTGAATATGAAGAAACACTACATAAAGCAAAGGCGCTCATTGAAGTGTTTAAAAATTAAATTTTTATACTGAGGTGGTATTATGTGTGTTTCGATAAATGGAAAAATAATAGATGCAAATGACTTTTCTATTGAGATAAATGGACAAGGTTTCAATTATGGATATGGAGTATTTGAAACATTAAAAGTTGTAAATGGGAAAATATTTTTTATGGAAGAGCATTTTCAAAGATTTGTTAAAGGGTGCAATAAATTAAATATGGATTTAAATTATGATAAGAATCAAATTGAAAAATTTTCAAATGAGCTTATTCTCCTAAAACACAGTTTTTCTGGAGCAGTAAAGATTCTTTATATTAAAAATAATGATAAATTTGATTTAATTATTACTACAAAAGAAAATACTTATACAAAAGAAATGTATGAAGTTGGTTTTAAAATATGTTTTGCATGTTCAAAGAGAAATCCATACGCTCAATTAACCTATATTAAATCTAATAATTATTTAGAAAATATTTTAGAGAAAGATAGTGCAGTTAAAAAAGGTTATAATGAGGCTATATTTTTAAATACGGAACATCATATTAGTGAAGGCACATATACAAATATATTTTTTATAAAAAATAATAGTTTATATACACCATATATTTCTTGTGGACTTCTGCCAGGAATCATGAGAGGAAAAGTTATTTCCTTAATAAATAAATTATCATTAAAATTAGAAGTTAATAATTTTAATATGGAAGATTTAATTAATGCAGATGAAGTTTTTTTAACTAATTCATTGATGGAAATTATGCCTGTATCAAAATTAGAAAATAAAAGCTTTGATTTAAATAACAATAAGATAACTAAATTATTAAGAAGTGAGTTTCACAATCTATATTATTTATAATTTAATAAAAAGTTAAATTTAATATATTATTTAAGGAAGGAGCTTTAGACAATGGTAGATTACGAAAAGATAAAGAAGGCAGTAATAATGATAATTGAAGCTATAGGAGAAGATCCTAGTAGGCAAGGACTTAAAGAAACACCAGATAGAATAGCTAGAATGTATTCAGAAATATTCTCAGGACTTAAAGAAACACCAGAGAAACATTTAAGTAAAGTATTTGAAGTAAATAATGATGATGTAGTAATAGAAAAAGATATTCAATTTTATTCTATGTGTGAACATCATTTTCTTCCGTTTTTTGGAAAGGTTCATATAGCTTATATTCCAAATAAACAAGTAGTTGGTCTTAGTAAACTTGCTAGAACTATGGAGGTTTTTTCCAAAAGACCTCAACTTCAAGAAAGATTAACATCGCAAATAGCAGATTCCTTAATGAAATATTTAAACTGTAAAGGAGTAATGGTAGTAATAGAAGCTGAACATTTATGTATGAGTATGAGGGGAGTTAAAAAGTGGGGAGCTAAAACAACTACTGTAGTTACTAGAGGAATTTTTCAAGATGATAATTCACTTAAGCAAAATGTTTTAAATATACTTAGATTTTAAAAAGGTAGGAACATATGGATAGGATTGATAAAATTTTAAAGCATGAAAAGTATACAGAATATATTGATAAAATAAAAAAGATAGAATGGAATAGAAAATTATGTCATCATGATATAGATCATTTTATAGATGTTTGTCGTATTATGTATATAATTAATCTTGAAAATAAATTATCTTTTAATAAGGAAATGATTTATGCTTGTGGACTTCTTCATGATATAGGTAGATGGCAACAGTATCAACAGAATATTCCACATGAAATAGCATCAGCTAATTTATCTGAAAAAATTTTAAAAGAAAGTGATTTTAAGCAAAATGAAATATTTGAAATTTTAAAAGCAATTAAAAATCATAGAAATAAAGAAAATGAAAAGGAGTCTTTAAGTGAACTTCTTTATAAAAGTGATAAATTATCTAGAGCTTGCTTTAAATGTTCTGCTCAAAAACAGTGTTATTGGTCAAATAATAAGAAAAATTTAAAGATGAAATATTAACTTCATTATTTATTTTAACGGAGGAAAAATTTATGGAAATAGGGAGTAAAACATTTGAATTAGGAAAACAAACTTATATAATGGGAATCTTAAATGTAACGCCAGATTCTTTTTCTGATGGAGGAAATTTTAATAATATAGAAAGAGCCATTAATCATGCTAAAAAAATGATTGATGCAGGAGCTGACATCATAGATATAGGAGGTGAATCTACAAGACCTAATCATGCCCCAGTAGATGAAGAAGAGGAAATTAAAAGAGTAATTCCAATAATTAAAGCATTATCACAGGAGATAGATGTGCCTATATCTATAGATACTTATAAGGGAAGAGTAGCTGAGCTTGCAATTAAAGCAGGTGCTTCTCTTATAAATGATATTTGGGGATTTAAAAAAGATGATAATATATCAAAAATAGCTGCTAAATATGATGTGTCGTGTTGCTTGATGCATAATAGAACCAATATAAACTACAATAACTTTATAGAAGATATTTTGTGTGACTTACAAGAAAGCATAGACATAGCCTTAAAAGCGGGAGTTAAAAAAGAAAAGATAATGATAGATCCAGGCTTCGGGTTTGCAAAAACACCGGAACACAATCTACAAATAATGAATGAACTTGAAAAACTTCATAAACTTGGATATCCTATACTCTTAGGTACTTCAAGAAAATCCACTATAGGATTAATATTAGATTTGCCTGTAAATGAAAGAGTTGAAGGAACTATTGCAACTACGGTTATAGGTATAATGAAAGGATGTGATTTTGTTAGAGTACACGATGTTAAAGAAAATTTAAGAGCAGCTATTATGACAGATGCAATTCTTAAATTTAATAAATAATTTTAAAGTGGTGATAAGTATGGACAAAATATATATTGAAGACTTAGAGGTATTTGCCAAGCATGGAGTATATAAAGAAGAAAAAAAGTTAGGTCAAAAATTTTTAATTTCAGCGGAAGTTTTTATAGATTTACAACAATCTGGATTAACTGATAGTTTAAATAAAACTGTTAATTATGGATCATTGTGCTGTGACATTGAAGAATTGTTTAAAAAAGATAGCTATGATTTAATAGAGAAGGCAGCTGAACAAGTTGCAGATAATATTCTTTCAAAGTACCAAAATATTCAGAGAATTAAATTAAAAATAAAGAAACCTTGGGCACCTATAGGAAAATCTATTAAATATGCTGCGGTTGAAGTAGATAGAAGTAAACATATAGCTTATATCGGAATAGGTTCCAATATAGGTGATAAGAATGAAAATCTACAACAGGCTATAGATAAATTGAATAACAGTACCTTCACTAAGGTTACGAAATCATCTAAATTTTATGCTACAAAACCTTATGGATACTTAGATCAAGACGATTTTTTAAACTGTGTAGTTGAAATAGAGACACTTCTTAATTCAAGTAAACTTATGGAAATTTTATTAGACATTGAACAACAGTTAAAAAGAGAACGTATAATTAAATGGGGACCTAGAACTATAGACCTAGATATATTATTATATGACGACTTAATTTTATCTAAAAAAGAAACAATAATTCCTCATCCACTAATGCATGATAGAATGTTTGTATTAGAGCCTTTAAATGAAATAGCTCCATATGCATTTCATCCTATATTTAATAAAAGAGTATTTCAATTAAAAGAAGATTTAAAACATAAAGAAAGTCTATAGTTTAATGATTATACACAAGAAATGGATAACTTTGAGCTAAAAGAAAAATTATGAATTTTGTATTTAGGAAAGACTATACTCATTTCTGTATAAAAATTCATTAATGCTATTAAAAAATTTCTAGTATAATTTTTATAGTATATGGGGTGAAAAATAATTTTAAATAATAAAAAGGATGGTTTTTAAAAGTGGAAATAGGTATTTCAACAGCGTGTTTTTATCCAGAGGTACTTTTAGAGGATAGTATAAAATTAATGAAAAAATTGAACTTTGACAAAGGAGAGGTATTTTTTAATTGTCCAAGTGAATTTAGTGAAGAATTTACAAAAATGCTTTTAGAAAGGTGCAAAGAACAGAACTTTTATATAAATTCTGTTCATGCTTTTTCAACATCTTTTGAACCTTATTTATTTGATACTTATAAAAGAAGAAGAGATGATATGCTTAAATATTTTAAAGAAGTATGTATTGCAGGAAAAAAATTAGGTGCAAAGACGTATACTTTTCATGGAATGAGAAAGATTGATAGTAATTTAATTGACATAAAACATATTGTTGATGTATATAATGAACTTATATATATATCAGAAGAGATTGGAATAACATTAGCTCAAGAAAATGTATCATGGTGCATGTCTTCTGACTTAAACTTCTTAAAACTTCTAAAAGAAAAATGTAAATATCCTATTCATTTTACTCTAGATTTAAAACAAGCGTATAGGGCTAAAAAAGAACCAGATGAATATATAAATATAATGAAGGAAAATATAGTAAATCTACATATAAATGATAGAAACAAGGAAAGCTCTTGTTTACTTCCGGGTAATGGAGAAATAAATTATTCTAAGTTGTTTAACAGATTAAGGGAATTAAATTATAAAGGAATGGGTATAATAGAAGTCTATAGGGATAACTATTTAAGTTATGAAGAATTACAAGAGAGTAGAGAATTTCTAGAGAAATTTTAGTGATGCATTTGTAATGTTTTAACTATTGTTGTAATTTTGAGAAAATAGTATATAATTAGTGTATAATTATTTATAGTAAAAAAAATGTATATATATTTGTAAAAAAAATATAATGTATGTTATAATATATCATGTCAAAATAAGTATTTACGGTGATTGGGAGGAAAAACTTAATGAACACTAAAATTGAAAGAGTAGAAAATAATGTTGTAAAACTAGAGATAACAGTAGAAAAAGAAAAGTTTAATGAAGCTATAAAAAAAGCATATAAGAAAAACGCAAAGAGATTTAATATTCCAGGATTCAGAAAAGGTAAAGCTCCAATGAATATAATCACAAGATTCTACGGTGAAGGAGTATTTTACGAAGATGCTATAAATACTTGCTGCGAAGAAGCATATCCTCAAGCTGTAGAAGAACATAGTCTACAACCTGTTGATTATCCTAAAATAGATGTTGTTGAAATAGGATCAGGAAAAGATTTTGTATTTACTGCTGAAGTTGTAGTTAGACCAGAAGTAAAACTTGATAATTATAAAGGCGTAGAAGCTAAAAGAAATACATATACTGTAAAAGAAGAAGATGTTGAAAAACAATTAAACGCTATGTTAGAAAAAAATGCAAGAATAATAACTAAAGAAGAAGGCGCTACAGTACAAAGTGGTGACATAGCTGTAATAGATTTTAAAGGATTCATCGATGGAGAAGCATTTGAAGGTGGCGAAGGAACAGATTATTCTTTAGAAATCGGAACAGGTACATTCATAGATGACTTTGAAGATCAATTAGTTGGATTAAAGGTTGGAGAAGAAAAAGAAGTTAATGTTAAATTCCCAGAACAATATGGAAGAGACGAATTAAACGGAAAACAAGCAATGTTTGAAGTGAAAATAAAAGAAATAAAAGTTAAGGAATTACCAGCATTAGATGATGAATTTGCTAAAGAAACATCTGAATTTGATACTTTAGAAGAATTAAAAGCTGATGTAACAAAAAAATTAGAAGAAGCCAATAAAACAAGAGAAAAGAATGAATATGAAGAAGCTGTAATAGAAGCTGTTTCAAATAACGCTGAAATAGATATACCAGAAATTATGATAGAAAAAGAAATTGATATGATGATTAAAGATTTAGAAATGAGATTAGGATATCAAGGATTAGATCTTGCATCTTACTATCAATATACAAATAGTTCAGAATCAAAAGTTAGAGAATATATGAAAGAAACTGCTGAAAAGAAAGTTAAAACTGAATTAATTCTTGAGAAAATAGTAAAAGATCAAAAAATAGAGGCTACTGAAGAAGAAATAAAAGCAAAAGCTAAAGAAATGGCTCAACAATACGGTGGCGGACAAGATGCTGACAAATTAGTAGATGCAATAATGGGAGCGCAAAAAGAAGTTCTAGCTAATCAAATAGCAAATGAAAAAGCTATAGATTTCTTAGTTGAAAACAGTAAAGAAATTGCTTAATTATACGTAATATATAATACGTAATATAAAAGACAAAATTAATTGCCAGAAAGATTTCTGGCAATTAATTTTACAATAAATTTTTTTGGAAAATGAATATCATTACCGATATGGGTGATAATCATAAAAGTAATATTTAATAAAAGGAGGAAAGTTTAATATGAGTTTAGTACCCGTAGTAGTTGAACAAACTAATAGAGGAGAGAGATCCTATGATATTTACTCTAGATTATTAAAAGATAGAATAATATTTCTTGGAGAGGAAGTAAATGATGTTTCTGCTAGTCTAGTTGTTGCACAATTATTATTTTTAGAGGCAGAAGATCCTGATAAAGATATATATCTTTATATAAATAGTCCAGGTGGATCAATTACAGCTGGAATGGCTATTTATGATACAATGCAGTATATAAAACCAGATGTATCAACTATATGTATAGGTATGGCAGCTTCCATGGGGGCTTTCCTTTTAACAGCAGGAGCAAAAGGCAAGAGATTTGCACTTCCTAATAGTGAAATAATGATACATCAACCTTTAGGTGGATTCCAAGGTCAAGCAACAGATATAGGAATACATGCAAATAGAATATTAAAAATTAAAGATAAGTTAAATAAGATTTTAAGTGAAAGAACAGGAAAACCTTTAGAAGTAATTAAAAAGGACGTTGAAAGAGACAACTTTATGGAAGCAGACGAAGCTAAAGAATATGGTTTAATTGATGATGTTATAACTAGTAGAAAGAAATAACCTTAGAGAGGTGTAGGAATGTCAAAATACGATGAAAAAAAACAATTAAAGTGTTCATTCTGTGGCAAGGGTCAAGAACAAGTAAAAAGATTAATTGCAGGACCAGGGGTTTATATATGTGATGAGTGTATAGACTTATGTTCTGAAATTATAGCAGATGAATTTGAAGAAAACACTCAGGTTGATATTAGTTCACTTCCAAAACCAAGTGAAATAAAAACTTATTTAGATGATTATGTTATAGGTCAAGATTCAGCAAAGAAAGCATTAGCTGTTGCAGTATATAATCATTATAAGAGAATAAACTCTGATGTAGATATAGATGATGTAGAACTTCAAAAAAGTAATATACTTCTTTTAGGTCCAACTGGTTCAGGAAAGACTTTACTTGCACAAACTTTAGCTAGACTTTTGAATGTTCCTTTTGCTATAGCAGATGCTACAACTTTAACAGAAGCGGGATATGTTGGAGAGGATGTAGAGAATATACTTCTTAAGTTAATTCAAAATGCAGATTATGATGTAGAAAAGGCTGAAAGAGGTATAATTTATATTGATGAAATAGATAAAGTAGCTAGAAAATCTGAAAATCCTTCAATTACAAGAGATGTATCAGGAGAGGGAGTTCAACAAGCTTTACTAAAAATTCTTGAAGGAACAGTTGCATCAGTTCCACCACAAGGAGGAAGAAAACATCCTCACCAAGAATTTATACAGATAAACACTTCAAATATATTATTTATTTGTGGTGGTGCTTTTGATGGACTTGATAAAATAATAGAAAAAAGAACAAGAAAAAGTTCTCTTGGATTTGGTTCAGAAGTAAAATCTAAAGAAGAAAAAGATATTGGAGAATTATTAAAGGAAAGTGTTCCAGAAGACTTACTTAAATTTGGATTGATTCCTGAATTTATAGGAAGATTACCTATAATGGTTACACTTCAATCTTTAAATAATGATGCTCTTGTTAGAATATTAAAGGAACCTAAAAATGCATTAGTAAAACAATATAAAAAACTTTTATTAATGGATAATGTAGAATTAGAATTTGAAGAAGAAGCTTTAAAAGCAATTGCTGATGAAGCTATTTTAAGAAAAACAGGTGCTAGAGGGCTTAGATCTATTATAGAAGAAGTAATGAGAGATATAATGTTTGATATACCATCTAAATATGATATTAAGAAGGTTATAATAAATAAAGATACAATAGAAAATAAAGAGCCAGAATTAGTGTTAACTGAAAATGGAGAAGAAAGACCAGAAATTGCTCCGCCTAAGCGTAAAAGAAGTAATAGAGGAACAGAAACTGCTTAATTTAATATTTATAAATGAGTTTAGAATTTGGGAGAAGTGTTACTGAAGTAATAGCCTGATTTCTAAACTTTTTTTATTATAAAAATAGTATGTATTTGGAATAGATTATTCTTATTTGTACAAAATATAGAAAAGGGATAAATACCTAAAAATATGGAGTATAATTGGAGGATATGTATGTCTGGATCATTAATGGGAGTTGTTAGTTTAGGTGTAACAATTATTATGGGAATGTATTTTTTCAATGCATTAAAAGAGCAAAATAGTAATAAATGCATTGTAAATAGAGAGAACAAAAAAGAAGTTGAAAAGTTAAGGAAACTAAAAGAAATAAAATTGACGGAACCTTTAACAGAAAAAAGTAGACCTAAATCTTTTAAAGAGATAATAGGGCAGGAAAAGGGATTAAAAGCATTAGAAGCGGCGATATGTGGTCCTAATCCACAGCATGTAATAATTTATGGACCACCGGGAGTTGGTAAGACGGCAGCAGCTAGAGTAGTATTAGAAAATGCCAAAATGAAGGAGTATTCACCATTTAATGAAAATGCAAAGTTTATAGAGATAGATGCCACTACTGTAAGGTTTGATGATAGAGGTATTGCAGATCCTTTAATAGGTTCTGTACACGATCCTATTTATCAAGGTGCAGGGGCTCTTGGTAGTGCTGGAATTCCTCAACCAAAGCCAGGAGCAGTTACAAAAGCACATGGTGGTATATTATTTATAGATGAAATTGGTGAGCTTCATCCAGTTGAAACTAATAAGCTTTTAAAAGTAATGGAAGACAGAAAAGTGTTTTTGGAGAGTGCATATTATAATTCTGAAGATCCCAATATGCCATCATATATAAAGGATATTTTTGATAATGGACTTCCTGCGGATTTTAGACTTGTAGGTGCTACTACAAGAAGTCCACAAGAAATGTGTCCAGCTATAAGGTCTAGGTGTGTAGAAATATTTTTTAGATCACTTACAGCTGAAGAAATAGAAGATATTGCAGATAATACGGTAAAAAAGATAGGATTTACTATAGAAGATAAAGCTAAAGTTCTTGTTGGAAAGTATTGCACTAATGGTAGAGATGCTGTTAGTTTAGTACAACTTAGTTCTGGTATTGCTTTAAATGAGGGTAGAAAAGAAATTAAAGTAGAAGATATGGAATGGATAATTGAAAACGGAGAGTATGCTCCTAGACCTGAAAAAATAGTGCCTAATGAGCCTAAAATAGGTTATGTAAATGGGCTTGCAGTATATGGTTCTAATATGGGGATTGTTATGGAAATTGAAGCTACTGCTACAAAGGTTATATCAAGAAAAGGAAATTTTAAAATAACTGGAATAGTTGAAGAAGAAGAGATAGATAGTAGTAATAAAAAGATTAAAAGGAAAAGCACAGCATGTTCTTCAGCTGAAAATGTATTAACTGTATTAGAAAATGTATTTAACATAGATTGTGATAAATATGATATACATTTAAATTTTTCAGGAGGAATGCCTGTAGATGGACCTTCAGCAGGGATAAGTATGGTTACTGCTATATATAGTGCAATAATGAATATACAAGTTAATAATAAAGTTGCAATGACTGGAGAAATATCAATTCATGGTTTAGTAAAACCCATTGGAGGAGTTAATGCAAAAGTAAATGCTGCTAAAAAAGCTGGAGCTAAGACTGTAATTATTCCAAAAGAAAATTGGCAGCAAAGATTTAAAAATGATAAAAGTATTAATGTAATTCCTGTGACTAATATTAAAGAGGTTATTAACTTAGCATTAATACCAGAGGAAAAATGTGAAAATCAAGAATCCATAATAGGAGTAAAAACTAATGTAGATATTCTTACTGCTGAATCTGCAATTAATCCGTAGAAGTTTAAATTAATTGAAAAAAAACAGTTTTATAGGTATAATAGCATAGTATAAATACTTTTAAATGATAACAAATTGTTATAGAAAAATATAATAAAATTTATAGAAAACATAATAGAAGTGGGGGGAAATTATGGAGAAAAAGCTACAAATTCTTCCTTTAATTCCGTTGAGAGGTTTAACTATATTTCCTCATATGGTTTTACATTTTGATGTTGGTAGAGAAAAATCTCTTCTTGCAGTTGAAGAGGCAATGTTAAATGGTCAAAAAATATTTTTAACTTCTCAAAAGGAAGCTAAAATAGAAGATCCTGGTGAAAGTGATATCTATAATATAGGTGCCATTTGTAATATAAAACAAATTCTTAAGCTACCTGGGGATACGGTTAGGGTATTAGTTGAAGGAGAAAATAGAGCAAGATTAGCTAAGTATATACAAAAAGATCCATTCTTTAAAGCTGAGGTAGAAATATTAGAAGATAACAATTCTATTAATGAAAAGGAATGCGAAGCATTAGTTCGCTCAGTAAGAGATGCTTTTGAAGAATATATAAAATTATCAAATATAGCATCTGCAGAGATTCTTATTAATATAGAAGAATTAGATGATGCAGGTAGATTTGCGGATGTTGTAAGTTCTTATTTAGTATTAAAAGAAAGCACAAAACAACAATTAGTAGAAGCTTTTGATGTAAATGAAAGATTAGAAAAACTTTTATTAATAATAAAAAATGAAATAGAAATTTTACAAATAGAAAAGAAAATAGGATTAAAAGTAAAAGGAAAAATAGATAAGTCTCAAAAAGAATACTTTTTAAAAGAGCAGTTAAAAGCTATACAAGAAGAACTGGGAGAAGAAGACGAAAGTAAAAAGGAATTTGAAGAATATTTAAAGAAAATAAAGAAGGCTAAATTACCTAAAGAAGCAAAAGAAAAGGCTATATATGAATTAAACAGACTAAAAAATATAGGTAGTTATTCGTCAGAAGGCGGAGTTATTAGAACTTATCTAGATTGGATCTTAGATATTCCTTGGAATAAAACAACTAAGGATAACTTAGATGTAAAGAGGGCAAGAGAAATATTAGAAAATGAACATTATGGATTAAAAGATGTTAAAGATAGAATAATTGAGTTTTTAGCCGTTAAAAGCATAAGTAAGTCATTAAAGGGTCCTATACTTTGTTTAGTTGGACCACCGGGGGTAGGGAAAACATCTATAGCAAGATCTATAGCAAATGCACTTAATAGAAACTTTGTTAGAATGTCTTTAGGTGGAGTTAGAGATGAAGCTGAAATAAGAGGACATAGAAAAACTTATGTAGGTGCAATACCAGGAAGAATAGTTTATTCAATGAAAGAAGCTAAATCTAAGAATCCATTATTTTTATTAGATGAAATTGATAAGTTAAGTGGAGATTTTAGAGGAGATCCAGCTAGCGCTTTACTTGAAGTTTTAGATGTAGAACAAAACAAGACTTTTAGAGATCACTATTTAGAATTAGATTTAGATTTATCTGAAGTAATGTTTATAACTACAGCTAATAGTTTAGATACTATACCAAGACCACTTTTAGATAGAATGGAAATCATAGATGTTTCAGGATATACTACAGAAGAAAAATTCCAAATAGGAAAAAAATATCTTATAAAGAAACAGCTTGAAGAGCATGGTATATCAGAAAATAAAATTAAATTCTCTGATGGTGCTATATATAAGATAATAGAAAATTACACACGAGAATCAGGTGTAAGAAATTTAAAAAGAAAGATATCTGCAGTGATAAGAAAGTCTATAGCGGATATGCTAGAAAACGATAAAAAGAAAATTAATATAACTTCAAATCATGTTAAAAAGTATTTGGGGCCAGAGATTTTTTCTTATGATAAAGCAGATAAACAAGACAAAATAGGTGTTGTTATGGGAATGGCTTGGACTGCTTATGGAGGAGATACATTACCTTTAGAAGTAACTGTTATGAATGGAAAAGGTAGATTACAATTGACAGGACAACTTGGAGATGTAATGAAAGAATCTGGTGAGGCAGCTTATAGTTATGTTAGAGCTAATTGTGAAAGATACGGTATAGATTTTGATTTTTATAAAGAAAAGGATATACATATTCATGCTCCAGAGGGAGCAGTTCCTAAAGATGGACCTTCAGCAGGAGTTACAATGATAACAGGAATAGTATCTGCATTGAGCAATAAAGAAGTAAAGCATAATGTAGCTATGACAGGTGAAATAACACTTACTGGTAGAGTACTTCCTATTGGTGGCTTAAAAGAAAAGACTCTTGCAGCATTTAGAGCTGGAATAGATACTATAATAATTCCTAAGGATAATGAGAAAGACTTAAAAGATATACCTAAGTCTGTTTTAGGAAAGATAAAGGTTATAGCAGCAGAAAAGATAGAAACTGTTTTAGAAAATGCACTTGTAGAGGAGTAGTTTTAATGATAATAAAGAATTCTGAATTTATAATATCGGCAGTTAAGCCAGCTCAATATCCTACTGATAATAGAATTGAAATGGCCTTTGTTGGTAGATCTAATGCTGGAAAGTCAACACTTATAAATACTATTACAAATAGAAAAAAGCTTGCTAAAACTAGTTCTACTCCAGGAAAAACTAGATTAATAAATTTTTTCTTAATAAATAATGATTTTTACTTTGTTGATTTACCTGGATATGGATTTGCTAAAGTTTCTAAGAGTGAACAACAAAAATGGGGTAGCATGATGGAGACTTATTTGGTAAATAGACCACAATTAAAGAAAATAGTTTTATTAGTGGATTCTAGACATAAGCCAACTAAAGATGATGTCCAAATGTATGAGTGGATTAAATACTATGGATATGAAGCCATAATAGTTGCTACAAAGAGTGATAAGCTTAAGAAAAATGATTTTCAAAAGAATAAAAAAATAATAAGAGAAACATTAAATATTAGAGATGAAGACAAATTTACATTCTTTTCGGCATTAAATAAAAGTGGTAAAGAGGAATTATTAGAGCTTCTTGCAGAGGGAGTAATTGAAGAAGAATAAAGGTTTTTATAAGATATAATAAAAGTGATTTCAAATTTTTTGAAATCACTTTTATTTTTTTTGTGTCAAAAGTGATGAAAAGTGAATAGTATATATTATCAAACAAATGATGAAGAAGGATGGGCAGAAAGGGGGAGGTAAAGTGGATCTAAACAACTTGGAGGGCGTAGGCTCGATGATAAACAATCTAATGGGCGGATCTGGTATTGAGGGTCTCGGCAATATTAGTAAAATGGTTGGTCTGTTAGGAAATAGTGGCGGCAGAGGATTCCCTGGATTTGGGGGTAGATATATTTTAATTCTATTTATATTCCTCATAGCCATATTTGGTAACAGAGGTAACTGCCAAAACACTAATAATTACCCACAATATTCATGCTATTGCTACAAAAAAGGTAACCATAAAGACCATAAGAAGAATTGTTGTTGTTGCTACTGCGAACCTAATAACTATTGTGGTTGTAACACTAATAGTTGTAACTATGGTGGTAACTGTGGTAGTTTTGGTGGATATGGTAATATAATTTTCATTATATTAATTCTACTATTGGTTCGTGGAGGAAGAAGAGCTTGCGATATAGAAGAAGACGCTTCAGACGATATCTTCAACTTTGATGCCAGAGATGTTAAAGAAACTGATGAAGAGATAGAGTTTGTAGATGCGAAGGAAGAAGAATAGATTACATTGAAACCATGGCCCAAGAAGGGGGGGGACTTTTATGTCAAGAAAATGTAAATGTAGTTGTGGTTGCAGTTGCGGTTGTGCATGTTTACCAGTTGCACCTCCAAAACCAGCCCCAATTCCAGTATCAGTAATAGGATCAGGATGTGGTGGATTCGATCCATGTAGATTAGCATTGTTCTTATTAATATTAAAAAGAGCATGTATAATCGACCACGAAACTGCAACAATATTAATATTCTTATTCTTACTTTGCTGTAGCAGAGGATTCGGTTCACGCAGCATATGTGCTTAAGAATTAGTTGCTAAAAATTAATGGGAGGGCTATGTAGCCCTCCTAATTTATAGAGAGGTGAGAATATGGCAAAACATAGAAGGCATAAAGAATATACTGGTAGATATGATGATCTCAATGATTATACTGGTTATAATGATCCTAATGCGTATACCGGATATGACAATAATGTTCTTAACAAATTATCTTCTATATTAGGAAATATAGATATAAATCAGATAACCTCTCTTTTGAATGCAATAGGTACTTTTAATAAATCGGATAGTTCAACAAATATGGATAATTCAAAAGAAAGTAAAAAAGAGAGTGATGATTCATATAATAGTGATATAAACTTATTTGAGTTAGTAAGCCAAGCTAAAGCAGTTAATGATATGATTATGAATGAAAATGCAGGAATATATAATAATGAAGAAAATGAATCAGATAATAGAGAAGTGGATGAAGAAAATGAAGATGAAAGAAATAAACATAGTAAAAAGAAGTCGCGTAAAGATAAGGATAGTAAAAAAGAGCAAAAAGAAACAATAAATGAATTTAAACAGGAAAATACACAGGAACAATCAAATGATCCTGTAGTAACGTTATTAAGAGCTATGCAACCTCTTATAGTACCTGACAAATCAGAAATAATTAATAAGATGTTAAAGTTATATATGGAAGGAAAAATATAAATGAATCAATGGTATAAACTTCCTAAGAAGAGGAAGTTTATATTTTTACGATGAAATTTATAATATACATAGGCAAATATGGTAAAGGATAAAAAATAATTAGTTTACAGTGAATAAATTTTGGTTTATGGGTTAGCATATATAGTGTACAAAGGAGGAGTAGCATTTTAGAATGATTACTCTTCACTAGTGCTAAAACCCCCCATCCCCCTTTTGATTGGGACCGCTGAAGCGGTCCGTTTTTTATTTAATAAGTTGAATAGATAAGATTTTAAAATAATATTTATCAATACAGTTTTTGCAACGACAAAGATTGACTTTCAATGTGTAATTTTTAAGCTCTCCATTAGAATCGATAGGAGTGCCTCTAAAATTTAAAATCCATTGAACATTTGTTGGCTCACCTGATTTATCACATCTTGTGTCCATAAAAATGGCATCTTGAAATACATAATTATTAGCATATCCAGCTAGATGAGGTAACATATCTAATGAATTAGTATCAATATTACTATGAAAAATATTTTCGTTATTTGGTGTATATGATCCATTTAACGAAGTTATTATGTTTATAAAAGTTGAAATTGAATCTTTTCCCATAAATGTATCTTTGATATTACCATTATATTTTTCTAATTTATTATCTATAATTATATAATTTTCAAAATTAAATTCTCCACCATATAACTTACCGGAAAGTATTTTAGGAGTTTTATTGTTACTATGATCTATAAATCCAAGTATATTATTATAACTACAAAATATATCTTTAAATTTATTATCTTTATAAGCAAAAATATGCTGTAGTGATACATTACTTTGAGAAGATTGAACAAATATTTCGGGAATTTTATCACGAGATACATCTAATAATTTTACACGTATTGGCCAATGAGAATAGTAGCTTCCTAGTGTTTCAAGTGCTTTATTAGGTTGTAAGTTAAAATTATGTTTTTCTGTAGTTACTTGAAGATGATACTTATCTTTGTTAGTTAATATGTAAAGAGTATCATCTTTACCATCACCAGTAATATCTGCTTTGAAAGTTTTTTTATTAGAATTTGCGTTAAAAGTAATATATGATGATTTTCCATTAGAAATTATTGAAAAAGCACAAAATACTATTAATACAAGAATGAAAACAAAATAGTAAATATGTTTTCTTTTAAAGAAAAATACTTTTAATTTCAAAATTTTCACCTCCTTTTAACTATATTTATGAGGTGAATGATGAAATTATTTATAAAAAAAGAAAACATGTAAATCATGTTTTCTTGTGTAAATTGTACATTAAAAAATTAATTAAATTTTATTTTTTAATCCCTTATATTATTGCAATTTTTACATATTCCATAAAAATAAACTCTATTTGATAGAATCTTATAATCAGTATGGTTTACTACTTTTTCATTTAAATCATCGAAAAAAACTCCCTCGACATCGTCTACTTTTCCACAACAAATACATTGTATATGAGGGTGAGATGCTGCATTGGCATCATATCTAAAGTTACCTTCACCCACATTTAATTCTTGTATTAAATTAACATCTACAAGTGTTTTTAAAGTTTTGTAAACTGTGGCCAAACTCATAGTGGGATAAGCATCATGAAGAGCTTTGTATATAGTTTCAGCTGATGGATGCTCTTTAGTAGAACCTAAGTAGTTGTATACTGCAATTCGTTGAGGGGTTAACTTTAATTTTTTTTCCTTAAATATGGTTTTTATATTATCCATAATAAATTTTATCCCCTTTCTTTATGATTAAGTATTATATAATAAAAATTATTAATTGTCAATGATTCTCATGTGGACACATAAAATTTCCAATTTAATATAGTCATTTTACTGATTTTATATACATATATAATGCTAAAAGCACAATATTAATTATAGAAAAAAGAGGGGGATTATAATTTGATTAAGACCTATGTGTTAGATACTAATGTAATCTTATATTCACCACGTTCAATACTATGTTTTGAAAATTCTAATGTGGTTATACCAGAGGTTGTATTAGAAGAATTGGATGCTTTGAAGAAAAAGATTGGAGAACTAGGAGCAAATGCACGTATGTCAGCGCGTATTATAGATGAATTAAGGACAAAGGGAGATTTAGCTAAAGGGATAGACTTACCTAATGGTGGTAAGTTAAGAGTAGAAATGAATCACCATAATATTGATATCCCAACATATTGGGATAGAAGTAAACCAGATAATAGAATAATACAAGTCTGTAAAGGATTAAAAGAAAGTGGAGAAGATGTTTATTTAATTACAAAAGATATATTTGAAAGAATAAAAGCAGATACTATTGGTATAAAGGTAAGTGATTATCATGAAAAGGTTGTTCCAGAATATGATAATCAGTACACAGGAAGAATAGAAGCATATACATCTTCTGAAAATATAGACTTTTTTTATAAAAATAAATATTTAGATCCTAATGTATTAGAGGTATATTGTGAAAAAAATAAAGAATATAGTACACCTAAATTATATATTAATCAATTTGTAATAATGCATTCGGTAGAAAATAATGGAAAAAGCGCACTGGGAAAATTTAATGGAAAAATAATTGTGCCTTTAATATATAAGGAGGTTATTCCTATGGGGATTTCTCCGAGAAATGTAGGACAAAAATTTATGCTAGAAGCATTAATGACAAGTGCAAAAGAAGTACCATTGACTATTATAAAAGGACCTGCAGGTACTGCAAAAACATTATTTTCTTTAGCTGTTGGACTTCATAAAATCTTAGAAAATGAAGAGGGAGAGTATAGAAGAATTTTAGTATGCAGACCTAATGTAACTATGGATGAAGAAATAGGATATCTTCCAGGTACAGAACAAGAAAAAATAGCTCCGTATATGAGACCAGTTTTAGATAATTTAGAAATATTGATTGATTCTGATGAAAAAGAAAGATATAAAAATGAAAAAGAATTAAATGATAAAATGAGAGAATTATTTGATAGAAGAATAATTACAACCGAAGCTGTAGCATTTTTAAGAGGAAGATCAATAGTAAAGAATTGGGTGATTATAGATGAAGCTCAAAATTTATCTCCAAAACAAGTTAAGGCTATCATTACTAGGGTTGGAGAAGAAAGTAAATTAATATTGATTGGTGATCCTGAACAAATAGATCAACCATTTTTGGATTATAGATCGAATGGTTTATGTTATGCATCTGAAAGAATGAAGGGTAGCAAGCTTTGCTATCAAGTAACATTAAAATACGCTGAATGCGAGAGATCAAAACTTGCTTATGATGCATCTAAAAGACTTTAGCAAATAACAGTAGATTAATTCATAGTTTGCAGATACAATACAAAAAATATATAATTATAATAACAAATATGTAAAAAATATACAATAATTTATGTAACTATAATAGCATAGGGAGTGAAATGATTGGCAAAGCATGAAAAAAAGAAGAACAATAAAAAAATGAGTGTTAAAAAAGGTATATTTAGTATATTAATGATTTTAGTTATAGGAATAACAGGAGCATGTGGATATTTATACTGGTCTTTTAAAAATAATACGTATATTAAAAATAATTATTTAAGTAAAGAAGATAAAAATGAAGAAGATACCTATGAAGAAGTAGATGGAATATCCAATATATTATTAATAGGAAATGATGCAAGAAATTTAAATGAGCAGGCAAGGTCTGATGCTATATTAATATTGTCTATAGATAATATTAATAAAAATTTAAAGCTAATATCAATAATGAGAGATAGTTACGTTGAAATTTCTGGATATGGAGAACAAAAGCTAAATCATGCTTTAGCCTATGGTGGACCTGAGTTATTAAAAGATACCATAGAAAAGAACTTTAATTTAAAGATACATGATTATGGTATTATAAATTTTAATGGGTTTCAAGAATTAGTAGACAGTATAGGGGGACTAGATATAAATGTAAGTGAAGTAGAAAGAAAAGAAATGAATAAATTTATACCAGAAGTAAATCCAAAGGATCCTCACTTGGTTAAAAAAGCAGGAATACAACATTTGGATGGACAGCAGGTGCTAAGTTATTCAAGAATAAGAAAAATAGGAAATGGGGATTATGATAGAACAGAGAGACAAAGAGAAGTTATATCTCTTATAATAGATAAGTTAAAAGATACTAATGTTTTAAAGTATCCTATATTAGCATCAAAATTATTTCCTTATATAAAAACCAATATGGATGTTGGAGAAATATTAAATTATGCATATACAATATATAAAATAGGCAGTTTTACACCAGAACAAATGCTTATTCCAGTTCCTGAGATAACTGAACCACAAATTGTTAATGGTAAAGGGTGGGTAGTACTTATGGATAAAGAACAAAATGCTCAAATTATGCATGATTTTATATTTAATAATAAAAGGTATGATTCAAAGAGTCTAGATTATACGTCATTTAAAAAAGCTATGGAAAAATATAAGAATGATATTAACAATACTACTAAGCCAACAAATAAAATTCAACCATATCAATATGATAAAGAAGAATGTGATGCGTATGAAAGTCGCATAAAAATAGATAAAAAAGATATAAGTAATCGAATAAATAAGTCTTCAAATAAATACAAAAATAGAATAAAAAATAAGACTAAAAACCAATATAAATCCATTAAACCTTCAAAAGAGGAAAATAATAAAATAATAAATAAAAAAAACAGTATCCATAAATCAAAAAATATAAAAAAGAATGAGAACTATAAAGATGACATAAAAAACATAAATGAAGAAGGAAGTTCTAAAAATTATGACAGTATAAAGAATGATAGTAACAAAGAAGAAAAAAATCAGGAAGATTATAAAAATAAAGAAAAATAATATGTACAAAATAAAGACTATAATAAAGCATAAACGTTAAATAACTGTTAAGTTTTTGTTTATCCCAAAAATTAAGTTTGAAAAAATTTAAATTTATTGTAAAATATAATTTAGGTTATTTAAAAGATAAATACTTAAAAAGGATGATTAATAGATGAAAACAACGAAAAAACATAGTAATAACAAGGGTAAAAAGAAAACGAAATTTTCATGGAAAATGTTCATATCCTTCATTGTTTTTGAGTTCATATTTACAGGTATAACAGGTCCGTTTATGCTTTACTATGGTCCATTTCAAAATGCAAGAAATACAATGGTAGGGGCAGCTATGACTACAATGACTCATCAATGGATTGCTACTACTTTTTTATCACAAGATCGTATAAATGAAATTTTAAGCAAAAATAAAGTTCAAGATATAAGACAAGATAATTCTGATGGTGATGAAATAAAAATAAAAAATATACATGATAATACTATAGAAAGATATAATATTGATGGTGAAGGAAGTACTTATAAAGGATATGTTTTAATAATTCATAATCCTAAACGTGTAAAAGTTGGTTATAGTAGCAAACTACCTAAAGTTGGAGAAACCACAAGTAAGATAGCTAGAAATTATCGTGCTATAGCAGCAGTAAATGCAGGCGGATTCACTGATGAATCTGCTAATGGACAACAATGGGCGGGAAATGGTGGACAGCCTAGTGGAATAATAATGTCAAAGGGAACTCCAATTTATAATGATTATAAGAATGATTTTATAAAAGATGATATTGTAGCTATGACTAAAGAAGGTAAGTTATTAGTAGGAAAACATACAGTAAGTGAACTTAAAGAAAAAAATGTAACAGATGCAGTTTCTTTTGGTCCAGCATTAATAGTTAATGGTAAAAAGACTATTAAAAGTGGTGATGGTAATTGGGGGACAGCTCCAAGAACAGCTATAGGTCAAAGAAGAGATGGAAGTATAATTTTATTAGTGCTTGATGGTAAACATATTAAAAGGTTAGCTGCAACTTTAAGAGATGTGCAAGACGTATTATATGAATATGGAGCTTATAATGCTAGTAATTTAGATGGTGGATCATCTACTACTATGTATTATGAAGGAAAAGTTATTAATGAACCATCTAATGCGCTGGGGGAACGTTCTATACCTTCAGTTATATATGTTGAACCTTAAAGGAGAGAAATAGATGAAAGCAGTGAAAAGAATAATAGCATGGATATGTATATCGTTAGGTATGCAAATAGCTGTATTATATTATGTTGATAATTATTTATTTTCTACTGAAAATGTAAGTAGTAAAATAGTATCTACTAAGGTTGAAGATGATAAAGGACATAAAAAGAGTAATATAAACATAGAAATTCCAGAGTATGCTCAAAATAAATCAGTTTCTTGTGATGGACAATATTTAGCCTATGTTGAAAATGATAGACTAAAGATAGTTGATACGTATACTGGTGATGAAGAAAATATTGAACTTCAAGAGGGTTTACATATGTCATACTATAAATGGGCACCAGATAGAAATATATTATTAATGGCTGCTAAAAAAAGAAGTGAGGACAAGTCTAAATTTATCTTCTATTCTTATGATGCAGAAAAGGGTGAAAAAACAAAATTACAAACAAAAGATGAAAAAGAAACATCTTTTACTGCAAGTAGGGAAACAGAAGTACAAGATATAGAACTATCTCCATTTACTAATATGATATATATAAAATCAGGAGTTAAAGATGGAAAAAGTAACATACACAAAATAAATATAATGCAGAAAATTGATAAAGTAGAATCTGAAATTAGTATGATAGGAGATATGAAAATAATACCTAATGATGATAGTATAGCGTATGAAGCTACTAATAAACACAAGGTATATGTTACTGGAAAAAGCACTTCACTAAATATCAATGGAGTGGACAAATTAAGCCTTATAGATGTTGATGATAATGACGTTGTTTATTTAGGGGAAGTTGAAAATTCGCTTACATCAGAAGGTATTAAGGTAAAAAATATTTATTGCGGTATAAGAGAAAAATCACTTGATAATCCTAAAAATAAAGATGATAATATTTTAAAGTCTAAAAAAGGTAAATCTAAAAAGTCTAAAGTTCATACAAATGTTTCTTATAAATGGAATAGAATAGTTTTAGATAAATCTATAGATAAAAAAGACATATATGTTTCTAGAAATGGTAAAGTATATGTTAATGACAATTTAAGAGGAGTAGTTACAGAATTAACTTCTAAAGAGGAAGTTAAATATAAAGGGATATTCCTACAAATGTATGATGGAGGAATAGCTTCCATAAGTGAAGGGAAATTGGTAGAGACACCACTAAAATAAGTAATATAATAAAAATCTCCGGTATTTAATAGCGGAGGTTTTTGCTTATATTTATATTATTTTTATTAGTGTTTTGATATAATAAAAATATTGATAAGTTAGGAGGAAACAAATGTTTAGTACAATGCGATTGTTAGATACAATATTAATTATACCAGCTATATTATTGGGATTCACTTTTCATGAATATGCGCATGCTTTAGTAGCGTATAAATTAGGTGATAGTACTCCTAAATTTCAAGGAAGACTTACACTTAATCCTTTAGCGCATATTGACATTATTGGATTTCTCATGATTTTGTTTTTTAAGTTTGGATGGGCAAAGCCAGTGCAAACAAATCCTAATGCATTTAAAAACTATTATAAGGATGATCTTAAAGTTTCAATAGCAGGGGTAATAGGAAATATATTTGTTGCAATAGTAGCATCAATTATATTAGGAATATTTTTAGCATTGTCCTTAAATCAAACGGTAAGTATGGGAATAATAATAACAATGCTTGTATATACTGTTCAAATAAATGCATTGTTAGTTATAATAAATTTATTACCTCTTCCAGGTTTTGATGGATTTCACATATTAAAAGACTTATTTCCTAAGTTTTTTTATAAAATATCAGATTCATTATATAGATATCAAATTTTAATATTAATTTTATTTATAATGCCTATTCCTGGAATTGGAGGATCTATTATAGGATTTATTTTATCAGGACCAACAGCTGTGCTTTCAAAGTTGTTTATGAAGATAACATCTTTAATTGCGGGTATGTAAACTAAAGAATACTAGAATTATAAATATTAAAAACAGTAAAGATTATTTTGAGGAGGAGAACTATGAGACTTAGAAAAAAATGGTGGGCTAGACCGGAATTAGATGAAAGTCCTTTTTTTAAGTCCCTTGATGAGGCAAGAGAGTTAAAGGGAAATTGGAAAAATGAATTTAAGAATGATAATGAAATATATTTAGAGCTAGGTTGTGGTAGAGGTGGATTTGCAGTGCAACTAGCTAGAAAATTTAGTGATAAAAATTTAATATCAATAGACCTAAAAGATGAGGTTTTAGTATATACACTTAGAAATATAGTAAATGCTGAACTTACAAATGTAAGAGTTATTGCAATGAATATTGGTATGATTTCAGAAATTTTTGATGAAAATGAAATAAGCCGAATATATATAAATTTTTGTAATCCATGGCCTAAAGATAGACATAATAAGAGAAGACTTACTCATACTAGATTTTTAACTGAATATAAAAAATTTATAAAGCCAGGAACAGAAGTACATTTTAAGACTGATGATTTAGATTTATTTAATGATTCATTAGTATATTTTGAAGAGTCTGGATTAGATATACTTTATAAAACATATGACTTACACAATAGTGATTATGCATCAGAAAATTTAATGACTGAGTATGAAAGTAAATTTAAAGAAAGAGGAATAAAGAGTAAATTCTTAATAGCTAAATTAAAATAAGAATAAAATTTCAGTCGTGAGTATAGAATATAAATCTAAACTTACGACTTTTTTTGGATTTCATAAAAAATACATAAAGGTGGTATATATTATGCAAAGAAGTAAAGGGTATATTCATGTTTATACAGGTAATGGAAAAGGTAAAACTACTTGTGCTTTAGGGCTTTCATTAAGAGCTGTATGTGCAGGAAAAAAAGTTTTCTTTGGTCAATTTGTAAAAGGGATGAAATATAGTGAACTTGAAGCTGTGAAATATCTTCCTGGATTTGAAATGAAACAATATGGAAGAAACTGTTTTATATTTAATAATCCTTCAAAAGAAGATATAAATATTGCAAAAGAAGGATTAAAAGATATTGAAGATATATTAAAAAAAGGCGATTATGATATTGTTGTAATGGATGAGTTAAATATTGCATTATATTATAAGCTTTTTTCTATTGAGGAAGTTATAAAAATACTCGATAATAGAAAAGAAAATGTAGAAGTAATAATTACAGGAAGATATGCATCAAATGAATTAATAAATAAAGCTGACTTAGTTACTGAAATGAAAGAAATAAAACATTACTATTCTAAAGGTGTCGAAGCAAGAGAAGGTATAGAAAAATAATATATTTAATATTTAAATTATTAAGGTGGTAATTATATGAATTTTGTAGGAAAGGTTGTTTTAGTTACAGGGGCAAGTAGAGGAATAGGTAAAGCTATTGCGTTAGAGTTTGCAAAACTCGGTGCATCTGTAATTATAAATTATAAAAATGATGATAAAGCAGCAGAAGAAACTTTAAAAGAAATAAAGGATAATGGTGGGTATTCTATTGCTATAAAAGGTGATGTAAGTAGCTATATTTTTACTAATAAAATGATAAAAGAAATTATAGATAAATTTGGAAAGATTGATGTATTAGTTAATAATGCAGGCATATCTAAAGTTGGATTATTTATAGATATGAAAGAAGAAGAGTTTGATAATATAATAAATATAAATTTAAAAGGTGTCTTTAATACATGCCACAATGTAGCTAAATATATGATTAGTCAAAGAAGTGGTAGCATTATAAATATATCTTCTATTTGGGGAGGGGTCGGAGCTTCGTGTGAGGTAATATATTCTGCATCAAAAGGAGGTATAAATTCTTTTACAAAAGCATTAGGTAAAGAATTTGCCTCATCAGGAATAAGAGTGAATGCCATTGAGCCTGGAGTAATTGATACAGAAATGAATAGATGGATGTCACAAGAAGAAAGAAGTAAACTTGAAGAAGAAATACCTATGATGAGGTTTGGTAATGGAAGTGATATAGGTAAACTTGCAACTTTTTTAGCTAGTGAACAATCTACATATATAACAGCACAAGTTATAACTGTTGATGGAGGATATTTATAAAAATATAAAATAATCTAAGCTATGTTTAATTCATTGAGATGATACAGTAACGTCATTTAAGAGTATAATTAATGAAATAGAAAATGAAACACCATATATATACAATGTTTATAAGGCCATAGAAAAGTCGGTTAATGCAAAAGATAAAATTTTAGAAAAAGCTGAAACTATAAATTCTAATTCTCAAGAGTTATCTGCCAACATGCAAGAAATTTCAAATTCTATCGAGGAACAAGAAGCTTCAGTTGAAGAAATTTCATTTTACTCACAAGAATTATTAGCTATATCATCTGAATTTACACAAAAAGTATCAAAGTTTAAATCAAATTAAAATAAAGACCTCCATATAATTGAAATATTGTATGGAGAGTTTTATTTTTATTATGCAAAGTATATAATAGTATATGCTAAATTAGTATAAAAGGAGGATAATATTAATTATGAAAAAATTTAATAGAGGAATATTTATATCACTGTTACTTTTTGTAGTGGTATTATTTACAGCATGTAATGCTTCTAGTAAAGGGAATAAATTTACTCAAAATACACATCAAGAAAGTGGTGTTAATAATATTAATGGAGATTTAAAAGTTCATTTCATAGATGTAGGACAAGCTGATAGTATATTAATTACAGAAGGAAGTTATAGCATGTTAATAGATGCTGGTAACAATGATGATGGAGATATGGTAGTATCATATTTAAAAAAAGTTGGAGTTAAAAAGTTAGATTATGTAATAGGAACACACCCACACGAAGATCATATTGGTGGACTTGATAATGTAATAAACACATTTGAGATTAATAAAATATATATGCCTAAGAAAGTAAGTACAACAAAAACATATAAAGATGTAATAAAGGCTATAAAAAATAAAAATATGAAAATTACATTACCAAAACCAGGTGAAAGTTTTAAATTAGGAAAAGCAACTTGTAGTATAGTTGCACCAAAACAAAATCAAGATTACCAAAGTGCGAATAATTATTCTATTGTAATAAAATTAACTTATGGCAGTAAAAGTTTCTTATTTACAGGAGATGCAGAAGGAATTTCAGAATCAGAAATCTTAAGTGGTAGATATGATATTAAGGCTGATGTACTTAAAGTTGGACATCACGGAAGTAGAACATCAACAACAGAAGCATTCTTAAATAAGATAGCTCCTGAGTTTGCTGTCATATCTTGTGGAAAGGCTAATGATTACGGCCATCCACATAAGGCTACTATGGATAAATTAAAAGCAAAACATATACAAGTATATAGAACAGATGAATCTGGTACTATAATTGCCACAAGTGATGGTAAAAATATAGGTTTTAATACTAAACTAGGTAGCTATAATTATAATGATAACTCAAAAGGAAAAGCGAGTAGTAGCGTAACTAATGTTCCTATAACAAATTTAAAATATAAAAATAAATCTCAATCAATAGCAAAGGGAAATCAAGTTAAAGAAATGATTAGAACTGGAAAAATAAAAGGCAATATAAATAGTAAAGGTGAAAAAATATATCATATTCCTGGAGGAGTGTATTATGACAAAACTGTAGCAGAAGTTTGGTTTAATACAGAATCTGAGGCGCAAGCTGCGGGATATAGGGGATCTAAAAGATAGTTGTATAATATATTATTGAATGAACATTAATAAATAGAAGAAAATGGTTGAAAGATATATATTAATATGTTAGACTAGTAAAATAGATTAAAATAAAGCGATGACGGTATCATGGAAATATTTTCGAACTTGGATTTATAGAATTTATTGATATGATAAAGGAAATCGTTATTTAAAAAAGAGGAGAGTTTAGAATGGAAGATAAGACTATCGTATGCAAAGATTGTGGAAATGAATTTGTATTTACTACAGGAGAACAAGAATTCTATAAAGAAAAAGGATTTGAAAATAATCCAGTAAGATGCCCAGAATGTAGAAAAAAAAGAAAACAACAAAGAAATAACAGAGGATAGAATTTAAAGGAGCTGCCAGTCGGTTCCTTTTTTATTATTTAAAAATAGATATTTATTTATAAAAAAGTAATTTAATAATAATCATTAATATTTTATAATATAAGTTAGTATATGAATTTTAATATATGTAAATAAAGGAGAATAATTATGGGATTTTTTAATTCGATAAAGAAAATGGTTTTAAAAAAATCTTCAGATGGTGATTTTAGAAAGGATTTACAAAAAATAGATAATACTGAGCTTGGGGTTTTAACCAAAGCGGTTAATTTGACTTTAGATAATTATAGAAAATCAATAGATAAGATATCTACAAAAGTATCATCTACAGAATATGAAAATGATTTTTATAATTATAATATGAATATTAAGAAAATTGATAATATTGAAATCGATATAAAGGAAATTAATGGAGAAATTCAAAGAGTGTATGATAAAAACAAAGAATTAGAAGAAAGTATAAAATTATTGACACAACAAATATTGGAAAGTGAAGTACAATTAGATAAATTAAGAGAAGAAGAAGATAATCTTAAGTCAAAGACAAATTTAAATAAATTAAATGATGAAGAAAAGGAAGATGTAAGAGAAGATATTTTCAATGTAGTTGAATCTACAAAAAGTTTAGAAGAAAAAATAATAAATTTAAAAGTTAAAGTTGATGTAAGTACTATGGATATAAGAGCAAATGAAGAATTAATTTGTAACCACAAGCATGAAATTGAAAACAAGAAAAATGAAAAGTTATGTTTGATGATTCTAAGTAACTCTTTAGATGAATGTTTGAAATTTGCGGAGGACATAGAAGAAAAAACTTCATTTACAAAATACTGTTTTCAAGGGTTGTTAAATTATAATAAAGGAGAATATAAAGAGGCGCTTAATAATTTTGATAATTATTTCAAAAGAGAAGAAGAACCTTATGAAAATTATTATATAAGAGAGATATATGCAAAGCTTTTAATAGAAAATAATAGATATGAAGAAGCAAAGCAATATGCTATGGAAGCATTAAAGGATAAGCCAGAAGAAATAGAAATACATAAAATATTATCTAAAGTCCACAAAGTGTTAGGAGAAGAAGAGGAACAGATGCTTGAAGATTCTATTGTGTATATGCTAGAGGGTTAAAATTAACATAATTTAGTGTGGAAGGAGAAGTAATATGAATATAGAAGTCGAAATGTACAAGCATAGATTAGAAGATGAGTGTTTAAGAAATATGAAAAAAGCTATATTTTGTGAAGAGACATTTGTAAGTTACCATGAAAATTTTGTTGAAGAAGCTATGAGACCAGATTTGGTTGGAAAAAATGTAAAGGTTACTGAAAAGCAACTATCACATATTCATAAAATGGTACAAGAAATGAGTAATGTTTTATGTATAAAACAACCTGATACATATGTTTTTGAAGATGTAAATTATAATGCACATGTACAGGGAGTAAATAAATCATGGTTAGAGATATCTGCGAAAACTATTGAAAAATTTAATGAAAACGAATTAAAATTTTTAATAGGAAGTAAGTTAGCTCACATAAAGAGTAAACATATTTATTGGAATATTCTTATGGAACAATGTATAAAAGCGCCCAAATTAATGGATAGTATATATAATGAAAACATTGCAGGAATTGTTAATGAACGAGAAATTCTAGAAATGGGACTAAAAATTATAATGTATAAATGGAATAGGGTTACTGAGTATTCTAGTGATGCATGTGGGTATCTGCTTTCAGGAGATATTACATCATGTGTAAGTGCTATTAAAAAGATTATTTTAAATAATGATTTTTTAGCTAAAGAATTAAATTTACATGAGTATATAAAACAAAGTGATTTATTAGAAGATTATAATAGTACTATGGCTAGATATTCAAAGTTGGATGAACAAATTCCATATGGACCTCTTAGAATTAAGGAACTTTTAAGATTTGCATCATCTAGTAAAGCAAAGGAAATAAGAAAGAAAATAAGAAATCAATAGATATATAATGAATGGGGAGAGGGGCATGAGCAAGGTTATACCAGAAATAAGTGGTAATTTAAGAAGTCACATGATTAAGCTACCAACAGTTATAAGAGAAGCTAGTGGGATTATAGTTTTGGGAAAAAGAATAAAGTCTTTAGTGTTTAGTACTGATGTTGCTGTAATAAGAAATAATAATGCTGATGCTGTAATGGCTGTATATCCATTTACACCACAACCTATAATAACTGAAGCTTTAGTTATGGCATCAGATGTACCAATATTCTGTGGAGTTGGTGGGGAAAATACTACAGGAAAAAGAGTTGTAAATTTAGCTTTAGATGCTGAGTTTAAAGGAGCTATGGGAGTTGTTTTAAATAATCCTGTATCAAATTTAATCATTTCAAGGGTTAGAAAAACTATAGATATACCTGTAATTGTAACAGTCGTTTCGGAATATGAAGATATACAAGGAAGAATAAAAGCTGGAGCAGATATACTTAATGTTTCTGGTGCGCAAAGAACCCCTTATATAATAAAGAAAATAAGAAGTGGATTCCCTAATATCCCCATAATAGCAACGGGAGGTCCAACTGAAGAAACTATAAAAAACACTATAGATGCAGGTGCTAATGCTATAACATATACTCCTTTAAGTACAGGAAAGTTATTTTCGAAAATAATGATGAAGTATAGAGAAGAATTGGATTATGAAGATAAATAAATATAAAAAATACAGAAGGTATTTTGTTTAAAATATCTTCTGTATTTTTTATGTTTATTTGCCATAATATTTCATTACTTTTTTTACATAATCCCTTGTTTCAAGAGGAAGTCTAGATATTCCACTTACATCGTGTACACTTCTTCTTCTTAAAGTGCCACATCCGGCATTGTATGCTGCTAGAGCCATTTTTTTATTATTACCGTATCTGTTTAACATATCTTTTAAATGACGTGTTCCGCCATCAATATTTTCTGCAATGTCATATGGATTTTTAACATTAAGCTCTTTACAATTAACAGGCATTAACTGCATAAGGCCCATTGCGCCTGCGTGTGATACACATTTAGGATTGAAATCAGATTCTTGTTTTATAACTGCCATTATAAGATCGGCATCAACACCATATTGTTTAGAAGCTTTTTCAACTGCTTTTTCAATGGTAGTATTTCCTGATTTAATAGAGGATTTTATACTAGTACTTATATTTTGGATCCTTTCTTTTGCAGCATAACCAAGAGAATTTAATTCATCTTGATTAAGAGAGAGGTCATTTAAATTAAAACCATCTGTACCATTAACATTTGATCCAGCGTTTAATAAACTTTCCATAGCTACTTGGAACGCAGGAGAATCTCCAGCGGCTTGTTTAAGCATTGCTGTCATTACTTGAAATTTTAGAAATTCTTCTATTTTAGCGTTATTTATCTCCATAATTTCACCAACCTTTTAAAAATAAGAAATAATTCTATATTGTATAGTTGTCGTAATGAAAT
The DNA here is from genome assembly GCF_017100085.1 of Clostridium botulinum. Classification (NCBI taxonomy): domain Bacteria; kingdom Bacillati; phylum Bacillota; class Clostridia; order Eubacteriales; family Clostridiaceae; genus Clostridium; species Clostridium botulinum. Next base: position 480,813 of record NZ_CP063965.1, read on the forward strand.
ATCTAAAACTTTATATATAATTTAAAGTTTAGTGAATATTATATGAAACTTATAATATATATAAAAATAGTGACATAAAATAAGGGAACAATAAAAAATAAAGTGTATATAAATTTGAAAAGAGAGTGATATTTTTGAAGGAGATATCGTATGAATCTAGAATTATTAAAGTAGTTGTAGATGTACACATTGTTTACTAAAAATAAGTATTAGAGGAGTGATTATATGATTAAAATAGGAGATAAAGAGATAATTATAAAAAAAGGCGATATTACAAATGAATCCTCTGATGCCATAGTTAATGCATCTAATGGTATGTTAAAGCATGCTGGTGGAGTTGCAGCTGCTATAGTAAAAAAAGGCGGACGTGAAGTTCAAGAAGAAAGTAATAAGATAGTTAGAAAAGAAGGGATAATTCCCACTGGGGGAGCAGTTATAACTAAAGGTTATAATCTTCCTTGTAAATATATCATTCATGCTGTTGGCCCGAGAATGGGTGAAGGAGATGAAGAGATTAAATTAAAAAATGCTATTTTAAGTGCTTTATGTTTAGCTGAGCAACATAATTTAAAATCATTATCAGTACCTGCTGTAAGTTCTGGAATTTTTGGGTTTTCAAAAGAACGATGTGCTAATATTTTAATAAATACAGCCATACAATTTTTAAATACAAGTGCTAAAAGTCTTAAAAGAATAATTATGTGCAACTTGGATGATGAAACATATAAAGTATTTTTAAATGAAGAAAAGAAAATTTTAAATAAATAATAAAATAATAATGCAAAACCAAGTTATAAAAATATCATTATGATGTTGTTTTTATAATTTGGTTTTAGTATATAAGTGATCCATATATTTTAATTAGTATATAAGTTTCATATGAAATTTTTTAAATTTATAAGAAAAATAGAGTAATTTTAAGTTAAATTTATATTATAAGTATGTATTTTAATTTACAAGATTAAATCTTGTGGTATAATAATGCTTGTTCGTTAAGATAAACGATATTTGGGGGTATAGCTCAGTTGGGAGAGCACCTGCCTTGCACGCAGGGGGTCAAGAGTTCGAATCTCTTTATCTCCACCATATATATGGGTCTATAGCTCAGCTGGTTAGAGCGCACGCCTGATAAGCGTGAGGTCGATGGTTCGAGTCCATTTAGACCCACCAATAATTGATTAATATGCGGGTATGGTTCAATGGTAGAACGTCAGCCTTCCAAGCTGAACACAGGGGTTCGATTCCCCTTACCCGCTCCACGAAAAACAACTTCTATAGAAGTTGTTTTTTTATTTTTTGTCGTGAGTATAAAACAGGTTAAGATTTATAAGGAATTATCAAAAGTTATAGTGCCAAATTATATATATTTGATATAATCACTGTACCTGTTACCACGCGTGTCCATAGTAAAAATAGCTAGAAAAAACAAGAAAAATGTAGTTAAAGTTATTTAAATTAATGAAATGTGAAGTATAAAAAGTAATAATATATAAAAGTGTGATAAGATATTCCTTGTCGTCACGGAGACGACGGAAATCAAGGAAACAACAAAAGAATCTAAATAATTTGAGAAAATTAAAAAATTCAAAAAAAGTTGTTGACAAAGAGATTTCAAATTGATATAATGAATAAGCCGTCGAGAGATGGCGAAAGAAAATGGTCTTTGAAAATTAAACAGAATTAAGGTAAGAAACCAGTCAATAAATTTGAGTAAGATTAAACTTTTAAATTGAGAGTTTGATCCTGGCTCAGGACGAACGCTGGCGGCGTGCCTAACACATGCAAGTCGAGCGATGAAACTTTCTTCGGGAAGTGGATTAGCGGCGGACGGGTGAGTAACACGTGGGTAACCTGCCTCAAAGAGTGGGATAGCCTCCCGAAAGGGAGATTAATACCGCATAACATTATTTTATGGCATCATAAAATAATCAAAGGAGCAATCCGCTTTGAGATGGACCCGCGGCGCATTAGCTAGTTGGTGAGGTAACGGCTCACCAAGGCAACGATGCGTAGCCGACCTGAGAGGGTGATCGGCCACATTGGAACTGAGACACGGTCCAGACTCCTACGGGAGGCAGCAGTGGGGAATATTGCGCAATGGGGGAAACCCTGACGCAGCAACGCCGCGTGAGTGATGAAGGTTTTCGGATCGTAAAACTCTGTCTTTAGGGACGATAATGACGGTACCTAAGGAGGAAGCCACGGCTAACTACGTGCCAGCAGCCGCGGTAATACGTAGGTGGCAAGCGTTGTCCGGATTTACTGGGCGTAAAGAGTATGTAGGTGGGTGCTTAAGTCAGATGTGAAATTCCCGGGCTCAACCTGGGAGCTGCATTTGAAACTGGGCATCTAGAGTGCAGGAGAGGAAAGTGGAATTCCTAGTGTAGCGGTGAAATGCGTAGAGATTAGGAAGAACACCAGTGGCGAAGGCGACTTTCTGGACTGTAACTGACACTGAGATACGAAAGCGTGGGTAGCAAACAGGATTAGATACCCTGGTAGTCCACGCCGTAAACGATGAATACTAGGTGTCGGGGGGTACCACCCTCGGTGCCGCAGCAAACGCATTAAGTATTCCGCCTGGGGAGTACGGTCGCAAGATTAAAACTCAAAGGAATTGACGGGGACCCGCACAAGCAGCGGAGCATGTGGTTTAATTCGAAGCAACGCGAAGAACCTTACCTAGACTTGACATCTCCTGAATTACTCTTAATCGAGGAAGTCCCTTCGGGGACAGGAAGACAGGTGGTGCATGGTTGTCGTCAGCTCGTGTCGTGAGATGTTGGGTTAAGTCCCGCAACGAGCGCAACCCTTATTGTTAGTTGCTACTATTAAGTTAAGCACTCTAACGAGACTGCCGCGGTTAACGTGGAGGAAGGTGGGGATGACGTCAAATCATCATGCCCCTTATGTCTAGGGCTACACACGTGCTACAATGGCTGGTACAACGAGCAGCAAACCCGTGAGGGGGAGCAAAACTTGAAAGCCAGTCCCAGTTCGGATTGTAGGCTGAAACTCGCCTACATGAAGTTGGAGTTGCTAGTAATCGCGAATCAGCATGTCGCGGTGAATACGTTCCCGGGTCTTGTACACACCGCCCGTCACACCATGAGAGCCGGTAACACCCGAAGCCCGTGAGGTAACCGTAAGGAGCCAGCGGTCGAAGGTGGGATTGGTGATTGGGGTGAAGTCGTAACAAGGTAGCCGTAGGAGAACCTGCGGCTGGATCACCTCCTTTCTAGGGAGAATGGAAGCAAAGCTTCCAGACTGGCACTTGATTCTGTTTAATTTTGAAAGACTATGTCTTTCTGAATAAAGTTAAACATTTCTAATGTTTAACAAAGCGACTATCACTAAATCATAGATTTAGGATATCTGCTTTTGTTCTTTGAAAATTGCACAGTGATAAAGAAACGAAATAAACCTAGTTAACAAATAATATTTGTTAATGATATTAAAGTTAGTAATTGATGATAGATCAAGCTACAAAGGGCGCACGGTGAATGCCCTGGCACTAGGAGCCGATGAAGGACGTGATAAGCTGCGATAAGCTACATGTAGGCGCACACAGCCTGTGATATGTAGATTTCCGAATGGGGAAACCCATCTAGTTATGCTAGATACTGTATACCGAATACATAGGTATATGGAGGTACACCTGGGGAACTGAAACATCTAAGTACCCAGAGGAAGAGAAAGAAAATTCGATTCCCTAAGTAGCGGCGAGCGAAAGGGGAAGAGCCCAAACCAGGAACTTGTTCCTGGGGTTGCGGATAGATCATAACGCTTTGATTTCTTTAGTTGAAGAGAACTGGAAAGTTCCGTCGTAGAAGGTAATAACCCTGTAGGCGAAAAGGAAAGAAAAGTAGATCTACTCCAGAGTACCACGAGACACGTGAAACCTTGTGGGAAGCTGGGAGGACCATCTCCCAAGGCTAAATACTACCTAGTGACCGATAGTGAAGCAGTACCGTGAGGGAAAGGTGAAAAGAACCCCGGAAGGGGAGTGAAATAGAATCTGAAACCGTGTGCCTACAATCGGTCGGAGCACATTAAAGTGTGACGGCGTACTTTTTGTAGAACGGGCCAGCGAGTTACGATATATAGCAAGGTTAAGCACTTATGGTGTGGAGCCGAAGGGAAACCGAGTCTGAATAGGGCAACTAGTTGTATATTGTAGACCCGAAACCGAGTGACCTATCCATGGCCAGGATGAAGCGGAAGTAAAATTCCGTGGAGGTCCGAACCACGTTGGTGTTGAAAAACCATGGGATGAGCTGTGGATAGCGGAGAAATTCCAATCGAACTCGGAGATAGCTGGTTCTCCTCGAAATAGCTTTAGGGCTAGCGTCGGGTAATTGAGTAGTGGAGGTAGAGCACTGAATGGGCTAGGGGCTGACAACAGTTACTGAACCCTATCAAACTCCGAATGCCATATATTTGTACCCCGGCAGTCAGACTACGAATGATAAGATCCGTGGTCAAAAGGGAAACAGCCCAGACCATCAGCTAAGGTCCCAAAGTGTAAGTTAAGTGGGAAAGGATGTGGGATTTCTAAGACAACTAGGATGTTGGCTTAGAAGCAGCCACTCATTTAAAGAGTGCGTAATAGCTCACTAGTCGAGAGATCCTGCGCCGAAGATGTAACGGGGCTCAAACTTACCACCGAAGCTATGGATGTGTACTTTGTACACGTGGTAGAGGAGCTTTCTGTACAGGTTGAAGTCATACCGTAAGGAGTGGTGGACAGTACAGAAGTGAGAATGCTGGCATAAGTAGCGAAAAACAAGTGAGAATCTTGTTGACCGAATATCTAAGGTTTCCTGGGGAAGGCTCGTCCTCCCAGGGTTAGTCGGGACCTAAGCCGAGGCCGAAAGGCGTAGGTGATGGACAACTGGTTGATATTCCAGTACCACCATAATGCGTTTGACAAATGGGATGACGCAGGAGGATAGGATGTGCGCACTATTGGATGTGCGTCTAAGCACTTAGGGTGTTAAGTAGGCAAATCCGCTTAACATTAAGCCTGAGGTGTGATGGGGAGCCTATTTTGGCGAAGTATCTGATTCCACGCTGCCAAGAAAAGTCTCTATGGAGCAAAATGGTGCCCGTACCGCAAACCGACACAGGTAGATGAGGAGAGAATCCTAAGGTCGTCGGAAGAATTATTGCTAAGGAACTCGGCAAATTGACCCCGTAACTTAGGGAGAAGGGGTGCCTACGAGAGTAGGCCGCAGTGAATAGGCTCAAGCAACTGTTTATCAAAAACACAGGTCTCTGCTAAAGCGTAAGCTGATGTATAGGGGCTGACGCCTGCCCGGTGCTGGAAGGTTAAGGGGAATAGTTAGCGCAAGCGAAGCTATGAACTTAAGCCCCAGTAAACGGCGGCCGTAACTATAACGGTCCTAAGGTAGCGAAATTCCTTGTCGGGTAAGTTCCGACCCGCACGAATGGCGTAATGATTTGAGCACTGTCTCGGCAATAAATCCGGTGAAATTGTAGTGCAAGTGAAGATGCTTGCTACCCGCGGTTGGACGGAAAGACCCCGTAGAGCTTTACTGTAGCTTAGCATTGAATTTCGGTATTGTCTGTACAGGATAGGTGGGAGACTTAGAAGCGAGGGCGTCAGCTTTCGTGGAGTCGTCCTTGGGATACCACCCTGACAGTACTGGAATTCTAACTGGAGGCCATGAATCTGGTCACAGGACATTGCTAGGTGGGCAGTTTGACTGGGGCGGTCGCCTCCTAAAAGGTAACGGAGGCGCCCAAAGGTTCCCTCAGCGCGGTCGGAAATCGCGCGTAGAGTGCAAAGGCAGAAGGGAGCCTGACTGCGACACATACAGGTGGAGCAGGGACGAAAGTCGGGCTTAGTGATCCGGTGGTTCTGTATGGAAGGGCCATCGCTCAACGGATAAAAGCTACCTCGGGGATAACAGGCTGATCTCCCCCAAGAGTCCACATCGACGGGGAGGTTTGGCACCTCGATGTCGGCTCGTCGCATCCTGGGGCTGTAGTCGGTCCCAAGGGTTGGGCTGTTCGCCCATTAAAGCGGCACGCGAGCTGGGTTCAGAACGTCGTGAGACAGTTCGGTCCCTATCCGCCGTGGGCGTAGGAAATTTGAGAGGAGCTGTCCTTAGTACGAGAGGACCGGGATGGACCAACCTCTGGTGCACCAGTTGTTCCGCCAGGAGCACAGCTGGGTAGCTATGTTGGGAAGGGATAAACGCTGAAAGCATCTAAGCGTGAAGCCCACCTCAAGATTAGATTTCCCATAGCGTAAGCTAGTAAGACCCCTGAAAGACTATCAGGTTGATAGGTTGGAGGTGTAAGTACAGTAATGTATTCAGCTGACCAATACTAATAGGTCGAGGGCTTGATCAAATTAAATTATCACTGTGCAATTTTGAAAGAACAAATCTGGTGATTATGGCTTGAAGGTAACACCCGTTCCCATACCGAACACGATGGTTAAGCTTCAAAGCGCCGATGGTACTGCACTGGAGACGGTGTGGAAGAGTAGGTCGTCGCCGGGTAAGTTAAAGCACTAAGCATTTTGCTTAGTGCTTTTTTATTATGTGCGCCCAGCATGGGCGCAATCTATAAGGTGAAAGTCCTGAACGCCGAAGGTGATATAGGCGTTAGCCAATGACAAGGGTGTCCATCGTGAGGTGGAATCTGAAGGAAGTCGGATGGCAAAATTCCGGTCTGAGGAATACGAATCACATAAGAGGCTGGCTATAGCTGGATGAGTTTGCATAACAAAACAAAGTCCGTATCACCCGAAAGTTATTGCAGTATATGTGGCAGATATATGGAATGAAAGATTGCGTTCTTACCTGGGGAGGTCTGATAGATATATCATTAAAGGATGAACTTCCTACATGATAACCTACATAGTGATATGTAACTGAACTATCAGAAGTCAGCAGAGGTCATAGTACCACACTATGTGCACGTAGTGCGGGAAGGACTGAACATTAGGAGGTTTTCAACTTTGAATAATTCAAATAAATTACAAAGAAAGCAGACAACTCAATATAGAGGTCGCCTTGTGGAAGTAGAAGTGGAACTTCAAGGTAAACGAGGGGCGCAGAGTAATAATTTGGCGTTAGCAAAGGGAGAAAGAGAAAACAATGTAGTAGATGATACTAATAATCTACTTGAAAAGGTTTTAGCTAGAGAAAATATGCTAAAAGCTATGAAAAGAGTAGTTGCCAATAGAGGAAGTCATGGTATTGATGGTATGAGAGTCGATGAACTTCGAGGGTTTATTATCAAAAATTGGCTAACAATTAAGCAAAAGTTATTAGAAGGAAGGTATAAACCTTCACCAGTTAGGAGAGTGGAAATACCAAAACCTGACGGTGGAATTAGATTGCTTGGAATACCTACTGTACTTGATAGATTAATACAACAGGCATTAGCTCAAGAACTTAATAAAATTTATGACCCTACCTTTTCGGATAATAGCTATGGATTTAGACCAAATAAAAGTGCTAAACAAGCTATATTAAAATCAAGACAATATATCAATGAGAGGCATAAATGGGTTGTTGATATAGACTTAGAAAAATTCTTTGATAAAGTTAACCATGATATATTAATGGAAAGACTTTCAAGAAGAATAAAGGACAAAAGGGTACTTAAACTAATTAGAAATTATCTTAAATCTGGAATAATGATAAATGGATTGAAGGTAAAATCAGATAAAGGTACACCGCAAGGTGGTCCATTAAGCCCAATACTTGCTAATATTATGCTTGATGAAGTAGATAAAGAACTTGAGAAAAGAGGTCATAGATTTTGCCGATTTGCAGATGACTGCAACATTTATGTCAAAAGTAAAAAGGCAGGATTAAGAGTTATGGCAAGTATAAGAAAAATACTTGAAGGTTTATTAAAACTTAAAGTTAATGAAAATAAAAGTGCAGTAGATTTTGTGACGAGAAGAAAATTTCTTGGATTTTCATTCTATTTTGCAAAAGGCGGAGCCAATATAAGAATACATGAAAAGTCATATAAAAGATTCACAAATAAAATAAGAAAATTAACAAACCGTAATAAAGGTATAAGTATGGAATATAGAGTTTATATGATTAACCAATTAACGATTGGATGGATTAATTACTTTGGAATAGCGAAAGCTAACGCTAAAATACAAAAAATAGATAGTTGGATAAGAAGAAGGTTAAGGAGTTGTATTTGGAAACAATGGAAAAAGGTTAAAACTAGAGGACGAAACCTCATAAAACTAGGTCTTCCGACCTATAAAGCATGGGAATATGCAAATACAAGAAAAGGCTATTGGAGAATATCCAAAAGCCCAATTCTTGATACAATCTTAAACAACAAATATATTGAAAATCTTGGTTACAAAAGTATATCTAAAAGATATCAGCTAATACATAATTCTTAATGAACCGCCGTATACCGAACGGTACGTACGGTGGTGGGAGAGGACGCTAAATAAAAATAATTATTTAGCTCCTACTCGATATAAAGAATACTACCAGTTAAACTGGTAGATTATTATTTTATGAAAAAATATTTTTTATAAATTAGTTATATGCTATTTCATGAGTAAAGTTTACTTTGAAAATTTTGCGTAAAAAGTTTTACCGTTGGAGTTTAAAACTTTTATACTAAGTTTTAAATTAGATCCATGGTTAACTATAGATACTCCATCATCTAGATGTAATGAATTCTTTAATTTTTTATTTAAGGTAACTTCTATAGTATCTTTATTTTTCATAGTTGGATCAGAAACCGCAATTTCAATAAAATCTTTAGATTCTTTCACCATTATAGATGATTTTCTATTTACAGATATATAATCTACAGCTTGATTACAATCATTAAAAAAATTAGCACATAATATATTTAATTTTTTTTGTTTAACAGCATGGATAGTTTGCGTATTTTCTATTATATTTATATCAGGATTTTTACAATAACTTACTACTTTATTTTTTGACATATTAGGTAATAAAACATATGAATAAGAAGCATTATTAGGGTCTTTTCCGTGATCGAACCACATTTCAATATAGTTTTTTGTAAGTATCATAGGTTTACCATAAGAATTTTTAGGGGTGCTTGAACCAATATCATTCCAACTACCAGAATTTTTTATTCTTCTAATCTTCAATGATGTATTATTAGGAAAATAATATCCTATGTCAGAATTAGGCGTATTTCCACTTAGATGACACCATTTTATGCCATTCAAAGTTTCTTCAGTATTAATTAAATTACCTTTAATTCCTATATTAGTATTAAAAATATTACTATTATCATCTTTTAACTTTCTATTTTCTATTATACTTTCTATAGTTCGATTATCTTTACTAGTTATACCTGAGCCGAGGCATACAATTTCTTCATCAAACATAAACCAAGATTTTTTACCAGTAAGGGATAAATAATTTTGGCTAGGATCTGAATTTGGAGTGGCAGTTGGAGCAATCCCCTGAAATTTCATACCGTTTGAACCATAGTTATGAAGAGATACACCACCTACCCAATCCTTAGTAGAAGTAATGCCACAAGCTTTTTCAGGTATCATTTTTATAGTATCTACAGTAGTTCCTGGAATTCTATAAGGATTTATAGTTGGCCAAAAATTATCACTATATTGAGCTAAATCAGAATTATATAAGTAAGTCATCCCGTCAGTTATATGCCAGCCATTTTTATTTTCACTGTTCATTGATTCATAGTTTGATATTCTAGAAGAAAACATGCTAACTCCAAATAAATAATTAGGTCTTCTATGAATTACTCGATCCATTAAAGGAAAGTTTTTATGAAAAGAAGATTCGTTTAGTGGAGTTATTGTAGAATCATTTAATAATTTTTCAGCATAATTTATCATATTTATAGAAGTTTGGTTTTGTAAATGATTGTATAGTGTATCTGATTTTAATAAATATTTTGTAAGGCTTCTAAAATGAGATAAATATGGTTCCTCAGCAGACTGGCATAAAATTAATAATGAGTTAATAATGTCATGACCACTATGTCTATCAGTATATTTATACCTAGAAATTGCTCTACCTCTAACCATATCTAACGCTGCACCTTTGTATAAGAAAGGTTCAAATGAATTTTTTATAAAGTCATATAAAATGTGGAGCTTGTTTTTACTTAGTTCAAAAGAAGAGTTTTTCAAAATACTATTAGCTTCAAGTAAGCCACTTATAAATACGTTTCCATAGGTTCCAACATAAGGTACACTATTATGTTGTATAAAAGATCCATCACTATAAAATCCATCACCTGTATTAACATAATGTAATAAGCTTTCAAGGGCATCTTTACCCATTAAAAGTTGTTCAGAGTCTTCAGATAAAATACCCATTCCTAGAGCAATTTTAGCTACATCTACTCGATTTGCTGCCTTTGATTCTCGGTAGGGATTAGTGTGTAATTTAGTATATCCAGAGTGAAATGGATCTGGTTGGTAAAAATAAATAGAGTTCATATAGTTTGTTAAACGAGTAGAATCTAGATGATCATATAGTAGTACACAAATATCGTTTAACGCTTGAGGTGCACCTATTTCCCAACTCCACCAATTACCGTATTCCGTATTTAAGTTTTCGTTATATTTGTTTTTATACATCCAATCTAGGCAATATAGAATTGAATTTAATAAGTCAGCATTTCCCTTTAGAGTACTACCAGGCATTACATATGCTTTTGTCATATTTAAAATTCTGTTGTAGTTTGCTACTATATTATTAGAACGTTCAGTTGGGGTTAAAGTTTTTTGGGGATTTATATCTTGAATATCATTCCATAAATATTTTTTTAAAAGGTCTTTATTAATTGTTGTCATATATTTTTTACTATTTTTATTTAGGGTGTTTATTACATGTTTAATATTGGGATTATTTAGATTGTAGTTATTTCCTATAATAGAATTAAACCATTTTTGTCTCAAAAGAGAATATTCTTTTTTAGATATTTTTGGAGGGGAAAGTGTATACTTAACAGTTATCAGATAATAAGTTGTATTTTTAGGAGTAGTAGCAGATATAATAACACTTCCTTTTTGAAGGCCTTTAACAGTTCCATTGTTAGTAACGGAAACTATATCTGAATTATAACTTTTATATATGGTATTTCCAGCGTAGTTTGAGTCTATAGGAAGTTGCAAAGTTTTATTTTTCTCTATAATCAAAAAATTTGATTTAGGTATTGAAGAATTAAGTTTTTGGTTGTTTGGACAGATTGATTTGAATAGTCTAGTACCTGAAGTAATGTTTTTTTCTAGGCCGTATACGTTATTAGTATTGCAAAGAAGAAAACAACTTGAAAGAAATAAAGGTGTTAAGAACATTAAAATTTTTTTTCTATTCATAAATGGCTCCTTTCTAAAATAAAAGTTAAGTTTATCATAGATTGTTGATAAAATACATAATGTCTATAATGATGCAGTTTAATAATATCATTGATATAATAATTAAATCAATACTTTATAAATAATTTTGTATATCGGTTTACTTAGTATATTATTATTAATAAAAAGTTTTACACCGAATGGTACATATGATAATGTAAAAAACGCTAAATAAAATACTTATTTAGCGTTCTGTTTAGTAAGTAATATAAATAAAATTTATATTATAATTTTTCTTTTGCAATAATCAGCAACTGTACTATCATGAGTTACAACTATTATTGTTTTGCCCATTTCATTCATTTTGCTTAATAATTTAAGTACTATGTCTCTGTTTTCAGGGTCTAAGCTTCCAGTAGGCTCATCAGCTAAAACTAAATTTGATGGTTTTAATATTGCACGAGCAATAGCAATCCTTTGCTGTTCACCACCAGATAATTCATAAACTTTTCTTGATTCATAACCAGATAATCCAACCATTTTTAATGCATCTTTCTTTAACGTAGCTTTTTCAGATTTACTGCTTTTGGTAAACCTTAGTGCTATATCTAAATTAAAATTTACAGTTTCATCATCAACTAAAGCATAATTTTGAAATAAAAATGATATTTTATTTCTTAACAGCTGGCTACCACTTTTTTTATTGATATTTGGATTTTTTATACCACATACGTTTATTTCTCCGGAAGTTATAGGTTCAATACATCCAATCATGTTTAATAATGTAGTTTTACCTTTCCCGGATTTTCCCACAATAGCCACAAAATCATTCTCTTCTACATTAAGATTTAAATTTTCAAAAATAGCATGTGAACCAAATTTCTTTTTTACATTTACTAATTTTATAATTTCACTCATAATTAGGCTCCTTTAATAATATTATTTAAGGTCTTATTTTCATTAATATTTATTATGATGTACTCAACTAATACATATAACGAAATATAAATTAATACTAATACTAGAGAATAAATATTTAAATTATTATGACTTATAATTACTCCAGCAAATGTACTTAATATAAGAAAAATACAATCAAGAAGTATTCGTTTCTTATGCTTAGAAAGTAAACTGTAACCACATAATTTTTTTACTGCTAATTCTTTTTTTCTCATTTCAAAACTTATGGCCAGTTCCTGCCAGCTTATAAAGGAACAAATTATAAATAAAATACTACATATACCTATTCCAATATACATAGTGTGCTTCGTATATGCCTTTTGATTTGCAAAATAATCCCCAATGCTTTTAAAGCGTAAATTATTATCATTTAAATCACATTTTTTTATTATATTATCTAGTGCTTGTTTATTAGCTCCATTAAGTAATTTCAGTGGTAGTTTTACTGGATTGTCTAATCCACAGTGTTGGAAACCACTTTTATCAAGAGAATTCATGTTATTTTTCGTGTAAATAGTTATAACAGGGTTAACAATTTCCTTTGCATCATCGTTAGAAGTAGGAGCAAGATTAAAAAGGTTAATATTTTCATAATAATACAGTTTTATATTAGAGTTATTATTCACAGGATAACCGAAATCTTTAAGATTATTATTGTTGGAGATACAATAAGCTTCAATAAGTTTATTGATTTTTTCACTTTCATTTTCTTTATCTTTAGGTATTAAAATTATTGTATTAGAATCATTATTATTTATAACTATATTATTTCCTTTAATATCTTTTAATTTTAGAGTATCAAAATAATTCTTATTTATTTCTAATAAGTTTATCTCATATGGATTTTTTTTCACAAAATCTGAAACGCCTTCTGTATCTTTATAACTATCAGTACTTATTTTATTATAACTAAAATAATAGGCGCCTTTATCATTTACATAATCATATAATTTTGAGAAGTCATCAGTCAATTTATTACTCTTTCCACTTATACTTTCTATATCATTACCTATTGACATTCCAGATAATATAGCATAATTAGAATATTTATCCCAGCTTTTAATAAGTTTATTTTCAGCACAAAGGTCAGTTATGATTCCAGAAAGGAATATAATTACTATCATTCCAAAGGAAAGGAATGATAACTGTAGAATCTTACTAGTAGCTCTTAAAAATTTTATATTTCTTTTACCTTTGATTAAATTATTCAATTTTTGATTTTTTATATATATGAAAGTCAATAGTGAAACAAGTAATTGAATTCCGAGTAAAATAATAAGTTCGCCAAACAATCGAACTACAAAAATGGAGCTTACTGGCTTATATTTGTAGATAAGGAAAGTGTTGTAGATAAGCCCTAATAAAGTAGTTATAAATAGCTGAGGGGAAGTTAAATCCCACCATATATTTTTAGCACTCAACCCATTTAGCAGCAGTATAGCTATCTTTTTATTTTGGCTAATAGTATAAAAAACATTTATAGCAGCATATAAAAGTAGTATTAATGGTATACAAATCATATAAGCTACTGAGGCTGTAGACATTTTAACAGCGTGAAAGTTTTTTTGCACAGTTAAATTATCATATGGAATTTTAGTTTTTTTAGAGAGTTCATTTATAAATTTTGATAAATTAGTATCACTATTTGAAGAAATTATATAATCGCCATCTATATCATACTTATTCCAAGCGGTTTTTAAATTCATAAATTCCACATTGTTATCATCAAAGGCGTCAAAAACAGAATTTTCATTAGAAACAGTGCTTAGTACCATTTCATCTTTAAGATTTTTCATATCAAAATATTTATGACTCTTCATAATAACTGATAAAGAAATTGAAGAATCAGCGGGTATATGTATTCCTTTTCTTAAAATCAACTTATTATTTTGAGATATGTATCCAGTCTTAATAACACAAACAGAATGTTTATTAGAAACTTCAATTATATGCTTCTTTATATTTTCAACATTTTTATTTTGTATATCACTATTATTGATATATATTTTTTTACAAATAGAACTACTTCCCCAATTTTCCCAAAAAACTGTGTCTTCATGAGCAGTATACTCATAGGTTACAAAACCCATTAATATAATTATGATGGTGGAACAAATCCATAGTATTTTTTTCATTGTATCACTTCCTATTTATATGTGTATTAAAAAACCACTAATTAGTTTGGACTAAACCAATCAGTGGTTAAATATATTATAATATATTATTTAACATTATAATAATAGTGAATATCTGTGCTCCAAGGCATTATGCTAATGGATGCATTGGAAACTTTCCCAGGTTTTACCCATCCGCTAGCATCAGAATCATCATTATGTGTAACTGAACTAGAATGCCAGTGAGAAGTACTAGTTACATTTGAATAAGCTGTTGTTCTAGTACTGCTTGTTCCATAGTCCCATGAAGCACCAAATTTAACTGTTTGATGCGCTGCATAAGCACTTGAACTAATAGTTACAAGACTTAATAGACCCGCAGTTGCTAATGACAAAATTTTTCTTTTTATGGTTATTTCCACCTATTTTTGTGTTTTTTAGTACATGTTTATTTTAAGTTATTAGATAAAAAATGTCAATAAAATCACAAACATCCAAAATATTCTTAAAATTAGCAAAAATTTTGCGTGGTAGTTTATGTTGTATATAATTATTATCATAAATATATATGTATTGTTAGGAGTGGATGATGTGGAGAAAAATTTTTTAACTAATTCTATGAATTTAGCAAAGGAAATAGCTATTAAAAAATTACAACATGGAGATATAGCGGTAGATGCAACAATGGGAAATGGAAATGACACAGTCTTTTTAGCTAGTCTCGTTGGAGATAGTGGTACCGTATATTCTTTTGATGTACAAAAAGAAGCAATAGATAATACAAGAAAAAAGATTATAGATAATAAAATTAAAACTAATATACAATTAATACATGATGGACATGAAAATATAGATAAATATATAAATAAAGATGTAAAATTAGTTATGTTTAATTTAGGATATCTTCCAAAGGCAGAACATAAAATTACTACAAAAGCAGATACAACATTAATAGCAATAAAAAAATCATTAAATTTAATACATAAAAATGGTGTAATATTAGTAGTTATATATCATGGTCATGAAAATGGAAAGTTGGAAAAAGTAGCCGTAGAAGAATTTGCATCTACTTTAAATCAAAAAGAATATAATGTAATGAAATTAGAA
Organism: Clostridium botulinum; assembly: GCF_017100085.1. Lineage (NCBI taxonomy): Bacteria > Bacillati > Bacillota > Clostridia > Eubacteriales > Clostridiaceae > Clostridium > Clostridium botulinum. The sequence continues at coordinate 496,338 of NZ_CP063965.1, forward strand.
TTTATAAATCAAATAAATAATCCTCCAATATTAATAGCAATAGAAAAAAGATAAGGGAATTATTGAATTTATTATAAAAATATGATAACGTAAAGAGAGACAGTTCGTAAGCCTCCTGTCTATAAACAAAACTAAGGTAAACACGATGAAGATTTTTTATGCTCTAAATTAATAAATATTTAGGGTGTTATTTTTGATCGTTTAACTACCTAGTTTTAGGTAGTTTTTTTATTGCAAAAAATTAATATTAAAATGCCATAAGTGTTTCCTTGGCGCCACTAAAAAAACAAGGGGGAATTAAATTTGAGAACATATGATTATGAATACAAAAAATAGGCAAGCTATATATAAGAAAGTTAAAGGTTTAAATTTTAATTATGAAGGGTTTAAGGAGGAAAATAATGAGTGATTTTAAAATAAATAAAATAGCAAAGATTGCAATAGTTGCAGCAGTATATGCGGTTCTAACAGCAGCTATAGCACCTATAAGTTATGGAGCAATTCAATTTAGACTTTCAGAGGTTATGACATTACTTGCATTTATAGATCCAATATATATACCTGGATTAGTACTTGGATGTGCTATTTCAAATCTTTTTAGTCCACTTGGAATAGTAGATGTTGTTGTTGGTACTACAGCTACATTTATAAGTGTTTATATGATTAGTAAATGTAAAAATTTATTTGTAGCATCCTTGTGGCCAACAATAAACTGTGTATTTATTGGAGGAGAGTTATATTTTCTTCAACATCTTCCATTTTGGCTTACATCACTGCAAGTAGCAATAGGAGAGTTTGTAGTTGTAACTATAATTGGATATCCAGTATTTAAAATTTTATTAAAAAATAATAGTGTTATGAGAGTTTTAAAAGTAAATAGTTAAAATAAAAAAACAGCAGAAAATCTATCTGCTGTTTTTTATTTTTAAAACTTATTAATAAGCTTTTCCCCAATAAACCATGTGTTTTGCTTCTTTTCCACAACATATACATTTATCTGTGATTTCTTCTTGTTCAAATGGGATACATCTAGAAGATACTCCAGCAACTTCTTTAAGTTTTTCTTCACAAGCAGTATCTCCACACCACATAGCTTTAATAAATCCTGGCTTAGTATCTGCAATTTCTTTAAATTCATCTAAAGTTTTTGCTGTGTAAGTGTGCTCATCTCTATGAGTTCTTGCATGTTCAAGCATAGAATTGTGAATATCATCTAAAAGTTCAGGAACTTTTGTTTCAAGTTCATCCATTGATATAAAAATCTTTTCACGAGTATCACGTCTAACAAGTACAACTTGATTATTTTCAATATCTTTTGGACCTACTTCAAGACGTACTGGAACACCTTTCATTTCATATTCATTAAACTTCCAGCCTGGCATTTTATCACTAGAATCCACTTTAACTCTAGCAACTTTAGAAATTTGTTGTCTAAGTTCTTCAGCTTTATCAAGAACGCCTTCTTTATGTTGAGCAATAGGTACTATTACAACTTGAAGTGGTGCAATTCTTGGTGGAAGTTTAAGACCGCTATCATCACCGTGTACCATGATTATTGCTCCAATTAAACGAGTAGTTACACCCCAAGAAGTTTGGTGAACATATTGAAGCTGACTGTTTTTATCGTTATATTGAATGTTAAATGCTTTTGAGAAGTTATCCCCAAAGTTATGAGATGTACCAGATTGAAGAGCTTTACCATCATGCATTAAACTTTCTATTGTATAAGTTGCTTTTGCACCAGCAAATTTTTCTTTTTCAGTTTTTTGTCCTTTAATAACAGGCATTGCTAAAACATTTTCACAGAAGTCAGCGTAAGTGTTTAACATATCTATTGTTTCTTGTGCTGATTCTTCAGCTGTTGCGTGAGCTGTATGACCTTCTTGCCATAAAAATTCAGTTGTTCTTAAGAAAGGACGAGTTGTTTTTTCCCATCTTACAACAGAACACCATTGGTTATATTTTTTTGGTAAATCATTATGTGATTGAATAATTTTAGCATAATGATCACAGAATAAAGTTTCTGATGTAGGACGTACACATAATCTTTCAGCTAAAGTATCATTACCACCTTGAGTAACCCAAGCAACTTCAGGAGCAAATCCTTCAACGTGATCTTTTTCTTTTTGAAGTAAGCTTTCAGGAATGAACATTGGCATATAAACATTTTCATGCCCTGTTTCTTTAAATTTAGTATCTAAATATTTTTGAATGTTTTCCCATATTGCATATCCATAAGGACGTATAATCATACAACCTTTAACGCTAGCATAATCTACAAGTTCAGCTTTTTTTACAATATCAGTGTACCATTTAGCAAAGTATTCATCCATTGGTGTTATAGCTTCAACGAATTTCTTTTTCTTTGACATATTTATTCCTCCTAAATCATTATTTATATTATTATTATTTAAATTTATTTTTATATTTAAATAAAATTGGCAAAAAATAAAAATAACCCAAATCCCAATAGGGACCGAGTCACGGTGGTACCACCCTTATTAATATATAAAAATAATATATTCTCTCAAATTTTTAACGGTAAAAACCGCTGTATCCTACTATAATTTCAGTACAGAACTCAAAGGCTGGTTCAAAAGTATTCTTTTAGAAACATCTCACCATACGTTTCCTCTCTTTAAAAAGAATTAAATTTTACTATTCCTTATCACAGTAATAAAATATTAAATTATCATTATTATATCATAAAAGTTTATGTTAATAATGTCAATAGTGTATATTACACGGTTTGTAAGTAATTACAAAAATTTTTTGATATGTTATCATAAATAATAGGGGATATTAAAGAAAATATAGAGGGGATGAATTATATTGAAGGAACTAATAAAATTAAAAAGGGGAAAAATGAAAGAATACATACAAACACCACACGATGAAGATAGGCTAAAACCAGAGATTGAAAAACCACTAATAAGTGCAGATGGGATTTTTACAAGAACCCAATTTTCAAGAGATAGAGATAGAATAAAATTTTCAAGGGCATTTAGAAGATTAGAGCATAAGGCACAAATATATTCACACGAAAAAGGTGATCATTTTAGGACAAGACTTACGCATACACTAGCTGTTTCTCAAATATCTAGAAGTCTTGCCAAAAATTTAGGGCTTGATGAGGAATTAGTAGATGCAATAACTTTAGGTCATGATATAGGTCATACACCATTTGGACACCAAGGGGAGAGAACTTTAGATGATATTATGTCTGGAAAAGATGACTTATCAGGAAAGATAAAATACAAAGTAAACTATGGTGGATTTAAACACAATTTTCATTCTTTAAAGGTGCTTGATGAGTTAGAAGTAAAACATAGATACCATAAAGGATTAAATCTTACATGGCAGGTTATGGAGGGAATATTAAAACATACTAAGGTTAGGAGGCATAAAGCACATGAGTGTACTAATTGTGGTGGGTGCTGGGATATAAAAAGATTTATAAATGATGAAAATTTTTTAAAAGAATATATGAAATACGATTTTTCTGTTACATTAGAAGGACAAATTGTTGCAATAGCAGATGAAATAGCTCAAAGACAGCACGATATAGATGATGGACTTATGGATAGAGATTTAGGGATTACATTAAATGATATATGTAAGTACTTAATGGCCGAATTAAGAAAGATAACTTATCAAATAGAAGCTTTTCATATGAATAGTATAATGGATAAGTATTCTACATTTTATCTTAATAATTTAAAGTACTTAATGGAAGGTATTGAGTACATAGATATGGACATAGGAATTGAAAGAGAAAATTTATATAAGATAGGTACGTTATCCACACGAGTTCTTAATTTTTTTATTCAAGATGTGACTATAAATTCCCTTAAAAATATAAGTAATATTAGAGAAGAAGATGTAGATAAAAGAGATAATAAATTAATTATACAAAAGAAAGTAGTTGGATTTTCTTTTGTAGGAAAGAAAGTAAATGATATAATTGAAACCTATATAAAAAGAAAAATTCTTAACTCATACAATGTAAATAGATTTGATGCAAAGGCAGTTTTTATTATAAAGCAGTTATTTAAGGCTTATTATTCTAATCCAAGACAGATGCCAGAATATATATTAGAAAGATTATTAAATAGAGTAAAACCTATTTTAGATGATATATATGATATTGAATTTGTAGATGGTGAAAAACTTAGAGATATTAATTTTGTTGATAGTAAACCAAATGAAGTAATTAAATTAGTTAATCTTATGAAATTACAAATAGACTTTAAAGAATTAGAGTTACCAGAAGGATTTAATATAAATGAACTTAAAAAAAGAGGATATATTAAAGAAGATGGAAGTTTAAATGAGTTTAATTTAACTAAAATGGCTAAGGATAGTTATAATGATGATTATGATAATATAGAATCTATGCTAAAAGCATTAGTTGAAATACAGTATGCATATTTATCGGTTATTTGTGATTATGTTGCAGGTATGACCGATAATTTTGCGTGTAAAGAGTATAAAAACCTATATTTAGTTATCTAATAATATGTGTTAATATTAGGTATACAATTTTGAGAGGAATGTTTTTATGAGCAAAATATTAGTATTGGCAGAAAAGCCTTCAGTAGGAAGGGATATAGCTAAAGTTTTAAATTGTAAAAAAGGCGGAAATGGATATTTAGAAGGAGAGAGATATGTAGTAACTTGGGCATTAGGGCATTTAGTTACTTTAGCTGATCCAGAAGCATATGATCATAAGTATAAATCTTGGAATATTGAAGATTTGCCTATGATTCCGAAGCATTTAAAACTTGTTGTTATAAAGAAAAGTGGAAAACAATTTAATGTTGTTAAATCACAAATGAATAGACAAGATGTAAATGAAATTGTAATTGCAACAGATGCGGGACGTGAAGGTGAATTAGTTGCAAGATGGATAATTGAGAAGTCACACATAAAAAAGCCAATTAAGCGTCTATGGATATCTTCAGTTACAGATAAAGCAATTAAAGATGGATTTAAAAATTTAAAGGATGGAAGAGAATATAATAATTTATATAAGTCAGCCATCGCTCGTGCTGAAGCAGACTGGTTAGTAGGAATCAATGCTACTCGTGCTTTAACTTGTAAGTATAATGCACAGTTATCTTGTGGTAGAGTACAAACACCAACTATAGCTATGATTGCTGAGAGAGAAGAGGAAATTAAAAATTTTAAGCCTAAAACTTATTATGGAATTGAAGCTAAGGCGGATAAATTAAAGTTAGTATGGCAAGATGGTAAAAGTAAAGATATAAAAACTTTCAATAAAGATAAATGTGAAAATATTTTTATAAAACTAAAAAATAAAGATGCTAAGGTTATAGAGGTTAATAAAGTAAAAAAGAAAAAATTCTCACCTCAATTATATGACTTAACAGAGCTTCAAAGGGATGCTAATAAAATATTCAATTTTTCTGCAAAGGAAACATTATCTATAATGCAAAGACTTTATGAAAATCATAAGGTGCTTACGTATCCAAGAACTGATTCAAGATACATAACTGTAGATGTGGTTGAGACACTCAAGGATAGACTTAAGGCATGTGGAGTAGGAGAATATTCAAAATTTACAAATAGACTTTTAAAGACTAATATAAAGGGAAATAAGGGCTTTGTAGACAATAGTAAAGTATCTGATCACCATGCTATTATACCAACAGAGCAAAAGTTTATGTTATCATCACTAAGTGATAGTGAAAGAAAAATATATGATTTAGTAGTTAAAAGATTTTTAGCTATTTTATATCCGCCATTTGAATATGAACAAACAACAATTAAAGCTAAAATAGGAGAAGAATACTTTATAGCTAAAGGAAAAATTGTTTTATCTGATGGATGGAAAGAAATTTATTCAAATGTATTTGAAGACGATGATTTAGAAGGTGAATTAAAAGAACAAATTCTTCCTAGCATAAATAAGGGAGATACTTTAAAAATAAATTCTATATCTAAAACTAAAGGAGAAACAAAGCCACCTAAACCATTTAATGAAGGAACATTACTTTCAGCTATGGAGAATCCTGTGAAATATATGAGGGAAGAAAGCAAAGAACTTAAAAAGACAATAGGAGAGACTGGTGGAATAGGTACTGTTGCAACTAGAGCTGATATTATAGAAAAACTATTTAACACTTTTTTAATTGAAAAAAGAGGTAAGGATATCTTTATAACATCTAAAGGAAAACAACTTTTAGAATTAGTACCAGAAGAATTAAAATCACCAGCGCTTACAGCAGAGTGGGAACAAAAATTAATTGCAATATCAAAAGGGAAGCTTAACAAAGATAAATTTTTAAGTGAAATAAAAGATTATTCAAAGGATACAGTTGATGAGATAAAGAATAGCAAAGAGAAGTTTAAACATGATAATATTACAAGAATAAAATGTCCTGAATGTGGAAAGTACATGTTGGAAGTTAATGGTAAAAAAGGAAAAATGCTTGTATGTCAGGATAGAGAATGTGGATATCGAAAAGGAATTAGTAGAATAAGTAATGCAAGATGTCCAGAATGTCATAAGAAGTTAGAGCTTCGTGGAGAAGGGGAAGGACAAATTTTTGTTTGTAAATGTGGATATAGGGAAAAATTATCTTCATTTAAGGAAAGAAAGAAAAAAGGTAATAATAAATTATCAAAAAAAGAAGTAAATAAATATTTAAAGCAACAACAAAAACAACAAAATGAAGAGCCATTTAATAATGCATTTGCAGAGGCATTTGCAAAGCTTGGTTTAAAATAGATATTAAAAATCCATGGACAGAACTATTGTCCATGGATTTTTATTTATTATAAATTACTTAAAAGGGTAGCAATTTCTTCAGCAGAGTCTAAACTTAGAACTCTGTTACTAATATCTTCAGCTTCCTTTAAAGAAAGGGAGGATATTAATTTTCTAGCTGGTAGAATTGAGATAGCGCTCATGCTAAACTCATCTAATCCCATGCCAAGTAAAATAGGAATAAGTCTTTCATCTCCAGCTACTTCACCACACATTCCAGCCCAAATTCCAGCTTTATGTGCGTTATCTATAACAATTTTTATAAGTCTTAAAACTGCGGGATTTATAGGAGTATATAGATAACTTATTTTTTCATTAATTCTATCTACTGCTGTTGTATATTGAATTAAGTCATTAGTACCTATACTAAAGAAATCCACATGTTTTGCTAAAATATCACTTATTATAGCGGCGGAAGGTACTTCTATCATCATTCCAACTTCGATACTATCAGAAACTTTAATACCTTCTTTTATTAAAGTTTCTTTAGTTTCGTTTAAGATACGTTTAGATTCTAACAACTCTTCAAGGCTTGATATCATAGGAAACATAATTCTGAGTTTTCCATGTATACTAGCTCTTAATAAAGCTCTTAATTGAGTTATAAATAAATCTTGTCTATCAAGACAAAGTCTAATAGCCCTATAACCTAAGAATGGATTAGATTCTTTTGGAAGATGCATATAAGGAACTTCTTTATCTCCACCTATATCTAATGTTCTAATTACAACTGGCTTGTTGTTCATAGCTTCTAAAACTTTTTTATAAGCTTCATATTGTTCATCTTCAGAAGGAATTTCGCTTCTATTCATATATAAAAATTCAGTTCTAAAAAGTCCAACACCTTCAGCATCATTAACAAGCAATCCATTTATATCATCTGGAGTTCCGATATTTCCAGCAAGTTCTACTGTTTTTCCGTCTTTGGTAGTACTTTTTTTACCGATTAATTGCTTTATTTCTTTTTTGTAGTTCTCAAAATTAATTCTTTCTTCTTGGTAGTTATTAAGTTCTTCCGAATTTGGATTTATTATAATTTCTCCAGTTTTGCCATTAAAAGCGATTATATCACCGTTTTCAACTCTATCAGTGATATCGTTAAGTCCCACGATAGCAGGTATCTCCAATGTTTTCGCCATTATAGCAGTATGTGAAGTTTTCCCACCTATATTAGTTAAAAATCCTTTAACTTTAGATTTATCCATAGAAGCGGTAACAGAAGGAGTCAAATCTTCTGCTATAAGTATAACTTCTTCAGGTAATATGGATACATCTATAACTTCCTTACCAAGAAGGTAAGTTAAAACTCTTTTAGATACATCTCTAACATCTGCTGCTCTTTCTTTTAGATATTCATCCTCTATAGATTCAAATATTTGAATCATTTGAGTTGTAACTTCTTCAAAAGCGAATTCTGCATTTAATCCAGTTTCTATTTTAGATATAGTTGGACCTATAAGTTCTGGATCATCTAAAATCATTAAATGTGCTTGGAAAATTTCGGCTTTATCTTCACCAATATCTTTTAAGACGTTGTCATGTATTTTTTGTAAGTCTTCTCGAGATTTTAAAAGTGCGCTATTAAATTTATTTTTTTCACTTTTTATATCGGTAATAGATTTTTTTTCTACAGTTAGTTCTTCTTCTTTAAGGATTAAAGCTTTGGCAATAGCTATACCAGGACATACTCCAGTTCCTTTAATCATAAAAACTACCCCCCTATGTTTAAGTAATTATATTTATTATTAGTTTAAAGTATTAAGTAAGTCAACTAAAGCATCCATTGCTTCTTTTTCGTCTTCACCAGAAGTAACTATAGTTATTTCTTGTCCAGATTTAATTCCACTACACATTAAATTCATTATAGATTTACAGTTATATCCGTTTAATTTAATATCGCTTTTAAATTTATTACATAAAGTAGCTATAGTAGCTGCTGGTCTCGCATGTATACCGTTTTCTGCTTTTAAAACTAATTTTTTTTCCATTTTTAATTCCTCCTAAAATTTTATATATTATAAATTTACTTTTAAAAGATTTTCTTTATTTTTAATATTTCCATATTTAAGTTTTTCTATAGATTTAAGTTGAGCTGAGTTAGTTATAATAATAGGTGTAATTGCTGATTTTGCTTCTTTACGAACTAAATCTAAATCAACTTCAAGTAATTTATCGCCAGCTTTAACCTTATCACCTTGAGATACAAAAGCCTTAAAACCACGGCCTTCCATTTGAACAGTATCTATACCAACATGAATTAAAAGTTCTACTCCTGAATCAGTTATAATTCCAAGAGCATGATTGGTCCAAAATAGTTGAGCTACTGTACCATCTACTGGAGAAGTTACGATTCCATCAGTTGGGTCTATTGCAATACCATCTCCCATAAGTTTTGAGGCAAAAGTCTCATCAGGAACTTCTGATAAATTTATAACTTTACCATTTAATGGTGATAATAAAATTTGTGAATCAATAGATTCATTTGTAACGATATTATCTTGAATTTTAGTATTCGAATTAGAAGATATTTCTTCATTTGTATTATTTATATCATCAAGAAAAATATCTTCACCTGATTCTATTATAGATTTAATTTCATCTTTTATTCTTTCAGCTTGAGTTCCAAAAATAGCTTGTACGTTGTTACCACTTTCAAATATGCCAGCGGCACCTAAAGCTTTTAATGTTGACTTATCTACTATAGAGGGATCTTTTAGAGTAAGTCTAAGTCTAGTAATACAAGCGTCCAGTACTTCAATATTATTTTTCCCACCAATAGCTAATAGGACGCGTTTAGCTTTTTCAGTATCTTTTATATTATCAAACTTAGGAGATGAAGAATCTTCTTCCTCTCGTCCAGGAGTATGAATGTTTAATAATTTTATTGTAAAATAGAAAACTACAAAATATAGTGCAAAGAAAGCCAAACCTACTAACCAAATAAGCCATGGATGACCAGCAAATTTAAAGCCTAAAATATAGTCTATAAAAGAAGCTGAAAATGTATATCCAAGTCTTATATGAAGAAAACTTGTTATTATTCCTGATAAGAATGCTGCAGCAACATGAAATACAAATAAAATAGGTGCTACAAAGATAAATGAGAACTCAATAGGTTCTGTAATACCTGTTAAGAAAGCTACAAAAGCTGCAGAAATCATCATTCCTGCCATTTTTTTTCTGTTTTCTTTTTTAGATGCTACAATCATTGCAAGAGCGGCCGCAGGAAGACCAAACATTAAAATAGGATATTCAGCTGCCATGAAGAATCCGGCAGTAGGATCTCCATGAAAATATCTTGCTGTATCTCCGAAATACTTAACACCGTTTGAAGTAAATTCACCAAATTGATATAAAAATGATGGATAATAAATATGATGTAATCCTAAAGGTATAAGTAAGCGCTTACCAGCTGCATAAAATGCTGGACCTAAAATAGATGAACTAGCCCAATGAGCAAATATATTTATTTTATCTTGGAAAAAAGGCCATACTTGGGCACCAATTATTGAAAATATCAAAGAAGCTACAGAGGTTATAATTGGTACAAAACGTTTTCCACCAAAGAACCCCAATACTTGAGGCAATTTTATATCGTGGAACTTATTATATAATGTAGCAGCAATAAGTCCGATTATAATACCACCAAAAACGCCCATATCAATTGGTATACCGAGTCTTTGTCCAGTTGCTTTAAGAACTGATTGAAGTATTAAATGCCCAATAGCTGCTGCTAGAGCTGCAACACCTTCGCCACCTGAGAATCCTATAGCAACACCGACTGCAAATATAAGAGGTAGGCCTGAAAAGATGGCATCTCCAGCTTTTGCAATATTCTGAAAAATTGGGCCAAATTGACCGAGTAAATCATCATGTCCCAATCTTAATAAGAGACCAGCAGCTGGAAGCACTGAAACCGGTAACATTAAGGATTTACCTATTTTTTGAAGAGTTCCAAATATTCTGCCTTTTTTATTTTCGTTTTTCATAATAAATCTCCTTTCTCACACTGCCAGTTAGGGGATAACTGGCAACATGAACAAGTATTAGCTATGACGTTGCATAGTAAAATGTATAGGTACATAGTATAGTAATTTTGTTAGCTATGTTATGGGAAACTGGTCAATATTAGGGGTTAATGTGACAAAAAAAAGCATGAACTAAAATTTAGATAAATATAGAAAGTAACATAAATATAATATACGTACATTATATTTATGAAAATTCTGTCTAAATTTTAGCTCATGCCTGATAATTCAGTAACACGCTAACAATTTACTATGCTGTTTAATTTCATGATGTGGATAGTGATGTACCCCACTTCATCTTCTGGTACGGAAATTCGTAAAACGTTTTCTATAATTTTAGAAACGTCATATGCTATCTTATATTCAATTATATTCTTTCTCTTAAGTTCTGTCAATAGATTATTCTTTATTGTTTTATTATTTTTTATTCTATTTAAAACTCCTCTAATGTGAGTTACAAATCCACTATATTCAAAGGAACTTGGATCTAGTTTAACATTTAATTTTTTAGAAACATAATTTATTATTTTAGTGATTAATTGAGCATTTTCAAGGGCATCCTTTTTTGACCCTTCTTGTAAGCCACCGCATATATGAAGGGTTATAAATCCAATTTCTGCATCAGGAAAATTCATAGTTAATTCTTTACTTAAAATAGTTACAGCTTTTTCTGCAACACCATATTCTTTTGGATATAAAAGTTTTGTTTCGTTTAAAAATGGATTTTCTAAAACTAAACCATCTTTAAGTCTTTTAACTGTAAATTGAATATGATCTATAAGACCTACATGAACCTTAGGGTCTAAAGGTTTATTAAATTCATCAGATATCATTTTTAATATATCTTTAGTAATCTCTAAAATTTTAGGATCTAAATTATCTGTAAAAGTCGAAAAAGAATTAGAGTCTAAGCCTTCAAGAGAAATAAATTTAGATTCAATACCTGTTAAATCATTTATTAATTGACCTGTTTTTTTACCAAAACCAATACCTTTTCCTACTAGTATATAGTTAGTACAATTGTAATCGACTAAAATAACGTTATTATTTAAAACTTTGACAACTTTATATTCCTCCAAAAGAAAACCCCCTTTGATAATAACAAGTTTATACTTTTAATTATATATTAAGTGGAGTATTTAACTCAACTATAAATTGTTAATGTAGATTAATGAAAAATAATGGAAATTAATGTAACTACATGATAAAATCATAAAAATATATTATTATTGCTATTAATAAAGAATAAATAATGATATTCTTATATCGAGGAATATAACTGTCAAAGGGGGAAGATGAAGTGTATAAAATATATGCTGTAATTGTAGGAGTCTTGTTAGCTACTATGATAAGTATTAATGGAGCATTGTCAGGTAAAATGGAAAACTGTTTTGCATTAGTAGTTATTCATGTAGTAGGTGCATTAACTACTTGTATATTGCTATTGATAACCAAAAGAAAATTTAGCATTAAAGGTATTCCTTTTTATTTTTTATGTGGAGGATTTGTAGGTTTTTTTGTAGTATTTTTTAATAATGTATGTGTTCTAAAAATAGGTGTAGCATTAACATTAGCACTTAGCTTACTTGGACAATCAATAGTATCAGGTATTATAGATCATTATGGATTACTAGGAATGGAAATTCATAAATTTAAAAAAGAAAAAATTGTTGGATTTTTAATAATATTATGTGGCATTATTGTAATGACTGTTTATTAAGGGGGGAATAAGTTATGTTATATTTGTTACTTTCATTTATTAGTGGATCAATTATTATTATATCAATGACACTTAATGCTAGATTGGCAGATCATATAGGATTATTAGAGGGAACTCTTATAAATTTTATAAGTGGTTTTATTCCAGCACTTATTTATTTATTAATTAATTATAATAATTTTAATGTATCAAAGAGTATGTTCTTAAATGTTCCATTTTGGATGTATTTAGGGGGAGCTGTTGGGGTATTAGTTGTATGTGTTTCAAATTTTGTAATGCCTAAGATACCAACTATATATACAACTTTATTAATATTTATTGGACAATTATTTGTAGGAACTATTGTAGATTATTTTACAAATATGATGATTTCTAAAGGAAAATTAATTGGTGGGGCATTAATAATTGCTGGATTATTTTATAATTTCAAGGTAGATAGTAAATGTTGTGAAGAAGCTCCAAATGTTCAAGAGATGTAAAGATTTAAAATTTAGTATATAAAAAGATGAATCATAAGTGATATGCGTTCATCTTTTTATATGTAATTCATAAGGAATAATTTGATTTGCAATACAAAATATTGTATAATAAATCTAAATTTGGAAGTGCGCTTTTGAATTAATAATTAAGTAATATTTTTTAAGCGAGATTAAAAACATTTACATGGGGTGCGGTGATTTAACTTTTATATATAAGTAATAGTTATAACCAAAATTATAAAAAACATAGTAAATGGAGGAAGAAAATATGGGAGTAATTAGTATTCTGATTTCTTTAATTCTTCTTATGTATCTTGCATATAGAGGTGTTACAGTTTTAATATTATCAGTAGTTTTAGCATTATTTGCGTTAGTAATGAATGGGGAAACTCATATAATGGCTATATATACTGAAGTATTTATGGGATCATTTGCATTATATTGTAAACAGTACTTTCCGATATTTTTATTGGGAGCTATATTTGGAAAAATAATGGATGATTCTGGTTCAGCAAAATCCATAGCAAAAACCATTGCAAATAGGTTAGGAGTAGAAAAGGCGGTTTTAGCAGTTGTGCTATCAGTAGCCATTTTAACATATGGTGGAGTTTCTATGTTTGTTGTGGCATTTGCAGTATTTCCAATAGCTGCACAGTTATTTAAAGAAGCTAATATACCTAAAAGGTTAATTCCTGGAGCAATTGCATTGGGTTCTTTCACATTTACTATGGCAGGTTTACCAGGGTCACCACAAATACAAAATACCATACCAATGCCTTACTTTGGAACTGATGCGTATGCTGCACCTTTATTGGGAATTATAGCAAGTATATTATTATTTGGCGGTGGTATGATATGGCTAGGACACAGGGTAAGACAAGCTAAAGCTAACGGAGAAGGATATGGAGTTCACAAAAATGAAAAACTAGAAAGCGTTAATGATGAAAACTTACCTTCTATACTAGTAGCACTTTTACCTATAATATTAGTTTTAACTGTTAATTTGATATTATCTAAATTTGTTTTTATATCAGGAAAATATAATGATGCATATTTAGCTCAAAAACCTTATTTAGTGAAGTTAGCAACTGTTTCTGGTACTTGGAGTTTGATAATAGCATTAGTTATATCTATTATAGTAACAATAGTATGTAACTTTAAGAGGATGAAAAGTGTGATAAAAAGTCTTAATGAAGGTGCATTTGGATCACTTTCTGCAATAATAAATACATCTTCAGTAGTTGGATATGGGAATGTTATTAAGATGTTAGCAGGATTCACATTAATAAAAGAAGTTATTATTGGTATTTCTAAAAATCCAATAGTATCTGAAGCTATATCTGTAAATATATTATCAGGTATAACAGGTTCAGCTTCAGGGGGAATGAGTATTGCTTTAGGAATGTTAGGTCAACAATATTTAGAGATGGCAAATCAGATGGGGATAAGTCCAGAAGTACTTCATAGAATAGCAGCTTTGGCTAGTGGAGGATTTGATTCTTTACCACACAATGGAGGAATTATAACTTTGATTGGTATATGTGGAATGACTCATAAAGAATCATATAAAGATATTGCTGTATGTTCAGTATTAATTCCAATAGCAACTTTAGTTGTAATAGTAATATTAGCTAATTTTGGAGTTGTGTAAAAAGCAGTAATTTTTATATGTTATATAAAAAAAGATTTAGGAAGTTATTAAAATGTACCCTATGAAGTATACAATTTAAAAAAGTCTATTTCATAGGGTTTTTTATTTTACATAAATTTAAACTAATACTATAGTAAATACTTGAATTTTATATAATAACTATTGTTTGACATTAAGTATAAAATCTTATATTATAAATTAGCAGTAAAAAGTGCACTTTTTATACTAAAAATTTTACAAAAATATCTTGTGATATGAATATGAAAACGTTTACTAAGGATAAATATGATATTTCATATAAACAACGAAAGATGGAGGAAAGACGTGGGAGTAATTAGCATTTTAATTTCTCTAATTCTTCTTATGTATTTTGCATATAGAGGAGTTTCAGTTATAATTTTATCAATAATTTTATCATTATTTGCAGTGGTTATGAATGGTGAAAGTCATATAATGGTTATGTATACAGAAATATTTATGAAGGCTTTTGCTACATATGTTAAGCAGTATTTTCCGGTATTTTTATTAGGAGCTATATTTGGAAAGATAATAGATGATTCTGGATCAGCTAAAGCAATAGCAAAGATGATTGCTAATAAATTAGGTGTACAAAGAGCTGTTTTAGCAGTTGTATTATCGGTAGGTATATTAACATATGGTGGTGTTTCTGTATTTGTTGTTGCATTTGCAGTATATCCAATAGCTGCTCAGTTATTTAAAGAAGCAGATATACCAAAAAAATTAATTCCTGCTTCTATAGTATTAGGATCATTTACATTTACTATGACTGCATTTCCAGGGTCACCACAAATACAAAATACAATACCAATGCCGTATTTTGGAACAGATGCATATGCATCCCCTATATTAGGTATTATAGCTGGTACATTTATGTTTGGTGCCGGAATGTTATGGTTAACTTATAGAGTGAAAAAAGCTAAAGCCATTGGAGAAGGGTATGGAGAAGATAAAAATGAAACAGCCAAGACTGATGATAGCAACTTACCTCCTATATGGATAGCACTTTTACCTACTATATTAGTTTTAACACTAAACTTTATATTATCTAAATTTATATTTGTAGCAGGAAAGTACAATAGTGGATATTTAGAAAAAGCGCCTTATTTAATGAAATTATCTAATGTTTCAGGTACTTGGAGTTTAATAATATCATTAACTATATCAATAATTGTTGCAATATTATTTAATTTTAAAAGAATGAAAAGTATAGTTAAAAGTCTTAATGAAGGTACAGCTGGAGCGCTTTCTGCAATAATCAATACATCCTCTGTAGTAGGATACGGAAATGTTATAAAAATATTAGGTGGTTTCATTATAATAAAAAATGTAATTATGCAAATTTCAAGTAATCCAATAATTTCTGAAGCTATATCTGTAAATATATTATCAGGAATAACCGGTTCAGCATCAGGAGGAATGAGTATAGCCTTAGGAATATTAGGTCAACAGTATTTGCATATGGCAAATCAAATAGGAATAAGTCCACAAGTATTGCATAGAGTAGCAGCAATAGCCAGCGGAGGACTTGATTCATTGCCACACAATGGAGGAATTATTACATTACTTGGTGTATGTGGAATGACTCATAAAGAGGCATATAAAGATATAGCTGTATGTTCTGTAATAATACCAATAATTGCATTGATTATAATAGTAATGTTGGCTAATTTAGGAATCATTTAATGTAAAATAATTTTAATATATCATTTAATAAATTCCAAGAAAGTGAAATCTTCTTGGAATTTATTTATTTGCACGATAGATCATACCTTTAACGATAGATCTATATTTTTCTGAAATGTCAGGACATACTTTTAATATAGAGTCTATTACATAGTCTATATTAGTATCATCTAATTTTTTTGATTTAATATCTGAAACAATAATTTCTTCACTATCTAATGAATCATAAATTTCTTTTATAATAGGGGATTCGATAATAGAATCTTTTTTTAAACAGTTTTGTGAAAAATAAAGACTTTCTTCGTTTACAAAAAATTGACCATAGACAGTTTCTTCACCATTATCATTTTTTATATGTTCAACATGTTTTATGTCTAGTCTATTATTATCGTTGTCTCTTGTTAATACACATCTTATTTCAAGGTCAAGTAATCTTTCTTTTATATGTTTAGAAAAGCTTCCACCTAATTCAGAAATAAATCTTTTTATTGATATAGTTTTACGAACTTTATAAATTTGTCTAGCCATAAAAATTCTCCTTTTTATTTTTATTATTTTAATATTTTTCATAGTGAGGACAATAAAGATAACATAAAAACCACCTTTATAAAGGTGGTAAATTAATTTTATGAATTTTTATTTTAGTTAGAATATTGGAGTTATACAATATAAAAATACATTTAAGTTTTTAATTTAGTATATTATGTTACTAATAGTATACCATAATAATTAAAAATTAACAAAAAAATATCAAAATATTTTCAATTTGAATATTTACATAAAAATGTATGGTAAAATATATCACAAAGTTTTATAAAAAATTTGTATTAAAAGTTTCAATTAATAGGGAAGATGGTGATGATAATAGCTATTATGATACCAGAAAGCATTAGTACATTAAATAATGTCACTAATGGTGAAAAAAAGGTGTTTAAAATATTAAAAAATTTATTGCCCAAAGATTATATTTGTTGGTTTGATTTAAGAGTTAATAATAGATATCCTGATTTTATAATACTTGCACCAGATTTGGGTATTATAGTTCTTGAAATTAAAGATTGGGAAGTAGGTTCCATAGAAAAAGCTGATATTAATTATTTTCAATTAAAAACTTTAGGAATTTGTACAAACCCATTAAAGCAAGCTAGGGATTATATGTTTAATATTGTAAATAAGTTAAAAAAAGATAAAAAATTAACTCAGAGCAATGAAAAATATAATGGAAGTTTAAAGTTTACTTATGGACATGGAGTTATATTTACTAAAATAACTAAGAATGCATTTAATAAAGTAGAGTTTAATGGAGTACTTGAAGAAAATTTTGTTATATTTCAAGATGAGTTAAATAGTATAGAAAATAATTTTGATAAGGATATGCTAAAATCAAAATTAAAAAATATGTTACCTATGAAATTTAAATTTAATAATCTTGATGAAGATATTATAAATAGAATAAGGGGAAACTTATTTAAAGAAGTAAATTTAGTTCAAAGTGATGATAAAGTTTTTAAAGTTATGAATTTACAACAAGAGATGTATGCTAAAGGATTAGGATATGGACATAGGGTAATTAGGGGTGTCGCCGGAAGTGGAAAAACTATAGTTTTAATTTGTAGAGCTAAATACTTAAAAGAAGTACATAAGGATTGGAATATATTAGTCCTTTGTTATAATAAAACGCTAGCCGCTTTTTTAAGAAAAGTTATCAATGGAAAAGAACAAAATAGTAATGTTGAAGTTATACATTTTCATGAATGGATTAATAAAATTTCTAAACAATTAGGATTAAAGACAGGTATATATAAAGAAGCGGATGTTGCTAAAAATATTTCTGAAATTACAGAAGAAATGCTACAAAGATTGATTAAGTATGATGCTATTTTAATTGATGAAGGACAAGACTTAGAGGAAGAATGGCTAAAATTTATAGTTAAAAATCTTAGAAATTCACAAGAAAGTCATTTATTATTAGCATCTGATGGTGCACAAAATCTTTATAGTAGAAAGTATACTTTAAAATCAGTGGGAATAAAGGCAGTTGGAAGAACTGTTATTATGCGAGAAAATTATAGGAATACTAAAGAAATTTTAAAACTAGCTAATGACTTATTGTCAGATAGTAATTTAAAAAATGGCAATGAAGATGAAAATGATTTTATAATAGAACCTAATTCTATTATAAGAAATGGACAAATTCCAGAAATAATCGAGGTAGTAAGTTTTGAAGATGAGGTAGAAAAAATAATCAATAATATTATAAAATTAAATAATCAAGGGTTAGATTATGGAGAGATAGCTATACTATGTCCTTATAATAAATATAAAGGTATAGAATATACTAAAATAATCAAAGAAAATTTAAAGAAAAATTTTATAGATTATGATATTTTGAATAAAGATTATAACAAATATGAATTTGAATATTATAAAGATAGAGTAAAAATATCTACAATTTATAGTGCAAAAGGATTAGATTTTGAAGCTGTATTTATCTGTGGAATTAATGATGGACTTATAAAAAGAAAAGAGGAATCTAAAAAAGTACTTTATGTTGGAATAACTAGAGCAAGAAGAATTTTAAATATTACATATAGCGTTAAAAATGAACTTACAAATATAATGGTAACAAGTTGTAAAGAAATGAAAAAACATAACTTTTCAAAAGAAATAGAGAATATTAAACCAAAAGAAATAGAAGATAATAAAAATAGTATAGATATTAATGAGAATAAGAAACAAAATAAAGGATTTTGGCAGAGGCTAAGAGAAAAAATAAAAATTTAAAAAAATAGGATATAATTAGGTGGCAATGAGGCAGAAAAATTCATATATTATCATAGTAACAAAAATTTTTTGGTAAGGTGATAAACTATGGATAAATATAATATGGATAATACTTGTTGTTGTAATTGTCCTACCTCATGTAATGCATATATGCATGTATACAACTACGGAAATTATTATTTAAGATTTTATGGAACTTATAAAATATGTGGTGTAACCCATAAATATCAAAGTAAGTTTATAAATATGTGTGAAGACGAGTTAATATACATTCCCAATAATGCAAATTTCATTACATTAACTGTGGAGATATGTAGTTGTAGTTGTGAATCTCAATGGAAAGTTATAATGAAAAAAAACTATAGATGTGCAGCCGCTAGATGTTTTGTAGCATATGGTTCTACATGTTGCTATTGCTGTAAGCAGGTGCCATGTGATGCAATGGCAATGCTTAAAGATAGTTTGCCACAAGGAGTTTTTATGCCGGCAGACTATATATGCGATAATTGGTCAAAGTATTGCAGTTACAATCCTTGTAAGCCTTATGGTAATGATTGTTGTAAGTCTATTCCAAGTTATTTACCATGCTCATATAGTTGATAATTAGATAATTATTTTTCAATTAATATAGAATTTATAATAAAAAGCAACAAAACTTTTTGCTTAGTTTGTTCAAGCCTCCAATATATTGGAGGCTTTTATCTTTGAATAAATTTTTTTTGGTTATAGCATTGAAAGATTACTAGTTTTTTATGTTTATTATATATAGCTTTTAATATAAATAAAAATCTTTGTATCATTAGATCGAATTTATATAATTTTCATGAATATAGTAAACAGTTAAAAAGTTTTTTACTAATTAAATCAAAATCTATTACAGAAGTTGAACTTGGGATTACGATTTTTTTATCTTATATGGACTTTATGGTAAAATATATACAAAAATGTTGAAAAGAAATTAGATAAGATATTATTCATAAACTCTTTCTAAAACGATATTTTTATCAAAACCACCACGAGAGTTACGTTTTTCTAAGCGTTTATTTAAAAGTTCATCTTCCGTGTAGCCAAGTTTTTTAGAAAGTGAGAATATAACTTCCATAATATCAGCTAGTTCTTCTAAGTTTTTATCATTATGAAATTCAGAAACTTCTTCGTCTAATTTTGCATGAAGTAATTCTAAGGCAACTTCATCGGTAACTATTTTTGAGTCAAATTTTTTATTAGAATTTTTTATTATTTCGGGAATTTTATCACGAACAAGTTTATTATATATTTTCATTTAAGGGACCTCCTTTAGATTATATATAAATTTTAGCTTTATAAAGATAATGTGTCAAAATTACTTAATGAAAAAATTACAAGTGAGGGAAATACAATGGGGATTACAAGTGAAGAAATGAAAGAAACAATTTTAAATAAAGAAATACAAAGTAAGAGTATAGAAGTAAAATCAAATAATTGTATTACAGGATATGATGATTATTTATATATAAGGCTTAAAAATTCTATAAAAAAGGCAACGAGTATTGATATAATAGTTTCTTTTTTAATGGAATCAGGTGTTAGATTATTAGAAAATGACTTAAAAAAAGTTTTAGATAAAAATATACCAATAAGAATTTTAACAGGAAATTATCTTAATATAACTCAACCATCTGCACTTTATCTTTTAAAGGATATTTTAGGAGATAAAATAGACCTTAGATTTTATAAAGAAAAAAATAGGAGTTTTCATCCCAAAGCATATATTTTTGAGAATGATAATGGTGGAGAAATTTTTATAGGTTCTTCTAATCTTTCAAAGTCAGCATTAACGTCAGGTATAGAGTGGAACTATAGACTTGATAAAAATAAAAATGAAGCTGATTTCAAGTATTATAAGGAAGTATTTGAAAACTTATTTTTAAATGAATCCACAATAATAGATGACGAGAAACTTAAAAAATATTCTATGGAGTGGAAAAAACCTAAAATTTATACAGAAATAGATAACAGGGATGATAAAAAAATAATCACATATCCACAGCCTAGAGGGGCACAAGTAGAGGCTTTATATGAATTAAAAAAATCTAGAGAAGAAGGGTTTGATAAGGCTTTAGTCGTAGCTGCCACAGGGATAGGAAAAACATATTTAGCGGCATTTGATTCGCAAAAATTTCAAAGAATTTTATTTGTTGCCCATAGGGAAGAAATATTAAACCAAGCGGAGAGAAGTTTTAAAAATATACGAGTTGATGCAAAAACAGGATTTTTTATGGGAAGTAAAAGAGATATAGATAAAGAAATTGTTTTTGCAACAGTACAAACTTTAGGTAAAGAAGATAACTTAAAAAAATATTTTAAAAAAGATTATTTTGATTACATAATAATTGATGAATTCCACCATGCAGCAGCAGGAAATTATAGAAATATAATAGATTATTTTAAACCTAAATTTTTATTAGGACTCACTGCAACACCTGATAGACTTGATAATAAAGATGTTTATGCTCTTTGTGATTATAATATAGTTTATGAGGTAGGACTTAAAGATGCTATAAACAAGGGATGGCTTGTACCGTTTAGATATTATGGAATATATGATGAGAGCATTAATTATGAAAGTATTGATTATAAAAATGGAAAATATAATGAAAAAGAATTAGAAGATGCTCTTAGTATAAATAAAAGAGCTGAAGTTATATTAAATAATTACAAAAAATATAAAAGCACTCGAGCTATAGGATTTTGTACTTCTAAAAAACATGCACAATTTATGGCGGATTATTTTAATAAATCAGGGGTTAGAGCGTGTGCTGTATATAGTGGAAATGAGAAAATAGATAGAAAAACTGCAATATCCATGCTTGCAAAGGCAGAAGTAAATATTTTATTTTCTGTAGATATGTTTAATGAAGGATTAGATGTACCATCAATTGATATGGTTATGTTTTTAAGACCTACAGAGTCTCCTACAATATTTCTTCAACAATTAGGTCGTGGGCTTAGAAAATATCAAGATAAAAAATATCTTAATGTGCTAGATTTTATAGGAAATTATAAAAAAGCAAATTTAGTTCCATTTTTTCTAACTGGGGATAGAAAAACAATAGTAAATAAAGCTAACAAAAGAAATATACCAGTAGAAGAAGATTATCCAGAGGAGTGTTTAGTTGATTTTCAGTGGCAGTTAGTTGATATATTTAAAAAGATGTATGAAGAAAATAAAAAAATTAAAGAGTGTGTAATTGAAGAATTTTATAGGATTAAAGAAGATTTAAAAAGAAGACCAACAAGGGTAGATATGTTTATTTATATGGATGAAGAAATTTATGAAAATATAAAAAAGAATAAAAAAAATAATATATTTAAAAATTATTTGATATTTTTAGATGAATTAAATGAGTTAACAGAGGATGAAAAAAGTTTATTAAATACTATTGGAGAAGAATTTATAAAAATGCTAGAGGAAACTAGTATGAGTAAAACTTATAAAATTCCTTTGATTTTAGCTTTTTATAATGATGGGAACTTTAAAATGAAAATAAATGATATAGATATTTATACAAGTTTTAAAGGGTTTTATGTTAGTGGTTCTAATGGTATTGACCTTTCAAGACATAATACTACGAAAAATTATAAAAGCTGGGGACAAAAAGAATATGTAAAATTAGCTAAGGACAATCCTATTAAATTTCTTTTGAAAAGTAGTAGTAAATTCTTTTACAAAGAAGAAAATCAATTTTGCATTAATGATAATATTTACAAATTTAAAAATAATAAAGAATTTTTAAAACACGTTAAAGATGTTGTTGACTTTAGAAAGATGGAGTTTTATAGAAAAAGATTAGAAGTCTGATAGGATAAAGGTAATTTCCTAAATAAATTCATCATAAAAATAGGTATAAGTGTTAATTACATAAGTTAATACTTTGAAATTTATTTTTAGGAGGAGATAGCGTGGATCAAAAGCAATGTCCAAAATGTAATTGTAAAGAAATTAAACAAGGGGTTTTTGGACCTAATGCAAAATTAATTGCTATGGGTTCAATACTTACTATGGGAAATACAACAGATGTTATAGCAGAAGTATGTCCTAAGTGTGGTCATATTTTAGAACTTAAAGTGGGTAATCCAACAATATTTAAATAATGTAAGAAGTATAATAAAAGTATTTTATAAAAATACTTATAGTCAATAAATATTTTTATTGATAATTATTTGTATAAAAAGTCATTTTACAATGTATTTCATATAATAATAATATATTATTAGGTTGTTGAATAACTAATTTTTACAAATGTTAAAAAGCATTTATGCGCGAGCATGTGTTTAATAATTTTAAATGTGCATTAGGAAGTTCTTTAAAAATTTTTAAAAGTAAGTGCGTTAGCGCGATGAAAACTATAGATTCCAAGGATATTTTCTAGAACTTATTTTGCTGTTAACCTTATTAAATTCGTCTATAATATACGATAAAAGAACCCACTTAACATGGCGTTCATAGCGTTTTTGTCCGTAAAGTCTAGGGTTTTCTAGATTATAGAGTCCTTTAAGTATAGAAAATAATTGTTCAATTTTTAGCCTATTTTTATATAAATTTTTACCTATTGGCGATTGCATAAAAAGAGCATTTTTATATCTAGATTCATCTTTAAAAGATTCTATACTGTTTGCTTTACGCATATTTACGTCTGTTAATAAATTATATTCTAGAGTTTTAGAAACTTTAAACCATTGAGCATCATCATAAGCAGCATCGGCAAGTACAATAAATGGATTATAAGTTTTCAGTTCATATAACAATCCTTGGACTTGATTATCATATACATTTGCAGTAGTTATAGAAAATGACAAAGGTAATATACTATCACATACACAAGCGGTACAATGTAACTTATATCCTTTATATCTGCCAAGTCGAGTTCCTTTTCCATACTTAGCTTCGCTATCATATAATGAGCTCCTTAATGCAGTGCCATCAATAGCACAAATTCTAGTTGATGGATTTATAAGTTCAATAAGCATAGCATAAATGCCATAGTACACGTATTTTTCTAAAGCTATCGCTCTTAAAGAAAATGTAGAATGGTCAGGAACTTCTTTTAAACCTATAATCTTTTGAAATACAATATCTTGTTTAATTTTATATTCAAGTTCTCTAAGACTAAAAATACTATTATTTACACCATATAGCATACATGCAACAATTTGTTGATCTGAATATTTAGGCGGTCTACCTTTAGCTTTTCTAGTATTAATGCCAAGTTTATTAAATGCAATATTAACAGTTTCAAAAATTTTAAAATAAATGTTTTGGCTTTGTATATTTAATGTTATAATCATACTTGAGTCATCCTTTGTATATTATGGTTTTTTTAAGCGAAAACATTATATCACAAAGTGATGACTTATTTATTTTTTTGTATTTTTAATTATTCAACAACCTAATTATGATAAAATGAGGATGATTATATGAATAATTGTTGTATGTTGGAAGAAAAAATAAAATTTATTTGTGAATGTGAATATAAATATTTTTTTAATAAAGCTAATGTAGTCGCTGTAGGGCTTGGATATAAAATATCAAATGGATTCAATACTTTTAGAAAATGTATTAAAGTACTTGTATCTAATAAATTACCCGAAAATAATTTAAATTCAAATGATATAATTCCTATATGTTATAAAGGAATTGAAACTGATGTGATTGAAAGTGGAAATTTGAGGTCTATAAAATTAACCAAAAGAATAAGACCAGTGCTTGGTGGGTTTTATTTTAAATTTAGACATATATTATGATATATTATATACTGAAAACAGCACTATTACATAAATTAATAGAAAAAACTATAATTATACATAAAATTACAGTTGGAGTTAATCTACAGCAGAAAAATAACAGAACGGAGGTTAGATAATGCCGAGTATAAAATTAAAAGAAATTTTCAGTAAAAATGATGAAAATAAATTAGTACTTCCAGATTTTCAAAGGGATTTTGTATGGGACAAAGAACAACAAAAAAATTTACTGGCATCATTTTTAACTTACTTGCCAGTTGGAAGTATATTACTTTTAGATGGAAAAAAAGATGATTTTGCAAATAAAAGAATGTGTTTTCCAAAAGAGACATGTTCACAAAAGGAAGAATGTACATATTTACTTGACGGACAACAAAGAATAACTAGTTTAAAAAGTGTATTTACAGATTTATTTGAGGATATAGATAATTGGACATACACTTGGGAAAATATTTTTAAAGATTTAAGAAATAGATGGTTTATAAGAGTAATACCTAGGGATGGAGAAGAAGATGTATTTGGATATAGAGATTTAAAATTTAAAGATATGAAAGCATATGAACCAAGTGAAATTATAAACTACATAGAATATAAACAAATATTTAAAACAAAGACTCGTGATTGGTCAAATCCTGGATTTACTGTAAGGGATGAAACTAATGGAATAATATCAAAAGATGATATAAACATAAGAAATTTTATTATAGCAAAATATGCGGCAAAAGAAGGACTTATTCCACTATATACTTTATATAATACAAGTGGCACTAAGGCTCTACATGAATATGTAGTTGAAAGAATAGCTAGAAATAGAATAGAAAAATTAAAAGTAGAAATAGATGATATAACAGATTATGAAAAAAGAAGACAAGTTATTAATTCATATCTTCGAAATATTGAGCCAACTATAGATTTGCTTATTGCAACAAAAGATGAAATCGCTATAGAAAATGCTTGGTCTAATTTAGGGGCAAAATGGAGTAGAGATATAATAAATTATTTAGATGGGATACTAAATGAAGAAATTCCAACAATAGAATTACCTATCGAGGAAATTAATAGAGCCGTTGCTATTTTTGAAAGTATAAATAAAGGGGGAACTCCACTTGATACGTATGATTTAGTAGTGGCTAAATCTGCAAAAGATAAAAATTTAGAATCACTTTCAAAAAGATTATTAAAATATTTACAAGATCAACTTATTTTAAGTGATGCAATTAAAAGTGATTTACGTGAAATTCCAATTGAATGGTATCCTAAATATATAAAATTAATTAATGATAATGAGTTAACAAAAATTATAAAAAATCAGTTTCTTAATATGTTAGGTGTTTTTGCATCTTCTAATTACGGAGATGTTGAGGACATAAGAATAGAACATATTAAGAAAAATAAAATATTAAAATTAAGTGCTGAAGAAATTAATGATAATACAGAAAAGAGTGTAGAATCTATAATTAGGGCTACTGCATTCCTTCAACTTAGATGTGGTGTTATAGATATTAAAGATATACCATATGAAACTATGATAATGCCTATTGCTTATTGCTTGGCTGATGATATTATATGGACTGATAAAAAAAGCTTAGATAAAATAGAATATTGGTATTGGTCATGTTTATTTGGTGGTGCTTATAGAGAAAGACAAAATGATCAATGCATTAAGGATATTAAAAATTTATATAATTGGATATTTGGAGAATGCGAAAATTCATTTGAATGTTATGCACAGAAGGTATTAAATGAGATAGGATATTCAGATAAAAGTTTATTATTATTAAAGGATGATACTCATAAAATACAAAATGCTATAAAAAAGGCACTACTTCAATATATATTAAGTCAGGAACCAAAAGATTTTATATATGAAAATTTATATTTATCAGCTTGGAAAGTTGGAAGTGAGATTAGCTTTAATTTTGGCAACATAAATCAATTAATAAGACTAGAAAACCATCATATTTATCCATTAAGTAATGCTACAAAAATAGGTCAATCTTCTAAAAAGATAAGAAGCAATAAAAATCATTTATTGAATAGTCCACTAAATAGAACTTATATATCTTCAGTTTCTAATGGAAAAATAAATGATATGAAGCCAGAAGACTATTTTGAATATGTTTCACATGTAGCACAATATGGTCATTGTATAGCAACTCCTATAAAAGAAAAATTTGAAAAATTTGATTTAGAATCCGATGAAGAATTTTATGAAAGAGTTCTAAAGGATAGATATAATGAAATTTATAAAAGTTTAGTTATAGAATTAGACAAATTACAATCATAAAAATAAGGAACTGTAAATTCAGTTCCTTATTTTTATTTAGGTTTTTCACAGTCACAGCCGAATATAGTTCTAGCGCTTTCAGCAGGACCATGTTTTTTATTTACTTTTTTAAAGTGGCCATCTTGTTTTTTATTATTTTGTGTTTTTCTCATTTTATTATTTGATGACATTTAAATCACCTCATATATTATAAATTTATATATCTTCACCAGTAGGTATTTTTGCTTTTTTAGATTTATGCTTTTTCATTTCTTCTTCACGGATAATATCTGGTTTTGAAGTTCGTTTATCAAGTTCTTTACTACTTCTACATTTTTTACAACCCACATTTATCAACTCCTTAATAATATTAAGTATGTCCCTATTAGTATTAACAGTAAAAAAGTTATTATGTAGGACAAGAAAATTAACATATTTGAAAAAGTAGTATATTTTAGATACAAATTAGATTGAAAATTATATTGTGATTATAACAATCCAAATTATAGTAAAGAATAAATAATTATTTTATGATAAGAGTTTTAATTAAGATGATAAACATGAATTTTTTAATAAGTTAAGTAATAATTAATGTAAACCTTCTAATTCCGAGCAAGTTATTATGGTTAACGTATTCATAAATACATACTAAATTTGTAATAAAAATACAAATTATGTACAATATACTTGTAATCAAATTAAAAAGAAACTAAGGAGTTGGTATTTATGGCATTATCAATAAAAAATAAAAAGGAATTTAAAAGTTACGTGGTAAATTCATTGGTAGAAAGATTTAATTTTTCAAAAGAAGCAGCAAAATTATTAGTAGCAGAAAATGGGGTAATAGAAGATATTGAAAATAATCCTGAAAAAGCAATGAATTTTGATGCAGAATTTATAGCAGAAAAACTTGTGGCAAAAACTAGATTAAATTAGAATACTAGTAATACAAATCTATAGTATTATTAGTTACTAAACACAAGAGAATAGAGAGTAGTGTTTAGTACTAATAAATTTTTTACCTTGGAAATCAAGGCTTTTTTTATGTAAAAAATTTTTTATTATATTATTTAAATTTATATGAATAAATATGTGTAAACATTTCAATTAGTAGTGAACAATTTTATGTAACGTATACATGATAAAATTCATAATTTATAAATATATATAATAAACTATAAAATATACTTAAATTAAAAATAATAAAAAAGGAGTTGTTAGTTATGGCTTTATCATTAAAAGAAAAACAACAATTTAAAAATTATGTAGTGGATGTTTTAGTAGAAAAATTTAATTACCAAAAAGAAATAGCAGAAGAATTAGTAGCAAACTCAAGAGTAATAGAAGAATTTGAAAATAATTTAGGAAATGAACCAGAATCAGTAATGAACTTTGATCCACAGTTTATGGCAGAAAAACTAGTATCAAAAAATAAATAATTTAAATTCTATAAAAATAAATAATAGACATTTACGTAACCTTGACATCAGGGTTTTTTTTATTTTTTGAAAAAAATCTATATTACTTGCAAATGAGCTATTTGTGGTGTGAAATTACACTTAAAATAACTAATTTATATTATTAATGTAAAATATCCTACTATGATGAGAAAGAGGTGTAAGATTTGAAATTTAATAATTTTTTATATCTAAGTGGATTTGGATTAAAGACCATATTGTTTAAATTGAAAAAGCCTATTTTAGGTACAATCATATTAACAGATTATTGTAATTTATCGTGTAAACACTGTGCTGTAAATAACATAAACAAAATCATGTATCCTTTTGATGATATAGTTGATGAAATGTACAAAATGTATAATGAGGGAATCAGAATATTATTTTTTGTGGTGGAGAAACATTACTTTGGGAGGATAATAATAAATGTATAAGAGATCTTATAGTAAAAGCGAAAAAAATAGGATTTTTTATTGTAAATATAGTTACTAATGGAACAATTGATTTAAATATTCCTGAGGCAGATATTATATTTTTAAGTTTAGATGGACTTAAAGATAATCATAATTTAATAAGAGGGGATACATTTGATAAAATTATGGACGATGTAAATTTAATATTTGGAATTAAGGGGCAAAGAAGAAAAGAGCTTAGAAAAGATTTTTTATATGCTAATAACAAAAGAAAATCCTTTGCCAAAGGAGATTATTTTAAAATAGTTAAAAAATGGATACAACAAAATAATAAAAAGCTATATAACTATTTATGGAAAAATGACATAAGTAGTTATATTTTTCAGAAAAATTTAAAAAATTACAAAATTCGACGTGAAAAGCTTTAATAAAAAGAAAATGCAAAAGGAAAACGAATTCATAATAAAATACCTTAATTGTAATAATAATGAAAAAGGTATAAAATATAACTAAAATGAAACTTAACGAGGAGTTGATAACAATGTTATTATCAATTAAAGATAAAAAAAAATTAAAAAAACACATTATAAATTTATTAATAGAAAAGTTTAATTATAAAGATTATGAAGCAGAAGATTTAGTAGTAAGAAGTGGTTTAATGGCAGAGCTTCAAAACGATCCTGAAAAAGTTATAAACTTTGATGCAGAATTTATAGCAGAAAAGTTGGTAGCTAAAAGTAAATTAAATTAGTAAACAAAAATAAAATTTTATCTATAAGACATCCTGGTAACCTTGACATCAAGGTTTTTTTGTTTTTGAAATTAAAAATATATAAATAAAAATTATATCTACTTTTAAACTATGTTTAAAAGTAGATATAATCTTTATTTATTATGAGGCTTTTTTATGTAATTATTTATATTTTCTAAAACTTCATCTTGACCTACATACACTAATATATCGTGTTCTTGAATAGTGAAATAAGGTCCAGGAGAAACAAAAATTTCATTACTACGTTTAACACCGATAATGGTGGCTTTAGTATTATGCCAAAAATTTAGTTCACCTATGCTTTTTCCGACAGCAATACTTCCTTTTTCAACGGTACTTTCAAAGTGAATAATATTTTCAACATTTTTAAGTTGAGTTGCGAATTCAACTATAGACTTTATATTATTTTCTATTTTTTCATCAATTATCTTTTTTTGTTTTAAAAGTTCATATGTTTCATTATTTATAGATGAAAAATCTGATTGAGTTTTAAATTTATCTAGAAAGATTTTAGCAGCTTGACGACTATTAATGATTATTCCACTTTTATCATTAACAGTAACAACATTCAAGTCTTTTAAAAGAGCTGTGGATCTTCGTATTGTTTCTGGGGATACTTTATATATACTAACTAAAGTACTTCTTCCTGTAATTTTACTTCCCTCTAAAAATTCATTACGTACAATTCTTGATGCTATGTCTACTGCAATTTTTATATAATTAGGCGTTTTAGCCCTTCTTACCATATTAATACACTCCTTTGCCAATATGATTTTAACACTCTGTATGATAAATGTAAAATATAAAAAAAACACTGTAATATTTTAGGAATAAAGACATTGATTTGTAACAACTTATGTGATATGATTAAGTTGCTACTATTGACAACTTTACTAATTATAAAAGTTGTCTTTTAAAAACTAAATAGTACCAACTTTATTTTAAATTAAGGTAGTCAAATGGGGGGAGATTATGAAAGAAAAAAAAGATAATTTTATTTTTAAAAGTAGTATGTTTATATCTTTATGTATATTTATATGGGCGCTATTTTTCAAGGAAGGTTTTAGTATTATCATAAATAATGCTTTAGAATGGATTTCTAACAATTTGTCTTGGTTTTATTCAGGGCTTATGGTTAGTTTCTTCGTTTTCTGTATATGGTTATTTTTTAGTAAGTTTAGAAATATAAGATTAGGAGATGATAATTCAAAACCTGAATTTTCTAATATAAGTTGGTTCGCTATGCTTTTTAGTGCTGGAATAGGAATTGGTCTTGTATTTTGGGGTGTATCGGAACCATTAATGCATTATTTACATCCTCTTAATATGAATGGTGGAACTGAGGAAGCTAAAGTATTTGCATTCAAAAAATCATTTTTACATTGGGGTATTTCAGCTTGGGCATGTTATTCAGTTTTGGCTTTAGCAATTGCATATATGCATTTTAGAAGAAAAAAACCAGCACTTATAAGTAGTCTTTTAATACCTTTAATAGGAGAAAAAAAGGCTAAGGGAACTATAGGCAAGATAGTTGATATTTTAACCATTTTTGCGACTATTTCTGGAATTGTGACTTCACTTGGTATGGGAACACTTCAAATTAACAGTGGTCTTAATTATTTATTAGGAGTACCTGAGACAAAAATAATTCAAATTACAATAATATCTATAATAACAATTCTATTTTTAATATCAGCATGTACTGGAGTAAAGAAAGGAATTAAATATTTATCAAATTTAAATATGTTTTTTGCAATATTACTTTTGGTAGCGGCAATTATAGTTGGACCATTCAAACAGATGGTTACAAATCTTGGAAGTGGCATGTTAAATTATTTTTTAGCTTTAATAGGTGAAAATAATAATATATTTTTAAATGGATCTTGGTATAAACAATGGACATTATTTTATTGGGGATGGTGGATTGCTTGGGCACCTTTTGTTGCTATATTTATAGCTAGAGTATCAAAAGGCAGAACTATAAAAGAATTTATAGCAGGTGTTTTATGTGTACCAGCAGGTTTTTGTATTATATGGTTTGTTGTTTTTGGAACTATAGGAATAAATGTTTCAAATAGTGTTGCAAACCTTGCAATACAAAAGGTTGAAACGGCGTTTTTTGTTATATTCAATCAATATCCTATGGGATTTGCAATTTCAATTTTAGCAGTGATATTATTATTTACGTTTTTTGTTACTAGTGCAGATTCAGCAACCTACGTTTTAGCTGTTATTGCATCAAATGGGGATAATAATCCATCAAATATAACAAAAATAATTTTGGGAATAATTCAATCAGCATTAACTATAGTGTTATTGTTTGCTGGTGGATTACAAATGGTACAAAATGCATCTATATTAATGGCATTACCATTTGGAATTATTATGTTAATTACAATGATTGCTTTTAGAAAAGAATTGAGAAATAGTGAGATACCTGCAATAAAATTTGAATCACAAAAAATAAATGATAAATTGAAAAATCAAAAATATAGGGAAAACGTATATAATATTAAGGGTACGAAATCTAGAATTAGAGAAATAGAATCTTAATAAATAAAAAAGTGCTGATAATTTTTAGTATCAGCACTTTAATTTTTCTCTTGAAATAATTTCATCCAAAATTTCACCAGCCATAAAAATTATAGAGTTACAACCATGTTCTTCAGTTCTATACAAAGGTTTAAGTTCATTACATTTAGAGCTTGTTAATTTTGCATTGAATTTATTTTGAAATTCAATAACCAATTCTTTTAAATGGTCACTTTTATGTGCTCTTTCATTTGTAAATAATATTCCAAGAACAGCTAAAGCTCCAGAGATAGCGCCACATGTAGTTTCTGTCCACATTCCACCACTAAAAGGTGCTAAAGCTTTTAAAGTTTTTTCATCTAAATTTAAATTGTATGCTTCATTAGCTGCATAAATCATTGTTTCAGAACAACTTAAATCGTATGTAGTCTTATCTCTATATTTTTTCATAATATCTATGAACATAAAAATCCCTCCATATTGTAGAAATTCAATATTATTTTTTTCTGGAATGAAAGTAACCAAATCCAAACATAACAACCAATATAAAAACACCAGCTAATAATGGTGCAAAGCTATTATTACGCATAAAAATCCTCCTAAGTTCAACTAGAATTTATTTTTTGATAATATACAAACTAAAACAATAATTATATTATATAATATAAAATAAGAAATTTGTATTAAATTAATAAGTCACTAATGCAAGTTTTCAGAATTTTGTAAAAACAAAGAAATATACGGTGTAAAGGTTTTAAAAAGGAGTTTTTTTAATAGTTTAACGTATACATATAAATATAAGTTTATTGTAATTAGTAAATTGTGTATATAAAATATAATATCTATAATAGTGCAAAAATGATTGAATAATTTTACAGTTAAATAAAACAAAAAAACATTTATACAAAATACTGTTATAATTAAGTTCTCACACAATAACAATAACAAGGAGTTATGCATAAATGTTTCAGAACTTAATTATATCAAATGAATTATCACTATACAAATTTTTTAAACAATTAAATTTTGATTTATATCTAACTAAACCTCAATTAGAGCATTTAGAAGGTACTATGACTGCTATGATTTTAAAAGGATTTAATGGTAAAGTATCTGACATAGCGGAGCTTGCTTCTAAAAGGCATAGAACTAGTATTACAAGATTTTTATCTAAAAGCAATTGGGATGAAAATTTATTAATAAATGCTTTGAAATCTAAGGTTATAGAGCTTATTTGGAATAAATCCGAGAAATCACAAAAACCAATTTATTTAATAATTGATGATACTATTTCTGAAAAAACAAAGCCCTCGTCAAAGGCAATAAATCCTATAGAAAAATGTTATTTTCACAATTCACATTTAAAAAGGAAAACAGTATATGGTCATCAATTAGTGGTTGCCTTACTTTCTTGTGATGGTTTAGTTTTACCTTACTCAATAGAAATCTACGATAAGAGTAATATGAGTAAGATAGATATAGCTACTAAATTAATTAAATCAATGCCTAAACCTGTTAATAAAGGGTATATTTTATGTGATAGTTGGTATAGTTGTAAAGCTATTTTTAAAGCTTCTGCGTTAGCAGGCTACGCTTATATTGGTGCACTTAAAACTAATAGAGTTATATATCCTAAAGGTCATGAAAGATTAGGAATAAAATTACATAAATTTGCTACTAGTTTAAATAAAGATTCCTTTGACCTCGTCAAAGTTAAAGGTAAGCATTACTATATTTATAACTATATTGGACACTTAAATGATATGAAAAATGTTTCAATAATTTTAAGTTATCCCAAAGAATCCTTTCAAAAAGAAGGTTCTTTAAAAGCATTTATATCCACAGACCTAGTATTAAAACCTTTAGATATTCTATTTAAATACACCGACAGGTGGGTTATTGAACCATTCTTCAGAGATTGCAAAAATTATTTAGGTTTAGATAGTTATCAAGTAAGAAGTGAAAGAAGTATCCTTCGATATCTTACTATAATGTTTATAACCTATACTTATTGTAAGTTATACTCAAGCAAAACTTTACAATTCAATACAGGGTTAAAATTAGCTAAAAATAATTTTAAAAAAGCTCAAATTATTTTTATTTATTCAGCAGCCTTAAACGGCCAACCTATAGAAAAAATTTTTGAAAATTTAAAAATAGCATAAAATAGTATTTATCTATTTAACTGTAAAATTATTCAATTTAAAATGCACTATTATAGTAATATAAAGAAGTTAAAGTATATAAACAAAAGGAGCGTATATTATGGTATTGTCTATAGATGAAAAAAATGAATATAGTAAATATATTGTTAATTCTCTAGTTCAAAAATTTAGGTATTCTGAAAAAGAGGCAATAACTATGGTTAAAAAATCTTCTATTATAGATGATATTTCAAATGATTATGATAAAATTATAAGATTTAATTCAGATGATTTAGCACAAGAATTAATTGTAAAATATAAAAATACAGAAGTTTAAAATAATTAATGTTATATAATTTAATTATTAAATTAGTTTGTTAAATTAATTGTATATCTAAATTTTTCTCCTTTTACTAAAGAAACAGTGTATTCTATAATATATTTTTTTTCATAGCTAATTCTTTCAACATTCATACAAGCCAGAGGTTTTTGTTTACTAGCATCTAAGTATTCTTTTACCTTATTACTAGCAAGAATAGGGTAAAAAGTTTGTTTAGCATTAGAAAAAGTTACATTGTAGTCATATCTTAGGACATCATATAAAGATCTTTCATTTAAATTTACATTTTCAAAATTTTTGAATCTTTTAGCAGGTAAATAAGTTGTTTCAAAAAGTATAGGTTCATCTTCGATTTTTCTTATAATTTGTATTTTGTAGACTTTGTCAGTATAAGTTAGATTCATAATAGTAGATATAGTTTTATCTGGAACTATTAAATCTAAGTTAATTAATTGATATTTTGGTTTCTTACCATGTTTTTTAATTTCATCAGAGAAATTATACAGGCTATTTAAATCTTGTGGAAATGGTCTTACAGATACAAAACTACCTTTGCCTTTTGCTTTATATATAAATCCGAATTTTTCAAGTTCACTTAAAGTTTGACGGATTGTAGATCTGCTAATTTTATATTTTTCACACAATTCATTTTCTGAGGGTAGTTTCCAACCATCTTGCACATCTCCGCATTCTATTTTTTCCTTAAACATAGTATATAATTGAATATATAAAGGTGTATTACTGTTTTTATCTAACATGATTAAAATAAGTCCTCCTATAAAAGTTAAGTAAAGTCAACATATAACAGTTATATTATAGCATTTATGAACATATGGGTTAATATAAGAAAATAAAACCAGTAGAAAAATTTGAAAAAAGAGTATTTTATTATAAATGAAAGAAAATACTTAAAAAACACATAAAAACCAATAAAATTCTGTTATGGTAATAAATAATATAAATTGACATTTATTATAAAATAAAGTAATTTATAAGCAACACAAAGTTTTTGAGTGTTATATTTTTTTAAGCTAACTTGTACGTACAAGTCGTAAGTAAACGTTTTAAAACACTTTAAATTAAATATTAAGAAATATAATTATTTTTTTAATACAACTTGTACGTACAAGTTGTATGATAGTTAAGTTTAAATTTATGATGGAGAGAGGAGAATATATCATGTTTTTAACTATTGGATCTTTTTTATCATTTACTATTATAGTTGCAATTATTTCTTACATTAAAACGAAAGGTAGTGATAGTACAGCAAAAGGGTACTTTTTAGCTGGAAGAGGATTGTCGGCAACTGTAATTGCAAGTTCTATGGTTCTTACAAGTTTGTCTACAGAACAATTGGTAGGCGTTAATGGAGATTCTTATGCTTCAAACTTTTCTATTATGGCTTGGACTGTAGTATCTATAATACCATTAATAGTTTTAGCAGTGTATCTATTACCTAAATATCTTAAAGGTGGATTTACAACAATACCAGAATTTTTTCAAGAAAGATATGATGAAAAAACAAGAAGATTAATGTCCATATTATTTTTAATAGGATATACATTTGTTATGATTCCAGGGTCATTATATTCAGGTGCAATAGCTTTTACAAAAATATTTAATGTTTCTGAAATGTTTCATTTAAGTTTTTCAGCTTCTTTATGGTTAGTTGTTTGGATTACAGGAATTATTGGAGGAATATATGCCATATTTGGAGGGTTAAAAGCAGTAGCAGTGTCTGATACTTTGAATGGTATTGGATTATTTATAGGTGGATTATTCATACCTGTTTTTGGTCTTTTGTTTATAGGAAAAGGAAATGTAATGCATGGCTTGAATATAATTTTAACTGAGCATCCAGAAAAACTTAATGCCATTGGTTCTGCAAGTTCATCAACTCCATGGACTACAATTTTTACAGGAATACTTATTGTAAATTTCTTTTATTGGAGTACAAACCAAGCTATAGTGCAAAGATCATTGGCAGCTAAAAATTTAGCAGCTGGACAAAAAGGAATATTAATGGCAGGGGTTATGTTACTGTTATTACCAGTAATATTAAACTTACCAGGAACTATTTCTTATATTGTATTTGGTGATAGTCTTGCAAAAGCAGATTTTGCTTATCCAGCTTTAGTTGCTAAAGTTCTACCAAAATGCCTTTTAGGATTTTTCACAGCTACTATTTTAGGAGCCATACTAAGTACTTTCAATTCATTTGTAAATAGTGCTGCTACATTATTCTGTGTAGATATATACAAGCCTAAAATAAAGCCTAATGCAACAGATGATGAAATGATTAAAATGGCTAAGATTGTAAGTACAATAATAGCATTAATATCTATGTTTATAGCTCCATTACTTCAATATGGATCAGATGGAATATTCCTAATACTAAGAAGGTTTGCTGGATTCTTCAATATTCCAATAGTAGCTCTTGTATGTATAGGATTTTTAAATAAAACTGTTTCAGGAAAAGCTGCAAGAATAACAGTTTATCTTCATATAATTTTATATTATTCTTTAGTTTGGGTATTTAAAGTTAACGTAAACTTTACTCATATAATGGGTGCATTATTTGTATTTGATGTTGTTTTAATGTTAGTACTATCATTAAAATTCAAAAGAACAACTCCATATGTTCCAAATAAGGTGAACAAGTCAAATGTAGATTTGCATTATTGGAAGTATTCAATGTTAGCAGGATTATTACTAGCTTTCGCATTAATATATATGTATGGTGTTTTATCACCAATAGGAATAGCAACAAAAACACCTAATGGAAAGTTCGGAATGTATTCGTTGGTTTATTGGATGATAGTTTTACCTATTACGTTAGTATGCCATAATGCATTTGTTAAAAAATGTATTAAAGCTAAAGTTAATGAAGTTTCAGAAATAGCTTAAAAGTTAGTCAGATAAAAATTTATGACATAATAATATGAGGTGAGAATATGAAAAAGAAAAATATACTTTTAATTACTAGTGATCAACAACATTGGAATACCATAGGAGCATTTAATAAAGAAATAAAAACTCCAAATTTAGATAGATTAGTAAAGGAAGGAACAACATTTTCTAGAGCTTATTGTCCCAATCCTACTTGTACACCAACTAGATGTACTATGATAACAGGACTTTATCCAAGTCAGCATGGAGGTTGGTCATTAGGAACTAAAATGCCAGAGAATACTTTAACTATAGGTGATATTTTACAAGATAATGATTATAGAACTGCATTAGTTGGAAAAGCTCACTTTCAACACAATCTTCAAAACGAGAAATATCCATCTTTAGAGGCTATGCCAATTCTTCATGATTTAGATTTTTGGAGAAAGTTTGATGAAAAATTTTATGGATTTGAACATATAGAGTTAACAAGAAATCATACAGTTGAGTTTTTAGTTGGACAACATTATGCTATTTGGATGGAAGACAATGGTCTTAAGAATTGGAAAGATTATTTCCAACCACCAATAGGAAACTTAAATCCGAATGCAAAGAGATTATGGGATATACCAGAAAAATTCCATTATGATAATTGGATTGCAGAAAGAACAAATTTATTATTAGAACAATATAAGGATAACAATGAAAACTTCTTCTTATGGTCTAGTTTCTTCGATCCGCATCCACCATATTTTGTACCTGAACCTTGGGCTTCTATGTATAGTTCAGATGATATAACATTACCTCATTATCTTAATGGAGAACATACAACTACATCACCAATATTGAAAAAGACCCAAGAAAAAGACCCTGATTTTTCAGAGTATTATGAGCCACAAGATAAAAATTGGTTACATGGATGCCATTCACATCTTCAAGATAAAGAAGAATTAAAGAAAGATATTGCCATTTATTATGGTATGGTTAGTATGATGGATCACTATATAGGAAAGATATTAGATAAATTAGAGGAACTTGGAATGGCTGAGGATACTATAGTTGTATTTACAAGCGATCATGGTCATTTCTTTGGACAACATGGATTAATTGCAAAAGGACCATTCCATTATGAAGATATGATAAAAATTCCGTTTATAGTAAGAGAACCAGGAGTTGTACCAGCAAATAAAGTTAATGATTCACTTCAATCACTTGTAGATTTAACGCCTACACTTTTAAGTAAAGTAGGAATAGAAGTTCCAAGAACTATGGCTGGTAAAGATGAAAGTAGTGTATGGAACGGAGAAAAAGAATCATTAAGAACTTATGTAACATGTGAAAATCAACATACAGAAACTACTGTAAACCTAAGAACATTAGTAAATAAAAGATATAAAATAACAGTATATTATGACAGGGAACACGGAGAACTATATGATTTAGAAAAGGATCCTAAAGAGTTTAATAATCTTTGGAATGATCCAGAATATGCTGAATTAAAATCAAAAATGTTACTAGAGTTTATGTGGGCTGAAATGGATAAGGTTCCACTTTGGATGCCTAGAGTAAGTCTTGCATAATTAAATATAGTAACTTAGGAAGGTGATAAGAACATCTTCCTTATACATAGGGGTATTAGACAAAAATTATAAGTTGATGTTTTATAAATAAGTAATATTAAAATATTTGACATATGGAAAAAATAGTTATAATATATATTTAAACTATAATAGTGCAAAAATGATTGAATAATTTTACAGTTAAATAAAACAAAAAAACATTTATACAAAATACTGTTATAATTAAGTTCTCACACAATAACAATAACAAGGAGTTATGCATAAATGTTTCAGAACTTAATTATATCAAATGAATTATCACTATACAAATTTTTTAAACAATTAAATTTTGATTTATATCTAACTAAACCTCAATTAGAGCATTTAGAAGGTACTATGACTGCTATGATTTTAAAAGGATTTAATGGTAAAGTATCTGACATAGCGGAGCTTGCTTCTAAAAGGCATAGAACTAGTATTACAAGATTTTTATCTAAAAGCAATTGGGATGAAAATTTATTAATAAATGCTTTGAAATCTAAGGTTATAGAGCTTATTTGGAATAAATCCGAGAAATCACAAAAACCAATTTATTTAATAATTGATGATACTATTTCTGAAAAAACAAAGCCCTCGTCAAAGGCAATAAATCCTATAGAAAAATGTTATTTTCACAATTCACATTTAAAAAGGAAAACAGTATATGGTCATCAATTAGTGGTTGCCTTACTTTCTTGTGATGGTTTAGTTTTACCTTACTCAATAGAAATCTACGATAAGAGTAATATGAGTAAGATAGATATAGCTACTAAATTAATTAAATCAATGCCTAAACCTGTTAATAAAGGGTATATTTTATGTGATAGTTGGTATAGTTGTAAAGCTATTTTTAAAGCTTCTGCGTTAGCAGGCTACGCTTATATTGGTGCACTTAAAACTAATAGAGTTATATATCCTAAAGGTCATGAAAGATTAGGAATAAAATTACATAAATTTGCTACTAGTTTAAATAAAGATTCCTTTGACCTCGTCAAAGTTAAAGGTAAGCATTACTATATTTATAACTATATTGGACACTTAAATGATATGAAAAATGTTTCAATAATTTTAAGTTATCCCAAAGAATCCTTTCAAAAAGAAGGTTCTTTAAAAGCATTTATATCCACAGACCTAGTATTAAAACCTTTAGATATTCTATTTAAATACACCGACAGGTGGGTTATTGAACCATTCTTCAGAGATTGCAAAAATTATTTAGGTTTAGATAGTTATCAAGTAAGAAGTGAAAGAAGTATCCTTCGATATCTTACTATAATGTTTATAACCTATACTTATTGTAAGTTATACTCAAGCAAAACTTTACAATTCAATACAGGGTTAAAATTAGCTAAAAATAATTTTAAAAAAGCTCAAATTATTTTTATTTATTCAGCAGCCTTAAACGGCCAACCTATAGAAAAAATTTTTGAAAATTTAAAAATAGCATAAAATAGTATTTATCTATTTAACTGTAAAATTATTCAATTTAAAATGCACTATTATAGATTTAAAGATTATAATTGAATAAACAGTTAATGGCTTTAGTGGTAATGACATCATTACGATTAAAGCTATATTTTTAAAATTAACTGGTAATGACGTCATTATAATTGCAAATAAAATATACAATTAATTATTAGTGTTATTACATAATTACGTTAATTGTGATAAGAACATCATGCTTATAAGGTGTAAAGGTTTACTAATATTTAAAACATAAATTTTAATTTTCAAGAAAGGAGTAGAAAACAAAAAATGTATTTGGAATTTTAAAAATTTATTTTAAAAATGGGAGGTAAAAATTATGCCGACGAATTTTTCGTGGATGCTAGATGGTTCTATTGTTGGAAGTTACATCATAATCACATTAATTGTAGGATTACTTATTCGTAAATATGTAAATAATGTTGATGACTACTTGGTAGCAGGAAGAGAAGTTGATTTATATGCAGGAATGGCATC
This sequence comes from Clostridium botulinum, assembly GCF_017100085.1. Lineage (NCBI taxonomy): Bacteria > Bacillati > Bacillota > Clostridia > Eubacteriales > Clostridiaceae > Clostridium > Clostridium botulinum. The sequence continues at coordinate 537,654 of NZ_CP063965.1, forward strand.
GTTAGCAGCTACAGAATTTGGAATAGTAACATGTATGTCTGCATCTCAACTAGGAACTAAATATGGATTTGCAGGAGCTACAGTTGGTGTTTTATTTGCAATTGTAATGTTTATTGTAGGGAAGACAGGATTTTGTATAAAACCATTAAGAAGAGCAGGAGTTATTACAGTTCCTGAATTTTTTGAAAAAAAATTTGGTCCTAGAGTGAGATGGGCTACAGGAGTAGTAATCGTACTAGGTGGACTTTTAAATATGGGAGTGTTTTTAAGAACAGCAGGAGAATTTTTAGTTTGTACAATTGGATTAAATCCTAAATATTTAGAATTAACTATGACTGCGTTATTGTTAATAGTTGCAATTTATACAGTTATGGGAGGAATGTTATCAGTAATAGTAACAGACTTTATGCAATTTGTATTGATGAGTGTAGGATTAATATTAGTAACTATAACTATTGTGTATAAAGTAGGGTGGGGAAACATAATAAACGCTGCTTTTGCTAAAAATGGATTAGGTGCATTTAATCCATTTGTTACTGAGGGACTGGGATGGCAATATGTATTGTATACATTATTATCTGTAGCATCCACAGTATTAACTTGGCAAACAGTAATATCTCGTGTACTTGCAGCTAAAAATTATAAAGTTGCCCAAAAGATATATACTAAAACAAGTTTTTTCTATGTAGCACGTTCTATAATACCTGTAGTTTGGGGTATTGCAGCAATTGCTGTTTTAACACCTAGTCAAATAGGAGGTAATCCCTTATATGCAATGCCTAAAATGCTTGCAACAGTACTTCCAACAGGATTAATTGGTATATTAATAGCAGCTATGCTTGCAGCAGACATGTCTACTGATTCATCATATATGTTAAGTTGGGCTAGTGTAATTTATAATGATATATTAGTAATAATTCATAAAAATTCTTGGGAAGAAAAGAAAGCAGTGTTAGTTAATAGGTTACTTGTAGCAGCTATAGGCATATTCCTATTATTTTACGGTTTATGGTATCCATTAAAATCAGATTTATGGGTATATATGAGTTTAACAGGAAAAATATATGGTGCAAGTGTATCTACTCTTCTCATAGCAGCTTGTTATTGGAAAAAAGCTAATAGCTGGGGTGGCTTTGGAGCAATAATATGTGGAGCAATTACACCTATAGCATTTTTAATAATGCAACAATTACCATCAACTGCACATTTAGCTGAAGCAGTAGGACCATTCATGGCAGGAATAGCATCTTTTATATTTGCTTGGATTGGAATGATTGTTGGTTCAACATTGAAAAATAATAAAATTAATAGTAATAAAAATACATCTCCTAAGGAGGCAATGTAAATGGTAGCATTTTGGACAATGGTAACAGCTTCAGCAGTAATATGGTATACCATCACTGTTTTTATTGTTGGAGTAAAGGGATTTCAAGATGTAAAAAATATGTTAAGTACAGTTGCGAATAAAGATAAAAAGTAATCTTAGGATGAAATTTGAAGAAAGGTAGTGATTTGAAGTTATGAGTAAAAAAACAAACATAATTTCTATAATTACAGATGATCAAGGATATTGGTCAATGGGTTGTTATGGTAATGATGATGCTATAACGCCTACTTTAGATAGTCTTGCGAATAATGGTATAAGATTTGAAAATTTCTTTTGTGTATCGCCAGTATGTTCCCCCGCCAGAGCATCTATTTATACAGGTCGTATACCTTCTCAACATGGAATTCATGATTGGCTTGATGAATGGAACAATGGACATACTACTGAAGAATATTTAAAAGGACAATCAACATTTGTAGAGATTTTAGCTAAGAATGGTTATGAGTGTGCTATGAGTGGTAAATGGCATTTAGGAGCTGCAGATAAACCACAAAATGGATTTAAATATTGGTATTCTCATCAAAAGGGGGGTGGCCCTTACTATGGAGCTCCAATGTATAAAGATGGAAAACTTATACATGAAGAAAGATATGTAACAGATGTTATGACTGACTATGGATTAGATTTTATAGAAAAACAAAGAAATAGTGAAAATCCATTTTATTTAAGTTTAAATTATACAGCACCTCATGCTCCATGGAGTCCTGAAAATCATCCAAAGGAATTATTAGATTTATATAAGAATTGTGAATTTAATTCTTGTCCTAAAGAAGGAAAAAACGATTGGAGTATAGATTATATATTTCCTAAAACTGAAGATGAAAGAAGAGAAGTGTTAAGAGGATATTTTGCTGCATTGACTTCGGTAGATAATAATATAAAAAGAGTAATAGATAAACTTAGAGATATGAACATATTAGAAGATACATTAATTATATTTACAAGTGATAATGGAATGAATATGGGTCATCATGGAATATTTGGGAAAGGCAATGGAACAAGCCCAGTAAATATGTTTGATACTTCTGTAAAGATACCATGTTTTATTACTAAACTAGGTGAAATTAAGCCACAAGTGTCAACTGATTTGCTTAGTCATTATGATTTAAGACCTACATTATTAGAGTACTTAGGTATAAAAGATGAAGTTGATCAAGAAATAAAATTACCGGGCAAAAGTTTTGTAAAGTTATTAAAAGGTGAAAAGCTTGAAAGGGATGATAATGAAATAGTTATATATGATGAATATGGCCCTGCTAGAATGATAAGAACAAAAGAATGGAAGTATGTTCATAGATATCCGGCTGGTCCTCATGAATTATATGACTTAGTTAATGATCCAGATGAAAAAGTTAATCTTATAGATAATGAAGAAAAACAAGATATTGTAAAAGAATTAAGATATAAACTTAAAAAATGGTTTATACAATATGTTAATCCTGAAATAGATGGAGCAAAGCTTCCAGTGTTTGGTGGAGGGCAAGCAGGATTTGCAGGACTTTGGGGAAAAGATGAAGCAGTTTTTCAAAGATATGATTCTGACTTCATATTTAGTTGTGATGGAAAATTAAAAAATGATTAGTAATATTGAGTACAAAAAATAGTATAAAACTTTTTAACACAAGGAGGAAATATGTATTATTTGGGGATTGATGGAGGCGGTACAAAAACTGCATTCGTTTTAATTAATGAGGAAGGTAAGATACTAGGGGAAATAGAAAAGAGTACATGCCATCATATGCAAGTAGGATTCGATGGATTTAAAAATATCATACAGCAGGGTATTGAAGAAATTTGCAATATGGTTAATATAAATAATACAGATATAGAATATACATTTCTAGGTATCCCAGGATATGGCGAAGTAGATAAGGATGATATGGATATAGAAGAAATTCTTAAGGGGATTTTTAATCAAAATAAATTTACTGTAGGAAATGATGTTGTAGCTGGATGGGCAGGTAGTCTTGCTTGTAGAGAAGGAATTAACCTTGTAGCAGGAACTGGTAGTATAGCTTATGGAGTGAATGAGAAAAACGAATCAGCTAGATCCGGTGGGTGGGGTTATTTCTGTGGAGATGAAGGATCTGCTTATTGGATAGCTAAAAAAGGAATTGAGATATTCACAAAAGAAGCAGATGGTAGATTAGAAAAGGGACAAATTTATAATGTGTTTAAAGAAGAATTAAATTTAAAAAGAGACTTTGATTTGATTTCTCTTATACATGAAGATTATAAACTTGCTAGAACTAAAATTGCAAAATTAGCTTTATTAGTTGCAAGGGCTGCTGAACTTGGAGATAAAAAAGCACTTGATATTTATAAAGAAGCAGCAAATGAATTTTATTTAATGATAAAAGCTGTTATAGGTAAATTAGAGTATAACAATACCATAGTAATTTCATATAGTGGTGGTGTTTTCAAGGCAGGAGACAGTGTTTTAATTCCCCTAAAACAAAAATTAAAAGATTTTAATTGTGACATAAGGCGTCCTCTTTTAACTCCTGTTGTTGGATCTGCTCTTTATGCATATAAATTAGCAGGAAATGAAATTACAGATGAAATAGTAGAAAATCTTAAGAAGATTTGAAAAGCATAAGGATAAGCACCACAAAAATGCTACTGATAAATTTGTCAGTAGCATTTTTATTTATATATAAATTATAATTTAGAGTTATTTTTCATTATTAGTTTTGCAGCGTAAGTTAGTCTGTCTATATTTTTTTCAAAGAATCCTTTAAATGAAGAGCAAAATATATTGTCATTAATGTTATTTGGAAAATTGGGTTCTTTATTTCTTCGACATCCACTTCTACAAAGAGGATACCATTTACAGTTATTACATTCTGAACTATGATTACAAGAAGATTTTATAAAATCTTCAGTTATTTTAGAATTAAATAGTTCCGTAAAGCTATTTTCTTCAATAAGGCCTAGTTTATATTTATCGAGTACATAAAAATCACAAGGGTATACACTACCATCAGCTTCTATTATAAATTCGCAAGAGCAAAATCCATTCATACAACAAGAACCAGGATTATTACCCAAAAGAATTGATAAAAGATCATCAAAATATCGTATACTTATAAATCTACCTTTTATAAAATCATCAAACCATAAATCAAATAATTTATTTAAAAATATCTCATAATCTTTAGCATTAAGAGAATAAGGATAATTTCCACGAGAATCATTTATCGGATCAAGACAAGGTATAAATTGTAGATATCTAAAATCTTGTTTCTTAAAAAATTTATATATTTTAGATATATGTCTTGAAGTATTTTTATGGACGACACTAAGTATATTATATTGAACATTATATTTATTTAGTAGGTTTATATTAGTGATGATTTTATTAAATGAGCCCTTACCACAATCATCTAATCTATATTGGTCATGAATTTCTTTTGTGCCATCTAAGGAAACCCCAACAAGAAAATTATGTTCTTTAAAAAATTTAGCCCAATCTTCGTTAATAGTAGTTCCATTTGTTTGAATAGCGTAAAATACGTTTATATTATTTTTATTATATTTTTTAACGAATGTAATTAGAGATTTAAAAAATTTAATTCCAACAAGTGTTGGTTCTCCTCCCTGAAATGCAAAGGTACAACTAACCTCAGCTTCATTAAAGGCTTTTTTTACTATAGTTTCTAATAAAGAAACTTTCATCATTCCGAAAGATTTAACAGTTCTATGAGTGCATATATCATAATAAAAGCAGTATGTACATTTTAAGTTACAATTACTAGATGCGGGTTTTATTAGCATAGATAATGATTTCATAGTATTCTCAACACCTTATCTTATTATTTTATTTCGTATTCATCAGATATGTATTTTATATTTTTTAAATTACGATCTATTTTAATAAATGTTTTTATGCCATGGATACCTATAACAGTTCCTATAACAATTAATATATATCCTGTAACATGAAGAAGCATACTTTTAGGGATTTTAATTAAAGTACATCCAGCAATAAGTAGGCTTAAAAATGTTCTCAAATAGGATAAAAAAGTTCTTTCGTTAGCAAGAATTGTCCTATCTGTTGCTAAAAGATCTCTAAGGATTAATTCATCTTTTTTAAAATTAAAAACTTTCTTTTCTTTATCTTTAATCAAAGGGATCACTCCTTGTCTACAAAATGAAGTGGTAGTACGTAGACAATTAAGAGTTGAGGTGATAAAGTAAAAATAAAAAATATATTTTATTATTTTCAAATAAAAAGGAATCTTGACAGTATAGTAACATAAATTCAAATAAAAGTAAAATATGTTCTAAAAGTTGGAAAATATTCTTGACAAAAAAGAGTTATATGGTAAAATATGAATTAAGTGGTATGTACAACATTACAAGATAACAAGAAAGTTGGGGGAAGATGTTGGGAATAAATAAAAAAAGCTGTGTACCATTGTATTATCAGCTAATGAATATAATACTTGAGAAAATTGAACTTGGAGTTTTACAAGAGCATGATAAGCTTCCTTCAGAAAGGGAATTATGTGAAAAATATGATATTAGTCGTTCAACAGTAAGACAAACCTTGCAGGAACTCGAAAATAATGGATATGTTTATAGAGAACATGGGAAAGGTACTTTCGTTTCTTCACAAGCAGTAAAACAAGATTTGCTTAAATTTTATAGTTTTACTGAGGAAATGAAGAAAATAGGAAAGGTACCAAAGTCTAATGTTATAGATTTTGATATTATAAAAGCTACTGAAAATCTTGTTGAAAAGTTAAAATGTAGTATTAATGATGAGGTATACAAAATAGTAAGGTTAAGACTTGCTGATGAAAATCCTATGATGTATGAAACAACGTATCTTCCTTTAAAAAGATTTCCAGAGCTTACAAAGGAACAACTAGAATATAATTCTATGTATGATGTTTTTAAGAAAAAATATAATGTTCATTTTACAAAGGCAGAGGAAACGTTCAGACCAGTCCATATGAGAAATCATGAAGCAAAGTTGCTAAAAGCTGATGCAAAAATTCCAAGTATGATGATTGAAAGATATACATTTGAACAAAGTACTATTATTGAATACACTGTAGGTATTGCAAGAGGAGATAGATTTGAATACCGAGTAGTACTAGAAAAATAACTAAAAGTAGATAAAAAAATAAAATTAATTTTTTTTAATATAACTGGTAATGACAACACAACAACATTAAGAGTCAAACAGGGGGTATAATAAGTGAATAATTTATTAGGTTATAACGAGGAGTATTTAAAAGAAAGAAATGGTTATATAACAGCTAAAGAGATTTGTAATCAACCTAAACTATGGAAGAAAACTTATGAAATTATTTCAAGTCAGAAAGAAAAGTTAAAGGATTTCATAGATAATTTTGTAAAGAAACCAAATGCGAAAGTAGTTATTACAGGAGCAGGTAGCTCAGCGTTTGTAGGAAATAGTGTAGTTAGTTATTTAGATTCAAAGGAGGATGTAAAAATTGAAGCTATAGCTACTACAGATATAGTTTCACATCCACAATATTATTTTAAAAAGGATCAACCTACTTTATTGATTTCATGTGCACGTTCAGGAAATAGTCCAGAAAGTACAGCAGCTGTAACACTTGCAGAAAAACTTGTAGATGATATATATCATTTAGTTATTACATGTAATCCAGAAGGCAAACTTGCATTACATGCAAAAAGAAATGATGAGAATTTCTTATTATTAATGCCGGAGCAATCTAATGATAAAGGATTTGCCATGACAGGAAGTTTTAGTACTATGCTACTTTCTTGCTTGTTAGTTTTTAATATTGATGAATTAGATGTTATAGGAAAACAAATTGAAATTATAAGTAAACAAGGAAAAAAAGTTTTAAGTGATAATGTAGATTTAATGAAAAATATAGTTAGGGAAAAGTTCAAGAGAACTGTCTATCTTGGAGCTGCAAATTCATTTGGACTCGCAAAGGAATCAGCACTAAAGGTTTTAGAACTTACAGCTGGAAAAATTGCTACTTTATATGATACACCACTTGGATTCAGACATGGTCCAAAATCAATTATCAATGATGAAACACTTATAATAATATTTTTTTCAAATGATACTTATGCAAGAGCATATGAATATGACTTATTAAAAGAACTACATTCTCAAAATGGAAACCATAAAGTACTTGCAATGTCGGATTATGATGATGAAACAATTAAGAATAATTGTGATTACTTCATAAATATAAATAAAGAAGAACAAGAGTATTTAGATGATAGTTTCTTAGTTTTTGATTATTTACTAAATGCTCAAATGTATGCATTTATAAATTCTATGGAACTTGGAATTGGACCAGATAATCCATGTCCAACAGGTGAAGTAAATAGGGTTGTTAAAGGTGTAATTATTCATGATTATAAATAGAAATAGCTTAAACAAAAAGTGTATGAAGGTGTTATAAATGGGATATGTGCTCAAATGTAAGGAAATATTTTTAGAAAATGAGATAAAGAAAAATTCTTGTATATTAATAGAAGATGGATTAATTAAAGAGATACAAGATGATATTAAATGTAAATCTAGTATAGATTTAAGGGATTATACTCTAATACCTGGACTTATAGATATACATTCTCATGGAGCAATGGGATTCGATACAATGGATGCGTCATATGAAGCTATCAATGAAGTATCTAAATATTTAGCTAAAAATGGAGTAACGTCTTTTCTTCCTACTACAATAACAGCACCTATGGACAAGATAGAAAATGCTGTTGAAAATGTAGCAGATGTTATGAAAAAGGGAGTAGAAGGTGCTGAAATTTTAGGAACATATTTAGAAGGACCATATTTAACTGAAGAACATAATGGAGCTCATCCAATAGAATTAATGAGAGAGTTAAGTATAGATGAATTAAAAAATATTTTAAAAGTTTCAAAAAATACAATAAAAGTCGTAACAATGGCTCCAGAGAAAAAAGGAGCTAAAGAAAGTATTGAATTTTTAAGAAGGCAAAGTGTAAGGGTTTCGATAGGACATACTAATGCTACTTATGAAGAAACAATGGATGCAATTGAAGCTGGAGCTTCAATTGGAGTTCATACTTTTAATGGGATGAGAGGAATTCATCATAGAGAACCAGGAGTTGTAGGAGCAATAATGAAGCATCAAGATGTTGTTGGAGAGTTAATTGCAGACACAATTCATGTAAATCCAGTTATTATGGAGATATTATACAAAGTAAAAGGACTTGATGGAATTTGTCTTATTAGTGATTGTATGAGAGCAGGAGGTTTATCTGATGGCAAATATATGTTAGGTGAACTTGAAGTAACAGTTCGTAATGGAATCGCAAGGACTGATTCTGGCTCTTTAGCAGGAAGTACATTAAAGCTTATTAATGGAGTAAAAAATATTATGAATGCTACAAGTATTCAATTTAATAAAGCACTTCAAATGGCTACACGTACTCCAGCAAAAGCATTAGGAATGTATGATGATATAGGAAGTATTAAAGTAGGTAAAAAAGCTAATTTAGTAGCATTAGATAAAAATTATAATGTAAAAATGACAATAGTTAATGGGAAAATCATATTTAAAAATATAGACTAAGTAAAAATTAGGGGGATGAATCTATATGTTTATTGTATCAACTAAGCAAATGATTTTAGATGCACAAAAAGGAAAATATGCAATACCAGCGTTCAATATACACAACCTAGAAACTATACAAGTTGTTGTTGAAACTGCTAATGAAATGAAATCACCAGTTATCTTAGCAGCTACACCTGGAACAATTAATTTTGCAAAGAAAGATTATTTATTAAGTATTATAGCTACAGCTGCAAATAATTCAGAGGTGCCAATAGCATTCCATTTAGATCACCATAAAGATTTTAATATGATAAAAGAAGCTATAGATTTAGGGTGTAAATCAGTTATGATAGATGCTTCAGATTTGCCTTATGAAGAAAATATAAAAAAGGTACAAGAAGTAGTGAAATATGCTCATAAGTTTGATGTATCAGTAGAAGCTGAACTTGGAAATTTAGTAGGACAAGAAGACGACTTAATTGTAGAAGATGGAAAGTCTCAATTAACAGATCCTAACATGGCAAAAGATTTTGCAGAAAGAACAGGAATAGATACTTTAGCAGTAGCAATTGGAACTGCACATGGTGTTTATAAGTCTGAACCAAAATTAGATTATGAAAGACTAAAAGCAATTAGAGAAGTTGTTGATATACCATTAGTTTTACATGGTGCAAGTGGAGTTCCAGCTGAAAGTGTTAAAAAGTGCATTGAACTTGGTATATGCAAAGTAAATATAGCTACAGAGCTAAAAATACCATTTTCAAATGCTATGAAAGAATATTTTAAAGAGCATCCAGAGGCCAATGATCCAAGAAAATACTTCATGCCAGCAAAAGCAGCTATGAAAAAAGTTGTAGAGGATAAAATACGCATGTGTAATAGCTTTAATAGAGCGTAGGTGAGATAGATGATAGGAATTATTACTTTAAATCCGTCTGTTGATAGAAGATATATGATAGATAATTTTAGTTCTGATTTTGTTCATAGATGTGAAGATTATTCTTTTACAGCTGGTGGAAAAGGACTAAATGTAGCTCGTGTAGCTAATCAATTAAAAGAAAAAGCTATATGTTTAGGATTTTTAGGTGGATTTTCTGGAAAGTTCATTGAAAATAAATTAAATGAATTAGATATAAATAATCAGTTTACTTGGATAGAGGAGGAAACTAGAACTTGTCTAAGTTTAATAGCAAAAGATGAAAATCAAGTTGAAGTATTAGAAAAAGGACCCACTATAGGTGAAGAAGAAATTATTAGCTTCAAAACAGAATTTAAAAAATTATTGGATAAGGTAGATTTAATTGTTGCATCAGGAAGTATTCCTAAAGGTATAAAAAAAGATTTTTATAATGAATTAATAATGTTAGCTAATGAAAAAAGTGTAAAATTTATTTTTGATGCTAGTGGGGAAACACTTGTTGAAGGTATAAAAGCTAAGCCATATCTTATAAAACCTAATAGAGAAGAACTTGAAACAATAACTAAAAAGAAAATAGAAACTATAGATGATATTATAAATGCTTCTAGAGAATTGATGAGTTTGGGAGCTAAAAATGTAGCCGTATCATTAGGGTCAAAAGGAATGTTATTTGTATCAAAAAATGATATTTACAAAGTTAAAGTTCCTAAAATAACAGCAGTTAATGCGGTTGGTTCAGGGGATAGTACAGTAGCTGGATTTGCTACTGGAATCTCAAGAAATTATGAACTTATAAAAACTTTAAAACTTGCAAATGCCTGTGGAGTATCTAATACATTAGAAAAAGAAACAGGTGTAATTAATGAAGAAAAAATTAATGATATAATGGATAGCATTTCAATAGAAAAATTATTCTAAAATATACAATATTATCATCCCACTAAGAGAAAATTAACTCCTACATTAAAGTTAATTTTCTCTACATATACTTATGAAAGGTGAAAAAAATGATAAATATTATAAATAATGAATTTTTAAGTGTAGCCGTAAAAACTCATGGAGCAGAACTTTGTAGTGTAAAATCATTAAAAAGTAATAAAGAATATATATGGCAAGCAGATGAAAAGTATTGGAATAAGCATGCGCCTATACTTTTCCCAATAATAGGATTTTTAAAAAATAATGAATATCAATATAATGGAAGTACGTATACTTTGAGTAAACATGGATTTGCTAGAGATTTAGATTTTGAATTAGTCGAAAAAAAACGAGACAAACTAGTATATATATTAAAGTATAATGAAGATATCTTAAAAAAGTATCCATTTAAATTTGAGTTATATGTTATATATACTTTGGAAGAAAATAAATTAAATGTTGTTTATGAAGTAAGAAATAAAGATAATAAAGAAATGTATTTTTCTATAGGAGCACATCCTGCTTTTAATTGCAATATGGAAGATGGAAATAGATATATTGAATTTGAAAAAGAAGAAAATTTAAATACATATATTATAAATATGCAAAGTGGTCTTTTAGAACATAATACAAGTTCAATATTAAAAAATAAAAAAATATTACCGTTAAATTATGATTTATTTAATCAAGATACCCTAGTGTTTAAAGGTATTAAATCTAATCATTTATTTATCATGGATAGTAATGCAAAGGAAAATTTAAAAGTAACCTTTAAACATTTTCCATACCTCACTTTTTGGAGCCCTAAAGCACCTTTCCTTTGCATTGAAGCATGGTATGGTATTCCTGATTTTGTAGACTCAAATAATAAATTACAAGAAAAAATAGGTATAGAGAAATTAGAAAGTGAAAAAATATTTAAGTGTAATTATACTATAGAAACAATTTAGATTATTTTAAGGATTATATATAAGAGAAAATATGCTATCGTAATAAAAAAGTAATGGATATACAAAGTTATATCTATTACTTTTTTATGTGCGCCCAGCATGGGCGCAATCTATAAGGTGAAAGTCCTGAACGCCGAAGGTGATATAGGCGTTAGCCAATGACAAGGGTGTCCATCGTGAGGTGGAATCTGAAGGAAGTCGGATGGCAAAATTCCGGTCTGAGGAATACGAATCACATAAGAGGCTGGCTATAGCTGGATGAGTTTGCATAACAAAACAAAGTCCGTATCACCCGAAAGTTATTGCAGTATATGTGGCAGATATATGGAATGAAAGATTGCGTTCTTACCTGGGGAGGTCTGATAGATATATCATTAAAGGATGAACTTCCTACATGATAACCTACATAGTGATATGTAACTGAACTATCAGAAGTCAGCAGAGGTCATAGTACCACACTATGTGCACGTAGTGCGGGAAGGACTGAACATTAGGAGGTTTTCAACTTTGAATAATTCAAATAAATTACAAAGAAAGCAGACAACTCAATATAGAGGTCGCCTTGTGGAAGTAGAAGTGGAACTTCAAGGTAAACGAGGGGCGCAGAGTAATAATTTGGCGTTAGCAAAGGGAGAAAGAGAAAACAATGTAGTAGATGATACTAATAATCTACTTGAAAAGGTTTTAGCTAGAGAAAATATGCTAAAAGCTATGAAAAGAGTAGTTGCCAATAGAGGAAGTCATGGTATTGATGGTATGAGAGTCGATGAACTTCGAGGGTTTATTATCAAAAATTGGCTAACAATTAAGCAAAAGTTATTAGAAGGAAGGTATAAACCTTCACCAGTTAGGAGAGTGGAAATACCAAAACCTGACGGTGGAATTAGATTGCTTGGAATACCTACTGTACTTGATAGATTAATACAACAGGCATTAGCTCAAGAACTTAATAAAATTTATGACCCTACCTTTTCGGATAATAGCTATGGATTTAGACCAAATAAAAGTGCTAAACAAGCTATATTAAAATCAAGACAATATATCAATGAGAGGCATAAATGGGTTGTTGATATAGACTTAGAAAAATTCTTTGATAAAGTTAACCATGATATATTAATGGAAAGACTTTCAAGAAGAATAAAGGACAAAAGGGTACTTAAACTAATTAGAAATTATCTTAAATCTGGAATAATGATAAATGGATTGAAGGTAAAATCAGATAAAGGTACACCGCAAGGTGGTCCATTAAGCCCAATACTTGCTAATATTATGCTTGATGAAGTAGATAAAGAACTTGAGAAAAGAGGTCATAGATTTTGCCGATTTGCAGATGACTGCAACATTTATGTCAAAAGTAAAAAGGCAGGATTAAGAGTTATGGCAAGTATAAGAAAAATACTTGAAGGTTTATTAAAACTTAAAGTTAATGAAAATAAAAGTGCAGTAGATTTTGTGACGAGAAGAAAATTTCTTGGATTTTCATTCTATTTTGCAAAAGGCGGAGCCAATATAAGAATACATGAAAAGTCATATAAAAGATTCACAAATAAAATAAGAAAATTAACAAACCGTAATAAAGGTATAAGTATGGAATATAGAGTTTATATGATTAACCAATTAACGATTGGATGGATTAATTACTTTGGAATAGCGAAAGCTAACGCTAAAATACAAAAAATAGATAGTTGGATAAGAAGAAGGTTAAGGAGTTGTATTTGGAAACAATGGAAAAAGGTTAAAACTAGAGGACGAAACCTCATAAAACTAGGTCTTCCGACCTATAAAGCATGGGAATATGCAAATACAAGAAAAGGCTATTGGAGAATATCCAAAAGCCCAATTCTTGATACAATCTTAAACAACAAATATATTGAAAATCTTGGTTACAAAAGTATATCTAAAAGATATCAGCTAATACATAATTCTTAATGAACCGCCGTATACCGAACGGTACGTACGGTGGTGGGAGAGGACGCTAAATAAAAATAATTATTTAGCTCCTACTCGATTGTATCATAGTTTTTATTGTAACTATATTTTATTTAATATTATAGTAAATAAAATATGTTTTGAAGTTGAAACAATTATTTTTACTGTTTTACATCATTTATTAAAAGTAATAGAATTTATATATTAGAGTTATACTACATATACATTGTGTATTATATTTATATAAAGGAAGTCATAATAATGGTATTTATATAAATTTTATATTGTTTAATTTTAAAATGTAAATATACTTTTACAAAAGTGTTATGAAATTATGAAAATTTAGTATTCATAGACATATGTAAGCAATATGATAACAATATGGAATTTAAATACTTATAATAAAAAAAATACATCTTGTAATTTGTGGTACGAGTTATTTATAATAGTAATTTATACAGAACAATCAGGAGAGGGTAAAATTTATGAAGAATGCATTTAAGATTTATAAGAGAGATATAAACAAGGTAGTTACAAATTGGGTTGCTTTAGTGATAATAACAGGCCTTATGATTTTACCATCACTGTATGCTTGGTTCAATATCAAATCTTCATGGGATCCGTATTCTAATACTAAGGGTATAGCAGTGGCTGTAGTAAATAAGGACAACGGTGCGAACTTTAAAAATATTAGAGTAGATGCTGGAAGAGATATAGTAAAGGAACTTGAAAGCAATGATAAGATAGGATGGAAATTTGTTGACGAAAAAGAAGCAAGATCAGGTGTTGATACAGGTAAATACTATGCAAGTGTAGTTATACCAGAGGATTTTTCAGATAAGCTTTTATCTATAGTCAGAGATAAACAGGTAAAGCCTAGCCTAATTTATTCAGTAAATGAAAAGATTAATGCTATAGCACCTAAGATTACTGATAAAGGAGTAACCACTGTACAAAGTGAAGTAGCAAAAACTTTTATAAAAACAGTAAATGGTAAAGTTTTGGAAATTGTTAATAAGTTAGGTATAGAGCTTGACAAGAGCAAGCCTAAACTTAAAGAATTAACTAACATGATACTTTACGTAGATGATAAAATTCCTGAAATAAATGCAGGAATAGATCAATTACAAAAAGGAGCTATTACTGTAGATCAGTTTTTGGGAAAAGTAAAAAAAGATATTCCACTAATTCAAGATACTGTAGTTAAGGCAAAAGGTATTGCAAGCACAGGAGCAGTATTTTTATCTAAGGCTAAGGATGGATTACAAAAAACAGCTCCTTATATAAAGGAAGATTTGATACTTGCAAAAGACCTAAGTAATGCGGCAGAAGTTTTAACAAGAGAAGGAGCAAATATTGTATCACAAAGTGCAACTAGGGCTAGAGAATTATTTATTAAAGCTAGAGAAAAGTACGTAAATGTAGAAGACAATGTAAATAGCGTATTTGATTTATTAAACTATATAGATAAGGATAATAGCAATAGAATAATAAATAGAATTAAGGGAGAGCTTATTTCTATAAAGAATAAGTTAAATGATAAAATATCTACACTAAACAATGTAATAGCCGCTATAGATAGAGGAGAGCAACCATCTATAGATTTGTTAAATAAACTTAGTGATAAAGCTTCTGATGTTACACCACTTTTAGGCAATATTGTAGGAAGATTTGATTCTGAAATATTACCAGCTATAAATAGTATTATTAATGATTTGACGACTGTAGCAGATAATACTGTCGGAATATTAAATAATGCAAATGCAAGTTTACCTCAATTAACAGGCTTATTAGATAAAGGTGAAATTGGAGCAGAGAAGGCTAGTGAAATAATAAAATTACTTAAAGAAAAACTACCACCTATAGAAAAATCAATTCATGAAGTATCAGGTAAACTTAGAAAGCTTGATGAAGATGGGCAATTAAATGAAATAATATCATTAATGAAAAATGATGCAGTAAGTGAAAGTAATTTTATATCTAATCCTATAGATATAAAAGAAAATAAGATATTCCCAATCCCTAATTATGGTTCAGGCATGTCTCCATTTTTTACTACATTATCTTTATGGGTAGGAGCATTACTTTTAGTTTCGCTTCTTTCAGTTCATGTAGAAGAAATGGAAGGAGTAAAGCTAAATATATCAGATATATATTTTGGGCGATATCTAACTTTTATGACAATAGCAATATGCCAAGCACTAATTGTTAGCTTAGGAGATATATTCCTTTTGAAAACCTATGTTGTAAATAAAGTGGCATTTGTACTGATGTCGATATTTATAAGTATAGTATTTTCTATAATAATATACTCTCTAGTATCTATATTTGGAAATGTAGGAAAGGCCTTTGGTGTAATACTGCTAGTTCTTCAAATATCAGCATCAGGTGGTACATTCCCAGTGCAAGTAACACCACCATTTTTCCAAAGATTAAATCCTCTTTTACCTTTCACTTATGCTATTGGAGGAATGAGAGAAACAGTAGGAGGAATTTTAAGGAGTGTACTTCTAAAAGATATAGTTATTTTATGCGTATATCTTGTTATAGCATTGCTTTTAAGCGTTCAACTAAAAGAAAGATTGCATAACATGAATGAAAAATTAGTAAGTAAATTAAAAGAGTGTGGATTAGTAGGACATTAATAATAAAAAATAACAATTACAATTATATTAAAAATTAGACTAGTGCATTTATTAAAGTGCATCTAGTCTTTTTATGTGCGCCCAGCATGGGCGCAATCTATAAGGTGAAAGTCCTGAACGCCGAAGGTGATATAGGCGTTAGCCAATGACAAGGGTGTCCATCGTGAGGTGGAATCTGAAGGAAGTCGGATGGCAAAATTCCGGTCTGAGGAATACGAATCACATAAGAGGCTGGCTATAGCTGGATGAGTTTGCATAACAAAACAAAGTCCGTATCACCCGAAAGTTATTGCAGTATATGTGGCAGATATATGGAATGAAAGATTGCGTTCTTACCTGGGGAGGTCTGATAGATATATCATTAAAGGATGAACTTCCTACATGATAACCTACATAGTGATATGTAACTGAACTATCAGAAGTCAGCAGAGGTCATAGTACTACACTATGTGCACGTAGTGCGGGAAGGACTGAACATTAGGAGGTTTTCAACTTTGAATAATTCAAATAAATTACAAAGAAAGCAGACAACTCAATATAGAGATCGCCTTGTGGAAGTAGAAGTGGAACTTCAAGGTAAACGAGGGGCGCAGAGTAATAATTTGGCGTTAGCAAAGGGAGAAAGAGAAAACAATGTAGTAGATGATGCTAATAATCTACTTGAAAAGGTTTTAGCTAGAGAAAATATGCTAAAAGCTATGAAAAGAGTAGTTGCCAATAGAGGAAGTCATGGTATTGATGGTATGAGAGTCGATGAACTTCGAGGGTTTATTATCAAAAATTGGCTAACAATTAAGCAAAAGTTATTAGAAGGAAGGTATAAACCTTCACCAGTTAGGAGAGTGGAAATACCAAAACCTGACGGTGGAATTAGATTGCTTGGAATACCTACTGTACTTGATAGATTAATACAACAGGCATTAGCTCAAGAACTTAATAAAATTTATGACCCTACCTTTTCGGATAATAGCTATGGATTTAGACCAAATAAAAGTGCTAAACAAGCTATATTAAAATCAAGACAATATATCAATGAGGGGCATAAAGGGGTTGTTGATATAGACTTAGAAAAATTCTTTGATAAAGTTAACCATGATATATTAATGGAAAGACTTTCAAGAAGAATAAAGGACAAAAGGGTACTTAAACTAATTAGAAATTATCTTAAATCTGGAATAATGATAAATGGATTGAAGGTAAAATCAGATAAAGGTACACCGCAAGGTGGTCCATTAAGGCCAATACTTGCTAATATTATGCTTGATGAAGTAGATAAAGAACTTGAGAAAAGAGGTCATAGATTTTGCCGATTTGCAGATGACTGCAACATTTATGTCAAAAGTAAAAAGGCAGGATTAAGAGTTATGGCAAGTATAAGAAAAATACTTGAAGGTTTATTAAAACTTAAAGTTAATGAAAATAAAAGTGCAGTAGATTTTGTGACGAGAAGAAAATTTCTTGGATTTTCATTCTATTTTGCAAAAGGCGGAGCCAATATAAGAATACATGAAAAGTCATATAAAAGATTCACAAATAAAATAAGAAAATTAACAAACCGTAATAAAGGTATAAGTATGGAATATAGAGTTTATATGATTAACCAATTAACGATTGGATGGATTAATTACTTTGGAATAGCGAAAGCTAACGCTAAAATACAAAAATAGATAGTTGGATAAGAAGAAGGTTAAGGAGTTGTATTTGGAAACAATGGAAAAAGGTTAAAACTAGAGGACGAAACCTCATAAAACTAGGTCTTCCGACCTATAAAGCATGGGAGTATGCAAATACAAGAAAAGGCTATTGGAGAATATCCCAAAGCCCAATTCTTGATACAATCTTAAACAACAAATATATTGAAAATCTTGGTTACAGAAGTATATCTAAAAGATATCAGCTAATACATAATTCTTAATGAACCCCCGTATACCGAACGGTACGTACGGTGGTGTGAGAGGACGCTAAATAAAATAATTATTTAGCTCCTACTCGATATATAAATAATAAATAGTTATTGAGAGTGTGTATAGTAATATAATACCTAAATTCCCTTAATAAATTACTATACAATGTATTAGCGGGTTGATATAATGCGTTTGTAAATAAATATTGAACAAAAGGTTAAGGGAGTATTAAAAGAGGGGATGAGGTTAATATGAAGAAAAAAGCAATTTTATTTATGATATCAGTGTTTTTATTTTGTTCTTATCCAGCGTCAGTAAGAGCGTATGATAAAGATTTAATTATACCGACGCATGACATTGCAGTGGTAGACGGAAAAATAAAATCCGAAATAATTATTGATAAAGAAGTTTCTTCTACAAATCCATGGATGTATGTGGACATAAAATTAGATGAAACTAAATCAAAACAAAGTAAATACAACTATGCAGAATTGGCATTAAAAAGAGCCATTGGATTTTTTGATGAAAGCAGGCTTTCATTAAAAGATGGAGATTTTTATATCGTGTTAAACAATGGATTTGTAATTAATAAAAAGAATTATAAGGATAAAAAAGTAACAGAAGTAGCAAAAAAACAACTTTTATACAAAGATTTTTATAGAGGAGATACTTTATTTAAGTTAGTATTCCTTTATCATGATAACACAGTTGAAAGAAAAACTTATTGGAAGCTTATAGATACCATAGATCTTCCGGCAGGTTCTACCCATACATTAACTAAAAAATATACTGTAGGTATTAGTGAAGATAAAGAAGTAGATATTGCTCAGGCATTAGGAATAAAGCTTATAGGGGAAGCAGAAGCAGGTATTGGAGCTGATTTTAAATTTGCATCAACAAAACTATTAGCTAAGTTAAATTCTGAATTGAATTCTACTATATCCAAAATATTTAAAAGAAAAAGTGAAATTAAGTCAACATTTGAAAGTAGTACTACTGTTTCATATAATCCACGTTATGGTGATAAAATTATATTAAGATATCAGTTAGTTGATAATTATAAAGTAGAAGATAAGGCATTTAAAGATGCTACTTCTAAATTACAGGATTTAATGAATGAAGGCGGAATTAGTATAGTTAAAGTAGAAGCAACTTCAGGAGAAAAGGGAATCGATGTTCCAGTAGAAAAAATATTTGATGTATCATTAGATAAAATATAAAAAAATATTTGTATAAAGGACTAAAAATATATGACTTTTAGTCCTTTAATTGTTTATGGTAAAACTTACATGTTATAGAATACTTTTAATGGTGAAGAAAATCTGGTATAATTTTAAATGTAAACGTTTTGTGAAAAATATTAACAAATTTAAAACAAAGGATGTGAGCGAATGTGAAAAAATTATTTTTATGTGGATTAATTGCTATATTATTATGTGGACCAGTATCACAAGTTAAAGCCTTTGACAAAGAGCTTATTTTACCAACAGTAAAAGCAGCTGTAATAAATGAAAAGATTCAACCAAAGATAAAGGTTTCACAAAAAACATCTATTGTAAATCCATGGATGTATATAGATGTAAAATTAGATGCTAATAAATCTAAAAATGGTGATGTTAATTATGCAGAAAAATCTATGTCTAAATTTTTTCAGTACTTGTTAGCAAAGGGATTATCATTACATACAGGAGATTATTATTTTATTTTAAATAATGGATATGTTGTTGACAAAGACAATCGAACAACTAGTAATACACGTGAAATGTTGAAAAAAGAAATTTTACAAAAAGATTTTTATAAAGGAGATACTATGTATAAAATAGTGTTACTTAATCCTAATAATAAAGTTAAAAGAACAACATGCTGGAGACTTATAGATCTTATAGATTTACCAGCAGGTTCTAGTCATACTTTAAATAAAAAGTATACTGTTGGAGTTACAAAAACTGAACAAATTGAAATTGGACAAACTTTCGGATTAAAATTTAGTGCGGAGATAAATGCTAGTGCAGGATTTGATTTTAAATATGCTTCGGCTAAGATAGATACTAAATTAAGTACCGAATTAAATTCTACTGCATCAAAGAATTTTACAGATAATAGAGAAATAAAATCATTATTTGAAAGCAATACTAATGTTTCATATAATCCTTCTGAAAAAGATAGAGCTATATTAAGATATCAATTAGTAGATAATTATAAGGTTGATGCTAAATCATTTAGAGAAAGTACTTTAGATTTAGAAGAAGCAATGAATGCTAATGGAGAACATTTAGTTAAATTAACACCAGCTGGAGGAAATAAGGGTATAGATGTTCCTACAGATGAGATTTTTGACGTCACTATAGATAAACAATAAAAAAATAATATACAGTAAAAATTTTAGTACATAAAAATTAATTATAAATTAAATAAAAATTAGTAATTTAAATATAATGGAATATACGTAGAATAATAGAAATTTAGTCTCTACTAATATATAATAAATATGCTTATCTTTATAAGCATATTTTTTAATTATTTTAATAGGTAGGTGACAAGATGAAAAATCAATTAACTGAAGGAAAAATATTTCCTGTACTTATAAAGTTAGCTATTCCTATAATGGGTACGTCATTTGTGCAGATGGCGTATAATATGACGGATATGATTTATATAGGAAGAATGGGAAGTAGCGCTGTAGCGGCTATTGGAACTGCTGGATTTTTTACATGGTTTGCTATGGGATTAATTTTAATATCGAGAACAGGAGCTGAGATAGGGGTATCTCAGTCAATAGGAAAAGAAGATATAAGAACAGCTAAAAAGTATGCAAAAAATACTATAATTTTAAATATATTATTAGCATTAATATATGGTAGTTTTTTAATTATATTTAGAAGGCAACTTATAGGTTTTTTTAATTTAGGAAATGAACAAGTAATTAATATGGCTATTAATTACTTAGTTATAATAGCTATTGGAATAAATTTTTATTTTATAAATCCTGTATTTACAGGAATATATAATGGTTCAGGAGATAGTAAGACTCCATTTAGATTCAATGTAGTAGGACTTGCTAGTAATATGATTTTAGATCCAGTTCTTATATTTGGTATAGGTCCATTTCCAGCATTAGGGGTTAGAGGTGCAGCGATAGCTACAGTATTCTCACAAATTGTGGTATCGGTATTATTTATATTATCAGTAAGAAAATCTATACTAATTAGAGGATTTTCATTTAAAGATTTTGATTTTGAATATATGAAAAATATATTTAAGTTTGGTTTCCCAGTTGCTATGCAAAATGCTTTGTTTTGTGTTTTTTCTATGATAATTGCTAGAATAATTTCTGTATGGGGAAATGTTGCTATAGCTGTTCAAAAAGTAGGTTCACAGATTGAATCAATATCATGGATGACAGCAGGAGGATTTCAGACTGCTATAAGTACATTTGTTGGACAGAATTATGGAGCTAAAAAGTGGGATAGAATTATTGATGGATATAAAGCTGCTGTTATTATAGTTGGAACTATAGGAGTTTTTGCAACTTGTCTTTTAATTTTTGGAGCTAAACCTATATTTTCTTTTTTTATACCAGAGCAAAGCACCATACCTTATGGAGTAGATTATCTTAGAATACTTGGAATATCTCAATTTTTCATGTGTATGGAGATTGCCACAGCAGGAGCATTTAATGGTATGGGAAAAACAGTTCCACCTGCCATTGTAGGAATAGTATTTACAGGACTTAGAATACCTGCAGCCTTAATAGTATCAAAATATTTAGGACTTAATGGGGTTTGGTGGTGTATTAGTATTAGCAGTATAATAAAGGGAATAGTATTAACATCATGCTTCTTGATATATTTAACAATAAGAAAGAAAAAAGTAAAAGTTAATGTGATTTAAAGTTAGAATTATATAACAGTAAATAAATTCAAATAAAATAAAAATCTTAAAATATATAAAATATTTTAAGATTTTTATTTTAACTATTTAATGAATTCTTTTGCTAATTTTTCAAATGCTGTAATAGAATTTTTGATCATATTAAATTCAACGCAATATGAAATTCTAAAATATCCAGGACAACCAAAACCACTTCCAGGAACTAATAACAAGTTATACTTCATAGCTTCTTTTATAAATTTAACATCATCATCAATCAAAGCTTTAGGAAATAAATAAAATGCTCCTTGAGGTTTTACACATTGAAAACCAAGATTTGTAAGATGTGCATATAAAAAATTTCTTCTTTTTTCATATGCAGAAATATCTACCTTAGCATCTAACGAATCAGCTATAACTTTTTGAAATAATGCTGGAGCATTAACAAACCCTAATGTACGATTACAAAAACTTAATGCATTTATAAGAGTATTTACATTTTCTATTTTGCTACTTACTGCAATGTAACCAATTCTTTCGCCTGCTAGACCTAGAGATTTACTAAAAGAATTAACTATAATAGCATTTTTAAATATTGAAAGTATATTTGGAAGTTTTGTATTATCATAAATTATTTCACTATAAGGCTGATCAGATATAATAAATATAGTTATTCCGAATTCTTTTTCTTTTTTAAAAATTATGTCTTGAATATTTTCTAAAGTTTTTTTGTTATATATGACACCTGTTGGATTATTAGGATTGTTAATTATTATAGCTTTAGTTTTAGGTGTAATACTTTTTTCCAAGGATATTAAATCTGGTTCAAAAGTAGAGGTGTCAGGAGGTACGATAATAGATTTGCCACCATGATTGTCAATATAAAAGTTATATTCTGCAAAATATGGTGCGAATAAAAGTACTTCTTCTTCAGGATTTAATATTGATTTTAAAACTACATTAAGTCCACCAGCAGCACCTACTGTCATAACAATATGTTCTGTAGATAATTTAACGTTACTATCTTTTTGTAATTTTTTCGCTATTTTTTCTCTAACTTCAGGATAACCTGCGTTACTCATGTATCTATGTAATCCTTGTTCATTACCAGATACATGATTTTTTAGTGAATTTAAAACTTCAACTGGAGGTTCTGCATAAGGATTTCCTAGGCTATAATCATATACTTTATCTTTACCATATTTTTTTTCAAGTTTTGCTCCTTCTTCAAACATAAGCCTTATCCAAGAAGAGTTATTTAAATTGTTTAATACTTTTTTTGAAAACATAAAATCGCCCCTTTATTAATAGTTAATATATTAAAAATAGCATTCACCTTATTTTAGAATAAAATACAGGTTAATGCTATATTGTTATTTTAATTTATCTATTATAAGTTTTGAATCATTTAAAGAAGCAATTCTATTCTCATATACACCTATTAAAGTTCCTTTATATTTTATTGAATTATTAGTGTGTATTTCGGTTAAAGTATTTTCAGATGAATTATTAATGTAAATTTTATCTTTATTTATTATATATATATCTTTTTTATTAACACTATAAGGAAATTTGAATTTTTTCCATAAAGTATCATCCAAGGTTCTATAAAAAATAGTATCTAATTTTTTATTTATTAAACTACCAACATATATAAGTCCTTCTTTATCTGTAGATATAAGAGTAGGATGTTTTATTCCAGTGACGTTTAGTTTTTTTGTAGTTTTATTGCTAAATAAGCAACAAATATCATGCTGTGGTAATTTTTCGTAAAGTACCGTATCAGTATTAAGCATAAGTGCAATAGTGCCTATATTATTACTGCTAATTTTAAGTCGAGATAAAGAATTCATTCTATTAAAAGTATAAAGAGAATTACTAGAATAAGAATTTTGAAGCTTTAATAAAAACATACCTGTTAAATTAGAAACTTGAATATCCTTGATTTTAGAGTTTTTATTACAAACAATTTTGCAATCTTCTTCACGATTATCTCCACTATCACTAACTTTATATTTTGCTTGATTTAAATTATCTTTTTTTGCATCGTATACGAAAAAGGTAAATTTAGCATTATTACTTTTATTAGTTTTAAATGATATATATAGACGATCACTACCAGGAATCCATGTACAGTTAGTAATAGATCCATTCATTGGCATGGTAATGTTTTTTTGGGAATTTGTTACAGTATCTAATACCTTTAGTTCATCATTTTGAATATAACTTAAATAATGAGTATTATGTGAAAGCTGTATATTATCTATATACTCTGGTAAATCAATAGGGTCTGGTATTTTAAGGTTAGTTTTTGTATTAGTTATTTCTTTAAAGGTCATGGTTCCTGCAATATCACGTTTCCCAAGTACAAATTGATCAAGGAAGAATAAAAGGGCAAATTGAAGCATAAAACCGAATAGTAAAAAGAAAGTAATTTTTTTTATATGTTTAAAAGATTTTTTTGATTTTTCATGTTTTTTCATAGACACATCTCCATTTTAAGGTTCTACATAAAATATTGAAGGCACGGGTCTCTCACCAACACTATCACAAGGATTGTTTATAATTTCTCCATCGTGATACATGGTTACAGATGAACCACCATCTAAGTTAGCAGCAGTATATGCACCTTTTTCGTATAATATATCTTGAAGTTCATCCATACGAAGTCCATCTCTTTTAAGTACGGTACCGTCGGCAACTAAGAATAAAATAGTTCCATCTCTTTTTTGACCAATGGCTGTTCGAGGTGCCATGCCATAACCACCGTCACCTTTTATTTTAGCTTTTTTTCCGTTTACAACTAGAAATGGATCATAACATAAAGCTTCCTTGCAGTTTAAAGCCTTTAACTCATTTAGATTATATTTTCCAACAATAAGTTTACCTTCGTAGTTTATTCCAATAATTTCTATAGGGGTATTAGGTTTTACAGTTTTCCAAATAACCTTACCATCCGACATAAGTACTCCTTGAGGATAAGCACCTGTTCCCGAAAATTTAGTACCATTTGAAGTTTCATCTTTAAATGATCCACCATTTATTGCAGCTATAGCATTAAATCCTTTTGCAATTTCACTAGTTGGTTCACCAACTTTACCTAAATTTTTGGCATATCCTACTCGTACTTTTTTAGGGTTACTAATTTCTAATAAGTACACTTTAAATCGAGATCCTTCTAGAGAAGATAGTTTAATATTATTTTCGCCATTAGAAGTTATATGTACATTATCAAGTGCTTCTTTGGATTGGGATAAGGTTTCAACACAATTTTCATTTAAGATATCTTGAATTTCAGAGTCTGATAAAAATAACTTAGCAATCCATTTATGAGTCATTGTAGTCATAGACATACCAACTAATGTATCTTTTACATTATTAAATGGACCATGAAAGGCAATAATAGGAGTAAAAATACAACAAAACACAAACTCTAGTAATAGAAACTTGATTATTTTAAATTTTGATTTTTTTTCATTCATAATAGTCACCTATAAATTCTTTCAAATTATAAATTGTTATACATTATATTATTTTACACAAAATTGAAGTAGTTTGTCAACAATATCCAAAAATTAATATCTTACATGGTAATTATAAACCAAAAATGTTATTTTAAATCACTAAAGGATAATATATAATTAAAAATAAGAATCAAATTAAGAAGGGGTGGAATATAGATGCATAGAAGATTAAAAGCTAAAATAGTATTGGCTTTGGTATCCATTATGACGTGTCAAACACTAGCGTTTCAAAAACCAGTATTAGTTAGTGCTGTAGAGCCAAGTTCAAAATTAGTGAATTCAGTTAAAGAAAATAAATCATTAGGTGGATTTGAACTTGTAACAAAAAAATATATAAAAGCTTTGAATTGTAATTCTTATGAATATAAACATACTAAAACAGGTGCAAAACTTATATTTTTAGATAATAAAAATGAAGATAAGATGATTTGTGTTAATTTTAGAACACCAACTAAAGATAGTACTGGTGTAAATCATATTATAGAACATTCGGTGCTTCAAGGATCTAAAAATTATCCTGTAAAAGATCCTTTTATACAAATGAGTAAGCAATCATTAAATACTTTCTTAAATGCTATGACGGCAGCAGATATGACTATGTATCCTGTATCAAGTAAAAATGATAAAGATTTTAATAATTTAATGAGTGTTTATTTAGATGCTGTTTTTTATCCCAATATGATAAATGATGAAAGGATTTTTAAAGAAGAGGGATGGAGATATGAACTTGAATCCAAAGATAGTGAATTAAAGTATAATGGTATTGTTTATAATGAGATGAAGGGTGTATATTCAGACCCATCTAGAGTACTAGTAAATGCTATATCTAAATCACTTTTCCCTGATACTATATATAAAAATGAATCTGGTGGTAGTCCGGATAAAATTCCAGATTTAAGTTATAAGGAGTTTGTTGATACATACAAAAAATACTATACTCCTTCTAATAGCTATTTCTATTTATCAGGAAATTTAAATATAGAAAAAACTTTAAATTTTATAGGAGAAAAATACTTAAATAACTTTCAAAAGGTAGAAGTTGATAGCAGTATTTCAATACAAAAGTCATTTAATGAAAGCAAAGTTAGTGTTGCAGAATACTCAGTTCCAAAGGATGCATCTACCAAGAATAAAACTTATTTAAGTTCAAATTATGTAATAGATAAGTCACGGAATAAAGATATAACAATGAAATTTTCATTATTAAACATGTTGCTTACAGGAACACCAGCAGCACCAATTTGTAAAGCTATGCAAGAAAATGGATTAGGTGAAAATATAAAATCTCAATTTAATCCTAATTATGCGCAATCAACATTCAGTATTATTGCATCAAATGTAAATCAAAATCAGAAAGAAAAATTTCAACAGGTTATAGACAAAACACTTAAAGATATAGTTAAAAATGGATTTGATAAAAAATTATTAGATTCATTAGTTAATCAGTTTAAACTTTCTAAACGTATGGGAAATGGAAATAATCCTCTTATGTACAATATGCTAATAATGACAAGTTGGTTGTATGATGGAGATCCTACATTATATTTAGATATTGATATGGATAATATAGAGAAGATAATAAAGGATGGAGAACTAGAGAAAATGGTTCAAAAGTATCTTTTAGATAATAAGCATTCATCTTTAGTAGTTTTAAATCCTTCAAAAGGTCTCCAAGAAAGAAGAGAGGCCCAATTAAAAGAAAAACTAGCTTCTATTAAAAAATCTTTATCTAAAGATGAAATTAATGAATTAGTAAAACAAACTAAGGAGCTTAAAGAGTGGCAAGGTACACCAAATACAAAAGAACAATTAGAAAAATTACCTACTCTTACTCGTGATGACATAGACAAAAAAGCTAGAGAATATAAAACAATAGAAAAAAATGAAGATGGAATTAAAATTCTTCAGCATCCTATTTTCACAAATGGAGTAAATTATATATCTTTATATTTTGATACATCAAAAGTTCCACAAGAGAAGTTAGGATATATAGGATTATTGGAATTAACTTTAGCAAAGGTTGATACTAAAAATTATACTAAGGAACAATTATTAAATTATATTATGGCTAATTCAGGTGGTATTCAGGTAGTTAATAATGCATTTGATGATGCAAAGGATAGTAATAATTATTTTCCTAAGACTAAAGTTAGTATAGTATCTTTAAATAATAAATTAGATAAAAACTTTCAAATTTTAAAAGAAATGATATTTAAGAGTAAATTAAATGATAAAAAACGTTTAAAAGAGATTATAAATAATACAAAAATGAATTTAGAAGCTCAACTTATGACAAGTGGAGCTCAAATGGCTAATGAAAAAATATTATCATATATATCTAAGGCTGGTAAATATAATAATTATCAAGGTGAAGGATTTTATAAATTTATATGTGATTTAGATAAAAATTTTGATAGTAAAAGTGATGAAATATTGAAAAACTTAGAAACTGTTAGAGATATTATATTTAATAAACAAGATATGATTGCAAGTTATACTGGTGAAGAAAAGGATTATAATAATTTTATTGATAATTTTAAGAAGTTCTCTAAAGAATTAAAGAATGAAAATCTTCAAAGTCATAAGTATAAATTTGATGATTCTAAAGTAAATGAAGGAATAATAACACCTTCAAAAGTTCAATATGTAGTTAAGGGTGGAAATATAAAAAATGCTGGTTATAAAGATAGTGGAAAACTTCAGGTACTTGCAAATGTATTGGGAAGTGGTTACTTATGGAACGATATAAGAATAAAAGGTGGAGCATATGGAGCAGGTGTTTCAGCAGATAATGGGAATTTAATATTTTCATCATATAGAGATCCTAATTTAAAGGAAACTATAGATACATTTGATAAAGTTCCAGAATATCTTTCTAAATTCAATGCAGATGAAAAAGAGATGACAAATTATATAATAGGAACTATTGGAAAAGTAGATAACGCCATGAATCAATTAAATAGTATGCTTGGACCGATTGCAGAAGGAATTATAGGAGACAATATGTATATAACTGGTACTACTCAAGCAGACATGCAAAAACAAAGAGAAGAAATTCTATCAACAACAGCGGAAGATATAAGAAATTTTGCAAAAGTTGTAGATGCTGTATTAAAACAAGATTATCTATGTGTAGTTGGTGGAGATGCTAAAATAAAAGAAAATCAAAAAGAATTTATGTCTATAAAGAATGTTTTAGACATGGATAATAAAAAAGACTTGACTATGACTATGGAAAAGAAGGAAAATGTATCTGTAGATAAGAGTTTTAAAGTTAATTTTTCTAAAGAATTAGATGAGCTTACAGTAAATATATCAAATGTTTATGTATTAGATGATAAGAATAATAAAGTAGATGTAGAAGTTAGTTATGATAAAAAGAATAAAGCAGTTGAGGTTAAATCAAAGAATAATTATGAAAGTGGAAAAAAATATATTTTATTTATTAAAGGAATTCAATCTGTTATAAAAGACGGAAAAGTAGTTAAATTAGTAGCTCCTATTAAAATGGAATTTACAGTGAAATAAAAAACTAATGTAAGCCAGACTCTAGTATAGGGTCTGGCTTATAATTTAGGGGGAATTTTTAAAATATGAAAAATGTAAAAAATATAGGAATTGTAGCACATGTAGATGGGGGAAAAACAACAACTACGGAGCAAATTATGTATTTAGCAGGTATAATCAGAGAGCTTGGTAGTGTAGATAAGGGTTCTTCAAAAATGGATTATAACAGTATAGAAAGACAAAGAGGAATTACTATATTTTCAGAACAGACGAGTTTTCAGTGGAAAGAAGCTAATATAAATTTAATTGATACTCCAGGACATATAGATTTTTCGTCAGAACTCGAAAGATCATTAAAAGTACTTGATGGAGCTATATTAATAATTTCAGCAGTTGAGGGAGTGCAAGCACATACAGAGACTATTTGGAATCTTTTAAGAAAAAACAATATACCAACATTAATATTTATAAATAAATTAGATAGAATTGGTGCAAGTATAGATAGGATTTATAAAGATATAGAAAAAAATTTAACTAAAGATTATTTTCCTATACATAAGACAGAAAAAATAGAGAAAGATTTTGAGGATATTATAGATTTAATAGATGAAAATGAGTTTAGCAAAGATTCACAAGAAAAGATTATGTTATTAGAAAAACTAGCAGAAAAGGATGAGGAAATATTAGAAAAGTATTTAGAAGGAGAAGAAATTACAAGAAATATTTTTATAAGTAAGGTACAAAATTTAGTGAAACAATGTGATACATTTCCTGTGTTGTTAGGTTCAGCAATAAAGGGAATTGGTATTGAAAAATTACTAGATTCTGTTGTACAGTTATTACCTTATCATAGTGGGAATAATGACAAGGAGTTTTCAGGAATAATATATAAAGTTAAATTTGATGAATCTATAGGTAAGCTTTGTTATATAAAGGTAATTAATGGAGTGATTAAGATAAGAGATAGTATTTATAATAGTTTTGGAGAAGAAGAGAAGATAACTCAAATAAGAAAATATAATGGAGAAAAGTATATAAATGTTGAATGTTTAACATCAGGAGAAATAGGAGTTGTTTGTGGACTTAAAAATGTTAAAGCAAATGATGTCCTGGGAAATAGTAAAGATATAAACAATTCACATACAATAAATGAATCTGCATTAATATCTAGAGTTATTCCTAAATATGAGGAGAAATTACAAGAACTTTTAAAGGCATTGCAAATCTTAAATGAAGAGGATCCAACATTACATCTACAATGGAACTCTGAAAATAAAGAATTAAGTATAAGTATTAAAGGTTCAATACATATGGAAGTTTTAAAAGAAGTGATAAAAGAACGATTTAATATAGAAGTTGAATTTTTAGAACCTAAAGTTAATTACATAGAAACAGTAGAAGAAGTAAGTAAAGGGTTTTGCCATTTTGAACCTAAAAAACATTATGCAGAGGTTGAAGTTGCAATTGAACCCAATTATAGGGGGAAGGGAGTAGAATTCATATCAGAAATAAATGGAGATGTTCTTCCGTATCAATATCAAAATAATATAGAAAAAGCAGCATTTGAGGCAATGTTACATGGGCCTTTAATTGGTGGAAAAGTTACTGATATAAAGATAAAACTTATAAATGGTAAGTATCATCTTGAACATACTCATGGAGGGGATTTTAGAATAGCTACAATAAGAGCTGTTTATCAGGCATTACAAAAAAATAAAGTTATACTTTTAGAGCCTGTATATAAGTACAAAATTATTGTGGATAAAGAAACTGGTGGAAAAGTTATGACAGATATTTTGAAAATGGGAGGCGAGTTTAAAGAACCTGAAATCAGTGAAGATAAAATGATAATAAAAGCTGAAGTACCTGTTGCAACGTCAATGAATTATAAATTACAACTCTTGTCAGCAACATCAGGAAAAGCTATAGTTAATATGCAATTTTTAAAATTTGATATATGTCATAATGAAGATGCGGTTTTAGCAAATGAAGAGAATATAGTTGAAAAGGAAGATTTACTTTATAATGGGGTTTCACTTTTTAGAGAGAAGAAAAAAATGAAAAAGGTTACTATAGTTGAGTAATATATAATAAAAGGAACAAGTAACATAATATATGCTTGTTCCTTTCAAAGTTTTATAAGTTATTCTTCTACTCGAATATTTTCAATTATGCTATCTTTACTAATTTTTCTTAGAGGAAATAATGATGAAATTAAAGATATCATAATTGTACCTATGGTGGAGATTAATATTGCCCTCCAAGGAGTAGACCAATACATATCTCCTATTGATGGGTAATTTGGTCTATTAAGTATTAAACTACACATACTACCAAGTATGCTTCCAAAGAAGGATGCAGCTATACCGTGAAAAGCGCCTTCAAGTAGAACCATTTTCTTTAATTGATTCTGACTCATGCCTATGGATTTTAAAACTGCAAATTCACGTCGGCGTATTAAAAGACTTGTACTTATAGTATTTATAATATTTATTGCACCAATAAGACTTATTACCGAGATAAATCCGTATACAAATATGCTTATTTGGAAGGCTTGTTTTCGGTTTTTCTCTATAATTTCTAAATAATCCGTATAGCTTTCACATTCATCATTTATCTTTTTATCAAAATAAGTTTTTAGAGCATCTCTGTTAGCATTTGGAGCAAATTTAATGTATAAATTTTGTTCATATAAATTGTCTGAAAGCCCCATTATTTTTTCATATGTTTTTGATGAAGTTATAAGGTGTATACCACGTTGCATTGTATCATTAGATAATGGATTTTGTTTTAAAATTCCAAGGATTTTAAGTTCATAGAAGTTATTGGAATTAATAGCATTTGTTAGACAATTGTCATTGTTATCATAATATTTTTCTAATTTTGGAAATTTTATGATGTCGCCTACTTTATATTTAGTAAGGCTTACTGGAAGTTTGCCTTCATCACTTTCAGTATTAAAATTTCTATCAATTAAAAATACACCCATGTTGTTCAAATCATTGTCATTATAATTTCCAGATAAAATGTGATTTCTACATAGTTTTAAACTTTCTTTGTCATACCCTATAAGTTTACCAGATACCATATTGATATTTTTAATTTTGCATGATTCAAAATTTATACCTGATTCAAGATTATCGTTATATTTTTCATTAGGAATAGCTATATCTATACATGTTTCATAGGTATTATAAATTTTTTCAATACCCCTTTGTTTTAAAATATTATTATATTCAGCTTTAGATATTAAATCGTTAGATGAATAGCACGCGTCATGATATATTAGTGTAGTAGGCTCATCTTGTAGTTTCATATAATCTGCAAAAGAGTTAAAGCTTATAAACATTATTATGCTAATTACAAGGGAGAATACAGTTACAATAAATCTTTTTTTGTTTCTGGTTATATTTCTGTATGCGAGTTGACCTTCTACTTTAAATAGTAATTTTGATAGTCTGCCTTTTGGAACTCTTTTAATCTTTCCTACTTTATAGTTTTTAGAATTTTTGATGGCTTCAAGGGGACTTACTCTGCCGGCTGTAATTGATGGACCAAAGGTAGATAAAAGTACAGTAATTAATCCTAAAATTATGCTTATTATAATTACTCCAGGGTATATA
Source organism: Clostridium botulinum (assembly GCF_017100085.1). NCBI lineage: Bacteria > Bacillati > Bacillota > Clostridia > Eubacteriales > Clostridiaceae > Clostridium > Clostridium botulinum. The sequence continues at coordinate 570,389 of NZ_CP063965.1, forward strand.
AATACTTCAAATGGGTCAAATCCATTTTTCATTAAGAGAGAACCTGCTATATATAAAACTATTTTTGTTGCAATAACTCCAGATATAATTCCTAGGGGAATTCCAATAATACTTATTATAAAAGATTCTTTAAATACCATTTTTCTAATTTGAGCTGGAGTTGCTCCAATTGAACGTAAAATTCCAAATTCAGATATTCTCTCAAGAACAGAAATATTAATTGAATTATATATTATTGCAATGGTACAGATAATTATTATAAATGTCATAAATAATATGGTTAAATTTAATCTACTGTCTATATTAGAATAGCTACCTTGATTATATAATCTTAGTAATGGGTCATTGAAGTATAGTTTAGTATTTAGAGAATAACGTGGTAAAGTAGCTAAATCAACTTTAATACCTATAGAATTTGCGATGGCAGCACCTATTTCACATTTGTTTTTCTTTGATAAAATGGACGCATAAACGGTAAAGGCATTATTATTAGAAGCTTTATTAAATAAGTCTTTGTTTTCAAGAACAGTTATCCCATCAAAGAATGAATTAGAATGATTAAAAAAGCAATTTCTCATGATTCCTACAATTGTATATTCGCATTCGTTTTGTGAAATAAATATATTTTCATTAGGAGAATCATTTTTAGGGGAGTCTTCAATTTCTTTAGGTTCTTGTATTTTTCCAAGGGGAAATTTTACTTTGCTATTTATAGTTATATTTTTCCCTAGGAATTTTAGAGAACTTTTTTGGACTAATAGTTCATTTTTATTTTTGGGGTATCTTCCAGCTACTAAAGTTGGTTTAAATATATTATTTAGAGAATTAGTGTCTAGTGCTTTTATATCTAGGTATTTAAAAGATGGAACATCAACCCTTCTATTGGAATTTTTTTTAGCTTCAGTACGTAGTTTGCCTTTACCAATACTCTGAGAAATTCCAATATTACAAACAGCAGGAGTGTTTTTTATTGTATCAATTTGAGCTTTATTTATATCTTTAAAAGAAACCTCATAATTACCATCGGTTCTTTTAGCTTCGGCTATAGTATAATCTTTATAGCTGTAGTATATTGTTGCAAGTCCAGATAAGAGTGCTACAGACATTATAACTCCAAGAATAGTAAGGAGTGTTCTTTTCCAATGAAATTTCAAATACTTAGTGGTAACATCTAAATAACTTTTCATGATCTTATCACCTCATCTTTTACTATAAGACCATCTTCCATAGTTATTATTCTATCGGCTTGTTTTGCAATGTTAAGGTCGTGGGTTATAATAACTAAAGTTTGATTATATTTTTTAACTGAATATTTTAGAAGTTCTATAATTTCTTTACTATTTTTACTATCTAAGTTTCCAGTTGGTTCGTCTGCAAGTATTATAGACGGTTTGTATGCTAAAGAGCGACCTATTGATACTCTTTGCTGTTGTCCGCCTGATAATTGTGACGGAAGGTGATATCGTCTATGAGATAAATCAAGTAGTTTTATAAGTTCATCTATGTACTCTTTATCTTGATTTTTATTATCTAAAAGTAGGGGCATTATTATATTTTCTTCGGCAGTTAAAACCGGGATTAAGTTATAAAATTGAAATATAAATCCGATTTTTCTTCGTCTTAGTATAGATAATTTTTTTTCTTTTAAAGAATATATATTTATATCATCTAGCATTACAGTACCGGATGTAGGTTTATCAATGCCTCCAAGTAAGTGAAGTAGGGTACTCTTTCCAGAACCTGATGCACCAACAATTGCTACAAATTCACCTTGATTTATAGATAAGTTAATATTTTTTAATGCTTCAACCCTTGTTGAAGTATTGCCATAGCTTTTACATAAATCTATGGTTTTTAATATTTCCATTTGTATCCCTCCCACAGGTAAGTTTATAGTTTAATAATAATGGTGCAAGCTTACATTAAAGTGAAATTCTATCTTACAATTTAGTAAGAAATTAAATTGTGTACTTTAAAAAGGTTATACAAAATTCAGTTCCATGATTTAAGGAACTTTCTACTGTTATGTTACCACCTTGTCCTTCGATGATAGCTTTAGATAGGGAGAGGCCTATACCTATGCTGTTTGGATTTGATTGAGTTTTCCTTTTATAAAATCTATCAAAAATTTTTGGTAAGTCATTAGGAGATATACCTATACCAGTATCTTTTATAAAGATTTGAACATACAGAGGACTTTCATCAGTGGTTATTGATATCATGCCATTACATGGAGTATGTTCAATAGAATTTTTAATAATATTACTTAGTGCCTCAGCTGACCAGTTAGTATCGTGTTTTAATAAAATGTCTTTATCTGAGTTTATAATTATATCTTGTTTTTTTGCATCTGCTTTAATTAAAAGGGGAGCTATGGATTGTTCAAGGGTTTTATAAATTGGGGATTCTATTTTATTAAAAGTTATAGCACCACCTTCAACTCTTGCAAGCTTTAAAAGATTTATTATAAGCCATTCCATACGAGAAAGTTGCTCACCACTTTTTTCTAAAAAGTCTTTTTTTACATGTAAATCTAAATTGTCTTTAGTAAGTAGCATGTCGTTAAACAAGATTAAAGAAGATAGAGGTGTTTTTAGTTGATGTGATATATCTGAAATAATATTTTTCAAAAACAACTTATCTCTTTTTAATCGTTCTATACTATTTTTTAATCTTTTAGCCATCTCATGAAAATGATGATTTAGTATTGAAAAATCTCCTTCATCATTTTCATCAAGAGTAATATTAAAATTACCATTTACTATTTGTTCAGCAGCATTTGAAATATTACGGATTTTAAAGAAAACATTTTTATAATCACATATTATTATTAAATAAAATATAAATAGTATTAAAATTGAAAGCAATGATGATTTTAGAAATAAAGATTTATAATAGGTATCCATGGGTTTTTCATATATATAGTCTTTATAATTATTTAAGTTGTATTTTGATAAAGTCAATTTGCCTATGGATATTTCTTCTTTAGATGCACCTTTTGTAAAAATAGGAATCAAATCATCTTTTAAAGAAGGATGTTTTGACAGTATTTTTCCTGCAAGTGCTGTATTTTGTTCTATATATAAATTTTTAAAGTTATTTATTTCGATTTTCATAAAAATAAAAAGAAATATCATAACAACTAAGCTCATAATTAAAAATTTAGTTGTTATTGATTTAACTTCCGGATTATTATAAAGTGATTTCATTATAAAGCCCCTTTCACAGGTTCATTCCATTTATACCCAACGCCTCTTTGGGTTAATATGTAAGAAGGTGATTTAGGGTTGTCTTCAATTTTTTCGCGAAGTCTTCTTATGTATACAGATAGGGTGTTGTTATCTATAAATTCCCCATCTAAATCCCAAAGTTTTTCTAAAAGAGTATTTCGAGTTAGAATGTTTCCTGAATTATTCATAAGGGTTAATAATAGCTTGTACTCGATAGAAGTTAAACTTATTTCTTCTTCATGTTTTAATAGTTTACACTTCAAGGGATATAATTTTAATGCTTTGGAAGTGATAGTACGTTCAGGCGTTGTAGCTAGGGCAGAAGAGGATATTATAGAATTTCTTCTAAGTACAGCATTAATTCTAGAGATTAGTTCTCTAATTCTAACTGGTTTTGTAATATAGTCATCTCCACCTAAGTCGAGTCCAAGAACTATATTAGCTTCTTCATCACAAGCTGTTAAAAATATTATAGGAATATTTGAATTTTTACTTCGTATGTATTTGCATAAATCATATCCATTTCCATCGGGAAGCATTACATCTAGTAGCACTAAGTTTACTATGGTATCTAAATTGTTTAAATTATTTTTAGCGGATTCAACAGAATCTGCTGTATGTATAGTAAATTCTTCTGATTCTAGTGCATATTTCATACCCATAGATAGGGTAATATCATCTTCGATTAGTAAAATATTAATCATATAAATTATCTCCTCTCAAAATTGGGGTATCCGGATATAGTTTACTATAATTTAACATGAATTGACAAACTTACATGTGCATTTAAGGAAAAGATATATTATGGATGATTGCTAAAGTGATGATAGAGTAAAGTAAAAAAACTATCCTTGGATATTTTAAAAATACCAAGAATAGTTTTTATAAATAATTAATTATTTGCTTTCTAAATATTCGTCGTAAGACATTTTCTTATCAATTATTCCATCTGGAGTAATTTCAATTATTCTATTAGCTATAGTTTGTATAAATTCATGGTCGTGAGATGTGAATAGTATATTACTCTTGAAATCACGAAGACCATTATTGACAGCTGTTATAGATTCAAGGTCAAGATGGTTTGTAGGTTGATCTAAAACAAGAACATTAGCATTAGATAACATCATTTTAGATAGCATACATCTTACCTTTTCTCCTCCTGATAATACATTTGCTTTTTTTAGAGCTTCTTCTCCTGAGAATAACATTCTGCCAAGGAATCCTCTAAGATAGCTTTCAGATTTTTCTTCAGAATATTGACGTAACCAATCTACTAGGCTTAGGTCTACATCATTAAAGAATTCAGAGTTATCTTTAGGGAAGTATGAAGTTGTTATAGTAACACCCCATTTAAATGTTCCGCTATCAGGTTCCATTTCACCCATTAAAATTTTAAATAGTGCAGTTTTAGAAAGTTCATTTTCTCCTACAAATGCAATTTTGTCGTCTTTAGATATGATAAAGCTTACGTTATTTAAAACTTTTACACCGTCGATAGTTTTTGTTAAACCATCTACCATTAATATATCTTTTCCAACTTCTCTTTCCATAGTGAATCCTACAAAAGGATATCTTCTACTAGAAGGCTCTATATCATCTAATGAAATTTTATCTAAAAGTTTTTTACGAGAAGTTGCTTGTTTTGATTTAGAAGCATTTGCGCTAAATCTTGCAATAAAGTTTTGTAAATCTTTAATTTTCTCTTCTTTTTTCTTGTTTTGATCTTTTGCTAGTTGAAGAGCAAGTTGGCTAGATTGATACCAAAAATCATAGTTACCAACATATAGTTTTATTTTACCGAAGTCTACATCAGCTATATGAGTACAAACATTATTTAAAAAGTGCCTATCATGAGATACAACTATAACAGTACCTTCAAAATCAATTAAGAAATCTTCAAGCCAGTTTATAGATTGTATATCAAGGTGGTTTGTAGGTTCATCTAGAATTAGTATTCCTGGTTTACCGAATAAAGCTTGAGCAAGTAAAACTTTAACTTTTTCAGCACCAGTAAGATCAGCCATTTTTTTATAATGTAGATCTGTATTTATTCCAAGACCTTGAAGTAATGAAGAAGCTTCACTTTCAGCTTCCCATCCATTAAGGTCAGCAAATTCACATTCAAGTTCAGATGCTTTAATTCCATCTTCATCTGTAAATGGATCTTTGGCATAAAGAGTTTCTTTTTCTTTTATAATTTCATAAAGTCGTTCATTTCCCATAATAACTGTTTCTAAAACTTCATGTTCATCATATTTGTAATGATCCTGTTTTAAAACAGACATTCTAATGTCAGAAGGAATACTTATATCTCCAGTATTAGGTTCAATTTCACCAGATAAAATTTTTAAAAATGTACTTTTACCAGCACCGTTGGCCCCTATAACTCCATAACAATTACCAGGGGTAAATTTTAAATTTACATCTTCAAATAGTTTTCGATCGCCGTATCTTAAGCTTACGTTATTTACTGTAATCACTGCATTACCATCCTCTACTTAAATTTTCGTAATCATTGCGCTATTATATCATAAAATCGGTATAATTACATCTTGGAAAATATTTTTGTTATAAGTTTAAGTGGTTAAAATTAGAAATATTTAAGTTATTTATTATTTTTCATGCAAATTAAAATTCGTAGAATTTTACAATTTAAGGGACGAAAATGGATTTAAATAGTAATATATTAACATAGAAATTAAATAGAAAGGGTAGTACAAATGGACAAAATCAGAAAATATATGTGCGTAATATCATTTGATGGACTCTCTTCTTTAGATTTTAATTATATAAAAGAACTTCCAAATTTCAAGGAGTTTATAAGAGAAGCTTCATATTGTAAAAATGTATGTAGTATACTACCAAGTTTAACTTATCCAGCTCATACAACTATAGTAACAGGAAAATATCCTAAAAATCATGGTGTTATAAATAATAAGCTTTTACAGCCTAATAGAGAACATCCAGATTGGTATTGGTATAGAAAATATATAAAAGGAGATACGTTGTATGATTTAGCAATAAAAAAAGGAATGAAAATAGCTGCATTACTTTGGCCAGTTACAGGAAAATCAAAGATACAATATAATATGCCTGAAATATTTGCAAATAGAGCTTGGCAAAATCAAGTTATGGTATCGCTTTTAAGTGGAAGTCCGTTATTTCAATATAAATTAAATAAGAAGTTTGGACATATACGTAGTGGACTTATGCAACCTAATTTAGATAATTTCACGCATAAATCATTATTATATACATTACAAACAAAAAAGCCTAATATTACATTTGTTCATTATACAGATTTAGATTCTATGAGACATAGATATGGATTTCATTCTAAAGAAGCAAAAGAAGCGCTATTAAGACATGATGTAAGATTAGGAGAAATAATGGCAACTTTAAGAGAAAGTAAATTATATAAAGATGCTACTGTTGTGGTATTAGGAGATCATAGCAGTTTTGATGAGGATAAAATTATAAATTTAAATATATTATTAAAAGAAAGTGGATATATAAGACTAGATGATAAAGGTAAAATTATAGACTATAAAGCTATTGCACATAGTTGTGATGGGTCTACTTATATATATACTAAAAGTTATAATTTTGATTTAGTAAATAAAATTTATGACATAATAAATAAATTTAATAAAGAACATAATTGTATAGAAAAAATATATTCAAAGGAAGAAGCCACTAAATTAGGAGCAGATCCGAAATGTACATTTATGTTAGATGCTAAATTAGGATATTATTTTTTAGATAATATAAGCGGTAATTTAATTCAAGAGATAACTGATGAAAATATTGATAAAATACCAGGAGCTACAAAATCAACTCATGGATATTCGCCGTTCAAACCGAATTATGGAACGGTATTTATGATAAGGGGGAAGGGAGTAAAACAAGGAATTATCATAGAAAAAATGAATTTAGTAGATGAGGGACCCACAATAGCAAAACTTTTAGAAATTAATTTAAAAGATACAGATGGAAGAGTAATAGAGGAATTTTTAAAATAAAAATAGATACCAGAAAAATTTCTGGTATCTATTTTTATTTTAATTTTGGTTTCCCGTTAAATTTTATTTCAGCATCAGTAACTAATTCGGTTATTAGCTCTTTTACAGGAACAATTTTGTCAATTTTGTATACATTGCTTCCGGCAAAGATTAAACCGTCATCTATATTCCCAAGTGTAGCATTAATTAATGCCTGAGATATACAATAAGGAGCTGATGATGGATTGCAAGGTTTTAAACAATTATAAAGACATTTAACATTTTGATGATTCTTTTCGATATTCTCTATAAATTTATTTCTAACCGCTCTTCCAGGCATTCCTACAGGACTACTTACTATTTGTATATCTTCTTTTTTAGCATTAACATATGCTTCTTTTAGTGCATAGTCTGCATCACACTCTTCTGTGGCAACAAATCTTGTACCTATTTGAACGCCATCGATTCCTAAGTTTAAAAGTCTAGCTATATCATTTCCATCAAATACCCCACCAGCAGCAACTACTGGAATATATTTGTTATATTTATTTTCGTAAGATTGTATTGAGTCTTTGACATCAACCGCTATTTCATCTAACAAGGATATACTACTTGATATATCTTCTTTGTGAAATCCTAAATGACCACCTGCCATAGGACCTTCAACAATAATTAAATCAGGACAAGTATTATATTTTCTATCCCAAGACTTACAGATAACTTTAGCCGCTTTAGCTGATGACACTATAGGAGCGATTTTTACAGAACTTCCTTGAACTAATTTTGGAAGGTCCAAAGGAAGACCGGCTCCAGATATTATTATATCAATTTTTTCTTCTATAACGGCACGAACATATTCTTCATAATAATTAGTTGCCATCATTAAATTGACTCCTAATATTCCGTTGGGACTATTTTCCCTTGCAAGTCTAATTTCTTTTTTTAGTGCTCTTAAATTAGCTTCTAGATTATTACTAAGAAAATCTTTTTCTAAAAAACCAACTTGAGCAGCTGAAATTACACCTATGCCACCTTGGTTTGCAACAGCTGATGCTAATTTGTGAAGTGAGATTCCTATTCCCATACCACCTTGGACTATAGGAACTGATGCCTTTAAGTCTCCAATAATTAATTGGGGTAGTTTCATAATTTATCACCTAATTTCTTTTGATTATCAAAACATTTGATAATCAAAGTTTAAATTAAAACATATGATTTAGTCAAGGAAATTCGGGTTTTATTTCAGGTTGTTTTTTCTCTTTAGCTAAGATTATTACTGAAAATAAAATTAAAATTGTCCCCATAACTAAGGATGTAGTTAATTGTTCTCTAAACAATAGTATTCCCATAATTATACTTACTATAGGTTCACAAGTAGCAAGTATGGAAGTGGAAGAAGCACCTATTATTTTTAGAGCTTTGATAAATAATATAGTAGATATAATAGTAGATATAATAGATATTCCAAGGACAGATAAAGTTATATAAAAATTAAAATTAAAAATTAAAGTTTTACTCATTAATGAGAATATTAACATAGCTATACCTGAAAAAAGTGAAAAGTAAAATACAACTATAGTATTATTTAATTTTTTAAGTTCGTCTTTGTTCATGGCTATTATACATGCTGCATATGTTAAACCAGATAAAATAGCTAAAAAAGCTCCTAAAGGGCTTATGCATTGACCTTTTTCCCCAGCGAGCACACATACACCTGCCAGTGATAATATTAATGCTATAATTTTATTTTTAGTAAAGCCTTCTTTATATATAAGATAACTCATCAAAATTACTGCGGCAGGGTATACAAAATGCATTGTCGTTGCAAGACCTACAGAAATATATTTGTAGGATAAAAATAATCCAATTCCTGTAGAAGTATAACCTAAGCTGCCAGTAAGAAATAACAATTTGAGTTGTTGTCGATTAACTTTAAAATTAACTTTTTTAATTAAGAAATATATAAATAAAAGCAGTGCAGCTATTAAAAATCTAAAAGTTAAAACTGTAAAACAGTTACTACCGTGATTATAAGCTATTTTAGCGAAGATAGGCATAAATCCAAATGCAGTTGAAGATAAAAGAGCATAAATTATACCATTAATTCTTTTCATATTATCACCTCAAAATATTATTGAATTATAAGAATTTATTATATAAATTTTAAATACCAGAAAATATTATAGCATAGAATTAAATTATGAATTTATATATTTTTATAATATTTTTAACTTAGATAATTAGTTTAATTATTGTAGTAATTATAATGTGAAAAAAGATTAAATAAGATAGCTATACTGAATGATATTTATATAAATAAATCTAAAATATAACGCTAAAAATCGTCAGAAATTATTGAAAATTCAAGAAAGAATAATTTATTTAATGTTAATAGAAGTATATATTTAATAATAGTTGAATTTGAAAGTATATAAGACATAATTATTATATATAAATAATTTTAACGAAAATTAATAATAAAAGAATGAAAATCGTAAAAAAATCAAAAAAATAAGAGTAAATTTTAGAAATAAGTTACGAGAATGGAATATATAAGAAATATATATATGACAAAAATTTAACAAAAGGTTTATAATAATAACGTATTATGATGTAAAGCAATAGTTTCAAATTACATGGGGGTGTGTTGAATGGCTGTTATTACAACGACAGAGGAAGCAGTAAAGAATATTAAAGATGGTATGAAAGTAGCAATTGGGGGATTTTTCGGAATAGGTTCTCCCATAGAAACAATTGATGCGATTGTCAAAAGTGGTGTTAAAGATTTAACACTAATTTCAGTTGGGGGAGGATCACCAGGTGGTGGAAGAGATATAAATAAGCTTGTTACTAGTGGACAAATTAAAAAATTTGTTGGGACTCATATAGGAACAGATCAAGATCTTATAGCTAAGTACAATTCTGGTGATATTGAAGTTGAATTTAATCCTATGGGAACTTGGATAGAAAGAATAAGAGCAGCAGGTGCAGGCCTTGGGGGAATAATTACACCAACAGGACTCGGAACAGAAGTTGAAGAAAATGCTAAAAAGATAACAGTAGAAGGTAAAGAATATTTATTATATCCACCACTAAAATCAGATGTTGCAATAATTAAAGGTTATAGAGCGGATAAATACGGAAATATAGAATATAGAGGGGTATCTTTAAATACAAACCCTGTAATAGCAACAGCTGCAGACATAGTTATTGCAGAAGTTGATGAAATTGTTGAAGTTGGAGAAATTCCAGCTAATAATATTGTAACTCAAGGAATTTTTGTAGATTATATAGTTAAAAGTATGCCTTTTAAAGAAAGAACTCAAAACTATGAAGAATATTGGAAAGCCAATAATAAATTAAGATAGGAATAGGGGGCATTTTACAATGAATGAAAGAGAGATTATAGCACGTAGAATAGGTCAAGAATTTAAAGATGGAATGGTAGTTAATTTAGGTATAGGTATTCCAACAGGATCGGCAAACTACATACCTGAAGGAGTAGACGTAATACTTCAAACTGAAAATGGAGGACTTAGATTTGGAGCTGCACCTAAGATAGGTGAATCAGATCCTGACTTGGGTAATGCAGGGGGAGAACCAATAACAATGTTACCAGGGGGTTCTGCATTTGATCTTGCAACATCTCTTGGAATTATTAGAGGCGGACATGTAGACATGACGGTTTTAGGTGCTTTAGAAGTTGACCAAGAAGGAAATATATCCAATTGGAAAATTCCTGGAGTATTTGTGCCAGGAATGGGTGGAGCTATGGATTTATTAGTTGGAGCTAAAAAAGTAATAGTTTCACTTACTCATACAAATAAAAAAGGTGAATCTAAAATATTAAAGAGATGTAAACTACCATTATCTGCTGCTAAAGCTGTAGATTTAATAATTACTGAAAAAGCAGTTATGAGAGTAACAGATAAAGGATTAGTATTAGAAGAAGTTGCACCTGGAGTTACAGTAGAAGAAGTTGTAAAACTTACAGAAGCAGATTTGGTAATACCTGAAAATGTTAAAACAATGGACATATAAATAAAAGTTAATTTAAATTGTAAAAAATCAGACTTCAAATAAGAAGGCTGATTTTTTTATTTATTTTGGATAAAATTTTGTACTAATAGAGAAAATAATATAAAGGAAGGAAGTGATATGCTATGGAAAAGGAAGTAAAACAAGTATTATCGAATATTCAATGCCAAATAGATGAATTAAATAAAAAAGTAGAAAAAGCTATTTTAACATCTAACAACGGTAATTATACTTATACAAGCGAATCACATAATCATGATGAAAAATAAGTTTAAACCTAGTCGGTGGGTAATTATACCTACCGACTATATATTTAAAACATTACATATTTAAAAGAATTAATACTTTAAAGTTTATAAATTTCTATTATTTTTCATGAAAAGACAAGCTTATTAGTATATAGCATATATTAATGCAATAGGAAAGTGTTAATTAGGTATAATACACGCTTGAGTAGGTTATTTTTCTTTAAAAAAGGTGTCAGAATTAAATTTTTATTGTATAATTAGATATATTGTGTGGTTTTAGAGATAAAATATTAAAAGTACTAAAATAATGAAAATACTAAAATAATGTATATACAGTTAAATGGAAGAAAGGTGAAAAGAATGGAAAACAATAGTGCTTCATCTAACTTTATAAAAAATATAGTTATGGAAGATTTGAAATCTGGAAAAAGAAAAGAAATAATAACTCGTTTCCCACCAGAACCAAATGGATATCTTCATATTGGTCACGCAAAGTCTATTACTTTAAATTTTGAACTTGCAGATGAATTTAAAGGAAAAACAAATTTAAGATTTGATGATACCAATCCTGTAAAAGAAGATACAGAATATGTAGAATCTATAAAAGAAGATGTTAAATGGTTAGGATTTGATTGGGATGCTTTATACTACGCATCAAATTATTTTGATGAAATGTATAAAAGAGCGATACTTCTTATAAAAAAAGGTAAAGCATATGTATGTGATTTATCACCAGAAGAAATCAGACAATATAGAGGTACATTAACCGAACCTGGAAAAGAAAGCCCATATAGAAATAGAACTGTAGAAGAAAATCTAGAGTTATTTGAGCGTATGGCTAAAGGTGAATTTAAAGATGGAGAAAAAGTATTAAGAGCTAAAATAGATATGTCATCTCCTAATATAAATATGAGAGATCCTATAATTTATCGTATTGCTCATGCAGAGCATCACAATACAGGGGATAAATGGTGCATATATCCAATGTATGATTTTGCACATCCTCTTGAAGATGCTATTGAAGGAATTACACACTCAATATGTACACTAGAATTTGAAGATCATAGGCCATTATATGATTGGGTGGTTAAAGAATGTGAAATGGAAAATCATCCACAGCAAATAGAGTTTGCAAGATTAAATTTAACTAATACAGTAATGAGTAAGAGAAAGTTAAAACAACTTGTAGATGAAGGATTTACTGATGCATGGGATGATCCACGTATGCCAACTATCTCAGGATTAAGAAGAAGAGGATATACTCCAGAAGCTGTTCGTAATTTCTGTAGAGAAATTGGTGTTGCAAAAAGCAATAGTTTAGTAGATGTAAGAATGCTTGAACATTTCATAAGAGAAGATTTAAAAACAAAAGCACCTAGAACGATGGCTGTTTTAAAACCTTTAAAAGTTGTTATAACTAACTATCCAGAAGGTCAAGTTGAGATGCTAGATGCAGAAAACAATCAAGATAATCCGGAAATGGGAAATCGTCAAATACCATTTACAAGAGAAATATATATAGAACAAGAAGATTTCATGGAAAATCCACCAAAGAAATATCATAGATTATATGTAGGAAATGAAGTTAGATTAAAAAATGCATACTTTGTTAAGTGTACAGATATAGTTAAAGATGAAAATGGAAATGTTGTAGAAATACATTGTACTTATGATCCAGAAACTAAGAGTGGAAGTGGATTTACTGGAAGAAAAGTTAAAGGAACAATTCATTGGGTAAGTGCTGAATATGGGGTTCCTGCTGAATTTAGACTATATGATTCATTAATTTTAGATGATGAACAAGATGAAAACAAAACATTCCTTGATAATGTAAACCCTGATTCTTTAGAAATTGTGCAAGGATTTATTGAAGCATATATGAAAGATGCAAAACCAAATGATAAATTCCAACTTGTTAGAAATGGATACTTTAATGTAGATCCTAAATATACTACAAAGGATAAATTAGTATTTAATAGAACTGTATCTTTAAAAAGTTCATTTAAGTTGGGGAAATAGAAAATTAAAAACAATTTAATGTTAACAAAATAAAAGCCCCTTATGAAAATAAGGGGCTTTTATTAAATACATACTTAAATATGTATTTTAGTTAAGTTGGCTAAAGAATATCAATTGATAGATAAATATTATAATTTATATAGTAAAACAGCGAGATAAACATAGCTTTTACTTTATTATAAAATCATTACCGTATATACTTTGCCAGGAGTATCATTTTGCGAAAAAAAGAGTATTTGTGAGATGTAAGTAATATAAAGAGTTTTATGCTCATAATTAGAGAAATATAAAAAAAATACATACTAAAATTCTGATAAGATATTCCTTGTCGTCACGGAGACGACGGAAATCAAGGAAACAACGAAAGAATTTAAATAATTTGAGAAAATTAAAAAATTCAAAAAAAGTTGTTGACAAAGAGATTTCAAATTGATATAATGAATAAGCCGTCGAGAGATGGCGAAAGAAAATGGTCTTTGAAAATTAAACAGAATTAAGGTAAGAAACCAGTCAATAAATTTGAGTAAGATTAAACTTTTAAATTGAGAGTTTGATCCTGGCTCAGGACGAACGCTGGCGGCGTGCCTAACACATGCAAGTCGAGCGATGAAGCTTCCTTCGGGAAGTGGATTAGCGGCGGACGGGTGAGTAACACGTGGGTAACCTGCCTCAAAGAGTGGGATAGCCTCCCGAAAGGGAGATTAATACCGCATAACATTATTTTATGGCATCATAAAATAATCAAAGGAGCAATCCGCTTTGAGATGGACCCGCGGCGCATTAGCTAGTTGGTGAGGTAACGGCTCACCAAGGCAACGATGCGTAGCCGACCTGAGAGGGTGATCGGCCACATTGGAACTGAGATACGGTCCAGACTCCTACGGGAGGCAGCAGTGGGGAATATTGCGCAATGGGGGAAACCCTGACGCAGCAACGCCGCGTGAGTGATGAAGGTTTTCGGATCGTAAAACTCTGTCTTTAGGGACGATAATGACGGTACCTAAGGAGGAAGCCACGGCTAACTACGTGCCAGCAGCCGCGGTAATACGTAGGTGGCAAGCGTTGTCCGGATTTACTGGGCGTAAAGAGTATGTAGGTGGGTGCTTAAGTCAGATGTGAAATTCCCGGGCTCAACCTGGGAGCTGCATTTGAAACTGGGCATCTAGAGTGCAGGAGAGGAAAGTGGAATTCCTAGTGTAGCGGTGAAATGCGTAGAGATTAGGAAGAACACCAGTGGCGAAGGCGACTTTCTGGACTGTAACTGACACTGAGATACGAAAGCGTGGGTAGCAAACAGGATTAGATACCCTGGTAGTCCACGCCGTAAACGATGAATACTAGGTGTCGGGGGGTACCACCCTCGGTGCCGCAGCAAACGCATTAAGTATTCCGCCTGGGGAGTACGGTCGCAAGATTAAAACTCAAAGGAATTGACGGGGACCCGCACAAGCAGCGGAGCATGTGGTTTAATTCGAAGCAACGCGAAGAACCTTACCTAGACTTGACATCTCCTGAATTACTCTTAATCGAGGAAGTCCCTTCGGGGACAGGAAGACAGGTGGTGCATGGTTGTCGTCAGCTCGTGTCGTGAGATGTTGGGTTAAGTCCCGCAACGAGCGCAACCCTTATTGTTAGTTGCTACTATTAAGTTAAGCACTCTAACGAGACTGCCGCGGTTAACGTGGAGGAAGGTGGGGATGACGTCAAATCATCATGCCCCTTATGTCTAGGGCTACACACGTGCTACAATGGCTGGTACAACGAGCAGCAAACCCGCGAGGGGGAGCAAAACTTGAAAGCCAGTCCCAGTTCGGATTGTAGGCTGAAACTCGCCTACATGAAGTTGGAGTTGCTAGTAATCGCGAATCAGCATGTCGCGGTGAATACGTTCCCGGGTCTTGTACACACCGCCCGTCACACCATGAGAGCCGGTAACACCCGAAGCCCGTGAGGTAACCGTAAGGAGCCAGCGGTCGAAGGTGGGATTGGTGATTGGGGTGAAGTCGTAACAAGGTAGCCGTAGGAGAACCTGCGGCTGGATCACCTCCTTTCTAGGGAGAATGGAAGCAAAGCTTCCAGACTGGCACTTGATTCTGTTTAATTTTGAAAGACTATGTCTTTCTGAATAAAGTTAAACATTTCTAATGTTTAACAAAGCGACTATCACTAAATCATAGATTTAGGATATCTGCTTTTGTTCTTTGAAAATTGCACAGTGATAAAGAAACGAAATAAACCTAGTTAACAAATAATATTTGTTAATGATATTAAAGTTAGTAATTGATGATAGATCAAGCTACAAAGGGCGCACGGTGAATGCCCTGGCACTAGGAGCCGATGAAGGACGTGATAAGCTGCGATAAGCTACATGTAGGCGCACACAGCCTGTGATATGTAGATTTCCGAATGGGGAAACCCATCTAGTTATGCTAGATACTGTATACCGAATACATAGGTATATGGAGGTACACCTGGGGAACTGAAACATCTAAGTACCCAGAGGAAGAGAAAGAAAATTCGATTCCCTAAGTAGCGGCGAGCGAAAGGGGAAGAGCCCAAACCAGGAACTTGTTCCTGGGGTTGCGGATAGATCATAACGCTTTGATTTCTTTAGTTGAAGAGAACTGGAAAGTTCCGTCGTAGAAGGTAATAACCCTGTAGGCGAAAAGGAAAGAAAAGTAGATCTACTCCAGAGTACCACGAGACACGTGAAACCTTGTGGGAAGCTGGGAGGACCATCTCCCAAGGCTAAATACTACCTAGTGACCGATAGTGAAGCAGTACCGTGAGGGAAAGGTGAAAAGAACCCCGGAAGGGGAGTGAAATAGAATCTGAAACCGTGTGCCTACAATCGGTCGGAGCACATTAAAGTGTGACGGCGTACTTTTTGTAGAACGGGCCAGCGAGTTACGATATATAGCAAGGTTAAGCACTTATGGTGTGGAGCCGAAGGGAAACCGAGTCTGAATAGGGCAACTAGTTGTATATTGTAGACCCGAAACCGAGTGACCTATCCATGGCCAGGATGAAGCGGAAGTAAAATTCCGTGGAGGTCCGAACCACGTTGGTGTTGAAAAACCATGGGATGAGCTGTGGATAGCGGAGAAATTCCAATCGAACTCGGAGATAGCTGGTTCTCCTCGAAATAGCTTTAGGGCTAGCGTCGGGTAATTGAGTAGTGGAGGTAGAGCACTGAATGGGCTAGGGGCTGACAACAGTTACTGAACCCTATCAAACTCCGAATGCCATATACTTGTACCCCGGCAGTCAGACTACGAATGATAAGATCCGTGGTCAAAAGGGAAACAGCCCAGACCATCAGCTAAGGTCCCAAAGTGTAAGTTAAGTGGGAAAGGATGTGGGATTTCTAAGACAACTAGGATGTTGGCTTAGAAGCAGCCACTCATTTAAAGAGTGCGTAATAGCTCACTAGTCGAGAGATCCTGCGCCGAAGATGTAACGGGGCTCAAACTTACCACCGAAGCTATGGATGTGTACTTTGTACACGTGGTAGAGGAGCTTTCTGTACAGGTTGAAGTCATACCGTAAGGAGTGGTGGACAGTACAGAAGTGAGAATGCTGGCATAAGTAGCGAAAAACAAGTGAGAATCTTGTTGACCGAATATCTAAGGTTTCCTGGGGAAGGCTCGTCCTCCCAGGGTTAGTCGGGACCTAAGCCGAGGCCGAAAGGCGTAGGTGATGGACAACTGGTTGATATTCCAGTACCACCATAATGCGTTTGACAAATGGGATGACGCAGGAGGATAGGATGTGCGCACTATTGGATGTGCGTCTAAGCACTTAGGGTGTTAAGTAGGCAAATCCGCTTAACATTAAGCCTGAGGTGTGATGGGGAGCCTATTTTGGCGAAGTATCTGATTCCACGCTGCCAAGAAAAGTCTCTATGGAGCAAAATGGTGCCCGTACCGCAAACCGACACAGGTAGATGAGGAGAGAATCCTAAGGTCGTCGGAAGAATTATTGCTAAGGAACTCGGCAAATTGACCCCGTAACTTAGGGAGAAGGGGTGCCTACGAGAGTAGGCCGCAGTGAATAGGCTCAAGCAACTGTTTATCAAAAACACAGGTCTCTGCTAAAGCGTAAGCTGATGTATAGGGGCTGACGCCTGCCCGGTGCTGGAAGGTTAAGGGGAATAGTTAGCGCAAGCGAAGCTATGAACTTAAGCCCCAGTAAACGGCGGCCGTAACTATAACGGTCCTAAGGTAGCGAAATTCCTTGTCGGGTAAGTTCCGACCCGCACGAATGGCGTAATGATTTGAGCACTGTCTCGGCAATAAATCCGGTGAAATTGTAGTGCAAGTGAAGATGCTTGCTACCCGCGGTTGGACGGAAAGACCCCGTAGAGCTTTACTGTAGCTTAGCATTGAATTTCGGTATTGTCTGTACAGGATAGGTGGGAGACTTAGAAGCGAGGGCGTCAGCTTTCGTGGAGTCGTCCTTGGGATACCACCCTGACAGTACTGGAATTCTAACTGGAGGCCATGAATCTGGTCACAGGACATTGCTAGGTGGGCAGTTTGACTGGGGCGGTCGCCTCCTAAAAGGTAACGGAGGCGCCCAAAGGTTCCCTCAGCGCGGTCGGAAATCGCGCGTAGAGTGCAAAGGCAGAAGGGAGCCTGACTGCGACACATACAGGTGGAGCAGGGACGAAAGTCGGGCTTAGTGATCCGGTGGTTCTGTATGGAAGGGCCATCGCTCAACGGATAAAAGCTACCTCGGGGATAACAGGCTGATCTCCCCCAAGAGTCCACATCGACGGGGAGGTTTGGCACCTCGATGTCGGCTCGTCGCATCCTGGGGCTGTAGTCGGTCCCAAGGGTTGGGCTGTTCGCCCATTAAAGCGGCACGCGAGCTGGGTTCAGAACGTCGTGAGACAGTTCGGTCCCTATCCGCCGTGGGCGTAGGAAATTTGAGAGGAGCTGTCCTTAGTACGAGAGGACCGGGATGGACCAACCTCTGGTGCACCAGTTGTTCCGCCAGGAGCACAGCTGGGTAGCTATGTTGGGAAGGGATAAACGCTGAAAGCATCTAAGCGTGAAGCCCACCTCAAGATTAGATTTCCCATAGCGTAAGCTAGTAAGACCCCTGAAAGACTATCAGGTTGATAGGTTGGAGGTGTAAGTACAGTAATGTATTCAGCTGACCAATACTAATAGGTCGAGGGCTTGATCAAATTAAATTATCACTGTGCAATTTTGAAAGAACAAATCTGGTGATTATGGCTTGAAGGTAACACCCGTTCCCATATCGAACACGATGGTTAAGCTTCAAAGCGCCGATGGTACTGCACTGGAGACGGTGTGGAAGAGTAGGTCGTCGCCGGGTAGACAAAAAGCACTAAGTACTAACTTAGTGCTTTTTTATGTGTATAAAATTTCAATAAATACCTAGTATTTTTAATTCATATTTTATTTTTAGTTGATCAATAGTTTTTAGTATAATATTTTTTTCTGAAATGCTTCCAGTTAATTCAATAAAAAAGTTATAACTACCTAATTCTTGTTTTGTAGGTTTAGAAATTATTGATATAAGATTGATATTATTTTCTGAAAAAATTTTAAGAATACCAAATAATACTCCTGGTTTATGTGATGCATTAAGTACATAAAGAGATACTTTTATATTTTTCTTATTTAAAATATAAGAGGAGTGAAAATTTATACTTAATATTAAAAATCGTGTAGTGTTATTATATGAATCTGTCACATTGTTTAGTGAAAAAAATTTTTGAGAAGTATTAAATATATGTTGTGGAATAATTGCAGCATTTCCACTTTTGCTTTTAATATATTTTTCATAAGATTCAATATTACTATCAGTAATAGTAATATTAGAATTTTTTAATTGTTTCAGTATTTTAGTACATTGTTCTTTTGCTTTAAATTGAACAAATATATTTTTAATGTCAGAAGTATTTTTCGTATTTGCGATAAGTGAAAATTGAACTGGAATAAAAATTTCATCAATGATTTGAGCAGGTGTTTCTAATAATAAATCTAAACTCTCTTGAACATATCCAGATAATGTATTTTCAACTGGAATAATGCAAGTATTACATGTATTATTAAGGGCATGTACAACATCATATATAGTAGAATAATATAGTTTATTTATTTTTATAGAATTTTTTGAAATATATTGATTGGCAGCCTCATCACTAAAAGTGCCTTTAGGACCTAACACAGCTAAATTTTTCATAATAATCTCCTTAATCTCCTTATTATAAAATAATTTTAAATATGAGTATTATGCGTATTTTACCATAAACAAGAAAAAAAGTCGATTATAATATAATAATTCGTAATATTACAAACATAAAAAACCATCTTTTCAGATGGTTTTTTATGTTTGTAAGTTTGTAAGTTTGTAAGTTTGTATCAGGGGGATGATTCAAAATTATCTAATATGTCTTATTAATAAAAACATATAATGTGACTTTTGATAATTCTTTAATTTAATATTATAATATTTAAAAAAGAATGTCAAGAAAAACTATTAAAAATACACAAAAATTTATAAATAAAAGTAAAAAAATGACGAGAAAAGGTTTACAAAGCCACATATTATCACATTTTAACGAAGATATAATGTAAAAACTATGAATCAAAATGTCGTATTTTTATAAATAAGTTAATCAATAAAATTATTTATATATCCGACGAATTTTTTAGTATTGAAGCTAGGATATATGGAGTGGAAATGAACAATTACTTCAGAATTGTCTAGTTCAGAATGAGCTTTAAATAATTCACTATCGCCATATCTTATAGCAGATAATGCAAAAGAGAGCTTTTTGTTGAATATATCGTATCTTTTAGACTGATTAACAAAATCAAATTCTAAACCACCAACATATACATCCACACTTAAAATATGTTCTCCATTTAATTCTATCCATTGTGCAAATACTTCATCTCTAGCATCGGTAATTTTATCAAAAGTATAATCAAATCCTATATTTAAAAGCAAGTATTCTTTTTCATCGGAAGGGGTTAAGGTATAACGTCGAGGAAGAATAGGTCCAGTTGAAGATATATCCTGTTGAAAATCTACAGACAGTTTTTTTGGATCTAAATTTTTCAAATCAATCGCTCCTTATAATTGAATTTAAATTACTTATAATATCATCCTATTTACACAATATGAAATAGGGTACAAAATAATTATAAAATCCAGAAATTAATCATTTACTTTAGCACTTTAGTATGCTAAAATATTAAATCAAGAAGAACAATTAAAGTATATATTTTGATTAAAAGGGGGCATAAGTATGATAATGTTAAATCCAGTAGTTATTTCTGTAATAATAATGATTATTTTAAGTCTTTTAAATCTAAATGTTATTTTATCAATATTGATTGCTGCAGTAGTAGCTGGAGTTGCTGCCGGATTACCACTTACGACTACAATGAAAACTCTTATAAATGGAATGGGAGGAAATTCGGAAACTGCACTAAGCTATGTATTATTAGGTTTATTAGCTGTTGCTGTAAGCAAAACAGGACTTGCTAGAATTTTATGCAGTAAGATATCCAAGGCCGTTAAAGAAAAGAAAATAATGTTTATTTTATTACTAGCTTTCTTTTCATGTTTTTCACAAAATCTTATTCCTGTGCATATAGCATTTATTCCAATAATAATTCCATCACTATTAGGACTTATGAATAAGCTAAAAATTGATAGAAGAGCAATAGCATGTGCTTTAACTTTTGGACTTGAATTCCCATATGTTACTATTCCGGTTGGATTTGGACTTGCATTTCATAATCTTATAAGAGATGAGATGGTAGCTAATGGTTTAAATATAACTACAAATATGGTATGGAAAGGATTATGGATTCCAGGAGTATTTATGATATTAGGATTGTTAGTTGCTGTATTTATAACTTATAAAAAACCAAGAGAATATAAAGAAGTAAAAATTGATGACTTTAATGATTCTGATGAGCAGTTAAAGATGAATAAAACTCATTATTTAGCTTTATTAGGAGCTGTTATTGCTTTTGTAGTTCAGGTTATAACTAAATCATTACCATTAGGAGCATTATCAGGTATTGTATTTATGATTATAACTGGAACAATAAAGTGGAATAAAATAGATGAGTTTATGAATGAAAGCATTATAATGATGGGATTAATTGCTTTTGTAATGCTAGTTGCAAGTGGGTATGGAAATGTGCTTAGAGAAACAGGAGCTATTAATACTTTAGTTCAATCAGTAACTATGGGGATTGGCGGAAGTAAAGTAGTTGGAGCAGTATTAATGCTTTTAGTAGGACTTTTAGTGACATTAGGTATAGGAACTTCTTTTGGAACTGTACCTATATTAGCGGCAATTTATGTTCCATTAGCACAAAACTTAGGGTTTAGTGTTATAGGAATAATAGCTTTGATTGGAGTTGCAGGGGCACTAGGAGATGCAGGTTCTCCAGCATCTGATAGTACACTTGGACCAACATCAGGTTTAAGTGTAGATAAGCAGCATAATCATATATGGGATACTTGTGTTCCGACTTTCCTTCATTATAATATAGCTTTAATTATAGGAGGAACTATAGCCGCATTAATTTTATAATAGATAATTTATCATATAAATATAATAGAACACATAACTTAGTAAATAAGTCATGTGTTTTTATTTATAAATTTACGTTTAAGTAGGATACAAGTATAAATGTTTACTGAAAATTTTAACTATAAATTTTCCTTATGGAATTATGATAAATTTTAATTGGATTTTATAATATAATAGTAATATTATTAAATTAATTAAACATATTTGGAGGGGAAAAGATGGTTAAATTAAGTCCAAAGGAAATAGCAGAATTAAAGGGACAAGGATATATATTTCAAAATGATAAAGAACATTTTGTATGTAGGGTTATAACTGTTAATGGTACTATGACTTCTGAAAAAATAAAAAAAGTAGCAGATATTTCAGAGAAATATGGAGAAGGACATATGAGTTTTACCTCCAGATTAACTATTGAAATACGTGGAATAAAATACGAAGATATAGATAAGGTAAAAGAGGAACTTAAAGAATGCGGAATGTATGCAGGTGGTACAGGAAAAAGAGTAAGAACGGTTACTTCTTGTAAGGGAACGGTATGTAGTTATGGATTATTAGATACTCAAGAGTTAAATAGAAAAATTCATGAGAGATTTTATTTAGGATGTTATGATGTAGTTTTACCACATAAATTTAAAATTGCAGTTGGGGGATGTCCTAATAATTGTATAAAACCTAATTTAAATGATCTTGGAATTATGGCACAAAGAAAACCAGAATTGAATTTAGATAAATGTAAAAGCTGTGGTAAGTGTGCCGTTATAGAAAAGTGTAGAATGAAAGCTGTATATAAAGTAGATGACAGGGTAGTAATAGATAGAGAAAAGTGTATTAATTGTGGTAAATGTATAGAAAACTGTTACTTTAGTGCTATGGAAGTAAAAGAAGAAGGTATGAAAATTTACTTAGGTGGAAGATGGGGTAAATATCCTAAAGCAGGATATTTAGTGGACAAAATATTTAATGAAGAAGAAGCATTAGATTTTATAGAAAAATCAATATTATATTTCAAAGACAATGGGATTTCAGGAGAAAGATTTGGAATAATGCTTGATAGAATAGGTTTTAATAAGGCCCAAGAAGTTTTATTAGGCAATGAGATGATCGAAAGAAAATCTGAAATATTAAGTAAATAAAAATTTAAAGTCGTATGATTTTTTCATACGACTTTAAATTTGCTTATACTTAGATAAGTAAATAATCTTATATTGTGGTATAATACTAAAATTGAATACTAGGAGAATAATGATAGATTTATCATTGTATAAGTAAGCTTGGAGGTTACTATGAATTTAGCAATTGTAGGTATGAAGTACAACAATACACCTATAGATATAAGGGAAAAAGTTTCATTTTCTACATCTCAAAAAATAAAATGTGGAAAATATTTAATTGAAAAGGAAATACATGAGGTAATTATATTATCAACTTGTAATAGAAGTGAAATATACATAGCTAGTGATGAGATAGATAGTAAAATAGATATAATTATAGATTTTTATAAGCAATATTCAAAGGTTGATAATATATATGATTATATTTTTGTAAAAAAAGATATAGATGCGATTTTCCATATATATAATGTATCTGCTGGACTTGATTCTATGATTTTATGTGAAGATCAAATTTTAGGACAAGTAAAAGATGCAATGGCCTTTTCAATGCAGTATAAACTTAGTAAGAAAATATTAAATAAACTTTTTAGGGAGGCGATAACTTCAGCTAAAAAAATAAAAAGTGAGCTTAAAATTTCGGAAACTCCTATATCTATGGTTTATATTGCAATAAAATTATTAAAACAAAAGATAGGTAGTCTGTGTGGAAAAAAAGCGTGTATAATAGGTGCAGGAGAAATGGGACGATTAGCACTGAAACATTTAATAAGTGAAAATTTACAAGAAGTATTTGTAGCAAATAGGACTTATGATAATGTAATAGACTTACTTAAAGAATTTCCCAAAATAAGACCTGTAAAATATGAAAGTAAATCTAAAATATTAAAAGAAGTAGACATACTTATAACTGCCACGTCCGCACCTCATATAGTAATTACTCATAATGAGTTAAAAAATATAAAAAATGAATTATATATAATGGATTTGGCACTTCCAAGAGATGTAGAAAAAGGTGTTCAAGAATTAAAAAATATACATCTTTATGATGTGGATAATTTTAAAAATATTTCAGATAGTAATAAAATAAAAAGAGAAGAACTATCTAAAATAGCGAAAGATATAATTGAATTAAAAGTTAATGAATTTGTTAATTGGATGGAATCTTTAAAAGTAGATATTACTATAAAAGAATTAAATGATAGATGTAAGGATATTGGAAATGAATACTTAGGATATATAAATAGAAGAATAAATTTAAGCAAAAGAGATGAAGAAATATTAGAAAAAATGTTATTGGGAGCTTTAAAAAAAGTAATTAAAGAACCTATATTGAATCTTAAAGAATTAAAAAATGAAAAAGAAATAAACAAATATGTAGATAGTATAAATAAATTGTTTAATTTTTAAAAGGATGTGTAAATATGTACTATCCTTTAATGTTGGATATAAGGAATAGAAATGTTGTAGTTGTAGGTGGAGGAAAAGTAGCATTTAGAAAAACAAAAAAGTTATTGGAATTTGGAGCAAATGTTATATTAATTTCACCTCAATTAATAAATGAGTTTAATGATTTAAAAAATATATATTTAAGTAAACTAAATATAATAATAGATTATTATAATGACAGTTATATTAAGAATGCATATTTAGTAATAGGTGCAACATCGAATAAAAGTATAAATAAAAAAATAAGTGTATGCTGCAAAGAAAAAAATATTCTTTGTAATATAGTTGATGATATAAATAGTTCAGATTTTATAGTTCCTTCATCTGTAAAACGTGGGGATCTTGTAATTTCAATTTCTACCATGGGTAAAAGTCCTATGCTTGCATCTAAAGTAAAACAAGAAATAGAAAAAAAATATTCAAATGAATATGAAGAATATATAGTTCTTTTAGGAGAAGCTAGGAACATTGTTATTAGAAAATTTAAAGACGATGCTAAAAAAGAAATCTTAAAAAATCTGATTAACATGAGTTTAGATGAAATTAAGATTTTCATAAAGGAGAACAGATAAGTATAGTATGAATACTGGGGGTTTATTATGAAAATAATAGTAGGTTCTAGAGGAAGTAAACTTGCACTTACCCAAACTAATTGGGTTATTGATAAAATAAAGCAGAATCATCCACAAGTAAATTTTGAAATTAAAATAATATCCACAAAAGGGGATAGAATTCAGCACATGCCTTTAGATAAAATTGGAGGCAAAGGATTGTTTGTACAGGAAATTGAAGAACAATTAATAAATGGACAAATAGATTTAGCTGTTCATAGCATGAAAGACATGTCTACGGATATTCCTGAAGAGTTGAAGTTCTCGTATGTACCAGTAAGAGAAGATTATAGGGATGTTTTGATTTTGAATAAAAAATATAAATCTATTTATGAGCTACCTAAAGGAGCTAAAATAGGTACAGGTAGTAAAAGAAGAAAATATCAGCTTCTAGATTACAGAAATGATTTAAAAATAGCACCTATAAGGGGAAATGTTGATACTAGAATAAAAAAAATAGAAACTGAAAATTTAGATGGAATAGTTTTAGCTAGTGCTGGTATAAAGAGACTGGGATTGGAAGATAAAATTGATTATAATATTTTTTATTTAGAAAAAGATATTATGTTACCTTCTCCTGCTCAAGGAATATTAGCATTAGAGATAAAAAGAGGAAGAAAAGATTTAGATAATATTTTAAAGTCAATAGAGAATAAAACATCTAAGATTCAGGCAGAAGCGGAAAGAGCTTTTTTAAAAGGTGTCAATGGTGGATGTCATGTTCCAATAGGAGCACTTTGTAATATAAATAAAGATACTTTAGAAGTTACAGGTCTATTAGGAAAAGAAGATGGTTCAAAAATAGTAAGAAAAACTTTAGTTGGAAGTATTGATGAGGCAGAGTATATTGGCTATGAACTTGCCAAAATTATACTTAAGGAGATAAATTAATATGAATGGAAAAGTATTTTTAGTAGGAGCAGGTCCGGGAGATTACAAACTTATAACTTTAAAAGGTATAGAATGTATAAAAAAATCAGATGTAATTGTTTATGATAGATTAGCAAGTAGTAAGTTTTTAAAAGAGGCTAAAGAAACTTGTGAATTTATTTATGTTGGAAAAAAATCTAGTAATCATACTAAAACCCAAGATGAAATCAATGATATTATAGTACATAAAGCTAAAGTGGGGAAAATAGTTACAAGATTAAAGGGTGGAGATCCCTATGTTTTTGGTAGAGGTGGAGAAGAAGGAGAATATTTAAAGAAAAAAGGTGTAAAATTTGAGGTTATACCTGGAATAACATCAGCTATAGGTGGGCTTTGTTATGCAGGTATACCAATTACACATAGAGATTATGCATCCTCTTTTCATGTTATAACAGGTCATTTAAAAGAAAAAGAAGCGGAACTTAATTGGAAGTCAATAGCTTCATTAGAGGGAACTTTAGTATTTTTAATGGGAGTTTCTAATTTAAAAAATATATGCAATTCTTTAATTAAAGAAGGAAAAAATAAATCTACTAAAGCAGCCATAATAAATTGGGCAAGTACCACAAAGCAAAAAGTTGTAGTTGGAAATTTAGAAAATATATATGAAAAAGCTATGACTGAAAAGATAAGTTCACCAAGTCTTATTGTAATAGGTGAAGTTGTATCACTTAGGGATGAACTTAACTTTTTTGAAAATAAACCATTGTTTGGGAAAAATATAGTTGTAACTAGATCACGTGTTCAAAGTAGTAACCTTGTGGAAAGAATAATTGACCTTGGAGGAAATCCTATAGAAATTCCTGCAATTAAGATAGAAGAAATACCTAATAATGTAGAACTTGATAATGGAATAAAAAATATCCATGAATTTAATTATTTAATTTTTACTAGTAGAAATGCTGTTAAAATATTTTTCAAAAGATTGTTTGAACTTAATTCTGATAGTAGAAACTTAGGTAACTTAAAAGTCGTATCTATAGGAACAGGAACATCAGATGAACTTAAAAATTATGGTATTATTCCGGATATTTTACCAAAAAAATTTGTAGCAGAATCTGTAGTAGAATCACTAAAAGAAGTTCTAGAAAAAGATGATAAAATTTTTATACCAAGATCAAGTGAAGCTAGAACATATTTAGTAGAAGAATTAAATAAACTTTGTAATGTTAAAGAAGTGAAAATTTATAATACTATAAAAGATTCAGGCAATAAAGATGAGATAATTAATTTATTAAACAATAAAAATATAGATTATATAACATTTACAAGTTCATCTACAGTAAAAAATTTTATTGAGATAATAGGAAAAGAAAATATAAAAATATTAAAAGATACAAAATTAGTTTCAATAGGACCTATAACTTCGAAGACTATAGAAGAGTTTGGTCTTAAGGTTTATAATGAAGCAGAAGAATATACAATAGAAGGAATTATTAAAACTTTAATAAGAGGATAGTGAAGCTACTATATTATTATGACTTTAGAATTTAGTTTTTGAAAGGAAGAGAATAGATGAATATTGTAAAGAGACCTAGACGTTTAAGAGTTAATAGGGTAATAAGAGATTTAGTTAGAGAAACAACTTTAAATATGAATGATTTTATATATCCTTTATTTGTAGTTGAAGGAGAAAATATAAAAAAAGAAATTTCATCATTAAAAGGACAATATCAATTTTCCATAGATAAATTAGAAGAAGAAATAAAAGAACTTGTATCATTAGGTATAAAATCTGTAATATTATTTGGAATTCCAGATGTGAAAGATGAAGTAGGCTGTGGCGCATATGATGATAATGGAATAATTCAAAGAGCAGTTAGAAAAATAAAAAGTAAATTTAAAGATATGTATATCATAACTGACCTTTGTATGTGTGAATATACATCTCATGGACATTGTGGAATTTTAGATGAAGATGGATATGTAAATAATGATAAAACACTAAAATATTTAGCTAAAATTGCAGTAAGTCAAGCAAAAGCAGGTGCAGATATGATAGCACCTTCAGATATGATGGACGGAAGAATAGCTGCAATAAGAGAAGCTTTAGATAGAGAAGGATTTTGTAATATACCTATAATGGCATATAGTGCGAAATATGCATCAGCTTTTTATGGACCATTTAGAGATGCAGCGGATTCAGCTCCATCTTTTGGTGATAGAAAATCATATCAAATGGATCCGGCCAATGTTAATGAAGGTATAAGAGAGACTGAGCTTGATATAGAAGAAGGAGCAGATATAGTAATGGTAAAGCCTGCACTTCCTTATCTAGATGTTTTAAGAAAAGTTAAAGATACATTTAATATGCCTATAGCTGCTTATAATGTTAGTGGAGAATATGCAATGATAAAAAATGCTGTAGATGCGGGACTTTTAGATGAAAGTGCCATTTTAGAATCATTAATTTCCATAAAGAGAGCAGGGGCTGATATAATAATAACTTATTTTGCTAAAGAGGCAGCAAGAATGCTTAGGAGGTAGTGAAAATGAAAGAACTAAATCATACTAAATCAGAAGCTATATTTAAGGAAGCCATAAAGTATATACCAGGAGGGGTTAATAGTCCTGTTAGAGCTTTTGGTTCAGTTGGATTAAATCCTATATTTATAGATAGAGCAAAAGGATCAAAAATATATGATGTAGATGGAAATGAATACATAGATTATATATGTTCTTGGGGACCACTTATATTGGGACATAGTAATGAAGCATTATTTGAGGGAATAGAAGAAACTTTGAGACGTGGAACTAGCTACGGAGTCCCAACAAAAATTGAAGTTGAAATGGCAAAACTTATTACAGAAGCTTATTCATCAGTTGATATGGTTAGGATGGTTAACTCTGGAACAGAGGCAACTATGAGTGCATTAAGAGTTGCAAGAGGATATACTGGAAGAAATAAAATATTAAAATTTGAGGGATGTTATCATGGACATTCAGATGCATTATTAGTAAAGTCCGGATCAGGCACTATAACTTTTGGAGTACCAACAAGCCCAGGAGTACCAGAGGGAACCGTTAAAGATACATTGGTTTGTAGATATAATGATATAGAAGCAGTAAGAAAAATTTTTGAAGAACAAGGAAATGAAATAGCTGCGGTTATAGTCGAACCAGTATCAGGAAATATGGGAGTTGTTCCAGGAAAAAAAGAATTTTTACAGTTTTTAAGAAAAGTAACTAAAGAATATAAATCAGTTTTAATTTTTGATGAAGTTATAACAGGTTTTAGACTTGCATATGGTGGCGCTCAGGAAGTATATGGTATACAGGCAGACATGACTTGCTTTGGAAAAATAATAGGAGCTGGTCTTCCTGTAGGTGCTTATGGTGGAAAGAGAGAAATTATGGAGTGCGTATCTCCAGTAGGACCTGTATATCAAGCTGGAACTTTATCAGGAAATCCTTTAGCTATGCACATGGGATATAAAAATTTAAGTATTCTTAAAGAAAATAAAGATATATATGATAAGTTAGAAGAAAAAGCTATAAAATTAGAAAAAGGTTTTAAGGAAAACATAAAGAGCCTAGGTATAAAGGCAACAGTAGTAAGATTTAAGGCTATGTTATGTTTATTTTTTGCAGAAGGTTCTTTAGATAATTTTGAAGACGTAACAAAGTGTGATACAGAAATGTATGCTAAGTATTTTGGAGAGATGTTAAAAAGGGGAATACTTATAGCTCCAGCTCAATTTGAAGCATTATTTTTATCAACTGCTCATAGTGATGAGGACATTGAATATACGATAAAAGCAAATTATGAGGCGCTTAAAGAACTGAAACAATGTTAAATGAAGAAAAGTTATTGATGATTCCTATATTTAGAGAATTAGAAGAAACCACTTTAAGATTGCTAGAAGAATCGGTCAATAGTTGTATCTTAAATAAGGGAGAAGTTTTATTTAGAGAAAGAGAAAAAATAGATAAAATATATGTAGTTTTAAGCGGAAAAGTTACAATATATAGAAATAATGCAGAAGGACATAAAAAGGTTATATATATTCTTGATGCTGGTCAAATGATAAATGAAGTTATACTTGATGGCAAACCTACATCCATAAATTGTGAAGCCTTTGAATCAACGGAAATTTTATGGTTTAATAGCGAAAAGTTTTTTAATATAATGCAAAAGGATTTTAAGTTAACGAAAGAAGTAATGAACATGATGAGTAAGAAGATAAGAAGATTATACAGACAACTTAAAAATACAGTGCCAATAAGAGTTGATAAAAAGGTAGCAGCTAAGTTATGGAAACTAGCTAAGGATTATGGTGTAGACTTAAATGGAGAAACAGAAATACAGTTAAAAATTACAGTAACTTCTCTTGCTGAAATGTTAGGATCATCTAGAGAAACCATATCAAGAGCATTAAAATTATTAACAAGTGAAGGATTAATAAGATATAAAAATAAAAAATTTATAATTAATAGAAGTAGGGTTTCTAAATATTTTAAGGGTGTGTGATTAAAATCACATACTCTTTTTTTTATTTATTTTTAGGTTGTTGAATAACTAATTTTTACAAATCTTAAAAAGCATTTATGCGCGAGCATGTGTTTAATAATTTTAAGTGTGCATTAGGAAGTTCTTTAAAAATTTAAAAAAGTAAGTGCGTTAGCGCGATGAAAACTATAGATTCCAAGGATATTTTCTAGAATTTATTTTGCTATTAACCTTATTAAATTCGTCTATAATATACGATAAAAGAACCCACTTAACATGGCGTTCATAGCGTTTTTGTCCGTAAAGTCTAGGGTTTTCTAGATTATAGAGTCCTTTAAGTATAGAAAATAATTGTTCAATTTTTAGCCTATTTTTATATAAATTTTTACCTATTGGCGATTGCATAAAAAGAGCATTTTTATATCTAGATTCATCTTTAAAAGATTCTATACTGTTTGCTTTACGCATATTTACGTCTGTTAATAAATTATATTCTAGAGTTTTAGAAACTTTAAACCATTGAGCATCATCATAAGCAGCATCGGCAAGTACAATAAATGGATTATAAGTTTTCAGTTCATATAACAATCCTTGGACTTGATTATCATATACATTTGCAGTAGTTATAGAAAATGACAAAGGTAATATACTATCACATACACAAGCGGTACAATGTAACTTATATCCTTTATATCTGCCAAGTCGAGTTCCTTTTCCATACCTAGCTTCGCTATCATATAATGAGCTCCTTAATGCAGTACCATCAATAGCACAAATTCTAGTTGATGGATTTATAAGTTCAATAAGCATAGCATAAATGCCATAGTACACGTATTTTTCTAAAGCTATCGCTCTTAAAGAAAATGTAGAATGGTCAGGAACTTCTTTTAAACCTATAATCTTTTGAAATACAATATCTTGTTTAATTTTATATTCAAGTTCTCTAAGACTAAAAATACTATTATTTACACCATATAGCATACATGCAACAATTTGTTGATCTGAATATTTAGGCGGTCTACCTTTAGCTTTTCTAGTATTAATGCCAAGTTTATTAAATGCAATATTAACAGCTTCAAAAATTTTAAAATAAATGTTTTCGCTTTGTATATTTAATGTTATAATCATACTTGAGTCATCCTTTGTATATTATGGTTTTTTTAAGCGAAAACATTATATCACAAAGTGATGACTTATTTATTTTTTTGTATTTTTAATTATTCAACAACCTATATTTTATTATAAATTTATAATAAATATTTTATGAAAATATAGAGAAAGGTGGTATTCATGTGGGTATTAAATTAAGTCGTGAGAGTTTTCATGAATGTATAAATAAATTGAAGTTAAATTATAAAATATATGCACCAGTTAATATAAAAGGTAAAGGGAGATTTTCTGATACTGATATTGTAAGATACTCAGAAGTTAATAGCATAAATGAAATAGAGTTTGATAAAAAGTCTAAATTTTCTCCTAAAGAAATAATTAATCCAATTACTCAAACCTTATTTTATTTTACTGAGGATTCATATATAGAACCTAAAATAGATGAAAAGTGTGCTTTAGTTTTTTTAAGAAGCTGTGATATTCATGGTATAAAAAGATTAGATGAGATATATTTAAAAAATGGAGAAGAAGACTCTTACTACAAGAAGTTACGTGAAAAAGTTAAATTTGTTCTTATAGGATGTAAAGAAAGTTTTGATAATTGTTTTTGTGTAAGCATGGGAAGTAATAAAACAGATGAATATGATATGTATTTAAGGGTAATTAATGAAGAGGTTTTCATAGATATAAGGGATAATGAATTAAAAGAATTATTTATAGGTAAAAAAATTGATATTAATGTAGAGTATGTAACTGAAAATAAAATAAAAGTTAATATACCAGAAGATCTTAATCAAAAAATATTTAAATCTAACATGTGGGACGAATATTCAACAAGATGTATAGCTTGTGGAAGATGTAATTTTGTATGTCCAACATGTACTTGTTTTACTATGCAAGATATTTTCTATAGAGATAATCGTAAAAATGGTGAGAGAAGAAGGATATGGGCCTCTTGTCATGTGGAAAGATTTACCAATATGGCGGGTGGACATGGATTCCGTCAAGATAAGGGTTCAAGAATGAGATTTAAAGTAATGCATAAAGTATATGACTTTAAAAAGAGATTTGGATATAACATGTGTGTAGGATGTGGTAGATGTGATGATATTTGTCCGGAATATATTTCCTTTCCAAACTGTATCAACAAATTAGAAAAATCTATGGAAGGAGTACAAGAATAATGAATAATATATATATGCCAATAAGAACAAAAATTTTAAGTATAACTCCTCATACAGATATAGATTACACATTTAGAATAGAGTATAACGGATATGCAAAGCCAGGTCAATTTTTTGAAGTATCAATTCCAAAGTATGGAGAGGCACCTATATCTATATGTGAAATAGGAGATGGATATATAGATTTGACAATAAGAAGAGTTGGTGTTGTAACAGACGTGATTCATACATTTTTTCCAGGAGATACGTTATTTTTAAGAGGACCTTATGGAAATGGATTTGATGTAAATTTATATAAGGATAAAGAAGTTATAGTTGCAGCAGGTGGTACAGGACTTGCTCCAGTTAAAGGAATAGTAGATTATTTTGCAAGGAATAGAAGCGAAGTGAAAAATTTTAACTTATTAGTAGGATTTAAGTCTCCTTATGATATACTTTTCAGAAAAGATTTAGCTGAGTGGAAAAAAACGATAGGAGTTACTGTAACTGTTGATTCAGCTAGTGAAGAGTATAAAGGAAATGTAGGATTGATAACTAAATATGTTGAAGAAATAAAAATAGAAGATATAGAAACGGCTAAAGTTGTAATTGTAGGACCTCCAATAATGATGAAATTTGCTATAGGAGAATTTTTAAAAAGAGGAATTAAGGAAGAGAATATAACAGTATCTTATGAAAGAAGGATGTGTTGTGGTGTAGGTAAATGTGGTCATTGTAAAATGGATGATACATATATTTGTTTAGAAGGTCCAGTATTTAATTATACTAAAGCAAAGAATTTAATGGACTAGGGGGAAATTTGTTATGGATATAAATACAAAAGCTTTGATAAAAAGTGCGTATAGAGTTACAAAGGAAAGAGGAATAACAGCCCTAAGAGTGAGAGTTCCAGGAGGACATTTACCTGTAAAATATTTTGATATTATAAAGAATATTGCTGAAGAGTATGGTAACGGTGACGTTCATATAACTACAAGACAAGGGTTTCAAATAATGGGTATAGATATGAATGATATACCTAAAATTAATAAAATAATACAACCTGTAATAGAGGGACTAGATATAAACCAAGAAAGACCAAATCAAGGATATTCAGCTGTAGGAACACGAAATATGTCAGCTTGTATTGGAAATAAAGTGTGTAAGTTTGCTAATTATAATACAACTAAATTTGCAAAAAGAATAGAAAAAGCAATATTCCCAAATAACTATCATGTAAAGATAGCTTTAACAGGATGTCCTAATGATTGCATTAAATCAAGAATGCATGATTTTGGTATAATAGGTATGACTATGCCAAGTTATGAATCTTACAGATGTGTTTCATGTGGCGCATGTGTTAGAACTTGTAAAAATAAATCAGTAGGAGCATTAAGATTTGAAAATTTTAAAGTTATACGAAATGAAGAAAAGTGTATTGGATGTGGAGAATGTGTTCTTCAATGTCCCACTGGTGCATGGACTAGAAGTAATGAAAAGTATTATAAATTAGTTATAATGGGTAGAACAGGAAGAAAAAATCCTAGAATAGCTAAGGATTTTATAAAGTGGATAGATGAAGAAAGTATAATCAAAATTATTTTAAATACTTATGACTATATAGAAGAATTTATTTCTGAAGATGCCCCAAATGGAAAAGAACATATAGGTTATATTGTAGATAGGACTGGATTTAAGGTATTTAAGGA
Organism: Clostridium botulinum; assembly: GCF_017100085.1. Taxonomy (NCBI): domain Bacteria; kingdom Bacillati; phylum Bacillota; class Clostridia; order Eubacteriales; family Clostridiaceae; genus Clostridium; species Clostridium botulinum. The sequence goes on from NZ_CP063965.1 coordinate 605,052, forward strand.
ATGGGCATTGAGAGATGTTAAATTACCTGAAATATCAGAAGTTGCAGATAATATTTATTGGGATTAAAAAAATAAAACCTTCAAAATGAAGGTTTTATTTTTTATATTATTTTCTCATGAAGAAACTAAATTTTTCTTTTGTAGGTGTTGTAGAAGAAATATTTCTTGTATGATAAGTATTGTTATATTCCACAACTTGACTATCAGCAACATATGAAGAATCAGTTTTACCTTCCTTAACCCAACCCATGAAGAAGAAAGTGTGGGCAGGAGGACCACTAGAACCATGTGCTGTAGTAAAGCATATATCCCCTTTTTGAAGTTGTTTGTAGTCAGAGATAATTTTCCAACCATCTTTTTGTAATGCTCTTACAAGATTTGCAGTATTAATAACAGAATTGTCTATTTTGTAACCATTATCTCTTAAAACTTGAGCTACAAAAATAGATGCAAGTCCTTTTTCACTTTTATTATTTAGTTGTTTTGCTCTATAATATGAAACTGCTCTTTTTTCAGATAACTTTAAATAGTCGAATAATCTATTGTTTAGTTGAGTAACAGTAGCAGGAGTTGCTTTTTTATCATCTTTTTTTGAAGGTTCATTTGATTTATTTTTAGTAGTGTCTTTTTTTACAGAATCTGTTTTAGAAGCTATTTGTTTTGTACCATTTTTAGATGAATGTACTGAAAATGAAATCATTTGAACAAAAGTAAAAATTAATATAACTGCAATAGGAATCCCTATTGCTAAGAATGACATTACGCTTCTTTTTTCATGTTTTTCAGCAAGATCATACATTTCTTTTACATATTTTTGTGTATTCTCAGTGCTTTCTAAGTTACTAAATTTATTATTAAATTTATTTTTACCCATTAGTTATCATACTCCTATTTTAGTTTATGATTTTATATACATTGTATTATAAGATTTATTTTAACAGATATTTTATCATCAGTAAACTAGTCCAATTTTAATAAAATGAAAACTTTTATGTTTTTTATCATAATATTAATAATGTATAATCTATAAAAACTTTTGTAGACAAAATTAAAATTTATTAAATTAATAAAAATTATCATGAAAATAATAATCAATATACTGTCTAATTTAATATAATATAATTAGTATGGATTAAAAATTTAGGTGATAAAAAGTGATTAATTGTTGTAATATAAATAAAATTATTGATTGTATTTGTAACTGTGAGTATAGACATTTTTTTAGTAAGGCTAATGTAATAGGAATAGGCTTAGGCTATAAAACAAGAAAAGAATGCTGCCTTTTTCAAAAATGTATTACTGTATTTGTAAGTGAGAAATTACCTTTAAATGAAATACCAGAACAAGATTTAATTCCAGCAACCTATAGGGGAATTCCCACTGATGTTGTTGAAAGTGGTATTACGTCAACATGTTCACTTAGAAATAAGGTTCGACCAGTAACAGGTGGATATTCTATAGGGGTTGAAGGATTGCAAGGTGGAACATTAGGATGTTTAGTTTCACAAGATGGGATTGAATATGCATTAACTTGTAATCATGTTATTTCAGCAAATAATTCCCATTTATTAGGGAAACCTGTAGTTCAACCAGCTACCCAATATGGAGGTAAAGTTCCTAATGATACAATTGGAACAGTTTATAGATTTATTAAAGTTAATACTAGTAGAGATGATAATCTTGTAGATGCTGCAATAATTAAAACTAATAAAGCATTAACATCTAGTGCAATTACTTTTGTAGGTAATATAAAGGGAGTTAGTCATCCTAAAATCGGAGAAAAAGTTAAAATGGTAGGGTCTAATAGTGAATTAAAGGAAGGAACAGTGAAAACTATTCACACAACCATTAAAACTTTTTTTCTAGGAGAGGAAGTTGTATTTAAAAATCAAATAGTGACAAATCATATGTCTTCACCAGGCGATTCTGGAGCAATTTTACTAAGTAAGAATAATGAAGCACTGGGACTTCTTATGAGTGATGGTTCTAGAGTTACTATTTATAATGATATTAATGATGTTTTAACACAATTAAGAGTTAATATAGTTACAGGAAAAACGTTATATTATAGTCTAGCTTAGTAAATATTTGTATAGGTATGATTGAATAAATTTTAATAGCTAATTAAGAATTATAATAAAACCATCAATTCACTGATGGTTTTATTATAATTCCTTAGTATCTGGAGCCACGTGTATCAATATTCAAAAATGAGAAACAATTAGAGAAAATCATAGAAATATGATTTTAATTGTATATAATGATGAAAAAATATATAATTATTAAAAACTTTTATGATAAGATATTCCTTGTCGTCACGGAGACGACGGAAATCAAGGAAACAACAAAAGAATCTAAATAATTTGAGAAAATTAAAAAATTCAAAAAAGTTGTTGACAAAAATATTTCAAATTGATATAATGAATAAGCTGTCGAGAGATGGCGAAAAAAATGGTCTTTGAAAATTAAACAGAATTAAGGTAAGAAACCAGTCAATAAATTTGAGTAAGATTAAACTTTTAAATTGAGAGTTTGATCCTGGCTCAGGACGAACGCTGGCGGCGTGCCTAACACATGCAAGTCGAGCGATGAAACTTCCTTCGGGAAGTGGATTAGCGGCGGACGGGTGAGTAACACGTGGGTAACCTGCCTCAAAGAGTGGGATAGCCTTCCGAAAGGGAGATTAATACCGCATAACATTATTTTATGGCATCATAAAATAATCAAAGGAGCAATCCGCTTTGAGATGGACCCGCGGCGCATTAGCTAGTTGGTGAGGTAACGGCTCACCAAGGCAACGATGCGTAGCCGACCTGAGAGGGTGATCGGCCACATTGGAACTGAGACACGGTCCAGACTCCTACGGGAGGCAGCAGTGGGGAATATTGCGCAATGGGGGAAACCCTGACGCAGCAACGCCGCGTGAGTGATGAAGGTTTTCGGATCGTAAAACTCTGTCTTTAGGGACGATAATGACGGTACCTAAGGAGGAAGCCACGGCTAACTACGTGCCAGCAGCCGCGGTAATACGTAGGTGGCAAGCGTTGTCCGGATTTACTGGGCGTAAAGAGTATGTAGGTGGGTGCTTAAGTCAGATGTGAAATTCCCGGGCTCAACCTGGGAGCTGCATTTGAAACTGGGCATCTAGAGTGCAGGAGAGGAAAGTGGAATTCCTAGTGTAGCGGTGAAATGCGTAGAGATTAGGAAGAACACCAGTGGCGAAGGCGACTTTCTGGACTGTAACTGACACTGAGATACGAAAGCGTGGGTAGCAAACAGGATTAGATACCCTGGTAGTCCACGCCGTAAACGATGAATACTAGGTGTCGGGGGGTACCACCCTCGGTGCCGCAGCAAACGCATTAAGTATTCCGCCTGGGGAGTACGGTCGCAAGATTAAAACTCAAAGGAATTGACGGGGACCCGCACAAGCAGCGGAGCATGTGGTTTAATTCGAAGCAACGCGAAGAACCTTACCTAGACTTGACATCTCCTGAATTACTCTTAATCGAGGAAGTCCCTTCGGGGACAGGAAGACAGGTGGTGCATGGTTGTCGTCAGCTCGTGTCGTGAGATGTTGGGTTAAGTCCCGCAACGAGCGCAACCCTTATTGTTAGTTGCTACTATTAAGTTAAGCACTCTAACGAGACTGCCGCGGTTAACGTGGAGGAAGGTGGGGATGACGTCAAATCATCATGCCCCTTATGTCTAGGGCTACACACGTGCTACAATGGCTGGTACAACGAGCAGCAAACCCGCGAGGGGGAGCAAAACTTGAAAGCCAGTCCCAGTTCGGATTGTAGGCTGAAACTCGCCTACATGAAGTTGGAGTTGCTAGTAATCGCGAATCAGCATGTCGCGGTGAATACGTTCCCGGGTCTTGTACACACCGCCCGTCACACCATGAGAGCCGGTAACACCCGAAGCCCGTGAGGTAACCGTAAGGAGCCAGCGGTCGAAGGTGGGATTGGTGATTGGGGTGAAGTCGTAACAAGGTAGCCGTAGGAGAACCTGCGGCTGGATCACCTCCTTTCTAGGGAGAATGGAAGCAAAGCTTCCAGACTGGCACTTGATTCTGTTTAATTTTGAAAGACTATGTCTTTCTGAATAAAGTTAAACATTTCTAATGTTTAACAAAGCGACTATCACTAAATCATAGATTTAGGATATCTGCTTTTGTTCTTTGAAAATTGCACAGTGATAAAGAAACGAAATAAACCTAGTTAACAAATAATATTTGTTAATGATATTAAAGTTAGTAATTGATGATAGATCAAGCTACAAAGGGCGCACGGTGAATGCCCTGGCACTAGGAGCCGATGAAGGACGTGATAAGCTGCGATAAGCTACATGTAGGCGCACACAGCCTGTGATATGTAGATTTCCGAATGGGGAAACCCATCTAGTTATGCTAGATACTGTATACCGAATACATAGGTATATGGAGGTACACCTGGGGAACTGAAACATCTAAGTACCCAGAGGAAGAGAAAGAAAATTCGATTCCCTAAGTAGCGGCGAGCGAAAGGGGAAGAGCCCAAACCAGGAACTTGTTCCTGGGGTTGCGGATAGATCATAACGCTTTGATTTCTTTAGTTGAAGAGAACTGGAAAGTTCCGTCGTAGAAGGTAATAACCCTGTAGGCGAAAAGGAAAGAAAAGTAGATCTACTCCAGAGTACCACGAGACACGTGAAACCTTGTGGGAAGCTGGGAGGACCATCTCCCAAGGCTAAATACTACCTAGTGACCGATAGTGAAGCAGTACCGTGAGGGAAAGGTGAAAAGAACCCCGGAAGGGGAGTGAAATAGAATCTGAAACCGTGTGCCTACAATCGGTCGGAGCACATTAAAGTGTGACGGCGTACTTTTTGTAGAACGGGCCAGCGAGTTACGATATATAGCAAGGTTAAGCACTTATGGTGTGGAGCCGAAGGGAAACCGAGTCTGAATAGGGCAACTAGTTGTATATTGTAGACCCGAAACCGAGTGACCTATCCATGGCCAGGATGAAGCGGAAGTAAAATTCCGTGGAGGTCCGAACCACGTTGGTGTTGAAAAACCATGGGATGAGCTGTGGATAGCGGAGAAATTCCAATCGAACTCGGAGATAGCTGGTTCTCCTCGAAATAGCTTTAGGGCTAGCGTCGGGTAATTGAGTAGTGGAGGTAGAGCACTGAATGGGCTAGGGGCTGACAACAGTTACTGAACCCTATCAAACTCCGAATGCCATATACTTGTACCCCGGCAGTCAGACTACGAATGATAAGATCCGTGGTCAAAAGGGAAACAGCCCAGACCATCAGCTAAGGTCCCAAAGTGTAAGTTAAGTGGGAAAGGATGTGGGATTTCTAAGACAACTAGGATGTTGGCTTAGAAGCAGCCACTCATTTAAAGAGTGCGTAATAGCTCACTAGTCGAGAGATCCTGCGCCGAAGATGTAACGGGGCTCAAACTTACCACCGAAGCTATGGATGTGTACTTTGTACACGTGGTAGAGGAGCTTTCTGTACAGGTTGAAGTCATACCGTAAGGAGTGGTGGACAGTACAGAAGTGAGAATGCTGGCATAAGTAGCGAAAAACAAGTGAGAATCTTGTTGACCGAATATCTAAGGTTTCCTGGGGAAGGCTCGTCCTCCCAGGGTTAGTCGGGGCCTAAGCCGAGGCCGAAAGGCGTAGGTGATGGACAACTGGTTGATATTCCAGTACCACCATAATGCGTTTGACAAATGGGATGACGCAGGAGGATAGGATGTGCGCACTATTGGATGTGCGTCTAAGCACTTAGGGTGTTAAGTAGGCAAATCCGCTTAACATTAAGCCTGAGGTGTGATGGGGAGCCTATTTTGGCGAAGTATCTGATTCCACGCTGCCAAGAAAAGTCTCTATGGAGCAAAATGGTGCCCGTACCGCAAACCGACACAGGTAGATGAGGAGAGAATCCTAAGGTCGTCGGAAGAATTATTGCTAAGGAACTCGGCAAATTGACCCCGTAACTTAGGGAGAAGGGGTGCCTACGAGAGTAGGCCGCAGTGAATAGGCTCAAGCAACTGTTTATCAAAAACACAGGTCTCTGCTAAAGCGCAAGCTGATGTATAGGGGCTGACGCCTGCCCGGTGCTGGAAGGTTAAGGGGAATAGTTAGCGCAAGCGAAGCTATGAACTTAAGCCCCAGTAAACGGCGGCCGTAACTATAACGGTCCTAAGGTAGCGAAATTCCTTGTCGGGTAAGTTCCGACCCGCACGAATGGCGTAATGATTTGAGCACTGTCTCGGCAATAAATCCGGTGAAATTGTAGTGCAAGTGAAGATGCTTGCTACCCGCGGTTGGACGGAAAGACCCCGTAGAGCTTTACTGTAGCTTAGCATTGAATTTCGGTATTGTCTGTACAGGATAGGTGGGAGACTTAGAAGCGAGGGCGTCAGCTTTCGTGGAGTCGTCCTTGGGATACCACCCTGACAGTACTGGAATTCTAACTGGAGGCCATGAATCTGGTCACAGGACATTGCTAGGTGGGCAGTTTGACTGGGGCGGTCGCCTCCTAAAAGGTAACGGAGGCGCCCAAAGGTTCCCTCAGCGCGGTCGGAAATCGCGCGTAGAGTGCAAAGGCAGAAGGGAGCCTGACTGCGACACATACAGGTGGAGCAGGGACGAAAGTCGGGCTTAGTGATCCGGTGGTTCTGTATGGAAGGGCCATCGCTCAACGGATAAAAGCTACCTCGGGGATAACAGGCTGATCTCCCCCAAGAGTCCACATCGACGGGGAGGTTTGGCACCTCGATGTCGGCTCGTCGCATCCTGGGGCTGTAGTCGGTCCCAAGGGTTGGGCTGTTCGCCCATTAAAGCGGCACGCGAGCTGGGTTCAGAACGTCGTGAGACAGTTCGGTCCCTATCCGCCGTGGGCGTAGGAAATTTGAGAGGAGCTGTCCTTAGTACGAGAGGACCGGGATGGACCAACCTCTGGTGCACCAGTTGTTCCGCCAGGAGCACAGCTGGGTAGCTATGTTGGGAAGGGATAAACGCTGAAAGCATCTAAGCGTGAAGCCCACCTCAAGATTAGATTTCCCATAGCGTAAGCTAGTAAGACCCCTGAAAGACTATCAGGTTGATAGGTTGGAGGTGTAAGTACAGTAATGTATTCAGCTGACCAATACTAATAGGTCGAGGGCTTGATCAAATTAAATTATCACTGTGCAATTTTGAAAGAACAAAAAACTTTCAAAAAGATGTTGACAGATGTAGAAAAATAAATTATAATATGTCTATACCAAGAAACATCTGGTGATTATGGCTTGAAGGTAACACCCGTTCCCATACCGAACACGATGGTTAAGCTTCAAAGCGCCGATGGTACTGCACTGGAGACGGTGTGGAAGAGTAGGTCGTCGCCGGGTAAGTTAAAGCACTAAGCATTTTGCTTAGTGCTTTTTATTTTTTTGATAAATAAAAATGTATTTATCAAAAAATGATATTTATGTTGTTTTTAATTTTAATATAGTATATAATAACTATTAAGTAAGAATTGTTATTTAATTAGGGGGATACTATGAACGAAGTTTTAGATTTTAATGCTTTAATAGATGCTTTAAGTGAATGTTGTTTAGGAGAAAATGTTTGTAAATGTTGTAAAAATGAAAAATGCTTAATTGGATATTGTAGAAAGAATCTAGTAACATCTTTAAAAAAAGATGTCACAATTATAGATGGAGCTATGAAAGATATTCCTTTATGTGATACTAAAGTATTTGATGAGAATTCTGTAATAGATGCTATAGGACTTATACTATGCCAATGTAGAAACTGTAATAAGTATCATGATGAAAATTGCATAGTAAATTTATTTAGGAGTACATGTGAAGTTATATTGATAGGAAATCCTCATGAGTATGAGGGGAGTGTCTTAACATATATAAAATCTATAAGAGAAATAAACGATGAAATAGGTTCTAAAATTTATGATTCATATCTAAGACATAAAAAATAATCTTCATTTATACAAATATTCTAAAGCATAAACTTTATCTCACTTTAATATATAATTATAGGAGGTGAATTTTATGAAAATCGAATTTTTTTATAAATGTAAAGATGGTAGAGTTATCGGAAAAGAAACCGAATGTGAAAATAAATATCAGGAAGAAGTTGAAGAAATAAAAAAATATACTAAAAACATAGAAGACAATAGCTATAAGAAAGAATCGGTATTAGAGATAGATGATGAATAAAAAATAGCTAATGCCTTTAATTTAATTAGCGATTAGCTATTAAAATTTATAAATAGAATAATTAAATGTTCAATAATTCTTCAGCAGCTTGTTTTATATTATCTTTGTTTAATATAGCGGAAATAACAGAAATGCCATTTACCCCCGTTTCTAAAACGGATTTGGCATTTTCTCTATTTATGCCGCCAATTGCAACAGAGGGAATATTTATATTTTTAGTAATTTCATTTAATCCTTTAAGTCCAATTGGTTCATCAATATCTCTTTTAGTTCCAGTAAAAAATACTGCACCAAGTCCTACATAGTCTGCTCCATTATTCTCAGCTTCTTTAGCTTCATTTATATTTCCAGCAGAAATTCCTATAATTTTAGTAGGGCCTAATATTTTTCTGGCGATATCAATAGGCATGTCACTTTGTCCAAGATGAACTCCATCTGCATTTATAGCTAGTGCTATATCAATTCTATCGTTTATTAAAAGTGGAATATTATATTTAGAAGTAACATTTTGTACTTCTTTTGCTATATTAAAAAATTCTCTTGTTGATATATTTTTTTCTCTTACTTGCACCAGTGTTGTGCCACCTTTTATGGCATTTTCAACGCAATCAGCTAGACTTCTTCCATCTAAGAAGCTTCTATCTGTGATTAAATATAATTTATAATTTAAATCCATTTAATTTTCCCTTCTTCCTTTAAATCAGTTTCCTTTAATGAGTAAATCTTATCTATAAGGTTTACTTTAAAACTTCCAGGACCGTTAGACTTTTTTTCAGCATGTTCTGCGGCTAAATTCATAGAAAGTATAGAAGTAATAGTAGCAATAAACTTATCTTCTTCAACTCCAGCAGTTGCAGCTGTTAGTGCACCTACCATACAACCAGCACCAGTTACTAAGGTCAATAGATTACTTCCATTTTCAATCATGGCTGTTCGTGTTCCATCAGTGATTATATCCTTAACACCTGTTGCAGCTACAGTACAATTAAATTTTTTAGCGAGAAAAGTACATGCTTCTATTGAATTATATCCATTATCCACTGAATCTACGCCTCGTGTTTTGGATTCATAACCTGCTAGAAATTTTATTTCGCCAATATTACCCTTTATAATATCTATTTTACCTAATTCCAAAAGTTTATTTATAAGATTACATTTACGGCTTATTGCACCGCAAGCTACAGGATCCAAAACTACAGGAATATTATTGTTTTTAGCAGAAATTGAAGCCATTATCATAGCTTCTTCCTGTTCCCTTGTAAGAGTTCCAAGGTTTATGTAAATACAAGATGCAAGTTTGGCAAAATCATAACTTTCATCATAAGCTTCTACCATTGCAGGGGATGCTCCATATGCAAGTAGCATATTAGCACAATCGTTTATAGTTACATAGTTTGTTATAGCTTGAACTAATGGAGTCTGTTTTTTTACCTTTAAAAATGTATTGCATATATTATTTAACATTTTATTATCTCCTATAATTTAATAAATATTATTTATAGTCTAAATCTGCTTTTTTATATAAGTCTATAAAATGTCCTACAGGACCAACCCCATGACCAATTGAAAAAGAATTATTAATAGCAAGTGTAATATAATCTTTTGAAAGTTTTACTGATTCATTTATTGGGTATCCTTTAGCTATATAGCTTGCGATAGCTGAAGATAATGTACATCCAGTTCCATGAGTATTTATAGTGTCTATTCTTTTTCCTTCAAGGGCTAAAAATTGTCCATCATAATAAAGTATATCTGTTGAATCATTACATCTATGACCACCTTTTATTAAAACATTTTTAACTCCACATTCTTTTATAATTATAGCGGCTTGTTTCATTTCTTCTTCACATGTAATTTTCATACCTGTAAGTTCTTCTGCTTCAGGAATATTAGGAGTCACTATATCTGAAATTTTAATTAAATCTTTTAAGGCATCTATAGCTTCAGGTTTTAAAAGATAATAACCACTCTTAGATATCATTACAGGATCTAGTACAATATTTTTAATTTTATACTCAAGTAAAAGGTCTTTAATTGTCTTTATAATTTCAGAGTTAGAAACCATTCCTATTTTTACTGCATCAACTTTAATATCATTAAAGATAGCTCTAATTTGTGCTTCAACAATTTCTTTGCTAATTTCTTGTACAGCAGTAACACCTTTAGTATTTTGAGCTGTTACTGCTGAAATTACACTCATTCCATACACGCCAAGGGCACTCATAGTTTTTAAATCAGCTTGAATTCCTGCTCCACCACAACTGTCAGATCCAGCAATAGTAAGTACATTTTTCATAATATCATCCTTTCATCATATGATAATTCAAAAATTCTTTAAAACAAAAAGCACCCATAGATAAACAATGAGTGCTTTAAAGCAATAATAAAATTATATAAATTTAGTTTAATTTCTGTTATCGCTTCCTCCGCTAGTATTACCTAGTTTCAGGTTCAAAGGGTTAGAAATAGTTCTTCTCAGCCGAATGGCACCCCTGCAACTTAATGTTTAATTTGAATATAATTATAGCATAAAGAAAAGGTTTTTTCACTGATTTATATTGTATTAATGTAACCAATAAATTAATAAAGAATATTATAAAATGAACAAATATGTTTAGGAGTTTAATATGAAAATTGATTCTGTATTTGAAGGTGGAGGGGTTAAAGGTATAGGACTTGTAGGGGCTGCTTGTTGTTTAGAAGATAAGGGTTGTCATATTGAAAATTTTGCAGGAACATCCGCAGGAGCCATGATTGCATCGTTGTTAGCAGTGGGGTATAACAGTAAAGAGTTAAAAAATATTGTAGTAAATATTGATTATAATAAATTTTTAGATAAGACGTTTTTATATGATTTTAAGCCTACTTCGCTAATAAGTAAAGGGGTATCTTTAATAAAAGACAAGGGAATATATTCAGGAGACGCTATAGAAGAATTTATGAGAAATTTATTTCTTAAAAAGGGAAAAACTAAATTTAAAGATATAAGTGAAAATGGAAAAAGTCATCTTAAAATAATTGCATCGGATATTACTAAAGGGGATATACTTATTTTACCAGATGATCTTGAAAAGTATGGAATAAATCCTATGGAATTTGACATTGCAATAGCTGTTAGAATGAGCATAAGTATACCGTTATATTTCAAACCAGTAGAATTAAAATACAAGAATAAAACTAGTTTTATAGTTGATGGTGGAATTTTAAGTAATTATCCTATATGGATATTTGATGTTGAAGACATTCCTAAATGGCCAACTATAGGTATGAAATTAATTTCTAATAGTAGCAGTTATACAGCAAAAGGAAATGATAAGTTCATACCTTTTTTATTAGATGTTAATAGAGCTATGTTAAATAAAAATGAAGAAGTTTATGTAAGAAATAAAGATTGGGTAAGAACTATACCTATACCAACGTTAGGAGTTAATACTACTGATTTTGATATAAGTAAGGAAATGAGTTTAAGACTATTTGATTCTGGATATAAAAGTGCAGAAAAATTTTTAAGTAAGTGGAATTTTAATGAATATAAAAGGAAATATAGAAATGGAAAGTGATTGCGAGTTATAAGTGCAATCACTTTTTATTTTAGAGTGATTCGCAGTATGGAATTATTTATAAAATATGTAAAAGGGGGTTTACAAATTTAATTAATAACACTATACTATAAGTGTACTAATAAAACTAATACACTTAGTACACATGGTACACCCGAAAAATTTACATGAAATATGTAGTTCTTAAGGTTGGAGGTGAAAAATTTGATACAGATAGACAGTAGAAATAGTCGACCTATATATGAACAGATAATAGATGCAATAAAAGAAAATATTTTAAAAGGAATTTTAAGGCCAGGAGATAAGTTACCGTCGGTTAGAGAAATGTCATCAATGATTATGGCAAATCCTAATACCGTGAGTAGGGCTTATATGGAACTAGAACGGCAGGGTGTTACTGAAACTTTAAGGGGAAGAGGTACATATGTATCTTCCAATTATAAGGCGAAAATGGGGGAAGAAAATATGGATAAGTTAAAAGAGGATATAAAAAAGATTATAGTAGAGGCACATTATATGGGCATTAAAAAAGAAGATATGCTGAAGATTGTATGTGATCTTTACGAAGAGGTGAAAAAGAAATGATAGAGATTAGTAATCTGTCCAAAACATTAGGAGATAAAAAGGTTTTGAAAGATGTAAGTTTTAATGTTAAAAAAGGAAGTATTTTTGGACTTATAGGACCTAATGGTGCAGGAAAAACTACTCTAATAAAACACTTAGTAGGAATATATAATATGGATAAAGGTTCTATAAAAATTAATGAAGAAAATGTTTATGAGAATCCTACAACCAAAAAAATAGTTGGATATGTTACAGATGAAAATAATTTGATAAATAATTTTAATTTAAAAACTATATCTAAATTTTATAAGTTAGCTTATGAAAATTTTGATATAAATAAATTTTATAAGCTTAATGAAATTTTTCAATTGCCAGAAAAAAAATCTATAAAAAAATTCTCAAAAGGTATGAAGATGAGAGTTTCAATAATGCTTAATTTAAGTATTAATCCAGAAGTTTTAATTTTAGACGAACCAACAAATGGACTTGATCCAATAGTGAAAAAGAAATTTTTTAATATTTTATTAGAGGATGTGGCAGAAAGGGAAACAACAGTTATTATATCTTCTCATAATTTGATGGAGCTTGAGAGAATATGTGATAGCATAGCAATAATAAATGGTGGAGAAATTAAGTATTCAAATTCTGTAGAGGATATGAAAGAAACTATAAGAAAAATTCAAGTAGTGTTTAAAGAAGAAGCTCCAAAGGATTTAAGTCAGTGGAATGATGTAATGAATGTAGAGAAGATAGGACGAGTATACAATATAGTTACAAATAACTATGGAAAAGAATTTTTAGATAAATTAAATAGTTGTGGAATTATGTTTCAAGAAGAAATAGATTTAAGCCTCGAGGATATGTTTATATATTCTGTTGGAGGTGATGTAAATTATGAGGAATTATTTTAATAAAGCACTTATTTATAGAGAGTGGAGAAATACTAGAGCAATAGCAATGATGTTTTTATTAGAGTTAATTGGTTTTGTGATTTTACCTTTTATAGATTTGGTTAAGTCAACAAGGTTAAATGAAATAAAATATATTCCGTTTAAAGATATAGAATCTTTGGTAGAAGGGTATTTTGGTTATGACAGATATTTAATATTAGTATTAAGTGTAATTTTCATAGGAAGTATTATAAGCAGTTATGATTTATTGGGACATAAATATGATGTATTAAATTCTATGCCATTTAAAAGGGAGGAAATAATAATTGCTAAATGGAGTATGAGTTTTTTGTGTTGTATAGTTCCAATAATTATATCTTATATTACAGTATTTTTAGTATATTTTATGAATAGAGATTTTATGGGTAAATATGTTACAGAAAATATTATTTTTAAGTGGGGCAGTATTAACATATTAATTTTTATATTTGTATTAATGTTTATAATGTTCATACAGTCTTTAAGTGGAGTGTCTATAATAGGAAGTATTATAGGAGGTATATTACTTGTAGTACCATTTGAAATTGTAGATATGGTAAGTGGACTTATAAGAATTAAATTTTTGATCCACATAATGGTCAATACATGTGGGAAGCTTATGACAAGTTAAATTCAGTTTTTCATGACATTGCTAAAGTGGTAAGTCCTGTTACATATAATCGACATTTATTATTTGAAGGTTTTCAAGGTTCTAGAGGAGTTTTAAATGTAAATACTAAAATAATAATTTTAACCGTAACTATCATTATTTTAGGTGTACTATTAGTATATTCTTTCAAAAAAGTTCCCTTAGAAAGAATGGGTTATATTGTTGTTTTTAAACCATTAGAAGTTATATGTAAAATAGGTGTATCAATATGTTTTGGATTATTATTGGCTAATATAGCGGCACCTATTATATCAAGTTATTATAATTTATGGGAACTAAAAAATCAAAGTGCAACAAACATTACACATATGGTTAACAAAGCATGCATAATTACCATACTTATAGGTTTACTTGGTGGATGTATTGTTTATGTAATAACTAATAAAATTATTGAAGCCAATAAAAGGTAGTTTATATATAAGGATAGTGGAGGTGATATAAATTATGAAGAATTATTTTAATAAGGCACTAATTTATAAAGAATGGAGAAATATTAGAGCGTTAGCATTATTATTTTCATTAGAAGTTATAGGGATAATAATATTGCCTTTTATAGACAGAATAAGAGAAATCAGATTTAATATGGAAATAAATAAAAATGAAAATATCTATATTATAAGATCCTATTTTCATCATCATGATGATCTTCAATTACCTTTAATAGCTACTGCAATACTTATTGGAACTATTATTGTTGGATCAGAACTGATGGGCAGAAAATATGATGATTTAAATTCTTTACCATTCAAGAGAGAGGAGATTATATTATCTAAGTGGGTAGTATCAGTTTTAGTTATAGTTGTTCCATTAGTCATAGGTTTTGGTTTAGTCCATTTGTTATATCATATGAATGAGGATATTATCGGAAAAGCTGTTACTAATAAAATGATTTTAACATGGAGCACTATAAGTATATTGATACCTGTATTTGTACTTACATTTATAATGCTTATACAGACTTTAAGTGGAAAGCATTTAATTGGTGGTATAGTTGGAGGTATATTTTTAGTATTTCCGTTAGCCTTTGGTGCATTGTTTTTTATGGCTATGGATATTTTTAAAAGGAATCCTAATTTTGTAAATTTTGTTGATCAGCATTTTGATGGAATATCTAATAAATTATATATTTTTGCAAGAATTATAACTCCAGCTGCATATGGTTTTGATTTAAGATTAGAGAAACCAAATGGATATGAGGTGTATACTTTTGATAGTTTTTTTTCACCAAGAGTAAGAATAATATTTTTAATAGTATTTACTATATTAGCATTTATTTTAATGGTGTATGCATTTAAAAAAGTTCCCATAGAGAGATGTGGATATATTGTAATATTTAAGCCTTTAGAAATTATATTTAAGATTGGAGTATCAGTATGCTTTGGATTGTTAGGCTCAGCAATAATATCTCCTATGATAGAGTCCCATTATGATTTAAGGCAACTACAAAATGGTACAAATTTTGTTCATGTAATTAATAAAGCGTGTACGCTTACAGTGCTTATAGGATTACTTTGTGGATGTATTGTTTATGTAATAATTAATAAAAGTATTGAGGCAAATAAAAGATAAGAAGGAGGCTATACAATGAATGTTCTTGAAGTAAAAGATGTAAAAAAGCGTCTTAGTAAAAGAGATATTATAAAGGGTATAAGTTTTGAAGTTAAAGAAGGGGAGATTTTTGGGTTTTTAGGACCAAATGGTGCTGGTAAAACAACTACTATAAGGATGCTTGTTGGACTTATTGCACCTAATTCAGGAAATATAGTTATAAATGGACATGATATATCAAAGGAAAGAGAAAAAGCGCTACGAGCAGTGGGAGCAGTTGTTGAAAATCCTGAACTTTACACGTATTTATCAGGAAGAGAAAATTTAATGCAGATTGCAAGGGTTAGAAAGATAGGTAAGCAGTATGTGAATAAAATTATTGAGCTTGTAGGTTTGAGAGAGAGAATAGATGATAAAGTAAAAAAATATTCTCTTGGAATGAAACAAAGACTTGGACTTGCAGCATCATTAATTACAAAACCTAAACTTTTAATATTAGATGAACCGACAAATGGACTTGATCCAACAGGGATTATTGAATTTAGAAAAATAGTGAAAAAAGTTGCAAAAGAAACTAATGCAGCAGTATTTATATCTTCCCATATATTAAGTGAAATTCAGGTGATGTGTGATAAGGTTGCGTTTATAAATAATGGGATAATTCAATCTGTTGAAAGTATACATGGAGATGTTGTAAATAAAGACTTTGAGAATATAGTTTTATGTGTTAGAAATAAAAAAGAGTGTGAAAAAGAATTAAATAGATTTGAATTTGTAAGTAATATCACATTTAAAGATGAATTGTTTAAAATGCGTATAAAGAAAGGTTCTGTTCCAAAACTTGTTTTTGAACTTGTAAAACAAGGTATTGAAATAGAAGAAGTATATAAGAGTCATGCAGAACTTGAGGATAGATATATAGAGCTTGTAGAAGGGGGAAAAAGATAATATGTTATTTACACTTATTAAAAATGAAATCATAAAGCTTATGCATAGAAAAAAGACATTAGTTGTTATAATTGCTTTTACTTTATTAGTGGGATTTATAGGTTTTGTAACATATAAAGAAGCAACTAATATGCAAAAATCACAAAATCCTGAAAATAGAATAAAGAGTCAACAAGAAAATATTAAGTATACTGAACAAGGTAAGAAAAATGCTAGCAATGAACTTAAAAATTGTAAGGATGAAGTAAGAAAAAAAGCATTAATTAACGAATTAAAAGATTATGATAATCAAATAAAAGAATATAACAACATGATAGAAGAAATAAAACAAGAAGTTAAAAAAGGAAAACCCAATTGGAGAGTTACATTACAAAACAGAATAAAAGAATCAGAATCAATGTTAAAAGATAAGAATACAAATGAACGTGAAAAAAATTATATCAATAATAATTTACAAAAATATAAATATTTATTACAAAACAATATAGAACCCCAAGAAGAAAACTATGATGTAAGAGCTACAGGTTTTATTGAAGGATTATTTAAACTGTTAGGAATGATTTTCTTATTGTTTGGTATTATAATATTTGCATCGGATATGGTTTCAGGAGAATATACTCCTCCTACAATGAAATTCTTATTAACAGAGCCAGTATCAAGAGGAAAGATATTGTTTGCAAAATTTATATCTGTATTAATTTCATCAATTGTACTTATTGTTGGAATAGAGATTATAGCATTTGTAGTATTTGGACTTATATTTAAGTTCGGAGATATGAGTTACCCAGTACAAGTAGGAACAAAATATGTTAAGGATTTATTACTAAGTCAACAAAATGGTAAAACTGTATTTAAAGTTGTGGCAGGAAGCACTTATATAATTCCTATGTGGAAATATGTTGTAAATATGTTTTTATTTCAAACAGCATTTATAGTAGCAGCAGTATCGTTTACATTTTTATTATCAACAATTATGAAAAGTAGTATGATTTCTATGGCTTTAAGTGTTGTGCTAGCAATAGTGTTTAACATATTTACACTCATGGGATTTTTAAGGGGGTATGCCCATTATTTATTTAGTACTTTTGGGGATCCAAGTGATATATTAACGGGAGAAATAATACAAAGATATGGTAATATGAGCATGACTCCAGGAATAGTCATAGGGGTATTAGTAACATGGACAGTTATTTGTTATATTATTTCACATATTGTATTTACTAAAAAGGATATATTAATATAAGATAGGGTTATAATTAAGGTATAAATAAAAAGAAGAATTCTATGATTGATATTAATAAAATTCTTTTAAAAAAGCATATATTTTTTTATGAAGCTACGCGAACCATGCTGCAAAATAGAGGGATTTCACTTTGTGAAATCCCTCTTAAAATAATTAAGAATATATAAATGTTCAGTTAATGTGGGATGATTAATAGAAATTATATTAAATTTATACAAAGTCAAAGTAGATGCACGAGAATCTGTTTTAATAGCTAATCAAATATTTAATTAATAATTATAAACAATATTATTTAATAGATAAAAGGTAGATGTTATATAACATCTACCTTAATCTATATAATCAGAAGTTAAATTTACTAGTCTATTGATTTATTAATAAACATTTTTATAAATATTTATTAATAAGATTATCAATAGCAATTAAAAATTTCCATTGGAAACACCCCCAAGTAGTTTAAAGCGTAATTACTATTAAATACTTTTATAAAGTTTTAGTGTTTCGGTAAAGTCTTTGGTCGTCCCATATTAGAAACACCTCCAAGTAATTTACAAGTTAACTTACAATAAGGTATTCTATAAACTTTTTAAGTTGTTGGTAATGCCTCAGAATTTCCCATTAGAAACACCTCCAAGTAATATACAAAACACTTGGTAATTTTCAATAATTTTTAATGTCTGAGTAAAACTTTAAATCTTCTGACACTATATATAATCCCCAGATTAAGACTTTATATTCAGGTTATTTCTGGTATAATAATTTTACAATAAATAATTATACTATTTAGATGAGGTGATCTATATGAAGGACAAATTAGTTTATGATGGATGGTTAAAAGTATACAATAGAGAAATAGAAAAAAATAAATATGATATATTAAAAAATTATGATGCTATATCAGCTATAGTGTTAAATGAATTTGATGAAATTTTATTAGTAAAACAATTTAGACCTGCAATTATGGAAGAAACATTAGAAGTGCCAGCAGGATGTGTAGATATTGATGGAGAAAAAAAGGAAACTTGTTTAATTAGAGAATTAAGAGAAGAAACAAATTTAAACATAGCAGAAGGAGAAATAAATAAGGTTATAGAATATAAGCCTATAATGGGATTTAGTAATAGTACTATGACTATATTTGAGGTTAGAATAAAGAAGGATTTAATAAAAACTAATAAAATATGTAATGATGATGTTACAGAGATTGTATGGATGAATCTCAAGGAATTTGAAAATAATATTCAGAATGGTACAATTTTTGATGGTAAAACTGTTATGTCATATTTTTATTTAAAGTCTAGTTTAGAAAATTTCAAATAGTTAGAAAATTTTAAGCTTAAGAATACTTTGTTTCTTAAGCTTAAAATTATTAATATAAATGATTCCTAAAAACACTTAATATTAGTACTAAGTAAAAATATTTAAATTAAATATTAAAACCAAAGAGCTATTTCCTTTTTTGCATTATCTGGGCTATCAGAAGAATGAACAGAATTTTCAGTTTTTGAAATACCAAAAGAACCTCTGATAGTATTTTTATCGGCTTTCGAAGGATCAGTATTCCCATTTGTTTTTCTAACTTTAGCAATAGCATTTTCACCTTCAACAACCATTGCACATAAAGGGCTGCGAGTTATAAAAGTTATAAGTTCATCATAATAAGGTTTTCCTTTATGTTCTGCGTAGTGTTTATCAGCAATTTCTTTAGAAGCGGTTAACATTCTTAATGCGGTTATCTTGAGATCCTCTTTTTCATAAAAACAAATTATTTCCCCTATTAAATTTCTTTCAACAGCATCAGGTTTTATTAAAACAAGACTTTTTTCCACATATACCCCCACCTTTTCAGAATATTTAAAATATACCCAACATTATTATATAACATTTTAGTAAAAAAATACAGTAAAAACAAAAAATATACATAAAAATAATATAATATGTTATTGAAATTAAAAGTTAAAAAATAACTTTCGAAGTGATATAATACATATATACATATAGTATAAAATTTACAAAAAATAAAAAAATAAGGAAGTGAAGTTAGTGGAGCTAATTAACAGTAAGTATAAGATTTTAAAAAATATAAAACAAGATAGAAAAACTTCATCATATATTGTGAGAAATATGGTTAATGATAAAATAGAGAATTTGGTCATAATTAACTCAGATTATATATCAAAAAAATTAACTAACTTTCTTATAAATAATTTTATAAAATTATCTAATATTGATACTGAAAATATTATAAAAGTTTTTGATTTTGGATTAGTAAATTCTATAGATAATAAAAGTTTAACATATAAACAATATTATTATACCAGTGAATATTTAGATGAATCCTATGAAATAAACAATTTAATAAAGGAATTATCTTATGAAGAGGTTATAGATATATACATTGAGATATTAAGAGGAGTAAATTATCTGAATTTAAGAGGATTAAAATATGAAGATATAAATTTTAAAAATATTTTTTTATATAAAAAAGATAATAGATATAAAGTTAAATTTAAGGATTTAATTAGTATTAAAATAGAAAATTTATATTTGAGAGGGGAAGTGGATGGTGGAATTATATTTAAAGCACCAGAAATATTAAATGGTGAAGATTCCACAATTAAAAGCGATATATATTCTTTAGGTGTACTTATATATATATTATTATTATTAAAATTAAATATGGATATAGATTTAAAACAAGATATTTATTCATTAATTAATAATAATAAAGCCATACGAATATTACCTAAAAGTGAAATGGAATTTGATAATAAGTTTAAAGAAATATTGAACAAAATGATATCGGTATATCCGCAAAACAGATTTAATAATATAAATGAAGTGGTTAAAGAAATAAATAATATTACAGGTAAAAAATATACAGCCTATAATTATACTGAAATTGAAAAGCTTAATTTTAATACTCCAATAGTTGATAGAGAATGTGAATTAAAAACTATTATTTGTGAGTATAAGGCTATGAAGGAAAAGAAATCTAAAAATAAATGTATATTTGTTCATGGAGAAACCGGAATAGGAAAAACTAAAATTTTAAAAGAAATAAAAAGAATTTTAAGTTTAGAAGGCAATTTAGTATATTCAAGTTTTCCTAATATAAATAATGAAAAAAATAAAAATTTCATAGAAATAGTAAAAAAGATTATTAATTCTTGTGGAAAGGAATTGGAAGAAACCTATAAGTCAGAACTTGTAAAGTTTATACCAGACCTTGGAGAAAATAAAAGCATAATACCATCAGAACCATTAGCATCATTTTATGAAAAAATAAGAGTTTTTAAATTATCAGAAAGTTTTATTAAAGAAGCATTTAAAGATAAGATAGGTGTAATTATTATAGATAATATAGATATGTTCAGAAAGTTTTCATTAGAACTTTTAGAATATATATATAATTCAAAGGTTATAAAGAATTTAATTATAATTATATCGTATAATGAAGAAAATTTATTTAATTCGGTATTTTTTGAGTTCGTTGATAAAATGAGTAAAAACAAAAATACAACCAATATGCCACTAAGTGGATTATCGTTTGAAGGTACTGCAGCTTTAATAGAAAAATTATTAGGACTTTCAGAATATCCAATAAAATTTTCTGAAAGAATATACTCGAAAACTTATGGGAATCCTTTATTTGTGGAAGAGACTATTAAAAATTTTTTTCTAAACAAAGTAATATATATAAATGAAAGTACTGGAAGGTGGGAAACGGATTATAAGGGAAATTATGATTATTTACCAATACCACATTCTATAGAACAAGCCTCTAAAAATGAAATAAAAAAAATAGATGCAGAATCATATTTTATACTTGAATTTATTGCAATATTTAATGAAGGGGTAAACCAAAAAATTATAGAAGAGTTTATGAAAAAAGATGGATTAAATTATAGTGAAATTATACAAGATTTAATATCAAAAGGGATACTTTGCAGAAAAATAGAAGACACAGGATTTATATATGATTTTTATAGTAAGATTTTAAAAGATTTAGTATACAATAAAATAGATGAAAAGGTTGAAATGCATAGGGAAGTTGTTGAGCTTTTAATAAAATATGGTGATAATACTATAGAAAATAGAAAAGATATAATATATCATTTAGAAAAATCATACCAAAATATAAGAGCGGTAACATATTATATTGAAAATGCTAATAGAATGCTTATGTTAAAAAATCATACAGAAGCATTGTTTAATTTAAGAAAGGCTATTCATTTATTACCTGAAAGATATAATGATGAAAAAATAAGACTTTTATTACAAATATCAGATATAAGTATGGAATTATTTAATTTTAGTTATGCTAATAGAGCATTAAATACAGCAATGAAGCTCATTAGTGAAAAAGATAATATTAAATATAAAATAGATATTTTAAGTAGAATTTCTAATGTATATTTAAATAAAAATAAATTAGAGATTGCATTAACTAAAATAGAATATGTAGATAAACTATTACAAAATATTGATTATAAAAAAGGGTTTATAGATAGTAAAATAATTTTAGCAAATATATATTATAAAAAGGGAGAATACGAAAAAGTTATTAAAATATGTACTGAAGGAATAAAAGAATGTGATGATAATTATATAAAATTGAGAGTAGTTTTATATAATATACTTGGAAAAAGTAATATGTATTTAAACTACATCGATGAAGCTGTAAAAGATTATGGAAAAGTGTATTTAGATAGTAAAAAAATAAATTATCAAAAGGGAATTGTACTTGCATATAGTAATTTAGCCACTATATATTTAAATTACTATCAGATTTTAGATATAGCAGAAGAATATTTAATAAAGGTAAAAGAAATTTGTGAAAAAAATAAGCTACTTTATCATGAAGTAATAGTTTTGCAAAGGTTGGGACAAATATATAGTGAAAGATTTCAGTATGAGAAAGCATTAAATATTTTTGAAAAAGCTTTAAATAAGTCTAAATATATTGAATATGTAAATGGGATATTTAATAGTATGAGTTTTATAGCAACTTTACAACTAAGATTAAGCAATTATGAAGAGGCATTTAAATATTATAAAATAGCTGAAAAATATATAAAAGATAATACAGATAGTTTGAATAATATATATAAATATTGTTTATTACAAGGTGCATTTTTATTTAATTTAGGTGATATAAAAAAAACAAAACAATATGTAACGAAAGCATTAGATATATATGCTGAAGAAAAATCTTTATTAAGGTGGAAAGCAGAAGAAATTTTAATTTTTATAAAGTTAGTACAAGAACATGAAAAAATTAATTTGAATAAATATATATATCGTATAAAACGAATTTCAAATAGATATAAAAATCATTTAAATAAGCTAAATTTTATATATAGTGTGTCAATTATAATACATGAGTTAGGATATAAGAATGTTGCTATAAAATTATTTAATTCTATGTTAACAGATAGTTGGAGTAGTATTAATGATAGGATAAAGCTTAAAGAATTATATTTTAAAGGAATTAGTGAAAAAGGAGATCAAAAACTTACATTTTTATATGAGGCATTAAAAATAGCAAAAAAACTTAAGGATAGTATAATGGAATGTCGCATATATATTAAACTTGGAGATCATTATTATCATAATGAAAAATATAGTTTTAGTGCTTATTACTATTTAGAAAGTTGTGAAATAATAAGAAAATTATTATTTAATGTATTTAAAAACAATAGGATTCAGTATTGTAATTTTAATAATTTTGTAAAACCTTTTAAGAGATTAAATATTATAAAAACAATATTTTCTGAAGATGAAGAAAATGAGTATGGTGTATTTGATAGTAAGTTTAAAAATGAATATAATATACATTCTGAAAGAGAATTAATGGAATTATTAAATTTTGATAATTTAATTAGCCTATTAAGTAATAAAAAATTTATGAAGAGTTTGAATAAAATTTATAATAGTTTTTATTCTATAGGTATTTGCCATCAAAAAGATATAATATCAAATTTAACATGTGATTCTCTTAAAAATCTTAAATTAATTATACAATATATATCCTCTAAGACTTTAGCTACAGAGGCAGAAATAGTTATAGAAAATGAAGGAAATGAATTTATAACTATCGCATCATTAACAGGAAATGATATAAGAAAAGAAAATAAAGAAATATTTCAAAGAGTCAAAAAAACAAAGAATCCTTTTGTTGTATTTAATAATGAAGTGAATCCTGATAAATTTCAATTTAGTTCAGTTACTAGGGAAAAGAAAGCGATTGTTTGTATTCCAGTGATGATGTGTTATAATGATAGTTCTTTATTTAGAAGGAAAAGTCAACAAATTTTAAAAGCACCAGTTATAAATGGATATATATATATTAGTTCTGAAAAATTTATGAATAATATAAGTAAAAGAAGTATAAATAATTGTATAAAATTAGTTAATCTTATAGCTTACATAATAGATAAATATCAATTGAATATTAGTTGTTCAATTGATAAGCTAACAGGTGCATATACTAGAAAATATTTAGAAGAAAAATTAAGTGAAAGTATTGAATATGCTAATTGTAATAATGATAAATTTTCAATAATAATGTTTGATTTAGATCATTTTAAAAATATAAATGACACATTTGGACATCAAGTAGGTGATAAAGTATTGCACAGCGTTTGCAATACAGTTATGAATAACTTGCGAAGTGAAGATATTTGTGGTAGATATGGGGGGGAAGAATTTATAGCAGTACTTCCTAGGATCAATAATAAGGAAGCACTAAAAATAGCGGATAGAATTAGAAGAGCAATAGAAGAAAGTAAAATTATGGGAGATGAAATGCCGATAACAATTAGTGCAGGAATAGCTACTTATCCATGTCAAGCACAATTAAAAAGAGAGTTAATAGAAAAAGCGGATCAAGCATTATATATGGCTAAAGACTTAGGGAGAAATAGATGTCAGATATGGAGAAGTGAATTTGGTAATAAAGTAAAAGTAACTAGTAAATTAACAGGAATAATTTCGGGCAATTTTCCTCAAGATTCTAGAAATGTTCTTGGTATGATTGAATTAATGGATATAATAAGTGAAAATATAAAAATTGAAGAAAAAATACATAAAATTTTAGGGCATATAATAGGAATAACAGAAGCAGAATATGCTAATTTAATATTTATGGATGAAAATAATAATACATTCGAAAGCTTTGGAAGAAAAAGACTCCAAGAAGATTGGTCATATGAGTACTCCTGTAAAGAGAAAATTATTGAAAAAGTTATACAACAAAGGCAAGGTATATGTGTCATGGATTGGAATGAAGCATTTAACTATGATTTATTAACAGTTTTACCTGAGTGGTATTCAATAATGGCTATTCCGATTATAAAAAATGATATTGTAAAATCTATATTATATTTATCTGTACCTTGTAAAATTAAAAAATTTAGTAGGGATGAATTGAATTTTGTTACTATTCTTAGCAGAATAATAACATATATAAACTAAAAATAAATATAAAAAGTTATCTTAAAATTATTAAAAAAGCCTTCGCTAACGTGAAGGCTTTTTTAGTTTAATCTACTCGCTTTTGATTAAAATGATAATTTATCGATATATTGTTTTAATGTGTTAGCAGAATTGATTAATTTAGTTGATTCTGTTTCATCTAGAGAAACTTCTAGTGCTTTTTTAATTCCAGTAGAACCTACTATTGAAGGAATGCCAAGGTAAATGTCATTAAGACCGTATTGTCCATCAAGAAGACTTGAAACAGTTAATATAGAGTTTTCATCTCTTAAAATTGCATCAACAATACGTTTAACTGCAAGACCTATTGCATAATAAGTTGCACCTTTCTTTTCTATAACTTCATAGGCTGCATTTTTAACACTATTTTCGATATCATATTTTTGTAATCCATCACATTGATGACAGAAATTATCACAATATTCTTGTATATCCATACCAGCAACAGTTGTTGTACTCCAAGTAGCAATTTCAGAGTCACCATGTTCACCCATAATGTATGTGTGAATATTTCTAGCATCTATGTCAAAGTGTTCGCTTAATAAGTATCTAAATCTTGAAGTATCAAGTACTGTACCAGATCCGATTACTCTTTCTTTTGGGAATCCTGATAATTTATAAGTGATATAAGTTAATATATCTACAGGATTTGAAACAACTAAAAGTATTGAATTAGGGCTGTATTTTGTTATTTCAGGAATTATTGATTTAAAAATATTAAAATTCTTATTAATTAAATCAAGTCTAGTTTCACCTGGTTTTTGAGCTGCACCGGCAGTAATTATTACGATATCTGAATCTTTTGTATCGCTATAGTCACCAGCATATATATTTACAGGACTTACAAAAGAAACTCCGTGGGCTAAGTCCATAGCTTCTCCAGTGGCTCTATCCTTATTTATATCTACTATTACTAGTTCAGACACTAGTGATGACATCATTAGTGCATAAGCTGTAGTTGATCCGACAAATCCAGCGCCAATTATCGATATTTTAGTTTTTTTTGGATTCATAAGTAATACCTCCATTTTTTCTTCAGTGTAAGAATGTTAAAAATTTATTTTTAGGATACTAGTATACCATATATTCTTTTCAAAATGGAATAATAATATTTATTAAAATATTGTTAATATTTATGCACGGTACAAAATAACAATATTGTAAATTGAGTATAGTATTGTATTGAGAAAACAATTTCAAAATTTTAACACAAATTGATAAATGAATGATTTAAAATTTAAAATTCAAAAATTCGATAAAAATATTTTAATCTCACAATAAGGAAAATATACTTTAAAACCTTAGAAAACAACGTATAAAACTAAAAAAAATTAAAAAATAGATTTTTGAAATGAAAAGAATAATGAATTTTTTTTAAAAAAACTTGCAAAATCCAAAATTAGTAGTAATATATATATATAGTAAATTGAATCTTTGAACACGATTATTTGCCTAAATATACAAGAGGATTAATAAAAATTGAAGGGGGTACATAGATGGGATATAACAAATTAATGACAATAAAACCTATGGGAGATTGTGCAATTACATTAAAATTTAGTGAAGATATTAACATAGATACACATTTAAAAATAAAATCTTTATCGGAATACTTGGATAAAAATCCATTTGAATGGATGGTTGAGTATGTACCATCATTTGTGTCACTAACGATATTTTATAATCCTTTAGAAGTTATTAAAGAATTTAGTGAAAAAAGTGATATTCCATTTAATATAGTAAAATCACAAATTGAAAAAGTATTAAGCAAATTAGAGGAGAAAGTAATTGATAATCCTAAAATTGTTGAAATTCCAGTATGCTATGGTGGAGAATTTGGTCCAGATTTAAGTTTTGTAGCAGAACATAATAATTTAACTATAGAAGAAGTAATAGATATTCATTCAAGTTTTGAAAATAGAGTGTATATGATTGGATTTGCTCCAGGATTTCCGTATCTTGCTGGAATGTCAAATAGAATATCAACTCCAAGAAGAATTACTCCTAGATTATCAATACCAGCTGGGTCAGTTGGTATTGCAGGAAATCAAACTGGAGTGTACCCAATATCAACTCCTGGTGGATGGCAATTGATAGGAAGAACGCCAGTTGATTTATTTAATCCACAAAGTGAATCTCCAAGTATTCTTAAAGCCGGTGATATAGTAAAATTCAAAGAAATTTTAAGAAAAGAATATTATGAAATTAAGTATTCAAAGGAAGAGAAAATATTGAAATGGGCATAATAATAAAATCACCGGGATTATTAACTACTATTCAGGATAATGGGAGATATGGATTTAGAAAATACGGAGTAATAGTAAGTGGTGCTATGGATGAAGTTGCATTAAGAGTTGGAAATGTATTAGTTGGAAATAATGAACAAGATGCGGCTATAGAAGTTACATTAATGGGACCAGAAGTTCAAATAAATGAAAATACTGTGATTTCTATTTGTGGGGGGAATTTATCACCTAAAATAAATAATTGTCCTATTCCAATGTGGAGACCTATTTATGTAAAGGCGGGAAGCATACTGAGTTTTGGTAAGTGCATATTTGGTACAAGATGTTATATATCATTTGCAGGTTCCATTAATATTGAGGACATTATGGGAAGTAAAAGTACGTATTTGAGAGCTGAAATTGGTGGATATAATGGAAGAAAGCTGATTAAAAATGATGAATTAATATTAAATAAACCATCATATCATAGTGTCAAAATTATAAAAAGTCTTTCAAGTCAAGTTAATTCTAATGGATTTTCATATCCTAAGTGGAGTGTAAGTAATTCTATTATTCCCAAATATAATTTAAATTCTACATTAAGAGTTGTAAAAGGTGAAGAATTTAACTATTTTAATGATGAAAGTAAAAATGCGTTTTTACAAGAAAAATTTTTAATAACGCCTCAGTCAGATAGGATGGGCTATAGGATTAAGGGAAGTGAGTTGAAATTAAAATCTCCTTTAGAAATGATATCAAATGCGGTAGCACTTGGAACCATTCAAGTACCACCTGACGGAAATCCTATAGTACTTTTAGCAGATAGGCAGACTACTGGAGGATATCCTAAAATTGGTGAAATTATAACTATAGATATACCATGTATTGCTCAATTAAAACCAGGGGATAATGTAAGTTTTAAAGAAATTTCATTGGAAAAGGCACAAAAATTGTATATAAAGAGGGAAAAAGATATACAAGCATTAAAAACATCATTATTATTAAAATTTTAGAGGTGAGGAAATATGAACTTTATAGATTTAAACTGTGATATGGGCGAAAGCTTTGGAACTTATAGTATAGGAAATGATAAAGAAATATTAAAATATGTATCATCAGCTAATATTGCATGTGGATTTCATGCTGGAGATCCAAGTGTTATGAATAATACTGTTAAAATGGCATTAGAAAGTAATGTTGCTATAGGTGCGCATGTGGGATTTCAAGATTTGATGGGTTTTGGAAGGAGAATAATGAATATTTCTCCAAGAGAAGCTTACGATATAACAGTTTATCAACTGGGTGCATTATATGGATTCACAAAAGCCCTGGGGGGTTCTATAAAACATGTAAAACCTCATGGAGCTTTGTATAACATGGCAGCTATAGATGAAAAATTAGCAAAAGCTATTGTAGAAGCAATATATGATGTTGATAATCAATTGGTTTTATTTGGACTTTCGGGAAGTAAGTTAATACAAGTAGGTAAAAAGGTAGGTCTTAGGACTGCAAATGAGGTTTTTGCAGATAGAACATATACAGAGCAAGGAACACTAACACCGAGAAGTGAAAAAAATGCCTTAATTAAAGATAATACTCAATGTATAAATCAAGTAATTAGTATGATAAAAGAAGGAAAAGTTACATCTTGTGGGGGCAAGGAAGTAGCTATTAAGGCTGATACAATATGTATTCATGGAGATGGAGATAAAGCTTTAGATTTCGTTAAAGATATAAGAGCGGCTTTAGAACAAAATGGAGTAATGATTAGAGGATTTTAGGGTGAAAATTAAAGGGGGATAATATATGGGGAATAAGGATAAAAGAAACTGGAGCGTAATGTTAGGGGCAGCTTTTTTAATGGCTACATCAGCTATAGGACCAGGTTTTTTAACTCAAAGTACAACATTTACAGGAAAGCTTGGGGCAAGTTTTGGATTTATAATTTTGATATCTATTATATTTGATATAGGAGCACAATTAAATATATGGAGAATAATAATTGTTTCTAAAAAAAGAGGACAAGAAATAGCTAATTTAGTTATACCGGGACTTGGATATTTTATATCTGGAATTGTGGTTTTAGGAGGACTTGCATTTAATATAGGAAATATAGGTGGAGCAGGACTAGGGCTAAATGTATTATTTAATATAGATGAAAAAATTGGTGCTATTATTAGTGCAGTTATAGCTATTGGTGTATTTTTAATTAAAGATGCTCAAAGGGCGATGGATAGATTTGCTCAAATTATGGGGTTAATAATGATAGTGGTTACATTATATATAGTGGGTACTTCTCATCCACCAGTGACTAGTGCTGTAGTTAAGACTTTTTTACCGGAGAAGATAGATATGATGGCTATAATAACTTTAGTGGGTGGAACTGTAGGAGGATACATTACATTTGTAGGAGGTCATAGGTTATTAGATGCTGGAATAACTGGAGAAGAAAATATTTCAAAGATGAATAGAAGCTGTTTTACTGGTATAGGAATAGCTTCGCTTATGAGAATATTTTTATTTTTGGCGACGTTGGGGATTATAGCACAAGGTTTTGTATTAGATCCAATGAATCCACCGGCATCAGTATTTAAATTTGCAGCTGGGAATATAGGATATAAAATTTTTGGTATTGTTATGTGGTCAGCTGCTATAACTTCAGTTATTGGTTCAGCATATACATCAGTATCTTTTATTAAGACTTTTGGTAGTAAGGTAGAAAAAAATTCAAATATGATAACAATCTTATTTATTATATTGTCTACTATAATATTTGTATTTGTAGGTAAGCCTGTTAAAGTAATGATATTGGTTGGAGCTTTAAATGGATTAATACTTCCGATTACTTTAGGAACAATGCTAATTGCAGCTTATAAAAAAAGTATAGTAGGAAATTATAAGCATCCAATGTGGATGGCTATTGTTGGAGGCACAGTTGTTATAGTAATGACTTATTTAGGAGTTAATACACTTATAAAAGAAATATTAAAAGTGCTTAACTAATATGATGATGTGAAAGGATGATAACTTTGGACTATAAAGAAATATGTGAAATTATAAAAGTTGTAAGTGATTCTAATTTATCTTGTGCAGAAATTAAGCTAGAAGATATATATATGAAAATGTCTAAATGTAGTGTTGAAATTAATAATATTAATAGTGCAAATAAAGAATATGAAAAACGAGAGCAATGTGATGTAGATTTACAAATAGATAAACCAATAATAAATAAAGAAAAAAATAATATTTTAGACGATATAGAGATAATTAAATCACCGTTAGTTGGAACCTTTTACAGAGCATCAAGTCCTGAAAGTGAACCATATGTTAATTTAGGGTCTAAGATTAATGAAAATGATGTCCTATGTATTGTAGAGGCAATGAAGCTTATGAATGAAATTGAAGCATATGTAAAAGGAGAAATTGTTGAAATTCTTGTTGGTGATGGAGAAATGGTTGAATATAATCAGCCTTTATTTAAGATAAAGAAGGATTAGGGCAGTTTTTGAAAAGAGGTATTATTATGATTAAAAAAGTATTAATTGCAAATAGAGGTGAGATTGCAGTTAGAATTATCCGTGCATGTCGAGAACTCGGAATAAAAACTGTAGCAGTATATTCTGATATAGATAAAGATTCTATGCATGTAAAATTTGCAGATGAAACTGTATGTATTGGAAAGGCTTCAGCTAAAGAAAGTTATCTAAATATTCAAAACATTATAATGGCTGCAAAGTTAAAAGGTGTAGAAGCAATACATCCTGGATATGGATTTTTATCTGAAAATAGTGATTTTGCAAGGATATGCAATGAGTATGATATAAAATTTATTGGACCATCAGCTGATACAATAGATAGTCTTGGAAATAAATCTAAAGCAAGAGAAATGATGATAAATGCAGGAGTGCCAGTAATACCAGGATCTAATGGAGCTGTACAAGATGAAGAAGATGCATTAAAACAAGCAGAAATAATAGGATATCCAGTTATGGTTAAGGCATCAGCTGGTGGAGGGGGCAGAGGAATTAGAATTGCAAATTCACATGATGAATTAATTAATGTATTCAATATGGCAAAAACAGAAGCCAAAAATGCATTTGGTGATGATACTATGTATATAGAAAAGTTTATAGAAAATCCTAGACATATTGAATTTCAAATTTTAGGTGACAATTATGGAAATGTTATTCACTTAGGGGAAAGAGAATGTTCAATACAAAGAAGACATCAAAAAGTAATAGAAGAATCGCCATCTGTTATCATGGATGAAGAAACTAGAAATAAAATGGGGAAGGCTGCCATAAAGGCTGCTAAAGCTGTAAATTATAAAAATGCAGGAACAATAGAATTTTTATTGGATAAAAACGGAAGGTTCTATTTTATGGAAATGAATACAAGAATTCAAGTAGAACATCCTATAACAGAAATAGTGACAGGAATAGATTTAGTAAAAGAACAGTTAAAAATAACATCAGGATATAATATAGAATTTAATCAGCAAGATGTTAAAATTAAAGGACATGCAATTGAGTGCCGTATTAATGCAGAAGATCCTAGTTGTCAGTTTAGACCATCACCTGGAACGATAGAATTCGTTCATTTTCCTGGTGGAAGTGGATTAAGAGTAGATAGTGCTATATATAATGGATGTGTAATTTCCCATATATATGATTCAATGATAGCAAAATTAATTTGTTATGGAAATACTAGAAATGATGCAATTACAACAATGAAAAGAGCTTTAAGTGAATTTATAATAGATGGAGTGAAAACTAATATAGAATTCCAATTTGATATATTGAATAATAAAAAATTTAATGCAGGAAAATTTGATACTTCATTTTTAGATGAAGAATTTAATACTAATTTATAAAAAAATTAACTGTAAAATTAACTAAAAAAGGTTATGCTAGAATAAAATTTTGCATAACCTTTTCTAAAATAAAAATTAGCCATTTAAGAAGGTTAAAACTTCATTTACTTTACTTGCTAAACCTGCAATTATTAATCTGTCACCTTTTAAAATTTGGGTTTCTGCAATGGGAAGAATTTCAATACCATCTCGAACTATTAAAAAAACTCTAAATCTATGAGGAAATGATATTTCTTTAAGTGATTTTCCTAAAATATCCTCATTCATAGGAACAACTTCCATAATGGATATATGGTTTATAGGTTCTATTTCGATTTCTGATATATTCTCTCTTTTAAATATTTTATCAAATATAAGAGGAAATAATATACACGAAATAACTGTAGTAAGTATAAATGTTGAGTAATCTGAAGAAGTTATTATACCTAGGTTATACGCCATTTGAGATCCTACTATAAACAAACTAAGTTGAGATGAAAGTATAATTCCTCCAGATATAGCTTTATTCATACCAAAAGCGAATGACATAATTAAAAATGGTACTATCTTAATTATAAAAATTATTAATAAAAATAAAGGTATTTTTAACAATGATTTTGGATCAGTGAATACTGATGAAATATTAAGATTAACTCCAACCATAATAAAATATATTGGAATCAAAAATCCATAACCGAGTATATCAAGTTCATGCATTAAGTCTTCTCGACCTTTATCTAATATTAAAGTAAATATAAATCCTGCTAAGAATGAACCAAGTATTATTTCTGCTCCAATTTTATCAGAAAGAGTTACAAGTAAAAGTATTAAAGCAAATGCAGCACGAACACCTATGTGTAAATTTCTAAAAGAAGCAGCAGATAAATCTAATATACGTGAAAATCTTTGAACTATTTTAAAAATTACAAAGGCTGCTAAGAATAATAGTACAAATAAAAAGTTTTTATAGGTTAAACCATAACTTATAGTAGAAGAAATAATAGGTAGTGCTATTAGACATATAAATTCACATATTAGTGTGTATATAAGTAATGTTTGCCCATATTCAGAATTTAATAGATTCTTTTCTTTTAAAAATGGAACAATAAGACCTGGTGCTGAAGCTGAAAATAAAAATGTTAAAAATAATACGTTCTTTATAATACCAAAGTGATATAAACCAATTGATAAAATCCATGATGTAATAAGTGATATAACAAACATGGCTAAAGACATTAAAAGTCTTTTGAATATTTGTTTTTTATCACTACCTGTCTTTAATTTGTCAAAATCTATTTCAAGACCGCTTAAAAATAGAAGATATGCAAGACCTAGATTAGATAAAAATCCTATCCATATATCTTCATTAACTAAGTTAAAAAAACTTTTACCAATGATAATTCCAATGAATATTTCTCCAACGACAAAAGGAACTTTGAATTTTTTAAAAGAATTTATGATAATCGGAGTTATAAAGGCAAAAATAGCTAATATTAGCATTGAGTCAAAATTAATAGTTTCTGTCATTAAATCACTTCCAATCTTAGTAAAATACTTACTGTAATTTATTTATTATAGTTTAGCAAAAAATATGTAAATTACAAGCAAAATATTTTTAAACATATTTATATTATGTGTATAATAGGGAAAAAAATTAAATTAATTAAGTTAAAATAAGTATTATATTTAGGGGGATGGGGATATGAGTATTATTTATAAGCAAGATGTTTTTGAAAATAGTATAATTGATGATTTTTCAAAGATTGCAGAAAAAAATAATGTGATAAATCCTTTGTTGTATAAAAAGTACCATGTAAAAAGAGGGCTTAGAAATGAAAATGGTACGGGGGTATTAGTAGGACTTACAGGCGTTGGAAATGTCCATGGATACAAAATAAGTAAAGGAAATAGGATTCCGGATGAAGGAAAACTAACATATAGGGGGATTGATGTAGAGGAAATAGTAAATGCTTCTAATGAAGAAAAAAGATTTGGATTTGAAGAAGTTATATATTTATTATTATTTGGAGAACTTCCTAGTAGAATACAATTAAGCATATTTGAAAAGATTATTGGAGAGTGCAGAGAATTACCAGAAAATTTTACTGAAGATATGATATTAAAATTTCCTAGTAATAATATTATGAATAAATTACAAAGAACCATACTTGCAGCGTATTCTTTTGATACTAATCCTGATGATATAAGTACAAAAAATCTTTTAAGACAAAGTATAGAATTAATTGCAAGAGTGCCGACAATGATAGCACATGCTTATCAGGCTAAAATTCACTATTATGATAAAAAAAGTTTAGTTATTCATTCTCCAAGAAAAGATTTAAGTACGGCTGAAAATATATTATATATGATAAGACCAGATAATAAGTATAGTAAAATAGAAGCTGAAATTCTAGATTTAGCATTGATAATTCATGCAGAACATGGTGGAGGAAATAATTCAGCTTTTGCAACACATGTTGTATCATCTACAGGAACAGACACATATTCGGCTATAGCAGCTGCTGTAGGGTCTTTAAAAGGACCTAAACATGGTGGTGCAAATATAAAAGTTGTAGATATGATGAAAAATATAAAATTAAATGTAAATGAATGGGATAATAAGAAGAAAATAAGAAGATATCTTTTAAAGATATTAAAAAAAGAGGCTTTTGATCATTCTGGATTAATATATGGAATGGGTCATGCCGTGTATACTTTATCAGACCCAAGATCGGTATTGCTGAAAAAGAAAGCATTAGAGCTTGCAAAAGAGAAGCAAAGAGTGGATGAATTTATTTTATATAAAAATATAGAAGAAATATCAAAGGAAATATTCAAAGAAATAAGAGGATATGATGCTATTACGGCAAATGTTGATTTATATTCTGGGTTTGTATATGACATGTTAAATATTCCATCGGATTTGTATACACCTATTTTTGCAGTAGCAAGAACTCCAGGATGGTGTGCTCATAGAATAGAGCAGATACTTAGCGAATTTAAAATTATAAGGCCTGCATATATGAATATTAAGAAGGAAGAAAAATATACATCATTGAATAAGAGATAAAAATAAGCCAATCTTTTAATTAAGAAGATTGGCTTATTTCCAATTTAGAGGATTGATTTAGTGATTTTTTAGCAAAAAAACTTGTTCCCCAAACACCGATAACAATCATTATTGCACCTATTCCGTGATAATATTTAAGTTTTTCATGTAAGAATATAACTCCTCCTAATATAGAAATTATAGAAGTTACATTTTCAAAAACAGAATATTTAGATACATCTATCTTAGATATTGTAAAGTTTACTAAGAAGAATCCAATTACAGATGATAAAATTCCTAAATATAAAATAGATATAATAAAATTATTATTTTTTAAAGGTTCAAAGTACAGATTTAAAGTATGTAGTCTTATATGGTTTGAAACTGATATAAAATTAAAAATAATAGCTGCTACAACACTCATAAAATAAGTTATTTCTATTGGTTTAAAATTTTCTGCAAGTTTCTTTGATAAAATACTAAATGTTGAACCACATAATACTGAACCACATAAGAAAAATATGCCCAGTAAGCTACCTTTATTGGATGATGAAGATTGCATTAAAACAATATAAATTACTCCACATACTGAAAGAATTATTGAACAAATTTGAAGTGGAGTTTTTCTTTCTTTTAGTATGTAAGAAGATAAAATAGCTACAAAAATAGGAATAAGTGCTATTACTATTCCGGCTTGTGATGCTGAGCATAATTTAAGTCCTTTAGATTCAAAAAAGAAATATAATACAGGTTCTATTAAAGATAAAATAATTAAATATTTAATGGGTTTTTCTTTATAGTTTATTTTTACGATTTTTAAAACTCTGAGAAGAGTTATTGTCAAAAAAGCTGTTGAAAATCTAAAAGATAATAAAGTACAAGGAGTTACAATATTTAAAGCGGTTTTGGAGAATATAAAAGTGAGCCCTAAAATGAGAGATACACAACATGCCGTAAAATAGGGCAAAATGTGATTTTCTTGTTTCATTACATATAACCTCCTTAAGTGTAATTTTTTTCTGTGATTTCAGCGTACTTTATAATAATATCATAGAGATTTATATAATAAAAGATGGAAAAGAGGCATTTTATGAAGATAGGATATGCATGTATTCCCATGACAATAAACTACAGAACTAATAGGGGGTTTATACTTAAAAATTTTGATTATGAACGTTTTTGTAATTGTGTAAAAGAAAATCTTGAAGATTTACATAAAATTTTAAAAGAGAATATGAGAAATCATATATATTTTTTTAGAATAAGTTCAGATATTATTCCTTTTGGAAGTCATAAGATTAATGATATTAAATGGTGGAAAATTTTTAAAAATGAGTTAGACTATATTGGAAGTTATATAAAGGAGAATGATATAAGAGTGTCAATGCATGCAGGGCATTACACAGTATTAAATTCACCATCACAAGAAGTAGTAGTTAAAAGTATAGGTGATATAGAATATCATACTAAGTTTTTGGATTCACTAGGATTAGATTATACACATAAAATAGTTTTGCATGTAGGTGGAGTTTATAATTCAAAAATTGAAGCTATAAATAGATTTAAAAATAATTTTAAAAAACTATCAGTATCTGCTAAAAAAAGATTAATATTAGAAAATGACGAAAAGATATATAACATAGAAGATGTTTTGAATTTATGTAACGATATAGAGATTCCAGCTGTATTTGATAATTTACATCATAAATTTAATCCATCTTTAGACGATGATTTAGAAAAAATTTTTCAAAAAGTTATTTCTACATGGAATCCAGAAGACGGAATTCCTAAAATACATTATTCAGATGAGGATTTTTTCAAAAAAAGAGGAGCACATTCTAATTTTGTAGATATAAGAAATTTTTTAAACTACTATGAGAAAATAAAAAAATATGATTTGGATATTATGTTGGAAGTAAAGGATAAGGATATATCAGCAATAAAATGTGTAAAAGCATTAGAAAGTATAAATATACAAGATGATAATAAAGATAGATTGGTTATTGAAGAGCAATGGGAAAAATATAA
This sequence comes from Clostridium botulinum, assembly GCF_017100085.1. Classification (NCBI taxonomy): domain Bacteria; kingdom Bacillati; phylum Bacillota; class Clostridia; order Eubacteriales; family Clostridiaceae; genus Clostridium; species Clostridium botulinum. The sequence continues at coordinate 642,392 of NZ_CP063965.1, forward strand.
ATATTTAATAAGTGAAAGAGAAAAAGAAGTTTATATAGAAGGTTTTAAAAAGTTTAGTAATAGCTGTGATGTTATAAGTTTTTATGAATTTATAGATGATATTTTAAACTTAAATATAAAAGGAGAAAATTTTAGAAGTACAGTTAATGAATTGTGGAAAGAATTTTATGAGTTTAAATTAAATAAAACAGAAAAAAATCAAGTTTTTAAATTAATAAATAGTGATTTAGATTATAAAAAGATAAAGGAGAAATTAAGAAAATTATCAATTAAATATGATATTGAAAATATGAAGAAAAGTTATTATTTTTATTATTAAACTTTAATGATAAGGAAAGGATAAGTGATTTTAAAGCTTATCCTTTTTTATAATAAAGTAATATCATCATGTTTTGCAAATTCAGTTAAAATATCTTCTGTAATACAATGATTTAAATTTCTAAAATTTCGTGCGCGACATATAAAACGTAGTGTAAGTATAATTTTACCGTTTTCAATTGCAGTGTATATAGTATGAGATAAATTTTGATAATTTATAGGTAATGTTTTTGAGGCTATATGTAGAGCTTCTTTAGCTTCTTCTTCTATATTTCCAAGTCTATTATTTGCAATAGAAAGTATTATTTTTTTAGCTTTTTTCCAATTGCTATCTATACTAATTAAAGAATCTATTTCAGTCCAAGTATAAGGAAATGAGTTGGTTTCATTTATAAGTTCATGTTTTAAAATTTTAATATTTGGTACTGAAATTAATCTTCCGGTACTTTGACCGTAAGTTTTATTATCATTAGTTGTAACTTCAATTATTGTTGTATAAAACCATCCAATTTCTAAAACATCACCTAAACTATCTTCAATTTTAATTCTATCGCCCATTTCAAAAGGTTTTTGAGTATAAATAGTTATCCATCCAATAAAATTTCCAACAACATCTCTAAATGCAAAAGCAAGAGCAGCAGAGAAAATTCCAAGAAAAGCAAATAAATCTTTAGAATCATATAGCCATATAGGAAGTATTATAACAATGCACATTATTTTAAAGGTAATAGAAATAAATTTTTTATATTTTATAGTATCTTTAGAACATAAATTAGAACGTTCAATAAGACTACAAGTACTTTTATTAATGAAAAAAGTAAATAAAATTAAAATTGTAGTAATAGGAAATTTAATAATTATATTAGTATTTTTTAAAGCATTTGCTATATCTAAAATAGAACTTTTCAAAATAGTGTTCCTCCTATTAGTTTATTATATTAAAGTATAAATTAATAAATAAGTATAGTAAAGATACATTTTGCTATAAAATAAGCCTATTAAAGAATGAAATGGTAGTTATAAAGGAAGGTAGATTTAAAAGTTTTAGAAAGAATTATTATTTTGAAAAAATCGTTTAGATAAGATGATAGTGTTTTATTTAAATAGTTGTGTATAAAAATAAAAGAATGGATAATGAAATCCAATCTTTTATTCTTCAATATATGAATGCTCTGTTTTATTCATTAATTTAATATCTCGAATAAAGAAATAACTAGTTATAAGTGTAGCTGCAATATCTGCTATAGGTTGAGATAGCCAAATACCATCTAATTGAAGAAATTTAGGTAGTATACATATTAGGGGAATAAGAACTATAACTTGTCTTAAAAAGCTTAAAAATATTGATATTTTAGCTTTTCCGATAGCTTGAAAGTAATTAGATGTTACTATCTGATATCCTACTAATGGGAGAAGGATTAAGTCTATTCTTATTCCATGGGAGCCTAATTTTATAAGATTAGGAGCATCTTTTGCAAATGCTCTAAATAATATATCAGGGAAAAACTCAACAGCAATAAATCCAATGGAAGCTAAAGCAATACCTGAAATAATAGCAAGCTTAATAGCTTTTTTTACACGAGAAAATAATTTTGCTCCATAGTTATATCCCAAAATTGGCTGAACACCTTGATTAATACCAAAAATAGGCATAAATATTATAGTTGATATACTTGCAATTATACTCATGGCTGCAACGGCATCATTTCCACCATAAGTTAATAAACCTTTATTATATAAAGCAACTACTATACTATTTGCAATTTGCATAGCAAAAGGAGAAAGTCCTATTGAGAATATATCAACTGAAGTTTTAAAGGTTAATCTAAGATGGCGCTTTCTAAATTTTAAAGTACTTCCACTACTTTTGCTAATAAAATAGTGAAGAACTAAAATTGTATTTACGGATGAAGAAATTATAGTAGCTATAGCAGCACCCTTAATACCAAGTCCTAATCCTATTTTAAGATTAAAAACAGAATCAAAAATGAAAATAGGATCTAAAATAATGTTTAATAGTGCACCTACTATCATAGTTCTCATAGCTATTTTAGGATTCCCTTCAGAACGTATAATATTGTTTATTCCAAACCCTAAATTTTGAAATATACTTCCGCCAAGTATTATTGCAATATATTCTTTAGCATAAAATAAGTTATCGCCTTCTGCACCAAATAATTTTAAAAGAGGAGTTAAAAATATTAATCCTACAATAGATATGAATATAGAAATTATAATATCAAGTATTAAAGCTTGACCTAAAATTTCTTCCGCATATTCTTTATTATTTTCACCTAATTTTATAGAAATTAAAGTAGAAGAACCTATTCCTACAAGCATACCAAATGCCATTATTATAGTGGCGATAGGCAAAGTTATTCCAACACCAGCTAGAGCCTTAGCACCTATACCGTTTGGAATATTTCCAATATAAATTCTATCGACAATATTGTATAAAGCATTTACAAGCATTCCTATAATTGCTGGTATAGAAAAATTTAAAAGAAGTTTTCCTACATTATCTAACCCTAATCTCTCTGATTTATTCATATATATCACCTTCTTTATGTTATATGTATTACAGGTTTGATGTAAAAAAATATATAAAAAAGATTATATCATATATTATTACTATAGTATATTAAGTAATAATATTTTATTTTCAAGGAAATCATAAATTACAAGAAATAAAAAAGTAATTGGAAATAAAATCAAGAGAGGAGTTGTGATGATGTGGGGAATTATGTTTAGTATACCACAAGAATTTATAACGCCTATAATATCGGCTACTTCCGTTATAATCGGTTCTTTAATTGGTGGAGTATGTAGCTGGATTACAGCTAAACATTCCATGAAAAAAAGTATTGAAATTCAAAGTAAGGCAGTTAAAGATAATAGAATATATGATCAAATAGAAAGAATAAATAATATATGTCAAAATGTAAATATTATTAGATTAGATATCTGTACAGCTATATTTCAAAGTATAAGAAACATAAAAGAAATAAAAGAAAAAAATTATATAAATAGATATCCTATACCTATAAATAAGGATTATTCTAAGGTATTATCTTGCTTAAATAAAAAATTTGATTTAAAAGAACTTAGTTATATATACGAATTATATGGAATTATAGAAATTTTAAATAAAGATTTAAAAGAATTTGATGATAGTAAACTTAATAAATATGATTTAATAAAAGGTGATTGCGAACTATTATTAAAAAAGATTTACGGAGAAAATTATATTAATATACAAAAAATTGATATAGACAAAATAACATATAAAGAATTATATGATAATAATATTATAAAGGAAGGTTATAAAAGAGTATTTGGAAAGTTAGAACAAATAAGCAATGTAGAAGAATGTTATAAAATAGATAAAATTATAAAATTATGATGAATATTAATTATCTTATTTACACAAAATACTATAGAAATTAACATCAAAGGAGGATAAAAAAATGGCTCAATTAAATCAATTAGAATTACAAAATTTAAGACATTTAATCGGACATCATCAAACTATAACAGTAAAATTAAATGATTATGCAAACCAAGCTCAAGATCAACAAGTAAAACAAATATTTCAACAAGGTGCAACTTCAGCCGCTAAAACAGCTCAAGAATTAATGGGATTTTTACAATAATTAGAAATATATAGCAAAGGAGGAAATAATAATGCAAGAAAAAGATATGATGAATGACGTATTAACTATGGTAAATAGCAGTGTTGGAAAATATGGAGATATTATAACTCAATGTAATAATCAACAACTTAGACAGACTTTACAACAAAAAAGAAACGGAGACGAACAATATCAATATCAATTATATGAAATAGCTAACCAAAAAGGATACTATAAACCAGCAGTTCAAGCAACTCAAGAAGAAGTTCAACAAGTAAAATCTCAATTAAGTCAATGCTAGTATACTTATAACATTATAAAATTATATGATAAATAATAAAAAACTGCTTATGTAAATAGGCAGTTTTTTATTGTTAAAAATATTTTTATTGAATAATAATTTATAATTAGATAAAATTTAATACAAAGGAGGTAAAATATGTGTAATGTAGGATTGGTTTTAGAAGGTGGGGGTATGCGTGGAATATATACCTCTGGAGTATTAGATTTCTTGATGGAAAATGATGTGTATTTGCCTTATGTAATAGGTGTATCAGCAGGTGCATGTAATGCATCTTCATATATATCAAGACAAAAATATAGAAGTAAGAATATAAATTTGAAATACATAAAAGACCCTAGATACTTAGGAGTTAAAAACCTTATACTTGAAAAAAGTATATTTGGTATAAAATTTCTTTATGATGAAATACCTAATAAATTAGAGCCATTTGATTATAAATCTTTCAATAATGCACCAGAAAAATTTGTTATAGGAACTACTAATTGTAGTACTGGAAAATCAGTATATTTTGAAAAAAGTCAATGTAAGAACATAATTAAAGTAATTAGAGCATCTAGTAGTTTGCCATTAGTAGCACCTATAGTAAATATTAATGGAGAACCTTATTTAGATGGGGGAATATCTGATTCTATTCCTATAAAAAAGTCTATTGAAGATGGATATTTAAAAAATATTGTAGTATTGACTAGACCTAAAGGATATCGAAAAGAGCAAACTAAATTTAAAAAAATTATAAAATTTAAATATAGAAAATATCCTAATTTAATTAAAAAAATATTTAATAGATACAAAGAATATAATGAAACTTTAGATTATATAGAAATGTTAGAAAAAAGAGATGAAATAATAGTAATTAGACCATCCATAGATTTAAAAGTTGATAGATTAGAAAAACGAGTTGAAAAGTTGCAAGAATTGTATGATTTGGGTTACCAAGATGCAAAAAAAAGATATGATAATATAAAAAAATGGATTCAAAGGACATAGAATACTAATGTCCTTTTTTAATATATAAATTTCTACATTTGGTTTACATTAAATGTAAAATTTAGTATAATATTAATGAAATGTATCAACATACAATAACAGAAATAAAGTGGAGGAAGACGCATGCTATATTATAAGAAAACAGATGAAGTTACTTTAGAAGAAGTATTATGTAATAAAAAAATATGTCTAAAAGATTTCCTTGAAATTTCTTTAAAAATTGTTGATGCTATAATGGATATTCATAAAAAAAATATTGTTTATAAATATTTGAATCCAAATAACATCGTTATAGATAAAAATAAAGATATAAGATTAAAAAAGTCTGAGTTTATGTGTAGAGATATAAATTATAATTTAAATTATATGTCTCCAGAACAAATTGGTAGAATAGAAAAAGAAGTAGATTTTAGAACAGATTATTATTCGTTAGGTGTAATTTTGTATAAAATGCTAACTCAAAAGTTGCCATTGAAAGGAGATAATGAAGTTGAAGTTACATATTCTCACATTGCTAAAACACCCATTCCACCAAATAAGATAAATAATAAAATTTCAATAGTTATATCAAATATAGTTATGAAACTCTTAGCTAAGGATCAAGATGAAAGATATAAAAGTGTATATGGAATTAAAATGGATTTGGAAAGGTGTAATAACTCTTTCTTAAACAATGGATTTATATATAATTTTGCACTAGCAAGTAAAGATATATCAGATAAGCTTAAATTTACAGAGAAGATATATGGTAGAGAAAAAGAAATTAAAAAAATTATGGATAAGTATCATGAGTGTTGTAATGGAAGTTTAGAGGTAGTATTTATATCTGGAGATGGCGGTTTAGGAAAAAAAGTAGTAGCAGATGAAGTAAGTAAGCAAATCATTAAAGAAGGTGGTATGTTTGCTGCAAGTAAATGTAAAAAGTATAATAATGGAGTTCCGTATGAACCATTAATTAAATGTGGCAGAACTTTAATGAATAAAATGCTTATGGAAAGCGAAGACGAGATAAAAAAGTTTAAGAAAAAAGTTTTAGATGCAGTAGGAAATAATGGACAAATTATAACGAAGTTTATACCAGAGGTTGAGTTTTTAATAGGAAAACAACCTCCATTACAGGATATAGGATGTATCGAATCTACTAATAGATTTAATACGGTTTTTGGAAGAAGTATAAAAGCAATATTAAGTAGAGAAAAGCCTATTGCTATTTTATTGGAAGATATTCAGTGGTTAGATGAAGGTTCTTTAAATATTATAAAGAAACTTATTTTGAGCAAAGAAAATAAATATTTATTTATAATTGCAATAGTTAAAGAAGAAGAAGTAAACAATAAGGATTTTGTATATGAGTTGATTAATAATAATAGTTATAATGAGATAAATATAACTAATATCCACTTAAATAGTTTATCAGAAGAGGATATAGGAAATTTAATATGTGATACATTATCTTGTAACAAAGAAGATGCAAAAGAATTAATAAAAAATGTTAACTTTAGAACAGGTGGCAATCCTTTATTTGTAAGGAATAGTATAGAAAGCATGTATTCTAAAAGAATATTAAGGTTTGATTATAGAAATAATAAATGGGTTTGGGATATAAAGGCAGTAAGAAATATGAAAATTGAAAACAGTGTTTTCGGAATAATAATGAGAAAAATTAGTTCTTTGCCGCAAAAAACTAAAAATATTTTAAAAATAGCATCATGTATAGGTGTAGAATTTGCTCTTAAATCTATAAGTGATATTACTAATGTACCTATAGAAGAAATATATATGGGAATTTTGCCGGCAATAGATCAAGGTATAATACTATTTAATGAAAATCAAATTAATAAGTATAATGATAAAAAGATAATGTATAAATTTTCTCATGTTCAAGTTCATATACAAATATATGATAATATAGATCAGGAACAAAAGAACAGATATCATCTTGCATTAGGACGAAGTTTTTATAAAAAGTTTTTAAAATCTAACTCAGAAAGCCAGATTTTTAGAGTAGTAAATCAATTAAATAAAGGAAAACACTTAATAAATAATGATGAAGAACTTTATAATTTAATAAAGTTAAATTTAATTGCTGGTTTGAAGGATAAACAGTCAGGTGTTTATCAGTTAGCAATTGAATATTTTAGAGTGGCATATAGCTTACTACCAGATAATAGTTGGTATGTAGATTATAATTTAGCATATAACGTATCTATAGAGCTTTCAGAATGTGAATTTATGAATAAAAATTTTGAAAAAGCTGAAGAAGTTTTTTCAATTATATTAAAAAATATAAAAACTCCTTGGGAAGTTATAAAAATATACAATATGAAAGTATGCATTCATACATATTTTGGACAAATAGAGAAAGCTATTGAGACAGGAATAAATGGATTAAAAATTTTAGGCATATATATAAATAAAAAGCCAAATACATTAAAAATTTATTCTGAAGGATTGAAGTTAGGATTAAAAGAAAAAAGAATTATTAGTAAAATTACTTCTAAGTTTAAGAAAAAAGAAAAGAAGGTTATAGAGGAATTAAAAAAGTTATTTTTCAATATTAGTATAGCAGCAATAATGTACAATAAAGAATTATTTAGATTAGTAACATTAAAAGAAATGCAAATAAGTAATATCGGAAATGATACAAAATATGGAAAATGCACTTATATGAATTATGGTCTTTTCAAAATGTATTCATTGAAACAGTATGATAAAATTTTTGAGTTTGGATATGATGATTTGATAAGATGTAATAATAAAATAGATTCAATAACTTTTTCAAAAGCATACTGTTTATTTGCAAATTTAATAGTACTATGGAGCAATGATTATGAGGTTACTCTTAAACATCTGTATAGATGTTATGATGTGTGCATGGAAGGAGGACAACTTCTTTGTGCTACAATTACAACAAATAATATTTTATTAGTTGCATTAATGAAAGGTGAAAATTTAAACGTTATCAATAATAAGATTTCTAAATACATGGAAGCTTCGGAAAAAATATGTTTTGCTGATATAAAAGAGGAAATGTTTTTTAACAAAACAATAGTAGATATTCTAAGAGGGGAAAAGAGAGATGAGTTTGTTTTTAAATTCGAAAAGAATATTACAAAATTTATACCACTTGGAAGAAATATATATAAAATATTAATAAACTATATGTCTGGAAAGTATGAAGAGTCTATAAAGTTTATGTCAGAGGCAGAAAAAGAAGCGACTATTTTAGAAGGAAGATATATAAGTATATTGTATAACTTTTTTAACTGTCTTACACTAATAAAGTTGTATGAATCTTGTGATGAAAATAAAAAGTTTTTATATATGAAAAAAATAAAAAAACATATTAAATATATTAAAAAGAGAGTTAGGAATAATTATGATAATTTTTTAAGCTATTATATATTATTACAAGCTGAGATTTATAGACTAAATGATAAAGGATATAAGGCTGAAAGACTTTATGATGAGGCAATAAAAGTGGCTACTGAAAAGAATATGATTAATAACATTGCACTTATAAGTGAGATAGCAGGTTATTATTATGAGATTAAAGGAAATACAACTGTTAGTAAATTATATCTTATTCAAGCATATACCTTTTATAAAAAATGGGGTTGCAAATTCAAAACAGAAGCTTTTCAACAAAAATATCCAATGATTTTTGGATATAATATTCAAAATAGTGTACAGGAGGAAGTGGCGCTTGATGGTATAAATAATAAATTATATATTGATGATATTTTTGAGTGTTCATTACAGATAAATAGAAATAAGTATGAATTTATGGAAATAATAAAAGCATTTCAATCTATTTCAGGAGAAATTCTTTTAGAAAATTTATTGGAAGAGTTGATGAAAAATTTAATAGGAAGTATAGGTGCAGAACGAGGATGTTTAATATTAAATAAGAACAATAAATTATTTGTACAAGTTGAGGGAAATATAGATAAATTTTATTCGATGGTGGATAATCCTATCAGTATTGAAAATTACAGAAAAATTTCAAAATTGTTAGTCAATTATGTTGCTAGAACAAAGCAAAGTGTTGTTTTAAATAATGGTAAAAATGAAAATGTAGTTTTTGATGATAGTTATATATCTGATAATAAAATAAAGTCTATTTTATGTGTGCCTATAATAACTAAAGGTAAATTTATTGGAATTATATATTTGGAAAATAAATTTTCAGATAATATTTTTAGCAAAAAGAGATTATCAATAGTAGAATTAATAGCGTCACAGGCTGCTATTTCTATTGAAAATGCTTATATGTATAAAGAAATAAATGAATTAAATGGACAACTTAAAAAGACTGTTGATGAGAGAACTAGGTTACTAAATGAGAGCATAAGATATGAGGAGATGAGAACTGAATTTTTTGCTAATATATCTCATGAGCTTAGAACACCATTAAATGTAATATTCGGTGGATATCAAATGCTAAAGCTTATGCTTGAAAGCGAAAACTTACAAAGCAAATCTAAAATTGATAAATACATGGGAACAATGAAGCAAAATTGTTATAGGTTAGTTAGACTAATAAATAATTTAATTGATATTACAAAGATAGATTCAGGTTTTTTTGAAGTAAATTTAATTAATATTGATATTGTAAATACTATAGAATCAATAACATTATCTGTAGCTCAATATATAGAAAGTAAAGGTATAAACTTAGTTTTTGATACTTTTATAGAAGAGAAGATAATAGCGTGTGATGTTGATAAAATAGAAAGGATTGTTTTAAATTTACTTTCGAATGCTATAAAGTTTACTAATTCAGGTGGAAATATAGCTGTTACTATGTATGAAGAAAAAAATAATATTGTCATATCTGTAAAGGATGATGGAATAGGTATACCAGATGAAAAACAAAGTATAATATTTGATAGATTTATTCAAGTAGATAAATCACTTTCAAGAAATAGAGAAGGAAGTGGAATAGGATTATCATTGGTGAAATCTATTGTAGAACTTCATAAGGGGAAAATATATTTAAAAAGTAAGTTAGGGAAAGGTAGTGAATTTATAATAAAATTACCTTCCAATGTATTGGAAATACAGGATAAAAATGCAGAAATGTATAGTAATGCAAATTCTAATAAAATAGAGAAAATAATGATAGAGTTTTCAGATATATATTCATAAAAGTAATATTAAGGACACCTACTTCATAATTTATAAAGAATATTATGAGTTAGATTATGAAGGTGATATAGGTGTCTAATTTTTTTACTAGTACAGTATATAGTTTTCTAGTTTCTTTTGGAATTATAATAGGGGGAAGTGTATTTGCAGGTATTGGAGCATTAATAACAAATCATCCACCATTAAAAACCATGATTGATTTAGGAGAAAGTATAAAAATATGGGCAGTTGCAACAGCTATTGGTGGTACTTTTTCTTCATTTGAAATAATAGAAGAGGGGTTTTTTAGAGGAAATATACATTCATTAATAAAACAAGTTATATATATATTAGCTGCTTTAATAGGAGCAAATGTGGCTTTGAGATTTTTAAGATTAATAGAAAAGTGTGGAATTTTATGGACAAAATGAAAAATAAATATTTTAGCTTTTTTTTAGCAGGATTATTTATAGGTGGTATGTTTGGAATAATTCTTATAAATATTTTAGTTAGTTATAGAGTTGATAATTATATAAGAGAAATTAAATATTTAAATTCTATAATTGAAGAAGATACTGTAAAGCTTGAAAAATTTCAAAAATCTAAAAGAAACAGAATTTTAGTAAAAAAAGTTGAAATAGAAGTTATATTTCCAAAACAAACTGATAAAAATGATATAACCAAAATTGCTTTAGAAAAAAATATTAAGCATAAGTATAACAATATTTTGGGAAAGGAAGTAGAATCAGTTGATGGGGAGATGCTTTGTGAAGTTATTGATAACAGGATAATGAAAATAGATGATAAAGAATACAAGTTGAAGGTGAAAAAAATATTAATATCATCCGTGATTAAAATTTGGGTTGAAGCTAAAAAAGGTTAGTAATTGAAGTGAGACAATTAATGAATAGATTAATTCATTAATTGTCAAAGTTTGAATTGAAAATTACATTGGAAAATAAAGATCATTAGGCAAAGAACTGTATTTTTTTATATATGCATCTTTAGAAGATACAATTTTCTTTAGAGTTGAAATCAAAACATCAATTTCTTTTGTAGTGTTATAAAGTCCTAAACTTATTCTAACCATACCAGGTTTATGACTTCCAGTTTTAACTCGTTCATCTATTTGTTCTGGAGTTAATTTTAATAATTTTTGAACATAAGGTTGCGCACAAAAACAACCATCCCTTACAGAAATTCCTGATTCGTAAGAAAGAATTTTAGCTACTGTCTCGTGTGTTATTCCTTTTATATTAAAAGGAATAGTGCTTATATGGTTATAGGTAGGATTATTATCACAATATAATTTAATATCTGGTATAGTTTTTAAGGCATCTATAGTGTATTTAGCTAAATAGTTTTCATACATTTCTATATTTTTCATTCCAAGTATACTTAAAGTTTTAAGCGAAGCCGAAAGTGCAACTACGCCAATTACATTAGGTGAACCAGCTTCATCTTTACTTGGTGTATCTAACCATTTTATAGTGTCGTGTGTTACAATATCCACAGTTCCTCCACCGGAATAATCTGGAGGAATATCATTTAAATCAGATTTGGGCGCAATTAATACTCCTGTTCCAAAAGGAGCATATAATTTATGAGCTGAAAATGCTAAATAATCTATGTGCTCATCGGAATCCATAGGTTTCATATCTACAGCTGAATGAGGTACTAGTTGTGCACCATCTACTAAGATTTTGGCTCCATACATGTGAGCTAATTTAGCAATTTCGTGAATTGAGTTTTTAAATCCAGTTACGTTTGAAGCCCCTGTTACTGTAACAAGTTTAACTTTACCATTGTAATTTTGTAGTTTGGTTTTTAAATCATCTAAAGATAGTCTGAAATTTTTATCTAAACCTATATAATCAATATTATATTTTCTCCATGGCAAATCATTAGAATGATGTTCCATATCAGTTGATAGAATAACATAATCTTTTAGTTTAGAATAAAGCATGTTGGAGAGTTTATTAATAGCTTCTGTTGTATTTTTTACGAATATTATGGAATTATATTTAGTATCGCAGTTAACAAACTTAGCAACAACATTCCTGCTATTTTCATATACTTTAGTAGAAAACTGAGATTTATATCCAAAGCCTCTGTGAACAGATGAGTATAAATACATGAATTTTATAACTTCATCTACTACAGTGGTAAATGGGGGGGTTGTGGCAGCATTATCAAAATTGATAGCTTGACCATATTCTCCGTTTATTAGTGGTACTTTGGTATTGACAGCAACTACTAGTTTTCTGTAGAAGGAAGTATCCAATTTAATCATCCTCCCATTATTAGTCTCAATATAGTTTATTAAGTTAATGGAGAAAGTGTGTCGAATTTTTAAAAGTTAAGAAAAAATTAATTTGTGTAGACAAATAGTTTAATCTAAAATGAAAATATAGGAGTATGATATAATATACCTTGGATGTTAAATTCAATTAAATAAATTACGGAGATGATGATTATGGAAATGTGCTCCATTTGCAAAAAAAATATAGCAACTATATATACTGCAAAGGTAGAAAATGGAAAAACAAAGATGGTTGGTATTTGCTTAGAATGTGCAAAGAAAATGGGTATGCCTATAATGGATCAATTTATGAAGCAAGTAGGTATAACTGAAGAAGATATGGATAACTTAACTGAACAAATGAACAATGTGATTCAGGATTCTAATATTGAAGATTTAACAGATAATAATTTTCTTATGAATGTTTTAAATGGGATATTTCCGGATGAAAAAGAAGAAGATAAAGATAGTAATTTAGATTCACTTGAATTTGATAAAGAAAAAATTTTAGATAAAAAGGATTCTTCTGAAAAATCTGATGTAAAAACAAAAAAAGGTTTTTTAAATAAAAAGAAAAATAAGTATCTAGATAAATATGGTATGAATCTTACTAATAAAGCTAAAGAAAATAAAATAGATAAAGTAATCGGAAGAAATAGAGAAATTGATAGAGTTATACAAATTCTAAATAGAAGAAATAAAAATAATCCCATATTAATAGGTGAGCCAGGTGTTGGTAAGACAGCCATTGCAGAAGGATTGGCCGTTAGAATTGCTGAAAAGAATGTTCCAGCAAAGTTATTTGATGTAGAGGTATATCTTCTTGATCTTACAGCGGTTGTAGCCGGCACACAATTTAGAGGGCAATTTGAAGGTAGAATGAAATCAATTATTGATGAAGCTAAGAAGAATGGTAATGTTATATTAGTAATTGATGAGGTTCATAATATAATGGGTGCAGGAGAAGCACAAGGTGGTTCTATGAATGCAGCTAACATTTTAAAGCCAGCCCTTGCAAGAGGAGAAATTCAAGTAATAGGTGCTACTACTTTAGATGAGTATAGAAAATATATAGAAAAGGATTCTGCATTAGAAAGAAGATTTCAACCAGTACTAGTAGAAGAACCTACAGTAGAAGAAACAATAGAAATTTTACAGGGAATAAAAAGTTATTATGAAGAATATCATCAAGTGAAAATATCCAATGATGTAATTGAAAGTGCGGTAAATTTATCACAAAGATATATTAATGATAGATTTTTACCAGATAAAGCTATAGATGTAATTGATGAAGCTAGTTCTAGAGCCAATTTAAAGAATAAAGGCTTGATAGAGTTAAAATCACTAGAAGATGAATTAAAAAAAATACAAGAAGAAAAACAAATAGCAGCTGAAGGAGATAATTATGAAAAAGCAGCTGAATATAAAGTAGAAGAATGTAGACTTAAAGAAAAAATAAAAGAAATAAAAAAAGAATCTATGGATGTAGTATTAACAACTCAAGATATTGCATTTGTTATAGAAGCTTGGACTAAAATACCTGTTCAAAGAATTACAGAAGAAGAGGGAGAAAAACTTATAAACCTTGAAGATAGACTGCATAAAAGGGTTATAGGACAAAATGAAGGTGTAAAAAGTTTGGCTAAAGCTATACGTCGTAATAGATTAGGATTTACTAAAAAGAAAAAGCCATCTTCATTTATATTTGTGGGACCTACAGGTGTTGGAAAAACAGAGCTTGTAAAGGCGTTAGCAGGAGAATTATTTGGTAATGAAGATGCATTAATTAGGGTAGATATGTCTGAATATATGGAGAAGCACACAGTGTCTAAATTAATTGGAGCGCCTCCAGGATATGTAGGACACGATGATGGAGGACAATTAACAGAAAAGGTAAGAAGAAAACCTTATTCTGTAATACTACTAGATGAAATCGAAAAGGCTCATCCAGATGTATTTAATATGTTACTTCAAATTCTTGAGGATGGAAGACTTACTGATAGTCAGGGAAGAACTGTTTCTTTTGAGCATACTGTAATTATAATGACATCTAATGTAGGAACTAACTTTAAGGCTGATAGCATAGGATTTAATCAAGAAGGATATGATGCTATGGAAAGTCGTGTTAAGGAAGCTTTAAGAGAAACATTTAGACCAGAGTTTATAAATAGAATAGATGAAATAATAGTATTTAATTCTTTAAATAAAGGTGAATTATATAAAATAATTGATCTAATGTTTGAAGAAGTAAAAGAAGAAGTAAAAGTAAGAAAAATAAATTTAGATATTGATGATAGTGCAAAAGACTTCATATTAAAAGTAGGATATGATAAAAAATATGGAGCAAGACCACTAAGAAGAGCTATTCAAAGACATATTGAGGATGAAATAGCAGAGGCATATCTTCTTAAAAAGATTAAAGAAGGTTCAAATATAAAAGTAAAAGCAGTTGATGGAAAGATTGTTTTAGAATAGTGAAAAAACTATTAAAATTAACCTACAAATATTTGTAGGTTAATTTTATATATAATTTTAGATTAGTTTAGGATGTGAAATTTTATCATGAACCTTATAAAAGATAATAAAAAGACAGTTCTTATTACTGGTGCTTCAAGTGGAATTGGATATGAATTAAGTAAGATTTTTGCAAGAAATGGTTATAATCTTATACTTATTGCAAGAAGTATAAAAAAATTAGATAAACTACGTAAAGAAATAATACAAAAGTTTAGTGTAGAAGTAAAAGTAATACAAAAAGATTTATCGATAATTTCTTCAGCTGAAGAAGTATTTAATGAAGTGAATAATGAAAATATACAAGTTGACATTCTTGTTAATAATGCTGGGGCAGGCGTATGTGGAGAATTTCATAAAATAGATTATAGAAAAGATATGGAAATAATTCAGCTTAATATAACTTCTCTTACAATACTTACAAAATTATTTTCAAAAAAAATGATAAAGAATGGTTATGGAAAAATATTAAATGTAGCTTCAACAGGGGCATATCAACCAGGACCATATATTGCAGTTTACTATGCAACAAAAGCATATGTACTATCTTTGTCAGAAGCTTTAACAAATGAATTGGGTAAATACGGAATAACTGTGTCAACAATTTGCCCAGGATCCACAAGGACCGGCTTTTCCAAAAGTGCAGGAAAAGCTGAAATTAAGGTAGCAATGGATGCAAAGGATGTTGCAATAAGTGCGTATAATGGACTTATGAAATCTAAGAGAGTTATAATACCTGGAATCAATAATAAACTGGTTATATTTTTATCTAAAATAGTTCCAGGAAATTTATCAGCTTACTTTGTTAAAAAAATTCAGAAAACTCTCTATGAAGACAATGTGCAAAATAGTTCAAAATAAAACATAAAAATACAAGTGTTATTTTTACTAATAATACATTTAGTTGAAAAACTAAAATGAAAATAAATATTCTTTTAGAAAATTAAAGAAAATTATATGAGATAAATTTTAAAATGGATGTAGTTTAAAACAAAAATGTGCATAATTACTGTTGTTTAATCAAAATTCATGCTATAATATACGAGGAGATACTATTGTGATAAATTTCACATTCATTTTGACTTGTTAATCCCTTCTACTTGTGTAAGTTTTAAAGTAGAAGTTTTTTTATAAAAGAAAGGAGTTTTGACTATGAATTACACAAATGAAGTTGAAAGAATGACTTGTGTAGCAAAAGGACCTAACCATGGCCCAGCACCTATCCCAGAAGAAGGAAAATGGGTAAGCGCAAAAGAAATAAAAGACATTTCTGGTTTAACACACGGTGTAGGTAGATGTGCACCACAACAAGGAGCATGTAAACTTACTCTTAACGTAAAAGAAGGAATAATTGAAGAAGCTTTAGTTGAAACAGTTGGATGTTCTGGAATGACTCACTCTGCAGCTATGGCAGCAGAAATATTGTCAGGAAAAACAATACTTGAAGCATTAAACACAGACCTTGTATGTGATGCTATTAACACTGCTATGAGAGAACTATTCTTACAAATCGTATATGGTAGAACTCAAACTGCATTCTCTGAAGGTGGACTACCTATAGGAGCAGGACTTGAAGATTTAGGAAAAGGTCACAGAAGCCAAGTTGGTACTATGTACAGCTCAGCTGCAAAAGGACCTAGATACCTAGAAATGGTTGAAGGATATGTTACTAGAACTGCTTTAGATGAAAACAACGAAATCATTGGATATGAGTTCATTAGCTTTGGAAAAATGATGGACATGATCAAAACTGGTATGGATGCTAATGAAGCTATGAAAAAAGCAACAGGGACTTATGGAAGATTTGCTGATGCTGTAAAAGTAATAGATCCAAGAGAAGAGTAATTTTAGGAGGTGTAGAAGAATGGCATTATTTGAAGGATATGAAAGAAGAATTGACGGAATAAATTCTGTTTTAGGAAAATATGGAATGACTTCAATAGAAGACGCTAAAAAGATCTGTGATGAAAAAGGAATCAATGTTTATGATATCGTAAGATCAATACAACCAATTTGTTTTGAAAACGCATGTTGGGCTTACACATTAGGTGCAGCAATTGCTATTAAAAACGGATGTACAACTGCATCAGAAGCAGCGAAGAATATAGGAGAAGGACTTCAAGCTTTCTGTATTCCAGGTTCTGTTGCTGATGATAGAAAAGTTGGTCTTGGACATGGTAACTTAGGAGCTATGTTATTAAGTGAAGATGCTAAATGTTTTGCTTTCCTTGCAGGACATGAATCTTTCGCAGCTGCTGAAGGAGCAATTGGTATTGCTAGATCAGCAAACAAAGTTAGAAAAGAGCCTTTAAGAGTTATCTTAAATGGTCTTGGAAAAGATGCAGCGCAAATAATCTCTAGAATCAATGGTTTTACATATGTTCAAACTGCATTTGATTACTATACTGGGGAACTTAAAATAGTAAAAGAAACTGCTTATTCTAAAGGAGAACGTGCTGGAGTAAGATGTTTTGGTGCTGATGATGTTAGGGAAGGTGTTGCAATAATGCATCACGAAGGAGTAGATGTATCAATCACTGGTAACTCTACAAATCCAACAAGATTCCAACATCCAGTAGCTGGAACATATAAAAAAGAATGTTTTGAAATGGATAAAAAATACTTCTCAGTAGCATCAGGTGGTGGTACAGGAAGAACTCTTCACCCAGATAACATGGCAGCAGGTCCTGCTTCTTATGGTATGACTGATACTATGGGAAGAATGCACTCTGATGCACAATTTGCTGGTTCTTCATCAGTTCCTGCACACGTTGATATGATGGGACTTATCGGAATGGGTAACAACCCAATGGTAGGTGCTACAGTTGCTGTTGCAGTTGCTATAGAAGAAGCTATGAAATAATAAAATAAATTAGTTTTTTAACCTTGCAAAAGAGGACAAGTTTCTCTTATGCAAGGTTTTTTTACGTATAAAAATATATTATCATAGTTTGTTGATAATAATAAAAGTGTATTTTTCTCGCAAATTTTTTCAGAGTAAAAGACAGCAAAGTGAAAAAGTAGCTTCTTGGACAGAAGTAACTTTAAAAAAGTTAAAACAAGTTTATATAAGAATTTTGTTTGAATATGGACTTATTGAAAATCAAAAAGGTGATAGAAAAGTAAAAACTCCTATTTTTGAGGAAGAAGTTAAAGAGCACTTATATAAAATAGGAGATAAAATATATATAAAAGCAATAATAGGATATATTACTTATAACGTAAATACAGTTTCATCATTCGGGACATTGAGAACCAAGATAAGAGAATGGAAAAAACTAAGTGTATTAATAATATTATCAAAAATTTAGCAAGTATTAAATGTGAAAATATTACTATTTATAATAATTATAATAAAAATTATGCAATTAAGCGTGTTAATTATGTAAAGTCTCATATTATTTACAGTTTTTCTATATAATTTTATTTCAATAGATTCTTTTTTATTTTTCCTGTTGATGTACGCGGAAATTCTTTTACAAATTCCCAAACTGTAGGAACCTTGAATTTAGCAAGACGGTCAGCACAGTATTTTTCAATTTCATCTTCAGTCAATTTAGAATCATCTCCTAATTGAATGAATGCTTTTACTGCTGCGTCCCTTATTTCATCAGGTATTCCTATGACGGCACAGTCAGCTACACTTGTATTGGAAGTTATTACACATTCAATTTCAAGAGGGCTTACATTTTCTCCAGATCTCTTAATTATATTGCCTATGCGGTCTACAAAGAAAAGCCATCCTTCGTCATCTATATATCCTCTGTCGCCAGTGTGTATCCATCCTTCATCATCTATAAGTTTTTTTGTATTCAATTCATCATTGTAGTATCCGGATATTATAGTTTTGCCCGGTATACCCCAGATACATATTTCGCCCATTGTTCCGTCAGGAACTTCATTGCCTTCACAGTTGATTATTTTAACCTTATATGAAAGAGCTGGACGTCCTACAGAAGGCCAGTTTTTGTCTCCATTTGTTGGAGCACATGTAACAGCTGTAACTGTTTCAGTCATTCCATATGAGTTTAGAAGTTTTACATTAAATCTGTTTTCAAAAGTTTCTTTTTCTTCTTCGCTAAGACCCATGGAAAAATAAATCTGCTGCATTTTATGATTCTTTTCCCAATCATGAACAGGCTGCAGCATCATAGTTCTGTTCATGATTGACATAGTATCTGTAAAATTGGCTTCATGTTCAACAATCTGTTTCCAGAAACGTCTCGCACTGAAATGTTCAATTACTATTATTGTGCTTCCAGTATAGATTACAGGCATAGTGGACATTTGCTGAAAGTCCATGTGATAGCATGGCATGGATGTTAGGAATTTATCTCCATGCCTCATGCCCATTTGAGTTGCGTGGAAAATACCACCATATGTTACATTGTAATTAGTATATATTGCGCCTTTAGGATTTTCTGTTGTGCCTGATGTAAATAGGATTACTGCCATATCCTGTGTTTCAATAGGGCGGTTTTCCAATAATTCATATGGCTGAGATTCAATTTCTTTTTCCATATTTATTACGTCTGAATCATCAGAAGTTCCTGATATAAGAAATATATTGTCAACCTTTAAAGTATCTTTGTTTTTAAGATAAGTGTCAATTGAATTATTTTTTGGACTGTTTTCTGCAATTACAAAATTTATTTTGCATTTATCCACTACATATTTTGTTTCACGGTATTGATAATATTCATTAATAGGTACGGCAACTGCGCCTATTTGAGCTAAAGCTAGCCAGCATACAAGATATTCAGGTGAATTGTGTAAGTTTATCGCTACTAAGTTACCTTTGTCGATTCCTGATTTAATAAATAAGTTAGCTGTTTTGTGTACTAATTTATCAAATTCTTTGTATGTGTAGCAGCTTACTTTATCCTCAACAGATATAAATTCTATAAATCTGCATTCTGGATAAAATTTTACGGCTTCATTCCAAATATCTCTGATTGTTCGGTTGCCAACGATATCGATCATTTTTTAATTCACCTTCTTTATTACAATTAACATATATAATTCAGTATTGATTTATGGTTTTCAATTATGAAAGTTTTTCGATTAGTTTTGGAACTATTTTGTACATATCTCCAATTAAACCAAAGTCGCAGTTTTCAAAAATAGGGGCTTGTTTATCCTTATTTATAGAAACGATAACTTTTGATTTGTTGATTCCGCCAATGTGCTGAATTTGTCCTGAAAGGCCTATTGTAATAATTAGGTCTGGTTTTACTTGAACACCAGTAATACCCATGTATTGTGATTTTGGCAATAATTTGTTGTTTTCAGCAACTGGTCTTGAACAACCTAATTCAGCGCCAATAACTGAAGCTAATTGTTCAAATAATTTTACATCTTCTGCTGTAGAAACACTTCTTCCAATATCAACGATTTTCTTAGCAACAGCAAGGTTTACTGAAACTTCGTTCTTTACGTCAACATCAATTAATTTTAATGAATTTTTAGGTTCTTTTTCTATTTGATCAAATTTATCACAGTTTTCCAATGATTCATTTACCTCAAAAGCCCCATCATTTATAGTAACTATACCATAAGCTGATGTGTATTTAAGTTTTCTTGATGCTGTACCGCCATATACTGTTTGGCTGAATACAAGAGAATTATCTTCAACGCTTAGGTTTTCAACACTTGAGAAAACCGGACTTTCCAATGCAACACCGATTCTTCCGGCTAAAGATCTTCCGATAACTGTATTGCCGATTAATAAGTATGCACGATCATCTTTCTTTATTTCTTCAGCTAATATTTCAGAATAGTCTTCTGGTGAGAATTTGCCATTCAATGGGCAGTAAATTACAGCATCTACACCTGGTATAGATGTTGATTTTACATATTCTTCATCGCCGAAAACAACAGCTGTAACTTTGTTAGCTAATTCTTTGGCGGCGGAAGCTAATGCTGGAATAATGCATATTTCTTCGCTAATAACAAATATAGATTTTAATTTCATTTTATTTACCTCCTATTATAAAGCTTCTTTTTTTAAGAATGTTACCAATGCATCAATTGATTCATCATCATCGCCTTCAATAACTTCTTTTCTACGTTCTTGTTGTTCTGGTGCTAATTCTTCGATAATTTCAACTGATGATTTTAAATTGCTGAAATCAGGTGTTAATTTATTAACTGGTTTTTTACCCGCTTTCATGATTTCAATCATTGATGGGATAGAAGGCACATTTATTTCACTTGATACTGAAATAACAGCAGGCATAGCAATTTCAAATGTTTGAACTCTGTTTCCCAAAGCTCTCTTAACTTCAAGTAAATTGTCTTTTTTTACTGTAATTGAGATAACATTGCTCAATGTTGGAACATTAAGCATTGCTCCTACTTGAGTTCCAACTGACTGTGAATATAAATCAGATGAACCTGTTCCGAATAATATTAAGTCATATTCTCCCATTTCTTCAACTGCTTTTGTAATGGCTTTTGCTGTTTCAAGAGAATCTAATAATTCAATAGAGTCATCTACGACTAATGTCAACTCATTTGCTCCTCTTGATAAAATATCTTTTTGTATTTTTGAAGAGTCCAATGTAGATGATTTGCCTATGCTCAATGCAGTCAATGAGCCTTTTGTTTCTCTTGCCAATTGCTTTCCTGCTTCCAAAGCATTTAAATCATAATCACTGATTTTATTTGGAACATCGTCAAAAGAAAGTGTACGACTAGGCAAAACATTAATAAATTCTTCGTTTGAAACGATTTTACAACATGTAATGGTTTTCATAAATTTTTATACCTACCTTATAAAATATTTTCGTTTATGATTATATGTAGCAATAAGACTACCCAGAAAGATAGATTTTTGCTTTTAAGACAGATAATTTTATGTGATTTATTTAAATATAATCATATTACATGAATAGTTTACGATTAAATTTCTTATATGTCAATAAAATACTTCAAATACAAATAAAGTAAAAATAACATTTTATTGACAAATTAAATGTGATGATATATATTTAAGTAAAGTTAATTATAATGTGTATAATGGAATTACAAAATTCTAATTTATGTCGGTTTTATTTATGAAATTTATTATTTTGAGATTATTATAAAATTATAATTTACTGATGCTAGAAAAAATTATTTAAGTGAGAAAGTTTTTGCAAAATGAGTAAGTTTTTATGAAAGGAGGAAGTTTTCATGAAGCCGATTAAGGGGCTAAGAGTTTTAGATTTAACTGATGGCGTACCTTATATAGGTAGTATATTTGCGGATTATGGAGCTGATGTAATAAAAGTTGAAAAACCCGGATTAGGAGATTCTATAAGACGTAGAGGAGCAAAAGCTGAAAAAAGCCAAGGTCCATACTGGAAATACTACATGAGATCAAAAAAGAGTATAACTATTGATTATCATAAAGCTAAGGGCGCTGAAATTATTAAGAGATTAGTAAAAAATACTGACATGATAGCTTTCAATGAACCAGAAGAAAAGTTAAAATCAATTGGATTAGAATTTGATGAATTAAAGGAAATAAATCCTAAGTTAGTATATGGGGTATTGACACCATTCGGCGAAGAGGGTCCTTGGAAGGATATGCATGATTATGATTTGATAATTATGGCTCGTACAGGATTGCTTGAAAAGACAGGTCTGCCTGAAAAACCAACAAAATTTGGATTCCCATTGGGATACATATATGCAAGTTGGCATCTAAGTGCAGGAATGCTTGCCGCTTATCTGAGTGCAAAAGAGACAGGCGAAGGAATGAAGGTATCATGCAGTGTATGGCAAACAATTATGGAATTGGACGATACATTTCAACAATGTTTACAAGGTTTAAACGTATTGCCAAAGAGAATAGGAAATGGATTTCCTACAACTAATCCTACAGACACATTCAAATGCAAAAATGGCTGGTTCTCATTGAGTATAGGAAGCGACGTTCAATGGCTTAACTTTGTTCACGAAGCAGGAAAAGATACTGACTGGGGAGAAGGAACTGTTTACGCATACGATCCTGTAAGATCAATGGATCACTATTTCGGAGAATTGGATGAGCAGTTAAAAGATTTCTTTGCTTTAATAACAATTGAAGAAGCTGACGAAATCTGTCAAAGAGCACTTGTACCTGGGGGACCATGCAATACAATAGCTGAATTAGCAAAAGATCCTCAAGTAGATTGTAGAAAAATGATTATAGAAGTTGACGGTGTTACTCAATTGGGAATACCCGCTAAATTCTTGGGTGATGAAAATAATGAAAACGATATCATAGCGGCTTCAGAAGTAGGTGCTGATACTGACATTGTATTAAAAGATATAGGCATTTCTGAAGATAAATTAAATGCTTTGAAATCTGAAGATATAATTTAGGTGAAGGGGGGAAATATGGAAATGTCTAAGCTAAAAAGACCTTTAGAAGGATTAAAGGTTTTAGATTTTACAATTGCTTTAGCGGGAGTATATGTTTCTTGGCAGTTAGCCGACATGGGAGCTGAAGTTTGGAAAGTTGAAAGATATGGTTTCGGAGATCAGTCTCGTGCATGGGATCCATTTATTAACGATATGAGCACATTATATGTTTCATATAATAAAAATAAAAAAAGTATCGAATTAAACTTGAAAAAAGAAGCCGGCAAACAGGTTATTTACGATTTAGTTAAAGAAGCTGATATCGTAGTTGAAAATTTCAAAAGCGGATCCATTGACAGACTTGGCTTGGGGTATGACAAATTAAAAGAAATTAATCCCAAAATAGTTTTTCTTTCATTAAGCGGATTTGGAAAAGACGGGCCTTTGGCAAAATTGCCTTGCTATGATGCAATTGCAGCAGCAAGAGGCGGATTTGCAGGAAGCAATGGAGAACCTTCAGGAACTCCAATGAAAGCGGCAAATGCAAACTGTGATACATTGACAGGAACACATGCACTGAATGCAGTTTTAATGGGACTATACAATGCTAGAAAAACCGGCAAAGGATGCAATATAGATATTGCCATGGCAGATACAGTAATGATTTCATGCGGTGAAACGGCTATGGACTATTTCAGTGGAAATTATCAATATGCAAGATTTGGAAATCACGACAGATTTATTGCTCCATATGGAGTATTTGAAGCTCGAGACGGCTGGATTGTAATCATAGCTGACACTGAAGAAAAATGGCATAAATTATGTGAGGCATTTGGAAAAGAAGAATGGAAAAATGATCCTAGATTCATAGACAATGAAGCAAGAATTGCAAATAAGGATGAATTGGTTAAGGAAATTGAAAAAGTTACATCCGGTCTTAAGAGAAATGAAGCTGAAACAATATTATTGAATGCGGGAGTTCCAGCATCAGAAGTGCTTTCCTTCATTGAAGCATATACATCAGACCACGCAAATAAGACTGAATGCACTGAAAGAGTTAATCAGGACAATATAGGTCTTTTGAGATTCTACAATAATCCATTGCATTTTAATGATGAAAAATGCCAAATAACAAAGGGAGCTCCTCTTTTAGGACAACACAGCAAAGAAATTTTGAAGGGTGTTGGATATATAGATGAAGAAATTGAAAAACTATATGAAGATGGAGTAGTTGGAAGTACTTTAATTTAAGAAAATAGGAGATAGGAAATGGAAGTCACTCGTATTGTATTAGGAGCTTATGCTACAAACTGCTATATTGTTCAGGGAGAAAAAGAGCATGAATGTATCTTAATAGATCCGGCAGATAATGCTGACTATTTGATTTCTTATCTGGAAGATAAAGAACTTGCGCCCATGGGTATCATTCTTACTCATGAACATTATGACCATATTCTGGCTGTACCGGGATTGCAGGAAAAATATCCGTATCTGAAAGTATACTGTCATCCAATGGCAGTTTCAAATGAATTATATGAGTACGATATGGGAGTGAGATATCCCACTGTAAAAGCGTTTAAGAATATACAGTTGTTGGAGGACAACCAGGTTTTGAAACTGACAGGAATAAAATTTACTGTCATGTATACGCCGGGCCATTCTCCAGGATCTATAGTTTTACAGGGTGAAGATGTTTTATTTACTGGAGATACATTGTTTAAGGGAAGTATAGGAAGAACTGATTTCAAAGGCGGCAATATGCTTGAAATGATATCTTCATTAAAAAAGATAATGAATTTGCCAATAAAAGATTCTACAATTTTTCCTGGGCATAATGCAATTTCAAATTTGGAATGGGAGAAAAAATATAACTCATATTTAGACGGTTGAAGATAGAGTTCGAAAACAGGACTGAATATATAGGAGGAAAATATGGAAAATAAAAAAAATATTTTAACAAAATTAGAAGATGGTGTTTTAGTAATCACTATAAATAGAAATGAAAGAAGAAATGCAATTGATCCTGAAACATCTGTTGAAATGGAAGAAATTCTTAACAGATCAGAAGAGGATATGAGCGTTAGAGCTATAATTATTACAGGTGCTGGAGACAGAAGTTTCTGTTCTGGTGAAGACTTGGCTGCATATGATGACAATGGAACATGCCAAACAATTATGGCGCATGGTTTTGCCGGAATTACTGAACGTATATCAGCTAAACCTATAATCGCAGCATGTAACGGAACAGCTGTAGCAGGAGGTTTGGAAATAGCATTGGCATGCGATATTATCGTTGCTTCCCAAGAAGCAAGATTCGGTTTATCTGAAGTTAAAGTAGGATTCTTGGCAACAAGCGGCGGTTTAATAAGATTACCAAATGTTATACCAAGAAAAATAGCAACTGAGATGGTTTTAACTGGAAAACTAATAAGTGCTCAAAGAGCATATGAAATAGGTTTAGTAAACCATGTAGTACCAAAGGATGAAGTTTTGGACAAAGCTATGGAATTAGCTAAAGTAATAGCTAAGAATGCTCCATTATCATTAAAATTAAGTAAACAGATTTTCCACGTAGCAACTCAAAGTTCTTTCGAAGATGCTCAGCGTTTCTGTAATGTATGCTGGGATTACATTGAAAAAACTGAAGATGCAGTAGAAGGACCAAAAGCTTTTCTTGAAAAACGTCAGCCAAATTGGAAAGGATGCTAATTAGTTAGGAAAGTTAACTAAAATATAGAGAATAATAAAATTAGGAGGAATTATAACTATGGATTTTAAATTTAGTGAAGAACAAGAATTGATGGTACAAGCCATCGAAGACGCAATGACTCGTGAAAACTTGGAACCATATTTCCAAGACTGTGACAAGAATCATGAACACCCAGAAAAATGGTGGGATATTCTTAGAGATTTAGGATGCTTCAGCATGTTTTTACCAGAAAATGCTTATAGTGAAGAAGGAGAAGCAGGCGGCGGAGAAGGAGCTGTAACAATGTTCTTAGTAATGGAAGCTCTTGGAAGGTGTGGAGCTCCAATATACCTATTTTGGGATCACGTAAAAGCTGATGCTTTACTTGAAAACGGAACAAAAGAACAAATAGACAAATTCATGCCAATGTTCTTCAAAGGCGAATCAGCATATGCACAGGGATTCTCTGAACCAAACGCAGGTACAGATTTATCAAGCAATGCTATAGCAACAACTTATACTCGTAAAAACGGCAAAGTTTATATCAATGGACATAAACACTTTATTTCAGGAGCTCAAGGAAATGACTACTGTTTAACATTAGCTAAAAACACCGATAATCCAGAACAATTAACATTATGGTTTGTACCTACAAATGTTCCCAATGTTAAAAAAGAACCTATGGAAAAAATGGGTCTTAACATGGAAAATGTAAACGATATCTGGTTTGAAAATGTTGAAATCGAAGAAAGCGACATGTTTAGTTTTGAAGGAAACGGTTTAATGGCTACTTCAAAAGGATTTGACTATGAAAGACTTATCGATGCTTTTAATGCTTACGGACAAGCTTTATGTGCATACGAAGATGCATGCCGTTATGCTAACCAACGTTTAGTTAAAGGAAAAGAAATAGGAAGATTGCAATTAATCCAAAATCATATTATGGAAATGACTATGCGTATAGAAACAATGCGTAACTTATTATTACACTATGCATGGAACAAAGACAATGACTGCTTAACTCGTGAAGAAGCTTCTATAGCTAAACAATACTGCTCAGAATCAGCAAACGAAGTAGCTGATCATGCAATGCAAGTATTAGCCGGAATCGGATTCTGCGGAAGCAGAGTAAGTAGAATATATAGAGATTTGAGAATAACTCGTATTTCTGGCGGTACTGGAGAAATCCAAACAGTTATCGCAAGCCGTCAAATCTTAAAAAAATATAGATAGGAATTAATATTGTGAAGAAGAATATTTTATATTCTTCTCACAATAATATTTATAAAAAGAAAGGGAGATAATAAATGGATTTTAAATTAAATGAAGATCAAGAATTAATGAAGAAAATGTTTAAAGAATTTACTGATCAGTTTATAGCTCCAATAGCTGCTGAATTAGATGAAGAAGAACGTTTTCCAGAAGAAATCATACCTTTAATGGGAGAAACTGGAATATTTGGTATAACTGTTTCGGATCAATATGGCGGAGCAGGAGCTGGAAACTTATCATACGTATTAGCTATTGAAGAAATATCTAAAGCATGTGCAAGTACAGGCGTTACTGTTTCAGCTCACACATCATTATGCTGCTGGCCAATAGAAACATTTGGAACTGAAGAACAAAAATTAAAATATTTGCCAGACTTGGCCACAGGAGCTAAATTAGGAGCATTTGGATTAACTGAACCTAATGCCGGTACTGATGCATCTAGACAATTGACTACAGCAGTAGACAAGGGAGACTATTATTTATTAAACGGAAATAAAATATTTATAACTAATGGTGAAGTTGCTGATGTTTATGTAGTATTTGCAATGACTGACAAATCTTTAGGAAACAGAGGAATATCAGCATTCATAGTTGAAAAAGGAATGGAAGGATTTTCATTCGGAAGCCATGAAAAGAAAATGGGTATCCACGGAAGCTCAACTTGCGAATTAATTTTCAAAGATGTAAAAGTTCCAAAGAAAAGTTTATTAGGTGAAATCAATAAAGGATTCAAAATTGCAATGATGACTTTAGATGGCGGAAGAATCGGTGTTGCAGCTCAAGCTTTAGGTATTGCTGAAGGAGCATTAGACGAAACAGTTAAATATGTAAAGACAAGAGAACAATTCAATCGTCCATTATCAGCTTTCCAAAACACAAGATTTGCTTTAGCTGAAATGAAAACACGCATTGAAGCAGCACGTTATTTAGTATACTCAGCAGCTCAGGCAAAAGATAATGGAGAACCATATTCTGAAAAAGCGGCTATGGCTAAATTATTTGCAGCAGAAACAGCAAGAGACGTAACTTGCAAAGCAGTTCAATTATTCGGTGGATATGGATACACAAGAGACTATCCAGTTGAAAGAATGATGCGTGATGCAAAGATTACAGAAATTTATGAAGGTACTTCGGAAGTACAAAAAATGGTTATATCAGGTGATCTATTAAAATAAATTAAAAGATAACATTGATAAAAAATTCCTTTTCTTTATTTTAATATTATTTAATACTACGGTATTACAAAAATGAGAAAGGGAGTTTCTTTTTAGTAAATTGTTACTAATGAGAAAGGAGATAATAATGGGCAAAATAATTTTTATGATAATTGTTGGAGATAGTCTCATATTATCGAGAATATTTTAGCAATAGATACAATAGATATAAAAATACAAATGTTTATGGCCGTAAAACCTGGAGAAGCACAAAGGTTAATAAATATGTTAACCATTATTCATCCTAATGATTTTGTTATACTTTTACCTACAACAGAGCTTATAGGAGGCAGTTTTAAAGTAATGCCAGAACCATAAAAAATGTTTAAAAATTTTGAGATAAAATCTCTATAGAAAAGAAAGGAAAAAAAGAAAATGTTTAAAAATAAGGGAAATAAAGATAAACTTGTAACATTAATTTTGATGATGGTATCTTTAAACACTATTTATCTATTGCCATATTTAATGTATACATACTATACGCCATTACAAGAAGCTATGGGCTTAGTTGGTAAAGATGCTGCTTATGGAAAATTATTAAATGTTTACGGAATGGTAAATATTATATTATACCTTCCAGGTGGATGGATTTCAGATATGTTTGACGCTAAGAAATTATTGGTTATCTCAATGATTTCAACAGGTGTTTTAGGTTTAGTTGAAGCTACTTGGCCAAGCTACAGCATATTAATGTTAATTTATATTTTATGGTCATTTACAACTGTATTGACTTACTGGTCATCATCAATAAAATGTATAAACTTAATTGCAGATGCTGATGAACAAGGTGCAATGTTTGGAAGTCTTGAAGCGGGAAGAGGAGTTGTAGGCTTAATCCTTACAACAATATTCGTAGGTATCTACTCAATGACTGCATCAATCACAGGTGTTGTAATCGTAATATCTATAGTAATGATCGTATGCGGTATTGCACAATTGTTCTTAATGCCAAGCACATCTTCAGATGAAGCTGTAAACAAAGATATTAAATCAAGTATAAGAGCTATGAAGGGCGCATTCAAGCTCCCAATAACTTATTTATTGTCAGCAATGATTTTTGGAGCTTGTATAGCAAAGGCAACTTTCTCATATTACACACCATTTTTGGAACAGGTTTTAGGAGTAAGTGTGAAAGTAACTACTATATTCGCAAACTACAACAATGTATTGACTAATATAGTTGGGGCATCTGCAGCAGCTTTCTTTGCAGCAAAAGTAGAAAGATCAACAAAACCAATGATCTATGCAGGTATTGTTATGATAGCAAGTTATATTGGAATTATTTTATTGCCGGAAACATCTGCATTATTATTGCCATTCTTATTATTATTTATAATTGCTTCTTTAGGCGCTTATGTATACAGAGCACTTTATTATGCTGTTATTGAAGAAGTTGGAACACCAAAGAACATGGTAGGGAGTGTTATAGGGATTTCTTCATTAGTAGGATTTATTCCTGATACATTTTATTTGTCAATGTGCGGTGGATGGATTGAAAAATACGGTACTGGAGCTTACAGACTAATCTTTGCAACTTGTTTGGGAGCAGCCGTAGTAGGATTCATAGGTGCATTTATAAGTGAAAGAATGGTTAAAAAACACAGAAAAAGTATTGCAGTGGGAAAATAGTAAAGCAGTATTTGCTATTTAATAAATGGAGGAATATATGGAAGATATGGAATTTATTATACAAAATTATAAAGTTGACTACGAAATCAATAAAGTCGATATTTATAGCAAATTAAGTAAAGGTATGAAAAAAGTTATTGACTGGCAGACAAAAGAATCTGATGGCGCTTTTGACACAAACTGCAGCTGGGATGAATTGCGCAGAAAATATATCAAAGAAAGAAAATTCTGGAATGAAGGTGGTCCTAAAGCTTATAAAATAACTGAAAGCAAAGTGGAAGGTCCAGTGGGAGATATTCCTATCCGCCTTTACTATCCGGACAATAAGGAAAAACACTATGTATGTGTATTCATGCACGGCGGTGGATTTACTGTAGGAAATAATGACACTCATGATAGAATGATGAGATGTCTAATGGAATCAGGAGACTGTGCAGTAGTTGGAATTGACTATACTCTATCACCTGAACAAAAATTCCCAATTCAGCTTTATGAATGTGCGGCAGTAGTTAAATATCTGCATAAACATGGGGATGAATTCGGATTATATACAGATCACATGGCTTTAGCAGGAGACTCAGGCGGAGGAAATCTTGCAATAGCAACAAACTTATATCTTAGAGATGTATTCTCTAATGAGTATATATCAGCTCTATTATTATTTTATCCTACAACAGGTCTGTATGACGGCATATCAAACAGATTGTATGGAACTGAATTAGATGGTATGAGAAGATGCGATTTGGAATATTATGACAGGTGCTATATACCTAAAGATGCAGATTTGGAAAATCCATATTACAGAGTTATAAATAATAACTTGACATATGGTGTGCCGGCAACATATATATGCTGCGGTGATTTGGATCCTTTATTGGATGGATGCAAGCTGCTTAATATTATATTGAGCAGTCATGGAGTGAAGACAGAAATGGAAATTGTTCCTGGAGTATTGCATGCATTCATGCATTATGGAAAAATGATGGATGAAGCCATTGACTGTTTGAATAATAGCGGCGCTTTTTATAAAGCATCAAGAGAATAAAAATGAGAGAGAGTTTCAATTGTCTCTCAGACTAATGATAAAGGTAGTAGAAAAAATATTTTTCTACTACCTTTTTTATGTGTGCCCATCATGGGCGCACATAAAAAAGGTGAAAGTCCTGACCGTCGAAAGTGATATAGATGTTAGAATCTCTTAAGCCCCTAAAAAGCTTTGGAAAATAGCTTATAAACTACATATAATGTAAAAAAGTGATTGGACATAACTTATGAGAGGCATAAATTATACAAAAGAATTAAAAGAATCAATACTAAATGAGGTGAAAGGGTTTGGAAATATTTAAGTAGTTTATAAATTTTTATATATTGAATGCTATAGATATATTTGATATAAACTAGAAAGTTCTACTATTATTTAGATCATTGTGTAGAAAAAGAAGAATTAAATGATTTAAAAGAAAGAATAGAAAATGTATATAACAATTGGTATTTACAAGAATTATCCATTAAATGGTTTAATTCATTAGAAAACATAGAATCGAAAGAAAAAATATATATTAGTATCATTGGTTATAAAGATTGGAAAGCATAATTATTTAGGTAGAAATATTAATAAAATATTACCAAAATGTTAATTGAGGTTTTCAATTTTAATAAAACTATATTATAATAATTAATGAAAGTAAAATTCAAAAAGAAGGAGGATGAAGTATGAATAAAATTTTCAAGAGGTCAAAAG
The DNA here is from genome assembly GCF_017100085.1 of Clostridium botulinum. Lineage (NCBI taxonomy): Bacteria > Bacillati > Bacillota > Clostridia > Eubacteriales > Clostridiaceae > Clostridium > Clostridium botulinum. The sequence goes on from NZ_CP063965.1 coordinate 674,455, forward strand.
GGAAAAGAATTGTAAGCTTTTTTGTAATAATGGCAATGATATTCTCAATGACTACTCAGCTTGCATTTGCAACTAGTAATTCAGAAAATATTGTTAACACTAATATGAATACGTTAACAAAAGAGGTAAATCCATCTAGCGATAAAAGTGTAAACATTATCATGTTTAATGATTTTCATGGTAATTTAGCAGAAGATGTAAGGGAAACAGGAAAAAATATTGGTATGGCTAAAATGGTGGGATATGCAAAAGATGCAGTTAGCAAAAATCCTAACACTATAATAGTATCTGGTGGAGATAACTATCAAGGTACAGCTATGTCAAATTTAACATATGGTGCACCAGTATCAGCTATGATGAAAGCTATGCATGTAACAGCTTCAGCAGTTGGTAATCATGAATTTGATTGGGGCGTAAGTCATATGGAAAAGTGGCAAAAAGATGGAGGATTCAATTTTTTAGCTGCTAATATTTATGATTCAAAAACAAATGCTCCAGTATCTTGGTCCAAGCCTTATAAGATAGTTGAAAAGGGTGGAATAAAAGTAGCATTTATAGGACTTGCTCACCCAAATACAACAACTCTTACTAAGAGAGAAAATGTAACAGGACTTGAATTTAGAGATCCAGTTAAAACATCAGAAGAATGGATAAAGTATCTAAAAGAAGGAAAAGCAAAAGAGGGAATTCCTGATGTTATTGTAGCATTAACTCATATTGATTCTTATCAAGATGATAATACTAAAGAAATAACAGGAAAAGCAGTTGATTTAACTAAAGTTAAAGGATTAGATGCAATTGTATCAGCTCATAGTCATAGAAGAGTTATAGGAATAATAAACGGCAAACCAATAATTCAAGCTTATAAATATGGTCGTGCTATTGGAATAATGTCTATAAAATTGGATAAGGACAATAAAGTAACTAAAATTGTACCTAAGATAGATGATGTATGTAATACTAAAAGTGATATTATACAAGATGAACAAAGTGCAGAAACTTATAATAAATATGATAAAGATTTAAAACCTATTTTAGGAGAAAAAATAGGACAAGCAACAAAAGAATTTACTCATGATAGAGCTTCTAAAGGAACTGTCTCTTTATTAGGTAGATGGTCATGTGAAGTTATGCAAAAGAAAACAGGTGCACAAATAGCTATACAAAATGGTGGTGGACTTAGAAGAACACTATATAAAGGAGATATTACAATGGGTGATATGTATGAAATAATGCCTTTTGATAATGCACTTGTAACATTTGATTTTAAAGGTTTAGATATAAAGAAAGCCATAGATCATGGTATATTAAATCCTGAAGTAACAGATGGACAATTTTCAGGATTAAAGGTTGAATATGATAAAAATAAAGAATTTGAGCATAGAATAACAAAAATAACTCTTACTGATGGAACACCACTTGATATGAATAAATATTACAAATTAACTGTTCCGGATTTCCTTTTATCGGGTGGAGATAAATATGATTTTTCTAATGCAAAAAATGTAGTGGAAACATTTATTCCTGTAAGAGATGTTCTTGTTGAAGCTATTAAAAATGCAAAAGTTATAACACCTAAAGCAGTGGATTATATAAAAGAGTGTAAAGTTAAGCCAATGCCAAAACCAGAAGTTAAACCAGAAGTTAAGCCGGTTCCAAAACCAGTGCCAAAGCCAGAGGTTAAACCAGAAGTTAAACCTGATCCAAATGTTAGAGCAGTTTATTTTGTAAAGGGTGGAGATACTTTAAAATATATTGCAAGAGCATATGGAGTTTCTTGGAGAGAACTTGCTAAATTTAATAAATTAGATAATCCAAATATGATATTCCCAGGTCAAAAGATACTAATACCTGTACAAGGATCAAAAGAAAACTCAAATATTAAAGCTACTTATGTAGTGAAAAGATATGATACATTAAAGAAGATTGGTAATATATACGGAATTAGTTGGAGAAGAATAGCTAAGTTTAATAAATTAAATAATCCAAATATGATATTTGAAAATCAAAAGATATTAATTCCAGCATAATAATAGTTGTAAATAAAAAACGCTTTGTTTTATTATAAAAACAAAGCGTTTTTAAAATTAAAAAAAGGAGAGGATATAGTGAAGAAATATAAAAGATTACATATAGTATTGATTGCTATGTTCATATTTTCAGCATTTTTTGCTTTGAATTGTTTTGCAGAAGAGAATAATAGTAAGAATCTTCAAGAGTATTATTCAAAACAAATGGATAAACCTGATTATGTAACTGTAAAGGCTAAAATTATGGATATAACATTTGATGATACAAAAGAAAATAAAAAAGATATACCAATAGAATCAGATATTAGATATCAACATTTAAAGATAAAACTTCTATCGGGAAAACATAAGGGGGAAGTATATACTGTTAGAAACACTGTTGAGATGATATCACCGTACAAACTTATATTTGAAAAAGGTGATAAATTACTTCTTCATTTAACTGAAGGAGGGGGAAATAAAGTAGTAAACCTAAAAGTGTATGAAAGATCCAGAGAAGGGATTATATATTTTGTAGTGGCACTATTTATGGTTTTATTAATTGCTATAGGTGGAAAGAAAGGGTTAAAATCAGCTATAACATTGATATTTATGGGAGTGCTTATAGTTTTTGTTTTATTGCCATTAATAAGAAGAGGATATAATCCTATTTTAATATCTATATTTATAAGTGTTTTATCAGTGGTATTTACTATGACATTAGTAAGTGGATCAAATAAAAAGACATTAACTGCAATACTTGGAACCATAGGTGGAGTTATTATAGCGGGTATTATAGCTATGATAGTAGGGAATATGGCTATGTTAACGGGTGTAGGTAATGAAGATGCACAAATGCTTGCGTATATACCTCAAAATAAATATATAGATTTTAAAGGATTGCTTTATGGTGGAATAATAATAGGTGCACTAGGAGCAATAATGGATGTAACGATGTCTGTATCATCAGCTATGTGGGAAATAAAAGAGATAAAACCTAATATAAAGACTAATGAACTAATAAAGTCTGGAATGAATATAGGTAAGGATATTATGGGATCTATGTCTAATACGTTAATTCTTGCATATGCAGGGGGTTCCATTTATATTATGCTTTTATTTTCTATGTTTAAGATGGATCCACTTGAAATTATAAATTTAGAACCTATTGCCTCGGAAATAATAAGAGCCATGGCAGGAAGCATAGGGCTTATATGTGCAATACCATTGACAGTTATAATTTCTGCAAGTTTAGCAAAGAATTATTACAAGAAAAAATAAAAATTAAAATATATATCACATTAAATATAAGTACATATAATGATATATATAATGAAATATGTCATTATATGCATAATGTTAAAAGGTGATATATATGAATCAAGAAAGTTTAATAGATAATAGGATTCGTTATACTTGTAATAGCGAGTATGAATATTTTTTAAGAAAGAGAAATGTACAAGGAATAGGACTTGGATATAAAAAAATTAATGGAAAATGTACTTTTAGGAAGTGCATAAGGGTTTTTGTATCTAAAAAATTACCTTCCAATAATATAGCTAAGGAAGATTTAATTCCAGCATATTTTAATTATATTCCAACAGATGTAGTAGAAAGTGGAGTTTTTACTACTTGTGCACTTAGTGCAAGAATTCGTCCTGTGCAATGTGGATATAGTATAGGTCCTGTTGGTGTTAATATTTATGGAACATTAGGATGTTTAGTGAAAAATAAACGGGAAAAGGCGGTTTATGTATTAAGTGCAAGTCATGCGTTAAATCCATTAGGAAAGGTTTCTTTTGGAACACCTATAGTACAACCTGGAGTTTTAGATGGTGGCAGTATACGAAATGATGTAATTGCAAATCTAATAAGAAGTACTACTATACAATATATAAGCTTATTTTCAAAACCAGTAAATACAGTGGATGCAGCTGTAGCTAAAGTATCAGACATTTCTCTTGTAAGCACTACGATGGCTATAGTGGGTAAAGATGTAAAACAAATAGCTCCACCTAAAATTGGAGAAAAAGTGTTTAAAGTGGGTAGAACTACTGGATATACTGAAGGTCATATAACAGAAACTGATGTTACTCAAATTATTGATTCTTCTGGAAAAAAAGCTTTATTTAAAGACCAGATAGCTGCTGATGTAAAATCAGATAAGGGAGATTCAGGAAGTGTGCTTTTAAATGAAAATATGAATCCTATAGGATTATTAATGGGTACTAGCCAGTCGACGGTATATTCTGTATTTAATGATATGAAGAAAGTTACGTCAGCATTAAATGTAGAAATAATAACAAGAGCCGAATTGGACAATATCAAGAAAATATATAATTCGACAAATAATATTTGTGTTTAGAGTGAACTGTAAATATAAGTAACATTAAGAAGATGTCTAACAACATGATAAATATTGTAGATAAAGCCTATATGATTAAATTTCATATAGGTATTTTGTTAGACATAGTAATAATCAAAAAAAATTATGGCAAGAATTTGTTATAAAAGACATGAATGATAGATGTTTTTGAAAAATATACTCAAAGTTACTCAAAAAATGACTAATATACTCAAAAATTAAAAACACCCCTATAAGTAAAAACTTATAGGGGTGTTTTAATTATCTGGAGTAATTAAATCTATATTGTGTTCTTGAAAAAACTTAACATATTCTTTAGGTGGAAGCCTATCTGTAATAAAACAAGTGATATCTTCCAAATTACAATAAGTTTTAAGAGAAGCTGTATCTAATTTTGAGTGATCAGCTAAAAGTATTACATTTGAACTATTTTCAACTACTGTTTTTTTTACATCATATTCAAAATTAGATGAATTAGTAACTCCTTTATCAATAGAGAAACCTGTAGTGGCCATAAATGCTTTCGATATATTATAATTTTTTAGGAAGTTTGAAGCTTCTACACCGATTAAAGAATTAGTTTCTCTAAAAAGAGTTCCTCCTGTGGATAATATATCTACATTTGAATAAGGCAAAGCCTTTAGTAGTATATTAAGATTATTAGTTATTATAGTCAAATTTTTTCTATCATTTAAGAAAGGTATCATATGTACTGTGGTTGTACCTGAATCTATAAAAATAATATCGTTATCTTCAACGAGCTTACTTGCATACTCAGCGATTAAGTATTTTTCGTCTTTATGGGTAACTTCCCTTTGTTCAAAAGGAACAGTTAATTTTTCTTCATTATTTAAAGTAATTCCACCATAAACCTTTTTTACGATTCCTTTGTTCACTAATACTGCGATATCCCTTCTTATGGTGTTTTTTGAAACATTGAAAAGAGAACACAATGTATCTATTGAAGCATGTTCATTCTGCAATACATAATTCTCGATTTCTTTTATTCTATGAGATTTCATTTTTAACCTCCTCAAGTATCCAAATCAATAGATATCATTACAGTAACATTATATAAGAATATATGAATAATTACAAGTTATTTTCATTACATATTAATAATGTATCCAAAAACATGAATATATTTTGGAAAGTTAACATATATATAATCAAGATATAATCATAAAGTGAGTAAATTTATAAAAATATTGGTAAAAAACATATTGACAACGATTAAATGGAGTGTTAAAATCTAATCAAAAGTTAATCAAAAATACAAACGAAACAGTGTTACATTTTGTAATTTAATGTAAAGTTGTGAAATTTTGATAATATTTTTTAAGAAATCAGGGGGAAATTTCAATGGCACATAAAGTTATTGTTCCAAAAAAAATTGTATATGGTAAGGAAGCACTTAAAGATGCTGGAATTTACCTTAAAGAGTTTGGGAAAAAAGCTTTAATCGTTACTGATGAAATAATGGTTAAAATCGGGAATGTTTCAAAGCTAACAGATATATTAAATGAAAACAATGTACAATATGTAATATATGATGAAGTAAATTCTGAACCAACTGATGTTATGGTTGATAAGGGAATAGAAATATATAAGAGTGAAGAGTGTGATTTCTTAATAGCTGTAGGGGGAGGAAGTCCAATCGATACTATGAAGGCAATTGGTGCTATGATAACAAACCCAGGAAAAATTTCAGACTATATGGGAAAAATTATTGAAAATTGTCCACCACCACTTGTTGCAGTACCAACAACAGCTGGGACTGGATCAGAAGCAACACAATTCACAATTATTTCAGATACAGTAAATAATGTAAAGATGTTATTAAAAGGACCAAACTTATTACCACAACTTGCAATAGTTGATGCTGAAATGACAATGACAGCTCCAAAAGGAGTTACAGCAGCTACCGGAATAGATGCTTTAACTCATGCAGTTGAATCTTATACATCAAGAGTTGCTCAACCTCTATCAGATACATTTGCTTTATCAGCAATAAAACGTATCTTTAACAACTTAAGAAAAGCTTATAGTGAAGGAAATGATTTTGAATCTAGAAATCAAATGTCACTTGGCTCATTAGAAGCTGGTATAGCATTTAATAATGCGTCAGTTACAATAATACATGGAATGAGTAGACCAATAGGAGCACTATTCCATGTACCACATGGAGTTTCAAATGCTATGCTTTTTGTAGAATGTTTAAAGTTTGCTATTGAAGGAACTCCAGAACGTTTTGCAGATATCGCTAAGGTAATTGGTTCATACAAAGAAGGTATGACTAATATGGAAGCAGCTAAAACAGTTGTTAATGAAATTAGAAAATTATGTTCAGATATAAATATCCCAACTTTAGAAGAGTTCGGAATAGACAAAGAAAAATTCTTTGAAAATATTGATAAAATGGCAAGTGATGCTTTAGTAAGTGGAAGTCCTAGCAATACAATGAGACAACCAACTAAAGAAGAAATAATAGAAATTTATAAAAATTTATGGAATTAGTTTTTAGAATATAAAAAAGAATAATTGGAAGGGGTTACTGCTATGCCTTTAGTAAATATGGAACAAATTTTAAATAAAGCTGATAAAGAAGGCTATGGAGTAGGTTCCTTTAGTGTTGCGAATATAGAAATGGTTATGGGAGCTATAAAGGCAGCTGAAGAATTAAATTCACCTTTAATTCTTCAGATTGCTGAAGTGAGATTACCCCATTCACCATTACATATAATAGGACCAGCAATGGTAGCAGCGGCTAAAGAAGCAAAAGTACCTGTAGCTGTTCATTTTGATCATGGTATAAATATAGAAACTATTCATCAAGCTCTAAAAATAGGATTTACATCTGTTATGTTTGATGGATCACATTATCCAATAGAAGAAAATATAGAGAAAACCAAGGAAGTTATAAAACTTGCTGAAAAATACGATGCGGCAGTTGAAGCTGAAATAGGTCAAGTAGGCGGGAGTGAAGATGGTTCAGTTGACATAGATATAAGAGTAACTAGCGTTGCAGATGCAGAGAAGTTTTATGATGAAACAGGGGTAAATGCATTAGCTGTAGCTATTGGAAATGCTCATGGAGTATACAAAGAAGAGCCCAAACTTAGAATGGATAGATTAAAAGAAATAGATAGAAGTGTGGATGTACCATTAGTTCTTCATGGTGGTTCTGGAATTAGTGAAGACGATTTCAAAGATTGTGTTGATAATGGAATAAGAAAATTAAACGTGGCAACAGCTACATTTAATAATGTTGTAAGAAGAGTAGAAATGTTATTTAATGCTAATGAATCAGTAGATTATTTTACTTATCATGATGAAGTTATTGATGCAGCTTATGAGAATGTAAAAAAACACATAATAATATTTGGAAGTTGTAACAGAGCATAACAGTGTTAGGAGGATATTTAAAATGAATAATATAAAATTTGATAATTCAAGAAAATATGATGTAATTCCAATAGGAAGAGTAGCAATAGATTTTAACCCAACTGATATTCATAAACCATTAGAAGAAAGCAGAAACTTCAATAAATATGTTGGTGGTTCTCCAGCAAACATAGCTGTTGGACTTGCTAGATTAGGAAAAAAAGTAGGATTTATAGGAACAGTTTCAGACGATCAATTCGGAAAATTTGTTACTGACTATTTTAAAAATGAAGGAATAGATACTTCACACATATCAGTAGCTAAAAATGGTGAATCTTTAGGACTAACTTTCACTGAAATTTTAAGTCCAACTGAAAGTAGCATATTAATGTACAGAAATGGAATAGCTGACCTTCAATTATCTCCAGAAGATATAGATGAAGATTATATCAAAAGTGCAAAAATGATAGTTGTATCAGGTACTGCACTTGCAGCAAGTCCATCAAGAGAAGCTTGTTTTAAAGCTATTGAATTTGCTAAAAAACATGGTACAAAAGTTTTATTTGATGTAGATTATAGAGAATATAACTGGAAATCATTAGATGAAATTGCTGTTTACTATTCTTTAGCTGGAAAAATGAGTGACATAGTAATGGGATCAAGAGAAGAATTTGATTTAATGGAAAGATTAATGGTTGAATCAAGTACAGATAGAGAAACAGCGGACAGATGGATTGGATTTGGAAATAAGATAGTAGTTATTAAACACGGTAAAGATGGTTCAACTGCTTACACTGAAGACGGACAAAATTTTTCAATAAAACCATTCCCAATTAAGTTATTAAAATCTTTTGGTGGTGGAGATGCTTATGGTTCAGCATTCATGTATGCATTACTTGAAGGATGGGAAATAATCGATGCTTTAGAATTTGGTAGTGCTTCAGCAGCGATGTTAGTTTCAAGCCATAGCTGTTCAGAAGATATGCCAACAGTAGAAGCTGTTAAAGAATTTATAAGACAGAAAAAAGAAGAATATGGTGAAATGATAGCTAGAGCTTAAAAACGCTAACTAATTACAGTTCACTTGATGAAAAGTATTAGGAGGGAAAATCATGGTTGAAAAGATAGCATCATTAATTAAAGGATATAATGTTCTAACAGATATGAATGGCAAACATAGCAATATGCTTATGGATACTGGAATATATAAAATTGAAAAAGCTCAAGTTGAAGTAGTTTTAGATAACAAGAAAGAAAGTGCATTTTTACTATTAGATGGTAAGATTCAAATAGAATGGCAAGGAAATAAAAAGGAAATGGAAAGACATTCAATATTCGATGAAGATCCATGGTGTTTACATGTTCCAAAGAATGTTGAAGTTAAGATAACAGCAATTACAGATGCTGAAGTGTTAGTTCAAAAGACAACAAATGATAAAGAATTTGATTGTAAATTTTATGCACCAGAAGATTGCCAAAGTGACATCTTTGGAGAAGGTGTATGGAATGATACTGCAAGAAGAGTTGTTAGAACTGTATTTGACTACTCAAACGCTCCTTATTCAAATATGGTAATGGGTGAAGTTATAACTTTCCCAGGAAAATGGTCAAGTTATATACCTCATGAACATCCACAACCAGAAATATATTACTACAGATTCAATAAACCACAAGGATTTGGATGTTCGATAATAGGAGACGACGTATTTAAAATAACTGATAATAGTGTGGCTGCAATTCCAGGTGGACTTGTTCATCCTCAAACATCTGCTCCAGGATATGCAATGTATTATTGCTGGATGATAAGACATTTAGATAACAATCCATGGACAGATAGAATAAATGCAGAAGAACACAAATGGCTATTAGAACCTAATGTTAAGATTTGGCCAGAGAAGTAGATCGAAACGGGAGGAATAATATATGAAAACAATAAGATTAACTGTAGCTCAAGCTTTAGTTAAATTTCTTAATCAACAATATATAGAATTCGATGGACAACAACATAAATTTATTAAAGGTATATTCACTATATTCGGTCATGGTAATGTTGTAGGTCTTGGTCAAGCATTAGAACAAGATCCAGGAGATCTTGAAGTTCACCAAGGACGTAATGAACAAGGTATGGCACACGTTGCAACTGCATTTGCAAAACAAATGCATAGAAAACAAATTTATGCATGTACATCATCAGTTGGTCCAGGAGCTGCAAATATGGTTACAGCAGCGGCAACAGCAACAGCGAATAACATTCCAGTTTTAATATTGCCTGGAGATACATTTGCAACAAGACAACCAGATCCAGTACTACAACAAGTTGAACAAACTCACAACTTATCAATAACAACTAATGATGCATTTAAAGCTGTAAGTAAGTATTGGGATAGAGTAGTAAGACCAGAACAACTTATGCCAGCAATGATAAATGCAATGAGAGTATTAACAGATGAAGCTAACACTGGAGCTGTAACAATAGCATTACCTCAAGACGTTCAAGGAGAAGCTTATGATTTCCCAGAATATTTCTTCCAAAAACGTGTTCATAGAATAGAAAGAAGACCTGCAACTAACGAATCAATTAAAGACGCAGTTGAATTAATAAAATCCAAAAAGAAACCAATAATGGTTTGCGGTGGTGGAGTAAGATACTCTGAGGCTGCTGAAGCATTAAAGAAATTTGCAGAAGCATTTAACATTCCATTTGGAGAAACTCAAGCAGGAAAAAGTGCTATAGAATGGGATTATGAATATAACCTAGGGGGAATCGGTACTACTGGTAACTTATCTGCGAATGTAATAGCTAAAGATGCTGATTTAGTAATAGGTGTAGGAACAAGATTTACTGATTTCACTACAGCTTCAAAATCTTTATTCCAAAATGAAGATGTTGATTTCTTAACAATAAATGTATCAGAATTCCACGCTTATAAATTAGATGCACAAGCAAGAGTTGTTGCAGATGCTAAAGTTGCATTAGATGCAATTAGAGAAGAACTAGCTAAAACTGGTTATAAATCAGCTTATACAACTGAAATTAAAGCTGCAAAAGATGCATGGATAAAAGAATTAGATAGATTATTTAATGTTAAATATACAGGAGAAGGATTTGTACCTGAAATAGCAGGAGAGCTTGATCATGTTTTACCAGAATTCCATAAACAAATGGGTTCTTGCTTAACTCAAACTCAAGTTTTAGGTGAATTAAACAAATTAATAGATGATGATTCAATAGTACTAGGAGCTGCAGGAAGTCTTCCAGGAGATCTTCAAAGAGTATGGTGTGCCAAAAAGCCTAATACTTATCATATGGAATATGGATATTCTTGTATGGGATATGAAGTTGCAGGTGCATTAGGTGCAAAACTTGCTGCTCCAGATAGAGAAGTTTATGCATTAGTTGGAGACGGAAGTTTTATGATGCTACATTCTGAACTTGTAACAAGTATTCAAGATAGAAAGAAAATAAATATAGTTCTTTTAGATAATGCTGCATTTGGATGTATAAACAATCTACAAATGGGAAATGGAATGGGTAGCTTTGGTACAGAATTCAGATTTAGAAATGAAAAAACTGGTAAGTTAGATGGAGAATTAGTTCCAATAAACTTTGCAAAAGTTGCTGAAGGATATGGTGTTAAAACGTATTCAGTAAAAACAGTAGAAGAATTAAGAAATGCTATAGAAGATTCTAAAAAACAATCAGTTTCTACATTAATAGATATAAAAGTATTACCAAAAACTATGACTCATGGATATGAATCATGGTGGCATGTTGGAGTTGCAGAAGTATCTGAAAAATCTTCAATACAAAAAGCTTATACAGAAAAAGAAGAAGTATTAAAGAAAGCAAGAAGATATTAATAAGTTAAAATAATAAGTTAAAACAACTAGTTTCTCTTAAAAATTTTTAAGAGAAACTAGTTAAAAAATAAATTTTAAAAGGTAAAGGAGTACGAGTATATGTTAAAAGTAGGTATTATTGGTGCAGGAAGAATCGGAAAAGTTCATACAGAAAGTATAACTAAGTATGTTCCAAATGCTGAAGTTAAAGCAATAGCAGATCCATTTATGAATGATGCAACTGCTGAATGGGCAAAATCAATGGGAGTTAAAGAAACTTACAAAGATTATAAAGAAATCTTAAATGATTCAGAAATTGAAGCAGTTTTAGTTTGTTCTTCAACTAACACTCATTCACAAATTTCAATAGAAGCTTTACAAGCAGGAAAAAACGTTTTCTGTGAAAAACCAGTTGACCATGACCTTGGAAGAATTAAAAAAGTTTTAGAGGAAGTAGAAAAATCAGGCAAGAAGTTCCAAGTAGGATTTAATAGAAGATTTGATCACAACTTTAAGGCTATAAAAGATGCAGTTTTAGCTGGTAAAGTGGGAGATCCACATATAATTAGGGTTACATCAAGAGATCCAGAAGCACCTCCAGCTGAATATGTAAAAGTTTCAGGCGGAATATTCCTAGATATGACAATACATGATTTTGATATGGTTCGTTTCTTATCAGGAAGTGAAGTTGAAGAAGTATATGCTAACGGAGCAGTTTTAGTTGATCCTGCAATAGGAGAAGCTGGAGATATAGATACAGCAATCATTACATTAAAATTTGCAAATGGTGCACTAGGAGTAATTGATAATAGCAGACGTGCAGCTTATGGATATGACCAAAGAGCAGAAGTATTTGGTTCAAAAGGATCAGTTGCTACAGCAAACGATACTTTATCAACAGCAGTAGTAAGCACAGAAGAAGGAATATCTTCTGAAAAACCACTATATTTCTTTTTAGAAAGATACATGCAATCATTTGCTGAAGAAATAAGACAATTTGTTAATTCAATTGTAAACGATACAGAAGTACCAGTAAATGCTAATGATGGATTACAACCAGTATTAATAGGACTTGCAGCTAAGAAATCATTAGAAGAAGGAAGACCAGTTAAACTTTCTGAATTCAAATTTTAATAATTAAAGCTTATTTAAAATAAAAAATTATAGATATGTAATTACATATCAAGGATATATACACTTATTTACACCTACCAATAATTATAAATAGATAAAAAAGGAGAGAGAATAATGTTTAATAAAGATAAAGTTAAATTAGGAATAGCTCCAATCGCTTGGACAAATGATGATTTACCAGAACTAGGAAAAGAAAATACTTTTGAACAATGTGTTAGTGAAATGGCTCTTGCTGGATTTACAGGATCAGAAGTAGGAAACAAATATCCAAGAGATACTAAAGTTTTAAAGAAAGCTTTAGAATTAAGAGGAATGGAAATTGCTAGTGCTTGGTTTAGTGCTTTCTTAACAACTAAACCACTTCAAGAAACAGTAGATGCATTTATCGAACATAGAGATTTCTTACATGCTATGGGAGCAAAAGTAGTAGTTGTAGCAGAACAAGGACATAGTATCCAAGGAATGATGGATAAACCAGTATATGATGCAAAACCATATTTTACTGATGAAGAATGGACAAAACTTGCAGAAGGTCTTAACAAATTAGGACAATTAGCTGCTGATAAGGGAATGAAAGTTGTATATCACCACCATATGGGAACAGGTGTACAAACTACAGCTGAAATTGATAAATTAATGGAAATAACTGATCCAAATTTAGTTTACTTATTATTCGATACTGGACATCTTGTATTCTCAGGTGAAGATGCAATGGCAGTATTAAAGAAATATGTAAATAGAATTAAACATGTTCACTTAAAAGATGTAAGACCAGAAGTTGTTGAAAAAGTTAAAGCAGAAAAATTAAGCTTTTTACAAGCTGTTAATGCTGGAGCATTCACTGTACCAGGAGATGGATGCATAGATTTTGAACCATTGTTTAAAGTATTAGCTGAAAATAATTATGAAGGATATCTTTTAGTTGAAGCAGAACAAGATCCTGCAAAAGCTAATCCTTTAGAATATGCTATAAAAGCTAGAAAATATATAAGAGAAAAAGCTAGATTATAATTGATTGTAAGTTTATAAGTAAGTTTGTTTGTAAAGTAATAAATATGTTTGTAAGTTGAAATTAAGTTTGTTCTCGGGGAGTATATGAATTGTAATGTAAGTTTGGGAGATTTAATTGGAATGAGGGATGTCAGGTGAAAAAGGTTAAGTTTGGAATAGTTGGACTTGGAAGGCTTGGAAGAAAGCATGCTAAAAATCTTGCTTTCAGAATTCCCAATGCAGAACTTTTAGCAGTATGTAGTGTAGTTAAAGAAGAAGTTGAAGAAGTTAAAAATGCATGGGGCATTAAGTATGGATACACTGACTTTGATGAGATGCTTAGAAATAAAGAATTAGATGCTATATTTATATCATCACCTTCAGGGTTTCATTGTGAGCAAATTGAAAAAGCGCTAGATGCTGGTTTTCATGTGTTTAGTGAAAAACCACTAGGATTATACCTAGAAGAAGCTAAGAGAGTTGCAAAAGCAGTTAATGAACATAAAGATCAAATATTTATGGTTGGTTTTATGAGAAGATATGATGATTCTTATGTATATGCTAAAAAGAAAATAGAAGAGGGTGCAATTGGTAAGCCTGTTCTTATAAGATGTTATGGTTTAGATCCAGCAGGTTCTATGGAAGGTTTCTTAAAATTTGCTAAAAGCAATTACAGTGGTGGATTATTCTTAGATATGGCTGTACATGATCTTGACCTTGCAAGATGGTATCTTGAATCAGAAGCTGATACGGTATGGGCTATAGGTGGCCCATATGAATATCCCGAATTTGATGAAATAAATGATGCTGAAACAGGAGCTGCTTTAGTTAAATTTAAGAATGGAACAATGGGAGTATTTGTAGCAGGAAGAAATTGTGCTCACGGATATCATATAGAAACTGAAATTATAGGAACAAAAGGAACATTAAGAGTTGGAACAGTTCCTCAAAAGAACCTAGTTACAGTATTTGATGAAACAGGAGCAAGACAAGAATGTGTTCAAGGATTCCCAGAAAGATTTGATCAAGCATACTTAAGCGAAACTGAAGAATTCGTTAAATGTGTTTTAGAAAACAGAAAACCAGGAGTAGTTGTTGAAGATGGTGTTAAATCTACTGCACTTGCATATGCTTGCAAAGACTCATTTGAAACAGGAAATTTAGTAAAAGTAGAAGACTAATTAATTGTAAGTTCGTAGTTAGGGATATGACATGCTAATTTTCATTTTGTAAGGCTAAATTAGTGTGTCATATTAAAATATATTAAAATAAGATTTTGAAGAATTATTTGCAAATTCGACATAATAATTTCACTATTAAAAATAGAACGAATATTCTGAGTTTATCAGCATTAATAACATTACAAATGTTAATTACATATGCACTATTTTCTAGAATAGATATAGGTGCATAAGAAAATTATTTTAGTTTTATTTTGATATATAAATTAATTTAAAAGGATTTAAATATATATTTAAAAAGTAATGAAAACGTTTTAAAAAGAGTTAGAAAATTCTCAAAAGTACTTGAAAATATTTTGGGAATATTGTAAAATAATGTTGAAATAAAAATAAATTTGTCAATAAACTCAAAATACTATGATTAATTAAAAATTCTTCAAAATGAGAGCTATGAAAAGAATCTTGAGAGTCTTGGCACTCAAGAAATGACTTAACTTAAAAATAATCACAAAATTATTAAAACAGGGGGAATTGAAGTGAGTATTTGGACAGTTGCATCTTTTATAGGATTCACAGTATTAGTTGCAGTTATATCATGGTACAAGACAAAAGATGATAATTTGGATACCCAAGATGGATATTTCTTGGGGGGCAGAAGTTTGACTGGTATTGTTATCGGTGGATCACTTATGCTTACAAATTTATCTACAGAGCAAATGGTAGGATTAAATGGTAACAGTTATATGACTAATATGGGTCCCATGGCCTGGGAAGCAACATCAACTGTAGCATTGGTTATATTAGCATTAGTGTTTTTACCTAAATATCTGAAAAGTGGTATAACAACTATACCAGATTTTTTAGAAGAACGTTATGATAGAAAAACAAAGCAAATTATTTCTGTATTATTCTTAATTGGATATGTAGTAACTTATCTACCAACAGTTTTATATTCTGGAGCTATAGTGTTAAATGAAATTTTTGGAATACAAAGATTGCTTGGAGTAGACCAATTTAAAGCCGTTGCTGTAACTGCTACAGCTATAGGTGTTATTGGAGCAATTTATGCCATATTTGGTGGGCTTAAAGCCGTTGCCGTTTCAGATACAGTTAATGGTATTGGACTTTTAATAGGAGGTCTTTCAATCCCTGTATTTGCATTAATAGCATTAGGACATGGAAGTTTTGCCGATGGAATTCATACATTAGTAACAGTACATCCAGAAAAGTTAAATGCAATAAATCCAGCTAATTCACAAGCACCACTTGTACCTTGGCCAGTATTATTTACAGGACTATTGTTTAACAACTTATTTTATTGGTGTACAAATCAATCAATAGTTCAAAGATGTTTTGGAGCTAAAAACTTAAAAGAAGCACAAAAGGGAGCATTATTTGCAGGTTTCTTAAAACTTTTAGGACCTTTCTTCTTAGTGTTACCAGGAATTATAGCATTCCACTTATATGGAAATACATTAAAAAATGGAGATTTAGCATATCCAACATTGGTTCTTGATGTATTACCAAAACCATTATTAGGATTCTTTGCAGCAGTATTGTTTGGGGCAATATTAAGTTCATTTAATAGTGCATTAAATAGTGCAGTAACATTATATACATTAGATATTCATAGACCAGTATTTAATCCAAAAGCTACTGATGCTGAACTTGTTCAAGTTGGTAAAAAATTTGGTACTGTGCTTGCAGTATTATCAATAGCTATAGCACCATTTATTATATATGCACCATCAGGATTATATGGATACTTACAAGAGTGTTTCGGATTCTATAATGTACCAATATTAGCAGCAGTAGTAGTAGGATTTTTTAGCAAAAAAGTTCCAGCAATTGCACCTAAGATTGCTCTTATAGCACATGTAATATTATATACAATATCTAAATTTGTTGCAGCGGATATACATTTCTTATATGTATTAGGAGTATTATTCCCTGTAAACGTTATAATAATGTTAATAGTTGGTAAAATGCAACCAAGAGAAACTGACTATGTACAAAAATACACTAAACAAGTTGATATTACTCCTTGGAAACATGCTAAAACAGTTTCTTTTGTATCAATTTTTATCATGATTTTAGTTTATGCACTATTTTCTAAAATAGGTATAGGTGCATAATATAACATAAATAATAAGTACTAACTCCTTTTTATATGAGATCAATACTTTAAAATTTAAAGTATTGGTCTTTCTTTTTTGAAGTACAAAGTTACTTATAGTTGATAATAAGATTTATCATGTTTATAATTAAATATGCATGTACATATTTTAGATAAAAGGAGTGACAAAAAAGCAGTGGAAGAAGAAAATAGAAATGGAACTTATAATACATTGTTTCATTGGCATGGCTTTAGATTTAAGCTTGTAATAGAAGGAGCACTTGTAGGATTTTTTGCGGGATTTATTATAGTCCTATATAGACTTGGAGTAGAAAAAATTTGGGGTTATACTAGAAAACATTTTGTATTAAATACACATACTGTTGGTAGTGTTTCTATGTGGTTTGCAATATTTATAATTATTAGTTTAATTGTAGGTCAAATAGTTAAAAAGGAACCTATGATTTCAGGGAGTGGAATTCCACAAGTTGAGGGAATTTTGCTTAGAAAGCTAAAAATGAATTGGCTTACAGTTATAATAGGAAAATTCTTTGGTGGAATTTTAGCTATTGGAGGGGGGCTATCATTAGGAAGAGAAGGTCCTTCAATTCAAATAGGTTCATCGGTTGGACAAGGATTTAGTAGAATATTTAAAAGAATAAAAGTGGAGGAAAAATATC
Source organism: Clostridium botulinum (assembly GCF_017100085.1). NCBI lineage: Bacteria > Bacillati > Bacillota > Clostridia > Eubacteriales > Clostridiaceae > Clostridium > Clostridium botulinum. Next base: position 692,154 of record NZ_CP063965.1, read on the forward strand.
TAATAACAAGTGGAGCTAGTGCAGGACTCGCAGCAGCATTTAATGCACCTCTTGCAGGAGTTATGTTTGCACTTGAGGAGATACACAAAAACTTCTCACCACTAATACTTATATCTGCGATGTCTGCATCTTTAACTGCTGATTGTGTGTCAAAACAGTTTTTTGGATTAAGACCTGTTTTTGATTTTAATTTAATTAGTCCAATCCCTTTAAAATATTATTTTTATCTTATTATATTAGGACTTATAACGGGGGTATTTGGAGTAGCATTTAATAAAATGATTTTAAAAACTCAAGATTTATATGGAAAGGCAAAATGGTTAAAGCCAGAAATAAGACCTATAGTTCCCTTTATGGTTGCAGGCATATTAGCTATAGTTTATCCTAATGGTTTAGGATCAGGGCATGGACTTATTATGCATCTTTTCCATGAAAATTGGACTTTAAAAATGCTATTTATTATTTTAGTAGTTAAGTTTTTCTTTACAATGATTTGTTATGGTTCAGGTGTGCCAGGAGGTATATTTTTGCCGTTGTTAATTATAGGTGCAATAACGGGAAATATATATGGGGAAGTATTAGTTAAGTTGATACATTTGAATCCTATGTATGTTAGAAACTTTATAGTATTAGCTATGGCAGCATATTTTACTGCTATTGTAAGAGCACCTATTACAGGAAGTATTTTGATTACTGAAATGACAGGGTCTTTTAGTAATCTATTGTCTCTAAGTGTAGTATCAATAGTTGCTTATGTAGTAGCTGATGCGTTAAAATCAGCACCAATATATGAATCATTATTAGAAAGATTTGTAGCTAAAAATAATAGTGGAGAAAATAAATTTATTGGAAATAGTACAAATAAGGTGCTATTAGAGGTTGCAGTTTGTCTTGGAACTTCTTTAGAGCAAAAAAAGATAAAGGATATAGAATGGCCTCAAAGTTGTTTATTAGTAGCTATTAAAAGAGGACAGAAGGAAATAATTCCGAGAGGAAATACAACTATATTTGCAGGAGATTATTTAATAGTACTTGTAGATGAAGATAAAGCTTCGGATATAAGAGAAGTTTTAGTAGATATGGCAGGAGAGGCATTACTAGAAAAATAAAAATTTCAATCTTTATAATATATATTTTATTATATAAATAGACTGAAAATGGAATTGTTTAATATAGTTTTCTAAAAAAGATTATTACTATTAATTATGTAAATATAGCAATAATCTTTTTTAGTTAATTAAAATTGATATAATTTCATAATTTATTTTAAATAAAATTATTAATTTAACGTATATTTAAATATCTTTTATTTACTTCATTCCAATTGACTATATTCCACCAAGCATTTATAAAGTCTGCTCTTCTATTTTGATATTTTAAATAATAAGCATGTTCCCACACATCTATTACTAAAAGAGGAATACTTCCTAGTATTACTAGATTTTGATGTTTTTCGATTTGTATTATTTGAAGTTTACCTAATTCAGGGATGAAAACTAAAGCACACCAACCAGAACCTTCCACAGTAGCTGCTGCAGATGAGAATTGCTTTTTAAAATTTTCAAAATTTCCAAAGTCTTTGTTTATTCTCTCTAATATATCACCAGAAGGAGTAGAACCACCAGGAATCATGTTTTCCCAGAATAAAGTATGAAGTACATCACCAGCTCCATTAAAAGCAAGTTCTTTTTCCCAATGTTTTATAAGGGAATAATCTCCAGAATTTCTTGCATCAATAAGTTTTGTTTCAGCGTTATTTAATCCATCAACATATGCCTTATGGTGCTTATCATGGTGTATTCTTAATGTTTCCTCATCGTAATAAGGTTCTAAAGCATTGTAATCATAAGGTAGTTCAGGTAAAGTAAACATAGTATATCACCTCGTATATTAAAATTTGTTTACATATATAATATCATAATAAGATATAATTTCCTATTATTAATATAAGTATGTATAAAAAAATGTAATATTTATTTTTTAAGTTGAATATATTTATAAAAAAGAAAATAGTTTATTTGAAAAATTACTTATTTTATAGTAGGAGTGGGGTGTATGAATAATTTAGTGAGTAAATCTATATTTACAAAACATGTTACTTTAATTGAAAAGATAAAAATAAGTAGAATAGAAAAAATTAAAGATAAAAATACAAAAAAAATAATAAAATATAGTATATGTGTTAAAGAAAATATAACAAATGAGAATGTTGTTAAATATATAAGATTTATAAAAAACATAGATATACCAAATACAATTTTATGTAAAAGTGCTATTATTGATGTATATAAATCTATAAAAGATAGCGAAAATATAAAGGATAATTTAAAGTCGGATTTAAGAATTTTATTAGGTTGTAAGGGAATTACATTTGTATATTAAAAAATAATATTTTTAAAGAATTTTAGGTTGAACTTAAATTTATTAAGTGATATAATTAAGCAAATAGAAAAGATAATCTTTAATGTGGTCCAGAGAGGCCGACAAGATTAGTAGGTAAGTATGTGTGATATACTTACGATTTGTTATGATAGCTATAACTTCTTGTCGGTGGACAAGAAGTTTTTTATTTTGTATAAATTTAAAGATAGCTTTTTAATTCAGTCCAGTGAGGCTGAGAAAAGGAGAAGAAGTAAGTTCTCCTTAGAAAGTAAATAATAAGGAGGTTTTTTTATGTCTGAAAACGCAATTTTAAAAGAGAATTTAGAAATGAAAGAAAAATCAAAGGTTTTAGAGTGTATAAAAAGGATGATTTTAGCACTTCAGCATTTAATAGCTATGTTTGGAGCTACAGTGCTAGTGCCAATTCTTACAGGATTTGATCCATCAGTAGCACTTTTATCAGCAGGTGTGGGAACGTTGATATTTCACTTATGTACTAAACGTAAAGTTCCAGTATTTTTAGGTTCTTCATTTGCATTTATAGGAAGCATTATAATGGTTAGAGATAAATTTGGTGGAGATCTTGCTTATGCTCAAGGTGGTATAATGGTAGCAGGATTTATATATGTAATAATGTCTTTTGCAGTAAAAAAGATAGGGGTAGAAAGAATAAGAAAGATTTTACCCAATCATGTTGTTGGACCTATGATAATAGTAATAGGATTATCTCTAATACCTACAGCAATAGATATGGCATCAAAGAATTTTAAGGTAGCAGTGATTACTCTTGCTATGGCTTTAATTATAACGTTAAAAGGAAGAGGATTTTTAAAACAACTTTCAATATTAATAGCAGTAATTGTAGGATATTTAGTATCACTTAAATTGGGAATAGTAGATACAAGTATTATTACCAGTGCACCTATAGTATCAATGCCAAACTTTAGATTGCCCAAGTTTGACATTGGAGCTATAGCAATAATAGCTCCAGTAGTTCTTGCGGTGTTTATGGAACATATAGGAGATATTACGACAAATGGAGAAGTAGTAGGAAAAAACTTTATAGAAGATCCTGGTCTTAATAGAACATTACTTGGAGATGGGCTTGCAACTTCATTTGCTGCATTTATAGGGGGACCTGCCAATACAACTTATGGAGAAAATACAGGAGTACTTGCAATAACTAAAAATTATAATCCAGCAATATTGAGGATAACAGCTGTGTTTGCAGTGTGCTTAGGATTTATAGCTAAAATAGGTGGGTTTTTAAGATCAATACCGGTTCCAGTGATGGGCGGAATAAGTTTAATGTTATTTAGTATGATATCTTTAATAGGATTTAAAACACTAGGAAATGGTAAAGTAAAATTTAATTTGAAAAATATTTTAGTAATGGCTACTATAATAATTATAGGACTTGGAACAAGTTACATTGAAAAATTTATAGGATTAACGTTAGGAATAACTATAACATCAGGTGTGAAAATTACAGGATTAAGTTTAGCTGCTATATCTGGTGTTATATTAAATGCTATAATAAATAGAAAATCTACTTTAGAAAATAAGTAATAAGTTAACTAAGTGATTTATAGATAAGATTAATAAAAACCTTCACATATGTGGAGGTTTTTATTAATCTTATTTATTTTTGGAATAAAAGTTATTTGTGGTGGAAAGATATTTTTAGGTGATATTATATGGAAAATCAAAATGCAATTGTAAATCAAGTAGTCAAGAGATTAGGAATTCAAAAACAAGTTGTAGTTAAAGAAATTTTAATTGGAGGTAAAAGTAATATACCAGTACATATTATATATGTGGATGGTCAAGCAGATAAAAAACTTATAAATAAAGATATTTTAGAACCATTAATGTTACGAATAAATGAAGAATTACAATTAGAGGATGAATTACCGGAATATCTTTGTAAAAGATATATACCAAGTAGTGATACTAAAGTGATAACAGATATGCAACAGTTTGTAGAAAGCATAAGAGCAGGTAATACAGGGATTGTAGTAGATTATATAGATAATTATATTTTAGTAAATAGTGTTTCAGGAGAATATAGGGGTATTTCTGATCCTATAAACGAATATTCAATAAAAGGTTCTAGAGAAAGTTTTGTAGAGAATATACAAACTAATATTAGTATTATGACTAGAAGAATAAAAGAGGAAAGCCTAACAATAGAAAACTTTAAAGTTGGTAAAAGATCAAAGAGTGATCTATCAATTTTGTATATAAAAAGTTTAGTTAATGAAGATGCATTAAAAACTTTAAAAGATAGAATTAACAATATAGATGTTGATTTTGTAAGTTCAAATGGAGTAGTAGAACAGTATTTAGAAGAAAGTACTTATTCTATATTTCCACAAATATATAGTACTGAAAGACCAGATATTGTTGAAGCTAATTTGATGGAAGGTAGGATAGCTGTAATTTTAAGTGGAAATTCACAAGTGATTACAGTTCCAGCTTTATTTATTGAATTCTTTCATGGAGTTGAAGATTATAGTCAAAGATTTTGGGTTGCTAATTTTACTAGGGTTTTAAGATTTTTGACTATAATAATTATTATTACATTACCATCAATATACTTAAGTTTAGTAAAATATAATGTTGAATTAATTCCAGTGCAGTTTATTATACCAATAAACCAATCTAGAGTTGGTATTGCACTTTCGCCATTTTCAGAAATACTTTCAATGGAAATAATAGTAGAATTATTACGTGAAGGTGGTCTTAGATTACCATCTAAAATAGCTCAAACGTTAAGTATAGTTGGAGGTATAATTATAGGGCAAACAGCTGTGGAAGCTAAGATAGTAAGTCCGCCTACAGCGCTTATAGTAGGTATAACAGTAGTATCAACATTTTTAATACCTAACTATGAAATGTCTTTATCAATTAGACTATTAAGATTTGTTATGTTAATAATGGCTAATTATTTAGGAGTTTTTGGAATAGCTATAGGATGGTTTTTAATAATTACACATATATATAGACTAAAAACATTTGGAGTTCCATATTTCTCTATAAATAAAGAAGATATGAAAGATACATTTATAATAAAAGCAATGTGGAAAATGGATAAAAGACCTGAAGATTTAGAAAAGAAGAATATAAAGAGACAAGGGAATATGGGAAAAATGGGAAAAACAACTAGAGGTAAAAAAAATGAATAATAATGAATTATTAGATGAAAAAGAAGTTTACTATCTTTGTATTGGTACTATTATTGGAATAGGTTTTTTTAAATTGTCTCATGATATTGTCAAAGTAGCAGGTCAAGATGGATGGTTACCTAATATTTTAGGGATAATATATCCTAGCTATGTAATTTTAATTTCACTATATATTATGCGAAGGTTTCCTAATGATAATATTATATCTATAGGTAAGAAGTATTTTGGAAAAGGGATAGGTACTATATTAGGATTCTTATATATTATGGAGTTTCTAATGTTACTTCCAAGTATTGCTGCAGGATTTACAAACGTGCTTAGAGTATATGCAGTAACCTTTTTACCACGAATAAATATAGTTGTTTGTATTTTAGGAAGTGCCTGGTATTGCTCTATGAGTGGAGTTAAAAATATTTCAAGAATGGGTAAGTCAACATTCTACATATTTTTACTACCTATAACTGTTTCCATAGGAGCACTAAAAAACGGGAGTATATTAAATTTACAACCAGTTTTTCAAGCTAGTATCAAACAATTGTTTAATGCTACCCTATTAACTACATTTCAATATTCAGGAATGGAATTTTTACTATTATTACATCCATATTTTAAAAATAAAGAGAAAATAGGAAAGAGTATATTTAAAGCTCTTTTTATAATGACTGTTATATATACATGGATTGTATTTATAACTATATATTATTTAGGACCAGATTTAGTTCCTAAAAGTTTATGGCCATTTACGTTAGTTACTGAAAGTATAATTGTTCCGGTAATAAATAATTTTAGATTTATATTTATTTTCCTTTGGGCAATAGTAATAATAAAAACAGTTTCAAATTATTACTATTATATTGTTGCAGGTATAGTATCTAATTTTAATATATCTCAAAATAAAGCAGCTGCATGGATATTTCCTATAGTAACGCTAATAGCTGTTTTTTATGAAAATGAAATAATTAGAAGATATGTAGGAAATGCTATAATAAATTCAACTATAGTATTTAATATCTTATATATGACAATAATTGCTGTGATAATTCACTTTAAAGAAAAAAAGGTACAAAAACTAATGAGTAACAAACAATTACAAGACAAAGGAAATTGATGAATATGAAATTGATGAAGTTAAAAAAGGCATATTTCGTAATTGCAATTTTAGTATTTTTTATTTCTTATATGGTTGATGTTAATGAGTATGTAGCAATAGAAAATTTGGATATACCTATAGGTATAGGCTATGATTTAATTAATGGAAAGACTAAGAATCCCTTATATAGTATTCCTATATCTGTATATCAATTTTTACCTGGAAATTCAACTCTTAATACTATAGTTACTACAGGAAAGGCAGAGGGAATTGCTAATACTAGAGAAGATAGACAGACAAAATCTAATAGGAAGTTTATACTTGGAACTGAAAAGGTAGTTTTAATAGGTCAGGAAGTTGCAGAAAAGTCTATTGAAGATATAATAAATATTTTGTTTAATAATACTTATGCAAATGATACAGCAAGAGTTGCAATTTTTAAAGGAAAAACAATGGATGCATTAAAAACTAAAGTTAAAGGCTATAATAGTTCTGCTGATTATATAAGGGGTATGATTGATAGTTGTATAAATTATAACTTTTTTTCTAATAATCATAAAATGATAGATGTATATACTAGGGTTTTAGGGGAAGGGAGAAGCGCTACCCTTCCATACATAGAACTCGATAATTGTGAATTTAAAATGACTGGTATGGGAATTCTTAAAGGAAGTAAATTACGGTATATAGCAGATAGAAAAGAAGCAAAAATTATAAATCTTTTAAGGGAAAATAAAGTTTCGGGAATTATAAATTTAAGAAATAAAACTGGAGAAATGACTAATTTAACTGCATTAAGCATGAAAAAAGTTAAATGTAAAAAGGAAGGAGATAGATATAAATTTACTATAGATTTAGAATTAGATAGTGATATGATAGAAAATAATTCTTATAAAAAAGTGACAAACAATCCTAAAATTACAAAGAAAATAGAGAGGGAAACAGAGGAAGTTGTCACAAAGAAAACTAATAATTTTATAAAAAAGATGCAAAATGAGATTAAATTTGACTGCTTAGAACTTGGAAAAGTTGCTGCAGCTAAATATGGAAGAAGAACTAATACAGATTGGGATAAGGTTGTGTGTGAATCAGAAATTAAGGTAAATGTTAAAGTTAAATTAGAAAGATTAGGAAGAGGAATATTATAAATTAAAACTCCTTTTATAAAATTGTTAAATATAAATAAAGTGATATAATGATATATAAGATAAATTAAATTTTTATAGAAGGTGAATAAATGAGTAAGCTATCAAGAAATGATAAATGTTGGTGCGGAAGCGGGAAAAAATATAAAAATTGCCATTTATCAATGGACGAAAAATTAAGTGAACTTGAATTACAAGGTCTTATATCTCCACCACGAAATCTTATAAAAACTCCTGAACAAATAGAAGGTATAAGAAAAAGTAGTAAAGTAACTAAGAAAGTTTTAGATATGGTTGCTGAAAGGATAAAAGAAGGAGTAACTACAGATGAAATTAATACTTGGGTCCATGAATATACATTAGAATTAGGGGCAGAACCAGCACCTCTTAATTATATGGGATATCCAAAGAGTGTATGCATATCTATAAATGAAGTTGTATGTCATGGGATACCAAGTGATAGAGTTTTAAAAAATGGAGATATAGTTAATGTAGATGTAACAAGTAAATTAAATGGATATTATGGTGATGCTAGTAGAATGTTTATAATTGGAGAAACATCTAGTGAAGCAGTTAAATTAGTGGAAACAGCTAAAAAATGCTTAGATATAGGTATACAACAAGTTAAACCATATTCATCAACCGGAGATATAGGATATGCTATTGAAAAATTTGCAAAAGAAAGAGGATATTCTGTAGTACGTGAGTTTGGGGGACATGGTGTTGGAGTTGAATTTCACGAGGAACCTTTTATTGATCATTGTGGAGTAAAAAATACAGGAATGATATTGGTTCCAGGAATGACATTTACTATTGAACCTATGATTAATGAAGGGACATATAAGTGCAAAGTATTGGATGATGAATGGACTGCGGTTACAGCAGACGGAAAGTTAACAGCGCAATGGGAGCATACAATATTAGTAACGGAAGATGGAGTTGAAATATTAACTGCATAATAGTAAAAATATAAATGATTTATATTTTTTAATTTTAAAATTGACAATAATTATTGTCAATTTTTTATTTTAAAAAATATTTTATCATATAAAAAATATAAAAGTATATATTACTTATTATTTATATATATACTCGTATTAAGAATAATGGAAATAGTTTGTCAAAATATATTGAAATATTTTGAATTTGTGATAAGATTTATGAATATATGGGTTGTTAATTAATAAACTAAATTGGGGTGGTAAACATGAATGATATAATAGTAGCTAAATTTGGGGGCAGTTCATTAGCAAGTGCAGAACAATTTAAAAAGGTTAAAAATATTATAATGAAGGATAGCAGAAGAAAATATATAATTCCTTCAGCACCGGGAAAAAGAAATGATAAGGATTATAAAATAACGGATTTATTATATTTGTGTCATGCACATGTCCAAAATAAAATTTCTTTTGATGATGTTTTCAAAATTATTGAAGATAGATATAAAGAAATAGTAAATGATTTAGGATTATCTGTAGATATAGAGTTTTATTTAAAGAAAATGAAAAAAATTATTTCTGATGGAGGTAGTTGTGATTATACTGTAAGTAGGGGAGAATATTTAAATGGTATAATACTTGCTAACTTTTTAGATTATGAGTTTGTGGATGCAGCTCAGATAATTTGTTTTGATAAGTATGGATGTTTTGATTCAGAAAGAACAAAAATTTCAGCTAAAAATAAATTAAAAAATATTAAAAATGCAGTTATTCCTGGTTTTTATGGAGCTATGCCAGATGGAAGTATAAAAACTTTTTCAAGAGGGGGATCTGATATTACAGGAGCTATAATAGCAAAGGATGTAGAAGCTAGTCTATATGAAAATTGGACAGATGTTTCAGGATTTTTAATGGCTGACCCTAGAATTGTAGAAAATCCTAAGCCAATTGAAAAAATTACATATAACGAATTGCGTGAACTTGCATATATGGGAGCATCTGTTTTACATGAAGAAGCAATATTTCCAGCTAAGGAAGGTAATATACCTATAAATATTAAAAATACAAATTGTCCACATGACAAAGGAACGCTAATAGTAAATGAAATAAATTTAAAAGATGGTGGAAGAAAAATTACAGGTATAGCAGGAAAAAAAGATTTTACTGTAATTGCAGTACAAAAGACTTATATGAATGCTGAAATTGGGTTTGGCAGAAGGCTTCTTTCAGCTTTAGAGACATATGGGATTTCTTTTGAACACATGCCATCTGGAATAGATACAATATCTATTGTAATAGAGGATTCTCAACTAGATAATAAATTAGACAAGCTTTTAGAAGAAATAAAAAGACAATGTAATCCAGACTCTATACATGTTATACCGAATATGGCTTTAATAGCTACAGTAGGAATGGGAATGGCTAAAGCTGTTGGTACTTCAGAAAAAATCTTTTCAGCATTAGCGAAAAGTCATATAAATATAGGAATGATAGATCAAGGCTCTAGTGAAATTAATATAATCATAGGTGTAGATGCCAATGATTTTGAAAAAGCTATAAAAGCTATTTACAAGGCTTTTGAATAAATTTTTTGAAAGATTTAATAAATTTATTGACAAGTTTATTTGAAAGTAATATAATAAGAATCAGTTTAAACTATAAATATAATTAAATAGTCTTATCAAGAGAGGTGGAGGGACTGGCCCTATGAAGCCCGGCAACCAGTATGCATTTTCGATTGTATACAATGGTGCTAAATCCTGCAGCGTAAGCTGAAAGATGAGGATAAGTAGGAAATGTATATGACCTAAGGATATCCTTAGGTCTTTATTTTTTATATAAAATGGGGGTGTAGAAATGATACAAATAAAAAATGTTGAAAAGTTTTTTGGGGAGAACAAAGTATTGAAAAATGTAAGTATTGAAGTAAAACAAGGGGAGATATATGGAGTTGTAGGACATAGTGGTGCTGGAAAATCTACACTTTTAAGATGTATAAATGGTCTTGAGAGTTATAATTCTGGAAATGTCATAGTAGATGAAAAGGAAGTTAAAGAACTTAATGAAAAAGAATTAAGAGAATTTAGAAAAAATATAGGCATGATATTTCAAAATTTTAGTTTATTGAATAGAAAAAATGTATGGAAAAATATAGCATTGCCTATGGAGACATGGGGGTATAAAAAAGAAGAAATAAATAAGAGGGTAAGCGAACTTTTAAATTTAGTGGGACTTGGGGATAAAGAAAAAAGTATGCCAAATCAGTTAAGTGGAGGGCAAAAACAAAGGGTAGCAATTGCAAGAGCGTTAACTTTAAATCCTAAAATCCTTCTTTGTGATGAAGCGACATCAGCATTAGATCCTAAGACTACAAAATCAATTTTAGCATTATTAAGAGAGATTAATGAAAAGTTAGGGATTACTATTGTGATAGTAACTCATCAAATGGAAGTTGTAAAAGACATATGTAGTAAGGTTGCATTAATGGAAAGTGGAAAATTAATTCAATCTGGAAAGGTAGATGAACTTTTTCTAAATCCAACTAAACAAATGCAAAATCTTTTAGGCGAAGAAGAGGTGTTACCTGATAAAGGGATAAATATAAAAATATTTTTTCCAAAACAATTAAGCCAAAGTTCAGTAATTACATCAATGGCAAGAGAACTTCAGATGGATTTTTCAATTGTATGGGGAAGACTTGAGAAATTTAATGAAGAGGTACTCGGAAGCTTAGTAATAAACGTTGGAGAAAAACAAAAGAATGATGTAGTTAACTATCTAAGCAATACAGATGTTCATTGGGAGGTGTTGTAGAATGATAGATATATTAGTACCAGCGTTATGGGAAACTTTATTTATGGTTTTTGTATCAACAATATTTGCAATAATAGTAGGATTTATACCAGCAATTATTATGATAATTACTCGTAAAGATGGACTTAAGCCAAATGAAGTAATTTATAAGATTTTAGATATTATAGTAAATATATTGAGATCTTTTCCATTTATCATATTAATGATAGTTTTAATACCATTAACAAAGTTTATAGTAGGAAAATCTACGGGTACTACAGCGGCTATTGTACCATTAACTATTGGGTGTGCACCTTTTGTTACAAGAATTATAGAATCGGCACTTAAAGAAGTAGATAAGGGTGTTGTTGAAGCTGCAAAATCTTTTGGAGCTAGCACATTTCAGATTGTATTTAAAGTTATGCTACCAGAAGCCCTTCCATCAATTATTTCTGGGATGACTTTGACACTAATAAGTATGGTCGGATTTTCAGCTATGGCAGGTGTAATTGGGGCAGGGGGACTTGGAGCTGTAGCTATGAATTATGGTTATTATGCTTTTAAAAATGATGTTTTGATAGTGACAGTAATAGTGCTAATTGTTTTAGTTCAAATACTGCAAACCATAGGAACGCTAGTATACAAAAAAATAAACAAGTAACATAAATTTATAATAATATTTAGGGGGTAAATTGCAATGAAGAAAAGAATATTATCAGCAATAGTTTTAAGTACATTAATTTTAGGGGTAGTAGGATTAACAGGTTGTGGAAATAAAAAATCATCAAATGAATCAAAAGCAAATAAAACTACAATAATTGTAGGGGCATCTCCAGAACCTCATAAAGAAATTTTAGAAAAGGTAAAGCCAATTTTAGAGAAAAAAGGATATAAATTAGAAATTAAAGTGTTTACTGATTATGTTATACCAAATACGGCTCTTGAAGAAGGGGAAATAGATGCAAACTTCTATCAACATATTCCTTATCTTGAACAGTTTAATAAAGAAAAAGGTACTCATTTAACACATATAGCAAAAGTACATTTAGAACCTATGGGGATTTATTCTAAAAAAGTTAAGAGCGTAAATGAAATAAAAGAAGGAGCTACAATAGCAGTTCCAAATGATCCGACTAATGAGTCAAGAGCATTAAGATTACTTGAAAAACAAGGAATTATTAAATTTAAAGAGGGTCAAATTATTACTAAATTAGATATTAAAGAAAATCCTAAAAATATTAAAATACAAGAACTAGAGGCGGCTCAGCTTCCAAGAACTCTAACTGACGTTGATGCAGCTGTTATAAATACTAATTATGCATTGCCAGCTGGATTAAATCCATTAAAGAATGCTCTTGCAATAGAAGATAAAGATTCACCATATGCAAATGTTATTGCCGTAAAAGAAGATAATAAAGATAAAGAGTATATAAAAGAATTAAAAGAAGCAGTAAATTCACCAGAAGTAAAGAAATTTATAGAAGATAATTACAGGGGATCAATAATTCCATCATTTTAATTTAATGGTATTCAATAAAAAATCTGTCAAAGTATTTTGACAGATTTTTTTAAAAACAATATAAAATTGACACACAAAAAACAGGGTGCTATAATGTAAAAAATCATATAATTATAAAAATTCTGTAAATTAAGGAATGATAGTATTATATAAGGTTATTTAAAAGTGTTAAGGGGGATAACTAATGAAGGATACGTATGTATTTTATCAAGGAAAGATAGTGGAGGAAAATACAGTAAGTATAGGAATAAGATCAAAAGCTTTTAACTATGGTTTGGGGTGTTTTGAGGGAATTAGAGCTTATTTTGATGAAGAAAGCGAAAAATTATACGTTTTTAGGATGAAAGAACATTATGAGAGATTATTAAAATCTTGTAAAGTTTTAAATATTAACATTCCGTATAATGTAGAAGAACTTATGAATTTTACTATAGAATTACTAAGAAAAAATAATTTTAAAACTACAACTTATATACGACCAGTAGCGTATAAAGCGGGAGAATCTATAGCTACTACATTATTGGATGATGATGATCGTTTATTGATTTATTGTAATCCAATGGGGAAGTATACTGATAAAAAAGAACTTAAGGTAGCTATAACTTCGTGGATGAGAGTAGAGGATAATATGTTACCACCAAGAACAAAAGCTACAGCAGCTTATTTAAATTCAGGATTAGCTTCATTAGAAGTTTTAAGAAAGGGTTATGATGAAGCAATATTTTTAACTAGAAGTGGACATGTTTCAGAGGGAACAGCGGAAAATATATTTATGATTAGGGGTGGTAGACTTATAACTCCACCGCCATCAGATAATATTTTAGAAGGTATAACTAGAGATACTATTATCATAATTGCAAAAGAAGAATTAGGTTTAGATGTGGTTGAAAGAAGCATAACGAGAACAGAATTATATGCTGCTGATGAACTATTCTTTTGTGGTACAGCTATGGGGATTGCACCTATTATTGATGTCGACGATAGGGTAATTGGAAGTGGAAAATTAGGTGAGATAACAAAAAAAATTAGTAAATTGTATTTTGATATTTCAGTATGTAAGAATGCTAAATATAGTGATTTTTGTACAAATATTTATTAGAAGAAGGCTTAAAAGCAAATTCTTATAAATAAAATTTATGAATAAAGAAAATATACATTACAATAATATAAATTAAAGTTAATATTTTTATTAATTTTTAAATATAAAATAAAATTTGGAATACTACAAGAGGGTATATATTTTAATGGTAATCTATATAGTAGGAATACTGTTAAAATATATAAATTTGTTGGTAGTAATAGATTAAATATATGGATTAAAAAGAATGAATTTAGTATTATTAAGGCTAAGTATAATGTAAATAAAGAAGAAAAACTAAAAGAAATAATTAAAAACAATGTTACTATAGATGGTGATTATGATTTTTAAATTTGGAGAATAAGATGTTAAATAATAAATTAATTACTTTTCTAACTCTAGCAAAAGTTAGAAATTATACTAAAACCGCAGAAATTTTAAATTTAACTCAGCCTGCTGTTTCACAACATATAAAGTTTTTAGAAGAATATTATGGAATGAAATTTATAAAAAAACAAGGAAAAAATAGTTTGCTTACGGAGGAAGGCGAAGAATTTTTAGAGTATGTGCGTGAAGCTGAATTAAGAGAAAGAATTTTGCGTGAAAAATTAAAAAACAAATTTTCCCTTGAAAAAAAATATAATATAGGAGCAACGCTAACTATAGGGGGATATGTGCTACCAAAGGTATTAGGAAAATATAAAGAATGTCATCCTAATACCGATATTATTCTTAATGTATTTAATACAGATGCAATATTAGAAAAAATTTTAAAGGATGAATTTGAATTAGGTGTTATTGAGGGACCGTTTGATAAAAATAAATTTAAGTATATAAAATTAAAAAACGATGAATTAGTTTTAGCTGTCGCAAAGGGACATCCGTTTTCTAATATGGAGTATGTTAATTTAGAAGATGTTATGAATGGAAAACTTATTTTAAGAGAAGAAGGGTCTGGTACTAGAAAATATTTTGAAAGAGAAGTTAAAAAACAAGGATATGATTCTAGAAATTTAAATGTATATATGGAAGTTGGAAGTATAGATGCTATAAAAGCTTTAGTTGAAGCAAATTTAGGATATACAATTATATCTAAAGAAGCTATAAAAAGAGAATGTAGTCTTGGGGTTATTAAAATAGTAAATATTAAAAATAATAATTTAAAACAAGTAAATTTTTATAGGGAATTCAATTTTGTATATAGAGCTGAAATGTTAAGCGATTATTTAAAAAATTTTATACAATTTTGTTTAAAAAATAGTTAAATAAAATATTTATAAGGCTGTTGATAGATTATATTGATTAACAGCCTTATAAGTTTATAGTACTTTTTAATTTTAATATATAAGGAGTATATTTTAGAAAATATCTAGTTCATCAGGATTTAATTTATATACTACATCTTTTCTTTCAACTATTATTTTTACTTTTTCTTTTATAATAGGATCTTTTGTCACTGCGTTTATAAGCTCTCTGGTAGGATTTATAGCCCTAGGATTTCCAACGGATTTAAACATTGAAAAATCTCCTAGTGTATCACCATAAGCATAACTTTTATTAAGATCTATATTATATTTTTCAACAAAATTATTTATAGCCTTTTGTTTATTTACTCTATCCCACATAGGAACTATTTCACCTGTATATTTTTGAGTGCCATCAATTAAATAATCGGTTCCTATATAATCATCAAATCCATGCTTTAGAGCCATTTCACGAACAAGTTCTACTGGGCTTCCAGAAATAGTTATAAGTTTATGTCCTTGCTTTTTATGCCAAGCTATCATGTCTCTTGTGTATGTGTAAACTCTATCTCCTTTGGATTCAATAACTCTTTTAGCTATGAATTCTACTTGGGTTTTGTGAAGACCCTTTATAGCTTCTATATATATGTCAGCCATTTTTAATAAATAATCGTCATAGTTTCCTAATCTTTTATCCCATTTTATATAATAATGTCTAACTTCATTGTACCAGCGTTCAGGTTCAATAAATTCGGATGTGATGAATTTTTTAAAAATTTCAGTTATAAGACCTTCTCTATATAAAGTACCGTCAATATCGAAAAAAGCTGCTATTGTTTTTGTCATGATTATATCCCCCTTTAAATTATATTTTATATTATTATGTCCCATATAATTACATAATAGTATAATATAAATGAAATCAAAAAGATATATTTAAAATAGAATAATATTTAATTAGTTTTTAAATATGCGCATAATTATATAAAAAAAATTAACCATAAGTATAAGAAGAAATATATAAGTTGATATAAGTAGAAATGTAGATTAAAATAGAATCTAAGTTAAATATTAAAGGCGTAAGAAAAAATTATAAGAAAAAAATAAATACATTATAATGAATAAAAGAAAAGGTGGATACTAAAATGGTTGAAATAGGAAAAATACAAAAATTAAAGGTAGCTAATATTGCCAAAATAGGTGTATATTTAGATGCAGGAACAGAAGAACAAGGAGATAATATCTTACTTCCTAATAATCAATTACCTGAGGATGTTAAAGAAGGAGATGAACTAGAAGTCTTTGTATATAGAGATTCCGAAGATAGATTAATTGCTACTAGAAAAACGCCATTAGTACAGGCGGGAGAAATTGCTGTTTTAGAAGTAAAGGATACAACATCAATAGGAGCATTTTTAGATATAGGACTTGAAAGAGATGTGTTGCTTCCTTTTAAGGAACAAAAGTATAGAGTAGTTTCTGGAAAAAAATATTTAGTTGCAATATATATAGATAAAAGTGGTAGGCTTACTGCTACAAGTTATATATCAAAGTTTTTATTATCTGAAAGTCCTTATAAAAAAGACGAATGGGTTAAAGGAATAGTATATTCAATCAATGATGAAATAGGAGCACTAGTAGCTGTTGATAATAAATACAAAGGGTTAATACCTAAGAGTGAGTTATATAAGGAAATAAACGTTGGTGATGAAGTAGAATGTAGAGTAGCTAGAGTAAGAGAGGACGGAAAGCTTGATTTAGGTACAAGGGAAGTTGCATACAAGCAAATGGATAGTGATGTAGAAATGCTATTAAAAAAATTAGAAAAGTATGATGGATTTATGCCATTAAATGATAAAAGTAAGCCAGAAGAAATTAAAGATAGATTAAAAATAAGTAAAGCAGCATTTAAAAGAGCAGTAGGAAGATTGCTAAAAGAAGATAAAATAATTCAAACAGAAAAAGGAATAAAATTAAAATAATTTTACTTTTAAGAAAGTTTTAAAGAGCTATAGATTAATCTATGGTTCTTTTTATTTATAAAATTGAATATATAGTAACTTAAAAGTATAATTTCAATAGTATATTAATATGAGAAATTATATAAACAAGGCTATATAGAGGTGATAAACATTAACAAGAAATGTTTAAAAATAAGTCTAGATACATGTAAGTTTATTGGAAGTGGTAGAGAAGGAAAAGTTTATAAAACTGAAGATGATTATGTATTAAAAGTATTTAAAAGAAAAAGAAATTCATTAGAAGAATATAAAATACTTAAAATGGTAGAAGGAAGTAGATATTTTCCAAAGGTTATCAGTATAAAAGGAAGGTACTTATTAAGAGAATACGTAGATGGAGTAGCTTTAAATGAATATATTAAAAAAGAAGGTATGCCAAAGGAACTTTCGTATAATTTAGTATATTTATTTGAAGAGTTTAAAAATATGGGCTTTACAAGATTAGATATGTCAGCAAGACATATATATGTTGGAGATAATTATAAGTTAAAAGTTATAGACCCTAGAAAATGTTACAGCAAAAAGGTTTCATTTCCTAAAATTTTATTACAAGAATTAGATGAAGCTAAAGTTTTAGATGATTTTATAAAAGGAGTTATAGATATAAGTCCAGAGCTTGCGATAAAATGGAGTAAAAAAATAAGTAATAGATAATGATATAACATAGTACTTAAAAATCTATTTATTTTCACAAATTAATTTTTAAAAACATATAATATGGTGAAGTTTTTGTTGTGAAAAATACTTCGCCTCTTTTTTATACCCTACATTTTTTATAAAAAACTAAAGTTTTCAAATTTTCAATAAATTTATTATTAAATTCATTAAGTTTTTTAACTGGATTGATTGCATTTTGATATAATTATTAAAATTATATTTTTTATAATAATATTTAGTAAGATTACAATATTAAATAAAAACATTATATCACAAAGTATGTAGAAGAAAAAATCACTAAAATAGATACTATACATATGATGATTATAAGATTAATACATTAAAGGTGTTTTTATGAATAAAGACTATATGAATAATTGCGGTCTTGATTTAAGTGAATGTAAATTTTTGGGGGAAGGGCATCATGGTAAAGTCTTTTTAAGAAAAGACGGAAAAGTCATAAAGATATGCACAACTGTTAGGAGCTGCAAATCGGAATATCTTATATTGAAAAAAGTAGATGGGTCAAAATATTTTCCACGAGCATATAAATATGAATACTTATATATGATAAGAGATTATGTTGGTGGAGAATGTATGCGAGATTATATAAAAACCCATGGACTTAGTAAAAGACTAGCTATAAATGTTATTAAACTGTTAGAAGAATTTAAACGACTACATTTTACAAAAATAGACATACGATGTAAAGACATTTTTGTTGAAAGCAAAGAAAGAGTTATGGTAATTGATCCAAAAGGATGTTATAGTAGACATAAAAATTATCCAGCCCATCTTATGAAGGGATTAAAAAATAGTATGTACTTAGATAAATTTTTGAGAGTTTTAAAAAACGAAAGACCTAAATTATATAAAGAATGGATTTTACAAAATAATTTGAAATAAGGCTAGCATTTTGCTGGTCTTATTTCATTAAAAAATGTATAAAATGAAAAAGATTTACAAAAACTGTACTAATTAAGTTGAACGAAAAAAGGAACTGTGTTATAATACATATACAATTTATAAATAAAGGGAAAGGAGGCAATAATATGCCATATGTATTTTGGACCGTAATATTTTTAATAGTCTTTATAGATAGATGGACTAAACGGAAAACAATTAAGATTTTAGGAAATAGAAAGGGAAAAAAGTCTGTAGAATTAGTACAAAATAGATTAAAATTAATGCTTGAAGATAATAAGGTAAAACATGTTGATGGTTTAGAAGGTGGATTAAGTATAATAATTAAGGTAACTTTAATAGCTTTGTTATGTGCTGTTGTTTATTTAATAAAATTAACTCAGTATCAAGGAGAAATAGGATTAAAACTTGCACTTTCCTTTATAATTGGTGGAGGATTTGGAAACTTTATAGATAGATTAGGACATGGATATGTTATAGATTTTATATGTATAAAAGGAAGTAAAAATATTGCATTTAATTTATCTAGGATATTTATAATAACTGGTATAATATTGTTAGTATTCAATATCTAAATTTTATATAAGAATCTGCAACAATTAGAAAATTTAAATAAGAAGTGAGAGGGTTATTTTTTTTAGTGAGAATTGTTAATTTTTTAACGTTGTTAATTTAGTTAGGTATTTTTTATCTATAAAATACCTAACTAAATCATAAAATTCATACTATTAAAATCATAAAAATTAAATTTAAATGTTTAATTAAATCAACCACCAAGCGTTATATCTTGTGTGTTATACCATTTTAAAGCATTATAAAAATGATCTTTGTTAAAATTTGGCCAATAGTCATCTACAACATAAAAGTCTGAATATATAGATTGAACAGGTAGGAATCCACTTAAACGTCTTCTACCACCCCAACGAATTATAAGATCAACTCGTGAAATGTCATTTGATTTTAAAGTATTAGCTATAGTATTTCTATTGGAACTAGTATTTTCTTTAAGGTTACTAAGGTCCCATTCCCATCCGTAGTTAACCAAAAAGTTAACTTTAATACCTCCTTTGCCAAAAGTTTTTCGTTTAGTAAAGGGTAAAAGTTCTTTGGGAAACATTGGTGAATTATAGTTACCAACTACTAATAAATCAGCATCTTCTTTGCTTAATAAATTAACTGCATCAACACAGGCTTTTGAAAAAGCAAGTCTTTGAATTTTAGGACGTTTAGTGTTATCAGTAGTAAAGCCGTAATATGTAATTTCTTTAATACCTATTTTTTTACATAAACCAAAGAGTATTAGTCCGGGATTCAATCCTGAATTATAACCTTTTTCTTTTGTTAAACCATTATTTATAGCCCAACGTCTATTTCCATCTGGAATAATACCTATATGATTTGGAATTCGCATATTTTATCACACCTTTATATAAATTAATATATATGAGTATTATTAACATGTTTTAGGGATATATTCTATGTTTTAGTAAAAGATTAAAAAGTAAAAGTAATAATGAATTTAAGAAAATAGATAAAATGTATGATAAACAAATAATATAGAAAAAAATGTATTTTAATATAGAAAAATACAGAAAAGTATGCTATATTATAAAGGGTAAGTTCTCATCCCAATAATTCAAAATATTTTGAATTTAATACACAAAATAAATAAAAGATAGTTATACAGAGATGTAAGGAGGAGATTACAAGTTAGTCTTCTCCTTATATCTTTTTAAATTTAAACAACTTATTGTACTAATAAATTAAAGTTGTTTACAAAAATTTTTACAAATACAGATAAGGGGGATTATTTTTATGGGTTTTGTAAGAAAGTTTAAGGTTAAAGCCAAGCTTGCAGTGAGTTTTGTAATACTGGTTATTTTAATTGTATTATCGGGGATGGGAGGACTATTAAATTCAAAAAAAATAAATACAGGGGCAAAAACAACTTATTCAAAGCATTTATTGGCGATTAAAGACATGGAAGGAGTAAGAGTAAATTTAAATGAAGAAAAAGCAGACTTAATAATGCTGTTATATAATACTAATATAGATGAGCAAGCTATGCATAAGCAGATTTCGAAAATATCGGATCTGAAAATAAAAAATATAGAATCTATGAAACATTATGAAAGTATTCCTAAAGGAAAAAGTGAACAAAAAGTATATGAGGATTTTAAGTTAAAATTATTTAAATATAGAGGTGGCAGGGATAAGATAATAAAATTAGTTAAAGAAAAGAATTATTCATCAGCTCAAGAAATATATTATTCTGAGGTTAAGGCATTAAGAGAAGATATGGAGCAAATGATTAATAAAATAAGTTCAATGAATATTGAAGAAGCTAGATATTTCTATGAAAATAATGAAAAACTTTTCTTGAATATAAAGGTACAATTATTTAGTTTAACTGTAATTGCAATAGTTATATCTATAATATTAACCATATTAATGGTAAAAGATATTAGTGGTGCTCTTGAAAAAATTAAAGGGTATGCTATGAAACTTGCAGAATATAATTTTTCAGAGGATATACAAGTTACTGGAAATGACGAATTTAGTGATACTGCTAGGGCTTTAAATAAAGCACATTATAATATAAAAGAACTCATAGAATCTATGAATATTAATTCAAATAATATGACTTATATGAGTGAGAATTTATCTGCAACAGTTCAAGAGATAACAGCAAAAGTTGATGAAATAGATGAATTTACAGATAATATAAACAAAAAAACACAAGAGGCTAGTATTTCAGGTGAAGAACTAAGTGCTTCTATAGAAGAAGTAAATTCAAGTGTTGAAGATCTTTCTAGTAAATCTATTGAAGCAAGTGAAAATGCAATAGAATCTAAAAATAGGGCAATTAATATACAAAATGATGTTAAATATGCTGTTGAAGATATACAAAAGATGTATAAAGAAAAAGAAGTAAGCATATTAAAGGCAATACAAGAAGGAAAGGTAGTAGAGGAAATAAAGGTAATGGCGGATGCTATAGCTACTATAGCAGAGCAAACTAACTTATTGGCATTAAATGCTGCTATAGAAGCAGCCAGAGCAGGAGAGCATGGAAAAGGGTTTGCTGTAGTTGCTGAAGAGGTAAGAAATCTTGCAGAGCAATCATCAAATACAGTATCAACAATTCAGTATACAATTCAAAAGGTACAATCAGCTTTTGAAAATCTTGCTGTAAATAGCGATGATATACTTATGTTTATAAATAATAATATAACTAAAATATTGGACAAGTCATTAGATACAGGAAAGCAGTACTATAAAGATGCAGAATATATAAGTTATATATCAGAAACATTAGCATCTATGACAGAGGAAATAAGTGCAACAATAAATCAAATTTCTGAACGAGTTCAAGGAATGGCACTAAATGCTCAAGAATCTGCAAAACATACGGAGGGTATATTAGAAAGTTTAGGCACTACTAATGTAGCTATGAAAGAAGTTTCAAAGACATCGGTAGAACAGTTAGAAGTTATTCAAAAGTTAAATGAACTTATTAAAAAATTTAATATATAATAATCAATACTAAAAATGATTACCCTAAAATAAGGTAATCATTTTTAGTAGAATTAGCTTTAATTTTTAAAGCTATGAATTGGAGCAGGTATTAAACCACCTCTGTTTACAAAATTAGAACTACTGAATTTGCTAACTTTCATAATAGGAGCTCTTCCAAGTAGGCCACCAAATTCAACCATATCACCTATGGTTTTACCAGGAACAGGAATAACTCTAACGGCAGTAGTTTTATTGTTTATAACACCAATAGCGGCTTCATCTGCAATTATAGCTGAAATAGTTTCGGCTGATGTATCACCAGGAAGTGCTATCATATCAAGACCAACAGAGCATACACAGGTCATGGCCTCAAGTTTTTCTAAGTTTATAGAGTGATTTAAAACGGCATCTATCATTCCAGAGTCTTCGCTTACTGGTATAAATGCACCACTAAGCCCACCGACTCTAGAAGCGGCCATAATACCTCCTTTTTTAACTGCATCATTTAAAAGTGCAAGTGCGGCAGTAGTGCCTGGAGCACCACAACTCTCAATGCCCATTTCTTCTAAAATATGAGCAACACTATCTCCGATAGCTGGAGTAGGTGCTAATGATAGATCTATTATTCCAAAAGGAACATTTAATCTTTTAGAAGCTTCTTCGGCAACTAATTGACCCATTCTTGTTATTTTAAAAGCTGTTTTTTTAATAGTATCTGCTACTACATCAAAACTTTGACCCTTTACAGTTTCTAAAGCTTTTTTTACGGTTCCAGGACCACTTACACCTACATTTATTATACATTCAGCTTCACCTACACCGTGAAATGCACCGGCCATAAAAGGATTATCTTCTACAGCGTTAGCGAATACTACAAGTTTAGCACAACCAAG
This sequence comes from Clostridium botulinum, assembly GCF_017100085.1. NCBI lineage: Bacteria > Bacillati > Bacillota > Clostridia > Eubacteriales > Clostridiaceae > Clostridium > Clostridium botulinum. Next base: position 715,545 of record NZ_CP063965.1, read on the forward strand.
GCCATCAGAATCTTTTGTTAATAAAGCTGTTTGCTTTATTATTTCACCCATTTTTTTAACTGCATTCATGTTTATACCATTTTTACTTGTGCCTATATTAATAGAAGAACAAACTTTTTCTGTTTCGCTTAAAGCTTGAGGAATAGAATTAATTAGTTTTATATCTCCTTTTGAACAACCTTTATGTACTAGAGCAGAAAAACCACCTATGAAGTTTATACCAACATTAGAAGCGGCTTTATCTAGAGTTTTAGCGAATTCTACATAATTTTCATCATTGCAGCATTGAGCTACTAAGGAAATCGGAGTTACAGATACTCTTTTATTTATAATAGGTATACCAAATTCTGTTTCTATATCGTTTCCTACTTTAACTAGATTTTCAGCATATCTTGTGATTTTATCATAAATTTTTTGACGGCTTTTAACACCATTAGAATCGCAACAATCCATTAAAGATATTCCCATAGTTATAGTACGAATATCTAATTTCTCTTTTTCAATCATTTGAATAGTTTCAATTATTTTGTTTTGATTAATCATATTTACACCTACTTTTTAGATATTATGCATTGAATTAAAGATGTCTTCATGTTGAATTTTTATTGAAAGATTAAGTTGAGATTCTTTAGTAGTTAAAACGTCTTTTAATTCTTTGAATGATTTTGTTGAATTAGACAAGTCTACTAGCATTATCATAGTAAAATATTCTTGAAGAATTGTTTGACTTATATCAAGAATATTTACATTGCATTTTGCTAAAATAGTACTTACACTTGCAATAATACCAGTAGTATCTTTGCCTAAAACAGTTATAATAGCTTTCATAATTTTACCCCCTTAATACTAGTGTTTTGGTAATAAATATATTATATATATAGTATAATCCTAATTATACTATATATATAATATTTATATTAATATATCATATAATAGATAATAATGAAATAAAATGTATAAATAGTAAATCAATAAAAAGATTTTTAAGTTTGTAAAATACATACAGACAATAATCATAAGATAAGGTTTTGATAAATTAAAGTTAATATACTGGATATACGACAAAAGTTTATAAGAGTTCCAATAAAAATTTTAAATATAAAGGAGGAAAAGGAGATGCGTATTAAATTTTTAAAATTTTTTAGGATATATTCAATTATTACAGTAATATTTTTAATTATGATATTTAATTGTACAAAGACGGTTATTGCTGCAGACAATAATTATAAAGTATTAAATAAAATAGAAAATGTTGATGCTGATAAAAAGTGGAAGATAAATTTTAATAATAAACTTAATGGAGATACCCTAAAAAATAATATTAAAATTTTAGATGAGGATTCAAAAGAATGCTTAAAAATTAAAGTAAAATATAATGATAAAGATAAATCTGTTAATGTGGAGCCTTCAACCAAGTATAGAAGTAAAGGTAAGTATGTTTTAATTATAGAACAAGGCGTAAAATCTTTTGATGGAAAGAATTTATCAAAAGGTGTAAGGTTTAATTTTAAATGCAAAGATTATGATGAAAAAGTAAATACAAATAAGTCTTTGTTAAAAGAAAACTTTAAAGATCCAGGTAACGTAGCTAATAATAAAGAAGATTTTTATAATATATTAAGATATTCACTATTTACATTTAAATCTAAAATTACATTAACAATAAATAATTATAATCAAAATGATTATTCTTTAGATATACTAGCTGATATTATACATGATAATCCAATATTAGATTATGGATATAAAGGGGCTAATGGAAGTATAAGTTCATCAATGGGAAAGGCCACAATGAAACTTAATTTAAATTATACTTACTCAAAGGAAAGAATGGAGTATATGAGAAGAGAGTCTAAAAATAAGGCAAATGATATTATTAAAAAGATTATAAAACCTAATATGAGCGATTATGAAAAAGAATTAGCTATTCATGACTATATTGTTGATAATTCTAGATATGATGAAAGACTATTTTTTAGTAGTATACCAGGAGAATCTTATACAGATTATGGTGTTTTAGTCAAGGGTATAGGAGTGTGTGAAAGCTATGCAAAGGCTATGTATAGATTGTTAAATGCTGCTGGAATTGAAACATTGTTTGTAGCTGGGGAAGGCAGGAACCAAAATGGTATAACAGAAGCTCACGCATGGAATATAGTTAAAATACATGGCAAATACTATCAACTAGACACGACTTGGGACAATCCTATTATACCAGGAAGTAAAAAGTATATAACGCATGATTATTTTAATTTGACCGACAGTGAAATGGAAAAGGATCATATTTGGGATAAATCTAAATATCCAAAATGCTACAGTAAAACTTATAGTTTTAAGCAAAAATATGTAGCCTAAAAACTTAAAAAAATATATAATTAATTTAAATACTTTGAAAACTTAGGATGAAGGGATGATTTTATGAGATATGAAGGAACAGTTTATAGACCACCAAGTGAAGCGTATAGTTTAATTATTCAAGTTACATTAGGATGTTCTCATAACAAATGTACATTCTGTAATATGTATAAGGATAGAAGTTTTAAGATAAAAAGTTTAGATGAAGTATTCGAGGATTTAGAGTTATCTAGAAAATATTATAAATATGTAAGAAGAATATTTTTAGCGGATGGAGATGCTTTAATTTTAAAAACTGAAAACTTAGAAAAAATACTTATTAAAATTAAAGAATTATTCCCTGAATGTGAAAGAGTTTCTGTTTATGGAACTCCAGCAGATATTTTAAGAAAAAGTGAAGAGGATTTAATCAAACTTAAAAAATTAGGCCTAGATATAATTTATATAGGTGTAGAAAGTGGTAGTGATGAAGTGCTTCAAGATGTAAATAAAGGGGTTACTTCAGAAGAAATAATAAAAGCTGGGCAAAAAGTAAAAAGAACAGGAATAAAACTTTCTGCAACATTGATTTCAGGGCTTGGTGGAAAAGGAAAATCTCAACTACATGCAAAAGAATCAGCAAGAGTTATAAGTGCTATTAATCCGGATTATTTAGGCATACTTACACTTATGATTGAGCCGGGTACAGAAATATATAATAAGATTGAAAATAATGAAATGACACTTCTAAATCCCAAAGAAGTTATGGTAGAGACTAGAGAACTTATAAAAAATCTAGATGTTAATAACTGTATATTTAGAAGTAATCATGCATCTAATTATGCACCTCTTGCAGCAACGTTAGGGGAAGAAAAAGAAAGACTTTTAAGGGAATTAGATAGTATAATCGGAAGTGATTATACTTTTAAAGACGAATATTTTAGAAGATTTTAAATTAATAAATTGTTAATACTTATGTAGGAGTTAAGATTATGACCTTATGATATAATGTAAATAAAATAAAGCTATATCTAAAAGTGAGGGATATGCATGGAATATTCAAATAAAGGTAGTATAAAAAAAGTTTTTAATATGTTTGTAATGCCAATAATTGTTTTATTTATAGTTTTACTTATAATAAAAGGGTTATTATTTTTACTTCCAATATGTATAATTGGATTTTTGGGTTATAAAGGTATGAAGCTAGTTAATTCTAAATTCAAAGGTACAGATTATAATAATAAGAATAATGTGAATTTTAAAGAAGTTAACTCTAAAAAAGAATATAATTTTCAAACAAAAATCATAGATGTCGAGTATGAGGATGTTAAAAAATAAAAATGGCAGTGTTGTATGCCATTTTTATTTTTTCAGTTAATATTTTAGGAAATTGATGATATAATTGTTAATATAGTAAATGACTCAAAGTGGAGGGAATTGATATGATACTAGTGAATACAGATTTTATTTCAGGAAAAGAAATAGAGACTATTGCTTTAGTAAAAGGGTCTACAATTCAGTCTAAAAATATTGGAAAAGATATTTTAAGTGGTTTAAGAACAATTGTTGGTGGAGAATTAAATGAGTATACAGAAATGATGAATGAAGCCAGACAAATCGCTACTAATAGAATGATAGAAGAAGCAGAAAGGCTTGGAGCAGATGCAGTAATAAACGTTAGATATGCTACTAGTGCTATAATGCAAGCGGCAGCTGAAGTTATAGTTTATGGGACAGCTGTAAGAATACTGTAATATAAATAAAAAATGATTATAAGAAGTCTTATAATCATTTTTTATTTATATTTTGGTATAATCATTTAGGTTCAGTTAAAATTCATCTTTAGTATATGAATTTTATCATTAGTTTATTAATATTAAAGTGCATTGCAAAAATTTTATCTTTTGCTAGGAATATTTTACTATGTTTTGCTAAAAAAATCAACAGCAATCAAATAAAATGTAAAAAATAGTAAAATAAATTCGGAATATTTTATCATAAAGAATATATAATGGGGGTATAAAAATGATACTAATAAAAAATGGCAAGATAGTTACTGTAACTAAAGGTACTTTAGAAAATGGATGTGTTCTTATAAAAGATGGAAAGATATTAGAGATTTCAGAAGACATAAAAGTTAATGAAGATGTAGAAGTAATAGATGCTAAAGGGGGATGGGTTACACCTGGATTTATAGATGCACATTGTCATATAGGTATATTTGAACAAGATATGGGTTTTGAAGGAATGGATATAAATGAAGCTACAGATCCATTAACTCCACATTTAAGAGCAATTGATGCTATAAATCCTATGGATACTTCTTTTAAGGATGCAATAAAAGGAGGAGTAACTACAGTAATGACAGGTCCTGGTAGTGCTAATCCTATGGGGGGACAATTTGTTGCAATGAAAACTAGTGGTATATGTGTTGATGACATGGTAGTTAAAGAACCTGCTGCTATAAAAATTGCTTTTGGAGAAAATCCTAAAAGAATTTATAAATCAAAAAATAAAATGCCTACGACAAGAATGGCAACAGCAGCTTTAATTAGAGAAATATTGACCAAAGCTAAAAATTATAAAATAAAAAAAGAAAAGGCCATTAAAGAAGGCAGAGATTTTGAAGAAAATTTTAGATTAGAGCCATTAATGCCTGTATTAGATAATCAGATACCACTTAAAGCACATTGTCATAGAACAGATGACATATTAACAGCTATAAGAATAGGAAAGGAATTTGATGTAAATATTACATTAGATCATTGTTCAGAGGGGCATTTAATACCAGAGCATATTAAAAAATCTCGAAGAGATGCAATTGTGGGGCCTACTCTTACTGCAAGAAGTAAGATTGAAGTTAAAAACAAAACATTTAAGACGCCTAAGGTACTTCATGACAATGGTGTTAAAATAGCTATAATGACAGATCATCCAGTTATACCTATAGAATATTTACCGTTGTGTGCTGGACTTGCAGCTAAGGAAGGTTTAGGAATAAAAGAAGCTTTAAAAGCCATAACTATAAATGCAGCCGAGATTTGTGGAATAGATAATAGAGTTGGAAGTCTAGAAGTAGGTAAAGATGCAGATATAGTAATTTCTAATGGAAATCCACTAGATTCTCTTACAAGTACAACATGCACAATAATAAATGGAAAAATAGAATATATAAACGAATAAATACGATAAAAACACTACAAACGTCATATTGTAGTGTTTTTTATTATTTATATGAATTATGTGAAAACAAAATATTAATAATTAGTTAAAAATATACATTATATTGAAATATATTGGAAAATATGGTATAAATGTAATGTTGCGGTTTTTAGATTTGGGTTATAAATAATTGGGGGAATGTGTATGAAAGACTATATCAAGATGCAAATGGAAGAAACTAGGATGAATTTAAACAATTTGGTTGAAAGAAAGTTTAATAGAATGGTTGATTATGATGTAATAGAGCTAAGTCAGAAATTGGATAGGCTATTAGTACAATACATTAGGATAACAAATAATAAAAAATATTTATTAAAAGATTTCTAACAAATAATAGAAATCTTTTTTTTGTTATATTTTTATTTATATTGACATGTAATTAAAAATGACTTATGATTAATTTAACCGGTTAAACGATTAAACTTACAGACAAAAAGTAGAGAGGTGATTTCAAAGTGAACAATATTTGTGTAATTGGAAGTATAAATATGGATGTGGTTTTAAAAGTAAACAGAATGGCAAAGGTTGGAGAAACCATATTTGCAAATGATTTAAAAAATATACCTGGAGGCAAGGGCTCTAATCAGGCTATAGCTTGTTCACGTATGAATGCAAACGTATCCATGATAGGGAAAGTGGGTATGGATGGAAATGGAGATATATTAGTAAGTAAACTAAAAGAGAATAATATAAATACAGAATATATATTTAAAGATTATAAAGTATCAACAGGTACAGCTATAATCACAGTGGATAATGAAGCGAATAATTCAATTATTGTAGCATCAGGTTCTAATATGACTATTGCAGAGGAAGAAATTAATGAGGCTTCTAATATTATAAAAAATAGTGATATAGTAATAGCACAATTCGAAGTTCCTATGAAAACGATTTTAAAAGGTTTTGAAATAGCTAAGGGAAATAATAAAATAACAATTTTAAATCCAGCACCAGCTAAAAAAATTGATAGAGAATTATTGAAGTATACAGATATAATAATACCAAATGAAACAGAAGCTTTTGAACTTACAGGGCTTGAAGTTACAGATTTAGATAGTGCAAAAAAAGCGGCAAATATATTAATGAAGGAAGGTATTAAGTGTGTAATTATTACTTTAGGATGTAAAGGTGCTGCAGTAATAACAAAGGAACATTCAGATATAGTGCCTGCTTATAAAGTTAATGCTATAGATACAACTGCTGCAGGAGACAGTTTTATAGGTGGATTTGCAAGTAAAATAGATATTAATAATATGAGTTTTGAAAATCTAAAGAAATCAATAAAATTTGGTAATATGGTATCTTCTATTGCGGTTCAAAGAGAAGGAGCAGAACCATCTATTCCATATTTAGAAGATGTAAAGAAGATATATGGGGAGGAACTATAAAATGAAAAAAACACCTTTATTAAATAGTGCTATATGTGAAGTAATTTCAAAAATGGGACATACAGATATGATAGCTATTGGGGATTGTGGACTTCCAATTCCTGAAAATACTAAAAGAATAGATTTAGCTTTATTAAAAGGAGTGCCGAGTTTTATACAAACACTTAAAGCTGTTTTATTAGAACAACAGGTAGAAGAAGTGATAATTGCACATGAAACTAGTGAGGTTAGTCCTAAAATTTTTGAAGCTGTAAAAGAAGAAGTAGGAGATGTTAAAATTACATTTATATCTCATGAGGAATTAAAGCTGGAATTATCTAGGTGTAAAGCAGTTATAAGAACTGGTGAACAAACTCCTTATGCTAATGTGATATTAAAATCAGGAGTGGTATTTTAGGAGGGGTAAAATGGATAAAAGACATCCTATGCTAAAAATGCAAGGTATATCAAAGTCATTTGCAGGAGTAAAAGCATTACAAAATATAGATATTGAAGCTTACGGAGGAGAGGTTTTAGCTCTTCTCGGTGAAAATGGAGCAGGAAAATCTACTTTGATGAAAATACTTAGTGGAGTTTACAAAAAGGATAGTGGAAAAATTTTCATAGAAGGTAAAGAAGTTACTCCTCACAATATAAAGGAAGCAGAAAAATTAGGAGTTTCAATTATACATCAAGAACTTAGTGTACTTCCTAATTTAACTGTAGCTGAAAATATATTTTTAGGAAATGAAAAGTACAGTAAATTTACTAGAAAAATAAATAAATCTATAATTAGAGAAAGAAGTAAAATGTTTTTAGATCAGATAGGATGCAAGGTAAATCCAGATTCTTTAGTGAAAGATGTAAACGTTGGTGATAGACAAATGATAGAAATCGCAAAAGCGTTAACTAAAAATTCAAAAATTATAATTATGGACGAACCTACAACAGCACTTACAGATGTAGAGACTAAAAAGCTTTTTGAAGTTATAGACAAACTAAAGAAAAAAGGAATATCTATTATATATATTTCACATAGAATGGAAGAACTTTTTGCAATTTGTGATAGAGTTACTGTTTTGAGAGATGGTCAGTATGTAGGAGATGTAAGAACTTCTGAAATAGATCAAGATGGATTAATAGCTATGATGGTAGGAAGAAAGTTAGAAGATCAATTTCCTTACAAAAAAGTTAAGGTTGGAAAGACTTTATTGAAGGTAGAAAATTTAAAGTATAAAAATAAAGTAAATAATGTTAGTTTTGAAATAAAGAGTGGAGAAATATTAGGGGTTGCTGGACTTATGGGTTCAGGAAGAACAGAACTTGCTAAAACTATATTTGGTGAGTATAAAAAATATGAAGGTAATGTATTTGTAGGAGATGTAAAGGTTAACATAACTTCTCCAAAAGATGGGATAAAAAATGGAATTTGTTATGTTTCTGAGGACAGAAAAGGAGAAGGACTAATTTTAGGAATGTCTGTAGGGGAGAATATGAGTCTTGCTAATTTAGCTTCATATGAAAATAAGCTTAAAAAGATAGATAAAAAGATGGAGAAAGAACAAATAAAGGAATATATTAAAAAGCTCTCTGTTAAAACTCCAAGTGCAGAACAATTCATATATAAATTAAGTGGAGGAAATCAACAAAAAGCCATACTTGCAAAGTGGGTAATGTTATCTCCTAAAGTTTTAATAATAGATGAACCAACTAAAGGGATAGATGTTGGAGCTAAAAAAGAGATATATGAGGTTTTAAATGAGCTTAAAAGTTCCGGAAAAGCTATAATAATGATTTCATCAGATATGCCTGAAGTTTTAGGGATAAGTGATAGGATAATTGTTATGCATGAAGGAAAAATAAGTGGCGAGTTATCTCATGAAGAAGCAAATCAAGAGGCTATAATGGCATACGCAGTTGGAAGAAGCAAATAGAAAATTAACAAAAAGGAGAAAACATATGGAAAATAATTTTAAAAATATAATTATGAAATATAAAGCATTATTGGGATTTTTAGTTTTATGTGTAGTAATGGCTATTTTATCTCCTAGATTTTTATCTGTAGCTAATATAAAAAATGTGCTTACACAAGTATCTGTCAATGCTATTATTGCAATTGGAATGACATTCGTAATATTAACAGGGGGGATAGATTTATCAGTTGGTTCAACACTTGCTATAAGTGGTGCTGTAGCAGCAACTTTAATAAAAGCAAATTGCAATATATTTGTAGCAATTATAGCAGCATTAGTAGTGGGAGTAATAGTTGGATTAGTTAATGGACTATTTATTGCTAAAGGTAGAATTCAAGCTTTTATAGCTACACTTGCAACAATGACTGTATTTAGAGGAGTTACTCAAGTTTATACAAATGGCACACCAGTATCAAAGCTTGGAGAAAGTTTTGGAAGCATAGGTAATAAAGAATTACTTGGTATTCCATTTCCTGTAATTATTACTATAGTGGTATTTTTAATAGCATTTTATGTATTAAATGAAACAAGAGGTGGAAGATATATATATGCTCTAGGTGGAAATGAGGATTCAGCTAGATTATCAGGAATAAATACAACTAAAATGAAAATGTTAGTATATATAATATCTGGAGTAACAGCTGCTATTAGTGGAGTAGTAGTTACAAGTAGAATTGGTTCAGCATCTGCTATAGCAGGTACAGGATACGAATTAGATGCCATTGCTGCTGTAGTATTAGGAGGTACAAGCCTTGCAGGAGGAGAAGGAAGTATATCAGGTACGATAATAGGTGCACTAATTATAGGAGTATTAAATAACGGATTAAATTTATTAAATGTATCACCTTATTATCAACTAATTGTAAAAGGTCTTGTAATTTTATTAGCAGTTATGGTAGATAGAAAAATTAATAAAAAATAAAATAAGTAAGAGAGGGTAAATATGAGAAAGATAACTAAAAAAATTATAGCAATTTGTGCCTCTGTATTACTAGTTTTAGGATTTGTAGGTTGTAGCAAAAGAGATACACAAGTAAGTGAAAAGAAGATAGGTATGGTTGTGTCTACTTTAAATAATCCATTCTTTGTTTCATTAAAGGAAGGGTCAGAGAAAAAGGCTAAGGAACTTGGATATGAACTTTTAGTATTAGATTCACAAAATGATCCTGCAAAAGAGAGATCTAATATAGAGGATCTAATTCAAGGAGGAATATCGGTATTAATAGTTAATCCTACAGATAGTGATGCTGTTATAAATTCTGTACAAGTAGCTAACCAAGCCAATATACCTGTTATAACTGTAGATAGACAAGCTAATGGTGGAGAGGTTGTGTCTCATATAGCATCAGATAATATTAAAGGTGGAGAACTTGCGGCAAGCTTTATAATTGATGAATTAAAAAATAAAAAAGATATAAAAGTAGTTGAACTACAAGGAATTCCTGGTGCATCGGCTACAAGAGAAAGAGGTCAAGGATTTCATAATATAATTGATAAAAAATCAAATTTAAAACTTGTATCTAGTCAAGCGGCAAATTTTGATAGAGCTCAAGGGCTTTCAGTAATGGAAAACGTAACTCAAGCACAATCAGATTTTGATGCTGTATTTGCACATAATGATGAAATGGCTTTAGGTGCAGCGAAAGCATTAAAGACTGCAAATAAGAAAGTAATAGTTGTAGGATTTGACGGAGACGAGGATGCAAGAACAGCTATTCAAAAAGGTGAAATGTCTGCAACTGTAGCACAACAACCAGCATTAATGGGGATTACATCTATCGAAAATGCAGTGAAAATTTCTAATGGGGCAAGTATACCAAAAAAAATTCCTGTTGAACTTACACTTGTTACTAAATAGAATGATGAAAAATTATGAAAATGTCGATTAATGTTCCGGTAATTCACAATTAGATAAATTTAATTAAGAAACTAATAAGGATTGAATTCTGTGTTGAACAAGATTCAATCCTTTTAATTTTTTAATTCATTTATATTAGTTTTGCTATAGAAATTTACATTAAGAATTTTATATTTTTGATTTAATTTTGGGTAAATTCATGATTTCAAGTTTTATATTTGTGTATGAGGTCTTTGAACTATCATTCTAGATCAAAAGTATATTACATAACAAGGGATACTTTTAATAAATTTAGTATTGAATACATAGGAGTACAGAGAGAGGCACCCTTTCTATTTCCAGCAATTAACATAGCTACGGCTTTATTTTGAAGATCTTCTACTATAGATCCAGAATCGCCTTTATCTGATGCAGTAGATGCATATATTTGATTTCTGAAAATAATTTCTTTACCATAAAATTTATATTTTATAGTAACATATATTGCTGATATATGGCCATAAGTTATACCAGTTGTTCGTCCGATTTTTCTTACAGATAAGTCTAAAGAAGGGGTGGTTAGTCCTAATAAAGGACCTATAGTGGCAATATTTTTAGATACTAATGAGAGATCAGTTACTTTAGCAATAGCGCAATCTACATCATTTGCAACTGGATGAATAGGAGAATAATATTGTAGAGGAATATATTTAGAAAGATATGCAACAGTGTCAGTTGATGGGTTACCTGAGTCTTTATAACCTGGTTGTGTGATAGGAGCAGAAATAGGAGCTGTATTTTGAAGGGCAATAACATGATTGCAACTTAATATATAAATATTTGAGGTATCTTTTACAAGACAACATAAGGTTCCAGTTGGATTTTTTGATCCAACACTTATACTATAACCACCTTGTGTAGGACGAATTTTTTTAGTGAATGAAGTAGCTTCAAATACTCCGCTTTCAACGACATCAGTTTTAACACCATTATATAGTGCAGGAATTAAGTCTTTCCAATGAATATTATTTTGGGGAAGTTTTTTAGTTACAAAAACTATAATGCATTTTTCGTGAGTGGTAAAATTTCTAATTGTTTTGTAACCAAGACCAATTCCTACTATATTTTTTTTATTAAAAAAATAGTTATAGTTATTATTACAAATATAACGAATTTTTTCATTTATTGAAGATTTGAAACACGTATTAATCATACATATCACCATAAGATAATTTTATAATATATAATGTTAAAAATATTATATACAATATTAATAATATGAGTTTTTATATAATAATGTTAAAACTATAAAATTTTAAATAGTGTAATATATATAAAGTTTACTAATTTTAAATTTTGATTTTATAAAAAATAATATATAATAAAACTGAGATAAGACATAATAGGTATACGGGGGAAAGTAATTAGATGAAGAAGATAACTATGAAAGATATTGCCATAAAGGCAGGAGTATCAAAAGCGACTGTATCTATGGTATTAAATAAAAAAGATTCAAAAATAAGTAAGGAAACTAAAGAAAAGATAACAAAATTAGCTGAAGATTTAAATTATATACCAAATGGTATTGCAAGAAGTTTAACGACAAAAAAGTCTCAAACTATAGGTATTATTTTACCAGACATTATAAATCCATTTTTTTCGGAAATGGCAAGAGCTATAGAGGATACTGCAAATAAGCTAGATTACAACGTCATATTTTGTAACACTGATAGCAATTTTGAAAAAGAAGAAAGTTATATAAAATTACTTATAAGTAAATTGGTAGATGGAGTTATTTTTATAACTGGAAGGGGAAATAAAGAAAGTTTAGATATTTTAAAACAAAACAATGTATCCTTTGTATTAGTAGATAGATATATAGAAAATAATGAAAATTATCCAGGAGTGTATTGCTTAAATAAGGAAGGTATAGTACGAGGAGTCGAATACCTTATAAAAAAAGGTAGACAAAGAATAGCTTTTGTAACTGGGAATAAAGATTTAAGTGTTTCAAAGCAAAGAATAGAGGGCTATATAGAAACTATGAACAAGCACGATAGGAACTTTGAAGGTTTGATATTTGAAAGTGATTTTACTTTAGATGGTGGTATACAAATTACTGAAGAAATTTTACAATGTAATAAAAATATAGATGCAATATTTTATAGCAATGATGTAATGGCATTAGGTGGGCTAAAGGTATTAAAAAGAAGGCAATTTATAGTTCCGGAAGATATTAATGTAATTGGATTTGATAATATAAAAATTTCTAATTTTATAGAACCAGAACTTACAACTATAGCACAACCTATATATGATATGGGTAAAAAGGCTTGTGAACTTTTAATTGATGTTATAAATAATAAAGATATAACTAAACAAGTATTTTTTAAAACAAATTTAGTTAAAGGTGGAACAGCATAATAAGGATTAAAAATAAAAATTCAATTTTACATAGAAAAAAATTCCTATTTTTAACAATTATCGTTATCAATTGATAATGTAAATTAATAAAAAAAGTTGTTGAAAATATTGAAGTTACTGCATATACTATTAATTATGAACATCTTTGATGTTATCAATTAAAAATGAGGTGTATGTATTTGAGTAATGAAGAGCGTTATAAGATAGGAAATAAAATTTCAAAAGTTACCATCCTATTTAATTTGATATTATCAATAGCAAAAACGCTTATAGGTTTTATTGGAAATAGCAGTGCTATGATTTCTGATGGTATACATTCTGCATCAGATGTATTAAGCACAATATGTGTTATGATTGGATTAAAACTAGCAAAAAAACCCGAAGATAAAAGACATCCTTATGGACATGAAAAATTTGAACCTATAGTATCGAAATTATTAGCATTAATACTTGGAATAACTTCATGTGTTATTGGATATAAAGCAATAAAAAATATAACAATAGGAAGTTACACAATACCAAACGTTATAACGGTTTATGTAGCTATTATATCTATATTAACTAAAGAGTGGATGTATTGGTATACAGTTAAAGGAGCAAGAAAAATAGAAAGTTCAGCTTTGATGGCAGATGCATGGCATCATCGTTCAGATGCTTTATCATCTATAGGAAGTTTAATAGGTATCTTAGGTGCAAGACTTGGTTATTTGATTTTAGATCCTATTGCGTCTTTAGTTATATGTGTGGTTATCATGAAGGTGTCAGTGGATATATATATAGATGCAACTAATCAATTAATGGATTGTTCGGCGGACAATGATACTATAAATAAAATATTAAAAAGTATACTAGATGTTAATGGTGTAATAAAAATTGATGATTTAAAAACTAGGGTTCATGCAAGCAGATTATATGTTGATGTTGAAATTTCTGTTGACAAGGACTTATCTTTGAGTAAAGCTCATGATATTGCGGAGACAGTGCATAAGGAAGTGGAAGAAAGAATGAAAAAGGTTAAACATTGTATGGTGCATGTTAATCCATATTAATTTTATATATAAAACTACGATACTTCTATAGTATGGTAGTTTTTATTTTAAAAATATTTTTATAAGGAGATAAGGAATGAATAAAAAGAGAATAGTAATTATGGGTTTATTAATATTGCTCATGATTGGTTTTGTAATAGGCTTGAATTTTAAAAAATATAGGCAAAGTAGCAAAAATGATTTTAACATAATTAAGTGGGACAACTTTTATGCGGAAAAAAATATAAACTTATATTATGGAACAAAAGAAAAACAAGTTTTGGCGCAACTAAATTCTAAATATAGAGTAAATGACATTATAGCAAATTCTAAAGATCAATTAGAAAAGTCTATAAAAATAATGAATTGGGTAAGAACCAATATGAAATATGATAAAAATAAAAAGAATAAAGTAGAAGATAAAGGTGCTGCAGATATATTAGAATCAAAACAAAAATCAAAACCATACTCTAATTTAGAGATTTGTACTGTATTTAATGAATTTTGTAATTCGGGTAATATTATATCTCGAATAGGCAAACTTACAATTTCAGATAGTACAAAAACAAAAGATAATCCTAGTTTTTTTGTATGTGAAGTATGGAATGTAAAATATAATAAATGGATTATGATAGATGTAATAAATGGAGGATATGTATCGGAAAAAGACATGCCGTTAAGTACTGTAGATGTAATCCAAAAAGGTATATGTAATTTACAAATAGTGTCTGATGAAAGCCCTGATAAATATAAAAAGAAGATGAGTAAGTATTTCTATGCTTATACTATAAAAATAGATAACACAATATATAATGCAAAACAAAGTAACTGTTATGTAACTTTTATAAACAATAATGAAGACAGAATAAACATGAAAAATCCTTTGCAATATCCCTCAATTTATACAAAAAACAAGTATTTATTTGAAGTATCACCTGAAGAAGAAAATAAAAAATATAATAGTGATGAAGTTCCTACTATGATATTTTCTAAAGTTATGAAGAATAAAGAAGGTAAGGATAACAAATCTGATAAAGAAATAAAAGAAGAATTATGCATTGGAGTGTTTAAAAATAGTTCTATGGAAGAAAAGTATTACATAAGTATTAATGGTTCTCCTTTTGAACAAAAAAATAAATATTTTAAAGTTCAAATAAAAAAGGGATTGAATAATATTAAATTATCTAAAGATGGAAAAACATCAATTAGAGAAGTTGCTTTTAAGTATAAAGAATAATATACAAAAAATTAGTAGACAAAGCAAATTTTAAAATAGTATAATTTTAAAGTATTAAAAATAAATAATTATGTAATTGAAAGAGGGATATTAACTTGGAAAATTTGCTATTTATAATTAAAATTATAATTATAGGTATAGTTGAAGGAATTACAGAATTTTTACCAGTTTCTTCAACGGGACATATGATTATTGTGGAAGAACTTATAAAATTCAAAGAAGGAATACAGCCAATTTCGTTATATACAAAACAATACAAAGATGCATTTACAATGATAATTCAATTAGGAGCTATTTTAGCTATTGTAGTTTTATATTGGGATAAAATAAAAAAAAGCTTTCGGAATTTTGCACCATCTCATCCTAAATCAGGATTTAAATTCTGGTTGAATATAGCTGTAGCAGCAGTACCTGCTGGAGTAATTGGCCTTAAATATCATAGTAGGATAAATGAAAAATTATTTAATCCAGCAAGTGTTACAGCAGCATTAATAGTAGGTGCTATATGGATGATTTTTGCGGAAAAAAGATATAGAGGAAAATTTAAAACTAGAGATATTGACAGTGTTACTATTAAACAAGCTTTTATAATAGGATGTTTTCAATGTTTAGCTTTATGGCCTGGAATGTCTAGATCAGCATCGACTATAATTGGAGCATGGATAGTTGGAGTTTCTACAGTAGCGGCAGCAGAGTTTTCATTCTTTTTGGCATTGCCTGTAATGTTTGGGATTACTCTAAAGTCATTAAAGGATATAAATGTGTTTGCTTTAAGTTCAATACATATAATTGGATTAACAGTAGGATTTTTAGTATCATTCTTTGTTGCACTTATAGTTGTAGATAAATTTATTAATTTTTTGAAAAAGAAACCTATGAGGGTTTTTGCTATATATAGAATACTTTTAGGAATAGTATTAATAGTTTTATTTTTGTTTAATGTAATTCAGATATAGGTTAAAGGATATAGAATAAAAAATAAAGTTAATTGTTATATAAAAAACTTAGGATAATATTTCCTAAGTTTTTATTTTTAAAATTTAGTTATAAGGTAATACTAAACTTAATGAATTCTATATAGAAATATAATAGGAGGTTTAATTATGAATGGGGATAACAAAATAGAAGATATAATTAGAAATGATAAATGGATAAAAAATGATACTGGTCTTTGGAAGGTTCAATGTTCCAAATTATTTAAAGATGAAGACAGATTGAGACTATTATTAGTTACAGATGAACTTGATGGACCTGCTTGTGCAAAAGTAGAAAAAATAGTAGTTACAAATAATAATGATTTAATATTATTTTACGATGATAGATTTGATTCTATTTTAAAAGAAGATGAATATGATAAATTTTCCAAGGTAGTTAATAAAAAGGAATGGGATGCATTATTTACAGGAAAAGCTACAGAAGAATTGGTTAAAATGAATGTAACATCGGAGGAAAAAGGATTTTATGTAGAACCACATGAAAGTGTATCAGATTTTATAAATAGTTATGATCAGAAAATATCTGATGAATTAGCAGAACATTTTAATTTATAAAGTAGAATTATAGATTTGGAACATTAATAATATATAGATTAGTTAACATGCATTAATTAATTGTAGATATTAATGCATGTTTTTATATGCGTTAATATTTACTTCAACTTAGCCACAAGTATCAGTATATAAAAAAAAGAGAAAAAAAGAAAAAAATAGAGGGAAAATAGTATAATTTGATGAAATATAAGAAATTATAATTATGTTCTTAAAACTATTTTGATAGAATAACACCTGTGCTTGAGAGAAAAAACATTTAGAAAGTTAAAAGTTAAAAAATAAAATTTAAAATAAATGTTGACAAGTAACACAAGTTATTATAAAATAACTAATGTCGTCGAGAGATGGCGAAAGAAAATGGTCTTTGAAAATTAAACAGAATTAAGGTAAGAAACCAGTCAATAAATTTGAGTAAGATTAAACTTTTAAATTGAGAGTTTGATCCTGGCTCAGGACGAACGCTGGCGGCGTGCCTAACACATGCAAGTCGAGCGATGAAGCTTCCTTCGGGAAGTGGATTAGCGGCGGACGGGTGAGTAACACGTGGGTAACCTGCCTCAAAGAGTGGGATAGCCTCCCGAAAGGGAGATTAATACCGCATAACATTATTTTATGGCATCATAAAATAATCAAAGGAGCAATCCGCTTTGAGATGGACCCGCGGCGCATTAGCTAGTTGGTGAGGTAACGGCTCACCAAGGCAACGATGCGTAGCCGACCTGAGAGGGTGATCGGCCACATTGGAACTGAGACACGGTCCAGACTCCTACGGGAGGCAGCAGTGGGGAATATTGCGCAATGGGGGAAACCCTGACGCAGCAACGCCGCGTGAGTGATGAAGGTTTTCGGATCGTAAAACTCTGTCTTTAGGGACGATAATGACGGTACCTAAGGAGGAAGCCACGGCTAACTACGTGCCAGCAGCCGCGGTAATACGTAGGTGGCAAGCGTTGTCCGGATTTACTGGGCGTAAAGAGTATGTAGGTGGGTGCTTAAGTCAGATGTGAAATTCCCGGGCTCAACCTGGGAGCTGCATTTGAAACTGGGCATCTAGAGTGCAGGAGAGGAAAGTGGAATTCCTAGTGTAGCGGTGAAATGCGTAGAGATTAGGAAGAACACCAGTGGCGAAGGCGACTTTCTGGACTGTAACTGACACTGAGATACGAAAGCGTGGGTAGCAAACAGGATTAGATACCCTGGTAGTCCACGCCGTAAACGATGAATACTAGGTGTCGGGGGGTACCACCCTCGGTGCCGCAGCAAACGCATTAAGTATTCCGCCTGGGGAGTACGGTCGCAAGATTAAAACTCAAAGGAATTGACGGGGACCCGCACAAGCAGCGGAGCATGTGGTTTAATTCGAAGCAACGCGAAGAACCTTACCTAGACTTGACATCTCCTGAATTACTCTTAATCGAGGAAGTCCCTTCGGGGACAGGAAGACAGGTGGTGCATGGTTGTCGTCAGCTCGTGTCGTGAGATGTTGGGTTAAGTCCCGCAACGAGCGCAACCCTTATTGTTAGTTGCTACTATTAAGTTAAGCACTCTAACGAGACTGCCGCGGTTAACGTGGAGGAAGGTGGGGATGACGTCAAATCATCATGCCCCTTATGTCTAGGGCTACACACGTGCTACAATGGCTGGTACAACGAGCAGCAAACCCGCGAGGGGGAGCAAAACTTGAAAGCCAGTCCCAGTTCGGATTGTAGGCTGAAACTCGCCTACATGAAGTTGGAGTTGCTAGTAATCGCGAATCAGCATGTCGCGGTGAATACGTTCCCGGGTCTTGTACACACCGCCCGTCACACCATGAGAGCCGGTAACACCCGAAGCCCGTGAGGTAACCGTAAGGAGCCAGCGGTCGAAGGTGGGATTGGTGATTGGGGTGAAGTCGTAACAAGGTAGCCGTAGGAGAACCTGCGGCTGGATCACCTCCTTTCTAGGGAGAATGGAAGCAAAGCTTCCAGACTGGCACTTAATTCTGTTTAATTTTGAAAGACTATGTCTTTTAATTAATATTAACGATTGATTTTACAAGAGGTATTATCAGTTGTTGATTTATTGGGGGTATAGCTCAGTTGGGAGAGCACCTGCCTTGCACGCAGGGGGTCAAGAGTTCGAATCTCTTTATCTCCACCATACATATGGGTCTATAGCTCAGCTGGTTAGAGCGCACGCCTGATAAGCGTGAGGTCGATGGTTCGAGTCCATTTAGACCCACCAATTTTGTTCTTTGAAAATTGCACAGTGATAAAGAAACGAAATAAACCTAGTTAACGAATAATATTTGTTAATGATATTAAAGTTAGTAATTGATGATAGATCAAGCTACAAAGGGCGCACGGTGAATGCCCTGGCACTAGGAGCCGATGAAGGACGTGATAAGCTGCGATAAGCTACATGTAGGCGCACACAGCCTGTGATATGTAGATTTCCGAATGGGGAAACCCATCTAGTTATGCTAGATACTGTATACCGAATACATAGGTATATGGAGGTACACCTGGGGAACTGAAACATCTAAGTACCCAGAGGAAGAGAAAGAAAATTCGATTCCCTAAGTAGCGGCGAGCGAAAGGGGAAGAGCCCAAACCAGGAACTTGTTCCTGGGGTTGCGGATAGATCATAACGCTTTGATTTCTTTAGTTGAAGAGAACTGGAAAGTTCCGTCGTAGAAGGTAATAACCCTGTAGGCGAAAAGGAAAGAAAAGTAGATCTACTCCAGAGTACCACGAGACACGTGAAACCTTGTGGGAAGCTGGGAGGACCATCTCCCAAGGCTAAATACTACCTAGTGACCGATAGTGAAGCAGTACCGTGAGGGAAAGGTGAAAAGAACCCCGGAAGGGGAGTGAAATAGAATCTGAAACCGTGTGCCTACAATCGGTCGGAGCACATTAAAGTGTGACGGCGTACTTTTTGTAGAACGGGCCAGCGAGTTACGATATATAGCAAGGTTAAGCACTTATGGTGTGGAGCCGAAGGGAAACCGAGTCTGAATAGGGCAACTAGTTGTATATTGTAGACCCGAAACCGAGTGACCTATCCATGGCCAGGATGAAGCGGAAGTAAAATTCCGTGGAGGTCCGAACCACGTTGGTGTTGAAAAACCATGGGATGAGCTGTGGATAGCGGAGAAATTCCAATCGAACTCGGAGATAGCTGGTTCTCCTCGAAATAGCTTTAGGGCTAGCGTCGGGTAATTGAGTAGTGGAGGTAGAGCACTGAATGGGCTAGGGGCTGACAACAGTTACTGAACCCTATCAAACTCCGAATGCCATATACTTGTACCCCGGCAGTCAGACTACGAATGATAAGATCCGTGGTCAAAAGGGAAACAGCCCAGACCATCAGCTAAGGTCCCAAAGTGTAAGTTAAGTGGGAAAGGATGTGGGATTTCTAAGACAACTAGGATGTTGGCTTAGAAGCAGCCACTCATTTAAAGAGTGCGTAATAGCTCACTAGTCGAGAGATCCTGCGCCGAAGATGTAACGGGGCTCAAACTTACCACCGAAGCTATGGATGTGTACTTTGTACACGTGGTAGAGGAGCTTTCTGTACAGGTTGAAGTCATACCGTAAGGAGTGGTGGACAGTACAGAAGTGAGAATGCTGGCATAAGTAGCGAAAAACAAGTGAGAATCTTGTTGACCGAATATCTAAGGTTTCCTGGGGAAGGCTCGTCCTCCCAGGGTTAGTCGGGACCTAAGCCGAGGCCGAAAGGCGTAGGTGATGGACAACTGGTTGATATTCCAGTACCACCATAATGCGTTTGACAAATGGGATGACGCAGGAGGATAGGATGTGCGCACTATTGGATGTGCGTCTAAGCACTTAGGGTGTTAAGTAGGCAAATCCGCTTAACATTAAGCCTGAGGTGTGATGGGGAGCCTATTTTGGCGAAGTATCTGATTCCACGCTGCCAAGAAAAGTCTCTATGGAGCAAAATGGTGCCCGTACCGCAAACCGACACAGGTAGATGAGGAGAGAATCCTAAGGTCGTCGGAAGAATTATTGCTAAGGAACTCGGCAAATTGACCCCGTAACTTAGGGAGAAGGGGTGCCTACGAGAGTAGGCCGCAGTGAATAGGCTCAAGCAACTGTTTATCAAAAACACAGGTCTCTGCTAAAGCGTAAGCTGATGTATAGGGGCTGACGCCTGCCCGGTGCTGGAAGGTTAAGGGGAATAGTTAGCGCAAGCGAAGCTATGAACTTAAGCCCCAGTAAACGGCGGCCGTAACTATAACGGTCCTAAGGTAGCGAAATTCCTTGTCGGGTAAGTTCCGACCCGCACGAATGGCGTAATGATTTGAGCACTGTCTCGGCAATAAATCCGGTGAAATTGTAGTGCAAGTGAAGATGCTTGCTACCCGCGGTTGGACGGAAAGACCCCGTAGAGCTTTACTGTAGCTTAGCATTGAATTTCGGTATTGTCTGTACAGGATAGGTGGGAGACTTAGAAGCGAGGGCGTCAGCTTTCGTGGAGTCGTCCTTGGGATACCACCCTGACAGTACTGGAATTCTAACTGGAGGCCATGAATCTGGTCACAGGACATTGCTAGGTGGGCAGTTTGACTGGGGCGGTCGCCTCCTAAAAGGTAACGGAGGCGCCCAAAGGTTCCCTCAGCGCGGTCGGAAATCGCGCGTAGAGTGCAAAGGCAGAAGGGAGCCTGACTGCGACACATACAGGTGGAGCAGGGACGAAAGTCGGGCTTAGTGATCCGGTGGTTCTGTATGGAAGGGCCATCGCTCAACGGATAAAAGCTACCTCGGGGATAACAGGCTGATCTCCCCCAAGAGTCCACATCGACGGGGAGGTTTGGCACCTCGATGTCGGCTCGTCGCATCCTGGGGCTGTAGTCGGTCCCAAGGGTTGGGCTGTTCGCCCATTAAAGCGGCACGCGAGCTGGGTTCAGAACGTCGTGAGACAGTTCGGTCCCTATCCGCCGTGGGCGTAGGAAATTTGAGAGGAGCTGTCCTTAGTACGAGAGGACCGGGATGGACCAACCTCTGGTGCACCAGTTGTTCCGCCAGGAGCACAGCTGGGTAGCTATGTTGGGAAGGGATAAACGCTGAAAGCATCTAAGCGTGAAGCCCACCTCAAGATTAGATTTCCCATAGCGTAAGCTAGTAAGACCCCTGAAAGACTATCAGGTTGATAGGTTGGAGGTGTAAGTACAGTAATGTATTCAGCTGACCAATACTAATAGGTCGAGGGCTTGATCAAATTAAATTATCACTGTGCAATTTTGAGAGAGCAATCTCTTGTTTAATGTTCCGCGATAGCTCAATGGTGGAGCACTCGGCTGTTAACCGATAGGTTGGAGGTTCGAGTCCTCTTCGCGGAGCCATTTTTTTATTTTTTGAAAAATATAGTTAATTAGTATATAGAAAATGAAAAAAGCAGATTAATCTGCTTTTTATTTTTATTAAGTATATTTATTTTTATGTTTATTTGTTTTAATAAATAAAATAATACCTAATATTATAAATACAAGACTTATAATTTGAGCTATTCTTAAAGAACCAAGCATTAAACTATCAGTTCTGAGCCCTTCTATGAAGAATCTTCCAAGTGAGTATAGAATTAAGTATAAGAAAAATATTGATCCTTTTTCTAAATGTTTTTTACTTAAAATAATTAATAAAATAAATATTAATAAGTTCCATATAGATTCATATAAAAATGTAGGGTGATAATAAGCACCGTCTAGAAACATACCTTTTTGAATAAAGTTTGGAAAATGAGATATAAACTGTTGTGATACTATACCACCATGTGCTTCTCCATTAAAGAAGTTTCCCCATCTACCAATGGATTGTGCCAAAATAAAAGGAGGAGCTACGGTATCAAGTAAATCTAAATAGTTTATTTTTTTATATTTACTCATTAGATATGAACTGATTATGGCTCCTATAAGTCCTCCATGAATTGCAAGTCCACCTTGACGAATATTTAATATATCATATAGATTTAAACTATAATAAGACCAATTAAATATTACGTAGTATAATCTAGCACACAGTATAGATACCGGAAGAGATAATATAAATATATCTGTTAATTTATCAAAATCAATATTATAAATTTTACTTCGTTTAAAAGCTAAAAAGTATGCTAAAATCATACCTAAACATATTACAATTCCATACCAACGAATTTCAAGACCAAATAATTTAAATGCTATTGGATTCATTTTATCACTGCCTTTTTATAATTTTTATTCCATTGCTTTCAAGTATTATAGTTCCATGTATATCTGTTCTATATGTAGTAATATTTCTAGTTTTTAATTTTTTCAAAGTTTCCTTGTGTGGATGTCCGTAGTCATTATTTTTACCACAACTAATTATTGCAATTTTAGGATTTACATCATCTAAGAAATTTTTAGATGAAGATGTATTACTTCCGTGATGACCAAGTTTTAATATATCTGATTCAATGTTATATCCTTCTTTTAAAATTTCATCTTCACTTAAATTTTCAGCATCTCCACAAAATAAAAAACTAGTTTTATTATAAGATAGTTTTATAACTATAGAATAATTATTTAAATTTTTATAATTATAATTACTAGGAGCTACAACAAAAATATTCAATTTAGGGTCTAAATTTATAACGTCACCTGCCTTAGTAGTAGTGATTTTTAAATTATTTTCCTTAAGTTTGATTAACATGTTTTTAAATGTAGCTGTATTATTAGTAGCTTTAGGAGCTAGAAATTTATCTATTTTAAATTTATCAATTATATAATGCATTCCACCTATATGATCATCATGAGGATGAGTAGCTATTAAATAGTTTAATCTTTTCACACCACATTTTTTCAAATAACGTTGAACTTTTTTATTATTACATCCAGCGTCTATTAAAAGGTTTTTGTCATTAAATTGTATCAAAATAGAATCACCTTGACCAACATCTATGTAATGTACCCTTAAATAATCTTTTTTATAGGGAATTTTACAAGTTGAGGTTGGAATACAACTAAAAAATATATATAAGAAAAATAGTAATAATATTATTATTATAGCAGTTAATGAAAAAGTTAAAAGCTTTTTGTTGGTTTTCATATATTCACCCCAAATTTATAATAAAACATTAGTATATTTATAATCATTCCATATTAAGTGTAAAATAAACATAGGTTGCGTAAAAAATCAAAGTATTTATTGAAAAAGTAAAGTATTTATTGAATTCATACAATTTCAACATTATAATAGAATAAGCACATACAATTCGAGGAAGGAATGAGTTATATGAAGACTTTAAGTGTGTATACATATGTTGTATTAAATATGATAAGTACTCTTTTTTCAAAAAGAAAATATAATGCTATGAAAAGTAAGGGTAACAAAGAAGAAGCAGAACAATTTTTACATAAAGTAGTAAAGCAATGGGCAAAGGGTATACTAGATAAAGCAGGGGTAACTGTTAATGTAACAGGTCTTGAAAATTTACCAGATAACGCATGTTGTTTTGTATCAAATCATCAAGGTAATTTTGATATAGTTACCATTTTAGCTACAATAGATAAACCTATGGGGTTTATTGCTAAAAAAGAAATGGAAAAATTACCGATTATATCATGGTGGATGAAGCAAATGCAGTGTGTATTTATGGATAGAGCTAATGTAAGAGAAGCATTAAAAGCTATAAATGAAGGTTCTGAAAATATGAAAAATGGTCAATCTATGGTTATTTTCCCTGAAGGGACAAGAAGTAAAAGTAGTACTATAGGAGAATTTAAAAAAGGAAGCTTAAAGATGGCAACTAAAGCTAAAGTTCCAATAATTCCAATTACATTAGATGGTACTTATAGGGTATACGAAGGTAATAATGGAAAGATAAAAAGTGGAAAAGTTAAGATGGTTGTTGGAAAGCCAATATATTTAGATGAACTTTCAAGAGAAGATCAAAAGAATATATCAGAAATAGTAAAAAATGAAATAGTAAAAAATTTATAATAAAAGTGTAAAGAAGAATTTTCTTCTTTACACTTTTGTTTTATTATCGATTATCAAAGTAGTGAGTAAATTTATATTATTCTGTAACTTTGAATTTTCCAATCCAGTTAAGTTAATTTGTTTGTATATAGATGAATTTTCTTTTCTTAATTTATTAAAAGTAATGTTTAAATTTGTATTTATTTTAATATTTTCTTCTATTATAGGTTCATACAATTTTTTTATTATTGATTTCTTTTTAAATAAAAATGTTAGTATTTTATATGAGTTTATAATTAATAAATAAAATTTTTTTATAAAGATTTTGAATGATGTTAATAGTTCAAAGAATATATTATAGGAAGAATTATTTTTATGCATAGTTATCACCTTCTTAATATTATAGTGATATTTTACCATGAATTTCATAGATACATAAAGCTTTTATTAAATCAATAAGGGGGGAATACAATGGAAAGAGAGGAATTTCAGAAGAAGATTTTAAATAATTATATAAAAAAGAAAGAAAATCAGATAGAGAGTCTAAAAAATAAAGCATTAAATATGAATAAAAATATAGAAAAAGAAATAGATACAATGAAGAAAAATAAGCAGGTTTTAGAAAAATTAAAACAGAAAAAATCTATGCTTTTAAATCAGTATAATTATTTATTAAATAAGGTAAAATATGAGGGAATTTTTATAAATATAAGAAATAATAATTACAGTATAAAACAATGGGAAAATTTATTTATAATAAAGCAAAATAAGGAGTTTATTATAGTAAATAAAAAAGGAGAACATTTAGATATATTACAAAAAGAGTTAGTAGGTATACTTTATAATGAATTAATTGAAAAACGATATAGTTTAATGGTCATGAGAATCAGTAGCAGAGTTATAGTAGCTAGATTAATAATAAAAAATTAAATATATTGAATATTCAATATTTGATAAAATGCAATTTCAATTAATTAAAATTGCATTTTCTTTTGAATAACAAGGCATTATATGGTATAATCATGTTTAAATATGATAGTTTGTTAAAAAAATATGCATTTTTAAATATGTATCATTAAATCATATAAGGGGATGAAATTATGGGGAGTAATATTATAGAAAAAATTTTAAAAAGTCATTTAGTATTAGGAAACATGAAAAGGGGAGAAGAAATAGGCATTAGAATAGATCAAACATTAACACAAGATTCTACTGGTACTATGGCATATTTGCAATTTGAGGCTTTGCAAGTTTATAAAGTTAAAACTAAAAAGTCAGTGGCTTATGTAGATCATAATATGCTTCAAACAGGACCAGAGAATGCAGATGACCATAAGTATATTCAAACAGTAGCAAAAAAATATGGAATTTATTTTTCGAAACCTGGTAATGGTATATGTCATCAAGTTCATTTAGAAAGGTTCGGGGTACCGGGAGATACACTAATAGGTTCTGATAGTCATACACCTACTGCTGGAGGAATAGGAATGATAGGTATTGGAGCAGGAGGGTTAGATGTTGCAGTTGCTATGGGCGGAGGAGAATACTATATAAAAATGCCTAGTGTTGTAAAAGTAGAACTTAGTGGGAAGTTGAATCCTTGGGTTTCTGCAAAGGATATTATTCTAGAACTTTTAAGAAGAGTTACTGTAAAAGGTGGAGTTGATAAAATATTTGAGTATTCAGGAGAGGGCGTTAAAACTTTATCTGTTCCAGAAAGAGCTACTATAACTAATATGGGAGCTGAACTTGGAGCAACTACATCTATTTTTCCAAGTGATAAGGTTACATTAGAATTTTTAAAAGCTCAAGGAAGAGAAGAAGATTTTAAAGAAATAAAGGCGGACAAAGATGCTTTATATGATGATGTTATAGATATAAATTTAAGTGAATTAGAACCTATGGTTGCATGTCCGCATAGTCCTGATAATGTAGTAAAAGTATCACAGCTTAAGGGCGAAAAAGTTAATCAAGTTACCATAGGCAGTTGTACAAATTCTTCTTATGTAGATATGATGAAGGTTTCAAAAATACTAGAAAAAAATACTATTCATGAAGATATATCGTTAGTAATTGGGCCTGGTTCAAAACAAGTGTTAAATATGATAGCGGAGAATGGGGCGCTTTCTAAAATGATTTCAGCTGGAGCAAGAATTTTAGAAGCTGGTTGTGGACCATGCATAGGAATGGGTCAAGCACCAGCTAATGGGGCGGTATCACTAAGGACTATAAATCGAAATTTTCAAGGAAGATGTGGTACTAAAAGTGCTGGGGTATATCTTGTAAGTCCAGAAGTTGCAGCAGTATCAGCATTAACAGGATATATAACAGATCCTAGAGAATTTTGTGAAGCTCCAAATATAGAAATACCTAAGAAGTTTTTAATTAATGATAATTTAGTTGTCAAGCCAGCAGACAATCCAGAAGAAGTAGAGGTTATACGAGGGCCAAATATAAAGCCTTTTCCAAGATCACAGGAGTTAAAGTCTATGGTCAAAGGAAAATCTTTAATCAAGTTACCAGATAATATTACAACTGATCATATAATGCCATCAAATGCAAAACTTTTACCTTTTAGATCCAACACACCTCATTTAGCAAATCATTGTTTAGTACCTTGTAATGAGGATTTTCCTCAAAGAGCAAAAAAAAATAAGGGTGGATTTATAGTCGCAGGAGAAAATTATGGTCAGGGTTCTAGTAGAGAACATGCAGCTTTAGTACCACTTTATCTTGGAATAAAGGCAGTATTTGCAAAATCATTTGCTAGAATTCATAAAGCAAACCTTATAAATAATGGTATAATGCCACTAGAATTTTTGAAAGTTAGTGATTATGATAGTATAGATGAATTTGATGAATTTATTATAGAAAATGCAAGAGAGGCAGTTGAAAGTGGAAAAGTTGTAGTTAAAAATATAACTAAAAATAAAACATATAACATGAGTTTACAGATTTCAGAAAGACAAAAAAATATGATATTAAAAGGTGGACTTATAAATAGTATTAAATGTAGTGATGAATAGGGGGGCTATAGAAATGGGGTATAATGTAACATTAATTCCTGGAGATGGTATAGGACCAGAAATAACCTCAGTGGCTAAAAAGGTGATTGAGGCTACAGGGGTTGATATAAATTGGGAGATTGTAGAAGCTGGAGAAAAGGTTATACAGAAGGAAGGAACTGCACTTCCAGACTATGTTATTGAAAGTATAAAGAGAAATAAAGTTGCACTAAAAGGACCAATTACAACACCTGTTGGAAAAGGATTTAAAAGTGTTAATGTAAGGTTAAGACAGGCTTTAGATCTTTATGCAAATATAAGACCAGTGAAAACATATAAAGGAGTTTCCTCAAGGTATGAAAATATAGATCTTGTAATAGTAAGGGAAAATACCGAAGGATTATATTCGGGAATTGAGCATAAAGTAGGAGATTTTGCTGCTGAGAGTATAAAAATAATTACTAAAAAGGCAAGTGATAGAATAGTAAAATTTGCGTTTGAATTTTCAAAGAAAAATAATAGGAAACAAGTAACAGCAGTGCATAAAGCAAACATAATGAAACTATCAGATGGACTTTTTCTAAAATGTGCAAGAGAAATGGCTGAAAGATATAAAGATATAGAATTTAATGATATGATAGTAGATGCAATGAGTATGAGATTAGTCCAAAATCCTGAAAAATATGATGTTCTTGTAATGCCTAATTTATATGGAGATATATTATCGGATATGGCATCAGGACTTGTTGGAGGATTAGGAATAGTACCAGGAGCTAATATAGGAAATGATATTGCAGTTTTTGAAGCTGTTCATGGATCGGCTCCAGATATTTCAGGAAAAAATATAGCTAATCCTACAGCTATACTTTTAAGTGGAGTGATGATGCTTAAGCATTTAGGAGAATTTAAAGCGGCTGCACAAATAGATACTGCTATAACTAAGGTATTAAAAGAAGGTAAAGTTATTACACAAGATCTTGGGGGAATATCCACAACTTCCGAGTTCGTAGAATACATAATTAAAAATTTATGATTTCATTTATCGCTATGTATAATAATACATGATGATAAATGAGAAAATATAAAAAAACCAGTTTTTATGAGAAAAATAAAGGCTGGTTTTTTTATATTTAAAATAAATTTTGAATAAATATTCAAAAAGTCCTTGCATATTTATAAGAAAATATGTATAATTACTTATAACGAGGGGATAGCTCCGAAAGAGCTAAGTAAGGTATTATATCAGGGGGAAAATCAATAAAAGGGGTGTATAATTATGAAAAAGATTATTAGCTTTGTGTTAATAACTACTATGGGGCTAATGTTACTATCAGGATGTAGTAGTTCAAAACCTAGTTTAGGAAGACAAAGCGGAGAAGATAATTCTTTAAAATGTATGAAAAGTTCAGGGAAATTACGTATAGGATTGGATGATTCATATCCACCAATGGAATTTAGGGATGAAAAAAATAATTTAATAGGTTTTGATATAGATTTAAGTAATGAAATAGCAAAAAAATTAGGAGTTAAAGTAGAATTTGTTACTGCGGAATTCAGTGGAATATTATTAGGGTTACAATCTAAAAAATTTGATGCTATTATTGCTGGCTTTAGTATTACTGAAGATAGAAAAAAGTTTGTAAATTTTAGTGAGCCATATGTTTTAGGGGGACAGGTAATAGCAGTTAAAAAGGGTAATACTTCAATAAAAAAACTTTCAGATCTTAAATATAAAATAGTTGGTTGTCAAATGGGGTCTAATGGACAACATTGCGCAGAAAAAAATTTAAAAGATATAAAAGAACTAAGAAAGTATAGTAAAATACCACAAGCTTTTAGTGATATGGCAATAGGAAGAATAGACGCGGTAATTATGGATGCTCAAGTTGGAGGATATTATTTATCTAAAAATCCAGGTGAGTTTCAAGTATTAAATGAAATGGTAGTAAAACAACCTATGGGAATTGCATTTAAAATGGGGGATAATGCTTTGAAGAATGAAGTACAAAAGATAGTAAATGATTTAAAGAAAGAAGGAATTTTATCTAAGTTATCACTTAAATGGTTTGGTTTTGATGCATATAAGGACAAATAAATAGATAGATAAAAGTATTATATAGGTAAATTTATAGATGAAATTGAGGGGATAAAATGGACATAGATATTTTAAAAAATATGTTTCCAGTGTTGATGGAAGGAAGCGTTATAACTATACAACTTACAGTTATATGTGTAATTTTAGGAAGTATTATAGGGGTAATTGTAGCAGGTTTAAAGCTATCAAAACATAAGTGGGTTTTATATATTGCATCATTTTATACTTGGTTATTTAGGGGAACACCAATGTTTTTACAATTATTTTTCTTCTACTATGGATTACCGTTTTTAGGGATTAGTTTAACTCCAATGGCTGCTGCAATAATTGGACTTAGCTTAAATTCGGGTGCATACATGTCTGAAATTATAAGGGGCGGAATAATTTCAATAGATAAAGGTCAATTTGAGGTATGTAAATCGTTAGGATTTACAAATTTGCAAACAATGACAAAAGTAATATTGCCTCAAACATTCAGAATAATATTGCCGTCAGTAGGTAATGAATTTATAACAATGCTTAAAGACACGTCATTAGTTTCTGCGATAACAATGGAGGAATTAATGAGAAATGCTGAACTTCAAATGTCTTCTAGTGGAAGACCAGTAGAGCCATTTGTTATAGCAGCAGTATTATATCTACTAATGACTACAGTATTTGCAGTAATATTCTCTTCATTAGAGAAAAAGATGTCTATGTATTAGGGGGGATTAAAATGTGTATGATAGAAACTAAAAATTTGACTAAAAGATTTGGGGATTTAACAGTTTTTCAAGGATTAGATATCTGTGTTAAAAAAGGTGAAGTTTTAGTAATAATAGGTCCATCAGGATCAGGAAAAAGTACATTTTTGAGATGCCTAAATACATTAGAAATACCTGATGAAGGTGAAATTTATGTGGAAGGGTCTAAAATTGATTTTAAAAATAAAAATGATATAAGAATAAAAACATCAAAAATGGGTATGGTTTTTCAAAATTTTAATTTATTTCCTCACATGACTGTAGAGAGAAATATAATTGAAGCACCTATTGTAGTAAAAAAACAATCAAAAGAAGCTATGATGAAAAAATCACATAAATTATTAAAAAAAGTTGGATTAGAAAATAAAAAAGAATGTTATCCGTCTAAACTTTCAGGAGGTCAGAAACAAAGAGTTGCTATAGCAAGAGCTTTAGCTATGGAGCCAGAGTTAATGTTGTTTGATGAACCAACATCAGCTTTAGATCCAGAACTTGTAGGAGAAGTTCTTGGTGTAATGAAAGATTTAGCTAAGGATGGAATGACTATGGTTGTAGTTACACATGAAATGGGATTTGCAAAAGAAGTTGCAGACAGAGTTATTTTTATGGATGGTGGAAAAATTGTAGAAGAAGGTACACCGGAAGAATTATTTAATAATCCAAAAGAAAATAGAACAAAGTTATTTTTAAATAAAGTATTAAAATAATAAATTTATATAGGGGGCATTAATTATGAAAGAAAAAGTTGTTTTAGCATATTCAGGAGGATTAGATACATCTATAACTATACATTGGCTTAAAGAAAATTATAACTTGGAAGTTATAGCTTGTTGTGTAAATGTAGGACAGGATGAAGACTTTAATGAGATAGAGAAAAAGGCAATAAAATCAGGGGCATCAAAAATTTATATAGAAGATGTTACTTCAGAATTTGTATCAGAGTATATTTATAAAGGTGTTAAAGCAAATGCAATGTATGAGGGTAAGTATCTTTTAGGTACATCATTTGCAAGACCATTAATAGCTAAAAAGCTTGTAGAGATAGCACATAAAGAAGGAGCAAAGTATATTTGTCATGGATGTACGGGGAAAGGAAATGATCAAGTACGTTTTGAAGTTGGTATATCATCTATAGATCCATCATTAAAAATAATTGCACCATGGAGAATTTGGGATATAAAATCTAGAGAAGATGCAATAGACTATGCAAACGCTAATGGAATAGAGGTTCCTGTTACAAAGGAAAAAATATACTCAAGAGATCAAAATATTTGGCATATAAGTCATGAAGGCGGAGATTTAGAAGACATAAAAAATGAACATAAAACAGAAATGTATCTTATGACTACACCTCCAGAAATGGCTAAAGATGAAGTAACTTATGTTGAAATATCCTTTAAAAAAGGAGAAGCAAAAAAAATAGATGGAGTTGAATTAACACCAGTAGAAATTGTAGAAAAATTAAACA
Source organism: Clostridium botulinum (assembly GCF_017100085.1). NCBI lineage: Bacteria > Bacillati > Bacillota > Clostridia > Eubacteriales > Clostridiaceae > Clostridium > Clostridium botulinum. The sequence goes on from NZ_CP063965.1 coordinate 747,774, forward strand.
AAATAGGTGGAGAAAACGGAATAGGGGTTGTAGATTTATTAGAAAACAGACTTGTAGGTATGAAATCTAGAGGGGTTTATGAAACACCAGGTGGAACTATTTTATATACAGCGCATAAAGAACTTGAGTATTTAACTATGGAAAAGGAAACTTTTCATTTTAAACAAATAGTATCTCAGAAATATGGGGAACTTGTTTACAATGGATTATGGTTTAGTACTTTAAAAGAATCATTAGATGCGTTTATAGATAAAACACAACAAAGTGTAAATGGAACTGTAAAATTAAAACTTTATAAAGGAAATATAATGATAGCTGGTATGGAATCTCCTAATGCATTGTATGAAGAAAGTATTTCATCTTTTGGTGCAAGTGATTTATATAATCATAAAGATGCAGAAGGATTTATTAGTTTATTTGGGCTTCCATACAAGATAAATGCAATTATTAAAGCTAAAAATAAAGAAAAATAAAATCATATAATTAAAGATAAGTATAGGGTAAGAGTTGTAAAAGGATTTTAAAAATAGTTTATTGAAGGATGTGAATTAAATGAAACTTTGGGGCGGGCGTTTTAAGGATGAAGAAAGCAAGCTTATGGAGGACTTTAATAGTTCTCTTAAGTTTGATAAAAGATTATATAAAGAAGATATTAAAGGAAGTATTGCACATGTAAAGATGCTTTGCAGGTGTCAAATTTTAAAAGAAGAAGAAGAAATAGTAATAATAGATGGATTAATATCTATATTAAATGATATAAAAAGTGGGACATTAAAGATTGAAGGAGATTATGAAGATATTCATAGTTTTGTAGAAATTAATCTTATAAAAAGAATTGGTGAAGTAGGTAAAAAACTTCATACTGGGAGAAGTAGAAATGATCAAGTAGCTGTGGATATGAGAATGTACGCTAAAAACAAAGCTTGTGAAATCATAAAATATATAGATGAATTAATGTTAGTAATAGTAAAGTTGGGTGAAAATAATGATGCTATCATGCCTGGATATACTCATCTTCAAAGAGCACAAGTTGTAAAATTTAAATTTCATATAATGACGTACTATAGCATGTTTAATAGAGATAAAAAGAGAATTTTAAGTGATATTGAGATAATGGATGAAAGTCCTTTAGGATGTGGTGCACTTGCAGGTACTACATATAATATTGATCGAAATTTTACAGCAAAAGAATTAGGCTTTAAAAAACCAGTTGATAATTTTATGGATGGAGTAAGTGATAGAGATTATTTAATAAGTCTTTTATCATCATTTTCTATAATAATGATGCATCTAAGTAGATTAAGTGAAGAACTTATTCTTTGGAGCAGTAAAGAATTTGATTTTATAAAAATTAGTGATAAATTTGCAACGGGAAGTAGTATAATGCCACAAAAGAAAAATCCTGATGCAGCTGAACTTATAAGAGGTAAGACAGGGAGAGTCTATGGATCGTTAATTGGACTTTTAACTACAATGAAAGGATTACCACTTGCATATAATAAAGATATGCAAGAAGATAAGGAAGGTTTTTTTGATGCTGTAGATACTATTATAAAATCTTTAAAAATTATGAGTGAAATGCTAAATTCATTAGAAATAAAAAAAGAAAATATGTATAATGCAGTTAAAAGAGGCTTTTTAAATGCAACGGAGGCAGCAGATTATTTAGTAAATAAGGGAATGGCATTTAGAGATGCACATGGAGTGATTGGGTCTATTGTTTTATATTGTGAAGATAAAGGTATTGCAATAGAAGATTTAACACTAGATAAATTAAAATCATTTTGTGATTTGTTTAGTAAAGATTTGTATGAATTTATTGAATATAAAAATAGTCTAAGAAGGGGAATAAAGATTAATATATAACCCTATTCCAAAATTTTAAATATAATGTAAAAAACATTGAAATTATGTTCATATAAGTATTGACTATTTTTAAATAATAGTTTAAAATCTTAAGAAAGCGTATATCGAAGTTTAGTGATAGAGGTGCGATATTTAAGAGTACTTATGTTGAGGTAAGCACAATGATGCATAAGGAAAGGAACTATCGCCGAAGCATATAACTGATGCTTTAAGGTTATATGACTGGTTTTGCATAAAATATATGCAAGATTGTCGCAAATATTATTTGTGGAGAGCTATCATTCAACTTATTAGGTACTTTGTGTTATTCTTAGTATTTAGTAAGCCTTGAGTGAATTGCTCAAGGCTTTTTAATTTATAAATTTTAACTTTCCACGAAATTTCGGTATATGACTATGCAGAAAATTAGGGGGAAGAAAATATGAAAAAGAGAAAAATTTTTATTTTCACTTTAATATTAATGTTATTAATGTTTACAACTACAGCATTAGGAGCGGAGCAAGACCTATCAAAAGCTAATGCTATAAAGTTTGGAATTTGGACATTGTTGCCACCATTAATATCTATAATTTTAGCGTTTATAACTAAAAATGTAGTTTTATCATTGTTCTTAGGAGTATTTTCAGGTACGTTTTTGTTAGCCTTGAACAATAATGGAGTATTTGGAGCACTATTTCATGGATTTTTAGATGTAGTATCTCAAGTTTTAAATTCTTTAGCGGATAAGTGGAATGCAGGAATTATACTACAATGTTTAGCAATTGGAGGACTTATAGCATTAATCACAAAAATGGGAGGAGCAAAGGCAGTTGCAGAGGGTTTATCAAAAAAGGCTAAAACTCCAGTGAGTACACAGATAATAACTTGGATTCTTGGAATTTTTGTATTCTTTGATGATTATGCAAATTCTCTTATAGTTGGACCTATAATGAGACCAGTTTCAGATAAAATGAAAATTTCTAGAGAAAAATTAGCTTTCGTAATAGATGCAACGGCAGCTCCCATAGCAGGAATTGCAGTTATATCCACCTGGGTAGGATATGAATTAAGTTTAATAAAAGACAGCTTTGAGGCTATAGGAGAACATGTAAGTGCTTATAATATATTCTTAGAAACTATTCCATATAGATTTTATAATATACTAATTTTATTATTTATAGTATTTACAGCAATATTTTTAAGAGAATTTGGACCAATGTTAAAAGCTGAGAGACGTGCTAGAACTACAGGAAAATTAGTAAGTGATAATGCAAAACCAATGGTTTCATCAGAAACTACAGAACTTGAGCCAAAAGAAGGTACTGTTTTAAAGGTAAGAAATGCGGTGATTCCAATAATGGTATTAATAATAGGAGCATTTTTAGGTTTCTATTATAATGGATATACATCTATAATGAGTGGAGAAAACCAAGAATTAATAACATTATTACAAGCACATCCAACATCATTTGCAGCAGTTAGAGAATGTTTTAGTGCATCAGATGCTAGTATAGTTTTATTTCAAGCAGCATTATTTGCAAGCATAGTTGCTATGATAATGGGAATAAAACAAAAAGTATTTACTTTAGGGGAAGCAATTGATACTTGGGTAAATGGTATGAAATCATTAATTATAACAGGTGTTATATTACTTTTAGCTTGGTCTTTAAGTGCAGTAATTAAAGATTTAGGAACTTCTCATTTTTTAGTAGCAAAATTATCATCAACCCTTCCAGCATTTGTTTTACCAGCGGTTATATTTGCACTTGCATCGGTTATATCTTTTGCTACAGGAACATCATATGGAACTATGGGAATATTAATGCCTCTTACAATACCACTAGCATTTGCGATAAATCCAACTCATACTTATATGATTACAGCAATAAGTTCTGTGCTTACGGGAGCAATATTTGGGGATCATTGTTCACCAATTTCAGATACAACAATATTATCGTCTATGGGAGCGGCATGTGATCATATAGATCATGTAAAAACTCAACTTTACTATGCTTTAGTTGTTGCAGCAGTAGCAATATTTGGAGGATATATTCCAGTTGGATTTGGAATTTCTATATATATAGTTTTACCAATAGATATAATTATTTTAGCATTAATAGTTAGATTTATAGGAAAACCTGTTGAAATAGAAGAAAATATTGCGGAAACTCAAAGTGAAATTGAATTGGGTACTAGATAAAAGTAGTTAGTATAAAAATTATATTTATATAAAAAGCGATGTCTGAAATATAAGTTTTAGACATCGCTTTTATTTTAAAATATATTTGTTTTTGAATGTTTTAAAGATAATTTTATACCATTAAAAAGTATAGGTGCAATTATTGAGTTAATTAATGTAGCTGGTAATACTACTGCCAAAAATAAAGATGATATAGATTGATTTATACCTATTAAAAATGCAACAGAGAATATAAATATTGCGCCACTTATCATTGTACCAATTGCAGTTAATATTATAAGTTTTCCCTGATTATTGAACTTATTTCTAAAAGGTATTAAAGCAAGATATATAATTTGAGAAGTTAGTATTTTATCTATTAAGTTTGCAGGTTGTCCACCTGGGAAGGTAGTAGTTAGTGCGGTTAATATTCCATATAATATTCCTGTAATTAAAGTAGTTTTGTAATCATCATTTAATAATATTATTATAAACATCATGATTAATGAAAGATCAGGCTTCATTCCAAAGAAAATTGGTGGGGCAATTTGGTGCAAAATAAAACCTATAGCAAGTAATAAAGAATTTATAATTGATCTTTTAAAGTTAGTTTTCATAATAAAATAGTCTCCTTTAGATAATAAAATATTTTTTAATAATAAAATTAATTTGTATATAGATTTAATAATAGATTTTTTTCATACCATACCCATCACCACCTTGTATTTAAAAATTTACATAAAAAAACTTCACCCTAAAAATAGGGCGAAGTGAATTCGCGGTACCACCTAAATTATGCTAAATACAAATAATACTAAATAAGCATATCTTTTTCAGATACTAACATATCCTATCGCTGTAACGTGCGAAACACGGTAAAGACTACTTTCTAAATGATTTCGATTTACATCTAACAGGTCCATTCGCTAAAGCCTACAGTATTGAGATCCCACCATCCTCAATTCTCTGAAACTAAGTACTATAGTTACTAATCCTGATCAACGATTTTAAAAATTTAATTTACTATATTTTAAGCTTAATATAGTTAAAAGTCAATAAAAAATTCCAAATATTATATAATATTTGGAATTTTAAAGTAATTATTTAATTATAAAATTATTTAGATTCATCTGTTTCATTATTTCTTCCAAAGAAAGATATAGCATATAATCCGGCTATACCAACTATAGCATATATAAATCTACTAAAACCAGACATATTTCCAAATAAAGAAGAGATTAAATCAAATTTGAAGAAACCAATTAATCCCCAATTTATTGCTCCTATAATTACTAAAACAAGTGCAGTTATATCTAAGCCTTTCATAATGACATCTCCTTTAAAATAAATTTATATCATTAGTATTTACAAATAACAAAAAAATATTAGTCAAAAAATAAAAGGATTAGATAAAATATGAAAACAAAGATATATGAAATTTTTAATATATCTTTGTAAAAATTATGTAAAATTAAAGTTGAATATTTCTGTCTATTGGTTGTGAAAGTGATATAAATGTGTCTGTTCTTTGAATTTCAGGAATAGCTTGAACTTTATTCATTAATAAGTTTTGAAGATGAGAAATACTTTGGCATATTACTTTCATAAATATAGAATATTGTCCAGTAGTATAATGTAGTTCTACAACTTCATTTATTTCATCAAGTTTTTCTAAAACGCCATTAAAAGAAGAAGCTTTATTTAAATATATTCCTATAAAACAACATACATCATAACCTAGCTTAGTATTATCTAGAATTAATTTAGTACCTTTTATTATTCCTATATCTTCCATTTTCTTCATTCTAACATGTATAGTTCCACCACTAACATGACATTTACGAGCAATTTCTAAGTAGGGAGTTCTAGAATCTTTTATCAATATTTCTAAAATTTGTATATCTAAATCATCAAGACCGTTTATTTTTAAATCCATAGGAACCACCTCGAAAAATAAAATATTTAATAACATTATAACAAAATTTTTAATAAAGTATCAAAGCCAAAATTAAAAATAATTAAATGTTTAGAAACTAAATATATTTTAACATAAAACAATTATTAATTGTAAAAAATATCTTAGCATGTAAAGAAATCTATATAAAAATACTTAAAATATTTTATATAATATCTTAAAAATCAATATTGGCAAAATAAATTATTTTTGTATATTATATATATTCAACTTGATAAATACATATATATATATGTATAATTATATAGTAAATGCTTAAGAGAAAGGAATGAAGAAAATGGAATTTTTGAAGGTGCTTTTACCTATGTTTTTAGTGGTTATCGTTATATTAATTGCATATAATGTATTAAAAATTTATTTATTAGATAATATAAAAATTAATAAATGGGTAGTTCTTATTATAGCAGCAGTTGTACTTGTTGTTCCTAATCTATTATGGGCTAAAAAAATACAGGGAAGTATGTGGCAATATGTACATACTGGAGTATTTTTAATTTTATTTTTGTGGTTTTTAGATGTAGCAGGGTTAAATGGTAGATCTAAAATGAATAAAAGAGAAGAACTTAACAAAGGAACAATAAGAGCTAAGGCAAAACCAAGTAGAGTTAATAAGACAAATATAGAAATTATACCTGAAACTAAAAAAGTTAAGAAAAAAATTAAGAAAAAATAATTTTAGAATATCAGCAAAACGTAAAGTTTTGCTGTTTTTTTAGGGGGAAAATTATGTTTGATACTCATATGCATACAAAATATTCAACAGATTCACATATGACAATTGATGAAGTAATTAATAAAATAAGTGAGTATAATATAGGTGCTATAATTACAGAACATATGGATTTGAATTATCACAATAAAGAAGAATTTAGATTAGATAGTGACAAATATTTTGATGATTATTATAAATATAGAAATGATAAATTATTGCTGGGAATTGAAATAGGTATGTGTAATGAATATTGTTCTAATTATGAAAATATAGTAAATGAATATCCATTTGATTATATAATAGGATCTGTGCATGAAATCGAAGATGAAGATTTGTATGTTTCTGAAAAAATATATAAAAATAATTCTAAAGATGAATTATATATTAAGTATTTTGAGGAAATTATAAAACGTATAAATAAACATAGATTTATAAATAGTTTAGGACATATAGATTATATTGCAAGATGTGCTAAATATGATGATAGAGAGATATATTATAATAATTATAGAGAACATATAGATGATGTATTGTTAAATTTAATTGATAAAGATATTTGTCTAGAGTTAAATACACGAAGACTAGAGGATAAAAAAGCCATTAATAATATCATAAAGATATATAATCGATTTTCTCAGTTAGGTGGAAAATTTATAACCATAGGATCTGATGCACATAATAAAAATAGTATAGCTAGCTATTTTAAAGAGGCTACTGAATTGGCAGAATTTTGCGGATTAAGACCTGTATATTTTAAAAATAGAAAAATAAAACTTTTATAGAGAGAAGGCTACAACAGTATTGTAGCCTTAAGTAAATATTGCTGACGATATACCAATATTATCATTTTTATGAATTACTTTAATGATATACCAATTATCTTTTTTATAAGGAATTGTAAAATTCCATTTGAATTTATTTTTTTTTCTAGATGTTTTTTCTTTTATAACTTTTCCTCCATTTGATATAACTTGTACTTTTTTTATAGGTTCTTTTTTATCCTCTGCATAAATTTCAAAATTTAATTTTTTTGCAGGAGATAGAATGCTTCCCATCCAATTATTATTTACTTTAAATATAAGTTTTAATGTTTTTGTTTCAGATGAATATGTTCTTCTTGCGTATAATGCTTCAAAAAAATCATTTTCATTTAAAGATTTACAAATAACAACAGTTACATTATCTGTATCACCCCAATTCATCCTATGATTGTCTTGTCCATTTAAAGCACCTAAATGCCATCCTTTATCTAAAAGTTTATAATAGTATTTTTCGCCATTTAAATATTTAAATGGTGGGGAACCATTACCTACTTCTATAAAATTTATAAATTTATCTAAGGCCTTATTATATTCAAAGGATTCTATATATTTATGAGGATGATTAATACTAACTATAGGTTTATTTTGTTTTTCTAACCAAAGTGCGAATTTAGTAAAATCTTTAATTTTACCTTTATATAAATTATTTATATTTAATACATTAAAATCACCAAATCCTTTTGACGTTGTTTCAAAACCACTTAAGGAGAGAAAGTTTTGATTTTTAGTATTGAATTTTATAGCAGAACTTTTAGTAGTTTCCCACTTAGAGGATTTATTAGATTTACTATTTTTACATAGATGTCCACAATGGTCTGTTATTATTAAAAAATCTATACCTTTCTTTTTAGCATAAGTAAAAGCGTCCATTGGAGTTCCTCTACCAGTAGAAAAGCTTGTGTGAGCATGAGGTATTCCAAAATAAAAATTATATTTATCTATATTAGAAGTGGATTTAATTTCAAATAACCATTTAAATTCTTTTTTTTCGTTATGATGATCATAGATTACTACTCTTACTTTTTGAATTCCTGAGTGAAGTTTTTTGCTTGGAATATAAGTAATTTTATTATCTATGATTTTGTAATGTACTTTTTTGTTATTTAAATACATTTTAATATTTGTCCAATGTGTAAAATAGGTTCTATTTAGAGAAATTAAAGTGATTTGTGGGAATTTATCATGTATAATACTATTATTTTTAGGTATATTTATAAAAAGATTTTTATACATCATTATATCTCCTTGTGAAAGTTGAAATAAAGGTATTAAAATAGACAAAGTTTATCTATTAATAGTTTATACAAATGGAATGTTTATGTGTATAATTGTAAAATATGTTATAATCTATATGAAAATAATTGAGGTATAAGTGAGGGATAATGCTATGAGATTGGAGTTTGTTAAAAACCTGCAAGGAAAGGAAGTTTTAGCTAAAGATATTCTCAGTAGTAATGGAGATATACTTCTTAAATCTGGTGTTAAGATAGAACATTACATGATACCTAAATTAAAACAATATGGTGTATTTATGGTTTATGTACAAGATGATAGATTTTCAGATGTTATAAAAGATGATGGACTAACTAATTTAAAGCAAACTACTTTAGAGATAATGCCCCATTTATTTAATGAACTTTTAGAAGGTGAGGTATCGGTATTAGTTAAATCAATGGATAAGATGGATACGCTCATTGAAGATATAATAAAGCAAAATAGTATAAATGTAAGCTTATATGAAGTAAAAGTTTATGATAATTACACATATATTCATTGTGTGGATACTGGAATTATGTCTGTTTATTTAGGATCATGCTTAAATCTAAAGCCTTGTGAATTAAAAGAATTAGGAATATCTGCTATGTTACATGACATAGGAAAAATTAAAATATCAAATAAGATAATAAATAAAAAAGGTTCCTTAACAGATGAAGAGTTTAAAGAGATTAAAAAGCATCCTCTATATGGAAAAGAAATTTTAAATAAAACAGAATTATTTTCTGATGAAATCATAAATGGTGTACTTCAACATCATGAAAGAGTAGATGGAAAAGGATATCCATATGGTATTAAAGATGATGAAATATCAAAATTTGGGAAGATAATTTCTGTAAGTGATGTATTTACAGCTGTAAGTGCCAACAGAAGTTATAGAATGAAATTTGATCCCAAGGAAGCTTATGAGTTTATTTTAGGGGGAATGGGTACTAGGTTTGATGAAGAGGTAATAAAAAAGTTTAAAGAAAATTTTGCTATATATCCTTTGGGATGTGGTGTAAAATTGACTAATGGAATCCAAGGGTATGTTATTAAGCACAATAAAAATTTCCCAGATAGGCCTGTTATAAGGGTAGTATATGATACATATACTAATTTACCAATACAACCTTATGATATTGATTTGATAAAAGAAATGTCTTTGGCTATTAAGGATGTATGTTAATAGACATATGCTATTTAGTATGCGTTATTTTGTTAAAAATACTTTAAAAATAGGTTATAATATATCATGAATATTTTACAACTATATTGTCAAACAAAACTAAAGGAGGGGGATTTAGTGCCATTTACTTTTGCGCATCCTGCAATTGTTATACCATTTAACAAACAATTACCTAAATATTTTAATATTACAGCACTGATACTAGGAAGCATGGCACCAGATTTTGAATATTTTTTAAGATTTAAGCCTATAGGAAAAATGGGGCATACATCATTAGGAGTATTTTATTTTGATTTACCAATAGTGTTTATAATGGCATTTTTATGGCATTGTATAATAAAAAAACCGTTTATATTAAGTTTACCAGATCCTTTTGATAAAAAGCTTAGTTATTTTTTAAATAAAAAATCTAATGTATTTAATATAAAATACTTAATTACATTTGTAGTTTCTACATTAGTAGGAGTGTATTCTCATATATTATGGGATGCATTTACACATAAGACAGGGTTTTTTGTAACACGAATAGCATTTCTATCAAATAATATAAAAATTATGCAATTTAAGATTCCTATATATAAAATTTTGCAACACGGAAGTACATTAATTGCTACAGTATATATAATTATATATATATTTTCAATAATGAAGTATAATTCTAATAAAGTTAATTATTTTGGAAGATCAACTAAAATTAATTATTGGGGCTTTATAATTTTTATGACATTATTAATAACAACATATAGAATTTTATTTACTTTGAGTTTTTTTAGTTTAAAATACTTTGGAGTATATATAGTTTCATTTATAAGCGCTGGAATTTTAAGTGTTTTAATTGTTTCAGCTATATTTAACATAAATTTAGAAATATAGATTTTCTTATTACAAAAATGCACCTCCAAAAATTTAGATTGTTGTCTAAACTTTGGGGTGCACTTAATTTTTTTAATTAGATGAATTTCCAAAACGTTTGAAAATTTTAATTATTTCATTGAATATAAGAGGGCACAAACTTAAAATAGTAACCCAAATCCAATCATAAAGATTTAATCGATAAACACTAAAAGCTGTACTAAGTGGAGAAATAAATATTAAAATATTTTGTAATAATATACCTATTAATATAGATAGAATTAATGGTTTATTGCTAAATAATCCTATTTCAAATATAGATTTTTTTGTGTTTCTAACATTAAGAGCATGTATTAGTTCAGATATACTCATAACCATAAATGCCATAGTTTGAGCATGTATTAAAGAGTTAGAGTATCTATGAAGTCCAATTTGAAAAGCAACTAATGTTAATGCACCGATTAAAATACCATTAAAAATCAAGCTCCCTAATATTCCTGAGAATATACTTTCTTTAGGATCTCTTGGCTTATGATTCATAACATCTTCATCTTTAGGATCTACTCCAAGAGCTAAAGCAGGTAGGGAGTCTGTGATTAAATTTATCCAAAGTATATGAACCGATTTTAATGGTGAAGCCCATCCTAAAATAATGGCCAAAAATATGGCTACTATTTCTCCACTATTACAAGATAGCAAAAATAATATAGATTTTTTTATATTGTTATAAATATTTCTACCTTCTTCAATTGCTGATATTATAGTAGAAAAGTTGTCATCAGTAAGAATCATATCTGAAGCACCTTTAGCAACATCTGTACCTGTAATACCCATGGCAACACCGATATCAGCTATTTTCAAAGAAGGAGCATCATTAACTCCATCACCAGTCATAGAAACAATATTTCCTTTAGACCTAAAGGCGTTGACTATTTTCACTTTATGTTCAGGCGAAACTCTAGCAAAAACTTTAAGATTATCAATTCTTGAATTCAAAGATTCTTGAGATAATTTATCTAGTTCAGAGCCAGACATAATGGCTGAGGGATCATCAGTTATATCCAAAGCTTTAGCAATAGCAAATGCAGTATCGCTATGATCTCCAGTAATCATTACAGTTGATATACCAGCTTTTTTATTTAAAGTTATAGCATCTTTTACTTCAAGTCTAGGAGGGTCAATCATTCCAACAAGTCCTATAAATGTTAAATTGCGTTCTAATTTATTAGAATCATTTATTTTTTTATATGCTGTTCCCAAAACTCTTAATGCTTCTGCTGACATAGATTTTGAGGCTTGCATTATATCATTTTTAATATCTCCTGTTAATTCAATTTCCTTTTCGTTAATCAATGCCTTAGTACATATTTTTAAAAGACTATCAATAGCACCTTTTGTCATAACGTAAAGGTCATTACCATACTCGTTTACTGTGGTCATAAGTTTTCTATCTGAGTCAAAAGGAATTTCATCTATCCTTCTATGGCTACTATGCAATTCATCTTTAAATATATTAACATTAACTCCCATATTTAATAGAGCAACTTCTGTTGGATCCCCTGTTGATGAACTTTCGGAGTAAGTAGCATCATTACATAAAACTAAATTTTCAATAAGTAGTTTATTTGAAGTATCATCAATTTTAAAATTTTTTATATCATCTAACTTATCATTGGTAAAGAATTTTGTTACTGTCATTTTATTTTGAGTAAGGGTTCCAGTTTTATCTGAACATACTATATTTACAGAACCTAATGTTTCAACAGCAGGTAATTTTCTAATTATAGCATTTTGTTTAATCATCTTTTGAACACCTATTGCAAGGACTATTGTAACAATGGCAGGAAGTCCTTCGGGAATAGCTGCAACGGCAAGACTTATAGCAGTTAAAAATAATTCAAGTGGTTCTCTTTTTTGAAAAAATCCTATTGCAAACATTATTGCAGCTATAAGAACAGCTGCAATTCCTAAAGTTTTTCCTAAAGATTCTAATTTTTTCTGAAGAGGTGTAAGTTCTTTTTCATTATTTTTAAGTAATGATGCGATTTTACCAATTTCAGTATTCATACCAGTAGCTACAGCTACTCCAACGCCTCTTCCATAACTTGCAAGTGTAGACATGAATGCCATATTTCGTTTATCGCCTAAAGGAGTATCTTCATGCTCTAAAACAATAGATGCATCTTTATCAACAGGTACAGATTCTCCTGTTAGAGCAGATTCTTCTATTTTAAGGTTTGCAGTTTCAATAAGTCTTAAGTCACAAGGAATATATCGGCCAGCGTCAATTATAATAATATCACCAGGAACTATTTCTTCAGATTGTATTTCTTTTAGTTCACCATCTCTTTTAACTAAAGCTTTAGGAGTAGATAGGCTTCTAAGTGCTTCAAGAGATTTCTCAGCTTTAGATTCTTGAACGACTCCAATAACAGCATTTAATATTATTACTATAGCAATTATGATAGAATCACTTATTTCACCAACAATAGCTGAAAGAATTGCAGCACCAATAAGTATATAAATCATTGCATCATTTATTTGAGATAAGAAAAGTTTAAACATAGTTTCTTTTTTTTCAGAAGCTAATTTATTTAAACCATACTTTTCTTGGCGAACTTTAATTTCTTGTGATGTAAGCCCTGTATGTCCATCGGTTTCTAGTATTTTTAAAGTTTCATCTATATTTTTATTAAAATACATAATATATCACCTCCACTACTATATTATTTTACATTGTTTATATTTATATTATTCTTTAAGGTTTAGAATATTATTTGTGTAGAAATTAAAATTTGTAGGATTTGTTTTGAGATAAATTTACTGTATAATATAAATATTAATAAATATGTATACGGTGGTGAGAATGTGGAAATATCTAGAGTGAGTAGAAGTACACAAATTAGTTCGGAGAGTAAAAAAGTTGCAAATAGAAAAGGATTTTCACAAAGTTTTAATTTTGCACATCAAAGAAAATCTCAAGAACAGCTAAAAAAGATGTTAGAGGATATAAAGAAAAAGGGAAATAGACTCGTAATTACTAAATGCTATGCTGATGTTGCTGCTTATAAAAGAATGATAAAAGAATATTTAGAATCTGTTTTAAGCTATATGTATGGAGTTAAAAAAGATATAAGCTTTTGGCAAACTCAATATTTCATCACTGTAGATACAATAGATGAAAAACTAGAAGAACTGACTCAGATGCTTTTAAGTCAGGAGAAAGATAATTTAAGTATAGCTAGCACAATAGACGATATAACTGGTCTTATGGTGGATATTTATAAGTAATATTATTTATAAAATAACGATAAAAGCCTTCGCAAATGTGAAGGCTTTTATGATTAAATATAGTTAAAAGTTAAGTTGATCTATTTTAAATTTTCTATCCATAGATTATAGCTAGCATCTGAAGGCATTTTTAAATCTCCTCTTGGAGAAAGACTTATAGTTCCTACCTTTGGACCATCTGGGATTGCAGAACGTTTAAATTGTTGAGTGAAAAATCTTCTAATAAATTTATCTAACCATTTTTTTATTGTATCTTCATCATAATCATTTTTAAATGCTTCATTTGCAAGAAGAAGAATTTTTTCAGGAGTAGCATTTTGTCTTATAAAATAATATAAGAAAAAGTCATGAAGTTCATATGGTCCAACTATATCTTCAGTTTTTTGAGTTATTTTTCCGTCTTTATCTTTAGGAAGAAGTTCTGGACTTACTGGTGTATTTAATATATCAATTAATATTTCAGATATATTGTCTTCAGATTCATGTTCTGCTGCAAATTGAACTAAATATCTAACAAGAGTTTTAGGAATAGAACAGTTTACAGAGTACATTGACATATGATCACCATTATAAGTTGCCCAACCTAAAGCAATTTCTGATAAGTCACCTGTTCCGATTAAAAGAGCACCTTCTTTATTAGATAAATCCATAAGAATTTGTGTTCTTTCTCTTGCTTGAACATTTTCATAAGTTACATCATGAATTTCAGCTGGATGACCGATATCTTTGAAGTGTTGAAGGCAAGAGTTTACTATATTTATTTCTCTAAAATCTGTTCCAAGTTTCTTGCATAAGTCTACGGCATTGTTATAGGTTCTATCAGTAGTACCAAAGCCTGGCATTGTTATAGTGATTATATTTTTCCTTGGTATTTTTAATAAATCAAAGGTGTTAACAGCTACTAATAAAGCAAGAGTAGAGTCAAGTCCACCAGATATACCTACTATAACCTTTTCAAGTCCAGTATGATTTAAACGCTTAGCAAGACCAGAAGATTGTATATTAAATATTTCTTTTGAACGAATTTCTCTTTCATGTTCATTTGCTGGAACAAAAGGATGTTTATGTATAGGTCTATCAAAGACATCTATATTTGTATTATTGAATTCAAAAACAATTTCAAAAGGAGCAAAAGGACAAGTTCTTTTACTGTCTCTAAAACTTAAATTTTTAATACGCATATTATTTAATTTATCAACATCTATTATAGAAGTAATAATTTGATTTTCCCTTTGGAATCTATCATTTTCACGCAAAATTCTTCCGTTTTCAGATATTATTAAATGTCCACTAAATACTACATCAGTTGTAGATTCAAAAACTCCAGAAGAAGCATAGACATAAGAACACATACATCGAGCACTTTGAGATGATACAATAGATGTTCTATAATCAGCTTTAGAAACGAGTTCATTAGAAGCTGAAAGATTTCCTATGATATTAGCTCCCATTAAAGCAAGATAAGAGCTTGGTGGAATTACTGTCCATAAATCTTCACATATTTCAAATCCAAATTTAAAGGTACTACTTGAAAATATAAGATTTATTCCAAATGGTATATTTTTTTGAAAGGAAAGGTCTACTTTTTTATCGATTAAATTGTATCCTTCAGTAAACCAACGTTTTTCGTAGAATTCTGAGTAGTTTGGAAGATAGCTTTTAGGAACAATTCCTAGAATTTTACCATTATATATTATGTATGCACAATTATATAGACAGTAATTATATAAAAGTGGGGCACCAACAGATATTAAAATATCTTTATTTAAAGAAAAATTACAAATATCTTTAATGCCTTCTATAGATTCTTCAATTAATGTTTGATTTAAAAACAAATCTGCACAAGTATAACCTGTTATAGAAAGCTCAGGTAAAACAATTAATTTTGAATTTTCTTTTATGGATAAGTTTATACATTTTTTTATGTTTTCAATGTTAAATTTTATATCACCAACGTTGACTACAGGGCATGCAGATGCAACTCTAATAAAGTTCATATAACTCACACTCCATATATTAAATTATGTATAATTGAAATAGTTTCTTTATTTATAAAAAGATTACTATTAAACTTTATACCTTGTAAGGCTTATCTGTCAATGAATTAATTCAGGTTAATACTATTTAGTTTAAACAATAATTAATGAATTATTTTAAACTATAATATATAATATATTTAAGTATATTGTATTATTTTTAATTTAATATGAAAGGGGTGGGGTGTGTGAACGGATACTTAATATTATGGATAATAATATCTATAGTAGCATTAGTAGTGGATATTTCAACTAGTAGTTTTTTGTTTGTATGGTTTACTATTGGTGGAGTAGTATCAACAATTTTAACACTGATGGGATGTTCGTTTACTATTCAGGTTATTAGTTTTATTATAGTAAGTCTTATTTTAATGGTTATATGTTATCCAATAATCAAAAAGACTATAAAAAATACATTGCCAATAACTCCTACTATGGAGGAGAAATATATTGGAGAAGAGTTTGTAATTGAAAAAGACGTAGAAGAAAAAGTATCAATAAAGTATAATGGAATATATTGGACTGTAAAAAGTGTAGAGGGAAATATACACAAGGGAAGTTCAGTTAAAATTATAGGTATAGACGGAAATAAATTATTAATAAAAAAAATATAATAAGGGAAAGAGGGAGAAATATGTTTACAATGTATGGAGTATGGATAATACCTACAATAATATTAATTATTGTTTTAGCAACACTTATAAGCTCTATTAAGATAGTTAATACTGGGTATTTATATGTAGTTGAAAGATTTGGGCAATATCATAGAACACTTGAACCAGGATGGCATTTTATAATTCCGTTTGTTGATTATGTAAGACGTAAGATATCTACAAAGCAACAAATACTAGATATACAACCTCAAAATGTTATAACTAAGGATAATGTTAAAATATCAATAGATAATGTTATATTTTATAAGGTATTAAATGCAAAGGACGCTGTTTATAATATAGAAGATTATAAAGCAGGTATAATTTATTCTACAATAACTAATATGAGAAATATTGTTGGTGAAATGTCTTTAGATGAAGTGTTATCAGGAAGAGATAGGATTAATTCTAAACTATTAGAAATCATAGATGATATAACAGATGCTTATGGAATAAAAATTTTATCAGTAGAAATAAAAAATATAATTCCACCTGCAGAAATCCAATCAGCAATGGAAAAACAAATGAGGGCTGAAAGAGATAAAAGAGCCTCTATATTACAAGCTGAAGGTTTGAAACAAAGTGAAATTGCAAGGGCAGAAGGTGAGAAGCAGTCAAAAATACTTCAAGCAGAAGCTGAAAAAGAAGCGAATATAAGACATGCTGAAGGATTAAGAGAGTCTCAACTTTTAGAAGCAGAAGGTAAGGCAAAAGCAATAGAAATTGTTGCTAAGGCTGAAGCTGATGCTATAGATAAAGTAAATAAAGCTATAATCGAATCAGGAACAAATGAAGTTGTAATAGCATTAAAACAAGTAGAAGCTTTAAAAGAAATGGCTAATAATCCAGCAAATAAGCTTATTTTACCTAACGAAACATTATCTTCATTAGGAAGCATAGCAGCTATTGGTGAATTATTAAATAAACAAAGTAAATAAGATTAAAGTCTCTTGCAGATATAAGTGCAGGGGACTTTATTTTACTATAATAGTGCAAAAATGATTGAATAATTTTACAGTTAAATAAAACAAAAAAACATTTATACAAAATACTGTTATAATTAAGTTCTCACACAATAACAATAACAAGGAGTTATGCATAAATGTTTCAGAACTTAATTATATCAAATGAATTATCACTATACAAATTTTTTAAACAATTAAATTTTGATTTATATCTAACTAAACCTCAATTAGAGCATTTAGAAGGTACTATGACTGCTATGATTTTAAAAGGATTTAATGGTAAAGTATCTGACATAGCGGAGCTTGCTTCTAAAAGGCATAGAACTAGTATTACAAGATTTTTATCTAAAAGCAATTGGGATGAAAATTTATTAATAAATGCTTTGAAATCTAAGGTTATAGAGCTTATTTGGAATAAATCCGAGAAATCACAAAAACCAATTTATTTAATAATTGATGATACTATTTCTGAAAAAACAAAGCCCTCGTCAAAGGCAATAAATCCTATAGAAAAATGTTATTTTCACAATTCACATTTAAAAAGGAAAACAGTATATGGTCATCAATTAGTGGTTGCCTTACTTTCTTGTGATGGTTTAGTTTTACCTTACTCAATAGAAATCTACGATAAGAGTAATATGAGTAAGATAGATATAGCTACTAAATTAATTAAATCAATGCCTAAACCTGTTAATAAAGGGTATATTTTATGTGATAGTTGGTATAGTTGTAAAGCTATTTTTAAAGCTTCTGCGTTAGCAGGCTACGCTTATATTGGTGCACTTAAAACTAATAGAGTTATATATCCTAAAGGTCATGAAAGATTAGGAATAAAATTACATAAATTTGCTACTAGTTTAAATAAAGATTCCTTTGACCTCGTCAAAGTTAAAGGTAAGCATTACTATATTTATAACTATATTGGACACTTAAATGATATGAAAAATGTTTCAATAATTTTAAGTTATCCCAAAGAATCCTTTCAAAAAGAAGGTTCTTTAAAAGCATTTATATCCACAGACCTAGTATTAAAACCTTTAGATATTCTATTTAAATACACCGACAGGTGGGTTATTGAACCATTCTTCAGAGATTGCAAAAATTATTTAGGTTTAGATAGTTATCAAGTAAGAAGTGAAAGAAGTATCCTTCGATATCTTACTATAATGTTTATAACCTATACTTATTGTAAGTTATACTCAAGCAAAACTTTACAATTCAATACAGGGTTAAAATTAGCTAAAAATAATTTTAAAAAAGCTCAAATTATTTTTATTTATTCAGCAGCCTTAAACGGCCAACCTATAGAAAAAATTTTTGAAAATTTAAAAATAGCATAAAATAGTATTTATCTATTTAACTGTAAAATTATTCAATTTAAAATGCACTATTATAGTATTTTATTATTTATTTACAAAAATTGGTTTAAAAGTAAATGCTTCTAAAGTATAATTTAAATAACTGATATATTTAAAGGAGCGTATAAATATGAAAATATTAATGCTATCTTGGGAATATCCACCTAAAAATGTTGGGGGATTATCAAATCATGTATATCATTTAGCACATAGTTTAGCAAGTATAGGACATGAAATTCATATAATTACTTGTCAAGAAGGAACAGCTGCTATTAAAGAAAATAGTAATGGAGTATTGGTTCATAGAGTAGAACCATATAAAATACCTACAGATGATTTTGTGAAATGGATAATGCAACTTAATTTTGCAATGATAGAAGAAGGTATAAGACTTATAAAAGAAGAAGGAAAATTTGATATTATACATTCTCATGATTGGCTTTCAGCATATAGTGCAAAAACATTAAAATGGGCTTTTAATATACCAATAGTTTGTACTATACATGCAACTGAATATGGGAGAAACAATGGAATAAAAACAGAAATACAAAGGTATATATCTTATGTGGAAGGCAATCTTGCCTATGAATCATGGAGAACTATTGTTTGTAGCAAGTATATGAGAGAAGAAATTAATAGATTGTTTTCAGAGCCTTGGGAGAAAATATGGGTTATTCCCAATGGAGTTAAGGTAAAAGAATTTCAGAAAAGTTTTAACAAGCAAAAATTTAAATTAAGATATGCAAAAGAAAATGAGAAGGTTGTCATATATGTAGGAAGACATGTTTTTGAAAAGGGTATACAGGTTTTAATAGATGCAATTCCTGATGTTATTAAAGAATATAATAATATTAAATTTGTTATATGTGGTATGGGAGCTATGACAGAGGAATTAAAAGTTAAAGTAAAAAATAGAGGACTTTTAAATAATGTAACCTTTACAGGATATATAAGTGATATTGAGAAAAAAATGCTTTATAGTATAGCAGACATAGCTGTTTTTCCATCTTTATATGAACCATTTGGAATAGTTGCATTAGAAGCCATGGCAGCTAAATGTCCTGTAATAGCTTCTGATGTAGGGGGCTTTTCAGAAATAATAAATCATAGAGTAAATGGAATGAAGTTTATATGTGGATGCTCTAATAGTTTAAAAGATAATATTTTAGAAATTTTAAGTGATGATATGCTTTCACATAATTTAAAAGAAAATGCCTTTAAAAATGTTATAGAAAAGTATTCTTGGACACATGTAGCATTATTGACAATTCAAGTTTATAAGGAAGTTTTAAATCAAGTGAAAGGAACTGAGTGGGAAAATAAAATTTAAAGAGGTGAAATAAGTTTATGAAGGCAGTAATAATTGCTGGCGGATTAGGAAATAGATTAAGACCACTTACATGTAGTATACCCAAGCCGATGATGCCTATTGCAGATAAACCGATTATACAGTATACAATAGAACTTTTAAAAAGAAATGATATAAAGGATATAGCTATAACTCTTCAGTATATGTCAGATTATATAGTAAATTATTTAGGTGATGGAAAGAAATTTGGAGTTAAAATAACATATTTTATAGAAGAAATGCCACTAGGAACTGGTGGTAGTGTCAAAAATGCTCATGAATTTTTGAATGACACATTTATTGTTATTAGTGGAGATGCTTTAATAGATATAGATTTATCTGAAGTAATTAAATATCATAAAAATAGAAAATCTATAGCAACATTAGTAACAAAAAAAGTTGATTTGCCATTGGAATATGGAGTTGTTATTACAGATAATAGCGGTAGAATTATTAAGTTCTTAGAAAAACCTAGTTGGAGTGAAGTGTTTAGTGATAAAGTTAATACTGGAATATATGTGTTAGAACCTAAAGTGCTTTCCTATTATGATGAAAATGAAAATTTTGATTTTAGTAAACATCTATTTCCTATGTTATTAGAAAATGAGGAACCAATGTTCGTATATACAACTAAAGGATATTGGTGTGATATAGGTAATATTGAAGAGTATCATAACTGCAATATGGATTTATTAAAAGGAATTATTAATTTAAAGCTCAATGGAAAAAAATATTTACAAAATATATGGGTAGGCAAAAATAGTATAATAAGTCCTAAAGTTAAAATAAATCCGCCTGTATTTATAGGAGAGAATACTAAAATATATGGTTCAGCGGAAATAGGACCATATACTATTTTAGGAAATAACAATATAATAAAATCCAATGTTTCAATAAAGAAAAGTATTACATTTGATAATTGTTATATTGGAGATCATTCACAAATAAGAGGAGGTATATTAGGTAAAAATGTTCAGATAAAAGATAGAACATCAATATTTGAAAATTCAGTAATAGGAAATAATACTATAGTTGAAAGTAAAGTTACTATAAATCCAGCAGTGAAGGTTTGGCCAAATAAATTAATAGATTCAGGATCAATACTAAGTTCAAATTATAAGTGGGGAGAAAAATATTCCAAGACTATATTTGGTAAAAAAGGTGTTAAAGGTATAATAAATGTTGATATAACCCCAGAATTTATATCTAAACTTGCATCATCAGCAGCTCAGTTATTAAATGATAATAAAAAGATAGTCATAGGATGTAGTGAAAATGTGGTGGGAGAAATGCTTAAGCATTCTTTGATTACTGGACTTTTATCTATGGGAGTTGAAGTATATGATTTAAATACTACGCCTAATATTGTTATAAGACATGCAGTTGTTTTTTTTAAAGCAGATGGAGCAATAAACATTACGGTGGATAAAGATAATCCTGAAAAAGTTACTATATTATTTATGAATAAAAATGGTATAGAAATTGATAAAGATATGAAAAGAAAAATAGAAAATAATTTTAATAGAGAAGATTTTAGAAGAGTAACTGGAGACGAAATAAAAAGAATTAAATACTGTGATGAAATATTAAAAGAGTATGTTAAAAATATTATAAAAAGATTAAATGTAGATCAGATAAAGAAAAATAACTATAATATTATTTTAAGTTGTAACAATAGTATAATTATTAATTTAATAAGAGAAATAGGATTAAAGATTCATGTAAATATTAAGATTTATAATAAATTAAAGCATATAACAAAACTTAAAGAGGAAGTCTTAAAAGAGAGTGCTAGCATGGGGATATATATAGATGATGAAGGTGAAAATGCAATTATTATAGATGAGTTAGGTAATGTAATAAAAGAAGAAAATTATAAAATTTTAAAATCATTTATTATGCTTAAAACATGTAAGTTTAGTACTCTCGCAGTGCCAGTAAATGAATCTAAAGCTATGGAAAGGATAGCATACATTTGTGGTGCAAAGTTCATAAGAACAAAAATATCTGAAGATAAGGTTTTAGAAGCGTATATGAATAAAGAAAAAGATTTAAGTGTGGATGAGATTATCAATGAATATTTATTTACTTTAGATGCTATAGGAACTTTTATATTTATATTAAATTTGATGGCAGCGTATAAAGTTAAAATATCAAAAATAAATAGTATATTGCCTAAGTATTATAATTATAAAAAACAAATTTATTGCCCGTGGAATAAAAAAGGAAAAGTCATGAGAAATTTGATTGAAGGCAATGACTTTAATGTTTTAGAAATCATAGAGGGAGTAAGTATTAATTATGAAGAAGCATGGGCTTTAATCCTTCCAGATAGTGATGAACCCTCATGTAAGATTTATATTGAATCAAAAGATAAATCTAAGGGAAAACATATAAGGCATGAGTTAGATAAAAAAATACAGAAAATATTAAATGAAAATAATTATAGTGAGGAATCCTCATAAGTACCTTTTAAAATATAATAAGGTGCTTATGAGGATTTTTTACAGAAAATACTAAAAAATATATGAATTCTATATATATTTTTAGAAAAATAAAGATATTGTTGAAATTTATACCAAATAAATATATAATGTTTAACTGGGTAAAAAAGAAATATGTGAATTAAAATACATTTTATTAAAGGGGAGAGGTTAGTGTGTTTACTAATGTACATATGATAGGAGTTGGAAGTTACCATCCTAAAAAAGTAGTTGAAAATAAGCATTTTATAGAACACTTTAAAGAATTTAATTTACATCATAAAGCTGAAATGCTTATGAATAAATTAGGAAGAAAAAAATTAACATTAGCAAAGCATAATGAAAATGGAATAACAATGTCTGTTTCAGCAGGAAAAGATGCTTTAAAAAAGGCAAATCTGTCTGTAGAAGATATAGATATGATTATATCAGCTAGTGATACACCAGAATATTTAACACCATGTTGTGCACTTATAATTAGAAATAAGTTAGGTGCTAAAAATGCTAAAACAGTATTTGATGTGAATTGTGATTGTATAGGAATGTTACATGCTATAGATATAGCTAGTAAATATTTAAAAACGGATAAAAATTATAAACGAGTCCTTGTAGTTGGGTCATTATTAATTAGTCCTTTTGCTCGTGAAGATGACATAATAGTATACTCTACTATTGGAGATGGTGCTGCAGCTATGATACTTGAAGCAAGGGAAGAAGAGGAAGAACGTGGATTTTTAGGTTCTAGAGCATTTACCGACGATAGCTATAATGAAACAATAAGATTTCCAGCATGTGGATTATCAAATATACCTAATGAAAATATAAATGGATATGAAAGAAAGATGTGTTGGAAGCCATTTTCAGTAGATTTTCTTTCTAAAAATTGGACAAAACTTATAACAAATTTATTAAAAGAGCATGCTCTAAAACCGGAAGATGTAGAACATTATTTTATGTCACAATTCTCAAAAGAAGAAGTAATAACTACCATGAATAATTTAAATGTTAAACATGATAGAGCAATTTTTGTAGGAGATAAATATGGATATACTGGACCTACGAGTCCTGTAATGGCATTGGATGATAAACTAAAGGAAAGCTCATTTAAAAAAGGAGATTTATGTGTATTTTGTTCTGTAGCTGGAGGATATAGTATGTCTGCATTACTTTATAGATGGTAAAAATTTAGTTATAAAAATTCTGTAGTATAATTTTATTACAGAATTTTTATGATTTTATATGAAAATATCATATTTTTAGAAAATTTTTAATAATTTAATAAATAAACACGCATTTATTTGAAAAAAAATCAACGATACTATATAAACTTTAATAATTATGTGATATTATATATTCAATTAAGAAATTTCTAGGAGGTTTGTTTCATGGACGCTAACAAATATGTACAAAAAGTATTTGATGAATTATTAGAGAGAAATCCAGGTCAAGCTGAATTCCACCAAGCAGTTAAAGAAGTTTTACATTCTTTAGTACCTGTAATGGAAAAGCATCCTGAATATATTGAAAATGGTAT
Organism: Clostridium botulinum; assembly: GCF_017100085.1. Taxonomy (NCBI): domain Bacteria; kingdom Bacillati; phylum Bacillota; class Clostridia; order Eubacteriales; family Clostridiaceae; genus Clostridium; species Clostridium botulinum. Next base: position 772,269 of record NZ_CP063965.1, read on the forward strand.
TTTAGACAGAATAGTTGAACCAGAAAGACAAATAATGTTCAGAGTACCTTGGGTTGATGATAATGGTAAGGTAAGAGTAAATAGAGGATTTAGAGTACAATTTAATAGTGCTATAGGACCTTATAAAGGTGGATTAAGATTCCATCCAAGTGTAAACTTAAGTATAATAAAATTCTTAGGATTTGAACAAATTTTTAAAAATTCTCTTACAGGTCTTCCAATAGGTGGAGGTAAAGGTGGTTCTGATTTCGATCCAAAAGGAAAAAGTGATATGGAAATCATGAGATTTTGCCAAAGCTTTATAACTGAACTTTATAAGTACATAGGACAAGATACAGATGTTCCAGCTGGTGACATTGGAGTAGGTGGAAGAGAAGTTGGATACATGTATGGTCAATATAAGAGAATTAGAAGCATGTATGAAGCAGGAGTTTTAACTGGTAAGGGATTAACTTTTGGAGGAAGCCTTGCTAGAACAGAAGCTACAGGTTATGGTCTTGTATATTTCGTAAATGAAATGTTACAAGATAAAGGTATGAGTTTTGAAGGTAAAAAAGTTGTAGTATCTGGTTCTGGTAATGTTGCAACTTACGCAATACAAAAGGTACAAATGTTAGGTGGAACAGTAGTTGCATGTAGTGACTCTAATGGATATATATATGATAAAAATGGAATTAATTTAGATACATTAAAACAAATAAAAGAAGTAGAAAGAAAGAGAGTAAAAGAATATATTAAGTATCACCCAGAAGCTGAATATCATGAAGGAAAAGGCATTTGGAATATATCTTGCGATATAGCTCTTCCATGTGCAACTCAAAATGAATTAAATGAAGAAGATGCTAAAGTATTAGTTAAAAATGGAGTAATAGCAGTAGGAGAAGGTGCAAATATGCCATCAACTTTAGAAGCTATTTCTGTATTCTTAGAAAATGGAATATTATTTGCACCTGCAAAGGCAGCTAATGCTGGTGGAGTTGCTGTTTCAGCACTTGAAATGTCTCAAAATAGTATGAGATATTCTTGGTCATTTGAAGAAGTTGATGAAAAGTTACACAATATAATGAAAAATATATACAAAAATGCAGTAGAATGTGCAGAAAAGTATGGTCATAAAGATAACCTAGTAGTAGGAGCTAATATAGCAGGATTTATAAAAGTTGCTGAGGCAATGCTTGCTCAAGGAATAGTATAGTAAAAAATAAAACGGTATTATGAATATTCCATAATACCGTTTATATTTTTACATTTTTACACTAAAACTATTAGAAAATCAAATAATATATGGTATAATTAATTATCATATAAAGCACATTTAGGAGTTGATAAATATGACAGAAGTAGGATACATAACTTCTGTAAATGGTAGATATGCTTCAGTGAATTTTAAGAGAAAGTCTGGATGTGGAGATAATTGTGCTACTTGTAAATCAGCATGTAAGGCATCCGCTATAACCACTGACATAGAAAATACTGTAGGAGGAAAAGTTGGAGATAAAGTAAAGGTGGAAATGGAACAGAAAACCTTTGATAAAATGGTATTTTTAGTTTATATTTTTCCACTTATTATGATGATATGTGGTATTGGAATAGGTACTGTTATATTTTCTTCAGCAGGATATAAGAATCACGAAATGTTAAGCTTTTTATTAGGAATAGTTACACTTGCTATATCATATGTTATTCTACATTACTTCAATAAGAAGAATGCTAAAAAAAATAATTATTCTTTAAAAATTATAGAAGTAATTGAGGAAAAACCTAATAAATAACGAGTGAATAGAAATATAATAATAATTTTTATATATTTCTTAGTAAAATTATAAAACTGCTTAAAAAGCAGTTTTGTTTTTATGTTGATATACATACTAAAAAATCTAGAAAAGGGGAAATAAAATGCTAGAATTAAAGAACTTATCATTAGAAGTTGAGCAAAATGATAAAAAAGTTAGTATTTTGGATAATATAAATTTAACATTGCAGGATAATAAAATTTATGTTATTACAGGACCTAATGGGGGAGGTAAATCATCTCTATGTAAAATGATGATGGGAATATATAAATCTACTTCAGGTAACATAATTTTAGATGGAGAAGACATTACAAGTCTTGATATAACGGAAAGAGCTCAAAGAAAGATTGGATATGCATTTCAACAACCACCATATTTCAAAGGTATGACAGTAAGAGGATTTTTAAATCTTGCAGGAAGAGAAAGCAAAGAAAAAGTTGATGTACATGAATTATTAGCGGATGTTGGACTTTGTGCTAAAGATTATATAGATAGAGAAATTAATTCAAGCCTTTCAGGTGGAGAACTTAAAAGAATAGAAATAGCGTCAGTACTTGCTAGGGATTTAAAATTAGCAATTTTTGATGAACCGGAAGCTGGTATAGATTTATGGAGTTTTCAAAGACTTGTTGAAACTTTTACTACTATGCATAACAACAGAAACACTACAATAGTAATAATTTCTCACCAAGAAAGAATAATTAACTTAGCCGATGAAGTTATTGTTCTAGCTAATGGTAAGATACAAAAAACTACAAGTAAAGAAGACATCATAAGTGAAATAAAGGCTCAAGCAGCTTGTGATTATTGTGAAACCTGTGAAACAAGGAGGTAGAGAGTATGCAAGAATCAATACAAGAAAAAATATTAAATAAAATAGATGATACTACTGATTTATATAAAGGGGCTCATAATATCAGAAGCAATGGTGAGTCTGTAAGTAGAAATACTACAAGAAATATAACTGTAAAGAGCAAAGAAGATAAATCTGGATTAGATGTAATTGTAAATGATAATACTAAGAATGAAAGCGTTCACGTACCGGTTATAGTTTCTAATGTAAATGCTAAAGACAAAGTATATAATACTTTTAAAGTAGGAAAAAACTGTGAAATAAATATAGTTGCTGGATGTGGAATTCATAACTGTACGGCTCAAAAAACAGAACATGAGGGAATTCATGATATATATATAGGAAAAGGGTCTCATGTTAAATATATTGAGAAACACTATGCTGAAAGTGATGGCAAATCTCAAAAGATATTTAATACTAAAACAATAGTTGAAGTTCAAGAAGATGCTACATTTGAAATGGATGTAGTTCAAATAAAAGGTGTAGATAATAGTAAAAAAGAATTAAACATAAAATTACACAAAAATGCACATTTAATTATAACAGAGAGAATGTTTACTGATGAAGAACAAGTTGCTGATTCAAAAGTTAATATAGAACTTATTGGAGAAGATTCTTCAGCTCAAATAGTATCTCGTTCTGTTGCAAAAGATAGTTCAAGACAAACATTCTATTTTATGATGAAGGGCGATAATAAGTCTAGAGGACATATTGAATGTGATTCTATAATAATGGACAAAGCTAGAGTTACATCAATACCGGCCCTTGATGCCAACTGTGAGGATGCAGAATTAATTCATGAAGCTGCAATTGGAAAGATAGCCTCAGAACAGTTAATGAAACTTATGTCTTTAGGACTTACAGAAAAAGAAGCTGAAAATACTATATTAAAAGGATTCTTAAAATAATTTATATTAGATATAGAAAATATAAGAATAAAGGCCATTAAATGATTTTAAAATCATTCAATGGCTTTTATTCTTTCTTGAGTTTTCTTTAATATTTCAGTAGGATATCCTAGAAATTTTAATATTTTTACAGCATTTCGAGTAGGTGATATACCTTCTTTAATTGTATAGTCAAAAGTAAGGCCAGCGTTGGTAACATCTTCTTTAAAATAATAACATTTATATCCCGTGGACATTGTAGTAAGTTGCAAATCATGAGTTGCAACTATTGCTAGAGCATTATGGTTTGATAAATAATTTAATATTTCACATGATGCACTTATTCTTTCAATGGGGTTAGTACCTCTATAAATTTCATCAATCATACAAAGACAAGGTATTTTTTCTTTACTTGAGTTTATTATTCTAAGTAATGCTTCGGCTTCAGCTAAGTAATAGCTTTTGCCTCCAAGCAAATCGTCACCAGGTTTAATGGAAGTTACTATGTTGAAGAAACTACTAGAATAAGAATCAGCAACACAAGTGTATATAGTTTGGGCTAAAATAGCATTTGCTCCTACAGTTCTTAAAAATGTGGATTTACCAGACATATTTGAACCTGTTATTATTATTCCGTGATTATTTATACTTATGGAGTTAGGAACGGGATTTTTTATTAAAGGATGAATTAAGTTAGTGGTATAAAGAAATTTACCTTTATGTGTAAGAGAAGGTTGAATATATTTATTTAAACCATCTCTATAAGATGCAATAGATATAAGTGCATCTATTTCTCCCAAGGTTAAATATAATTCTAATAACTCTTTTTTATATTTTATTATTGTATCAATTGATTTAAAATAACTTATTTCTTTAATAAGAAATAATATGTTTATATAGTCACCAAATAAATCAACACTATCCAATCTATTTATAATTAATGTATTTTTACGTATAGTATTTAATTTTTTAATAAGTGGTATCAATTTATTTGCATAGTCTTGTAACTCCGGACAGTTAAGTGTACATATATTTGCTGATGTGCTTATAGCGTTACCAAAGTAAACTACAGATAAAACTTCTTCTTTAATAATGCGATCTAGTTTATAGTGAATATACATATTAAAAAAAGATAAAAGTAATATTACTAGGCTGGTTTTCAAAAATCCTATAATAGAACACATTATTAATGAGAGAGCAAATGATATAGAACAGATATAAGAGATAGATTTCAAATAAGGATGTTTAATGATTTCTTTAAATAAAATAGTATCAATATAGGCATTAGTTTTACCTAGTTTATGTAGTGATAAAGATATATTTTCTCTTATGTTTTTATTATTTTGAAAAAAATCTATTATAGTATCTCGTTTTTTTAGTAAAGATTCGTCAGTAGTAGGTGTTCTTAAAATTTTATATAGAACTTGTTCACCTGGATTTGAAAATGTTCTATCCATTTGGCAAAACATATCATCCATATTTAAATCTGCCCATGTAATATCATCGATTCCATCAGATGCATTATGTATGTAGTTAAAAAATGATTTAATTTTATCTAAATTACGTTTTCTTTTTATAGGTTTTCCATAAGCAGATTGTATGAATTTTAAATTTCTTTTATTAAAATAAGATTTTATACGTTTTGTAATTAGCATAAGAAGACGCCCTCCATTTCAGTATAATAGTACTACTTAGGGGTCAAAATGTCAATGATGGTACAATATGGTATAAATTTGTTTAAATTTGTAAATATACAGTAAGAACTAGGAAGGTATCTTCCTAGTTCTTACTGTATATTTTATATTATAGAATATATAAAGAATTATATATAATAATTAATCATCTTCTCGTAAAATGTTAATATTTTTACCGTCCATAACTTTATTCATGTTTCTAACAGCACACATCTTACCACACATAGTGCAAGTATGTTCATCTTCAGGAGTTGATTCTGCTCTATAACGTTTAGCTTTTTCAGGATCTATTGCAAGATCAAACATAGTACTCCAATCTAAATCACGTCTAGCCTTACTCATTTTGTTATCCCATTCTCTTGCACCTTTAATTCCTTTAGCTATATCAGCAGCATGAGCAGCTATCTTTGTAGCAATTATTCCTTCTTTCATATCTTCAAGATTAGGTAATCTTAAATGTTCAGCAGGAGTTACATAGCATAGGAAATCTGCTCCACATGAAGCTGCAATAGCACCACCAATAGCACTTGTAATATGGTCGTATCCAGGAGCTATGTCTGTTACTATAGGTCCTAAAACATAGAAAGGAGCACCATGACATAATTTTTTCTCAAGTAGCATATTAGCCTTAATTTCATCTAATGACATATGTCCAGGACCTTCGATTATAATTTGTACATTTCTTTCCCAAGCACGTTTAGTAAGTTCCCCTAAAGTTATTAGTTCTTTTATTTGACTAGGGTCAGTAGAATCTTGTATACATCCAGGACGACAAGCATCACCTAAACTTATTGTAACATCATATTTTTCACATATATCAAGTACTTTATCAAAGTGCTCATAAAAAGGATTTTCTTTATTGTTTAATTGCATCCATGCAAAAAGTAAACTTCCACCTCTAGAAACTAGGTTAGTAAGTCTTCTATTTCTCTTAAATATTTCTGCTGTTTCACGATTTATTCCACAGTGTATTGTCATGAAGTCAACGCCGTCTTTAGCATGTTTTTCTACAACATTAAGTAATTCTTCAGCAGTTATATCTTTAAGTTCCTTATCGTAAAAACCTATAGCGTCATACATAGGAACGGTTCCAATCATAGAAGGAGCATAATCTACTAGCTTTTTTCTAAAGTCTTCAGTTTTTCCATAACAGCTAAGATCCATTATAGCTTCAGCATTCATGTCTATAGCTGTTTTAACTTTTTCAAATTCTTTTTCTACATCACAGCAGTCTTTAGAAATACCAAGATTAACATTAATTTTAGTTTTTAATCCTTGTCCAACGCCTTCTGCACTTAAAGACTTATGATTTTTATTAGCTGGTATTGCAACTTTACCAGAAGCAACTAGAGACATTAATTTACTAATTTCCATATTTTCTTTTTTGCATACAATCTCCATTTCTTTAGTTACTATACCACGTTTAGCAGCATCCATTTGTGTTGTGTAATTCACAATCATCCATCCCTTCGATATTTTCTTATAAAAAAATAAGCCTTCTACCAAAGAAGACTTATTTACTAATAGATAACATAAAATCCTAAAATTTCATGTTGTGTTTATACAATTAGTTTAGTTGCTTCCCTACGGTAGTACTAACTACATCAGGTTCTAAGGGTCAGGATTACATCCTTCTCAGCCAAAGGCTCCCCCGCAAAACGAGTAAATATTATATTTTATACAATTTAAGTATAGGGCATTTTTATAAATTTGTAAATGAAATTATTCTTACTAATAAGAGTATTATTATCTAGTTAGAATTAATGTAATACAAAACAAACATTGTAAATATATATTTATAGTAGTTATTGTTGATAGGGGGGAGAGATAATGGGAAATTATAATTCTCAATATGAGAATTATTATAGAGGTTTTGTTAATAAAAATAATAATAGGATTAATAAAGAAAGAGCATACAATGGACATAATAAATTAATTAATAGTAGTAAAAGTAGAAAAAAAATTGTAACTAGAAGGATAATTCAAGATTTATTAGGGGTTTTCATAATGCTTGTTTTTGTAATTGTATGTAAATTTATAGTAACTCCACAAACTACAGCAGCATATAGTTATTGTAAAGATGTTGTTAATACAAATGTTGATTATAAAAAATTTATAACTAAAGTTAAAACAATAGAAAAAGGCAAAAGTGTACAAGATACGATGGTAGATTTAATAGATAAAGCTAAAGCTAAGTTTATGGGTGGAGAAACTATAAAACAAAAGATAAAAGAAAAATTTACACTACCTACTAATGGAGATATAAAGAATAACCGAGATGGACTACATCTACAAGTAAGTTATGAAGGAAAAATTTTAGCAAGTTATGATGGGATAATAAAAGAATGTGGTTGTAATAATGAAGTTGGAAATTATATTTTAATAGACCATGGTTCAGGATTAGAAAGCGAATATTATAGTTTGAATGATGTAGTAGTGAAAAAAGGAGAAAAAGTAAAAAAAGGAGATATTATAGCTGAAAATCATAGCCAAGATGAAAAAAAATATATAGGCTTTAAGATATTATTTATGGGTCAAAGTAAAGGGTTAGAAAGAATTTTAGGAAATAAGAATTAGAATATGAAAATTGAAAAAGAAAAGCAGTTAATTATAAAAATAAGTAAGCTATCTATTCCCTATATCCTTATTCTTGTTATCATAGGATTTAAAGGAAAACTTTTAATATCATTTGTTCTTGTGTTTATGCATGAAATAGTACACTATATAACTGCTAAAAGGCTTGGCTTTAAAGGTTTTGGTATAGAAATTCTTCCAATAGGAGCTGTTCTTAAACTCAGAGATTTAGATGAGGCAGATCCTAAAGAGGATTTGATAATATCTTTAAGTGGACCTTTATTTAATTTAATTTTTGCTATGATAAGCTATTTATTAAATATAAAATTTTCTAATGAGTACCTACAGTTATTATATATTAGTAATTTAGCTTTAGGTGCTTTTAATTTAATTCCAGCATTGCCTTTAGATGGTGGAAGAATACTCAGAGATATTTTAGCTTTTAAGACTTTTTATAAAAGAGCTAATAAAATAACTGTTAATGTAAGTTTAGTAATTGGTAGTTTGATATCAGCGTATTTTCTTATATTAATAGCATTAGGATTTAAAAACGTTAGTATTGGTATTATTGGGTTTTTAATAATAGTTACGTCATATAAAGAAAAAGAAAGGATAGTTTATTTAATTATGGGAGATATAATTAAGAAAAGATGTAAATTTATAACAAGAGGATATATAGAGAATAAGAGTATTTCAGTATATTACAAAAAGAATTTATTAGATGCTTTAGGTGTTGTAGATAAAAATAAGTATAATTTATTTACAGTATTGAATGATGATATGAAGGTAATAAATATAATATACGAGGAAGAATTAATAAGGGCACTTAAAATTTATGGGAATATAAGTATAGAAGATTATTTAAATACTGTAGATGAAATAGATAAACTTGCGAAAATGGCTATTGATGAATGGCAAGATTGGAAAGATGAGTGTAATAAAGAAGTATAAACAATTGATTTTATTTTTTTATTTATGCTAAAATGTATTGATAAAATACAAGTTCAACGTAGGAGGAAATTTGATGAACAAAATTTCAGATGATATATTGTGTAAGGTTGAAAAACCTATTAGATATACAGGGGGAGAGTTAAACTCCTTTTCAAAAGATAAAAGTAGTGTTGATATAAGATTAGCATTTTGTTTTCCAGATGTATATGAAGTCGGAATGTCTCATTTGGGCACAAAAATATTGTATTATACTCTAAATCAAAGAGAAGATACATTCTGTGAAAGAGCATTTGCTCCGTGGCCAGACATGGAAGATCTTATGAGAAAAAACAATATTCCAATGTATACATTAGAAACGAAAGATTCTTTAAAAGAGTTTAATTTTGTAGCGTTCACACTTCAGTATGAAATGAGTTATACAAATATACTAAATATGCTTAATATGGCTGATATACCAATAAGGGCATCTCAAAGATTAGAAGATGATCCGATAGTTTTTTGTGGGGGTCCTTGTGCTTATAATCCAGAACCTTTACATGATGTTGCGGACTTTTTTGCATTAGGTGAAGGAGAAGTACAACTTAATGAAGTTTTAGATTTATATAAAGAATGTAGAAAACAAGGATTAAGCAAAAAAGAGTTTTTAAGAAAAGCTGTTAACATAAGAGGAATATATGTACCTAGTCTTTATGATGTTACTTATAATGAAGATGGTACTATAAAAGAGTTTAAACCTAAATATGATGATGTACCTAAAAAGGTTACTAAAGCTATTATTAATAATTTTAATGAAGTTGAATTTCCGGATAAATTAATAGTTCCTTATGGAGAAATAGTTCATGATAGAGTTACTATAGAAACTTTTAGAGGATGTACAAGAGGATGTAGGTTCTGTCAAGCAGGTATGATATATAGACCAGTTAGAGAAAAGACTAAAGAAAAAATAATGGAACAAGTGGATCAGCTTTTAAAAGCTACTGGATATGAAGAAGTATCACTTGTATCTTTGAGTATTTGTGATTATTCAGATATACAAGGGCTTATAACTTCATTAATTGAAAAGTACAAAGATAAAAAGGTAGGGGTATCACTGCCATCAATAAGAATAGATGCTTTCTGTGTAGATTTAATAAAAGAAATTCAAAAAGTTAGAAAGACAGGACTTACTTTTGCTCCAGAAGCAGGAAGTCAAAGAATGAGAGATATAATAAATAAAGGAGTTACAGAAGCAGATCTTATGGCATCTGTATCTAATGCATTTAAATCAGGATGGTCTACTATAAAACTATACTTTATGATAGGACTTTCTTATGAAGAAGATGAGGATGTAATTGGAATTGCAGAACTTGGAGAAAAGGTAGTTGAAGAATATTATAAAATACCTAAAGATGAAAGACAAAAAGGACTTAAGGTTACTTTGAGTACATCTATTTTTGTACCAAAACCATTTACTCCTTTCCAATGGGCTCCTCAAGATAGAATGGAAGTAGTTAAGAAAAAGATTCAACTTATTAGAAATTCTGTTAAGAGTAAAAGAATACAATATAATTGGCATGAATCTCTTGTAAGCTATATGGAAGCTGTTTTAGCAAGAGGAGATAGAAAAGTATGTGATGTTATAATAAAAGCTTTTGAAAAGGGTGCTAAGTTTGATGGTTGGGGAGAATATTTTAATTTTGAAACTTGGCAAGAAGCTTTAAAAGAATGTAATGTTGACGGAGAATTTTATGCTTATCGTGAAAGAAGTTATGATGAAGTATTACCTTGGGATTTCATAGATGTTGGAGTATCAAAAGAATTCTTAATGAGAGAAAATGAAAAAGCAAAAAAAGCAGAGCTTACTCCAGACTGTAGACAAGGATGTAAAAACTGTGGTATTAATACAAATGAAAGTTTTAAGGAGGGAACATGTTTTGAAAATGCGATATTTAATAAAGTACACTAAAGGTGATGAAATAAAATATGTTGCTCACTTAGACTTAATGAGAACTATACAAAGAATATTAAGAAGATCTGAACTGCCTGTTGAATATTCAAAAGGTTTTAATCCGCATATAATTTTATCTATTGCTCAACCTTTATCTGTAGGAGTCGCATCTAAAGGAGAGTATATGGATGTAGAATTTAAAGAAGAAATAAATGAAAATACTATAAAAGATAAATTAAATGCAAGTGCACCATTAGGTATAAAGATTTTAGATGTTGTAAAAACTAAAGAGAAAATTGGAGAAAAGAAAACTCCACCATCTATGGCAGCTGTACAAGCAGCAAAATATAAAATTATATTAAAATGTACGAATGCTAAAATGGCAGAAGAAGGTTTGAAAAAATTACTTCAATTAGATGAATGGAAAATTGTTAAAAAGACTAAAAAAGGCGAAAAGGAAGTAAATATAAGAGCTTTAATTAAAAATATTAACTTTAATGTAAGTGATAATAAGCTTAATATAAGTACATTAGTATCATGCGGAAGTGTGGACAATTTATCAGCTCAAGCAATGTCACAGTATATAAGAGATAATATTGAAGGTATAGAAAAAGAGGCTTTTACTTATATAGAAAGACAAGAACTTTTCGCATATAAAGAAGATAAGTTATTAACTCTTAGTGAGTATTTAGGAAAATAAATTTATAATTAAAATAAAAATTTTAAAAATAACCATAGGTAAATTATATACTTGTGGTTATTTTTTATTATAAAATATTTTTAAAGCTACAATGAATGTTACTTGTAAATTGTAAGGTTTTACTTTATTTATAAATGGGGTATAATTAATATTAAAGATTATTAGAAATTATTATGCCTTAGGAGAAGATAAATGAGCTTTTATTTGGTGAAGAATGAAGAGTTAATTTTTGTTCCATATAATTTATTAGCAATAGATTTTGAATTTATAACTACAAAAATTATTGAAAATAAGGCTAAAAAATACTTTCAAGAAATTATTGAAATTGGAGCAGTATTCAAGAGTGAAAATTTGTGTGAAAAGTACAGTAAAATTATAAAACCTAGATATTTTTTTAATAGTAAAGATAAAAGTAAAAGTATCTATGGTGGAAGATTTTCTTATGCAGATATACAAAATGGACTGGAGCTTGATAAAGTATTTGAAGATTTGAAAAAGTTATATGTGGAGAAAGAGACTATTTGGATGTCTTGGGGAAAAGCAGAATATGATATTTTAAAAACTGTATGTAAGAAATATGATGTTAATCTTCCTTTTTTAAAGGAAGATTATTTGGACTTATCTTTAGAATTTAAAAAGTTTTTTAATATTAATCAAAATATATCATTAGATAAAGCTTTGACTTATCTAGATATTCCTATAGTAAATCGTCATTATGCATTACCAGATGCAGAAGCTCTTATGAAAATAATATATGTAATGTTTCAGCGAGGGTATAGACTACAGGATAAGGATTTTAAAATTTTATAATTAAGAGTTAAAATGAGGTGGAATTTTTGGAAACAATTTATATAGAACGAGAAGAAGATATTCTAAGAATTGTATTAAGAGAAGATGATATATTAAAAGAATGTTTTATAGAAGAGGAAAAATCAGAACCATCTCCTGGAAAGATATATAAAGGTGTAGTTAAAAATATAGTGCCAGCTATTAAATGTGCATTTATAGATATTGGATGTAATAAAAATGCATATATGTATTTACATCATAAATTCAAAAATGATGATGTGAAAAATGGTGATGAAGTTTTAGTTGAGATTATGAAAGAAGCTATAGGTGAAAAAGGACCAAAAGTTACTAGTTCAATAAGTGTTCCAGGGAGATATATAGTTGTAGTAACCAATAATAATAATATAAGTTTTTCTAAAAAAATAGAAGACAATGATAATTTTAAATGCTATATAAAAGATAATATAAATAAGCCAGAAGATATAGGAATAATGATTAGAACAAATGCTTTAGATGCAACAATAGAAGATATAAATACGGAAATTGAAAAATTATATAAAATTTATAAAAACATAGTACAGGAAGGCACATATTGTTTAAAGCCAAAGCTTTTATATGATGGTGGTGGAACTTTAGGCAGAATTTTAAATGATATATTGACTTTTAATACTAGAAAAGTAGTTGTAAATAATAAAGAAGATCTTATATATATTAAAAAATTTATAGAAGATAAATCTGATTTGGATTTAGAACTTCAACTATATGAGGGAACTCAAAACTTATTTAGTTATCATAATATAGAACGTGAAATATTATCTCTTAGAAATAATAAAGTTATGTTACCTAGTGGTGGAAATATAATAATAGATAAAACTGAGGCAATGTATGTTATAGATGTTAATTCTGGTAAAAATACTAAAGAGACTTCTATAGATAAGACAGCATTAGTTACTAATTTAGAAGCAGCTAGGGAAATTGCAAGACAAATCATGATGAGAAATCTAAGTGGGATAATAATTATAGATTTTATAGATATTCATAATTATGATTATAAGAAGAAGATATTACATATTTTAAAAGATGAATTTAAAGAAGATAAGAAGAAGACAGTTATATATCCTTTTACACAACTTAATTTAGTACAGATAGCTAGAAAAAGAAGAGGAAAGGCTATTTCAGAATATATAGAAGAAGAATGCAATATGTGCCATGGAAAAGCAAAGAGGATAAAACTTTCTTACATAAACAAGTTGATTAGAAATGAACTTAAGAAAATAGATAATGATTATACTATAAGTGATATATATATTGAACTTGATGAAAGATATAAGAAAGATGTTTTGGGAGATGTTATAAAATTTATAGAGGATATAGAAGGATTGCATAAAAAGATATACGTAAATTTTATAAGTAACTTAGAATATTTTAAAGTAGAACCATTATTATTTGCGAGCCAAATAAAAAAACTTGAAAATATCAAAATATATGGATAAAAATATTCTTTACAAATAATAAGGGGTGTGATAAAATGGCATTTGTAAACCGCACGCATAAGGTTAGAAATCTCAAATATATTTTGAGTACCGATGGTGGCGCGACTCTTATTTAAGGAGGTGTTATTAATGTACGCTGTAGTTCAAACAGGTGGAAAACAATACAGAGTTCAAGAAGGAGACGTTTTATTCGTTGAAAAGCTAAACGCTGAAGTGGATTCAAACGTTGAATTAACTGAAATTCTTGCTGTAAATAAGGATGGTAAGTTAGTAGTTGGAGCTCCTGTAGTTGAAGGAGCAAAGGTTGTTGCTAAAGTACTTAAGCAAGGAAAAGCTAAAAAAGTTGTAGTATTTAAGTACAAACCAAAGAAAGACTATAGAAAGAAAAATGGTCACAGACAACCTTACACTAAGTTACAAATCGAAAGAATTGAAGCTTAATAAATGATTAAGGTCACTTTAAAGAAAAAAAATGAGAACATAGTTTCTTTTGAAATAGAAGGTCATGCAGGGTTTGATGAATATAATAGGGATATAGTGTGTAGCGCTGTATCAGCTATTTCACAAACCACTTTAATTGGCATTCTAGAGGTTTTAAGTATCCATGTTGAATATCAAATGGTAGACGGATTTTTAAGTTTAAGCATAGAAGAGAAAACCATGGAAGAGATTGAAAAATGTCAGGTTTTACTACATACAATGCAATTAGGACTTAAAAGCATGGAACAAGTATATAAAGATTATATAAATGTAAGGGAAGAGGAGGTGTAATTTATGTTATTAATGAACCTTCAATTATTTGCTCACAAAAAAGGAGTAGGTAGTTCTAAAAACGGAAGAGATTCTGAATCTAAAAGACTTGGAACTAAATGTGGAGATGGACAATTTGTTCTTGCTGGAAACATTCTAGTAAGACAAAGAGGAACAAAAATCCATCCAGGTGTTAACGTTGGTAGAGGTGGAGACGATACACTTTTTGCTAAAGTAGACGGAATCGTAAGATACGAAAGAGTTGGCAGAAGTAAAAAACAAGCTAGCGTTTATCCTGTAGAAATAGAAAATGTAGCTGAGTAGTTTATAAGGGCACCCAATTAGGGTGCTTTTTTAAAACTCTTTTGTTTAATGGAGGATTGTTATGGGGGAGCTTGAGAAGTTTATAAGTGAGTTTAGAAAACAAAGACATGATTTTATGAATTATGTACAAATTATATATGGATATCTTCAATTGGATAAAAAAGAAGATGCAAAAAGATATATAAATAAGATTATTGGTGAAAATAAAAATATAAGTAAGATATATTCTTTAGGTGATCAATATTTTGGATTTTGCATAGAGAACTTAATAAAAGAATTGAATGAAAAAGAAATAGAATTTGAATTAGATATAGAAATTAATGGATTTTCTAAGAAGGTTTTTTGTGATGAATATTACAAAAAACAAAAAATACTAAATAATATATTTCATGAATTAGAAAATAACAATTTAAGATTTGTTTATATATATATATTTGAAGACGAACTAGGGGAAAGTTTACTTATAGCAAATGGAGAATCAAGCGCTAATGAATTAGATTGGATGGAAGAGTGGAAAGAAATAAATATAGATTTAAATGACACTAAGTTACACAAGTATGTCTATGGTAATAATCTTGCCTATAGATTAACTTTTATATGAATATAATAAAATAAACAAAGGTAAGGTGATTATATGTTTATAGATACAGCGAAAATTTTTGTAAAGTCAGGTAAGGGAGGAAATGGATGTATTTCCTTTAGAAGAGAAAAATATGTTTCTATGGGTGGACCTGATGGTGGAGATGGTGGAAACGGTGGAAATGTAATACTTGTTGCAGATAGAAACCTTACTACTCTATTAGATTTCACGTATCATAGAAAATTTGTAGCGGATAATGGTCAAGACGGTTCTGGATCTAAATGTTTTGGAAAAAAAGGTGAAGATCTATATATAAAAGTTCCAGTAGGAACTGTTGTTAAGGATTTTGAAAGTAATAAGATCATGATAGACTTATCAAAAGAAGGAGATACATATGTAGTTGCTAAAGGTGGTAAAGGTGGTAAAGGAAATTATCATTTTGCTACACCAACAAGACAGGCTCCGAATTTTGCAGAACCAGGAATGCCAGGAGAAGAAAGAATGATATTCTTAGAAATAAAACTTTTGGCAGATGTAGGACTTTTAGGATTCCCTAATGTAGGAAAATCAACACTATTATCTATGGTAAGTAAGGCTAGACCTAAAATAGCAAACTATCATTTTACTACATTAAAACCAAATCTTGGGGTTGTAAAAATAGAAGGTGCAAATGCTTTTGTTATGGCAGATATACCAGGTATTATAGAAGGTGCATCAGAAGGTGTTGGTCTTGGACTTGATTTCTTAAGGCATATTGAAAGAACAAGACTTCTAGTACACGTAGTAGATATTTCAGGACTGGAAGGAAGAGATCCTATAGAAGATTTTAAGAAAATAAATGATGAATTAAAAAATTATAGTGTTAAACTATGGGATAGACCACAAATTGTAGTTGCTAATAAGAGTGATATGTTATATGATGAAGAAGTTTTTGAAAATTTCAAAAAAGAAGTTAATAAAATGGGATTTGATAAAGTATTTAAAATTTCTGCTGCTACAAGAGCGGGTGTGGATGATTTGATAAAAGAAGTTACTAGGATGTTAACCACAATACCAATAACTGATATGGAAATTCCAGAAGAAGATAAATATGTACCAGAAGAAAAGAGATTTACTTATAAAATAAGAGTAGAAGATGGAGTTTATGTTGTAGAAGGAAGTTTTGTTGATAGACTTCTTGATAGTGTTAATGTAAATGACCCAGACTCATTAAGATATTTCCATAAAGTATTAAAAAATAAAGGAATTTTAGATGAACTTAAGGAAATGGGTATTCAAGATGAAGATACTGTAAGACTTAAGGATTTTGAATTTGACTTTTTATTATAATTTAGGAGGAAAAACATGATAAGCAGTAAGCAAAGAAGTTTTTTAAGAGGAATGGCAAATAAAATGCAACCTATATTTCAGGTTGGAAAAAATGGAATAGATGATGCTTTTATAAAACAAGTTGAGGACGCTTTAGAAGCTAGAGAACTTATAAAAATAAAAGTACTTAATAATAGTTTCTTTACAGCAAGAGAAGCTTCAGATGCAATATGTGAAGAAATAGAATGCGAAGGAATTCAAGCAATAGGGAATAAGTTAGTATTATACAAAAAATCAAAAAATAAGCCTAAAATAGAGCTACCAAGATAAAAAAGGAAGGTGAATTCACCTTCCTTTTATCTTTAATTTTTTAGGTTTTGTGATATACTTTTTGTAAAGGTACAAAATTTTTTTATAAGGGATTGGTATTTTATGAAGAAAAAAGGTATTTTTGGAGGAACCTTTGATCCTATTCATAATGGTCATTTACATATAGCTTATGAAGCTTTGTATAAGTTGAATTTGGATAAAATTATTTTTATTCCTTCAGGAAATCCTCCGCATAAAACAAATAAGTTAGTAACTAATGCAGAAACAAGATATAAATTAGTTGAAAAAGTAATTGAAAATGAAAAAAAATTTGAAGTAAGTAGATATGAATTGGAGAAAAAAAGTTTTAGCTATACATATCAAACGTTACAGTATTTTAATGAAAAAGAGACGGATACAGAATGGTATTTTATAACTGGGGCTGATTGTTTAATGGAATTAAATTCATGGAAAAATATAGATGAGATTTTAAGGTTATGCCATTTTGTAGTGTTTAGAAGAAGTGGTTATAGCATAAACGATATAATAAAACAGAAAAAACAAATAGAACATAGATTTAATAAGAGTATTATATTTTTGGATATACCCATTATAGATATATCTTCTACTTTTATAAGAGAAAAATCAAGAGAAGAGAGAAATGTAAGTTACTTAGTTCCAGAGGCAGTATCAAAGTTTTTGAAAGAAAGTAATTTATATAAATAGAGAGGAGAACAGATATATGTGGACAGAAGAAAAAATAATAGGTTATTTAAAGCAAAATTTAAAACCCAAAAGATTTGAGCATAGTATAGGGGTAAGGGATACAGCTATAAAACTTGCTGAAATCTATGGTGAAAGTTTAGAAAAGGCTAGAATAGCTGGACTTGTACATGACTGTGCTAAAAACATGAGTGATGAACAAATATTGGATATTTGTTCAAAAAATGAATATAATATAGATGAGGTATCACAAAATATGCCTTCAATTTTACATGGTGAAGTTGGAGCGTATATTGCTGAAAATATTATGGGGATAGAAGATAAGGAAATCTTAGATGCTATAACTTATCATACTACAGGAAAAGAAAATATGACTCTTCTTGAAAAAATAATATACATATCAGATTATATTGAACCTTTAAGAGATTTTCCTGGAGTTGAAGATTTAAGAGGGCTTGTTTATAACAAAGAATTAGATAGAGCACTTATTCTATCTTTTAATAATACTATAAAATATATAATTGATAGAAATCAGCTTTTACATAAAAAGACTATAGAGGCTAGAAATTATATGTTATATAATAAATAGGGGATTTAATATGAAAAGAAAAATAGGGTTTAAAAAATTTTTTTTAGCAGCATTTACAATACTTTTAGGTATAGTAATAATAAGTGTTATTTACTTTTATCAAGCTGTAGGCAAGTTAAATAATAATTCAAAGTTAAGCAGTAATGATACTAGTAATAAATCATCAATAAATATATTAGCATTAGGTGTTGATATTGGTACTGTGGGAAGTACTAATAAAAATGATCCTAAAAGAACAGATACAATGATATTAATTCATTATGATAAAAAAAGTAAGGAAGCAAATGCTATATCGATACCAAGAGATACTCTTGTTAAGATAAAGGGCAGAAATTCTAAGATAAATGCGGCACATGCAACAGGTGGAGTGGAAGGTGCTATAGACGCAGTTAAAAAACTTTTAGATGTAGACATAGATTATTATGGCAAAATAAATTATGAAGGTTTTAGGGAAGTTGTAGATGCAATAGGTGGAGTGGATGTTAAGATAGAAAATAATATGAACTATGATGATAATGTACAGAACCTACATATTCATTTTAAAAAAGGTGAAGAGGTTCATTTAGATGGAAAAAAGGCTGAGGAATTTTTCAGGTGGAGAAAAAATAATGATGGAAGTGGACTTGCAACAGGAGATTTAGGAAGAATTGATAATCAACATATATTTATTTCAAAAATAACAGAAAAAATGAAAAGTCCATTTATAGTATTTAGAATACCAAGTTTACTTAGGGCTCTACCGAAGTATATTGAAACTAATATGTCTTCAAATGAAATACTTAAGTATGGATATGCATTAGCGACAGCAGAAAATATAAGTACAGAAACGTTAAAGGGAAGTACAAGATATATAGGTAAAGGTTCGTATTTTGTGTATAATAAAAATCAGAATAGAGAAATTTTAAGTAAGCTCAGAGATGTACATTCAGTTAATAGCGATGATAATTCAAATAGTGTTAAAAGTAAAAGTTTTAAAATACAAATATTGAATGGTACTAAAAAACAAGGGCTTGCATCTAGTTATAAAAAATATATAGAATCCAAAGGATACAAAAATATTTCTACTGGAAATACAAAAAGTTCTAATAAAAGTAGAATTATAATAGGAAAAGGCATTAGTAGTAAAGATGTAGAAAATATTAAAGATAATTTTGATATAGATACAGTTGAGAAGAGTAGTAAAGGCTCTAATGAATTTGATATAACTGTTATATTAGGAGAAAATCAAGAATATAAAAAATAAGAATGCTAATGATAATTTATAAGAAATGAGGTTGTAATAATACTTGGAAAGCAAAGATAATATTATAAAATTAAAGGTTGAAATTCAAGATGAAGAAATTAGATTAAGTCACTATTTGAAAAATGTAGCCCAATGTTCTAGTAGATTTACAAGAAAGGCTGCAAGAGAAGGACGAATTAAGGTAAATGGAGAAAATATAAGATTATCATATATGTTAAAAAATGATGATATAGTAGAGCTTCAAATAAATAGAAAGGAAGAACAAGATATTATACCTGAAAAAATGGATTTAGATATAATATATGAGGATGATGATATTATAGTGGTAAATAAACCTAAGGGTATAGTTGTTCATCCAACTAAAAGACATTTGAACGGAACTTTATCTAATGGTGTTTTATATTATTTTAATGATAAAAATGAGAATAGTATAGTAAGACTTGTAAATAGATTAGATATGGATACTTCGGGGCTTGTTCTTATAGCTAAAAATGCTTATAGTCATATGGCGCTTTCTAGAGATATGCAGAAAGATGATTTTGTAAAAAAATATTTAGCTATTGTACATGGAAATTTAAATGAAGATAGTGGAGTTATTGATAAGCCAATATATAGAGTGGGTGAAGGAACGTTAAAAAGAGTTATAGATGAAAGAGGTCAAAGAAGTATTACTAGATTTAAAGTAGTAGAACAGTATAAAAATGCAACTTTAGTTGAATTAACATTGGAAACAGGAAGAACACATCAAATAAGAGTACATTTGAGTAGTATAGGTCATCCTATATATGGAGATTCATTATATGGAGAAGAAGAACCTCAATATATAGATAGGCAGGCGCTTCATGCGTATAAATTACAAATTCCACATCCTAAAGATGGAAAGATATTAAAACTTGAAAGTGGTCTTCCAGAGGATATGAAAAACTTAATAATGAAATTAAGTGAAGAATAAAAGTCAGGTTAATACCTGACTTTTTTAATGATTTATATTATTATTTTTAGATTTTTTAACTGAGAATATTATACCGATAATTAAAACTATTAGTAATGGAATACATACCATTAGTGCTTTTATTTGTTTGTCAGAAAGCTTAGATAGTGCTTTTATTGGAAGTTTATTAGAAGGATAATTTGCTCCGCTGGCTAAACTAACTTTTCCCAAATTTTGATTTTGATATATTATATTGCCTGTTAAAATAATATCTCCTTTATTAAAAGATTTAAAACCTAAAGATTTATCATTTATTTTAAGTTTAGGAGCATCTTTTATATCTTTTCTCTTTAAATAATAAAAATCTTCACTAGCTAAAATAGGAATCTTTAAATCATTAGTTACATTATAATTACATAATGTTTGATCCTTAGTATAAAGTATTTCTCTAGTATAATTATTAAAACCATAATCAAATAGCTTTATTACATCATCCCAATAAGTATGTTTTGCATCATGAAGAAGAATTGCTATAAGGCTTTTATTGTTACGAGTAGCAGTGGCAACAAAAGAGTGCTTTGATTGAATAGTATATCCTGTTTTACCGCCTTCACAACCCTCATAATAACATTTAGAGTTTTTTTGAACCAATTTATCTTTGTTCCATATAGGCCGTTTTTTTGTTTCTTTATTGGTGGGATTTATATAGTACATAGAAGTTGTAGCAATTCGTTTAAACTCTTCATATTTACTAAGTTCTTTTAAGATTAATCCTAAGTCTCTTGCTGTAGTTCTATGTTTATCATTATATAATCCATGAGGATTTACAAAGTTAGTGTTTTTGCAACCTAATTCTTTTGCTTTTTTATTCATAAGATTTACAAATTCTTTTGTAGAGCCTGCAATATGTTCAGATAATGCAACTGCAGAGTCATTAGCTGATTGTAAAAGTAAAGCATATAATAAATCTTTTACGGTTAATTTTTCACCTTCAAATAAGTAAACTTTACTACCATCTACATTTACAGCATTTTTCCCAACTGTGACAACATCATTGAGTTTGCAATTTTCTAATGTCAAAAGTGCAGTCATTATTTTTGTGGTAGATGCAGGAGGATATTGAGTATCTAAGTTTTTAGAATATAAAATCTGTCCTGTATTCTTATCCATTAATACTACGCCATCTGCTGATACAGTAGGAGGAGTATCTATAGCTTTAGTGTTATGTGCATTTATGCAAAATGCTATTATAAAAATTGATATGAAAGTTATTATTTTACGCATTGTGTACCTCCTGTTATTTATAGAAATAGTATATCAAAAAAAAATGTATATATCAAAAGAAATAATCAAATAAATGGATAAATTTGAATTGTTATGAAAAAGATATTAGTGGTAATAATTTAAGTAGTAGTTGTTTTAATTAATATTGGTTAGGTATTAATTAGGAGGAAGGTACATGGATAAAAAAGAAAAAATTATAGGGTCAATAGTTATGATAGTAGGATGTACAATATTTTTAGTTGTTGGATATATATTGTCTAAACCTAAGAATTTTAACGATGAAGAGATATATTCTCAAAGTAATAAAATTCATAATAAACAAAAAAGTGAAGTTATAGTAGATAAGAGTAATTCCAACAAAAAAGATAATAAAAATAATAACAATGATAATTTAAAGAAAATAATTGTTGAAATAAAGGGAGAAGTTAAAAATCCTAATGTATATACAATGAATTATGGAAGTAGAGTTAATGATTTAGTAAAAAAAGCAGGTGGATTTACAGAAAAGGCAGATAAAATGAGTGTAAATTGTTCTATGAAGTTAAAAGATGAGGATTGTATAATTATAAATGATAAAAATAATTTACAGGGAAATACTTTAGATAATGATAAAAAAAATAATAAAACAAATTCATCAATGTCATCTAAAGAGGGGAAAATAAATATAAATACTGCTACTAAAGAAGAACTTATGAAGTTACCTGGCGTTGGAGAAACTACTGCTAATAACATAATAGATTATAGAGGGAAGAATGGAGAATTTAATACAGTTGAGGATATAACAAAGGTCAATAGAATAGGAAATAAAACACTAGAAAAATTTAAAGATAAAATAGAAGTTAGATAAAATTCAGTCCATAATGATTTAAATTTTGAATTAAATTATTAAAAATGATATAATACTACGTATGTTAAATTTTAAAAGAGAAATTAAAGAAAAAGGAGAATAACTTATGGAAGAAATTACAAGAGAGCCTAATCCTATTAAAAAAGTAGTATTTAAGAAAAATACTTTTGAAGAATTAGGTGTAGTAGTTAATTTAACCAAAGGTAAAGCATATGATTTATTAAGTGTTAAAATACCAGCTCAATATGAAGTTAAGCCTTCAATGAATAATGTTGTACTATACTTAATTGAAGATGATAATGGGGAAAGAAAATATTTCTCTAAAAACTTTTTTGAAAGATAAATATTAATTTAGAAATAGTGAGCCTATATAGGTTCACTATTATTTTTATTATTAAAGATTTAATATGCCTAAACGACAATTAAATATGATATATATTTTAATAAATAAAAATGAGGTAGTGCTATATGAAGGATTGGTATAATTATAGTTGGAATGAAGTAGTAAAAGAATTAAATAGTAGTACGACACATGGACTTTCTATGGAAAATGTCAATGAAAATAGAGAAGAATTTGGGGATAATAAAACTTTGAATTTAAATAGTAAAAGTTTTATTATTTTATTTTTGAGACAGTTAATAAAATTATATTCAATATCTGGTATTTTAACATCGGTGTTATTATTTATGGCATTAAAAATTGGAATGGCTTTATTTATGCTTATAATAATTTTGTTTTGTGTTACTATTTATTCTTTAAGGAATTATAAGAATGAAAATAGATTAAATTATCTTAGAAAAATAACTCCCGATAAAGCATTAGTTATTAGGAATGGAAGTTCTTTATCTATAAATGCAGATGAACTTGTAGTTGGTGATATAGTTTACTTGGAAGAAGGAGATATTGTTCCGGCTGATTTAAGATTAATTGAGTGTAATAATTTAAGAATAAAAGAATCAGCTATAACGGGAGATAACAGTATAGTAGAAAAATATGAAACGAAAATAGAAGATAATGAAATATCACCTAGTGAAATGAGAAACATGGCATTTAGATCTTCTTTTGTAATAGAAGGAACTGCAAAAGCTATAGTAGTAGAAGTAGGAGAAAATACTCAAATAGGAGATATTACAAAGGAACTAATTAAAGATAAGTCAGAAAAAAAATTTTTGGAAGAAAAGATAGTTAAATTAATAAATTCATTTTCAACAATATTTATAATAAGTTTTATTGGAATTTTAATATATAGTTTTTTAGAAAAGGTTAACATATCTGTGAATGCTAAAATTATAGCTTTGGGATATTTAATTATAGTACCAATACAAGTGATAATTATAATTATGTTAATTTCTTTTATCATATATGAGAAAACTAAAAGAAAAGGTATAAATTTAGGTGGACTTTCTTCTATGGAGATATTATCTAGTACAGATGTTTTTATTGCAAATAAGATAGGTGCAATAACAGAAGAAAGAGCATTTGTTAAAAAGATTTATACAAATGGAAATATACTAGAAGCTAGAATGGAAGAGGATGAAGAAGATAAACATAATATAGATAGAATTATAAGCATAGGTGTTTTGTGTAATGATTCAAGACTAGATGTTGAAGGAAAAATAAAAAAAGGAGATTTTATTGATAGAGCTCTTGTTTTATATGGAAAAGAGAATTCTATTAATAAAAATATCTTAGAACAAGAACAAGAAAGAATTCTTCAATTACCATTTGACTATGAAAGAAAAATAAAAACTACTTTAAATAAAGTAGAAGATAAATATAGAGCTAATAGCATAGGTGCAGTAGATAAATTAATAGAAAGATGCACTCATATAATGAAAAATGGTATTGAGGTAGAGATAACTCCTAAAGATATAATTGATATTAAAAAAACTGATTTATCATTGGCAAAGGAATCATTATATGTTGTTGGATTTGCTTATAGAAACTTTAATTATGAGCCTAGTGTCAATGAAAACATAGAAAGTAATTTAGTTTTTGTAGGACTTATGGGATTTGAAAATCCTTGTAAGGAAAATGTAATAAACTATATGGAATATTGTAGATCTCTTGCAATAAAACCAATAATTATAACTGATGATAATAAAATTACTGCTCAATCTATAGGAGAAAGTTTGAAAATATTAAATAAAAATGACATGGTATTATCAGGTGTAGAAATAGATAATATGGATGATGATGAATTAGAAAAATTTGTAGAGAAGGTAGGTATATACTCAAAGATATCTTCTAAAATAAAAAGCAGGATATGCTATCAATTTAAAAAACTAGGATACAAACTAGCTGTTACTGGTAGTAGATTTACAGATTTACCTAGTTTCAAAGTTTCTAATATAGGAATAGCTACAGGACTTAATTGTACTAATATAGCAAAAGAATTGGGAGACATATACGTAGAAGATAATGATTTTAAGGGTATATTAGATTTAATAAAAGTTAGTAGACAATTGTTGAAAAATATAAAAAATATTATATTATTTAATTTAATAATAACTATAATTGAGTTTCTTTCAGTTATAAGCTCATCTGTTTTAAATAATGGGATAACCATAAGTTTTACTGAAATAGCATTAACTAATTTTGTGACAGTGATAATAACTTCTCTTATTATATATAGTGAAACTAAGAATATAGAAGGAAAAAATTATGAAAAGGTAAATATAGACAAAACTATATTTGATAAATTTTCTTCAGGAATAATGTTTTATATAATATTTGTGGTAATGGCATGTATAGGAGTGTATAATTTTAATAAAAATGTAAACATAACTTTAGCTAATATAAGTATATTTACAGTGTTAAATTTAAGTTCAATATTGTTTGGTTTTTATTTTATAAAATATAAAAATGTATTTAAAAATAGAATAGCTAGTATATTATTAGTACTAAATATAATATTTTATATATTGTTTGTACAAATATTCACAGGAAATTGTGTTGAAATCTTAAAAGAAATGTTTGTGAACTCAAAAATAATGATAGGAATAATATTAGTTCAAATTCCTTTAATAAACTTTATAAAAGAACTAGATGATAATTCAAAATAGAATATATAGATAATGATTATACCCTCATATATTTGGATAAATTAGTATATGAGGGTAATTTTATGGATAAATTAGTCTCAATAAATATGAGGAAGGTTGTAATGAAGTGGAAAGACCTTTGATTTATTATGCATTATCTGTATACATAGCTTGTATTAGTTTAATGATTTTAGAAAATAGCGTTATAATGGCTATAAGTTTAGTTATGTTATTTTTTATCATTTTATTTTTGGCTACAGATATAAAATCATTTATATTAATTATAAGTTTTTTTCTAGTTGGGTGTTTGAGTTTTTATACATATTTTAATATCACATTAGACACTAATAAAAATTCTGTTAGAATAATTCAAAAGAAAAAGGGAGTTTATATAGGAAATTACAAAGGAAGAAAGGTTATGTTATTAGGCAAATTTAAAAACGTAAAAGAAGGAAATAGATTAATTGTAAGTGGAAAATTTAGTGACAATAAAGATTATAGTAGAGGAATAATAGGCGAATATAAGGTTAATGATTATAAAAGGATAAAGACAGATTTTATAGAAAATTTATATATTTTTAGAGATAAGCTTTATAAGAAATATAATAAATTATTAGGGATAAAGAAATCATCAATTATTATGGCTTGTTGCTATGGAGATACTAAATACTTATCTTTAGATACTAAAAATGAAATAAGTAGACTTGGAATATCTCATATAGTTAGTGTGTCAGGCTTACATATAGCATTAGTATATAAGATTTTAGAGAGTATTTTTGGAATTAAAATAGCTTTAATTGTGTCTTTTGTGTATATGATATTTACTGGTGCAAAAGCAGCTACTATTAGGGCTTATATTATGATAGTTGTTTTAAAATTTTCTAAGGTTGTGTACAAAAATTATGATAGTTTGTCAGCACTCAGTTTAGCGGCTATAATATTACTTATAATGAAACCTTATTATACAATGGATATAGGATTTAATCTTTCTTTTTTGGCTACATTAGGAATTATATTGTATAATAAAAAAATTAAAAGAGTTTTGTACAAACTTCCAACGAAAATTAATGAGGGATTAAGTATGACTCTTAGTGCTCAAGTGTTTTCTATGCCTTATGCCATGGGAACTTTAAACAATATAAGTATGTTTTTTATTCTTGGGAATTTAATTTTAGTTCCAATTTATTCTATAGTAATATTAATAGGCAATATAGCAGTTATATTTTTTAATAGTGATACAGCATTTAATATGCTCTCCAAGGTGTTATATTCGTTATTGACGGTTATTGATGGTGGAACGTATTTGCTTTTAAAAATAACTCCGAATGTGGTACAATATAATTATTTTTATGAAGTATCTATTTTAAGTATTTTTATAACATATATACTTTACAAACATGGGTATAAAAGAATAATATATTTTCCTATTTTTGTTATGTGTCTTGTTTTAACATATAGCATTGTATAGTATTTTAAATTAAGATGGGGGAAAAAACGTTGTTGGATTCATTTGCTTTAGAAAATAAATTAAGTAAAGGTGAAATAGATAATTTTTATGTGTTTTGTGGAAGTGACGAACAAAGCATAAAGAGTAATATAGATAAAATAATAAATGAAGTTGTAAATAAGGACTTCTTAGAGTTAAATTATGTTCAATTAGATGGTATGGTAGTAGAGATGGAGAGCATAATAAATGCTTGTGAAACTTTACCTTTAATGAGTGAAAAAAGGGTTGTAGTTATATATAGAGCTAATTTCTTAAGAGATAAAGTAGATAAAAGTGCAGAAAAAGTTTTTAATGGTTTAAAAAAGTACATAAAAGACCTTCCTCAAGATTGCGTTTTGATAATGTATTATATTTTTGAAAATGACAGAGAGAAGGAAAGTTCTAAGTTAAAAAAAATAGATAAGAATGCTACCGTTGTAAAATTCTCTAAATTAAAAGGTATGGCACTTCAAAAAAAAGTAGCAGAGATTTTTAAAAGAAAAAATAAGAATATAACAAGATCAGATTTAGCTTTATTTTGTAATACAGTTGAAAATAATATGGATATAATCGAAAATGAGGTAGAAAAGTTATGTTGTTATACTATAGATAGAGAGATAACTACAAAAGATATAAATGATCTTATAGTTGGGAAAAATGATAATGATATTTTTAACTTAGTAGACTTTGTATCACAAAAAAAGCCTCAAAATTCATTGGATATTTTAAATGAATTAGTATTTAAGGGTGAGTCTGTAACTGGAATACTTAGAATGATTCAAAGACAATTTAAACTTATATTTGATATTAAACTTAGTATGGAAAAGGGTATGAACAAAGATGAAATAGCAAAGGAATTAAGGTTACATCCGTTTATATGTGAAAAAATGATGGGACAAAGTAAAAAGTTTTCTATAAATCAACTTGAGAAAATATTTAAATTATGTATGCATACTGAAAAGACTTTAAAAAGTTCATCTATAAATCAAAAAACTGAATTAGAATTACTAATAATAAATACAGTAATTGTTTAATAAAAGTATAACAAAAAACCGGTGAAATCACCGGTTTATTTATTAAGCGTTTAGTGCACTTAATTTTGAAGCTAATCTTGATTTTTTTCTTGCAGCTTTGTTTTTATGTAGAATTCCTTTAGCTGCAGCCATATCTAAAGCTTTAACAACTGTAGTGTAAGCAGATTTAGCCTCATTTAAATCATTATTAGCAACAGCAACTTCAAAGTTCTTTATTTTAGTCTTTAAAGCTGACTTAATCATTTTATTTCTAAGTGTTTTAGTTTCGATAACTTTAATTCTTTTCTTAGCTGATTTAATATTTGCCATTCCATTTTCACCCCCTTGTAATGATAGTAGGGTTAAGCAGCTTCGGGGAATCTTTATACGATTGCCTTACTCAACACATGATATTATAGCATTATTTAAAAGCCACTTCAAGTAGAAATTTCTAATTATTTACGAATTATTAAAATGTTATTAGGACAAAATAGGGGTAATATAGTTTAAAAAAGGAGGGCATGATATGAAGAATATAAGAACAGATTTAGCGGTAGAAGCTAAAGAAATTTATGAAGAGGAAAATGGGAAAAGCATACAAGGGGTAGAATTTAATGAAGATTTTGAATCAGGTGTCAAAGTAACTGATGTCAGAATATTAGATGAAAATGGGGAAAAAAGTATGGGGAAACCAATTGGAAGATATATAACATTGGAGTTACCCGAATTTGTAAACTATGATAAAGATATAATGGATGATGTAAGTAAAGTATTTGCAAATACACTATCTAGTATGATAAATATAGATAAAAGTATGACTACACTTGTAGTAGGTTTAGGTAACTGGAATGTAACTCCAGATGCTTTAGGACCTAAAGTAATCTCAAAATTAATGATAACTAGACATTTAAGAGAACTTGTACCAGATAAAATAGATGAAAATATAAGACCTGTATGTGCATTATCTCCGGGAGTGTTGGGAATTACAGGAATTGAAACTGGTGAAATAATAAAAGCAGTTGTAGATAAAATAAAACCTAATTTAATTATATGTATTGATGCATTAGCATCTAGAAGTACTGAAAGAGTAAATAAAACAATTCAAATTGGTAATACAGGAATATCTCCAGGATCAGGTATAGGAAATAAGAGAATGGAAATTAGTGAAAAAACACTTGGAGTACCAGTTATAGCTATAGGGGTTCCAACTGTAGTTCATGCTGTGACTTTAGCAAATGATTCAATAGACTTAGCTATAGATGCATTTATAAATCAATCAAATAAGGGAAGTGAATTTTTTAAGATGCTTAATTCTATAGATAAGGTTGAAAAACAATCATTACTTAATGAAATTTTATATCCATATATAGGAGAGATGTTTGTAACACCAAAAGAAATTGATATGATTATTGATGTCTTATCAAAAATCATCGCAGGTGGAATAAATATATCACTTCAACCAGCACTAGACTTAGAAGATATAAATAAATACTTGAATTAATTTACAAAAACAGGAATATTTTAATTCAACTTCTCATATATATTAAAGTAAATAAGAGGAGGGGTTGGG
Source organism: Clostridium botulinum (assembly GCF_017100085.1). Taxonomy (NCBI): domain Bacteria; kingdom Bacillati; phylum Bacillota; class Clostridia; order Eubacteriales; family Clostridiaceae; genus Clostridium; species Clostridium botulinum. The sequence continues at coordinate 801,932 of NZ_CP063965.1, forward strand.
GTGAAATTAAAAAAAAATAACGGATATAATATAAAAACTGTATGCATATTTGCATTTGTTGCCCTTATTATTTTTAGTGGATTATTTGCAATTATAAAAAAGACTTGTTTCACATATAAAACTCCCGTAAATAAGGTATATTCAAACATACTAAACTCTACTATACCTATGATTAATGGGAAAAATAATAAAGAAGAAAATGTAGTGTTTCAAAAGTCTTTAGCGAAAATTATTGGCATGAATAGTAAAAATTCATTAAGTGTACTTGGAAGAGAAATTGCTTATTTAGGGTCAAATGATGAATATAAAAAATTAGAAGATGATAAAAATTTTATAGAGAAGGATCCGGATCATATATTTAATGAGTTTACTTTAAATGACGATCAAGTATATGTTGAAGAGAATACATCGCAAAAAGACGGAGACATGAGTACAGCGCCTGTATTTAGTACAGACTTAAAGAAAAATATGCCATCTAAACCAGAGGTGCTTATTTATCATACACATACTTGTGAAAGTTATGAACCTTATGGAAAAAATACTACTGACCAGAGTAAAAGTGTTGTAGCTGTAGGTGATGAAATAAAAAGGGAATTAGATAAATATGGAGTAAATGTAATTCATGATAATACAGTTCATGATGTTGTAGATTATAATAATGCTTATAAATATTCAAGAGTAACTTTGAAAAAATATCTTAAAAAATACAGTGATTTTAAGTTAATAATAGATTTGCATAGAGATTCAGTTCCTAAAGACATAGTAACTACGAGTATAAATGGAGAAAGCGTTGCTAGATTTGAATTCGTCATGGTAAGAAAAAATCCTCATTCCGATAAGAACATTCAGGTAGCTGAAAAGCTAAAAGCTATTTCAAATAAACTTTATCCAGGAAATAAGACTTGTAAAAGTTATAATAGAGGTACATGGTATTATAACTATGGAAAAAATTTCTATAGTCAAGATCTTAGTAATAATGCTATTTTAGTAGAAGTTGGTTCTCATCTTAACACATTAGATGAAGCTAAAGCATCGTCAAAATATTTGGCTAGAATAATTGCTGAATATATAAATGGAAAGAATTGAATAAAATTATAGAAAAAAGTACATCCTTAATGTTAAGGAGGTACTTTTTTCATGAGAAGATATAAAATTTTACTAATTGGAATTGGTTTTGTTATAATTGTTGGATTGTTTCAAGTAAATCTTAATTTGAATAGACAAATATATGTAAGTATAGTAAAAGATATGAACTATACTAATAGTACGCGTAAAAATAATAAAGATTCTTATGATTTAGATGATATGGTAGAAGTACTAAGTTATCCTCAAAAATATGATGTTAAAAGTGATACTACTATACCTAAAATAAGAATTTTATTTGAGAATAAACCATTTGATTTTAGAGTAGACACAAATAAATATATGTTTTTTATAAATCGCAATGTTATATCAAATTTTAAATTAAAGTCAAAGGATAAATTATCCAATTTAAAGTTTAATTTTTTTGAAATTGGCAAAAAAATAAAAAATATAGTACCATAAGGTATAACTAAGACAGTTATTATTGACATATATCAATGTTTATGTGATATAATTTATTTTGATTTATGATGTGCAATGGGGGTAAAATACATGCAGAATGATAGAAAAAAACGTACGAGAAACTTTTCGATAGTAGCACATATTGACCATGGCAAGTCTACTCTTGCTGATAGATTATTAGAGGCTACAGGTACTTTAACCCAAAGAGAAATGGAAAATCAGGTACTTGATAAGATGGAACTTGAAAAAGAAAGAGGAATAACCATAAAATCTCAAGCAGCAAGATTAGTTTACAAAAGAGATAATGGTGAAGAGTACATATTAAATTTAATAGATACTCCAGGACACGTAGATTTTAACTATGAGGTGTCAAGAAGTTTAGCAGCATGCGAAGGAGCAATACTAGTAGTAGATGCAACTCAAGGCATACAAGCTCAAACTTTAGCAAATTGTTATCTTGCTTTAGATCATGATCTTGAGATAGTTCCTGTTATAAATAAGATTGATTTACCTAGTGCAAGACCTGATGAAGTTAAAGAAGAAATAGAAGATATAATCGGAATAGAAGCACATGATGCGCCACTTGTTTCGGCTAAAACTGGCTTAAATATAAATGATGTATTAGAGGCGATAGTTGAAAAGGTACCAGCTCCAGAAGGCGATGAAGATGCACCTTTAAAAGCATTAATATTTGATTCTTATTATGATAGTTATAAAGGCGTTGTATGTTATGTAAGAGTTAAGGATGGTGTAGTTAAGCCTGGAACTAAAATTAGATTTATGGCTACAAATAAGGAATACGAAGTAACGGAAACAGGTATATTTACACCAAACTTTTTACCTATGAAAGAACTTAGAGCTGGAGATGTAGGATATGTAACTGCATCAATAAAGAATTTAAGAGATGCAGCAGTTGGTGATACTATAACAGAGGCTTCAAGACCAGCTGATGAACCATTAGAAGGATATAGACCGGCAATTCCGATGGTGTATAGTGGTATTTACCCTGTTGATGGAGCAAAATATGAAGAATTAAAAGAAGCGTTAGAAAAATTAAAATTAAATGATGCTGCATTATCTTATGAGCCTGAAACATCTATAGCGTTAGGATTTGGTTTTAGATGTGGATTTTTAGGACTGCTTCATATGGAAATAATTCAAGAAAGAATAGAAAGAGAATTTAATTTAGATATTATAACCACTGCTCCATCAGTTATATATAACATTTACAAAAGAGATGGAGAAAAAATACAGATAACAAATCCTACAAATATGCCAGATCCAACTGAAATTGAAGAAATGGAAGAACCAGTTGTTAAAGCATCAATAATAACTCCGTCAGATTATGTGGGAGCCGTTATGGAATTATGTCAAAATAAAAGAGGAACATTTATTGACATGGAATATATAGAAACTACAAGAGTTGTTGTAAATTACTATATTCCATTAAATGAAATAATATATGATTTCTTTGACATGTTAAAGTCAAAAACTAAAGGATATGCATCTTTAGATTATGAACTAAATGGATACAAACAATCTAAATTAGTTAAATTAGATATGTTGTTAAATGGTGATGTAGTAGATGCACTATCAATGATAGTTCCAGAAGAGAGTGCATATAATAAAGGTAGAGCTATTGCGGAAAAACTAAAAGAAGTTATTCCAAGACAAATGTTTGAAATTCCAATTCAAGCAGCTGTAGGAGCAAAAATTATAGCAAGAGAAACAGTAAAAGCTATGAGAAAAGACGTTCTTGCAAAATGTTATGGAGGAGATATTTCGAGAAAAAGGAAGCTTCTTGAAAAACAAAAAGAAGGTAAGAAAAGAATGCGTCAAATTGGTAGCGTAGAAGTACCACAAGAAGCATTTATGTCAATATTAAAAGTTGATTAATTTTTAACTGAAATGGAGATAATAAGTATGTATAATGATATTTCATTATATATTCATATTCCCTTTTGTAAGCAAAAGTGTTTGTATTGTGATTTTACATCGTATTGTGGCAAAGAATCACAGATGTTAGCATATGCCAAAGCACTTTCAAGAGAAATAGATAATATAAAACATAAAAAAATAAAAACAATTTTTATAGGTGGGGGAACTCCCACCTATTTATCTTTAGAGGGATGGAATATATTAAAAAAAAGCATAGATAAATTACAAAAGAGCGATGATTTAGAGTTTACTGTAGAAAGTAATCCTAAAACATTTGATAAAGAAAAATTAAAAATTTTAAAGGTTATGGGAGTAAATAGAATAAGCATAGGTCTTCAAGCTTGGCAAGATAAACATCTTAAAGCTTTGGGAAGGATACATACAAGAGAAGAGTTTTTGAAAAGTTATAAGATGGCAAGAGAAGTTGGATTTAAAAACATTAATATAGATTTAATGTTTGGAATTCCAAATCAAAGTTTTGATGAATGGAAAGAAACTTTAAATGAGATAACAAAGTTAAATCCGGAACACTTATCTTGTTATAGTTTAATTATTGAAGAAGGTACTCCTTTTTATAATTTATATGAAAACGATAAGATTAATTTACCTAGCGAAGAGTTAGAAAGAAAAATGTATTGGTATACGTTAAAATTTTTAAAAGAAAAAGGATATAATCAATATGAAATTTCTAATTTTTCAAAAGAAAATAAAGAATGTAGACATAATTTGGTTTATTGGAATCTTAATGAGTACATAGGATGTGGTGTATCAGCACATTCATATAGCGAAGGATATAGATATAGAAATTCGGATAAAATAGAAGAATATATAAAGCTTATAGAAAACAATCAAAGTCCAATTGTAGAAAAAATAAAAAATTCTTTGAAAAGTGATATAGAGGAATTTATTTTTATGGGACTTCGAAAAATAAAAGGAATATCTCTAGAAGAATTTAATAAAAGATTCAAAAAATCAATTTATGAATTGTATAGTGATGTTATATGTAAACATAAAACAGAGGGATTACTACTTGAGCGTAATGGATATTTGTTTTTATCTGATAAAGGAGTAGAAGTTTCTAACTATATTATGAGTGATTTTATATTGGATTAATAAAATGTGTGTATAAATGAAAGAAAAAAAGAGAAATTTAAAGATAATCACTATTTAGTAAGGAAATCCACATAAAAGAATATAATTTTAAAATAATGCAATGTTGACAAAAAAATAGTGTAGTGATAAGTTTAAATCGTAGTCGTTAGCACTCAATGAGAGGGAGTGCTAATAAAAGAGGTGATGAACTAAAAATGGATTTTAATATGGATGAAAGAAAGATTAGAATATTGCAAGCGATTATCCAAGATTATATCATCACTGGTGAGCCGGTTGGTTCTAGAACCATAGCTAAAAAATATGATTTGGGAGTAAGTTCAGCGACTATAAGAAATGAAATGTCTGATTTAGAAGAAATGGGACTTATAGAACAATTACATACTTCATCAGGGAGAAAACCTTCAGATATTGGGTATAGACTTTATGTTGATAAACTTATTAAATTATCAAGTTTGACACCAGAAGAAGAATTAAAAATAAAAAGCCAACTCATTACTGAGGCACTGTATGAAGTAGATGAAATAGTTAAGAGGTCTATAGTATTATTATCTGAACTTACAAATTTAACTTGTATAGTGAAAACTACTTCTGTAAGAACTAGTTCTATTAAATTAATAAAACTATTACAAATAGATATTAATACAATTCTTGCAGTGATAATAACACAAAATGGCATGATAAATAATAATGTAATAAGAGTTAATAAAACTATAGATAGCAATGTGCTACAGAAGTTTTCTAATTTTCTTAATAATAAGTTATATAATTTGACAATACAGGATATAAATTTAAAAGTTATAAATGAACTAAAGAGTGGTTTGATTGGATATGAAGATATATTTGATGCGATTATTACTGCTTTATATGATGCTTTAAATAAGTGCGATAATAGCAAAATCTATTATAAAGGAGCAACTAATATATTTAATTACCAAGAATATAATGATATAGAAAAAGCAAGACAATTTTTAGCCCTATTGGATGATAAAAAAGTCTTAGATAAACTATTAACTAGAGATGAGAATGTTGCAAAAGATGGCATGAAGGTCTCTATAAGCATAGGAAGGGAAAACCTAATAAAGGATGCTCAAGAATGCAGCATACTTTCTGCTAATTATACTTTGGGTGAACAAACACTAGGTACTATAGGGGTTATAGGTCCTACAAGAATGCAATATTCTAAAATTATATCATTACTTACACAGTTTATCAGAATACTTAATGATAATATTGGGCAAATATATGAAGATAGGTAGAGGTGAGGGCATGATAAAAGATGAAAATGAAAAGAAATTTAAAGATGAAAATGAAGAAATATTAGAAGAAAAAACAACTGAAAATGAGTGTTCAGAAGGTTGTAATGAAAAATTTCAAGATGTTTCTGAAAAAGTTGAAGAAGTTAATGAAGAGAAAAGTGAAGAAAATGTTATTAAATCTTTAAAAGATGAAAATTTAGAATTAAAATCAGAAAATAAAAAATTACAAAATGAATTAAAAGCTCTACAAGATAGACTTTCAAGAATAAATTCAGAATATGAAAATTTCAGAAATAGAACTGAAAGAGAGAAGAAAGAGATATATAATGACTCTTGTTCAGATGTACTAAAACATATTCTACCTGTATTTGATAACTTAGAAAGAGCTATGATGGCTGAAGGTAGTGAAGAAGATCTTAAAAAAGGTATAGAAATGACTATGAAACAATTTGAAAGATCTTTTGAAAAATTAGAAATTGAAGAATTACCTTCAGAAGGAGAATTTGATCCTAATTATCATAATGCTATAATGCATATAGAAGATGATAATTACGAAAAAAATCAAGTAGTAGAAGTATTTCAAAGAGGATTTAAAAGAAAAGATAAAGTTTTAAGATTTAGCATGGTGAAAGTTGCCAATTAATAGGTAATTACTATAAGAAAGAAGACAACTTATTTATATAGGAGGTAAATAATAATGGGAAAAGTAATAGGAATTGACTTAGGAACTACAAATTCATGTGTATCAGTTATGGAAGGTGGAAGTCCAGTAGTTATACCAAATGCAGAAGGAGCAAGAACAACTCCTTCAGTAGTAGCATTCAAAGAAGACGGGGAAAGACTTGTAGGTCAAGTTGCAAAAAGACAAGCAATTACAAACCCAGATAAAACAATTATCTCAATAAAAAGACACATGGGAACAAATTATAGAGTAAATGTTGATGGAAAAGAATATTCTCCAGAAGAAATATCAGCAATGATACTTCAAAAATTAAAAGCAGATGCTGAAGCATATTTAGGTGAAACTGTAACAGAAGCAGTTATTACAGTTCCAGCATACTTTAATGATAGTGAAAGACAAGCGACAAAAAATGCAGGTAAAATAGCAGGCTTAGATGTTAAGAGAATAATTAATGAACCAACAGCAGCATCTCTTGCATATGGTCTTGATAAAATGGATAAAAGCCACAAAATATTTGTATATGACTTAGGTGGCGGTACTTTCGACGTATCTATATTAGAACTTGGAGACGGTGTATTTGAAGTTAAAGCTACAAATGGTAATACAAAATTAGGTGGAGATGATTTTGACCAAAAAATTATGGATTATATAGCTGAAACATTCAAAGCTGAAAATGGAATTGATTTAAGAAATGATAAAATGGCTCTTCAAAGATTAAAAGAAGCTGCTGAAAAAGCAAAAATAGAATTATCTTCATCAACTAAAACAAATATTAACTTACCATTTATAACTGCTGATGCTACTGGTCCAAAGCACATAGATATGGATTTAACAAGAGCTAAATTTGAAGAAATAAGTGCTGACTTAGTTCAAGCTACAATTGAACCAATGAAAAAAGCATTAGCTGATGCTGAACTTACAATTAATGATATAGATAAAATAGTGCTTGTTGGTGGTTCTACAAGAATTCCAGCAGTTCAAGAAGCAGTTAAAAAATTCACTGGAAAAGAACCATCTAAGGGAGTTAACCCAGATGAAGTTGTTGCTATGGGTGCAGCAGTTCAAGCAGGAGTATTAACAGGAGAAGTTAAAGATATATTACTTCTTGATGTAACTCCACTTACTCTTGGAATTGAAACAATGGGAGGAGTTGCAACTCCTTTAATAGAAAGAAATACAACTATACCTACAAGAAAGAGCCAAATATTCTCAACTGCAGCAGATAATCAAACTTCAGTTGATATTCATATAGTTCAAGGTGAAAGAAAAATGGCTGCTGACAATAAGACACTTGGAAGATTCCAATTAAGTGGTATAGCACCAGCACCAAGAGGAATTCCTCAAATAGAAGTTTCTTTTGATATAGATGCTAATGGTATCTTAAATGTTTCTGCAAAAGATAAGGGAACAGGAAAAGAAGCTAATATTACAATTACAGCTTCAACAAACTTAAATGATGATGAAATAGAAAAGGCTGTAAAAGAAGCAGAACAATTTGCATCAGAAGATGAAAAGAGAAAAGAAGAAGTAGAAATTAAAAATAATGCAGATTCAGCATTATATCAAACTGAAAAAGCATTAAAAGACCTTGGCGATAAGGTGGAGGCTGAAGATAAGAAGAATGTTGAAGAAAAATTAGAAGCTTTAAAGAAAGTTAAAGACGGAGAAGATTTAGAAGCTATTAAAAAAGCTACAACTGAATTAACTGAAGAATTCTATAAAGTATCTTCAAAACTATATCAAGAATCAGCTGCTGAAGCACAAGCTCAACAAGGAGCTCAAGGTGCTGATATGGGTGGCAACGCTCAAGAAGCACAAAAAGAAAATGATGATAATGTAGTAGATGCAGACTTTAAGGTTGAAGACGATAAATAAATTGTGTATACTAAAATAAGTTTATAGTTAAGGGATGGTTTATTAACCTTCCCTTAATTTATCTTAGGAAATACAGCATTAGGTGGTGGTAAATAAGGATGGCTAATAAAGATTTTTATGCAGTACTTGGATTATCTAAAGGTGCTAGTGATGATGAAATAAAGAAGGCTTATAGAAAGCTTGCGATGAAGTATCACCCAGATAGAAATCAGGGTGATAAAGAGGCAGAAGAAAAGTTTAAAGATATAAATGAAGCTTATCAAGTATTATCCGATCCACAAAAGAAAGCTCAATATGATCAATTTGGAACTACTGATTTTAATGGTGGTGGATTTGGTGGTGGCGGATTTGATTTCTCTGGTATGGGAGGATTTGAAGATATATTTGATTCATTCTTTGGTGGTGGATTTTCTTCAAAAAGAAGAAGAAATGGCCCAGAAAGAGGAGCAGATCTTGAATACACTATAAATCTAACTTTTGAAGAAGCAGTTTTTGGAGTAGAAAAAGAGATATCTATAACTAAAAATGAAAACTGTGATACCTGCTCAGGTACTGGAGCTAAACCAGGAACAAGTGCAAAAACTTGTGATAAATGTGGAGGCTCCGGTCAAGTAAGAACGCAAAGGAATACTCCGCTTGGAAGTTTTGTAAGTACAAGTACTTGTGATAAGTGTGGAGGTAGCGGAAAGACTATTGATGAACCGTGTACAACTTGTCATGGAAGAGGTACAGTAAGAAAAAATAAAAAGATTAAAGTTAAAATTCCAGCAGGAGTTGATACAGGAAATGTATTACCTCTAAGAGGACAAGGTGAACCAGGAAAGAATGGTGGACCTAGTGGAGATTTATATCTAAATATTAGAGTAGCTTCACATAAGGTATTCGAAAGAAGAGGCTTTGATATATATATACAAGAACACATAAGCTTTGGAAAAGCTGTATTAGGAACAGAACTTAAAGTTCCTACTATAGATGGTCAAGTAAAATACAAAGTTCCGGCTGGTACTCAATCAGGAACTGTATTTAGATTAAAATCTAAAGGTGTTACTAGAGTAAATGGTCATGGTAGAGGAGATCAATACGTTAAAATTGTTGTTGATATTCCTAAAAATATAAACGAAAAACAAAAAGAAGCTTTAATTGCGTTTATGGAAGCCAGTGGTGAAAAAATAGGGCCAGATACAGAAAAAGAAACTTTTGTAGATAAGATAAAAAAAAGCTTTAAATAAAAAGACTTGTTCTTCTCGTGTTAAGGGGAGAACGAGTTTTTTAGTTTACAATTTAAATATATATGCTTATAATTAAAGAATATGTATAAGTCGAAAAAAGAGAAAAAGGAGAGATTCTTTAGAATGGATAAAGAATGGATTGAGGTTCAAATTATAACTAGTAGTGAGGCTTCAGAAGCTGTTGCGGGTATATTATATAATACAGGGGTTAAAGGAGTTTCAATAGAAGACTCTAAAGACATAGAAGAAAGAGAAAATAGTGATGATAATCTATTTGATTGGATAGAATTAGATGACTTAAATGTAAAAGAAGGAGCCGTTATAAAAGCTTATTATAAAGATGATGAAAAATTTAATGACTATTTTCAATACATAAAAGATAGTGTAATAAATTTAGATAGATTCGGTTTAGATAAAGGAGAAGGAAAAGTTACAGCTAGAAAAGTTGATGAACAAGACTGGGCTAACAATTGGAAGAAGTATTACAAACCTACAAAGATAGGTAATGAAATAGTTGTTAAACCTACATGGGAAGAATATAGCAAAAAAGATAACGAAATTTTAATAGAGTTGGACCCGGGTATGGCATTTGGTACAGGTACACATGAAACTACAAGACTTTGTGTTAAAGCTTTAGAAGAATATGTTAAAGAAGATTCTGTTGTGTTTGATATTGGAACAGGTTCAGGTATACTTTCTATAGCTGCTGCCAAGTTAAATGCAAAGCATGTAGTAGGTGTAGATCTTGATCCAGTAGCGGTAGATGCGGCTAAAGAAAATGTAGAATTAAACAACTTAAATAATATTGAAATTCTTTATGGAAATTTAATGGAAGTTGTAAATGGAAAAGCTACTATAGTGGTTGCAAATATTTTGGCAGATATAATAAAAATATTAGCTGAAGATGTTAAAAAATTTGTAGTTGATGGAGGATATTTTATATCTTCGGGAATAATATTAGATAGAAAAGATGATGTAATTGAAAAACTTGAAGAATGTGGATTCAAAATTGAAAAAATTAATACAGATGGCGAATGGTGCTGTATAATTGCAAGAGCATAAAAGGAGAGTTAAAAAGTGCATAAGTTTTTTATAAGTGAAGATAAAATCTTTTCTGATTTAGCTGTAATTGAGGGGGAAGATGTAAAACACATTTATAAAGTGTTACGTCTTAAAGAAGGAGAAAAGGTAAATATAAATAATTGCAATGGTAGAGAATTTTTGGGAATAATAGATTATATAGATAAAACTAAAGTAGAAGTAAAATTGCTAGAAGAATTAGAAGTTAATAATGAGCCACCAATAGAAGTTTATCTTTTTCAAGGACTACCTAAATCTACTAAAATGGACTTAATAACTCAAAAATGTACTGAACTTGGAGTTAAAGAAATAACACCAATTGTAACTAGTAGAGTATCATCATCTATAAATGATATTAAAAGAGAAAGTAAAAAATTAGATAGATGGAATAGGATATCTTTTGAAGCATGTAAACAAAATAAGAGAACATTGATACCTGTAGTTAATGATATAACAGATTTTGATGGACTTACAGATAAATTAAAGGATATGGATTTAATTGTTGTACCATATGAGAATGCTGAAAATTACGGAATAAAACAAATGACTAAGGGATTAAAAGGCGAAGTTAAGAAGATTGCGATTGTAATAGGACCAGAAGGTGGATTTGAAGAAGAAGAAATAACTTCTTTAAAGAAAATGGGATCACATATTGTAACATTAGGACCAAGAATATTAAGAACTGAGACCGCAGGATTTACATGTCTTGCTTTGCTTATGTATGAACTAGGAGATTTAGGAGGAAGCGTTTAATGAAAGTTGCTTTTGCTACATTAGGGTGCAGAGTAAATGTATATGAATCTGAGGCTATGGCCGAAAAGTTTATAAAAAGTGGTTACGAAGTAGTTCAATTTGATGAAGTTGCAGATGTATATGTTGTAAATACTTGCACTGTAACCAACATGAGTGATAAAAAGTCACGTCAGATGATTTCTAGAGCTAAAAGGAAAAATCCTGAGTCTGTAATTGCAGCTGTTGGATGTTATACGCAGATAGCACCTGAAAAAGTTAGAAAAATTGGTGACGTAGATGTAATTTTAGGAACAAGAAATAAAGGTGATATTGTATACTGGGTAAATAGAGCAAAAGAAGAAGGTAAAACAATAGTAGAAGTAAATGATGTTCTTAAAAATAAGCAATTTGAAGAATTGAATATAGAAGAATATCAAGATAAAACAAGAGCATTTTTGAAGATACAAGATGGATGTAATAACTTTTGTTCTTACTGCTTAATACCTTTTGCTAGGGGTGCTGTATGTAGTAAAAATCCAGAAACAATAATTGATGAAGTTAAAAAGTTATCAGAACATGGATTTAAGGAAGTTATATTATCGGGAATAGATATATCTTCTTATGGTGTAGATTTAGAAGGTGATTGGAATCTTCTAAAGGTGCTTAAGGCTATAGATGAAATAGAAGGAATAAGTAGAGTAAGAATAGGTTCTATTGGCCCAGAATTTTTTAATGAAGATATAATAAAAGAAATAGGAAGTTTGAAAAAATTATGTCCTCATTTTCATCTTTCATTACAAAGTGGATGTAATTCTACACTAAAAAGAATGAATAGAAAATATACTACTGAAGAATTTAGAGATATAGTAGTGCTACTTAGAAAATATGTTAAAGATATTTCGATAACTACCGACATAATAGTAGGGTTTCCTGGGGAAACTAAGGAAGAGTTTGAGGAAACTTATAATTATTTGAAAGAAATTAAGTTGTCAAAAATGCACATATTTAAGTATAGTCCGAGAACTGGTACTAGAGCAGAAAAAATGGAAAATCAAGTGGATGGTAACATAAAAGAAGAAAGAAGTAAAGTTCTTTTAGCACTAAACGAAAAAAATGAAAAAGAATTTATGAATAAGTTCATAGGTGAAGATATGGAAATCTTATATGAACAAAAGTGTAGTGATAAACAAGAATATTATGAAGGATATACTCCTAATTATATAAAAGTTATAGCAAAATCTAGAGAAGACATAAGTGGAAAAATATTAAATACTAAGTTAATAGAAGCAAAAGAAGAGTATACTATTGGAGAAATAATATAATAATAAAAATTATACTAAATAGTAGAAGGAAACTCAGTGCTTTTGTTGAATATATAAAGAAGTAATGATAAGGAGGTGAGAAACATGGGAGAGTGCATATTCTGCAAAATAGTAAAAGGTGAAATACCTTGCAAAAAAGTATATGAAGATGATCAAGTGTTAGGATTTGAAGACATTAATCCAGCAGCACCGGTACATGTTCTCGTAATACCTAAGAAGCATATAAAAAGTTTAAATGAAGTATCTATGGAAAATGCAAATATAATGGCGCATGCATTAAGCGTTATTAAAGATATTGCTAAAAAAATGAATATCTATGATAGTGGATATAGAGTAGTTATGAATTGTGGTAAAGATGGAGGACAAGAAGTTCCACATATTCATTTTCATATACTAGGAGGAAAAACCCTAGCTTGGCCTCCAGGCTGATACAATGAAATTTAAGTTAAGCACTGAAAATAGTTGACAGGTTGTAAAAAAATGTTGTATAATTACCACTGTGCTATTTTGCCCTCAGTAACTGCAAATTACTTAGGTGTGAATACTGCTAGGGAGGGAGGGATAACCGATGTCAGAAGTTAAAGTTAGAGATAATGAATCATTAGAAAGCGCATTAAAAAGATTTAAAAGATCTTGTGCTAAAGCAGGTGTTCTATCTGAGGTAAGAAAAAGAGAACACTATGAAAAACCAAGCGTAAAAAGAAAGAAAAAATCAGAAGCTGCAAGAAGAAGAAAGTCAAAAGTTAGATAAGAATTATTGAAAGAAGGTAGCTCAAGTATGTCTCTTAAAGAAAAATTACAACAAGACTGGAAAGTCGCTATGAAAAATAGGGATAAGTTTAGATCCAGTACTTTAAGTATGGCAAAAGCCGCTATTTTGCAAGTAGAAAAAACTGATAACAGAGTTTTAGATGATGAAGAAATCATTGGAATTTTATCTAAGGAAGTGAAAAGCAGAAGAGATGCTCTTGTCGATTTTGAAAATGGAAATAGACAGGATTTAGTTGATGAGGCTAAATCTGAGATAGAGATTTTATTAGAGTACCTTCCTAAGCAGTTGACCGAAGATGAAATTGCTGAGATAGTTCGTCAAATTATTTGTGAGACAGGGGCAAGTAGTGCTAAGGACATGGGAAAAGTTATGTCAGCTGCTATGGTTAAATTAAAAGGACGTGCAGATGGTAAACTTGTAAGCTCAATTGTAAAACAAAACTTAAATTAAAATAGAGGCTTAAAAGGCTAAAATTTAGAGTCCAGTGTAACTGGACTCTTTTTATTTTTTTGCTTCAAATAAATGTACATATTAAGGTTAGTTAGTAATTTATTGGATGAAATATTCATAAATTAGTATGAAAGAAATTTTGGGGAGATTATAAATTGAAAGAAAGTATAAATAATGCTAAGGAAAATGTTGCACAAAAAATTGGTTTACCTATGGATGCGGTTTTAGATATACCTCAAATAGTAATAACTGGGGATAGTGAAATTGCAATAGAAAATCACAAAGGTATAATAGTGTTTCAAGAAGATGAGATAAAAATAAATTCTAATGTAGGAGTTATATCTGTTAAAGGAAGTCATCTTGAAATATTATTTATAGGGGGAAGTACTGTAATATTAGGAGGTAAATTTAAAGGTATAAGTTATGAGGGGAAGGTGCTATGAGTAAATTTAATTTTCAAAATTACAAAAGAGGTATAATAACTCTTGAGATTCAAACTTTTCATCCAGAAAAGTTTATAAATTTACTATGGAAGAATGGAGTCAGTGTAAAAAACATAAAGAAAAAAAGTATAACTACAATATCGTTTGAGGTAAGTCTAAAAGACTATGGAGTTATACGAGATATAGCAAAAAGAACAGGCACAAAGATAAAGATATTAGGTAGAAAAGGACTCTCTTTTTTGATAATCAAAACCCAAAATAGAAAAACACTAGTAATTGGAGTTGCTATTTTTGTAGGTATAATATATTATCTATCAGGATTTGTATGGAATGTAAATGTTACTACTGAAAACAATGTAACTCCATATGAAATAAGAAATCAGTTAAAGCATAATGGAATTAACATTGGAATGAGAAAAGATAAAATTAATGTTTATAACATTGAAGAAAGAATAGTACAAGATAATCCTTCTATAATGTGGGCTAGAGTAAGAGTGGAAGGTGTTAAATTAAATGTAAGTGTAGCAGAAAGGCAAGAGCCACCATCACTTGCAAAAGAAGATATACCATGTAATATAGTAGCTAGTAAGGATGGGGAAATTAGAAGGATATATAGTGCGGCAGGTACGGCGATTGTAAAAGAAGGAGATATAGTTAAAAAAGGAGACATACTTGTAAAAGGAGAGCAAGGTAAAGAAGATAGTACTTATTTAGTTCATGCAGCTGCGGATGTTATAGCTAGAACCTTTTATGAAGCTAAGAACAAGGTTCCTATAAAGACTATAACAAAAAAGAAAACGGGAAATGAGGATAAAGATGTTTACTTAGAGCTTTTTGGGAAAAAATTATATATAAAGAAAGCTAAGAATAATTTTAAAACATATGATAAAATATATAAAGGTGGTTCTATATTAAAACAAAACATATACTCTGAAGTCATTACAGAAGAAGAGAAGAAAGATAGTAAGGAAGTTGTGGATAAAACTGCTAATGAACTTTTCTCAAATATAATTGTAAAATTAGATAAATCTGTTAAAATAGTAGATAAGATAGTGAACTCAGATATAAAGGGAGATAATTATGAGGTTAGGGTTGTCTTGGTTGTAGAAGAAAATATTGCTGAAGATCAAAGCATAGAAGGCAATATAGGGGATACTCCATCTAAAGAAGATGATAATAAAGAAAAAGAGAAAACAGAACAATAACTTAGGCAACATAGGATAAATATTTATTTCAAGGACGTGATAAGATTAAATGATTATCAACATGAAAAGTAACAAATCTAAAAAAATATTGACTTTTATCTTGACGATAATTTTTATCTCCATACTTTTGATTACTTCGCTAGTTACTCAAAAGTATGATCTAAAAGAGGGAGATATAGCAAGAGCTGATATAAAAGCTCCTAAAGAAGTTACTGATACACTTAAAACCAAGGAGAAACAAGTTCAACAAGAAGAGGCTGTTCCACTCCAGTATAATAAAAATGTGGAAATAAAGAAAGAAACGTTACAAGAAATAGATACTTTATTTTTTCAAATAAATAAGTATTTAGATGCTGGAAATGATGATTCTAAGAAGATAGAACAGTTAAAAGTAGATACAAAAATAAATTTATCAGAAGAAGAACTAAAAGCATTAATTAAATTAGATAAATCACAATTAAAGGTGTTACAAGATAATTTAATACGTATAATGAATAAAGTTTTAGATTTAGATATAAGAGAAGAAAATGAAGAAGATATTAAAAAGGCGCAAGATGCTGTAGCCGTAAAATTTAATAGTTCTAAACTATCCAGAAATTTAAGGGATTTAGGAATTAGAATTGGTACTATTATGATAAAACCAAATTTCTTTTATGATGATTCTAAAACAAATGAACTAAAAGCAGAAGCTAGAAAATCGGTTCAACCTATTGTAATAAAAAAAGGTCAAACTATAGTTAAAGAGGGGGAGCCTGTAACAGAACGAGATATTATAATACTTAAGGACTTAGGATTATTAGACAATGATAATAACATAAATATATATATAACTATAGTTGCATTAGTAGTTTTCATTATATTTTTGCAGTGGTTTTATATATATAGGTATTATAAAAAGATTTTTAATGATTATAAAAAACTAATTCTGTTAAGTATGTTAACATGTATATCGGTACTTTTAGCTAGAACGCTTGCTATAATTTCACCATTTTTAATACCGTTAGCATGTGTTCCGATGCTATTTACACTTTTGATTAATTACAAAGTTTCAATGACATATAACGTATTTAATTGCATTTTAATAAGTGCGGCAGTTCAATTTAATATAGAAATTACACTACTTGCTATTTTAAATGGTATTTTAGGAGCAATGGCTCTCAAAAAATTACAACAAAGAAATGATATATTGTATGTATCTATATTTATTGGTGCAATGAGTGTTGTATTAACTTTAACTGTGGGATTTTTATTAAGTAATAATGTATTAGAAGTATTAAAAAAGTCAGGATTTTCTTTCATAGGAAGTGTAACATCGGCTATACTTACCGTTGGATTTTTGCCGTTTTTTGAAAGTACCTTTGATATAGTTACAACCATTAAACTGTTAGAAATATCAAATCCTAATCATCCTGTTCAAAAGAGATTGCTTTTAGAAGCACCAGGTACATATCATCACAGTGTGCTTGTAGCTAATTTAGCTGAAGTTGCTGCAGAACAAGTAGGTGGAAATCCAGTGCTTGCTAGAGTTTCTGCATATTATCATGATATTGGTAAAATAAAAAGACCAATGTTTTTTAAGGAAAATCAATTAGGGTCGGAAAATCCTCATGATAAAATAAATCCTAATTTAAGTACGCTTATAATAACATCTCATGTAAAGGATGGAGTAGAAATTGCAAAAGAATATAAATTGCCACAGGTTATAAAAGATGCTATAGAACAACATCATGGTACATCTCTTGTAAAATACTTTTATATAACTGCCAAAAATAATAGTGAAAAACCAGAGGAAGTAAAAGAAGAAGATTTTAGATACCAAGGACCTATACCTGAAAGTAAAGAGGTAGCAATTTTGATGTTAGCGGACAGTGTAGAGGCAGCAGTTAGATCTATAAGTGAACCAACAAAAGGAAAAATTGAAGAGATGGTAAATAATATTATAAAGGCAAGACTTAATGAAGGACAATTAGACAATTGTGATTTAACATTAAAAGATTTAGAAAAAATAAGAAAATCTTTCTTGAAAACTTTATCTGGAATTTATCATCAAAGAATTGAATATCCTACAGAAAAATAGTTGGAAAATCAAAGGAGAATAAAAATGATATATATTGATAATAGACAAGATAAAATTAATATTGATGAGAAAATTTTAGAAACTATAAAAGAAATTATTACTTATACCTTAAAGGAAGAAGAGGTAAAGGTAAATACGGAAGTAAGTGTTATATTTATTGATAATAGTACTATAAAAGAGATTAATAAAGAAACTAGAGATATTGATCAAGTTACTGATGTATTATCTTTTCCAATGTTAGATTATCCAGAAGGTAAAATATATATAGAGACTTATAAAGATTATGAGTTCGATGCTTCATATTTAGATGAAGGAGAGCTTGTTTTAGGTGATATAGTATTATCATTGGAAAGAGCAGAAGAGCAAAGTAAGGACTTTGGACATTCATTTTTAAGAGAGGTTTGTTATCTTACAGTTCACTCTGTACTTCATCTTCTAGGATATGATCATATGGAAGAGGAAGATAAGGTTAGAATGAGAAAAAGAGAAGAAGAAATATTAGAAAAGTTTAGCATTACAAGATAATTATATGGATAATGATTAGAAAATTGACATGCAGTTTAATAAAATTGCATGTCAATGTTTTATAAGGGGATATTATATATAATTAATAAAAAAGAGGATGGTGTTTTTAATAAAAAGAGTAAAAAAGTTTATGGACAGTTTTAATTATGCTATTGAAGGTATCATATATTCAGTAAGAACTCAAAGAAATATGAAAATACATTCAATAGCTACATTACTTGTTTTAAGTGCATGTTTTTTTTATGATTTAACAAGAATTGAGCTTTTAATTCTTACTATAACTATAACCATGGTTTTAGCAGGAGAGATGATTAATACAGCAATAGAATTTGCCATAGATGCTACGACAAATTATTATCATCCTTTAGCTAAAATAGCAAAAAATGTTTCAGCAGGTGCTGTGCTTATTACAGCTATAAATGCAGTATTAGTTGGATATATTATATTTTGGGATAGATTAAGACCACTTGCATTTACAGTTATAAAAAAAATAAAAAATTCTGATCCATATATGATTTTTTTAGTACTAGTAATAGTATCTCTAGCTACAGTAATTGCAAAAGCAATTTTTGGGGAGGGAACTCCTTTAAAAGGAGGTATGCCAAGTGGGCACAGTGCTCTTGGATTTTCTATAGCAACTATAATAGCAGTTCTTACAGAAGAGCCTACAGCAATAATTTTAAGTTATTTAATGGCAACATTAATTGCTCAAAGTAGAGTTGACTCAAAAGTTCATTCAATTATTGAGGTAATAGCAGGAGCAATTTTTGGTACATCTATAACTTTATTAATATTTAAACTATTTTATTAGAGAAAAAAATTAAAAATTTTCAAATTTCATTAATACATGATATAATTTAAATACTAATATTGTATAAGACATAAATTATATTACATTAGGGGGTACTAAAATGGATTATAAACAATTAATAAAAGAAGCTTTAAAATATAGAGAGAATGCATATTCTCCTTATTCAAATTTTAAAGTAGGTGCAGCAGTTATAATGGATGACGGTAAAATATATGGAGGATGTAATATAGAAAATGCTTCTTATGGAGCTACTAACTGTGCTGAAAGAACTGCTATTTTTTCAGCAGTAGCACAAGGAAATAAAAAATTAAAAGCTATCGCTTTAGTAGGTGACTTAGCTACTTATACTACACCATGTGGAATTTGTAGACAGGTAATAAGTGAATTTAGTGATGAAAATACAGATATAATTCTTGTGAAAAATGAAGATGATTATAAAATACAAAAGCTAGAAGACTTATTCCCAGGAGCATTTACTAAAGAAGACTTATTAAAATAGGAGGTTACATGTTTAAATCAGGATTTATATCAATTATAGGAAGACCAAACGTTGGGAAATCTACACTTATTAATGAAATATTAGGGGAGAAGTTATCTATAGTATCTTGTAGACCACAAACTACAAGAAATAATATTCGTGCAATATTAACAAAAGATGAATACCAGTTAGTTTTTTTAGATACTCCAGGAATTCATAAACCAAGACATAAACTTGGTGAGTATATGGTAAAAGCAGCGCAAAGTTCAAAAGATGAAGTAGACTTAATAGTATTTATAACAACTCCACAAAGTGAAATTGGTAAGGGAGATGAATTAATACTAGAAAATATAAAAAATTCAAAGAAACCAGTGTTTCTAATTGTAAATAAAATAGATGAAAATCCACCTGAATTAGTAGCTGAAACTTTAAAAAAATACTCTGAATATATGGAGTTTAAAGAGATAATACCTATATCTGCTCAAAAAAATAAAAATGTAGATACACTATTAAATTTAATGATTAAATATATGCCAAAAGGACCAAAATACTATCCAGATGATATGATAACAGATGTACAAGAAAGATTTGTAGTTTCAGAGATAATAAGAGAAAAAGCATTAAAATTATTATCAGAGGAAGTTCCACATGGTATAGCTGTTGAAATTATTTCAATGAACCAAGCTAAAAATGGAACATATCATATAGATGCAAATCTACTTTGTGAAAAGGATTCACATAAAGGAATAGTAATTGGAAAAGGTGGTCAAATGCTAAAGAGAATAGGAACTTATGCAAGACAAGATATTTCAAAGTTCTTAGATGCTAAAGTTAATTTAAAAGTGTGGGTTAGAGTTAAAAAAGAGTGGAGAGATAGTAACTTCATGCTAAAAGAATTAGGATATAAAGAATAAAATATAGGATATAATATTACGTAGGAGATGATTTTCTGTCAATTTTTAAAACAAAAGCCATAGTGTTAAAAACACAAGACTATAAAGAAAATGATAAATTAGTATGGCTTTTTACAGAAAAAATCGGAAAAGTTTGTGCTATAGCAAAAGGTGCAAAAAAAAATAAGAGTAAATTCATGTCTTCTACCCAGACATTTTGTTTTGGAGAATACGTATTATTTAGGGGAAAGAGTCTATATAATATAAATGAAATTGATATTATAGACTCTTTTCAAGATTTATTAAAAGACATGGATACAATTACATACGGATCATACTTTTGTGAACTTATATTAATTGCTTTAGAGCAAGAAGAAAGTAATAGAGAACTTTTTAAAGACTTTATCAAAAGCTTTTATTTTATTAAAAATAAAGCAATGGACCTAGAAATTTTAGCTAGAACATTTGAACTAAAATTATTAAATGCTACAGGCTATGGATTTGGCTTTGAAAAATGTTGTATATGTGGTAAAAAGATAAATAAATCTAATTATTTAAGCATACAATATTATGGAGGAGTTTGTAGCGATTGTACTAGGAATAATGGTCTGAATATTAGCTACGGAGCCTATGCTGTGCTAAAGTTTTTATATAAAACATCAATAGAAAATGCACATATAATTTCGGTGAGCAATGAAGTTAAAGGAGAGATATATAAAGTCTTAGATATGTTTATATCACAAAGTTATTCAAAAAAACCTAAAAGCTTAGAAATATTTAATTATTTAAAAAGGAGTGAGTAAAGTGAGTGATATTACTCTAGAAAAGATTGATATCTTAAGAGAAAGAACTGGAGTTAGCTATACTGAAGCAAAAGAGGCCTTAGAAAAATGTGATGGCAATGTTGTAGATTCATTGATATATCTTGAAAATACTATAGAAGAAAATAAAAGCAGTATAAAGGAAGATATATATAGTACAAAAGAAGATTTCATGAAGTGGATAAAAGATATTGCTAAAAAGGGAAATGTAAATAGAATAAGAGTTAAAAAAGATGAAAAAGTAATTGTGGATATTCCTGTTAATGCAGGAGTTGCAGCAGGAGTTATTGCAGCAATGTATCCTCTAGTTATTATTTTAGGAGTTGTAGGTGCAGTTGTAACTAAAGTAACAGTTGAAATAGTAAAAGATGATGGTTCAGTAGAAGTTGTTAATAAGATAATAAAAGATACTGCAAAAGATGTTAAAGATAAAGTAAATGATATTACAGATGATGTAAAAGAAAAAGTAGGATATATGGCGTCCGATGTAAAAGGAAAGTTTGATAAAGATAATAATAGTACATCTAATACATCATACGATGATAAAAACATATATAAGTATACTGTTAAGTTTGAAGAAGTTGATGATAAGGATAGTGAAGAAAATAAAAACGACAGATAATACTGTCGTTTTTTCTTTTGTATAATATATAGGCATATAGAACAATTTTAAAATATTTGATTGAATAACATAGTATAATATGTAAAAAAATATATCTGCGATATACTAATAAGAGTATGTTATAGATATATTTGATATATAAAAAATACATAAATGGAAAAAGTGATATATTAATTCATCTATTATATGATATAATATAATTGTAATATAACAAAGGGGGTCGAAAACTATCAATTTATCGGCTAGACAAAAAGAAATTATTCAGTTAGTTAAAGAAGGTCAACCTATAACAAGTGAAAAGTTAGCTAAAAAAATAGGAGTTACAAGGGCAGCTTTAAGACCTGATCTTGCGATATTAACTATGATTGGAATATTAGAAGCTAAACCCAAAGTAGGATATATATATTCAAATAAATCAACTTCAAGTGTAGTTTTGGAGTATATAAGAAAAATAAAAGTTCAAGATATAATGTCAAAACCTATTACATTAGACGAAGAAACTACAGTATATAATGCTATAATAAATTTATTTTTAAATGATGTTGGGACTATATTTGTAGAAAATGATGGATACCTTGTAGGAGCAGTTTCAAGAAAAGATTTCTTGAAGATAGCTATAGGGGGAACTGATATAAATAAAGTTCCATTAGGAATAATAATGACTAGAATGCCGAATATAGTATGTGTAGAAAAAGATGAGTGTGTCTACTCGGCTGCAAAGAAAATTATTGAAAGAGAAGTTGATAGTCTTCCGGTAATTGAAAAATTACCTAATGAAGAAGGCGACAAAGTTAAGGTTATAGGTAAACTCTCTAAAACTAATATAACGCGTTTGTTCCTTAAACTAGGTGAGGAAAATTAATAAGTTATTAAATAAAAAAGTCGCGGATTTTATCCGTGACCTTTTTATTTAGTATGTTTTTAAATTAAATTTTTTATTAATATACATAGAAAAATCTTGTGAAAATTTTATTTGATTATCGAAATTTTTAACAGATTTAGAAAGCATATTTACAAAAGTTTTTTTGTTACATTTTTTTATGTTCTTATAATAATCCCTAGATAGTTTCCAATATTTTTGAGGAAAAGATAAATATCCTAATAAATACTTATATTCATCTAAATTCAATGGAAGAATTTTTTCGTATGAGTTTAAACAAAGTAATAGTGTATCTAAATCCCAATTAGTTTCATAGCGTCTTAAAAGTCTTCTAAAGAAATAAGCCAGATCATGTATGCAATAGTCAATTCTACATTTATCAAGATCTATAATCCAAAGGTTATCATCTTTGTCGAAAATTAAATTTTTGTTGACATAGTCCATATGACAAAGAGATGCTGTCAAATTAGAAAAATTAATATCAGCTAAAGTTTCACTAGAGATTTTAGCGAGATACATGGCATCTTGAAACTTATTTAAAAATGCTTTAGAAAAATAATCTCCATATTTAAAAGCGTAATTTGAGTTTATCATTAGGTTTTCAAAATGTTTATTTATAGACTTAAATAAGTTATTACATCCTTTTCGATAAGTACTTCCGGGAATTGGGAAAAAATTAAAGGATTCTTTATGGATATTTGCAAGATTACTACAGGCTTTAGTTATATGTTCATTATAGTTATATTCACATTTAACTCCATCAATCCAAGGAGTTAAAATAAATAACATATCATTATATTCAACAAATCTTCCATGTGTATTATTTGGTAATAGAGTAGGAACATTTATTTCATGCCTGTATAGCCATTCTATGGCTGAGTAAACAAAAAGTAAGTCTTTTTTCCCAAAATAAACTTTCTTTAGGCAGTACTCTCGGTTATCTGTAGTTATTCTATATACAGCTCTTTGTTTATCTGTATCTTTAAACTTTATAGCTGTAACTTCTGCATTTTCTAAATTGTAATGAGGAAGTATAAATTTTTGTATATTTTCTTCTGAAAATATGCTATTATTATATAATTTAGCTGGTTCAGCCATAGTAACACTCCTTAAGAAAAGTCTTACTATAAACATATTATACAAGTAGTTAAAATATACATTATAAATACTAAAAAGGATTTTTTATAAGTATATAGAAATAATTAAATATAACAATTTGGGTGAAAATATATAATTATTCATGAATTATTAAACTGTGCATAATTATTGAAAGTTATGGAAAAATACATATAGAAATAACAATTAAAGAAAATTAAAAAAAATGAAGGATATTTGTATTTTATAAAGAATATATATAAGTAAATAAGAAATTTTAAATTAAAAGAAGGATTCTTATTTTTTTTGTCGAATACATATAAAGTTGGCGTAAAAATAATAAATGGGTGGTATGCTTGATTGATAAGTGAAGAAATAATTGAAAAGATTAAAGAACAAAATAATATCGTAGATGTTATTTCTGAAAGTGTTAAACTCAAAAGAACAGGAAGGAATCTTATAGGGCTTTGTCCATTTCACAATGAAAAAACACCTTCTTTTAGTGTATCAGAAGATAAACAAATATATAAATGCTTTGGATGTGGAGAAGCTGGAAATGTTTTTACTTTTGTAATGAAAAGTAAAAATTTATCTTTTATTGAAGCTGTAAAATATCTTGGTGATAAAGTTAACATACATATAGAAGAAAATGATGAAAAAAATAAAATTCATAAAAATAAAAATGATAAGCTATATAAAATAAATGTTGAAGCAGCAAGATATTATTTTAGAAATTTACAAACAAATAAAGAAGCTACTGATTACTTTAAAAAAAGAGGTATACTCAATAAAACTTTAAGAAGGTTTGGTCTTGGATATGCACCTTCAGGATGGCATAATATAATGAATTTTTTAAAAAAGAAAGGGTATACAGAATTAGATTTATTAAATGCAGGATTAATTATAAAAGGAAAAAACAATTCTTTATATGATAGGTTTAGAAATAGAGTTATATTTCCTGTATTTGACTATAAAGGGAGAGTTATTGGTTTTGGTGGAAGAGTTTTAGATGATTCAAAACCCAAATATTTAAATTCTCCGGAAACCGACATATTCAAAAAAGGAACGAATCTATATGGTCTTAATTTTGCTATAAAAGATAATAATAGAACCATAATTATTGTTGAAGGCTATATGGATTGCATATCTTTATATCAATATGGAATTACTAACGTAGTTGCATCTTTAGGTACAGCACTTACATATGATCAAGCGAAGCTTTTAAAAAGATATGCCGATAAAATTATAGTATCATATGATGCAGATTTTGCAGGACAAAATGCTACTATGAGAGGATTAAAAATACTAAAAAAACAAGGATTTGACCTTAAAGTATTAGATATACCAGATGGTAAAGATCCTGATGAGTTTATTAAAAATCATGGTAAAGATGCTTTCATGAAGCTTATAGATGACGCATTACCTTTAGTTGATTATGAGATTAAGATGGCTAAATATGGTCTTGATATTACTAATGAAGAAATGCTTATGAAATATGTAAATAATGCTTGTAAAATTATTAATAAATTAAATCCTATAGAGAAAGATATTTATATAAGAAAATTGTCACAAGAAACGAGACTTAAAGAACAAGCAATTTACGACTTATTAAATTCAAATACTAGTAAAAATTACCCTAAATCTCAACAAAGGTATACTAAAGATAATTTTGGACAAAAATTATATATAGAGCCTGCTTACATGAAGACGCAACGAAACTTAATAAAAATTATGACATCAAATATAGATAACTATGGGTATGTAATAGATACAATTAGTGAAGAAGATTTTATAATAGACAGTCATAAAAAGATATTTAAGTTAATAAAACAAGAAGTCAGTGAAAATATAGATAACTTAAAAAATATATATAAATCTATAGAAATGAAATGTGATGATGTAGGAAGTTCTAGAGAATGGATAAAAATACAGCAAGTACAATTAGACGATGATGTAGATTGTAAAGAACTTGTGGATGCTTATATAAAAGAGATAAAAAAATTCAAACTAGAGGAGTCGAAGGAAGAAATTATGAAAAAAATTAAGTACTATGAGGCTCAAGGATTATTTGAGGAATCTTTAAATCTTGTTAAAGAACTTGAGATTATTCAAAATAATATAATGTCTATGAACAATTGTGAAAGGAGGTAAGTGTAATGGCAGATAATAAAAAGAAAGACACTACAAACAAAAATGATGTAAAAGATAGTAAGGATAGAATGAAAATAATAAAAAACCTTATCGATAAAGGAAAGAAAAAAGGTAATTTAACATATAAAGAAATAATGGATGAATTAGATAATGTTGAATTAACTCCAGAACAAATAGAAAAAGTTTATGGTGTTCTTGAATCAATGGATATCGAAGTTGTTGGTGACATGAAAGAGATAGAGACAGAGGAAGAAGAAATAGATCTTTCAGTACCAGAAGGAATATCTATAGATGATCCTGTTAGAATGTATTTAAAAGAAATAGGAAAAGTACCTCTTTTATCTCCAGATGAAGAGATAGATCTTGCTCAGAGAATAGAAGATGGAGATATGTATGCGAAAAAGAAACTAGCAGAAGCTAACTTAAGACTTGTTGTAAGTATAGCTAAAAGATATGTAGGACGTGGAATGCTATTTCTTGACCTTATTCAAGAGGGAAATTTAGGACTTATAAAAGCAGTAGAAAAGTTTGATTATAGAAAAGGATATAAATTTAGTACTTATGCTACATGGTGGATTAGACAGGCAATAACAAGAGCTATTGCAGACCAAGCAAGAACTATAAGAATTCCTGTTCATATGGTAGAAACAATAAATAAACTTATAAGAGTATCAAGACAATTATTACAAGAACTAGGTCGTGAACCACAACCGGAAGAAATAGCAAAAATAATGGAAATGCCAGTTGATAAGGTAAGAGAAATCATGAAGATAGCTCAAGAGCCAGTGTCACTTGAAACTCCAATTGGAGAAGAAGAAGATAGTCATCTAGGAGACTTTATACCTGATGATGAAGCACCAGCACCGGCAGAAGCAGCTGCATTTACTATGTTAAAAGAACAACTTATAAATGTGTTAGATACACTTACTCCAAGAGAAGAAAAAGTATTAAGATTAAGATTTGGTCTTGATGATGGAAGGGCAAGAACTTTGGAAGAAGTTGGAAAAGAATTCAATGTAACAAGAGAAAGAATAAGACAAATAGAAGCAAAAGCTTTAAGAAAACTAAGACACCCAAGTAGAAGTAAAAAATTAAAAGATTATTTAGACTAAGATTTATTGAAAGAGTAAAGTTTAACTTTACTCTTTTTTTATGGTATAATTGTTACAAATATAGAGAGGTGATAGAGTGGATATATATAAGTCAAAAAAAGGAATAAGTTTCATCATTATATTATCCGTTATATTATTAATAGATATATGTGGAATTCTCTTAAAAAGCTTAATCAATCAATATATGGTTCTATCATTAATACAAGTTGCTTTAGTGGTATTAAATATATATGGCTTCTATTATTGGTTTTTATCATTATCTTTAAAGTATATAATTGATGAAGATGATTTACATATAGTGGGTATTTTTGGATTTAAAAATATAAAAATATCCTTTAAAGAAATAGAAAGTTATAAGATTTGTACTAATAGAGTAAAGGGTGTGAAACTAAGAGGTATTGGTGATGGAAGATTTGCCTTCGGAAGATATTTCATAGAAAAAATTGGGACTACTCGTATGTTTGTAACATCTAATAAAAATACAGTATATTTAAAAACTAAAGACATAAATTATGCAGTTTCACCAGATGATATAGAGCTTTTTATAGAAAAGTTAAAAGAAAAGGGTGTTAATTCATTGGAGTGGGAGTACGTAAAAGGAAAGCCAGTTAGATTATATAAAGAAAAAGCATTTATGGTTCCTTTTATTATTGTAAGTATACTTATAGTTATTTTTACAATAACTCCATTAATTTTTTATGTAAAAGGAATATTACCGGAAAAAATGCCTTTGAGTTTAGATGCTACATTTAATCCAATAAGAATGGGTACGGGAAAACAATATGCATTTAAACAGGCCATTTATGGTGTATTAAATATGGGAATATTATTTTGTATGTATTATGCCGCTCATTTCCATGGAAAATATGATAAGAAGAGTGCAAAAACATATATATATGTGTCGCTATTCACGGCTATAGTTTTCTTTTTAATGCAAATGAGGACGTTGTTTAATTACATGTTATAGGAGAGAATTTATGAATATAAGCTTAAGATTAAAAACCATTGGATCACTAGTAGATAAATGTGAAAAAATATGTGATATAGGTACAGATCATGCATATCTTCCTATATATTTAATAGAAAAAGATATTTGTAATAATGCTATTGCATCAGATATTAATAAAGGACCTGTCGAAAAGGCAAAATCTAATATCAAAAAAGAAGGATTGAGTGATAAGATAACTTGTAGACTTGGAGGAGGACTTAAAACTATAAGACCTAATGAAGTAGATGTTGCTATTATTGCAGGAATGGGTGGAAATTTAATAAGAGATATTATAGAAGAAAGTAAAGATGTGTTTAAAAGTTTGGATTATTGTATATTACAACCAGTACAAAATCCAGATATATTAAGAAAATACATATATCAAAGTGGATATGATATTTTAGATGAAGAATTATGTATTGATGAAGGAAAATACTATGAAATAATAAAAATAAAATATAATGATAAATTTGAAACAGTAGAAGATGTATATTA
The DNA here is from genome assembly GCF_017100085.1 of Clostridium botulinum. Taxonomy (NCBI): domain Bacteria; kingdom Bacillati; phylum Bacillota; class Clostridia; order Eubacteriales; family Clostridiaceae; genus Clostridium; species Clostridium botulinum. Next base: position 830,522 of record NZ_CP063965.1, read on the forward strand.
TGAAGTTGGTAAAAAATTAATAGATAAAAAGCATCCATTAATAAAAGATTATATAAATTTTAAAATAAACAAATATAAAAACATTGTTAAATATATAAAAGATGATACTGAACTTGCTAGCATAAGAAAAAGTCAGTTAAATAATAATATTATAAAATTGGAGGAGTTAATAAAATGTCTTTAAAAGTAGTAGATGTTAAAAATGTAATAGAAAATTTTGCTCCTGTAAAATTAAAATTAAGTTATGATAATGTAGGACTTATGGTAGGGGAACTAGATAAGGAAGTTGGTTCTATTCTTGTAGCATTAGATTGTACATTAGATGTTATAGAGGAAGCAAAAAGAAAAAAATGTAATTTAATATTTACACATCATCCATTATTATATAAAAAGCCATCTTCTGTAACTTCTGAAACTTTGGTTGGTAAGAAAATATTAGAACTTATAAAAGGAAATATAAATCTTTATTCTGCGCACACTAATATGGATTCAGTAGCAGGAGGAATTAATGATACTGTTATGGATATGTTAGGATTTGAGGAAAGTAAAACTATAGAACTTTCCGAAGGAAGAGATAAAAATGATAATAAAAGTGGTTTGGGAAGAGTAGCGAAACTTAATAATCCTGTAACATTAAAGGAATTATGCGAAAAAGTAAAAACAAGTTTGGATGTACCTTTTGTTAGATATGCAGGTGAAGATGATAAGCTAATACAAAGGGTTGCTGTAATAAATGGAAATGGTCAAAGTTATTTTCCTATGTCAAAAGAAATGGGTGCAGATTGTATAATTACAGGAGACACAACTTATCACTTTGTTAGTGATTACAAAGAAGAAGGTATAGGAATTATTGATGCGGGACATTTTCCAACAGAATGGTTAGCATTTAAGAACATAGTAAAAATTTTAAAAAAAAGATTAAAAGAACATGGATTTGATAATGAAATAGTATTTTCAGAGGCTTCTAAAGATCCATATAAATTAGGATAATTAAATGGAAGATATTAAGCTTAAAAATTAATTTGCTTTTTAAGCAATAGTATGATAATATAAAATCTGCGAGTAAGCCAGATGGTCGCTGCTACATTATTGTAGGAGAGGAAAGTCCGAGCTCCATAGGGCAGGGTGCTGGGTAACTCCCAGTGGAGGCGACTCTAAGGAAAGTGCAACAGAGATATACCGCCATAAACTTTGTTTGTGGTAAGGGTGGAAAGGTGAGGTAAGAGCTCACCAGCGCAATGGCGACTTTGCGGCTATGTAAACCCCATCTGGAGCAAGATTGAATAGGGGGACATTTAGGAGCGGCCCGTTCCGTCCCCGGGTAAAATCGCTTGAGCCTAATGGTAACATTAGGCCTAGATAGATGACCGTCAAATACAGAACTCGGCTTATAGACTTATCTCGTATATGAAAAACACTAGGTTTGCGCCTAGTGTTTTTCTTTTTTTGCCACCCATTTGCCAGCCAAATTTTAAACTACTAACTTTCCATTTTCCCAAGATTAAAGTAATAATACCAAGTATCGCCCCGTTCTCTTACTTTACCTTTCATCACATACATCTCCTTTGCTCATAAAATTATAGCAAGATAAAAATTATCTTTTGTACTTATAGCTAATAAGCTTAAGTTTTCTTAATACTTCATCAATAAATTCTGACGCTTCATCTTCATTAAGAGTGTTTATATCAACTTCACAAAAATTTATAATAGAAGGTTGATTTAATAAACAGTATATGTTTTCTTTTGGAGTTTTAAACAAATTCTTAGATAAAGTTTTAGAAAAATCTAAAATATCAGGTAATTTTATGTCGAAATCATTTTTTATTGCTTCACGTATAGCTGAAAGTTCAGTTTCATTTAGAGTATTTAATTGAGATTTTATAAATGCATCTATATTGTGGTTAATGTCATTATAATCCTGAAAGTAACTTATAGGAACACCGCAGGCTTCTGCGATATCATTTAAGGTTGAAAAACTTGGATAAGTTCTTCCAGATTCAATATCCCCAATATAACTTTGAGATTTATTTATGTCATTAGCCAGCATTTTTTGAGTATAACGTTTACCTATAGTATCCGATTTGAAATTTCTAGCTTCTGTTAATAATTGTCCAAATTTCTTTTTACTTAATGCCATAATATATACCTTCTTTCCACCGTGTTTCAAAGTTATTATAACGTATGTCGCGTTTTGATGTCAATAACACAACGCAAATCATGAGAAAAAACGAGAAAATGGAAGATAAATCAAATTAATGGTAAAATACAGTCAAAAATGTTTGTTGTAAGTAGTAAAAAATGTTATATTTTAGATAATACAAATAACGTTTGGTTAAGGGGAAAGGAGGCAGATGGCTATAATCAGTAATATTTTTAAAAATTTACCTTGGAACATGATAAACCCCGTTACCCGAAAAGGCTTCATTGTATTGCTAAGAAAACTAAAGCTACATAAGTATTTCAATCCTTCTCCAGCTTAAGTATTTCTAAAGCCCTATAAGGTACCGACAGAGCGCAAGAACATGGAGTGGACTTGCTTATAGCAGAAAATTATCAAGTATAAGCATTAAAAAGTCATGTGACTGGTGTTTTTCTTTTTGTGTCCATTTTATATATAACTATAATTTTATAGTATATTAATTCAAGTTTTGTTAAAATAAATTCTAAGGCGTAATAATTAAGGGTGATGCAAAAATGAAAATTTATTATGAAGCAAATGAAATAGAATTTGAAGTTAAGTATAAAAAAAGAAAAACTTTAAAAGTCTCGGTTAAACCTAATCTTGAAGTAGAAGTAATATCCCCTTTGGGATTAACAGATAAATGTATTAAAGAAATTATACTAAAAAGAGCATCATGGATATTAAATAGAAAAGAATATTTTGAAAAGTTTTCAGCTCAAATTACATCTAGAAATTATGTAAGTGGAGAGATACATAGTTATTTGGGAGTACAATATAGACTTAAGATAATTGAGTCAGAAAGAAATCATGTAAGTCTTAAAGGGGAATATATTTATATTTATACTATACATAAAAATAATAAGGAATATAATAAAGAATTACTTTATAGATGGTATAAGGAAAAGTCAAAAAAGATATTTGAAGAACTTTTTACAGAGTGCTATGAAAAAGTAAAAAAATACGATTTAAAAAAACCTACATGGGGAATTAGAAAAATGAAAGCTAGATGGGGAAGTTATCATATTAATAAAAATCATATACTTCTAAATGTAGAGCTTATAAAAGGTGATATAGATGGAATAAAGTATGTGATTATGCATGAGTTAAGTCATATAAAACATCCTAATCATAGTAAAGAGTTTTATAAATTTATGGATGTTATTATGCCAAAGTGGAGAGAAAAAAGAGTTGGGTTAGAAAAGATTTTATTTTGCTGGTTTTAAGGTGTAACTTTTTACAATTTGATTCGTGTAAAGGTGTTGGAAAGTTAAACATAGTATTGAATTAATTGAAAATTTCTAGGTTTAAATAGTGGCGATTAGATTTGCAAAAAAAGGCATATTAGGGATGAATTTTATCCATAAGATTTAGTAAATGATTTTTGGGATACTGTTGTTTTATTATTTTTAAAGTGGTTAAAATATTTTGATAAAATGTTAAAATTATAATAATATTGTAATTAAAAACTAAAAAATGTATAATTTATAAGTGAGTAGTAATCATATAATGTAAAACTTAGTAAACCATTATTGAAAACAATTAATGAAAAGTATTTAAAAGTGTAGTTATAAAAACATAAAGTTAATGTAACTAAAGAAGTAAGGGGGAGTTAAAATGAAGCATAAGATGAGGAGTTTATACAAAGAAATAATATTTATGGTAGTTATAGCAATGCTGATACCGTTACTGTTAGTAATGGGTACTAGTTATTATGCTATAGCAAAAGATGAAAAAGAAAACTTTGAAAAAATAGCAACTAACAATATGAAAGTGGTTACAGAGTCTATAAAAGATATAAATGATACTAGTATAGAATCTATAAATATGTTATCAGAAGATAGTAACGCAAAGGGAATGTTAGAGAATGCTAACAATGAAGCATGGGTAAGAAGTTATTTAAAAGCATTTTTAAATTCACATAAGGGAGTAGATACAGCATATTTTGGGCTTAAAACAGGAAAGTTAATTGTAGAACCTGAGCAAAAGATAGATGATAATTATGATTTAATTAAAACAGATTGGTATAAAGAAGCAGTAAATAATCCTAATAATGTTATATTGACAGATCCATATATTGCAAATCAAAAAGATAAAGATACAGATAAACAATATGAAGTTACATATGCGAAAACAGTAAAAGATTCTTCAGGAAATATAGTTGGAGTAATGGGATTGGATATAAAATTAGGACATATAAATGAAGTTATTAAAGATGTCAGAATGGGCAAAACTGGGTATATGATGGTTTTGGATAAAAATGGGACCATAATGGCGGATAAACTTGAAAGTAGAATTGGTCAAAATGATAAAAAAATATTAAATATTTTAAAGTCTAAGGGTGATATTTTTCAACAAGATATTAAAGGAGAAAAGTGGATAATATTTAAGAAAACTGAAAAAAATACAGGCTATATTACTGTAGGGTTAATACCTAAAAGAGAGTTGATAGAAACAATAGTAGATGCATCTATTATAAATATATTAATAGCCATAGTAACTATTGCTATTGCTATATTTATATCATCTAAATTTATTAAAAGAAAACTTATAAATCCTATAAAATATATTGTTAATATATTAAATGAATTTAGTAATGGTAACTTTAGTAATGGGATAGAGAAAAGACCTGGATTAACTAGAGAGATGGAACATATAATGGATGCTATAAATTTGACTAGAAATGGTGTAGTAAATATTGTAGAGCATATAAAAGATGCATCAAGACAACTAGAAGATAGTTCAAATTCTCTTTTATCAATAACAGAACAATCTAGTAGTGTAGGTGATCAAGTTGCAAAGGCCATTCAACAAATAGCTGATGGGTCAGTGCATCAATCTGAAAAATTAAATGAGAGCGTTCAGTTAACAGAAGACCTAGGAAATATAGTGGATATTTCATTGAAAAATTCTAATGAAATGATGAAGGCATCAAATGAAGTTAGAAATGCAAGTAATGAGGGGAATACTTTAATAAAAGACTTAAGAGAAGTTTATCGTGAAAGTGAAAATGCTAATTTAGAAGTGGTAAGAAAAGTTAGGATTTTAGGTGAAAAGTCAAAAGAAATAGAAAATATTACGGAATCAATAAAAAACATAACAGAACAAACAAATTTATTAGCTTTGAATGCATCTATTGAAGCTGCAAGAGCTGGTGATGCTGGTAAGGGATTTGCGGTAGTAGCGGAAGAGGTTAAAAAGCTTGCTGAGGAATCTTCAAATTCTGCAATAAAAATAAAAAATGTAATAGATGAAGTAAAATCTAGTATAAATGAAGTGTTTGATACATTAGATAAGGCTATGCAATTAAGTAATAAAACAGGAGAAAATGTAAGTGTTACAAAAGAGAATTTTAGTAAAATAAAAGAATCAGTACAAACACTTCAGAATAATATAAATGATGTAAGTGTTGCTTTAAATAATATAAAAGAACATAAAGATAATGTAGCATTGAATATATCAGATGTATCAGCAGTATCACAAGAAGCTGCAGCTACGTCAGAAGAGGTAAGTGCATCTTCTGAAGAACAAGCATCTGGATTACAAGAAATAGTACTATCATCAGAAGAATTAAATAATCTTTCAGAAAAATTACAAGAAATAATATCTAAATTTCAAGTATAATATTTAACTATTATATTAAATTAAAATTATCACCTTAGTATATTTAAAATGCTAAGGTGACAATTTTAAGGTTTTTTATTTTTCTTCAAGAGGGTTATTGTCAAAATTAGTTATATTATTTTTTATTGTTGAAGTCCATTGATTGTTTGTAGCAGTTTTATTTTTTTTATTAGAATAACAGGAGTCTTTAGAAGAATCCTCAGATAATGAAGTCCATTGATTATTAGTTTCAGATTTAAGTTTTTTGCTCATGAAAAAAGCCTCCTTTCATATATGAATTAGTTTTTTCATAAATGATAAAAATAATTCTAAGAAAGATATTCATAAAATGTTACCAAAATGTAAATACAAATTTATATAATAGAATTAATATAGTATATATGGTATAAAATAAAAGGTAAAAAGTTTTTGGGATATGTTTATAATTGTAATGGAGGTAAAAAATGAAAAAAATAATAAAAATTGTATCATTTTCTGCTGCCATATTTGCGGCAGGATTTGTATTTACTAATAATATGATAGGAAAAGTCGATAATGAATCTCTAGTAAAAAAATATTCAATTAATGAAAAAAAGAAAATAGCTTCTATAGCATATGCAGAGAGTAAAGATGATACTTATGGATTAAAAGTAACAAATGCTATTAGACCACTTAAGACGCCAACTTATGATGGATCTAATCAAGCAGTACATCCTAAAGTATTATATTTTAAGAACGGTTGGAATGGATACAAGTATTGGATGGGAATAACTCCATATCCATATGGTAATGATGATTATGAAAATCCTCAAATATTAGTAAGTAATGATGGCATAAATTTCAAGTCGCCAAAAGGTCCTAATAAGCCATTATTTGTGCCTAATGATGTTAAACGAGGAGGACATTATTCAGATATACATTTATGTGCTGTAAATGATACTCTAGAAGTTTATTTTAGATATAATCCAGCTAAGACCGAGAAAAATGAAGTGGACAACTATAAAAATTATATATATGTTACTAAGAGTAAAGATGGAATTCATTGGACGGATAAACAATTAGTTTTAGACTATAAAACATTTAAAACACCTTGTGCATATTTATCTCCTATAATAAATTATGATAATGGAAAATATAGTGTTTGGTTTACTAATTATGATGGTAACTTATACTATACAGAAACTTATGATTGGAAGAGCTTTAAAGAACTTAAAAAATGTAATTTCCCGGGAGTACCTCAAAAGCTTAAAATATGGCATCAAGACTTAATAAAAACAGATTTAGGATATGAATTTGTATGTTGTGCTTATGGAGAAATTTTCTTAAATCAAAGTATATATTATTCATTATCAACAGATGGAATAAATTTCAAACCTCTTAAGAAGATAATGGAACCAACTCATAAAATAGGTACTTTTGATGAAAAAACTTTATATAGACCTAGTTTAGTAAAAAGAGATGGGGAATATTTATTATACTATTCTGCCATGGATTCAAAACTAAAATGGCATGTGGGTCTTAGTAAAGATTCTAAAGGAATAAAGATTAGAGACCTAGAATACGAAAGATATATAGATCCTGAAATTAAGATAGAAAACAATATAGAAAAAAATAAGAATCATATAAAAAACAATAAAAATGATATAAACAATAAAGGTATAAGACATGACAGAGATATAAAGAATAATAATAGAAATAATAATATTATAAATAATAAATCTGTAGAACAAATAAATAATAAAAATACCAAGCAAGTTCCAAAGAAAAGTAATAATAAGATAACTAAACCTGTAGACAATAAAAATATAAATAATAATAATGCAATCAATAATAATCCTAATAAAAACAATAATAACAATAAAAATGAAGGAAATAAAGATAATGTTAATAGGGAACCTAATAATAAAGGAAATGTTCCTAATAATGTTGGTGAAAATGTAGTTCATGATAAATAAAAATCACCTAATATAGAAATTCTATATTAGGTGATTTTTATTTAGTACTTAGAGAATTAACGCTTAATTTTTAAATGTTTTATTGTTGAATTTCCTGCAATATCTACAGCTTTTATTTCTACATCGTTTATTCCTTCATTTAAATTAATATCTGTTTCATATTCTCCAAATTTATCATACATATCTTTGCTTGAGTTTATTTCATTTCCATTTACAAATAATTTAAAGCCGTGATTATTGTCTTTAATGCTGCATTTAAGTTTATATGACTTAGTTGATTTATCTACAGTTATGATATCATTAATATTTTCTTTAAGTATTAAATCAGGAGACACTAAATCACAATAAAGGTTTAAAGCATATTTGTGCTCTTTTCCATTGTTGTCTGTAGCTAATACTTCAACTTTATTTTGACCATCTTTTAAATTAATAAGTTTATTAAAAGATAAGTCACTATTTATTTTTACATCTTCACCTTGAACTTTAAAAGATTTAACTTTAGTAGATAGATCACCTTTTATTATAGTAGCAGGGTATTTATAAAAAGAGCCTTCTCTTTTTAATCCTGTAAAGTTTATATATAAATTTTTATTTTCAACAACTACATTAACAGAATTTGATGCTAATTTGTTATTTTTATTATCATAAGCTTCTACAGTTATAACATGTTTCCAAGAAGTTAAATTATCAAATTTATAAGATAATCCTTTATGATTTTTTGCGATAATATTACCATCCACTAAGATATTGTAATGATCAGTTTCTTTATTAAGGTTTTCATCGCTTTTATAATTTAAAGTAAAATTGCCAGAAGGTAGTGAATTATTAGAAGTAGGTGAAGTTATTGTAAGAGCATTAACATGAACATCTATAGATAGATTACTTACGTTTTCTGCATTATCTCTACTTGATATAACTATTTTGTTGTTTCCTTCTAAAAGGTTTAAATCAACAGTATATTCGCCCCTAGCATTAGGTTTTAAACTTAGGTTATAGTTGTCTGTTTTATCTTTAATATACTGTCCATTTAGCATAACTTTAAAGTTTTTGATTCCTGATAAGGATTCTTTTGCCTTAAATTTGAGTTTATAATTTCTAGTATTGCTATTTGTATTAGATGTATATATTAACTCTGGTGCAGTAGAATCTACTTTTATAGGGAGCTTAATATTTTGAAATTTAGAATCTTTAAAGTCAACTTTAGATTTTATTTCAAAATAATATTGTCCATCAGGAACAGTTTCATAAATACCTTTAGATGAGTTGTAATAAGTTAAATCCCATTTAAATGGAGAGATTTCTTTATAATTATCATCTTGTAATGGATCTTCAGGAGATTTTACCCATTTATTTTTACTTACATCTTTATTTATACTTAAAGTTCTAACTAAATTTCCTTTGCTATCCAAAACATTAACAATCAATACTTTAGCATTTCTAAGTAATGCTATTTTAGGTGTAATACTAATACCATCTTCATTTGGACTTACTGTAATTAAATCTTTATTAACTATTGGAGTTGATGTTTTCTCATCTTTGCCATTCACGCCTAATAAAAGTTCATTATTTTTCTTATAAATTTTATAAACACCAGTTGTTTTTAAGTATGATCCTTTTTCCCAAATAGGCTTATCTATAATAGGGGATTCATCCCAATTTCCATAGAACCCCATGTAAGGAATTCCTAGTTTAACATCATCTTTAGATTTAGGAATAAAGTTTAAGAAACCTTCTACAAATATTCCTTTAGGACAAGAATTAGGGATATTTAAGGTAACTTCTAGCTTTGCTTCACCATTTGCTGGAATTACTAATTCATTTTTATCAAAAGAAATTGTAGCTTCATTTAAAGCTGTTTCATGTATTTTATCTTTTTCTTCAGTAAGAACACCATACATGTCTTTAGGAAAATAGGTTTTTTCCTTATTTCCAAAGTTTTTAAAAGTTAAAGTGAATTTTTTAATATTAGTATCAAGTTGCTTTAATGCCACAGTAGATTGATTATCTTCGCTTAATATTACGATGCTGTTTTTTATACTATTTAGAGCATCTATAAGTCCTGATCCTTGTTTTCTAGGAGAGTAGGGAAGAGAACTATTTTTAGAGTCTTTATCAATTTGAGGTACTGATGTATTTATTACAAGATTTTTTGCAAGTTTTGCTCTTTGCATAGGAGTTAAATTGTTTAATTGCAATGTTTTTAGATGTTGCAATACTAGTGCCATGATTCCAGAAGTATGTGGAGCTGCCATAGAAGTACCAGACATATATTTATATTTATCATCATTAGCTGTTGATAATATATTTCCACCTGGAGCTGTGATTTGAGGTTTGAAATCAAGGCTCGGAGCAGGTCCCCAGGATGAAAAATCAGACATAGCATTTTTGTTAGGGTTATCTATACGAATTTTTTTATTATTAAATTTGATTTTTACTCCTTTAGTTATAGCATTTTTAAGTTCTTTACCATCTTCATTAGTTACAAATATAGCAGGAATTGTAACGTTAGGGTCTATAGCCATACCAATATAACCTTTTTCATTATCTTTATTAAATACAATAACTCCAACTGCACCGGCATCTTGAGCATTTAATTTTTTTTCAATAAATGTATTCTCCCCTCTTTGAACAAGTGCAATTTTGCCTTTAACTTTGTTATTTTGAAAGTCTTTTTTGGTACCTAAACCACAGTCAACTATATTATAATCTGATTTTAATTTATCTATAGGATTTATCTCTGAAGTTAGATATGCTATATCTTTGCTTTTATTATTTGATATATATGTTAAAGCTTGTTGGTTTAGTTTTGTGTTTTCAAAAGAGGCTACACTAAGAGCTTCTTTTGCTGTAGATGGAGAACCAACAATTGCAGTATCAACAACTCCAGGTACTTTTTTTGGTGATGTAGAATAACTAGAGTTACCAGCAGATATTACAACTACTATACCTTTATTTTCTGCTTGTTTTACAGCATTTTGAATAGGTTCAGTCATTTTTACAAATCCAGCATCAGAGCCTAAACTCATGTTTATGACATCTGCACCAAGTCTTACAGAATCATTTATAGCATTTACTACATCTTCATCATTACAACTTGGGTAATCTGGATCATTTGAGAATACCTTCATAGCAAGTAGTTGAGCTTCTGGCGCGATTCCTTGAATTGCTTCAAACTTAGATACTTCATCAGTTTTACCATTGGCAGCAACTATACCAGCAACGTGCATACCATGCATACTACCAGTGTCTATGATATTATAATTTTTATCAGCATAGTTATATCCATAAGGAATTTTATCTGTATAGTATTTACCTTTACCTTGTGGATTTTTAGTTTTTATTTTAGCTTTTGAAGGATCAGTTAGTTTCATGTCTTTGTGTCTATAGTCAATACCACTATCGATTACAGAAATTACCATGCCTTCACCCTTATAATTAAATGTTTTCCATTCTTTTAGCACATTAGTTATGTCTTTTGCTGATGACATATTTGCATTAACTTTTGTAACTTCAGGTAATTCTATTGCACTAGCCCCTATAGTGAATAGAGTTGAAGATAGAATTGATGCTGTAAGAATTAAACTTAAAATCTTCTTTCTTTTCATTAAAATGCCCCTTAAAGATTGTAATTTTTTCTATTATACCATATTTATTACATGATGTAATAAAAACATATAAATTTTAATTAAACTTAAACTAAGATAGTATATAAATAAAAGTATATTAATTATATGAAGAATATATCAATCTTATTGATAAAATTTATAAAATAAGTCTATGTATATAGTTTTAATTAAAGTTATCAATTTTATTAAGATTACTTAAAAAAATAAAATCTATACTTAAGTATAGATATAAAAAATACTGATAAAGAAAACTCTTCATCAGCATTTTATTAATGTTTTATTATTTTTCTAGTTTTAATACTCTAGCTAATAGCTTAGATGTACTAGCTTGTAATGTTAAAGTTATTATTATAGTACTAAATGTTACAGAAGATATTATATCTGAATGAGGGAATTTGATTGAAACAAGCATTCCAGCTAATGCAGCAGGGATTACTCCAGTTTCACGAATCCACATAAGATATAGTATTTCTCTAAAAGTCCATTTAGCTTTTCTATCAAACATAACTGATAGGATAACTGAAATAGGTCTAGAAACAAATATAAGAATTAAAACAACTAGTAAAGATCCTTTCCAATATTGTCCTAAAACAGTGAATTGAATATGAGTTCCTAATAGTACAAATATCATCATTCTTAGTATTATTGTTAATACTTCTTTAAATCTACTATTAGTAATGTAATATTGTTCTGGAACAGTACAATTTAACATTTTCTTATTTCCACATAGCATTCCTAATATAAATACAGACATAAATCCACTGAAACCAAAATGTTCAGAGATAATGTATGAACTTAAAACTGCTACTAGCGATGATTCAGAAGAAAACTCTTGAAGATAACCCCATCTTCCTTCAGAAATAAGTTTAGTACAAATATATCCTATAATTGCACCTACTAAAATTCCACCACCAGCAGATTTTAGTAATTGTAATAAACTAGTACCAACAGAAACAGCCTGGCCACTTAAAGCGCCAATAAGAGAAAAAGTAATAATTGCTCCAGCAGCATCATTAAAAGCTGATTCAGAGATTATAGTTTGTTTAAGTTTGCTACTTATATTCATATTTTTAAATAGAGGTACTAAAACAGAAGGATCTGTTGAAGCTATTACAGCACCTACTAAAAGTGCATACATTATATTTAAGTGAAATATTTTAGATGCAAAGAAACCAGTTATTGCAGTAGATATTACAACTCCTACTGTGGCAAGAATAAGTACAGATACTTTAACCTTATTGAAAATCTTTAATTCAATTTCTCTACCACCATCATATAGAATGTAAGCAGCTCCAATAGTTAAAATTAATTGGTTTCCCAAAGGGTATTTGTCTATATTAATTAAGTTAAGGACATGAGGACCTAATATTACACCTGATAATATAAATAATACTACATCGGGAAGCTTGATTTTTTGACTTACTTTAGCACTAATAATCCCTGATAAAATAACTAGGATTAAAAGTTTTAATAGTTTTTCCGTTAATATTACAGTAGTTGATTCCATAAATATCACCTCTTAATGTTAAAAATTTAAAATGTCTTGTAGTAAGAATTAATATTACTACTTTTTTATTAATATTTCAATAAAATTTAAACTAAATTGTAAAAGATTAAATAATTGAAATTATTTGAATAATTCAAGGTAAAATCAAGCCTTTACTACATACCATAATATGTTAAAATTAATTTATAGGTAATATATTAATATAAAAAATAATAAAAAATTATTATAGCTTTTAGAAATTAAAAAAAATAAGGTTTTTTTATTAATATATCAAAAATTGGATAGTAAAAGGGGGATAAAAATGAAAAAAATAATAGGTATTATAATGGCAGTGTTATTATTAATGACAGGGTGTTCAAGTTCAGGGAGCGAATCAGTAAAAATAACACCTAGTAATTTAATTGAAGATAATTTAGAAAAGTTAAAACCACATTTATCAGATATGATTACAGGATGTGTTAAAGTAGATTATAGCGGTAAAAAGAAGGAAATAGGATGTAAATATGAAGTGTGGGAAAATGGGAAATTAACTAAATGTGAAAATATAATTTCTGCATCAATTAATGATAAATTTAATGGAGAAGTTAGTGTTTCTTTAAGAGATGCATTAAACGATAATATGCAAAAATCAAAAAATATGATAATGACTGTGGCAGTTACTAATGGAAAAACCGTTGCTAGTGGAATGAAAAGTATAGAAACTTTTGATAGAGAACACAGCTACATAATTAATAATATCAATAATGAAATTAAGGTCAAAGATGATAAAGAAGTAGCCATATTAGGGGTAACATCAAATGGACAAGGGAAGCTTGAATCATCAGATAAGATAGAAGAAAATGCTAAAAAGGCTAAGTGGGGATTAGTAGTTAAAATATATTTTCAGTATGGATTAAATTAGGATAATGTAAATCTCAATTGTTTAAATAAAAAAGTAGCAATAATGCTACTTTTTCTATTTAAACATATAAAAAAATTAGTGAGAAAGCCTTTAGTGTGTAATATTAATTAGATGTTATAAGTGATACGTTTAATAATTTTAATACATCGGAAATTAGATTAAAGCTAGTAAAGTTTTTCTTATCAGTAGTCATGAAAAGAAGTCCCAGAGCATTAAAGTGTTCATCAAATAAAATGGCACCAGAATCACCAGGATCACTTAGATTACTAGTTATTATTTGATGTTTAAATAGTGCCTTGCCTTTTGGATAGGTCTCAAGTTGACTAACATCTGTAGCAACTATAAAACCTTCAGTAGATCCAGTAGTTCTACCAATTTTGAATACATGTTCTCCTAAACTTGGTTCAGCTACACCTCTAAGAGGGGTTTTGAGAATAGCAAGTTTATTAGATACAAGAGAAGGATTGGAGACTTTAGCTATTGCAGCATCTGCAAGATTAGTTGGACTGCTAATTAAACCTTTAAACTTTATAGGAATAAATCTTGAAAGAGTGGCAACTACGTCAGTATGAATATTTCCTCCATCAAGTAATCCTGGTTGTAATATAGGAGCGCCTATAGGAACTAAACCAAGTCTAGCCAAAACATGATTACAACTTAAAAGATTTATGGAATGATCATTTAAGTCTTTAACTAAGCAGCCAAAAGTTCCAGCTGTATTTTGAGCTGCAGGACCAATACTATATCCTTCAAGAACAGGACGTATTCTTGATGTTAGTTGGGAAGATGAAAAAATACCAGATTCTGTTGTATCAGTTATTATACCCTTATAAATTGGAGGAACTAAAGCGCTTTGAGGTAAAGAATTTTCAGGAAGTTTTTTTGATAAAAATACTTTTATACATTTTTGAAAAGTACAAACTCCATTAATTACATTAAAACCTAGTCCTACGGCTTGGACATTTGGTTTATTTAAAAAGAAGTCATATTCATTTTCACATATATAACGAATTTGTTGTTCGAGTGAACATGATAAATTACAATTACATATGCAATTACATTTATTATAATAATTGTTATCCATATATATCACCTTAGAAGAAATTTTGATTTTATATTGTATAATATGATAATAAGCAGGTAAAATGTGTTGATTAATTAAAAAATTTGTGTAATATAATACATTTGATGTTATTTAGTTACAATTTTAACGTTCAGATTATTTATAACATCTGTTATAGAGTTATAAACGGTATGAGAATCGTCAGCACCTATTAAAAGACCTAAAGCATTCATGTGCTCATCAAATAATATAGCACCCGAATCTCCATCTTTTGACATTAAAGTTGTGACTATTTGATTTTTAAATAAAGCTTGTTTCCCTGACATATTTGCAAGTATACTTACTGAAATATAAGTTATCTTACCAGTCGTTTTTTCACTTTCACAGCCTGTTTTTTGAACACTTTGCCCAAGTGTTGGAGAAGATACACCATTAGGAAGTCCAAGAAGGGCAACTTTCGCAGAGACTGAGGAGTGATTAGATAATTTTCCTATAGCACAATCTACAAGATTTGGGGGACGATGTTGAGGTGAGGTTGCAAATTTTACAGGAATATATTTTGCTAAAGTTGCAATTGTATCGTCAGGAAGTTTTCCTTTATAAGAAAGACCAGGTTGTAATATAGGAGTTCCTATGGGTGGATTTTCTTTATTAGTAATTACATGATAGTTAGTTAATATATAATTAAATTTTCCATCAGTTACTAAACAACCTAAAGTTCCAGTTTCATCATTAATTGATGAGCCTATATTATATCCACAAATTACCGGACGAATTTTATTTGTAAGAGAAGAAGCTGTTACTGTGTTACTTTGTATAATGTCGGTTTTTATTCCTTTATAAGTTTTAGGAATTTTATTTTGGGGAGTTAGTTGATTTTCAGGAAGTTTTTTAGTTACAAAAACCCCTATACATTTTTCCAAAGTTGAAAATCCATTTATTATTTTATAGCCTAAGCCGATACCTAAGACGTTAGATTTATTAAAAAAATATTCATACTCATTTAGACAAATATAAGAAATTTTACTATCAATTGAGGTATTGTTATGACAATTACAATATTTACAATACATAAAAATCACCATCTCATAAATTTAATTTGTATATTTATAATATGAATTGATTAGCATACTTGTTATTAAGAAAATAAAAAGTACATAATATTAATCATATGTATAGGGTAATAAGTATTGTTTGCTTGGGGAACAAGGGATAAAGCATGTACAGAAATTCATCTTAAAAGGAGGTTTGATAAAAATGGGAAGAAAAAAATTAATAGATATATAATATTAAAATAAGTCTTAGGAAAAATCCTAAGACTTATTTATTGAAATGTTTTATATTTTATTCAAAGTTTCTTGTAAAATTTTAAGTTTAGTTTTATCCATAGGTTTTAAATCTTTTAACTTATAGTCAAAATTCAAATTTTCATATTTATGCAAACCTAAAGTGTGATAAGGCAATAACTCTATTTTATCCACATTACGTATTGTTTTAATAATACTCTTTAAAGATTCAATATGATCTAATGAATCAGTTATACCTGGAACAACAACATGACGAATCCATACTCGGCATCTAGATTTATTTAGTATAGCTATAAAGTTAAAGAGCTTATTTATAGAAACGCCGGTTAAGGATTTAAAATTATGTTCATCTATGTGTTTAATATCTAGAAGAACTAAATCCGTAAATTTTAATATTTCATCTAAGTATTTACTACCATATCCTGAAGTATCAATAGCTGTATGAATATTATTTTCCTTGCATAGCTTTAAAGTTTCTAATAAAAATTTAGGTTGCATAAGAGGTTCACCACCTGAAAAGGTTACACCTCCATCATTTTTAAAATATGGTTTAAAACGAATAATTTTTTTTACTAATTCTTCTGAAGAAATTTCATATCCACCATTAAAGTCCCAAGTGTCAGGATTATGACAGAAAGAACATCTTAAAGGACAACCTTGAAAAAAAACTATATTTCTAATACCAGGACCATCTACAAGTCCCATGCTTTCAAAAGAATGAATTCTTCCAATTAAATTAGATTCTTTCATGGAAAGTTCTCTTTATTACTTCTAACTGTTGAGCTTTCGATAATCTATTAAAATGAACCGCATACCCAGAAACTCTTATAGTTAAAGTAGGATACTTTTCAGGGTGTTCCATAGCATCTATTAAAGTTTCACGACTGAGAACATTTACGTTTAAGTGGAATGCACCTTGAGAGAAGTAACCATCCATTATATTTACTAAGTTATTTATTCTTGAATCCATGTCATTTCCAAGAGCATTTGGAACTATTGAGAATGTATTTGAAACTCCATCCTGGCACCATTCTCTGTAAGGTATTTTTGCAACAGAGTTTAAAGATGCAAGGGCACCATGTGTATCTCTTCCATGCATAGGGTTTGCACCAGGTGCTAAAGCTTCTCCAAGTTGTCTTCCGTCTGGAGTTGAACCTGTTTTTTTGCCGTATACGACGTTAGAAGTTATAGTAAGTGCAGATAGGGTATGTTCTGCATTTCTGTAAAGAGCATGTTTTTTAAGTTCACTTGAAAATTTCTTCACAATTTCTACAGCAATATCATCTACTCTATCATCATCATTTCCGTATTTAGGGAAATCTCCATCTATTTCAAAGGATACAGTTATACCATCTTTATTTCTAATAGGTTTAACTTTTGCATATTTAATTGCACTTAATGAGTCAGCAACACAAGAAAGACCCGCTATACCAAAAGCCATTATTCTGTGAACGAATGTATCATGAAGACACATTTGACTGCTTTCATATGCATATTTATCATGCATATAGTGAATTGTATTCATAGTATTTACATATAATTCAGCTACATATTCTAAAACTTTAAAGTAGTTTTCTTTTACAGTAGTATAATTTAAAATTTCATCGTTTATTTTTGGAATATTTGGAACTACTTTAATTAGATCACCATTAGACTCTTTTTTAAGCTCATCTATTCCGCAATTAATTGCATATAATAGGGCTTTTGCAATGTTTGCACGTGCTCCAAAGAATTGCATTTGACGTCCCATTTGCATAGCCGATACACAACAAGCTATACCATAATCATCACCATATACAGGACGCATAAGATCGTCATTTTCATATTGTATAGAATCAGTTTCTATAGACATTTTAGCACAATATTTTTTAAATTCTGTTGGTAATTTTTCAGACCAAAGAACTGTCATATTAGGTTCTGGAGCTGGACCTAAGTTAGTTAATGTGTGTAAAAATCTAAAAGAAGTTTTAGTAACAAGAGGTTTACCATTTATAGAAACTCCGCCTATGCATTCTGTTATCCAATTAGGATCGCCTGCAAATAGTTCATTGTATTCAGGTGTTCTAAGATGTCTGATCATTCTTAGTTTTATAACAAATTGATCAATTATCTCTTGAGCTTCTTCTTCTGTAATTACACCATTTTTCAAATCTCTTTCAATATATATATCCATGAAAGTTGAAGTTCTACCAAGAGACATTGCAGCACCATTATTTTCTCTTGCACCAGCTAAATATCCAAAGTATAAAAATTGCATAGCATCTTTAGCGCATTTAGCAGGTTTAGATATATCAATACCATAGCTACTGGCCATATCTTTTATCTTTTCTAATGCTCTTATTTGCTCTGATACTTCCTCACGAAGCCTAATAAGATTTTCAGTAGCATTTCCTTTTAAATTTTTAAAATCACTTTTCTTTTGTTCTATTAGGAAATCAATACCATATAAGGCTATTCTTCTATAGTCTCCTATAATTCTTCCACGTCCATAGGCATCAGGAAGACCAGTTAAAAGTCCAACGTGTCTTGCAACTCTAGTTTCTTCACTATAGGAATCAAAAACTCCTTGATTGTGAGTTTTTCTAAACTCATTAAATATTTCTTTTAATCCATCTTTCATTTTAAAACCATATTGTTCTAAAGATTGTTCAACCATTCTCATTCCACCATAAGGATTCATAATTCTCTTTAGTGGAGAGTCGGTTTGAAAACCTATTATAGTTTCATTTTCTTTATCTAAATAACAAGGCTCAAAATTGTCTATAGATGAGAATTTTTGAGTTTCAACATCCAAAATGCCTCTTTTTATTTCTTCTATTATAAGGGAATAGGCTTTGTCCCAAACGTGCTTAGTTTTTTTTGTAGGAGCTTTTAAAAAACTATCATCACCTTCGTATGAAGTATAGTTTTTTTTGATAAAATCTCTTACGTTTATTTCCTCAGTCCATTGACCTTCTTTAAACCCATGCCATTGATTAATCATATATCTACCTCCTAATTGAGAATGTATTTCAATTGTACTATAAAAAATGATAAATGTTAATATAAATTTATAAAAAGTACGATGAATTTTATTTAGTTTAAATATAAAATAGGTATGTCTAGATTTATTTTATACTATTTAGCTTAAATTCTAAAGAGATTAAAAATTAATTTTATGGAAAAAAGCATTGACAAGTTTTCCGAAAGATAGTATATTATTTTAAAAATGTTATAAAAATACTGTGAAGGAAAAGAGTAGATAAGTATATATTTTACAGAGAATTGGGATTAGGTGAGAGCCCATAAACTAGTATTTATTGAAAATCATTCTGGAGTTGCAAGCTGAAATAATAGTAGGCTTAGCCGGCATTAAGTCGTTAATTTACTTAGAAACAAATTTGAGTGGTAACGCGGGTATACTTCGCCTCATGGGCAAAGCTATACTCTTTTTTTATTGGGGCAGTTTATATCTATCTTCAAATTAATTGAAAATAGTATTTATAAAAAATAACGCAATTATAAAAGGGGGCTATTTAATATGTTTTCATTTTTAGGGGGAGTATTAGTTCTTATACTGGGTTTTATATTTTATTCTAAGTTTGTTGAAAAGCAACTTGATGTAGATAAAAATAGACAAACTCCAGCATATTCTGTTAATGACGGAGTAGATTTTATCCCTATGGCTACATGGAAGGCTTATTTAGTGCAGTTTTTGAATATTGCAGGGTTAGGACCTGTATTTGGGGCTTTAATGGGTGCACTTTATGGACCAGTAGCATTTTTATGGGTAATATTTGGATGTATTTTAGGGGGTGCTGTTCATGATTATGTATCTGGAATGATATCATTAGAACATAGGGGTATAAGTCTTTCTGAAATATATGGGATTTATTTAGGAAAAAATGTTCAGAGGGTAATGAGATTTTTAACTATATTTTTCAGTATAATTGTAGGGGTTGTATTTGTTTCTGGGCCAGCAGCACTTTTAGCACAAATAGTACCAGGAAGTTTTGGAATTAAGTTTTGGATAGGAATTATATTTATATACTATTTTATAGCAACTATACTTCCTATTGATGTGGTAATTGGAAATCTATATCCTGTATTTGGTATATGTCTTGTAGTTATGGCATTAGGTGTTGGGGGAGGAATAGTATGTGGAGGGTATAACATACCTGAAATTCAACTTATGAACTTTCATCCAAAAGGAGTTTCAATGTGGCCAATGATGTTTGTAACAATTGCATGTGGCGCTATTTCAGGATTTCATGCAACTCAATCACCAATGATAGCAAGGTGTTTAAAAAATGAAAAACATGGAAGACATGTATTTTATGGTGCAATGATTACAGAGGGGATAGTAGGACTTATATGGGTAGCAGCAGGATTAGCATTTTATAATGGTGTTCCAGGCCTTGAGTCAGTTTTAGACAAGGGAGGAGCTGCAGCCGCAGTATTTCAGATAACAAGAGGATTATTAGGCTCGGTTGGAGGATTTCTTGCTATACTTGGTGTTGTGGTTTGTCCAATAACTACAGGAGATACGGCTTTTAGGGGTGCAAGATTAATGTTAGCAGATATATTAAATTATCCTCAAAAAAGTATTAAGAATAGGTTAGTGCTTGCAGTACCTATGTTCGTAGTTGGAGTATTTTTAACATTTGTGAAATTTCCTATATTATGGAGATATATGGGGTGGTTAACACAAGCTTTTGCTATGATGACTTTATGGGCGTGTTCGGTATATATTTATAAAAAGGGGAAGAATTATTTTATAGCAATTATACCTGCGACTTTTATGACAGCAGTATCAGTAAGTTATATTTTACAGGCACCAGAAGGATTTAGATTATCAGCATTATTTTCAAATGTGGTAGGGATAATAGTAGCTGTATTATTTGATTTGTTATTCTATAAAAGAGTAGGTAAATCAAATATAAAGTCGTGTAGTTTAGTAAATAAAATTTAATCCTAAAAATAAATAATATTACAGGTACTAACATTATTAACAGTACAATAGTTATAAAATATAGTAGAGAACTAAGTTTTACTTAACCAATATAAAAAGGCATCCTTTAATTTTTTTAAGTTAAAGAATGCTTTTTTAGTTTCCAAGTTAAGAGTTCAATTAATAAGGAGTTATTAATGCGTGATAAACTTATATTGGAATAATTAATAAATATTAGAATTACATTAAATTGTTTGGTATAATTGTATAAATTATATTTTAATTATGATTAAATTTATAATATAAGTGATAAAAGTATATTAAAAGTTCAATAAAAAAATTAAAAGGTATAATTTAAATTTAGGAGGAAACTTATTGGAGAGAGTAATTTTACATGTAGATTATAAAATAGCATGTGACATTCTTGATTCAATAGAATTTAGTAAGGAAATTAGACTTATTGGCATATCGGTATCTTCCTTGAAAGAGGTTGCAGCACAGCAATTAGCTTTATTTTAGGGTAAGTTTGGAGGTGATTTTATGATTAATGCGCCTATGTTTGCCCTTCTTTTTTAATAAAGAAAAGAAGGGTGGTATAAATGAGGGTAAATATATTTAAAAACGAGGAATATAAAAAGATAAATCATATAGCTTTACCATTAATACTAAATAATATTCTATCACTTATAATAGAACTTTGTGATGAAGGAATAATGGGAAGAGTATCTATAAATAGTTTTGCAGCAGTGGGAATTATAGAAACTACTGTAAATAGTATAACGGGAGTACTTGGGGCATTATCTATAGCATTTAATATTATAGGGGCAAGATGTAAGGGCAAAAAAGATTTAGAAGGGTTAAATAATAATTTTGTACTTAATGTAGTATTAAGTTGTATATTTGGAGTAATATTTTTTATATTAGTTTTATTTGGTGGAAAAAGTGTATTAGAAATATTTTATGGATTTACAGGAGAGAGTCTTAAGGAAAATTCAAATTATTTATATATTTTTAGTATTTCATTAGGATTAAATATGATTTTATTTATGTTTTCATCATATCTGAAAATAATAGATAAGACTAAGTATATATTTTATGGAAATGTTATAGCTGCAATATCTAATGTAATATTTGACTATATCTTAGTTTTTGGACATGTTGGTTTTCCTAAAATGGGCATGATCGGAAATGCTATAGGTTCTATTTTAGCTTTAATATTAAATTTAGTGATTTATATACTTGTTATGCTGAAATTCAAGTTAAGATTATCAATAAATATAAGTATATTTAGAAATTTTAAAAAAACTATAAGATTGTCTATACCACTTATGGGACAAGAATTTTTGGAGTCAACATTAATTATTATCATAGTAAACTCTATTTTATCTCATATAGGAACATTAGAAGTGGCAGTCTATAATTTATTGTTTTTAATAATAAATATAGCATTAATGCCTATGTATGGGTATTCGCAAGCAGCGCTGACTTTAATAAGCGAAAAACTTAATAATGAAGATTATACTTTGAATGTTACTACTAAATGTCTTATATTAGCAGAAATTTTTTATGTAGTAATATCATTACTGGTAATGATTTTTAAATATAAGATTCCTTGTGTAATTACCAATGATAAGGAATTAATTAAAATTTCAATAAAATATATTTATATAGTTGTTATATGTAATGTATTTTATATACCAGGAACTGTATTTAAGCATAGTATTCAATCAATAGGAAAAGAAAAGTGGGTGTTCTATATTTCTGTAATAGTTAATTGTATTACTATAGGGATCATCTTATTGTTTACAGCAATTTCCAAAATGGGTTTATACGGAGTATATTTTGGTATGATGATAGGATATGTAATTTTATCATTTATATTATTTATGAAATTGTATAAGTTGAGATGTTGATCAATGTTAAGAAATGAATATAGGAGGCAAAGTTATGATAAATAATAAGGGGACAATAACTTTAGAAACGGAAAGACTTATATTAAGAAGATTTAGAGAAAATGATGCAATAGGTATGTATGAAAATTGGGCATCTGATTCACAGGTTACTAAGTATTTAAGTTGGCAAACACACAATAGTATAAAAGAAAGTAGGGGGATTATTGGTTCATGGATAAAAGATTATCATAAGAAGGAATTTTATCAATGGGTAATACAGTTAAAAGACAATAATAAAGTAATAGGGAGCATTAGTCTTTTTAATGTTGATAATCATAATGAAAATTGTGAACTTGGTTATTGTATAAGTAGATTATTTTGGAATAAAGGAATAGTCACAGAAGCAACTTCAGCTGTACTTGGTTTTGCTTTTGAAAATGTAGGATTTAAGCGTATTACAGCATGTCATGATATAAATAATCCAGCATCAGGGCGTGTTATGGAAAAGTGTGGACTAAAGTATGAAGGAACTTTAAGAAAGATAATTAAGAATAATAAAGGGGAACTTAAGGATCATAAGTATTATTCAATTCTTATGGAAGACTATTTTAATAAAAATGAGGAAAGTATTTGTGAATAGCGAGAATAATAACGCAATAAGATTTAATAAAATGCTTTATAAATAGTTATTGGGGGAACTTTAGTGAAAAGTTATAGGCGTAACAGAATAATATATAACATTATAACGTTAATTGTAATGGGTTTAGGGTTATTTTCAAGAAAAATGAATAATGATATGCCAGATTTTTTTAAAATATATTTAGGAGATTCACTATGGGCACTCATGATTTTCTTTGGTATAGCTTTTATTTTTAAAGGTATGGAAACAAAAAAAGTTGCATTAATATCACTAGCATTTTGTTATTTAATTGAAATAAGTCAGCTATATCATGCAAGGTGGATAGATAATATTAGAAAAACAACTTTGGGAGGACTTATTTTAGGGTATGTATTTTCATGGAAAGATTTAATAGCTTATGCTATTGGAATTATAGTAGGTATAGGTATTGAAATTTTAATATTAAATATTTTAGTAAGAAATAGCACAGAAAGATAAAGATTAATATAGATAGATGGAAAAGGGGCTATGTCTATGAATAATTTTTCTAGTGAAAAAAATCAATGGAAAAATAAAAATAGTAGCAAAATCATGATTAGAAAGGCGGTGAAGGAAGATTCAAAAGTTCTAATTGAGTATATCAATAAAGTTGGAGGAGAATCGGATTTTTTAACATTTGGTTTAGGAGAATATACAAGAACAGTTGAAGAAGAAGAAAGCTTTATAGAAGATACATTAAAAAAGGACAATGCATATTTTATTGTTGCTGAGGATAATGAAAAAATAGTTGGCAATTTAAATTTTGCAGGGGGATTAAGAGAAAGAAATGCTCATGTAGGGGAATTTGGAGTAAGTGTTTTGAAGGAATATTGGGGACAAGGCATAGGAGAAAAACTTATAAATTCTCTAATTAAGTGGAGCAAGGAATCAAATATAATTAGAAAAATAAATTTAAAGGTTAGAGAAGATAATTATGGGGCAATTAAATTATATAAAAAGCTTGGATTTATAAAGGAAGGAATATTAACAAGGGAATTTCGTGTTAATGGAGAGTTCTTCGATGCTATATTAATGGGGTTAAATATAGACTGAAGCTAAGTTTGATTAAAATTAAAGATAGCATTAGGAAAAATACATAAAATTATGGGGGCGAAAATAATGTGCGAATTTATGAAATTAAAGAAGGGAGATACAATAGCAATCTTTTCACCATCTACACCTATAACAAGTATATGTCCTAAAAGATTTCAAAGGGCAAAGAAGTATTTAGAAGGCAAAGGATTTAAAATAATTGAAGGAAATCTAACAGGTAAAAGTGATTTTTACAGATCAGGAAGTATTAAAAAAAGGGCAGCGAAGTTAAATGAGTTAATTAGGAATCCAGAGGTTAAATGCATAATGTCAACTATAGGTGGATACAATTCAAACTCGATTCTTCCATATATAGATATATAGATTACGAAGCTTTTAAGAAAGATCCAAAGATAATTATAGGATATTCAGATGTTACAGCAATTTTACTTGGAATATATGCAAAAAGATGAAGGAATTCAAATTTCAGGAGGACAGTGGCAGCAACTTATATTTTCAAGGACACTTGTTAAAAATCCAAGTATTTATATTTTAGATGAACCAAGTGCTGGTTTGGATATTTATTCTGAAAAAAACATGTATGAATTAATTGATGAAATTGAGGATAGCATGAAAATAATAGTAACACATAGACTTTTTACAATAAATAAGGAAAAATATAGAGCTATTGTTATTCAAGATGGAGAGATTGTAGAAATAGGTGAAGTTAAAGATTTGATGAATAGTGAAAGCATATATAAAAATATGTATAACGATATGCTGAGAAAATAAGGAGATGAGGAAATGCAGATAGACTTAAAAAATATTTCATATCAATATAGTGGAAAAAATAAAATTTTAAATGACATTTCTATGACTATTTCTGAAGGGGTTTATGGATTTTTAGGAGAGAACGGTGCAGGAAAAACAACACTTATAAAGCTCTTAGCTACATTAAATCCTATTCAAAAAGGTAGTATTATAATTGATGGCTTATCTATAGAAAAAGATTATCTTAATATAAGAAAAAGACTTGGATATTTACCACAGAATATTGAATTTTTTGAAGGGTTAAGTGTATACGATATGCTTGAATATATCTGTCTTTTAAAAGGCTTAAAGTATAATCCCTACGAAGAAATAAAAAAACTTTTAATGATGTTTAATCTTATAGATAAAAAAGATGATAAAATATCCAGTTTATCAGGGGGAATGAAACAGCGTCTAGGAATTGTTCAAGCCTTTTTAGGAAATCCTTCTCTTGTTATTCTTGATGAACCCACAGTTGGTCTTGATCCAACCGAAAGACTTAATTTCAGAAACAGGATAAATGAATTATCAAAGGACAGGATTATAATTATATCAACCCATATAATTTCTGATATATCTGTAATTGCTGAGAATATTGGTATAATGAAAAAAGGAGAACTTCATTATAATGGAAAAGTAGAAGAACTTTTAAGAGATGTTTCAGGAAAAATATGTGTAGAAAAACATAAAACTGATGAAGTTATAGATCAAAGTCTATATGAAAATATAATATCAATAAATAGAATGAGTGATTATCTCGAGGTGAGATATATTAAAGATAAAGAGAGTGATGCAGGGTATCAGGTAAAACCAAATCTTGAGGACGCATATTTTTATATAATGAAGGAGAAATCCCATGAATAAAAATGTGTTTAACAGTATACAAAATATAATAAAAAATAATATATATGGTAGCAAAAAAAAGGGCGTTTTTATAAATCTTTTTATATTGGGTATAATTTTATTTCTATTTTGTGGAGATTTTACACTGAAAATAACTTCTAATACAATTACATTTATATGGATTGCAATGAATTCATATCTTACCTGTAGACTTATAACAAGTAAAAAAAAGAGTTTTAATTTCCTTTTAAGCCCTTTTACTCAAAAAGAAAAGTTAAAAATCTTATATTTAAGTAATATAAAACTAAATAGTTTATTTTATATAGTGATTTTTTCTGAAGTTTTATTACTTTCAAAAAATGTGTTAATTGCTTTTATGTATAGTTTTCTCCAATATAATTTGTCTATTCTTTTAGGGGTGAGTATTGCAAAAGTATTTAAAGGATTTGGAGCTTCTTTAATAGGGATTTTGGGAATATATAATTTTATATTCTATAATCCTTATACATGTAAAAGAACTCATGAAATTTTATCTGTATCAGAACCTCTTTATAATACTTCCATGATAAATGTTTTATGGATTATAGAAGTACTTTTGGTGATAGCTGTAGCGGTTTTTATAGTAAGTGTAAATGATAATGACAGAAAACGAAAAATAAAGAATATAGATTGTCTTTTCCTTCTGTTTACATTGGTTTTCTGTTCAGACATATCTATGAATAAAATCACTGATAAGTTAAATAAAAAGTATAGTATAACACACAATGTTGAAAACAAAACTTTAAAAATAAAAGGATATAAAGAAGATGATATTAAAATTTTAAAAGAAATTATTTTATCGTCAGACAGGGAAATTGAAAAATATGTAGGAAAAAATAACTTCAATATGGATAATATTGAAATATCTAGACAATATAAAAGTATATTTAATACCTTTAAACAAAAATATATTAGTCCTATCAATGTTAAAAATAAAACCATTAAGTGTATTATAGTATCTAATTCTCTTTTGAATAATAAAAATGGAGAAATGGTTTACTATACTATGGAAGATGTTGTAAAGCAAATCACTTATAATATAGAGGGCTATGGTGAAAATATTGTAACAAGGCATATTCTTGAAGGTTATGCTGAAATGATAAAAGTGAAAGTCTGTGAAGATTCTATACTTAAAAAGACAGGAGCTTATAAAGTAGCAATTAAAAAGAACTATGAGCCTATGATGGAACTTCCTGTAAATAAAAATAATTTTATAAAAAGAACAGGCTTTTTAATTATTAACAAACACACTAATATTTCACAAAA
The DNA here is from genome assembly GCF_017100085.1 of Clostridium botulinum. Classification (NCBI taxonomy): domain Bacteria; kingdom Bacillati; phylum Bacillota; class Clostridia; order Eubacteriales; family Clostridiaceae; genus Clostridium; species Clostridium botulinum. Next base: position 858,133 of record NZ_CP063965.1, read on the forward strand.
AATTTATAAAGAAATAAGAAAAAACAGTATAGATTCAAAAGAAAAATTTTTAATCTTCTTAAAAGAAAAATATCCTGATATCTATAATGATGAGTATTTTAAAAATGATTTAAAAACAATAAAGGAGAGATTCTAATGTTGAAAAATGGAATGAAAATAATACTGAAAAATAGAATTTCTTTCTTTTTGATACTTTTAAGTACAGTTGTACTACCTTTTGTTGATATAAAACATTTCGGTTTCATAAGCAGTTATGGACCTTACTTTTTTAGATCTATTAATCAATATTTGTTTATTTCTATTATACTTCCATTTGTAGTAGGAAGTATTTATTCTGAAAAAACAGTATCGATTATAGACAACCATTTAATAGTATATTGCATGGATAAAAGAGGATTAGTAAATTCATTATTAAAGGCATCTTGCATTATAATGTCCTTTATGTTTTTAATTGGAATAACCTTAAGAGATATTTTAAATTATTTTGTAAACAGAATAAATTTTTTGAGAGTTGATATTCTTCATATAATTTTAGGAGAGATATTAATACTGTCTATTATATATTTTATGTTTTATCTAAGAATAAAGTTTACTAAAAGTATAATTGCATATTCTGTGTACTTTGGTATTTTGCTTATAATGCTCGCTATAAATAATTTTTATATAACAATGCCTATCACTATAAAAATTGTAGAAAATCCTAAGTTTTTATTCAACAATCCAGCTAATGTATTTGTATTGATTCCAAGAATATTAATACTTATTGGATTAATATTATTATATTTTAAAAATTTAAAGAGGGATAGGTAAAATATTTTGAAGAAACATTTTTTGGAAGTCTATAAAATATATTATAAAGAAATTATATATAAAAAAAATATATATATTTTTATACCACCTAAAACAACATCTTATGAAATACAATGCTCAGGGAAAAAAGTTATAATTGAAATTTATGAAGAAGACAACAAAATTTTTAAACAATATAGTGAAAATGGCATTTGTAGGATATCCAGAACATTTAAATACAAAGTAAAATATAAAATAAAAATTCAGACTACAATAAGACAAATATTAAAATTTAAAATTGAAACTTCTACTAAACATGAAATATACAAAAAACATTTCACCATCAATGTGGAATTTTAAATGGGTATAATGCTTTTATAGAAATCTTTAATTGTATGAGTCATAATGAAAAGACAGAAAAAAATAAGATATGTGGAAAATTTCATAAAGGAATTAAGAGTAGAAATTCATTAAAGAATGATTATGAGCAGTTGGAAAATAATACATCCAAATGCCTATAAGGAGGTATATCATGAAAATTTATTTTTGGATAGTAAACATGATAGTCCCATTAATTATGATAATTTTTGGATGCCTTTTTAGTAAAAATGCTCCTAAAGATATAAATCATATATATGGTTACAGAACTTATATGTCTATGCTTAATAAAGATACCTGGGAATATGCACATAAAGTGTGTGGAACTATGTGGAGAAATGTAGGGCTTATACTTTTAATAATTACATTGATTATAGGTGTTATTCTAAGAATACCAGTAGAAAAAGCAGGTGTATGTTTAATAATTATAGATTTAGTTGCAATGATAGGAACATTACCAATTGTAGAATATAAATTAAAAAAGAAGTTTGACAATTATGGAAAAAGAAAATGATTAAAATACATGAATTGAATGATAAATTACGAGGTAAGGTAATAACATTTATAGAAGAAAATTGGGGTTCTTCTATAATAATTTCTAGAGGCAAAGTTCATACAAATATATAAAAATATAGCATTGTGCTGGTGTGTTAAGTATTTCAAATAAGTAAATTAATAGGGGTCAAAATTATGATTAAAGTAAAAAGAAATATTCTAATAGCAGAGCAGTTTAATAATTTAGTAAAAAGTGTTGGATGGAAAGTGAATTCTAATGAACAAGTGAATAGAGCATTACAAAACTCGTTATATACGGTTTTTATATTATATAATAATGAAATAATTGGTATGGGAAGAATGTTAGGGGATAAGAGTATGTCATATTTCATACGAGATGTTGTAGTTTTACCTGAATATCAAGGACAAGGAATAGGAAGAAAAATTATTCAAGATATGATGTCATTTATTAAAGAAACTAACTTAAAAGGATGCAAATGTTGTATAGAACTTACTAGTGCTTCTGGAAAAGAGGAATTTTATGAGAAATTTGGATTTCAAAAAAGACCATGTGAGACTAGTGGAGCAGGTATGTTTTTAATGATGAGTAATGAATAATTATAAAAATTAGAAAATACCTTAGTGTTGAAATGCATTGCAAGGTATTTTCTAATAAATATTTAATTATTATTCATTACTACAGTTTAATACATAAGCTGGTGGTATATTTCTGTATTCTTTTTTTATATTTATAGAAGAGAAATATTGATTTATATATTTTTTCATAAATAGTGTATACTGAAAAGTTATAAATTTACCATCTTTTTTAAGTAGTGTGTTAGTTTTTTCTAATATAGTAGAGGATATATTTTTAGGTAAACTAGCAAAGGGAAGGCCTGATACAACATAGTCTATATAAGGTATATTAAAATCTTGTAAATATTTATCAATGTTTTCTACTGAGCCATGAACGATATGTAAATTATCTATATCTTTATATTCTTTTTGAAGATTATTATAAAAGTTAGAATTATATTCTATAAGCAAAACAATAGTGTTTTGCTTTTTTCGTTTTATAAGTTCATTAGTAAATACACCTGTACCTGGACCATATTCTACTATATATTGAGCATTATCAAAATCAATTTTATTAATCATTTTTTCAGCAAGATATTTTGAACTTGGTATTATTGCACCTGTTGTTCTAGGTTTAGTTATGTATTGCAGTAGAAATAATAAATTTTTCATATTGAAACCTCCTAAATGATAATTGACATTATAAGTATAAAACATAAAAATAAAGAAAAGGTTACAATAAATATTAAATTTTGTTAAGAATTATAATTTAAGAAATTATTTTAAGAAATATTAGTTTACTTGTCATGGATATAATAAATTATGACATGATTTTCATATATAATATAACAAGGCTGTTGATAAATTATGTTTATTAACAGTCTTGTTAGTATAAAATATAGTGTACTATTTTTATTAATAAAAATTATTTAGATTTATGTTATCTGCATTAATATTAAAACTATTTGTATAAAAATATATTAATAATTAACTAGTTACAAGAGTTACATTTAAGCTGTGTAAAACTGAATCTATAGGATTAAAAATAGAATTACAAGTAGAACTACCGATAAGTAATCCTATTGCAAAATTGTTAGAGTCAACTAATATAGCTCCTGAATCACCTTTTTCAGACATCTTAGTAGCAATTATCTGATGTTTAAATAAACACTGACCTCTTGGAAGATTAACTTTGATAGTAGTGCCTAATGAAGTTATTTGACCTAAAGTTAATTCAGATGTTCTTCCGGATTTTTCAACATGTGATTCTAAAATAGGTGGATGTGTTCCATTTAATTTTCCAATAACAGCTATATTAGGTGATAAAATAGATCTTCTTGATAACTTAGCAATTGCACAATCCACAAAATTTTCTGGTCTAGTAGTAGGGGTTATATGAATTAATGGTATAAATTTTGAAAGTTTTCCAATAGCATCTCTAGAAGCTCTTCCTCCATCATTAATACCTGGTTGAACTATGGTAGTTCCTAATGGTACAGTATTTTCATCAGTAAGTACGTGATTAGTACTTAACAAGTAATAATCTGTACCATTTCGTACTAAACATCCAGCTGTACCACTTTGGGGAATAGTACGTGGACCAACACTATATCCACCCAGTACCGGGCGAATTCTAGAAGTAAATGAAGATGATTCAAAAATACCAGTTGACGTTATGTCAGTTTCTATTCCTTCATAAGATTGAGGGATTAAGGTTTCATTTGATAAGCTATTAGAAGAAATTTTAGATTTTACAAATACTTTAATACATTTTTTATGAGTACAGAATCCATTAGTAATTTTATAACCTAAGCCTATTCCAACTACATTAGGATTTTTAAAAAAGTAGTCATAATTACAATTACAAATAGAAAGTATTTTCTCATCTATGTTGCAAAGTTTATTCACAGATATCACCTAATTAAAATTTTACTTTATAATATGTAATTATATTTAATTATGTTAAATTAATATTGCAAAAATATTAAGTAAATACATAATAGGATAATAATAATTACTGATAATTTTTAAAAACAATAGTACCCATAGTAAATATTAATATGAGTACTATATTTTAGATTTATTTAGAATATAACATTATATTTTGAAAAATTGATTTAGATTTACTTGTGTTTTCATAGGAATGTTGATTATTTCCTTTAAAACTTATGGAATGTCCTTTATTTAGCATAAATATTTTATCATTAATAGTTAGTTTTAATGCACCTTCAGTAACTATAATATATTCTTCAACTCCGTAATCATGGGGAGAAGATATATGATTACAATTTGGCTCTAATTCAACAGTGAATACTTCAAAATTTTTTTTAGCATCAAAAGGGAATATAGGATATAACTTCATTCTACTACTATCTTCTATTATTGGATCGATTTTATCTTGATATATAATTTTTAAATTTTCATTTGAATCATCAATAAATGATGAAAAGGAAACCTTTAGTCCAGTTGATATTTTCCATAATGTAGATACCGTTGGATTAGATTCACCACGTTCTATTTGACCTAACATGGCTTTACTAACACCTGTCAATTTAGATACATTATCTAAAGTCATATTTTTTTTATTTCGTATAGTTCTTAAATTAGTGCCAATAATTGAAGTTAATTCTTTCATAAATGTAGCTCCTTCTTATTTATAAAGTTATATATATTATAGCATATAGTATTTTGTAAAAATTTCACAACTTAGAGAGAAATAAAAAAACTCTATTGTAAAATATAACGTATAAATATATAATATAACGTATCAAATATTAACTTAAAGTATTTACATTGGGCTTTAAAGAAGTTGAACTTATAAGGGGTGGAGTTTAATGAAAAAAGCAATTTTACTAGGAATATCATCAGCATTTTTCTTTTCATTTACATTTGTATTAAATAGTAAAATGAATATTTCGGGGGGAAGCTGGATTTGGAGTGCATCTTTAAGATATATATTTATGTTACCAATTTTACATATAATCATGATTTTAAGAAATGAAAGTACATATGTTATAAAGGATATTTTAAAAAGGCCTACTAAATGGTTGCTTTGGAGTACTATTGGTTTTGGACTATTTTATGCACCATTAAGTTTTTCATCGGTTTATAGTCCATCATGGGTAGTTTCATCAACGTGGCAGATTACAATAATAGCAGGTATACTTTTATCACCATTATTTTATGAGCATATTAAGACAGAAAAAGAAGTTTTAAAAAAGAGGAATAAGATTCCTAAAAAATCTTTGATAATGTCTTTAATAATTTTAATAGGAGTGTTTTTAATTCAATTTCAACAAAAAGGACAAGGATCTATGTTTAGAAGTTTAATTGGAATAATCCCAATAGTTATTGCTGCACTTTCATATCCACTTGGAAATCGTAAAATGATGGAGGTATGTGATGGTAAATTTAATACATTTCAAAGAGTATATGGTATGACAATAGCAAGTATGCCGTTCTTTATATTTTTATCTGTATTTGGATTATTAAAGATAGGTATGCCACAGAAACAGCAAATAGTACAATCTTTATTAGTAGCTATTTTTTCAGGAATTATAGCTACAATATTATTTTTTAAAGCAACGGATTTAGTTAAAGAAAATTCTCATAAACTAGCTGCAGTTGAGGCTACTCAGTCAGGGGAGGTTATATTTACTTTATTAGGAGAGATTTTAGTATTACATGGTAAATTACCAACGATAGTTGGTTTAATAGGAATATTTCTTGTGGTTATTGGAATGGGGTTAAATAGTTTTCTAGCAAATGAGAAAAGTTAAAATAGAAATAAAAAAGTAACTGGATAGTGATTAATTATCCGGTTACTTTTTATTTCTATTTAGACATGTTTTCACATTCAGTAGCACAACGATTGCAAATGTTAGCACAATTTTTACAATGATCATTAGGGTGTTTAGCACATTCTTCTCCACAGCATTTACAAATTTGAGCACATAATGAGCATAGTTGTTTTGCAAATTGGCTATCTCTAGCCATAAATTTAGCTGCAAGAGTACACATATCAGCGCAATCGCTATCTAATTTTATGCAACATACCATAGCCTTTGGATCAGGCTCATTGAGGCAACAATTAGAGCACCATTCACATACTTCGGAACATTCTAGGCAAATATCAATGCATGTCTGATATTTTTGATTAGATACTACATTACCCATAATAATATACAACTCCTTATAATAAATAGTTAAAATATAAAGCTAGTATGCTTAAAAAGTAAAATTAGTATTCATAAGTATTGTTCCTTGATTTTATTGTTTAAAATTTGTAACCAATAAGATCAATCAGTATGTTAATTTAAAACAGACGTAAATAATATATTGTTATATTTATAGATTATAGGAGGTGAAATTTGTGAAACATCAAAATACTAGAATGAAGAAGACATTAACAATAGCATTTAGTGTGCTTATATGCATATCATTAATGGGATGTAAATCATCAAAAGTTAATCAAAAAGAATTAGAAAATAAAATTATTTCACAAGCAAATAATGAGAAAAATAAAGACAATATAAAAACTAGTATAGAAAAAGTAGCGGATGCTAATAATACAAAAAATATAGTTAAAAAAACTGATATGAATACGAAACTTAATATAAAAGTACAAAAATATGATTCAGTGTATTCTAAAGAAAAAGGCAAAGTAGTATTAATTAGTAATGTAAATAGACAAAATAAAGAGGGACATAAAACTGAAAAGACTAAAAAGAAAGTTAATATAAAACAAAATACTTCAAACAATGATTCGATAAATAATGGCTCAACAAAAAATAATAGTGTACCAAAGAAAGAAAGCAAACAGAATTGTAAAAAAGGACAAGTAATACCATTGTCAAAAGAACAATTATCAAAAAAAGGATTATCTAATAAGCTTGTTTATTCAAGTCTATCTGATAATTGTACACAAAATGAAATAGCTAAATTATTAAAAGGTAGTAAAATTAAATCTGATAATATAGATAGATTTATAAACACTGTAAAACGTTATAATAGTATAGTTGGACCACTTAAAACATCAACTAATGGATTTAAAACTATAAATTCAAAATCAGTAAATTATGAGGATGTTGAAGAATATATAACGAACCAATGGTACAAGTCTTCAAATGATCCTGTAGATATTAATTGTAGGTTAACAGCATTTTCATTATTTAAGGATAACATCATATCAAAAGGTAAATCTGAAGATGAAGAGAAATACTTAATATTTGATTTAGATGCTATAAATAGAAATCCTTTATGTAAATTTAAGAATGAGGAATTTGAAAAATTTGTTAATTTTTATGTGTGTATACCAGCTGAAATATCAGAATCAATATCAATAGAAGATGTAAAGAAAAATGCTGGTACAATAAAAAAGGAATGGAAAAGAAGGAAAATCAAATTTATAAATAATTCTAAAGCATCAATGATAAATTGTTTTTTACATGATAAATATACAAAAACATTATTTTGTGGTCATAGTGGATTACTTGTAAAAAGTGATAATGGATTTGTTTTTATTGAAAAATATTCTTTCTTAACACCTTATCAGGTAACTAAATTTAACACAAAGGAAGAAGTAAAGAAGTATTTATTAAATAGATTAGATGTAGGATATGGAGAGAATGTTTCAAAGCCTATTATTATGGAAAATGATGAATTAATGTAAATTTTAAATAAGCTTATGATTAAAAGATAAAAAAGTTAGAACTAAAAATTAGTTCTAACTTTTTTACCTTTTTTATAGTATATTTTTAATGTTTTTTTCTATTTATATATGAGTATATGCACATACCTGCCATAGATAAAATAAGTATTGATAATAAAATATACTGTTTTTTAGAGATTTTATTTTTAGTTTGTAGTGCAATTGTTTCCTTGGTTTTATCTAAATTTTTATTAGTTTTATTTGAATTTTTTTTTAGAGTAAGTTTGTCATCTAAGTTTTTCTGAGCTTTAAAGTAATCTCCATTATTAATATATTTTTGATATCTTAATATCATATCATAAGTTGGATTACAAATAAGTTTTAAAGTTTTATAATCAGATGAAGTTGTTTTAAAAATCCAGAATTCATCTATTTTATTGACGTCAGTTAATCTAGCTACTATGTAATCATTTTTCTTAGGTGTTGTATTAGTACCATAATATTTATCAAATTTTTTAATTTTTATTTGTTTATCTTTAATGTTACCCATCATAACAGTTATAGGTTCAATTGTGAATTTTTTATCAGAAGTGTCTATTATTTTACCAATAAAAAGTCCTTTTTGAGGATTCATCATAATACTTTCTGGTATATTTCCAGCAAAAGCAGTAGTAGTTATTGAGATAATAAGAAGAAAAAGAAATGTACTAAGTCGTTTAAACATACAATAACCTCCTAAAATATCACATTATATAATACAATAAAAATAGGAAATATATGATAATAATAAAGAATTTTATTTATTATTTTAAGTAATATTTTCATTATGTATATTTTTTAAAAGAATAGTAACCAAAATAATCTATAAATCATATTATTTATATGGTGGGGATAGAATAAGTTGATTTGAAATCTCATTAAACTAAAGAATGAAAAGTGGATAATTTGGGAGGAAAGTTACTATGAAGATAGCTTTAAGAGGTGGCCATAATTATTTTGCTTTAGGTAGTAAAGGTATAATTGATGAAGTTGAAGAAGATAGAAAAGTGTATATTGCTGTTATGAAATATTTAAGAAAAGATGGACAAGATGTTCTAGATGTTACTCCAGGAAACATGGATAGTAATGCCGATTTAAATTATGGAGTATCTAAAGCAAATAATTGGGGAGCAGATTTATTTGTTTCTATACACTTTAATAAAGCCTATGATAGATATAAGGAGGCACTTGGCACAGAAGCATGGATTAAAGAAAAAAATAATAAATCAAGAGAAATAGCAAAAAGAATTACTAGAAATTTAAAGGAACTAGGTTTTATAGATAGAGGCGTTAAGGCAATGTCATCAACTTAATATGTAAATAACTTGAAAAATAAAAAGTGTGAAAAAATAGTTGACTTCATAAAAAATACCCAATAATTATTTTGAACACATTTTTGTGTACCAATTTGATTAAAGGTGATAGTAATGAAAACTAAAAGCAGGTTTAATAAAGGAATTATAGTGAGTAATACTTTAATAGGGGATTATTCATTTAAATGTACCAATAGAACTAAAGAAATACACTTTACGGGTGAGAGAAAAATGGGATTTAAGGAAACAATAATGTTTATGATAAATATGGTTAATAAATCTCTACAAGTAGAGCTAAATAATTACTTTGAAACGATTTTAAATAAAGATAATCCTAGTACAAAGCAAGCTTACTCAAAAGCTAGACAAAATATTGAAGCAAAAGCATTTATTCAGTTGAATGATAAGATAAATGAACTTGTATATAAGGATGAATTTGAATATAAATTATGGAATGGATACAGATTAAGTGCAATTGATGGAAGTGTAATACAACTGCCAGATACTAAATTATTAAGAAAAGAATTTGGTTATATAGAAAATCAGAAAAATAAAGTTGCAAGAGCAAGAGTTTCTTGTATATTAGATGTATTAAATAAAATAGTTATTGAAAGTAAAATAGACATATATAAAGCATCAGAAAGAAATATGGCAAAAGAGTTAATATTGAAGATGCTTAAAAATAGAACAGAATCAGAATTAATTCTTTTTGACAGAGGTTATCCAGGAACAAAGTTTTTTTCATTCTTGAAAGAAAATAATGTTGAATTTCTTATGAGGGCAAAAGTTAATTTTTCAAAAGATATAAAAAATGCAAAACAACCAGATCAAATTATCAATATAAAAAATGGTAAAGAAGTACTAACTGTAAGAGTTGTAAGGTTTTTGCTTTCATCTGGTATTGAAGAAGTCTTAATAACAAGTTTACTTGATAAAAAATATACACTTGAGGATTTAAAAGAATTATATTTTAAGAGATGGTGTGTTGAAGTAAAGTATGATGAGTTAAAAAATAGATTAGAGATTGAAAACTTTACGGGAAGAACAAAAAAAGCAATAGAACAAGATTTCTATGCATCTATTTACTTATCAAATATGATTGAATTAGCTAGACAAGAAAGTGATAAAATTATTAAAGAAAAAAATAAAGGGAAAAATCTAAAGCATGAGTATAAAACTAATTTAAATATTTTGATTGGAAGTCTGAAAGATAAATTAATAATAATGATGCTTGAAAAAGACAGGGGAAAAAGGACGAAGATGTTCAAAAATATAATGAAACAGGCCTCTCAAAATACTATTCCTATAAGACTTGGAAGACAATATCCAAGGAAAGATAGTGTTTCGAGGTGCAAATATAAAGCTAATTGTAAACGCTCATTATAAAACAATTAAAATCAATTCAATTTTATGAAAGTGTAAATTAAATTTACTTCAAAAATGATGTAAGTTTATTTAAGTTATACCTATATAGTAGCATTTTGAAAGAAAAATATATTATTAAGTCACAATGGATAACATTAAAGAACATGTCGCACAAAGGTTTTTTACACACTTTGTTATTTACAAATATAGGTATGATTTTTAATCTAAATTTATAATTGTAAACTTATGACAACTTAAGTTGATGACATTGGGCGTTAAGGATGGACTTACAAGAGGATTATACGAAATAAGACGTACTAATATGCCAGCTATAATTGTTGAAGTATGCTTTGTTGAATCGGAAAAAGATGTTGAAGTATATAGGAGAGTTGGAGCAGATAAAATCGGAAAAGCAATCGCAGAAGGTATAGTAAGTCATAAGATATATGGAGATATTTCTGATGATACTTCAATTAGAGATAGATATGGAATAGTTACTGCAAGTGTTCTTAATGTAAGATTAGGTCCTGGAACAGACTATAGAGTTATAGGACAGTTGAATAAAGGAACAAAGGTTAAGATTTATAAAGATAAAGGAAATGGATGGTATGATATTTATTTTGGAGATCACGGAGGATATGTCTATAAGAAATATATAAAATTATTATGATAATATAAAAAGTATAAAATAGCCCTGAACGTTTTTAGGGCTATAATTAATCTATGTTGTGTGCTATAGGTTTTCTATTTTCAAATGTAAAAATATATTTATAGTTTAAGGTTTTTAGAAGAGCTAGGGATGATTTGCAATTGTATCCTACATCACAAGCTTTATGAGCATCAGAGCCTATAGTGATAATTTCTCCACCTAAAGATTTATATAATTTTAAAATTTCTATTTTAGGATGAATATTTTTTAGAGAATTTCGAAGCCCTGATGTATTTATTTCAATACCTATTCCACGGGAAATAAGTTTAGTTAAAATTACTTGTAAGATATCTTTAAAATCATTAAAATCATAATTTCCAAGAGAATTATACGCATATCTATTCATTAAATCTAGATGAGCTGCAATATCAAAGTCGCCCAAAGAAACTAATTTAAATACTTCATTAAAGTATAAATCATAAGTTTCTCTTTTAATTAGTTGTTCACATAAAGCCCTATGTCCAATATTATTTATATTATGGACTGACCCTAAAATTATATCTATATCTAAATCTTTAAGTTCACATCTAAATTTGTCAGGATTCTCATGCGGTTCACATAGTTCAAGTCCTGTATATATATTTAAATCATTTGAATATATGTCTTTAGCTTTTTTTATGTCTTTAAAGTATTTTTCAAAGTTCATGTAACCATAAGTTTTTTTATGATTATCAATAGAAAAATGTTCTGTAAATGCAATATCAGTAATGCCACTATTTATAGCGCTTTTACATAAATCCATAATAGGAGTTTTTGAATCAAAAGAATTATCTGAGTGAGTATGTAAATCATATATCATAAAAAAACACCTTCGTTTCTTAAGTTTAAAATAAATAACATAATAATATTAACACAAATTATATGTTGAGGGAAAAATATTGATATATATAAATTTTTAAAATTATGAGACAATTCTAAGAAAAATGTGATAAAATTATATTTACTTTTTAAATTTAATTGATTAAATTTAAAAAGTAAACGATTTAAGCAAATGATGAAATTAGGAGGAAAACATATGAGTTCAATTTTTACAGGTGCATTCAGTGTAGGTGTATTATCATGGCTTTGGGCATATTTAAGCTCAAAACTAGGATTGATAACATGGGTTGGATTTATTGGATGTACAAGTTACTATGCTTCAGGTGGAGAATTTAAAGGGCTTAGAAAATCTTTAATATGTAATATGTCTGGTGTGTTTTGGGCTATAATAATTATTAAAGGAAGTTCATTTTGGAATTTTTCACAAGCTGGTGCAATATTAACAGGAATTTTTTCTTTTGCTATGTGTTATCAATCAAGAAGTAAATGGCTTACATTTATACCGGGAGCATTTATGGGAGCATGTTCTACTTTTGGAGCTAATGCACAGTATAAGTTAGTTATAATATCATTATTTTTAGGAGCATTAGTAGGATATTTTTCAGATTTAGGTGGAAGATATATACATAAATATTTTGGTGAATAAAAAAATAAAATCTTAAAGAACATCCATAAATTAAGTGGAATGTTCTTTTTTTATGTGCGCCCAGCATGGGCGCAATCTATAAGGTGAAAGTCCTGAACGCCGAAGGTGATATAGGCGTTAGCCAATGACAAGGGTGTCCATCGTGAGGTGGAATCTGAAGGAAGTCGGATGGCAAAATTCCGGTCTGAGGAATACGAATCACATAAGAGGCTGGCTATAGCTGGATGAGTTTGCATAACAAAACAAAGTCCGTATCACCCGAAAGTTATTGCAGTATATGTGGCAGATATATGGAATGAAAGATTGCGTTCTTACCTGGGGAGGTCTGATAGATATATCATTAAAGGATGAACTTCCTACATGATAACCTACATAGTGATATGTAACTGAACTATCAGAAGTCAGCAGAGGTCATAGTACCACACTATGTGCACGTAGTGCGGGAAGGACTGAACATTAGGAGGTTTTCAACTTTGAATAATTCAAATAAATTACAAAGAAAGCAGACAACTCAATATAGAGGTCGCCTTGTGGAAGTAGAAGTGGAACTTCAAGGTAAACGAGGGGCGCAGAGTAATAATTTGGCGTTAGCAAAGGGAGAAAGAGAAAACAATGTAGTAGATGATACTAATAATCTACTTGAAAAGGTTTTAGCTAGAGAAAATATGCTAAAAGCTATGAAAAGAGTAGTTGCCAATAGAGGAAGTCATGGTATTGATGGTATGAGAGTCGATGAACTTCGAGGGTTTATTATCAAAAATTGGCTAACAATTAAGCAAAAGTTATTAGAAGGAAGGTATAAACCTTCACCAGTTAGGAGAGTGGAAATACCAAAACCTGACGGTGGAATTAGATTGCTTGGAATACCTACTGTACTTGATAGATTAATACAACAGGCATTAGCTCAAGAACTTAATAAAATTTATGACCCTACCTTTTCGGATAATAGCTATGGATTTAGACCAAATAAAAGTGCTAAACAAGCTATATTAAAATCAAGACAATATATCAATGAGAGGCATAAATGGGTTGTTGATATAGACTTAGAAAAATTCTTTGATAAAGTTAACCATGATATATTAATGGAAAGACTTTCAAGAAGAATAAAGGACAAAAGGGTACTTAAACTAATTAGAAATTATCTTAAATCTGGAATAATGATAAATGGATTGAAGGTAAAATCAGATAAAGGTACACCGCAAGGTGGTCCATTAAGCCCAATACTTGCTAATATTATGCTTGATGAAGTAGATAAAGAACTTGAGAAAAGAGGTCATAGATTTTGCCGATTTGCAGATGACTGCAACATTTATGTCAAAAGTAAAAAGGCAGGATTAAGAGTTATGGCAAGTATAAGAAAAATACTTGAAGGTTTATTAAAACTTAAAGTTAATGAAAATAAAAGTGCAGTAGATTTTGTGACGAGAAGAAAATTTCTTGGATTTTCATTCTATTTTGCAAAAGGCGGAGCCAATATAAGAATACATGAAAAGTCATATAAAAGATTCACAAATAAAATAAGAAAATTAACAAACCGTAATAAAGGTATAAGTATGGAATATAGAGTTTATATGATTAACCAATTAACGATTGGATGGATTAATTACTTTGGAATAGCGAAAGCTAACGCTAAAATACAAAAAATAGATAGTTGGATAAGAAGAAGGTTAAGGAGTTGTATTTGGAAACAATGGAAAAAGGTTAAAACTAGAGGACGAAACCTCATAAAACTAGGTCTTCCGACCTATAAAGCATGGGAATATGCAAATACAAGAAAAGGCTATTGGAGAATATCCAAAAGCCCAATTCTTGATACAATCTTAAACAACAAATATATTGAAAATCTTGGTTACAAAAGTATATCTAAAAGATATCAGCTAATACATAATTCTTAATGAACCGCCGTATACCGAACGGTACGTACGGTGGTGGGAGAGGACGCTAAATAAAAATAATTATTTAGCTCCTACTCGATGTAATGATTTTGTTAAAAATTTACTTTTGAAATATATTATAATCTCTTTGATGGTTTAAAGATGTAAATTATAAAAAACAAATAATTAAAAAGGATGAATGTGTATGAAGAAAAAAGATTATTAATAATAATCTTTATAATAATGGGGATACTTATTTTTAAAGGGTATAGTATTTTTGATACATGTAGATTTCAGAAGGGTTCCAAATCTTGTGTCATTTTTTAAGAGACATGCTAAGATATTAACGCCCAAAATTAAACCTTACAGCAAAGACAATTTAAAAGAGTGGTAAGCTGGAGATATAGTAGTTTTTTGTGGCAATCGAGATTATATAGCTATTATTTCTGATAAAAGAAGAGGTGATGGTATACCATATATTATTCATAATGCAGGTCCATATTCAAAGGAGGAAGATGGATTAAGGTTAAGGGTTTTATTAGTTAAAGAAGTCTATAATTTTAGATGGAAATAATTCATTAAATATTTATTACTTACCTTTACATGGTTATTGAAAAAAAATAAAATTTATGATATTATATAATCAATATTGATAATCAGTATCAATTACATAAGGTAATCAATGAGGAGGCAGGTATATGAGTAAGTGCTATTTAGAAGCATACATGAAAACAATGGATAGTTTTAGTGATAAAGATTACTTACTTTCAACTATACTATATAGTATTGCACCGACTCTTGCAGGAGAAAAAGTGTCTTCGCTTGTAAATTTTAACAAAACAAGAAAAAGAGATTTATATAATTTTTGGATGGAATATAAAGAAGAAATTATAGATGTTTTAAATATAGAGTACTTTGAACTGAAAAAGACAGAAGATATGTGCGTGGTTCTTTTTTATAATGATAATCAATTAACGGATATATTATCTAATGCAAGAAATCAGAACTTTTTGAGTCGTTTTAATTATAGTAATTTTGATTCAAATATTGAATGTTTAGAGATGTTAAAAGAGAGATATGAAAATTTATGCCCACATGAAATTGGCATATTTTTAGGATATCCGCTTAAAGATGTAATAGATTTTGTTGAGTGTCCTAATAAACAATGCTTATTACTTGGATATTGGAAAGTATATAATGATATAAAAGATGCTCAAATAAAATTTAATAAATTTGATTCAATAAAAGATAAGGTAGTTTATCTTATGGTTCAAGGCACTGAACCTTCCCAAATTTTGAGTTACATTTAAAAGAATTTGAAGAATTTGCTCTTCAAATTCTTTTTTTTTTATTTGTTGACAAACAATTCATGTGTGTATATACTGTATATATAGTTTATATACAGTATATACACAGTAAGGAGAATAAAAATGAGAATATTAATATCGAATTCTTCTAATCAGCCCATATATGAGCAAATAGTTGAGCAAATAAAAGCATTAATTTTAAAAAATGAGTTAAATGAGGGAGAGGTTCTTCCTTCTATAAGAAATTTAGCCAAGGAATTAGGTATAAGTGTAATTACAACTAAACGGGCATATGAGGAGCTGGAAAGAGAAGGATTTACTGAAACGGTTAGAGGAAAGGGAACTTTTGTAGCACCACAAAACAAAGAACTCATGAGAGAAACAAAATTAAAAATAATTGAAGAAAAACTCTCTGAGGCAGTAAATGAAAGTAAGATATTAGGACTTACTTGGGATGAGATAGTAGAAATGTTAAAGATTTTGTATGAGGATTAGGGGGAATTAGTATGGAGAAAATTTTAGAAGTAAAGAATTTATGTAAGGAATATAAAAAATTTGCTATTGATGATATAAGTTTTAACTTAGAAAGAGGATATATAATGGGTTTTATTGGCCCAAATGGAGCAGGAAAAAGTACAACAATTAAGCTTATTATGAATTTAATTAAAAAAACTTCAGGAGAAATAAATATATTTGGACTTAATAATGAAAAACATGAAAAAGATATAAAAGATAGAATAGGATTTGTATATGATGAAAGTCATTTTTATGAAGATTTAACAATTAAAAGTATGAAAAATATAATAGCACCTTTCTATAGTAAATGGGATGAAAAAACTTTTAAGAACTATTTAAGAGATTTTGATTTAGATCCTAAAAAGAAGATAAAAGAACTTTCAAAGGGAATGAAAACGAAATTTACACTTGCAATAGCTCTTTCACATGAAGCAGAGCTTATAATAATGGACGAACCTACAGCAGGACTTGACCCTATATTTAGAAGAGAAATACTTGATATATTAAGTGACATTATACAAGATGATAGCAAAAGTATATTTTTTTCTACTCATATTACAACTGACTTAGATAGAATAGCTGATTATGTAACTTTTATAAATAAGGGCAAGATAGAGTTTTCAAAAAGTAAAGATGATGTTATAGAAAATTATGCACTTATACGAGGTGGATGTGAGCTTATAAATGAGGAAACTAAAAAATATTTTATTGGTTTAAGTAAAAATTCTTTTGGATTTGAAGGAATAGCAAAGGATAGAAAAGAGATTAAACGAGTATTTCAAGATAATTGTATTATCGAAAGACCTACTTTAGAGGATATAATGCTTTATACAGTAAGAGGTGATAAAAATGTTTAATCTTATAATGAAGGATATGAGAACTGTGTATACCAAAAAAAGTATAATGTTTTATATATTTTATGAAGCAATATTATTTTTGGCATTTAGTGATAATTATAATATACAAGGTCTAAATAAAATGTTTGTTATAGGAAGTTTTTTGGCCATATCAGGTCTTATATCAGCGTTCATTCAGGACGAGAAAAATAAGTGTGAAATTATAATAAACTCACTTCCTATAAACAGAAATAAAATTATATTTGCAAGATACTTAAGTGTATTTGTTCATATAGTAGCTATTCTAGTAATTTTAATGATATTTCCGATAATATGTAGAGCTTTTAACTTTATTAATATATATTTTTTTAGTATGCAAGACATAAAAGGTGTTTTAAAAATGATTTCTATAGTTCTAGTTTTTACGTCAATAATACTTCCTGTATATTTTAAATTTGGAATTACAAATGTAAAAGCTATAAATATAATTTTTTCTATGTGCTTTTTTGGAGTTATGGGTGGTATGGGGATTATTTATTCTAGTGCTGATATTATTCCCATGTATCAACTACAAATGTTTGTATTAATAGCTTTAGTGATTTTTATAGTATCTAGTTTAATATCTGTAAAAATTTATTCAAAGAAAGATATAGGTTAGGTGGCGACAGTATGAAAAATTTAATATTAAAAGATATCATAATTGCTAAGAAAAGCTTTTGGATTGGAATGATTATTAATGCTATATTTTTTATGTCTTGGGGATATTACGGTAAGCTTTCAATATTTATTAATACAATTTGTATAATTATATTCATTTTTATGTATGTTGAAGGGTCAAATGTGTATGATGATCTTTATAAAAGTTATATGATTATAGCTAGTTTACCAATTAAAAGAAGTGATATCGTTAAAACTAAATATATTCAAGTACCAATATATTTAGTTATTGGGGAAGTTGAAATGATAATGATTTATTTCATTATGAAATATTTTAAAATTTATGAATATAATCCTTTATGCATAAATTTTAAAATTATACTAATTAACATTGTCGGAATATTGATATATTACGCGGTGTATTATCCTATATATTTTAAAGTAGGAAGTAGATATACAAAGAATATAAATTCAAGTATATTTATGATAGTAGTATTATTACCTACAATTATTCTTAAAACTCTAAAAAAACATCCAAATGTAGACATTGTAAAGTCATTAAGGCTTCTTACTAATTATAAGGGAATTTTAATTGTTTTACTAGGTGCTATATTAATGTTTATTGTTTCTTTTAAAACTTCTCAAAGGATTTATATAAAACGAGATTTACAGTAATTTATTTAAAGCTTATTCTTATTTTAAAATTAAGGATAAGCTTTTTTTTATGAAAAATTTATTAAAAAATTCACTAACTATTGTTGACAGGCCAAATAAATAGTGGTAATATTTAACCTGTAAATGAAATTCAGTTTCAATTGTTCATATAACTCATTATCATATGAACTAGAAGTAGGGGGGAGAAACATGGAAAATACTTTAAAAAATATCCCAGTAGGTTCAAAAGCTAAAGTGGTTGGTATATTAAGAAATAGTCAATTTAAAAGAAGACTTATGGATATGGGAATAATCCCAGGAGTAGAAATTACAGTTACGGGTAAAGCTCCACTTGGGGATCCTATTGAGATTTTAGTAAGAGGATACAAGCTTACCTTAAGAGGAAAAGAAGCTGTAGATATTATGGTAGGTTAAAGGGGGAATATTAAATGAGTATTTTACCTTTAAACTTTTTTGTAGAAGGTGAGTCAGGAGTAGTAGAAGATATAAAGGGTGATACTAATTTATTTCAAAGATTATCTTCTATGGGATTTAACAAAGGAGCAACACTACAAGTAGTTAAAAATGATTTGGGACCTCTTATTGTTGCATTAGGGGGAAATAGAGTTGCAGTTGAAAGAGCTATTGCTCATAAAATCATGCTGGAACCAGCTGATTTAAGTTATGAGTAATTATTTTTCACATTATGATGATAATGAATGTCATTACTAAATAAAAAGTGGGAGGTTTTTAAATGAGCACTATTGCTTTGATTGGTAATCCCAATTGTGGAAAAAGTACAATATTTAATGCCCTAACTGGTTCTAAACAACACATAGGTAACTGGCCAGGGGTTACTGTAGAGAAAAAAGAGGGAAAAGTTAAAGTTGATAATGAAGTTTATACAATAATAGACTTACCAGGTACATACAGTCTGGGAGCTTATTCAGAAGATGAAAGAGTTGCTAGAGATTATATATTGAAAGAAAAACCAGATGTTGTTGTAAATGTAGTAGATGCATCTAATATTGAAAGAAATTTATATTTAACTACACAACTTATAGAAATGGGTGCCAATGTAGTTATAGCATTAAATATGATGGATGAAGCTGAAAGTAAGAATATAAAAATAAATGTAGAAGCTTTATCAAAAGAATTAAACATTCCGATAATTTCAACAGTTGCGGTAAAGAAAAGAGGAGTTAAAGAACTTCTAAGAGAAGCTGTTAAAAATATAGGAAATAAGGTCAATAATAAAGTATTTCAATTTGGAAATGAAATTGATGGGGAAATTTCAAATATAGGTGGATTAGTACAAGAATATTTTAATGATTTAGATTATCCAAGTAATTGGATTGCAATAAAATTATTAGAACAAGATGAATTTATAATGAGTAATTTGAATACCAAAAGTAATTGGGGCAAATTCTCAAAATTCCTAAATGAGAGTATGGAAAATATATTTAAACATTTAGGACAAGACGCTGAAATGGCTATAGTAGATAAAAGATATGATTTTATAGGAAAAGTTGTTAGTAAAGGTGTTAAGAAAGAAAGTGGATTTAAAGAAACAACATCAGATAAAATTGATAAAATAGTAACTCATAAGATATTAGGATTGCCTATATTTGCTTTGATTATGTTTGTTATGTATCAATTAACATTTATAGTTGGTGCAGATCTTCAAGATAGAACAGAAAAATTAATTGGGGTTTTAGGTGACAAAGTTGGAGACATTATGACAAATTCAGGGGCATCTAAAATGCTTACAAGCTTTGTACATGATGGAATATTTGGAGGCGTAGGTAGTGTTGTATCATTCCTTCCTCTTATAATGGTATTATATTTATTAATGGGTATACTTGAAGACAGTGGTTATATGGCAAGAGCAGCTTATGTTATGGATAGAATCATGAGAATGCTTGGATTACATGGTAAAACTTTTGTATCTATGATAATTGGTTCAGGTTGTAACGTACCAGGTATCATGGCAACAAGAACTCTTGAAAGTAAAAAAGATAGAATGATTGCAATACTTATAAATCCTTTTGTGTCTTGTGGTGCAAGAATGCCAATATACATGCTATTTATAGCAGCGTTTTTCCCAGAACATGGTGGAGCAATGTTATTTTTATTATATGTAATAGGAATTATAGTAGCATTAATAATGGGTAAAATTTTCAGTAAAACTTTATTCAAGGGAGAAAAATCTTACTTTATAATGGAGCTTCCTCCATATAGATTACCATCATCTAAAAATGTATTTATGAATATGTGGGATAAAGTTGGAGGATTCTTAAAGAGAGCAGGGACTATCATATTTGCAGTTGTAACATTACTTTGGGTACTTGGAGTATTACCATTTGGTGTAGAGCCGAATAGTGAAGCTAGTTTACTTGGCAGAATTGGATCAGCAATTGCACCAATATTTAAACCAGCTGGATTCGGTACTTGGCAAGCATCAGTTGGATTATTTACAGGTATAACTGCAAAAGAAGCTGTTGTTGCAACTTTAGGAACAGTATATGCTGGTGTTGAAGAAGGTACTGAAGTTGTTAAAGCAATCCAAGGAGTATTTACTCCATTAACAGCATTTGCATTTATGGTTATGAACTTACTATATACTCCATGTGGAGCAGCTATAGCAACTATAAAGAGAGAAACTAATTCTACTAAATGGACTATATTTGCGGCAGTTTATACATTTGCAATAGGTTGGATTGCAGCAGTTTTAATATTCCAAATAGGAAGATTACTAGGATTTAAATAGTTATAAACTTTTTAATTTTAACATAGATATTATTACTTAAATGTAATAACATATACAAATTATATTTTTCCTAAGTATAAGGAGCTATCTTGTGAGTGCAAGATAGCTCCATTTATTTAGTATAAAGAATACTATTGGTTTTCGAAAAGCTTTAGCCGTATACATTTTATTGAATTCTAAAAAATTCCTACATATAATATATAGTTTAAAATTGGCATAATTAAATTTAACGTATATATAACCAGTTGAGTTCATAAAAGTATATAATGACAAATATGTAGCTTGAATAAAGAGATTACATATAAATGAAAAGAGAGTACCTACATACTCAAATGAGTATATAGGTATTCTTTTCATCTAAAACTCCTATTAACTAATTTTTATCACTTAATAATGATGTACATTTCGTTGTTTTATTTAATAATAATGTTGATAATAATCCGCCTATAAATGCAGGTACTATCCAAAAGAAACCGGCTTTTGCAAAAGGGAGATAAGAAATTATATTTCCTATACTAGACATATTAAAACCAGCTATTTTAAAACCATCATATAAACTAACTAAAAATGTAGCGATAATAGCACCAATATAAGAATTTTTAGGAAGAATATTTGAAGCTAAGTTCATAAGGACAAGAACAATTGCAACAGGGTACATAGTTACTAAGACAGGAAGTGTACAAGATACTAGTGTATCAAGACCAATATTAGAAACTATAGTGCTGAAAACAACAGTTATTATAACCACAGTTCTATAACTAACTTTATTATTACTAAATTCATTAAAATAGTTACCAACAGTAGCTGTAAGTCCAACAGAAGTGGTAAGGCAAGCCAACGATACAACTAGACCTAAAGCTATTTTACCAAAATCACCAAGAGACATATATGTTATTGCAATTAACAAATCTCCTTTAGGTTTATCTATTGGGAAAATAGAGTTGGTTGATGCCCCAAGATACATAAGACCACCGTATATAACAGCAAGAGCTATAGAGGATATTATTCCTGCTTTAATAGTCATGGAAATTTGTTCGTTTTTAGATATATAGCCTTTATTTTTTATAGAATTTATTACTACACCTGCAAAAAGTAATGATGCTAAAGCGTCCATTGTTTGATATCCTTCTGTAAAGCCTTTAGGAAAAGGGCTAGTAGTCATTTTAGTAACAGGGTGTCCAAGTGGAGCTATTATCCCTTTTATAATCAATAAAAACATAATAATCAAAAGTAAAGGAGTTAAAATTTTAGCTATTTTATCTATAGTTTCAGAAGGATTTATTACAAAATATAAAGTAACTGCAAAAAATATTATAGAAACAATTAATTGACTAGCGCCAGGTAATGAAGGTTTTATTCCAGTTTCAAAAGTTGTTGCAGCTGTTCTAGGTATTGCAAATAAAGGTCCTATGGCAAGTATAATTATTGTCGCAATTATTTTGCTAAATTTAGGTCCTATTTTATTGCCCATATCATCTATAGTGCCTCCTGCTCTACAAACTGCTATTATAGTAATTAATGGCATACCTATAGCGGTTATAAAAAATCCTATACCACATGTAATCCAGTCTTTGCCTGCCATCAATCCTAAAGATGGAGGAAATATCAAGTTACCAGCCCCAAAGAACATAGCAAACAGTGCTGTTCCCATAATTAAGATATCTTTTTGTTTTTTATTCATATTAGTGCCCCCTTTAAATTTATTAATTAAGAATAATCATAACAGCATTTTAAGATATAAAAAAAGCTCTCGTCTCTATGAAAAAATTCATAGGGACGAAAGCTCAATATTCGTGGTACCACCCTAGTTTACATTAAAAATGCCTCTTATTTAGGTTAAAGTATATATAAGAATAAAATACTTAAACCTATAGTTAGATATCGGTAACGACCGTCCGAACTTACTAAAAGGTTCTGCTCGGAAGCTCAGGAGTGAGTATTTTATACTAGATTAATATCCAACTCTCAGCAAATGTTGGTTCTCTGTATTTAAAACTTAGTATTTTTCTCTCCGTCATAGCGTTAAAAATGTTATATGTTTTGATTTGTATATTATTATAAGAATTGGAATTTGCTTTGTCAATACCTTAAAACAAATAAAAATTTAATTTATTAAAATAGTAATGTAATAAAAGCAATGAAAAGTGTTTAAAAATATAATTATGTTAAGTATATAACAAAAGGTGGTTAAATAACAATTGAAAATTTTAATTCGAAAGATAAAAATTCACTAAAAATGCTTTAAATATCATAAAAAATGGTATATAATATAGGCAATTGGTATTCTATTATGAAACCAAATTCAAAAAATAAATAAATTCAAGTTAAAAATTTAACGACTTATATCCACAATGAGTGGAATGAGAATGGAGGGTATTAAAATGTCAGAAAAAGTTTTAACAAGAAGGAAATTTAGCACAAGGCAGATAACGACGATAGGTGCATTATTTGCTATAGTAATAGTACTAGGAGCTACTGGATTAGGGTTTATACCAGTGCCACCTGTAAACTTAACTATAATGCATATTCCAGTAATTGTAGGGAGTTTGCTTGAGGGACCTATAGTTGGAGGAATGCTTGGATTCTTATTTGGATGTTTCAGTATGTTTCATGCAATTAATACGCCAACGCCTGTATCATTTATATTTTTAAATCCAGTGGTGTCTATTTTACCAAGAATTTTAATTGGGGTAACACCTTATCTAGTATATAAGTATTTAAATATAAAAAAATATACTAAGATAAGAATAGGGATTGCAGCAGCAGTAGGATCATTTACAAATACATTGGGAGTTGTTGGTTTAATGTATGCATTATATTTAAATCAATATTCACAAGCTTTGCATATATCCACTAGTGCGGCTAGTAAGACCATGCTTTTCCTAGTTTTAAATGGATTTAATTCTGCTGGACTTTCAATTGTAGTAGCACTGCCTATAGTTTTAGCAGTTAGAAAAGTAAGAGGAAGTAAATAAAATCTTATAGTTTATAACATATAGATGAGTAAAATGACATTATTTAAAATACAAATTTAGATAATGTCATTTTATATTAATATGCGTTTAAAAAGTGTAGTATTTAAAGAACTTGTGTAAATTTTAAGTATAAAGGTCGTATAAATATTACGTATAAAACTTGTAATGATTTAAGGTATAAAGTATAATAGATTTCAAATAAATTATAACAAAGCAATAAAAGGCAGAGTAGATATTTGTGCGTTAAGTGCCAGTGGAACGGGAAGTTGTCCATTGGACGAAAAATGAAATTTTATTTGCGGTACATATGTCGCATTCCGCTGCCATAAAAGAGATAGGGCGTATCCCCTCTTTTTGGCATATTGTAAAAAAGAGAGGAGGAGAAGCAGTTGAAAAAAATAAATGTTATGGTTTATATGGCTTTCATGGTTACGCTAGAGATTATATGTACTAGATTCTTAGCTATAGAAACGCCGATTATAAGAATAGGATTTGGGTTTGTTCCAGTGGCTATGGCAGGAATGATATTTGGACCACTTTTAGCTGGTATTGTTGGGGTGGTATCGGATATATTGGGAATGATTATATTTCCAAAAGGAGCTTATTTTCCTGGATTTACTTTAAGTGCCTTTGCAGGAGCAGTCATATATGGATTTTTCTTTTATAAGAAAAATGTGTCTTTAAAAAGAGTAATTTTAGCTGTAGGTATTATTACACTTGTTGTAAATCTAACTATGAATACAATATGGTTAACAATTATAACTGGGAAGGCAGCAAGAGCTTTACTTATACCAAGAGCTATAAAAGAGGCTACTATGTTTCCGATTCATATAGTTTTAATTTATACTGTATGGAAATTAGTAGATAAATTTGAATTTGTACCTAGACTTATTACAAAGTCTAATAAATAATGATTATAAAAGTATTCAGTATATAAAATGCTGGATACTTTTTGTAGATACAGTTAAACTGAATTTTGTATAACACGCCAAAATTTTGTTTAAAAGCTACGATTTTTTAATTATTTTAAAACTTACACTTGTATTGTTAAATAAAATTTAATATAATAATACAGTAAAATAAGCAGTGTTCGGATGAAGATAGCGGGAGAGAGATGGTATTCCATCCACCGAAGAGGTCAATCTTTCAGGTAACTATATTTATAGGGGATGACCGTTATTGGACGAGCCTCTGGAGAGATCCATTAATGGACACCGAAGGAGAAAAATAGTTATTAAGTTATAACTATTGAAACTCTCAGGTAAAAGGACAGAGGATAGGATTATTTATAATATAATAAAAAATAATTCGTATTCTCCTCCGTAAAATAAACAAATCATAGGAGGATGATAACATGTCAGTATTATCACAAATTTTTAACAAAATTGATTCTTTAGTATGGGGTCCACCATTACTAATTTTATTGGTAGGTACAGGTATTTATTTAACATTAAGACTTGGACTTTTACAAATCTTTAAATTACCATTAGCACTAAAATACGTTTTTGGAAAAGACGATGAATTAGAAGAAGAAGGCGACGTATCTAGCTTCGCGGCATTATGTACAGCTTTATCTGCAACTATAGGAACAGGAAATATAGTAGGTGTTGCAACAGCATTAAAAGCTGGGGGACCAGGAGCGATTTTTTGGATGTGGGTAGCAGCTTTCTTTGGAATGGCTACTAAATATGCAGAAGGTTTACTTGCAGTAAAATATAGAACTGTAGATGAAAATGGACAAATGGCTGGAGGACCTATGTACTATATAGAAAAAGGTTTAGGTAAGAAGTGGCTTGCTAAAATCTTTGCCATATTTGGTATAGGAGTTGCATTCTTTGGTATAGGAACATTTGCTCAAGTAAAAGCAATAACTCAAGTTGTTAATGTTACATTTAATATTCCAATAATAATTCCTGCAGTTATAATTACAGCTTTAGTTGCTCTTGTAACTATTGGTGGAATTAAGAATATTGCGGCAGTAGCAGAAAAAGTAGTACCTTTTATGGCAGCCTTTTATATAGTGGGTTGTGTAATTATTTTATTATTTAATGCATCAGCTCTTCCAACAACAATTAAATTAATAATGAAGAGTGCATTTACACCAACAGCAGCAGTAGGCGGCTTCTTAGGAACAACAGTTATGAAAGCACTTCAAAGTGGTATAGCAAGAGGAGTATTTTCTAATGAATCAGGTTTAGGTAGTGCACCAATTGCAGCGGCAGCAGCAAAGACTAAGTCTTGTGTTCGTCAAGGACTTATATCAATGACAGGAACTTTTTTTGACACTATATTAATATGTACAATGACAGGACTTGTACTTATATTAACAGGTGCATGGAGTTCAAACCTCGAAGGAGCAGCAATGACAACTTATGCATTTAATTCAGGACTTCCAATTCCGTATTTAGGAAAAATAATAGTTGCCATAGGTCTTATATTCTTTGCCTTTACAACTATTCTTGGATGGAATTATTATGGAGAAAGATGTGTAGTTTATTTAGCAGGAGTTAAGGCTATAAAACCATATAAAATAATATATATAGTTTTAGTTGGTATGGGATCATTTATTGGACTAGATTTAATTTGGATAATAGCAGATATTGTAAATGGATTAATGGCAATACCTAATCTTATAGCTTTAGTAGGCTTAAGTGGGGTAATAATAGCTGAAACTAAAAAATTCTTTGAAGAAAAGAAACAATCTGATAGTCTAGAGAAAAGTAATATAGATGGGATTGTTCAATAGAATATAATTTTAATTATATATAACAAAGCATAGTTCGTCATGGTACGAACTATGCTTTTAAAATTTTGAGCCAAATTTCATCACGTACGAATAATTAAGAAAGAAAATAACTAAACATATTGACTCGGTAAAATTTCAATGGTAAAATTATGGCAAAGGATAACACGAACAATATTTCAAATTGTTAAATTATTATTCACAATTTATAGAGAAAATAGTTAGGGGGAGTAGTTTTGAAAGTAGCAATCATTTTTGGTAGTAAATCGGATATTTCTAAAATGAAGGGAGCTGCTGAGATACTAGGAGAATTTAATGTTCAATATAATGCTTATATTTTATCAGCTCATAGAGTTCCAGAAGAATTATCAAAAGTTATAAGAAAAATTGAGAAAGATGGATATGAGTGCATAATAGCAGGGGCAGGACTTGCAGCACATCTTCCAGGAGTAATTGCAGCTCAAACTATACTTCCTGTTATAGGAGTACCGATAGAATCTGCATTAGATGGAATTGATGCACTTTTATCTATGGTGCAAATGCCAAAGCCTATACCAGTAGCAACAGTAGGTATGAACAATAGTTTTAATGCAGGAATGCTTGCTATAGAAATTTTATCTTTAAAATATCCAGAATTAAGAGAAAATTTAAAAAAATATAGAGAAAACATGAAAGAAAAATTTATTAAAGAAAATTCTCAGGGGGTTGAACTTTAAAATGAAAAGAGAAATGTTATATGAAGGAAAGGCAAAAAAGGTATACAAAGCAGAAGATGAAAATCATGTAATTATATATTATAAGGATGATGCTACAGCATTTAATGGGGCAAAAAAATCTCAAATTGAACATAAAGGAATTCTAAATAATAATATAACATCTACTATATTTGAAATGCTTCATAATAACGGAATAGAAACTCACTTTGAAAAGAAATTAAATGAAAGGGAACAACTTTGTAAAAAGGTAGATATAGTACCACTTGAAGTAATTGTTAGAAATGTTGCAGCAGGTAGTATGGCAAAACGTCTTGGAATTCCCGAAGGAACAGAGCTAAAAACAACAATATTTGAAATTTGTTATAAAAATGATGAACTTGGAGATCCCCTTATAAATGATTATCATGCAGTAGCATTAGGATTTACTACATTTGAAGAATTAAAAGAAATATATAGTACTACATCCAAAATAAATGATATATTAAAGAAATTTTTCTTGAATGAAAATGTCAAATTAATTGATTTCAAATTGGAGTTTGGAAGATTCGGTGGTAAAATTATTTTAGCGGATGAAATATCACCAGATACATGTAGATTTTGGGATGCAATTACTAACGAAAAGTTAGATAAAGATAGATTTAGAAGAGATATGGGATATGTAGAGGAAGCTTATGTAGAAATATTAAATAGAATTTCTAATGTTAAATAGAAAATTCATGGAGGGACATAATGAATAGAATTGAATTGGATAAATTTAAAGATGAATGCGGAGTCTTTGGTATCTATTCAAAATCACAACTAGATGTAGCAAGTATAACGTATTATGGATTGTATGCACTTCAACATAGAGGAGAAGAAAGCGCAGGAATAGTAGTTTCTGATGGAAAAAGATTAATTTGTAATAAAGAAATGGGATTAGTATGTGATGTTTTTAATGAAGATATATTAAGTAAATTAAAAGGGAAAATATCAATAGGACATGTTAGATACTCAACTTCAGGAGAAAGTATTTGTACTAATGCGCAACCACTTCTAAGTAATTTTAAGCTTGGATCAATTGCTGTTGCACATAATGGAACATTAGTAAATGCAGAATCAATAAAAGAGGAGTTACAAAATGAGGGAGTATTATTTCAAACTTCTATAGATTCAGAAGTTATATTAAACTTAATTGCAAGAAGTACAAAATGTAGTATTGAGGAATCGATAATAAAAGCAATGCAAAGAGTTAAAGGATCATATGGCATAGTATTACTTACTGAAGACAAACTTATAGGAGTTAGAGATCCAAATGGCATAAGACCTCTATGCATAGGAAAAATAGAAAATAATTATATAGTTTGTTCTGAAAGTTGTGCGCTTAATTGTATAGGAGCAGAATTTATACGAGATATAGAACCAGGAGAAATAGTAATAATAGATGAAAATGGCATTAAATCTATAAAGTTTAGTGAGAATACTAAACACAAAACATGTGCCTTTGAATATATATACTTTGCAAGACCTGACAGCAAGATAGATGGAATTGATGTTTATAATGCTAGAGTAAAGGCAGGAAAACAACTTTTTAAAGAAGTACCAGCAGATGCAGATGTTGTAATTGGAGTTCCAGATTCGGGAATACCAGCGGCAGTTGGATATTCTAAAGTATCTGGTATTCCTTATGAAATAGGTCTTGTCAAAAATAAATATGTAGGTAGAACATTTATAGCACCTTCTCAAGATATAAGAGAAAGGGCTGTTTCAGTTAAGTTAAGTCCTCTTAAAGTTAATGTTGAAGGTAAAAGGGTTGTATTAATTGATGATTCTATAGTAAGAGGAACAACAAGTAGAAGACTTGTTGAGGTTTTAAGAAGAGCAGGAGCAAGAGAAATTCACTTTAGAGTATCTTCACCTATAGTAAAAGACCCTTGTTTTTTCGGAATCGCAACGCCATACAAAGAGGATTTAATTGGAGCAAACATGAGCGTTGAAGAGATATGCAAAGCAATAGGGGCAGATAGTCTCGGATATTTAAGTATAGATGGACTTTTAGATGTACTTAAAAATGGTAAAAACGAGTTTTGCTTAGGATGTTTTAATGGAGAATATCCAGTAGAAAGGTAGGTATTAAAATGGCTACTTATAAAGATGCAGGAGTAAATATTGAAGAAGGTTATAAGGCAGTAGGACTTATGAAAGAATATGCATCAAGAACATTTACTAAAGGGGTAGTTAATAATCTTGGAAGTTTTGCGGGTATGTTTGAACTTCCTAAGTACAAAAATCCAGTGTTAGTATCAGGAACAGATGGAGTAGGTACTAAGCTTAAAATAGCTTTTGATATGAAAAAATATGATACCGTAGGAATAGACTGTGTAGCTATGTGCGTTAACGATATATTATGTCACGGGGCAAAACCATTATTCTTTTTAGATTATATTGCTTGTGGAAAGTTAGATGCAGAAAATGCAGCAGATCTTGTTAAAGGGGTTAGTAACGGATGTTTACAGGCTGAGTGTTCTTTGATTGGAGGAGAAACAGCTGAAATGCCTGGTTTTTATAAAGAAGGGGAATATGATGTTGCAGGTTTTTGTGTTGGAATAGTTGAAAAAGATGAAATAATAGATGGAAGTAATATAAAAAATGGCGATGCTCTAATAGGAATAGAATCATCAGGTATTCATAGTAATGGTTATTCATTGGTAAGAAAACTTATTAATAGTTTTAATGAGAATTTCAATGGTGAGAAAATAGGAAATGTACTTTTAACTCCTACAAAGATATATGTAAAAACTGTTTTAGAGTTAATAAAAAAATATAACATAAATGGAATGTCTCATATAACTGGGGGCGGTTTTTGTGAAAATATTCCAAGAATGTTTAAAGGGGATTTTAAGGCAATTATAAATAAAGGAAGTTTTAATATTCCAGCGATATTTAAATACATCATGTCTTTAGGAGTAAAGGAAGAAGATATGTACAATACCTTTAATATGGGAATTGGATATGTATTATGTGTAAAAAAAGAAGATGTTAAAAGCATTATAGAGGATATAGAAAAAATGGGAAATAAGGCTTATGAGATAGGACATGTAGAAGCTGGAGGCAAGGGTATATGTTTAAAATAGCAGTTTTAGTTTCAGGTAGTGGAAGTAATCTTCAATCTATAATTGATAATATAGAAAATGAAAATTTAAACTGTAATATAGAATATGTCATTAGTGATAAAGAGGGAGCTTTTGGCATAGAACGAGCAAAAAAACATAATATAAAAACCTTTGTTTTTGATAGAAAAAAATATGGAGATTCGATTTCAGATAAAATATTAGAAATATTAGACGGAAAAGTAGATTTAATAGTTTTAGCAGGATATTTGTCTATTGTAAAAGGTAATATACTAAATAGATTCAAAAATAAGATTATAAATATTCATCCCTCTTTGATTCCTGCATTTTGTGGAAAAGGTATGTATGGAATAAAGGTACACCAAAAAGCTTTAGAATACGGGGTTAAAGTAACGGGATGTACTGTTCATTTTGTAGATGAAGGAACTGATACAGGAAGTATAATATTACAAAAAGCTGTTAATGTAGAAGAAGATGATACACCAGAAAAGTTACAAAAAAGGGTTTTAGTTCAGGAACACAAGGCACTTCCAGAGGCAATAAAGTTAATATATCAAGGGAAAATAGGGTTTAATGAAAGAAAAGAGTATATTGATAAGTAAATTATTTAAAAATTTGGGGGAGATAAAATGCTTAAAAGGGCTTTGATAAGTGTTTTTAATAAAGAAGGGATAGTTGAATTTGCAAGATTTTTGATTAATAAAGGGATAGAGATAATATCAACAGGGGGTACATATAGACATCTTAAAGAAAATAATATTAAAGTTACAGAAGTTAATGAGATTACTGGATTTAATGAAATATTAGATGGTAGAGTTAAGACATTACATCCAGCTATACATGGTGGTATACTTGCAATAAGAAGAAATAAAGAACATATGAGAGTAATTAAAGAAAATGGAATCAAACCTATAGACATGATTATAGTTAATCTTTATCCTTTCTTTGAAAAAGTAAAAGAAAACTTAGAATTTGAAGAGAAAATAGAGTTTATAGACATTGGTGGACCGACTATGGTAAGAGCAGCTGCAAAAAACTTTAAAGATGTAGTTGTTATTACTGATACAAAGGATTATGAAAATATAATGAATCAAATAGAGGAAAATGCAGAGGTTGAGTATAATACAAGAAGAAAGCTTGCAGGAAAGGTATTTAACTTAATGTCATCTTATGATGCAGCCATTAGTAATTTCCTTTTAGAAGATGAAGAGTATCCAGATAATTTGGCTTTGTCTTATACAAAATCTATGGATTTAAGATATGGTGAAAATTCTCATCAAAGTGCCGCATGTTACCTTGGAAATAACGGAAAAGGCATGATGAATAATATAGAAATATTAAATGGAAAACAATTATCTTACAACAACATTAAAGATATGGATATAGCGTGGAAAGTTGTATGGGAATTTAATGATATTGCTTGTTGTGGACTTAAACATAATACTCCTTGTGGAGTTGCACTTGGAGAAAGTGTTTATGATGCTTATACAAAAGCATATTCTTGTGATTCAGTTTCAATTTTTGGTGGAATAGTAGCTTTAAATAGAAAAGTTGATAAAAAGACAGCAGAGGAAATAGTGAAAATATTTTTAGAAATTGTTATAGCACCAGATTTTGATTGTGATGCCTTAGAAATTTTAAAAACAAAAAAGAATTTAAGGGTAATTAAATGCACTAAAAAACCAGAATATGATTTTAATATAGCTAAAGTAGATGGAGCTATTTTGGTTCAAAGTGAAGATAAATTATTTGCAGAAAAGATGGAAGTTGTAACAGATAAAAAACCAACTGATGAAGAAATGCAGGAATTAATTTTTGCTATGAAGGTCTGTAAGTATACAAAATCTAATGCTATTGTGGTATCTAAAAATTATATGGCAATAGGAATAGGTGGAGGACAGGTTAATAGAATATGGGCAGCTAAAGAAGCACTCGAAAGAGGAAATGGCGGCACTATTCTAGCTTCAGATGCATTCTTCCCATTTGATGATGTTGCAAATGAGGCTGCAAAATATGGGGTTAAAGCTATAATTCAGCCAGGAGGTTCTATAAGAGACAAGGATTCTATAAAAGCTTGTAATGAAAATAATATAGCTATGGTGTTTACAGGAACTAGACATTTTAAACACTAGTGAAATTTAAGTTAGAGAGTTTAAAGATAAGCTCTCTAACTTATTGTATAAAGTTAAATGAATTTAAATGTTAAAAATTTAGGGGGAGTTTGTGATGAAGATTTTAGTAGTAGGCTCTGGTGGAAGAGAACATGCTATAGTTTGGAAAGTATCACAAAGTGCTTTAGTAGATAAAATTTATTGTGCACCAGGTAATGGTGGAACAGCAAAGGAAAATAAATGTGAAAATATAAATTTAGAAGAGATAGACGACCTTTTAAATTTTGCTAAAAAAGAAAGTATAGACCTTACTATTGTAGGACCTGAAGTTCCTTTAGTAGATGGTATAGTAGATAGATTTAAAGAAAATAACTTAAAGATTTTTGGACCAAGTAAAGAAGCTTCAAAACTTGAAGGAAGTAAAAGCTTTGCAAAGAAATTTATGAAAAAGTACTGTGTTAAAACAGCAGAGTATGAGGTTTTTGAAGATATTAAAGAGGCAGTAAAATATTTGGAAAATTGTAGTTATCCAACAGTTATAAAAGCAGATGGACTTGCAGCTGGAAAAGGTGTTGTTATATGCAAAACTAAAGAGGAAGCTAAAAAAGCTATTGAAAATTTTATGATTAAAGATGTGTTAAAGGGTTCTGGACTTAAAATAGTAATTGAAGAGTTTTTAGAAGGAGTAGAGGCATCAATTCTATCAATTACAGATGGAAAAACTATAATTCCATTTATATCAAGTAAAGACCATAAACAAATTTTTGATGGTGATAAAGGTCCAAACACAGGGGGAATGGGAGTTATAGTTCCAAACTTCTATTGTACAGAGAAGGTTTTAGAGGAATTTAATGAAGAAATTTTAAAGCCTACTTTAAAAGGAATGAAAGAGGAGAATATGGATTACATAGGAACTATATTCTTTGGAATTATGATAACAAAAAAAGGTGTTTATCTTTTAGAATACAATGTACGTATGGGAGATCCTGAAACACAAGGGGTCTTATCTTTAATGGATAGTGATTATTTAGAATTAATGTTAAAAGCTTTAGATAAAGAATTAAAAAATTATGATGTAAAGTGGAAAAGTGGTCATATTTGCTGTATTACAGCTGTGTCAAAAGGTTATCCTGGTAGTTATGAAAAAGGTTTTGAAATAACAGGACTAAATAACACTGATTCCAAAGTTTTTATAGCTGGTGCAAAAGAAGAAAATGAAAAGCTTGTATCAAATGGTGGAAGAGTTTTAAATGTAGTGGCATTTGGGAAAACATTAAATGATGCTAAGAAAAAGGCTTATAAAGATATAGAAAAGATAGATTTTGATGGCATGTATTATAGACATGATATAGGAAATAGAAAAGTTAAAAGAATATTTGTTGAAAAAAAGCTGGGATTTAATGTTGAAGCGAAAGAGCTATTAAAGGAAATCAAAGAAAATCTTAATATAAAAAATATAAATAGTTTAAGAATTTTAAATAGATATGATGTATCTGGAATATCGGATGAAGAATATGAAAAGGCAAGAAAAAATATTTTTGCTGAACCAGTAGTTGATTTTGTATATGATGAGAAAATAGATATAAATGAAAGCAATAAAGTATTTGCAGTAGAATATCTTCCAGGTCAATATGATCAAAGGGCAGATTCCGCAGCAGAATGCATACAAATACTAACTCAGAATGAAAAACCTGAAGTAAGATGTGCAAAGGTTATTATAATAGATGGGAATATTACTGAAGATGAAATAAATAAAATTAAAAATTATTATATAAATAGTGTAGACTCAAGGGAAGCTTTATTGGAAAAGCCATTAACCATTAATATGGAATGGGAAGTGCCAAAGGATGTAGAAGTTTTAAATGGATTTATAAACAAGAATGAAGAAGAACTTAAAGACTTTATGAAATCACTAGGACTTGCCATGAGTTTTGAAGATTTAAAATTTTGCAGAGAGTATTTTAAAAATACAGAAAAAAGAAACCCTACTATAACAGAAATAAAGGTAATAGATACTTATTGGTCAGATCATTGCAGACATACAACTTTTGAAACTAAAATAGAAGATGTGAAGTTTGAAGATGGGAAGTATATACTTCCAATTAAAACTGCTTACAAAGAATATATAAACTCTAGAAAATATGTTTATGAAAATAGAGAAAAAGATATGTGTCTTATGGATATTGCAGTAATATGTATGAAGGAACTTAGAAAAAAAGGACTACTTGATGATCTTGAAGTGTCAGATGAAATAAATGCATGTAGCATAGAGTGTGATGTAGATGTTGACGGTAAAATAGAAAAATACTTAATAATGTTTAAAAATGAGACACATAATCATCCAACAGAAATAGAACCTTTTGGGGGTGCTGCAACGTGTCTTGGTGGAGCTATTCGTGATCCATTGTCAGGAAGAAGTTACGTATATGGGGCAATGAGAATTACAGGTAGTGCTGACCCAAGAAAAGCAATTAGTGAGACATTAAATGGAAAGCTTCCGCAAAGACAAATAACTATAAAAGCAGCAAATGGATATAGTTCTTATGGAAACCAAATTGGACTTGCAACTGGTTATGTAAAAGAAATTTATGATAAAAATTTTGTGGCAAAGAGAATGGAAATAGGAGCGGTAATTGGAGCAGTACCTAAAGTAAATGTACGTCGTGAAAGGCCTAAATGTGGAGATTCTATAATACTTGTTGGAGGAAGAACTGGAAGAGATGGATGTGGTGGTGCTACAGGGTCATCAAAAGAGCATGATGAAAAATCTATTTTAACTTGTGGTGCTGAAGTTCAAAAGGGAAATCCACCTACAGAGAGAAAGCTTCAAAGGCTTTTTAGAAATGAAAAAGTAAGTAAGATTATAAAAAAATGCAATGACTTTGGAGCAGGGGGAGTTGCAGTTGCAATAGGTGAACTTAGTGATGGACTTTCAATAAATTTAGATTTGGTATCTAAAAAATATGAAGGTCTAGATGGAACTGAACTTGCAATTTCAGAATCACAAGAAAGAATGGCAGTTTTAGTGGACAGTAAGGATTCAGAAAAATTTATAAAAATGGCAAGAGAAGAAAATTTAGAAGCTATTGAAGTTGCCAAGGTTAGTGATGATGAAAGATTAAAAATGTACTGGAGAGGCAAGGACATAGTAAATATAAAAAGAGAATTTTTAGATACAAATGGAGTTAAACAAAGAATAGATGTAATTGTTAAAAATCCTTCTGATAAATCATATTTTCAAACTGAAAAATGCACTAATGTAAAAGAAAAATTAATAGAAAATCTAAGAGATTTAAATATGTGTAGTGAGAGGGGATTAATCGAGAAATTTGATAGTTCTATAGGTGCAGGAACAGTGTTTATGCCTTTTGGAGGAAAATATTATAAAACTCCTACAGAATCAATGTGCTTTAAAGTACCTGTTTTAAATGGAGAAACTAAGACAGGAACCATTATGGCATATGGATATAATCCTAAAATAGGCAAATGGAGTCCCTTCCATGGAGCAATGTATGCTGTTATAGAAGCTGTAACAAAAGTTGTAGCAACAGGGGGAGACTACAGAAATATTAGATTAACATTCCAAGAATATTTTGAGAAGCTAGGTGAGGATTCATATAAATGGGGAAACCCATTCTCAGCATTGCTTGGAGCATTTGTAGCACAAAAAGAACTTGGAATACCTGCAATTGGAGGAAAAGACAGTATGTCAGGTACTTTTAAAGATATAAATGTACCACCAACACTAGTTGCTTTTGCAGTAGATACAGTAAATACTGATAAAGTTATATCACCTGAATTTAAGAAAAAGGGTTCAAAAGTTGTATTACTTAAGGTATCAAGGGACGAAAATGATATCCCAAATTTTGAAGAGTTAAAGAAAAATTATGAAGTAGTACGTAAACTTATAAACAGAGAACTTGTTCTTGCAGCACACACAGTTACTATGGGCGGACTTTTAGACGCAATATCCAAAATGACCTTTGGTAATAAAATAGGCATGAATTTATCTCAAAATATAAAGAAGGATGAATTATTCTCAAAGGAATATGGAGCAATTGTTCTAGAATTAGATAATAGGGTTCAGCTAAAAGAAGCATTTAAAAATGTAAACTATACTTTAATAGGTTTTACACAAGGAACTCCTAATATAAAATTCAATGATGAAGAAATCCATATAGATGAACTTATAAGTGAATGGGAAAGTCCGCTTGAAAAAGTGTTCCCTATAAAAACAGAAACTGATAAAAATCAGATACCTTTAAATTTATACCATGCTAAAAGCAAAGTATCTCCATGCATAAAGATTCCAAAACCTCAAGTTTATATTCCAGTATTTCATGGAACAAATTGCGAATATGATTTGAAGAGAGCCTTTGAGGGTGCTGGTGCAAAAACAAATTTAAGTGTATTTAGAAATTTAACACCGAAAGATATTGAAAACTCCATAGAAGATATGGTGGATAATATAAAAAATTCACAAATAATAATGCTACCAGGAGGATTTAGTGCTGGAGATGAACCAGATGGTTCAGGAAAATTTATAGCAACAGTTTTCAGAAATCCAAAAGTTAAAGAAGTTGTAATGGAATTTTTAAATAAAAGGGATGGATTAATTCTTGGAATATGCAATGGCTTCCAAGTGCTTATAAAACTTGGTTTGCTCCCATTTGGAGAAATAAGAGATATAGATGAGAAGTGTCCAACGCTTACTTATAACAGCATAGGAAGACATATGTCTAGGATTGTGAAAACAAAAATAGTTTCAAATATATCACCATGGTTTAATAATGTAAAACTTGGAGATGTTCACAGTATAGCAGTATCTCATGGAGAAGGAAGATTTGTTTGCACAGAAGAAATGGCACAAAAATTATTGAAAAATGGTCAAATAGCTACACAATATGTAGACTTTAATGGAAATCCTACTTATAATATAGAATTTAATCCAAATGGTTCTATGTATGCAGTTGAAGGAATAACAAGTCCTGATGGAAGAATACTTGGAAAAATGGGACATTCAGAGAGAATAGGTGATAATGTTTATAAAAACATTATCGGAGAAAAAGATCAAAAATTGTTTGAAGCTGGGGTAAATTATTTTAAATAGATTTTTTAATAGGGCTTTGTGTTATAATATTGGATGAAAAATAGAGAAAACTAATAATTAAAGGAGAATTTAAAATGAGAATAGCGATTTTTTCAGATATACATGGTAATCTTGAGGCATTAAAATCAGTGCTAGAAGATATAAAATCTAAAAATGTTGATAGAGTAGTATGTCTTGGAGATTTAGTTGGATATGGTCCTTTCCCTAATGAAGTTATAGATGTAGTAAGAAGTCAAGATATATTAACTATAGTAGGTAATTATGATAAAGCTGTAGTAGCAAATGATATAAAATACATACAAGATAATCCCTTAAACAGAGAATTTGCATTACCTTGGTCAGTAGAAGAAGTTACAGAAGCCAATAAAAAATATTTAAAAAGACTGCCAGAGGATATTATAGTTGTTGAACAAGGAAAAGTGTTAAAGTTTGTTCATGGAAGTAATAGAGCTATAAATGAATACCTTTTAGAAAATTCTGATGCTGCAAAAGAAGCAATGGATGAATTAAAAGAAGATGTTCTTGTATGTGCACATACTCATATACCTTATGAAAAGAAGTATGGAAATAAGGTGTTAATTAACGATGGAAGTGCTGGAAAACCAAAGACAGGTAGTCCAAATTCAAATTATATTATTTTAACTATAGAAGAGGATGAGGTTAAATCAGAAACTATAGAAGTTGAATATGATTATGAAAAAACAATAAAGGTTATGGAAGAAAAGAATTTTCCAAAAGAACTTGTAGATACAATAAGAAACGGAAAATAAAAATATAAATAAAAAGATATAGGATTGAGAAAAGTCAATTTTATATCTTTTTTAGTACATTACAAAAAACTATACTAAAAAGAAGAACTTTTCAAATTAGTATAGCTATAGAATAATTATTTTTTAAAGAAATATAATTTACCATCTTCAAGGGAATAATCTATTAAGTTATTATCAAATAAATATGATATAAAAGCAGAGATTGATGAATAATCTAAATGATATTGCTTAAAATTAGTGGATACATCATTTAGTACGATTATATTTTCTAATATATCCTCCTTAGTACAAGGTTGGTCTAAAAGTTCTAAAATAGTATTTTTTATAGTTTCAATTCTTTCTAGATTTTTGTCAGCTAAATCTTTAATTTCATTTGAATCTAAAACTTTTTTCTCATGGCTAATTATAAAGCATTCTGCATCTAAATTTTTTATTGTATTTAATGTATTTATAGATTCTTCTATATCAAATAAAAATGGTATGGGGTATTTTTCTAAAGTTTCATATCCAAAAATAGAATCACCAAGGAAACATACTTTTTCTGGAGTTATAATTCCTATATGTTCATGAGAATGTCCTTTAAGGGATAAAACCTCAAATTTTTCATCGTTGATTTTGTTAGTACCGTATTTAAGAATTTCATCAGCAACAAAAGGTTTTCTATTAGTAAGTTTTTTTGGTGCATTTGATGAAAATAATATTGTAGAGAATAGTTCGGAATTTCCCATATATATACTTTCTTTTTCAGAGGTATACACAATAGTGCCTGTGTAATTTTCTTTAAAATAATGATTTCCACCATAATGATCTGTGTGGGCATGTGTATTTATTATGTATTTAGGATGTAATCCATTTTCCTTTAATATATCATCAATTTTACGAGCAGCTGAATTGTCAAGTCCGCTATCAACTAGAAGACAAAATTTATTTTTAAATACATATACTCCAATATTAGTAGGAGCATCAATAAAGTACGTATTTCCTTTGAGTTTATGTAGTTCCAATTTTAAACACTTCCTTTATAAATAAAATAACAAATAAAAATATATCACAACTAATAATAAATAACAAATAAGTTATAATATATGATAAATATGCATTAAAAAATTCCATTTATATAGAAAAATTTTTATTTAAATAATAAAAAAATAAAAACAGAGAAATTATTGATAAATTATTGACATACTAATTTAAAAGTTGTATATTATGGGTAGTAAATATTTACATAGAAATTTTCTATGGCAGTTGACCTTTGGGCAATTGACATTGGAATCGGCGGCAGGCAGTTGACTCTGCAGCAATTGACCTGCCTTTAGTTCAAACTGAACATGAGTATCCCTAACCTTAGTTGGGGATTTTTTTTGTTTATATCTATTAATAGATTATTTATAATATTAATGGGTATAATTACTTTACATGATGTAGATATTAGTGCATAATTATTTTTAAGTATATAAATTAAATTTTTATAGACATAGGGAGGGAAAAATAATGAGCGAAGAAAATAAAACTCAAATTAATACAGAAGATGAAGTTATAACAAATGAGGAAAACAATTTAGAATCAAAAATGACTTTTAAAGATACATTTGTTTCAAATTTAGTGGACATATTAGTTACATTAGGATTATCTATAGTAGCTTTATTTATTATAGATGGAATACTTAGAGTAACAGCAGGATATTATGTAACTGAAAAAGTACAAATGACTGCAATTATTTATTTAATAATATCATTGATATACACAAGTGTTATGCAAATAAAAAGCTGCGATACTATAGGCATGAGAGTATCTAAATTAAAAATAAATAAAGCAGAATAGAAATATAGGAGAGAACGTATGAAAAAAAGAAAGGTATATGAATTTGACATAGTAGACACAGAATTTCCGGGATTTGGAGTTGCTTATAAAGATGATACTAAAGTTTTGATTAAGAATGCTCTTCCTGGACAAAAGGTAGAAGGTTTTGTTAACAAGAAAACCAAAGAGTATGCTAAGGCAAAATTAAATAAAGTTATAGAAGATGTAGATTATAAAATAGATGCTAAATGCCCTATCTTTGATGTCTGTGGCGGATGTAGTCATCAATTTCTTTCATATGAAAAGCAATTAGAGATTAAAAAGGATCAAGTTTTAAAATTATTTAAAAATGCAGGTATAAGCGGATTTGAGTTCTTAGGAATACAAGGAAGTCCAGAAGAATTTGAGTATAGAAATAAAATGGAATTTACCTTTGGAGACATGGAAAAGGGTGGAGAACTTACTCTTGGAATGCATGCTCAAGGTAAAAGCTTTGGAATCATAAGTGCAGATGAATGTAAGATAGTAGATAGCGATTTTAACATAATCTTAAAAACTGTACTTGAATATTTCAGAGGAAAAGACCTTCCTCACTATAGAATAATGAGTCATGAAGGATACCTTAGAAACTTGGTTATAAGAAAAGGTAGAAATACTCAGGATATAATGGTTAACTTAGTTACTACATCTCAAAGAGATTTTGATTTAAGTGAATTTGTTGAACTTTTAAAAGGACTTAACTATAAGGGAGAATTAAAAGGAATACTTCATACAGTTAATGATTCACTGTCAGATGTGGTTCAAGCAGATAGCATGGAAGTTCTATTTGGACGTGATTACATAATGGAAGAAGTTTTAGGACTTAAGTTTAAGATATCACCATTTTCTTTCTTTCAAACTAATACTAAAGGGGCAGAGGCTCTTTATAGCATAGTTAGAGATTTTATGGGAGATGCAAAATCTAAAGTAGTTTTTGACCTTTATTGTGGTACAGGAACTATAGGACAGATTGCAGCTCATAATGCTAGCAAAGTTATAGGAATTGAACTTATAGAGGAGGCTGCAAAGGCAGCTAACGAAAATGCAAAACTTAATGGTCTTAATAACTGTGAGTTTTTAGCAGGAGATGTAGCTAAGGTTATTAAGGATATTAAAGTAAAACCAGATATAATAATCTTAGATCCACCAAGACCAGGGGTTCATCCTGATGCTTTAAAATACGTTACAAAGTTTAATGCTAAGGATATAATTTACGTTTCATGTAATCCTAAAACTTTAGCTGAGGATTTAAAATTCCTTATAAAAGAAGGATA
This sequence comes from Clostridium botulinum, assembly GCF_017100085.1. NCBI lineage: Bacteria > Bacillati > Bacillota > Clostridia > Eubacteriales > Clostridiaceae > Clostridium > Clostridium botulinum. The sequence continues at coordinate 900,171 of NZ_CP063965.1, forward strand.
CAAGGTTGAAAAGGTTAAGGTTAAAGATATGTTCCCTCATACGCCACATGTGGAAACTGTAGTAAAGCTTAAAAGGAAACACAGTTAGAGGTATTGGTATAACTGGATTTAAAAAATAGTAAAAATAGTATATGTTTCTTGATACGGGGTTAGAAAACAGTAGATAAAAAGAAAATATATATAAGTTAGAGTCCTTGAGTGCAGATGAACGCAATCAAGGGCTTTTTCTATTTGCAGATAAAATGGTAGTTAAATATCATAAAAATATCGCAATGGTATTGTTGAACTAAGACTATATAAAAAGAATTATAATTGATAGGGTGGTAAGATTGAACTTTATTTCTAAGTTGAAATTATTTATTAAAGATAATAATAGCAATTGAACTTAAATAAATAGCATCTAAATTAATAATATATTAATTGCAACAGTAATTGGATTAATAAGGTTTGGATATAGAGTTGGTTTTATATTATAATTGGATTTATAGTAGCATTTTAAGGTAAGTAGGAAGTTATTTGTATTATGTATTGATAAATTGGTAATTTAAAGTTAATATACTTCATATAGAGTTAAATGGGGAATTAGGAAATTGTTATGATAAAAAATAAGAATAAACAACTTTTATGGAGGATTTTATCTATATAAATTATGGAGGAAATATGTTTAAATATAAATTTAAGATTAGTAATATTCCTGCAGTTTTGTGGGGAGAAAAGAGTGAAAAACTTTTTGTTGCAGTCCATGGAAATATGTCAAATAAGGAAGATACAGTAATTGAAATTTTGGCTAAAGAAGCAATTAAGAAAGGTTATCAAGTATTAAGTTTTGATTTGCCAGAACATGGTGAAAGAAAAAGCGATAATACTCCTTGTAAAGTACAGTTTTGTGTTAGTGATTTATCAATAATTATGAATTATGCAAAAGAAGGTTGGAATGAAGTAAGTTTATTTGCATGTAGTATGGGAGCTTATTTTAGTCTTTTAGCGTATCAAAATAATGTATTAAGAAAGGCATTATTTTTATCACCAGTAGTTAATATGGAAAGAATTATTGAAAATATGATGCTATGGTTTAATGTAACACCAGAGCGTTTGCAAAAGGAAATGACAATAGAGACACCAATTGGTCAAAAGTTGTATTGGGATTATTTCTGTTATGTAAAGCAACATCCTATTAATACATGGAATACAGATACAGATATTATGTATGGAGCTAAAGATGAATTGTGTGAATTTGAAACTATTAATTATTTTGTTAAAAAATACTGCTGTGCATTAGAAATCATGGATAAAGGAGAACATTACTTTCATACAGAAGAACAGTTGAATGCATTTAACTATTGGTTACAAAAGCATATTGATTAAAAAATTGTCATTTAAGGTTGAGTAATATAAATAGTAATTTTGCAGGTGAGAATACATGGTGATAAAAAAATTATAATAAATTCAAGTTAATACAAAATTTAGATAAGTTGCATACAACCGAGTTGGAAGTTGGACGAATTAAAAACAATCTTTCTTTAGATGTGGACGATGTAGTAAAATGGTGTAACGGCAAAATAGTAAATTCTAATGCTATAATATCTAGAAGGGGTAAAAACTGGTATATGGACGTAGATAATTGTGAAATAACAGTTAATGCATATAGTTATACCATTATTACTGCTCATAAGTAGATTGGAGTTATCATAAAAGATTGAATAAATTCCAATTTTTATTAAGTAATAGAAACATAATTTAATGTACAAATTTTTTACATTATGATTAAAATAGCAAGGTTATATTAAATGTGTAACTTTGCTTTTTATGTGCGCCCAGCATGGGCGCAATCTATAAGGTGAAAGTCCTGAACGCCGAAGGTGATATAGGCGTTAGCCAATGACAAGGGTGTCCATCGTGAGGTGGAATCTGAAGGAAGTCGGATGGCAAAATTCCGGTCTGAGGAATACGAATCACATAAGAGGCTGGCTATAGCTGGATGAGTTTGCATAACAAAACAAAGTCCGTATCACCCAAAAGTTATTGCAGTATATGTGGCAGATATATGGAATGAAAGATTGCGTTCTTACCTGGGGAGGTCTGATAGATATATCATTAAAGGATGAACTTCCTACATGATAACCTACATAGTGATATGTAACTGAACTATCAGAAGTCAGCAGAGGTCATAGTACTACACTATGTGCACGTAGTGCGGGAAGGACTGAACATTAGGAGGTTTTCAACTTTGAATAATTCAAATAAATTACAAAGAAAGCAGACAACTCAATATAGAGGTCGCCTTGTGGAAGTAGAAGTGGAACTTCAAGGTAAACGAGGGGCGCAGAGTAATAATTTGGCGTTAGCAAAGGGAGAAAGAGAAAACAATGTAGTAGATGATACTAATAATCTACTTGAAAAGGTTTTAGCTAGAGAAAATATGCTAAAAGCTATGAAAAGAGTAGTTGCCAATAGAGGAAGTCATGGTATTGATGGTATGAGAGTCGATGAACTTCGAGGGTTTATTATCAAAAATTGGCTAACAATTAAGCAAAAGTTATTAGAAGGAAGGTATAAACCTTCACCAGTTAGGAGAGTGGAAATACCAAAACCTGACGGTGGAATTAGATTGCTTGGAATACCTACTGTACTTGATAGATTAATACAACAGGCATTAGCTCAAGAACTTAATAAAATTTATGACCCTACCTTTTCGGATAATAGCTATGGATTTAGACCAAATAAAAGTGCTAAACAAGCTATATTAAAATCAAGACAATATATCAATGAGGGGCATAAAGGGGTTGTTGATATAGACTTAGAAAAATTCTTTGATAAAGTTAACCATGATATATTAATGGAAAGACTTTCAAGAAGAATAAAGGACAAAAGGGTACTTAAACTAATTAGAAATTATCTTAAATCTGGAATAATGATAAATGGATTGAAGGTAAAATCAGATAAAGGTACACCGCAAGGTGGTCCATTAAGCCCAATACTTGCTAATATTATGCTTGATGAAGTAGATAAAGAACTTGAGAAAAGAGGTCATAGATTTTGCCGATTTGCAGATGACTGCAACATTTATGTCAAAAGTAAAAAGGCAGGATTAAGAGTTATGGCAAGTATAAGAAAAATACTTGAAGGTTTATTAAAACTTAAAGTTAATGAAAATAAAAGTGCAGTAGATTTTGTGACGAGAAGAAAATTTCTTGGATTTTCATTCTATTTTGCAAAAGGCGGAGCCAATATAAGAATACATGAAAAGTCATATAAAAGATTCACAAATAAAATAAGAAAATTAACAAACCGTAATAAAGGTATAAGTATGGAATATAGAGTTTATATGATTAACCAATTAACGATTGGATGGATTAATTACTTTGGAATAGCGAAAGCTAACGCTAAAATACAAAAAATAGATAGTTGGATAAGAAGAAGGTTAAGGAGTTGTATTTGGAAACAATGGAAAAAGGTTAAAACTAGAGGACGAAACCTCATAAAACTAGGTCTTCCGACCTATAAAGCATGGGAGTATGCAAATACAAGAAAAGGCTATTGGAGAATATCCAAAAGCCCAATTCTTGATACAATCTTAAACAACAAATATATTGAAAATCTTGGTTACAGAAGTATATCTAAAAGATATCAGCTAATACATAATTCTTAATGAACCGCCGTATACCGAACGGTACGTACGGTGGTGTGAGAGGACGCTAAATAAAATAATTATTTAGCTCCTACTCGATACTCAAATTTAAATAGCAGGAGGTGATAGATTGATATGCATCTATGACAAAAAACACAAAAGGCAACTTTGAAACCTATGGACTTGGAGTTTTAGATGAAGTTATAAACAGAAGAACTTAATGGTGATAGAAAAACTGCGATATATAAATTTATAATAATGATGAATAGAAACTAGCTTATTAAATTAACCGCAGGCTAGTTTTTTCTTATACAAAAACATAGGGAGTAGCAAAGAGTAATTGACAGTTAAAAAGAACAGAGTTATCAAGCGAATGAATACAATTCATTGACTTAAATTCATTGGGGTAGTATACTATGTTTAGAATTATAAAAGGAGGCTTTTAATATGGTACGAATTTCAAAGGCGCCTGAAGTTCGCAAACAGGAAATTTTAGATACAGCAATGAGATTATTTTATACCAAAGGATATGAAGCAACTTCTATGGCTGACATAGCAAAGGAAATGAATGTGGTACCAGGGTTATGTTATCGTTATTTTAAATCAAAACAAGAACTTTTTGAAATCGCAATGGATAGTTATGTTGAAGAATGTGGACAAAAATTTTTAAAAGTTATTTGTGATGATGAAAAAACATTAATAGAACGTATGGATGATATGGCTAAATTAATGCTAATTCAAGAAGATAACAGCAAATATCATGATTTTTATCATAAGACTGGTAATGAAATATTGCATGAGCAACTTATTATAAAAATTGCAAAATATTTAATTCCAAGTCTAAGCAAAGAGTTTAAAAAATTATGTGAAAAAGAAGAAATTTATATTGAAAATGTTGAAATGATGACTAATTTTATTATGTATGGACAAATAGGTGTTTTGTCATGCAAAGACATTTCTATGGAAGAAAAAATTAAACAAATTTGTGGATTTATAAATTCAATATTAGGAATAAAATAATAGATATGATGATTAGTTATTAGATAAACATCCCTAATAAAGTATTGCTGAAAAGTGATATTTTGTTAGGGTAAAAAAATACTGATTGAGTGAACTGAATTCAATGACTGAAATTCATTGAGAATAATAATTTATAGAAAGAAGAGAATTTAAGTGAATAATAATTTAGAAAAAGATTTTACAACAGGTAATGCAACTAAAAAATTAATAGAAGTTACTATTCCAGTACTTATAGCATTCATATTTAGTATGGCATACAACATAGTTGACAGCCTTTGGGTTGGAAACCTACTTGGTGAAAAAGCAATGGCAGCACTTACTGTATCAATGCCACCTATATTGTTAACAACTTCTATTGCAATGGGTGCTACTAATGGGGTTGCGATTTTGTTATCAAAATACGTTGGAGCAAAGGATAAAGAAAATCAAAATAAAGTAATCTCAATTTCTTGTATAGTAGCATTTATTTTCAGTATAACTATAACTGTTATTTGTGAATTTAGTGCAAAAACAATTTTAAACCTTTTAAATACACCAAGTGAGATATATCCTATGGCAAAAGAGTATCTTATTTTATATATGATTGGGTATGTTTTTGTATTTATGTACTTATATTTCACGGCTGTATTACGCAGTTTTGGTAATACAACTATGCAAATGGTATCTATTATCCTATGTACAATGCTTAATATAATTTTGGATCCTATTTTTATTAATAAAATGGGACTTAAAGGAGCAGCAATTGCAACTTTATTATCTCAGGGAATAATGATGGTTATTATGATTGTATATATTATTAAGAAAAAATTAATTGTAATTGATTTTAAGTTATCTTATAAAAATACTTTAAAGGAACTTACACTAAGGGCAATACCATCTATTATTCAGCAAAGTATTCCTGCAATAAGCACAAGTTTTATTACCTATTTAATTAGTGCATTTGGAGTACTGCCTATAGCTGCATTTGGTATTTCAGGAAAAGTTGAAACCATTCTATTCTATCCTGCTATGGCACTCAATATGACAATTACTACTTGCACTGGTCAATGTTTTGGTGCTAAAAATATAAAAAAAGTAAAAGAATATCTTAAATCTGGAATACTATTAGGAAGTGGATTTTTAATTGTATTAACAATTATAGTAGTGTTCTTTTCAAAGAATTTAGCGCAAATGTTTGGAGCGAATGAAAGTGTTAAAGATTTAGTTAAAGTTTATTTTTCAATTATTTCAGTTGGATATATATGTAATGTTATCACTAATTGTGTTCTTGGAGCAATAAATGGCTTTGGAAAACCAATGTCAGCTATGTTTTTAATGATTTTCTACTATATTATTGTTCGCATGCCACTTGCAAAGATATTGTCTATAAATAAATTAGGATTAAATGGAATATGGGTAGCTGTTTTGATAAGTCATATTGCAGCAACTATAGCAGGAATCTGTTATTTTAAAGTATTATTAAAAAAAGATTATATGAAGTTAAGTTGTTAAATGAATTTAAGGATATATGGTTTTGAATAAATTCCTCTTTAAAAGATAAATCTATAATGAAGATAAAATTAAAGAGGAGGTGGCGTTATGAGTGTAAATAGTAAACCTAATAGATTAATAAATGAAAAATCTCCATATTTACTTCAACATGCACATAATCCAGTAGATTGGTATCCATGGTGTGAAGAGGCTTTCTTAAAAGCAAAGCAGGAAGATAAACCTATATTTTTAAGTATAGGGTATTCTAGTTGTCACTGGTGTCATGTTATGGAAAAAGAGTCCTTTGAAGATGAAGAAGTAGCAAAAATTTTAAATGATAAATATATATCTATAAAAGTAGATAGAGAAGAAAGACCAGATGTAGACAATACATATATGACATTTTGTCAAGCAGTTACAGGTAGTGGGGGATGGCCTTTGACCATTATAATGACACCTGAGCAAAAACCATTTTTTGCAGGAACATATTTTCCTAAAAAAAGCATGTATGGTCGACCTGGATTTATACAAATATTAAAACAAATATCAGATGAATGGAAAAGTAATAAAAATAATATTATAAATACATCAAATGAACTATTAAACACAATGGAAGAGCATATATCACAAGATAAATCAGGAGAAATAAATGAAAATATATTGCAGGATGCTGTAATTGAAATGAACTATTATTATGATAATAAGTATGGAGGTTTTGGGACTGCACCTAAATTTCCTACACCTCATAAGCTTATGCTACTTTTAATCCACTATAAAGTATATAACAATAAAAATGCACTAGGTATGGTAGAAAATACACTTAAATGTATGTATAAAGGTGGTATATTTGATCATATAGGTTTTGGTTTTTCGCGTTATTCTACAGATGGAAAATGGCTTGTTCCTCATTTTGAAAAAATGCTCTATGATAATGCACTACTAGCTTATGTATATACTCAGGCGTACCAAGTAACGGGTAAATCTTTTTATAAAGAAATAGCTGAAAAAATCTTTACTTATATACTTCGAGATATGACGTCACCTGAAGGTGGATTTTATTCAGCAGAAGATGCAGATTCAGAAGGGGTAGAAGGAAAATTTTATGTATGGACATTAGATGAGATAGAAAGAATTTTAGGGGAAGAAGCTAAAGAATTTTGTAATATATATGATATAACTAAAAATGGTAATTTTGAAGGAAGTAATATACCAAATTTGATTGGAAAAGATTTAGATGATATAGATAAATTAGAAAGTTTAAGAAAGAAACTATTTGAAGTAAGGGAAAAGAGAATTCATCCATTTAAAGATGATAAAATATTAACTGCTTGGAATGCATTAATGATAGTAGCTCTGGCCTATGCGGGAAGGGTTTTTGAAAATCAAGAATACATAAACAGAGCAAAAAAGGCTTATAATTTTATAGAAAATAATTTAATAAGAAAAGACGGGAGACTTTTAGCAAGATTTAGACATGGAGAAGCAGCATATATAGCATATCTTGAAGATTATTCATTTTTAGTGTGGGCGCTTATAGAACTTTATGAAGCTACATTTGAATCCTATTACTTAAATCAAGCACTATACTTTAAAGATAAGATGATAAAACTATTTTGGGACGAAGAATCCTATGGCTTTTTCCACAGCGGTAAGGATGGAGAAAAACTTATATTAAACTTAAAAGATAGTTATGATATGGCTATACCATCTGGAAATTCTGTAGCAGCTATGAATTTAATTAAACTTTCAAAAATCACAGGAGATAATACTTTAGCTGAAAAAGCTTATAAAATGATTGAAGGTTTTGGAGGAAATATTACAGAAAGTCTACAATCACATAGTATATTTTTAATAGCTTATATGAGCTATATTAGACCTAGTAGACAAATAATAATAGCCGCTGAAAAGGAAGATGAAGTGTTTAAAGATATGATAAGGGAAACAAATAAAAGATTCATGCCATTTACTACTACGCTATTAAATGATGGAGATTTAGAAGATGTAATACCATTTATAAAAAATGAAAGAAAAATGGATAATAAAACTACTGCTTATATATGTGAAAACTTTTCATGTAACAGACCAGTAGATAATATAGAAGATTTCATTAAATTACTAAATAATTAAATAATAAAGAACCTCAACCTTAAAAGATTGGGGATAGATTGTTAAAAAAGCCTCCATAAAATTGGAGGCTTTTTTAACAATTTAATTCTATTAAAATACAAGCCATTTAATTATAGTTATTATATAATTAAATTTTTTTGTGATAATTTTTAAAAATATGTTGAAAAATGAAGAAAAAACTTTTATAATACTGATATTGAAAATTATTATCAATATCATAAAAATGGAGGTGAATTATAATGATTTTAATTTTAACAATATTGGCAATATCAATTTTAGTAAATAAATACTGGAAATTTATTAGAAAACAAGCTATTGGGTTATATATATTATCTACATTAATATGTATATTGTTTATAGTTAATAAATTAAATTTAATAAATTATAAATTTAATCTTGGCATATTTTCTAGAGGAACAGTTTCATTAGCATTATTTACTATAGTTATGTTTACTGGGGTAATTAATAACCCTAAAATAAAGTCAAAATTTATGAGTGTACGTGGAGAACTATCCATAATAGCATGTATACTAACGTTGGGACACAATATTATATACGGTATGAGATATTTTAAACTTTTAATATTTAATTCGGAAATACTTTCATTATGCAAATTCATGGCAACAATTGTGTCTTTGATAATGATAATTTTAATGATTCCGTTAATGATAACTTCCTTCAAGTGTGTAAGGAAAAAAATGAAATATACTACATGGAAGAGAATACAAAAAACGGCTTATATTTTTTATGGATTGATGTATGTACATATAATGTTATTATATATGCCTAGTTTTAAAATAAAATATTTAGATATATTTATTTATAGTTTGTTATTTAATTTATATTTTATACTACGTTTATATAAATATTTTAAATATAAAAAATAATCCAGTTTAGAAAATTAAATCAAGGTGAGGAAAAGAATGAATAAAAAATATTTAAAATTAGTTGTAGGACTATTGATGTTAAGCTGTTTAACGGCATGTGGAAATAAAACTAATGATATCACTAAATCTCCGGAAAAAGTTAAATCTGAAGCTAGTTTTTTAAAATTAAAAGATGGAGAATATGTTGGTGTTGGAGAAGGCTTTAATGGAAAGACAAAGGTTAAAGTTAAAATTATTGATAAGAAAATAAAATCAATTGATGTAGTTAGTCATGAGGATGATGAAGAATATTTTAATCAGGCTAAAGCATTAATTCAAGATATTATATCAAAGCAAAGTTTAGAAGTAGACACAGTAAGTGGAGCAACGAAAAGTTCTAATGGGATAATTAGTTCAGTAAAAGATGCTTTAAATAATGGTAAGTAGGAGGATTTATGAACAAAAGAAAAATAATAATTTCGGTATTAATAGGAAGTATTGTTGTTATTGGAGGTAGCTTATATGCAAATACTCTATCAAAAAATAAAGATTATAAAACTAATAATACTCAAATAACTAAAAAACACAATGAAAATCAAGAGGCTACTCAAAAATTAAATGAGTCTAAAGAAGATAAAAATTTAATTAATAACAATGAAAAATTAGAGGATGGAGAATTTTTTGGAGAAGGCAGAGGATATGCAGGATTAATAAAAGTAAAAGTTACTGTTAAAAATGGAAGCATATCTCGTATAGGAGTGTTATCTCATTCAGAAACTCCAAGTTTCTATGAAAAAGGAAAAAATATTTTAGAGAGAATTATAAATAAAAATTCAGTAGATGTAGATAGTGTTTCAGGAGCAACCCTTACATCAAATGGAATAAAAGAAGCCGTTAGAAATGCTTTAAAAGATCATGGACTAAAAAATAAAGATATTAAGATTGAAAAATCAAGCAACATTAAGGATAAAAATCAAAAAGTAATTGAGAATAAGAATGAAAAAATAATTAACAATAAAAATAAATTTAGTTTAAATAATATAGTTAAAACAGAGGGTAAAACTTTAAAAGATGGTGAATATTACGGTATTGGTAAAGGGTTTAATGGAAGTATAAAAGTAAGAACTATCATAAAAAATGGAAAAATAAATGATGTTCAAGTTTTAAGTTATAATGATGATTTAGATTACATAAACAAAGCAAAAAAAGTTATTACTAATATTTTAGGAAGACAAAATACATATAATGTAGATAATGTTTCAGGAGCAACATATTCAAGTAAAGGAATATTGGAAGCTATAAATCAATCTATTTCTAAAGCAATAGTAAATCCAAGTAATATTAAGAAATCATATATTGTAAAAGATATAAAGGATAAAAAAGATAAAAAAGCTATAAATAATGTAAAAGATATAAAAGATAAAACAATTAATCAAGTGAATAGGGATGTAAATAACAAAAAACAAGAGGATATAAAAGGTTATAAACCTGTTAATACATCTAATTTTAATATTAATGATGGGGAATATTCAGGAAGAGGCGTTGGATTTTATACAAACAGGTCTATATTATCAAGGGTTATATTTAAAGATAATGCCATAAAAGAAATTATTTTAGCTGAAGGTTATGACAATAATGATTATGGAGATGATAGAAATTTTAAAGAAACAGCTAAGGGAGTATTAAGATATTTATATAAAGATAGAGATAAAACTATAAATGATTTAATGGAATATGAATTTATTAAAAATAATATCTTAAATGTAGCTTATGAAAAAGATATAGATAAATGTATAACAGAAGGTAAAAAATATTTAGGAAATTACGCTGAAAAGTTAAAAAACATAGATTTAACAGCTTTTAAAGGTCATATAGAATCACAAATAAAAAAAGTAATAAAAGAATATTTTAAACAGGATAATAGAGGAGAAGTGTTAGATGCTGTTTCTGGAGCAACATATAGTGCTATTGGAATAACCAAATCAGTTAATGCTGCAATACATAATGCAAAAGAAGCTTTTCAATCTAAAAAATATATAAAAAATGTTAATATGATTCCAGAGAAAGTTATTTTATACAAAGATGAATTGAATAATGAACAAACAGAAAAGTTATCAATCAGAATAGAATATAGTGATAATACTAATGAAGTAGTTAAATATAAAGATTTCAAAAAGAAAGGTATTAAGCTTATTAATGCTAAAACTAAAGAAGAAATACTTTCTTTAAAAGACTTATATAGTGGAGAGTATTTCATTAATATAAAAGATTTTCAATATCCAAGGACCTTTTATATTGAGGTGTTAGAAAAAACTAAAGATGACATAATAGGTATGGAGTATAGTTTAGATGATGGGATGTGGATACCTGTTGGTAATTTGGATAAGGATGGAGAATCAATAAAGACGGCACAAACTTTTAATATTGATAGAAATAATTTAGGAAAGAGATTAAAAATCAGAGTAAAGACAAGAGATGGACGATCATATTATTTAACTGACTCTGTTTTGCTAAATAAAGAACTAAAAATTAAAAGCTTTGAAGCTAAACGAGAAGATGTTCGTGAAAATTCAAATTTAGGATGGGGATATTATAAGATAACATTTGTAAATAAAATTATAGAAGTAGAACCGAGAATAGAAGCTAATAATAGATCAATTTTAACATGGAAAGTTAAACAATTTGATCCTATGTTTAACGTAAAGGCTATTTCAGCTAATGGAGATGATTTGACTTCTAAGATAAAAATTACTAAAAATACTCTTAAAGATATTCCAGGTACATATGAAATAGAATATTCAGTAACTGATAACAAAGGTATAAATTCAACTAAATCTATAAATGTTTATGTTGTTAACGAGGAAGATGATGATTAATATTTAAATAATAAAGTTTTGATTTTACAGCTCACAGGTTTTGTCTGTGGGCTTTTTTATATCTAATTAACAAGCATATATATGATATGACTCATAATAATTATATTGTGTAATTAAATGGAAATTGGTATAATATAACAAGAGAGCCGACTAAAAGTATATTTTGATTGTTATAATTGTGGGTTAATTTTATATTTAAGCTAAAGAATACTCAATTCATTCATATTTTAATACTTTTAATAGGAGAAGATTTATATGGAAGAATTTAATATTAATACAAGTATTTATTTTGGAAAAGGATCTTTAGATAGGTTGAGTCAGATTAAAAACAAAAGGGTATTAATTGTATGTGATAAATTCATGGAAACTTCGGGTATAACTTTAAAAGTACAACAAAAGCTAGATAATTGCAAAGTAGCTATATATAGCGATATTGTACCTGATCCATCTGTAGAAGTTATTGCAGCTGGTATTCAAAAATTACAAAGTTGTAATTCAGAGGTTATAATAGCTCTTGGTGGAGGTTCTGCAATTGATGGAGCTAAAGCAATAAGAGAATATGTAAAAAAAATTACTAATGGAGTTTCTAAAATAAAAGAGTTTTATGCTATACCTACTACAAGCGGTACAGGCTCTGAAGTAACAGAATACGCAGTAATTACAAATACACAGGAGCAGTTAAAGTATGCGCTTACAGATAAATCTCTTCTTCCTACAGTAGCAATCCTTGATCCTGAACTTGTAAAAACCGTTCCTAAATCTATAACTGCTGATACAGGAATGGATGTAATAACACATGCTATAGAGGCTTATGTTTCAAAAAATGCTACTGATTTTTCAGATGCTTTTGCGGAAAAGTCTCTTACTTTAGCTTTTGAATTTTTACCACAAGCCTATGAAGACGGAAATAACATAGTAGCAAGGCAAAAACTTCATAATGCTTCATGTCTTGCAGGAATTGCATTTAATGCAGCTGGACTTGGAATTACTCATAGTTTAGCTCATGCAGTAGGGGGAAAATTGCACGTGTCTCATGGAAGAAGTAATGCAATAATACTTCCCCATGTAATTGAGTATAATGCTAATTTAAATAAAACTGTTTTTAATATTGAATATAATAGAGCTGCTAAGAGATATCAAAGACTTGCTCAATTATTGAATTTACATGCGTCCAATGCAAACATTGGTGTCAATAATTTAGTTAAGAGTATTGTAGAACTTCAAAAGAAATTAATGATTCCAACGACATTAAAACAGCAAGGTGTTGATATAGAACTTGCTAAAGCATCAAAAGAGCAAATTATTGATGCTGCGCTTAAAGATGTTTGTACAACAGCAAATCCAAGAGAAGTTACAAATAAAGAATTATTACAAATTTTAAATAAAGTATACTAGGTTGTTGAATAACTAATTTTTACAAATCTTAAAAAGCATTTATGCGCGAGCATGTGTTTAATAATTTTAGATGTGCATTAGTAAATTCTTTAAAAATTTTTAAAAGTAAGTGCATTAGCGCGATGAAAACTATAGATTCCAAGGATATTTTCTAGAACTTATTTTGCTGTTAACCTTATTAAATTCGTCTATAAGATACGATAAAAGAACCCACTTAATATGGCGTTCATAACGTTTTTGTCCATAAAGTCTAGGGTTTTCTAGGTTATAGAGTCCCTTAAGTATAGAAAATAATTGTTCAATTTTTAGCCTATTTTTATATAAATTTTTACCTATTGGTGATTGCATAAAAAGAGCATTTTTATATCTAGATTCATCTTTAAAAGATTCTATACTATTTGCTTTACGCATATTTACGTCTGTTAATAAATTATATTCTAGAGTTTTAGAAACTTTAAACCATTGAGCATCATCATAAGCAGCATCGGCAAGTACAATAAATGGATTATAAGTTTTTAGTTCATATAACAATCCTTGGACTTGATTATCATATACATTTGCAGTAGTTACAGAAAATGACAAAGGTAATATACTATCACATACACAAGCGGTACAATGTAACTTATATCCTTTATATCTGCCAAGTCGAGTTCCTTTTCCATACCTAGCTTCGCTATCATATAATGAGCTCCTTAATGCAGTACCATCAATAGCACAAATTCTAGTTGATGGATTTATAAGTTCAATAAGCATAGCATAAATGCCATAGTACACGTATTTTTCTAAAGCTATAGCTCTTAAAGAAAATGTAGAATGGTCAGGAACTTCTTTTAAACCTATAATCTTTTGAAATACAATATCTTGTTTAATTTTATATTCAAGTTCTCTAAGACTAAAAATACTATTATTTACACCATATATCATACATGCAACAATTTGTTGATCTGAATATTTAGGTGGTCTACCTTTAGCTTTTCTAGTATTAATGCCAAGTTTATTAAATGCAATATTAACAGTTTCAAAAATTTTAAAATAAATGTTTTCGCTTTGTATATTTAATGTTATAATCATATTTGAGTCATCCTTTGTATATTATGGTTTTTTAGCGAGAACATTATATCACAAAGTGATGACTTATTTATTTTTTGTACTTTTAATTATTCAACAACCTAAAAGTATTACAATAACCTATAAATACCACTCATTAATGGGTGGTATTTATAGGTTATTGAAAAAAGTTTAAAAATTAAATAAAATGTGATTTACAATATGAAAAGGGTTGAATAAGTTTTTGTTAGGATATAAAAAAGTACAAGCTATGATAATATCAGTAGATACAATTTATAGATATATTTTTAATAAATTTCACATTATATTTCTCATTAAAATGTTTTTTACACTATATATAGCTTAATAGTATGTAAAAAATTAGGGGGGAGTAATATGGAAGAAGAGTTATATTCCATAGGAAGAGTCGGTGAAATATGTAATATAACAAAAAAAGCATTAAGATATTATGATAAAATGCACATATTATCACCTGATAAAGTAGCTGATGAAAATGGTTATAGATATTATAGCAAAAGAACTTTATTATCTGTTCCAATGATAAAGTACTATAAACAAAGTGGATTTAAACTTGAAGAGATGAAAACCTTCCTTAAAGGGACAACATATGATTTTTTTCACAGAAGTTTTAAGAAAAAAATTCATGAATTAAAAGAACTTCAAAAAGAAATAAATTTAAAAATAAGATCTGTTGAAGACTGGGACAATCTTATAGTTGAGGCACAGATGGTAATTGAAAACAAAGTTTGTGATGTATCTGTAAAATATATAGATAATCGTACTTTAATATTTTTAGATCAAAATTTTCAATATGATTATATGGATTCTATAATCAACATAGAATTTACAAATTATATAGAAAGTATAAATAATGCAATAACAGGGCCAGTAATTATAAGATTTCCCTCTTTTGAAGAAAAGATGAATGGAAAGTGCAAAAAAATAACCATAATGCAACAAACAATTTTAAAGTGTAAGGAAGAATTAAGTACTGAATTTGGAGGTTGTATGGTAGTTTCTTGCTATCATATAGGACCTCATGAAACAATTAATGAAACATATAAAAAGATAAAAGAATGGATAAAAAACCATGGTTACATATGTTCTAAGGAATCTTATGAAAGGTATGTAACAGATTATTGGACTACTAAAAATGCATCAAAATTTGTAACAGAGATTCTTATAAAGATTAGAAGAGAAAAATAATAGGTGTATGAAAACGTTGCCCTAAGGGCAGGGTATAGAAGAAAAAAGTGCTTATTTTTAATGAAAAAATAAGTACTTTTTTTGTATTTAATATAAAACACACTTGTTATTCAAAAAAAGCAAATTTATACAGTTTATTATTTTTAACTATAATAGTGCAAAAATGATTGAATAATTTTACAGTTAAATAAAACAAAAAAACATTTATACAAAATACTGTTATAATTAAGTTCTCACACAATAACAATAACAAGGAGTTATGCATAAATGTTTCAGAACTTAATTATATCAAATGAATTATCACTATACAAATTTTTTAAACAATTAAATTTTGATTTATATCTAACTAAACCTCAATTAGAGCATTTAGAAGGTACTATGACTGCTATGATTTTAAAAGGATTTAATGGTAAAGTATCTGACATAGCGGAGCTTGCTTCTAAAAGGCATAGAACTAGTATTACAAGATTTTTATCTAAAAGCAATTGGGATGAAAATTTATTAATAAATGCTTTGAAATCTAAGGTTATAGAGCTTATTTGGAATAAATCCGAGAAATCACAAAAACCAATTTATTTAATAATTGATGATACTATTTCTGAAAAAACAAAGCCCTCGTCAAAGGCAATAAATCCTATAGAAAAATGTTATTTTCACAATTCACATTTAAAAAGGAAAACAGTATATGGTCATCAATTAGTGGTTGCCTTACTTTCTTGTGATGGTTTAGTTTTACCTTACTCAATAGAAATCTACGATAAGAGTAATATGAGTAAGATAGATATAGCTACTAAATTAATTAAATCAATGCCTAAACCTGTTAATAAAGGGTATATTTTATGTGATAGTTGGTATAGTTGTAAAGCTATTTTTAAAGCTTCTGCGTTAGCAGGCTACGCTTATATTGGTGCACTTAAAACTAATAGAGTTATATATCCTAAAGGTCATGAAAGATTAGGAATAAAATTACATAAATTTGCTACTAGTTTAAATAAAGATTCCTTTGACCTCGTCAAAGTTAAAGGTAAGCATTACTATATTTATAA
This sequence comes from Clostridium botulinum, assembly GCF_017100085.1. Taxonomy (NCBI): domain Bacteria; kingdom Bacillati; phylum Bacillota; class Clostridia; order Eubacteriales; family Clostridiaceae; genus Clostridium; species Clostridium botulinum. Next base: position 916,873 of record NZ_CP063965.1, read on the forward strand.
CTATATTGGACACTTAAATGATATGAAAAATGTTTCAATAATTTTAAGTTATCCCAAAGAATCCTTTCAAAAAGAAGGTTCTTTAAAAGCATTTATATCCACAGACCTAGTATTAAAACCTTTAGATATTCTATTTAAATACACCGACAGGTGGGTTATTGAACCATTCTTCAGAGATTGCAAAAATTATTTAGGTTTAGATAGTTATCAAGTAAGAAGTGAAAGAAGTATCCTTCGATATCTTACTATAATGTTTATAACCTATACTTATTGTAAGTTATACTCAAGCAAAACTTTACAATTCAATACAGGGTTAAAATTAGCTAAAAATAATTTTAAAAAAGCTCAAATTATTTTTATTTATTCAGCAGCCTTAAACGGCCAACCTATAGAAAAAATTTTTGAAAATTTAAAAATAGCATAAAATAGTATTTATCTATTTAACTGTAAAATTATTCAATTTAAAATGCACTATTATAGTTTTTAAAAATTATCAATAGGTAAACAAGGCTAATTCTAATGTAGGTGATTATTTTAACAAAATCTAAAATATGAAATTATATTTATACTAACACAATTTTTACTTATTTTGGCAAAAATGTATTGACCTTGCCCTATAGGGTAAGGAATATAATTTATTTAAGAAAAAATACCTACAAGAAATAGAATGAATAGTGTTTAATGGCTTGAAAATAAGATTTTTCAGATTATAACAATCATAATAATACACCAAAATAGCAGTAAATATATTACAAGAATTAATGGATTACCATATGTAAATATGCTTTAAATCGCTATGTTGACAATAGTTAGATAGTATTAAAAATCATAAGTAAGCTTGAGTATATTAATTTAATTCATACATGAAGGGAGTTTTGTTTTTATGAGTGAAGATTCAAGAGCAGTAAGCGCTGAGGCAATTATTGCAAAGAAGAAATTAACAAGAAATTTCTTCAGAAAAGGTATATCCCTAGCGTTATCTTCAGGAATTTCCTACGGATTATATACTGCATTTTTAACCATGGGTATGACCAAAGGGGTTTGGAGTGATTGGTATGGTAAGAATACAGTGGGGTTATCAGCATTTATTATAGCTTATTTACTTGCAGCACTTGGTAATGCCATAAATGATACTTGTAGTGCTGCGTGGTCATTATTATATGCAATACTTAAAGGTAAATTTGGAGATTTTTTAAGATGTATTAACACAAAGCCAGGAAGAATTATGATAGTGGCAGCTCTTATAGGTGGACCTATAGCTAGTACTGCTTATGTTGTGGCACTTCAAATGGCTGGATCAATAGTTGTTCCAATATCAGCACTTTGTCCTGCTATCGCTGCTATATTAGGCAAAGTATTATATAAACAAGAATTAAATAAGCGTATGGCTTTTGGTATTGGGATATGTGTGTGTGCAAGTTTTTTAATTGGTAGTACAGGATTTACAGGTGAGGCTTCAAAAGGTACTTTACTTGGTTTGTTAATAGCTATTATTGCAGCTTTAGGTTGGGGATTTGAAGGTTGTGTAGCTGGATATGGTACAGCACTTATTGACCCTGAAATCGGTATTTGTATACGTCAAGTAACATCAGGTATAGCAAACTTATTTATATTGCTTCCTATTTTAGGCAAGATGGCTGGTGGAGTAAATATTTCTGTTAATCTTGCGGTGCAAGCATTTACAAGTTCTCCTGCAATGGCTTGGTTTGTTTTGAGTGGCCTTTTAACATTTTTAACTTTTATGACATGGTATGCTGGTAACAGCATGTGTGGAGCCGGTCTTGGTACTGCATGTAACGGAACATATTCTTTCTTTGGACCATTATTCTGTTTATTAGTATTAGGAGTATATGGTGGAATGGATGGATGGTCATTACCTTCAGTTGCTTGGATTGGAGCTATAGCAATGATGCTTGGTATTCTTATAGTATCTATGAATCCGCTAGATTTATTTAAAAAGAAAACGGGGGTGGATATAGATGAAGCCGCTTAATTATGCAATCTTGAAGCACTTTACAAAAGTTGATGAAGCATGTGCTGATGATATTATAGAGGCATTAAAAGGAGAATATGAAAATTTTAAAGCTCTTAAAAGAAATGCTGTAATAAATGCTTTATTAACAGCAGAAGCAAATGGACTTATTGAAGAAACAAGATTTGATTTGGACGAGAGTAAAAGGCTAAGAGTCTATTACCATGCAAATGAAGATGGTGTAGCTACAATTAATAAATATATTAAAGATTAGTTTTTAATATTTATAATGCAATAATATTTTATTAGGAAAGAGGAATTTAAAATGAGATATTATGGAGAGGAAGCTTTAGGACTTGTAGAAACAGTAGGATTAGTTCCGGCTCTTGAAGCAGCAGATAAGATGCTTAAGGCGGCTAATGTTGAATTAATTTCATATGAGAATATTGGGTCAACTCTTGTAACTATTGTGGTAAAAGGGGATGTTGGTGCAGTAACGTCTGCTGTGGAAGCAGGTGCAGCCGCAGCTGCTGCAATAGGCAAATTAACAGCTCACAATGTTATGCCACGTCCTATTAGGGCAGTTGGAGATATTGTTTCAGTACATGATATAGATTCATAAAAAAGAAAGGGGAAAATATATGGCAAGATATGAAGCTATAGGATCAATTGAAACTTTTGGATTGGTTTTTGCTCTAGAAGCAGCAGATGCGATGTGTAAAGCAGCAGATGTTGAACTTATTGGATATGAAAACGTTGCCTCGGGTTATATCTCTGTATTAGTTCGTGGAGATGTTGGTGCTTGCAAGACAGCGGTAGATGCTGGTATTGCAGCTGTTAATACAATGGAAGGTGCAAATCTTTATAGTTCAGTAGTTATTGCAAGACCACATGAAGACCTTGAAAAAATAATAAAACGATATGCAGTTGAAAGTCTTATACCGGAATAAGAAAATGAATTTTTAAAAAAGAGGGAGAGAGAAAGATGAATATTAACATTATAGATAATGATTTACTCTCCATGCAGGAAGCGAGAATTCTTGTTGAAAATGCTCGTGAGGCTCAAAAAAAGCTTGCAACTTTCTCTCAGGAAAAACTTGATGAGATAGTTGAACGTATGATTGAAGAAATTGAAAAACATTTAAAGGAACTTGCAAAAGTATCTAATGAAGAAACGGAATATGGAAAGTGGGAAGACAAGTATATCAAGAATCATTTTGTTTGCAAGTATTTAAAAGAAAGACTTAAGGGCATGAAATGCGTAGGTATTATTAATGAGGATAAAGTTAATAGGACAATGGATATTGGAGTGCCAAAAGGAGTTATTATAGCATTTTGTCCATCTACTAGTCCCGTGTCTACAACAATATATAAGACGTTAATTGCAGTTAAATCAGGAAATGTAATTATATTTTCACCTAATCCAAGGGCTAAAAAAACGATGAGTAAGACAATTGATATTTTGATTAGAGTAGCAGAAGGAATAGGACTTCCAGAAGGAGCTATTGCATATTTGCATACGGTAACCAAAAGCGGTTCATTAGAGCTTATGAATCATAAAGATACGTCACTTATAATGAACACGGGAGTTTTAGAAATGCTTCATGATGCTTATAAATCTGGAAAGCCTGTCATTTATGGCGGAAATGGAAATGGACCAGCTTTTATAGAGCGTACGGCTGATATAAAGAAGGCTGTTAAAGACATTATTAGTAGTAAAAATTTTGATTATGGCATTGTTTCAGCAGCTGAACAATCAGTTGTTGTTGATAGTCTTATTGCATCAGAGGTAAAACAAGAATTTATTAAAAATGGTGGATATTTTATGACGGAAGATGAATCCGCAAAGTTAGGCTCAGTTCTTTTTAATAAAGACGGAAGTTTTGATATAGAACTTATTGGAAAGTCACCACAGTTTTTGGCTAAGACTGCTGGTTTTACAATTTCACAGGATATAAAAGTACTTATTTCAAAGCAAAAGTTTGTTTCTAAAAAGAATTGTTATTCAAGAGAAAAGCTTTGTCCAGTTTTGGCTTTTTATATAGAGGAAGACTGGATGCATGCTTGTGAAAAATGTATAGAATTATTACTTGCAGAAAAATACGGACATACACTTATTATACATTCTAAAGATGAAGAGGTTATTCGTCAATTTGCATTAAAAAAGCCAGTTGGAAGAATACTCGTTAATACTCCAGGAACTTTTGGAAGTATGGGGGCAACTACAAATTTATTTCCTTCAATGACTTTGGGTAGTGGTTCAGCAGGACAAGGAATGACTTCAGACAATGTGTCTCCTATGAATTTAGTATATATTCGTAAGGTTGGTTATGGAGTTCGAGAAATTGATGAGGTTGTTAAAATGGTAAATTATACAGATGATTCAAATTATGTATTTTCAAATGATAAGGTGGATAAAAAAGATATAAATAATTATGAGTTATTAGAAAGTATTTTAAAAAAGGTTTTAGAGGAATTAAATTAAAAAATCATATTAGTATATGAAATAAATTTAAGAATGTGGAGGAAAACATGGATATTCGTGAATTTTCAAATAGATTTATGGAAGCTACAAAAAATATGTCTGAAGAAGAACGTGCTAGCTTAATGAAAATGTTTACAAGTGTATCAAAAGAGATAACAAAAGAAGATAGAGCGTCTTCAAGTGCAACGGAGAACAATAATGGTGAAGTTCCAAATGGAATGACAGAACGTTTGAAAAAGTTAAAAGAAAATTATTTGAAACAAGTTCCTTCAATAACAACTTATAGAGCAAGAGCTATTACTAAAATAGCTAAAGAAAATCCAGGTATGCCAAAGATACTTTTACGTGCTAAGTGTTTTAAATATTGTTGTGAAACTGCACCATTATTAATTCAAGATAATGAACTTATAGTTGGAGCACCGAATGGAAAACCACGTGCAGGAGCTTTTTCACCTGATATAGCTTGGAGATGGATGGTAGATGAAATTGATACAATAGGAAATCGTGCACAAGATCCATTTTATATTTCAGAAGAAGATAAAAAAGTTATGCGTGAGGAATTGTTTCCATTTTGGGAGGGTAAATCTGTTGATGAATATTGCGAAGATCAATATCGTGAAGCGGGTGTATGGGAACTTTCAGGAGAATCGTTTGTGTCAGATTGCTCATACCATGCAGTAAATGGTGGAGGAGATTCTAACCCAGGATATGATGTTATTTTAATGAAAAAAGGTATGCTTGATATAAAACGAGAGGCAGAAGAGAAATTAGCTAATCTTAAATATGAAAATCCAGAGGACATAGATAAAATTTATTTCTATAAATCAGTAATTGATACTGCTGATGGTGTAATGATATATGCAAAACGTATGTCTGATTATGCTAAAGAGCTTGCAGAAAAAGAAACAGATCCTAAGCGTAGATCAGAATTACAAAAAATTTCAGAAGTAAATGCTAAAGTTCCAGCACATAAGCCAACTAATTTCTGGGAAGCAATTCAAGCAGTTTGGACTATAGAATCATTACTTGTAGTTGAAGAAAATCAAACTGGTATGTCTATAGGACGTGTTGATCAATATATGTACCCATTCTATAAAGCTGATATTGAATCAGGAAGAATGGATAATTTCGAAGCATTTGAATTAGTAGGTTGTATGCTTATAAAAATGTCTGAAATGATGTGGATAACTAGCGAAAGTGGTTCCAAATTTTTCGCAGGATATCAACCATTCGTTAATATGTGTGTAGGCGGTGTTACTAGAGAAGGACGCGATGCTACAAATGATTTAACATACCTTTTAATGGATGCAGTTCGTCATGTTAAGATATATCAACCATCTTTGGCTTGTCGTATACACAAAGCATCACCACAGAAATTCCTTAAAAAGATAGTTGATGTTATTCGTGCAGGTATGGGATTTCCGGCATGTCACTTTGATGATATTCATATAAAAATGATGCTATCTAAAGGTGTTTCAATAGAAGATGCAAGAGATTATTGCTTAATGGGATGTGTTGAACCACAGAAAGCAGGTAGATTATATCAATGGACTTCTACAGCTTATACTCAATGGCCTATATGTATAGAGCTTGCTCTTAATCATGGTGTACCACTATGGTATGGAAAACAAGTATGCCCTGATATGGGAGATTTGAGTAAATTTAAAACTTACGAACAATTTGAAGCAGCAGTTAAAGAAGAAATTAAATTTGTTACCAAATGGACGAGTGTAGCTACAGTAATTTCTCAACGTGTTCACAGAGATCTTGCACCAAAGCCACTTATGTCTATAATGTATGAAGGTTGTATGGAAAAGGGTAAAGGAGTAGAAGCAGGAGGTGCTATGTACAACTTTGGTCCTGGAGTAGTATGGACTGGTCTTGCTACTTATACAGATTCTATGGCAGCTATAAAAAAATTAGTATTTGATGATAAGAAATACACATTACAAGAATTAAATGAAGCTTTAAAGGCTGATTTTGTTGGATATGAAAAGATAAGAAAAGATTGTATGGAAGCACCTAAGTATGGTAATGACGAGGATTATGCAGATTATATTGCTGCTGATTTAATTGGCTTTACAGAAAGAGAACATCGCAAATATAAGACATTACATTCAGTCCTTAGTCATGGTACTCTATCAATTTCAAATAATACACCATTTGGACAAATGACTGGAGCTTCAGCAAATGGACGTAAAGCATGGATGCCTTTATCAGATGGTATAAGTCCATCGCAAGGATCAGATTATAAAGGACCTACTTCTATAATAAAATCTGTTTCTAAGATGTCTTGTGAAAATATGAATATAGGTATGGTTCATAACTTTAAGTTAATATCTGGTCTTCTTGATACAAAAGAAGGAGAGCAAGGAATTATTACATTACTACGTAGCGCATGTGCTCTTCAACTTGGAGAAGTGCAGTTTAACTATTTGGATAACAAGACTTTAATAGAAGCACAAAAACATCCAGAACAACATAGAGATTTAATAGTTCGCGTTGCAGGATATAGTGCTTTCTTTGTTGAGTTATGTAAAGATGTTCAAGATGAAATAATTAGTAGAACTATGCTTACACATTTCTAGTAAAAGTTTAGCATATATCTTAAAATTTTTAAATTGAATTTTATATAGTCTGTAATCTATGGGTTCATTCTGTGGATTGCAGACTTAGGATATATAAATATCAAAGTAAATAAAACTGGAGAATGAGGAATATGAGTAATGGAAATTTAGGTGTGATTGAACGAAAAGCTAGAATTTTTAATATACAAAAATACAATATGTATGATGGAAATGGAATAAGAACATTAGTATTTTTCCAAGGCTGTCCTCTAAGATGTAAATGGTGTGCAAATCCTGAAGGAATGATTAAAAAATATAGGGTTATGTTTAAAAGTAACTTATGTATTAATTGTGGTGCATGTGTTTCAGCTTGCCCTGTTGGAATACATACTATATCTAATTCAAAGCATGTGATTAATCGTGATATTGATTGTATTGGATGTAAAAAATGTAAAGAGGCTTGTCTTAAATCGGCTATATCAATAGTTGGAGAAACAAAAACTATATCTGAACTTTTAAGGATTATAGAAGAAGATAGAACTTTTTATGAAATGTCTGGTGGTGGAGTTACATTGGGTGGTGGTGAAGTATTAATGCAACCAGAAGCAGCTACTAGTTTATTAATGGCATGTAAGCAAGAAGGCATAAACACTGCAATTGAAACTTGTGGTTATACAAATAAGGAAACAATACTGAAGGTTGCAGAATTCACAGACTTATTTTTATTTGATATTAAAAATATTAATTCTGATAAACATTTTAAGCTAACAGGAGTAAGAAACGAACAGATTTTAGAAAATTTAGAAGAACTACTTCATAGAAAATATAATGTGAAAATTCGTATGCCTTTACTTAAAGAAATAAATGATTCACAAAATGAAATTGAAAAAACTATGGAGTTTTTAATACCGTACAAAGATTATAAGAATTTTAAAGGAATTGATTTGCTTCCATATCATAAGATGGGGGTAAATAAATATAATCAATTAGGTATTGAATATCCTATAAAGGGTGACCCGAGTTTGAGTAATGAAGATTTAGATAGGATAGAAGGATGGATTAAAAAATATGATTTACCTGTAAGAGTAGTCCGTCATTAAATAATCTTCAAATAGATATGAGATGGAAGGTAAGATTTATGGGAGATTTTTTTGATAAAAATATACAGCGCATTATTCAAGAGTCAGTACCAGGAAAGCAAATTACAATAGCTCATGTTATTGCATCACCTATGACTGATATATATGAACGTCTTGGAATTGATGAAAAAGGAGCAATAGGTATTTTAACGCTTTCTCCTTTTGAAACCGCTATTATTGCAGCTGATATTGCCACAAAAGCATCTGATGTTGAAATTGGATTTCTTGATCGTTTTACAGGTTCTGTTGTAATAAGTGGTGATGTTCAAAGTGTTGAAACAGCACTTATTGCAGTAAATAATACGCTAAAGGATATGCTTGGATTTACGCAAGCTTCCATTACAAGAACATGAAAAAGAAGAGGATAATGGTAATTGGCCCTTCAAGGTGTGGCAAAACTACAATAGTTAATTCATTAAATGATTATGATGGTCCACTAAGACGAACACCAGATTTGATTTATGGTAAAAATACCATTGATGTTCCAGGGTCTTATATAGAAAATCCATGGATGTATAAGCATGTAATTGCAATATCTCAAGATGCATCTCATGTACTTATACTAGTTGATCAGTCTAATTGCAATGAAGTATACTCCTATGGATTTGCAAAGTCTTTTAGATGTCCGGTAATTGGGATTATAACAAAATGTGATTTGATGCCTGAGAATGAAGATAAGTGTTTAAGGCAGTTAAAAAATATAGGTGTAAAAGAGCCATATTTTCATATTAGCTTTCCAATGGGACTAGGAATTGATGCCCTAAAAGAGTATTTAAAAAGGTGAGGAGTAAAGGTTAATGGTTAAATTTATTACAGAGGAGTATTTAAGAGAATTATATAGAAAAAAACCTTTTAATATATACAAGTTAGAACAAGAACAGCGCCTTACCCCTGGAGCAGTTGAGTATTTGTCTGATAAAAAAATAAAAATTAGTAAGGATACTTGTGACAATTTTAAAGATATTTTAAAGGCAAATATTAAAACTTCTCAAGACATCCAGGCAGATACAACAAAAGAAGAGGAAAATAGGAATTTGAATTTTAAAAAAAGGCTTTGCTATAAATTAAAATCTATAGAAGCAAAATTTCTTGTTACTACTAGTGAAATATTAAAAGAAGACGTTATTTTAGCACAAGGTATTATGAACTTAAATAGAAAAATAGCAAACATCACAAATGTTGTAGATGGAAAGGACGTTATGGAGAGTATTTCATTTAAAGAATGTACAGGAATGAATTTATCAAATTTTACAACTGAAATTGGTGATTGTTTTGAAATAACGGAATTTCATATGCAACTTAAAAAAAGTAATGCGATTTTAAAAATGAACACGCTTCGTTGTATGTTAAGAGAATTACAATTTGAAATATTTGAAACATATAAAGATGATGATTTAAAAAATACAATTATAGCAAATGTTAATTCAATAATTAACTCATTATCACAATTAATTTGTTTAGCAGTAGGAGGGAAAGAATGTCAAAGGAAAATCTAATTTTTGAATATTGCGATGAAATGGTTAAAAAATTTGAAGAGGTCATAGAAAAACCAGTTATTAATGAATCTTCTATTTATTATACAGGGGTGGATTTGGGAACAGCTTGCGTTGTAATAGCTGTTTTAGATGAAAACTATAATCCAGTTGCTGGAGCATATAGATATGGTGATGTAGTTCGTGATGGTATGGTTGTTGACTATATTGGAGCTGTAAGAATTGTAAGAGAGCTTAAAGAGGAAATTGAAGAAAAGCTAAATGCAAAGCTTGTTTATGCAGCAGCAGCAATTCCACCAGGAACAGATGCTTTAGACTCTGGAGCAATTAAAAATGTAGTTCAATCAGCTGGTTTTGAACTTACATGTCTTTTGGATGAACCTACTGCTGCAAATGCTGTGCTTAAGATTAAAAATGGTGCAGTTGTAGATATTGGAGGTGGCACAACTGGAATTTCAATTTTGAAAAATGGAGAGGTTGTTTATGTTGTTGACGAACCTACAGGTGGTACCCATTTTTCATTAGTTCTTTCAGGTGCATATAAAATTCCTTTTAAAGAGGCTGATGAATTTAAAAGAAACAATAAAAATCATAAAGAGATTTTACCAATATTAAAGCCAGTTGTTGAAAAAATATCATCAATTATTAATAAATATATTAAGAATTATGATGTTAGTGAGCTTTCTTTAGTAGGTGGTACTTGTTGTCTTACAGGAATTGAGGATATTATTGAAAAGAAGACAGGTGTGTATACTCATAAACCTAAAAATCCTATGTTTGTAACACCTCTTGGAATAGCATTAAGCTGTACACAAGACATTATTGAGGATTAAGGAGAAATTTTAAGTTACAACTAAAAATGAAAGAGGTAAAAATAATATGATAGCAGCGAAACTTATTGATAATGTATGGGCTACTAGAAAGCCAGAATCCCTTAGTGGACTTAAATTTATGCTCGCTGAGGAAATCGGTGGAATAGATTCAGGACGAAGATTTATTGTTGTTGATATTATTGGTGCTGGTATTGGTGATAGAGTTATTGTAAGTAGTGGTTCATCTGCAAGAAAAATGTTAGGTGATGACAATATTCCAGTAGATTCAGCTGTCATTGGAATAATTGATGAGGACTGTAACTTTGGTTAAACAAAACAGTACTACTTGAAAGGAAGTGAAAATATGAAAAACCTAATTTGCACAAAAGATGTTGAAAAAGTGATAACAGATGAAGAAAAAATATTTTATATAGATGGAAGTGAGATAATTACGCCAGCAGCCAGAGATTTTGCTAAAAATAATGGGATAGTATTTAAAATAAAAACTAATGAATCCAAGATAGAGAAGATAGTAAATAAAAAAGATTTAGACATGGAGAATTTTGATTGTGAAATGATGCTTAATTTATTTAAGAAAATGCTGGATAAGGGTTTACTACAAGAAATGCTTCAGTGTTTAAAACAAGATAATCTTCCATTTGAAGTTGAAAGTCATTCAAGTGGACTTAAGGTTGTTAGAGGAAATACAGTAAAAATGGATGTATTTGATACTGGTAATCCAGATGCAAAAGTATATTTTCAAGAGTTAGTAAATAAAGATGAATCAAAAATTAGTGCAGGATTTTTAATTATTGATAATTCAAAGTTTGATTGGGAATTAAGTTATGAAGAAATTGACTATGTTATTGAAGGAACTTTGGCAATTAAAATTAATGAAAAGACATATGTAGCTTATCCTGGAGATGTATTATTTGTACCATCAGGTTCTAAAGTAGTATGGAGTTCGCCAGATAAAGCTAGAATATTTTATGCAACATATCCAGCAAATTGGGCGGATCTTTTATAAGATTTATGAAAGGAAGTAGGAAATAATGAGTAATATTGACAAGGATTTGTGTTCAATACAACAAGCAAGGGACCTTGCGAGACTTGGAAAAATAGCAGCTGACAAAATTGCTAATTATACTGAAGAACAAATTGATAAAATTTTGTGCAATATGGTTAGGGTTGCAGAGGAAAATGCTGGTTGTTTGGCGGAAATGGCAGTTGAGGAAACTGGTTTTGGAAAAGTTTTTGATAAAGCTTACAAAAACCATTTAGCATCTACTGTAGTATATAACTCAATTAAAGATATGAAAACTATAGGGCTAATCGAAAAAGACAAGAAAAATAAAGTTATAAAAATTGCCGAACCGGTTGGTTTAATACTTGGAATAGTGCCTTCAACAAATCCAACATCTACTGCAATTTTTAAGGCTATTATTTCAATTAAATCTCGTAATGCTATAGTATTTTCACCACATCCATCTGCTAAAAAGTGTACAGTTAAAGCCCTTGAATTAATGAGAGATGCAGCAATAGAAGCTGGTGCACCAGAAAATATAATAAATTGTATAACTGCACCAACACTTGAAGCTACTAATGAATTAATGAAATGTAAAGAAGTTTCTATGATAATAGCAACAGGTGGCCCAGGAATGGTTAAAGCAGCTTACAGTTCAGGAAAACCCGCTCTTGGGGTCGGTGCAGGAAATTCACCAGCATATATTGAAAGAACTGCAAATGTAGAAAAAGCTGTTAAAGATATTATTTCAAGTAAGACATTTGATAATGGTACAATTTGTGCTTCAGAACAATCAATAATTTGTGAAGAATCTAATCATGATAAGGTTGTTGAAGAGTTTAAAAAACAAGGCGGATATTTTATGACAGAAGAAGAAACTCTTAAAGTTTGTAGATTATTATTTAAAAATGGACATACCATGAATGCTAAGTTTGTTGGAAGAAGTCCACAGGTTATTGCAAATGCAGCAGGTTTTACAGTTTCAGAAGAAACTAAATTACTTATAGGAAAGCAAAATGGTGTAGGAGAAGGAAATCCTCTATCCTTTGAAAAACTTACAACAGTTCTTGCATTTTACACAGTAAAAGATTGGCAGGAAGCATGTGAATTAAGCATTGAATTACTTCAAAATGGAATTGGTCATACAATGAGTGTTCATACTGAAGATGATGATATAGTTATGAAGTTTGCTAGAAAGCCAGCTTCTCGTATTCTTGTTAATACTGGTGGTTCTCAAGGAGGAACAGGTGCATCTACAGGGCTTAGTCCTGCATTTACTTTAGGTTGTGGTACATGGGGTGGAAGTTCAACTTCTGAAAATGTTACTCCAGAGCATCTTATAAACATAAAAAAAGTTGCTTATGGATTAAAAGATTGTTCAACGCTTGTAGAGGATGATAAAACTTTTAATTACAGCAAAAAAAATCAATATGGTAATACTGAATGTTGTAATGAAGTTGAAAAACAATTTATGGATATGAGTCCAGCTCAAATTAAGGCAGCTGCTGAATGGCTAAATAAGCATAATAATTGTGCTAAGGATGTTAATAAATGCACTGACAATACTAATGCTTGTACTGAAAAAAATAATGAAGGGACAAAAAACGAAGAACTTTTAGAGTTAGTTAATCAAATAGTAGCCGCTATGAAAGGGGCAAACTAAATGGACAGCTGTGAAGAGGTATTAAAACTTCTATTAGAATTTGTTAAAAAATCTAGAAATTTTAATAGTGACAAAAGTTCACTTGAAATTCCAGTGGGAATTTCAAATAGACATGTACATCTTTCACAAAAAGATTTAGATACTCTCTTTGGCAAGGATTATCAGCTTGTAAAAATTAAAGATTTATCTCAACCTGGACAATTCGCTTCTAAAGAAACTGTAACAATTTGTGGACCTAAAGGTGCAATTGAAAAAGTTAGAATTTTAGGGCCTGCAAGAAGTAAAACTCAAGTTGAAGTATTAAATGGAGATTGTATTAAACTTGGGGTATCCCAGCATGTTAGATTATCTGGGAATACAACAAAAACATCTGGTATAACAATAATTGGGCCTAAAGGTTCGGTTCAAATAGAAGAAGGAGTAATAGTTGCACAAAGACATATTCATATGACACCAGAAGATGCTAAAACTTTTGGTGTACATGATGGAGAGATAGTATCAATAAATTTGGATACTTTAAGAGGTGGCATATATAAGAATGTAATTATTAGAGCCAATGACACTTCAAAACTTGAATGTCATATTGATATTGAAGAGGCTAATGCCATGGGGATTAATCCAAAATCAAAAATAACAATAGTGAAATAAAAATAAATATTTTTAAATAAAATTTAAGTATATAAAAAAATATTAGGGGAGGATTTTAAAATGAAATTTGATGCATTAGGAATGATAGAAACAAAAGGATTAGTAGGATCAATAGAAGCTGCAGATGCTATGGTTAAGGCTGCAAATGTTTATTTAATAGGTAAAGAATATATTGGAGGTGGACTTGTAACTGTTATGGTTAGAGGTGATGTCGGAGCTGTTAAAGCTGCAACAGATGCTGGAGCTGCTGCTGCGCAACGTGTTGGAGAGTTAATTTCAGTTCATGTTATACCACGTCCACATTCTGAGGTTGAGGGAATTCTTCCATCAGTTAAAGAAGTTGTAAAATAAGAGTTAAATTAAAGAGAAATATATAGAAGTTATTTTATAATTTAAGATTTTTCAACTAAATATATAAGGTTAAAATTTATTTAATAAGAAGTTTTTAGTTGATAGAATAAAGGGAAAATCTAATTGATTTTCCCTTTGAAATTTTAAATTATAGTTTATTATAATTACAACAACAACAGTTACATGGGTATAAATTGTTAACAGATGAGCATGGAACTTCCTGACAAGTTGGATTTGCCACTGTACCGCTTAATAAAAAACATTTATTTTGTGCATATTGAAAATTTTGGCGATAAAGTATTCTACTGTGTGTTTGATCATAATAATAGGACACAATTAAAGCACACTGTACAGCAGCAACAGGAAATTTCACTTTTTCAGTTCTATGAGTTCCAAATTTATTACTTAATTTAGAATAAAATGTTCCTTTATAAATATAGCTTATTGAAAATTTAGCAATAAACAAACCATTATTAGTTGCTTGTATAGTATTATAATTTGTACCTAGATTTTGATTTATACAGTATTTATTTGTAACAACAGTAGCAGCAACAACATTGACCAGGAGGAGTTGTTCCTAGTTGAGTACAAGTTACTTGTTTTATAGAAGGATTTAATATAGTTCCAGACATAATAAAACAACTCGAAGAAGTAGAAGGTATATTAGAATTGTATACAGTAACAAAGTTTCCAAAACTTCTAGCTATGACTTTTAGATGTATATTAGAAGCTCCTTGAGGAATATCTAATTGATGGGTTTGTGCAATATAAAATAATCCACTATCTTTTCTGACTTGTTGACCTTGAAAATAATAGCTTAGATAAAATTGAGCTACATACCAGCCACTGTTTTTAATTTTAACGTAACTATTCGCATAATTTATATAGTTCATTGACAACACCTTTAATATATTTATATTTACTATCATATTATTATGTAAATTCAATTATGTTACATTATATATTGAATTTTATGATGAAATATATCATAAAATAGGAAAAAATAAAGAAAACAGAATAGATAGCAAATAAAAAAACAGACCTCATGTTTGCTTTTTTCTAAGATTTTACAACTAAATTTGTCTTTATTATGCAAATCCATTATATTATTTTACATATTTCTATCTTATCACTTAATCAATCCTAGCGTCATATCATAAATATTAAGTTATAACTTAAAACATTACCTGTGAAATGAAGGTGATATTATTAATCCTAATGAGAAGAATACTTTACAGGAAAAGATGATTTCAAATATATGTGAATGTGAATACAGCTATTTTTTATCTAGACCGAACGTAGTAGGGGTAGGTCTTGGATACAAAATGGTAAGGGGATTTTATACTGAACAAAAATGTATTGCGGTATTTGTAACAAGAAAAGTGCCTTGTAATGAATTATTAAGCAATGAAATAATACCTAATTGTTATAAGGGTTTTCCAACGGATGTAAAAGAATGTGGAATGCCTGTATGTAATTCTTTAACAGCTAGGGTTCGTCCACTTATAAATGGTTACAGTGTAGGAAATATATTAATTAATAATAGTGGAACTTCAGCATGCTTAGTATCTGACAAATATATATATATATTAAGCAATAATCATGTATTTGCTCTAAATAACACAGCTCCTATAGGAAGTGTTATATTACAACCGAGTGTTCAGGATGGAGGGACAATAAAAAAGGATGTAATTGGACATCTTAACAGATATATACCTATAAAATTTATAGAAGGCAGTACTGAACCTGAAAATATTGTAGATTGTGCCTTGTGCAAAGTTATAAGTAGATCTTTTGTATCACCTAAGATTGCATTTGTTGGCATTCCTAAAGGAGCAGTTAAAGCTAAATTAGATGAGAATGTAAAAAAAGTAGGAAGAACCACAGAAATGACTACCGGGGAAATTAGGTATTTATCTTCCACTTTTAGAGTGAGTTGTGTAGGTGTAGGTAAGAATGCTTTATTTAAAAAGCAAATAGTTACTACTAGAATGGGGCAGGCAGGAGATTCAGGGTCTTTATTATTAGATGAAAGTAATCATGCACTTGGTCTTTATCTAGGAAGTACCAGTGCTATAACTATATTTAACCCTATACAAGAAGTTTTAGATAGTTTAAAAGTAAAACTTGTCACTGCTTAATATTAAAAACAGACTTTTATGTCTGTTTTTAATATTAAGCAGTAACAACTAAAACGTCAAAAGCTAGTGTACTTTAAAAAACTTTGATTGAGCCATTTAAAAACCTCTGTGTGTTTTTATTTTCAATTTTATATATGGCGAAAAAGGGTTAGGTAGAAAAGTATGTGTTAAAATAATATTAGACATTAACTATATAAACAAAGAGAGTGTATGGAGAGTGTCACTTATGAAATACAAATCTTTAAAACTTCTTCAACATACTTAAAGGGGGATACGTATGTTTAAAATTAAAAAATTATGCGCAGTAATTTTAGCGATTTTTGTGATTGGTTTAGGTAGCATTATATATGTAAGTGGAAGAAAACAAGTTCCAAAGTTAACTGTTACTTATAATGGACTAAATGTACCAGTAGGGCAAGGACCCTATAGATGGAAGTCCAGAGGTAAATTAAAAATGCATGAAATTGATAGTTATGCAGATGTACTAAGTAAGCTTTCGCCTATAATGAAAGTGCCACCTGATGGAAAGTTAAAATTGAAATTTGATTATCAACCTGAAACAATTACTTTGGATGGTGAAAATAATAATGATGGAAAAATGATAAAAGATAATGTTATCAATATATCAGAATATGGTACTGGATTATATTTTTTAGAGTGTAAATGGAAAGAAGGAAACGTAACTTATTTGATTTATGTTGATATAAATTTAATGAATTAGTGGGGAGCGTGGATATTGTGAAAAATTTTCCGACTATGGGAGAATGGATGCTTGGATTGATGTTTATTGATCCAGAAGAAAGAGAAAATGGATTAGGTAAAATAGTACATAAAGAATTGGTAGCATGGGCGAAGGATTTAGGAGCAAAGACACATGTGGTAAATGTTATAAGGTTAAAGCTATGAATATAGGCTGATTTATATTTACACAAATCAGCCTATATTCATATAAGTTTATCAAATATATTTATAGACATAAATTTTACTAAACTAATTGATTATATAATTTTTATATGTTTCTTGCTACTTCATAGGCATCCCAAATAGCTGTCATAATATTTTGTACTTGTTTTGCATCACCTAATAGATACATTTCTTTATTAGTGAATTTTAATTTTTCATATAAGTCTTTTTCAGAAGTATATCCAACAGATAAGATAACGGAATCGCAAGAAATAGGTATTTCTTTATCATTTTGTTTTATTACAATACCTTCATCAGTTACCTTTGATACTAAACAATTAGTTCTTATATCAACTTTATGGAATTTTAAAAGGTCCTTTAACATTTGACTATTTGCATGACATATTGCAGGACCAGAAGCTAGTATTTCATCAAGAGCTTCAATAAGCGTAACATTTTTACCTTGCTGCACAAGCCAAAGAGCAGTTTCGCATCCTACAAGTCCACCACCAATTATAACTGCTGAATTTCCGGCATCTTCAACTTTTAAAAGCACATCTTGGGCAGTATAAACCTTATCCATATTACCATCTAATTGTAATAACTTAGGGTTTGAACCAGTTGCAACAATTACAACATCACAGTTTGAGTTATTAACTAGTTCGTCTGTAACTGTAGTGTTAAAGTGAATATCAACATTGTTTTCTTTTAGTTCATTGTAGTACCATTTAACAAGAGCTCTATCATCTTCTTTAAAGTCAGGGGCTCCACCAGGAATAATATTTCCACCTAGTTTGTCTGTTTTTTCATATAATGAAACCTTATGTCCTCTTATAGCACAAACTCTAGCAGCTTCACATCCAGCAACTCCACCACCTATAACTAGTATATTTTTAATTTCAGTAGCAGGTTGTAATCGAAAATCTTTCTCTCTTCCTGTAGATGGATTTACAGCACAAGAAAGTCCGCCGCCTAATGCAAGTCTTCCCATACATCCATCGTGACAAGATAGACATGGGCGAATATTTTTAAGTTTGTCTTGTCTTATTTTTTCTGGAATATATGCATCTGCTAAAAGAGGTCTACCTAAAGCAACCATATCTGTTTTATTTGTAGAAATAGCATCACTAGCTAAATCAGGATTATCCATTCTTCCAGCAGTAATTACTGGAACTTTTAATACTTGTTTTAATTTTTCATTTAATGAAAGATACATTCCTTTTTTAAAGTACATAGGTGGGTGATTCCAATACCAAGAGTCGTAAGTACCTGCATCTGAGTTAAAGGCATCATATCCAGCCTTTTCTAAAATCTTAGCGGCTTCAAGTCCTTCAGCAAGATCACGACCTTTTTCTTCAAAATTTTCTCCAGGTAAAGCACCGTCATTTAATCCTTTCACATAACTTTTAACGCTGTAACGAAGAGATACTGGGAAACTATTTCCACATTTTTCTTTGATTTCTTTTAAAATTTCTATTGGGAATCGCAATCTATTTTCTAAAGAACCACCGTATTCATCTGTTCTTTTATTAAATAAAGTCATGGTAAATTGGTCAAGAAGATAGCCTTCGTGTACAGCATGTACTTCAACTCCATCAAAACCAGCCTCTTTAGCTATAGCTGCAGATTCACCAAATTTTTTTATATAAACTTGAATTTCTTCTATAGTAAGTGGTCTACATGTTATATCAGGAAGCCATTTATGAGGAATATGGGATGGAGCAATTGGAGTAATATCTCCAACTATGCCAGGTATGCTAACACGTCCAAAACCAGCTGTTAATTGAAGAAATATTTTTGAATTATAAGCGTGAACTCTTTCAGTTAAAATTTTTGCTGCTTTTATAAAGCTGCTAGGATTAATTGTTGGACAAGGCATAGAAGGCATAGCACATTTTTCTATGTCATTTTCAACATAAGTAACACCAGTTATTATTAAACCAGTACCACCTTTAGCTCTTTCAACATAATATTCAATTCCTTTTTCATTAAAACTACCATCTTCAGAACATAGTCCAGCAGGTCCCATAGGGGCCATTACAAATCTGTTTTTAATTTCTAAATTTCCAATTTTTATTGGATCAAATAGATTTGAATATTTTTTATTCATAGAATATCCTCCTAATTTTAAATATGAATACGTTTACCGAATGTATTCGTTGAATGCATTCACTAAATATATTCAATATAATATATTAATATGCTATTGTCAATAAAAATATGGTTTTATTTTTAAATATAGGAAAAAAATTGACAATTTTTTAATATACAGTATAATTGATAATAGTTATTAAACGATATTAAATTTGTAAATAGGAGAATCAAATATGCAAGAACCTACAAAAAGGCAGATTCAAGCAATGAACACAAAGAAAAAATTATATGATATTTCTACAGAGCTTATGAAGACAAAGGGATATGATAATGTTACAATTCAAGAAATATGTAAAAAAGCAGGAGTTTCGGTTGGAAGCTTTTATCATTACTTTGAATCTAAAAATGACATTTTTATAGAACTTTATAAAATAGCAGATGATTTTTTTTATGATACAATTAAAGGAAAACTTTCGAGTGAAAATACTATAAATAAAATAATAGAATACTTTAATTATTATGCGGAGTATAATGAAAAAATGGGAATTGATATGATGAAGCAATTATACAATTCTAATAACAAAATGTTTATTACTAAAGGAAGACATATGCAAACGGTGTTAGACATCATAATAGAGCAGGGGCAAAAAAATAATGAAGTAACAACAGAGATGACACCGAAACAAATTACAAAGTTTTTATTTGTTTTGATGAGAGGTATTGTATATGATTGGTGTTTACATGATGGAGAATATGATCTTAAAGAAAAAATGAAAAGCATGTTAATGCAAATTTTAAAAACAATTAAACCTTAATGATTATGTTATTAAGGTTTAATTGTTTTAGGGATTATTATTTTCCCAACCTAATTTTAATGTGAAATTGATGAAGACATTGATTTCAAAGGCTTAAGAGGTTATCTTGTTGTTATTTCTATAATTTTACAAATGCTTGGGAAAAAATTATCTAAAGTATTGGAATTACTAAGTTTAAGGTGTATAATAATTTTAAAAAATGGCTTAAATGCTATAATTATTGAACATTAACATGAGATGTATTTAAATCTTCAAAAGATTTTTATATGGGGAGTCCATTATGGGGAATATTAATATAAAATATATTTAAAATGTATAATCCTGGTTTAAAACAATCTATATTAGTCCATAATTTTAGTATGAAATAAAATGGACTGGAGAATTATATATGAATAAAGAAAATACAAGAGCAGTAATATTAGCAGTATTTATATTTATAGTAACTTTTATAGGAAGTGCTGAAATTTATAAATTAATAGAAAAAATAGGTTTAGGAAATTAATTAGATATGGATTAGACATTCATATCTTTTTTATTTTCACTACCTAAAATCATTATTTTGTAATATTAAAAAAGTATGTTATCATTTACTAAAATGCATAAATACATAAATTATCCATAAAGCAGAAATAAAATGTATAATTTTAGGGGGTATTATATGGAGATAACAGTCAAAAATCTTAGCAAAAATTTTGGGGATGTAAAAGCTCTTGATAATGTAGGATTTCAAATATGTGAAGGAAAAGCACTTGGTCTTTTAGGAAGAAATGGTGCTGGAAAAACAACTACCATAAGAATATTGCTAGATATAATAGATGGGGATAGTGGCGAAATACTAGTAGATGGAAAGAAAATGGATAGAAACAAAATATCATTTGGATACCTTCCAGAAGAAAGAGGATTATATTTAAAATATACAGTAAAAGACCAGTTATTATATTTTGCATCACTGTATGGTATGAAAAAGAAAGATGCTTTAAACAGTATCAATTATTGGTTAAATAGATTTGATGCTATACAGTATTTAAATAAAAAAGTAGATACTTTATCTAAAGGAAATAAGCAAAAAATTCAACTTATAGTAGCAATTATGCACAATCCTCAAATAGTAATTTTAGATGAACCTTTTAGTGGACTTGATCCGGTAAATGTAGAAATTTTTAAAGAAATCATAAGAGAACTTTTAAGCAAAAATAAGATTCTTATATTCAGTAGTCATAGAATGAGTGACGTTGAAGAATTTTGCGACGATATAATAATGTTAAAACAAGGACAAACTATACTTCAAGGAAATTTAGAGAAAATTAAAGAAGAATATGGTGTTAAGGGGTTAGTCATAAAAGGAGAAGAGGCAATAAAAGAAATTTTATTAAATGAATCAATAAATAATTTTGAGTTTAATGGCAAAGAATTTAATATACCTATTTCAGATATTGAAAAGGGAGAAAACATATTAAAAAATATTATTTTAAAAGGACTCAGAGTATACGAATTTTATTTCCTAAAACCTTCTTTAAATGATATTTTCTTAGAAAGGTTAGGTGAATAGAATGAAAAATTTCTTAAAAGTTTTTAAATTTACATATAGCCAAAGTATTAAAAATAAGGCTCTTATAATTTCTACTATAATAGTATTACTTTTAATGGGAATCGTTTTTAATATTAATAAAATTATGTCCATATTTAATGGAGATAATAAAAAGACTTTTGAAAATACAATAGTTGTAACAACTAATTCTAATTTAAAATTAAATGATAAAATAATTAAAAATGAAAGCAAAGATGGGATTTGCTTCATAATAGAAGATAATAAAGAAAAAGTACAGAATATAATGAAAGAAATGGCATTAGGAAAATCTAAGTATGAAGGTATATTAGAAATAAAAAATATTGAAGAAAATAAAGGTAACTTATATGTAAATAAGATGCTCGCTGGTAGTGATATAAATAAAGTTAAAGAATTAGTGAAAAATATAAGGTTAAGAAATAGAATATTAACAGAAAAGCAGTATAAAGAAGTGGTGAAGCCTGTAGATTTAAACATCGTACAAAATGGAAACTCATCTGAAAAGAGAATAGTAATAGTATATGTATTGATTATGGCTATTTATATAATAACTTTAATGTATGGAAGTATGGTAGCAAATTCGGTTATAGAAGAAAAAAGTAATAGAATTATGGAAACTTTAATAACTATGGCAAAACCTATTCAGTTATTTTTCGGGAAGGTACTAGGAATTTGTGCTGTGGGTCTTACTCAAATAGGGGTATTTTTAATATTTGGGTTTATAGGTCTTAAAAAGTCTAATTTAGTACCAGATTTAAGATTATCTATGAGTTTTAAGATTATAGTTGCATTTATATTTTATTTTCTTTTAGCATATTTAATGATGGCTATGCTATATGCAGCTGTAGCATCTTTAGGTACTAGCCTTCAAGATGTGAACTCTTCAATGACTCCTATAACTATGGTGTTTGTTGTTATATTCTTAGTAGCTATTAATTGTATGCAAAATATTGATTCAACATTTGCAAGGGTGCTTAGTTATGTACCTTTTGCATCACCGTTAATAATGTTTGAGAGAATTATATTATCAAGTGTTGGAGTTATGGAAATAATAATAAATATAGCAGAAAATATTGTATTTATTATGTTAATAGGTATATTTAGTAGTAAGTTATATAAAAAGGGAACTATTATGTACGGCGGAAAGATATCGTTATTAAAGCTTTTCAAGAAGGCATAATAATAAGTGTAAGATATTTATTAAATACTAACTTGTAATTATAATAAAAGAGTTTAATTATATTATATATAAAAAATATAATATAACTAAGATATAAGTAAGCTATAGATATTTTAATAGATATTTGTAGCTTGTTTTTTTACTTTATAAAGAATTTGAAATTTAAGAAAAGATAATATAGAAATTTTTATATTGGATTTATACGTGATTAGGGGTAGGATAATTGAAAGTTTAACTATTTTTTGATATATTGATAAAAATAAATCATATAAGGATTTTACATAATACAAAGGAGAATTGAAATGGAGTTTAGAAAAGCTATTAAAACAGATATTAATAATATAATGAAAATTGTTAAGCAAGCACAAGATTACTTTAAAGAGCAAGGAATTGATCAATGGCAGAATAATTATCCCAATGTTGAAACAATAAGTAACGATATTGATAATAAGGAGAGCTATGTATTATTAAAAGATAATAATATTGTTGCTACTGCGGCTATTTCTTTTAATAAAGAAACAACATATGATTCTATTTATGATGGTGAATGGATTAGTAATAGTGAATATGCAGTTGTTCATAGAATAGCTGTTGATAACAATTATAAAGGTTTAGGTTTGGCATCTAAAATAATTAAAAATGTAGAGAAGCTTTGTTTAAGTCAGAATGTACATAGTATTAAAATAGATACACATGAAGAAAACTTATCTATGCAAAAGTTACTTAAGAAAAATAAATTCAAGTATTGTGGAGTAATTTATCTAGAAGATAAAAGTAAAAGAATAGCTTTTGAGAAGATATTATAGATTTAGTAACTATATGTTTATAGATAAAATATAATAAATTAGCAAGAGGTAATCTTGACTATTTTATTTAGGTGATTATATATGATTACAAATGAGAAAAAATTGATAAACAATTATATATGCCAAAATTCAAATGCTCCTGCTAATGCTATAACTGTTTTAAACGATGGAGTATATATTGCCTTTTTTGTTTTAAAATTTAAGGTTGGCTCTAAGTCATTTACTGAAAAAAGTCCTAATATTATCCAGGGAAACTCTTATAAGATTTTATATCCATCAAAAGCATATGATGTAGATTTTACTGCATATTGTTATACTAGTCTTACTACTTTTAAAGTTATTTGTCATAGGCAGTCGCACACTCCTTTTACAAAACGTTTATTATTACAAGGAACTATTTTTAATCCAAGTTGTAGGGATTATATATCTCAAGTTTTAAATTATTATAGCTGTAAGTGTTATTGTATGCGATAATTTTAAAATATAAAATATATAAATATTTATATATTTTAAGCCGTACATCTAACTAATAGAGGTACGGCTTAATTTTTATAGAAGTTACATATTCATATGATGAGCTTCCTCAGCGGCTTCTGCAATGGCTTTAGTTTTGTGAACTGTGCCATGTGGATGCTCAGGTGGTGCATATATGGAATACAATTTAAGTGGTTTATTGCCTGTATTGATTATATTGTGCCATTTGCCAGCAGGTATGATAATTGCAAAATCATCATAGACTTTTCTTTGGAAGTCCAAGTTACATTTACTATTACCCATTTTAACAATTCCTTGACCTTCTTCAATACGGATAAATTGATCAGTATTAGGATGAACTTCTAAACCTATGTCTTCTCCAACCATTATACTCATTAAAGTAAGTTGTAAGTGTTTTCCTGTCCATAAAGCGGTACGATAAGTACTGTTTATTTTAGTGATTTCATCAATATTAACTACAAATGGTTCTGGACCATAATCTTTTAACTGAATTAATCCATAATTTTTTGTTGATTGTGCCAAATCATGTCTTGAACTAGACTCAAGTTCATCAGTAAAAGGCATAGATTCATCAGTAAAATGATTGCAAAAGCTTGAAGTATACATTGGGGAAGGATAAAAATATGTGTTATAAGGAGTATACATATCATCTAAATAAGGATTAGGGTATGGATTGTAAGAATTATACAAAATAGCTCATTCCTTTCATAGAATTATAACTTCATAATATGCTATATGTTTAGATGATGTGATTTATAGAACTTTATTCTGTTAAGATTTATAACCAGTATTTTCAAACAAACACTATAATTAGTTAATACATATGATGAAAAAATACTTATTATTGAAGATAATACCGATATAAGAGAAATTTTAAAAGTTCATTTTCAAGGAAAATATTATAAGGCTTTAGAAGAATAAAAGGGCTTTAAAAGTATAAAATATGTACAAATTAAGTAAAACGTTATGTTGTTATAACATAAGTTATAAATATATAACAGGAAGTGATAGTATGAAAAAGAATTTAACTTTAAGACAAAAATATATGATAGAAAAGGGTATCTTTGGATTGTTGTGGGTAGGTATAGGAATTTTAGAACTTATGAAACTTAAAGAAACTTGTGGGATGATATTAGCTATTGTTGTATTTATTTATTTTCTCATAAGATTTATATCTTACTTTGTAAAGACGGAAAAAGAAGATGAGATGTCAATTTACAAATATAATAGAGCTAAACTAGCTATATATGATATTTTAGTTTTTGGAATTCTAACTTGCATGTCACTATCTATTCCTAAAGATAAATGGATGATAGATTTAAAACTAGTATTACCATTTGTAGTAGGAGGAATTAACTTTCTCGAATTTATTTTATTTGTTTTTTATGAGAAGGTTGGTGATAAGTGTTGTATAAATAAATAATTTGTATTAAAGTAGAGAATAGTAGTAAATTCTATATAAATTAAAAGGATGAAAATATGTTAAATTTAAATGCTGTAAATCAAGTTGCAATACTTACAATATTGATATTAGTAGGATTTTATGCAAAAAAGAGAAATTATATAAATGATAGTGTAAATAAAGGACTTTCAGATATATTAATAAATATAACAAGTCCTTGTTTAATATTAATTTCTTTTAATTTTAAATTTTCAAATGAAATGTTTTTAAATATAGGAAAGATAATAATTTTTTCTTTGATTATACATATAGTTTTATTGATTTTAGGAAAAGTTTTTTATCTTAAATATTATAATAAAGATCAGCAAAATGTATTGAAATTTTTAACCTTATTTTCTAACTGTGGTTTTATAGGATATCCAGTACTTCAAGGAGTGTATGGAAATAAGGCAATACTATATGCATCTATTTTTAGTATTCCTTATAATCTTTTATTATGGACATATGGAATAAGATTATTTTGTAAGGATAAAAATAATACAAATATTATTAAACAACTAATAAGTCCACCGCTTATAGCAATAATTTTGGGACTTATAATGTTTATTTTTTCAATAAAAGTACCTTATCCTATTTATAGAAGTATAGAAATGTTAGGAAATATGACAGCACCTATTGCCATGATAATAACAGGAGTAGCACTTGCAGGTATTAAAGTAAAAGAAATATTTTTAAAAGTTAATTCTTATTATCCAGTTATAATGAGACTTATAATAGTGCCTTCAATAATATATGTTCTTTTAAGCAGCTTACATGTGGACAAATTTTTAATTGAGATATGTGTTATCATAGAAGCAATGCCACCAGCATCACTTACGGTAGTTTTTGCAGAAGGGTATGATAGTGATGTTGATTTTGCTACAAGGTGTACATTTTTAGGTACAATAGTTTCAATAATTACAATACCGTTTATAATATCATTAATGAGATAATTAAAAATACACACTCATAAAAATACTTTAGGGTGTGTTTTTTTATTACGTTTTCAATTTGTTGCTTCAAAACGTTTAATATGTTACTATTGTAAATGTTAATCATTTTCATTTATAAAACTAACATATAGCAATTTCTAGGGAGGGGTACATTAGATGAAAAAAGTAATAAGTAGTTTTTTAGCGGCATTTATGATATTAGGATTTGTAGGATGTTCTAATCAAAAACCAGTAGAAAAATCCAAAGCAAATGTTCAAAGTGAACAAAAAAAATCACACTATCCAGTTAAGATTAAAACATATAATTTTGCAAGAAAACCTATAGAGGTTACATTTAATAAATCACCAGAAAAAGTATTGGCAGTATGTCAAAATTCAGTAGAAACGTTAATGGCATTAGGATTACAAGATAAAATCGTTGCAGCAGCAGAGCTAGATCATGATATCAAAGATAAATATAAGCATTCACTGAAAAGAATAAAATACTATGAAGAAGCACCATCAAAGGAAGAAGTTATAGCAATACAACCTGATTTTATACTTGGTTGGTATTTCTTATTTAGTGATAAAATGCTTGGTGATGTAGGATTTTGGAATAGTAGAGGCATAAATACATATATGGCTAAGAATAGTGGAGTTATATTGCAAAATAGTCTACAAAATGAATATGATGATATTTTAAATATAGGTAAAATATTTAATGTTGAAGATAAAGCAAATGCTATAGTTAATAATATGAAAAAAGAAATTGAAAAATCTAAGGAATTTGTAAAAGGGAAAAAACCAGTTAAAACTGTTATATTAGAAGTTGGAAAAGATAAAATGTATAGAATTTATGGTAAAGAGAGTATTGGTGGAGATGTTGCAACACAAGTTGGTGCTGATTTAGTAGGTAAGAAGAA
This sequence comes from Clostridium botulinum, assembly GCF_017100085.1. NCBI lineage: Bacteria > Bacillati > Bacillota > Clostridia > Eubacteriales > Clostridiaceae > Clostridium > Clostridium botulinum. The sequence continues at coordinate 944,324 of NZ_CP063965.1, forward strand.
TGCATCTATAAGTGCAGAGGAATTAGTAAAACTTAATCCAGATGTAATTTTCACAGTACATTATGGTAAAGAATTGTCAAAAGATGTAGCAGTAAATAGTATTTTAAATAGTTCAGCATTAGCAAGTATTTCAGCTGTAAAATCAAAGAGAGTTAACCCTATAATGCTTGGTGAAGTTTATGCTAGTGGAGTAAGAACATTAGATGGCATAAAAACAATATCAAAGGGATTATATCCTGAACTTTACAAAAATAAGGCTAAATAATATTATGAAAAGTCACTTAAAAACTAATAAAAGTCGTGGAATTTTTAATGGAATGTCTATTTATATAGGCATTTCTATTTTACTTTCAATATTCTTAATTTTCTCTATTTCACTAGCTGTAACTATAGGATCATATAAAATTTCTGTAGATCAAGTATATGAAATTATAATATATAAGATATTTAACATAGGAAATGCATCAGTCCTATCAAGTGGAGCAATACATGATATTGTATGGTTTATAAGGCTTCCAAGAATTATATTAGCTGTGGTGGTTGGTATGGGACTTTCCATATCAGGAGTTATAATGCAGGCAGTTATAAAAAATCTTCTTGCAGATCCGTATATATTGGGAATATCATCAGGGGCTTCTTTAGGTGCTACTTTGGCTGTTATGTTAGGAGTAGGAGTTTATTTTGGAAGCAATTATGTAGGTGTATGTGCTTTTATTGGGGCATTAATTATATCAGTACTTGTACTTATTCTTGCCAATGTAAAGGGAAGGGCAAATTCTACAAAGTTATTACTTTCGGGGCTTGCTTTAAGTTCTGTTTGTTCAGCTTTTGCGAGTTTTATTGTTTATATTGCTAATAATAAAGAAGGAATACAAACTATAACATATTGGCTTATGGGAAGTTTTGCAGGGGCTAAGTGGGAGAGTATCAAAGTAATTTTAGCTTTTTTAATTATGGCAATAGCTTTCTTCATGACTCAATGTAGAACACTTAATTTAATGTTACTAGGTGATGAGGTTTCTATAACATTAGGAACTGATTTGCATAGATATCGTCAAATTTATCTTGTAATTGTATCCATAATCATTGGATTTATTGTGTATTCATCTGGTATGATTGGATTTGTTGGGCTTATAATTCCTCATATTACAAGAATGTTATTTGGAACTGACCATAAAAAGATTATAATACCCTCTGCTTTAATAGGAGCCATATTTTTAGTTTGGGCAGATGTTATATCAAGAATTATAATAAAAGGGAATGAACTTCCAATAGGAATATTAATTTCAATGATTGGAGCTCCAGGCTTTATTTATTTAATGATTAGTAAGGCATATGGTTTTGGAGGTGATTGATAATGAAATTAAAAGCTTTAGATTTAGAAGTTTATTTAGGTAATAATCATATATTAAAAGGTGTAAGTATTGAGGTAAGGAAAAAAGAATTTGTTGGAATAATAGGTCCAAATGGAAGTGGAAAAAGTACACTTTTAAAATGTATATATAGAAGTTTAAAACCGTCCAAAGGAACTATACTAATAGATGATAAAGATATAAATTCTTTTTCAATAAAGGAAACAGCACGTACATTTGCTGTTATGTCACAGTTTAATAACTATAATTTTGATTTTACAGTATTAGATATGGTTTTAATGGGAAGGGCTCCACATAAAGGTTTTATAGAAAGAGATAATGCACTTGACTATAGAATAGTGAGAGAATCACTTGAAAAGGTAGAAATGCAAGATTATTCTAAACGAAATTTTTCAAGTTTATCAGGGGGAGAAAAACAAAGAATAATTTTAGCTAGAGCACTTGCCCAAAAAACTCCAGGACTTATTCTTGATGAACCAACTAATCATTTAGATATTAAATATCAACTTCAACTTATGAGTATAGTAAAGGGACTTAATAAAACAGTTGTAGCAGCTATACATGATTTAAATATAGCAGCTATGTATTGTGATAAAATATACGCAATGAAATCAGGAAAAATATTCAAATATGGTACACCAAAGGAAGTTTTAACAAAGGATATCATTAAGGAGTTATATGATGTTGAAGCTGATGTTACAGAGGATAGGAAAACTGGTTTATTAAACATAAAATATAAACCAACTTATGTTTTATAGAAAGATATATAAAATATATATTTAGTTAATATAAAAAAGCACAACCTAAAGTTATAGAGTTGTGCTTTGAATTTATATATTTGTATTTTAAAAATTAGAGTGTTTTTGTGTTTTAAAAATTACAGTATTTTAGGTAGTTAAAGATTAAGAAGATCATCTAATTTTCCTTTTTCAAATCCTATAACAATAGCACCATCGACAGTTATTACTGGTACAGAACGTTGATTGGTAAGAGAAATCATTTCTTCTTTACCTTCAATGTCTTCTTTAACGTTTATATCTTCATAGTCTACTTGTTTAGAGTCAAGATATCTTTTTACTTTTTCACACCATGGACAATCAGGTATAGAATAAACTTTTACCATAAATAATCACTCCTTATTTATTTCATTTATAAATTTTTCAGCCATAAGTGCAGCCACTGTTCCATCGGCAGTAGCAGTAGTAATTTGTCTAAATAATTTAGAACGTACATCACCAGCGGCAAAAACACCTTCTACATTAGTTTTGGTTGTTTCGTCTGCTAATATGTTACCAAATTCATCAAGAGTGATATAATCTTTATATAATTTGGTGCTTGGAATAAATCCAATATATACGAAAAGACCATCTACGGGCAATTCATTGGTAGTTTTAGTTTGAATATTTTCTATTACTATTTTTGAAAGCTCATCATCACCCATGGCATGTCTGACTTCACTATTCCAAATGATATTTACTTTAGGGTTATTAAAGGTTTCTTCTTGAATTTTCTTTTCAGCTTGAAAATAGTCAAACTGTTGAATTATAGTAATTTTTTCAGCATATATTGATAGAAATTTTACTGCAAGTAAAGCAGAATTTCCACCACCAATTACAGCTATATGTTTACCTTGATACATATGTCCATCACAAAGTTCACAGTAATGAATCCCTTTACCGTGGAAGGTATTTTCTTCAGGAATAGGTAGTTGTTTTCTTTTAGCACCAGAGGCTATAATTACAGTTCTAGCATCATATATATAAGATTCAGTTTCTATTATTTTTTCATTATTAGTAAGTTTAACAGATAAAATTTTGTCAAATTCATCTATTGTACATCCAGAAGCAACAGCTTGTTGTTGCATGTTTTTTATAAGATCAATACCACTTATATTAATGAAGCCAGGATAATTTTGAATTGTATAAGCATCTCTTATTTGGCCACCTATTATTTCATCTTCTAAGATTAAAGTTGAAAGTTTAAGTCTAGATGCATATATTCCCGCTGTTAACCCAGATGGTCCTGATCCAATGATTAAAATATCAATGGCTTTAGTTGATTTATTCATTTGTTATATCACCTCGTTTTAATGTATTTAGAATATAATTAAAGAAGGGTATTTCAAGATATTCACATAAGCATTTGGCATATTGAATATATTGTTATGATACACTTGTATTTATTAAGATATACATACATTGTAATTTCATATATGAAAATTATTAAGAAAAGAGGATGAAAGTAACATAAATTTTTTGTGTCCTAGATCATGTACTTTTAAATGAATACATAGTGAAGGAAAGTGGAGACTATGTCTTTTAAATTTATTATAGGAGTGAATACAATATGAAAAAAGATAAAATTACTTTTTCTAAGGGAGTATATAATTTTAATAAAGAACCTAATTTTAACTTTCAATTAAACCGTATAGTAATGTGGAATGAAGGAGATTTAGAAGATGTTAAGAAAGTTTCTATTAAAATCAAAGATAGTGAAACTTGGAAAAAAGAATTAATAAAAATGGGAAATAAGGCTTTAAATGAAGGAAGGATAAAAGAATCTATTGCATACTATCGAATGAGCGAATTTTTTATGTACGATGGAGATAAAGATAAAGAAAAATATTATAAATTGGCTACAGATATGTTTTATGACTATTATAAAGAATATTTTGAAGATGGAACTGTAATTAAATATGAAGTTCCATATGAAGAAGTAAAGCTACCAGTGTTATATACAAAAGCCGTAGGAAAAAAGAAAGATACTATTGTGCTTCATGGAGGAAATGATTCTTATATGGAAGAACTATTTTTTGTAATGCTTTATTTTGCGGAGGATGGTTTTGATGTATATCTTTTCGAAGGACCAGGACAAGGTGGGGTTATGCGTATTCAAGGAAAGCATTTTACTCATAAGTGGGAAGAACCTGTAAAAGCAATACTTGATTATTTGAATATTGATGACGTTACTATTATAGGTGCATCATTAGGCGGTATGTTGGCCCCAAGAGCAGCAGCTTATGAAAAAAGAATTAAAAGAGTAATTGCATGGTCTATTTTTCCTAATTTTTTATCTGTTGTATTAGGGAAGGATTCTAATTGGGTTGAAAAGTTAATAAGATTATTAATAAAATTTCATGCATCACATATACTTAATTTTGCTTTTAATATGGAAGCTAAAAAAGATCCGGTAGTAGAGTGGGGAATTAAGCATGGTATGTATGCTTATAATGCAAAGTCACCTTATGAGTATGCTCTGAAACTAGATAAATTTCAAATTATGAATGTTGGACATCTTATAGAGCAAGACGTTTTAATTATAGGGGCAAATCAAGATCATTTTATCAATTACAAACTTTTTAATAAGGAGCTAAATTGTTTAAACAATGTTAGATCTTTAACCTTTCGTCTTTTTACAGATAAAGAAGATGCATCTAACCATTGTAACATGGGGAATACACAGCTTGTTATTGATACTATGATTAATTGGATAGAATCAATTAAAAGTTTTTATGAATATTAAGAACTTAATAATAAATTGAAGTCAATTTGTTACTTTTTAAATATTTTATGTGATATCATAGCAATGTGAATGCAAATCATTTGCATTTATATTCTGTTTATGTGCGCCCAGCATGGGCGCAATCTATAAGGTGAAAGTCCTGAACGCTGAAGGTGATATAGGCGTTAGCCAATGACAAGGGTGTCCATCGTGAGGTGGAATCTGAAGGAAGTCGGATGGCAAAATTCCGGTCTGAGGAATACGAATCACATAAGAGGCTGGCTATAGCTGGATGAGTTTGCATAACAAAACAAAGTCCGTATCACCCAAAAGTTATTGCAGTATATGTAGCAGATATATGGAATGAAAGATTGCGTTCTTACCTGGGGAGGTCTGATAGATATATCATTAAAGGATGAACTTCCTACATGATAACCTACATAGTGATATGTAACTGAACTATCAGAAGTCAGCAGAGGTCATAGTACTACACTATGTGCACGTAGTGCGGGAAGGACTGAACATTAGGAGGTGAATAATTCAAATAAATTACAAAGAAAGCAGACAACTCAATATAGAGGTCGCCTTGTGGAAGTAGAAGTGGAACTTCAAGGTAAGCGAGGGGCGCAGAGTAATAATTTGGCGTTAGCAAAGGGAGAAAGAGAAAACAATGTAGTAGATGATACTAATAATCTACTTGAAAAGGTTTTAGCTAGAGAAAATATGCTAAAAGCTATGAAAAGAGTAGTTGCCAATAGAGGAAGTCATGGTATTGATGGTATGAGAGTGGATGAACTTCGAGGGTTTATTATCAAAAATTGGCTAACAATTAAGCAAAAGTTATTAGAAGGAAGGTATAAACCTTCACCAGTTAGGAGAGTGGAAATACCAAAACCTGACGGTGGAATTAGATTGCTTGGAATACCTACTGTACTTGATAGATTAATACAACAGGCATTAGCTCAAGAACTTAATAAAATTTATGACCCTACCTTTTCGGATAATAGCTATGGATTTAGACCAAATAAAAGTGCTAAACAAGCTATATTAAAATCAAGACAATATATCAATGAGAGGCATAAATGGGTTGTTGATATAGACTTAGAAAAATTCTTTGATAAAGTTAACCATGATATATTAATGGAAAGACTTTCAAGAAGAATAAAGGACAAAAGGGTACTTAAACTAATTAGAAATTATCTTAAATCTGGAATAATGATAAATGGATTGAAGGTAAAATCAGATAAAGGTACACCGCAAGGTGGTCTATTAAGCCCAATACTTGCTAATATTATGCTTGATGAAGTAGATAAAGAACTTGAGAAAAGAGGTCATAGATTTTGCCGATTTGCAGATGACTGCAACATTTATGTCAAAAGTAAAAAGGCAGGATTAAGAGTTATGGCAAGTATAAGAAAAATACTTGAAGGTTTATTAAAACTTAAAGTTAATGAAAATAAAAGTGCAGTAGATTTTGTGACGAGAAGAAAATTTCTTGGATTTTCATTCTATTTTGCAAAAGGCGGAGCCAATATAAGAATACATGAAAAGTCATATAAAAGATTCACAAATAAAATAAGAAAATTAACAAACCGTAATAAAGGTATAAGTATGGAATATAGAGTTTATATGATTAACCAATTAACGATTGGATGGATTAATTATTTTGGAATAGCGAAAGCTAACGCTAAAATACAAAAAATAGATAGTTGGATAAGAAGAAGGTTAAGGAGTTGTATTTGGAAACAATGGAAAAAGGTTAAAACTAGAGGACGAAACCTCATAAAACTAGGTCTTCCGACCTATAAAGCATGGGAGTATGCAAATACAAGAAAAGGCTATTGGAGAATATCCAATAGCCCAATTCTTGATACAATCTTAAACAACAAATATATTGAAAATCTTGGTTACAAAAGTATATCTAAAAGATATCAGCTAATACATAATTCTTAATGAACCGCCGTATACCGAACGGTACGTCCGGTGGTGGGAGAGGACGCTAAATAAAAATAATTATTTAGCTCCTACTCGATAATTAAATTTTTAAGGAGATGACTTACATGAAAAAAATAAAGGTAGATATATTTTCTGGTTTTTTAGGGGCAGGTAAAACCATGTTAATAAAAAAATTAATTACAGAAAAATTAAATACAGAGAAGATTGTCATTATAGAAAATGAATTCGGTGAAATTGGAATAGATGGATCTATTCTTAAAGAAACAAATATTGAAGTAAAAGAAATTAATGCCGGTTGTATTTGTTGCACAATTGTTAATGATTTTACTAATGCTATAAAAGAAATAGTTGAAAAATTTAATCCGGATAGAATTATTATTGAGCCTTCTGGTGTGGCTAAACTGTCTGAGATTTTAGAAACATGCAGAAATTCAGAGTTAAAAGAATTAATATCAATTAATATGTTAATGACAGTACTTGATATATTAAAGTTTGATACTTATATTCAAAACTTTAGTAGCTTTTACAAAAATCAAATTTCAAATGCTAAAACTATAATTTTAAGTAGAACTCAATTTTCATCCAATGAAAATATATTAAACATAGTAAATAAAATAAAAAAATTTAATCCTAATGCATCAATAATAACTACTCCTTGGGAGAATATTACCGCTGATCAAATAATGGAAGTTACAAAGGAGCATTCTGATAATATAATTAAAAAATTTAATTTACTAAAAATGCCTAAAGGAGCAACTAAAATAAAAAGAGCAACTACAGAAACTAATGAAACATTTCAGTTTTGTGGAATTGAAACTCCTAAACTATTTTCTGAGAGGTTATTAAAGAAAATATTTAATAAATTACAAAACGAATCTTCTTTAGGATATATTTTACGTGCCAAAGGAATAGTACAAGCCACATCAGGAAAATGGATACAGTTTAACTATGTACCTAATGAATTAACTTTTGATAATTGTTCTCCTGAATATACAAGTTTAATTTGCGTTATAGGTAGTAACTTAAATAAATCTGCTATAAAAGATCTATTTTTAAAGCAAGGATTGATATAATTATGAAAATGAAGTGCGATATTGAGATTGTAACTGGTTTCTTAGGTTCAGGTAAGACATCATTTATAAATGCCTTAGTTGAATCTACATTAGTTAAAAATGAGAAGATTATTATAATAACTTGTGAAAATGGAAACACAAAACTAAATAATTTTATAATAGATAATTCTCAGATTGTATTTGATAGTTGTACTAATGAGGGTGATCTTACACCAGAGCATATTAAAGAACTTATTGATGCCCATAGTCCCCATAGAATTATTATAGAGTATAATGGAACACAACCATTAGAAAATTTCTTAAAAGTAATTACTCACAATATTTCAAGAAAACTTTGCAAAATTACTACTGTATTTTTTACTATTGAAGCAAAGACATTTAATATTTATATCAGTAATATGGGGAATTTCCTAGTTCCATGTATACAGTTTAGTAATCTTATACTAATAACCAATACAAAGTCTATTAATTCAGTAATGTATAAAGATATCAAGGACAAGTTGAATTTAATTAATCCATATGCTCATATAGTAACTATAGATGATTTAAATACAATTAAAAAGGATTTAGATGAAACTAACTTATTAGACAATGGACTATTGAAGCGATTCAGAATATTAATGAAAAATTTGATAAAAAATTTTATAAACAATTTATAAGGAGGTTTATGTGAATACTTTTAATAATAAAATAGATTTTAAGAAAATAAAAATATGTAAAATTCTTATTTTAATAGTATTAAGTATTATAATTACTCAGACTATAGAATTAATCTCTGATAGTAATATTATATTTTTTAAAAACTTTTGTACTATATTTACAAGTATACTCCTAGAGGCTATTCCATTTATATTAATTGGTTCGTTTATTTCTTCGTTAATTCAAGTATTTGTTTCAGAGGAATTTGTTACAAGAATAATTCCAAAGAATAAGTTTTTAGGATTGTTATTAGCATCTTTAATAGGGATTGTATTTCCAGTATGTGAATGTACTATAGTACCAATAACTAAAAAATTAATAAAAAAGGGTGTACCTTTAGGTGTTGCATTTACATTTATGTTATCAGTTCCTATTGTTAATCCTATTGTTTTAATGTCTACATACTATGCTTTTTATAATAAATTTTCTATATTCATAATAAGATGTGTTGGAGGAATTTTAGGTTCTATTCTAATAGGATATTTAATTTCTTTATCAGAAGGAAAGAATTCTAAGGATATATGTATAGATAAGAGTTATTACAAAGATAAAATTTCTTGTACATGTGGATGTGAATCAGGTTATAGCATTTACACTTACAATTCTAAAATAAAATTAATTTTAAATCATACAATTAATGAACTATTTAATATAATAAAATATTTATCTATAGGAGCATTTTTATCTACTTTATTTCAATTAACAGTATCTAAAGAATCCATTTCTTCAATAGGAAATAATATTGTTTTATCGGTAATTGCTATGATGATTTTAGCTTTTGTTTTATCAGTTTGTTCTGAAGCAGATGCCTTTATAGCTAGAACATTTTTAAATGAGTTTACTGTGGGTTCTATTGCATCATTTTTGATTTTAGGACCTATGATTGATATAAAAAATGCTATAATGCTATTTGGAAATTTTAGGAGAAATATTATTGTAAAGCTTATTTTTTATATCTTTACTGTTTGCTATATTATTGGTGTTCTAGTGAATATTATTGGAAAGTTGGGAGTTATTTAAATGAAACGGTTTAATATAGAAGAACTTTTGAAATTTTTATGCTTATTAGGATTTAGTATATACTTTGATTATTTGATACTGACAAATAATATTGGAATATTTATAAGTCCTAAAATGTTTAAGTATACTGTGTTTGCTTCAATCGTTTTTACAATACTTGCAATATATCAATTTACTAAAATATTTACTATAAAAAATGCAGTTTCTATGGATAAAAGCTATATAGTGATATTTTTAACTTTAATAATAGGCGTGAATGCAGTAAGAGTTGGTATGAACTCTAATATAGGAAGTAATAAAATATCATCAGTTAATAGCTCTAAAAATAAAGTACAAAATTCTTCAAAACAAAATAGTAGTTCTAATATAAAGAATGAGAAAAAATTGATATTTGATGATAATAATTATGCAAGGCTAATATTTGATATTGAAAATAATTTAAATAAATATAAAGGTACTAAAGTAGCAATCAATGGATGTGTATATAAAGATTCTTCATTTAAAAATGATGAATTTGCAATAGGAAGATTAATGATTTCATGTTGTGTAGCTGATGCTGAATTAGTTGGATTAACTTGCAGGTATTCTAATACAAAGGATTTAAAGATTAATAGTTGGATTAAAGTTGAAGGAATATTAGATATTGATAAGAATAAGCCAATTTTAAAAGTAATCAGTTTGACAAATATTGAAAAACCTAAAAATATTTATGTATATCCAATTTTTGAATAATAGATTTTTACAAATAAAATTAGTAAAGGACTCGTTAAAAAGGTTCCTTTACTAATTTTATAGTTTAATCATTAATTATAAAATAAGTTGGACGCCTAGAAGATCTAAGGCAGCTGATATTGGATTAAAAATTGAGTTACTTAAATCGCCACCAAAGACAATTCCTATAGCTTTATTACTAGTATCAAACAATATACTTCCAGAATCTCCATATTCGGTCATGAGACCTGTTAGTATAAGATTTTTGAATAATACATGTCTTCCTTTATAGGTAAATTGTCTAGTTACACCTACACTTTTTACACTATCTTTGGTTAGTCCAGTACTACAACCTGTTTTTTTCACAGATAGTCGTAATGTTGCAAGACCTATACCCTTTATATTTCCAATTAATGCAACTTTATTAGAAACTTGTCCTGTATCATGTATTAAGGCTATTGCGGCATCTGCAAGGTTAGTGCCAGAGAAACTAATAGGTATATACTTATATAATGTTCCAAGTGTATCACTAGGGGAATGTCCATGATATGAGTAAGGTGGCTGAATTATTTCTGTACCAAGTGGAATAGTATAGTCTACTGTAAGAACATGAGCAGAACTTAATAAATAATGCTTACCGGAATCATCTTTAACTATACAACCAAGAGAACCGTATGCTTCACTAGAGACGGCACTAATGGCATATCCACCAGGAGTTGGACGAAATTTTTTTATAAATGGATTAGTCATAGAACTTATAGAATTATTTTTAGGAAAATATAAATCAGTACTTCCTACTGCTTCTACATCGGTTAGTATTCCTTGAAAATAGGATGGAATCAAGGCATTAGGAGGTAATACATCACTAGGAAGTTTTTGAGTTACAAATACCTTAATACAATTTTGACCAGTATCTATTCCATTTTTTAATTTTATTCCTAACCCTACTCCCACTACATTAGGTTTATTTAAGAAAAAGTTATATTGGCATCTAGCAATATAAAGAATTTTTTGTTCTAAATTGCAACTAGTATTCACAATAAATCACCTTTAATAGTTAGATTTTTGACATCATATAATATTATAGTATGAAGATATGTATTAAAAGAACACTAATAAATTAGGTGAAGATAAATTAAAAAAATAAAATAACATAGTATTATAAAAATTATTGCATTATTTTTAGGTAAATATTTAGAAGTGGGGGTGTAAGTATAAATATTCACTAAAAAGATAAAAATGTGTAATTATTTATATTTGAAAATGGGTTAAAAATTTTTTGTTTTAAATGATTACATTTACTTGAAAAAAAAACTATATATGTTATAATTATTTAAAATAAAAAATATAATAGTTGTAAAAGATTAATAAAAAAATATTTAATTATGTTAAGCAATTTTATAAGTATAAATAATAGCCTATAAAAAAAATAATGCATTTTAATTTAACGTGAAAAACTATAAAATGTAATTATTTATATAATTAATTTATGTAGTAAATCGATTTACTATATAATATATAGATAAGATAAAAAAATATTAAATAAATATATTTAACAACATAAATGATATATAACAAGGATAGTGAAAACGTTTTAAAAACATGATTGAAACTTATAATAATTTTAATTAAATTAATCCAATATTGACGATTTAGTAAAAATTTGTTCTATGTATTAAGTTATAAAGTTACGTAATTAAATATTTAATAAAATAAATTAATTTAAGGGGATGGTTATTATTAAAACTATTAATGTGGAATCAATAAAAAAGAAAAATGAGTTTAGTAACAATACGTTATTGACAAAAAAAGAAGTGGAAAATGCAATAGAGAGGGTAATTGCTCAGCTTGATATAAATATGGATTACTTTAAAGACAAATTTCCGTATTCTTCAGCTAAAGATAACAAGTATCCTATTATTGAAAATATAGAGTGGACAGATGGATTTTGGACAGGATTGTTATGGTTAGCTTACGAATATACAGATAATGACAAATATAAAGAGCTTGCCAGTAAAAATGTTTTATCATTTAAAAACAGAATTGATAATGATATTGAGTTAGATCATCATGATTTAGGGTTTTTATATTCTTTATCTTGTGTCAGCGCTTATAGATTAACAGGATCTGAGGTTGCTAAAGAAGCATCAATTAAAGCTGCGGATAAACTTATATCTAGATATCAAGAAAAAGGCCAGTTTATTCAAGCTTGGGGTGAATTTGGAAAAAAAGAACATTACAGATTTATAATAGACTGTATGCTAAATATTCCATTATTATATTGGGCTACGGATGAGACAGGAGATAAAAAATATAGAACTATAGCTGAAAAGCATTTCATAACATCCTGCAATAACGTAATAAGAGATGATGGTTCAGCATTTCATACTTTTTATATGGACCCAATAAGTGGTGAACCAATTAAAGGTGTAACTAGACAAGGTTATAGTGATGATTCAGCATGGGCGAGAGGTCAGGCTTGGGGGATATATGGAATAGCTCTTAATTATAGAAATACTAAAAATAATAAGGTATTTAACTTATATAAAGGAATGACAAATTACTTTTTAAATAGATTACCAAAAGATAATGTTTGTTATTGGGATTTAATATTTAATGATGGGGACGAACATGTTAAGGATTCATCGGCGGCAGCTATTGCAGTATGTGGTATGCATGAAATGAATAAATATCTACCAGAAGTAGATGAAGATAAAGAGACTTACAAATATGCAATGCATACAATTTTAAGATCTTTAATTGAAAATTATGCAAATAAAGAATGTAATAAAGGAGAACCAATATTATTACATGGAGTTTATTCATGGCATTCAGGCAAAGGAGTAGATGAGGGAAACATATGGGGGGACTATTATTACTTAGAAGCTTTAATAAGATTTTACAAAGATTGGAATTTATATTGGTAGGGGGAGAATAAAAATATGAGTACACCAAATATAGAAATGATGAGAATTGATGAAAGATTAATTCATGGTCAAGGACAAATGTGGTTAAAGTTTTTAGGAGTAAATACAGTTATAGTTGCTAATGATGCAGCAAGTGAGGATAAAATTCAACAAACTCTAATGAAAACAGTAGTACCAAAATCTATAGCAATGAGATTTTTCTCTATACAACATACTTGTGACATAATTAATAGAGCATCGCCAAGACAAAAAATATTTATTGTATGTAAATCCCCAGAAGATGCTCTTAAGTTAGTGGAAGGAGGTGTTCCGATAAAAGAAATAAATATAGGCAATATACACAATAAAGAAGGAAAAGAGCAAATCACACGTTCTATTTATTTGGGAAAAGAAGATAAAAAAGCATTAAAAGAGTTGTTGGATAAATATGGAGTTAAATTTAATACAAAAACTACTCCATCAGGCAATGATGGAACTGTACAAGTAGACATAACAAAATATTTAGATTAAGTGAATTCAAATGTATGGATTAGAAAAATATTTTAGGGGGGGTTAGCCATGGAAATCTCAATTCTTCAATGCGTATTGATAGGATTATGGACTGCATTTTGTTTGGCAGGTATGTTATTAGGTATTTATACAAATCGTTGTATCATATTGGCATTTGGAGTTGGTTTAATTCTTGGAGATATGCCAACGGCATTGGCTATGGGAGCTGTTGGAGAACTAGCATTTATGGGATTTGGAGTAGGTGCAGGAGGCACAGTTCCACCAAATCCAATGGGACCGGGAATTGTGGGTACTATAATGGCTATAACAATGAAGGGACAAGGAATGGATCCGGGAACTGCTTTAGCATTATCATTTCCCTTTGCAGTAGCTTTTCAATTTTTAATAACTGCTACTTATACTTTTGCCACTGCTTTAAGTGGAATTGCTACAAAAGCTTTAGAAAAGAAAAAATTTACAAAATTTAGACTAGCAGCAAATCTAACAATAATTGTATTCATAATAGTAGGTTTTGTAATTGGATTTGCGGGATCATATAGTGCGGAAGGGTTAAAATTTATAATTGAACTAATACCAACATGGCTAATTACAGGATTATCAGTAGCAGGTCAAATGTTGCCAGCTATAGGATTTGCTATGATACTTACAGTTATGTCTAAAGAGGAATTAATACCATTTGTAATATTAGGATATATAAGTATTGCTTATTTAAAATTACCTGTAATAGGAGTTGCATTCTTAGGAACTATGTTTGCTTTGTTAGAGTATTACAGGACTAAAAATAAGTCAGCGGACAATAGTTTAAATCAGAAAGAGGAGGTTGAATTTGAAGATGGAATCTAAAAAAGTTTTAAAGAAAAGTGATTATGTAAAAACATCTTTAAGAGCATTCTTTTTACAAAATGGATTTAACTATGGGAATTATCAAGGACTCGGATATGCTAACATATTGTATCCTGCACTTAAAAAAATATATAAAAATGATGAAGATGGACTTAAAGATACATTAACACAAAATGTAGAATTCTTTAATTCAAATCCTCATTTTTTACCATTTATAACCAGCATGCATTTAGTTATGATTGAATCAGATAGGCCAAGTAATGAGATAAGATCAATAAAGATGGCTTTAATGGGACCTTTATCAGGAATTGGAGATTCATTATCACAATTTTGTTTAGCACCTTTATTTTCTACAATAGCAGCATCATTAGCACAAGAAGGGTTAATGGCAGGACCGATATTATTTTTCTTAGCGATGAACGGAATATTATTAGCAATAAAATTAATAACAGGATTATGGGGATATAAATTAGGTACTAGTGTTATTGAAACATTAAGTGATAAAATGTCTCAAATATCTAAGGTTGCAAGTATGATAGGTGTGACTGTAATTTCTGGTTTGGCAGTATCCTTTGTTAAGATATCAACTCCTATCAAATATGTAGGATTAATGCCCGATGGCGGAAAGAAAATAATTGAAATCCAAAAGATGTTAGATAAAATAGCTCCAAAAATGTTACCGGCATTATTTACTATATTTATTTTCTATTTAATAAAGAAACGTAAATGGACTACTTATAAGGTAGTAGGATTAACAATAGTATTGGGTGTTATATGTTCAGTATTAGGAATAGTAAAATAAAGAACAGGGGGATAAAGGTATGAAGATTTTAATTGTAGGGCATGGGGAATATGGAACAGGAATCAAGTCAACTATGAAAATTTTAACGGGGATAGATGAAAATATAGATGCATTAAATTTAAATGATGAATTAACTCATGAAAAGTATAAAAGTATAGTGCATGAATATGTTGAAAATAATGATGAACTAATAATTTTTGCAGATTTAACTGGAGGTGCTCCTTTTCAAATTGCGTCACAAGAAGTGCTTTTAAATAAATCAAACGATAGTCAGTATGTTATAGGTGGAGTATCTGTTGGTTGTATACTTGATGTTGTAATGAACACTATGGTTTTAGATAATGAAAAAGATATAAAAGATATAATTAATAATGCAATTGATGAGGTAAGGGATATGGTGTCTATTATTTCAAAAGGTGAATTGTAATAAGTTATTTAAAATTTATAAATATATTGTGTAAAAATATACAAAGAACCGTACTTCTATTAGTTAAGAAGTACGGTTCTTTACATATAACTAGTTAAACATTTTAGGACAACAACAACAGCAATAACAATAACAAGGAGTTTGAGGTGGAAGTTCAGGAGGTATAGAATTAATAGGAGAACATGATATTTCACTACAATTTGGCTTAATTAGTGTTCCTCCTAGAGAAAGACACTTAGTAAAAGGCTTAGATGATGTTTTTTGACAAATAAGTTTAGAATGGTCCGATGCATCGTAACAATACGCAGAAAGTGTTAAGCTACTTGCGTTAGCATCATATAAAATCATATAAGATTTACCAGAGACAAACTTTGGACTACGATCATTATAAAGTCGTTTTCCAACTTTATAACTTAAGGTGAAAGAAGCAGTATAGTTGCTTTTATTAGTAACAGTTATATATTTAGCAGGAGAATTTGAAGATTGCAAAGAACAACTTACAATAATGTTATTATCATTTGTAATCATATATAATCACCTAAATAAAATAGTCAAGATTATTCTTGCTAATTTATTATATTTTATAACTAAACATATAGTTACTATTTTATATATGTTTAGTTATAAAGTTACAAAAAATACAGAGGTAATATTAGATAAGCTATCTACAAAGATATTTGGAGCTTTATTTACTATACTTTTGTGTGAAAAATATTTATATAACTAAGTAAGTTTATATATAAGGAATATTAAACTAAATATATCAGTAGTATATGAATTATCATATATTAAAATAGAATACAAATTTAAGATTAAAAGGTGATTTACAATGAATAATTGTTGTAATAGAGATGAACAAATATTGCATATTGCCAGATGTCAATATAGGTATTTTTTTAATAAGGCAAATGTAATAGGAATAGGGTTAGGTTATAAAGTAAAAGAAAAAGTTTATACTTCAAATAAGTGTATAGTAGTGTTTGTTACTAAAAAGCTACCTTCTAATGAAATACCTCCGCAAGACTTAATTCCACCATATTATAATGGAATTTTGACAGATGTTGTACAAAGTAATTTTATGACAACATCTTCACTCATAAATAAAATTCGACCAGTTCAAGGAGGATACTGTATAGGATTACCGAATTATTCGTCTGGAACAATGGGATGTTTAGTTAAGGATAGGAAATCCCAATATATATTAAGTAGTAATCATGTTATCGCACAAAATGGAAAAGAGAAACTTGGAACTCCTATAATTCAACCAGGTGAAGATTTTGGTGGAAAAGTTAAAACTGATAAGATTGGTGTATTATCAAAATTTATTAAGGTTGGTATGGGCAATAATTATGTAGATTGTGCAATAGCCAAAATGGATGATGATATGGTATCTAATAATATTACAATGGTAGGACCTATAAAAGGAGTAAGTTCACCTAAAGTTGGAGAAAGAGTGCAAAAGATAGGTTCTACTACAGAATTAACATGGGGACGTATAAAAGCTATAGGAGTAACAGAGGCTTTAGAATTTATGGGAGATATTTTTGTATTTTTCAATCAAATAATAACAACAAAAATGGGTGCTGAAGGTGACTCGGGATCCGTGTTATTAGATAAAGATATGAAAGCAATAGGACTTCTTATGGGGGGAGAAGATTCATATAATATTTTTAATTCCATAACTGATGTTTTAAATAATTTAGATGTTCAAATAGTTACTGGATGACTAAAATTTTATAGACATGTATTGTAAAAAGTATGTAAATAACCGTACTTCTTAACTAATACAAGTACGGTTATTTACATATAACTAGTTAAACATTTTAGAACAACAACAGCAATAACAGTAACAACAAGGATTTTGAGGTGGAAGTTCAGGAGGTATAGAATTATCAGGAGGACAACTAACTTCAGTGCAAGTTGGATTTAAAACTGTACCTTTTAAAGAAAAACACAAGGTAACCGGAGTATATGAAGCTTTTTTACAAATAAGTTTAGTATCACCAGTAGCAGTATAACAATATGCAGTTATTCTTATTTGTCTTGCATTTAAGCCATATATAATTTTAAAGGATTTTCCATAGGTCAGATTTGGACTTTTATGAGTATATAATTTAGAATTAATATAAAAGTCTACAGTGAAAAAGGCAACATATCCTCCATTATTAGTTATAGTTATAGATTTGGCAGGAGCATTTGAATATTGATAAATATGGTTACTAATAAGTTGATTTTCATTTATAATCATATATAATCACCTGAATAAAATAGTCAAGATTACTCTTGTTAATTCATTATATTTTACTAATAATCATATAGTTACTAATTTGTGTGTTTTTCTTATTGAAATCACAAAGTTCAACAAATAATATAAAAATGTTTAATATTAAGATGTTTTATGTACATATACAAATCCAGTAGGGGCATTTGAAGTTTGAAAAGCAAGACTTATAATAATACTAGTATCAATGCTATTAGCATTTGTAATCATATATAATCACCTAAATAAAATAGTCAAGACTACTCTTGCTAATTTAGTATATTTTGTTAATAAACATATATTCGTAATATTTCATATACCCATATAAAAATACAATATATTACAAATGCTTTTTAAAAGTAGTTAACAGTATATACTTATATACTCATATAATGATGTATAAAAAATTATTTTATTATAAATATTAGGTTGTTGAATAATTAAAAGTACAAAAAATAAATAAGTCATCACTTTGTGATATAATGTTCTCGCTAAAAAACCATAATATACAAAGGATGACTCAAATATGATTATAACATTAAATATACAAAGCGAAAACATTTATTTTAAAATTTTTGAAACTGTTAATATTGCATTTAATAAACTTGGCATTAATACTAGAAAAGCTAAAGGTAGACCACCTAAATATTCAGATCAACAAATTGTTGCATGTATGATATATGGTGTAAATAATAGTATTTTTAGTCTTAGAGAACTTGAATATAAAATTAAACAAGATATTGTATTTCAAAAGATTATAGGTTTAAAAGAAGTTCCTGACCATTCTACATTTTCTTTAAGAGCTATAGCTTTAGAAAAATACGTGTACTATGGCATTTATGCTATGCTTATTGAACTTATAAATCCATCAACTAGAATTTGTGCTATTGATGGTACTGCATTAAGGAGCTCATTATATGATAGCGAAGCTAGGTATGGAAAAGGAACTCGACTTGGCAGATATAAAGGATATAAGTTACATTGTACCGCTTGTGTATGTGATAGTATATTACCTTTGTCATTTTCTGTAACTACTGCAAATGTATATGATAATCAAGTCCAAGGATTGTTATATGAACTAAAAACTTATAATCCATTTATTGTACTTGCCGATGCTGCTTATGATGATGCTCAATGGTTTAAAGTTTCTAAAACTCTAGAATATAATTTATTAACAGACGTAAATATGCGTAAAGCAAATAGTATAGAATCTTTTAAAGATGAATCTAGATATAAAAATGCTCTTTTTATGCAATCACCAATAGGTAAAAATTTATATAAAAATAGGCTAAAAATTGAACAATTATTTTCTATACTTAAGGGACTCTATAACCTAGAAAACCCTAGACTTTATGGACAAAAACGTTATGAACGCCATATTAAGTGGGTTCTTTTATCGTATCTTATAGACGAATTTAATAAGGTTAACAGCAAAATAAGTTCTAGAAAATATCCTTGGAATCTATAGTTTTCATCGCGCTAATGCACTTACTTTTAAAAATTTTTAAAGAATTTACTAATGCACATCTAAAATTATTAAACACATGCTCGCGCATAAATGCTTTTTAAGATTTGTAAAAATTAGTTATTCAACAACCTAAAATATGTTTAGTGATGTGTTAAAAATGATGATGAATATAGATTGTAATTTATTTATATGTTGGTGATATTATGAAAGATAAGTATAATAAATGCTGCCAATGTTGCAGTAAATCTTTTATAGACAATAAAATTGCTTATATTTGTGAAAATAAGTGTGATTATTTTTTTGATAAAGCTAATGTAGTAGGAGTAGCGCTTGGATATAAGTTGACTAAAGGTTTTTATACTTCTCAAAAATGTATTACAGTTTTTGTATCAGAAAAAATATCAGAAAATCAGGTACATCCTAATGATTTAATACCTAAAGTATATTCTGGAATAATAACTGATGTAATACAAAGTGGTAATTTTAAGGCACAAGGATTTACTGGGAAAATTCGTCCTGTAATTGGTGGTTATAGTATTGGATCAGAAAGTTTTCCTATTACTGGCACGGCAGGGTGCTTAGTAACTGACAAAAGCTATTTGTATATTTTGGGCAACAATCATATTCTTGCATATGAAAATAAAGTTTCATTAAAGAGTAAAATATTGCAACCGGGTAGGGCAGATGGTGGTAAAAGCAAAGATGAAGTTGCTGTTCTTTGGAAGTATATTCCGATAGAGTTTAAAAAGAAAGCATCAAATTATGTAGATTGTGCCATGGCTAAAGTTTTAGATAAGTCTAAAGTATCACCTGCTATTGCTATTAGCGGCATTCCTAAAGGTGTAAATGATCCACGAATGGGTGAAGAAGTTGTGAAGGTAGGAAGAAGTACGGAATTAACTAGGGGAGTAATATCTAATATAAATGCATCTATTCAAATAGATTATACTGCTGGAGAAACAACACTTAAAAATCAGATAATTACAAGTAAGATGTCTGAGGTAGGTGATTCAGGAGCTTTGCTTGTTGATCTTAATAATTATGCAATAGGACTTGTTGTTGGAAGTGGGGAGAATATGTCTATTCATAATCCTATAGTACCTGTTTTGGAAAGGTTAGGAGTAAGACTTGTTACTAAATAAAAAATAATAAATCACTAACTAAATATATATTTCATTAACAAATATTTAATTAGTGATTATTATTTTAATTTATATTAAGAAAAAGTTTAGTCATAAAATCAACTCTTATGCATAGGTGTATATGTAGGTATATATGTAAAAAAATTTATGTTATGGGAAATAGAATTAATGAAAAAAATATATATTTCATTAAAATGAATTTGTAATAATTATAATAGTATAGTAAAAATAATTTTAAATTTATAAAAGTCATAACAATGGACAAATATCCAGTGTTATGATTGAAAAAGATATAACATTAAAGTTACAATATAAATTATTATGGGGAAATATGCACAAAAATATTACATGAAAGTAAAAATAATTGAAATAATAAGCTTTTAAATTTTATTTTAGATAAAAGCTTGTTATTTTTTTGACTTTTCAGCTCCTTATTTTTATTTAAAAGAATATTATAGTTCTATTTTTTTAGTTGAATACGCTAAAAAAACGATTATTTATCATGGTTTGTTGAAATTTGAACGGAAATGAATCAACTTGAATATATAAAGTATAGTTGAATTGCTTTCTCCAATAACAGTCAATATGATTTGATTTAAATTTCATTCAATTTGTATTAAAATTATATTCAGAAACACAATCACATGGTTCGCAGTTAAATTGTGTGAATTTAGCAACAAATGTAGTTTGTTAAATCACAAACACAATTTATCTTGAGACTATGCCTAAATTAGTGAAAGTTATAAATTAATCGTTTTTAAATTAGATTCAAAATTTGCGCAGATTTTCAAATTAAATTTAGAGACTATAAAGAGACTATAAGAAATAATAAATTGTGGTTATAGGGGGGAAGAGCATGAAAAAAGTTAAAGTACTTACAGCAGATGAAGCTGTTAAGATAGTTAAGGATGGCGATACGCTAACTACAAGTGGATTTGTTAGTAGTAGTTGTCCAGAAGCACTTAATAAAGCTATGGAAAAGAGATTTTTAGAAACTGGTTCTCCTAAGAATATAACTCTTATGTATGCATCATCACAAGGTAACAGAGATGGTAGTGGTGCTGATCACTATGCTCACAAAGGGTTAGTTAAAAGAATAATAGCAGGTCACTTAAATACTGCTCCAAAAATGGGTCAAATGTGTATCGATAATGAAATTGAAGGATATAATTTACCACAAGGAGCTTTACTAAACTTATTTAGAGATATTGCTGGTCACAGACCAGGTACAATCACTCACGTTGGATTAGATACTTTCGTAGATCCAAGAAATGGTGGTGGTAAAGTTAACGATATCACAAAAGAAGACTTAGTAGAAGTAATAAAAATAAACAACGAAGAAAAGCTTTTCTATAAAGCATTTCCTATAAATGTAGCATTCATTAGAGGTACTTATGCAGATGAGTATGGTAACATAACATTTGAAAAAGAAATAACTCCTCTTGAAGGTACATCTACAGCACAAGCTGTTAAAAACAGTGGTGGTAAAGTTGTTGTCCAAGTTGAAAAGGTTGTTAAAGGTGGTACTTTAGATCCTAGACTTGTAAAAATACCTGGAATCTATGTTGATGCTGTTGTAGTAGCTGAACCACAAGATCATGAACAAAGTTTTGGACAAGAATACGAACCAGGAGTAGCTGGTGAACTAAGAGTACCTGTTGATAACATGAAACCTATTCCACTAAGTGCTAAAAAAATCATTGGTAGAAGAGCAGCTATGGAACTTGAAGAAGATACAGTTGTAAACCTAGGTATAGGAGCACCTGAGTATGTTGCACAAGTTGCCAATGAAGAAGGAATTGGAGACTACATGACATTAACAGTTGAGTCAGGTCCAATCGGTGGAATTCCTCAAGGAGGAACAAGATTTGGATCAAGCATGAACCCAGATTGCCTAATTGACCAACCTTACCAATTTGATTTCTATGATGGTGGCGGTCTTGATTTAGCATTCTTAGGACTTGCTCAATGTGATGAAAGTGGTAACATAAATGTTAGTAAATTCGGTCCTAGAATAGCAGGATGTGGTGGATTTATAAACATTACACAAAATTCCAAAAAAGTATTCTTCTGTGGAACATTTACTGCAGGTGGATTAAAAACAAAAGTTGAAGATGGAAAACTAGTAATAGTTCAAGAAGGAAAAAGCAAAAAATTCCTTAAGAATGTAGAACAAGTTACATTCAGTGGAAGATATGCAAACAGAACTGGACAAACTGTTAGATATATAACAGAAAGAGCTGTATTTGAATTAAAAGAAGACGGAGTACATTTAATAGAAGTTGCTCCAGGAATTGATCTTAAAACTCAAGTTCTTGATCTAATGGATTTCGTTCCTAAGATGGATGATGTTAAAATTATGGATACAAGAATTTTCAGAGATGAAAAAATGAATTTAAAGAATCAAAAATAGTTTAAGAATTAGAAAAAATAAATTAGATATAATATATTAAATAATATAAATTAAAATATAAAATTTTATATTTTTTAGGAGGAAAAAAATTATGAAACCTATGAGATTACACCACGTTGGAATTATACTTCCTACATTAGAAGCTGCACACAGATTCCTTGAAACATTTGGATTAGAAGTAGATTATCAAGGATTCGTTGACGCATACCATGCAGATTTAATATTCACAAAATACAATGAAAACGAAAGTCCATTAGAATTAATCATTCCTAAAGAAGGAGTTCTTACTGAGTTCAATAATGGAAAAGGTGGAATCGCTCATATCGCTTTCGAAGTTGAAGATGTTGAATCTGTTCGTAAAGAGTATGAGAGCAAAGGAATGAAAATGCTTGAAGGAAAAGCTGTACCAGGAACAAGCGATATCATAGTTAACTTCTTAAGACCTAAATATGGTGAAGGAATACTTGTTGAATTCGTAGAAACTGTTGCACCAATCCAAAGATAATTAGATAATTAAAAAAAAAGTTTTTGCTAATAATATAGAATATGTTATATTAATTTTAAAGTACTTGCTAATTATAAATAGTCATTGGCAATAATACTTAAGAAAAAAATCATTTGCAAAAGGAGATTAAGCTATGTTTACAATGGGAATAGATATTGGTTCCGCGTCTTCAAAGGTTGCAATCCTTGAAAACGGAAGTGATATTGTTGTTGCAGAAGTCATTCAGATTGGAACTGGTTCCACTGGACCTAAGCGTGCATTAGAACAAGCACTTTCAAAATCAGGTCTTAAAATGGAAGATATGGACAAAATTGTTGCTACAGGTTATGGGAGATTTGCCGTAGAAGAAGCAGATAAACAAATCAGTGAAATAAGCTGTCATGCTAAAGGAATATTCTTTTTAGTACCTACAGCAAGAACAATCATCGATATTGGTGGTCAAGATGCTAAGGCAATCAAACTTGATAGCAAGGGTGGCGTTAAACAGTTTTTTATGAATGATAAATGTGCCGCTGGAACAGGCCGTTTCCTTGATGTAATGTCACGAGTACTTGAAGTTAATTTAAGTGAAATGGAAGAATATGATAGCCGTGCAACAGAAGCTGCAACTGTAAGTAGTACTTGTACAGTTTTTGCAGAATCTGAAGTAATATCTCAACTTTCAAAAGGAGTTGCGAAAGAAAACATTATAGCTGGTGTTCACCAATCAGTTGCAAGTAAGGCATGTGGTCTTGCTTACAGATGTGGACTTGAAGAAGATATTGTAATGTGCGGAGGAGTTGCTCAAAACGCAGGTGTTGTTAGAGCAATAGAAAGAGAACTTAAAAAACCAGTAATAGTAGCGCCAACTCCACAAGTTACAGGTGCAATTGGTGCGGCATTATTTGCTTATGAAGAAGCAATAAAAGCTAATAAATAAAAGAAAGAGGGATAAAATATGACTGATATACAAAATATGAGTGCTAAAGAATTATTAGGGTACTATCAGCAAAAATTAGACGAAGAAGCAAGACAAGCAAAAAAAGAAGGAAAACTTGTTTGTTGGTCAGCATCTGTTGCTCCACCAGAATTCTGTGTAGCTATGGATATAGCTATGGTATATCCAGAAACACACGCAGCAGGAATCGGTGCTAGAAAAGGTTCATTAGATATATTAGAAGTTGCAGATAGAAAAGGATATTCATCAGACATCTGTTCTTATGCAAGAGTTAACCTTGGATATATGGAACTTTTAAAAGAAAAAGCTTTAACAGGAAAAACTCCTGAAGTATTAGCTAATTCACCAGCAGCTGATATACCACTACCAGACCTTATAATTACATGTAACAACATTTGTAATACACTATTAAAGTGGTATGAAAACTTAGCAGTTGAATTAAATATCCCATGTATTGTAATTGACGTTCCATTTAACCACACAATGCCAATTCCACAATACGCAAAAGATTATATAGCAGATCAATTTAAAGATGCTATAGCTACATTAGAAGAAGTATGCGGAAGAAAATTCGATTACGATAAATTCTTAGAAGTACAAGAACAAACTCAACGTTCAGTTGCTCAATGGAATAGACTTGCAGCTTTATCATCACACAAGCCATCTCCATTAAACTGTTTTGATCTTTTCAATTTCATGGCTCTTATCGTATGTGCTAGAAGCAGAGATTATGCTGAAATTACATTCAAGAAGTTTGCAGATGAACTTGAAGAGAACTTAAAGAACGGAATCTATGCTTTCAAAGGTGCTGAAAAGAAACGTATAACTTGGGAAGGTATAGCAGTATGGCCATATCTTGGACATACATTTAAGTCTTTAAAATCACTTGGATCAATAATGACAGGTTCTGCATATCCAGGTCTTTGGAACCTTACTTATACACCAGGGGATATGAGCTCAATGGCTGAAGCATACACTAGAATTTATATTAACACTTGCCTAGATAATAAAGTTAAAGTTCTTAGCGATATAATTGAAGGTGGAAAATGTGACGGTATAGCTTACCACTTAAACAGAAGCTGTAAGCTTATGAGTTTCTTAAACGTAGAAACAGCTGAAAAATTACAAGAACAAAATGGATTACCATATGTAAGCTTTGATGGAGACCAAACTGATCCACGTAACTTCGCTCCTGCTCAGTTTGACACTCGTGTACAAGCTTTAGCAGAAATGATGGACCAAAGTGAGGAGGGAAAATAATGAGTAGAGTTGAAACTATTATAAACGAATTATCAGCAATAGCAAGTAATCCAAGAAAAGCTATGGAAGATTTTAAAAAAGAAACTGGTAAAGGCGCAGTAGGTGTTATGCCTGTATACGCTCCAGAAGAATTAATACATGCTGCTGGATTTCTACCAGTAGGAATCTGGGGAGGACAAAAGAGCATTTCTAAAGCTCGTACTTACTTACCTCCATTTGCATGTTCAATTATGCAATCAGTAATGGAAATGCAACTTGAAGGTGCATATGATGATTTAGCAGCAGTGCTTTTCTCAGTTCCATGTGACACATTAAAATGTCTTAGCCAAAAATGGAAGGGAACATCACCTGTAATTGTATTTACACACCCTCAAAACAGAAAATTAGAAGCAGCTAACAAATTCTTAGTAGAAGAATTTAAATTAGTTCGTGAAAAATTAGAAAAAATACTTAATGTTAAAATTACAGATGAAGCTATAAATAACAGTATAGAAGTATACAACGAAAACCGTAGAGTTATGCGTGAATTCTCAGACCTTGCAGCTGAATATCCAAATGTTATCGATGCTGTAAAACGTCACGCTGTTATAAAAGCAAGATTCTTTATGGAAAAATCTAAACATACTGCAATGGTTAAAGAATTAATTGCAGAAGTTAAAGCAACTCCTGCTGAAGAATTCAAAGGTAAGAGAGTTATCTTAACTGGTATAATGGCTGAACCAAATGAAGTATTAGATATCTTCACTGAAAATGGATTCGCTGTTGTTGCAGATGATTTAGCACAAGAATCAAGACAATTCAGAATCGATGTTCCAGAAGGAACAGATCCATTATACAGACTTGCTAAATGGTGGCAAGAATTTGACGGATGTGCTCTTGCAACTGATCCTAAAAAACCAAGAGGACAAATGCTTATGGACATGGTTAAAAAATACAATGCAGATGCAGTTGTTGTATGTATGATGAAATTCTGTGATCCAGAAGAATTCGATTATCCAATATACTATGCTCAATTCGAAGAAGCTGGAATCAAGAGCTTATACATTGAAATAGATCAAGAATCTACTTCTTTCGAACAAATCAAAACAAGAGTACAAAGTTTCGGAGAAATGTTATAATTTTTAAACTTTAAATTATATACTATTACTCACATTTAAAAAATAAAAATCCTTCAAAGATATAAACTTTGATAGGGTTTTTATTTTTTTTATTAAATATATAGAAATATACGATAAACTTAAGTAATAAATAAAAATATAAAGTAATACTATAAAATTTTTACAAACTCGTATTACCGAAGATTGAATTAATAAAGTATAATTGTTATAATGTAAGCAAAGTTGTTATATTATAAATAATATTTGAAATATTTGTCTAATCTATAAATAATCAGATTTAAATTCATGGATTACCAATGAAAAACTTCTATAAATTTCCTAAAAGGTAGTGAGTTATTATATGACATATAAGATATTATTTGTGGATTTTATTAAAATTTTACTGCGGAAAAATAATAGATACTATTATCAGTTATTATATGTTTGATTATAATAGGTATATAAATATACTAAAATTATGTTATGAATCTTAAACTTAATTTATTAAATGTGAGGTTAATTTTGCATATTAGAACTTGTATTTCAATTTATTTGTAAAGTCAAATTGTTTTCCGCCTAAAATTTGGAGGTGTTTTATGAAAACAACAAAAAATTATGGTTACACATTAAAAAAATTATTGAGTTTTACGGATACTAAATTTATGGTGTTATCTAAAGCTGTCGGATATGATATATCTTATATAAGTAAATGGTGCAATAATATTAAAATACCAACTCTTAAAAATATTAACAATATTAATGAAAAAGCATCTATCATTTTTGCAGGTGAAATAATGAAACAAGATAAAGTTAAAGATTTTTATAAGCTTTTTGAAATTCAAGAACCTGTAAATTTAAATAATTCAACAATAAGCGATATCTTACAAGAAGAAATATATGATTTATTAGATAGTGCATATAAAAAATCAGAAGATGATTTATGTGATAAAACGGAAAAGAAACAAGAAGAGAGTCAAATTATAGTTGGTAAAAATCAAGTTACTAATTTTATTAAAGAGCTAATTTCTAATACTGTTGAAAATTCTACAACAGATATAGAGTTATTATCTACAATTGATATTTGCAAATCGACTTCTAAAATTAATCTGGATATAATGGAGGAATTTAAATTCCATGGTATCAGAGTTAATGCTAAAGTAGGATTTGACATGGACGAATTTGAAAAAGATCCTGATTTTTATTTGTGGAGAATATATATTATATTAAATAAAAGATGGAATGTAGAATTTAATTTTTTTGATAATAAGAATATGGATAAGTTAAATATAATTGCTGTTAGAGATAAATTTGTTATTACTTGTTCAATGGATTCTGATGGATTGATAGAAGTAGCAACTGTTATAACGGATAAAGAAATGGTAAATTCAATATATGATAAAACTATATCAAAATTTAGAATGGGAGATATTTTAATTAGATCTGCAGAAACCTCTGGAATGGAGCTAGGGGGATATAGAACAGATTTTTATTCTAATAATGAGTTTCAGTTTCTTTCTACTAATGGATTTGAATTTTTATTACCTTCTGATGTGATTTCTGATATTATTGATACAGCTTATGGTCAGGGATTTGATGATGATACATCATTTTTAATTAAAAAGTTACAAATTACATGGGAAGAGAGATTTGAAAAGAGTAAAATTAATTTTATTATATTAAAATCTGCACTTATGAAATATATTGAAGATGGAGAGATATTTTATACGTATATAAGGTACAAACTATCTACTCAACAGAGAAAAGAACATGCTCGTAGCATAGTAGAGTCTATGAAAAAAAATAATAATATTAAAATTATTGTTTTGGATGATGAACGCCTTAATTATAATTTGAATTTTTTCAAAATCTCTGCTTATGTGAATAATAAAAAGGTATTTTTTAAGAAGAATTTAAAATGTACCCCTGGGTGTACACCCTTGTTTTATACAATAGCAAATGAAAAACTTGTTAGATATATAAATCAATATTTCTCACATATAAAGAATAAAGAGTTCTGTGCAGAATATGATGCAGAAGCTGTAGAAGAATTTTTGGAAAAGTACGGAACTATGTTTTTTAGAATGATAGAAGCGAAGAATTGTAATAAAAAATCAGATTAAATAGTTTATTTTAACTTAAATAATGAGTATAACACATTATGGTATACTCATTATATAGGCTACATTTCTCGATGCAGCCTATATAACTAATAAATTGTAACACTATTCTGATTATATTATACTATAAAGTATAAGGAAAGTTTTATGATTAAATTAAATGATTTTTTAATAAAGTAAGTTTAAAATTATAGTTTGATACAGAGAAACTATCAACAAAAAAAGGACAAGTCTACTTCTTTTAAATAATATCTTAATTACATATCTGTATATTTTAATTTAAAATATACACTTTAAAATCATATATTGGTTGAAAAATGTAAAAATTTTACAATGTTATTCTTAATTTAAAAGGTGAGGGGCAATGAATATTAGTGATTCAGTAAATAAAAGAATTTTACATGTATGTAATTGTGAATATGATTATTTTTTAAGAAAACCTTATGTAGTAGGGGTGGGGTTAGGATATAAGATAGCAAGAGGAATTAATACATTACAAAAGTGTATTAAGGTATTTGTAGAAAAAAAGGTTACTATAGATGAATTAAATGAAGGTCAGTTGATTCCGTTGATATATAAAGGGTTGTTAACAGATGTTGTTGAAACTGGATGTATAACTTCAAGTTCACTTACACAAAGAATTCGACCAGTTCTATGTGGCTATAATATTTCACCTGTAAGCAAGGAATTTGGAGGAACTATGGGTTGTGTAGTTACAGATGGTAAGTTTTACTATATATTAAGCAATAATCATGTTATTGCTTTAAATGGTAAATACCCTATAGAAACGCCTATAATTCAGCCAAGTGGTAAATTTCATGGTAAAGCTCCAGAAGATACAATTGCGGAACTTTCAAAATATATTCCTATGAAACCATCAAAAAGGTCTGAAATATTTGAAAATTTCGTAGATTGTGCTATAGGTAAAGTTACTAGAAGATCGCAAATTTCTACCAAGCTTGCTTTTGTGGGACGGATAAAAGGTGTGGTTTTCCCTAAAATTGGTAAAAAGGTTCAAATTGTGGGAGCGTTTAGTGAACGAAGATATGGTCAAATAAATGCTTTAGGTGTATCTACTAATATACAATTTGATGGTAAAAAATATCTATTTAAAAATCAAATATTTACTACTAAAATGGCCCAACCAGGAGATTCTGGATCTATACTATTAGATGATAATATAAATGCTGTAGGAATGCTTATGAGTGGTAGCAAGTCTCTAGATGTTTTTAATTCCATAACAACTGTTTTAAGTAGTCTAAATGTTAGGATTGTAACTGGATAAGAAATATTTTTATAAATTAATAGTATGAACTAAATATAATATTGTTAGTTCATACTATTAAAGGATAATATAAATTTATATTATATATGGTTATTAAGTTAAGGTTCTAGTACAAAAGCTTTTGCAAAATAACGGCTTCCATAATCAAAAGGATTTGGTTCAAATTTTCCTTGAGCAAAATTAGCAACATAACTTTTATTTTTATCATTAAATGAATTAATTTTATTTTTTAAAGGTTGAGCTGCATCTATCTTATATTGTTCTATGAATTGATAAGTAGATATTCTCTGAGTTTTTGGTTGAGCTTTAAATTGAACGGTATCAGTTGTAGTTACTTGTTGAGTTATAGATACTCCAACGCTAAATGAAGTAGATAGTTGGGTTGAAAGTTCAGCGGAAATTTTGCCTATGCCTTCTAAACCAAATTCTACACCAACTTTTGCTCCAATGGATAATCCCATGGTAAAGCCTTGAGTTTGGGTAATACCACTAGTAATTGTGACAGATTTACTAGCAGTTGAGCCAGGATCTATATTGCTAAATTCTGTCATAAGATTCCAGTAACTAGTATCATTTATCTTACTATCTTTGCATGAAGGATCATTTTTATCTAATAATAATGTAAATAAAAGTTGACCTTTTTTAAATGGACCATCCCATACAATAGTATCTTGGAATGAATTATTTGAGTCAAGATATCCAATACGTCCAGGGATTGTAGGTAAAGTGAATTTTTCATTGCCATCTCGTGTAGCATAGAAGAATATAGGAATGTACTGAATTAAATTTCCATTTGCTCCACCTACGGTTAATTTTCCAGGAAAACCTGTATGAAACCAGTTAGGGTCTATTTCTGGAAAAACGGGTGATATAACTGTACCATATGAAGGTTTTGCACCTGTTGACATAACTGGCATAGGTTTAATACCTGCCTGAGTATTAGTTAAAAGTTCACTTCCACTAGATTTAGCTTGACGATAAGTATTAGGAATAGTTGAAAGACCCTCTCTTGTTTTAGCACTAAACATTTCATCAACAGAATCATTATAAACAGACATTGTAGGTTCATGAAGCTTTACATAACGCATATCTGCAATTGTATTCATGTTTAATGTTATAGGAATCCAAGAATTATTAAACCAATGATAACAATAGAGTGATTCACCTAATCTGTGAGCTGGTTTAATAAGGAGTGTTAATCCATTAAATAAAGTTACATAATTAGCATTCATATAAATCCTCCTAAAAATTTATTTAATTTATAATATTATGCTATATATTTTGAATTGTTAATTATAGCAAATATATGTAGCATAATTTTAAAAATATAATACATGATTATTTACAGTTTCAATTGTATTAATACTGAAAGCTATCTAAGGTCTAATACAAAGGCTTTAGCAAAATAATGTGTATTATAGTCAAACACTTTTTCTTCAAATTTTGCTTTAGTAAAATTAGCAACGAAGTTTATGTCACTATTATTAAAGAATTTAATCTTTTCTTGCAATAAGTCATCTATATCTATTTTAAAGCTTTCAACAAATTGATAAGCAGCTATTCTTTGAGGTTTCGATTGCGGTTTAAATTCAATAGAACTATTAGTTGTTATCTCTTCTAAAATAGATACATTAGAATTAAATGATTCAGATAATTCAGAAGAAAGTTTATTATATATTTTATAGCGGTTATTTTTATTTGAATTTGTAGAAATATGAGAACCAATAGATAATGCCATAGAATAGCATTCGTTTTCTTTAATTCCACTAGTAAGTGTTAAGGATTTTTTATCTTTAGATTCAGCACCAGCATCATCGAATTCTGTTATTAGGTTCCAATAGCTTGAGTTGTTAAGTCTACAACCTTTACAAGCAGAGTCATTTTTATTTAATAATACGGTAAATAACAGGTTACCTTTTTTGAATGGTCCTTTCCATACAAAGGTTTGTGAAAAGTGGTTATTTGAATCTAAGTATCCTAAGCGATCAGGTAATTTAGGTAATGTAAAGGTTTCATTACCGTTTTTGGTTGCATAAAAATGTATAGGTATATATTTTATTAAGTTGCTATTGGTACCGCCTACCTTTAATTTTGATGGAAATCCTTTATAGAACCATTCAGATTCTATTTCTGGAAAAACAGGACATATAACGGTATCTGATCTAGTTTTATCAGTATGTGTGCTAATATTTGTAAATATTTTTTTGCCACTAGCAAGATAAGAATCAAGAGTATTAGGGATGGAGGTAAAGGTATTAGTTACAGTATCATTAAAAAAATTATTTATAGAAGTATTATAAGGGTTTGTAGGTTCAGCAAATTTTACATAACGCATATCTGAGATTATATTCATATTTAATTCTAATGGAACCCATGAGTTATTAAACCAATGATAACAATAAAGGAATTGACCTATTCTATGAGTTGGTTTAATAAGAAGAGTTAATCCATTGAATAAGGTTACATAATTGCCATTCATATAATTCCTCCAAAAAATTTATCTCATTTATATTATGGATGTATATTTAAAATGGTGAATAATTGTTAATAGTATAGGAGGTTATATAAATTAAAATATATTATTGATAACTAGGATGTTAAAATGAAGTACGAAATAATATTAAATGAATATACTATTTGTATGAATATGATAATTTGGAGGAAATTTATGGAGTATTTTTCAAGACAGACGGCATTTGATAGACCTACTGATGCTTATATACAAAATAATACAGATCAAGCATTTCGATCAGTTAAGGTTGA
The DNA here is from genome assembly GCF_017100085.1 of Clostridium botulinum. NCBI lineage: Bacteria > Bacillati > Bacillota > Clostridia > Eubacteriales > Clostridiaceae > Clostridium > Clostridium botulinum. Next base: position 977,413 of record NZ_CP063965.1, read on the forward strand.
TCTTCAAAGTGGAGAAATGGAGGTTCCACCCCCTGATATTATAAAACCAGGTGATAATGGATATTTTCGTTCAGATCAAACAGGACTTGTAGGTCCTTCTGGGTTTATAACATATACAGTTCAATTAGGTAGTTTAACTACTTATGTATCTTTTTATTGGAGTCATCCAGTGGGGGCGACATCTCCTGTTTATTATGGATATTCTAGTCCATTTGGTGTTTTTTTTGTAACACCTAAAAATAAGCTTGATCCTAGTCAAAAGGCTACAATTCAAGTTCAGAAAGTAAAAAATTTTATTACAAATGAATATAGCAATGAAAAAATATTAACATTGAATGCAAGTGGACACTATCAATCGATAGAGTATTTTGTTCAATACAGTTTATAAATTTATTGAAAAATACGAATAAAAAATTATATTATATAATTTAAAATGCAGTTTTATATTAAAAATAAGTCTATTAGTATATTCTAATAGACTTATTTTTAATACGATTGTAAATGATAGATATTATAAATTAATAAATATTAGCGATTAAATATTGAGGCATATTGATTAACTTAGTTACAATCAGGAACAGTATTTCCAGGAGGAATTGGAGAGCCTTCTACTATATTAGAAGGGCAAGGCATTTCAGAACATCCATAATAGAATAATGTTCCCCATAAATAAAGACATTTTGTACAAGGTGTTGCATATTCTCTACGACAAATAATATCAAAATCTGAAAAGTCAATAGAAATAAGGGCGAGTAGGTTAATTCCAGTAGCTTCAGTAGGTATAGTTATTTTATAAGATTGAAGAACAGGGATATAAGGACTTTCAAAACTGTAATATTGATTATTGAGATAATAACCCCAGGATAAGAATGCAACATATGCTCCTTTATTATATACAGTAATAGATTGAGAATTATTATTATTAGCGTATAAATCTGGAGATGAACAAGTATAATTACTTAAGTTTTGGGCTAATACTTGTGGAGATGACAAGTTTTTATAATCATTTGAGAAATTATTAAGGACTTTATTTTCAAGTTCTAAACCTGAGCTTTCTTGGGTTGAATTAATATTAGAAATCATATATAATCACCTAAATAAAATAGTCAAGAAGATTCTTGCTAGTTTATTATATTTAAATAGTGGGTATAAGGTTACAAAAAAATGTATAAAATCATAAAAAAATATATAAAATATTATAAAAAATAAGATTTACAAAAATCTATATACAAATTGCATTAAGATTTTTGTAAATCTTATTTATTTTTCAGTAAATATATTTAATTTATCATTATTAAAAGTACAAATTATACAGGACGAATCAGAACACCAACTATATACTTGTGTACTTTTACTTTCGGATCTAAGAGTTCCATTACCCAATATGGATTTAACATTATCATATGTCATACCGTGATTTAACTCTTTCACCTTTTTGTTACAAAAATTATTGTTTTTTTCATTTAATTTATATTGCTCTTTTGTGATAACGATTCCATTCCTAAACGTAATAAAAATACTTTCTTCTGTACCATCAACTTTCCAAAGATAAATATGATTTTTTAATCCGTTTATTACTTTTGTGTTTTTACAACTTTCTGAACCTAAAATATTAACAATATCAGCATATTTTGAACCGATATTAATTTTTAAAAAATTATTATAAGTTACTTGTTTAGGAGAGCAGGCATTAAATGTATAACAACTAGCACTTGCATCACTAGCAAGTGTGCTATAAGTATAAAATACTATGAATAGAGTTGAAAATATTCCGAAAATTTTTAAAACAATAGATTTTTTCATAGTCAAACCACTCCTATATAAATATTTTAGCATATTATAAATGCAGGTTAATTAAAAATTTAACAATCTACTATAAAAAATATTCTCACTATTTATACATCTATTATAACACAAAATTCTATAATTGCATCAAAAAAATACAATTATACTTCAAATAAATTGTAGATTTAGAGTAATATAATCTAATTTACAAATATATTTAATTAAATTCAATAAAAACAAAAAACATATTTAATTAAACTATAGGAGAAAATAATATTTAAGTATATTTATTGATGTTTTTGTTAAATGGTTATTATCTTATATAAAAATATTTTAAGATATTTTTATTAAGTGTAAAGGGGATGTAAATATGATAGATTTAGTTCTTATAGGAACAGGGGGAGGAATGCCAACACCTGAGAGAAATTTGTCATCACTTCTTTTAAATTACAAAGGTCATAAAATTCTTGTTGATTGTGGAGAAGGTACTCAGGTTTCTATGAAAATTGCGAGAACTGGCTTTAAAAATATTGATATTATATGTATAACACATGGGCATGGAGATCATGTACTTGGACTTCCAGGTATTTTAGCAACCATGGGAAATAGCGGAAGAATAGAACCAGTAACTATAATAGGACCTGTTGGAATAAACAAGATAGTAAAGGGACTTACAGTAATTACTCCATATCTTCCATATAAGCTGAAAATAATCGAAAGTCCTAATGAAAAAGTAGTTTTTTCTATAGAGAATAATAATCTTATATTACATAATAAAGGAGAAATATGTATAAATACTCTTGAGGTTAATCATTCAAGTCCATGTATAGCTTATAATTTTAATATAAAACGAAGACCGAAATTTGATATAGAGAAGGCTATAAGTCAAAATATACCTAAGAACTTGTGGAATGTTCTTCAAAAGGGCAATGATATAGTTTATAAAGGCGTATTTTATAAGTCTGAAATGGTATTAGCAGAAGAAAGAGAGGGAATAAAAATTTCATTTGTAACAGATACAACACCTATTGATGAACTAGTTTCTTTTATAAAAAATAGTGATTTGCTAGTATGTGAAGGGACTTATGGTAATGATGAAGATATTGATAAGGCTATTAAAAATAAGCACATGACTTTTTCACAAGCAGCTATGCTAGCTAAAACAGGAAAGGTAAAAGAACTTATATTAACTCACTTTGGTACAGCAATGGATAAGCCAGAAGAATTAATTCACTTTGCGAAAGATATTTTTCAAAATACTTATATTGGAGAAGATAGAATGATAAAGAGGTTAAAGTTTAATTAATAAGTTAACTTGATAAATAAAGAGATTAATATAATACAATTGCTTTTAATATAAAATTAAGAATATACTTATATATGATATATGATTTAGAGAAGTTTATATTGTAACTAAGGTATAAGTGTGATAGAATATTATTGAAAAATTTGAAAATAATAAAAATTCCTTTAAATGATCCTGAGAGATTGTAAGGCAGTAAATATATAAATCATAATAATTATATTTGGCTATAAAGTGTCTTGGAAAAATCAGGACACTTTTATTTTTTTAATTAAATAAAATGAGAATAGGTTATAATCCTTTGCACTAAAAATATTTAAAGGTTAATTGCAAACATTTAATAAATATTTATATCTGTAAAGGATAAATAAAAATAAATAGTCTAAATATAATTAAAAATTTAGACTATTTATTTTATAAAATAGAAGTTAAGGGCAGTAATTATAAATATAAAATATCAAAGTATATTTAATATTTATAAACATGAATGTAAATTGTAGGAAAATAATAAAAAGCAACGATAGAAACATATAATTCCAATACATACCCAAATATCGTTTTATATAATTAAATTTAAGTAAAACAGCTATTTCCATTAAATAGAAAACAACTGTTTTTTTTGATAAACTAATAGTGCAATTAACCTTTAATACAATTAAGACCGAATGTAAGTTTTGAATTTAATGCAAGGGAGGAAGTATTTTGAATAATGTTAAAGAATGTTTTAATCTGAATGAGGAAACGTTTACACCCCTTATGGCAATCGAAGAAGCAGCAAGATGTTTATTGTGTTATGATGCCCCATGTTCTAAAGCATGTCCAGCAGAGACAAATCCAGGAAAGTTTATTCGCTCCTTACGTTTTAGAAATCTAAAAGGTGCAGTTGAAACTATAAGAGAAAACAATGCACTTGGAGGGGTATGTTCTAGAGTATGTCCGACTAGTAAATATTGTGAGGGTGCTTGTAGTAGATGTGGAATTGATAAACCAATACAAATAGGTAAACTTCAAACATACTTAACTGACTATGAATCTAATATAAAAATGGAAGTGCTAGAACCAATTGAATGTGATAAAGAAAAAGTAGCGGTTATAGGATCAGGACCTAGTGGTCTTGTTGCAGCTGCAGAGCTAGTAAAGAAGGGATATAACGTTACTATATTTGAAGCAAAAGATAAGTTTGGAGGATGGCTTACTTATGGAATACCTTCAAATAGATTACCTCAAATAGTTGTAAATAATGAAATAGAATATATAAAAAATTTAGGTGTAGAATTTAAAAACAACTGTAAAATAGGAAAAGATATTACAGTAGATGAACTTAAAAATCAAGGTTTTAAAGCTTTTTTATTAGCTATTGGAATGCAAAATGCTAAAATACCTAATATAAAAGGAATTAATTTTAAAGGAGTTCTTAAAGGAACTGAATTTTTATCACAAGTAAAAACTAATAAAGGCGAGGTTGAATTAGGTAAGAAGGTTATAGTTATAGGTGGTGGAGATGTTGCTATAGATTGTGCTATAACTTCAAGATTATTAGGAGCTGAAGATGTAAAAATAGTTTATAGAAGAACTTTAGAAAAAATGCCTGCTGATAAGGAAGAATTAACATATACCCAAAAGCATAATATACCTGTATTTACGGGATTTAAACCATATGAAATAATAGGAAAAGACGGAAAAGTTACAAGATTCAAGTGTGAAGGAATGTTTGATGATTCACAGTTAGAACTTCCGGCAGATACAATTATATTTGCTATAGGACAAGAAGTAGAAGATATAAAAACAGTAGCGAATGTAGAGGTTAGTGAAAGTGGAATTATCAAAAATTTAAACTACGAAACTAGTATAGAAGGAGTATTTGCATCTGGAGATATAGTAGATGGAGATAAAACAGTTGTTTATGCTGTTAAGGAAGGAAAAGAAGCTGCAAAGGCAATAGAAAATTATTTAGAGAAAGAAGGTGCTAGATAATGAAGGCTATGGATCTTTCGATAGAGTTTTGTGGAGTGAAATGTGAAAATCCATTTTTCTTATCATCATCACCAGTTGGAAATTGTTATGAAATGTGTGCCAAAGCATTAGAAACTGGATGGGGTGGAATTGTGTTTAAAACAATAGGTTTTTTTGCTCCAAAAGAAGTATCACCTCGTTTTGATAATTTAAGAAAAGAATCTACTCCATTTTTAGGTTTTAAGAATATGGAACAAATAGCTGAGCATTCATTAAAAGAAAATTTAGAGGCAATGAGAAGATTAAAAGAAGATTATCCTAGCAAAGTATTGGTAGCGTCTATAATGGGACAAAATGAATCAGAGTGGACAAACCTTGCTGAGTTAGTTACTAAAATTGGGGCAGATATTATAGAATGTAATTTTTCATGTCCTCAGATGACGAGCCATGATATGGGATCAGATGTTGGACAAAATCCTGAACTTGTAAAAAAATATTGTGAGGCAGTAAAAAAAGGAACAAATCTTCCTATATTGGCTAAAATGACTCCTAACATAGGGAATATGACAATACCAGCTATTGCATCTATAGAAGGGGGAGCAACTGGAATTGCTACAATAAATACAATAAAGTGTATATCTGGAATAGATCTTGATAATATGGTTGGATTACCTGTAATAAATGGTAAATCATCAGTTTCAGGATATTCAGGAAAAGCTGTAAAACCAATAGCCTTAAGGTTTATTCATGAATTAAAAACAAATGAAGATCTAAAAAATATTCCTGTAAGTGGAATTGGAGGGATAGAAACTTGGGAGGATGCTATAGAGTTTATACTACTGGGATCAACTAATTTACAAGTTACGACATCAGTAATGCAGTATGGATATAGAATAGTTGAAGATATGATAAGTGGAGTTTCTTATTACATGAAAGAAAAAGGATTTAAAAAATTACAAGATATGGTGGGATTAGCATTAAAAAATATAATTTCAGCAGAAGAATTAGATAGAGATTACATTGTATATCCTAAATTCGATATGGATAAATGTGTAGGGTGCGGAAGGTGTTATATATCATGTTATGATGGAGGGCATCAAGCTATTGAATGGGATTCACAGAATAGATCACCAATACTAAATGAAGAAAAATGTGTAGGCTGTCATTTATGTTCCAATGTATGTCCAGTACAATGCATAAATAAAGGTAAAATCAAATTTAAACAAGGAGCAACAAAAAGAAAGATTATGATTTAAAATAATAATTATAAAAATACAGTACTTTATGTACTGTATTTTTAGCTATTGGATAGACAATGGTTAAATACATATAGAAGGTAGCAACGTTATAGTATAAAATAAAAAGTGACGTATTATTTTACTATAAAACGATAGGAGAGATAGAAAGTGTTTTCTATAAAAGATGAGTTAAAATCATTTAAGCCAAAATCTATAAATACATATGAAGTACCTATAAATGATTTAAATGATATATTAAATATGGTTCAAAATAAAATAGACAATATTGATAAAGCAAGTAAAAGAAATGCTATATCAATGCAAATGATAAATGAAGAAATTAAAGAGAAAAATAATGAGATTTTACAGTTAAGAAATCAATTAAGAGATAAAGAAACAGAAGAAAGCATGTTTATTAAAAAAATTTTAAACATATTAGATCATATGGATAATGTACATACATTTGCTATTAAATCTAACAATAATGAGTTAGTCAATAATATTGATAGTGTTATGGAAATAATAAAATATGATCTGTTGAAAATTGAATTTGAGGAAATACCTACAATTGGAACAATATTTAATCCGGAATTACATGAATGCGTGGGAACTATAACCGATTGTGAAAAGAAAAAATATGAAATTGTAGATGTTATAAAAAAGGGATATAAGTTTAAGCAAAAGATAATAAGAACAGCTGATGTGATTGCTGTTAAATAATTATTATCTGTAACCATATAAGTAAATTATTATGATGAAATAAAACTGTTAGCAATATAATTGTTAGCAGTTTTTGTATTTGTAATATTAATACAAATGTATAAGAATAAATTCAATATATTACAGAAAACGAATAATCTTTAATAGCATATCATAATAAACCAAGTAAAATAAGGATGGTTTTATATTGAATATATAAAATTTGTATGATAAAATCATAAACAGTAAAGAATAATGAGTTTCATTATCACTTATTAATTCTTATCATAAATTTATGAAATGACTGAATATACTTATGATGAAATAAAAAATAATACAATTAGTACATATCTTAGGAGGTAAAATATGAAAAAATCAAAAATATTGTTAGCAGTTATTATGGCAACAGGAATTATTACAGGGGTTTACCATACTAATGCTTATGCTAAGGTTAGTTCGTATATTTTAAAGGATACGGTAAGCAATAAGTTCTATCAATATGATATTAAGGATATACAATCTAATATCAATTCACCGCTTTTCTTTGAATTTATGAATAATTTTAGAGATAGTAATAAAGTTATGGTTCATGATGATGAAACAGGTAAGTATGTTAATTATGAAGAAGTTAAGAAAAGTTTTAATAATAAAAATCAAGTTATCGATATAGATAAAATTTGCCAAAATGCAGTTGCAGAAAAAGAACCTTTTTATGTTTATCATAGAATTAATAAAAATGGACAACTTGAAAATGAATTAAATCTTACCAAAAACAATTCAGAGATTGATTTTGATATATTCCAATTAAAAGAGGCAAATGATATTAGAATAAGCGGAAATAATTTCAATATATCTAACTTAGAAACAAAAAATGAGGTAATATTAACACCAGCTAAAAATGGAGTTGTAACGTTAAATAATGTTAAAGCCAAGAATATAAAAGTAATTGGTGCGGGAGAAAATGATATAAAACTTATCAATGTACAAGCTGATAGCTTACAAATTGATGGGAATGCAAAGATTAGTGTTGATGGAAAATTTGTAGAAGTTAAAGTAAATAAGAAGTGCGAGATGGACTTATCTAAAAATACTGTAATAAATAAATTTTATGCTTCTGACAATATAGTTATTAAAGGCAGTAATAAAGCTAAAATTGAAAGCTTAGTAGGAAGCAAAAACGTAAAAAATAGCGACAACATAAACATAGTAAAAATAGATACAATAATATCAGTAAGCAAGCATAATGGAAATAAACCTTCTAACCAAGGAGAAAGTAAACCATCAACTACAGTAAATAATACAAGCAGTAGTTCTAGTAGTACAGGGAAATATAAAGAAAAGCCAGATGCAACAACATCAGCAAGTAAACATGATGGAAATAAACCTTCTAACCAGGGAGAAAGTAAACCATCAACTACAGTAAATAATACAAGCAGTAGTTCTAGTAGTACAGGAAAACATAAAGAAAAACCAGATACAACAACATTAGCAAGCAAAAAAGACTTATCCGCCAGTGGTGAAAAAGATGGAAAAGAAACAAATAATACAAATAATACTTCTAGTAACACTAGTGATTCCATTAGCACTACTGATAAAGAAAATATTTTTCAAATCATAGATAAAGAACATACATGTATTATGAATATTCACTATGTAAATTATGCAGTTATAGTTATTAAAGAAGGAACTTATAGTGATTATGATTTTTATATTGATGGTAAAAAAGTAAATGTACAAAGGGTAAATAAAGAAGGTAGTGTAGTAAAAGTAGAATTAAATAATAGAAGTGATAAAAAATTGATGATACAAAAAGGACAAGAAAAAGAAGAAATGACTTTAAAATATAAGCATTTTTAAGAAATTGCTAAAAGTATTGAATTAGGTAAGTAATAAAGAAAATGAAAAGGGGAAAAAATTATGAGTAAGAAAACTAGACTATTAATAGCTCTTGTAGCGGGATTAATTAGTTGTAATGTAACTACTGTATTTGCAGCACCTACTGATATTTATGGATATAAAAAATTGGCGATATGGGATTTTCATGAAAATTTTTATGATAAAAACGGAAATATTAGAATAACACCGGGTACTACTGTATTTGATACTCATGGACAATTTCAGTCTAAAGATAAATATGTAAAAAAATCATCAAAGAGAGAAGTAAATGAGCCTTTGGTTATAAAAAGACATAGAAAAGTAGATTTAATGTCTTCTGCAAGTCATCATTCATCAGGGGGAAGTTCAAGTCACAAGCCTAGTGGTGGATCAGACGTAGTTTCAGGTGCATCTAATTTTATAGGAGCAGATGTAGTTTACGATTTTGATATGTTATCTAATGCCGTAATTTTAAAAAATCTAGGTGTGGAAGATGACAATATAAATAAAATAATAAATAATTGGAATACAACTACAAGAACAGCTATTACAGAACGAGGAATGGATTTTGGAACAGGACTTGGTGTAGATTATGATTCATATATTAATAAAGCTACTGAAGCATATATGAATGGAAGAGATCTTACTTTTGAAGAATTTGCTAAAAACAATAAAAGTAAAACTAGAAACTTACCATATAAAGCAAAATATATATTAGAAGATGGAACATATGGAAATCAAATGGTTATATCTGAAATCAATGCTTTAATTGCTCCAAATATACAAGTTAATAATGATGAAAATATAATTGGAAAAGACTTGGTTTTAAAATTCGATAATGATGAAAAATGGGCAAATGCTATTTTAGATGTACAAGTTGGAGAATCTCTACTAAATAATAATACTCATAAGATATCAAGAAATAAATTAAAAATATATAAAGACAAAATAGTAATTCCAGCAAGTAAATTAAGTGTAGGAGAAAATGTTTTTAAAATTCATGCTAATGGATATAGAACTGTTACATTAAAACAGAATATAGTTAAAGGTAAGGTTATTCCTAAATTAGCAGATAAATATTATGTTAATAACAACGTAGAAATAGATAATTTATCACAAGAATATCTTACAAGTATTAAAAATATAGTTTTCAATGGAAAAGTATTAAAAAATGGACAATGGTTTATAAATACACAAAGTAAAAAATTAATACTTGATAAATCATTATTTAAAGATTCAGGATATTATAAAGTGACTATAGATACAGATAAAAAATTTGAAGTGCAACTTTTAAATATAGAAGTTAAGAATGCAAATGATCAAATAATATCAGAAGATGATCATTCAACTTCTAAGGAAAAAATAGTACCTATATTAATAGCTAATGATGTTCAACAAGGAGAAAAAGATATACAAATAGAATTTAAATCTAATAAGGAATGGGAGAAGTCTGTATACAAAATACAAAAGATAGATTTAGCTCCAGGTCTATATAAAGACTTAGAATTTAAAGTATCTTCTGGAACAATATCAGTAAAGCAAAATTCTAATAGTTTCCTTAAAAATAATATATATCAGTTAAGAATATTTGCAAAAGGATACGAACCAGCTGATGTATATGTTAATTTATATAAGATACATCCAGAAATAACATTAGAATGCGTTCCTACTATTGGAAAAGTATTTAAATTAGGAATGTCTAGAGGTACTTTCGATTATGATTGGATAGATAATATAAAGGAAGTATATATGGATGGTAAATTATTAACTCAGGATAATCAATATTTAAAAGCTATTGAAAGATTAGAAATTAAACCAAGCGCAGTTATAAGTTCAGGAAAGCACAGAATAATTATAAAATCTATAGGATTTAATGATGTAGTAAAGGATGTTGTGTATTTCAATGAAGATGGTACAAGACCAAATGTTACTATACCATCAGCAAAAAAAGAAGTAGCTTTAAAAGAAGTTCCTGAAAATGTATCAACAAATGTAAAAGATGTAAAAGTTGGAGGTAGTCTTATAATTAACAACGCAAATTATGGAGATTATAAAGTAAAATCTATAATTTTAAATGGAGCTAAGTTAAAAGAGAATAAGGATTTTATAACTAGTATTTTAGGGAATGTTCTTATATCTGAAAATGTGTTGAATAAAGTAGGACAAAGTAGCATAGTTTTACAGGCTCATGATTATAAAGATAAAGAAATTAAAATAGAAGTAAAAGCTATTCAAGAAACAAAGTCTACTCCACAAGTAAATACGAAACCTCAAAAAGATAATACAATAAATGATGACAGTAATAAGAAATTAAAGAAAGTATCTTCAGATGTAAAAGTAAATGGAAGTACTACTATTAATACAGGTGAAAAATTAGGTGTAAATCCAGGATTTGATTTTGGATATACAGTATCAGAAGTATATTTGAATGGTGCAAAATTAGATAATAAAAGTTGTGATATATCAATATTTGGAATAAAGATAAAAGAAAATGTATTAACTAAAGTTGGAGAAAATACTATAACATTAAAATCTAAAGGATATGAGGATAAAGATTTAAAGATAACAGTAAAAGGCAAAGATATTAAAGAAGAAAAACCTTCTACAAAAGAAAATCATAAAGTTTTAAAAAAGGTACCAGAAAATGTTAAGACATTAGATAATAGAAAAACATTTAAAGTGGGAGAAGAAGTTTCTATATATGTACCTTTTGGATTAAGTTATGATATATCAGAAATATACTTAAATGGTGTAAAATTAGATAAAAATAGTTGTAATATATCATCAATTTTCGGAACTACAATAAAAAGAAATGTTCTATCTAAAGAAGGAGAAAATATTATAACATTAAAGGCTAATGGTTTTGAAGATAAAGAAATAAACATAGTTGTTAATGAATAAAAATGTTATTAAAGCAATATAAAACTTCATTAATAAGTAGATAAAAATAAATAAAGTATAATAATTATTCTATGGATAAAAACTGTGTAATTAATTATAAATTGATTATACGGTTTTTATTAGATTTAAACTGAGATGAGGTAAATATATGAAAAATTTAAAAAAATACATACTACTTATAATATCATTATTAATGCTAGTGTTATCTCTTGGAGGATGTGGAAAAAAAGAAGTTAAGCAATATACAAAGACTTTTATAGCTTTAGGCACAGCTATAAACTTTAATATTTTTTCGCATAATGAAAAAGAGGCACAATTAGCACTAGAAGAAGGAGTAAAAAAGGTTAAAGAAATAGAAAATAAAATGTCCGTAAATATAAAACAAAGTGAAATCAGTACATTAAATACAAATGGACAAAGTAAGGTTAGTGATGAAACATTTTACGTAATAAAAAATGGCTTAAAATATTCAAAGATTGCCAAAGGAAAATTTGATATTACAGTAGAGCCATTAGTGAGAATTTGGGGTATAGGTACGGATCATGCTAGAATACCTAATAATAATGAGATAAGTAATGCTAAGAAGTTAATAAATTATAATAATGTATCATTAGATGAAAAGAATAATAAAGTTACTTTAGGGAGAAGTCAGCAAATGGATTTAGGGGCAATAGCTAAAGGATATGCTGCTGACGAGGCAAAAAAGGTATTTTTAAAACATAATATAAAGTCTGGAACTATAAATTTAGGAGGCAATGTAATGACCATTGGCAATAAGGTTGATGGTTCAGAGTGGAAAATAGGAATGCAAAATCCATTTGGCACTAGAGACGATTGTATGGGAATAGTATACGGGAAGAAATTATCAGTAGTTACATCAGGAAACTATGAAAGATATTTTGAAAAAGATGGAGTGAGATATCATCATATATTAGATATTGATACAGGATATCCTTCTAAATCAGAGGTTATTAGTGCAACGATTATAAGTGAAAATGGAATAGATGGAGACGCACTTTCAACAACTGTATACATATTAGGAGTAGAAAAAGGACTTGAACTTATTGAAGAATTAAAAGGAATAGATGCTATATTGATTACAAAGGATAGAAAGGTTTATGTAACAAAGAATATAAAAAACAAATTTCAAATTATTGATGAAAGTTTTAAGTTAGAAAATTAAAAAAAACATATAAACTAGTAATGAGTAAAAAGTAATATGGTAAACATATCCTTAAAATCAATTGGTTAAAGCCCCAATATTTGGTATAATAATATTGAAATATAGATTTAATTAAAGTAACAAATTTATGTTTAGGGGGATGTTGATTATGGATTATGTGGCTAAAACTATTAATCAAGAATTAGAGTATTTACGTTTATCTACAACGGGAAATAAAAGTTTGGTTTATTTAGATTTAGAAGAAAAGATGCATAAAATATCATGTAGTTTAAATTATCATATAGCAACCTTAATGGCTGTATCTAAAATGTTTGGATTTGAACAGCTACATTTAACTAGAGTTCAAAAAAATTATGTAAATATTCAAGGAGTTAAAACTAAATTAGTAGAATTTATTTTAGCACATATAAATGCAATAGCTATACTATATTACGGACATCAATATGATTTATTTAAGGAATTTGAAGTTTATAAAGATAAATGCGATAAAATATTTAGTGATAAAATAGAAGTTAACTTAACTAAAGAGGAATTAGAAGAATTTATAGAAAAGGAATATAAGATTGTAAGAGAATTAGCTGAAGATACAATTGACTTTAATGGTAAGCTGAAGATGTTAATAAATAGTTTTGATGAATTGTTGGAATTTTCCAGTAAAATATTTATAAGATCTAATTTGTTTAATGCTATTAATATGATACAAACTTGTGCCATTCAAGATTTAGAACAAGTAAAAAAATATAATCATTAAATTTAACCATAAAAAATAGTTGGTTATGTATATGCCAACTATTTTTTAGTATTAATTTTCAAAATATAAATAATAAAGTTTTTTTAATAAACGATAAGTCATTTATATTTAAATAAGGTTATCATTAATCTAGTATATAAAAAATGTTATAAAACATAGAAAATAATTCAATAATATATAAGTTTTAATGAAAGATTTAATTGTATTAAAAGTATTTTGTGGAAAATATAAAAAACCGTTTACAAAATGAATATTAGTTGGTATAATTAGAATATGAACAAAATATTAACAAATTAAAACAAATTTAAATAATTACATAATTAAAAGGAGATGCTATTATGAAAAAGAAATTAGCTTTACTAGTATTAACTGCAATATTATTAGGACCTGTGTCATCAGCTAAAGCTTATGATAGAGACATTACAATTCCAACACAAAGTATAGCTGTTGTTGATGGCAAGATAAAATCTCAAATAGATATACAAAAAGAAACATCTACAGTAAATCCTTGGTTATACGTAGATATAAAATTAGATGCAACAAAATCTAGAATGGGAAAATATAATTATGCTGAATTAGCTCTAAAGAGAGCAATAGGATTTATGATAGAAAGCAATCTATCATTAAGAGAAGGAGATTTTTCTATTATATTAAATAATGGATTTGTTATAAACAGACATAACTTTAAAGATAGTAAGATAACAAATATAGCTAAAAAAGAAATCCTAGATAAAGATTTCTATAGAGGAGATACATTATTTAAAGTTTCTTTCCTTTACCATGACAATTCAGTTCAAAGAACAACTTGTTGGAAACTTATAGATACTATAGATCTTCCAGCTGGATCTAGCCATACATTAAATAAAAGCTATACTGTAGGTATAACAAAAAATGAAGAGTTCAATATGGGACAAGCTTTAGGATTAAAACTTATAACTGAAGTTGGCGGAAGTGCTTCAGGAGATTTCAAATTTGCTTCAGCAAGTTTTTCAAGCAAATTAACTAATGATTTAAACTTTACTGTATCAAAGAATTTCAAAAACAATAAAGAAATAAAATCATCATTCGAAAGTACTACAAACATCGCATATACAGCTTGCGATAAAGACAAAGTAATTTTAAGATATCAATTAGTAGACAACTATAGAGTAGATCCTACTGAATTCAAAAAAGGTACTGAAAAATTACAAAAAATAATGAATCAAGGTGGAGTTAATATAGTTAAAGTAGCACCAGCTGCAGGAGAAGAAGGAATAGATGTTCCAATAGATAAGATTTTTGATGTAACTTTATATAAATAATAGATTAATTTGTAAGGCACCTAACTTAGCAATGAGTTAGGTGTTTTTCATTTTTTAATAAAATGTGTTAGAATAAGTTATTATATATAGGACTAAGGGAAGGAGCTGAATTTTAGTAAGATAATTTATAAGATATCTTATTGAATATAAATATGACAAATAAAAGTTGTAAAAGAATATTGAAATATTGTTTAGTTATAACTTGGATGATAGTTATTTTTAATTTTTCTAAAGATCCTGCTGAAGTTTCAAATGGTAAAAGTGGATTAGTAATTAAGCTTATCACGGTTATGGGTATAGATGTAAATGGTATATTTGGAAAAATGGCAAACTTTATTATTAGAAAGGTAGGACATTTTACAGAGTATTTCGTGTTATGTGCGTTAATTGTTTTTTCTTTAAAGAATGAGGCTAAAAATAATAGAAAATATATAATAGCAATTATAATAACATTTTTATATGCTTGTAGTGATGAGATTCATCAGCTATTTGTTCCTGGTAGAAGTGGAAGGGTTAATGACGTACTAATCGACACTGCGGGAGGAATACTAGCTATACTTATTTATAAGGGAATCGTTAAATTAAAAAAATAGTTAAATAGAGACTATAGAGTGAAGAAAATAAAATTTTTTATAATTAGATTTTATTTAAAACATAAATTGTCAGTAGTTTTATTATGGAGAAATATGCTAGAATAATTTTTGTATAAAATTAACCCAAAATATAATGTAAGGAGATAAACTAATGTCAAATAATATAGAACTAATGAAAAAAATTATAGAGGAAAAAAAGAAAAAAAGTTCTCAGCAAATGTCAAAAGGAAGACCAGCCAAGTGTATTGGTGGAAGTAGAAAAGGTATAAAAAGCTATAAGCAAGGTGGAGTGTTCGATAAATAAATATTTATAGTTTTATTACATCCAGGATAAAAACTGGATGTTTTTTATTAATTTATATATTTTTTATATATTTAAGAACCAAATTACAAATATACAGAGTAAGGAAAATCATGAATAATAATAAAAATGAACTAGGAAGTACCTTAAAAAAGTAAATTAGTTTTTAATTAAAAATTATGAGTTTAATTAGCAAAAAAGCAGATAGTGAGCAAAGTACAATACTAACTGCTTTATAATTTTGAAATATAAGATTATATATTATTGAAATGTTAATATATCCAATTTATAGACTTAATAGCTATACAAATCTTTATAAGTATTTTCTAAATCTAATATATATTTTTCTTCCATATCTATTAAATTAGTTAAAATATCATACTCTAATTCAAATTCTTTTGGAGAGCGTTCGATAAGTCTACTACGTACATCTATTAAAAGTGCTCTACTATTTTTATTAGTATTTAGGACCCATTCCATAAATATTTTGGTGTTACTATTCCAATTAGAAGAGAGATTGTTATTAAATTCATATATTAAAGAAGAAATTTTATCATATATAGAAAAATCGATATCTTTTATAGGTTTATTTTTAAGTGTTTCTTTTAATGAATTGTAATATCTGATTTTTCCCCATCTATATTTTACAAATATGCTTACTAAAAGACAAAAAGAATCTAATTGATTTTCATCTTTTATTGCATTTTCATATAGTAATAGTATTTTTTCTGATGTATTAAGTGCTCTATCTATTAAATCTATAATATTATAAGCCATAAATTAACTCCTTAAATTTTTAATAATTTCTATGACAAGTTTATATTTTATACTAATCATATAAAAAACACAATGAAGTAATTTACTTTAGAAGATAATTATTCCTAAGAAAGAGAACATATTTTAAATTATATTAAATTATTTAATAAGTTGATATAAGAATATTTTACGATAAATATAGAATATGTATTTAAATAATATGAAAAATAAAAGTAAAAAACATACTAAATAATATAAAATGTAGAAATAAAATAAATAAAAATATATAATATAAAGAGAATGAATTTTTGGAGGGGGTTTAATGACTAAATTTACAAAGGGATTATTCTTCAAAATCACTAGTAATCTATTATGCTTGGTAACTATTATATGTATAACAATGGTTGGAATATCATACTATTTATCTTCAAGACAAATTGTTAATGACAAGCAAATAGAATTAAGCCAAGCTGCAAAGCAAACAGCTAATTTAGTACATGCTACTTTGGGGAAAGACATAAAGGCTATGGAAGCGCTTTCAGAACGTGATGATATAAAGAGTATGGATTATGTAAAAACATCAGAAATACTAAAAAAGGAGGCAAAAAGATTAAAATATATAGATCTAGTTTTGGTTGATAAAGAAGGTGTTATTCATTTTCATGATGGTACAACTTATTCAATAGATTTAAAAAATAAAGATATAATGATAGATTATATAAGAAAAGCACTTAATGGAAAATCATCAGTATCCAATCCAATAAGAAATGAGCAAGGAAGAGCTATGTTTTCAATAGCTACACCTATATTTAATGAAGAACATAAAGTACAAGGGCTATTATTAGCTAATTTAGATATATCTCAAATAAATAAGCTCATACAAAGTTGCAATATTTATGAAAATGGAAGTGTATTTGCTATAGATAAAGATGGAAATACGGTAGCTAGTAAAAATGTTGATTATATACTAAATAAAGAGAATTTTATAAAAAAAGCTAAAAAAGATGATAAATATAAGGAAATAGCTAGTGTAGAAAATAAAATGATTAAAGGAAAAAATGGAGTTGAAGAATTTAAGTTTAATAATCAGAAGAATATAATAGCTTTTTCACCAGTAAATAATGTTGATTGGTACATAGGAATACAGCAATCATTAGATGAAGTATTATCAAGTTGTAGAACTCTTAGAAGAATACTTATAGCATTATCTATAATAGGAATATCAATAGGAATAATAGTATCTATTTTAATAGCAAAAAATATAACTAATGCGTTAAAATATATAACGAAGTATACTAGTGAACTTGCCAACTATAATTTATCTTATAATATAGAACTTAAAAGAAATGATGAAATAGGACAAACTGTAGAAAAACTTAATTTTGCAAGAGAATGTATTAAAAAAGTAATAGACAGTGTAAAAGATAAGTGTATTAGAAATGTAGAAAACAATAATAAGACTAGAGAGTTAATAGAAAAAATAGTTGGGCAAATAGATTCTATAGTATTAGCTTCAGAAAAAATTAATGGTGACATGGAAGAGAATTTGGCCTTTGTAGAAGAAGCTACAACAAGTTCTAATGTTATTAAAGATGAAATTGTAATTATTAAAGAAAAAATGAAAAATGGAATTAATATAATAAATAATATAAATGAAAAGGCAGATAGTGTTAGGGCAGAGAGTATAGATGCTAAAAAAGATATAGTTGATTTATATAAAGAGATTAAGTTAAAGCTAAAAGATGCTTTAAATGAAGGTGAATCGGTTAAAAAAATATCTATTATGGCAGAAACCATATTAAATATATCTAAAAACACGAATTTATTAGCGTTAAATGCTGCAATAGAAGCTGCAAGAGCAGGAGAGGCTGGTAAAGGTTTTGCTGTTGTTGCAGAAGAGATAAGAAAACTAGCAGAAAAATCATCTGAGTCTGTAGAATTTATACAAGAAACAGTAAGTAAGGTTTTTAATAGTGTTCAATTACTAGGAAATGTTTCAAAAGATATAATTGATATTATGGAGAATAAAGTTGTACGTGATTATGATAATTTAGTAGAGATAAGTAATCAGTATAAAGAAGATGGAAAAAATGTAGAAAATTTAATATTGGAAATTAATAATTTGAGTAATGATATGTCTGAAAGTATGTTAGAAATAATTACTGCTATGAATTCAATTTCAAATTCTACAAATAATATAACTAACGAAACAAATAATATAGTTGTAAGCATTGGAGATATGAATGAAAATATATTTGAAGTTGAAGAAATGAGCAAGAATAATAGTGAAGAGTTAGTTTCGTTAAAAAATGATGCTTACAAATTTAAATAAATATAAAATAAAAACCTGAAATAAAATTTCAGGTTTTTTAGCTTCTAATAAAATAAATTATAGAATTGTGATGTTTTCAGCTTGAGGTCCTTTAGCTCCTTCAACAACGTCAAAAGAAACGTTTTGGCCTTCTTCTAAAGTTTTGAATCCTTCTTTGTTGATTTGAGAAAAGTGAGCGAATACGTCATTTCCTTCTTCTGTAGTGATGAATCCAAATCCTTTTTCTGCATTAAACCATTTAACTGTACCTGTCATAGTTCGTACCTCCGAAATTTTTATTTCCTTTAATTCTTTGTAAAAATAAATATTTAATAAAAATTTCGAAATTTATATATAATTAAGATATTCTTAGTTTTATATAATCTCAAAAACATTAATAATAAATAATTTACTTCTGAATCAAGGTGACTTATCTATTTCATTATATACTATATTAAAAAAAATGCAAGTGTTTTTTTATAGTATTAAAAAAATAATAAAATAGTTAGATATATTATACATATATAATAGCAAATATATGTATAATAAATTTAAGGGTATGATATATATTGTAGTAAGTTTATGGTATTATTAATTGATTTATAGTACATAAAAATATATTTTAAAAGTGAGAGGTAAATTACAATTATGAATTTTAAAGAACTAGGAATTAGTGAAGATATAATAAAGGTGTTAAATTCTCAAGGGGTGACAACTCCAACACCAATTCAAGAAAAGAGCATTAAGTTAGTTAAAGATGGAAATGATGTTATAGCAGAGGCACAGACAGGTACAGGTAAGACATTTGCATTTTTATTACCTATGTTTGAAAATATATCACCTAATATAAATACAATTCAAGGACTTATAGTAACTCCGACTAGAGAGCTTGCAATACAAATAACAGAAGAAGCAACCAAGTTAAAAAAGGCTAAAGATTTAAATATATTGTCTGCATATGGAGGAAAAGATATATCATCTCAATTAAATAAGTTAAAAGGAAATATTCATTTAATTATTGCAACACCTGGTAGACTTTTAGATCATATTAAAAGAAATACTATTAATCTTGAAAAACTAAAAACTATAGTGCTAGATGAAGCAGACCAAATGCTTTACATGGGATTTAAAAATGAAGTAGAAGAAATTATGAAACATACATCTAAAAAGAAACAAACACTTTGTTTTTCAGCTACTATGAATTCTCAAGTTAAAAAATTAGCTTATAGATATATGAAAGAACCAAAGGTTATATCTATACAAAGTGAAGAAGTTACATTAAAAAATATTAAGCAAGCGGTTGTTGAAACTACAGATAGAAGAAAACAAGATGCATTATGTAAAGTTTTAGATGAAGATAATCCATTTATGGCTATTATATTTTGTAGAACTAAAAGAAGGGTTGACAATCTTGAAGCTGCACTTCATGAGAGAGGGTATAATTGCAAAAAAATACACGGAGATTTAACTCAATCAAAACGTGAAAGAGTAATGAAGGAATTTAAAAAGATGGATATTCAGTATTTAATAGCTACAGATGTAGCTGCAAGAGGGCTTGACATAAGTGGTGTTACACATGTATATAGTTATGATATTCCTGAAAATGCTGAAAGTTATATTCATCGTATTGGAAGAACTGGAAGAGCTGGTGAAGAGGGAGAGACTTGTTTATTTATAGATCCAAAAGATAAAAGAACATTAGATATTATAGAAAAAGAAATTAAATTTACAATACCTAGAAAATATATAAATATAGACTAAGAAAAAAGTAGTATTTTGTAATAAAAAACATTGACTTATATACAGGTTTTATTGCATAATATAATAGTATTAAAAAAGTAAATAACTGAGATAGAGGAGCGAGATTTAAGAGTAATATTATGGAGTTAAGCGCTATGAAGTAATAAGAAAGGAAATTTCGCCGAAGCTTATAGCTAATACTTTAATGCTATTTGCTGGGCTTGTATAGAATATGTACAAGACTGTCACAAATAAAATTTGTGGAGAGCTATTATTTAAGGAATAAATTCTATTAATTTTGTTAATACTATTTGTGCCATGAGTATGTTCTCATGGCACTTTTTGGATATTATAGGTACAGATTATCTTAGTTAGTTACTTATTGGATATATAAATAAGAAAATTGTTAAAAGTATTTTAACAAAATTCCAATAAGGAGGAATTAAATTGAGTAACAGTAAAGAAAGTGGAGAATTACAGAGAGGCTTAAAGTCTAGGCATTTAAATATGATTGCCATGGGTGGAGCTATCGGAACAGGAATATTTTTAGCTATGGGAGATACCATTCATCAAGCTGGTGCCGGTGGAGCACTGACTGCTTATGGATTAATTGGTGTTATGGTATATTTTTTAATAACAAGTTTAGGAGAAATGGCAACTTATATGCCAATCTCAGGTTCTTTTAGTGCATATGCAAATAAATTTATTGATCCAGCATTAGGATTTGCACTAGGATGGAATTATTGGTATAACTGGGCTATAACCATTGCGGCTGAAATGGTAGCAGGGGGACTTGTTATGAGATACTGGTTTCCAAATGTAAAGCCAGTAATTTGGAGTATAGTATTTTTAGCTATAATAGTAGGATTAAATGTTTTATCATCAAAAGCATTTGGAGAATCTGAATATTGGTTTGCAAGTATAAAGGTAGTAACAGTTATTATATTTTTATTAGTTGGACTTGCAACTATAGTAGGGGTAATAGGCGGAGACAAAATTGGATTTAAAAACTTTACAGCAAATGGTGGACCATTTGTAGGTGGAGTAAAATCTATATTTATGATTTTCTTAATAGCTGGATTTGCATTTCAAGGTACGGAACTTGTAGGAGTTGCAGCGGCTGAAAGTGAAAATCCAGAAGAAAGTATTCCAAAAGCAATAAGTACAATATTTTGGAGAATATTAATATTTTATTTAGGAACAATTGTAGTAATTGGTGCAGTAATTCCAGTGACACAACTTGGAGTAGATAAGAGTGCTTTCACAGTAGTATTTGAAAAAGCAGGTATGGCAGCAGCATCATCAGTAATGAATGCAGTAATACTTACATCAATATTATCAGCTGGAAATTCAGGAATGTATGCTTCAAGTAGAATGTTATATGCTATGGCCAGAGAAGGCATGGCTCCTAAAGTATTTGGAAAAACAAATTCTAAAGGAGTTCCAATAAATGCAGTTTTATTAACTACACTTATTGCATCTATTTGTTTTTTAACAGGAGTTTTTGCGCAAAGTACTGTGTATGTTTGGTTAGTTGCAGCATCTGGGCTTGCAGGATTTATAGCTTGGATAGGAATTGCAGTATGTCATTACAGATTTAGAAAAGCATATGTTGCACAAGGACTTGATATGGATAAACTAAAGTATAAGGCTAAATTATATCCAATAGGACCTATAATAGCATTAATTATGTGTATTATAGTTATTCTAGGTCAAGGATTTGCTTACATAAAGCCAGAAGGAATAGACTGGATGGGTATAATTGCCGCATATATAGGAATTCCAATATTTGTTGCTTTGTACTTAGGATATAAAATTAAGCATAGAACACGTATTATAGAATTACATGATATAGATTTAAGTAATGAAGATTAAAAATATAATATAAAATAATAAAGAACTACTGATAAAAAATTATCAGTAGTTCTTTATTTTATAGAAAATGATATTTAATTTCATTTAAAATGATGTATAATTAGAATGTGATTTTATTAGAAAATATTAGTCGATATATTGGGGGATAAAAAATGAACAATGTGATTCATATGTGTTTTTCAGCATCTGCAAGTGGAAGTTTAAAAGTTGCACTTAAACAAAATATAATCAAAGGTAATAGAGTTATACCTTTTTATGACAATCTTTCAGAAGGAAAGATTGGTGATCTTAAAAATTTAGAGGATAGAATTGAATGGTATAAAAACATTGATTGTGAAGAAGATATTTCTAAACAAGATGTGTATCAATATAAAAGAGATTATGAAAGATATCGTAAAAAAGTTTCAAAGCTAACTGATAACGATATTATTTATATTTGGTATGGAGAGTGTAGCACAGATATTTGTGGAATGATGTATGTATTAGAGTTGCTAAAAGATAAGTTACCTAAAATCTATCTTATTAATGTATCAAATTTAATCGAAGAAAATCAGTATCATGCATTTATAACAAGAAGCGTTTCAGAAATTATGTCAGAAGATATGAACAAATATATTGAGTTTAAAAAAATTCTAGATAAAGATACATATAAATATATTTTAGAAGAATGGGGAGTTTTGAAGAAGGAAAATACAATGCTTCGTATCTTTGAAAATGGAAAAGTAAAAAGTGCTAATAAAGATTATTTTGATTTAGATATATTAAAGAATACAGATAAGAACTTAAAAAGAGCCGCAAGGACCGTAGGAAATGTATTAGGGTTTAGTAATCAAAATATATCAGATGATTATATATTTTGGAGAGTCAGAGAACTTATTAATCTTGGATATATAGAATATACAGGTGAATTTGGGATTATGAGAAAAATGGAAATTAAGATAACAAATAAAGGTTTAGATAGATTAAGCAATGATGAATATGCTATGGAATTTTGGAGAAAAAGAGAAGATGAAATAGAAAAAGAAACTGAATATTTAAGAGCATTTGCAGCTGAAGCAGCATTAAAAGAAAAATTAAATATAGCAAGAAATTTATTAGATGTATTAGATATAAAAGTAATAGCAGAAAAAACAGGACTAACCATAGGACAAGTTAAAAATCTAAAAGTAGATATTTAAAAATAAGGTATAAAAAACAACCATTTATCTAAATTACATTAACATTTCAAATTTGAAAGAGAGTTTTTATACCAATAAGGATCATTAATTCTACCATAGTAATATTTTTGAAATAGTTTTATGAATGTGCTAAAATCAGTCTATATTGAGTTTAGGAGGCGTTAAAATGAAAAAGGTAATTCTTTTAAGTGGGAGTCCAAAGGCAGAAGGAAATAGTGTTCAAGTTCTTAGAGAGTGTGCAAAAGTTATTGAAGCAAATGGAGTTGAAGCTGAAGTTGTATCTATTGCAGGTATGAATCTTAAGGATTGCATGAACTTTGAAGGTGGATATAACGATGAATTTGATGAAATCATAGATAAGGTTAAAGAAGCACAAGGACTTATTATTGCAGCGCCGGTTTATTGGGGAACAGCTAGAGCTGAAGCTATGACTGCGCTTCAAAGAATAGCAATGGCATCAATGAAACAAGGAAATTTTTTATCAAGAATGGTTGGAGGACCAATAGCAGTTGCAAGACGTGGGGGACTTACATCTACAATTGAAGAAATGATGATGTTTTATATGATAAATGATATGATAGTACCAGGATCAACATATTGGAATATAGTATTTGGTAAAGAACCAGGTGATGCATTAAAAGATGAAGAAGGAATGAGAACAATTAGAAGATTTTCTGAAAATGTGGCATATTTAATTAATAAGATGTATTAATAGTATTTTATAATTAAAGTTGTTATATAAATTAGAAGATGTATCAAATTTTTTTCTAGAACATATTAATATATAAGAAGTAATATATATTAATATGTGATATAAAAAATAATTTTTATAATTATACAAGTAACAGTTTAGGTTATTAATAAAATATAAATAAAACTCCAAGTTTATATATAAAGTTTTAGGAGTTAAGGAGGAATAAATGTATAAAAATAAATTAAATACTATAGAACCTCCTATAATTAATCCAGATAATAATGATAATGATATGGAACATTATATAGTATTAACATTTATACCTAATGTTGATTGGTCTAAAAATATAGAGGATATATTAGTAGAAAACAGCATAAAAAGACAACTTCAGTCTCATGATTTTAAGATATACCATGAAGAAGGGAAAATAATAATATATAATGTAAAGTTCCAAGAGAATGGAGCACCAATTTATCAAGATATACTACAACCGGGAAATAATACAATATCTATAATATCTAATGGATATAAAATAGTAAAGGTGGTTCAATATATAAAAGCAATTCAAGTAATTGAAGTTAAGAATGGTCATGGAAAAGCAATTACACGTATAGAGGATAAAGGTAAACAAAACTTATATTGTAAAGTTATAAGTGATTCAAATAAATATAATATAGATACTCCAGGAAAAATAAAAATACTTTAAAATATTAAATGAAAAGTTAAAGTACACATCTATCAAGATATGAACTTTAACTTTTTTAATAATTTTCACATATAAGTGAATATAATAAAATTTATTTTGAGTAAAGTTCTACTTCATATAGACCATCTGGTACAGGAGTATCATCTATATCAAGAAGATATAGATTTGATACTATAATTTCTCCAGAATTATAAGTTTCTTTTTCGGGGATAACTTTACTTAAAGAAGGTTGTATGGATTTACTGACCATTACTGGGTTACTATTTAAATTAAAGTCTAATCCATTTAAAGATTCTATGTTAAATCTATAAGAGCCTTTGGAGTTATTGGAGAGTTTAAAATCAATTAGAGATTCCCCATTCTTAAAAGGTTGAGAAAATAGAATTTTACATTTATTATTAGAGCTAAAAAATGGATTTTTAATTTCCATATATAATATATCATTTATAGAAAAAGAACTATTTGGCTTTAGTGTATAAAGTTTTTTTTGTGTATTATCTTGTATAAGCGTAAAGTCGTAATAACTAGTATTATTGAGAGTTAAATCTATATCATTTTTTGCAAGGATTAAATTTGGAACAGTTATTTCAAATGATATACTAGTTAAAGAGATTTTACATATAGTTATTTTAAAATTAATCAACTAAATTACCTCCACATAATATAGAGAAATCTATATAATACATTTTTTATATAATATGTGAAAATTATAATAAATGTCTCTTATATATGAGAAATTTTTACTGAATATTATTGTATAAACAAATTTCAAAGTTACCATTATCTATAGATTTACCATCAGTATCTTTTAATGATACTAATACTGGAATGTTGTCTTGTTTTGTATCTAGTATTTGAACCAAATAAGGTTTTGAAATAATAGGGTTTATAGAACTATTTTTAGCAGAAGGCATGTCTATAAATTTAATTGAGTTAGATGTTAGATTTAAGTTGGAATTATTTAATTTACTTAATGAAAATTTATAGGTGCCAGGTTTAGAAATTGGATAATTAATTTTAACTTGACCGTTATTATCAAACTTTTGTGCAAAATTAATATATAACGGATTGCATGTATCAATAAGGGTAGGTTCATTTGAATCTATTGAAGATATTAAAATGCTTGTTAATATTAATAAATAGGAATTATTATTTAGATGAGTAGTAAAGTTTAATTGATAGTCACCAGTAGTATTAGATTCAGATTGTATAGTAAAATCTATAGGAATATTGTTATTAGCATTATTTAATATCCTAAAGTTAATTGAAGTAAGATTTGTTATAGGGGTATTAGTTGAAGAATCTATAACATTTAAAGTAATTGAAGATATATTGTCATTAATATCATTGAATATATTCACCAATGATAAGTGGTATTTAGGGTGAGTTGATTGTAAATCCATGAAGAACACATCCTTTTAAATAATTATATATTTAGTATGTAGAACACAGAGGAAAAATCCTCTGTGTCTAATGGGATTATTATTGCATAGTAGAAGATAGAGTAACTTCAAAAGTTGAATTAGCTACTGGCTTACCAGTATCATCTTTTAATGATATTAATATTGGAACAGTTTTTGAAGGTGAACATATTATTTGAGTCAAATAAGGTTTATTAATAGTAGGTGATAGAGAACTTTTAGTGTTAGAAGGAGCAGCTATAAAAGTAATTGTATCAGATGGAAGGTTAAAGTCGCAGTCGTTTAATTTATCTAATGAAAATTTATAGGTTCCAGGTTTAGAAATTGGATAATTAATTTTAGCTTCACCATTGGCATCAAATTTTTGAGTGAAATTAACAGCTAAATTATTAGATACAGGGGCAGGAGTAGATCCACCTGGGATTGTAGGTGTTGTATTTCCTGTATTTACTAGTGATATCAATAAATCAGCTTGATTACTTAAAGGTGTAGGAAAGCTTATTTGATAATTACCACTAGTAGTAGAAACAGGAGTCAAATTAAAAGCTATAGGAATATTACTAGTATTGCCAATACCATCTACTATTCTAAAGTTACTTGCAGTAAGATTTGTTACAGGAGAATTGTTTGAAGAATTTTTAACATTTACAGTTATTGAAGATATATCATAATTACTATTGTCAGTTACATCTATTAATGATAGTACATATTGAGATTGTAAAGCCATAAAAAAAAAACACCCTTATTAAAATTTTATACATACTAAATAATATATTTAGTATGTAAGATATAGAAGGAAGTTTATCTATATCTTAATAATCTTTAGTAAAAAATAATTAATATAAAATTGGTTAATAAAATAAAAATAATCTAGGTGGAGTGATTTTTCATAAGAACATTAATTTTTATTTCTTATACTATAAGTATATGAAAAAACAAGAAAAGTGTTAACAAAAATACATAAAAATCGACATTTTTTTTACAAAACATAATTTTATAAGAGGTGTAATATATATAGTTGATTTCTATATATGATAGTTACAAATTAAAATTTATTAGTATTAAATATTATGTGTAAAATTTATATAGAAATATTTAGTTGTTATCGATATTTGTAACTTTATTTAAACTTTTCATATCAGTGCATGTGATATAATATATTAATTAAGTAATTCCAAACAATATAATTTAGTAGATATAAAGGATAAAGGAGATTAAAAGTATGAGATTTAAAAAAAGTATAAGTAGAATATTAGTTTTATTATTTACTGTATCTATAATTGCATCAGTACAAGTTAAAAATGCTTATGCAGATGCTTTTAAGGTTGTAACTTTAGGAGCTGATTTAAATAGTAAGCAAAAAGAAGACATGCTTAAATATTTTGCTGTTAATAAAAATGAAGCTAATATAATAGACGTAACAAATAAAGAAGAAAATAATTATTTAAAAGATGTTGCATCTAAAAAGCAAATAGGAACAAAGGCTATATCTTGTTCCTATGTAGAGCCTAGTGATGAAGGTGGTCTTAAAATATCAACACATAATATGTATTGGGTTACTGAAAGTATGATAAGAAATGCATTAATTACTGCTGGAATAGAAAATGCAAATGTTAAAGCATCAGCACCTTTTAATGTATCTGGTACAGCAGCACTTACAGGAATATTAAAAGGATTTGAAAGTAGTAAGGGTGGAAAGAAGATTGATGAGAAGAAGAAGAAGGCTGCTAATGAAGAGATAGTAGTTACAGGAGACTTAGGTGAAAAAATAGGAAAAGATGAAGCTGCAAGTTTAGTAAATCAAGTTAAGAAAGATGTTATTAAAGAAAAACCTAAAAATGAAGAAGAAATAAAAAACATAGTTTTAAATGTTACTAATAGTTTTAACAAAAATTCTGATAAAAATTTAAGTGAAGAGGATGTTCAAAAGATAACATCATTAATGAATAAAATTAATGGATTAGATTTAAATTTTAAGCAATTAAAAGATCAATTAAATGATGTTACAGAAAAGTTAAAAGGAACAATAACAAGTGATGAAGCTAGAGGTTTCTTTACTAAACTATGGGATTCAATAGCAGAGTTCTTTTCAAATCTTTTCTCATCACATGATAGTAAAGACAAGAGTAGTAATTATAAAAATGAAGATCAACAAAATAAAGACAAAAATTCTACATCAACATCTAATAAAGATGTAACTACGAATAGTGATAATACAAAATAATAATTATTAAAATAGAAGCTAATAATATTGGCTTCTATTTTTTTTATTAGAAAAATGGGATAGGCATAAATAGCATATTTAAAAATATAGTTAAAATGTAATAAAATACAAGGAATTGATGTATAATATAGGTGAAAGAAATTAAGATAATCTAAGTAGGTTTAACTGTTGAAAAATTTATAAGGAGGGAGTAAAAATGAAAAAAGGATTAAAAATTACGCTAGTAATAATCGGAATAATATTAGTATTAGTCTTCCCGATTATAGGAGGATACAACAAAATAGTAACTTTCGAACAGGCGGTTTTAAATTCTCAATCTAATATAGAGACGAATTTGCAAAGAAGAAATGATTTAATACCTAATCTTGTAAATACTGTAAAAGGATATGCAGCACAAGAAAAAGATATATTTAAAGATATAGCTAATGCAAGAGCAAAACTTGGAGGAGCCAAAACTATTAATGAAAGAGCAAATGCAGATGCAGAACTTTCATCTTCATTATCAAGATTGCTTCTAGTTGTTGAAAATTATCCAGATTTAAAATCCAATCAAAATTTTAAGGACTTAACTGTAGCATTAGAAGGTACAGAAAACAGAATTAATATAGCAAGACAAGATTATAATAAAATGGTAGCAGCTTATAATACAACTATAAAAAGATTTCCAAATTCAATAATTTCAAGTGTGTTTAGATTTCAAGCAAAAGAATATTATAAGGCATCAGAAAGTGCAAAAGAAGTGCCTAAAGTTGATTTTAGTAAATAATCAAATATAAGATAAGTGGGTGAATAAATGAGAAAGTATAAAAGAAGGTTAATAAGCTTATTGTTCCCCGTATTAATGATTATGTTATTTTGGAGTATTCCTTTTCAAAGTGCAAATGCAGAAATTAAATTTCCAGTTGCTACAAACTTAAAATATGTAAATGACTATGTAGGTATATTAGATCCCAATACAAAAGAATATTTAGTTTCTGTTGGAAATGAATTAGAGACTAAAACGGGTGCTCAATCTATTATTGTAATAGTAAATTCTCTAGAAGACTATGATATAAGGGATTATGGAAATAAGCTTTTTAGAAAATGGAAAATTGGACAGAAGGAAAAGAACAATGGACTTTTAGTGTTGGTGTCTATAAAAGATAAAAAGTGGTCTGTAGAAGTTGGAAGAGGATTAGAAGGAGCAATACCAGATACTTTAAGTAATAGAATTATGAATGATACTGCTATTGCAGAGTTTAAAAAAGGAAATTATAATCAGGGACTAAAAAAAGCATATTCTGTTTTTGCAGATATTATAGGCAAAGAATATGGAGCAACTTTGGAAAAAAATGAAAACGTAAACTTTCAATATAGTCAAAATGAAGAAAAAAGAAATTTTATTCCTTTAGGTTTATTAGGGTTAATTTTAATAGATATAATTTTTAATAAAGCAAGAGTTATAAAATTTATATTAAAACTTCTACTATACAATTCCTATTTTGGAGGAGGAAACGGTGGTCATGGTGGAGGCTTCGGAGGAGGAAGTTCTAGTGGTGGTAATTTTGGAGGATTTGGAGGAGGTGATAGCGGAGGAGGTGGAAGCTCTGGCGGTTGGTAAATAAAATTTTCACTGAGTAGATACTTTGTAATTAAGAGTTGTTTATATTTAGTATAAACTAGCTTAGGGGGAGTGTATATGTTACAAGGAACAAGTACTATGATGTATAATTTATTTATACTTATTTCATTATGTGTTTTGTTTATTTATCTTGTAAGTAGACCGATTAAAGTAGTGAAATTTATTACAGCCGAAAAAATGGAGACTATATCATGCTTGGTTTTAATATGTATATTTAGTATTCCAATAATATTAGCATCTAAATATGCATATACCATATATGATACAAAAACAAACATAAGAGATTCCATAGGAATACTAAGTGCAATAATAGGGGGTCCGGTTGTAGGTGTAGTTGTTGGATTTATTGGAAGCATATATAGATATTTTTTAGGAGGCTGGACAGCACTAGGATGTTCAGTATCTACTTTTTTAGGTTCTACAATAGCTTCTATTATAGTGTATAAAACTAAATTCAGACCTAAAAATATTAGAAAGAAAAGTGTAGCTAAATGGATGATTTTTACTGCTTCATGGGAAGTTATTCATTTAGAATTTTTAGTTCCTTTATTAGGTGAAAAAAGTTTTGGAGAAGCAGCAATAATAATGTCAAAAACTTTGCTTATACCTATGTTTTGCATGAATATGCTGGCTATCCTTATATTTTTAATATTAATAAAAGATATGATTGTAAATGATAGTAGACTTGTAGTTCAAAAACAGAAAAAAATGATAAAAGAAATTGAAGAATCAGAATATAAAATAGGAAGTGTAAATAAAAAGATAAATGGAGTAATTGATGAGTTATCTATACTTTCAACAAATTTACAGGAAGATATGGATAATACTATGATATCTAGTAAAAGTATTGCAGATACAATAAAGGAAGTTGCAAGTAGAGTATATGGACAAGACGAAGAAATAAAGAATACAGCAAAAATTATAGATGAACTATCAGATAATATAAGTAAAACAGTAGATATTAATAATAATATAATAATATCTTCAAATGAAGGTAAAGTGCTTAATGAAAAGGGAATAGATGCTGTTGACTTTTTAAAAAGTAAAACTTCAGAGGGTGATAATACTATATCGGAAGTAGGAAAGAAAATAATAATTTTAAATGATAAAATAGATAGAATTGATGGTATAATCGAAGCTATAACTAGTATATCTGAACAAACTAATCTTTTAGCATTAAATGCTGCAATCGAAGCTGCTAGGGCAGGAGAATATGGAAGAGGCTTTGCTGTTGTAGCGGAAGAAGTCAAAAAATTGTCTGAAGAAACATCGGGTGCAGCGGAAGAAGTTAAAAAATTATTGTTAGATATAGGAACAGAAGCAAACAATGTAGTTGAATCAATGGATGGGGTTAGGATTATAGTTGAACAACAAGATGAAGCTGTAAAAAATACAGGAATTATATTTCATGATATATATAAGTCTATAAAAAATATTATAAAACTTATAGAATTAAATAAAGAAAATATGAATTCTATTGACAATAAAAAAGGTAATTTATTAAGTTTGATTAAGAATGTATCTGATGTATCAGAAAATACTTCAGCTGGAACTCAGCAGGTGAATGCATCTGTTCAAGAGAGTATACAGTCTATGGAAAAAATTTCAGATATAGTTCAAAGATTGAATAATATGATAATAGATCTTAAACATATAAATAATTAAGCAAACCTGTACATGGTTTGCTTTTCTAATTAATATAAAGTAATGTTAAATATAATATAAAAAGGACAATGGTATTATATTGGTATATGTAGAGTTTTAAAAAGTAGAAAAGGAGGTAAATTTATGAGGGGTAATATAAGAAGTGTATTTGAAGTAATTTTTTTACCTATAATAACATGTGGCATATACAGTTTTTACTGGATATATGTAACTACTAATGAATTAAATGATTATATAAATGATGGAGATACTAGTGGAGGAATGGTGCTAGTGTATGGATTTTTAACATGTGGTATTTATACTTTGTATTGGTATTATAAAATAGGTAAAAGGATTATGACAGCACAACAGTTATTAGGAAGAGCGGGAAATGATGATTCTATATTATATTTAATACTTGCAGTTTTTGCATTACCGATTATAGCTAATGCTATAATTCAATCTAATCTTAATAAACTATGGAGAACAGTTTAATAAAAAAAGTACTGTTGTTAGTAGTTATATATTTTTTCTTTACTGTATATTCTAAAATTACTACTAGTATATGTATTATAAGAGGATTTATAGGAATACCTTGTCCGGCTTGTGGCATAATAAGGGCATATGTCAGTTTGATAAAAAGACATCCATTAAAAGCATTATATTATCATCCATTATATATATTACCTATAATTATTCTATGGTTTTATAAGTTTAATAAGGATAATTTTCATAAGTGTTTAAACACATGTATAATTTTAGGAATTGTGGTTTATTTTATAAGAATATACTATATGTTTCCGTATAAGGAACCAATGGAATTAAATCACAATGCAATATTATTTAAAATTATAGAATTAATGACAAGATCATCTTGAAGATACAAGATGATCTTTATTTATATACTTAAGTAATTTTTAAATACCGCCATAAACAATTCCTAAAATTATAACAATTAGAGTTACTACTACAAATATATATTTTCCGATGAATAGAAATTTAGGGTTTATTTTTGTTGGCCTTCCAAGATTTATTTCTTTTAAGGCTATATCTTTGCCAAGAATATAATATAGAACTATAGATATTATTAAAGTTCCTATTGGTGAAAGAATTATTGTTATAGCATCAGAAAACATAGTAAAGGCATTAATGTTAAGGCAAAGAGGCATAGCCATTAAAAAACTAACAATTGCAATACATAGAGCTACTTTTTTTCTATGAAATTTACTTTGAGATAATATAGCTTCTACAGGACCTTCAAGCATTATAACAGAAGAAGATATTGCTGCAAAAATCATACTTAAGAAAAAGATTCCACTAAAAATATGACCATGAGGCAAACACTTAAATATAGTTGGAACTGTAATAAACATAAGTGCTGGGCCTGAGGTAACATCTAAATTAAAAGCAAATGTAGCAGGGATTATCATTAGTGCTGCAAGTAGTGCGGCGATAGTATCGAATATAGCTGTTTGAATTGCCACAGAAGATAAATTTACATCTTTGCCTGAATAACTTGCGAATACTACTAAAGCACAACCTGTTAGGGATACTGTAAAAAATGCTTGACCAAGTGCCATTATCCAAGTCTTAATTTTAAGTAAGCTTTCCCATCTAGGAATAAATAAATATTTTATACCAGCTAAAGCCCCAGGAAGCGTAACACTTCTTATAGTTAATATTATAAATAACAAAAATAATAACGGCATTATAAGTTTATTTAATTTTTCTATTCCTTTTGATACTCCCATACATATAACAATTAAAGTTAGTACCATAGCAAGTAATAACCAAAATAATGCTTCATAACTACTCATAAAATTATTAAAATATGAAGATATGTTTTCGATTTTTAAATCATTAGTAAAACTTAAGGAGAAATATTTTAATATCCATCCAACAACAATACTATAAAATATAAAAGTGCCCCATAAACTTATAACTGGAAGAGAGCCGAGTATAGTACCGCCTTTTAAAGATTTTTGTTTAAATATAAGTTTTATGCCTTTTAAAGGACCGCTTCCAACATATCTTCCAAAGGCAAATTCTGAAATCATACCTGTTACTCCTAATAAAGAAACAAATACAATATATGGAATCAAGAATGCACCACCACCATTTTGACCAAGCCTATATGGAAACATCCATATATTCCCTAGTCCTATAGCTGCTCCTACGCAAGAAAGAATGAAGCCTAGTTTACCTGTGAATGAATCACGTGTTTTTTCCTTTTTCATAATTAAAACCCCCTTAAATAATAAATGAGGTCACATAAAATTTTCTATGTGACCTCATTAGGTGGTAATAAAAAAGCCACATAGTTTATCTATGTGGCTACATTTTTAACATATAAAATAAACTTTAGCCTCATAGATACAAACCTTTAAATGGAAGGTTTGTATCTATGAACGTTAAATCAATAAATACAAACCCTATCTAAAGAAGCTAAAGAAAAATATATTAACTTGTTTTAACATGTATATATTATTCATAATAAAATCACTCCAACGATAGAATTTAATTTAAAACATATATTATCATAAATTAGTATTTATTTCAAGTCTTTATTATTAATTAATTCCATACGAATTTTATTTTTTATATAGTCATTATTATAAACTGTAGATAAAGAAAATCCACATTTACTTGCTATAGAGGTAAAGGTTAATGTTTTATTTGATGAGAATAGAGAAGATACAGATTTATGAATTTTTTTGTTTATAACTTGTATTTCTTTATAATATTTTATTTTATATAATATGTATTTTCTAAGTTTAGGATATTTATTTATTGTAAATGGAGTTATATGTGATTTTTTTACTATAATTGCAAATGTAAGTCTTTCGTTATTAGAAATCATATCTTCTATAGTTTCATTAATATCATGTTTATATTCTTCTATACTTTTATATTTAGTTCTTGCGTAATTTAGACAATTTTCCATAATAATCTCCTTATTTCTAATTATTATAATTTAATAATATATTATTATGCAGAAAATGTAAACAAGTATATAAAGTTTATTTGTAAGTTTATGAATATAGTTCATAAACTTACAAATAATATATTTCAAGAGGTGATTTTATGAAAAAACTATTATATATTACTGTAAATTCAAAACCAGAAGAATTATCTTCTAGCAAAATAGTTGGAAGAGCATTTGTAAATAGATTTTTGGAAAGACATGAGGAATTTAAGGTTGAGGAGTTGGACTTATATAAAGAGCATATACCAAGATTAGAATATCCATACTTCGAAAAAAGAAATTGTGTTGTAAATAAAGATGATTTTAACAAGCTAGATGAAAATCAGAAAAAAGAAGTGCATAAAATAGTTGAATTATGCCATCAATTTAAAGAGGCTGATATGTATGTTATTGCAGCTCCAATGTGGAGTTTATCATTTCCAGCACCATTAAAAGAATATATAGATTGTATAGTTCAAGATGGAAAAACCATAGAAATAACAAGAGAAAGCATGGAAGGCTTATTAGATGATAAAACAAGGGGGATGGTATATATACAATCATCCGGAGCATCAATACCTTGGCTACTAAAAATGGTATTAAATAAAGGAGTAAATTATGTAGAGTCTATAATGCGTGCAATGGGAATTAAAAGGTTTCATGAACTTTTAGTAGATGGAACGGGTTCAACTGAAGAAGAAAGAATAGAAGCTATAAATAGAGCTTTGAAAAACATAGATAATGTAATAGATGATGTATGGAAGTAATAAAAATAGTTACATATCATAATAAAAATATTTTTTTTATGATATGTAACTATTTAAATTTAGAATGGTTTAAAATTATAATAAAGAATATAAATTTATGTACATAAATTTATATTCTTTATTTGAAAATTGTTAAAATATATAAATGTGTATATAGAATTAGGTATAATATGTTTAAAACATATAAAAACATATAAAAACATATAAAAATATATAAAAATATATAAGGAGATAAATGCATATGATAAAAATTTATAAATCTTTTATAGGCTTAATCTTTTGCATTTATTATAATAGGGTTTAATTTTAAAAATGTACAAGCTAAATGTTTATAATAAAAAATACTAAAAGCATAAAAAATATGATTTTATGCTTTTTATAGTTTCGTAAAATTTATTATATAACAAGTTTACAAGCTTAAAAGAACTAAATCGAAAGTATTGTTTTCATTTAAATACTTATACTAACTTTATTAAAACAAAGTTAGAAGGGTGATTATTATGGATAAAGAAGTAGAATTTACAAATAGTTTTCCAAAGTCTATACCAGCACAAACTCAAAATAAGCATCCTGGTATAGAAAATATAATGAATCCACGTCCGATTTTTGATAATCCAGATTATAAAGCTTCAAATAAGTTTGAAAATAAAGTTGTTTTAATAACTGGGGGAGATAGTGGAATTGGTAGAGCTGTATCTATAGCTTTTGCAAAGGAAGGGGCTAATATAGCTATTATTTATTTGGATGAGCATGATGATGCTAAAGAAACTAAGAACATTATAGAGTCTGTTGGAAGAAAATGCTTGCTAATTCCAGGAGATATAACAGATGAAAATTTTTGTGTTCACGTAGTAGACCAAGTAATAAATGAATTTTATAAAATAGATATATTAATTAATAATGCAGGAGTGCAATATCCACAAAATAGTGTAGAAGATATATCAAAGAATCAGTTAGAAAAAACATTTGCTACTAATATATTTAGTATGTTTTATCTTACAAAGGCTACGCTTCCATATTTAAAACAAGGTTCTAGTATAATAAATACTGCTTCTATAACAGCATATAAAGGTAACGAAGTTTTGATAGATTATTCATCTACCAAGGGAGCTGTAGTTTCGTTTACTAGGTCACTTTCACTTTCATTAGCTAATAAAGGGATAAGAGTTAATGCAGTTGCACCTGGTCCTATATGGACACCCCTTATTCCTTCTTCATTTGATCAAGAAAAGGTAATGAACTTTGGAACTAACACTACTATGAAAAGACCAGGGCAGCCTGTAGAACTTATTGGAGCATATATTTATTTAGCATCACAGGAATCATCATATGTATCTGGTCAAATAATCCACGTAAATGGAGGAAATATAGTTAATGGATAAATAGTTAATGAAAAATTAAATTAAAAAATGCTATTGTATTTTAACTACAATAGCATTTTTTATGTTGTTTTAAGGAATTTAAAGAATAAAAATGACGTAAAATACATTTTTATGGAAAATCATTAAATAATATGTTAAATTATAAGTGTAGCTTTTATATTTAATAAGAAAAGAGGCAAACAGAATGAAGTACTTACTTTTTATAATTTTATTTATTAGTTCTATAATATATTTTTTAACAGGAATATATATATTTAAAAAAGATAGAAAATCCAGTACTAATAAAACCTTTTTCTTACTATGTACAGTTACATGTTGTTGGGCATTTGGATATTGTATGATGTTAATTACTGAAGATATATATTGTGCCAATATTTTTAGAATTATATCATCAGTCGGGTGGTGTTTTATTCATGGAACATGGCTTGAATTTGCTATAGCTATAAGTTGCGGAGGGAAAAAAGAAATATCTTATATAAAAAAGATAATGTTATATATATTTCCACTAATATTTTTTATAAGAAATGCAAGGCACTCACCATACTATGTAATTGTAAAAACTAATATGGGATTTGTAGATATATGTCCTATTGATTTGCTATTTGTTCTTCTTGTGGTTTATTATGTGTTCTGTGTATTATATGGAATTTTTATAGTACGTAAGTGGGGTAAAAATTCAAACAAAAATAGAGAAAAAAAACAAGCCGTAGTTTTAAATATTACAATTATGATAGCATTTGTGTTGGGGACATTAACAAATATAGTTTTGCCTATATACAAAGTTGATGTCTTCTCATGGGGAATATTCTTTACATATATACCTATATTTGGAATGTGGTATTCTATTATAATTTATAAAATGCTTTCTATAACACCAGCATATGTTTCAGATTATATATTTAAATCCGTGAATGAACCTATTTTCTTTCTCGAACAAGACTTAATTATAAAGAATGCTAATAAGGCAGCAATAAGTATGACTAAATATAATATTATAGAATTGCAACAAAAAAACTTTAATACTTTAATAAAAGAAAGTAAACTGAATTTAAATAAACTACTTAGAAAAAACTATATAAATAATTTGGAAGTTAATTTAATAAGTAAAGATAATAAGATCACAGAATGTATATTGTCTGCTAGAATTGTATATGATGATTTTAAAGATATTTTAGGTATAGTAATAATATTGTATGATATATCAGAAAGAAAAAATGTAGAAAAAGCATTAAGAAACTATAATATTAGACTAATAAAAAAAGTTAAACAGAGAACTTTAAAGTTAGAAGAGTCAAATAAAATATTGCAAAAAGAAATAATAGATAGAAAAATTGCAGAAGAAAAGATAAGATACATGTTATACAATGATGAATTAACTAAGCTGCCAAATAGATTGTATTTTAGAAACTACATAAATGAAATGTTAATCAAATATAAAGAAAAATGTGGTTATTTTGCTATTATGTTTTTGGGAATTGATAATTTTAAATTAGTAAATGATACATTAGGTCATAATAAAGGTGACGAATTAATAAAACAATTTTCTAATAGAATAAAAGAAGTCATTGATGATAAATATTTGTTTGCTACAGGTGGAGGAGATGAATTTTTATTATTAATAAATAATATGGATAAAGAAGAAGATACAGAGACTATAAAGAAAATATTATTAAACATTAACAATGTATTGAAAGAGCCATTTATAATTGAAAATGAAGAACAATTTATTACTATTAGTGTAGGAGTTGCTTTTTATCCTAATGATGGACAAGATGAAGAAACATTACTTAAGAGTGCAGATACAGCTATGTATGAAGCAAAAAGTTGTGGGAAAAATGATTTAAAATGTTTTTCATTAGAAGTTAGGAAAACATTAATAGAAAAAACTATAATAAAAAATAACTTATATAGAGCTTTAGAAAGAGAAGAATTGGAAATATATTATCAACCTCAAGTTGATATCTTAAAAAATAAAATAGTTGGGTTTGAAGCACTATTAAGATGGAAATTTAATGAAAAACAAATATATCCAAATAAGTTTATTCCAATAGCAGAAGATACAGGCCTTATAGTACCTATAGGATATATGGTAATAAAAGAGGCATGCAGAACAGTGAAAAAATGGAACAATATGACTGAAGATAAATTTACTATATCTATAAATATATCTTTTAAACAACTATATGAACATAATTTTGTAAAAAAAGTAAAATGTATTTTACAAGAAATAGATCTACAGGCAGAATATATAGAGTTTGAAATAAAGGAAAGGGTGGCTATTAAACAAAATAAGGATGTTTTTAATACGATACAAGAATTGAAGAAAATGGGGATTAAAATTTCTATAGATGATTTTGGTACAGAATATTCTTCATTTATGAATATAAAAAAAATATCAATAGATAAGATAAAAATAGATATGCAATTTATAAAGAATGTACCACATGAAGAAAAAGATTTAACTATTGTAAGTTCAATTATTGATTTTTCTCATAATTTAGGATTAAAAGTTATTGCAGAAGGTGTTGAAACAAAGGAACAATTAGATTATTTAAAATATAAAAAGTGTGACGAAGTTCAAGGATTCCTATATTATAAACCTATGCCAAGTTGTGAAATAGAAAAAATTATAAAAGAGACAGTAGAAAATAAATAATAAAAAGGATTAATATAGTTTGTAGTTAAACTATATTAATCCTTTTATATATAGATACTATTTAAATATAGTTATAGAATATATAATAACTATTACTACAGTTTTAATGGTATTTACAAGATAAGAAAGAATTATAATAAGTTATTGCAAACAATACATAGCAGTAAAAAATAATTATAAAATATTATGATGCTTATAGCATAAACTTTATATAAATATAGTTTATTAATAAATTGTGATATATAATTATATTAAATAATTTTGCAAATGAAGGTGTTAATTTGATAAAAAAGATATTTAAGGTAAATAAAAAGTCAAAGTTTACTAATTATATAACTATTCTTATGGGAATAGTAATACTTAGTTTTTATTGTACTTCAAAAGTTTATGCTATGGAATGGAAAAATGTTTTGATATTAAATTCTTATAATGAAGGGTTAGAATGGACTCGTAATATAGAAAAAGGTATATATAGTGTTTTAAAGGATGAGTATGAAATAAATTTGTTTCATGAATATATGGATACAAAAAATTTAGATTATGAAGAATATTTAACTATGCTCAATAAACTTTATGAAGAAAAATATTCCAATAAAAAGCTAGATTTAATAATATGTTGTGACAATGATGCTTTAAATTTTGTGATGAATTGTAAAAAAGACTTTCTAAAAAAACCACCAGTTGTATTTTGTGGAATAAATGAATTTGAAAAGTCTATGATTAAGAATAGAAGTAATTGTACCGGTGTAGTGGAGAAAATAGATATAGAAGCTACTGTAGATGGAATTTTTCAACTACAACCTAATACTAAAAATATTATAGTTATAACTGATAGTTCTACTACAGGTAGAAAAAGTGAAGAAATGGCTAGAAATGCTATTGGTAAATATAAGGATATTGAAAAAGTATATTTTTATAGAGATATAACTCAAAGTGAATTTTATGAAAATATAAGTAATTTTAAAGATAATACTGTTTTATTAGATATAGGACAATTTAAAGGAGAAAATGGTACAATGTTATCATTTTCCAAAACTAATTATGTGTTAAATAGGTGTAAGTTGCCTGTATATGTATGTTGGAGATTTTTGGTGGATGATAATATTATGGGTGGCAAAGTTATATCAGGCTACACCCAAGGAACATTAGCAGGAAAGATTTCTATGAAAGTCTTAAAGGGAGTAGATATAGAGGAAATACCTATAATAAAGCAATGTCCTAGTAGATATATTTTCAATTATGAAGAACTTATAGAGCATGGTATAGATATGAGTAATATACCAACAGGGGCTACTATAATTAATAAACCATCATCTTTTTATGAAAATAATAAAGTTTTTATATTGAGTGTTGGTGGAGTCATATTAATATTATTATTATCTATAATAATATTGTTTATGAACATAAAAAGAAGAGTTCAAAGTGAAAAGCAATTAATGGACAATTATGAACAATTAACGAATGTATATGAAGAAGTATTTGAAAAAGAAGAACAACTTAAAATTAACTATTGTGAACTTAAAAATAGCCAAGAGAAATTAAGAAAAAGTAAGGAAAAGTATAAACTTGCTATTGAGGGAGCAAATGATGCTATATGGGAGTGGGATGTAAAAAAGGATACATTTTTTGTATCTAAAAAATGGACAAATATAACTGGATATAAATTAAAGGATAGTTGTTATATTAAGAATAGAAATTTTTTCAAGCAGATAGTAGTAAAGCAAGATTATCATATTCTCGTGAAAAAATTAAAAAATATTTTACGAGGAAAGAGTCTTTATCTTGATGTAGATTGTGAAATAAAGGATAGTTTAAATCATAAAAAGTGGATTACGGTAAAGGGGAAAGCTTTAAAAGATAAAAAGGGAAATACTATTAAAATAGCAGGTTCTATAACTGATATAACGGAGCGAAAAAAATCAAATAAGAAAATAGAATTTTTAGCATATAATGATATTTTAACAGGACTTCCTAATAGAATTGCTTTTTTAAAAACAGCGTATAAAAAAATAGAAGAAGTTAAACTTTGTAATAAAATAGGGGCTATGATTTTTATAGATATTGACAATTTTAAAAATGTTAATGACACATTGGGTCACGATTATGGGAATGAACTTTTAAAGCAAGTAAGTAAAAGAATATCTGATGTATTAAGTGATAATGAGATATTTTATAGATTAAGCGGAGATGAATTTTTAATATTACAGTGTGGATGTAATGAAGTTGATTATATAAAGAATATTGCTGATATGGTCTTAGGCACATTTAATAAATCATTTAATATAGGAAATGAGTATATATATACAAGTGCTAGTATGGGGATAAGTTTATTTCCAAAAGATAATGTAAGTCAAAGTATATTATTAAAGAATGCTGATATAGCTATGTATAAGGCAAAAGAATTAGGTAAAAATACATACTTATTTTATGATATAAGTATGTCAGAAGATATAATAAGAAAAACACAACTAGAAGAAGGTCTTAGATATGCTATTGATAGAGACGAACTCAAATTAGTTTATCAACCACAGGTAGATGCTATTACTGGAAAGATTAAAGGGGGAGAAGTATTACTAAGGTGGATAAGTCCTAAGTTTGGATTTGTATCCCCAAGTGAGTTT
Source organism: Clostridium botulinum (assembly GCF_017100085.1). NCBI lineage: Bacteria > Bacillati > Bacillota > Clostridia > Eubacteriales > Clostridiaceae > Clostridium > Clostridium botulinum. Next base: position 1,019,857 of record NZ_CP063965.1, read on the forward strand.
ATTCCAGTTGCAGAAAAATCAGGACTAATAAATTCAATTGGAAAATGGATATTAAAGAAAGCATGTTTAAAAAGTAAACAATGGTTAGAAAAGTATAATAATAAAGTCAGTATATCTGTAAATGTTTCAGTTATACAATTACAGCAAGAAGAGTTTTTACAAGATTTAAAAGATATATTGCATGAAACAAAGTTACCACCTGAAACTTTGGAATTAGAAATTACTGAAAGTGTAATGATGGATTGCGATAAAGAGATTTTAGATAAATTAAATGATATAAGAAAACTTGGAGTAAAGATAGCGCTAGATGATTTTGGAACAGGATATTCTTCTTTAAGTTATTTAAGGACGCTTCCTATAAATAAAGTGAAGTTAGACAAAGCGTTTATTGATAGAATTCATATAAATAAAAGTGATAAATTTATAGTGGAAAATATAATTCATTTAGCACATGGAATAGGTTTTAACGTAATTGCTGAAGGAGTAGAATTAAAAGAGCAACTTGAAATATTAAATGAAGGTAAGTGTGATGAAATACAAGGCTATTATTTTAGTAAACCTGTTACAGGAGAAGAGTTTGATAAATTATTAAAAAATAAATATATAATAAGATAATGTTATAATTTTTCTAAATTTAAAGAAACTGTAGCTATTGAAAAATATATAGCTTCTATGGCATGTATTAGATAATACTTACTCTTAACTTAGAATTTAGATAAAGTATATAAAAATTTGATAGGTTTAATTGATAAATTTACTTTATACTATAATAAGTACATAGGATATTATTATAATAATATCCTATGTACTTATTGACAATAATAGATATTTTTAATATAATCTGTTTTGTGAAAAATTATATAACATACATAATAATTTATTTATTATGGAAGTGTTGAAATCCACTTTAGTAAAAAAACTCAAGTTGGGTTTTATTTTTTTGTCTAAAAGGAAGGAGTTGTATTACGAGTATGTGGTTTAGGGAAGATATTATAAAAGATAAGGCATTTTATAAAAAACTTTTTTTCATAACGATGCCTATTGTTATACAAAATCTTATAGCATCATCTTTGAATATGTTAGATACGCTTATGATTGGAAAAGTAGGAGAAGTTGAACTTGCATCAGTAGGAATAGCAAATCAGTATTATTTTTTATATAGTCTTCTTATATTGGGAATAAGTGAGGGATGTGGAGTTTTTATAGCTCAGCTTTTTGGGAAAAAAGACAAGCAAAATATAAAAAAAGTTTTAGGGATTGGACTTAAAGCAGGAATAATAATGGCAATTATTTTCATGATAATGGGAATTTTTATGCCAAATAAAATAATATCTTTATTTAATACTGACCCTAGAGTTATAAAAACAGGTAGTGAATATTTAAGTATAGTAATTTTTAGTTATATATTTACATCTATAACATTTAATTATGCGGCTGCACTTAGAGGAATTCAAAATACAGTGGTTCCTATGCTGGCTAGTTTTACAGGACTAATTACAAATGGAGTTCTTAATTATATATTTATATTTGGTAAATTAGGATTCCCGGCTATGGGAGTTAAAGGAGCTGCAATAGCTACTGTTATAGCAAGAGCAGTAGAAAGTTTAATTATTATAATATTTGTTTATTCAAAAAATAAAGTTTTAAATGCTAAATTAAAGGAATTAACTAATATACCTAAGGAAATGCTAAGTTTAGTTTATAAAGTTACATTACCTATAGTTATGAATGAAGCTTGTTGGGGACTTGGAAATGTAACTTATGCAGCGATTTATGGAAGGATAGGTACAGGAGCAGCTGCATCTATACAGATTTGTACAACTGTTATGAATGTATTTATGATAATTACATTTGGACTTGCTAATGCATCTGTAGTAGTTATAGGAAATGAAATTGGTGCAAGTAGAGAAGAACAAGGAAGAATTTATGCTAAAAGAATATCTAAATTAACTTTTATAATTTCTATAGTATTATCTATTATATTAGCTATTGTCGCAAGACCTATATTATCAGTATTTAATATATCCGAAGCAGTAAGATTAGATTCATTATATATTTTATATATTTATTCTCTTGTGTTAATGGTTAAAGTATGTAATAACGTATTAATAGTTGGAATATTAAGGGGTGGCGGAGATGCAACCTATGGATCAGTGCTTCAAGCTATAACTTTATGGTTTATAGGAATTCCATTAGCGGTATTTGCAGCATTTGTACTCAAACTACCTGTTTATTTAGTAGTTTTTATGACTTCTGTAGAAGAGATTACAAAAGTAACAATACTATTAAAAAGATTTCATTCTAATAGATGGATTCATAACATGGTCAAAGATATGTAGAGCAAAAGCTTTATGTGTAGGTGTAGTTACATTTACATATAAAGCTTTCTATTTATAATCTTATTTAACGACTAGTATTAAGAAGAACTGTCTTTATTGAATATAAAAAAAGTTTACATTTACAAAATTTAATAGAAAAATTAGAAGCAGATAAGAATTTGGAGTAAGCGCTATTTATTAATAAAGAGTTTAAAATGGTAGCACATAGTGATGAAAGTAGAATGGGTAAGATATCAGATGATATGTATATTAGAAATGCTATTAAAGATGGCGAAGTATATTTATAAAAATTTAGATATGAGGATAATGATGTATATGACATAATAGTATAAGTATATAAAGATATTAAGGAAGAAACAAATAAATTTAGCATATAAAATGAGGTGTTATTAAATGAAGGTAGCAACTTTATGTTATATTGAAAATGATAATAAAATCTTACTTCTTCATCGTGTTAAAAAGAAAGATGATGTTCATGAAGGTAAATGGATAGGAGTTGGAGGAAAAGTAGAACAAGGAGAAACTCCAGAGGAATGTGTAATAAGAGAAGTAAAAGAAGAAACAGGACTTGATATAAAAAATCCTAAATTAAGAGGAATATTAACATTTCCTAATTTTGATGGAGTAGATGATTGGTATGTATTTGTATTTACTGTTAATAAATATAATGGAAAAATTATAGAATGTAATGAAGGAAATTTAAAATGGATTGAAAAGTCAAAAGTTTTAGATATGCCCTCTTGGGAAGGAGATAAGATTTTTATAGAATGGATCTTAAAAAATAAACCTGTATTTTCTGCCAAGTTTATATATAAAGATGGTAAGTTAACAGATTATAATGTTGATTTCTATAGTTAAATATAAAAACGACTAGTTTAGTTGTTTATTGTCGTATTTAAACAATAAGATATTATTGACGAATTTAAAAGGCAATGCAACAGTAAAATCAATTACATGAAGATTCTATTTTCATGAAAAATATTTTAAAAACATAATGACAAATTGTATTTATAAAATATAATTTGTTTGTATACAAAATGGAACGTATATAGTTTATACATTATATATTATATTAAGTATTGGAACAAATTAGATAATTTAGTGGACAACTTTTAAATATTAATTTTTAATGATTATATAAAAACAATTGAGGTGAAGTTATGAACAACTATTGTGGCTCGGGAGAAAATTACAATATAGGAATAAATCAGGATGCTAGAATTCTTTCTGTATTAAATTATGGAGCTTTTATAGCTATTGTTGTTGGAGAGTATTATATTGGTAAAATGAAGTACACTTTTTCAAAGACAAATCTTTTAGTATTAGAAGAATTTAGATTAAATATACCAATAGAGGCAGTAAATGTTCATTTAGAAGTATATTCAGTGGATATTACTGGTTATATTAAGATATTTAGTAAAGACTATGCTAAAGCTGATGATGCTTGTTTTCTAGTTTGGGGGTTGAGTTTTGTACCTCAATATAAAGAAATTCCATGTACTTCTCCAGGAATGCTTCAAAGTATTCTTCCTGAAGGTGCAATTGTTCCTTATGATAAATGTTTAAATAGCTGTTGTTGTAATGGATGTTCTTATACATGTAATCGTTCATGTATAAACCCTTGTGGTAATTATTCATGTATTAATCCTTCGTGTATCAATCCTTATAATAATTGTAATGTATAAATATTAAAGAGTTATAAAAAAATCATAAATAAAGAAGGATTTTTGCAATATGTAAAAGTCCTTCTTTATTTATGTAAAATCATATGAAAGCCATTATTATGAGGAATTATGTCTCGTAACACTATTATTTATAGAATCATAATATTTATTAGGTATATATATTATAAAAAATAAAAATATGTTGGTGATCTTAAATGAATTGTAATGCTTGTATAGATACTCTAATTTCTTGCATATGTGAAAATGAATATAATTTTTTCTTTTCAAAAGCAAATGTAGCAGGAGTAGGGCTTGGATATAAAGTAAGAAATGGTTTCACTATCTGTCAAAAATGTATTGTTGTATTTGTAACTCGTAAACTTCCATCAAATGATATACCTGAAAAAGACTTAGTTCCAGCAATTTACAGAGGGATTCCCACAGATGTAGTGCAAAGTGGTATTATGTCAATTGATTCTAATATTCTATGTAATAATTTTAATTTAAATAAGCCATTAAGTAAAAAAATACGTCCAGTATTAGGTGGATATAGTATAAGCATTGTAACTAAAAATGCAGCTGCCACCATGGGTTGTGTTGTAACTGATAATAAGGATAATTATATGTTAAGCAATAATCATGTCTTAGCTGATTTAAATGCAGCACCACTAGGAACATTGGTAGTTCAACCTGGTGTTTTAGATGGTGGAAAATCTCCTAAAGATATAGTTGGTTCTCTTTCAGAATATGTACCACTTAGTTTTAAGGATACAAATCTTGTTGACTGTGCAATTGCTAAAGTCTTAAATAAAAAGAATGTATCAGCTAAAATTGCCTTAACCAAAGGACCTAAAGGGGTAATTTCTCCTAAATTCGGACAAAATGTAAAAAAGGTTGGAAGAACCACTGCACTAACAACGGGGAAAATAGTTGGAGTTAAAACAACTTATAGATTTAAAATAAAAGGAGAAGATATCTTATTTAGAAATCAAATAATTGCAGATATCATAACAGAACCTGGGGATTCAGGCTCTATCTTATTAAGTGATAATGATTATGCAATAGGTCTTATTATGACTGGTGGAGGGGGTAAATCAGTTATTAATACTATTTCAGATGTATTAAATTCCTTAAATGTTAATCTCGTTACAGTATAACAAAATATAAAAAAACTTATAAAACTTTTATTTGTAAGACAATATTAATGTTGGTGATAATAAATGATTTGTAACTATTGTATAGATAATATGATTTCTTATATCTGTTATAATGAATATAATTTTTTCTTTTCAAAAGGAAATGTAGTAGGGGTGGGTCTTGGATATAAAATCAAAAATGGTTTCCATACTCGTGAAAAATGTATTACTGTATTTGTAACTCGTAAACTTCCATTCAATGATATACCTGAACAAGACTTAGTCCCAGCAATTTATAGAGGGATTCCAACAGATGTAGTGCAAAGTGGTATTATGTCAATTGATTCTAATATTCTATGTAATAATTTTAATTTAAATAACCCATTAACTAAAAAAATACGTCCTGTATTAGGAGGATATAGCATAGGTGTTGCAACTAAAAAATTAGCTGGTACTATGGGATGTCTTGTAACAGACAATCATGATAATTATATGCTGAGTAATAATCACATTTTAGCTGGCGTTAATACTATACCACTAGGAACAGCAGTAGTGCAACCAAGTATTGTAGATGGTGGGAAATCTCCTAAAGATATAGTTGGTTCTCTTTCAGGATATGTACCACTTAGTTTTAAGGATACAAATCTTGTTGACTGTGCAATTGCTAAAGTCTTAAATAAAAAGAATGTATCAGCTAAAATTGCCTTAACTAAAGGACCTAAAGGGGTAATTACCCCTAAATTTGGACAAAGTGTAAAAAAGGTTGGCAGAACCACTGCACTAACAACAGGGAAAATAGTTGGAGTTAAAACAACTTATAAAGTTGAGATAGAGGGAATAGAAATGGTATTTAGAAATCAAATAATCGCAGACATTGTAGTTGAACCAGGGGACTCAGGATCCATTTTACTAAGTGATAATGATTATGCAATAGGTCTTGTTATGACTGGTGGAGGAGGTAAATCAATCATTAATACTATATCAGATGTAGTAAAATCCTTAAATGTTTTGCTTGTTACAGCATAGTTCTTATAAATTAATAGAATAGTTTTATGCTACAGCCTTATAAAAATCTTTCACAATATGGAATGCACCTCAAAGTTTAGATAAAATCTAAATTTTTGGAGGTGCGTTTTTGTTGTAAAACAATATATTGGACTGAATTAAAATTAGAAATCGTAAAAAAGTACTCATCTGTTCATGTAAGCTTTGAAATATTATGAAAAGAATATAATATTAATATTTGTAACATTAATAATTTATATATTATATATTATATTAAACGCTGGAATAAATTAGATGAATAAGTGGACAACTTTTAAATATTAAATTTTTAAAAAAATAATTGAGGTGAAGTTATGAACAGTTGTTGTTCTTTACAACAAAATACGAATTGTTATAATACTTTAGGACAAAATCAGGATTATAGAGTTCTTTCAGTATTAAATTATGGAGCTTTTATAGCTGATATTATTGGACATTATTATATTGGTTCAGAGTATCATGAGTTTCAATATGATTATCTTGTAGTACTTCAAGAATTTAGACTAAATTTACCACTAAATGCAACAAATATTCATTTGAAAGTACAAATAGAAGATCCATTTAGAGGTGAGTATACTCTATTTACTAAAGACTATGCTAAAGCTGATGATAATTGTTTTTTACTTTGGGGTCTGAGTTTTGCAGCTCAATATAAGCAAATTCCATGTACCTCTCCAGGAATGCTTAAAGAAATTCTCCCAAGAGGTGCAATTGTTCCTTATGATGATTGTTTAAATGGATGTTGTTGCAGAGGTACTAATTCATGCACTAATCCTTGTATTAACCCATATAGTAATTCATACTTTAATCCTTGTTTTAATCCATGCAATATACAATGAGGTAATTTGTGTTGAAAAATTAAAAAATAAATATTTAGGTATAAAATTTATTTAGATTATACAATAGGATAAAATGATAATTTACTTATGATGTATTTTGAGTGAAATGCACCCTAAAGTTTAGAGAAAAATCTAAATTTTTGGAGGTGCATTTTTGTGGCAAAGAAGTATGTTTAACTGAATTAAAATTAGAAATTCTAAAAAAGAACTTATTTGCTCATGTAAGCTTTAAAATGTTGTCAAAAGAGTATAATTTTAATACTTGTAACATTTATAATTTATGTATTATATATTATATTAAACGCTGGAATAAATTAGATGAATAAGTGGACAACTGTTAGATGTTAAATTTTTAAAAAAATAATTGAGGTGAAGTTATGAACAGTTGTTGTTCTTTACAACAAAATATGAATAGTTATAGTACTTTAGGAGAAAATCAGGATTATAGAATTCTTTCTGTATTAAATTATGGGGCTTTTATAGCTACTGTTATTGGACATTATTACATTGGTTCAGAGTATCATGAGTTTGAAGATGATAATCTTTTAGTGCTTCAAGAATTTAGGCTAAATTTACCACTAAATGCAATAAATATTCATTTGAGGGTGGATGTAACAGATATATTTAGACTTGAGTATACTGTATTTACTAAAGATTATGCTAAAGCTGATGATAATTGTTTCTTACTTTGGGGTTTAAGTTTTGCAGCTCAATATAAGCAAATTCCATGTACTTCTCCAGGAATGCTTAAAGAAATTCTCCCCAAAGGTGCAATTATTCCTTATGGTGATTATTTAAATAGATGTTGTTGCAGATGTACTAATCCTTGCATTAACCCATGTACTAACCCATGCTTTAATAATAAGTATTCGTGTATGAAAACTAATAGTAAGTTTGATATAGAAAGATTTAATTTCTATAGATAACAAAAATAAAAGTTATTGTAATATTCCTAGAAAAATTATGATAAATGGTGAATTAATTGTTTGAGTGCATTATATAACTGATTTTATGGATAAATTATACAAGAAAAACTGTACATTTAATACTGTTGGTGACAAAGCAACAGTTGAAATTTCTATATAAAATAGCACGTCTTATAGGCGTGCTATTTTATATCATAAGTCTTTTTATCAGTAGGAATATCAAAGTTATAGAACATATAATATTAATCCACCTACTAATCTTTTTTATCATTTTATCTTTTTTACTTCTTTAGTACCTGTAAATAATAATAGAGGAATGTACAAATTTTTTAATAAATAAAAGACAGGAATATAACTAAATACTTTATCGATATAAATATTTGCTTATTTATATCGATAAAGTATTTATAAGGAGGATATTTTATGATTAAAATGGATATAAATTCAAAAATAACGACTTATCAATCAAATTCAGTTACAAATTGTAATACAAAAAAACCGTCTAATACTAAAAATATAGAACGTACTTATGATTATTTTGAACTTTCCTCTGAAGGAAAGTCTTATAATTTAGCGAAAGTAATGGAAATTCATGAAAAAGGTTTTCACAAGATACCATCTAAAGAAGAAAGTGATTATTATTGGGCTGCTAGAAAAAGTGATCCTGAACTTGACGCACGTTTATATGAACGAGATAAAGCAGAAGCACTTAAATTTATAGGACAAGTACAGACCATTTTAATGAAAACATCTTCTGGACAAAAACTAACACCAGATGAAGAAAAAATGGTTAAAAATGATCCCAATTTACAACAAGCCATTCAGATGAGAAATTTTTCAATAGATAACTCTTAAGTTCCTAACAACTCTTGGACAAGTGCTTTTAAATTAAATATAATGAAGAAGCAAATTTAGCTTAAGTAAAAGCTCTAGGTATATAAATACGCGCCTAGAGCTTTTAGTATTATATTTCCTGTACTTTTCTATTCTAAATTGCACAATAGTTTTATGGAGCTAGGTGAGGATATTTAATTTCAATCATTATACATTAATGAAAAAATACGTAACTAGTGTAATATAGATATAGTATAAATTTAATATAATTATGTATTTTATACTTTTTTATGTGCGCCCAGCATGGGCGCAATCTATAAGGTGAAAGTCCTGAACGCCGAAGGTGATATAGGCGTTAGCCAATGACAAGGGTGTCCATCGTGAGGTGGAATCTGAAGGAAGTCGGATGGCAAAATTCCGGTCTGAGGAATACGAATCACATAAGAGGCTGGCTATAGCTGGATGAGTTTGCATAACAAAACAAAGTCCGTATCACCCAAAAGTTATTGCAGTATATGTGGCAGATATATGGAATGAAAGATTGCGTTCTTACCTGGGGAGGTCTGATAGATATATCATTAAAGGATGAACTTCCTACATGATAACCTACATAGTGATATGTAACTGAACTATCAGAAGTCAGCAGAGGTCATAGTACTACACTATGTGCACGTAGTGCGGGAAGGACTGAACATTAGGAGGTTTTCAACTTTGAATAATTCAAATAAATTACAAAGAAAGCAGACAACTCAATATAGAGGTCGCCTTGTGGAAGTAGAAGTGGAACTTCAAGGTAAACGAGGGGCGCAGAGTAATAATTTGGCGTTAGCAAAGGGAGAAAGAGAAAACAATGTAGTAGATGATACTAATAATCTACTTGAAAAGGTTTTAGCTAGAGAAAATATGCTAAAAGCTATGAAAAGAGTAGTTGCCAATAGAGGAAGTCATGGTATTGATGGTATGAGAGTCGATGAACTTCGAGGGTTTATTATCAAAAATTGGCTAACAATTAAGCAAAAGTTATTAGAAGGAAGGTATAAACCTTCACCAGTTAGGAGAGTGGAAATACCAAAACCTGACGGTGGAATTAGATTGCTTGGAATACCTACTGTACTTGATAGATTAATACAACAGGCATTAGCTCAAGAACTTAATAAAATTTATGACCCTACCTTTTCGGATAATAGCTATGGATTTAGACCAAATAAAAGTGCTAAACAAGCTATATTAAAATCAAGACAATATATCAATGAGAGGCATAAATGGGTTGTTGATATAGACTTAGAAAAATTCTTTGATAAAGTTAACCATGATATATTAATGGAAAGACTTTCAAGAAGAATAAAGGACAAAAGGGTACTTAAACTAATTAGAAATTATCTTAAATCTGGAATAATGATAAATGGATTGAAGGTAAAATCAGATAAAGGTACACCGCAAGGTGGTCCATTAAGCCCAATACTTGCTAATATTATGCTTGATGAAGTAGATAAAGAACTTGAGAAAAGAGGTCATAGATTTTGCCGATTTGCAGATGACTGCAACATTTATGTCAAAAGTAAAAAGGCAGGATTAAGAGTTATGGCAAGTATAAGAAAAATACTTGAAGGTTTATTAAAACTTAAAGTTAATGAAAATAAAAGTGCAGTAGATTTTGTGACGAGAAGAAAATTTCTTGGATTTTCATTCTATTTTGCAAAAGGCGGAGCCAATATAAGAATACATGAAAAGTCATATAAAAGATTCACAAATAAAATAAGAAAATTAACAAACCGTAATAAAGGTATAAGTATGGAATATAGAGTTTATATGATTAACCAATTAACGATTGGATGGATTAATTACTTTGGAATAGCGAAAGCTAACGCTAAAATACAAAAAATAGATAGTTGGATAAGAAGAAGGTTAAGGAGTTGTATTTGGAAACAATGGAAAAAGGTTAAAACTAGAGGACGAAACCTCATAGAACTAGGTCTTCCGACCTATAAAGCATGGGAATATGCAAATACAAGAAAAGGCTATTGGAGAATATCCAAAAGCCCAATTCTTGATACAATCTTAAACAACAAATATATTGAAAATCTTGGTTACAAAAGTATATCTAAAAGATATCAGCTAATACATAATTCTTAATGAACCGCCGTATACCGAACGGTACGTACGGTGGTGTGAGAGGACGCTAAATAAAATAATTATTTAGCTCCTACTCGATGTTTAGGTATTTAAAAAATTAAGTTTAATGAAAGGATATCAGATTATGAAATTAAACATATTTATAAAAATTATTATATATTTAAATTAGATAATAAATGAGGAATAATAGATACTAATAATAAAATAGTTAAAAATTTTGAATATGATGATGTAGCAGTAGTTGAACTTGAAAAGGATTCTAAAACTTAATTATTTTTAGCTAAAGCCACAAAAGGACTAATTCTTGATTTTAAGAACTAGTCCTTTTGTTAAGGTTATATCATCTAATGAAGTACTGTATTTAAGTATTATTAAAGGCTTTTTGTGAAAGAAAAGATAAGAAATCATTTACTACAATTCGGGGACAAATTAAAATCTTAAGGTAAGTCCGAAAACAAAAAATCCCCCATATAGGGAGATTTTTGTTTTCTAATTTATAAAAATCAACATGGAACTTGTACAAGTTCAGGGATACCTGGTCTTGGAGCTAATATAAAACAATATCGTGTAGTTTTAGGAAGAGCAACATTACAAATTAATTTAGGTGGATTAGTAGAATTATCTAATATATTGAAACATATATTGTGAGCAGCTTTTGCAAATGATATTTTTTCTGTTTTATCATATCCAAAAATAGGACTCTTTTTTGTAAATGTTCTAACATCTATGCTATATTGTACTATAAAATATATGGGTATATTGGTTTTATTTAATATTTGTATATATATTCCTGCCTCAGGTTTTCCAAGAATATCGTTACAGTGTTGGGCACAATATTGGCAGCAATATCGACAACAATAATTAATTTTGGGGCTTAAAGTTCCACTAGCCATAAAGTATAACCACCTCAATAAAAAGTCAAGATTTTCCTTGCTAATTTATTATATTATGCTAGCCAACTTAAAGTAACTATATATAAGTATAAAAAAATAAAGGGTTTTTAAAAATATAAAAGAATATAGAGACTTAATAAGTATTAAAAGGTGTGATTCCATGAAACTAAGATATTTGAAAATAGTAATAATGATTATTTTCTTTGTAAAAACAATAAATTAAATAAAATATTAAATAAGGATTTACCTATAGAAAATTGTTTAAGTATAGGTTGTTGAAATTTAGACAAAGACTCTAGTATCTTAGAAGACACACAATTAATATTTAAAGTGAGTAATGCATATTAAATTATGCATTACTCACTTTAAATTATTATCTTTTTTAGTATTTAGCCATGTTTTAAAGTCTTCATACTAACTTAACAATTTAAGAACACTCTTAGCTTGAACATTTACTTGATTTAATAAAGATTTTGATGAAGTTAAGTAAAACATGAAATAAATTCAAATATTTAACTAATAATATCTCCGGTTATTTGAAGTCAATTTTACAACTTAATTTATAATATATAATAGGTTGTTGAATAACTAATTTTTACAAATGTTAAAAAGCATTTATGCGCGAGCATGTGTTTAATAATTTTAAATGTGCATTAGGAAGTTCTTTAAAAATTTTTAAAAGTAAGTGCGTTAGCGCGATGAAAACTATAGATTCCAAGGATATTTTCTAGAACTTATTTTGCTGTTAACCTTATTAAATTCGTCTATAATATACGATAAAAGAACCCACTTAACATGGCGTTCATAGCGTTTTTGTCCGTAAAGTCTAGGGTTTTCTAGATTATAGAGTCCTTTAAGTATAGAAAATAATTGTTCAATTTTTAGCCTATTTTTATATAAATTTTTACCTATTGGCGATTGCATAAAAAGAGCATTTTTATATCTAGATTCATCTTTAAAAGATTCTATACTGTTTGCTTTACGCATATTTACGTCTGTTAATAAATTATATTCTAGAGTTTTAGAAACTTTAAACCATTGAGCATCATCATAAGCAGCATCGGCAAGTACAATAAATGGATTATAAGTTTTCAGTTCATATAACAATCCTTGGACTTGATTATCATATACATTTGCAGTAGTTATAGAAAATGACAAAGGTAATATACTATCACATACACAAGCGGTACAATGTAACTTATATCCTTTATATCTGCCAAGTCGAGTTCCTTTTCCATACTTAGCTTCGCTATCATATAATGAGCTCCTTAATGCAGTGCCATCAATAGCACAAATTCTAGTTGATGGATTTATAAGTTCAATAAGCATAGCATAAATGCCATAGTACACGTATTTTTCTAAAGCTATCGCTCTTAAAGAAAATGTAGAATGGTCAGGAACTTCTTTTAAACCTATAATCTTTTGAAATACAATATCTTGTTTAATTTTATATTCAAGTTCTCTAAGACTAAAAATACTATTATTTACACCATATATCATACATGCAACAATTTGTTGATCTGAATATTTAGGCGGTCTACCTTTAGCTTTTCTAGTATTAATGCCAAGTTTATTAAATGCAATATTAACAGTTTCAAAAATTTTAAAATAAATGTTTTGGCTTTGTATATTTAATGTTATAATCATACTTGAGTCATCCTTTGTATATTATGGTTTTTTTAAGCGAAAACATTATATCACAAAGTGATGACTTATTTATTTTTTTGTATTTTTAATTATTCAACAACCTAATATAATATATAAAAATAATAAGGATGATGTATTATGAATAATTGTTCCATATTGGAAGATAAAATTAAGTGTATATGTAATTGCGATTATAAATTTTTCTTAAATAAACCTAATGTAACAGGAATAGGACTTGGATATAAAGAAAGAGGAGGATTCTGTATCCCTAAAATGTGTATTAATGTATTTGTAACAAATAAAGTTCCTGAAAATCAATTATTACCACAAGATAGAATTCCTAGAGTGTATAAAGGTATAGAAACAGATGTTATAGTATCTGGAATGTCAGAGATGTTATCTCTTACCCATAAGATTCGTCCAGTCCCAGGTGGATATAATATTGGAAGTACCAAGAAGAATTTTCAAGGTACAATGGGGTGTATAGTAACCGACGGTAGAGATTGGCATATACTTAGTTGTTGTCATATTATTGCTCAATATGGCTCAGCTACTTTAGGAACTCCGGTATTACAACCTTCTCTTGAATTCGGTGGAAGGATAGGTCATGAAGAAATTGCTTATCTATCTAAATATATTCCATTTAAGCCTAGTACACCAACAACACATCCAGAAAATAGGGTGGATTGTGCTATGGCCGAAGTTCATAATAGATCTTTAGTTACTAATAAGATTGCTTTAGTTGGAGGAATAAAAGGTATTGGACATCCGGTTCTTGGACAAAATGTACAAAAGGTAGGAGAAAATTCAGAACGTACTACTGGAAAAATAAAATCATTATCAGTAACTACTATTATAACTTATCCATTTGGAGAGTGTCTGTTTAAAAATCAGATACGTACAAGTGCTATGGCTAAACCAGGGGATTCTGGATCTATATTGTTAGATACCCATATGAATGCTTTAGGTCTTTGCATGTCTGGAACTACCTCTGAGACTTTTTTTAATCCTATACAAGATGTACTAAGTGCTCTAGATGTTCAAATTGTATTTGGATAAAATGTAAAACTCTTAATAATGAAAAGATGTAGGTAAGCTTATATAGAAATAAACCTGCCTACAGCTTTATTTTATAATAAAAAAGGGATTAAACTGATTTAGATATTAAAAAAATCGAATTAATTAATATTGATATTATATTTTTATAAGCGCACCAAGATTAGCCGTTATATCTTAACAATCTAACATCTAATTCATTCATAATATGATTAATTCCACATCCCACCACAGTTTCTTCAGCTCCAGCAAAAAGTAATCCAACAGCTGCATTTTTTTAGTTACTATAAGAGCAACTTTATCATCATAATCTCCCTTTATCTTTCCCTTAATCACAAAAATATCTTTAAAAAGAGCTCTTCTTAAATTTGGTTGATACGGTATTTTTAATGTTACATTTATAGTAGTAATATTATGAACATGGTGACCAGTAATGCATCCAGTCCATTGAACCAGTTCACCAACTTTAGACGTAGTTATACCTTGTGAAATACCTATATTGATAATAAATGGATTAATTAATTGTATTTCACCCACATTAAAATAAGAAGCAACAGCAGCATCTACATAATTTACAGGTTCTTTACTACCAGATATAAATTTTATAGGAATAAATCTTAAAAGCTTTGCAACTACATCCTTTGAGGTACCTCCATAAGCACGACTAGGCTGCACTATCTTAGTACCAATTGGAGTATTATTTGAATTTGTAAATGTAGTCATGGTACTTAAAAGACAGTAACCTTTGGATACTTGTTTATTGTCAGTTACTATATATCCAAAAGTACCAGTATTTTTAGTTTGCCATGGGGATGAAGTTGGAACAGTACTCATTCCATATCCTGGTTGTATAGGCCTAACTCTTTTAGTTAAGGGTCCATTACTAAAAGAGTTACTTTGACCTGCAATAATATCCCCAACTTCAATTACATCTGTTTTAGTGTTTTTATATAGAGGTGGAATTAAAGCACTAGAAGGTAAATTATTAGATGGTAATTTTTTAGTAACAAGTACATGAATACAAGGTTCTTGAGTATTAATTCCATTTAAAAATTTGTATCCTAGTCCCACTCCAGTTACATTTGGTTTATTAAAAAAATAGTTATATTCACAATTACAAATGTATTTAATTCGTTCATTTAATAGACAACAGCAGTTAATCATAAAATATCTTCCTTTTGGCTATTTATAATTAGTATATTAAGAATTTTCTGGAATGGTTCACTCTTAATGCAATAGAAATTTATTTACTAATTTTGTTTACGTTTTAAAAACCATTTCTCTTATTTATACCACATATAGGCTTTTTCATTTTTAAAACTTAAATACAATAATTTAGAAAGTGTATCAATTAACAACTTAAAAAGTGATTAAATGTTTTATAAGTTTATGTTAATTATTTTAATAATAAAGATATGAGTGTAAGCGCAGAAATTATTTGAATTAGTGCTATACCTAGTCCATATATAGAGGATTTAATGCCTTGTCTTATAAGTTCTTTAAATTTTACACGCATTCCAATACCTGCAAGAGCGATTATTTCAAAATTATTACTTATAGTTTTAAGTACTTTAGATATGGATGGGGTAATAGCTCCTAGCGTAAATAAAGCACACATAATGAAAAATCCTATAACATACCAAGGAATTTTAATTTTTGATTTTGCAGTACAGTTTTGTGAATGAGATAAAGATTTCTTTTTTAAGTTTCCTAAAATTATTACTACGAATACTAAGAAAATTATACGTACTATTTTAAATATAGTAGATAAATCTTTTACATGCTCATTTACCATGCTACCACTTGCAACTACTTGTCCTACAGATTGAAGAGTTCCACCTATAAGTGCAGAAGTTGTTACAGTTTCTGAATTAAAAAATATTTTTGCTATAAATGGTAATAAAATCATTAAAATGGTACCTGTAAGATTAACGATAGTAATACTAATTACTTTATCATCATCGCTAGCATTTATGACTGGAGCTGTTGCACCTATTGCAGATGATCCACATACAGCATTACCACTTGCCATTAAGTATCTAAAATTATCAGAAAATCCAAGTTTTTTACCTATTATTAAGGCAGCTATAATGGTTATTGACATTTCAATTATTATAAAACCTACTCCAGATATGCCAAGTTCTATAATAGTTTTAGCACTTAAAGTTCCGCCAAGCAAAACTATAGAGTAAGATAAAAGATCGCTTTCAGCAAATTTAGAACCTTTAGCATATATGGTTTTATTACCTAAAGTGTTTCCAAATAACATGCCAATAAATATTGCAAGAGTTGCTCCGCCAATAGTTGGTACGAATTTTCCTAAATATTTTCCGATATAAGCAATTATAATACATACAATAAGTCCAGGTAAAATATTTAAAAAATTATTAGATTTTAGTTTCATATTATCATCCTCTCGTTGAACATTTTTTTAAAGTCTGTAGATTTTATTCGCAGTTTTAAGTATAAATAGTTTATAATCATAAGTAAAATATATATTATTAATAATAATCATTAATATATTTAATAGTAAAAGGAGAGTAAGTAATGTTAGAAGAGATAAAAACATTTATAGCAGTAGTGGAACATAAAAATTTTACTAAAGCTGCTGAGGCTATTAAATTATCACAGCCAAGTGTTAGCTTACATATTAAGCATTTAGAAGAGTACTTTGGGATAACTTTAATACAAAGGTCTATAAAGCAGAAGAACATAATAATAACTCAATCAGGAAAATTACTTTATGAAAGAGGAAAACAAATAATAAAATTGGTTGAGGATACAAAATGTGAGTTGTTAGATTACACAAAATCTATAAAAGGAGAATTGCATATAGGGGCCAGTTTCACTATTGGAGAATATTTTCTGCCAGCGTTTTTAGGATGCATTTCTAAAGAATATCCAGAACTTAAAGTACAAGTGACTATTGAGAACACAGCGAGTATTTGTAAGAAGGTAGAGTCTTTAGAGGTAGATATAGGATTGATTGAAGGAATTGTACCAAATGATAAGTTCTGTTATGAAAATTTTTATAATGATAAACTTGTATTAGCAGTTCCATATAATCATCCATTGGCGCATGAAAAATTTTTAAAAGAGAATTATGAAAATCAAACGTGGATTACAAGAGAAGAGGGATCAGGAAGTAGAGAATATTTAAATATTTTTCTAAATAGCAATAACATTGTTCCTAAAAATTTTATTGTATTTGGAAGCAATTATGCTGTTAAAGAAGCTGTAAAAAATAATTTAGGCGTTACTTTTATATCTGAACATATTGCAAATATAGCTGTGAAAAATAAAGAAGTAATAATTGTAAATACTAAAGAAGAGTATGTTAGATCATTCTCGTATATACTCCCTAAAAATACTATAATTTCCAAATCTATAAATGTATTTCTAGATAAGTTAAAGAAGGACTTTAATAGTGTAATTGTTTAATAAATGTTAATATTACAAAATTGTAATTTTTACTTTAGTATATTGAGATATAATATAAGCTATAGGTGGTGAAACGTATGACAAATAATATAAAAAAGAAGTTAAAAGGAATTAGAGGACTTACAAAAGATGAAGTATTACAGAGAGTAAATGAAGGTAAAGTTAATAATATTCCTAAAGTACCTTCGCGTACATTTAAGCAAATATTGAGAGCAAATTTATTTACTAGCTATAATTTACTAAATGCTATTTTAGCTATAGCAGTTTTGATAGCTGGTTCTCCTAAAAATGCTATATTTGCAGGAGTAATAATTGTAAATACACTTATTGGAATATTTCAAGAGATACGTGCAAAAACAATATTGGAAAGACTATCTGTTGTAAATAAAAAAAGTGTTAATGTTTTAAGGGAGGATAAGGTAGAAAATATAGATGTAGAACAAGTGGTTTTAGATGACATTATATTATTAAAAAGTGGTGAACAAATTTTAGTAGACTGTATAATGATAGATAATGATGAAATAGAGGTAGATGAATCGTTAATTACGGGTGAATCAGATTCCATATTAAAAAAATCTGGAGACATGCTTTTATCCGGAAGTTTTGTAAGTTCTGGAAGTGCCTATACTAAAGTTGTAGGTGTAGGAAAAGATACATATGCAGCTAAGCTTGCGGATGAAGCTAGAAAATTTAAACTTATAAATTCTAAGTTACAGATATCTATAAATAAGATATTTAGAGTGATAATAGGGTTAGTTTTACCTATAGGAATTCTACTTATATCTACTCAATTGTTTTATGTAAAAAAGAGTTGGCAAGATGCCTTAATTGGTTCTGTTTCAGGAATAGTTGGTATGGTACCAGAGGGACTTGTACTTTTGACTAGTGCTACTTTTGTAGTAGCTGTAATCAGATTATCTAAATGGGATACCTTAATTCAGGAATTACCTGCAACAGAAGTATTAGCAAGAGTTGATGTATTATGTTTAGATAAAACGGGAACTATCACAAAAGGCGATCTTAAAGTAAGTGGTATTAATGTTATTGGAAAAAAGAGTGAAAGAGAAGTTGAACTAATACTTTCAGCTATAGCACATAGTTTTAAGAGTAATAATCAAACAGAAAAGGCTCTTATGGAAAAATATAATTGCAATCCTAATTTAGAGGTTAAAGATAAAATACCATTTTCATCTAAAAGAAAGTGGTCTGCTGTAGAATTTAAGGATAAAGGTATGTGGATATTAGGAGCACCAGAAATGATATTAAAGGAAAACTATAAAGATATATCATTAGAAGTAGAACGGGCTGCTCAAGATGGAAAAAGGGTTCTTCTTTTAGCCAATTTTAAAGGTGAGGATTTAGATGAAAATTTAGATGGTAAAATAGAGAAAGTCGCTCTAGTATTTATGGAAGATATTATAAGAGATAATGCTATGAAAACAATTAGTTATTTCAACAATGAAAATGTAACTCTTAAAATAATTTCGGGAGATAATCCTGTAACCGTGTCTTCTATAGCAAAAAGGGTGGGCGTTAAAAATGCTGATAAATATATAGATGCTAGAAATCTTCCAGAGAATGAAGAAGAACTTTCCAAGGTAGTGGAAAATACATATGTTTTTGGAAGAGTTTCACCACATCAAAAAAAGAGTATAATAAAGGCTTTAAGAAAAAATAAACACACAGTAGCTATGACAGGTGATGGCGTAAATGATGTTTTAGCTTTAAAAGAAGCTGACTGTGGTATAGCAATGGCAAATGGTTCTGATGCAACAAAAGCAGTTGCACAACTAGTTTTAATGAAATCGGATTTTGAGGCATTACCTCATGTTGTTTTAGAAGGAAGAAGACTTATAAATAATTTAGAAAAAGTTTCAGAATTATTTATATCAAAGACAGTTTATTTTATGATTTTATCAATTATATTTGCATTACTGTTAAGACCATTTCCGATTATACCAATACAATTAACATTGGTTGGATCAATATCTATAGGAATACCATCATTCTTTTTAGCACTATCACCTAATAAAGATATTATAAAAGGCGATTTTTTAAAAAGAGTTTTGCGATTTTCCATACCTAATGGAATATTAATAGGAATTAGTACTATAATAATGTTTTTATTTGGATATAATCAAGGTCTTTCATTAGAACAATGCAGAACTTTAGCGTTGGTTATATTTGGAATATTAAGTCTATTTGTGTTACTTAAGGTTTCAAGACCATTAAATTTATATAGAATAGCTGTGGTTTTTTCAATGATAGTGTTATTTATAATGGCTTTTACAATACCATTTACAAGAAAGATATTTGTAATTAAATTTTTAGATTTAGGATATGTATTTCCTGTAATAGGAGTATGTAGTATAGCTATTTTAGGTATGATTATTTTACCTAATTTATATAGTCAATTTGTAAAAACGAAATGTAAGTAGAGGTTATTTTAATAATAATGTATAAGGTTTTATTATTAAAAATAAATAATTTTAGAATTTGTGTATTTCCTTTAGTGATATTATAATAAAAATATAAAATTATAATAATTATTATAATAAAATTGAAGGAGCATAGTTATTATGGAAATAATTAAAACAAAATGTTGTAAAAGGTTATATAAAAAAGGATTGATTAAAATTATCATATTCTTTTTTATTATAATTTTTATAATTTTTATAGGAATATCAGTATATGTAGGGATAAATTTAACTTCCCCAAAAGAGAGGTTTTAAAAAATACTCCAAAAGATTTGGGGTTAATTTATGAAGACATTTCTTTTAAAAGTAAACTTGATGGAGTTACATTAAAAGGATGGTGGATTCCAGCACAAAGCAATGAAAATATCAAAAGTACTAGAAAAACTATAATATTTTCACATGGATATGGAAACAACAGAGGACTTTATAAAATTTCAGTTATAAACCTTGCAAAAAAATTAGCGAGTGAAGGATATAACGTACTAACATTTGATTTTAGAGCATGTGGTGAATCAGAAGGAAAATATGTAACTATTGGTGGAATGGAAAAATATGACCTTTTAGGTGCAATTAATTTTGCAAAAAATGAAAAGTATTCTGAAACTATTGATTTAATGGGATGGTCTATGGGTGCAGTAACATCAATACTTGTAGCATCAGAATCAAACGATGTACAAGCTGTTATTGCTGATAGTCCATTTGGTAACTTAGAAGATTATTTAGAAGAAAATTTGTCTTATTGGTCGCATCTACCCAATTTCTTCTTTACTAAAACTATATTGTATACATTACCTAAAATAAGAAAGTTTAATATAGATGAGGTTGATGCAATTAAAGCAGTGCAAAAATTAAATAATAAGAAGATTTTTTTAATACATAGTAAAGATGACGATGCAATTCCTTGTAGTAATAGTGAAAAAATTTATAATGCTATACAAGATAAAAAAAATGCGAAGATTTGGTATACGAGTAAAGCAAAACACATAAAAAGCTATTCTTTATATAAAGATGAATATGAAAAAAAGGTTATTGATTTTTTAAAAGAATACTAAAGTTTATTACAGAAAAATACCTTATTTTTGTAATGAATTCATGTATAATTACCCTTAAACATAGGTTTATTTTTGAATCTTAGGGGGTGTATATAATGAAAACAATAAGTTCTAAAATTGTAACTATAGCTATTGTAATATCTACAATTTCAGAAGAAGCTGTCGAAGGATTACAAGAAGTATCGGTCTCTATGACTGAACTCAAAATTCTATGGATACAGTTAAAAACTTAGAAAATGT
Source organism: Clostridium botulinum (assembly GCF_017100085.1). Taxonomy (NCBI): domain Bacteria; kingdom Bacillati; phylum Bacillota; class Clostridia; order Eubacteriales; family Clostridiaceae; genus Clostridium; species Clostridium botulinum. The sequence goes on from NZ_CP063965.1 coordinate 1,041,578, forward strand.
AGTTGTTAGTTTAAATGATATAGTAAATAAGTTTAAAATAAGTTTAATAAGATAAAAGTGTAGGGTAAGATATTTTGCTCTACACTTTTAGTTTAAATATAACTTAACAATTAATGATTTATATTTAAATAGTTATAATAGTAGTATAAAAAGATGGAATGGAGATGATTTATATGAAAATAGATAATTTTAAAAGTTGTATGGGTAGTTTAGAAGATATTATAAATGATATGAAAAATATTAAGGAACTAGATACTAAATCATTTAACAACAAAAAAACAGCTTTAGTAATAGTAGATATGATCAATGGATTTGCAAAACAAGGAAATTTAATGAGTCCTCGTATAAAAAATATTATACCTAGTGTAGTTAATACAACTAAGATATGTGAAAATAATGGATTCGAGGTATTAGCTTTTGTAGATGCACATACTATGGATTCGATAGAATTTAAAAATTATCCAGTTCATTGTTTAAAAGGAACATTTGAAAGTCAACTTATTGATGAATTAAAAGAATTTAAAAATATACATGTTATAGAAAAAAATTCCACTAATGGATATATGGAAAAAGAGTTTATAAGATGGATGAAAAAAAATAACAATATAAATAATTTTATTGTTATTGGTAATTGTACTGATATATGTATTATGCAATTTGTAGTAACTTTAAAAAGTTATTTTAATAAAAATAATGAGGAAATTAATATATTTATTCCAATAGATTCAGTAGATACATTTGATACAGAATATCATAATGGAGATTTAATGAATTTATTAGGATTATATAATATGAAATTAAATGGGATTATAATTGTTACTAATATAAAATAAAAATTATATATTTATATGGTTAATTTAGCATAATATGATAAAAATATATATTTTTCCTTGAAATATATATATAAGAATAATATAATTAAACAAAAGTAGATAGGTTTGTATATAAAATGCATATGTGGAAAATTAAAGTGTGTGTAACACGGGACTAATAATGAGTGGGGTGCAACAATTAATTAAACTAATTACTTAATTATTGTATTTAACAGTCTGATTATTAAAACTGCATAAGGGGGAGCTTATGATTACAAGACAAGATAAACAAAATAATAAACTAAAGAAAAGTTTTTTTAAATCTTATTTAAGATTTTTTTATCTTATAATTGTAGCTATTATTGTAATTGCTAGTGTATCTTTTAAAATAGCTAAAAATGCTTTGTATGATTTAGGAGAAACAGAATTAAAAGGTAGAATTCAATTAGGACTTATTATAATGAATAGTTTAGAGGGAGAAGTTCAAAAAGGGGGATTAACACGAGAAGTAGCACAAGAAATTTTTAGGCAAGAAATGCTAAATCCTAAAAAACAAGATGGAAAAATAAGAGGAATTAATAATAAAATAGATTTAAAAGTAAATGCATATATGTATGCAATAGATAGTAATGGTTTAGAGAGAATGCATCCATTTAAAGAAGGAGAAAATATATCAAATATTCATGATGCAGATGGAAATAATGTTGTTAGGCTTATAATTGATGAAGGTAAAAATCCTAAAAATGATGGTATAATACATTTTGGATGGAAAAATCCTAAAGAAACTGTAGAAAAACCTAAGGTAAATGCAGTAGGATATTTTGAACCTTGGGATTGGTACATAAATATAGGGTGTTATCATGAAGATTTTTATAAACCTATATATAAAATATTAAAATATATAATTATTACTGCTTTGCTAATTGGTATTATCTCCATAATACTCATAGGATATTTAATGAATAAAAAGATAAATCCGCTAGGAAATATAGTAACATCTATGGAGAAGGTATCAAAGGGAGATATAGATGTTAAAATCAATATAACGAACGAGGATGAAATAGGATATATAGGTAAAGTATTTAATAATATGGTAGAAAAAATAAAATCAATGATTCTTGATATAAAACTAATATCTAATACCTTAGAAGAAAAAGCAGGAGTTATAAACTCATCTACTAATGTAACACTTGAAAATTCTAATAATATTAAACAAGCTATGGAAGAGATAACTTATTCTATAAGTAATTCTACTAAAGAGATGCAAAATAGTTTTAATAGTATGCAATTTTTAGCAGATAATATAGATTCTATTAGAGAAAATAGTATAAATATAAATAATGAAGCATCAAATGCAAATAAGTTAAATGAAAATATAATAAATATATTGACAGGTTTAGAAACAAAAAGTGAGGAAAATATAATAGTTTCTAATGAGACTACACAAAATATACAAGCTTTATTACAAAAATCTAATGATATAATAGGTATAGTTGAAACAATAGAACAAATTTCAAATCAAATAAATTTATTGGCATTAAATGCTTCTATAGAATCTGCAAGAGCGGGTGAAGCAGGAAAAGGATTTTCAGTAGTAGCTGATGAAATAAAAAAGCTATCTGGAGAAACTTCAAATGCTGTGAAAAAAATAAATATTTTAATAGAAGAACTTATAAATGCTATTAGTATTTCTGCAAATAGTATAGAAAAATCTAGTGATGTAGCTCAAAGTCAAATAGGTACTATAAATGAAACTAGGAAAATTTTATCAAAAGTAATTCGTTTTATGCAAAGTATGCCTCAGAAGATAGGTAAAAATGTGAGCAAAATAGAAGGTGTTTATAAGGAAAAAGATGCAGTAAGTACGTCAATGAATTCAGTACTTTCACTTACAGAGGAAATATCGGGTTCGTCAGAAGAAATATATGCATCTACAGCTGAAGTAAAGGAAAAAATGGATTATACTAAAGAATTAGTAGAGGAATTAAATAGTTTATCTCAAAAACTTAAACAAAGTATAGATAAATTTATGTTATAAGTTATTATAAAAGACATTCTAAAATTTTAGAGTGTCTTTTAATTATTTACATATACTAAATAAAGTAAAAAAGTTATCGATATTGATATTGATAATCATTATCGATATGTGTTATAATAATTTTAACTTATCATGCAAAAATTATTATTATTACAAATACAGCTTAAGGAGGAATTAGAAAATGGCAAAAATGAGACAACCTAGATTTAAATTGAGCAGAAGATTAGGAGTAAATATATATGGACATCCCAAGGCAATGAAAAGGGCTGAAAGTACAAAAGCTAATAGAAACAAGAAAATATCAGATTATGGTATTCAACTTTTAGAAAAACAGAAAATAAGAGCTTATTATGGAGTTATGGAAAAACAATTTAGAAGATATGTTGAAAAGGCTATGAAATCAAAAGATGTTACAGGTGAGGTTTTACTTAAGCTATTAGAGTGCAGGTTAGATAATATTGTATATAGAATAGGATTTGCAAACTCCATTCGTCAAGCAAGACAGATGGTAAATCACGGACATATATTAGTTAATGGAAAAAAAGTGGATATTCCGTCTTATGAAGTTAAAGTAGGAGATATAGTTAAACTTAAAGATAAATATACAAAAAATCAAATATTCTCAGATAATTTCTTAGAATTAAAAACTTTTGAATTGCCATATATAGAAAAAAATTATAATGACTTTAGTGGAAAATTATTAAGATTACCAGAGAGAGATGAGCTTCCTATAGAAGTAAATGAAGTTGCTGTAGTTGAATTATATTCTAAATAATTTAATTTTAATTAGGGTGTGGGGAGATGAGTTATAAGTATAATAATAATTATTATTGGGAAAATGTACTTTCTAATAAAAAGGAAGTATGGAAATGTAGTATTATGAATACCCTTGATTTACAAAAGAGTATATATATAAATACTACAATATTAGATTATGATAAAAATACATTGGATAATAATTGGGCTTGTTATCCTGATATAAAATCATTATTAGGCTTCATGCAATATATATACCTACCTACCGCTTTTTTTTATATTGTAAATTCTGATAATGATGATGATATATTTATGCCTATATGCTCCACAGAGGAATTTATAGAATATATAAAAAAAACAGGATACAATGAATCCATTGTAAATATTATGGAGCAAAATTTAAATGAATTAATAAGTTATTGGGATAGAGAAGAACTATATATAAATACAATTAAGGAGTTTTGTTATAAATTCAATAATATGTGGAATAATGAAAAAAATATATTATATATAAATGTTTTTTCAAATCCAAGTGAGATTGCAGATTTTATAATAAAAAATGAAGACTTTATAGAAGTTGTAGAAGAAGATATAGGACTTTCTAAAAATCAATTTTATAATTTGTGTGAAAATGTATATTATAATAAGTTTACTAAAAACATATTTGTAGAATTTTTAAATAATAAAATAGGGTGTATTGTTTAATAAAGAACTAAAAACATCTCAAGTTATGGGAGGTTTTTAGTTCTTTTACTAGGTTGAAAAATAGCAAATAAATATGTATTATGTAATTATAATATAAAATGTACTTTTATACCGTAAAATATAGAATTATAATACTATAAAAGTTAAATATGTAATAAAATTAAAAAACAATTATAAATTGTTTTTAGAAGGAGTGAGTGTTATGGATAATGGAATATTGCTCAAGTCAGGAACAGGGGAGCTAGAAATATTAGAATTTGTTATAAATAATAAGCACTATGCAATAAATGTTATAAAGGTAAAAGAAGTTGTTGAAGTAGATAATCTTACAGAACTTCCAGATGCACATCCGGCAATTGCTGGATTGATTTTGTGTAGAAATGAAATAATAACATTAATAGATCTAAAATATATTTTAGATGGGAAAAAAAGTCCTAAAAATAAAAGCAAGGTAATAATATGTGAATTTAATCAAATAAAAGTATCATTTAATATAGATGATATTGTTGCAGTTCATCGTATTAAGTGGGAAAGTATAGTAAAACCAGATGATATGTCAACAAGCTCATTAGTAACAGGAAATATTCTTCTAAATAAAGAAATAATTTTATTACTAGACTTTGAAAAAATAGTTACAGATATAAATCCAAGTGCAGGCATTAGTGAAGAAAAAGTTATTAACATAGAATATAAGGATAGATCAAATATTAAAATTATATTAGCTGATGATTCAGCTTTAATAAGAAAGCTATTAAAAGATACATTAACTAAAGCTGGTTTTAAAAATTTAAGAGTTTTTAATGATGGAAAACAGGCATTAAATTATTTATATGATTTGGCTAAAAGCAAAAAGGAAAAATTTACAGATTATGTTCAATTATTAATTACTGATATAGAAATGCCACAAATGGATGGTCATACATTGACAAGAAAGATTAAGGAACATCCTATTTTACACAATTTACCTGTTATAATATTCTCTTCTTTGATTACTGATGAATTAAAACATAAAGGAGAAGAAGTTGGTGCAGATGAACAACTTAGTAAACCGGAGATAGGACAATTAGTTGAATGTATAGATAAATATATAGATAAATTAGCTTAATAGTAGTTTAAAAGATATATGTTGACGCATGTATCTTTTTTATTTCTAAAAATAATTAGAATATTATGACTATTACAATATGTCATTGACAAAGGAAACAATTAATAATATAATAAATATGAAAATGATAATCAATATCAATAAGGAGGATCAACATGAAAGAATTAGTTGTTGTTTATTGGAGTGGAACTGGAAATACGGAGTCAATGGCAAATGCCTTAGCAGAAGGAGCAAAGATTGATGATGTAAATGTTAGAATAATGAATGTAAGTGAAGCAAAGGTTGAAGATATAGAAAAAGCTGATGCTGTTGCACTTGGTTGTCCATCAATGGGAGCAGAACAATTAGAAGAAGCAGAAATGGAACCATTTGTAGATTCAATTTCAGCAGCAGTTAAAGGTAAAAAACTTGTATTATTCGGCTCTTATGGCTGGGGCAATGGAGAATGGATGGAAGAATGGGAAGAAAGAATGACAGGATATGGAGCAAACATAGTAGATGATTGCTTAATAATAAATAATACTCCTGATGATGAAGGGCTAGAAAAATGCAAAGAGCTAGGAGAAACATTAGCAAAAGCATAATACTGATAAATCTACCATAATAAAAAGTATAAAAAATCTATATATAAAATAAAAGAATTACCTATAAAAACTTAAATTCTCTTAAGTGTGTATAATCTAAAATAATTCTCTGGATGAAAACTTGTCCAGAGAATTATTTTTATATTAAGCATTAAGAATTGAAAAGTCATTTAAAAGGAATATAATAAGTTATATAAGGAGGTAAAATTATGAAAAATAGATTTAAATCAATACTCATATTATTAGTTGCTTTTGTAAGCGTATTTTTTGTAGGATGTTCTAATAGCAATGTTGAAAATAATAAAGATAGTATAAAGGTAAAAGAAAAGATAAAGATAGCTACATTAAAAGGACCTACAGGTATGGGGATGGTAAAACTGATGGAAGAAAATAAAAATGATTATGATATTTCTTTATTTGATTCACCAGATCAAATAGTATCTAAAATTGTAAATGGTGAATTTGATGCAGCGACTATACCATCTAATTTAGCTGCTATATTATATAATAAAATGAAGGGAACTATACAGTTAGCTGGAGTAAATACATTGGGCGTTTTATATGTTGTTGAAAATGGAAATACAATAAAAAATATAAAAGACTTAAAAGGCAAAACGATATATTCAAGTGGTAAAGGAGCTACACCTGAATTCATATTAAATTATATACTTAATAAAAATGGATTAAATCCTAGTAAAGATGTAAATATAGAATATAACATGCAGCATACTGATTTGGCAGCATCTATAGTTTCTAATAAAGTTAAAATAGCTGTATTACCTGAACCATTTATTACTATAGCAAAAATGAAAAATAAGAATCTTAATGTTCCAATTAATTTAACAAATGAATGGGAAAAAGAATCAAAAGATCATAACAAATTAGTAATGGGTACTATAATATTCAGAAAAGATTATATTGAAAATAATAAAAAGAACGTAGATGAATTTTTAAATAGATATAAAGCGTCTATTGAATTTACAAACAAAAATAAAGAACAAGCATCAAAGCTTATAGAAAAGTATGCAATTGTACCAAAGTTAAAAATTGCAGAATTAGCAATTCCAAAGTGTAATATAGTATTTATTAATTCACAAGATGCTAAAAAAGATTTACAAGAGTTTTATAAGGTATTATTTAAAAACAATCCAAAATCAATTGGGGGTAAAATACCAGATGCAGGATTCTATTACGAAAGCAAGTAAAAAAACATTAATATTAATATTTTGGTTATTAGTTTGGGAGATTTTCTCCCTTTTTATTAATAACCAAATTTTATTTCCATCTCCAAATAGGGTTTTTAAATCATTATATGAACTTATTTTACAAGAATATTTTTGGAGATGCATAGCAAATAGTATCATAAGAGTTATATTAGGGCTTTTAATATCTATATTATTAGGAATGTTATTGGGAATATTTTCGGGATTAAATAGGAGTTTAGAGGAAGTTTTAATACCCATTATAACGACTATAAAGGCTACTCCGATTATGTCTATAATAATAATTGCTCTTGTTTGGTTTAAAGCTAGTAATGTATCTATATTTACTACTATACTTATTTGTTTTCCAATAATATATACAAATATTATAGAAGGAATAAAATCCTCAGATATAAAGTTAATACAGATGGCAAAAATGTATAAAGTTAAGAAAAGATATTTAATAAGAGAATTTTATATCCCATCAATAAGGAGTTATGCCATTTCTAGTATATTAATGTGTTTAGGATTAGCATGGAAGGTATCAGTTACATCTGAAGTTTTAAGTACTCCGAAATATTCTATAGGATTAAATCTCTTAAATTCAAAAACCACTTTAGAAACTGAAGAGCTTTTTGCATGGACAATAATTGTTGTTATGTTAAGTTTATTATTTGAATTGATATTTAGATATTATGTAAATAAAAGAAATAAATTTTAAGGAGTTTCTATGAATGAAAAGTTAAATGAGTATGGGGTTAAATTAGCAAATATACATAAGAAGTATGGAAAGTATGAAGTTTTAAAAAATTTAAATATTATCTTTGAAAAAAATACTATAAATGTAATTTTAGGACCTTCAGGGTGTGGAAAAACTACTTTATTAAATATTATAAGTGGAATAGAAAAACAAAATAGTGGAGAAGTGTTATTAATAGGAGATAAAATTTCATACATATTTCAAGAAGATAGACTTATTTCATGGTTAAATGTTTATGATAATATAGCTTTTGTATTAAAATCTACTATAAATAAAAATCATATAGATAATATTATTATGAAGTACTTGAAATTGGTTAAATTGGAGGAATATAAATACAAGTTTCCAAGTGAACTAAGTGGCGGAATGAAAAGAAGAGTATCTATTGCAAGAGCTTTAGCTTATAAAAGTGAAATATTATTAATGGATGAGCCTTTTAAAGGATTAGATTCTGAACTTAAAAAAGATATAATAAGAAAGTTTTTGAAAACATGGAAAGAGGATAAAAAAACTGTTATATTAGTTACTCATGATGAAGAAGAAGCCATGTTTATAACAGATAGAATATATTATTTAAGAGATAATAAAATTTAAAAATAAAGGTTTCCAAGTTATGTATAAAAATATGCTTTAAGAGAATAATATACATGAAAGTATATTTTAAGTAAATAACAAGGAGAAATTAAATATGGGCAAATTCTTTTTAAATAAATTTTTAAAAGGTCTATTTTCAGAAACTTGTGAAGTTCAATATTGGGATGGTACTATAGAGAAGTTTGGTGAAGGTGAAAGTAAATTTAAAATATTAATAAATGAACATATATCAGAAAAAGATATTATTAAAGATCCATTTCTAACATTAGGCGAAGCTTATATGGATAATATAATTGATTTTCAAGGAAATATTCAAGAAATAATTGAATCTATATATAAAAACAAAGACAGTTTTTTACATAAAGCTTCGCTATTTTCAAAACTATATACTGTAACTAGACATTCCATTAAGCAAAATAAAAAAGATATACAGTATCATTATGATTTAGGTAATGATTTTTATAGTTTATGGTTAGATAAAACCATGAGTTATTCATGTGCTTATTTTAAAAACAATGATGATTCTTTATATGATGCTCAAAGAAATAAGGTAAGCTATATTTTAAAAAAGTTGAACTTAAATAAGGGAGATACACTTCTTGATATAGGTTGTGGATGGGGAGAACTTATAATAGATGCTGCTAAAGAATACGGTGTTAAAGCTACAGGAATAACTCTAAGTGAGGAACAAGTAGAAAAGGCTAACAAAAGAATAAAGGAAAATAATCTAGAGGATTTAGTAGAAGTTAAATTAATGGATTATAGGGAACTAATAAAGGAACATAAGAAATTTAATAGAATAGTAAGTGTTGGAATGATAGAACACGTAGGAAGAAAAAATATACCTGAATTTATAGAGGATGTTAGTAAATTGCTAGAAGATGAAGGAGTTAGTCTATTACATTGTATCACAGCTCAAATTGAAGGTGAGGCTAATGAGTGGATTAAACGACACGTATTTCCTGGAGGATACATTCCATCAATAAGAGAGTTAGTATATAATATGGCTGAGAACAATCTACATTTAGTAGATGCAGAAAGTTTGAGGCTTCATTATAGTAAAACTTTGGAATGTTGGGCTAAAAATTTTGAGGATAATTTACAAGAAGTAAAAAAGATGAAAGATGAAAAATTTATTAGAATGTGGAGATTATATTTAAATTCATGTGCTGCATCATTTCATTATGGTGTAATAGATATACATCAATTTTTAGTTACAAAAGGCTTAAATAATAAATTACCAATGACTAGAAAGTATTTATATAAATAGCTTAATGAATATATAAAAAGAACTTTTATAAAAATTATTTATAAAAGTTCTTTTTTCATTCATAAAAGAAAAATATGTACTAATCGACAGTTTAAAATAAAATATTGCAAAATATTCAATATGTGATAGAATAATGAATAAAATCCAAAACATAAAAATATATCATGGAGGAGTGAAATGAATAGTAGTATATTAAAATTTTTATTGATTTCTTTGGGAATCAATATGTTAAATAACAAGCATGAAAAAAATAATAAATTAAAAAATAAATTAAGTAATATACCCAATTTTAGAGGAGTATTAGAATTAAAACACGGCTTACCAGGAAGAATTAGATTTTATGCCCCTATTTTAAAAGGGAATCAAGAGCTTAAGGAACAGGTTTTACAGCAGATAAATAGAATATCAGCTATAAATAATGTAGATATAAACACTATAACAGGAAGTCTACTAATTAATTATAAACAAGAAGAAATAGAACCTATGCTTTTAATAGGAGTTTTATTAAAACTTATGAATTTAGAGAATGAAATAGGAAAGGAACCTGTGCCTATATTAAAAAAAGAAATTGTAAATTTAAAAGATAGCATTAATTTAGCAATATATGATAAAACTCAAGGTGTTATTGATGGAAAAACAATTATAACATTGTCATTGATTATTTTAGGAGTATATACGCTTAAAAACAAAAATAAAATGAATGTAGCGTTGCCTGGATTAAACTATATATGGTGGGCATATACAAGCATAAAACATTAAGGGGGACAAGGCGTGTTTAATATAAAACTTTATATAGTAAAGCATTTAAAGAAAATTAAGATTATACACAGTATACCAGGAAGAATAAGATTAAAGTTACCTAATATAGGAAATGTTCCAGAAGAGTTTAGAAAATATGATGATTTTATAATAAAAGCAATTAAAATTTTAGATGGAGTAAATGAGGTATCTTTTAACTATGTTATTGGTACTGCATTAATTACTTATGATACTCATAAAGTTTATGAAAAGAAGATTTTAGGATGGATAGAGGATATAGTAGATATTAGTATTAAAAACTTAAAATTTATAGAAAAATATGCTGAAAACAATTTAGATTTTGTAGTTGAAACATTAGAGCAAGAATTAAATGATAAGGTAAAAAAATATAAATAAAATGTGTATGGGTGATATATATGATATTAAGAAAAAAAACTCCATTGTTAAGATGTGATGTATTGCACAGTATACCAGGGAGAATACGTATAGGATGTCGTGCGTTATTATATTTAGGGAATTATAAACTTAAAATATATGAGAGAATTAAGAGAGTAAAATACATAAAGGATATAAAAATTAATATATTAACTAAAAATATATTAATTTATTATGATATATCTGCAATTGAGCAACAAGAAGTTATAGAGATTGTAGAAGGATGTCTTTCTGAATACTCATTATTTGCATATAAAGCAGAAAGGGAAGACATAGCAAAGGAACTTCAATATGAAAGAGGTCATAAAGAAGAAGCTGTATCAAGTATAGTAAAAAGACTTGCTATTACATCTGGAGCTTTAATATATTCCTTAATTAGAAAAAATAAGGGTATATTAAATCCAACTAATAGTATGTATAAGAAATTTACTAGTATACCAGCAATTACGAGCCTATATTTAACATTACCTTTATTTAAAAGTGGAATTGGATGTCTGTTCAAAAATTTAAGACCTAATGCAGATACATTAACAGTAACATCAATTGTTACAAGTCTACTTTTAGGTAAGGATTCATCAGCCCTTACTATAACACTTTTATCTGATATAGCGGAACTTTTGACATCTTATACTATGGAAAAGACAAGAGATTCTATAAAAAATATGCTTGAACTAAATGAAGAATATGTTTGGAAACAGTTGAATGATCAAAAAATTGAAAAAGTTAAGATTGAAAAAGTTCAAAAAGGTGATTTAGTTGTTATTCATACCGGAGAGAAAATTTGCATAGATGGAAAGATTGTATCAGGAGAAGCAGTTGTAGAAGAAGCTGCCGTTACCGGTGAATTTATGCCTGCGATAAAAAGGGAAGGAAGTCATGTTTTTGCTGGAACAGTAGTTAAGAATGGAACAATAACTGTAGACACAGAGAAGGTAGGAGATGATACAGTTGTATCAAGAATAATTCATCTTGTAGAAGATGCAGCTTGCAAGAAGGCTCCAATACAAGATTATGCAGATAAATTCTCAAGTTATCTTGTACCATTTAATTTCTTATTTGCAGGGGTAACTTATTGGGTAACTAAAAGTGCAACTAGAGCTTTAAATATGTTAGTTATAGATTATTCATGTGGAATTAAATTATCAACAGCAACAGCTTTTTCTGCTGCAATTAATACATCAGTAAAAAACGGTGTACTTATTAAAGGTGGAAATTATATAGAAGCTTTAGCAAGTTCAGATACTCTTATATTAGATAAGACAGGAACTTTAACTGAAGGAAAGCCTCAAATAGTAAGTGTAGTTCCAGCAAATGATGAAATTACTAAGCAGTATTTGATAGAAATGGCAGGAGCCGCAGAAGAAACATCAAAGCATCCTATGGCAATTGCTGTATTATCTAAGCTTAGAAAAGAAGGATTTACGGTTCCACCTCATGGAGAAGTTATAATACATATCTCAAGAGGAATAGAAACACAAGTAGAAGATAATATAGTTAGAGTTGGTAGTAAAATATTTATGAAAGAAAATAACATAGATACAGATATAATTTATAATAAGGAAGAGGTTCTTTTATCTAAAGGTGAAAGCATAATTTATATAGCTGTAAATGAAAATTTAATTGGTATTTTAGGAATACAAGATAAAATGAGATTTAATATGAAAAAGTCATTAAATAATTTAAGATATCAAGGTATTAATGATATCATGCTTCTTACTGGAGATCTAAAGGAACAAGCAGAAATTGTAGCAAACAAAGTTGGAGTAGATGGATATGAAGCAGAATTATTGCCAGAAGATAAAGCAAAAACTGTGCTAAAACTTCAATCTAAGGGATCAAAAGTAGTTATGGTTGGAGATGGTATAAATGATGCTCCTGCATTAGCATATGCAGATGTTGGAATAGCTTTAGGTGGAGGAACAACTGATGCAGCAATGGAAGCATCAGATATAACTATTCAATCAGATGAACCTATGTTGATTCCAAGTGTAAAAAATCTATCTAAAAATACTATGAAAATAGTAAAACAAAATTTTGGACTAGTTGTAAGTATAAATAGTTTAGGATTATTATTAAGTGCAGCAGGAGTACTTCCAGTTTTCTGGGGAGCGGTATTACATAATTCTAGTACTATATTTGTGGTTTCTAATTCTTTAAGATTGCTTTTTTATGATATGGAAAGGGGCAAATAAAAATGAATCAACCAACTATAATTATAGTTCATCGATTAAATAACAGAATTAGAGTTAAGTTATCTCATCCCCTTAGAAGTGTGGAAGAAGTTATTGTGGCTATGGAGAAAAGAGACGGGTTAGAGTCATTTAAGTATAATAATATAACAAAATCTATAGTTATATATTTTAATACAAATAAAATTTCTATGGAAGAGTTAATAATCACATTATCAGTTTTTTATTCTAAACAATATGGAATGGTTCCTATAAAACTAACATCTGATACGCCTAGTAGGGATATGCCAGCATCAGCTAGATATTCATTAGGGGCAATTTGTATATCAGCAATATCAAAAATTTTAGTTTCAAATACAACTATTCAAAAATTATTAAATTGGGTAGCTGTAAGTACAACTATAGGAGCTACTATAGAACATGCATATTTAGAAATTAATACAAAAGGAGCTTTTGATCCAGAAGTAGTCTCTGTGATGTATTTAATAAATTCTATAGGAGAAGGTAAATTTTTAAGACCATCTATAATAACTTGGCTTACTACATTTGGTAGACATATAATAAAGCCTTATTATGATAATGTTGAGTTAAAAATAAACGAAATTTGTAATTCAAATGATGAGGCTTACTATACAATAGCTGTTAATACATGTGAAGATACGATGCAAAAAGTAGATTTCATAAAAGGATTTATATTTAAGTCCATAGAAAATCAGAATTTAAATTATGGGAGAAACTTGTTTCTGTTAAATGAAAAAAATATAGTTCCTTGTGGAAATAGATTTTTCTTAAAAGATAGAGACAATTGTAAGGGTTTTTTAGTACATTAATTAATTTTTAATAATTTTATATATAAAAAGGAGGAAATATCATGTTACAAGTTATGAATATGAATAGGGATCATGTAAAAGGGATATTAATAGGAGTTGGGGTTTGTGCAGTAGGTTACTATGTATATAAAAAAAATCAATCACAAGTAGATTCATTTTTAAAAAAACAAGGAATTAATATATCAAACAGTGCTTCAAAAAACTACAATAATATGTCTTTAGAAGAATTAATGGAAACAAAGGAGTTAATTGAAGATATAATTGCAGAAAAAGAAATGAATGAAGAAAATTGTTGCTCAGGAGATATAGCTCCAGCACAAGCTTAAAATAATTAACATATTAAATAATTTCCTAAAAAAATAATTTAGGGAATTATTTTTTTTATTTAGGGAAAAATAATTTTAATAATATAAGAGAAAAGAAATGTAAAGGTTCTAAATTCAAAATAATGTATTCTTTTTATATATTAACAACAAAAATGGTACATTGTTATAAAATTATAAAAAACATATAATGTAATTAAAAATGATAAAAAATTAACAAGAGGTGAATATTGAATGATATTATCTTCACAAGAAAAAGAGCAGATGAAAAACTATGTAATAAATTCTTTAATAGAAAAATATAATTATGCAAAAGATAAAGCTAGTGATATTGTTAATAATTCTTCATTAATAGAAGAACTTGAAAAAGATCCAGCAAAAATTTTGTATTTTGATTCAGAATTTTGGGCAAGTAGATTATCAGCTAGAAGCAAACTTAGATGTTAAAATAAAATAGGTTAAGAGCATCTGACTTATGTCAGATGTTTTTTTGTTTTAAAAACTAATAAATTTAAAAAAATACGTGTTTTGATAAAAATATATAAAATATGTATAGAAAATTGTACAATTTGTTAAAGTATATAGAAAAATGGAAAAAAGTTATATATAATATTAATAATGTATACTATAACAAATTTAGATAAAACAATTAGGAGGGCTTCATGATGAACTTTTTAAGAAGTATGAGTATAGGAAAAAAGGTTATGACTATCGTTATAATAGTCAATTTTTTTATGCTACTAGTAACAGGGTTAGGTGTCAACAGTTATAAAAAAGAATATAAAACGCTTAATGTTATGTATAATGATATGTTGCTTCCGATATATTCTATGGGAGATATAAAATTTGATATACAAGGTATACGTTCTGATATTAAGGATTATATTATATTTCTAGGGCAATATACAACTGAACAAAAACAACAGAAAAAAGATAATATAAATAATCATTTTAAATATATAAAAGATCAAGTGGGACAATATCAAAAATTTAACCTGAGTGATGAAGAAAAGGCTTTTGTATTAAAAATTCAAAATGAAATTAATGATTATGAAAAATTTTGTAATGAAATTATAAATGTTGTAGAAACTAATGGACAAGCTGAAGCAATAAAATATGGAGAGAAAAATGGAAATAAAATCATGGATGATTTATTAAAAGATATAAAAAAAGTAGACACTATTATACTTGATAAATCACAAAATTTTTCAAGAAATAGTGAAATCGATTATAGTTCTACTATGAAAAGAACGGGATTAATAGTTATTATAGCTATAATAATATCTATTGTTATAAGTTGTTTGGTAGTAAAACTTATAAATAAAGCTATAAATGATTTAGTAAAATATATAGAAACATTAGCAACAGGAGATTTTAGTGAGGATATTTCCCCAAAATATATTAATGGTAAAGATGAAGTTAGTATAATGGTAAAAACAATAAACAAAATGAGATTATCTATAAAAGATTCTATAAATATGACAATAGATGAAACTAAAACTTCTATGAAAAATATAGAGTCAGCTGATAAACTTATGGATGAACTTAAATTTAATATAGAACAAGTATCTTCAACTACCGAGGAGCTTTCAAGTGGTATGGAAGAAACTGCGGCTTCAGCTCAAGAGATGACTGCAACATCTCAAGAAATAGAGCAAAATGTAACTTTAATTGCCAATAAAGCAAAAGAAGGGGCAAATAGTGCTAATATTATATTAGAAAAAGCTGAAAAAATAAAAAATGAAGCTTTAGATTCTCAGAAGAATGCTATAGACATAAGACAGAATATAGATAAAAAGTTAAGAAAAGCTATACATGATTCAAAATCAATTGAAAAAATAGGTATATTATCAGATGCAATACTTGAAATAACATCTCAAACTAACTTGTTAGCTTTAAATGCAGCAATAGAAGCTGCAAGGGCTGGAGAAGTAGGAAAAGGATTTGCTGTAGTTGCAGAAGAAATTAGAAAACTTGCCGAACAATCAAATCAAACAGTTACTGAAATACAAGAAATAACTAATCAAGTTGTAAGTTCTGTAGAGAATCTTTCTAATAATTCAAAAGAAGTATTAGAATTTATAGAAAACGGACTTGTAGATGCATATAACAGAATGATATCTACGTGTGAAGAATATAGTAAAGATGCATCATATTATAATGAATTTTCTAAAGAATTAGATGTTACTTCTGAAGGGCTATTAAATTTTATAAGAAATATTGTAGAAGTAATAAATAGTATAAGTGTAGCGGCTAATGAAGGAGCTAATGGAACGGTAGATATAGCTCAAAGAATAGGCGATACTTCAGACAAAGCTTTTGAGGTTTTAAGTACATCTGAAGCTACTAAAGAAAGTTTTAAGAAGTTATTAGAATCTGTTTCTAAATTTAAAATATAAATAAATTAGATTAGAGTTATTAGAACAAAGAATAATGTTTTAATAACTCTAATTTATCATATAATACAAATTATACCAACGTCTTCTATTAAATTCTTTATATGATTCATTTTATCAGTATTAGGTGTTAACACATTATTAAGTTTATAATCTATATTTAGTTGTCTATATTTTGATTTACCAAGTTTATGATATGGTAAAATGTTTATTCTCGATATATTATTAGCTTTGCAAAAGTTAGCTGTGCTAATAATGTTTTCATCATCATCATTAAAACCTGGTATTATTGGTATTCTTACAAGAATAGGTTTATATTTAGATACTAATGATATATTTTTTAAGATAAGGAAATTGGAAACTCCAGTGAGCTTTTTATGTTTATTAGTGTCCATGTGTTTTATATCTGCTAAAAATATATCAGTAACGGGTATAAATGTTTTTATAATTTCAGTGTTAGTGCTCATAGAAGTTTCAATAGCGGTATTTATAAATTCATCCTTACATGCTTTTAAAAGTTCTAAAGCAAATGAACTTTGAAATGTAGTAGGATCTCCACCAGAAAGAGTTATTCCTCCTTCATTTCGGTAATAAGGAAGGTCTCTTTTTATTATTTTCATAATTTCTGTTATACTCATATTTTTTCCAGAAACTTTGAGTGCATTATTATAACAGGCATTAGTACATTCATAAGTTTTGCATTTAGAACAAATATCTCTAGTAATTTTAATAGTGATATTATTGTTAGAATCTTTAGTATAAGATATAGATTTCATGGTACAATTTTTAACACATTCAAGACAACCTAAGCAGTTGTTTGAATCATAAAATATTTCAGGATATAAATTTTGACCTTCTGGATTAGCACACCAAAGACATTTCAAGGGACAACCTTTTAAAAATATTAAAGTTCTTATGCCTGGACCATCATGAAGAGAAAAACTTTGAATATCAAATACAGTACCTATTTTATTAAAGTCTATCATGTATTTTACCTCCAAATTAATAATTAGGAGGTGATATATCCCCCTAAAATTAAAGCTTAAAATCCTGTTGAGTTATATTCCGTACGTGCAATTATTTCATCTTGAATTGGTTTTGCAAGTTCTACCCAGTAAGCACTGAAACCAGCAACACGAACAATTAAATCTCTATAATTATCAGGATTTTTTTGAGCATCACGCAGCATTTTAGAATCAACTATATTAAACTGAATATGATATCCACCTTGTTCAAAGTATGTTCTTATTAAATCTATTAATTTTTTAGAACCATCTAGATTTTTAATGGCATCTGGATGAAGTTTCATATTTAATTGTACACTACGCATTTTAACAGAATCTAGTTTAATTCCTGAATTTAATAAAGCAATAGGACCATTTACATCTGTACCAGGAGTTGCTGATAAAATACCATCAGTTAAACTTACGCCTGCCACTCTTCCATCTGGGGTTGCGCCACATACACGTCCAAAAGGACCATGAGCAGAGATGGATAGCGCGGCTGGTATCCATTGTAGTCCCAAATAAGTTGTTTCAGATAGACATGTTGAATTATAGTGATTCCAAAGTTTAACAAATAAATCATCAACATAATCATCATCATTTCCGAATTTAGGTGAATTTAATAAATTTTTATGAAGCTTTTTATAAGTATCGTTAATGCGTTGTTGTTCTAACATTGAAAAATTACCAGTTGTATCGGCTGATTCAAATCCAAAATTATTCTGAATAGCTTCTTTTATTTCTGTTATAGAGTATTTTTTATCCTCGTATACAAGTTTTTTTATAGCTGCAAGAGAATTTGCTACGTTAACCATACCTGAATTTAATAATGTGACTGTTTTATTATAACGAGCACCATTAGAGTCAAGAGGTTTACCTTTTTTTACGCAATCCTTAACAAGTACAGAGCCCATTACAAGAGGATTGATTTCTCTATGCACAGCTAATACATAATTCCAATAATGCATATATACTTTTAAATATTTTTCTTCTACCCTGCACCAAGCATTCCACAAATCTTGAAATGTATCAAATTTTCCAAGAGACTCGAAACAACGTATACCTGTTCTTGGATCTATTCCGTCATTTAAGACTATTTCAAGACATTTAACTTCGTTGAAGAATGCAGGATGGCATATACCATGACAATTACCTTGCATTTGCATTTCAACACAACCACCAATGGCAACATCTCGAGCATCTTCTATTGTTATTCCTTCTTCTCTATGATTTTGTAGTAAATGTTCAATACATTTTTCATTATTAAACCAAGCTGGGTATCCAGAACCTGTTTTTGTACATTCAGCGGCTTTCATTAATAATTTATTACTAGTTTTTGAGTTAAACATAATTCCAAGAGTAGGTTGAATCGTTTGCATACTTGTGCCAGCTTCTAAGATAATTTCTTCAAGTTCATTATCAGAGCATTTACCATTACTATCTATGCCACCAACTACCATGTGTTGAAATAAATTTCCAGATGCTAATGCTTCCCAACTACGAGGAGAAACGTATTCTTCACTTGAAAATTTTACTCTTATAAGTTCCATTAACTCTAAAGCTTCTTCTCTTGTTATTTTACCTTCTTTTAAATCTTTTTTGTAAAGAGGATAAAGTAATTGTCCCCAACGTCCAGGAGATAATCCAACTATAGGACCATCTAAAGCAATGGCAATATGGGATGTCCATGCAGCTTGTAATCCTTCATAAAAAGTTCTAGCAGGTTTTGCAGGAACATGATTTAATGCTTCTGACATTTTTAGAAGTTCCTTTTTTCTTTGAGAATCTGATTCTTTAGATGCCATATCAAGAGCTTTATTTGCA
This sequence comes from Clostridium botulinum, assembly GCF_017100085.1. Taxonomy (NCBI): domain Bacteria; kingdom Bacillati; phylum Bacillota; class Clostridia; order Eubacteriales; family Clostridiaceae; genus Clostridium; species Clostridium botulinum. Next base: position 1,061,164 of record NZ_CP063965.1, read on the forward strand.
TAATTTTTAGCCCAATTCATAACACCTTCGCATACTAGTATAGTAGCTCTCCAAAAGATTACTTTTTCTGCAATTTCACGAGTTGTTGGCAATGTATTTTTTATATTTTTTTTACATTCTTCAATAACGCTTTCTAGTCCTTTTTCAACAGCTATATCATATGCTGGAACCCAACGTCCCTCCATAATAGAAATAACACTTGGAGGATATAGAACAGCTTTAAAAGCGTTATCTAAATCATTATATTCAGGCATAGTTTCTTTCAAAAATTTTAAAGACTCGTCTTCAATACACTTTCCATCCCAATATTTACAACAATCCATTAAAGGGGCGGCATCTTCTTCTTTCATACCGAATATACCCATTTGTATTAAGCCTTTACCATCTTCGTGTTTACGGCCTCCACCCATTCCAACGTCATAAACATCATCATCAGGATGCTCAGCATTAGATATCATATGTGGATAGAATTTTTGACTATATTGTAGATAAACAGGAGCACCACGCATATATCTAGTTTTTTGCATGGTAATAAGTTCATCAGGTAAAATTATGGGAGTTATATTTTCAATAGCATATTTATATGAACGAGCACGACGAATTAAAAGAGGTTCTCCTTCGGATTTTTTCCATTCTTCTGTATACAAGATACTGAATTCTGGATCTAGCATACAACGAGCTTCTAAAAGACGTTGTTTTATTTTTTTGCCTCTTTGTGTTGTTGGTTCTTTTGAAATTTCACGTTGAATAAAACCTTCTTGTTCTAGTTCTTTATTAGTAGGAGGCCATTTTAAAGTTGATAAATTTTCTAAATTTAAATCTAGATTTGGCATGAAAAAGCTCCTTTCAAAATAATATACAAAATTTATAATTTGTAAAAATAAATTACAATGATATAATAGCATAATTAGTAAAAATATGAAAACTTTTGCGAAAATAAAAAAATTTTAAATGAATTTAAAACAAAAATTATGATTAAATTTATATTGATATTGTAAATTATATACCGATAATCACAATATAAGAATAAATAACAAAATATATATAAATAATGAAAAAAATATAGAAAATGGTAAAAATGTGAGATATAATGATTGAGAGTATATTATTTTCAAAAAAATGACAAAACATAAATAGGAGGCTTAATTATGAACTTTATAAAGAAAATGAAAATATGGCAAAAAGTAACTTTTATAGTTATAGTATTGAACTTTTTTATGTTTTTAGTTACAGGTCAAGGAGTTAGCAGTTTTACGAAAGAATATAAGACTGTTAATACAGTTTATAAAGAAGGGCTGTTACCTGTTTCATACATAGGTGATATAAAATTCAAAGTACAGGGTGTAAGAATAGATCTAAAAGATTATATTATGCTTATGAATGTATACACAGCGGAGAAAAAACAAGCTAAAAAAGAAGAAATGCATAAAAAGTTTCAAGAAATTAAAGAAAAGTTACAGCAATATTCCAATTGCAATATAAGCGAAAAGGAAAAACAATATGCTAATAATATAGGGGATTTTGTTTCGAAATATGAAAAATTTAGTGAAAACGTTACAAGTATTATAGATACAAAAGGACAAGTTGAGGGAGAAGAATATGGTGAAAAATATGGACCAAACATATTAGGGGGACTTACAAAAAATATTCAAGAATTAGATACTTTAGTAATAAATAAATCACAAGACTTTTATAATAAAAGTGAAAAAAATTATGTAAGTACATTAAATAGGACAGGAATAATAACGTTTATATCTATAATAGTTGCTATCATATTAAGTATTATAGTAATAAAATTAATAAATACTGATTTAAAAAGATTAATTTGTTATGTAGATTTACTTGCTACTGGAAATTTTAGTGAGGATGTTTCAGAAGAATATCTTCAAGGGAAAGATGAAGTATCAATGGTAGCACAATCGTTAGATAGAATGAAAAAAGCCATTCAAGAGTCTATTGAAATTACATCAATTGAATCACAAGAATCTGTTAAAGGTATTAAGGATGTAAAAAAATTATTAGATGATTTACAATTTAGTATAGGACAAGTATCAGATATTACAGAAGAGTTATCAAGTGGAATGCAAGAAACAGCAGCTTCAACACAAGAAATGAATGCTACATCTGAGGAAATAAAAGAAAATATAAGTATAATTGCAGAAAAATCAGATGAAGGTGTAAAAGGTTCTGATATAGTTTTAAAAAGAGCCGAAGATATGAAAAATGAGGCTATAAAATCACAACTTAATGCTAGAAATATAAGAAAAGATATAGATTCAAAATTAAGAAAAGCAATGCACGAAGCAAAAGCTATAGAAAAAATTAATGTTTTATCTGATGCTATACTTCAAATAACTTCTCAAACAAACTTACTTGCTTTAAATGCTGCAATTGAAGCTGCAAGAGCTGGAGAAGTTGGAAAAGGTTTTGCAGTAGTGGCAGATGAAATAAGAAAACTTGCAGAAGAATCAAACGAAACTGTTACTGAAATTCAAGAAATTACAAAACATGTTATAGATTCAGTAGAGAATCTTACTAATAATTCAGAGGTTGTGCTAAAGTTTATTGATAATGAGGTTGTAGAAGCATATAAAGATATGATAGCTATATGTGAAAAATATAGTGGTGATGCTACTTATTATAATTCTTTTTCAAAGGATTTAAATAATAAAGCACAAGAGGCTCTAATGTCTATAAAAGAAATTGTAGAAGTAATAAATAACATAAGTGTAGCTGCTAGTGAAGGAGCAAATGGAACTGTCGATATAGCATCAAGAATAGGTGAAGCTATTGGAATATTAACGGAAGTTACTAATATGGCAGATATAACAAAAGAAAGTTTTGGAAAGTTATTAGAATCTGTTTCAAAATTTGAAGTATAATTAATATGTTTGTTCATTAATAAAATCCTATTTATTTATATTAAATTAATAAAAATTTTATTTAATTTATGTGTTGCATTTTATAGATTATTTGATATAATAATCGTAGATAAAGTTTTAAAAATAAGTTAATATTTCTGGGGTATTCGTGGAGCTCTTATTTTGAACCTACAGAACTTAAACGGGAGTTCAATATTATGATGTGAAATTGTCCTATAAGTCTATAATATATTTATAGCATGATCATAGAAGCATTTTTGAGGACACCCACCTATCGGAGAGATAGGTGTCAAAATCAGAGCAGCGGTATTTTGGAATTTAAATTTAATAATAATTTTTATTTATACAAAGAGAGGTATATACCTCTCTTTTAAATTTTGTCTATAAATAAGTCTGATGATTTACAATAGATACTATCCTTGTAAACAAAGGTATAAAATGTTAAAATATCCTTACAATATTTAGTTGGGGGTATTTATATGAGTGTACACATTGAAGCCAAGGAAAATGAAATAGCAAAAACAGTTTTATTGCCTGGAGATCCATTAAGGGCAAAATTTATAGCAGAAAATTTTTTAGAAGATGTAGTTTGTTATAATAAAGTACGTGGTATGTATGGATTTACGGGTACATATAAAGGGAAAAGAGTGTCAGTTCAAGGATCTGGAATGGGAATACCATCTATGTCCATATATGCAAATGAACTAATAGAAAGTTATGGGGTCAAAAATTTAATTAGAGTAGGAACATGCGGTTCTATAAATGAAGATGTCAAGGTAAGAGATATTATATTAGCTATGGGAGCATGCACGAATTCAGGTACAAATAGAATGCGTTTTAATGGCATGGATTTTGCACCTATTGCCAGTTTTAGTTTACTAAAAAAGGCATATGATATTGCTTTAAATAAAGGATTAAGTGTAAAAGTAGGAAATATATTAAGTAGCGATTTATTTTATAATGATGATAAAGATGCAATAAGTCTTTGGTCTAAATATGGTGTATTAGGAATTGAAATGGAAGCTAGTGGGCTATATACATTAGGAGCAAAATATGGAATAAATACTCTTACTATATTAACCGTTAGTGATAGTATTATAACTGGTCAAGAAACTACTGCAAAAGAGAGAGAAACTACATTTACAAAAATGATGGAAATTGCTCTTGAGATAGCTGAATAAATTGAAATATTATAGATTTATAAGAATGCACAATTGTTTTTATTGTGCATTCCTTAGTTGAAAAGCTTTATTTTGTGAGGAATAAATACATGAGTAAAAATACATATAAGATAGATAATTATAAAATTATTGGGAAAAGTTTTTATAGAAAACGTTTCATAGATCAAGCATTGAAATTTTATAATAAAGCTTATAACTTGAATGAAGGTAAAAAAGATGTTGAATTGCTTTTGGATATGGCATTGATATATGATGAAATGGGTGAATATATAAGTGCCATAAAGAAGTATGAAGAAATACTAAATATAAATCCCAATGATGAGAGAGCGTATTACGGATTAGCAATTATATATGATAATAAAGAAGAATATGAAATTGCTATAGAATATTATAAAAAAGCTATAACAATAAATCCTAAATATAATAGAGCCTATTTCTTTTTGGCTGGAGCGTATGATGCTATAGGAAAAAAAGAAGAGGCTATAAAATGTTATAAAGAAGTATTAAATATGGATAAAAAAGATTTCTGGGCCAATTTAAATTTAGGTTCTATATATGAGGAACTAGATGAAAATAAATTAGCAATTAAAATGTTTGATAAAAGTATAAGTATAGATCCTTATAATTATTTAGCACTGTTTAATAAAGCTGTTGTTATGAATAAGATAGGAAAAATAGAAGAAGCTATAAAATATTACAATTTATCAATAAAAGAAAACAATAATTATCCTTATAGTTATCTTAATTTAGCTGTAATATATGTAAATAAGCATAAATATGAGGAAGCAATAAAGATTATAACAAATGGAATTTTACATAATCAGGATGAAGGATTTTTATATTATAATAGAGCATGTTATTATATACATCTAAATAGATTTGAAGAGTCAATGAAGGATTTATATAAAGCTGTAGAATTATATCCAGATTTTATATCATACATAAAAGAAGACGAGGAACTAAATCCTATAAAACATTTAAAACTGTATAATGAATTGATAAATTTCAATGATTAACACATGTCCCATTTTTATAGAAACCATCATAATATGAATATTAGGCAAGGGTCTATAAAGGGGGAATTATACAATGAGAATCATTGTTTTTCAATATATATTAGTTGTATTGCTGATTGTTGGAATAGCATATTTTATATATCTAATTAAGGACAATGAAGAAAATGTAAAAGATGATTATTATGGAATAATATATACATTGCTAAGATTTTTAGATAATGAAGAAGCAACTACAGAAAATATTAAAAAAATATTGAGAGTAGTATATGATTGTGTTAGTTTTGTAGAAGAAAACTTTAAGAATGAAGATAATTTTGAAAAAGAAGAAAAGGCACTATCTTTAGCTAAAGAAGGAATTGAGAATTTAGAGTTTAATAGAGAAATTGATGAAGAGTCATTAGTATGTATTATTAGAATTGCTACAGCATTAATGAAACCTACAAAAGATGATTTAAATATTTAAATTATCTTTTATTTTAAAAGGTATACATATTAGTATACCTTTATTTATTGAGGTAAATTGAGATATAAATTTTTATTAGTTGTTAAAAATAAACTTGTTATAAAATATGAAAGTATGTAAAATATAATATGATTAAATATAAGAACATATGTTTTGTGTTTAAAAAGTAAAGTTTTATTTTAAATGTTAAATTTCAAAATGGAGGATTATTATGAGTTTAGTAGAAGATAAGAATAAAAATTCATATGATGTTACAGATCTGACATCTTTAGAAAAATTAGAGCCAGTAAGAGTAAGACCAGGTATGTATATTGGGTCTACTGGAACAAAAGGATTACATCATTGTATATGGGAAATATTAGATAACTCCATTGATGAAATAGCTAATGGATATGGAGATAAAGTTACTTTAATATTAAATAAAGATAAAAGTGTAACAATAATAGATAATGGTAGAGGAATACCAACTGGAATACATCCTATAAAGAAAAAATCAGGTGTTGAAATGGTATTTACGGAATTACATACTGGTGGTAAATTTAATAATAAAAATTATAAAACCTCTGGAGGATTACATGGGGTTGGAGCTGCTGTTGTAAATGCATTATCAGAGTGGGTTGAAGTAGAAGTACACCAAAAAGGTCATATATATAAACAAAGATTTGAATATGCAGAAGATAAATCACTTAATAAGAAAATGCCTGGTACACCTATTACTCCTCTTGAAATAATCGGAGATACAAATGATACGGGAACTAGAATTGCATTTAAACCAGACAAAGAGATTTTTAGTACTACTGATTTTAAATTTGAGGTAATAGACGAAAGATTACAAGAGTTAGCATTTCAAAATAAAGGTATAACATTAGTAATCAAAGATGAAAGAAAAGAAGATACCATAGAAAAAGAATATCATTCAGAAAGAGGGCTTCTTGACTTTATAGAATATTTAAATGAAAGTAAGACACCTATTCATAAAGAACCTATAGTATTTGAGGGTGAAAAGGAAGTAAATTCTATAAAAGTTTATAGTGAAGTATGTATGCAATTTACAGATTCGAGTACAGAAAATATAGCAAGTTATGTAAATAATATACCTACCACTGAATCAGGTACACATGAAACAGGATTTAAAACAGGTATGACTAGAGCATTTAAAGAATGGGCTAAAAAATTAAACATTGTAAAAGAAAAAGATAGAGGATTTGAGGGAGATGACTTAAGAGAAGGAATGACAGCTATCTTAAGAGTTAAAATAAGTAATCCTATATTTGAAGGACAAACTAAGACAAAGCTAGGTAATAATGAAGCATATACCGTTATGAATGAACTTGCCTATATTAAAATAGGAGAGTGGATTGAAGATAATAAAGAAATAGCTATTCAAATAATTAATAATGCAGTATCTGCAGCAGCTAGAAGAGATAAAATAAAGAAAATAAATGATGCTGAAAAAAAGAAAATTGGAAAAGGTGCGGCTCCTCTTGCAGGAAAAGTATCTATATGTACATTGAAAAAATCTGATGTATGTGAATTTATTGTAGTTGAGGGAGACTCAGCTGGTGGAAGTGCAAAACAAGCAAGGGATAGAAGATTTCAAACTATAATGCCTTCTAAAGGAAAGATAATGAATACAGAAAAGCAAAGACTTGAGAATGTTTTAGCAAGCGAAGAACTTAAATTATTTAATACAGCAATAGGAACAGGTGTTTTAGAAAATTACAATGAAGAAGATTTAAAATATAACAAAATAATTATTTTAAGTGATGCAGATGTTGATGGATATCATATAAGAACATTATGGATAACTTATATTTATAGATACATGAAATCTTTGATTACTAATGGACATTTATATATAGCACTTCCTCCATTATATAAAGTATATAAAAACGCCAAAAATGGAGAAGTAAAAAGATATGCATATAGTGATGATGAATTAGAATTAGCAAAAAAAGAAATTGGAAAGGGAGCATTAATACAAAGATATAAAGGACTTGGAGAAATGAATCCAGACCAGCTATGGGATACCACTTTAAATCCTGAAACTAGAACTCTTCAACAAATAACCATTGAAGATGCTGCTAAAGCTGAAAAAATGATTTCACTTTTAATGGGAGATGTAGTAGAGCCTAGAAGAAACTATATGTATAAATACGCGGAATTTTAATCAGTTTTTAAACATAGTAGACTGTAGAAAGGATTGAAATTAGTATGTCTAGAAAAAATATAAATATTCCAAAAGATAACAATATAATAAAAACTTCTATATCAGAAGTTATGCCTGAAAACTATCTTCCTTATGCTGTAGAGGTTGCAAAAGAAAGAGCGCTTCCAGATGTAAGAGATGGATTAAAACCGGTACATAGAAGAATATTATATGGAGCATATAAATTAAAAGCAACACCAGATAAGCCATATTATAAATCGGCGAGAATTGTTGGAGATATTTTAGGGAAATATCATCCTCATGGGGATACTTCGGTATATGATGCTATGGTAATTTTAGCTCAAGATTTTACTACAAGAATACCTCTTATAGATGGTCATGGAAATTGGGGAAGTATAGATGGAGATAATGCAGCTGCTATGCGTTATACAGAAGCTAGGCTAACAAATCCTGCTTTAGAAATGTTAAGAGATATAGATAAAGATGTAGTAGATATGGTTAGCAATTATTCGGATACAGAATTAGAACCGAAAGTTCTTTCTGCTAGATTTCCTAATCTACTTGTAAATGGTGCTTTTGGTATAGCTGTAGGACTTGCTACAAATATTCCACCACATAATCTTAGGGAAAGTATAGATGCTACTGTAGCTTACATAGATAATAATGATATTTCAACAAAAGAGCTTATGAACTACATAAAAGGTCCAGATCTTCCAACAGGTGGAATAATAATAGGAGAACAAGCTTTACTTTCTGCTTATGAAAAAGGTGAAGGAAGGGTGACGTTAAGGGCTAAGACAAGTATAGAAAAATTAGAGAATGACAGATATGGAATAATAATAAAAGAATTTCCGTATAGAAAAAATAAATCCAAGATACTACAAACAATATCTGAGATGACAGCAGATAAAAAACATAGCAAAGCATTAGAAAATATAACAGACATAAGAGATGAGTCAGATAGAAACGGTATAAGAGCAGTTATAGAATTTAAAAAGTCTGCCAATGTAGAAGTAGTTGAAAGAGTATTAAAATATTTATTCAAAAAAACAGAACTTCAATGTAATATAAGTTTTAATATGGTAGCTATAGCAGATGGCAAACCTGAAACTTTAGGGCTTAAGACTATACTTAAATATTATGTAGAGCATCAAAAAGAAGTAGTTATAAGAAGAAGTGAAAAAGAATTAGAAATATCTAAAAAAAGATTTCACATAGTGGAAGGATTTATAAAGGCTATAGACATAATGGATGAAATATTAGATACCATAAGATCATCAAAGTCAAAAAAAGATTCAGAGCAAAACTTAGTCAATAAGTTCGGATTTTCCATGGAGCAAGCACAAGCAATAGTTGAACTTATGTTATATAAATTAACAGGTCTTGAAATAAAAGTTTTTGAAAAAGAATACAAAAACTTAGAAAAAAAAATAAAGGCTTTAGAAAAAATATTGAGTAGTGAAAAAGAACTTTTTAAGGTTGTAAAAAAGGAACTTGAAGAAGTTAAAGAAAAATATGGTGATGATAGAAGAACTGAAATAGTACATGATGATGAACAGGCTAAAATTGATATAGAGGAACTTATATTAGATGAAGATATAATAATTACGTTATCGAATGAGGGCTATATAAAAAGAGTTGGAGATAAATACTATAGAAGACTAAACCCTAAGGTAGAAGATATAGAGTATAGAGAGGGAGATTTTAATACATATGTTTTAAATGGTAATACTAAAGATAATATGATGATTTTTACAGATCAAGGAAATCTATATCAAATTAGGATATCTAATATTCCAGAAATGAAATGGAAGGAAAAAGGGGAAAGATTAGATGCATTAATTAAAGCTTTAGACATAGAGAAAGAAAAAATCATAGATGTATATATAATTTCTGAATTATTATCTAGCAAAAGTTTTATGTTTTTTACAAATAGAGGGGTAATAAAAAAATCATCATTAGATAAGTTTAAAACTAATTATTCTAAATTATTAGCATTAAAATTAAAAGACAACGAAAAACTTATAGATATTAAATTAGTAAATACTGAGCATATAGATAAATATATAAGTGTAAATACTAAAAGCGGATTAACATTTACTGTAGATGTACCTAGAATTGAAGATAATGAAAGAAATATTATGGGAACACAGATATTTAATATAGCTAATAATGATGAAGTTAAATCTATTGAGTATACAGATAAATTTGATATTAATAATTTTGTTGTTAATATAAATAAAAATGGGAATATAAAAATATCAAATAGAATAAAGCATAAGAATTTTTACGGATGTTATGCAAATTCTTTAAGTAGATTAATTATTTTTGGAAATAAAGGGAATGTTTATTGTGTTCCGGCTTATATGATACAAAATATTGATTCAAAAGGAATAAAATTAAATGATCTTATAGATGACTTTAAAGAAAACGAAGAAGAAATAGTAAATATATATTCAATCTCAGAATTTAGTGATTTAACTAGTGTTTATTTCTTCACTAAAAGTGGATATGTGAAAAGAACTAGTTTAGAAGAATTTAATGGAGAAAATCCTTGTATAAAAGGATATAAGTTTAAAAAGGAAGAAGATACAATAATAAATGTTTTATTAGCTAATAATAATGATAAAAAAGATGTTATTCTTATAACTAAAAATGCAATGGGAATAAGATTTGAAGGAAATAGTATTAGCTATATGGGGAAAGTAGCATCTGGTGTTACTGGTATAAGTTTAAGAGATAATGATGAAGTGATATTTGCTCAGTTTATAGATAAAAAAGATGAAAAAGACGTTATAAGCATAGATGGACAATTTAAGAGTAATTTGAATATTGAGTGTAAAGATAGAATAGAAGCTGAAATTATTTTACAAAATATAAAAAACCAAAATAGAGCAGGAAAAGGTAAAAAATTAATAAATTTAGAATTGGATGATTATGTAAAGTCTATAAAATAAGAAACACCTCTTGGTATACTGTAATATACTAAGAGGTGTTTTAGATACTGTAGATACATATTTATACTATAATACAAAAAAGTGTGTACTTGATATTATTGATAGAATAGAATAAAATCAAAATTGTCAAATAAAGATGTTTTTACTCGAAAACATTAATACACATGGACATTTATATTTATTGAGGGAGAAACTCCGCTAGACGTATTTAAAATGCCAGTTGTGAAAAATATTATGTAGGAGGTAATATAAAATGGATTTTAATTTAACTAGAGAGCAACAATATGTAAAACAAATGGTAAAAGAATTTGTAGAAAACGAAATCACACCTATAGCTGCTGAAACAGATGCAACAGGTGTGTTCCCAATGGAAGTTTACAAAAAGCTAGGTAAATACGGTATAATTGGTTTACCTTACCCTAAAGAATACGGTGGAACAGGTGGAGATTACCTATCTTACATTTTAGCAGTAGAAGAAATTTCTAAAGCTTGTGGTACTCTTGGAATTTCCTACTCAGTTAACACTTCTTTATGTTGTGGAGCTATTTACCAAAATGGTACAGAAGAACAAAAGAAAAAATATCTTCCAGACTTATGCTCAGGAAAGAAAATTGGTTCTTTCGGATTAACTGAACCAAATGCAGGTACTGATGCATCAGGAGCTCAAACTGTAGCTGTAAGAGATGGAGATAACTATATATTAAATGGACAAAAATGCTTTATAACAAACAGCCCACTTGCTGAAACATTTGTTATATTTGCTATAACTGATAGATCTAAAGGAACTAAAGGAATATCAGCATTTATAGTTGAAAAAGATTTCCCAGGAATCTCAATTGGTAAAATTGAAGATAAAATGGGTATCAGAGGAGCACAAGTTGGAGAAATCATACTTGAAGATTGCGTAGTTCCAGCTGAAAACCTACTTGGAAAAGAAGGAAGAGGATTTGGAATAGCTATGAAGACTCTTGATGGAGGAAGAATTGGTGTTGCAGCTCAAGGTCTTGGATTAGCTGAAGGTGCATTTGATGCAGCTAGAGAATACATGAAAGAAAGAAAACAATTCGGAAAACAATTATATAAATTCCAAGGAATAGCTTGGAGAATGGCAGACATGGATTTAAGAATAGAACAATCTAGACACTTATTATATCTAGCTGCTATGGATAAGAACGATGGTAGACCATACTCAGTTTCAGCTGCAAGAGCTAAACTATCTTGTACAGATACTGCTATGTATGTTACTACTGAAGCTGTTCAATTATTCGGTGGATATGGATACATTAAAGATTACCCAGTAGAAAGAATGATGAGAGACGCTAAGATTACTCAAATCTACGAAGGAACTAACGAAGTTCAAAGAATGGTTATTTCAGGATCAATATTCAGATAATAATTAATTTAAGGAGGAATAGACAATGAAAATAGTTGTTTGCTTAAAGCAAGTTCCAGATACAAACCAAGTTAAAATAGATCCAGTTACAGGAACACTTATAAGAGAAGGAGTTCCATCAATCATAAATCCAGAAGACAAAAATGCTTTAGAAGAAGCATTAAGAATAAAAGATGAAAACGGAGCTACTGTTACAGTAATAAGCATGGGACCTCCACAAGCAGAAGCTGCTTTAAGAGAAGCTATGGCTATGGGAGCTGATGATGCTATATTAATATCTGACAGAGCATTCGCAGGAGCAGATACACTTGCAACATCTCATGCATTAGCAGGAGCATTAAAGAAATTAGATTACGATATAATTTTTGCAGGAAGACAAGCTATTGATGGAGATACTGCACAAGTTGGACCAGAAATAGCTGAACATTTACAACTTCCTCAAATCACTTATGTAGAAAAAGTAGATGTTGAAGGAGATAAATTAACAGTAAGAAGAGCTTTAGAAAACGGATATGAAGTATTAGAAGTTCAAACTCCATGCCTTCTAACTGCAATTAAAGAATTAAATGAACCAAGATACATGGATATGAGAAATGTATTTGGATTATTTGAAAGAGAAGTTAAAGTATGGTCAGCTGATGATATAGATGTTGACAAAGCTTTATTAGGATTAAAAGGATCTCCAACAAAAGTTAAAAGATCAATGACTAAAGAAGCTAAAGGACAAGGCGAAGTAGTTAATAAGCCAGTTAAAGAAGCAGCAGCTTACGCAGCTTCAAAATTAAAAGAAAAACACTACATTTAGTATATATAAGTAGGAGGGATAAGTAATGAATATAGCAGATTTCAAAGGCGTTTGGGTATTCGCAGAACAAAGAGACGGAGAATTACAAAAAGTAGCTTTAGAATTACTTGGAAAAGGTAGAGAAATTGCAGATAAACTAGGAGTAGAATTAACTGCAGTTTTACTTGGAAATAAAATCGAAAATGTTGCAAATGAATTATTAGCACATGGAGCTGATAAAGTTCTTTATGCTGAAGATGAAAGATTAGTAAACTATACAACTGGTGCTTATACAAGAGTAATCTGTGACCTTGTAAATGAAAAGAAACCAGAAATATTATTCATCGGAGCTAGCTTCATAGGAAGAGACTTAGGTCCAAGAGTAGCTGCAAGATTACACACTGGTTTAACAGCAGATTGTACATCATTAGACACTGAAGAAGGAACAGGTCATTTATTAATGACAAGACCAGCATTTGGTGGAAACTTAATGGCAACAATCATGTGTACAGAAAACAGACCACAAATGTCAACTGTAAGACCAGGAGTTTTTGATAAATTAGAAGCTGATGAATCTAGAGTAGATGCAGCTAAAATCGAAAAAGTTAATGTACAACTAGATGCTGAAGACTTAAAAGTAACAGTTAAAGAAGTTGTTAAAATAGCTAAAGAAGTTGCTGATATCGGAGAAGCTGAAGTAATCGTAGCAGGTGGTAGAGGAGTTGGAAACAAAGAAAACTTCGCAAAACTACAAGAACTTGCTGATGCTTTAAATGGTGTAGTAGCAGGATCAAGAGCAGCTACAGATAACGGTTGGATAGATCATGCGTTACAAATTGGTCAGACTGGTAAAACTGTAAGACCTAAATTATACATTGCTTGTGGTATTTCAGGAGCAATCCAACATTTAGCTGGAATGCAAGATAGTGATTACATAATCGCTATAAACAAAGATGAAGATGCTGCAATCATGAAAGTTGCTGATTTAGGATTAGTAGGAGACTTAAACAAAATAATCCCTGAATTAATAGCACAAATAAAAAGCTATAACTAATAATTAGAAATAAAAAGCTGTTGGTATATACCAACAGCTTTTTTTATATTATTAAAATATAAGTAATATATTGAGAAGAATCAGTATATAAATTATACAAGATATATAAATAAATAGTATAATACTAAAAAGTGCCTACTTGATGTAAACTATACGATGACATAAAATTAGAAACAAAGGTAAGTTTTAAGTAACTTTTAGTTAAGTTTTAAGTAAGTTAAAATAAATACAAGTAAGTTTTTAGTAAGTTTTAGGTAAGTTTTAAGTAAATTAAATTAAAAATAAGTAAGTGAAAAATCAAGGGGGAATTGAACATGGAATTTAAGAACTTATTACTAAAAAAAGAAAATGGTATAGGATATGTAACTATCAATAGACCAAAAGCATTAAATGCTTTAAACTCTGAAACTTTACAAGAAATAGGTTTAGTTTTTGAGCAAATTGAAAATGATGATGAAATATTTGTAGTTATATTAACTGGTGCTGGAGACAAATCATTTGTAGCTGGAGCAGATATTTCAGAAATGAAAGATAAAAATGGAATGGAAGGAAGAAAATTTGGATTATTAGGAAACAATACTTTCAGAAAAGTTGAATCATTATCAAAACCAGTTATAGCTGCTATTAATGGATTTGCTTTAGGTGGCGGATGTGAAATTTCAATGGCTTGTGATATAAGAATAGCTTCAACTAAGGCTAAATTTGCTCAACCAGAAGTAGGTCTTGGAATTACTCCTGGATTTGGTGGAACTCAAAGACTTCCAAGAATAGTTGGAATGGGAATGGCTAAAGAAATGATATATACTGGAAATATAATAAATGCAGATGAAGCATTTAGAATAGGTCTTGTGAATAAAGTGGTTGAACCAGAAGAATTAATGAATGTAGCTACAAAACTTGCTCAAGACATTATGAAAAGTGCACCAATAGCTGTTAAATTAGCTAAACAAGCTATAAACAGAGGAATGCAGGTAGATATAGATACAGCTATAAACTTTGAAGCTGAATTATTTGGAGCTTGTTTTTCAACAGAAGATCAAACTGAAGGAATGAGTGCTTTCCTTGAAAAGAGAAAAGAAAAGAATTTCCAAAATAAATAATAAAATAATTAAATAAATACATGAAATATAAGATCAAGTAAAAGTTTTAACATTTGCTTGGTCTTATATTTTTTATTAAAGGTTAGTAGGGTTTATAATTTATTTTAAATAAAAATAACAATAATTAACCCTCTATTTCATATAAATGAAATAGAGGAGGAGAAACTATGAATATAAGTGCTATTATAGAAGAAAGCAGTAATCCACTGTATAAAATACCTGTATTTCTTAGTTATGCAGTACCATATAATTCTTTACAAACAAAATTTTTAGAAACAATAATAAATAAAATAAAGTGCCAATTAATTTTTCCAAGAACTCTTGGAAGATCGGATCAATACACAGAAACACCTATAATATCCATAAAAAGAATGATGTTAAGCAATTATGGATGTTTAGCTACGGCATTTAAAAGAGCATATATTCCTACGGCTATAGTTAAACCTAATTCACAGCAGGAACAAATAATAAACAATTTTTGGACTACTAGCCCTTATTTACAAATAGAAATTGCTATGAGCATTCAAAGGGGATTTCCTTTAATGATTTTAGTAGAAGATGGAGTTAATACTGATGGTGTCTTTGGTGGAGTATTGCAACAAGGAGCAACTCCATATAATATAATTAACTTTAGTCTAAGTGATTATGAATCTATAGAAAATTTTTTTGAAAGTGTATTCTGGAGAGAGACATTTTTAGATTGGGTAGGAAAAGTTAGGGGATTTTATAGTAAAGAAACTGACCCTATGATTCAATAATAAATGTATTACTTAATTTTTGCAAAATGAAAAGTTGAATTGGTAAAACTGTAAAAAATAAATATGGTATATTTATTGTCCTAATTATATAAAAAAGTTACTAAACATTTAATATATAGCGTCAAATACATCAATTAATATTTTATCTATTAATGAAGAAATTTGTAACTATTTAAATGATGTGAACTTTTAAAATTAACGAAGTTAAGTTATTATATAAAATTAATTCTTGTATGCAATTTTATTTTAGGAATAGAACGGAAAATAGATATTTTTTAATAATTAAAAAATAGTGAGAATAAGTATAATATAAATTTAATAAATATATGATTATTGTAGAAATATAGTGTCGATTTTATATTTTTTGTATAATATGAATTAAGAAGTTGAATTTATATTAGGGTGATGTATATGGTATGTAATTGTTGTTCAATAGATCAAATAATTTCCTACATTTGTGAAAATGAATATCAATATTTCTTTCAGAAAAAAAATGTTGTAGGAGTAGGTGTTGGATATAAAGTGCAGGGGGGATTTTGTACAAATAAAAAAAGTTTGATAGTATTTGTTTCTAATAAAATCTCATCAAATGAACTATCTTGTAATGATTTGATTCCACCATTATATAGAGGAATTATTACAGATGTAATGGAAAGTGGCACCATACAATTTCAAAAATTAACACAAAAATCTCGTCCAGTTGAAGGAGGATTTGCCATAGGTGTCGAGGGAACTATGGAATCTACAACAATGGGATGCTTGGTCACAGATGGAAAATACAAGTATGTTTTAACTACTAATCATGGCATAGTTAAGGATCAATTTGCAATAGGGCGTAATATATTACAACCAAGTCCTCAAAATGGGGGAAAGGTTCCGGAAGATATAATCGGAACTATTTCAAAATTCATACCTTTAAAATATAAGGGTACCTTTACAGAACCTACAAATCTTGTGGATTGTTGCATGATTATTGTACTTCAAGAAAGTTTGGTAAGTCCTAAAATTCATTTTTTAAATACGCCTCCACTTGGAGTGGCTAATCCGGAATTAAATATAGATGTTCAGAAAATTGGTAGTGCTACTGAAAAAACTATCGGAAAGATACTATCCGTAAGTGCAACTATGAAACTTGAATTTAATAAAAAAGATTATATATTTAAAAAGCAAATAGTAACAACTAAAATGACAGGAGATGGTGATTCAGGAGCTATAGTTTTAAATATGCGTAACTTTGCTGTAGGAATGGCTATAGGAGGTTCACAATCTATAACTGTAGTTAATAATATGGCGAATGTTTTAAAATCATTAAATGTTAATATTGTAACTCATTAAACATTAACCATAAAAACCCATTAGTATTTACACAAGGGTTTTTATGGTTATGCAAATATTGGTAAAAGGAGGTGAATCTTAGCTATATAAGTGTACTAATAAGAGTATTCTATAGCTAAAGATAAATAATGATAAAATATATATTAGAAAATGGTGTGCAATTATATTATGTAAAAAGACAAGGACACATA
Source organism: Clostridium botulinum (assembly GCF_017100085.1). Lineage (NCBI taxonomy): Bacteria > Bacillati > Bacillota > Clostridia > Eubacteriales > Clostridiaceae > Clostridium > Clostridium botulinum. The sequence continues at coordinate 1,078,448 of NZ_CP063965.1, forward strand.
TCTTCTTTTTGTATTGGATTTAATGCAGGAGCATTAGTAGAAAATAAAAGGGAAATTGGGATTGCTCATGCAGTAGAACATATGGTATTTAAAGGAACTAGAACTAGAAGTGAAGATGAAATAAATAAAATGTTGGATAAGATATTTGGATTTAATAATGCAATGACAAATTATCCATATGTAATATATTATGGCACAACTTTATCTTCAGATTTTCATAAAGGATTTCAATTGTATTCTGATATAGTAATGAACCCCTCATTTGCTAAAGATGGATTTGAAGAAGAAATTAATGTTATTTTAGAAGAACTTAAGGAATGGAAAGATGATCCTTATCAAGAATGTGAGGATGAGTTATTTTTTAATGCATTTAATAAAAGACGAATTAAAGAGTTAATAATAGGCAATAAAGAAAGCATCGAAAATATAACTTTAAATGATATAAAGCACTTTTATAATAAACACTATACTCCAGAAAATTGTGTTATAAGTGTAGTATCTTCGTTAGAATTTCATGAAGTTTTGAAAATAGTAAATGATAATTTTGGAGCATGGAAAAATCACTATAAAGTTAAGATTGAAGATATATATGATAAAAATGTACCAGGAGTCTTTTATAAAATAAGAAAGGACCTAAATGGAGCTAAGATACAATATTGTTTTCCTATACATAATTTAAGTAAGGAAGAGATAGAGGCTTTAAAAATATTTAATTTTAAATTTGGGGAAGGCACAAGTAGTATATTATTTGACGAAATAAGAACTAAAAATGGTATGGCTTATGATATAAGTAGTAGCATAAAAAGTGAAAAAGGTATTAAATTATTTGTGATTACATTAGGCACATCAGAAGATAAAGTTGATAAAGCAATGGACCTAATAAACAAGAGCATATGTAGTATAAAAAGCATAAAAGGGATGTTTAATGAAAATAATATTAAAGATATAATAAAAAGTATAAATTTAAAAAAAGAGTTAGCTTTAGAAAAATCAATTGAACTATGTAAAAAAATTACTACAAATAAGATAATGTTTAATTCTACAGATGATATTTTTAATGAGTTTATGAATGATAAGTTCATGGATGAGAAAAAAATTATTGATACTGCATGTAAGGTGCTTAAAAAGCCTAGTATACAAATTTTAAAACCTTAATAGAGGATAAAAAATAAGTACTGTATAGAAGTACTTATTTTTTTATAGTTTGATATTGATTTGTAAATGAGAATGTATTACAATTATAGTATACACACCCGCTAGGGGGGAGGGGTAAAATTATGAATGAAGAAAAGAAAAAAGCAGTTCAATATTTAAAAACTGCTAAAGGGCAAATTGATGGAATTTTAAAAATGATAGATGATAGTAGATACTGTATAGATATATCAAATCAAATTATAGCAGCAGAAGCTTTATTAAAAAAAGCTAATTCTATGATATTAAAACAACATTTAAATCATTGCGTAAAGGATGCTTTTTTACATGATAAAGGTGAAGAAAAAGTTGATGAAATAATGTCTGTACTGAGTAAATTAATGAAGTAAAATTAAGTAATAGGAGGCAAGGAAATATGGATAAGACATTAAATATCCAAGGAATGACTTGTGCAGCCTGTGCAAAAGCAGTTGAAAAAGTTTCTAAAAAAACTAATGGTGTAATTGAAGCAAATGTTAATTTCGCTTCAGAAAAATTATATATAAAGTATGACGAAAGTGTTGTATCTGAAGAAGAAATAATTAATGTAATTAAAAAAGCTGGGTATTCTGCACAGGAAGAAAAAAACACAAAAACAGTTACTATGAAAATAGATGGTATGACGTGTACAGCGTGTGCTAAGGCAGTAGAGAAAGTTACTAGGAAACTAGAGGGTGTAGAAAAGGCAGAGATTAACTTTGCAACGGAAAAACTATATTTGGAATATGAACCTTCTAAGGTAAGAATATCTTCTATAAAAAAGAAAATAGAAGATGCTGGATATATTGCAACGGAAAAAGAAGTTTCTGTTGATTTAGATAAAGAGAGAAAAGATAAAGAAATAAAAACTATGTGGAACAATTTTTTATATTCTGCGGTGTTTGCAATTCCACTTTTAATAATTTCAATGGGACATATGATTGGAATGTATTTACCTAAAACAATCGATCCTATGTTAAATCCGTTGAATTTTGCTTTAATTCAATTTATGTTAGTTGTACCATGTATTTATAATGGAAAAAAATTTTATAAGATTGGATTTAAAACATTATTTAAAGGAAGTCCCAATATGGATTCTTTAATTGCAATAGGAAGTGGTGCTGCAATAATTTATGGATTATTTGCTACCTTTAAAATAGCTAAAGGACATGCAGAGTATACTATGGATTTATATTTTGAATCTGCAGCAACAATAATAACATTAATTTCATTAGGAAAGTATTTAGAAGCTAAGTCAAAGGGAAAGACATCTGAGGCAATAAAAAAACTAATGGGATTAGCACCTAAAACAGCATTAATACTTCAAAATGGAAAAGAAGTAACTATACCAATAGAAGAAGTAGAAATTGGAGACACAATTGTAGTAAAGCCTGGTGACAAGATACCAGTGGATGGAGTTGTAATGAAAGGAAATTCGTCTATAGATGAATCTATGTTAACCGGAGAAAGTATACCAGTTGAAAAAACTATAAATGACAAAATATATGGTGCAACTATAAATAAAAATGGATATTTAAAATTTGAAGCGACAAAAGTTGGAAAAGATACAGCTTTATCACAAATAATAGATTTAGTTGAGAAAGCTCAAGGTTCAAAGGCACCTATTGCAAGACTTGCAGATATTATATCAGCATACTTTGTACCAACAGTTATAATTATTGCTATAATTTCAGCAATAAGCTGGTACATAGCAGGAAAAGGTACAATATTCTCGCTTACAATATTTATTTCAGTTTTAGTAATTGCTTGTCCTTGTGCGTTAGGACTTGCAACTCCTACAGCTATTATGGTAAGTTCGGGAAAAGGAGCTTCAAATGGGATTTTAATAAAAGGTGGAGAAGCACTAGAAACTGCACACAAAATAAATACAATAGTATTTGATAAGACAGGAACTATAACAGAAGGAAAGCCTGAAGTTACAAATGTAATTACAAGTGAGGGTTTTGAGGAAAATTATTTAATTAAAGTGGTGGCATCAGCCGAAAAAGCTTCTGAGCATCCACTAGGTGAAGCTATAGTGAAATATGCAGAGGACAAAGAAATACCATTAATAGATGTTAAATCTTTTAAATCTATAACGGGTAAGGGAATAGAAGTAGTAATTGATAATAAAAATATACTTGTAGGAAATAAAAGGCTAATGAATGAAAGGAAAATTTTAATAGATAAATTAGAAAAAAAAGCTGAATCATTTGCATCAGAAGGTAAAACACCTATGTATATTTCTGTAGATGGAAATATAAGTGGAATAATTGCAGTTGCAGATGTTATGAAGAAGAATAGCAAAAAGGCCATAGAGAAATTACATGAGATGGGTATAAGAACAATAATGATTACAGGTGATAATGAAAAAACTGCAATAGCTATTGCAAAACAAGCCGGTATAGATAAAGTTTTAGCTGAAGTTATGCCACAAGATAAGGCTGACAACGTAAAAAGAATACAAGAAAAAGGGGAGATTGTTGCGATGGTTGGTGATGGAATAAACGATGCACCAGCACTTGTTCAGTCTAATGTAGGAATAGCAATTGGTTCTGGAACAGATATAGCAATGGAATCAGCAGACATAATTTTAATAAAAAACGATATTTTAGATGTTGTAACGGCTGTACAATTAAGCAAAGCTACTATTAAAAACATAAAAGAAAATCTATTTTGGGCGTTTGGATACAATACTCTGGGTATACCAGTTGCCGCTGGAATACTTACTTTATTTGGAGGACCTAAATTAAATCCAATGATAGCAGCTGCTGCTATGAGTTTAAGTTCTGTTTCAGTACTAACTAATGCTTTAAGGCTTAAAAAATTTAAAAGAGATATATAAAATAATTTATATAAATACAGGAGGATGAACTATGAAAAGAAAGCTAAATATTGAGGGAATGTCTTGTAACCATTGTGTTAATCATGTGAAAAATGCTCTTATGGAAATTGAGGGAATTAACGATGTTAATGTAAGTTTAGAAGAGAAATTTGCTATTGTTGAAGGGAAAAATTTAGATGATAGTAAAATGAAAACAGAAGTTGAGGATTGGGGTTATAAAGTAATTTCAATAGAAGAAGTTTAAAAAAATAGAGTCAGTAAAAAACTGGCTCTATTTTTTTATTTTTTATTTTTAGTAAACTTTCTTTTCTTATTTTTTTTCTTTTTTACTGAAAAACCAAAACTACCTAAAGCTTTTTTTGAAACTCCAAAATATTCTCCATGAGAGTAGCAGATTAAATCAGCTTTTTCATAATGAATTTTACCTTTTTCATCAATCAAATCTTCTTCTACATGAACAGATAGTATTTCAGCTAAAAATAAATCATGTGATCCTAATGGTAGAATATTTTTAACTTTACATTCTAAGGTTATAGGACATTCATCTATATAGGGAACAGATATATTATCACTTTCTCTTAATGTAAAATTAAGTTCTTTTATTTTATCTAAAGTATTTCCGGATCTAACACCACAAAAGTCTACAGCTTTAACTAAATTTCTTGAAGGAAGATTGACAACAAATTCGTTATTTTCTTTTATATATTCATAAGATAGTCGTTCTGGTCTTATAGCTACACTTATAATTGGAGGTTTAGTACAAGCCACTCCAATCCACATAGAACAACAGTATTTTATATTATAATATCAATACATTCTGCGTCACTATCCCACTTTATTTCTTGAACTGAAAAACTTAAAAGTTCTCTTTTTAAGTCTATATTATTAGTGTTTAATGTGGTACTAAATTGTTTAAGTCTTTCGTATTTTTCTTCTGGAGATACAAATGAGTTGTTTATATGTTCTTGTTGGATAAATAGTAGTTCTTTTTTTAGATCTTCATTTAACTTTGTTAATTCTTCTATTTTAGATAGAAGAGGAACACTTGCAGTATTACTTAAAACCGCAATTTTATCCACTAAATTATTTATTTTAACCGTATTTGTTTCGATTTTTTTTTCTATGCATAAAATCTTTTTATTAAAATTTTCTGTATCAGTAGGACTACCTACAACTTTTTTAAATTCCTCAATGTTTAACTCAATATATGAATTTAAAGCATTTTCTATTTCTTTATCCAATATAGTTTGCTTAACTTGCTTGCAGTTACAATATTCTTTCCCATAGGATTTTCTACCAGTGCATAAATAAACATATGTTATACTACCATCTTTATTTTTATGATTATAACTTATAGTCATAGGGGAGCCACATTTAGTACACTTTAGTATACCAGTTAAATAGCTTACTCTTGAATTTTTAGGACGAGGGGATATTTTAGTTTTTTCTTGGATGCTCTGTACTTTTAGCCAAATATTAGAGTCTATTACTCCTTCATGTCTACTTATAGAATAAAACATACCTTTATCGTTCCAACGGTGCTTGCCATTAGTATATGGTCTCCTATTATAGGTTATTATTCCAGTATGTCCATTAGGTTCCCCAAATACTTCTCCAAAATTATTAAGATATTTAACAACATCTTTATCAGCTTTCACATATACTGGAGAAGTTAAGATGTTTTTTATAGTGCTTAAAGACCATTTTATATTTTTTGTATTGTATATCTGTTTTTGGACTTTATGCATGCTATTTGTAGATATGTACATTTGAAATATTTCTTTAATTAGTTGTTTTTTGCTTTCGTCAAGCTTTAGATAAGTTGCCTTTTTGCCACCTTCTTCTATTCTTTCGGATATGAATCCAAAAGGTACATTACCACCAGTCCAGCGTCCCGCTTTGGCTAATCCCTTCATATTGTCTTTTACTCTTTGTCTAATATTTTCTCTTTCCATTTCAGCAAAACTTGCTAATATCATCATTATTAATTTACCGAGTGGTGTAGAAGGATCAAACCCCTCTGTTACACTTATTAATTTTATTCCTAGTTTATTTAATTCATCATATACATTTACAAAATCAACTATGTTTCTAGCTATTCTGTCTATTTTATAGCAAGCTACTACATCAAACATTTTTATTTTAGACATCATAAGTTTAAATGCTGGTCTATTGGTATTTCCTCCAGAGAAACCTTCATCCTCAAAAATTTCAAATTCAATGTTGTTATCACGTCTTAAAAAATATTCTTTACAAATTTCAATTTGATTTTTTATACTTTCTCCTTTATCTGTTTCAACAGACTTACGGCTATATATTGCTATCTTCAATCTATCACCTACTTATTCATTTAATAACAAAACTTTTAGGTCAATTTGTATTGCATCTTTTATAAGTTCCCAAGCTTCATCTGGAATGCTGGAATTAGTTATAATTTTTTTATTTATTAAAGTAGTTACTACACTATCAAGAGATGAATACTTTTCTCTTTTATTAAAATATTCGGTTAAACAATTCTCATCAAACCAATATTCTGAATTTGTGTTAAAGAAATCAGCTAATTTTTTAGCTGTTTTTTTGCTAGCTACACGTCTTCCACTTTCAATGTCACCTATTATACTTGTTGATACTCCAATTTTTTCAGCCAGTTGCTGCTGTGTTAAATTAGCTTCTTTTCTCAATTCTTTAAGTCTTTTAGATATTATAGTCAAAACAATCACCACCCTTGACTATATTCTACGATATATTTTATCGCATTTCAAGATAATAAAATATATAAAATACAACATATATCGCATAATGCGATAAAATAAGTAATATATAGGAAATAGAAGGTAATTTATTTATTTGGTAAATTTTAATACAATTTAAGACTTTAATAATATCGCATTTTGCGATATTATTTAGGCATGGGAGGTGACAAGCATGAGCAAGCTCAGAGAAGCAAGAGAGAGTAGAGGTTTAAAAAGAGGATTTGTGGCGCAAAAGTTATCTATAACTCCAGATCATTTAAGTTTATTAGAAAGAGGTAAAGCGGCACTAAATTTAAAAAAAATAGAGCTTCTTGCTACTCTTTACAATATGTCCTTTGAGGAAACAGCAAGAGTAGCATTAGATACTATAAAGGAGAGTGGTTTTATTGGATAAGAAAAACGAAATATTAGAGTTAGAAGAGATTTTGAAAAGAAAATTAGAGCAATTAGGGGAAAAGTATGAAGAAACAGAAAATTAAAGTAAGAATAATAAATAAAAGTGGAAGGAATTTAAATAAAGAGCTAACCCAATATATTGCCAAGCTATATATTGAAGGTAGAATAAAGCTTTAATAGTTATACAACGTTAATGAAGGGCAAGCTCTAGCTAAAATCCTGTTGGATCTAAAGGTAAATAACATAAGGAGGAAAGAGAAATGAATAAATTAATACCAGTTGAATTTAAAAACCAAAGAATAATAACAACTAAAGTTTTAGCGGATCAATATGGAACCAAAGAAGAAAATATTCAAATGAACTTTTCAAGAAATGAAAAAAGATTTATTCAAGATAAACATTACTATAAGTTAGAAGGAGAAATGTTAAAAGAATTTAAAAATAGCTTACCAACTGAAAGTAGGGAACCTCTAAAATTTGCACCAATACTTTATCTATGGACTGATCGAGGAGCTGCAAGACACGCAAAAATTTTAGATACAGATGAAGCGTGGGAGGTATATGGAGAATTAGAAGAAAGTTATTTTAGGGTTAAAGAAACTAAACCTACTTGCATAGAAGATGTTTTGATACAAAGCTTACAACAAATGAAAGAAATGAAGCAGCAGCTTAATCAAGTTAACAATAAAGTTTTACAGACCAAAGAAGAAGTACAAGCTATAAGAGAGGTAGTTGAAATAGTTCCGTCCAACTCATGGAGGGAAGAAACAAACAGATTAATGACTAAGATATGTTTTAAACTTAAGAATTATCAAAAACCAAAAGAGGAAGTTTATAAGGCTTTGAATGAGAGGGCAAAGGTTAATCTTAAAAGAAGGCTTGAAAATATGAGAACTAGATTAGCATTAGGTGGAGCTTCTAAAAGCAAAATAGATAATCTTAATTATTTAGATGTAATAGCAGAAGACAAAAAACTTATAGAGATTTATACAGCTATAGTCAAAGAAATGGCTATTAAACATGGAATTAATGGAGGTGTAGCATGAAACATTTAAAGAGACTATCTAGAAATCAGAAAATTGCATTAGATAAGTTAGGATTAAATCCTAAAAACTACCTAAGACTTACACAAGACTGGGAGAGTTTCACAGTGGTAGACATAAGAACAATGAAAGTTCTACCACCAGTTAGATATTAGAAAAGAGGAGTGATTACATGCTAAAAGCAATACTAGAAAGGAGATTTAATAGACATTTAACTAAAGAAGAGTTTGAAGTAATTGCAGAAATGGTTACAGATGATATCAAGTTTAATAGAATTAATTTTAAAAAGTGTACGAGCTTACATGAAGTGTTAAATATTGCAGAAATAAGTTTATTTATTTTAAAAAAGTATAAATGTGCATGAGAGGGGTGAGAGAATGTATCTAGAGAATTTAGTTGCATTGCATATAGCAATAGAAAAACACTACACACCAGAAATGACATTTAAATATTTAGATAAAGTTTTAGAAGGAGAAATATATTGTACGACAGCAAGTAATATTTTAAAAGTTCTTGATTATAGAAAAAAGAGCTGCGCCAACAGCTCAATTCAAAATAGTTAGTTAAAAAATCGTTACTTAGATTCTACAATAAATTATATGGAAAATCAAATGAGGTGTAAAAAATGTCACAAAGTAAAAAATTCTATTGGCTAAAATTACAAGATAATTTTTTTGATAGAGATGAAATAAAGATAGTTGAAAATATGCCAAACGGAAAAGATTATATAATTTTCTACATGAAATTATTACTTAAAAGTATTAAAACAGAGGGGAAACTAATATTTAGGGAAGTTATTCCTTACACGCCAGAGATGCTTAGTAATATAACAGGAACTAATGTAGATACAGTAAGAGCAGCAATTTCATTATTTACAAAACTGCATCTCATGCAGATGTGGGATGATGGGACATTGTTTATGGTAGAAACACAAAACATGATTGGAAGCGAAACTGAATGGGCAAAGAAAAAAAGGCTATATAGAGAAAATTTAAAGAAGCAAGAGGAAATAAAAAGGCTAGAGGACAATGTCCAGGACAAAAAAGACGAAGTCCGACAAGAGTTAGATACAGAGTTAGATACAGAGTTAGAGAAAGATATAGATATAGATATAGATATAGATACAAAGATAGATAGTAACTATCTAAGTTTCTTTAATAATAACTTTCATTTAATAACACCTTTTGAAAAGAATGTGTTAGAGAGTTATGAAAAAGATGGACTTGAAGCTAGTGCAATAGTGTTAGCTTTAGAAAAAGCAATTAATAAAAATAAAAGAAGCATTGAGTATGTAAAAGGCATCTTAAATAATTGGCTACAAAATAATATTAGATCTATTGCAGATGTGCAAGCATCAGAGAAAGAATTTAAAAGAAATAAGAAAAAGGCTGGTGAGAATAGTGGAAGCAATAGGGAAGATGATGGAAACAACCTTACAGAGCAAGGCATTGGATTATAGCATAGAGCATTGCAATATATGTGGAGAAGCAACAACAAAGGTAGTTAAGATATTTAATAGAAAAATGGTTGTACCAATAAGTTGTAAATGCAAAAGAGAAGAATTAAAAAAGAAGGAACAGGAAGAAGCTAATAGGGAGAAACAATTAAGGCTGGATAGATTGAAAAAAAATTCTCTAATGGATCAGAAGTTTAAAGATAGCACCTTTAAAAATTGGGATTTTAATAGAGGGAATGAAAAGATGTATAAGATAGGAACTAAGTATGTAGCTAACTTTAAAAAGATGAAAGAAGAAAATATAGGTTTGCTATTACATGGAGAACCTGGCAACGGGAAAACTTATACAGCAACAGCTATAGCAAACTCACTTATAGACAAAAGAATCCCAACTATTTGCGTACATGTAGAAGCACTTTTGAATAAAATCAAGGAAACATATAAAAAGTGGGGTTCGGAAGTTGAAGAAGATATTCTAAGAGGTTTAACAAATGCAGATCTATTAATAATAGATGATTTAGGAACAGAACAGGAGACAGATTGGGCAACAACTAAGATATATAACATTTTAGATAGTAGATATAGAAATGGATTACCACTAATAATTACTACAAACCTAACATTAACAGATTTAGAAAATAGGTATGCAAAAAGGACATACGATAGGATATTAGAAATGTGTACACCTGTTTTAAATGTTGGTACAAGCATAAGAGTAGAAAAAGCTAAAGAAAAGACTAAAATTTTAAAAGAATTATTAAGTTAGTACAGAAAAATAGTATAAAGCGAAGGAGTGAAGTTTATGAAAATAGTAGATTGTAAACATTATAATCAAGGTTATTGTTATTTTAAAGATATAAGTACAACTAAGGAAGTTTGCAAAAATATGTGTGAACATTTTTCAAAAGATGAAGTTGAAGAGTGTATAGGATGTGACAAGAATAAAGAAAATATGTGTGCTGATTGTTGTAGAGATTGGGATAATGAAGAGGAAGATCTAACAAATGAATAGATATAGAGTTGAGTTTAGAGTAAGTAGTAAAAATTATGTTAGACAAGATTGTACAGAAGACAATTTAGAGGAAGCTAAAAAACTTATGAAAGAAAATCAGGATCATGAAGGAAAGGGAAAATGTTATTACAGAAAGTTCCCATTAATGAAAAATGGAAAAGTATATTTTTAAGGTGGGGTTAGAGAATGAAAGAAATTAACACTATTGATATTTTTGTTGAAGAGGGACTTTACTTTATACAAAAAGAGATTCTAAGAACAGTTAAGTTTGAAGATAGAGATTTAAAAATATGGTTTGGTAATGGAGAATTCTACGGATATTCAGATAACTATACAAAAATAGAAATTGAAACAAGTAAGCTTAATTCAAAAAATAAGAATAAAGACGTTAGATATGTTATACAAGAAATCAAAGAATTAAAGTAGTTCGCAAAAATAAAGAAATGTGAAGTAATAACTAAAGATTAATAAATAGAAAGAGAGCTGTTTAGTTTGGACAACCTCAGCTCTCTTAAAAATAACTCACTAGAGATATTATATCATTGGTGTGTCTCAGTGGCAATACAGGAGGAAATATTATGTATAGTACAAATAGTAAAGACGAAGTTGTTATTAAGATTATAGGAAAATTATCATTAGAATTTCCAGAATTAGATCAAATAAAGGTTAGGGGATTAGTAGAAGAGGTATTGTACAAATATGATATATTGCCACAAGAGACAGCATTAGTGGTTAGCGATATAGAAGATAAGCTAGATATATACCTAGCCACTAAGAAGTTAGATGGACTTAGCCCACAGACATTAAAAAATTATCAGTATAACCTAAATATATTCGCAAATTATTTAAGAAAGCCATTAGCAGCAATAAATGCTATGGATCTACGAATGTATTTAGCTACTAGATGTAAGAATATGAAACCAAGTTCAGTAAATGGTCAAATATCTATATTAAAATCATTCTTTGGATGGTTGCATATGGAAGAATATATACCCCAAAATCCAAGTTTAAAATTAAAACAGACTAAAGAGCCTAAGAGATTAAGACATGCACTTAGTGAAGAAGAAATAGAGTTATTGAGACAAGCATGTGTTACGGAAAGAGAACAGGCATTGGTGGAGTTTCTAATAGCTACAGGGTGTAGATTAAGTGAAGTAGTTGGAGTAAACAAGGATGATATAAACTGGTATGAAATGAGCTTAAATGTGATAGGTAAAGGGAATAAGGAACGTAAGGTTTATTTTAGTACCAAAGCTAAGATTCTATTAAAAAAATATTTATTAACAAGGCAGGATAATAACCCAGCGTTATTTGCTACTTCAAGACGACCTCATAATAGGTTAGGTAAGAGGAGTATACAAAGAGAAGTTAGAAACATTGCAGATAGAGCAGGAATGGATAAGGCTGTTTATCCTCATTTGTTTAGACATTCATTTGCTACACATAAGCTTAATAGTGGAATGTCGTTACCAGTAATTCAGCATCTCATGGGGCATGAGGACCCATCAACCACTCAGATATATGCAGAATTATCTGAGGAAAATATCAAACATGAATATAAAAAGATTTCTTAGTATTTTTAATTTTTAGAGGATTAAGACTATCAAATGTTAATGCTATAGTCCTGTATTACCATTTGGTAGTCATTTGATAATAAGAGGTGATATCATGTCAAAAGTTCTAACTAGAAAGGAGTTTATGACCAAGGTTGTAAATGATTATTACAAGAAAAGATACCTTGAAAGCAAGGCTAAATCAGACGGATATATAACAACCATACAAGGTGTTGAACGAACAGGACGAAACAAATGGAGGTTGGGACAACGTTGAAATACAGGAGGGGAAGAAAAGTGAAAGATGTAGTAATGTTTGTAGGAGCAATAGTCACATTGGCAATTGTAGTTACTTTATATAGAGTAGATAGGAGGTAAGTAGATGAAAGGTTATGAACTAAGAGAAAAGATAAAAAAAGACTCTGAAAGAACCAGATGCATAGCAATATTATCAAAAGTTTTGAACTGCGATTATAAAAAAGCTGAGAAAGGCTTAGTGAAATTAGAAAAGCAGTATATAAATCAAAAAGTGTATCAGGAAAAGCTAGAACTAAAAGAAAAAATAAGAAAATTAATAATAGATAAATCAGAATAAATATATAGAAATAAAAATTGCAGTATAAATGAAGCTATTCAAGAGGCGAAACGATTAATTCTGAAAAGTTTAGAGGAAAGGATACACGAAAATGAAGATGATTCAGCTAAGTTTATTTGATAAGAAAAATAAAATAGTTAAGGAGAAAGAAAAAGAGAGTAGAGGTTGGAAATATAGACAACTAGTTGTGATATGCGAGGAGGAACAATACAAAAGGAGATCTATGCAGATATAGGAGGAATGATTGGTGATAGATAAAGAGATATTTAGAAAGACAGAAAAAAAACTATACAATTTTTTTAAAAAAGATAAAAAGATAAATAGCTTAAATCATAAGATTGAATTGCTAAATAAACAAATTAATGATATAGAGGAAAAATTAAAAAATGTAAATATTACTATACCTGAAGAATCAAGAGCAATAACATATGAAGAAAGAGTTCAAACAAGTTCAGATGGTACAAGTTATGCGGAAAGAGCAGCAATACGAATAACTGATAATTTATTAAAAGAACAATCTATAAAAATTGAACAAATTGCAAAAATAGAAGAAGAAATAAGAAATATTCAAGCATATAACATAAGTATTGAAGATAACATAAAAGATCTAAGTGAAGAAGATAAACATTTCTTAAAATTAAAATATAGTGAAGAAAAAAAAGATTGGCAAGTAGGAAAAGAATTAGGGATGGACCAGTCCACAGCTAGTAGGAAAAGAAAAAGATTAGTAGAAAATGTAGCAAATTGGGAAGAAATAATAAGAAGTGTGCATTAAATTTGCATTAAATCTGCATTAATTTTTATTCAAATGTATGATAATATAGTAATAGAGAAAATTGTCTAGGAGGTGAAAACCTCTAAGGCAATATATTGTACACTTAAACAGTCGGTAAAAAGTTACTGGCTGTTTTTTATTTACCAAAGAAAGTAACATTATTTTTTTGCTTTGATATTCTCAATTGAAATTTTAAGATATGAAGTTGGATAATTATTAAAAAACATATGATGAAGCATTGAAAAATAAAAGCTAAGAGGAAAATAAACTAGCATAACATAATTTATCTTCTGTTAGATAAACAAGAAGAAAAAGCAAGAAGAAAGGTGAGTTGAGTGTATGAGAATTACATAAATGAATATGAAGATTATTTATTTGAGGAAGAAAAAAGTGATAATACAATTAAAGCTTATAAAAAAGATATAGAACAGTTTTATGAAATAGTGGATAAACAGAATCCAGCATCAATAGCTAAAAAAGATATTATAGTTTATAAGAGAGCATTAAGGAGTTTAAAGCTATCTGCATATACAATAAACAGAAAGCTTACAGCAATAAGCTGTTATATAAAATTTCTTAACACTAAAAAAGATTTTAAAATAATAGTTGAAATAAAAAAGGAAAAGATACAAAAGCAAAAATGTCTTAAAGAAATATTAAATAAAACAGATTATAGAAGAATGTTGTATGCAGCTGAAAGAGCAGAGGATAAAAGAGCAGTAGCGTTATTTAAGTGCCTGTATTTAACTGGTATGAGAATAAGTGAAGTACTTCAACTTACTCCAGAAGATATAGAAGAACATAAAATATATGTTCTTGGTAAGGGAAGTAAAGAAAGAATGGTTATTATACCAGTAGAACTTAAGAAAGCTTTTGTTGAATACTTAGCAATAAGGAAAGACACAGGGGATAAGCTATTTACAGGAAAGTGTGGAAACCTTAATAGACAAGGAGCTCATTGTATAATAAAGAAATATGCAAGTAAAGCAAAAGTAAAATTATCTAAAGCACATGCACATGCTTTTAGACATCTTTATGGAATCTTAGGTATAAGGGAAAGAGGCTTGACTATGGATGAAGTAGCAGACCTTTTAGGTCATTCAGATATAAATACTACTAGAATATATACTAGAAGAACAGAAGAAGAGTTAATTAAAATAGCAGATAAATTTGAGTAGTATGGAGGTGCTTAAATGAAAGTCCAAGTAATGAAAAGTATAACTATGCAGTTATAGCTTCTATGGTTAGCAAGGGATTACCACGTGAAGTTCAACAAGCATTGGATATAATAAGAGTAACAGGAAATGATTCAGTACATCCTGGAGAAATAAATTTAGAAGATAATGAAGATATGGTAATTAAATTATTTAGTATACTTAATTTTATTGTAGATAAGTTAATTGTAGAGCCAAAAGAGATGGAAGAAGTATTTAACTGGTTACCAGATAGCAAAAAAAGAGCAATTGAAAAAAGAGATAAAAAGAATTCTTAATAGGATTCTTTTTTTAATACATAAAAGGAGGAAAGAGATGATAGCTATATGTGATGATGGTTGTAAAGAGAAGTTTGAACTAACAGAACTAAGAGAACTTAATTATGACAATGACATAGTAGAAACCTATTTTAACTGTCCTAATTGCGGAAAGAAATATATATGTTGTTATACAGATAAGTCAATAAGATTAAAACAAAAGAGGTTAAATAAATTGTGGACAAGATATAGAACATCAAAAAGACAAGGACAAGTAATAGGAACTTTGAAGATGATAGAGAAGCTTAAAGTAGAAATTAAAAATGATATGAATAATTTAAAGATTAAAATGTTGGAGAAAAAGAATGACAACAACAGAGTTAGTAAATTGGATTAGGTCATTAATACAGCATAAGAATATAAAAGCTTTTTATAATTCTATTCATTGGTTAAATAAGAGAGCTGAAGCATTAGAAAGAGATAACAATGAATGTCAGAAGTGCAAGGCTAAAGGGTTGTATAGTGAAGCTCAATGTGTTCATCATAAAGAGCATGTAAGGAAAAGACCAGATCTTGCATTAACATTAAGTAACCTAATATCTTTATGTAATAGCTGCCATGATGAAGAGCATCCTGAAAAACTAAGACGTAAAGCAAAACCACAGTTGAATAAAGAGAGATGGTAAAAGTGTGCAAAATTATTTAATATTTTATACACCCCCGGGTCAAAAAAATAAAAAAAATTTAGAGTATTGGAAGAACGGGTAGAAGGGTCGACAAAACAAAAATTTTAACAACTCACATAAGGGGGGGGTGCACCCTCAATAAAAATAGGGTGCATTTTATAAGAAAAGAGGTGATTAAAATGAATGAAAGGGAAAATTTAACAAAAAGCGAAAAAGCTTATGAAGATTATATTTCAGGTATGACATATCAAAAAATTGCTGATAAATTTGGAGTGTCAATTAACACAGTTAAATCGTGGCAAAAAAGATATAAATGGACACGAGAATGCACACAAAAAAGGGGTGCATCAAAAAAGAGTGTGCAGAAGTTGGGAAATATTTTATTTGATGAAATAAAAAAAGACTTATTAAAACAACTAGATTCAAATGGGACATATGGAAAACACTATGAAGATTTAATTAGTGATTATATGTCTTTGTGGAATATTAAAAACAGATTGATAGAAGATATCAAAGAACGTGGAGTTTCTGTAGAATGGAATAATGGCAAGCAGCATGGCAGAAAAAAAAATGATAGTATTTCAGAATTAAATAAAACCAATGCACAGATGCTAAAAATATTAAGTGAGTTAGGATTAAAACCAATTCATCAAGAAGATGATTACGATGACATTTAATCAACATATTGATGAATATATTGACTTGGTAGAAAGTAATAAAGTTGTTACTAATGAAGATATAAAGAAAGCTATAAAATTAGTAAAAGAAAAATTATCACAGCCTAATGTAATTATAAAATCAGAAATGATTGATAAGGCAATAGAGAAAATAGAAGAATATTTTAAATTTAAGTTATTACCTTGGGAAAGATTTATTATAGGATTAATACATTGTTATTATGATGATGATACATTAGTTTGGGATACATTTTTTTTATATATGGGTAGAGGCGCAGGTAAGAATGGATTTATAAGCGGAGTATCGTGGTATTTAACTACTAGTTTTCATGGAATTAAAGAATATAACGTTGACATTGTTGCAAATTCAGAAAAACAAGCAAAGACTTCATTTGAAGATGTATACAATGTTATTGATGATAACAAAAAATTAAGTAAAGCATTTTACTATACTAAAGAAAAAATAATTTATAAAAGAACAAGATCTTATATAAAATATAATACTTCAAATGCACGAACTAAGGATGGCTTAAGACCAGCTTGCATAATTTTCGATGAACTACATGAATATGAAAATTATGATAATATAAGGGTTTTTAAATCTGCGTTAGGTAAAAAGAAAAATTGTAGAACATTTATGATAAGTACAGATGGATATATTAGAGGTGGTGTTCTAGATGATTATTTAGAAACATCACATTTAATACTAGAGGGCGAAAATAAAAATAGTAGAATGATGCCTTTACTTTATCATTTAGAAAAAAAAGAAGAAGTTAAAGATAAAGCTTTATGGGAAAAGGCAAATCCGTCATTAAGGTACTTCAAAGATTTACAAATTGTTATGGATCAAGAATATATAGATATGGAGTTTAATATTCAACTACATACAGAATTCATGACGAAAAGAATGAATGTACCAGAAGGCAATAAAGATGTTGAAGTAACTTCATGGGAAAATATATTTGCAACTAATCAGCCTATTCCGGATTTAACTGGAGCTACTTGTAGAGTAGGAATAGACTATGCCAAAACAACAGACTTCGTGGTGGCAGGATTACTGTTCAAGTATAAAGGTAAATATTATTGGATAAGTCATACATGGGTTTGTAAAAAGTGTAATGATTTAGTAAGAATCAAAGCACCATTAGAAGAATGGGCAAGTGAAAAAGGTGGTAAACTATTAACTTTTATTGATGGTCCTGAGATACCACCAGAAACAGTTGCTAATTGGCTTGCAGAGCAAGCGCAAAAGTATAATCTTACCATACTGGGAATGGATAATTATAGATATACACTACTTGCAAAGGCATTAAGGGTAGTAGGATTTGATACTGACAAGAAGGGCACAAATAACATAAAACTTACTAGACCGAGTGACCAAATGAAAATATATCCCATTATTAATAGTGAATTTACTAATCACAATATCGTATGGGGAGATAATCCACTTATGAGGTGGTATACAAATAATACTTGTTTAAAAGCTGAAAAATATGATAATTATACCTTTGGTAAGATTGAACCTAAGAGTAGAAAGACAGATGGATTTATGGCTTTCATAGCTGCAATGTGTGCAGATGGAATTGAATTGCCTGATAGTGGAGAAATAGTGGACATAGATTTTGGAGTATACACTTATTAAACAATAGGAGGATATAAAATGGATCCAAATAATAAATATAATGAAAAGTCTTTAACGTGTAAGGTCAGTATAAAAGATACGGATATATTTAAAGATATATTAAACATAATAAAAGATATAACAGAAGATAAGAGAATACCCCGTCCAGTAAGAAAAGAATACAAACAAAAAATAATGCCACTAGTAAAAAAAGATAAGTCTTATAAATAAGGCTTTTTTATTTTGCTTTGAAAGGGGGTGGGAGATTGAAAATTATAGACTGGATAAGGGATTTTTTTGGGGCAGAAAAAGATACATTATATTTAACTGATAAAGCTCTTAAGCAAGAGATGAAGCTTGCAATAGAAACTTTTGCAATATCTTCGGCAATTAGCTTTATAGCTAATGCAATAAGTAAGTGTGAATTTAAAACCTATGTAAATGGTAATGAGTTTAAGGGAGATGAATATTATCTTTGGAATATTGAACCTAATAAGAATCAAAATTCTAGTCAATTTATACAAGAGCTTATTTCAAAGTTACTATTCAATAATGAGTGCCTAGTTATAGAAAGTAATGGTCAATTGATAATAGCAGATAGTTTTAATCAACGTGAATATGCGTTAGTAGAAAATATTTTTGAAGATGTAAAGAGAAAAGACTATACATTCAAAAGAACATTCAAAATGAGTGAAGTACTTTATTTTAAATATAGTAATGATGAAGTTAGGAAATTACTTTCTAATTTATTACAAGGATACAATAAACTTTTAAACATGGCCATAGGTAAATATAGGCGTTCTGGTGGTAGAAAAGGAATTTTAGATTTAGAATCAACAGCTACTGGAGATCCTAAATTTCAAGAAAGATTTAATGACCTTATGAATGACAAGTTTAAACAGTACTTTGATGCAGAAAATGCTGTATTATCATTGCATAAAGGATTTAATTATCAAGAGCAAAATGGAGAAGGAAATAAAAAATCTACAAGTGAAATAGTTGATATTTCTACTATAACAAAGGAGGCTTTCGAAAGGGCTGCCCAAGCATTTAAAATTCCACCAGCATTGCTAAGAGGTGACATAGCAGATATAGGTAAGATTACAGAGAATTGTTTAACATTTTGTATAGATCCTTTGGTATGTATTTTGGCTGAGGAAACAAATAGAAAAAGGTATGGTAAATCAGCTTTTTTAAAAGGTTCATATTTAAAAATTGATACAACTTGCATTAAACATATTGACTTATTTAGTATATCTGAGGCTTTCGATAAGCTAATTGCAAGTGGAGGATATAGTATAGATGAATTAAGAATTAAAGCAGGTGATACAGCTTTGAATGAGGATTGGAGTAAAAAACATTGGATGACTAAAAATTATTCAGATATAGAAAATGTGGAGGGAGGCAAAAACGTTGAATAAATCTTTATATTTAATTAAACAATCTACAACACCTAATACATTAGATTTATACATTTATGATTATGTAGAAGGTGATAGCTATGATTGGCGGACAGATGAAAAAATAGAAAGTGAAACATCTGCAAATTACATTCAAAAACAATTAGAGAGTACTAAGAATGTAAGCAATATAAATATTTTTGTTAACTCATACGGTGGAGAAGTTAAAGAAGGTTTAGCGATTTATAATCAATTAAAAAGGCATCCAGCACAAAAAACAGTATATGTAGATGGTTTTGCATGTTCTATAGCAAGTGTTATAGCTATGGCTGGGGACAAGGTAATTATGGGGAATAATACTTTAATGATGATACATCATGCTTCAATGGGAGCTTGGGGCAATGCTGAAGAACTTAGAAAAGCTGCTAATGATGTTGAAATAATTGATAAAGCTAGTTGCTCCAGTTATCTTGCTAAGGCTGGAGATAAATTAAATGAAGAAACTCTTAATCAGTTATTAGATAATCAGACTTGGCTTAATGCTGAACAATGCTTACAGTATGGATTATGTGATGAAATAGCTGGTAAAGAGGATGATAATATATCAAAAGCTCAGCAAAGATTTAATCAAGCTATAAAGCAACAAATAGAAGGGTTAAGGCAACAAATCGAAGTTCCAAAACAGTTTAATCAAAATAAAACTAATGCAGAAAAATTAATGCAACTATTTAAAAAGAAAGAAGGAATAAAATAATGAAATCAAAAGATCTATTAAAACAAGAATTAACACAAAAATTTGCAACAGCTATGCAATCAGAAAACCAAGAAGATATGATAAACGCATTTGTTGAATTTGCTACAGGAGTACAAGAAGAAGTACTTCAAGATTTTAGAGAATATCAACAAACTCAAGATAAAGAAATACTTCAAAAGAGAGGTATTCACCAACTAACTCAACAGGAAACTAAATTTTATCAAGCATGGATAGATGCAGCTAAAGATTCAAACCCTAGACAAGCGATAACAAACCTTAATATAGCACTTCCTGAAACAGTTATAGATAATGTTATGGTTGATATGAAAGCAGCACATCATTTACTAGAAATGATTGAATTTCAAAATATGACGACATTAACAAAAATGCTTATAAATAAAAAGGGTATTCAGCTTGCTAAATGGGGAAAAATCTCAAGTGCTATTACAAAAGAATTAGAAGGAGCAATAGGAAAACTTGATTTAAGCCTTAACAAGTTAACTGCATTTATGCCAGTTGCTAAAGATATGCTTTTAGTAGGTCCTCAATGGATTGATGCTTATGTGAGAACTGTTCTTTCAGAAGCAGTTGCCTATGGACTTGAAGAAGGAATTATAAATGGTACAGGTGTTGATATGCCTATAGGAATGAATAGAGATATTCACGAAGGTGTAAGTTTCAATACGTCTACAGGCTATCCAAAGAAAAAAGCAACGAAGATAACTGATTTATCACCAAAGACTTTTGGCAATTTATTAGCAACCTTAGCTAAAGATCCAGTGGATGAAAAAAAGGCAAGGGTTATTGATAATCTTATAATGATTGTTAATCCTTTTGATTACTATAAAAAAGTTATGCCTGCTACTACTATTCAATTACAAGATGGAAATTATAAAAACAATGTATTACCTTATCCTACTACAATAATTCAATCAACTCAGATTTCAGAGGGAGAAGCTATTCTTGGAATTGCTAAAAAATACGCAATGGGAATAGGTACAGGCTCACAAGATGGTGTGGTTGAGTATTCAGATGACTATAAGTTTTTAGAGGATGAAAGATATTACATCATCAAGCTCATAGGAAATGGTCAGGCATTAGATGATAATGCTTTCTTATTATTAGATATTAGTGGTTTAGAAGATATGACAATGAATGTAAAAGTTAAAGGAACTGTAACAACAAAGGCTCAAGCTTAATCGAGGTGGTATAAATGTCTGAAGAATTATTAAAAGATGTGAAAAGTTATCTTCACATAACTTGGGAGGATGAAAATATAGACAGAAATCTAACGGGGTTTATAAATAGAGGAAAGGCACGTTTGCAAGATATTTCAGGTGTGACTTTAGATTTTGAAAAAGATGATTTACCAAAAACACTATTATTTGATTATTGTAGATATGCCAATAGTCAAGCGTTAGAGATGTTTGAGAAAAATTTTGCAATGGAACTTATGAGTTTACACATACAAGGTCAAGTATCTGCAATAGGAAGTGAATCAAATGAAAATAAAAGTTGATAACATTGAATTTATAAGTTTTAGTGATGGGATATGTGATATTTATGAACAAGATGAAGAAGGCAATAAAATTTACAAGCATAAAAGTTTAAGTTTTAGTAATAGAGTATTAGGCTTTAAAAGATATTTTACAGCTGCTGCTAATCAAGTTAAAACAAATAGAGTAATAAGAATACCACAAGTTCCTAATATAGATAATCATGATACTTTAGAAATTAAGGGAGTAGGAAGATATGATATTGAATTAGTTCAATTTATTTATGATACTAACCCACTAAGTATTGATTTAACACTAAGGCAACTTGAAATGTTTGAGGTGAAATAATGGATATTAATGATTTAGCTGCTGAGATAACTGAAGAATTAGGAAAGTATTCCCGCGAGGTTACAGATGGTGTAAAAAAAGCAGTAGACACAACAGCGAAAGAAGTAAACGAAGAAATTAAAAGCCATATAACATTTAAAAAGCATACAGGTGAATACGTAAAAGCTTTTAGGATCAAAACGTCTTATGAAGACAAATATAACAAAAGAAAAACGTGGTATGTTGCAAATGGACAACATAGACTTACACATCTTCTTGAAAAAGGACATGCATTAAGAAATGGTGGAAGAGCAGAAGCCTTTGAGCATATCAAATATGGGGAAGAACTCGCGAAAAGACGTATGGAAGAACTAGTAAGGGAGGCGATAGAAAATGATGGATATTAAACAATGGTTGAAAACTACAGGTATGAAAGTTGCAGAGGATCATTTTAAAAAGCCGCCTTCATTACCATATATAATATTTAAAGAAAATACAAAAGTAAGAGGAGCTGATAATAAAAATTGTTTATCAAATAGAAGTATAACAGTTGAGCTATATTCGGAAATAATAAACCGTGGAGCAGAAAAAAATATAGAAAATTTATTAGATGAAATATCAATAGAGTATAACAGGAATCGTACATGGATTGAAAGCGAGAGCTTTTTTCAAACTGTGTACGATTTTGATTTAAAAGAAAAGATATAGGAGGAGATAATAATGGCAACAAAAGGAGAAAAAATTGTATTGGGTTCAGGTAAACTTTATGTAATAGAATTTGCGGGGGAAGCAATACCCGAAGAAAAAACTATTGAAACTGAACAAAACTTATTAGGGCTTATACAGGGCGGAGCTGTACTTGAATATAAACCAAAATTTTATGAGGTAAAAGATGATTTAGGCCTTGTGCAAAAGACAATTTTAACAGATGAAGAAGCAACATTTAAAAGTGGTGTAATGACTTGGAATGGTAACACATTAACTAAGTTATGTTCTACTGCAAGAGTAACGGAAAGTAAGGGGAAAAGAATTGTTAAAATAGGTGGAATAGGAAATCAAGATGGAAAGCAATATGTAATTAGATTTGTTCACGATGATCCACAAGATGGTAGTATACGAGTTACTATAGTTGGACATAACGAGAAGGGATTTAGCTTAGCATTTAAAAAAGATAAGGAAACTGTTATAGATGCAGAATTTAAAGCAGCACCTATGGATAAAGAAGGTACAAAAATTATGTATGAAGAAGATATTCCAATTGGAGATGTACATTAAATAATTATGAAATATAAAAAGGAGAATAAGTTATGTTTGATATAAATACTACAAATAAAAGATATTTTAGCATTAGAATAAATGAAGTAATACTTGAGGTTGAACCACCTAAAATTAAAGCATTAAAAAAGATTATTAATCTATCAAAAGCCAAGAATGAGGAGGCTATTGATGATCTAGCAGAAGCAGTTAAACTTATTTTGAGCAAAAATAAATCTAAATATGATATTAAACAAGAGTTAATTGAAGAACTTGATCTTGACCAATTAACCCAAATTTTAACAGCTTATTTTGAGTGGTTAAATGGGGAAAAGAATTCCCCAAACTAAAGATCCCTTATTATCCTAGTGAAGAGGATGAAGATAAGGGGCACTATGAAGTTAATACAATAGAAGAGAAAATTGTTTGTGAATATACAGGCTATACATTTTATCAATTGGAGGATTTAGAAGCATTTGAATACTGGTTATTGTTAAGAGATGCAATAGTTTATAACTATACACAGACAGAAGCAGGAAGAGAATATTTAGAAAATTGTTGGAGATTAGAACAAACTAAACCAGATAGAAAATCATTAAGAGAAAAAGTAGGAACTACTTCTATGTAGTTCCTTTTATTTTTTTGAGAAAGGAAGTATATTAATGGCCAACAATATAAAAGGTATTACAGTTGAAATCGGTGGTAATACAGGTCCTTTAGATAAAGCACTTAAGGATGTTAATAAGACAAGCAGAAGTTTGCAAGGTGAACTTAGGGAAGTTAATAGGCAGTTAAAATTAGACCCTACAAATACTACATTATTAACACAGAGGCAAAGGTTATTAGCTGAAAGTGTAGCTAATACAAGAAATAAGCTTGAAACACTTAAAGAAGCAGAACGACAAGCTCAAGTGCAGTTTAGAGAAGGAAGGATATCAGAAGAGCAGTACAGAGCTTTACAAAGAGAAGTTATAAGAACAGAACAACAACTTATAGGTTTAGAAAGGCAAGCAATTAGAAGTAATTCTGTACTTAATAGAATTAGTGAAACTGTTGGAAAAGTCGGAGATTCAGCAGGAAAAATCGGTAATAAAATGATGCCAGCTACAGCAGCTATTACTGCTGCTGGTGCAGCAGCTTCAAAATTTAGCATTGATTTTGAAAATAGTGTAGCAAAAGCAAGTACAATAGCTAACGAAAGTGAAGTTAGTATAGGAGATTTGAGAAAGGGTATTTTAAAACTATCTGATGATACTGGTATTGCTGCTACTGAAATTGCCAACAATGTGTATGATGCAATTTCTGCTGGGCAAAAAACAGGAGATGCCATTAATTTTGTTAGTAGTTCAACAAAACTTGCTAAGGCTGGTTTTGCTGAGGCTGGACAATCATTGGACTTGTTAACTACAATAATGAATGCATATGGAATGGAAGCGAAAGAAGTTACAACCGTATCTGACATTTTAATTAATACACAAAATCTAGGTAAAACAACTGTTGGAGAGTTAAGTAGTTCTATGGGAAAAGTGATTCCTACAGCAAAAGCTTTTGGAGTTAATTTACAACAAGTTGCAAGTGGGTATGCAATAATGACAGCAAAAGGTATTAAAAGTGCTGAAACAACAACATATATGGCTGGTATGTTTAATGAGCTTGGTAAAAGTGGTACGAAAGCAAGTGATGTAGTTAAAAAAGTAAGTGGAAAGAGTTTTCAGAAACTTATTAAAAGTGGTAAATCTGTTGGCGATGTACTTAATTTAATGAATGAGTATGCTAAAAAGAATAATTTAAGTTTAGCAGATTTATTTGGTAGTGCTGAAGCAGGTAAGGCAGCTTTAATTTTAAGTGCAAATGCCGGAAAAGATTTCAATGAAATGCTTAAGAGCATGAATAATACAGCAGGAAAAACTGATGAAGCATTTAAAAAAGTGAGTAACACAACTGGTGAAAAACTAAAGAAATCTCTTAATCAATTCAAAAATGATGCAATTAAATTAGGAGATTCTATTGCACCTATAATACAAAAAATAAGTAATCTAGCAGGAATTTTAGCTAAAAAACTAGGAGCTTTAAGTAAAGAACAATTAGACACGCTCGTTAAAGTAGGTTTAATTGTTGCAGCGATAGGACCTTTAGCAAAGTTAATTAAAGGTATAACAACTATTGTAGGCGTATTAACTACTGGAATTGGCGCTATTACGGGTGCCGTAGGATTATTGACGGGTAGTTTAACTGTTGCAACTCCTGCCGCCACCGCACTTGCTGGAGCAATAACATTTATAACAGGACCTATTGGTCTTACTATATTGGGTATAACATCATTAGTAGCAGGCTTTACATACTTGTGGAAGCATTGCACAGGCTTTAAAAACTTTTGGATTGGTTTATGGAGCGGCATAAAACAAACAACTATTACTGCTGTAAATGTAATTGTAAGATTATTTACTACAACAATTCCTAATGAATGGCATTCATTGATGAATTGTTTAAAAGGTATTCCCGCGTGGTTTAATCAATTATGGAACAATGTAAAAACAAATACGGAAAATATATGGAATGGCATAAAAGATTTTTTTAAAAGTTTATGGCAAGATATAAAGAATATATTTAACACAGCAATAGAAGGTATATGTAATTTTGTGATGAATAAATTTGGATTTGTTGTAGATGGAGCAATAGGTATTTGGGATGGATTCAGTCAGTATATAGGGGGAGTTTGGAAAATAATAAAAAATATTTTTCTAGGATCACTTTTACTCATACTGGATATAGTTACAGGGAACTTTGATAAATTAAAGACAGATTGTATGCAAATATGGGAAAATATAAAGCAAGGATTTAGCCATATTTGGAGTGGTATAACACAAATATTTTCTACGGCTTTGGAACTAGTAAAGCAAGTAGTAACAAATGCATGGACTAATATAACAACAACTACATCAAATATTTGGAATGGTATAAAGAATTTTTTATCAAATTTATGGACTAATCTTAAAATCTTATGCAGTAATTCATGGAATAGTATAAAAACCACTACTGTAACCATTTGGAACGGTATCTTGAGTTGGTTTACCACATTGCCTAGTAGACTTTAT
The DNA here is from genome assembly GCF_017100085.1 of Clostridium botulinum. Classification (NCBI taxonomy): domain Bacteria; kingdom Bacillati; phylum Bacillota; class Clostridia; order Eubacteriales; family Clostridiaceae; genus Clostridium; species Clostridium botulinum. The sequence goes on from NZ_CP063965.1 coordinate 1,104,827, forward strand.
AATTGTGCAGTTAATATGTTTACATCTATGAAAAATGGAGTGGTAAATACAGGGCATTCAATTTCAGAAGGTGCTAAAACTATAGGGAGAAATATTATAACTGCATTTAAAGAATTACCAGGCCAAATGCTTGAAATAGGTAAAAATATAGTACAAGGATTAATCAATGGTATTAAGAATTTTGCAGCTAATGCATGGGAAGCTGCTAAAGGGCTAGCAACTGGACTAGCAGATAAAGTTAGAAATGTATTAGACATACACTCACCTTCGCGTGTAATGGTTGAAATAGGTAAGTTTATTACACAAGGTCTTGCACTAGGAATAGAAAACAATAAACATTTAGCCGTAAAGGCGAGTGAAGATTTAGCTAACGCAGTAATAACATCTACTAATAAAATAAAAGAAAGTACATTTCAGGACAAATTGGGGCATTTACTAAATTGGGGTTCTACAGAAAAAGAGCCTTATCAAGATGCAACTAATTTTATTAATAAATTAAATAATGAGCAGTTGGAACATTCTAAAAGTGTACTAGATAAAGAGTATAAATTTAGAGTAGAAAATGTAAAAAATGATTTGAAAAATGCAAAAGAAAGCAATGCTAAAAAATTAGATCTAGAGAAAAACAGAGTGAATTCGCAAATTGCATATTATCAAAACATGCAAAAGAATACTAAAAATAAGAATACAAAAAGTTTTTACGCTAATAAAATTGAAACTCTTAAACAGTATTTAAAACAATATGAAAGTACAATTAAAGCAACACAAGACTTAACTATTAAGAAGCTAGAAGTATCTAAAAATGCTCTCGAAAAGTACTATGCAGAAGCTAAAGAATTACTTAAAAATAGAGAAGATAATTTAAAAGAATTTATGTCTACTACAAGTAATTTTGCTAGTAAATTAAAAGAAGCACTAAAGCAAAACATTGATGAAGTACAGAAAAAAGAAGAAGAAGCTATTAAAGAGAATATAGATTTAAATGATAAGTGGAAAGAGAAAACTTTAAAAGCTTATTCATATGTTCACAAAACTAAATTAGAAAATTTAGAAGATGAATATAAGAAGTTTGAAAAAAATATAAATGCTGAAACTAAGCTACTTGATGAAAAATTAAAGAAATTTGATTCTGAAAAAGCTGATACTGATGATTCTAAAAAAGAAAAAGAACTTAGAAGAATCTTAAGTATGAATTATAGCAAGAAGAAAAAAGTAGAAGCTCAAAAAGAACTGAATGCATTAATTAAAAGTAGAGATGAAAGACATTATAAAGAAAGCATAGAACAGCAAAAAGAAGCTTTGAAAGAAAAGCTTGATAATAAAAAAGAAAGTATTGAAGAAAGCAAAAAGGCTTTAAACAAGCAATATGAACAAGATAAAGAAAACACAGAAAAAATTTATAAGAATAATAAAGAAATGTATGATAACCAGCTTGATTACACTAAGAGATACTATGCAGAGCAAAAGAAAGAAGCAAATATAAATGCTAGAGTGCAAAAGATGATTATAGAAAATAATAATAAAGAAATTATTAGCCTATTAAAAAGTACAGGCAAGGAGTATGAATTAACTGGGGCTACACTTGCAGATAGATTTGCAAATGCATTTATAGATAATCTTAGTGTTGTTAAAGATGCTATAGCAGATATTACATCTCAATTAAATAATCTAAATACAAATATAGTTACAAGCAATATTCCAAGATTGAGCACATTAGGAGGATATTCTACATCCAATATTAATAACACTAATGTAAAGAACAAGTATGGAAGTATTCTACATGCAGATAAGATTGTTCTTAATGGTAATAAAGATACACAATCATTTGCAGAAGAATTAGAGTTCTACAGGCAACAAGCAGCTAAGGCTAAGGGGGGTAGATAAAATGTTTAGTTTTAATTTTAGGGGTAAAAACAGTTTTAGAGATTTTGGAATTATTATAGAAAAAAAGCCTCATATCCCTATGCCACAAAGAAATGTAGAGAACATAAAAATACCTGGACGTAGTGGGGCCATTTCAATTGATTATAATACTTATGATGATATTACTATTCCAATTGAGTGTAATTTAATAAGCGATGAAATGAAAAATAGGGCTACGCAAATAAAGCACTGGCTTATGGGAAGTCAGGACAAACTTATTTTAAGTGATGAAACATATAAATTTTATATAGCACAGGTAGTAAATAGATTTGATATAACACAAAGCATAAGAATACTGGGAACATTCCCAGTTATTTTTAATTGTAAGCCTTTTGCTTATTATTTTAGTGGACTAGAAACTATTACGGTTACTAGTCCTACAACTATATATAGCCCAGAATTTGTAGTTAAAAGTGAACCTAAAATAACTGTTTATGGACAAGGAGATATAACTCTAAATATAAATAATAACTCTATAAAACTAAAAGATGTACAAGATTACATTGTTGTAGACTCTACTATACAAGAGTGCTATAAGGATAATTCTAATTGTAATAACAAGATGTGTGGAGAGTTCTCATTATTAATTGAAGAAAATACAATAGGCTGGGAAGGCAACGTGTCTAAAATAGAAATAATTCCGAATTGGAGGTGTTTATAGATTGGATAAAATATTTAATTTAAGAATAGATACTAAGAATAAAAATATAAGTGAAGTACAAGGATTTAAGCAATATGATAACAATTCTATACTAAATATTACTTTGCTACAGAATAGTTTAGCATTAGATTTAAGTAATTGCACTGTAAGACTTAATTTTCAAAGAGAAGATAAAAAGATTCTCTTATATATGGCGGATATAGTTAGTGCTAGGGAAGGAAAAGTAAGTATTAAGCTAAGTCCAGAAGTTTTAGAAAAGACAGGAAATATTAAAGCTGATATTAGTGTATTTGATAGTAATTTATTAAAAATTACTAGCGCTACATTCAATATGAAAGTGGATGAATCTATATATAGCAACGATTACTATCTTAATATGAAAGATTTTGATATAGTACAAAGAATGCATATAGAGGAAGAAAAAAGAATTGCCAATGAAAACAAAAGAATAGAATCTGAAAGTGCTAGAATTACAGATGAAAAAAAGAGAAGTAATGCTGAAGCTCTAAGAAATGAAAAAGAAAATGAAAGAATTAGTAATGAAGAAAAAAGAGTTAAAGCAGAATCTAAGAGAAATGAAGATGAACATACTAGAAGCGAAGCTGAAAATAAAAGAAAAGAATGTGAAAGCAATAGAATAGATCAAGAAAAAATAAGAATTGAAAATGAAAAAACTAGAGTAGAAGGAGAGGACAAAAGAAAAATATCTGAAAATACTAGAGTTGATAATGAGTTAGGTAGAATAACATATGAGGCAAAAAGAGCAACTAATGAAAAAATTAGAATTCAATCAGAATTGAATAGAGTAGAAAATGAAAAATTAAGAAGCGAAACAGAATATAAAAGATTAGAAGCTGAAAAGATTAGAGTAGAAAAAGAAGCTGAAAGAATTAATAGTGAAAGTAAAAGATTAAAAAATGAACAATTAAGACAAACAAATGAAACTAGTAGAGTTGAAGAATGGAATAAGATAAAGAATACTTTCAAAGACAATGCTCCAGGAGATATGAAAAGTATTATATATGATAAAAATGGCAACGGCAAAGTCGATATTGCTGAACTTGCAGAAAGCGTTGAATGGGAGAACGTAAAAAACAAGCCTAATTTTGATGAAATAGGCAAAGTTAAAAGTGTTAATTCTAAAACTGGAGATGTTATATTAAAAGCAAAAGATATTACAACAGAAAATGGGACTAATTTAGAAGAATTAAATTCGCAATATGAAGATTTCACGAATGAGATAGGAAATATAAAAGATTTAAAAACTACTAATAAAGATAACTTAGTAGAATCCGTGAATGAGCTTTTTACAAATGTCGATAATGGGAAAGATAGTCTTTATTCTGCCATTATCGGCAAGAAAGTAATGCCCAAGAGTAAAGATTTTAAAGACCTTACAGATGCAATTACAGATATAAAATTAGGTCAAGGGAATGTACAAGCAGGTGAAGTTCTTGTAGGAAAAACTTTTACAAATGATAGTGGAGTAATGCAAACTGGAACAATGCCTAATATGGGAAGTAAAGAGATTGAACCTAAAATTTATTCACAAGAATTAGGAAAAGGATACTATGAAAAGGTAAAGCTTAAAGGCATCAATGATTTAGATAATGATACTATGAAAGAAGTAGTAAAAACTATAGCACCTAAGATTAAAGATGATTTACCTTCAATAATTCAATCGGTTGGTGTATTACCATTTCGAATATGGCAGTGGAAAGGATCACATCGTTTTGATAGTAGTCAACAATCATTAGTTGTACCTTTTAAAATTAAAATTCTTTTAATTAAATTCAATGGAAGTTGTAGTCATGACGATGGATGTGTATATCAGACTTACTTTTCTGATGATATTTTCAAAACAAAAATAGGTAATAGCTTTTTATTTTATCCAAATAATAAGATAAGAAGTGTCACTTATATTGAACCCGAGGAGTTTAATTATAACAGCGAACGTTATTCTATAAGCGAATTTAAATTACTAGAAGATAAACAAACAATTAAGTTTCCAAATCAAAATATAGGTAAAACTGAAATATATGCATTAGGGTGGTGATTAAATGAAACGTAGAATAATTTATAAAGAAAATAAAGCTACTAAGCAAACAGATATATTGTGTATGCAAGTAGCAGAAGAATTAGAAGATATGGAGTTAAAATATTTAGATTTAGATTATGGACAAGATAAGGATAAGTTTGATAGGGCTAAGAAATTTCATATCGAAAATGGAAAAGTTGTTTTTGATGAATTGTATGATATTAATAAAGATATTTTAAAAGAAAAAGAACAATTAAAACAACAGTTACTAAATACACAAGAAATTTTAGTAAATCAAAAATATAAAGAAATTGTAGGAGGAAATTTATAATGAGCTTTTATAAAATATTAGAAAATTTAATTAACAACGGTAGATTTGAAAAGGAAGATATGACTAAGAAACTTAATGTTTTTTATGCTTACAATCAAATAACTTTAGAAGAATACACAGCACTAATGAATAAAGTTAATCCAGAGTTAAATAAAGATAAAGTAACAGTTATAGAACATAAAGAAGAAACAGAGCATGACGAACATACTGCATAATAGAAAAATAATACGCAATAAATAAATTTATTTAGGCAATAGATTGGGAACTTTCAAGAGTTCTTTTTTTATTGTCTATTTTTAGGCAGGTGGAAAATGATAATTGTATATGATAGTAAAGAACAGAATTTTGACCATAATGGACTTGTAGTATTGGATAAATGTATGAGGTGTGAAGTTACAGAGGAGCTAAACGGACTATATGAATTAGAGTTGGAATACCCCATTTATAATAATTCTAAGTGTGAATATCTAATTGAAGATAATATTATACAAGTACCAACCCCATTCGGTTTACAACTTTTTAGAATTTATCATAAAGCTAAAACTCTTACTATAATTAAAATAAATGCTAGGCATATCTTTTACGATCTATTAGATAATCTCGTTGAAGATATAGATATACGAAGTATAAGCGGTAAAGATGCTTTAAAAAAAGCAATTGATAACTTAGCTTATAAAACTAACTTTAAATATTTTTCTAATATTAATTGGAAAAACAATATATATCTTGACGATGAAAAAGGAGATATTGTAAATAAGAATCCCATAGAGATTATATTTGAATTAATAAAAATTTATGGTGGAGAACTTAAAAGAGATAGATTTAATTTTCTATGGCTAGAGAACATAGGACAGGATAATAATGTTGTAATAAGCTACGGTAAGAATATAAAAGGTATAGAAGAAGATTTAAATAGAGATAGTGTAATTACTAGAATAAAGCCTGTTGGCCAAGATGGTTTAACGCTGGATGAAAAATATATAGATAGTCCTTATATTAATAATTATCCTCATCCTAAAATAAAAATCGTTGAATTTAGCGATTGCAATGACTACGAAAGTTTAAGAAAAACAACAAAAGAACATTATAAAAAAACTAAATGTGATCTACCTCTTTTAAATTATAAAGTTGATTTTATAGAATTATCCAAAACAGAAGAATATAAAGACTATAGTTGCTTAGAAAAAGTTTATCTAGGAGACATAGTTACTGTTAGACATAAAATTCTTAAAATAGATGTTAAGCAAAAAGTAATTAAATATAGCTGGGATTGTCTTAGAAATAAATATTTAAGTATTGAGCTAGGCAACTTTAAAGAAAATCTAAATAAAACTTTCGCTGAAACAGATGATAATCTAGATAAACTTGATACAGATATAAAAGATACTAATAAAAGAATTAAAGAAAGTGAAAAAAGATTTAAAAGTTATATAGAAAAAACAGATAGAAAAATAGCTTTAACAGTTGAAGAGATAGGCAAAACTAATACTAAAATAGAGCAAACAGAGAAAAAGATTACATTAGAAGTTAATAATAAAATCGCTAATTGTAATTCTAAGATAGAACAAAATGCAGAAAATATAAGCCTTGTAGTTGATGGTGGGGAGGTAAACGGGAAAGCATTAGTTTCAGCAATTAACATGTCTAATAGGAAAATAGACATGAGTGCCTTAAATATTAATCTAAACGGATATGTAACTTTCAGAAATTTAGAGCGAGGAGAAACAATAATCGATGGTGGTTGTATAAATACAAAAACAATTGATGCAGATGAAATAGGTGCAAGAATAACGACGGTTAGTAAGTTTATACATTTTAACGGTCACAATGGTCTTGGCGGAATTGGTTTAAATCGAGATAATGACTTATGGCTATATTCAAACGGTGATGTCATTATTGATGCTCGTAGAATGAAGTTTGAGAACGGTGACAGGGTAGCAACTAGGGAGTGGGTGCTTGAACAATTAGAAGAAATTAAGAAATAGTAAGCGTATAGTTATTAAACTGTACGCTATTTTTATATAAAAAACAGGAAGAAGGTAATTGAAAATGGCAGAATTAATACAAAGTTTTGGGTTTCCAGTAGCATGTGTTATTGGGTTAGGTCTTTATTTAAAGCAACTTACACAACAGCAAAGAGAAGACGCAAAAGAAGATAAAGAAAGACTATATACTAACTTAGATAAACTAAATCAATCAAATACAGAAGTTGTAACAACTAACCGGATGCTTGTTGAACATATGCAAGGAGATATTAAAAATATAGAAACTAAAGTAGATAAAATTGTAATCAAGGTGGAACAGGATCATTAAGATGCTGTTCTTTTTTAATATAAAAAATAAATCTTAGGGGGAATTTATTATGTCAATGCAAACAAGTTTTATCAATTCAATTAAGGATGGAGCAATAGCTTCACAAAAAAAACATGGAGTTTTAGCTTCAATAACTATTAGTCAAGCGATTTTAGAAAGTGCATGGGGAAGAAGTCAGTTGTCAGCTAAGTATAAAAATCTATTTGGTATTAAAGCTGATGCAGGTTGGAAAGGTCCAAGAGTTAATATGCGCACTGGAGAATATCGTAATGGTTCTCACGTCATGGAGAATTGGGGCTTTAGAGTGTATTCTAGTTATGCAGAAAGCATAGAAGACCATGCATTATTTTTAGTTAATAATCCACGCTATCGTAAAAATGGGTTCTTTGATGCTAAAAACTATACTGGACAGGCTAAGGCATTAGTTAGAGCAGGATATGCTACTAGTCCAGATTATGCTAGACAGTTAATACAACTTATAGAGCAGTACAATCTAAATCAATACGATAATTGTTCTAGATCTAATACTTGTAATAGTTCAGTAATTCCTCTATGGAAGCAATGTATAAATGGAGATGCAGTTAGAAAGTTGCAGTATGAATTAAATAATCAATGCTGTGCTAATATCAAAGAAGATGGTTATTTTGGAGAGTCTACATTAAATAAATGCTGCATAGTTAAGCAAGGAGCTAAAGGAAACATAACTAAGATTATTCAAACAATACTTATAAATAAAAATTATAAAATCGAAGCAGACGGAATCTTTGGAGAAGCTACTACAGAATCTATTAAGCACTTCCAAGGGAATAAAGGTCTAATACAAGATGGTGTTGTAGGTAAAGATACTTGGAAGGCTTTATTTAAAAAGTAATGATCGAAGGGATATTAATTTTATAATTATCTTTCTTTTTATTGAAAAAATATGTACAAAGTTTGAATTATATGTAAATATATTGTATAATCTTAAAGGACTATATTACATATAATTTTTAAGGGGGGAGTATAGTATGGAAAATCAGAAGATAAAAAAGCCATTTTATAAAAAATGGTGGTTTTGGGTAATTGTAATTATAATTGGTATAGGAGCAATAGGTACTAATGAGAGCAAAGATAATCCTAAAAAAGTAGGGGAAACAAGTGCAAAAGTAACAGAGAAGAAAGAAGAGTCAAATAAGCCTAAAATATTTAAGGTTGGAGATGTTATAGAATTAAAAGATCTGAAAGTCAAAGTTAATAAGGTTTATAACGTCAAGGGAAATGAATTTTCAAAGCCCAAAGATGGAAATGAATTTATTGCTGTAGATTGTACAGTGGAAAATATATCAAAAGAAGAAAAAGCAGTATCTTCATTAGCAATGTTTAAAGTTGTGGATAAAGATGGTAGATCATGTGAATATTCACTTACAGGTCAAACAGCTGCTAATTCAGGTCAAATGGATGGACAAATTGCTCCAGGCAGAAAATTAACAGGAGTATATGTTGTGGAAGTACCAAAAGGAACTACTGGATTAGAGTTAGAATTCGATAATTCTTTCCTTTTAGGAGAACAAGTAATAGTAAAATTAAATTAATTGTAAAAGATTAAAAGAGCTCATACCCCTAGAGAAAATCTAGGGGTTTTTCTTGTTTTTTGATACAATGTATATAAAAATTGTAATTTGTGTAAATATATTGTATAATTTGTATGAAATACATTACATATAATATCAAATTTGGAGGTGTGTAGTTTGAAAAAAGTTGTTGGAATAATTAGTATCATATTGTTTTTATTAATAACATTTCAATCATGTGCAGCTGGAGTAGGCAATGCCTTATCTGGAACTGGGGAGACAAGTGGAAGCTCAGGCATGATATTAGCAATATGTATGTTAGTAGGTGGTATACTTGCATTGATATCTAAACAAAGCAAAGGTATATTAATAACAGGAATAGTATTTTACTTAATAGGTGGACTATTAGCTATTTTTAATACTGGAAGTTATGCGGATTTAAAAATATGGGCAGTTCTATCATTTATATTTGCAGGATTATTAATATTTAACTATGTGAAAAATAAAGAGTTATATAACAAGTAAAAAATTAAATAACAATATAGTTTACTTTTATCCCCTGGAGAGATCTGGGGGCTTTTTATTTTAAACGTTCAAAAAAATAAAAGTAATTTTGCGATTTTGGAATTTTTCACAAGAATTTACTATAATAAATTATTAACAAGAAAAATATATAGGGTAGAATGAAGATGCATAAATGCACTAAGTATAAAAAGTAATATTAAAAACAGAACATATGTTCTTTACAATATTTATATATAGTGATAATATAATATTAGTTTGGAAAATGGAGGGTTTGCATTGAAAACGAAAGAGAAAATAGAAGCGATAACTGAAATTTTAGATGAGGAAGAGAAACTTTTTAAAAAGCTATATGACTACTTAAAACAAGTAAATAATATATAAATGTTTTTCAATTATATAAAAACAATAAAAGCAGAGAAATTTTTCCCTGCTTTTATTAAATTATTTATTTTTATTTTTCTTATTTCTGTTATTTCTTTTAGGTTTCTTTTTTACTGAATAACCGAAAGAACCAAGTGGTTTTGATGTTAATCCATAATACTCACCGTGATTATAGCATATAAGATTAGCTTTATTAAAACATATTTTATTATTAGAATCTAGTAAGTTTTCATCTATTTTAACATTCAAAACTTTAAGTAAGAATAAATCGTGTGTTCCTAATGGTGTAATACTCTCTACTTTACATTCTAAAGCTATAGGAGAGCTTTGCAAAGAAGGGGTAGATATACTTACACCTTCATCAAGTTTTAAATTAAAATGTTCGATTTTATTTTGTTTTTTACCAGAAACAACACCACAATAGTCTACGACTTTGACCATATCTCTTGTTGGAAGATTGATAACACATTCCTTACTTTCTTTAATATATTGATAGGAAAGTCTTTCTGGTCTGATTCCCATTGCTATAATAGGTTCTTTTGTGCATACAGTGCTCACCCATCCTACGGTAAAGACATTTATATTGTTAGATTTATTTTTAGAAGTCACAAGTACTACGGGAGTAGGGTTTAACATTACACTACCCTTAAAATTCAATTTATTCATATAAGTCCTCCAATGCTTCGTACTGTATTTGTAGTTGTGTTGCTACTCCAATCCAACCAACAGTAAATACATTTACTTTTCCTTTGTTATTTTTAGATGTAATAAGCACTGAAGGTACTGGATTTAGCATAGCACTTCCTTTAAAGGTCTTTTTACTCATTAATATCTCTCCTGTATGTTATATATTTTATTGTTAAATTTATAAAGTTTCATAATATTTTTTTAATAATAATCCATCTTGTTCAAGTATAGGACTTTCACATATTATACAACCCTTGATATCAAAGTCTCTAAAGGCCTTAAGACATTCTTTATAATTAAAATCACTTTCTTCAAAAGGAAGATGATTTCGTTCACCCTTTATAGTATAGTTAATTCCGGATAAGTGAATATGCATGTCATTTAATCCATCATCTCCTAGTTCATTACCTACATAATCTAATATTCTAGCAAAATCATCATAATTTTTTAAAGAACCATTATATCTTGCATGAAGATGTGAAAAGTCTATACATAACTTACATGTAGAAACTGCTTTGCACAGGGTTACATTTTCTTCTAGAGAACCAAATTGAGTTCCTTTTCCTGTTGTTTCAAGTCTGTAATCCACTCCTAAATCAGGAAGTTTTAAAAGATTTTCTTTTATAGTTTCAAAAGTTTCTTCTTTTGAATCTTTAAGATAAAAACCTGGATGAAATACAAGGCTTTTTCCTTGAACTTTTTTTAGACCCTCAGCTCCTTTTATTATTCTTTCAATAGATTTTTCTATTTTCTCTTCTTCATCTGCATTTAAGTTTATAAAATAAGAACCATGTGCAGATAAATAGAAGTTGTTTTTTAATTTTGTATCTAATACTTCATTTTTATTTTTATCTGTAATATTTACAGATCTTACAAAAGGAAGTTCCATTGCATCAAGACCTATTTGTTTTAAATATTCAATTCCAGTTTTGTATGTGAACTTTTTATCGCTATTTCTATTAGGTAATCCTGATATTCCAAATAATAAAGTATCCATATATATATAGCACCTCCAATAAGATTATACCACAAAATATATAATGATTATGCTATAATAATTTAGAAGAAGGTGATAAAGTGATTAGCGAATGGAGATTAAAGGTTACAAAATGTGATACTAAATTGTTAGCTCAGCGATGTAACATAAGTAATATTACTGCAAAAGTATTGGCAAATAGAAATATTCAAAGTGAAGAAGAAACTAAAAAGTTTTTAAGGGCATCACTTGAAGACTTATATAGTCCGTTTTTAATGCAAGATATGCAAAAAGGAATAGATATAATATTAGATGCAATTGATGAAGGAAAAAAAATAGTTGTTTATGGTGATTATGATGCTGATGGAGTTACAAGTACAGCTATTTTATATAAAGGACTTTTAGAATTAGATGCAAATGTTGAATATTATATACCTGATAGAGAAGCAGAAGGATATGGTATGTGCAGTAATAGAATAAAAATTTTAAAAGAACAGGGAACTGATATTATACTAACTTGTGATAATGGTATAAGTGCTGTAGAGGAAGTTAAACTTGCCAAAGAATTAGGCATGCAAGTTGTAATCACAGATCATCACGAACTTCCATTTAAAGATGAACAAAGCGAAAGGGAGTATATAATTCCTAATGCAGATGCAATTATAAATCCTAAAAGAAATGATTGTGAATATCCTTTTAAAATGTTGTGCGGTGCGGGTATTGCTTTTAAATTTATACAAGCTTTATATATAAATGTAGGAATAGATGATAAGAAAGCTTATAAATTTATTGAACTTGCTGGAATAGGTACTATATGCGATGTAGTAGATTTAGTTGGAGAAAACAGAATTATAGCAAAGAACTCTTTAAAGATGATAAGCAATACTACAAATTTAGGATTAAAATGTCTCATTGATGTTCTTGGTATAAATAATAAAGAAGTAAAATCTTATAATATAGGATTTATGATAGGACCTTGTATTAATGCTACAGGAAGATTAGATACAGCAGCATTATCAGTAGAATTATTAATTACAAATGATGAAGAAAGAGCTAAGGAGCTTGCAAGTATACTAAATGATTTAAATAAAACAAGACAAGAAATGACAATGAGAAATGTAGAAGAGATAATTGATGTTGTTGAAAATTCTAGCTTTAAAGAAGATAAGGTTTTAGTAATATATAAAGAGGATATACATGAGAGTATAGCAGGAATAGTAGCAGGTAAAGTAAGAGAAAAGTTTAATGTACCTACTATAATATTAACTAAAGGAAAAGAAATGCCTAAAGGTTCAGGTCGTTCAATAGAAGAATACAATTTATTTGAAGAATTACTAAAATGTAAAGATTTATTAGATAAATTCGGTGGACATCCTATGGCGGCTGGATTATCTATAAAGGAAGAAAATATAAATGAATTAAGACAAAGATTAAATAAAAATTGTAAACTTACAGATAATGATATAATACCTAAGATAAAGATAGATAAAAGAATTCCTTTAGATATAGTTAATGATGAATTAATATCTGAAATGGAGATTTTAGAACCATTTGGAAAAGGAAATTCATCTCCGTTGTTTGCAGAGAAAAATGTAAGTGTTTCTCAAGTAAGAGTAATTGGTAAAAATCAAAATACACTTAAATTAACATGTATTATAAATGATAAACAAAAAATAGAAGCTATATCATTTAATAAAGTAAATGAATTTAAAGAAATGCTAGAAGCGAAATTTGAAAACACATTTGAGAAAATTCTTTTAAATTCGTCAAATTTAAAATTAGATTTAATATTCTATCCAATAATAAATGAATTTAACGGAAATAGGACAGTTCAACTTAGAATAAAAGATTTTAGACTTTCAGAATAATAATATAAATATTATTTAATAATTAATATAATTAATAAAAAATAAGCCATTCTAAAAGAGGGCTTATTTTTTATTAATTTTTTATTTAAAACATTTACAACAACAATTACAATTAATTGTGTTTGTTGAGCAATTATAATAGTCGGATGAAAGTTGAACACATTTTGGATGCTGAGGAGTTCCTTGTACTGATATATCAACCTTTTGAGCGTTAAGGTAGTTTTTAATACAAATTACAGCAGGTGGAACTTTCTCGTAATTAAATATAGTAACACGAATATTATTTGCATTTCCAGGAATATTGCCTGTATAAGATCCGTGAAAATCAATAACAGGACTAACTAAACTATTGAAGTGACCATTAACAAAATATCCTATACTACAACCGATATTTAAACGTATAAGGTTAAAGACTCTTATATTTACATATGGTTGATTTATACATTGCTTTATGCACTTATTCATGCATAAAGGCGATGTACAACATGAACTAATGTTTGCAATCATATAAAATCACCTAAACAAAGTAATCAAGAAATTATCTTGTTAATTTAATATATGTTGTTACTACTAATAAGGTTATTATTAAATAAAATATTATAAAATTGTTTAAATGAATGTTGAAAATTATAAAATATACATATAGAGCTGTGTATGAATAAGTTTTTTATATAAAAATTAGAGTTAGTATTTTATTAAATACTAAATAAACATAATTGAGATAGATATAACTTATAACAAAGGATTTTAGAGTTTCGTAATAATAATATTATAAATTTAATTAAAAAATCTTTGTAAATTAATGAAGATTTTATATTATTTATAGAAATTTATAAAATATATAATAAAAGAAGGGAAAATAATAACTTTTGTAGAATATATTTGTATATGTGAACTTTTTATTAAATGCGGAGGAATATATAAATGTATCAACTTTATGATGACATACCTTTTGGAGTAATTATTTTTCGAGAAAAAGATTTACATATTCAATATATAAATTATAATTTCGTTAATATGTTTGATGTTGATTCTGAGTTTGTTGGAAGAAGTTTGGAGGATTTGAAGATTTTCAGAAAAATAAAAGGTGCTATAGAAAATTGCGTAAATTTTGGAGTAAACAAAAAATTAAAACAAGTAGAGATTTTAATAAATAGATATTTTGATATTATGATTAATATTAAAAATGATACTATTACAATTTTTGTTTATGAAGTATCTCAATATGTTAATATTCAAAATGAATTAAAACATAGTAATGAAAACTTCCTTTGTATGTGTTCAGAATTAAAAACAAAATGTGATATATTACAAACTCTTAGAAATAGAGAAAATGATTGTTTTATACATTTAAAAAATGTATTAAATAATATATCAGAAGGTATTATAGTTTATGATGAATTTGGAAAATTTTATTTTTGTAATAAGGCGTCTATGTGTTTAGTGGGAGATGATATTAAAAAATTTGATGTTAGAGGGTTCTTTAATAAATTAGGCTGTTATGATTTTGAATCTAGAGGAAAAGATTTACAAAAACTATATCATGACTTTAAATATAATAATAGACCTATAAGAGAATTTATAATTAAGCTTAAGGATAATAATAATAATAATAGATATATTGAATTAAATTCTAGTTCTATACTTAATGAAAAATGCGTTATTAATACAGTAATAACTTTAAAAGATATTACAAGTATTAAAAGCAAAGGAATTAAACTTCAAGAACAAAGAGAATTTATAAATGATGTAGTAAACACAATAGATGTACCTATTGCGGTAGTAGAATATGATAATTTAAATTATAAGTTAGCTAATAGTAAATATAAAGACATGTTATTTTTAAACAATAATATTAGTGATGATAGAGTTACAGAACCATTTATATTAGATGTTATTCATAATATTTTTAATAAAGATATACATAAGAGAGAGCATGTATTAGCACCATACGTTATTAAAGATAAAAATGGCAATGAAAGATATTATAAAATTAAGTTTACAGGAAAAGTAATTGAAAAAAGTAAAATTAATAAATTAAATAAAATATTTATTCATGCTACTGATATTACAGAAGAAATAGTACATAATAAAGAACTGCAGAATATTTCAAAAATGAAAGACGAATTTTTTAATATGATTTCTCATGAACTTAGAACACCTTTAACTATAATTAATTCATCTGTACAATTAGCTAGAGATATATATAAAGAGGAAATAACCAGAAATATAGGAAGAGTATTACTAAGGGTAGATCAAAATTGTAGAAGACTTTTAAAATTAATAAATAATATATTAGATATTTCTAAAGCAGAAGCAGGATTTCTTCAATTACAATATTCAGACTTTGATATAGTTGTAGTAACTGAAAATATAGTTAGTTCTGTAAGTATATACGCTAAAAGCAGAGGAATACAATTAATATTTGATACTAATGAAGAAGAAAAGCTAGTTGCTTTAGACAAAGATAAATATGAAAAAATTATATTAAATTTATTATCTAATGCTATAAAGTTTACTCCCAAAGGAAGAAAAATTTATGTTACTACAATTGTAGATAATAATAAGGTTAAAATAAAAGTAAAAGATCAAGGAATTGGAATAGAAGAAGAAAATTTAAAAACTATATTTGATAGATTCATACAAATAAGAAATAATACCACTAATTGTGTACAAGGCACAGGACTTGGTCTTGCACTTGTTAAGAATTTAGTTGAATTAATGGGCGGAAATATAAAAGTAAATAGTAAAATTAACGAAGGAACTGAATTTACTATTACTTTTGATGATTTAAAAAGTAATAATAATTTAATTAATCCTTCTTTTGATTTAAACGGTGATATTAAAAACAAACTAGTTCTTGAATTTTCCGATATTAAATAAATTAATTGCATGAGAATATTCTCATGCAACTAATTCATTTAATTATTTAAAATATCTATATATTTTTAAACTAAAGCATATTTTGTTCATAATAATTAATCATTTTTTTTACCATTTCTCCTCCAACGGAACCACATTGTTTGGCTGTTAAATCTCCATTATAGCCTTCTTTTAAAGGAACACCAACTGCATTTGCAGCTTCCATCTTGAATTTATTTAATCCTTCTCTAGCTTCTGGAACAAGAACTCTATTTCTTGACATTTAAATCAACCTCCTTATGTGTTTTCAATAATAGCTTATCCATTTTTAAAAGATATATAATATAAGATATAAGGAAAAATAAATATAATTAAACAAAGGTTTTATTAAAATGTTTTTATGGAAACATTAAAGAAGCCTAAGACAAATAAACAATATGTGATACAATAAAATAAGTATGTTTTACAAAAAATAAAATGAGGTGTATATTATGGAAATTGACAGTAGAGTCTTTTCTGACCAGAAAATTGGAAAGTTATTAATTAAATTTGCAATACCGACTATATTATCTTTATTAGTAATGGAACTTTATAATATGGTTGATACTATATTTGTAGGATCGACTATTGGAGCAAAAGGAATAGGTGCTCTTACAATAGCTCTTCCAATTCAAAAACTTATAAGTTCTACTGGGCTTATGATGGCAGTAGGTACGTCAACGGCTGTTTCAAGGAATTTAGGAAAAAAAAGATTTGATAAAATCAGAAAGATAATATTAAATTCTCTAATTTTAACTAGTTTAGTTTTAAGTTTATTATGTATTACAGTATTTATATTTAGGAATTATATCATAAAAAATTTATTGGGATCTAGTGAAAGTCTCTTCTCTTATGCATATCAGTATATATCTATAATTTTAGTTGGTGGTATATTTCAGTGTTTGACATTAGTAATAGGATATGTAATTATGTCTTTAGGAGACACTAAATTAACCTTAAAGGCCACATCATTAGGTGCTATTATAAATGTAATATTAGACTTGATTTTAGTGGTTCATTTTTCTATGGGAGTAAAAGGAGCAGCAATTGCAACCACGTTTTCTCAAATATTAGCATTTATTTATGCTTTTAAAAAATTTATTAAAGTGAAAAAAGAAATTGATTTACAGTTTAAGTTTAGCTTTGAAATACCTATAGTAAAAAGTATAATAACAGTTGGTTTTTCTACATTTATTGTAGAAGTTTCAGATGGATTACTTTCTATAGTATTTAATAATTTATTATCAGTTCATGGTGGAGATGATGCTGTTGTTATAATAGGAACTATAACAAAGTTATCTATGTTTTTGTTTATAACTGTAATAGGTATAAGTTCAGCAATGCAACCTATAGCAGCTTTTAATTATGGAGCTAAAAATTATCAAAGATTGAAACTAGTAATAAAGGAAACTATTATATTTATAACAATAACTACTTTAATAGCTTGGGGAGGTATGTTTGTATTTTCTTCTTACTTAATTGGGATATTTTTAAAAGATATAGAGTTACTTATAAAAGCTGTTAAGGCATTTAGAATAGTTATAA
Organism: Clostridium botulinum; assembly: GCF_017100085.1. Taxonomy (NCBI): domain Bacteria; kingdom Bacillati; phylum Bacillota; class Clostridia; order Eubacteriales; family Clostridiaceae; genus Clostridium; species Clostridium botulinum. The sequence goes on from NZ_CP063965.1 coordinate 1,122,526, forward strand.
TTATATTTCCGTGTGTTGGAATTTACTATGTATCAATATATTGCTGTCAGGCTCTTGAAAAGGCTAAATCATCGTTTGTATTGTCTATATATAGGGAGACATTAGTATGTATTCCAGCTGCTATAATTTTAGTATATAAACTTGGTACAATGGGTGCATGGCTTGCATATCCTGTAGCAGATTTTATATCCTGTATTACAGGACTATTTTATATAAGAAAAATAATAAATAGTTTAAAAAAACTTAATTAATAACAAAGCCTCTTCTAAATAATATTACTTAGAAGGGGCTTTGCATTTTTACTAATATATTTAAAATGTTAATTTAAACTATTCTAGTGGTGTATTTTGGATAAGTTTAAATTATAGATTATTTTTTTCGTATTGTTCTACCATAGTTTTAACCATTTGTCCGCCAATTGATCCAGCCTGTCTTGAAGTTAAGTCTCCATTGTATCCTTGTTTTAAATTAACACCAACTGCATTTGCAGCTTCCATTTTGAATTTGTTTAATCCTTCTCTTGCTTCTGGTACTAATGCTCTATTACTTCTTGCCATTTTAATGACCTCCTCGTTTTATGTGATTTATTTTTGTTACACTAGTATCTTAACCTTTTTTACAATTAATATATTAGTAGGTTAAAGGTACAAGTTGAAGTTTGTACTTGTTTTAGAAAAAGAATTATTAATTGTAATATTTTATTTTAAAAATATAATTAATATTAATGAAATATATAGTATAATAAAGAATTAGTGAGTAATTAAAATGCCTTTTAAAATAAGAAAATTCGTAATATAGTTGGGAGATGATATTTTGAAGAAATATAAGATAATTATGACCGGAGGCGGTTCAGCTGGTCATGTAACTCCAAATCTTGCACTTGTACCTAAATTACAAGAATTAGGTTATGAAATACAGTATATAGGAACAGAGGATGGTATAGAAAGAAAGATAATAGAAGGAGAAAACATAAAATATCATATTATTTCTAGTGGTAAATTAAGAAGATATTTTGACATAAAGAATTTTTCAGATCCTTTTAAAGTAATAAAAGGAGTTTTTGAAGCAAAAAAAATAATAAAGAAAGAAAAACCTAATATAGTATTTTCAAAAGGTGGGTTTGTATCTGTGCCTGTTGTTATTGGTGCTAGTTTAAATAGAGTTCCAGTTATTGCCCACGAATCTGATATGACTCCAGGACTTGCAAATAAGCTTGCAGCTCCATTTTGTAACAAAGTATGTGTAACATTTCCTGAAACATTAAAATGTATAAAAGGAAATAAAGGAATAGTTACAGGCACACCAATAAGAGAAGAACTTTTTAAAGGAAGTAAATTAAAAGGATATAAGATATGTAATTTTGAGGGAAAAGAAAAACCAGTTCTTATGATAATAGGAGGAAGTTTAGGTTCAAAAGTAATTAATGAAAATATAAGAAATAATATTGATGAATTACTTAAAAAATATAATATAATTCATATATGTGGTAAGGGAAATATAGATAAAAATTTAAGTGACAAAGAAGGATACAAGCAGTTTGATTATGTTAAAGAAGAATTATCACACTTAATGGCAGCAGCAGATTTATTTATATCTAGAGCTGGAGCAAATGTTATTTTTGAATTATTAGCATTAAAAAAACCTAATTTATTAATACCGTTGTCTGCAAAAGCTAGTAGAGGAGATCAAATATTAAATGCAAAATCTTTTGAAAAAAGTGGATACAGTATGGTTATAGAGGAAGAGAGCTTAAGTGGAGATATCATTGTTAATAAAATAGATGAATTATTTAAAGAAAGACAAAAATATGTTAACAATATGAGTTCAAGTTCTGCAAACAATTGTGTAGAAAAAATAATTAAATTAATACAAAAGTATAAAAAGAAATATTAAGCAAACAGAAAACATCTAAAAAATTTTTTAGGTGTTTTTTATTATAATGATAAAATAATCGAAATTTTCAGAAAAATTTATTATAATATATTATGTAAGATGATATTTATTGAAAGGGACGATTTTATGAAACTTGAATTTTATGGTGCAGCTAAATGTGTAACTGGTTCATGTCATATATTAAAGGTTAATGATAAGAATGTACTTTTAGATTGTGGATTGTTTCAAGGGAGAGATGAAAAAGAAAGGGGAAACGATGAATTTCCATTCGATGTAAGGAAAATAGATTATGTAATATTATCTCATGCTCATATAGATCATAGCGGAAGAATTCCATTGTTATACAAAAAAGGATTTAAAGGAGAAGTAATATGTACAAGAGCTACAAAAGAATTATGCAGTATAATGCTTCCAGATAGTGGATATATACAAGAAACAGAGGCAGAATGGAAAAATAGAAAAAGAATAAGACAAGGACTTGGGACCATAGAACCCTTATACACAGCAAAAACGGCAGAACTTTCAATGTATTTATTTAGAGATTATGATTATGAAGAAGTTATAGAGGTTTTTGATGGATTTAAAGTTATATTTAAAGAAGCAGGGCATCTTTTAGGTTCATCTATAGTAGAAATGTATATTAAAGAAGAATATGAAGATGAAGTTAAAATTGTATATACAGGAGATTTAGGAAATACAAACAAGCCAATAATTAAGGATCCAAGCTATATAAATTATGCAGATTATATAATAATGGAGACTACTTATGGCGATAGATTACATGGAGACATGGATTGGTCTTTTAAAGAATTAGTAAATATAATAACTGATACATTTAATAGAGGAGGAAATGTAATAATTCCTTCATTTTCTGTAGGAAGAACTCAAGAAGTTCTATATGCGTTAAGTAAATATGTAAAGGATAATACGCTTAAAGATGTAACTATATTTGTGGATAGCCCTCTTGCAGCTAATACAACTAAAATATACGAAAAATGTAGTGACTATTATGATGATGAAATGAAAGAATTAATGAGTAATGGATTGGACCCATTAAATTTTAAAGGAGTTATATATACTAATACTCCACAAGAATCTATGAGGATTAATAAATTTCAAGGAAATGCCATTATAATATCAGCTAGTGGCATGTGTGAAGCTGGAAGAATCAAACATCATTTAAAACACAATTTATGGAGAAAAGAATGTTCGATAGTATTTGTAGGTTATCAAGCAGAAGGTACTTTGGGAAGATCTATTTTAGATGGAAATAAAAAAGTAAATTTATTTGGAGAATCAATTGCTGTTAATGCTAAAATATATAATTTAGAAGGATTATCTGGGCATGCTGATAAAAGTGGTCTTATAGAATGGATAGATAAACTTATAGTAAGACCTAAAGAAATATTTTTAGTACATGGTGATACTAAATCTCAAAAAGGATTTAAAGAATTATTAGATTCTAAAGGATTTAAATCAAAAATAATAGATGTATTTGAAACTTATTATATAAACGAACATTTGAAGTTAAATGATGAGAATATTAAATATAGAATAATTAAACTTTTGAATTCTATAGATGATATAGAAGAGATGAGTAAAGAAGTTTTGATGAAAGAAATAGAAAAAGCTATAGATAATAATGAAAAGGCAGCTAAATAAGCTGCCTCATATTTTTGAAAAGTTTTTAAAGGATTCAAGAGCTTTGAAATTTTCATTAAAATAGTTTAAAAGATTGTTTATACATTTTAAAGTTTCTGGATTTATTGTATGTTCAATTTTTTCTGTTTCTTCAAGTATACCATTACAAACACCTATTAACTTTAAAAAGTTTTCTATAACTTCATGTCTTTTTAATAAACTTGCACCAATACGTTTTCCCTCACTTTCTAAAGTTATGGCTCCATATTTTTCATAGTTTACAAGTTCAAGTTTAGATAACTTTTGAACCATCTTAGTAGCTGAAGGTGGTTGTACGTTTAATGCAGAAGCTAGATCATTTATTCTTGTAAAACCTGAAGACTTAGATAATCTATAGATCATTTCTAAATAATCTTCCATAGATGGTGTTAGGATATTGATATCTTTTTTTATATATTCACTAAATGTAAAAAAGTTCTCACTTTTCAAAGAATCACCTGCTTTAAAATATAATTATTAAATTATATGCGATGAAAAAAAATATATTAATAAAGTGTAACAATATTTGGGGATTAATCATAGTATATTATATATCGTTAATTAAAAAAGTTAGACGAGGCTAATTTTATTAGTTTATTGAAAGATATGCTTAATATATGGGGGGGATTTATTATGGAAAAAGTATACAATAATTCACAAAAATTAAGTGAGATAAATGTTGGAAAATTAGCAAAAGTTAATGGATTAAATTCAAATGGTGTTATAAGAGAGAGAATGCTTGCATTAGGACTTACTAGAGGAACAACTGTAAAGGTTATTCAAAGAGGACCTTCTGGTGATCCTACAATATATGATATAAGAGGGGCTATGATAGCTTTAAGAAGAGAAGAAGCATCATTGATTAATGTTTCCTTAGCCTAAGTTTTAACAATTAATATAGGAGGGTATTATGGGGCTTACTTATAAGTCAACACAAATAGACTCTTTAAGAGATGTCTATAAAGTGGAAAAAAAGCAAGGAGAATATATAGTAGCTTTAGCTGGTAATCCTAACACAGGAAAAAGTACAGTATTTAATGCACTTACTGGTCTTCATCAACATACAGGGAATTGGCCAGGAAAAACTGTTGTAAATGCTAGAGGAGAGTTTAGCTTTAAAAATACAGATTGTATTTTAGTAGATTTGCCAGGAACATATTCATTATTTGCAACTTCTTCTGAGGAAGAGGTAGCAAGAGATTTTATTTGTTTTGGAAAACCAGATGTTACAGTAGTAGTTACAGATGCTACATGTCTAGAGAGAAACTTAAATTTAGTATATCAAGTAATGGAACTTACGGATAAAGTAGTTTTATGTGTAAATCTTATAGATGAGGCTAAGAAAAAGAATATAGTAATAGATTCTAAAAGATTGCAAGAGGAATTGGGCATACCTATTGTAATGACTGCCGCAAGAAGTGGTATTGGGATGCAGGAGTTAAAGGATGCTATATTTAAAGTTATCACTGGCAAAATTATATCAATACCTAATAAAGTAATATATAAGGATAGTATAGAGGAAGTTATATATAAACTTAAAGATATAGTTAAAGAAGAAATACCCAAAATTAATTCAAGGTGGTTATCTCTAAGGCTTATTGATGGAGATGATACAATAATAAAATCTATTTTAAAGGATTTAGATGAAAAAGACAGAGAAAACATACTAGATATTGTGGGAAATTTAACAAAAGATATATCAAAGGAAGACATAAGAGATTATATAACTCAGGAGATTTACAAAAAAGTAGAGAATGTAACTCATACCTGTGTGAACATAGATGAAAATAAATTTAATAGAGATAGAAAAATTGATAACTATATAACATCTAGAGTGTTTGGTATTCCTATTATGTTAGCTATTTTAGCATTACTCTTTTGGATAACTTTAACTGGAGCTAACTATCCTTCAGAATTTTTGTCAACAACATTTTTTAAGTTTGAAGATAAACTTACACAGTGGTTTAATATGATGAATTCCCCTAAATGGTTATATGGAGTATTAGTTTTAGGACTTTACAGAACATTAGGATGGGTAATATCGGTTATGCTACCTCCTATGGCAATATTTTTTCCGTTATTTACATTACTTGAAGATTTGGGATATTTGCCAAGGGTTGCGTTTAATTTAGATCATTTATTTAAGAGGGCATGTGCTCATGGAAAACAATGTCTTACAATGTGTATGGGAATAGGATGTAATGCAGCAGGTATTATTGGTTGTAGAATTATTGAATCACCAAGAGAAAGATTAATAGCTATATTAACTAATAATTTCATGCCTTGTAATGGAAGATTTCCAACGTTGCTTGCAATTTCTTCAGTATTTTTAGTTGTAGGGAATAATAGTAGATTATCAAGTGCTATTCCTGCACTTACAATTACTATAATGGTTGTACTTGGAGTTATAATTACTTTAATTGTTTCATATATACTTTCTAAGACTTTATTGAAGGGAGTTCCTTCTAGTTTTACATTAGAGTTGCCACCGTATAGAAAACCTCAAATAGGAAGGATTTTATATACATCAATAATTGATAGAACTATATTTGTACTTGGAAGAGCAGTTGCTATTGCGGCACCAGCAGGGGTAGTAATATGGATATTAGGTAATATTACTATAGGAGATATAAGTATACTATGTCATATAGCTAATTTTTTACAGCCATTAGCTAAAATTATGGGGCTTGATGGGTTTATCCTTTTAGCATTTATTTTAGGCATACCAGCAAATGAAATAGTAGTTCCTATTTTATTAATGGCATATTTGTCTCAAGGTTCTATGCTAGATTTTGAAAATTTAGAATCATTAAAACAAATTTTGATAAGTCATGGATGGACATATCTTACAGCATTAAATGTTATGATTTTCACATTATTACATTGGCCATGTGCTACAACTTTATGGACAATTAAAAAAGAAACAGGTAGTGCAAAGTGGACAGCACTAGCAGCTATAATTCCAACAGGTATAGCTTTTGCTATATGTATTTTAAATACATTTATATTCAAAATACTAGGATGGGCATAATAAAAAGTAGTTCAACTAATAAATATTTTAGTTGAACTACTTTTTATTTATCTAAATAATTAGTAAAAAATTCATCTATCATTTTTTCAGCTATTCTTTTGTAAGTGTTAGCTTCATTTATTACACATAATACCTGGAGTAACATTTGGGAGATTTCTATGTTGTTATCAGAAAAATCTTTTGTTTCATTTTTAATTAGAATAAGTTTATTTTGGAGATTTTCATTTATACTAGTTGCCTCTAATTTTTTTATATTTAAAAAACTTTGATAGATTTTTTCAAGATTTAAGTTACTAGTTTCACTGTTTGATAAATCTTTTATTATATTATTAAATAATAAACCTATATCATTTATTGATAAGATTTGTTTTAAATAATAAATCAAGATAAGAAGAATAATATGATTTTTACTATATTTCTTTTTATTAGGTGGAATTAAAATTTTAGCTTTAGTATAATTATTTATCATAGTTTTAGTTAAAATTTTATCATCTTCATTTCGTTTTAAATGTTTAAGTTTATCATCAAACAAAGTAATAACTTGATCCATATATAAATCTAAATCAGGTATGTCTGACAGGTTTAGGTCAGCTTCTAAATATAACTCTTTTATTAAAAAATTCAAGTCTTCTGTATTTAATTTCATTAAAAACACCTCTATATATGTATTAAAAAAATATTATCATAGCTATATCTATATTGCAATGAATAGTATATAAAACTACATAAAGTATAATATATATTATATATTATTTTTAAATATTAACTATAAAGAATACAAATTTATAGAAATAATAAGTATAATTTAGAAATATAGATCTAATTTCTGAAAATAACAAAATATATATTAAAAACTTACTTAAATATACACATAACTACTGGTAGTTTTAAAAACTACGTAGTATAATATGAGTATTGAGATTGCTTAAGATAATGTTAAATTAGGAGATGATTTATAATGAATAAATTTAGAGAACCTGTAAGTGGCTTAACTCATTTATTTGGAGTTATTATTTCTATAATAGGATTGATACTACTAATAAAATATCAATCTTTAATGCCATATGCTAGTACACTTGGATATGTAGCTATAATTATGTTTGGAATAAGTCTTATACTTTTATATACGGCTAGTAGTATTTATCACTTAGTAAAAGCTTCAGAAAAAGTTATAAAATTTCTTAGAAGATTAGATCATTCCATGATATATATATTAATAGCAGGTACTTATACACCAGTATGTTTAATTTCATTACAAGGAAAATTAAGATGGATAATGTTTATAGGAATTTGGTCTTGTGCTTTAATGGGGATAGTATTTAAAATGGTTTGGTTTAATTCACCAAGATGGTTATCTACATTATTTTATATCTTAATGGGATGGATTGCAGTATTTATAATATCACCACTTTCTAGGATAATAGATACAAAAGGTCTTATTTTAATGTTTTTAGGAGGAGTTCTTTATACATTAGGAGCAATTATTTATGCAACTAAATGGCCTAAAATAAAATCAAAAATATTTGGATTTCATGAAATTTTTCATTTGTTTGTATTAGGAGGAAGTCTTTGTCACTATTTTATGGTATTAAAATATATAATATAAATGATTTTACGCACGAGGAGTTTGGAATTTATGAAAAAATTAATATTTATAGAGGATATAAAGAATTTTATTAGTAATAATAGTTTATCCTTAATATATGTTTCATCGAAGTTAGAAACATGTAGTGTTTGTCATATGTTACTTCCAAAAATTCAAGAAAATTTAAAGGAGTATTCAAAGCTACAAATAGCCACAGTTGATGCAAGTGAAGTTGAAGAAATAGCTGGAGAATTTTCTGTTTTTTCATTACCCTTAATAATTTTCTATGTAGAAGGTAAGGAAGTATTAAGAGAGGGAAGATTTATTAGTATGAATGCATTAAAAGAAGTTGTAAACAGACACTATAATTTAATTTATAGCTAGTTATTTTATATAAGAATAAATAACTCTTTTTTGAAAATACTAAACAGGAAAATGGTATTAAACTTGAGGAGGAGTTACTATGTCACATAAAAATAATAAGAATAGTAAGGATAATAAAAAATCTAATCCTAAAACTAAAAAAGAGTTAAAAAAAATGGAAATGGAAACTGCTGATGAAGTAGGATATTCAAAAGAATCAAGAAAATTAGGTAAAGATATGCGAAGAAAATATGATACAAACTAATAATTGGTAATGCTGAAAAACATATAAATATACTATGATTCAGACTGTTGATAAATATAATTTGTTAACAGTCTTTTTGATTTTCTAATTTTATTTCAACAATATGTCAATATATAATTAAATTATATAGTATAAACTACTTGATATCATATAGTAGTATATGGTATATTATTTACAAGGAGGAGGTAAAATAATGGAAATAGATAAAGAGATGGTAAAAGGATATATTGAAAGTATAATTTTAAGTGTATTGTTAAATGAAGATTTATATGGATATGAAATTTCAAAGCGTATAAGGAATATTAGTGAAAATACGTTTGAAATTAAAGAAGGAACTATGTATGTAGTATTAAAAAGACTCGAAAAGAATAAATTTATTTCTCCATATTGGGATGATACAAAAAGTGGTGGTGGAAGACGTAGATACTATAAAATTACTGAACAAGGTATTGAATATTTAAAGAATAAAAAGACGCAATGGTTATTCTTTAAGAGCGTTGTTGATACATTTTATGAGGGGGTATAATTATGAAGCAAATTGATAGATATGTTAATTCAGTTTATAGGGACGTGGAGGATAATAATGAAGATGTAGAAATATTAAAAGAAGAAATGAAAAATCATTTACTAGAATTTGTAGAAGAATTAAAATCTCAAGGTAAGTCTGAAAGTGAAAGTATTTCAATTGCAATTAAAAGATTTGGAGAAGAAAAAGAAATTCAAAATGAATTACTTGGTATATTTAGTTTTATAAACAATAAAGCTAAGAAAGTATTAATATGTATGGTGTCATTTTTTATAATGACAGTAATATCTTATTCTATTTTTACAATTGGAACTCAGTTTTTTACATGGAAATATGCAACTTCCAATGATAAAATATATAATATAATGAGCTTATACAATAAAGATAATATAGATGATATAAATAAAGATATTGATAAAATAATTAATAAATCTAAAGGTAAGATTACATCTGTAACTATGCGTGGTGCGTCGGATAATAAAAATAGAGAGTTCAAGAATTTAAAAAAAGTAGAATATATGTATCCTAAAGATATCAAATATAAAGATAAGAATGGTGTTCATTATTGTATTGGACAGATTATTACTGAAAAAGGTATTAAATATGATGTTTATATTAGAGAATTACCTACGTCTTTTTGTATACCTACTTATATAAACAGATTTAAAAATATATCTATTGGATTTCTTTGCTGCTTTATAATATCAATAATTGTTTGGATATTAATAAAACTTAATGAGAATATTCATCGTAAATATGTACGATATTGCTCATAGATATTGATGGTTATATAATAATAAAAATTAATTATATTAAATCACTACTATACTTTAAGAAGTAGTGATTTTTGTTTTATAATAGATTAATAGGCTATAATTAAAATATATAAGATTTTAAGGAGTGAAGGGATTTGAATATAACATCAGTAGATATTTTAGAAAAATACTATGGATATAAAAGTTTTAGAAAAGGACAACAGGTGGTTATAGAAAGTATCTTAGAAGGGAAAGATGTTCTAGCCATAATGCCTACTGGTGGTGGAAAGTCTATTTGTTATCAAATACCTGCATTAATGATGAGTGGTATGACTATTGTAATTTCACCTTTGATTTCGCTTATGAAGGATCAGGTTGATAGTATAAAAACAATGGGAATAAGTTGTGCATACGTAAATAGTACATTAAATACATATGAGTTTGATGAAGTTATAAATGGAATAAAGAATAATAAATATAAAATAATTTATATAGCACCTGAAAGACTTGAATCTTTAGAGTTTTATGAAGCTATAAAAGATATAGAAGTGTCACAAATAGCAATTGATGAGGCACATTGTGTTTCGCAATGGGGACATGATTTTAGAGTAAGTTATAGAAATATACCGAGATTTATAAATAAATTTATAAATAAACCTAAGATAACTGCATTTACAGCAACAGCTTCTGAAGAAGTTAGAGAAGATATTATAAAGTTACTTAAATTAAAAAATCCGAAAATATTTATAACTGGATTTGATAGAGAAAATCTGAATATAAGCATAATAAAGTCAGGAAGTAAAAAAGAATATCTCTTAAATTATATAGAAAATAATAAAGAACAATCGGGAATAATTTATGCAGCTACTAGAAAAGAAGTAGATAATATATATGAAGGTTTAAAAAATAAGGGGTATTCTGTTGGAAGATATCATGCAGGATTATCAGATGGTGAAAGAGAAAATAATCAAGAAGAGTTTATACATGATAGATTAGATATTATGATTGCAACTAATGCTTTTGGAATGGGAATAGATAAGCCCAATATAAGATATGTAGTTCATTATAGCATACCTAAAAGTATTGAGGCTTATTATCAAGAAATAGGTAGAGCAGGAAGAGATGGAGAAAAGAGTGAATGTATATTATTGTTTGCTCCAGGAGATGTTCATATTCAAAAGTACTTAATAGAAGTTAGCATAGAAAACTCAGAAAGAAAACAAAAACAATATGAAAAACTTCAAGAAATGATAGATTTAGTTTATAGCAATGATTGTTATAGAAAGTATATATTAAATTATTTTGGAGAAGAATTTAATCAGAACTGTAATAATTGCAGTAATTGTTTAAATGAAGGAGAAATAGTTGATAAAACAATAGATGCTCAGAAAGTATTATCTTGTATATATAAGATGAAAAGAAATTTTGGCATAACTATGGTTGTAGATGTACTTAGAGGTTCTAAGAACAAAAAAGTTTTAAATTTAGGTTTTAATACTCTATCTACATATGGATTAATGAAGGAATATTCTCAAGATAAATTAAAAAATTTTATTAATACTTTAGTTTCACATGGTTATATAGGATTAATTGGAGGTACATATCCAGTTTTAAATTTAAATAACAGGTCTGTTAAAGTTTTAAAGGGAGAAGAAACAGTTAAATTTAAAGTATTTGAAGCAAAACATAAGGATACTCATATAAACAAATTATTTAATATATTAAAAAGTTTAAGATATGAACTTGCAAGTAATGAAGGGGTTCCACCTTATGTAATATTTGGAGATGGTACTTTAAGAGAAATGAGTCTAAAATATCCTATAAATAAAGAAAAAATGTTACAAGTATCAGGTGTTGGTGAAGTTAAGTATGAAAAATATGGTAATGAATTTGTGGAGATTATCTCAAGATATGTTAATGAAAATAATATAAATGTGAATAATATATATGATATTCAGGAACAAAATGATAATAAAGATGTTCCGTTAGAAGTAACTACTAATGTGGTTTTATTAGAAGAATTATTAAAAATAAGAAATGATTTTGCGGTAATTGAAAATGTACTTCCTCAAATGGTATTATCTAAAAATGCATTAAAAGAAATAAGTGGTAGATATCCTTTAAATGAAGAAAATTTAAAAGATGTTTCAGGGATAGGACCTAAAAAAATTGAAAAATATGGTCAGAAAATATTAGAAGTAGTAAATAGATATGTAAATATTAATAGTATTAATGTAAATTGGATAGATAAAAAAAGAAGAAAAGTTATAGTAGATGGTGATGGAAGAGAAAATAATGAGATAGCCATGGATATGTTAAATGAAGGTAGAAAATTAAAAGATATTTCAACAGAACTTGAGGTTGGAGTGTCCACTATATTAGGATACATTACTGATTATATAAAAGAAGGTGGCAAGATTAATTTTGATTTATGCTTAGATGAGTTATATACAAGAGAAGAGGAAAAACATATTATTAATGTATGTGAAAAAGTAGGATATGAAAAGGTTAGTAAAATAAAAAAGCAACTTCCAACAGAAATTAAATATGAATCTATAAGAGCAGTAATATTAAAAAATTATTATTCAGTATGTTGATTATAGTATTTGTTAAAAATATAGACTTATTTTCAATAAATAAGTCTATATTTTTATTTTTAATAAAAAATAAAAGAAAATTAGGTCAAAATAGACTTTGACTTTCTTTGACCTTTGCATTAATATATAAGCATAAACAAATAATAAAATTAATTGAGGTAAAAATAAAAGGAAATTTTCAAGAGGTGAAAAATATGAACGTAGATAAAATGACTATAAGAGTACAACAAAGTTTAAATGATGCCTATAGTGAGGCTGTAAAATATAATCATCAACAAGTTGATGTAGTTCACTTATTTTCAGCACTTGTAAATCAAGAAGATGGTTTAATTCCTAATATATTTGAAAAAATGGGCGTTAATATAAATTCTCTTAGAAATGATTTGCATTTAGAATTAGATTCTATGCCAAAGGTTTTAGGAGAAGGGGCAAAATCGTCAGGAATAGTAGCTACTAGAAGAATAAATGAAGTTTTAGTTAAAGCAGATGAAATTGCTAAAGATTTTAAAGATTCATATATAAGTGTAGAACATGTCATGATTGCCATAATGGATATAGATAAAAAAGGATTAGTAGGAACAATACTAAATAAACATGATATTACTAAAAATAAGTTTTTGAAAATTTTATCAGATGTTAGAGGAAACCAAAGAGTAGACACTCAAGATCCAGAAGGAACTTATGATGCTCTTGCAAAATACGGAACTAATCTTATAGAACTTGCAAAAAAGCATAAGCTTGACCCTGTAATAGGTAGAGATGAGGAAATAAGAAGAACTATAAGAATTCTTTCTAGAAGAACTAAAAATAATCCTGTTTTAATTGGTGAACCTGGAGTTGGTAAAACGGCTATAGTTGAAGGACTTGCCGAAAGAATTGTAAGAGGAGATGTACCAGAAGGATTAAAAGAAAAAATAATTTTTTCACTAGATATGGGAGCTTTAATTGCTGGGGCTAAATATAGAGGAGAGTTTGAAGAACGATTAAAAGCCGTACTCAAAGAAGTTCAAAGTTCAGAAGGAAAAATAATTTTATTTATAGATGAAATTCATACTATAGTTGGAGCTGGTAAAACAGATGGAGCTATGGATGCAGGAAATTTGATTAAACCATTACTTGCAAGAGGAGAACTTCATTGTATTGGTGCTACTACTTTTGATGAATATAGACAATATATAGAAAAGGATAAAGCATTAGAAAGAAGATTTCAAACTGTTATTGTAAATGAACCAACAGTAGAGGATACTATTTCAATACTTAGAGGTTTAAAGGAAAGGTTTGAAATTCATCATGGAGTAAGAATACATGATTCTGCAATAGTTGCAGCAGCTAAATTATCTCATAGATATATACAAGATAGATATATGCCAGATAAAGCTATTGATTTAATTGATGAAGCTGGTGCTATGATAAGAAGTGAGATTGATTCTCTTCCAACAGAACTTGATATGATAAGAAGAAAACAATTGATGCTTGAAACTGAAAAAGAGGCATTAACAAACGAAAACGATGAAGCATCAAAGAAAAGACTTGAAAGTTTAGAAAAGGAACTTGCGGAACTTAAAGAAAAAAATAACGAAATGACTGCAAAATATGAAAAGGAAAAAGCACATATTTTAGAAGTAAGGGATTTAAAGACAAAACTTGATGAAGCCAGGGGAGATTTAGAAAAGGCGGAAAGAGATTATGATTTAAACAAAGTTGCAGAATTAAAATACGGTACGATTCCTGAATTAGAACAAAAAGTTCAAGAAAAAGAAAAAGATATGGAGAGAAACTATGAGGGAGCTTTATTAAAAGAAGAAGTTACTGAAAGTGAAATATCAGAAATTGTATCTAAATGGACAGGAATTCCTGTAACTAGATTAGTAGAGGGAGAAAGACAAAAACTTTTAAGATTAGAAGATGAACTAAAAAAGAGAGTAATAGGTCAAGAAAAGGCAACAGTTGCTGTCTCAAATGCAGTAATAAGAGCAAGAGCTGGATTAAAGGATGAAAGAAGACCTATAGGGTCATTTATATTCTTAGGACCAACTGGAGTGGGAAAGACAGAACTTGCAAAAACTTTAGCAAGAAATCTATTTGATAGTGAAGATAATATAATTAGAATAGATATGTCAGAGTATATGGAAAAACATGCAGTTTCAAGACTTATAGGACCACCTCCAGGATATGTAGGATATGAAGAAGGAGGTCAATTAACTGAAGCCGTAAGAAGAAATCCATATTCAGTAATACTATTTGACGAAATAGAAAAAGCAAATGATGATGTATTTAATATATTTCTTCAAATATTAGATGATGGAAGACTTACAGATAATAAAGGAAAAACGGTAGATTTTAAGAATACTATAATAATAATGACATCTAACCTTGGAAGTAGTTATCTATTAGAAAATAAAAAAGAAGATTCTATAGATGAAAAGATAAGAGAAGAAGTAATGAATACTTTAAAGTTAAGATTTAAACCTGAATTTCTTAATAGAATAGACGATATTATATTATTTAAACCACTAACAAGTTCAGAAATTAAGAAAATTATAGATATATTCTTAGAAGGAGTTAAAAATAGATTAAAAGAAAGAAATATATCTATGAAAGTTACAGAGTCAGCAAAAGATATACTTGCAAAGAAAGGATATGATCCAATATACGGAGCTAGACCACTAAAAAGATATATAAGTAATATATTAGAAACGGAAATAGCCAAAAAAATAATATCAGGAGAAATTTATTCTGGATGCAATGTTGTTGTAGATGCAGAAGACAACAAGTTAAAAATATTTGCAGAATAATGATAAAGCCCCTAAATTCTATTCATATAGAATTTAGGGGCTTTTTAATGAATATGGTAAATGTTTTTGCAAATACTATAAATATTAAGAATAAATACACAAGGAAGTGATTTTGTGTCAAAAGCTTCGGATAATATACATGATAAAGATACTGTTACAACACTAAGAGAAGAAGTTCAACAGTATGATTTAAAAAAATCCCTTAAAGAGAATATAGATTTATTTAAAAATAAAATATTTAATAACGACGCTACTATAGTTTATAGAAAATTGCAAAATAAAAAATCTCCTCTAAAGTTTTGCTTAATATTTATAGATGCTATGACTGATAATAAAATTATAAATGATAGTGTAATAGATAAAATAATAAATAAAGATTTTACATATAAGTCGCAGAATATATTGGACTATATTAAATCAGAAGTTATAACGGTAGATAATGTAACTAAAACTGATGAGATGGAGGTAATTCTAAATGGCTTATTATATGGAGAGTCCTTATTGCTTATTGATGGAGTTGATAAAGCATTACTTATTGATACTAAGGGATGGGAAACAAGAGCAATATCAGAACCACAAGCAGAAACTGTTGTAAGAGGTCCAAGGGAGGGATTTAATGAATCTATTGGTACCAACATATCGTTAATTAGAAGAAGAATAATTTCTTCTAATTTAAAATTTGAAATGAAGGAAATAGGGGCAAGGACTAAGACTAAAATTTGTATAGTTTATATGGATAATATAGCAAATCCTAAGATAATAGAAGAACTTAAATTAAGACTAGATGATATAGATATTGAAGGTTTTTTTTCTAGTGAGGTTATAAAGGAATTAATAAAAGATGCGCATTTATCTACATTTAAGACAGTGGGAACTACAGAAAGACCAGATGTTATAGCATCTAAATTACTACAGGGTAGAGTAGGAATTTTATGTGATGGAGCTCCGGTAGCTTTAAGTGTACCATTTCTATTTATTGAAAATTTTCAGGTGAATGAAGATTACTATAATAATTTTATATATGCATCATTAAATAGATTGTTAAGAATATTAGCTTTTATAATAACTGTAGGTACTCCCGGAATCTATGTTGCATTTACGACTTTTCATAAAGAAATGATTCCAACTAAACTTGTTTTAAGTATATATTCAGCTAAAGAAGGTGTGCCGTTACCAACAGCTGTAGAAGCAATGGCTATGCTTATTGTATTTGAAATAATAAGAGAGGCTGGTATAAGGCTACCTAAACATGTAGGTGCTGCAGTAAGTATTGCAGGAACATTAGTTTTAGGAGATGCAGCTGTTAATGCTAAATTTGTAAGCGCACCAATAGTAATTGTAACTGCCATTACTGGAATATCTGAATTAGTATTACATGATATGGAATCAGCATTACTTGTTTCAAGAATTGTATTTTTGTTATTGGCATCCATGTTAGGACTATATGGAATAATTTTTGGTGTTATGGGATTAACTATTCATTTAATGTCTATAAAAAGTTTTGGTATACCATATATGTTAAAACTTGTATATTTAAACAAATATGATATCAGGGATACCGCTATAAGAGTACCATGGTGGAATCTGAAGTATAGAACAATGTTTGTTGCCAAGGATAATATAAGACTTAAGAAAAGGAAAAAACAATGAAAAAATACTTAAAGGCTTTTATTGTATTTATTTTAATAGGATGTATTTCTTTGCCGTTAATTGGATGTTGGGATTATTCTGAAATGACCGATTTAGAATATGTAGCAGGGATAGCATTAGATAAAGATAGAAATACAAAAGAATATATACTTACTATAGAGGTATTAGAAGCATCAGTAAGTTCTAAATCTATAAAATCAAGTATACTTCAAACAAAGGGAAAAACTATACATCAGGCATTTAGAAATGCTATAAAAAATAGTGGAAAAAAACTGCAATTATCACATGCTAAAATTCTTATTCTTAGCAGAGAACTGGCTACAGAGGGTATAACACCAGTAATAGATTTTATTAATAGAGATGTAGAAGCAAGAAATGATATGTGGGTATTGATATCTAGTATGAGTAGTGCATCACAAATACTTATAAAATCTAAGACTAGTGATGAAATAATATCCTATGATTTAGCAGATGCAATTAAAAATTGTAAAGAAATAGGACTATATATTCCTATAGAAGTTTTTAGATTAATAGATGATATAGAAAATGATTGTATAGCTGCTATGGTTCCTACAGTAAGAGTAACTAGGCAACAAACTAAATCATATATAGAAATTGATGGAATGTGTATTCTAAAATCAAGTAAATGCATAGGTCATTTAAGTGGGGAAGAGACTTCAATTTTACAACTAATGAAAGTTAGAAAAGGTAGAAAAGCAAAATATGTGCTTACCTTTGAACCGGAAAAATCTCAAAAGGTAACTTTAGAAATAATGAGAGCTACTAAAAAGATAAAGCCAAGATTTGAAAATAATAATATATATATGGATGTGTTTATAAATATGGATGTAGCATTATCTGAACTTGCAGAAAGAGGAATAGATTTTGTTTCAAAGGATAATAGAGAAGAATTAATAAAAAAGTGTGAAAAAGATATAGGAAATAGATGTTGTGATGTATTGAAAAAATTACAATATCAGTATGGAACAGATGTAGTGGGATTTGGATGTAGTGTAAATAGAAGCAATCCTAAATTATGGAAAAAAATTAAATATAAATGGAATGATGTATATAAAAATGTAAAAACTAATGTTTATGTAAAAATAAATATAAAATATAGTGGGCTAACTAATAAAAATATAAAATTAGGAGAATAATATGATTTTTTTAGTAATTATATTTTATGGTACCATAACTACTTATGGAGTTTTATATCTTACGGATAATAATTTAAAAAATGAAATTCCAATATATGCTTTTATAATGTCAATAAGTATAATTATAAGTTCATTAGAAGCATTGGGAATACGTGTACCTGATCCTATGATGTATTTTAGTAAATTCCTAGAAATGATTGTTAACTTTTTAGGGAGGATTATATGAATAAAGAAATTATATCAAGTAAACAATTCCAATTTTTAATATTTACTTTTGGATTAGGATCATATTTACTTTTTAATATAGGATCAGATGCAAAACAAGATGCATGGATAAGTTCAATTATAGCAACTATTTTATGTCTTGTTACAGTAAGTGTATATGGTAAGATAATGAGTTATTATCCTGGAAAGAATATATTTGAAGTTTTAAAATTAGAGTTAGGAAAAGTAACTGGATTAGTTTTAAGTATCATGTTTTTATTGTATATTTTTTTACTAGGTTCTTATATTTTTAATGATTTTATAGATTTTATTAAAGTAACAGCTCTTAGTAGAACTCCTGATTCTATTTTAATAATATGTATAGGATTACTTAGTATATGGATATTACAATTAGGAATTCAAGTAGTAGCAGCATGGGCAGATTTTCTCGTTAAAATAATTTTAGTGTTTGTAATTTTATCGTGGATTTTATTAATACCACAAATGCATCTTTTTAATATACAACCAATATTTTTTCAAAATTCACCCTATATATTAAAAGAAGCTATTAAAATATGGGCGTTCCCTATGAATGAAGTTATAATATTTTTAAGCTTTTTTGATTGTATGAAAAATGATACAAATATAAAAACAGTATTTCTTAAACCAATTATTTTTAGTGGAATTATAGCAGTAATATTTATTTTAACCAATATAAGTATATTGGGTGGAAATACATATGAAACTTCTTATTATTCTGGATATGAAGTTGCTAAAAGATTGAAAATTGGGGGAGAATTTCAGAGAATAGAGATAATAGTTTCTGCTACATTTACTATAATACAATTTCTTGAGATTAGCTACTGTTTGCTAGGTGTAACAAAAGGTTTTAAGTCACTATTTAATTTAGTAAGTTATAGAAATATACTAATTCCATTAGGATTTTTAATAATGAATTTTACATATATAATTTTCAGAAGTTCTCTAAAAGCAATACAATTTGCTACGGGACTATGGATACCATATTGCTTATTTATGCAAGTCTTATTACCAGTAATAATCCTATGTATTATGTGGTGTAAGAGGAAATTTAATAGGTATTTACATAAAACGGATATTAACTAATTCTAAAAAATAATTTAAATTTATACAAAATTCATATGTACCTTTAGGAGGATTTACATGTATAAAGAGAAGGTGTCTATTAAACAATTTCAATTTCTCGTATTTACATTTGGATTGGGATCATATTTACTTTTTAACCTTGGAGCAGAATCAAAACAGGATGCATGGATATCTTCAATTTTAGCTACGATTTTATGTATACCGTGTGTAATAATATATGGCAAAATAATGAATTGTTATCCTGAAAAAAATATATTTCAAATTTTAGAACTTGTATTTGGAAAGTTTTTGGGAAGTGTATTCAATGTTTTGATGGTTATTTTTCCTTTTTTATTGGGGTCATATATTCTTAATGATGTCGTAGATTTTATTAGAGTAACAGCACTTAGGAATACTCCTGAATATATAACGATTATATTTATATGTTTTTTAGGAATGTGGATGTTGAATTTGGGAATAGAAGTATTATCCGCATGGGCTAATTTTATCGTTAGAATTATTTTGGCATTTATATTTTTAGCATGGATTTTATTAGCACCACAAATGCAAATTGTAAATATGCAACCTATTTTTTATAGTAGTTTTAAATCAATAATAAAAGAATCAGTTACTATGATGGCATTTCCAATAAATCAGGTAGTTATATTTTTGAATTTTTGTAACTATGTTAGATTTAATAATAAAAAATTAACATATGTATTTACTAAACCTATAATTTTAAGTGGAATTTTAGCAGTTAGCTTTATAATTACAAACATAATGATATTAGGGGTTAATGATTATATAAGCTCTTATTATGCAGGATATGAGTCTGCTAAAAGATTAACTTTAGGAGGAGAGTTTCAGAGAGTAGAAATAATAGTGTCAGCAACATTTACTATAATGCAATTTTTACAAATAAATTATTGTCTTTTAGGAGTAGGAAAGGGTATTGAAAAATTGTTTAATTTAAATAATTATAGAGATGTACTAGTGCCAGTAGGTTTTTTAATGATGAATTTTACATATATAATTTTTAGAAGTTCTATAAGAGCACTAGAATTTGCAAGAGAATTATGGATAATTTATTGTTTCTTTATGGAAGTTGTTCTTCCAATGATAATACTTTTAATTATTTTTATTAGAGAAAAACTTGTCAGTAATAAAAATTCTTATAGTGCTAGATAATATTTTTATTTTTCATATGTACTGTATAGAAAGTATTTAGATTTTAGGAGGATTAGATGGATAAAGAAAGTATATCAGCTAAACAGTTGCAATTTTTTATATTTACATTTGGATTAGGTTCTCATTTATTATTTAATTTAGGTTCAGGGGCAGGAAAACAAGTTTGGTTGGCATCAATTTTATCTATGATTTTTTCATTGCCTATAGTATATGTATATGGTAAAATAATGAGTTTTTATCCAGAAAAAAATTTTTATGATATTTTAGGAATGACGTTTGGAAAAATAACTGGGAAAATATTAATCATGGTATTTATTTTTCATACATTTTTATTAGGTTCATATGTTATCAGAGACTTTTCTGATTTTATTAAATTAACAGTACTTTTTGATACCCCAATAGTTGTACCCATGATTTGTATTGGAATCTTAAGTGTATGGATTTTAAAGGCTGGAATAGAAGTATTATCAGCATGGTGCCATTTTTTTATAAGGATAATTTTAGTAATTATACCAATTGTCGTAATATTATTATTACCACAGATGAATAGTGAGAAGGTTTTGCCACTTTTTGATGGTAATACAAAAGAGATATTAAAAGAGGCAGTTAAATTTGTTATGTTTCCAATGACTGAAGTTATTATATTTCTAAATGTTTTTAACTATGTAAAACCAAACGCTAATATTCAAGCTATATTTATTAAACCAATTATTTTAGGAGGAATTTTATATGCAATACTTATAGTTATAAATATAATGATATTAGGAGCCAATGCATATTCAGAATTTTATTATCCAGGATATGAAGCTATAAAAAGATTAAATTTGGGTGGTGAATTTCAGAGATTAGAAATATTAGTTTCAGGAGCTTTTACTATTATACAATTTACTGAGATAAATTATTGTTTATTAGGAGTTTCAAAAGGTATTGAAAAATTATTTTCTTTAAATGATTATAGAGATATTTTAGTACCTATTGTAATACTTATGATTAATTTTTCATATATTATATTTGGAAATCCTATGAATTCTAAAGATTTTGCCAAAAATTATTGGACTATCTATGCTTCAGTTCCACAATTGATTTTACCAATTATAATTTTAATTGTTATACTTATAAAACGACGAAATAATAGCTTAAAAGAAAGTGAAAATTAAGATTGGAAAAATTTTAAACTTTAATATTTATATAAAAAGTGTTAATCTAAATGCAAATAATGTTATATGAGGTAAAATAAATTGAAGAAAACGAAAAAAAAATATATTTCATTGATATTAATCATATTAGCAATAAGTACAATAACTTATTCTGTTTATGAGATTCTTTATACTAGGAAGCAAATTAAAAGTACAATTAAAAAGTTTGATAAGATTAATAAAGATAAACACAAAGACAATAAAGAGGAGATAGGTATAGACAAAGATATTTTAGGAATTCTTATAAATGAAAAGGAAAAAATATATATTCCTGTAGTTGAAGGTATAACTAACGAACAATTAAAAAAAGGAGCAGGACATTATAGTGAATCACAGATGCCACCTGATAAAAATGAGTGTTTTTTATTTGGACATAGAGATACGGTGTTTTCGTGCTTAAAGGATATAAAAAGTGGCGATAAGTTCGTATTAAAAACAAAAAATGGTGAATTTAAGTATAAAGTTAGTTATACTAAAATAACATCAACAAATAGTAAACAAGTATTAAAAAGATATGGAGAAGATACACTAATATTAGTTACATGCTATCCATTTAATTATATTGGTAGTGCACCTAAACGTTTTGTTGTTGTTTGTAAAAGATATGTGGAATAGAGAATAATAAAAGGGATGTTAACTTAAATAGAATGTTGACATCCCTGTTTGTATTATTTGTAAATTTTATCAAATAATACATTTAAAATAGAAATACCTATAATTATAATATATCCGATGATAGATAGAAGATCGGGTACTTCTTTAAATAATATAAATCCATAGGCACCTGCAAATAACAAACCAAAATAGTCAAACATAGATATTTCAGATGCAGGGGCATTTTTATAAGCTAGTGTTAAAAAAACTTGACCTAGGGTAAAGCAAAATCCACCTAAAATTAAAAAAGTAGCATGTTGAAAACTAATATTATTATTTATAAAGATAGATGGAAACATTGTAAGTGTAGCGATTCCTGTAAAAGAAAGAATTATAGTATAAAAACTCTCTTTATTTCCAAGAATTCTTATCATAGTATATGCAATTCCAGCTGAGCAAGCAGATATTATACCCATCAAAGAAGGGATTATAGAAGAATTAAATGAAGGTTTTATTACAAATAAACTTCCTAAAAAGGCTACAATTAAAAAGTATAATTGTGTTTTTGTAAAAGCCTCCTTAAGTATTATGAAAGAAAAAATTATAGTAAAAAATGGACTAAGTTTAGTAAGGATAGTGGCATCTGCTAAAAAAAGGTAATCCAAAGAGTAATAAAGAGTAAAAATTGATATTGTACCCATAATACCTCTTAAAAATAGGTATTTCCTATTTTCAGGGCTACCTATTATAGAATCTTTTCTATAAAAAATAATACAACAAATGATTATACTTGCTACAACATTTGAAATGAAAGTTTTTTGATAAGGGGTAGCAGTAACAGCTAATTTACCAAATAAGTTCATTGTTGCAAATGATAATGAAGCAAGAATCATAAATATAATACCTTTGCTTTTATTCAACGATGATTCCTCCTTATGTAAAATACTTAATTATTATATAAGTATTAAGTATTAAGGTCAAACACCAGGGGTTATTATGTGGAAGTATTATAGTGGATATGTTAATATTTATATAAAAATTAATTAGAGTAATCTAATATTTAGGTAACTATTAGATTATGAGATATATTTAAGAGAAAGGGATGGACGGTAATATATGAATATTCAAATTTTTGGAGTTAAAAAATGTTTTGATACAAAAAAGGCTGAAAGATATTTTAAAGAAAGAAGAATTAAGTATCAGTTTATTGACTTAAATATAAAGGGACTTAGTAAAGGAGAGTTTCAAAGTGTTAAAAAATCAGTAGGTTTAAATAATTTAATAAATAAAAATTCAAATCAATATAAAAAACTTAATATGGAACATATAAGAACTGAGAGTGTAAAAGAAGAAATTTTATTAAATAATCCTAAATTATATACCACTCCTATTGTACGTAATGGTAAAGAAGCTACTGTGGGGTATCAATCTGATATATGGAAAATTTGGGAATAAATAAACAAGCTATTGAAATAATCAATAGCTTGTTTATTTATTGTTGAATTTGAGCACCACTAAATGAATAATAAATTTCATTTCTGATTAATTGATATCCAACACCAGTGGTCAATGCAGAAGGAACGCTTAAAGTAAGTGTATAAGTTACTGTAGAATTACAAAGAGTAACAGGTGGAGTATCCACAAATTCAAAAGGTATGAATTGACCAGAATCATATTCCGTGTTATTTGTTAGCATAGATCTATGAGTATATTGCGCGAAAGAATCATAAATGGTTTCTCCTGTTGTTATGTCTCCATTACGTGTTATTGTAAGTGATATAGGACCTATAATTGCAGTGGTAACATCTGGAACATTTATACTTAAGTTATAATTGGTTATTCCACTTAATGCTATCTTGTTTCCAGATAACACCGAAGTAAATGTTAAAGTTCCTAAGTTTGCACTAGTATTGATATTATCTAAAGTTATATTATCTTGATACATTTGAGATATATTTTGAAAATCTAAGAGTTTCCCTGTATTTAAAAGCAACTCGTTCATTATTAACACCCCTTTTATTTATATAATATGAGATGTATGTTAAACTGTTATATTAAAATTTAAACTATAATAGCAATCTTAAAGTGTTTAAAATTATAATTTAAGGTTGTTTTTTAATAATAATTTACTGTAAAACAATAATAAAATGTTGAAATTCATAATACGGTATGTTAGAATTATGTGAAATTAAATTAAAAGTAGAGGAGAGTTTATCATGAAAAATGACCTTGAAAATTTCCAAGTTTCACAAAAAGAAATTCAAATTAAGATAAGATTGTTGTTATTATCAATTTTTATAGGTTTTTTATTTTATCAATTTGGATTTAATTATGCAGGAATATCAGTTTTTATTTTTATATGTATTTTAAGTTTAGGATTTATAATTATAAATAAAATAAAGGTGATTAATTATATGGGAATATTTTTTATGATTATAGCCATGTTTTTATCTATATCATATGGAATTTATACTAATTATATATTTAGATTTCTCAATAAGTGGTTAATTCCGATTACACTAATCTCCAGTTTTTTATTAATGACTTATAAAAATATAGAATTTAAGTTTAATACGTTTATGAGGTTAGTTTTAGATAGGGTATTTGGTGTAGCTATACCAAATATAATAAAGATTCCTTTTTTAATCAATTATATTGTAAAAAAAGATAATTTTAATGAAAAGAATAGTAAAATGAAGAATATATTAAGTGGATTATTAATATCAATACCTGTTTTAATATTTCTTTGTATTATATTATCTAATGCTGATAGTATTTTTGGTCATTATATAACTAATATAGTATGTAATATAAATTCTCAAAGTTTAGTTATCATATTATGTAAGGTATTGGTTTCAATAGGAATTTCTTCGTTTGTTTTTGCATTATATGATAGCTTTTCTATGAAATTAAAAAAACTAGTTATGATAATGTTAATAGTATGAAATTTAATTCTATTGTTGTGATTACAATTCTTATGATGGTTAACATATTGTATGTAATTTTCACCAAAATACAAGTGGGTTATTTATATGGAGGAAAGAATCTTCCGAGAGGATTTACTTATTCTGAGTATGCAAGAAGTGGATTCTTTCAATTGGTTTTTATAGTATTAATAAATGTAATATCAATTATTTTAATTAAAAAATATACAGAATATACTAATAATACATAAGATAAGATCTTATTAAGTATGTATTCATTAATTACTATTTTAAGTTTTAATATGGCATTTTCAGCTTTATATAAAATTAAGCTTTATATAAGAGTTTTTGGATTTACAAGATTAAGAATTTTAGTGAGTATTTTTACTATTTTTTTAGCATTTATATTGATTATATTATTAATATTTATTTGGAAAAATATAAATCTATTTAAGCCTATAATTATTTGTGGTGCTATAATCTATGTTGGGGTTAATTTTTTTAATATAGATGAGTTTATAACAAAAAATAATTTGAATTTATCAGCTTATTCTAAAAGTATAGATAAATATTATTTAAGCACACTTTCTTTTGATAATTATAAATCAATGATAAAAGCGCGTAAAAAAGGATTAATTGCAATAGAGGATTATAATTTATGGATAGAAGTAAATAAAAAAGAAATAAAACATTGGTATGAATATAATTATTACTGTTTTAAGGGAAATTCTATAAGAAAATAAACTAATAATATATTTATAAAATTTGTATATAGGTTATGGAGGAAAAAATGAAAAATTATAAAGAAATGTCTTTATCTCAAATTTTATTAATAGTATTAGATATGATTTTAATACTAGGAGTAATGACTACAGTGATTGTTTATTATAATACGTTTTTTAAAGATACAGGAGATTTAAGTGGATTAAATAAATTTATTATGTTTATATTGTTAACAGTTGGCATAGTATGTATATTTCTGATTGTTTTACAACTTAGAAAAATTGTTTCAACATTAAGTAAAGGAAATCCATTTGTTTGGTCAAATGTACGAGCTTTAAAAAGAATTTCTGTAGAATGTTTTATAATTGGTGCTTGTTATTTTGGAAATTTTATTTCAAACTTTGGAAAAAATAAATATAAATTTATTTATTTAGATTCCAAAGGAATACATACAGACACTGAACCTATTATTTTTATATTAGCAGGTGTATTTATTGCCATATTAGCTAATGTTTTTAAAAAAGCTATTGAATATAAAGAAGAAAATGACTTTACAATTTAAGAAAGGAAATAGGAGAATGCCAATAATAGTGAATTTGGATGTTATGATGGCTAAGAGAAAAATATCGCTTCAAGATTTAGCTCAAAAAGTAGGTATAACCAATGCTAACCTATCTATATTAAAAAATAACAAAGCAAAAGCCATAAGATTTTCAACTCTTGAAGCTATATGTAGAGAACTTAAATGCCAGCCAGGAGATATCTTGGAATATATAGAATAAAAACATAGATGAAAAATTTAAAATAATAATAATATAAAAAATAAAATTATTAAAATAATACAAGTGTAGGTGAACTTAATTTTTATATAGGTTTCCCTACATTTTTTTACATATAGGTTTTAAGTTATATAATCTACTTACATAAACAATATAATATTTAATAATGATAAAGTAAGTGAAAAAAGGCTATATGGATATTAAGTTAGATAAAATATATAAGAAAAATATATCAATATAATGTTGATGAAATATATTTACAGTTATAATATTTGTAAAATGGTGTAGTTATTTGTAATAAAAAATATAATAATCAAACTTAAACATTGAAAATGTTGAAGTATATGGAATGAATTTTTAAAAATATTAAAAATAAATAAAAAATACTTGAAAAAATTAAAACTATATGTATAATTTAAACAAGAGGTAAAAAATATCCTTTTACACATATGCAAAAACTATATATTAAAGTATAAGAAATTAGTATATGTGGAGTTAAAAATTATTCACACAGTGGAGGACTAATTATGCTAAAAAACAAAAAACTTATTATTATTACAATTGCAGGTTTAACTCTTGTAGGTAACATGGCCATTGCATCTAAATGTTTTGCTTATACTTCAGACAAAAATTTATCTGCAAATGAACACGTTTTAACTACTAAGCAAAAATATAAAGACAAAAAAGACAAGGTTAAGATTAAAAGAAAAAAACGTCATAAAGGGCACAATAAAAAATATAATGAAATACTAAAATATGAGTATGAATTTGAAATAACAAAACCACCAATCAGAGGAATAGACTTTGATAATGAAACAATAGAGCCAATAACAGATTCATACATAGATGGAACACCAGTTGCAGAAAATCCATTAGATTTTGAAGCACCAAAAGAATCAATTAAAGAAAAAGAGAAGAATAATAAAAAAGAAATAACAGTAAGTCCAATAACAGATCCATACATAGATGGAACATCAATTGTAGAAAAAGTACCAACAGTAAATCCATCAGATTATGACTTTGAAATAGTAAAAGCACCAATCAGAGGAATAGACTTTGATAATGAAACAATAGAGCCAATAACAGATCCATACATAGATGGAACACCAGTTGCAGAAAATCCATTAGATTTTGAAACACCAAAAGAATCAATTAAAGAAAAAGAGAAGAATAATAAAAAAGAAATAACAGTAAGTCCAATAACAGATCCATACATAGATGGAACAGCAATTGTAGAAAAAGTACCAACAGTAAATCCATCAGATTATGACTTTGAAATAGTAAAAGCACCAATCAGAGGAATAGATTTTGATAATGAAACAATAAATCCAATAACAGACTCATACATAGATGGATCGCCGGTTGGAGAAGGAATATCAATAATAAATCCATACATAGATGAAGAACTAATTGATGAAGAAATAGCTAAAGAAAATGGACTGTTAGTAAAAACTATAAAAAACATATATGAAAATAAGCAAATGAAAGAAGAAAAAATCAATTTAGATATAAATAAAAACAAGGATGTTGCTAAAGTAGCTGTAGTTAAAGAAATGCAAAAAGTAAATAATTTACAGGCAGATAAAAAGGTATTAGCAGACAACAAAAAAGACATAAATAAGATTAATGATACAAAAGAATTACCAAAAACAGGAACGAATAGTTTTAAAACTCTTTTACTAGGTGGAGCATTGCTTATAGTAGGAATGGCTATGAGTTTATTTTCTAGAAAAAAGGCTAATGAATAAAAATTAAAAAGTAAAAAATGACTAGTTTGTATTTAGAACAGACTAGTCATTTTAAAATATCCAGTATTGTCTTGTATGCCTATTGTAAAATATGGTAAACTTGCAAGTAGTACGGAGGTGATAGTGTGAGTAAGTGCACTAAAATAGTTTACGGTTTTTGTATATTGATAGAAAGAGTTTTTCATCAATAGATCCATTAAATAACTGTGAAGTTATATCGGACTCTGTTAAGGATTTAAAAGACAATAAATAAAGTGATAAGCCAGAGTATATTTAATATGCTTTAGCTTTTTATCTTCAAATGTAAATAAAAAGTTTTAAGTAACATTAATAGGAAGTGAAAAGTTTATTATGCCATATGTTTATATTTTAGAGTGTAGTGATGGTACTCTGTATACAGGATGGACAACTGATATAGGGAGAAGAGTAAAGGAACATAATAATGGAAAAGGTGCTAAATATACTAAAGCAAGAAGACCTGTGACACTAAAGTACTATGAAGAGTTTAAAACAAAAAATGAAGCTATGAAACGAGAATGCGCTATAAAAAGATTAACCAGAAAAGAAAAAATAGAACTTATAACAAAATGAGAAGCCACAAGTTGAGGCTTCTCATTAATAATATAATAAATTTCAATATTAAAATACAACTTATTTAGTGTTTAATTCTCCAAAGGCAGTGTAAAAATTACCAGTTAAAGCATTTAATAATTCATCAGTAGGTTCTATAATCCAACCATTATTGCCTTTAACTAACTTGATAGTAACATCTGTTTTGGTTTTAGGTGCATTATGTTCATTCACAGAATTCAACATACTTTGAAATACCATAGTATCTTGTTTTTTTTCATCAACTTTTTCTTGAGAAAAAGCTTGAGCCATCATAGTTGGAAATAGATCTGTTATAATTTTTGTTGTTATTTTGGGTAAATCTATTGATGTAATAGATACTTTTACTGTTGCGGTATTACCGGTTTCGGTTATATCACCTAAAGTATAATCCATTTTAGAAAATACTGATTTTACTATTTTTTCTTGTTCTGCATCATCGTATTTTAATTGTTTTTTAGAAGTGTTGTTTTGTAAAAGAGATGACGCTGTTTCAATATCTTGTTGTTTAAGTGCATTGAAAAAGTTTTCTGTGGTTTTAGTTGGTTTAGTACCACATCCAGTTAAAGAAAATGTAAGTATTATTACAAATAAAAGCGGTATTAACTTTTTAAAAAAGAGTTTCATAATATAAGTCCTCCTGAAATAATAGTAATAAACATGTAGATTATACAATAAATATATTGAATAGTAAAACAAAAAAAGTAATAAAAAGTAAAAAAAAGTAGCCAAAGCTAATGTTTTGGCCACTTGGGATTATTAGTATTTGACTTGTGTTAATATAAGTCCATGTGCAGGGGCTGTTTCTGGGGCAATACTTCTATCTTTTTCATTCATTATATTTTCTAAATCCTTAATTGTAAGTTTTCCAAGACCTACATTTATTAAAGATCCAACTAAAATTCTAATCATTTTATATAAAAATCCGTTTCCGATGAAGATAATTTCTATATTATTATCTTTTTTCTTAAAATTAATAGAATCTATAGTTTTTACTGTAGACTTTTTCTTAGACTTTAATGCGGTGAAGCTTTTAAAGTCATGTTCACCTATAAATAATTTAGATGCTTCTTTCATTTTTTTTATATCTAATGTTTCTTTAACATGATAGGAATATTTTCTGGTAAATACATCATGTACAGGATTATTGTATATATTATATGTATATATTTTTTTCTTTACATTGTATCTAGAATGGAAATTTTCGCTAGCATCAGCTACATTTGTAACTACAATATCTTGTGGTAAATATTTATAACAATGTTTTAAAATGGTATCATTACCTATATTAGAATCTGTTTTAAAATTAGCTATTTGCATATTGGCATGAACTCCAGCATCTGTTCTTCCAGAGGCTATAAGAGATATTTCTTCGCCTAAAAGTTCACTTAAAACGCTCTCTATTTTACATTGAATAGTATTATCAGTATTGCCTAGTTTTTGCCAACCTTTATATCTAGTTCCATCGTACTGTATTGTAAGCTTTATGTTTCTCATGTATACTCTCCTTATATGAATTATTTATAACAATACATAACAGTGTAATCTATTTTACTTAAATTAGCAAATTAAAAATAGATAGAGAGGATAGAAAATGGAAAAAGCTTTATTTATTACTGAAAAACCTTCAGTAGCTATGGAATTTGTAAAATTATTAAATATAAAAGAAACTAAAAAAGATGGTTTCATTGAATCAGATAAGGCTATTTTCACTTGGTGTGTTGGTCATATGGTAACCATGAGTTATCCAGAAGCCTATGATGAAAAATTCAAAGTATGGTCTTTAAAAACAATACCTTTTTTACCAGAAAAATTTAAATATGAAATTATTCCAAGTGTATTAAAGCAGTTTAATGTGGTAAAAAGTTTAATGCTTCGTGAAGATGTTAAAACTATTTACGTGTGTACTGACTCAGGAAGAGAGGGGGAGTACATATATAGATTAGTTGATATGATGGTAGGAGTAGAAGGTAAAGATAAAAAGAGAGTATGGATTGATTCTCAAACAGAAGAGGAAATAAAAAGAGGAATTAAAGAAGCTAAATCTTTAAATGAATATGATTCTTTATCTGATTCTGCTTATTTAAGAGCAAAAGAAGATTATCTTTTAGGTATTAACTTTTCAAGACTTTTAACTCTTATATATGGTAAAACTGTATCTAATATTATTGGAGAAGATAGAGTTGTAATTGCTGTAGGACGTGTTATGTCATGTGTTTTAGGAATGATTGTTGAGAGAGAGCTTCAGATTAGAAATTTTGAAAAAACTCCGTTCTATAAAATTAATTCTAGCATTTTTATTGAAGAAGGATTAGGTTATGAGGGAGAATGGAAAGCTATTGAAAAATCACAATATTTTGAGTCGTCTAAGCTTTATAATGATGGAGGATTTAAGAAAAGAGAAGATGCTCAAGAGCTTATAGATAAACTAAAAGAAGAATCTAAAGATAACACCGCGGTTATAGAAAAAATAAGCAAGAAAAAAGAAGTTAAGAATCCACCGTTATTATTCAATCTGGCAGAACTTCAAAATGAATGTTCAAAGAATTTTAAGATAAGTCCAGATGAAACATTAAATATAATACAAGAATTATATGAAAAGAAAATGCTTACTTATCCAAGAACAGATGCTAGGGTATTATCTACAGCTATAGCAAAAGAGATAAGTAAGACTATAAAAAAGTTAATAAGATTTAAAGAGGATGAAAAAGTTCCGGTTATATGTAACAATATATTAAAACAGCAATTATATAAAGATATTATAAAAAGTAAATATGTTGATGATAAAAAAATTACTGATCACTATGCAATAATTCCTACAGGAGAAGGATTTGAAAATTATAAAAATTTAAAACCACTTAATCGTGATATATATGACTTGGTTGTAAGAAGATTTTTAGCCATATTTTATCCTGCTGCAATATTCAGTAAATTAACAGTAGAAACTAAAATAAGTGCGGAATACTTTTTTACTACAGAAAAAGTATGTGTAGATAGAGGATATTTAGATGTGATTGAAATTAATTCAAAAGAAGAAAAAGCTAAAAATATAGATTTTATCAATAAACTTAAAAAGGGAACAATAGTAAATATAAATGATATTAGTATAAAAGAAGGAAAGACATCACCTCCTAAAAGATATACATCAGGTTCTATAATTATAGCTATGGAAAACGCAGGTAAACTTATAGAAAATGATGAATTGAGGGAACAAATAAAAGGTTCGGGTATAGGGACTAGTGCCACTCGTGCTGAAATTTTAAAGAAACTTGAAAGAATTGAATATATAAAAGTTAATAGTAAAACACAAGTTATCACCTCTACTACTAAGGGAGAGATTATATATAGAGTTATACGTTCTTCTATGCCAAGTTTACTTAATCCAAGATTAACAGCTAGTTGGGAAAAGGGATTAAGCATGGTTGTAGATAGAGAAATTACACCTGATGAATTTATGATTAAGTTAGAAGACTATGTAAAGAAAAATATAAGTAATGTAGTTGATAATAATAGAGTTATAAATACAAAGTATTTAACATCAGGTATAGAAGAGAAGAAAAAAGCTAAATTAGATGAAGATAAAATTAATGATATTTTAGGAGTATGCCCATTATGCAAAGAAGGAACCATAGTTAAAAATAATAAAGGATACGGTTGTAATAATTGGAAAACTGGATGTAAGTTTTTTGTTTCTGAAATTTGTGGTGTTACAATTCCAGTAAAAGAAATACAAAATCTAATGAATCATGGTAAAACGAATATAATAAATGGATTTACATCTAAAAAAGGAAATGAGTTTAGTGCAAGACTAATATTAAAAGATAATAAAATACAGTTAAGCTTTGATTAATATGATAAAATAGATTTTAAATAATGAAGTAATACAATGTACATAGAAAGGAAATTTATATGAATTTATTATCTATAGAAAATTTAACTAAAAGTTATGGTGAAAAAGTATTATTTAAAAATTTATCTTTAGGAATAAATGAAGGTGAAAAGATAGGGTTAATTGGAATAAATGGTACAGGAAAATCTAGTCTTCTCAAAATAATAGCAGGTGAAGATGATGATTATGATGAAGGAAAGATAATAAAAAATAATGATGTAAGAATAGAATATTTATCTCAAAATACACAATTTGATGAGGATGCTACGGTACTTAATGCAATATTTAAAGGGAATTCTTCTGTGATGAGAGTAGTTAGAGAATATGAAAACACCGTGAGTTCTTTAGAAAAAAATCCTACAGATGAGGCTCTTCAAAAAAAATTAATAACGTTAAATAATAAAATGGATGCAGAAAACGCATGGGAAATAGAAAATAAGGCAAAAACAATACTTACAAAGCTCGGTATAACTGGTTTTCAAGATAAAGTTGGGACTTTATCAGGAGGACAAAAAAAGAGAATTGCACTTGCAGCATCACTTATAAATCCATGTGAACTTCTTATTTTGGATGAACCTACAAACCATATAGATAATGAAATAGTTAAATGGCTTGAAGAATATCTTAATGATAGAAAAGGTGCATTAGTGATGATAACACATGATAGATATTTTTTAGATAGAGTAACTAATAGGATAGTAGAGCTTCATAATGGAAATTTGTATAGTTATGAAGGAAACTATAGTATGTTTGTCGAGGCTAAGGCAGAAAGACAACAACTTATGGAATCATTAGAGTCAAAGAGACAAAATTTATTAAGACGTGAACTTGCATGGATCCAACGAGGAGCTAAAGCAAGAAGTACCAAGCAAAAGGCAAGAATCGATAGGTTTGAAGATCTAAAGTCTAAAGTTATAGATGTTGATAAAGAAAAAATGGAAATATCAGTTCAAGGAAGCAGACTTGGAAAAAAAGTAATAGAAATAGAAGCTTTAAATAAAACATATGGAGATAGAAATCTTATAGATAATTTTAGTTATATATTTACTCCTGGAGATAGGGTAGGTATTATAGGTAAAAATGGAATGGGTAAATCCACTTTATTAAATATAATAATTGATAAAATAAAAGCAGATAGTGGTAGCATTGATATAGGAGAGACAATTAGAATAGGATATTTTTCTCAAGAATATAAAGGCATGGATAACAATATGAGAGTTATTGAATACATACGAGAGGCAGCTGAATTTATAAAAGATGCTGAAGGTAATTCAATAAGTGCAACTAAAATGTTAGAAAGATTTTTGTTTCCATCGGAACTTCAATATACTTATATATCTAAATTGTCCGGTGGTGAAAAAAGAAGACTTTATCTTTTAAGAGTGCTTATGCATGCTCCTAATGTGCTTATACTAGACGAGCCTACTAATGACTTAGATATAGAAACGTTAAATATATTAGAGGAATTTATAGAATTCTTTAATGGAACTGTAATTGCAGTATCACATGATAGATATTTTTTAGATAAGGTATGTAGCAAAATACTATCATTTGAGGGTAATGGAAAAATAATAGAGAATATAGGAAACTATTCAGATTATGAAGAAAAGCATAAGAAAATTGCTAAAAAAATAGAAATTAAAGATAAAAAGGATAAAAAAGAAAAAACACAAAAAGATACTAAACAAAACAAAACATTAAAGTTTAGTTACAATGAAAAAAGAGAGTATGAACAAATAGATGGAATAATTGAATCTAAAGAAGCTGAACTTGAAGAAGTCAATGAAAAGATAAGTAATGTTGGGTGTGATTATTTAATATTGCAAGAGTTATTAGATAAAAAGAAAGCAATAGAGAATGATTTAGATGAACTTATGGAAAGATGGGCATATTTAAATGAGCTTGCTGAAAAAATAAATAATCAAAATTAATAAAATAAGTTTTGGAGGAACAAATGTATATAAACAAGGTTGGATCAAGGGGATATGTTTTTACTTTTGATGAACTAAAAAATACAGAATTTGATTGTACTACAAATGTATATTTGATAGATGGTAATAGACATATTTTTATTTGTGATACTTT
This sequence comes from Clostridium botulinum, assembly GCF_017100085.1. Lineage (NCBI taxonomy): Bacteria > Bacillati > Bacillota > Clostridia > Eubacteriales > Clostridiaceae > Clostridium > Clostridium botulinum. The sequence continues at coordinate 1,157,866 of NZ_CP063965.1, forward strand.
TTTAGGGCCTAAATACATGAAAGAGGTAAAAAAGTTTATTGATGAACATTTAAAAAGTAAACCTATTATAGTATTTAATTCTCACTGTGATTGGGATCATATATGGGGAAATTGTTTTTTTAAAGAAAATTTAATTATAACTCATGTAAAATGTAGACAAAATATAAATAAATATGCATTAGATGAGTTTGTAAAATATAATATGTTTCATGAAGATAATGTAGGTATAGTAGTTCCTAATTTAACTTTTAATGATAAAATATGCTTTGATGAAGATATGGTTGAGTTTTTTTATTCGCCAGGACATACAGAATGTTCAGCATCTTGTTTAGATATAAAAGATAATATATTATTTGTAGGAGATAATGTGGAAAGCCCTAAACCCTATTTAACATGTAATAATACAAAAAAATACATAGAGACATTAGAATATTATATAAAAATAAATGCTAATGTTATAATACCTGGACATGGGGATATAGCAAATAATGATTTAGTAAATAAAAATTTGTATTATATAAAAAGTATTAAAGAGATTTAAATAAAACTTTAGATTATAATGAGAAATTTGATATAATATATTTAATAAATTTAACTACAGTTGGTCATATTTATGAAAGGGATGTGTTACTGTATGCAAAATAATATAAATATAAAACAAATAATTGAAGATAAAAATTTACAACTTACATTTGAACCTGTAGTATCTATAATTAAACAATCTATAATAGGATTTAAAGTTTCAAGTGTTGGATGTTATAAAAATGAAGAATTTATTTCTATAGATAAATTAATGAAAGTAGCGGAAAAAGATAATTTATCAATAGAATTAGATAGATTATATAGGGAAAAAGCTGTAGAAATATTTGCGGGTATATATTCAAAAAATAAAGAGTTACTTTTATTTATAAATATAAATGCATCTCTTATATCCAAATTTGTTGGTTCGGGAATAATAATGGAATTAATAGATGTATATAATATAAATCCAGAGAATATTGTTTTAGAGATTGTTGAAGATAAGGTTGATGATATAGAAGGACTTAGAAACTTTATAAATTTTTATAGAAGTAAAGGATTCTTAGTTTCATTAAGTGATATAGGATATGGATTGGCTAATCTAGATAAAATATCATATGTGGAACCAGACATTATAAAAATAAGTGGAGTTATAACAGAAAATATATCTAGTGACTACTATAAGCAAGAAATATTTAAAGCGTTAGTTAACTTATCTAAAAATATAGGAGCACTAGTTATAGGCGATGGAATAAAAAGTAATATAGAGTCTTTAACCGCTATGGAGCTTGGAGCAGATATGCTTGGAGGATCTCATTTTGGTAATTGTGAAATAATAAATGATGAATTTATAGTAAATGCTCAAGATAATATAGTAAAAATAGCAAAAGAATATGAAAACTATATGATGGAAAAGGCAAAATTGGAAAAGCATAGATATAAAAATTATGAGAAAGTAATTAAAAAAGTTATACAGGAATTATCAATTACAGATGAAGAAGAGCTTGATGATAAGTTAAGTAAAATAATAGATTCTTATGATGATTTTGAGTGTATATATTTACTTAATGAAAAGGGTGTTCAAATTACAGATACATTCACATATTATAAAAATATGATGCCTCAAAAAGCGCTGATTTTTTCACCGGCTAAAAAGGGAACTAAACATTCTTTAAAGAAATATTATTATTTCTTAAAAAATATGGCATTAAGAAAGTATGTAACTGAACCATATATATCTTTAGCAACGGGTAATTTATGTATTACTATATCATCAGTTTTTGAAGGCATTAATAATAAAAAATATATATTATGTATAGATTTTAATCCAAATGATATAAGTTTATGATATAAAAGAAAGCTATCTTGATTTTATGTTCAAGGCAGCTTTTTTTATATTATAATGGCAATTGTTGTTTTAAACCTTATTATATAGTATATTTTATACAGAGATTTTACTTTATATAATCTTAAAATAGGTGGTAATAATAATGGATTTATTTGATCTTGCATTAAAAAAAAGTACTACAAATAAACCTTTGGCAGAAAGAATGAGGCCTAAAAATTTAAATGAATTCTTTGGTCAACAACACATAATTGGTAAAGGAAAACTTTTAAGAAGACTTATAGAAACGGATAATTTAACTTCAATAATTTTATATGGACCTCCAGGAGTAGGAAAGACGACTTTAGCTCATATTATATCTTTGGAGACTAAAAGTGAGTTTGTAAAGTTAAATGCTACATCTGCTGGAGTTAAAGAGATAAGAGAATACATAAAAAAAGCTGAAGAGGTCTTAAAATTTTATGGTAAAAGAACAATATTTTTTATTGATGAAATACATTCTTTAAAAAAAGGTTCTCAACAAGATGCACTTTTAGAAGCTATAGAAAAGGGTATTGTTATATTAATTGGAGCTACAACAGAAAATCCGTATTTTGAAATTAATAGAGCGCTTCTTAGTAGATCTAAGATATTTCAATTAGAAAGTCTTAAAGAAAATGAGATAGTTGAAGTATTGCAAATGGCATTAAAAGATTCTACAAGAGGATATGGAAATTTAAAAATAAATATTGATGAAGAGGTACTAAAGATTGTAGCACAGCTTTCAGGAGGAGATGCTAGAGGTAGTTTAAATACGTTAGAACTTGCTATATTATCTACTCCAAGAAATAGTGATGGAAGTATAGCTATAAATAAAGAAATAATAAAAGAATGTATTCAAAAGCCTATGGTGAACTATGATTCTACTGGAGATAATCATTATGATATTGTATCGGCTTTTATAAAAAGTATAAGAGGTTCTAATCCCGATGCTGCTCTTTACTGGTTTGGAAGGATGGTTGTTGGAGGAGAAGATCCTAGATTTATTGTTAGACGACTTATTGTTCATGCATCAGAGGATATAGGAATGAAGGATCCTAATGCTATGAATATAGCTCATGCTGCATGGAATGCACTTGAAACAGTTGGAATGCCTGAGGCTAGAATACCTATAGCTGAAGCCATTATATATCTTGCAACAGCACCCAAGTCTAATGCAGTTTTAGTTGCTGTGGATAAAGCTATTGAAGATGCTAAAAATAATCAGTATAGAGTACCAAGTCATTTGAGAGATACACATTATAAAGGCTCAAATGAACTTGGGAGTGTTGGATATAAATATCCGCACGATTATCCAGGAAATTATGTTAAACAGCAATATTTTCCCGAAGAAATGAATGAAAAAAAGTACTATAAAGAAAAATAGTTAATCTTGACAAAAACACTCGGACTTGATATTATGAATATAAATTCATAGTATAACACTCGGAATTAAAGGAGAGATTAAATGAAGTTATCTACAAAAGGAAGATATGGTGTGCGAGCTATGGTTGATTTAGCTATAAATTATGGTGAATCACCAGTTTCTATAAAAAGTATAGCTGGAAGACAAAATATATCAGAATTATATTTAGAACAACTCTTCTCTCCACTTAGAAAAGCAAAATTAATAAAAAGTGTAAGGGGAGCACAAGGAGGATATGTTTTAAATAAACATCCAAAAGAAATTAGTGTTTCAGATATAATAGATGTTTTAGAAGGACCAATTGAGATTTCATCTTGTATAGATTCAGGAGAATGTAATAATATAGAGGTTTGTCCTACTAGATTATTATGGGAAAAGATAAAGAATAGTATAGATGAAGTAATACAATCTATAACTCTACAAGATATGGCTAATGACTATAAAAGGTTAAAGAATAGGAGTGTAAAGAATGGATAAAAAAATTTATATGGATTATTCAGCAACAACATATACTAAACCAGAAGTACTAAAGGAAATGCTTCCTTATTTTACAGAGAATTATGGAAATCCATCTTCTTTGTATACTCTTTCAGATTTAAATAGAAAAGCAATAAATATTGCAAGAAGTAGAGTTGCTAAAGCTATCAATGCTGAAGTTGATGAAATATGTTTTACAAGTGGTGGATGTGAATCTGATAACTGGGCACTTAAAGGAGTAGCATTCTCAAGAAAAAATAAAGGAAATCATATAATCACTACTTCTATAGAGCATCATGCTATATTAAATAGTTGTAAATTTTTAGAAAAGAATGGATTTGAAGTAACTTATTTACCAGTAAATGAAGAAGGATTAGTGAATCCAGAAGAGATAAAAAATGCTATTACAGATAAAACAATATTGGTTTCTATCATGTTTGCAAATAATGAAATTGGGACAATACAGCCTATAAAAGAAATAGGAGCCATTTGTAAAGAAAATAAAGTATTATTCCATACAGATGCGGTTCAAGCTGTAGGACATATTCCTGTTGATGTAAAAGAAATGAACATAGATTTACTTTCTATGGCAGCTCATAAATTTTATGGTCCTAAAGGTGTAGGAGCACTTTATATAAGACGTGGGGTTAGAATCGAAAATTTAATCCACGGTGGTGGTCAAGAAAGAAATAGAAGAGCAAGTACAGAAAACATAGCAGGAATAGTAGGTATGGGTAAGGCTATAGAGATGGCTATAAATGAAATGCCACAAGAATCAAAGAGATTAGAAGTTCTTAGAGATAAATTAATTAAAGAGCTTAGTGAGAAAATACCTTATGCAAAATTAAACGGACCAGAAGGCGATAAAAGACTTCCTGGAAATGTTAATATTAGTTTTATTGGTATAGAAGGTGAAACACTATTACTTGATTTAGACTATATAGGTGTTTATGCATCTACAGGAAGTGCATGTGCATCAAATGATTTATCAGCTTCACATGTATTGCTTTCAATAGGATTAGATCATGGTGTGGCACATGGTTCATTAAGATTAAGTTTGGGCGAAACTAATAATGATGATGAGATAAACTATGTTATAGAAAATCTCCCTAAAATAATTAAAAGAAGAAGAGATATGTCACCTTATTGGGAAGAATTTTTAAAAGAGAAAGGGGAAAGATAATTATGTATAGTGAAAAAGTAATGGATCATTTTAGAAATCCTAGAAATGTTGGAGAAATAGCAAATCCAAGTGGAGTTGGAGAAGTTGGTAATCCACAATGTGGAGATATAATGAAAATATATTTAGAAGTTGAAGATAACATAATAAAAGATGTAAAATTTAAAACATTTGGATGTGGATCTGCTATAGCATCATCAAGTATGGCAACAGAGCTTGTAAAAGGAAAAACTTTAGAGGATGCGTGGAAGTTAACTAATAAAGCGGTTGCAGAAGCTTTAGAAGGACTTCCACCAGTTAAAATGCATTGTTCTGTTCTTGCAGAAGAAGCAATTCATACAGCTATAAATGATTATAGAGTTAAACAAGGATTTGAACCTTGGGAAATGAAAGTACATTCAGATCACATTCACGATGAAGTACATGGAAAATAATATTTAGAATGGAATGATAAATTATGAATAAAAAAGTAGCTATAGGATTAAGTGGGGGAGTTGACAGTTCTGTAGCAGCATATCTTTTAAAAGAAAAAGGATATGATTTAATAGGCATAACAATGAAAGTATCAGATGTTGACGTTTCAGAAGATGCTGCAAAAGTTGCAGAAAAATTAGATATACCATATCATATTTTAGATTTAAGAGATGAATTTAAAAATCGTGTTATAGATAATTTTGCCGATGAATATTTACAAGGAAGGACACCTAATCCTTGTGCTATGTGCAATAAATATATTAAGTTTGGTGTATTGTTAGAGAAAGCGAAAAAATTAGGTGCTGATTATATAGCTACAGGACATTATGCAAGAGTTGAAGAGCATAATGGTAGATATTTAGTTTTAAATGCTAAAGATGATAAAAAAGATCAAACATATATGTTTTATAGCTTAACACAAGATGTTTTAAAGCATATATTAATGCCTTGTGGAGAATATACTAAGGTACAAATAAGAGAAATTGCTAGAAATTTAGGTTTAGAAGTTCATGATAAAAAAGAAAGCATGGATATCTGTTTTATACCAGATAATGATCATGGAAAATATATTCAAGGTTTAGAATGTAAAGATAGAATTAAACCTGGTAATTTTGTAGATAAAGAAGGAAATATATTAGGAAAACACAAAGGATTAATATATTATACTATAGGACAAAGAAAGGGACTTGGATTATCACTTGGTAAACCTGGATTTGTTATAGATATTATTCCAGAAAAAAATGAAGTAGTTGTTGGAGATGAGTCCGAAATTTTCAATAGTGGACTTATTGCAAAAGATGTTAATTTTATTCCATTTGATTTATTAGAAAATCCAATGGAAGTTCAAGCTAAAATAAGATATTCAACAACTAAAAGCAAGGCTACTATAATACCTTTTGAAGATGGAAAAATTAAAGTTATGTTTGATGATAAACAAAGAGCAATAACTAAAGGTCAAAGAGTTGTTTTCTATATTCAAGACATGTTAGTAGGCGGAGGAACTATTGAAGATATAGTTAAATAATTTTTAAGTTTATTATATGCGAAATAATTTTAAAGATTATTTCGCATATTTTATAGTATAAAAACAACTCATAAATTGTAGAAATGTTGACATAACTACAAAATTTTCATATAATCTAAATATCTTTTATTATAAAATATCTTAAAATAGTATATAATATTAGGCGATGATGAGAAATAGTAAATACTGAAGTATTATCCAGAGAGGAAGTGTAAGGTGAAAACTTCTTAATACAAGTGTTGAAGCTATCTCGGAGCCATAACAATATGAGAGATATATGTACATAATTTGCACGTAGTATGTATTAATATATAACTAGGGTGGTACCGCGAAGCTTTCGTCCCTTGAGTGATACAAGGAATGAGAGTTTTTTATTTTAAAATTGGTATTTTATGGAGGTAATTAATCAATGGAAAAGATGGGATTGAATCAAGTTAGAGAAGCATATTTAAAATTTTTTGAAAGTAAGGGACATTTAAGACTTCCAAGTTTTTCAGTTGTACCGAAAAATGATAAAAGTCTTTTGCTTATAAATGCAGGTATGGCACCGCTTAAGCCATATTTTACAGGACTTCAAACTCCTCCGAGAAAGAGAGTTACAACTTGTCAAAAATGTATTAGAACTGGTGATATAGAAAACGTAGGTAAGACATCAAGACACGCTACATTTTTCGAAATGTTAGGAAACTTTTCTTTTGGAGATTATTTTAAAAATGAAGTTATACCTTGGGCATGGGAATTTACTACAGAAGTTTTAAAAATGCCTAAAGATAAACTATATGTAACAATTTACTTAGATGATGATGAAGCTTATGATATATGGACATCTAAAACAGATGTGGATCCTAAGCATATATTTAGATTAGGTAAAGAAGATAATTTCTGGGAACATGGTGTTGGACCATGTGGACCATGTTCTGAAATACATTTTTATAAAGATAATGGGGAAATAAAATCAGCAGAAGAATTCATAGAAAAATCTGATTCAGATAGGGCTGTTGAGTTTTGGAATCTTGTATTTACTCAATTTGATAAAGATGAAGATGGAAACTATAATAGATTAGAGTTCCCTAATATTGATACAGGTATGGGACTTGAAAGAATGGCAACTATAATGCAAGGTGTAGAAACTATTTTTGAAGTTGACACAATAAAAAGTATTTTAGATAAAGTTGCAAATCTTGCTAATACTTCATATGGAGAAGATAGTGTAAAAGATATGTCATTAAGAATCATAACTGATCATGTAAGAAGTGTTTCTGTTATGATAAGTGATGAGGTTCTTCCATCTAATGAAGGTAGGGGATACGTACTTAGAAGACTTTTAAGAAGAGCTGCAAGACATGGTAGAGTTTTAGGTATCCAAGGAACATTCCTACATAAAATAGTAGAGAGTGTTGTTGAAAATTCTGGAGATGCTTATCCTGAGTTGAAAGAAAAACAAGATTATATTAAAAAAGTTATTTCTATAGAAGAAGAAAGATTTGCAGAAACTATAGATTCTGGTATGGAAATACTAAAAGAATATATACAGGAATTAGAAAAAGAAAATAAAAAGGTATTATCAGGTGAAAAAGTATTTAAATTATATGATACTTATGGATTCCCACTTGAATTAACTGAAGAAATCCTTGAAGAAAAAAACATAACAGTAGACATGGATGGCTTCAATAAAGAAATGAAGGTTCAAAGAGAAAGAGCAAGAGCTGCAAGATCAGAAAGTACTTATATGGGAACAGATGTAAAAGTTATTGATACTATACCTTCCGAAATAGAAACAAAATTTGATGGATATAAGAACTTAGAATTACAATCACAAATAAAAGTTATTATAAAAAATGATGATTTTGCTGATTGTATAAAAGAAGGAGAAAAGGGAATAATAGTTACTGAAAAGACTCCTTTTTATGCTGAAATGGGAGGACAAATAGGAGATAAAGGTACTATTTCTGCTAATGGATTTGTTGCAAAAGTTGAAAACTGCAAAAATAATATAGGTGGAAAAATAATTCACTTTGTAGAAGTTGTAGAAGGAAGCATAAATTTAGGTGATGAAGTATTATTAGAAGTAGATAGAAGAAGAAGAGATAATGTAAGTAAAAATCATAGTACAACACACTTACTTCATGCAGCACTTCGTAAAGTTTTAGGTGATCATGTACATCAATCAGGTTCTTATGTAGATGAAGATAAGTTAAGATTTGACTTTACACATTTTGAAGGTGTAACACAAGAAGAATTAACTAGAGTAGAAGATTTAGTTAATGATGTTGTTTCAAAAGTGTATGAAGTTGAAACAAATGAAATGACTATTGAAGAAGCTAGACAAAGTGGAGCAATGGCTTTATTTGATGAAAAGTATGGTGACAAAGTAAGAGTAGTTAAAATGGGTAATTTTAGTGTAGAACTTTGTGGAGGAACTCATATTTCTAATATAGGTAAAATAGGATTATTCAAAATAGTATCAGAAAGTGGTATAGCTGCTGGTATTAGAAGAATTGAAGCAGTTACAGGAGCTAAAGCATTAGAATTTATGAAAGATAAATCTAATTTATTAAGAGAAGTTGCTGAGATGCTAAAATGTTCAGAAAAAGATATATTAAATAGATTAAATCAACAAAACTTAGAATTAAAAGAAAAAGAAAAAGAAATAGTAGCGCTTAAATCAAAGCTTGCAAGTGGCTCAGAAGATGAAATATTAAATAATATAAAAGAAATAAAGGGCATAAAGCTTGCTGTTACTGATCTTAAAGATGTTGATGGAGAAGCTCTTAGAAATTTAGGAGATAAAATAAAAAACAAACTAGGTAGTGGTGTGGTTGTACTTGGAAGTGAAGTAGAGGGAAAAGTACAATTTATGGCTATGGCTAGTAAAGATGTAGTTTCAAAAGGTGTTCATTGTGGAACAATAGTTAGAGAAATAGCTAAAATTGCCGGCGGTGGTGGCGGTGGAAGACCAGATATGGCTCAAGCGGGTGGAAAACTTCCAGAAAAATTAAAAGAGGCTATGAATGCAGTTGAAAATATTATGGAAAATTTAGTAAAATAGTATACTTTTCTTTAAAATTAGTTTATAATAAATTTAAATAAGATAACAGATAGTTCTGCATGTCTTTAAAAAGGGGTGAGGCAGGTATGAGCATTAATGAGAATACAATGGAATTTGATATCCAAAAAAACAAAGATGATTTAACAAGAAATATTTTGACACAAGTCAATGATTCATTAAAAGAAAAAGGATATAATCCTATTAATCAGCTAGTTGGTTATTTAATCTCTGGTGATCCTACTTATATAACAAATTATAATGGAGCAAGAGCATTAATTAGAAAATTAGAAAGAGACGAAATTCTCGAAGAGGTTTTAAAAGCCTACTTATCAATTAAATAAAGATGCCCCCATGTGGGCATTTTTATTTTAAAATTACGGATAATAAGTTGAGGAGAAACTTTATGAGAATATTGGGTTTGGACGTTGGAAATAAAACAATCGGAGTAGCAGTTAGTGATCCACTAGGATTTACAGCACAAGGAATTACAACAATTCATAGAAAAGAAATAGAAAAAGATATAGAAGAAATAGAAAAAATATGTCATGAGTATAAAATAGAACTTATAATTTCTGGACTTCCTAAAAATATGAATGGAACAATAGGAGAACAAGGAGAAAAGGTACTTGAATTTTGTGATGTGTTAAAAGATAAATTGGATATCTCTATAAAGATGTGGGATGAACGACTTACTACAGTTGCAGCTCATAGAGCTATGCTTGAAGCAAACTTATCTAGAGCTAAAAGAAAAAAAATAGTTGATAAAATTGCTGCGACGTATATATTACAAGGATATTTAGATAGTATATAATTACATAATAATTACATAAAGGAGAGAAATTAAATGGAAAATGATTTCAGCACAATAGTTTTAAAAGATGAAGAAGGTAAAGAAGTAGAATTTGAAGTTATAATGAAATTTGATATTGAAGATAAAGAATATGTAATTGTAACTCTTGCAGAAGAGGAAGCTGATGCTATTGCTTTTAGAATAGATAAAGATGAAAATGGAGAAAATATATTTGTTACTATAGATGATGATGATGAGTTCCAAATGGTATGTGAAGCATATGAGACATTAAGCTTAGAAAGCTAAAACTAAATAGCATATAATATTTTATTCATTACATATAGTTGTGAATTTTTAATAATGATTATCAATTGACAAAAGATGAATTTAATATTAAACTTATTGTGGGTTAATAAGTTATTAAATAAGATTGATTATTTTCTAGTGTAGAAATGAGGTATTGAAAATGTCAAAAACATCTCCAATGCAAATTGAGAAATTAAAAGAGGAATTGAAGTTAAAAGGATATAAATTAACTCCACAAAGAAGGGCTATAGTAAATATTGTTATACAAAATAAAGGAAGTCATCTTACTGCAGAAGAATTATATGATCTTGTAAAGGATGAGTGTCCTGAAATTGGATTAGCAACGGTGTATAGAACTATTCAGTTGTTGGAGGACATTGGCATAGTATGTAAATTTAATTTAGATGATGGTTGTAATAGATATGAATTAGTTGATGAAGATGAAATACATCAACACCATCATTTAATATGTAGAGAATGCGGTAAAGTTATAGAAGTAGAAGAAGACTTATTGGATTCTATAGAAAAGAATGTTGAAAAGCAGTATAAGTTTAGGATAGAAAATCATAGTCTTAAATTTATTGGAATTTGCCATGAATGTTTAGAAAAATAAATAAATTTAGACACTTATCAAAAAAAGGAGGGTAGGGCATTGAGAAAAGAAAAAGACAAAATAAAAATTATACCACTAGGCGGATTAGAAGAAGTAGGAAAAAATTTAACGGCTTTTGAATATAAAAATGAAATAGTTGTTATAGATTGTGGGCTTAAATTTCCAGATGATGAAATGTTGGGAATAGATGTGGTAATACCTGATATTGGTTATTTATTGAAAAACAAAGAAAAAGTTAAGGGAATATTTTTAACACATGGACATGAAGATCATATAGGTGCATTACCATATGTTCTTAAAGATTTAAATGTACCTGTTTATGGAACTAAGTTAACTATTGGAATTGTAGAAAATAGACTTAAGGAAAGTGGAATGTTAGCATCATCTACTTTAAAACGTGTACAGCCTAGAGATATTATAAAGCTTAACAATATGTCAATTGAGTTTATAAGAACTAGTCATAGTATAGCTGATTCAGCAGCTATAGCTATACACACACCACTTGGAGTTATACTTCATACTGGAGATTTTAAAATTGATTATACACCTATAGATGGTCAAGTAGCTGATTTAGCTAGATTTGTGGAACTAGGTAAAAAAGGTGTTATAGCTATGCTTGCAGATAGTACAAATGTTGAAAGACAAGGATATACTATGTCTGAAAGAACTGTAGGAAAAACCTTTGAAAACATATTTTCAAAAGCTGAAGGAAGGATAATAGTTGCAACATTTGCATCTAATATTCATAGAATTCAACAAATAATTACTGCTTCAGAGAAAATAGGAAGAAAGGTTGCAGTATCAGGTAGAAGCATGGAAAATATAGTTGCTGTTGCTTCAGAACTTGGATACCTACAATTTGAGGACGGTACTTTAATAAGTATAGATGATATTAAAAAGTATCCTAATAATAGAATATCTATAATTACAACTGGAAGTCAAGGAGAGCCTATGTCAGCACTTTCACGAATGGCCTCTTCAGATCATAAAAAAGTAAGTATAGTTCCAGGAGATATGGTTATAATTTCTGCAACACCTATACCAGGAAATGAAAAGTTAGTTTCTAAGGTGATAAATCAATTATTTAAGCAAGGAGCAAACGTTATATATGAAGCGTTAGCCGATGTCCATGTTTCAGGTCATGCTTGTCAAGAAGAATTGAAACTTGTTCATACTTTAGTAAAACCTAAGTTTTTCATACCAGTTCATGGTGAGTATAGGATGTTAAAACAGCATGCAGAACTTGCTGTGAAATTAGGAATGCCAGAAAAGAATACAATTATCTCAGAAAATGGAGATGTAATAGAAGTAACTAGAGATGCTATAAGAAAGAGTGGTAGTGTAATGTCAGGTCAAGTGTTTGTAGATGGACTTGGCGTTGGTGATGTAGGTAATATAGTATTGAGAGATAGAAGACACTTATCACAAGATGGTATTTTAACAGTTGTAGTTACTATTGGAAAAGATACAGGAAAAGTTATTGCAGGACCGGACATAATATCAAGGGGATTCGTATATGTTAGAGAATCAGAAGATTTAATGGACGGTGCAAGACTAATGGTAAGAGATGCTTTAAGAGAATGTGAAGAAAAACATATTACAGAATGGGCAGTTATTAAATCTAAGGTAAAAGAAGTACTAAGAATGTTCTTATACGAGAAGACTAAGAGAAAGCCAATGATACTTCCAATTATAATGGAAGTATAGGAATATAGTCAAAGGAGTTTATGGGGGTGTTGGTATGAACATATATGATAAAGTACATGAACTTGCAAATGAATTAAAAAACTGTGAAGAAGTTAAGAATTTTAAAAAAGCAAAAAAAGGGTTAGAAGGTAAAGACGCTAGCAAAAGAATGGTTGAAGATTTTAGAAAAGTTCAAATGCAAGCGTATTCAGAACAGATGGAAAATGGTAAACCATCAAAAGAGACTCTTGAGAAATTAGAAAAATTAGGATCAATAATGTCTATGGATATGGATGTTTCAAACTATATGGAAGCAGAAGTAAAGTTTGGAGTGTTATGGGAAGATATTATAAAGATATTAGGAAAAGCAGTAGACGATGATTTTGATAAAACAAAATAGCATTTCTACAAACATTGACTTTTTTATCGTATAATATTAGAATAGATATGTTAGTTTAGATTGGATACTAATTAGTATCCAATTTTTGTTTGTATTTATCTACATAATTGTTATAAATATTGGAGGAAATAAGATGAGTTTATTTACAAGAAATGACATAAGAAACGTGGCAATCATTGCCCATGTTGACCATGGTAAAACAACATTAGTTGATGCAATGTTAAAGCAAAGCCATGTATTTAGAGATAATGAAAAAGTACAAGAAAGAGTTATGGATTCTAACGATTTAGAAAAAGAAAGAGGAATAACTATATTATCTAAAAACACAGCTGTAATGTATAATGGTGTTAAAATAAATATAGTAGATACTCCAGGACATGCGGATTTTGGTGGAGAAGTTGAACGTGTATTAAAAATGGTTGATAGTGTTGTATTAGTAGTAGATGCTTATGAAGGACCTATGCCACAAACAAAATTCGTATTAAAGAAAGCTTTAGAATTACATTTGAGACCTATCGTAGTAATTAATAAAATAGATAAGCCAAATGCAAGACCACAAGAAGTTATAGATGAAGTTTTTGATTTATTCGTAGAACTTGGTGCAGATGATGAGCAATTAGATTTCCCAATTGTATATGCTTCAGCTAGAGGTGGATATGCTAAAAAAGAAGTAGATGAAGAATCAGATAACATGGAATGCCTTTTTGATACAATTATTAAAAATGTAAAGGCGCCAACTGGATATATAGATGAACCACTTCAATTATTAGTTACAACTATTGACTACAATGAATATGTAGGAAGAATAGGTATCGGTAAAATTGAAAGAGGAAAAGTTGCTAAGAATCAACAAGTTACTATAGTAGATAGAGAAGGTAACAAGAGAAATGTAAAAGTATCTAATCTATATGTGTATAATGGACTAAAAAGAGAAGAAGTTGAAGAAGCTCAACTTGGTGATATAGTAGCAGTTTCTGGTATAGTTGATATAAATATTGGTGAAACAATTGCAGATCCAAGTAGACCAGAAGCAGTAGAATTTATAGAAATTGATGAACCTACATTAAGTATGTATTTCATGGTAAATGATTCACCTTTTGCAGGAAAAGAGGGAGAATACGTTACATCTAGACATCTAAGAGATAGATTAATGAAAGAATTAGAAACTAATGTAAGTTTAAAAGTAGAAGAAACAGATTCGGCAGATTCATTTAAAGTAAGTGGAAGAGGAGAGTTACATCTTTCTATTTTAATTGAAACTATGAGAAGAGAAGGATATGAATTCCAAGTATCTAAACCATCTGTTATTTTCCATGAACAAGACGGCAAAAAGCATGAGCCAATAGAGTACTTAACTATTGATGTTCCTGAAGAGTTTATGGGAGTTGTAATGGAAAAATTAGGACCTAGAAAAGCAGAAATGATTAACATGAGTTCTGCTGTTAATGGATATTCAAGACTTGAGTTCAGGATACCAGCAAGAGGTCTTATTGGATTTAGAAATGAATTTATGACAGATACTAAAGGTAATGGAATAATGAATCATGTTTTTGATGGATATGAACCATTTAAAGGAGAAATACCAGGAAGAACCAGAGGTTCAATTATAGCATTTGAAACAGGTGAAGCTGTAGCATATGGACTATTTAATGCTCAAGAAAGAGGAAAATTATTTGTAACACCAGCTACAGATGTGTATGCAGGTATGATTGTTGGAGAATGTTCAAGAGCAGAAGATATTGATGTTAATGTATGCAAGAAAAAACATTTAACTAATACAAGATCATCAGGATCAGATGATGCATTAAAACTTGTTCCAGTTGTTCCAATGTCATTAGAACAAAGTTTAGAATTTATTGCTGCAGACGAACTTGTTGAAGTAACTCCTATAAACATAAGAATGAGAAAGAAGATGCTTGATAGTGCAGCAAGAAAAAGAGCTTCTAGAAAATAGACAATAAATTACAATTAAATTTTATAAAGGTGAATAAAATGAAACGGATAAAAATAATTACCGTAATTCTAATAATATTATGTATTCTTATCTTTATAGGATTTAGAATTAGAAACAGTATTAAACATCCTTTTGTTGCAGCAACTGATAACATATCAGTTGTTGTGGCAAAAGGAGATTCTTTATCTAATATTATTAATAAGTTACATAATGATGGTTATATAAAAAGCACCCATGTAATCAAATGCTATATAAATATCAAAAGATTAAATACAACGATTAAACAAGGAAAATATAATATAAATAAAAATATTTCTATAAATCGGTTTGTAAAAATATTAAATAATGGATTTGATGAAGAAGAATTTATTAAAGTTACTATACCAGAAGGATATAACATAGAAAATATAGGTCAAACACTAGAAGAAAAAAGCATAATATCTAAAAAAGAATTTATTAAAAGTTGTAAAGAATATAAATTGCCACAATATATAGTGACAAATAATAAGCAAAGATACCCTTTAGAAGGGTACTTATTTCCTGATACATATAGATTCAAAAAGGGAACTAGTGGCAAAAAAATAATTGATGATATGTTATTTCAATTTAAATTAGTAATGAATAATATTGAAAAAAAAGATAAAAAAATTAATAATTTATATGAGATAATAACTAAGGCGTCTATTATTGAAAAGGAAGCTAGATGTGAAAAAGACAGAGCGAAGATAGCATCTGTTATAAACAATAGAATACAAAAACAAATGAAGTTACAAGTAGATGCGACTGTATTATATGCTCTAGGAGAACATAAACAAAGATTATATTATAAAGATTTAAAAGTAAAATCTTCATATAATACGTATAATATTAAAGGTCTTCCTCCTGGACCCATATGTAATCCAGGAAAGCCATCAATTATAGCTGCTTTGAATCCAGAAAAAACGGAATATTTATATTATGTTCTAGAAAATAATGTAAAACACGATAAAGAGCATTACTTTACTAAAGATTATAAAGATTTCTTAAAAGCTAAAGAAATATATAAGAAACAAATAGAAGGTTAAAAAATTTTATAGTTCTATCCTAGTTTGGAGGAAGTTTTTGATGAGTGGTATAACACACGATTACATAACGGATTATATTAGAAGCCTAATTAAAGAAGATAATAAAATTTTAAAAGAGCTTAAAGAATTTGCAATAAAAGAGCAAGTACCCATAGTACAAGATGAGGTTGCAAACTTTTTAAAGTTCATGGTTTTATCTAATAAGCCAAAAAAAATATTAGAACTTGGAACTGCTATAGGATATTCGTCTATTCTTATGAATATGGCTTGTAATGGGGAATGTGAAATTACAACCATTGAGAGAGATGAAAATATGATAAGTATTGCCAAGAATAATATAGTTAAATATGGTTTTGATGATAAAATAAAAATATTACAAGGGGATTGTTTAGAAATATTACCTACTATAGATGAACAATTTGATTTAATATTTATGGATGCAGGTAAGGGTCATTATAATCATTTCTTGCCTCATTGCATGAGAATGCTAAAAAAAGATGGAATGATAATTGCAGATAATGTTTTATTTAGAGGCATGGTAGCGTCTGATGATTTAGTTAAAAGAAGAAAAATAACTATTGTAAAAAGAATGAGAAGTTATTTAGAAATGGTTTCAAGTGATGAAAATTTTATAACATCTGTAATACCTATGGGTGATGGTATTGCGATAACTACAAGGAGGAATATTAATGAATAAACCGGAAATATTGGCTCCTGCTGGAAATCTAGAAAAGTTAATAACTGCTATTGATTTTGGAGCGGATGCTGTTTATTTAGGTGGAAGTAAACTAAATTTGAGAGCTTTAGCAGATAATTTTGATACAGAAGACTTAAAAAAAGGATTAAAGTATGCTCATGATAGAAATAAAAAAGTATATGTTACGTTAAATGTATTTCCGCATAATGACGATTTGATAGGACTTGAACAATACTTAGTGGAGTTATATGAAATGGGAGTAGATGCTATTATAGTATCTGATCCTGGAATTATAATGACTGCCAGAGAAGTCGTACCTAATTTAGAAATACATTTAAGTACTCAAGCTAATACTGTAAACTATAAGACAGTTAACTTTTGGCACAAAAATGGTGTTAAAAGAGTAGTGTTAGCTAGAGAATTATCTATGAATGAAGTTGAAAAAATAAGAGATAATATAGAAAAATCATGTGATTTAGAAGCATTTGTTCATGGAGCTATGTGCGTTTCATATTCTGGAAGATGTTTAATGTCCAATTATATGACTGGTAGAGATTCTAATAGAGGTGCATGTGCACAACCTTGTAGATATAAATATAGTTTAATGGAAGAAAAGAGACCAGGAGAGTATTTTCCTATATTAGAAGATAATAGAGGTACGTATATTTTTAACTCTAAAGATATGTGTATGATAGAGCATGTACCTGAACTTATAAAGGCTGGTATAAATTCTTTTAAAATAGAAGGAAGGATGAAAAGTGCGTTTTATGTGGCTTCGGTAGTAAAAGCATACAGAGAAGCAGTAGATGCTTATTTTGAAGATCCTGATAACTATGAAGTTAATCCTAAGTGGATAGAATATATTATGAGACCTAGTCATAGACAATATTGTACAGGTTTTTATTTAGGAGAACCTAATAAACAAATATATGATACATCATCTTATATAAGAGATTATGATATCATAGGTATTGTTAAGGGATATGATAAAGAAACTTGTCGTGCTAAAATACAACAAAAAAACAGAATTTTTAGTGGAGAAAGTGTTGAAGTTCTTCGTCCAGAAGGGGAAAGTTTTAATGTTGTATTAAGTAATATGATAGATGACAAAAATGGAAAGACAATTGAAGCTGCCCGTAGTGCTG
This sequence comes from Clostridium botulinum, assembly GCF_017100085.1. NCBI lineage: Bacteria > Bacillati > Bacillota > Clostridia > Eubacteriales > Clostridiaceae > Clostridium > Clostridium botulinum. The sequence goes on from NZ_CP063965.1 coordinate 1,176,033, forward strand.
AAATGATTTTTACAGCTGATACAGACTTAGAATTAAGAGAAAAAGATATACTTATAAAAGCTAAGGAGAAATAATATATGAGAAGACCTATATTAATTGGAATTACTGGTGGAACAGGTTCGGGAAAAAGTACTGTTGCTAATGAAATTTATGAAAGTTTTAAAGATGATTGTATTGCTATAATAGAACAAGATTCTTATTATAAAGATCAAAGTAATTTAAGTTTTGAAGAAAGAATTAAGACTAACTATGATCATCCAAATGCTTTTGATACTCAATTACTTGTAGAACATTTAAAGGAACTTTTGGAAGGAAATAGCATATATAAGCCTATATACGATTTTAAAGAACATAACAGAAAAACAGAAACAATAAAAGTGAATGCAAAAGATATTGTTATAGTAGAAGGTATAATGATTCTTCAAGATGTTGAACTTAGAGAATTATTAGATATAAAAATATATGTTGATACTGATGATGATGTTAGAATCATAAGAAGAATTTTGAGAGATATTAAAGAAAGAGGAAGAACTATAGATTCTGTAGTAGACCAATATCTAAATGTAGTAAAGCCAATGCATAGTCAATTTATAGAACCTACTAAAAAATATGCAGATATAATAATACCAGAAGGCGGACAAAATAAAGTAGCTATAGATATTATGGTATCTAAAATAAAACAAATTCTTTCTGAAAATGAATAAATAGAGTTTTGAAGAATAAAACACTTCTATTTAGGCTAAAATTTAGCTAAAAGGGAGTGTTTTTGTGATTAATGTGGAAAATAATAAACGATGTTATATAATTCTTATAGTATTTATCTTATTATTTATGATATTAGCTTTTAGAATAGTGGGATATAATTATTTTGGAAGTAAAAATCTTGCCGTTATGGCAGAAAATCAATATCAATATAAGGAAAAGGCTAGTGAGTTAAATTATTTATTATTAGATAATAAAGGAAGAAATTTATTGCAATATAAAGATAACTACTATGCTGTTATAGATCCGTATACTTATTTAACCAATAATTATTATGTTAAAAAAGATGAGCTTAAAGCATTGAAGATTTTATTAAAGAATTGTAATAAAAATTACGATATTGATAATGAAGTAAATATAAATAAGAGTTCTAAAATAATTTGGAATATAGATGAGAGTACATATAATAATTTAAAAAAGATAAAAGGTGTTAATGGTTTTTATGCATATAAGTATTTGAGCATTAATAAGGAAAATGCTTATTGGAGTATAGAAAATTTAATAACTAATATAAATAAAAATCTAAATGGTGTATGGCAAAAAAAATCAAAAGATTGTATAGAAACGGACATATACAATAAAACTGAAAAGAATGAATATGTATATCGTATATTTGATAAAGACGTTAATGGAAAAATAAATAAAGAATTTACTACAGATCCTACGACCAATGTAAATGTTAGATTGACACTTGATAAAATTCTTCAGGAAAATATAAAAAAGATATTAAATGAAAAGAATTTTAACAAGTATGATCAAATAGGTGTTGTTTTAATGGAAACGGATACAGGTAAAATAAGGGCTATGGTACAAAAAGATGATAGTAAGCCTAATATAAATATAGGAGCAAGCACTCAAAATGGTTTTTTTGCTGGATCAATATTAAAATCTATAGTTGAAGAAGCAGGGATAAAAAATAATAATATTTCATTAAATCATAAATATAAACATAGAAATTTTGGTGGCTTATTTGAGGAACATGAAGATCATAAAGATAAGAATATAGAACAGGCTTTTACGAAATCTTCTAATAATATATTTGTTCAAGTAGGTATTGATGTAGGTATTAAAAAGTTTGATGAACTTTCTAAGGAGCATGGATTATATGAAAAAGTATTAGGATTTGAAGATGAACAAAATGGAATTTTAGAACTTAATGTTAAAACTACTCCAGATGATAGTGGAGATAGTCTACAAGCTTATATAGGTCAAAAAACTAGAATTACTCCAATTGAAGCTATAAGTATACCGAACACTATAGTTAATGGGGGAATTTATGTTAAACCTCAATTGATAGAGGCATATGTGGATAAAAATAATAATATTATAGAAAAATGCCATACTTGTAGAAAAACAATTATTAGTAAGATAAATTCAAATATCATGAAAAATCAAATGTTAAATGTAGTTAAAGAAGGAACGGGCAAAAATGCATATATTAAAGATATAGAGATAGGTGGTAAAACAGGAACATCAAATAGAGTAGAAAATACTTCTTTAAATAACAATAAGAAAGATTTAAAAGAATATTGTGATGGATGGTTTACTGGATTTTTTAAACTTAATGATAAATATTATTCAATGGTAGTATTTGTTGAAAATATAGGAAAAGACGTTAATGCTTCTGGGTCTGCTGTGCCTGTATTCAAAAAAATAATTGAAGAAAATTATAATTATATAAATAAATTTTAGGTGTACATGCAAATTTTTAAATAAAAATCATATTATAGTAATAAGCACTGCGAGGAGGATATCCCTGTGTTCTTAATTAATTATTTGCTTAATATGATTGATGGCATGACCTTTTTAACAGCGTATGTTAGCAATGGAACATCATTTCCACAACCTTTAAATGAAGATGAAGAAAGGTATTACTTAAAAAAATTTAAAGATGGGGACACTTTGGCAAAGGGGATCTTAATAGAAAGAAACCTTAGACTTGTTGCTCATATTGTCAAAAAGTATTCTTATCCTAATAAAGACATTGATGACTTAATTTCAATAGGTACTGTGGGACTTATAAAAGCCATTGATTCTTTTGACATTTCAAAGGGAACAAGACTTGCAACTTATGCAGCTAGATGTATTGAAAATGAGATATTAATGCTTATTAGAAATACTAAAAAGATTAAAAGTGAAGTTTATCTTCAAGATCCTATAGGAGTAGATAAAGAAGGTAATGAAATTTCACTTATGGATGTTTTAAGTAGTGATGAAAATTCAGTTATTGAGGTTGTTGAAAACAGGATGCAAGTTAAAAAACTATATGATAAGATTAATGAATGTTTAACTGATAGAGAAAAAATTATAATTAAAATGAGATATGGACTAAATGATGGTAAGCCTAAAACACAAAGAGAAATAGCTGCTTTTTTAAACATATCTAGATCATATGTATCTAGAATAGAAAAGAGAGCGCTAAAAAAAATGTATAAAGAATTTAACAACAGTAAGATTGTCAAATAGTTTTTAAAAATAAAAGTCTGACGTTAAATGTCGGACTTTTATTTTTAAAAACTATAAAGTAAAATTAATACTAAACAACTATAATATAGGGGGTAAAAAAGTGATACCATTAAATGAATTATTAAAAAAGACTATAGATGAAAAAGCATCAGATCTCCATTTAACTGTTGGAATTTCTCCGGTAATTAGAATAAATGGTGAACTAGTAAGGGTTGGTGAGCAAAAGCTTACAGCAAATGATACAAGAAAATATGTTATGGAAATATTGGGGGACTCATGGGAAAAATATGATAATGTTGGTGAAATAGATACATCTATATCTATTCCTAGTGTTGGAAGATTTAGAGTTAATATATATAAACAGAGGGGGAGTTATGCACTTGCTATAAGAGCAGTTGCATTAAAAATACCTTCTATTAGTCAATTAAAGTTACCCTCTATAATAAAAGAGATTAGTGATAAACATAGAGGACTTATTCTTGTAACAGGACCAACTGGAAGTGGTAAGAGTACAACTTTAGCATCTATAATAAATGAGATAAATAATACGAGATCAGCTCATATTATTACATTAGAAGATCCTATAGAATTTCTTCATAAGCATAATAAGTCAATAATTAATCAAAGGGAAATAGGAAACGATACATCATCTTATACTGATGCCCTAAGAGCAGTACTTAGAGAGGATCCAGATGTAATTCTTGTTGGGGAGATGAGAGATCTTGAAACTATGGCAACGGCAATTACAGCAGCAGAAACAGGACATTTGGTATTATCTACTCTACATACTATAGGAGCAGCTAAAACTATAGATAGAATAATTGATGTTTTTCCACCACATCAACAACAACAAATAAAAATACAACTTTCAACTGTACTTCAAGGTGTTATATCTCAACAATTAATACCAAAATATGACGGAAAAGGACAAATAGCTTCATTTGAAATTATGGTATTAAACTCTGCTATACAAAATCTTATAAGAGAAGGGAAAACTCACCAAATTCAATCATTAATTCAAACAGGAAGTAAGTATGGTATGAAAACTATGGATATGAGCATAGTTGAGCTATATAAAAGTAAATTAATATCCTATGAGAATGCTTTAACGTATTCTATTGACAAAAGTATGGTAAAAAGAATGATAGATATGTAGTAAATTTAAATGATAATAGATTATTAATGTTATACAAAAACGTAGTATAAACTAAATATTTATGATAAAATACTATATGAAATAATAATAAAATTGGAAAGTAATTGAATAATATCAATTTTATTATTAATTTTATAAAATAATTTTAGGCACATAAAAACATATTAAAAATTTATACAAAAATAAAGGGAAAAACTTGTTTGTGTTGAATATATAGATTAAAGAGGCTTCTATAAGGGAGGGAAATCCAGATGCACGAATATATAGTAGGACTCGATATAGGATCATCAAGTGTATATGGTGCTGTTGGTAAAGTAGTTAGTAATGGAGAAATCCGTATAGTTGGAATTACTTCTGTGAAATGTAAAGGATTGAATAAATCCGTAGTAGTAGATATAGATAGTACCTCTCAATCTATAAAAGAATGTATTACCAATTTAGAAAGAATGGTAGATATAAACATTTCAGAGGTATATGTATCATTACCCGCAGGAGTGAGTGAATTAATATGGAATAAAGGAATAGTGGCAGTGGCTTCAGATGATAAAGAGATAACAGAAAATGATGTTATGAGAGTTATTGAAGCTGCAAAGATAGTATCTATTCCTTCAGATAAAGAAATTATTGGCGTCGTACCACAACAATACATAGTAGATGGATATGATAATATAATTGAGCCTGTTGGAATGAGTGGAATGAGACTCGAGGTTGATGCCCAAATAGTTATGGCTCAAAGTACAATTATAAACAACCTTAGAAAGAGTATAAATAAAGCTGGAGTTAGAATTTTAGGAGAAGTTCTTCAGCAACAAGCGATTTCACAGACAATTTGTAAAAGAGAAGAATTAGATATGGGAATAGCATTTGTTGATGTAGGAGCACAGACTACCGATATTTCTATTTATAAAAGGGGAAATCTTTGCTATACTAATATGGTACCTTTAGGGGGAGATAACATAACAAATGATATAGCTATATGCTTAAAATTACCATTTCCTGAAGCAGAAAAAATTAAAATCAAGTATGGAAATTTAGGGTATAATAATAATGATAAAAATGTTAAAATTAATGTTAATGCAGGATATGATAATTCTAGAGAAATAGATGTAGAATTTTTAAAGAGAATAATAGAAGCTAGATCTGAAGAAATATTATATTATGTTAAGGAAGAGTTACAACAAAGTAAATACTATGACGAGATATCAGGCATAGTTATTGTTGGAGGTGGATTAGCACTATTTAAAGATATAAACAGTTTTGCTACAGATATTTTACATAAGTCTACAAGAATTGGTTTTCCAATATATACAGGAGCCACAAGTCCAATATATGCTACAGTTGTTGGAGTTATTGAGGATGTAATAAGTACGCTAAAAATAAACAAAAATATTGAAGAAGTTGAAAGGCACATTAATAGTAATTCAAAATTAAAAGAAAGTAATACGAACAAAAAAGGTGAAGGAAATTTTGTATCAAAAATAAGAGAATTCTTTACTGAGTTTTTTTAGCAAGGAGGTAATATTGTGCTAGATTTTGATGTTGAAGTTCAACAATTTGCTCAAATTAAGGTAATAGGATGCGGTGGCGGAGGTAACAACGCTGTTAATAGAATGATAATTGAAGGACTTAAAAATGTGGAGTTTATAGGTATAAATACGGACAAGCAGGCTCTTGCAGTTTCTCAAGCTTCACAAAAGATACAAATAGGAGATAAACTTACTAAAGGATTAGGTGCTGGAGCAAATCCTGAAATAGGAAGAAAAGCAGCTGAAGAAAGCAAAGATGAAATTTCTCAAGCAATAAAAGGTGCTGATATGGTATTTATCACTGCCGGAATGGGTGGTGGAACAGGAACAGGTGCTGCACCAGTAGTAGCTGAAATTGCAAAGTCAATGGGAATATTGACTGTTGGTGTTGTAACTAAGCCTTTCCCTTTTGAAGGAAGAAAGAGAATGCTTCATGCAGAACAAGGTATTAAAGAATTGAAGCAAACAGTAGATACATTGGTAACTATTCCAAATGAAAGACTTTTATCTATGGTTGATAAGAAGACTTCATTGGTAGAAGCTTTTAAATTTGCTGATGATGTATTAAAACAAGGTGTACAAGGTATATCAGACTTAATTACTATACCTGGACTTGTAAATTTAGACTTTGCTGACGTAAGAACTATAATGTTAGACAAAGGACTAGCTCACATGGGTGTTGGTAAAGGAACAGGAGATAGTAGAGCACAAGAGGCTGCAAAACAAGCTATATCTAGTCCACTTTTAGAGACATCTATTATGGGAGCAACTGGCGTTCTGTTAAATGTAACAGGTGGTGGAGATTTAGGACTACTTGAAATAAACGAGGCCGCTGAAATAGTTCAAGAAGCAGCTGATCCAGATGCTAATATTATATTTGGAGCTGTTATTGATGAGAATCTAAAAGATGAAATAAGAATTACTGTTATTGCAACAGGATTTGAGGAAAAAGCAGCAGCTCAACAAGAATCAAAACCAGTAATATCAACACCAAAACAAGAAGAAAGTTATAATAATAGCTATAACAATAGTTATAATAATAACAATAATAATAATACTTATAAAGAACAACCTAAACCAGTATTCGAAGAGTCAGCAGCAACTAAAGAGTTTGACCAAAACGATTTAGAAGTTCCTGCATTTTTAAGAAGATATAATAGATAATTATTTAAATAAGAAATCCTTACTGAATTTATTTTCAGTAAGGATTTTTTTATTTGCATGTTAAAATTATATTTAGTAATATATGTAAAATAATGTAAAACAAAAATAAAAATATTTATTATGAAATGACAAAATTTTGAAATAAGTAGTTATATAATATGTTTAAGAGGGGGAGGGAAGTGATATTATATTTAGATATATTTATAATTGAAAACTTTATAGTAAACTTTTTTTTGCTGTATATTACAACCCAAACACTTAGACTAAAACAAAATATAGTATATGTAATTTTAGCATCTGTAATAGGTACTATTTATGCTGTGCTCATGGTATATAGTAGATTTCGGTATTTTTTTAATGTACCGCTGAAAATGTTTATTGCAATAATTATGATTTTAATCGTATTTAGAAAAAAGAATTTATTATTTTTGTTTAAGGCAACAGTTATGTTTGTTATATATTCTATGTTATTAGCTGGTATATGCATTTTTATAGAATTTAATAATTTTAATAGTAATACTATATTAAGCAAATTTTCTTATAAATATTTAATTTTAGCTATTATGGTTTTTTATATAGTAATACATAGATTAGTCAGTTATATAAGAGATAGAAATGAGATAAGTAATTTTATCTATGAAATAGATATTGTTATGGATGATTTTACAAAAAAGGTAAAGGCATTTCTTGATACAGGAAATGAACTTAGAGAACCTGCAACAAATTTACCGGTTATGATAGTGGAGAAAAGTGTAATTTCTATTTCGGAGTTGAATACAGACAAGAAATTTGTAATACCATACAGGGTAGTTAATGGGTTTACTGGTGAACTTCAAGGTTTTAAGCCTAAATATATTCAAGTTCATAGAAAAAATACGGTTGAAAAGAGAGAGGTTATTGTTGCTCTTTGCAATAATGGATTAAGTGAATTAAATGATTATAATGCTTTATTATCTAGAGGAATTATTTAAGGAGGGGGAGTCTTTGCTAAGTTTAGAGTTACTTTTAAACAAAATATTATCAAATTTTAAGATTTTTTTTAAAAAGGTTTATTTTATTGGGGGAAATGATGCATTACCACCTCCACTTTCAAAAGAAGAAGAAGAAAATTTGGTTGCTAAAATAAGAGCAGGTGATGATAGCGTTAGAACTATTCTAATTGAACGAAATCTTAGACTCGTAGTATATATAGCTAGAAAATTTGAAAATTCAGGTGTATTAGTAGAAGATTTAATATCAGTAGGAACTATTGGCCTTATTAAAGCTGTAAATACTTTTGATCCAGAGAAGAAAATTAAATTAGCAACTTATGCGTCAAGATGTATAGAAAATGAAATTTTGATGTATTTAAGAAGAAATAATAAAGTTAAAGCAGAAATATCTTTTTATGAACCTTTAAATACAGATTGGGATGGTAATAAATTGCTTTTATCCGATATTTTGGGCACGGAAAATGATATGGTATACAATTTAATTGAAGATGAGGTAGATAAACAATTATTATTTATAGCAATGAGAAAGTTAAGTGAAAGAGAAAAAGAAATAATAAAATTAAGATTTGGACTAACAGGAAAGGGTGAAAAAACACAAAAGCAAGTTGCAGATTTATTAGGTATATCTCAATCATATATTTCAAGATTAGAAAAGAGAATCATTAAAAGATTGAAAAAAGAAATTAATAAAATGGTTTGATTGTCCTTAGTATAAAAAATTTTTCTCAGGAAATACTTTTAATGCGACTACTTTGAAGGAGCTGATATGTATGATGATAAACAAAGTGGAAATATGCGGTGTTAACACTTCAAAATTGCCAGTATTAAAAGACAAAGAAATGAAAGAATTATTAATAAAAATGAGGGACGGTGACTATTTTTCAAGAGAAAAATTTATAAGGGGAAATTTAAGATTAGTTTTAAGTGTGATACAAAGATTTAATAATAGAGGAGAAAATGTAGATGATCTATTTCAAGTAGGATGTATTGGACTTATAAAGGCCATTGATAATTTTGATTTAAGTCAAAATGTAAAATTTTCTACTTATGCAGTTCCGATGATAATAGGTGAAATAAGAAGATATTTAAGAGATAATAATTCTATAAGAGTAAGTAGATCATTAAGAGATATAGCATATAAAGCGTTACAAGTAAGAGATAGACTTATAAATAAAGATAATAAGGATCCAAATGTTTCACAAATAGCTAAAGAATTAGAATTGCCAAGAGAGGAAGTAGTATTTGCATTAGATGCAATACAAGATCCGGTATCATTATTTGAACCTATATATCATGATGGTGGAGATGCACTTTATGTTATGGATCAAATAAGTGATAATAAGAGTGTAGACGATAGCTGGATTGAGAACATATCTATTAAAGAAGCTATGAAAAGGTTAAATGAAAGAGAGAAACTTATACTTAATATGAGATTTTTTCAAGGACGAACTCAAATGGAAGTTGCAGATGAAATAGGAATTTCACAAGCTCAAGTGTCTAGACTTGAAAAAACTGCTTTAAAACATATGAGAAAATATGTATAAAAAATAGCCAAGAAATCTTGGCTATTTTTTATATTAATTATAAATTTTTTTTATTGGCAATTCCGGTAACCATAAGTGCTATTGCACCATCACCGGTAACATTACAAGCAGTACCAAAGCTATCTTGAAGGGCAAATATAGTTAATATAAGAGCAGTACCTGAATCGTTAAATCCAAGAACACTGATTATAAGTCCTAAAGAAGCCATTACTGTTCCACCAGGAACTCCAGGTGCACCTATTGCAAAAATTCCTAATAATAATATGAAAAGTATCATGCTTGATACACTAGGAAGAGTTCCATATAGAATTTTAGATACTGTCATTACAAAGAATACTTCTGTTAAAACAGACCCACAAAGATGAATATTTGCACATAGAGGAATTACAAAATCAACAATATCTTTTCTAAGAGAAGTTGATTTTCTAGCACATTTTAATGCTACAGGCAATGTTGCTGCACTAGACATAGTACCTACAGCTGTTAAATAAGCACTTCCGTAATTCTTAACTACATTTAAAGGATTTTTACCAGATACGGCACCACCTATTAAATAAAGGAAAGTAAGCCATACATAATGTCCTATAAGAACTATAACAATTACCTTTAAAAATACAGGAGCTTGTTTAGTAATAGAACCTTCATAAGCTAATGATGCAAAAGTAGTAGCTATAAATAGTGGAAGAATAGGAATTATAATTTTATTTACTATACTTAAAATAATATTTTGAAATTGTTCTAAAAGTTTTTCAACTAAATCTGATTTAGTCCAGGCTGTTGCAAGACCTAATAGCAATGATAGTGCAAGAGCACTCATTACTGACATAATTGGTGGAATATCTAGTTTGAAAACTAGCTTAGGCAATTCTTTTAATACAGCAGTTTGAGAAGCTATAGATAGTTTTGGAATAAGTTTGTATCCACAAAAAGCTGATAAAAATGCTGCGCCTACAGAAGATAAATAAGCAATAGAAATAGTTATTCCTAAAAGTTTACTTGCGTTATTTTTAAGCCTGGCTATAGAAGGTGCTATAAATCCAAGTATAATCAAAGGAACAGCAAAAAATATAATTTGTCCTAAAATATACTTTATTGTTACAATAACACCCATTACATTATGCGAGGCTTTTAATCCTACAAGAATTCCTAAAAATACTCCTAGTGCAAGTTTAAATATAAGATTGTTAAAAAGTTTTTTCATTATTATCTCTCCTAAATAAAATAAAAATTGTGTCTATAGAATATATTATATAAAAAACAAAAACTTCAGCCCCTAATAGAGTTGAAGTTTTCAGTTTTTATTTATATTTTAAAGCTTAAAATCTTTCTTAAAATTCCTTAAGGTAGATTATAATTTATAGTATTTATAAATGTCAATACTTCATTTAACTAAATTGAATTAATTTTATAATCATTCTTTATTATAAGAAATATGAAATGTTTTATAGAGAAGATCATTGCTGGGTTTATCTATATAATTTTTGCAAATTTTAAGAAGAAGTACGAGCTTTTATTATCGTTTTTAATTATAGTTGAACATGCTCTTTTAAGTTTTTTTTCTGTTTGTATATTCAATTTCCATCAAACAAATGTCATATTTACCCAAAATAAAAGCGTCTTTTAAATAGCGAAGTGTGAGAATAAAAATATTATATTTTTGGTTACATCCAATATTGTAGAATAGAATTAGTTTTTATAAGTTGATTATCTATAGAAATTGTAAGTTCATTTATAAATTATCTCTTCTTATAATTAAAATATAATTACAACATTACTGAATAATAAATATTAAGTAATAATTATTTAAAACTAATTATAAGCATTTAATTCCTTTAAGTCAAGTGGAAAATTTAGTTGATTTAATTAAAATAATAAGGAAGGTGGTATGTCTATAAATATGTAGACATGCATATACTTCTAATAGTTAAATAAAATGTTAAGGAGATGATAGCATGCCTTTATGTTCTATAAATAATTTAAGAATGATGGAAGTTATAGATGTTAGTACAGGATCTAAATTAGGATACATAAAAGATTTTTTGATTGATTGTATAGATTATAAGATACTTTCATTAATAATACCGAGAGAAAAAAGTTCTATTTTTTCAAAGGATGAGAATATTGAAATTAGTTGGAGTAAAATAATAAAAATAGGTGTAGATGTTATACTAGTAGATATAGGAGAGGAAATTTTGCAAGAGGAATAGTAGTAATATATATGAAAAAATAGTATAATATAAAATGAAATATTGTATAAAGGGCGTGATAGTTTGAAATGTCCATATTGTGGTTTTGAGGAAAGCAAGGTTGTAGATTCTAGATCAACAGAGGACCATAAGGCTATTAGAAGGAGAAGAGAATGCTTAAAATGCACCAAGAGATATACTACCTATGAAAAAGTTGAAGATATACCAGTCTTAGTTATTAAGCGAGATTCCAATAGAGAATATTTCGATAAATCCAAAATAATAAATGGTTTAGTAAAAGCGTGTCAGAAAAGGCCCGTTTCAAGAGTGCAGATAGATTCTATAGCAGATGAAATAGAAAAAAAGATGAGTAATGATATGCTAACTGAGGTTAAATCAGAGTACATAGGCGAGCTTATAATGGACAAATTAAAAGAAATTGATGAAGTAGCTTACGTTAGATTTGTGTCTGTTTATAGACAATTTAAAGATATTAATACTTTTATAGAAGAAATTACAAACTTGATGTCACATAAAAATATGGATGGTATCTAAAAATTAAGGATACCTTTGTTTTTTCTAGTAAAATCGAAACTGTGTACTTAATTTAGAAATTCTTGTACACAGTTTTTTATTATAAAAAAATAATTTAGTTTGAGTAAAAAGGAAGTGTTAATATGAAAAACTTTAATATATTAAATGTAAAGGGTTATCAGTTTTTAGAATATAAATCGGATAGTGTAGGAATATATTTCTCAACATCCAAAAGAAATTTAGATTTTAATAAAAATAATATAATTGGTTTGGAAAATTTAAAAAAAATAAAAGAATGGTTTAATATAAAGGATGTTGGATATTTAAATCAAGTACATAGTGATAATATATATATATATGATGGTTTAAAATATGATGGTGATGCTATTATTACTAATGAGAAAGGAATTGCTATAGGAGTTTTCACAGCTGACTGTGTTCCGGTATTAATTTATGATAAGAAAAATCTTGTAGTTGCAGCTATTCATAGTGGATGGAAAGGTACATTAAATTGTATAGTATCAAAAACTATAGATAAAATGGTTAGCAAATATAATACTGATATTAAAGATTTAAAGGTTTATATAGGACCACATAATATGATGTGTTGTTATGAAGTTAGTGAAGAACTTATAAATACTTTTAAAAGTAGTGATATTTATAAAGAAGCAAAAATAAATGATGGCAGAAATTTAAGTCTTCAAAGTTGCATAGAGAAACAATTAAATGATAAGAATATTACTAAAAATCAGATTCATTCATTAAATATATGTACATATTGTTCAAGAGAAGATAAATTTCATTCTTATAGAAGAGATAAAGAAGAAAGTGGAAGAATGTTTTCATTTATATTTATTAAGTGATTTTGGAGGGGATAGTATGTCTGGTGAAAAAGCTTTATCTGATAGTTTTAATGTTAACGTTTGTTTGTAGCATTTATATTTTCATCCAATAGTTAAATCCATAAAAGATTTAAAATTTATAACATTAAAAATAGCAAGATGGGATCTTGATAAAAGAGTGGATATAAAATCTAATGATGAATTAGGTGAATTATTAAAAACATTTAATGATATGGCGGATAAATTACAAAATACATTTAATATAAAAAGTCAATTTGTAGCTAATGTATCACATGAATTAAAAATTCTGTTAACATCTATAAAAGGATTTGCAGAAACTTTAAGATATGTTGAAGAAAAATTCACTATAAAAATACCTTTAAAGTAGATAGTCATGTGACTATCTATTTTTTATGCGCAAAATACATACATATACAGCCAGTATTAGGACAAAATAAAATAATGACATTAATTATAATTAATATTAATACAATATTAATTTAACTTTCAAAATGTAATATATGAATTGTAATACATGTAATAAAAAATAAACGGAGGGTTTTAAATGAAAAAGAAATCATTAAAGTATGTAATGATTTTTTCAATGATTTCTGCAATAGCGGTAATATTTACTGGTTGTAGTAAAGCTAATCATAAGTTTATTACGATATCTGGTTCATCTGTTCTTCAACCAATTGTAAAATCTGCTGCAGATATATTTATGGAGAAAAATCTTGGAGTGCAAATAAGTGTTCAAGGAGGTGGAAGTGGTACAGGTCTTTCACAAGTAGTATCAGGAGCTGTAGAAATAGGAAATTCAGATTTAGTTGCATTGGATAAAATAAATGATGAAAATATATTAAATCAATTGGTAGATCATAAGATAGCTGTTAGTGGATTTGTTATGGTGGCTAATGATGAAGTAAAGATAAAATCTTTAACAAAAAAACAGATTCAAGATATATTTACTGGAAAAATTATTAATTGGAAAGAAGTTGGCGGAGAAGATGTAAATATAGAAGTTATAAATAGAGGAAAATCATCGGGAAGTAGAGCTACCTTTATAAAAACTATAATGGATGGAAAATTGGAAAATTTACAAATAGGAACTGTTCAAGATTCTAGTGGAGCAGTACAAAAATCAATTAAGGAAACTAAAGGGTCAATATCATATTTGGCAACATCTTATTTTAAGATTGAAGAGGCTAAGGAAGGACTAAATATATTAAAAATAAATAATGTAGAAGGAAATACAAAAAATATAATTGATAGAAAATATCCATTTTGGTCTTATGAACACATGTATACAAAAGGAAAGCCTAGTGGTACAATCAAAAAATTTATTGATTATATGTATTCTCCAGAAGTGAAGAAAATAATAGAAGATAATGGGTATATTCCTATAAATAAAATGAAATAAAATAAATTTTCTAGAATATGGAGTAGATACTATGAGTAAAGAAAATAGATTAAGTAAATTTAAAAATGAATATTTGGGAAGAGGATTTTCTACGATTTGTGGATATTTAATTGTATTTATAACAATGATAATTTTATTATTTATAACATTTAAGGGATTAAATTTATTTATCAAAAATAAATATCCTCTTAGTAGTTTTTTACTAGGCACAATATGGAACCCAGAATCAAAATCTCCCCAGTTTGGAGCAATTATATTTTTAGTAGGATCTATTTTAGTAGTATTGGGTTCAATAATAGTAAGTACACCTCTTAGCATAGCCTTAGCAATTTTTATAAATGTCATATCACCTAAAATGGGTGAAAAGATATTAAAGCCAGCTATGGAATTGTTTGTAGGAATACCTTCAGTAGTATATGGATGGCTTGGTATTACTGTATTAATACCTATGTTAAAAGGTGTTTTTGGAGGTGTTGGATTTGGACTTTTAGCCAGTATAATAGTTTTAAGTATAATGATACTTCCTACAATAACGAGTATTTCTTCAGATGCAATTAAAGCGATACCTAAGAGATATATTGAAGCATCTTATGGTCTTGGAGCTACTAGATGGCAAACTATAATCAAAGTAATAATACCTTCTGCTAAAAGAGGTATTTTAACAGCTATAGTTTTAGGAATGGCAAGGGCTTTTGGAGAAGCATTAGCAGTTCAAATGGTCATAGGTAATTCTATAAAATTACCTAAAGGAATTTATGATACTACATCTACTCTAACAAGTATTATAACTATGGATATGGCAAATACAATATTTGGAACTTCGTGGAATAATGCGTTATGGTCTTTAGCTTTTTTACTTGTAATTATATCATTTATATTTATTATTGTACTAAAAGTTATAGCTAGAAGGAGTGATGTACGATGAATGCCAAAAAAAATGATAAAATAGCAACTATAATTTTATATATAATAGCAGGTTTAGTAATACTTCTTCTTATAAGCATTATTGGATATATATTATACAAAGGAGTACCTTACTTGAGTTTAAAGTTTTTATTTGGGAAACCATCATTAAAGGCTGGAGGAGGAATTGGATTACAATTATTTAATTCATTTTATATGCTTATAATATCTCTTATAATAACAGTTCCTGTTGGTGTTGGAGCGGGAATATATTTAGCGGAGTATGTAAAAGAAGGAAAAGTTTTAAATTCTATAAGATTATGTATAGAAACAATGGCATCATTACCTTCAATAGTTGTAGGATTATTTGGACTTTTATTTTTTGTAGGAATTTTAGGTTGGGGATATTCTATAATTGCAGGAGCATTATCCATAGCAATAATCAATCTGCCTTCAATGACAACCGTTACTGAAAATGCATTAAGGGCAATACCTAAAAAAAATAAAGAAGCAAGTTTAGGGTTAGGCGCTACTAAGTGGCAGACCGTAAAAAAAGTTATTTTACCATCAGCTATTCCTCAAATATTAACAGGGATAATATTAGCATCTGGAAGGATATTTGGTGAGGCAGCAGCCCTACTTTATACAGCTGGCATGAGTGCTCCCAGTGTAAAAATTAGTGATGGTTCAGCTTTAAATTTGTTTAGACCAGCTGAAACATTGGCGGTATATATATGGAAACTAAATTCTGAAGCTATAGTTCCAGATTCAACTAAGATAGCAAGTGCTTCAGCTGCTGTATTAATTATAATTGTGATCTTATTTAATACATTAGCTAGAATAATCGGCAAAAAGATACATGAGAGATATACAGGAAGTAGATAGGGAGATGATAGTCCATGAATAAAATAATCAAGGTATATGATTTAAATTTATTTTATGGAGAAAAGCAAGCGCTAAAAAATATAAATATAAATATTTCAAAAAATGCTGTAACAGCACTTATTGGACCATCTGGTTGTGGAAAATCCACTTTTTTAAGAACTTTAAATAGAATGAATGATATAATAGATAATGTTAGAATTCAAGGGGAAATAATATATGAAAAAAACAATATATTGGATTCAGAGTGCGATGTAATAGAACTTAGAAAAAAGATAGGTATGGTATTTCAAAATCCCAACCCTTTTCCAATGAGTATATATGATAATATTTGTTATGGTCCAAGAATTCACAACATAAAAAATAAAAATAAGCTGGATGAAATTGTAGAAAGAAGTTTAAAAGGGGCAGCATTATGGAATGAAGTAAAAGATAGATTAAAAAAAAGTGCACTTGGTCTTTCGGGAGGTCAACAACAAAGATTGTGCATTGCAAGAACACTTGCTGTAGAACCAGAAATTATATTAATGGATGAACCCACGTCTGCTTTAGATCCTATATCAACCTTAAAAATAGAAGAGCTTATGGATGAAATAAAAAGTAAATATACAATAGTAATTGTGACTCATAATATGCAACAAGCAGCTAGAATTTCAGATTATACTGCCTTTTTTTATAATGGAGTTATCATAGAAGAAGGTAGAACAGAGGATATATTTTATAAACCTATTGATAAACGAACAGAAGATTATATAACCGGTAGATTCGGGTGATTTATAAATAATAAAAGAGGTGATATTATGGGACCAAGAAAAGTTTTTCAAATGGAGTTACATGAATTAAATAATGATTTATTAGAAATGGGTAGCATTGTTGAAAAGCAAATTTATTTGTCTGTAAAATCACTTATGGATAAGGATTTAAAATTATCCAAAATGGTAATTAAAAATGATGATTTAATAGATGACTCCATGAGAAAAATAGAAACAAAATGTATAAAGATAATAGCAATGCAACAACCAATAGCCACTGATTTAAGATTTATATTTACGTGTATTAATATAGTTACAGATTTAGAAAGAATGGCAGATCATGCTGTTGATATTGCTAAAATTACAAAAGGATTAGAAAATGAGATATATGATCCTAATATACTAGACATATCTAAGATGGCTGAATTAGTAATACAAATGATAAAAGATGTACTTAGGGCATATGTTGATAGAGATTTAGAAAAAGCATATGAAATAGCAAAACGAGATGATATTTTGGATGAAATATATATGGATGTATTTAAAGATACATTAAAACAAATGACTAAAGATAATTTAATGATACAACAAGGAACTAGATTTTTGTTTGCATTTAAGTACTTAGAAAGAATAGGAGATCATGTAACTAATATATGTGAATGGATTATTTATATAATAACCGGAGAGCATATTGATTTGAATGATTAATTACAATATATATTTATAGTAAAAAACAGTCAAAAGACTGTTTTTTATTTTGACAAATTTATAATTTAGTTTAAAATTGTCAAAGCTTGACGTAATAATTAAATTAATGATAAGATAATTTAATGAACTGATAAAAGGCAAAGTTTTGTGGAGGTAAAAATGCAAAATGAAATTTCAAAAGTACTAATTAATAGCATTGCCGAAGAAGTAGAAATAGAAGTTGGAGATAGACTAGCAAGCATTAATGGTACTGAAGTTAAGGACATAATAGATTATAAATATTTAATAGTAGATGATTATGTTGTTATAGAAGTAGAAAAACAATGTGGAGAAATATGGGAAATAGAGATAGAAAAAGAATTTGGAGAGGACATAGGAATAGAATTTAAAGATCCTATGCTTGATAGACCTAAAAATTGTCATAATAAATGTATATTTTGTTTTATAGATCAGCTCCCAAAAGGAATGAGAGATACACTTTATTTTAAGGATGATGATTCAAGACTGTCATTTTTACAAGGAAACTTTATTACAATGACGAATATGAGTGAAGATGATATAGATAGAATAATAAAATACAGAATTAGCCCTATAAATATTTCAGTTCATACAACAAATCCTAAGCTTAGATGTAAAATGATGAATAATCGATTTGCAGGAACCATTTATGATAGATTAAAAAGGATTACCGATGCTAAAATAGATGTTAATTGTCAGATAGTTCTTTGTCCTGGTTATAATGATAAAGAAGAATTAGATAGGACTATATTAGATTTATATAAGTTATATCCATATATAAATAATTTAGCTGTTGTACCTATAGGAGTAACAAAATTTAGAAAACAAAATGGTTTAGTAAAATTAGAGTTATTTAATGAGAAGACTGCTTCAGAAGAAATAGATAGAGTAGCAAGGATTCAAGAGAGGTTTATGAAAGAAATAGGTGAACCCTTTGTAAGGTTATCTGATGAATTTTATGTTATAGCAGGTAGAGATGTACCTGATGATAAATTTTACAATGGTTTTCAGCAGTTAGAAGACGGAGTTGGAATGATAAGAAATTTTAGGGACCATATAGAAAAAAATTTACATAAAGTAAGAAAAGATGTAAATGGAAAATTTACTATGGTAACAGGAGCTTCTGCTTATAAGGAAATAAAGCATGCTGCTGATAAAATCATGAGTAAAAATCCTAATATAAAAATAGATGTAAGAAAAATAATAAATAACTTCTTCGGAGAAACTATAACTGTAGCAGGACTTTTAACAGGTCAAGATATAATTGAACAATTATCCAAGGTGGAAATTGGAGATTATATTATTATGTCAGACAACATGTTCAAAAAAGGATATGAACTTGGAAATTATGAAGAATTAATTATGCTTGATGATGTTAAAATCTATGATTTAGAAAAAGCATTACAAAGAAAAGTTATAGTTTGTGATTACACAGGAGAGGATTTAATAGAATTAATAAATACGTATAGCAATTAAGGAGGAATAGACTATGGGTAAGCCAATAGTTGCAATAGTAGGAAGACCGAATGTTGGAAAATCTACTTTATTTAATAAATTAGCAGGTAAAAGAATAGCAATAGTAGATGATATGCCAGGTGTTACAAGAGACAGAATATATGCTCAAGCAGAGTGGTTAAATAATAAATTTACTATAATAGATACAGGTGGAATTGAACCAGAAAGTGAAGATGTTATTGTAGCTCAAATGAGAAGACAGGCACAAATGGCTATAGAAATGGCAGATGTTGTACTATTTATTGTTGATGGTAAACAAGGACTTGCAGATGCTGATAGAGAAGTTGCGCAAATGTTAAGAAAAGCAAATAAGTCAATAGTTTTAGCCGTAAACAAAATAGATAGACATCAGTTAGATGATAATATATATGAATTTTATAATTTAGGATTAGGAGATCCTATGGCGATTTCTGCATCACAAGGATTGGGACTTGGAGATCTTTTAGATGAAGTAGTTGATAAATTTCCACAAGTTAATGAAGATGATGAAGAAAATGAGTATATAAGAATAGCAATGGTAGGAAGACCGAACGTTGGAAAATCATCTCTTATTAATAGAATATTAGGAGAAGAAAAGCATATAGTTAGTAATATTCCAGGAACTACTAGAGATTCTGTAGATAGTTATATAGAAAGAGAAGAAGGAAAATTTGCTTTAATCGATACAGCTGGACTTAGAAGAAAAAGCAAAATAAAAGAACAAGTAGAAAGATATAGTGCTGTTAGAACTATTGCATCTATAGAAAATGCAGATGTATGTATTTTAATGTTAGATGCTGAACAAGGCATTGCAGAACAAGATGAAAAAATAATAGGATATGCACATGAGCTTAATAAAGCTATAATAGTTATTGTCAACAAATGGGATTTAATTGAAAAAGATGATAAGACTATGAAGAACTTTAAAGATAAGCTAAGATATGAATTATCATTTTTACCTTATGCATCATTCTTATTTATATCAGCTAAGACAGGTCAAAGAGTAAATAAAGTTTTAGGTATGGCTAAGGAATGTTACAATAATTATTGTAAGCGTGTTAAAACAGGAATATTAAATGAAGTTATAAGTAAAGCGATTTTAATGAAAGAGCCTCCAATAGTAGGTACAAGTAGATTGAAAATTTATTATGTAACTCAAATAGGAACTAAACCACCTACATTTATATTCTTTGTAAATAACCCAGAGTTAGTACACTTCTCTTACAGAAGATATCTAGAAAACCAACTAAGAGAAAACTTTGATTTTAGTGGTACTGGAATTAAATTGGAGTTTAGAGAAAGGAAGGAGTAAAATGGCAGATATAACTTTCTTAGGGGCAGGAAGTTTTGGAACTGCATTAAGTATTATGCTCTCAAAGAAAGGGTATGATATTAATATTTGGGCTAGAAATAAGAATGTAGTAGATGATATAAACATAAAAAGAGAAAACATCAAGTACATTCAAGATATAATTATACCTTCAAATGTAAAAGCTTTTACGAATTTAGAAGAAGCTATAAGAAATAGTAAAGTTGTTGTAATAGCTACACCTTCTCATGTAGTAAGAGATATAAGTCGTGATATAAAACATCTTATTAAGGAAGATACTATTATAGTAAGTCTGGCAAAAGGTATGGAAAAAGGAACTTTTAAAAGACTTTCAGAGGTTATAAAAGAAGAAAATCCTAATAATCCTGTTGTTGTTTTATCTGGACCAAGTCATGCCGAGGAAATAGCATTAGATATACCAACTACTGTTGTAGTTACATCTAAAGATATGAAATATGCAAGAGAAATTCAAGAGATGTTTATGACAAATAAATTTAGAGTATATACTAATGAAGATATAATAGGTGTAGAGATAGGTGGAGCAGTAAAAAATATAATAGCATTAGCAGCAGGAATATGTGATGGTGCGGGATATGGAGATAATACCAAAGCAGCACTTATGACCAGAGGTATGAGTGAAATCGTAAGAGTAGGTGTTGTTTTAGGAGCGAAACCAGAGACATTTTATGGATTAAGTGGAATGGGAGACTTAATAGTTACTTGTACAAGTGTACATAGTAGAAATAGAAGAGCAGGTATTCTTATAGGAAAAGGTCATAGCTTTGATGAAGCATTCAGAGAAGTTGGCATGGTAGTTGAAGGTATAAAAGCATGTGAAATTTTTTATAATCTAAAAGAAAAATATGATGTATCTATGCCTATTACAGACATTATTTATAATGTACTATTTAATAATAAGGAATTAAAGTATGGTGTTTATGAATTAATGTCTAGAGATGGTAAGGATGAAGTTTATTAGAGTTATTTAAAGGTCAGCTTAAATTATTAAGTTGACTTTTATTTTTTTTGTAATATTTTGTTTATACCACTAGTATATATGTATTATTAAAAGTAAGTAGTGGGAGGGTAAAATGTTGGATAATTTTAACATATATAAAGATATTGCAGATAGGACTCAAGGGGACATATATGTAGGGGTTGTTGGTCCAGTAAGAACCGGAAAATCTACTTTTATAAAAAGATTCATGGAACTTATGGTTATACCTAACATAGAAAATACTTATAAGAAGCAAAGGGCTCAAGATGAACTTCCTCAAAGTGCATCTGGAAAATCTATTCATACAACGGAACCTAAATTTGTACCTAATGAAGCTATAGAAATTAAATTAAATGAAGAAACTAAATTTAAAGTACGTATGGTTGATTGTGTAGGATATATTGTTAAAGCTGCTCTTGGATACAATGAAGGAGAACAACCTAAGATGGTTATGACTCCTTGGTATGATTATGAAATTCCTTTTGAAGAAGCAGCTGAGATGGGAACTAAGAAAGTTATCAATGAACATTCAACAATAGGATTGTTAGTAACTACGGATGGAAGTGTAACAGGTATTAAAAGAGAAGATTATGTTGAGGCAGAAGAGAGAGTTGTAAATGAATTAAAAGCTATTAATAAACCATTTATAATAATATTAAATTCTAAAAATGCAAATAGTGAAGAAACTATAGAACTTGGTAAATCATTAGAAGAAAAATATAATGTCCCTGTTCAAGTAATGAATATAGCTAATATGCAGCAAAAAGATATAACTAATATATTTGAGAGAATATTAAAGGAATTTCCAATAAAAGAAATAAATATAGATATGCCAGAGTGGATAGAAAAATTAGATATTACTCATTGGTTAAAACAAAATTTTATATCTTTAATAAAAGACATGTGTCAAAAAGTATATAAAGTTAGAGATATTAAAAAATTTACTAGTAGCTTTAATGAGGTTGAATTTTTAGAGAATTCAAAGCTTAAAGAAATAAATATGGGTGAAGGAAATGCTAGAATTTCACTTAATCCAAGGCATGAATTATTTTATAAAGTTTTAAGTGAGGTTTGTAGTCAGAATATTTCTGGAGAAAATGAGCTTTTAAGTATAATAAAGGAACTAAGTAAAGCAAAAGTTGAATATGATAAGGTTGCTAGCGCTTTAGCAGATGTTAAAGAAAGAGGATATGGACTTGTATCTCCAGAATTAAGTGAAATGACATTAGAGGAGCCTGAAATAGTTAAACAAGGTACTAGATATGGAGTTAAACTAAAAGCAAGTGCTCCATCACTACATTTAATTAGAGCGGATATTGAAACTGAAATTTCACCTATAATAGGAACTGAGCGTGAAAGTGAAGAGTTGGTTACATCTTTGTTAGAACAATTTGAAAGTGATCGTTCGAAGATTTGGGAAAGTAATATGTTTGGAAAATCATTAGAAGTCATGGTTAAGGACGGATTACAGAATAAATTATATAAAATGCCTGAAGATGTCCAAATAAAAATGAGAAAGACTTTAGAGAAAATTATTAATGAGGGTAATGGAGGATTAATTTGCATAATACTATAGTAGGTGAAATTTTTAAGGAGTTAGGGAAAACCTAATTCCTTTTTTTAGAGGTGTTTTGTAAAATAGTATTATAATAAATTACAAGGAGAGATATATATGAAAAAGGTAGCGGTGGTTTTTAATGGAGGAACAATATCTATGACAGTAGATCCAAGAGTAAAAGCGGTAGTTCCTTCTTTAAGTGGGGAAGATATAATGTCTATGGTTACTGGTATAGAAAAATATGCAGACATACAGTGTACAACATTTTCAAATTTACCAGGACCCCATATTACACCAGATAAAATGTTGGAATTATCAAAATACATACAAAATATATTGCAAAGAGATGATATTGCAGGAGTCGTAGTTACACATGGCACTGATACTTTAGAAGAAACAGCATATTTTTTAGATTTGAATATAAATACTGATAAACCTATAGTTATAACAGGTTCAATGAGAAATAGTTCGGAATTAGGATATGATGGACCTGCTAATTTATCCGCTTCAATTTGTACAGTTATATCTGAAAAAGCTAAAGGTAGAGGTGTAATGGTTTGTCTAAACGATGAACTGAATTGTGCTAGTGAGGTAACTAAAACAAATTCTATGAAGTTAGATACATTCCAAAGCCCAGAGTTTGGACCTATTGGTATTGTAGACAATAATGAGGCTATATTTCATAGAGATATTTTATATAAACATCATATTTGTACTGACAAAGTAGAATCAAGAGTAGAACTTATTAAGTGTGTTAGTGGTATGGACTCTAAAATAATAGATTTCTTAGTGCAAAGTGGAGCAAAAGGAATAGTAATTGAAGCATTAGGAAGAGGAAATGTACCACCGGCTATGGTAAGTGGAATAGAAAGGGCTATAAATAAAGGAGTTATTGTTATAATTGTATCTAGATGTTTTAGTGGAAGGGTCCTTGATACTTATGGATATGAAGGTGGAGGAAAGCATTTAAGAAAGGTAGGAGCAATATTTGGGGGTGCTTTGCCAGGGCAAAAAGCTAGAATAAAATTAATATTAGCATTAGGAAAAACTTCAAATATTAGCGAAATTAAAAAGTTATTTGAAGAATAAAATGCGAACTTTAATTATAAAAATAAAAATAATTTTCGGACAGGTATTGACAAAACGATATAAAAGTAATAAGATTATATTGAAATTAAAAGATAATAACCACGTACTCATATAAGCCTAGAAATAAGGTCAGGCGTTTCTACCAAATACCGTAAATATTTGACTATGAGTAGTCTAGTGTAAATAAATATTATTTTGACCACTAAGATTACTCGTAATCTAAGTGGTTAATTTTATTTACACAGGAGGATAAAATATGGAAAAGTTTTTTAAACTTAAAGAAAATGGTACAGATTTTAAAAGAGAGGTAACAGCAGGAATCACTACATTTTTAGCTATGGCGTATATTATAGCTGTAAATCCTGATATATTAAGTATTGCGGGAATGCCTAAAGGAGCAGTTTTAACATCTACATGTTTGACAGCAGGATTAGCAACGATATTTATGGGGTTATATGCAAAATTACCATTTGCATTAGCCTCAGGAATGGGACTTAATGCATTTTTTACATTTAGTGTTGTTAAAGTTATGGGTGTTCAGTGGGAAACTGCATTAACGGCTGTTTTTTTAGAAGGTATAATATTTATTATATTATCATTGACTAATGTAAGAGAGGCTGTTGTTAATGCTATTCCAAAGACATTGAAATTAGCAGTAACAGCAGGAATAGGACTTTTTATAGCCTTTATCGGGTTTTCAAATGCGGGAATAGTAGTAAAAAATCCAGATACATTTGTAAAAATAGGTAATTTTACAACGCCTACAGTAATTATAGCTTGCATAGGAATAATAGTTATAGTAATTTTATCTAAAAAAAATATTAGAGGGGCTTTACTTTGGGGAATAGTTATAAGCACATTAATTGCTTGGGGATATGCATTAATGAATACTCAAGTTGCAGCAGAAGCGTACGGTATTCATTTACCTAATGGTATATTTAAGTATGAATCTATTAAGCCTGTGGCTTTTAAATTAGATTTTTCGCATATAAAAGATAGTACAAAGATTTTTCCGTTTATTACTGTAGTATTTACTTTTTTATTTGTAGATTTCTTTGATACAGTTGGAACATTAGTTGGAGTAGCTTCAAAAGTTGGAATGGTAGATGATAAAGGAAAGGTTAAAAATGCTGGTAAGGCATTACTTGTTGATTCTATTGGTACAACATTTGGTGCTGTTATGGGAACATCAACAGTTACAACATATGTTGAAAGTTCCGCAGGGGTTGCAGCTGGTGGAAGAACGGGATTAACATCAATTGTAACAGGTATACTATTTTTATTGGCCATGTTTTTATCACCATTATTTATAGCAATTCCTGCATGTGCAACAGCACCAGCGCTTATTATAGTTGGATTTTTCATGATAGAAAATGTAGTAGAAATAAATTTTCAAGATTTTACTGAAGGTGTACCAGCATTTTTAACAATAGCATTAATGCCATTAACTTATAGTATTGGAGATGGATTAACACTAGGAATATTGTCTTATGCTATACTAAATTTAGTGAATAATTTATTTACAAAGGATAATAATAAAAAGAAAAAAGTTTCTTTTGTCATATATATACTTGCTATTTTATTTATTATTAAATTACTTGCGGTGGGACTTAGTAATAAATAAATTACTATGATGAAAAATGGACTAACTTTAAAAGTTGGTCTATTTTTTATTATATTAAATAATACTATATAGTATTTAATTAATGTATGTGATTATTTTATTTTATTATAATAAAAAATATGATATTATAGTAAATATGTATTTAAATTAATTTAAACTTGAAATTTCAATGTTTAGTTATGTATAATGAATATGAACTTATTATATGCTGCGGAAGGATGAT
Source organism: Clostridium botulinum (assembly GCF_017100085.1). NCBI lineage: Bacteria > Bacillati > Bacillota > Clostridia > Eubacteriales > Clostridiaceae > Clostridium > Clostridium botulinum. The sequence continues at coordinate 1,202,203 of NZ_CP063965.1, forward strand.
AAAAATGTTAAGGAGCATGACGGGCTTTGGTAGGGGAATGACAAAGGAAGGAAGTAGTCGCAGTTTTACTATTGAGATTAAAAGTGTAAATCATAGATATTTTGATTTAAATTTAAAAATGCCTAGAAACTTATTATCTCTAGAAAACAAAATCAGAGATGTTGTTAAACAAAAAATTAGTAGAGGTAAAGTAGATGTTTTCATTACTCAAAATGTATATGGTAATGATGATATAGAAATAAAATTTAACGAACAGTTAGCAGACAGTTATGTTAAATGTTTAGAAAAAATCAAAGATAGATATGATGCTAATAACGATATTTCAGTATCGCTTATTGCTAAGTTTCCTGAAGTTATATCTGTTGAAAAGAAGGAAGAAGATTCACAAGAAATTTGGAATTACCTTGAACAACCATTAAATGATGCTGTAGAATCTCTAGCTAATATGAGAGAAAAAGAAGGTAATAAATTAAAAGAAGATGTCATAAACAAATGTAATATTATACAAGAATTATTGAAGGAAGTTGAAAAAAGAGCTCCCTTAGTAGTAAAAGATTACAAAGATAGACTCAATAATAGAATTAGTGAACTTTTAGAAAATAGTGATATAGATGAAGCTAGAATATCTATGGAAGTAGCTGTATTCGCAGATAAAGCAGCAATAGATGAAGAAGTCGTAAGACTTAACAGCCATATTGTTCAATTAAAAGATACTTTAGAAAAAGATGATCCAGTTGGAAGAAAACTTGATTTCATAGTTCAAGAGATGAATAGAGAAACAAATACTATATCTTCAAAAGCAAATGATTTACAAATAGTGAATCTAACTATAAATATGAAGAATTACATAGAAAAAATTAGAGAACAAATACAAAATATAGAATAAAAATTAGGAGGACTAATATGAGTATTAAGTTAATCAACATTGGATTTGGAAACATTGTTTCTGCTAATAGGCTTGTAGCAATTGTAAGCCCTGAATCGGCTCCTATAAAAAGAATAATACAGGAAGCTAGAGACAGAGGAATGCTTATAGATGCTACATATGGAAGAAGAACGAGAGCGGTAATAATTACCGATAGTGATCATGTAATATTATCAGCTGTTCAACCGGAAACAGTTGCTCACAGATTATCTTCTAAAGGCGAAGTGAACATTGATGAGGTAGATGAATAATGAACCAAGCGAGCAAAGATAATCAGGGGCTTTTACTAGTGATCTCAGGACCATCAGGGGCAGGTAAAGGTACAATCTGTAAAGAACTAATGAAAAATGGAGACTTTTGGCTATCTGTTTCAGCTACAACAAGATTTCCTAGAAAAGGGGAAGTAGATGGTCAAAATTATTATTTTTTAAGCAAAGAAAATTTTATTGATAGAATAGGTGAAAAAGATTTTCTTGAATATGCAGAAGTATATGGTAATTATTATGGTACTCCAAAATCTAATGTGTTAGAAAAATTAAAAGATGGCAAAGATGTTATATTAGAGATAGATATTCAAGGGGCTTTGAAAGTTAAAGAAAATTATCCTAAAGGAATATTTATTTTCATATTACCTCCTTCTATGGAAGAATTAAAAAATAGAATTATAAAAAGAGGTAGTGAAACAGAAGAATCATTAATGACTAGATTTAAATCAGCTTATAAAGAAATCAATTATGTGTCAAAATATAATTATGCTGTTATTAATGATGAAGTAGAAAAGGCTGTTGAAAAAATAAAAAGCATAATAATAGCTGAAAAATGTAGTGTGGATAGAATAGAACAAAATATTTTTTCTGAGGAGGGTTTAATCCATGAACAATTATATGATTAATCCATCAATTGTAGAGTTATTAACTAAGGTTGACAACAGATACTCTTTAGTTACTGTAACATCAAAAAGAGCAAGACAAATAATCGATGGAGACGAAATGTTAGTTAATGTAGAGGACGCATATAAACCTCTTACAACAGCAATTCATGAAGTGAATTCAGGAGAAGTTACTTATGAATCTTTAATGAAGGGAATAAAATAAAATGGATGAAAAGAAAACTGTAGTAGTGGGAGTGACTGGCGGTATTGCAGTTTATAAGGCTTTAGACGTAATTAGTAGATTTAAAAAAGCTGGATTAGATGTCTATGTTATAATGACAGAACATGCTACAAAATTCGTAAATCCATTATCATTTCAGTCACTAAGTCAAAATATGGTTGTTGTTGATATGTTTGATGAACCCAAAGCATGGGAAATACAACATATATCTTTGGCTAAAAAAGCTGATTTGATGCTAATAGTTCCTGCTACAGTGAATATAATAGGAAAGGTTGCAAATGGTATTGCAGATGATATGTTATCAACTACTATCATGGCAACAAAAGCACCAGTAGTATTTGCTCCAGCGGCAAATACAAATATGTTTTTAAATCCTATAGTTCAAAGAAATATAAGAGTATTAAAAGAATATGGATATAAGTTTATAGAACCTGTATCAGGTAGACTTGCTTGTGGAGATGTAGGTACAGGTAAGCTTCAAGATACAGAGCTTATTAGTGACATTGTAATCAGCATGATGCATGATAAAAAAGATTTAAAAGGTAAAAAAGTTTTAGTAACAGCAGGACCAACCATAGCACCTATAGATCCAGTAAGATATATTACGAATAGATCTAGTGGAAAAATGGGTTATGCGATTGCTAGTGAAGCTAGGGATAGAGGTGCCGAAGTTACTTTAGTTTCAGGTCCATGTAGCATACAAAAACCTTTTGGAATCAACGTTATAAATGTTAATACAAATGCTCAAATGTTAAAAGCTGTAGAAGATAATTTTAAATCGGCAGATATAATTATTAAATCAGCAGCTGTTGCTGACTATAAGCCTAAAGTTTATTCTAACAAGAAAATAAAAAAAGGCGAAGGTCAGTTTTCACTTGAATTAGAAAGAGATAATGATATATTAAAAAAATTAGGTTCTATGAAGGAAAAACAAATTTTGGTAGGATTTGCAGCTGAAAGTAATGATTTAATAGAAAATGCTACAACAAAGTTACATAAGAAAAATTTAGATTATATAGTAGCAAATAATATAGTATCTAATGATACTGGATTTGCATCAGAAGATAATAAGGTAACTATTTTATGTTCAGATGGAAGGAAGATACCTTTACCTAAAATGAACAAAAAAGAAGTTGCCAGAGAATTATTTGATTTAATTAATGAAAAGCGCTGATGCGCTTTTTTCTTGTAATTATACAATTTAATTATAGATAAGGGTGGATTATGTGTATCGATATGCGGGAATAATAGTAAATAATGAGTCAGTGCAGGTTGACAAAATCTTCACCTATAAGATACCAGAAAATCTAATAAATAAATTAAAAATAGGTCATAGAGTTAAAGTGCCTTTTGGAAAAGGTAATAAAAATATAGATGGTTTTGTTATTGAGTTGTATGAAAAGTTTCATAATAAGTATAAAATAAAATCTATTATAAATATATGTGATAATTTTACTGTTCTTAGAGAAAAAGATGTTGACCTTATAAAAAAAATGAGAAAAAAATATCTTTGTACATATTTAGAATGTATAAAAGTAATAATTCCAACAGGTATAATAAAGGGAGTTAAAAATAAGATAAAAGAAGTTATTTATATAGGAAACAATCTTAAAGAAAAGTTTTATAAGGAACCTTATATAAATATATATGAAATAGTAAAAGCACATAATGGATTGTATACAAAGACAGAAATAAGTAAAAAATTTAATGTCTCATTGTCATCTATAAATACTATGATTAAACATGGTTTTTTGCAGAAGAATGAAACCATTGTGAATAGATTTAATAATAGAGTTTATTCTAACTATGAAGAAAAAAAATTAAATGAAGAACAACAAGTTGTAGTAGATTCTATATTAAATTCAAACAAAAAAATATTTTTAATTCATGGTGTAACTGGTAGTGGAAAAACTGAGATTTACATGAATATGGTAAAACATATGATAAATCAAAATAAAGAAAGTATAATTTTAGTTCCAGAGATATCTTTAACACCTCAAATGGTAGAAAGGTTTAAGGGGAGATTTGGAAAAGATATTGCTGTTTTTCATAGTAAACTTTCTGATGGAGAAAGATATGATGAATGGCTTAGAATTAAAAATAAACAAGTTAAAGTTGCTATAGGAGCGAGGTCTGCAATATTTTTACCATTTGATAATTTGGGTATGATAATTATAGATGAAGAACATGAAGGAAGTTATAAGTCTGATAGCAATCCTAAATATAATGCAAGAGAAATTGGAGAACTTAAATGTGAAATTGAAGACTGTAAATTAGTGCTTGGTTCTGCAACTCCAGCTATAGATACATATTATCGAAGCATGAAAGATGAAATACAGTTATTAACTTTAAAGAATAGAGCTGATGGAGCAAAATTACCAGATGTTTTTACTGTTGATATGAGAGATGAACTTAAAAGTGGAAATAAATCTATTTTTAGTAGTTTGCTATATGCGGGGATAGAGGAAGCTTTAAACAATAAAGAACAAATAATATTATTTTTAAATAGAAGAGGTTTCTCAACATTTGTATCATGCAGAGAATGCGGATATGTATTTAAGTGTAATCATTGTGATATAGCTCTAACTTATCATAGTAAAGGGAATTATTTAAGTTGTCATTATTGTGGTGAAAAATATGAAGTACCCCATATTTGTACTAAGTGTGGAAGCAAGTATGTAAAATATTTTGGTGTAGGTACAGAGAGAATAGAAAAAGAGGTTAAAAAATATTTTCCAAGTGCAAGAACATTGAGAATGGATTTTGATACTACTAGAAAAAAAGATTCTTATGAATATATATATAATACTTTTAAAAATGGCGATGCAGATATACTAATCGGTACCCAAATGGTAACTAAAGGGTTAGACTTTAAAAATGTTACTTTAGTAGGAGTAATTGCAGCAGATATATCCTTAAATTTACCGGATTTTCGTTCGGGTGAAAAAACATTTCAGCTAATAACTCAAGTAGGTGGAAGAGCAGGCCGAGGTGAAAAAAAAGGAAAAGTTATAGTGCAAACCTATAGTCCTGAAAATTATAGTATAAAGCATTCATGTAATAATGATTATGATAATTTTTATAAGGAAGAAATAGAAATAAGATATGATCTTAACTATCCTCCTTTTTCAAAAATACTTGCTATAAATATCAGTAGCAAGAATGAGAATCTATTAATAAAAAGCATACAAAAAATTGGGATTATATTAAAAAATAATCTCGAAAAAGATAATAATATAGATATATTAGGACCTTGTCCTTGTGTAATATCAAAAGTTAAAGAATTTTACAGATGGCAAATTCTAATAAAAGGACAATTTGATAATGAATTGGCATTAAATATAAAAAATTTTATTTATAAAAACTTACAAGATGTTTATAATGAGTTTAGGATTAGTATAGATGTTAATCCTAGCACTTTACTATAAAAATTAATTTAGGAGTAAAATTTTAAAATATTGGGAGGAATTAAGATGGCATTAAGAAATATAAGAGTAAACGAAGATACTATATTAAGAAAAACATGCAAAAAAGTAGATGAAATAAACGAAAGAATCCTAACGCTTATTGAAGATATGAAAGAAACTATGTATGAAGCGGATGGAGTAGGGCTTGCAGCTCCACAAATAGGTGTATTAAAAAGATTAGTGGTTATAGATGTTGGAAATGGTCCTATGTCTTTAATTAATCCTGAGATTATAAGCTCAGAAGGCAGTCAAACTGATTATGAAGGATGTTTAAGTCTTCCAGGGAAACAAGGAAAAGTTACAAGACCTTATAATGTTGTAGCAAAGGCGCTAAATGAAAAAGGAGAAGAAGTTGAGATTCATGGAGAAGGATTACTTGCAAGAGCTATTTGTCATGAACTTGATCATTTAGATGGTGTTTTATTTATGGATAAAGTAGTAAAGGGAAAGGAAGAAGAATAATATGAAGATAGTTTTTATGGGAACTCCTGAATTTGCAGTACCTTCACTTGAAGCTATTATTGACAATTTTGGAGTTGAGGCAGTTTTTACACAACCAGATAGACCAAAGGGTAGAGGAAAAAAAGTGGCTATGTCACCTGTAAAAGAAGTAGCATTAAAAAATAATATTGAAATTTGTCAGCCTAATAAATTAAAAAATGAACCAGAATTTATAGGAAAACTAAAAAATATAGAACCTGATTTTATTATAGTTGTAGCTTATGGACAAATTTTACCTAAAGAAGTTTTAGAAATTCCAAAATATGCTTGTATTAATCTTCATGCATCATTATTACCAAAATATAGAGGAGCAGCTCCACTTAATTGGGCTATAATAAATGGTGAGAAAAAAAGTGGGAACACAACAATGCTTATGGATGTAGGACTTGATACAGGAGATATGTTAATGACTCAAGAAGTAGAAATAAATGAAGATATGACTGCGGGAGAGTTACATGATATACTAATGAATCAAGGTGGAGAATTATTAGTAGAAACTATAAATAAAATGGTTAAAGGAGAAATTAATCCTCAAAAACAAGATGAATCAAGTACATGTTATGCATCTATGCTAGATAAAAAGATGGCGTGTATTGATTGGAAAAACTCTGCCAAAAATATACATAACCTTATAAGAGGATTGAATCCATGGCCAGTAGCATATACTTATTATAATGATAAGGCTATGAAGGTATATAAATCACAAATATTAAATGAAAAAAATGATAAAGAACCTGGTACTATAATTGAAGTATCTAAAAATGGATTAAAAGTTGTTTGTGGAGATGGAACTTTATTAGTAGAAGAAATTCAATTTCCAGGAAAAAAATCTCTTAGAGTAGAAGAATACATAAGAGGAAATTCTATTGACGTTGGAAGTATTTTAAAGTAAATTTATTATATAATTGGAGGGGATATGAATGTTTTGGTTTTACGATAAAACAATGGTGATTCTTATTCCGGCTTTAATAATTTCAGCATGGGCTCAGCTAAAAGTTAGTTCTACTTTTAATAAATTTTCTAATGTAAGAAGTATGAATGGTTATACAGGAGCTCAAGTTGCTAGAATGTTACTTGATGCAGAAGGGCTTTATGATATTCCTGTTCAAGAAATATCAGGAAAACTAACAGACCATTATGATCCTAGAAATAGAGTAATGCGTTTGTCTACAGACGTATATCATGGAACTTCAGTTGCATCTATAGGAGTTGCAGCACATGAAACTGGGCATGCAATTCAACATAAAAAACACTATGCACCATTAGAAATAAGAAATTCAATAGTACCAGTAGTAAATTTTAGTTCGAGTGCATCATGGATAATATTTATGATTGGTATTTTCATCAAAAGTTCTGGATTAATTCAGATAGGCATAATATTATTCAGCGCTGTTGTAATATTTCAGTTAATTACATTGCCTGTTGAATTTAATGCATCTAATAGAGCGCTTAAAATATTAGAAAATAGAAATATATTGTATGGTGACGAGATAAGAGGAGCTAGATCAGTATTATCAGCTGCTGCCATGACATATGTAGCTGCTGCATTAACAGCTATATTAGAACTTGTAAGACTTATAGCAATCAGTAAAGATGAATAGATTAATAAAAGATTGGAGTTAATTAATGGAAAACGCTAGAAAAATATGTGTTGATATTCTTGAGATGGTTTTTAATAAAAACGCATATTCTAATATAGTTTTAAGACAAAGTTTAAATAATCAAAAGATTAATGAGAAAGATAAAGCATTAATAACTGAGATTGTATATGGAACAATTAAATATAAATATACTATAGATACAATATTAAATGCTTATTTAAAAAAAGGAACTAAAAGTGTGGATTCATATATATTGAATATATTAAGAACTACCATATATCAAATAAAGTATTTAGATAAAATTCCTAATTTTGCTGCGGTGAATGAAGCTGTAAATATAGCAAAAAAACATAAGTCTATTGGAGAGTCTAAATTAGTAAATGGAGTTTTAAGAAATTATCTTAGAAATCTTGATAAAGTTTACTATAATAAAAATAGCATAATAGAAAGATTATGTTTTGAGTATTCATGTGAAAAATGGTTAGTTAAGATGTTTATTAATCAATATAATGAAGAAAAAGCAGAGAAAATACTAAAAGGTCTTAATGAAAGACCGGCAGTTACAGTTCGAGTGAATAACTTAAAAACTGATTATGATGAGGCTTTTAATAAACTTGAGGAATATGGATATAGTATTGAAGAAGGATATGTATGTCCAGAGGCTGTTGTTATTAATAAAGGTAAAAGTATTGAAAGCAATCCTTTATTTGAAGATGGTAAAATAACAGTACAAGATGAAAGTGCTATGTTAGTTGCACCTACTATGAATGTAGAAGAAGGAAGTTTGGTTTTAGATTTATGTAGTGCTCCAGGTGGAAAGACAACACATATTTCAGAAATCATGAATAATACTGGAAAAGTTAAGGCTTTTGATATTCATGAAAGTAAATTAAGTTTAGTAAAAGATAATGCTAAAAGATTAGGAATAAATAATATAGAATGTAGTAAGCTTGATGCTTCTAAGTTTAATGAAGAACTAAAAGAAATAGCAGATGCGGTTTTAATAGATGTTCCTTGTTCTGGACTTGGCATAATAAGAAAGAAACCAGAAATTAAATATACGAAAAATATGGAATCTATAAAAGACATAGTAAAGATACAAAAAGAAATAATGAAAAATGCAGCAAGGTACGTTAAAGTAGGGGGAACATTATTATATTCTACATGTACTATTAATAAAAAAGAAAATGAACAAAATATAGATTGGTTTATAAAAAACTTCCCTCAATATACCGTAGAACCGATATTTTATGGTAAAATGGATAATATTATATATAATGAAAATGGAACAGTAACTATCTTACCTAACAAATATATGGATGGATTTTTTATTGCTAAACTTAAAAAAAATAGGTAGGTGCATACATGAAGAATATACTAGATTTTAATTTAGAAGAATTAAAAAACTGGATGGCTGAAAATGGAGAAAGCAAATTTAGAGCTAAACAAATTTTTGAGTGGATATACAAAAAGGCTATTTTTAATTTTGATGAAATGACTAATATATCTAAAGCATCTAAAGGAAAACTTAAAAATTCTTTTTATATAGATATACCTAATATTATGAAAAAATATAAATCTAATATTGATGGTACTGAAAAATTTCTTTTTGAATATAAGGATGGTAATATAATAGAATCTGTAGTTATGAGATATAAACATGGAAATTCAATTTGTGTATCAACGCAAATTGGATGTAGAATGGGATGTAAATTTTGTGCATCTACAGTAGATGGTGTAGTAAGAAATTTGACATCAGGAGAAATAGCAGCTCAAATACTTAAAGCTCAACAAGAAATAGGTGAAAGAATATCAAATGTTGTACTCATGGGAAGTGGAGAGCCATTAGACAATTATGATAATGTACTAAAATTTATAAAACTTATAAATGATGATAATGCTTTAAAAATTGGGCAAAGACATATTACTTTATCAACTTGTGGTATAGTCCCTAAGATAAAAGAACTTGCAGATGAAAAATTACAAATAACTTTAGCTATTTCTTTGCATGCTCCTAACGATGACATAAGGAAAAGTATGATGCCAATAGCAAATAAATATAATATAAACGAATTATTAGATGCATGCAAATATTATTCTAAAATTACAAATAGAAGAATAACTTTTGAATATGCCCTAGTAAACGGGATTAATGATAGCGCTAAGAATGCCGAGGAGTTATTTAATCAATTAAAAGGTATATTGTGTCATATAAATTTAATTCCTGTTAATGAAATTAAGGAAAATGATTATAAGAGATCAGGAGCAAAAGATATAGAGGAATTTAAAAATATTTTAATTAAGTATGGAATCGAAACCACAATACGAAGAGAAATGGGATCAGATATAAATGGAGCTTGTGGACAATTAAGAAGAAATTATATTAAGAACAATTAAATTATTTCGTGTGTGATGGAGGATATATTCATATGAGTAATAATAAAAGTTATACCGAAAGATTATGCGTAGGTTTTTTATCTGATGTTGGAAATGTGAGAGAAGTTAATGAAGATTCTATAGGAAAATATGAGGATGATGAGTTCGCTCTGTATATTGTAGCTGATGGAATGGGAGGACACAATGCAGGAGATGTAGCTAGTAAGATAGCTGTGGAATCTTGTATAGAATTTATAAAAGATAATGAAGGTTTAGAGAGTATAGAAAATTTATTAAAAGATGCTATTAAATATGCTAATAATAATATATATCTTAAGGCTAAAAGTAGTAAAATATTGTGTGGTATGGGGACAACTATAACTGCTTTTCTTATTCATGATAATGAAGCGGTTGTAGCTAATGTTGGTGATAGTAGTTGTTATATTATTGAAGATGCATTAAAGAAGGTTACAAAAGATCATTCTTTAGTTCAACAATTGGTGGATGATGGAAGTATAACTGAAGAAGAGGCCATAAATCACCCTAATAAAAATATAATAACACGAGCATTAGGAACAAAAGAAACAGTAAATATAGATACGTTTAAGATAAATATGAACTCTATGTGTAAAGTTATTTTATGTACTGATGGATTATCTAATGAGGTTTCTAAAGAAGAGATGTATAATATAATATTAGAAAATACAAATCAAAAAGCATGTGAACTTCTAGTCGACTTGTGTAAAAGCAAAGGTGGAAGAGACAATATTTCAGTGATTATATTTGGAGGAATGCAAAAATGACTGGGACTATTCTAGGAAATCGATATGAATTATTGCAAAAAATTGGAGAAGGTGGTATGGCTGAGGTATATAAAGCCAAATGTCATCTGTTAAATAGGTACGTAGCAGTAAAAATTTTAAAGAATCAGTATTCTGATAATATAGAATTTGTAAATAAATTCAAACAAGAAGCATCATCAGCAGCTAGTTTATCTCATAACAATATAGTTGGAATTTATGACATTGGATCAGAAAATAATATAAATTATATTGTTATGGAATACATAGATGGTAAAACATTAAAACAAATAATAAATGAAAATCAAGTTTTAAAATATGATAAAGCAATTGAAATTGCAAGCCAAATTGCTAAAGCATTAGAATGTGCCCATAATAACAATATCATTCATAGAGATGTTAAACCACATAATATTTTAGTGACTAAAGATGGTAATATAAAGGTAACTGATTTTGGTATAGCAAAGGCAACATCATCTGTTACTATAACCAATTCGGATAAAATTATAGGATCAGCACACTATATTTCTCCAGAACAAGCTAAGGGGAAATTTGTTGATTGTAAAACAGATATATATTCTTTAGGAATTATTTTATATGAGATGGTTACAGGAAAAGTTCCTTATGATGGAGAGAGTCCTGTATCGGTTGCATTAAAACATGTTCAAGAAGAAGTTACACCTCCTATAAAAGTTAATCCTAATATACCTGAAAGTTTAAATAAATTAATTTTAAAAGCTGTAGAAAAAGAACCGTATAAAAGATATCAAAGTGCTCATGATATACTTATGGATCTACAAAAAGTACAGCAAAATCCTAATACTAATATAGCTGCAAATGTAGAAGAAAATGAATATACTAAGATAATGAGTCCCATACCAGATGTAGATGATAATCCGAAAAATAATAAAGAAGAAGATCTTTATGATGGCATACAAGATGATGATAAAAAAGATGAAAAACCTAAAAATGATTTGGAAAGTAATAATAAAAAAACTAATCATACAAAATTAGGAAATTTAAATAAAAATAAGAAAAAATTAATTGGTGGTATAATTACACTAGCTGTTATCATAATAGGATTTGTTGGTATATTTATGGTTACGGGTGGAAACAAAAAATCAGGTAAGGTTAAAATACCCAATATTATAGGTATGACTAAAGATGAGGCTGAAAAACTTGCTAAAGATAGTGGATTAAAGTTTGTATTTGAAGAAGAGCCAAGTGATAAACCTAAAGGAGTAGTTATAAAATGTTATCCAGCCCCAGGGCAGGAAATAGATTTAAGTGATAATGATGAAGTAAGGGCTGTAGTAAGTTCAGGTGAAAAAAATTCAGGAATACCAAATTTAATTGGAATAGATTTTGAAGCAGCAAAAGAATATTTAAAATCTTATAATTTAAAGCTTGGAAAAGTTACTCGTGAGTATAATAATAATATAGAAAAGGGAAAAGTATGTGATCAATCTCCTAAATCAGGATCTGAACTTGAAGAAAATACTACGGTAGATTTAGTTGTAAGTAAAGGACCTCGTTTAGAAATGACTACTGTTCCAAATCTAATTAATAAAAAATTAGATGAAGCACAATCATTAATATCTAGTGCAGGATTAAGACTTGGTACTATAAATAAAATACCAACAACTGATAAAGACAAAGATGGCATAGTATCAGTACAAAGTATAGAGGCTAATTCTCAGGTTAGACAAAATACGGTTATTAATATAACTTGCTATTCTTTTGGAGATAAAGATGTAGTAGCAGTACCTAACTTTGTAAATAAAACTGTGAAAGAAGCTAGAAGAATTGCTGCACAATCTAATTTATCAATATCTGTTAAAGGAAGAGAAGATTTTATAATAACATCTCAAGATAAAGCACCAGGAACAGCAGTTTCAAAGGGAACAAATATCATTTTAAAAAGTGAACCAAATCCATAAATTATTTATTAGGAGGTACTATGAACGGCATAATTGTAAAAGGTATAGGCGGATTCTATTATGTTAAAACTGATGAAGGTATATATGAGTGTAAGGCTAGAGGTAAGTTTAGAAAAAAAGGATTAACGCCTATGGTAGGAGATAGAGTAATTATTACTACTAACAATGATAATTATGGAGCCATTGAAGAAATATGTGAAAGAGATAACTATCTTATAAGACCTCAGGTTGCAAATATATCTCAAGCTTTTATAGTATTTGCATTAAAAAATCCAGAGGTAAATTTAGATCTTTTAAATAAATTTTTATTACAATGTGAATCAAAGAATATAAAAGCCATAGTTTGTTTTAATAAATTGGATTTATGTGAAGATTATAAAAATCATGAAGCTGTTAAAATGGTTAATGAATCTGGATATGAATGTTTATTTTTAAAGGCTAAAGAAGAACAAGGACTAGATGAGCTAAAAGAAAAGCTACAAGGTAATATAAATGTATTTTGTGGTCCATCTGGTGTTGGTAAGTCTACTATATTAAATAAATTAGTAGGAAAAGATATTATGGAAACTGGGTTAATAAGTGAAAGACTAAAAAGGGGTAAACATACTACAAGACATAGTGAACTTGTGGAGGTCAACAACGGATTTGTTGTTGATACTCCAGGCTTTTCGACATTAGATATTAAATTTGATACAAAAGAAGAGTTAAAAGAGTATTTCCCAGAGTTCCATGAATATGAAAATCAGTGTAAGTTTAATGGATGCTTACATCATAAAGAACCTCAGTGTATGGTTAAAGAAGCAGTTGAAGAAAACAAGATAAACTTAAAAAGATATGAATTTTATACAAAAACTTTAGAGGAAATTATTAAAGGAGGTAGAAATAAATGGTGAAATTAGCCCCATCTATATTATCAGCAGATTTTTCAAAATTAGGAGAGAATATCAAAAGCTTGGATAAATATGGTGCAGATATGATTCATATAGATGTTATGGATGGTATGTTTGTCCCTAATATATCTTTTGGAATACCTATAATGAAAAGTATAAGAAATATTACAAAACTTCCTTTCGATGTACATTTAATGATTGAAGATCCTGCAAGATATATTGAAGATTTTGCAAAAAGTGGAGCAGATATCATTACAGTTCATTATGAAGCAGATAAACATTTAGATAGAACAGTTAATTACATAAAAAGTTTTGGAGTTAAAGCGGGAGTTGCAATAAATCCAGCAACTCCAATAGAAAGTATTAAACATATTATACCAATAGCAGATATGGTTCTTATTATGTCCGTAAATCCTGGATTCGGTGGTCAAAAGTATATAAATTATTGTTCAGAAAAAATTAAAGAAGTTAAAGCAATAGCAGAAAAATTTAACAAGGATTTATTAATACAAGTAGATGGTGGAGTTGGTATTAATAATATTAAACATGTAGTTGAAAGTGGAGCTAATGTTATAGTTGCAGGTTCTGCAGTATTTAAAAATGGAGAGATAGAGAAAAACATAAAAGAATTAAAAGAAGGTTTTTAGTATGAGAGTAGTTATTATATCTGGGGGGGAAGCACCCACATATAGTTTGATTAAAAGAGAATTAAAAGAAGAATCATATTTAATAGCTGCTGATAGTGGAGCAAATGTATTATTTAAATATGATATATTTCCACAACTCATCATTGGGGATTTAGATTCTATTAACAAAACAGCATTAAATTATTACAAAAATAGAAATACTAGCATAATTGAGTATCCACCAGAAAAAGATTATACTGACACGGAAATCGCTGTTGATAAAGCTATTAAATTAGGCGCTGATGAAATAGTTTTATTGGGGTGTACAGGTAGTAGAATTGATCACTTGTTTGGTAATATAGGTATGCTTTTAAAATGTTTAAAAGCAGGGGTATTAGCTTATATAAAGGATGAAAATAATACAATTATTTTAAGAGATAAATCTATTAAAATAAAAGGTGAAAGAGGAATGTTATTTTCATTGATACCTTATGGTGGAGATGTAGACAAGTTAAATATAATTGGCGCAAAATATCCTCTTAGGGATTATTATTTAGAATCTGGAAGTCCTATTGGAATATCTAACGAATTTTTAGAAGAGCGAGTCGAGATTAACTTTGAAAAAGGAAAATTATTAATAGTATATCCTAGAGATTAAAGGCATGCATTGCATGTCTTTTTAATTTTGTAGCAAAAATTAATTATATACATATAATAAGTATGGGATAACATATTTAAAAATTTATATGTTTAGTAAGCAATACTTAAGGAGGTTATTATGAAAATAATAGCTATAAAGGTACCTAAATTTTTATCTAAGATTATAAGAATTTTCAAAAAAAATAAATAAATAAAAAATGCAATTGATATATCAATTGCATTTTTTATTTCTATATAGCACGTTGAACTTTCCCTGAACGAAGACATCTAGTACAAACGCTTATTTTCTTAGGTACTCCGTTAACTACAGCTCTAATATTCTTTATATTTGGAGCCCATCTTCTTTTTGATTGACGATGGGAGTGACTGTACTGTACACCAGATACAACGCCTTTTCCACATACTTCACATCTTTTTGCCATCTAATAACACCTCCCAAAATTGAAGATAATAATTCCATACAATAGAACGATTTATATTGTAGCATAAAAAACATAATGTTTGCAAGTAAAATATAAAGATATAAGTAAGAAATAGCATGAATATCATTTATTTTCTTGATTATATCATTTATATATTATAAAATAAATATTATGTATAGCTATAAAGGAGGAATATATATGTTAGCGATTGCCAATGAAAATGGTAACATAAATTATTCAGTAGAGGCTTTAGCAAATATAGTTGGTGTTTCAACTATGGAATGTTATGGTGTTGTAGGAATGGCTTCTAAAAGTGGTAAGGACGGTTTATGGGAACTTATAAAAGGTGAAAGTTTAAGTAAGGGCGTTAAAATTTATAATAAAAATGATAAGTTAGTAATTGAATTATATATAATAGTTCAATACGGAACTAAGATTTCTGTTATAGCTAATAATATAATACAAAAAACAAAGTATAATGTAGAAAATTATACAGGATTAAAAGTTTCAAATATAACTGTAAATGTTCAAGGTATAAGAATCTAAGGAGGTACATGAGTTGGAACGTTTGAAAATAGATGGGGTTAATTTGCGTAATATGGTAATTAACGCGTCAAATAACCTTCAAGAAAAAAAAGAATTTGTAAATTCTTTGAATGTATTTCCAGTGCCAGATGGTGATACAGGAACTAATATGTCAATGACTTTTAAAAGTGCTGTGTCAGAAGTAGAAAACTTAAAGAGCAATTCTATTTCTGAAGTTGCAAAACAAGTATCAAGAGGAGCACTTATGGGTGCTAGAGGTAACTCTGGAGTTATTTTATCTCAGATTTTTAGAGGAATTGCAAAAGGGCTTGAAGGAGAAGATGAAGTAGATGCTTTAGGATTTGCTAAAAGTCTTGAAGAAGGTGCTAAATATGCATATAAGGCAGTAATGCGTCCTACAGAAGGAACAATACTAACAATTATAAGAGCGGCTGGAGAAAGTGCAACAAGTGCTAATGAAAGTGATATAGTTAAGCTGTTAGAAAAGGTATGTAAACATACTGAAAACGTACTTAATCAGACACCGGATATGCTTCCAGCATTAAAAGAAGCAAAAGTTGTTGATGCTGGTGGAATGGGATTACTTATAATATTACAAGGAATGTATAATGCATTAAAGGATAATATTGAAGCAAACATAGCAGAAGAAATAAAAGAAACTGTTAAAAAAGCAACTACATCAGCTCAAGCAACTATAAATCCTGAAGACATTAAATTTGGATATTGTACAGAGTTCTTTGTTAATACAAATGATGCTCAAATTAAGGCTGAAAACTTAAAAGCAGTATTGGAACCTGTAGGAGATTCAATGATAGTTATAGGCGTTGATGATATTATAAAGGTTCATATTCATACAAATGATCCTGGTTTTGTACTATCTAATGCTTTGAAATTAGGTGAACTATCTAAAATTAAGATAGATAATATGAGAGAAGAACATAGACAAATATTAGAATTAGAATACGCAACTACAGAAGCTGAAGAAGAGTCTAGTGATGAAATAAATGAAGAGCCTAAAGAGTATGGTTTTGTTTCTGTAACTATGGGAAATGGATTAAAACATATTTTTGAGGATCTTGGAGTAGATTCTGTTATAGAAGGCGGTCAAACTATGAATCCTAGTACACAGGATATCATAGAACGTATAAATAAGATAAATGCTAAGAATATATTTATATTACCAAATAATAAAAATATAATCATGGCAGCAGAACAAGCATGTGAATTATCAGATAAAAATGTAGTGGTTATACCAACAAAAACAATACCACAAGGAATAACTGCTATAACTGTATTTGATGCTAATAGTAGCTTAGAAGAAAACATTGATTCAATGAAAGAAGCTATAGAAAATGTAAATACTGCTTCTGTTACTTATGCAGTTAGAGATACTGAAATTGATGGAAAACCTATAAAAGAAGGTAATATACTAGGCTTAATCGAAAATAAAATAAATGAAATAGGTCAAGATATTTACGAGGTATGTCATAATCTTATAGATAATATGGTAAATGAAGATAGTGAGCTTATAACTGTTTTCTATGGAAAAGATTGTGATGAAGAAAAAGCTCAACAATTTGCAGAAGAAATTGAAGAAAAATATTCAGATATAGATGTTCAATTTTATAGTGGTGAACAACCTTTATATTATTTTATAATAGCTGTTGAATAGAGTTACTATAGTAAAAGCCATAGGGCATTAAGGTCCTATGACTAAAAAAGCCTTAGGGCTTTTTTTATTATAAAAATTCTGGAGGTGATAACTATGAATATAAATGATGATGTTGATTCATTAAAGGGGATAGGTCCCAAAACCAAGGAATTATTAAATAAATGTGGAATATATAAAATATTAGATCTTTTATTATATTTTCCAAGAGATTATGAGAAAATTCATTACTGTAATGATATAAATAATTTAAAGGATGAAGATAAGGTTATTATAAAGGCTAAGGTAAAAGAAATAAAAAAGGATATTTGTGTTAAAAGGAATATGGTTATATCAACTATAATTTTTACTAAGAATGATTTAGAGTTTCAAGGAAAATGGTTCAATCAAAAATATATAAAAAATAAGTTTAAACTTAATGAAGAATATATTATTTCGGGTAAGGTTAAAATGGATAGATATAAGGTATCTATTATTAATCCTAATATATTAGAAGATACAGAAAAACTTATAGGTATAACACCTAAATATTCGTTGAAGGGAAATCTTACAAATAACTTTTTTAATAAGACTATAAATTATATATTATCCAATATTACCATAGTTGAAAATATACCTAAGAACATATTGAATAAATATAATTTAGTTTCTCTGGATAAAGCAATTAGAAATATACATCATCCAACGAAAGAAGAAGAATTATTAGATGCAATGAAGCGATTAAAATTTCAAGAATTATTTACATATTCTTTAAAATTGTTAATGTTAAAACAATATAAAAAATCAAAAGGAATAGCTTTTAAAATAGCACAAGAACTAAAAATTTTAAAAGAAAATTTACCATTTACTCTTACAGATGCTCAAAATAAGGTTGTAAGAGAAATATTAATAGATGAAAAAAGAGATAGACCTATGAATAGATTGGTTCAGGGTGATGTAGGAAGTGGAAAAACTATAGTATCCTTAATAGCTCTATTTAATATAGTTAAAAATGGATATCAGGGAGTTTTAATGGCTCCTACAGAAATTTTGGCAAATCAACATTATGAGCAAGCAATAAATTTATTTGAAAATTTTAATGTAAAAATAGAGTTATTAACAGGGAGTACTAAGAAGAAAGATGTAATAAAAGGCAAATTGAAAAGTGGAGAAGTTGATATAGTCATAGGTACTCATGCATTATTAGAGGATGATGTAGAATTTAAGAAATTAGGTATGGTGGTTACTGATGAGCAACATAGATTTGGAGTTAAACAACGAAGTAAATTATATAATAAAAACAGTAATATAGACGTATTAGTTATGACAGCAACGCCGATTCCTAGAACACTTGCATTATCTCTTTATGGAGATCTTGACATATCAACAATAGATAAATTGCCTCCAGGCAGAAAAAAAATAGATACTTTTTCTGTAAAAGAAAATGAAAGAAATAGGGTTTATAATTTTGCATTAAAAGAAATAAAACAAGGAGCACAAATATATATAGTTTGTCCATTAGTAGAAGAAAATGAAGAATTAAATGTTAAGTCCGTTGAAAAACTTTATATGGAGTTAAAAGATGACTATTTTAATGATGTTGAAGTTGAGATACTTTATGGGAAAATGCCATCAAAATCAAAAGATGAAATAATGGAAAGATTTAAAATGGGAAAGATAAAGGTTCTTATTTCTACAACTGTTATAGAAGTTGGAGTAAATGTTCCTAGTGCTACACTTATGATAATTGAAAGTGCTGAAAGATTTGGACTTTCACAATTACATCAATTAAGAGGAAGAGTAGGAAGAGGAGATAAAAAATCATATTGTATTTTAATAACTAATTCAAGTAATGATATTACAAAACAAAGAATGAATATTATTACAAAAAGTAATGATGGATTTTTTATAGCAGAAGAAGATTTAAAATTAAGAGGTAGTGGAGAAATATTTGGATTTAATCAACATGGAGAGAATGGATTTATAATGTCAGATATTATAAATGACTATGGAATATTTAGAAATGCAAATAAAGAAGCCAAAATTTTAATAAAAAGTGATAAAAAAGAGGATATACAACTTAAGAACAACATACTTGGAGAAATTAAGAGAAGTTCAAGGTATATATGTTTTAATTGATGTGGAAAAATATTTTTGTATAATTACTATATGTATGTTAAAATATGAGATAAGATAATGTATTTTGGACAGTTATAAGGAGGATGGCTATGAGAATTATTGCCGGAAGAGCAAAAGGAAAGAAGATTTTGCCACCAGAAGATATGGTTACAAGACCTACTTTAGATAGAGTAAAAGAGAATATATTTAATATAATTCAAAATAGAGTTGTAGATGCGGTTGCTGTAGATGTTTTTGCTGGAACAGGAAGTTTAGGATTAGAGGCTGTAAGTAGGGGAGCAAAACAATGTTATTTAATTGACAGATATCCTGTTACATTTAAAAGATTACAACAAAATGTAAAAGACTTAAGATTCGAAAATGAATGTACTTGTTTAAATATGGATTCTTATGCAGCATTAAAAGATTTTGCAAAAAAGAACAAAATCTTTGATTTAATTTTTATTGATCCACCATATGCAAAAGAAATGATTCCGCCAGCTATAGAGATAATATCACAAGAAAAATTACTTCATGAAGATGGATTAATAGTATGTAAAATTGATTCTAGTGAAGAAATATATCAGGGTAATGATGATATATTTTTAGTGCAAGATAGAAGATATGGAAACACAACAGTCTGTTTCTACGCGTATAAGGAGGACTAAAATGAAAACTGCAGTATACTCTGGAAGCTTTGATCCTATTACTGAGGGACATTTAGATATAATAAGAAGAGCAGCAAATATATTTGATCAAGTTATTGTTTCTGTACTTGTAAATCCGAGTAAGACAGGTCTTTTTAACATAGAAGAAAGAGTAGAATTAATAGAAAAGGTTACAAAAGATATAAAAAACGTAAAAGTAGAAAGTTTTCATGGACTTCTTGTTGATTATATGAAAAATAAGAATGCTAAAGTTATAATAAAAGGATTAAGAGCTGTTTCAGACTTTGAATATGAGCTTCAAATGGCTCATATGAATAAGAAATTAGACCCATCTATAGAAACTGTATTTATGATGACTAATCCTAAATATTCATACTTAAGCTCCTCTTCAATAAAGCAGGTAGTTATGTTTGGAGGATGTATAAAAGGATTGGTTCCAGAACAGGTTAGACATGACGTCATAAATAAAATTAATAAAGTAAGGTGATGATCTAAATGGAGATTATGAAATTACTAGAGTATCTTCAAGAGATAATTGAAACATCACATAATCTTCCCGTTGTTGGCAAAATTGTAGTGCATAAAAAAGAAGTACTTGATATAATTGAGCAAATTATGGAATATCTTCCTGATGAATTTAAAAAAGCTCAATGGATATGTGAAGAAAAAGAAAGAATTTTGAGCAATGCACATAAAGAGGCTGATAGTATAAAAAGGGAAAGCTATGAAATTCTAAAAAAAGAGATAGAAAAACATAGTGTAACTAAAGAAGCACAAGTAAAAGCTGAAACTATAATAGCTTCAGCTAGAAGAGATGCCAAGGTTATTCAAATGGGTGCAAGAGAGTACGCAGATGAAATATTATGCCAATTAGAAAAAGAAACAAGTATAAAAAGTGAGCAACTAATTTATAGTATTAAGCAGCAAACAGAGGAATATTTAAAAACTCTTCAAGGTAATACATCTAATACAACTAAAATAATAAGAGAAAATATTAAAGAGTTAAGGGATACGGCTAAATAGTTTGCGAATATTATAAATTAAAGCAGGGATTATAAGCACTAAAATTTGTATTACTAGTAAACTAGTAAATAGATTTTGATTTGTAGATAATATGTTTGTAGAAAATGTAGATTTACAAACATTAAATATATTGATTTTGTAAAGTATAATTGTTATTATGCTACAAAGGATTCCTTGAACCAATTTTCTTTTAATATACGTACCTAAAGATATTTTAGATTTATAAATAATAGAGTATGTTTGAGAAATAATAGACAAACCACTAAAAGCTAAAAGAAAGCTTATGATGGAGATTTTATACATAGTATTTATATTAGCAGCCGATAGTAAATTACATCCATTAGTCATTTCTAATAACCCAAAAAAGAAACCTTCTAAAGTGGTTTGGGATATATTAAAAATCATAGAGAGATTTTTCAAAACAATATCTGATAAGGTATTGTTTTTTATTATTGAAATTAAAACAGAAAAAAAGATTATGAATCCACCGATTGCAAAAGCCGTTTTAAGAGCATTATCTACACTATATTTTAAAATATCTCCTAATGTATTGTTGTTCTCTGTTGGGGTAGTATTGATGTTTTCTATAGAGTAATTTTGTTTTTTAGAAGGTATAAGTATAGCCATAGCTATGCATGACAAATAGGTAGATAAAAGAATTAAAAAACCTAAATTAGGATTTTTAAGCATGGATGCACCTACAGCTCCTAAAACAAAAATTGGACTAGGGTTTGAGGCGATATTAATAAGGCGATGACAAGTATGTAAATCTATAGCGTTCTTTTTATATAAATCACAAGCATATTTAGCACCCAGTGGGTATCCACATAAAATACTTACAATTAATACTACAGAACAATTTTTTGGTAATCTTAAAGGTCTACAGATTATGTTTCCTAATAATTTTGAATAAATATTTATGCCATCGAAACTTATCATTATGTTTATTATAACTAAAAATGGGAAAATTGATGGAAAAACAGAAGTTATAAATAATTTACCACCATATAAAGCTGAATTTAAACATGTTTTAGGGGCGGTAACAATATTCAATATTAATATTGTGGAAAAAGCTGTAACTAATAAATTTTTATATAATGTTATGTTTTGTGATTTGAATAATTTAAATATTAATATTGATATAGCTATCAAAGTTAATAATAAGAAAATAAGTATAATCATATAAACAAATCTCCTTAATTTTATTGTTTATCTAATTATACTTTTGAACTTACCTACAATATTACTTTTTATCTAAAATAAATAGGTGATGTGGTAAAGTCTGATTCGGGAGTAATATTTTTATTTAAAATACTGTATGCACGAGTTCCTTGAATATCTAATTTTAATGTTTCATTAAGGTGTTTTGGAAGTTTGATGTAAATAGGTATTGAACTAGATTTTTTCATTTCTTTTAAAATTTCTCTTCCTTTATTATTAAATCCTAATATTCTAGCGTAGGGGGCAGGTGAACTCCTTAGGGTGTGTGAATCATATGATTCTAGTCCTATAAAGTATTGGCATAAGATTCTACTTATACGTGTATAGGTATATCGTTTGCTTTTAATATTTGATATTAAATCTGTATAACAAGAACTTTCTTTCAAAGTTTTATATATTTTATTGTGCAATCCTTCTGAAACGTCAGGTAAATTTTCTAATTCATTGTTATTTGTAAAAGATTTATATTTTATAAATGGAAAAATCAAGTCTTCAAATACTAAATTGTCATTAGAGAATTTTTGGAAAATCATGTTAAAAGTTTCACTAGGAAGTATATTTTTAAGAATATTTATGTTTTGCGATTCTTTAAGATGATTTCTTATTGAGGTTGCACTAGAAAAAGTGTTTTCAAGATCACAATCATTATAAGCAGAACCTTGTCTTTGAATAGTATAAGGTACTATATCACTATTACATTTAAGTATACTTTTACAATATTCTATACCTAATATATTGTTAGAATTATGTAGAATATCTTTTATTTTGTAATTGTTATTGAAGTATTTAATTAAAGCATTACTTCTTGCTAAAGGATAAGAAAGACCGCTATCTAAATAAGTTTTAAGATAATTTTTAAATATTATGGGTTCTTTATATAGAACTTTTGCGATTTCTTTTAAAGTGGCAATATTACCACTTTCACTTCCAAAACATAAATTGTTTATAACGCCTAAGGAATTTAATAAACTTACTGATCCAAAAGCAAAAAATTCTGCGGAGGAAAGGCTATATATTGTGGGCAATTCTATAACTAAATCAACACCAGAGTGAAGTGCAAGATTGGTTCTGCTCCATTTATCTATAATAGCGGGGATTCCCCTTTGAACAAAATTCCCACTCATTATACATACAATTCCATCGCATTTAGTAAGGGTTTTAGATTTATTAATATGATAAATATGCCCTTTATGTAATGGATTATATTCTGTTATAATTCCGGTTATATTCATTTACGTATCTCCTATTTAATTATTGATTTTTATAAAATTATATAACATTATAAATGAAATAAAAATTGTTCAAAATATATTAAATATATTTTGAATAGTTTTTAATATGTTAATAATTTGAAGTTAACAAGTAGTGTTTTGATATAAAAATGTATATAATATACAAAATTTGCTTAAATAATAATAAAAATTATATATTCTTATTGAAAACTACATGAAAATAAGTGTATATTATTATATAGGATATATTATAGCATATTATACTTATGTTTAGACTGAAAGGAGAAAGTTTATATGGGATTTATGGATGAAATGAAAGAATTAGCGAAAAAGGATTTAAAAACTATTGTTTTACCAGAAGGGGAAGAAGAAAGAAATCTCATTGCAGCAGGAAAAATTAATGATAATTCATTAGCAAATTTAGTTTTAATAGGAAATGAAGAGAAAATAAGAACTAAAGCTAAAGAATTAAATTCAAATATTGAAGGATTAAAAATAGTTGATCCTGAAACATACGAAAAAACTGAAGAGTATGCTAAGGAATTATATGAAATAAGAAAAAATAAAGGAATGACTTTAGAGAAAGCATCAATGATAATAAAAGATCCACTATATTTTTCAACTGTTATGCTTAAATTAGGTCATGTAGATGGAATGGTATCAGGTGCAATACATACAACAGGTGACTTATTAAGACCAGGACTTCAAATAGTAAAAACAAAACCAGGAATAAAAGCAGTTTCTGGAGTAGTTATGCTTGAAGTACCAAATTGTGAATATGGAAAAAATGGATTAGTATTAGTAGCAGATGCTGCAGTTAATCCAAATCCAAATGCAGAAGAATTAGCATCAATAGCTATTGCAACTGCTGAAACAGCTAAAAATTTATGTGGTATGGATCCAAAAGTTGCTATGCTTTCATTCTCTACAAAGGGAAGTGCTGAACACGAACTTGTAGATAAAGTAAGAAAAGCTACTCAAATAGCAAAAGAACAAAGACCAGATCTTGATATAGATGGAGAATTACAATTAGATGCAGCTATAGTTGAAAGCGTTGCAAACTTAAAGGCTCCCGAAAGTAATGTTGCGGGAAAAGCAAATGTTTTAGTATTACCAGATTTACAATGCGGAAATATTGCATATAAATTAATTCAAAGATTTGCAAAAGCAGAAGCTACAGGTCCAATATGTCAAGGATTTGCAAAACCTATAAATGACTTATCAAGAGGATGTAGTGCTGATGATATTGTAAATGTTGTTGTTATTACAGCAATACAAGCTCAAAACTAGATTGTTATAATTTAATATTATTAATATAACAAAATATAAAACTATATAGGAGGACTACACATGAAAATTTTAGTTATAAACTGCGGAAGTTCATCTTTAAAATATCAACTTATAGATATGGTTTCAGAAGAACCTATAGCTCAAGGACTAGTTGAGAGAATAGGAATACAAGGTTCTGTTTTAACACATAAAGTTAATGGAAAAAAACATGTAATTGAAGAAGAAATGAAAGATCATAAAAAGGCAATTGCATTAGTTCTTGATGCATTAGTTAATGAGGAATTTGGAGTTATAAAGAACATGGATGAAATATCTGCTGTAGGACACAGAGTTGTTCATGGTGGAGAAAAATATGCAGAATCTGTTTTAATAGATAATGAAGTGATGAAAGCTTTAGAAGAATTTATTAAGCTTGCACCATTACATAATCCACCAAATATTACAGGAATAAATGCGTGCAAGGAATTAATGCCAAACACTCCTATGGTAGCTGTGTTTGATACAGCATTCCATCAAACATTACCTGATTATGCATACATGTATTCATTACCTCATGATTTATATGAGAAATATGGAATAAGAAAATATGGATTCCACGGAACTTCTCACAAATATGTTTCATCAGTTGCAGCTGAAATATTAGGAAAAGATATAGAATCTTTAAAACTAGTTACTTGTCACTTAGGTAATGGTTCTAGTTTAGCAGCAGTTAAAAATGGTAAATGTGTAGATACAAGTATGGGATTTACTCCTCTTGCAGGATTAACTATGGGAACAAGATGTGGAGACATAGATCCAGCAGTAGTTACATTCTTAATAAAAGAATTAAATTATTCAGTTGATGATGTTAATAAATTAATGAATAAAGAATCGGGAGTACTTGGGATTTCAGGTATAAGTAGTGATTTTAGAGATATATTAAAAGCAGCTGCTGAAGGAAATGAAAGAGCGGAACTTGCTTTAAATATGTTTAAAAATAAAGTTATTCAATATATTGGAGCTTATACTGCTGTTATGGGTGGCGTTGATGCTATAATATTTACAGCAGGTGTTGGAGAAAATAGTGAGCCTATAAGAAAAAGAATAGTTAGTGAACTTGGATTCTTAGGAATTAAGTTAGACCAAGAGAAGAATAAAATTATGGGTGAAATTGAAACAATTAGTACAGAAGATTCAAAGGTAAAAGTACTAGTTATTCCAACTAATGAAGAGTTAATGATTGCTAAGGATACAAAAGAAATAGTTGAAAAAAGCAACATAAAATAGTAACACTATAAGAAAATACTTGACTTTTTACTAGCATATTTATATAATAGGTTTTGGCTAATAAGTTCTGGTGTTCCAGAACTTTATTAGCTCATTTATGATA
Source organism: Clostridium botulinum (assembly GCF_017100085.1). Lineage (NCBI taxonomy): Bacteria > Bacillati > Bacillota > Clostridia > Eubacteriales > Clostridiaceae > Clostridium > Clostridium botulinum. The sequence continues at coordinate 1,228,638 of NZ_CP063965.1, forward strand.
ATAGAGGTGTATTTATGCATATTGATATTTCTGATTTGCTAGGAAAGAGAGTTACTGAAAAAAAGGTTGATATATCTTTTGAAGGCAAGAATATCATGTTTGAAGGAGAAGAAATCTCCTTTGCAGAACCTGTTAATATTAAAGGTATTTTTAAATTATCAGGGAACATAGTAGATTTCAGTGGAAAATTAAGTGCTGTTCTTAGTCTTAATTGTTCTAGATGTCTTGAAAAGTTTAATTATCCTCTAGAAATCGAAATTAATGAGGAATTTTCTAAACAAGAAAATGATAAAGATAATGATAATGATATTATCATTATAAATAGTGATAGGGTAGATTTTTCACCAATCATTGAAACTAATATCATTTTGTCACTACCAATGAAAAAACTCTGCAGTGAAGAATGCAAGGGATTGTGTTCGGTATGTGGCGTTAATTTAAATCATTCAACATGTGATTGTGATAAGAATGATATTGATCCTAGACTTGCAAAGCTAGGTGATTTTTTCGCAAAGAACTAAGGAGGTGAAAATACATGGCACATCCAAAGAGAAAAATGTCAAAATCTAAGAGAGATTCAAGAAGAGCTCAAACTTTTAAATTAAGCTTACCAGGAATCGTTGAGTGCCCACAATGCCACGAAATGAAGCTTGCTCATAGAGTGTGTAAAGAATGCGGACACTATGATGGTAAAGAAATAGTTTCAAAAGAAAATTAAGAAAAAGAAAGTCATATGACTTTCTTTTTTTGAATTTAAATTAATATTTTTAATTTATTAATGTACATAAATAGAGTTAAAAGGGAGAGAAAGTAATGAAAATAGTTGTAGATGGCATGGGCGGAGATTATTCACCACACGTAGTTGTAAAAGGATGTATAGAAGCTATTAAAGAATACAATAATATAGATATAATAATAACAGGACCGAAAGAATTAATAAGTGGCGAACTTTCAAAATATGAATATAATAAAAACAAAATATCTATACTAGATGCGAAAGACGTTATTACTAATAATGAACATCCTGTAATGGCCATAAGAAGAAAAAAAGAATCTAGTATATATAAAGCTTTAGAGTTAGTGAAAAAAGGAGAAGCAGATGCAGTTATATCTGCTGGAAGTACTGGAGCATTTTTAGCAGGAGCAACTCTTGTTATAGGAAGAATTAAAGGGATAAATAGACCAGCATTAGCACCTATAATGCCAGGAAAAAATGGTCCTTTTATGATAACAGATTGCGGAGCAAATGCAGAATGTAAACCTAATAATTTAGTTCAATTTGCGCAAATGGGAGAAATTTATTTTCAAAATATATTAAAAATAAATAATCCAACTATAGGTCTTGTAAATATAGGCGCAGAAGAAGAAAAAGGAAATGAACTTACTAAAGAAGCACATAAACTTTTAAAAGAAAAAGATTTTAATTTTATAGGTAATGTAGAACCTAGAGATATACCTACTGGCAATACCAATGTTCTAGTATGCGATGGATTTGTTGGAAATACAGTTCTAAAAATGTATGAGGGTGTGGCGTCTACTATATTTAGCACTTTAAAAGAAGAAATAATGTCTTCCTTTAGAACTAAAATTGGAGGATTGCTTTTAAAACCTGTATTCAATAAATTTAAAAAAGATTATGATTATAAAGAATATGGTGGGGCAGCATTTTTAGGAGTCGAAGGAATATGTATAAAAGCACATGGAAGTTCTGATGCTAGAGCTTTTAAAAATGCTATTAAGCAAGCTATAAATTTTTATGATAATAAAGTAATAGAAAAAATTAAAACTCATATAGAACAAAAAATGATTTAAATAGGTATATTTGTTATTGACGATGTATAAGTTATGTAATATTATCATATTGTAGAATTCTTATAGGAGGTGAAAAGAATGGTTTTTGAAAAAGTAAAACAGATTATAGCTGACCAACTTGGTCTTGATGAGAATACAATAGAAATGGATTCATTATTTGTGGACGACTTAGGTGCTGACTCATTAGATGTAGTTGAACTTATAATGGCGTTAGAAGAAGAATTTGATATTGAGATACCAGACGAAGATGCTGAAAAAGCAACTAAAGTTGGAGATGTAGTAGAATATATAAGTTCTCATGTTGATGAAGAATAGGAACCGTTATAAGTCCCGTTATGTTACGGGACTTTAATTTTATATAAGTAATAGGAGAGGTTTTAATGAAAAAAAATAGAGAAAACATTCTCAATGAAGTAGAAAATAAACTTAATGTTAAGTTTAATGATATAAATTTGTTAGATACAGCCCTTACACACAGTTCTTTCGTTAATGAAAATAAAAATATATATTCAAATGAAAGATTAGAGTTTTTAGGGGATTCTATACTACAATTATGCATATCTGAGCTTTTATATAATAAATATGAACAGGAGCCAGAAGGATTTTTAACTAAAAAAAGAGCACTTATTGTTTGTGGTAATTCACTGCATGAAGTAGCTAAAGAATGGAATATAGGAAAATATATAAATATGAGTAAGGGAGAAGAGATGACTGGTGGAAGAACTAGAACATCAATTCTTTCAGATTGTGTAGAAGCTATAATTGCATCTATTTATTTAGATCAAGGATATGTGGTAGCTAAAAAATTTATAATAGATAATTTTAATGAAATAATTCAAAAAGCCAATAGTGATCAAATAATACTAGACTACAAAACAAAATTACAAGAGACTATACAAAAATTTGGAGATTATAACATTGAATATAGATTAGTAAGTTTTGATGGGCCTCCACATAGAAGAAAATTTATTACTGAGGTTTTAATAGATTCTGAGGTAAAAGGAGTTGGAGAAGGTTACTCTAAAAAAGAGGCGGAGCAAAATGCAGCTAAAGAGGCGTTAAAGGGTTTAGATAATGAAAAAAGAAGCTAGTAGACATTATATAATTCCTATATTTGTCCCTCATGAGGGATGTCCTCATGATTGTGTCTTTTGTAATCAAAATTCTATAACAGGATCTTCAAGTAAAGTAGATAGAATTTTTGTTGAAAATACTATAGAAGAGTATTTAAAAACAATAGATAAAGAAAATTCTATTATAGAGGTTTCTTTTTTTGGAGGAACTTTCACTGCTATAGATATAAATAAGCAAAATGAACTATTAAGTGTTGCTAAACGCTATAAAGATTTAGGTAAAATAGATTATATACATTTATCTACTAGACCTGATTATATAGATGATAATATATTGAAAAATTTAAAGGATTATTCTGCAGATGTAATAGAATTAGGGGTTCAGTCATTAGATGATGAAGTTCTTTTAAAATCGGGTAGAGGGCATACTGTTGATGATGTTATAAAAGCATCAAAACTTATTAAAGAGTATGGTTTTGTGTTAGGACTTCAAGTTATGTTAGGATTACCAGGAGATAACTTTGAGAAAGACATATATACTGCGAAAAAGGTAATAGAGTTAAAACCTGAAATAGCAAGAATTTATCCTGCGTTAGTTGTTAAAAATACTCCTATGGAAACTATGTACATAAATAATAAATATAAGCCTTATACATTAGAGGAAGCTATTGAAGTAGGGCAGGTAGTATATTCTATGCTAGTTGCTAATAACATAAATGTTATTAGAGTTGGACTTCAACCTACTGAAGAAATAAATTATGGTGGAGAATTAGTTGCGGGACCATTTCATCCATCTTTTAGAGAATTAATACAAGGAAGTATATATAACAATATACTTTTAGAAGAAATTAATAAACTTAATACTGATGAGATAATAATTCATATTAATAATAAAGATATTTCAAAATTATATGCATACAAAAAGAAATTTTTTAATGATATGATTTCTTGCGTTAATACAAAAAAAGTCATCGTTTTACAAGATAAACTTATAGAAAGAGAGAGTATTTTGATAGAAAATGACGAAAAAGATATAAAAATATCATTGAAAGAAATTTTAGAAAAAAAGTATAAAGAAGGATATTTAGAAATTTTATAGAATATATTCCCTATAAAGGATGCAATAATATGCAATAATAAATTTTGTAGGGAGGATTAAGAATGGAAATATTAAAAGTATCAGCTAAATCTCAACCAAAATCAGTAGCAGGTGCACTCGCAGCTGTATTAAGAGAATCTGGGAGTGTAGAAGTGCAAGCAGTAGGGGCAGGAGCAGTAAATCAAGCAGTTAAAGCATTAGCGATCACAAGAGGATTTGTAGCACCTAATGGTATAGACTTGGTAGTTATTCCCGCATTTTCTCAAATATCAATAGATGGAGAAGAAAGGACAGCTATAAAATTTATAGTTGAGCCTAGATAAGATAAGCTAAAACCGTGTGAAAACACGGTTTTGTTTTATAATAAGGATTTAGGAGGAATATATATGAAAAGATTTTCGAAAAGATCAGGAGTATTTATTTCAGCATTAATAGCGACATCTATTGTGCAAACTTCAGTTAATAAAACAATAGATATAGCTAGTGCTAAGGAGAAGAATAATGATATTTGTATAGAAAATTTAGATCACAATTGCGTAAACGTTTCCGGTAACGTTACCGAGAATGACAAAATGAAGATAACAACTGAAAAACCTAATAACATTATAAAAAAAAGTGTGAATTTAAATGAAAATGGTACAGTAACATTCAAATATTATAATCCAAATGCAAAATCTGTTTATTTATCTTGCGACATGATAAATAAAAATAATGAAAAAAGGGCTATGATTAAAAATAAAGACAATGTTTGGCAAATAACCTTAAGATTAAGTGATGAAAAAAAAGATTATTTATATAATTTTATAGTTGATGGCGAAATAATATTAGATTCTTTAAATTCGAATAAAGAAAAGGATAATGATGGAAATATAAAGTCTAAATATAGTTTTAAAGGATTTAATGGGAGGAAAATAACTCTTCCAGGAAGCATACAAGGAGCTGTTGGAGAATCGAATTGGGATCCTAGTGATAAACAAGGAAAAAGTACTTTTATTTATGAGGGTAATGCAAAATATAAGTTGATATTAAAAAATGTACCAGCAGGTAATTATGAATATAAGATAGCAATGGGAAATTGGAATGAAAACTATGGATTGAATGGTATAAATGATGGTAGCAATATCAAAATAAATAATCCTAAAGTTCAAGATATAGTATTTTGGTATAATGACGATAGTCATAGAGTAGTTAACTCATTAACATATAAAAATAAAGAAATATACTTAAAAGGAGATAAACTTCCTCAAAATATAAAATTATTAGATAATGAGTATAGTGGTATTTATTCAGTTATAATTAATTTAGAAAAAGGCAACTATACCAATATGAAAATTGTATTTGATAATAAAGAAATTCCTATTAAAGATATATGTATAAAGGATAATATAAAAAGAGTAAAGATTACGTTTGATCCTACAACAGGAATGATTTTTAATAATTTATGTAATAAAGAATTAAATAAAAATGAAATTTATTTTAATTCTAGAGATATTAAGTATAAGAACAAATTTGGTTCTGTAAAAAAAGATGAAAACGTAATATTTAATATAAAAACATTAAAAGATGATGTTTCTGAAGTTAAAATGATAGTTGAAGATTATAATAAGCAAAAGAGAATTTTAAATTTAAAAAAGTCAGGAAAATTTGATGAAAATCATGATAAGTGGACAGTAACCACTAAGTTTTCAAATATAGGAATGTATAAATATTATTTCATTATATCAAATGGTTCTAAAACTGTTGCATATTGCGATGATGGTTTATTAGGAGAGGGAAAGGTAAGTGAAATAAATAATATATTGCCTTATGAAATAAACGTATTTAGTAAGGAGTTTAAAACTCCTGATTGGATGAAAAATGCTATTGTGTATCAAATATTTCCAGATAGATTTTTCAATGGAAATAAAAAGAATGATAAATCAAGACTTGATTCTAGAGGAAATACAATGTATGAATTTTATGAAGATTGGTATGCTATACCTGAAAATCCTAATTTAGAGTTTAATCAAGATGGCAGTGTAAAAAAGGATTATAAAGGGACAAAGGGTGATGGCATATTTTGCAATGAGATATATGGAGGAGATTTAATAGGAATTAGAAAAAAATTAGACTACTTAAAGGCTTTAGGAGTTAATACGTTATATATAAATCCTATTGCATCATCTATTTCTAATCATAGATATGATACTACGGATTATAAAGAAATTGATTCAATATTAGGGAACATAGAAGACTTTAAAGAACTCTCAAAAGAGGCTAAAAAAAGAAACATGCATATAATTTTAGATGGGGTTTTTAATCATGTATCAGATGATTCGGTATATTTTGACAGATATGCAAAGTATACAAAACCTAGCAAACCGGTAGGTGCATATGTGTATTGGTCAAAAGTTTATGATAAAATGAATTTAGAAAAAATATCTCAAAAACAAGCTGAGACTGAAGTAATTAATGAATTAAAAAATCAAGGAATAACAGATATTCATTATAAAGATTGGTTTAAAGTGAGTAATAATAAAATAAAACCAGGTACTAAAGATGAACATTACGAATATGAAGGATGGGCAGGATATGATTCTATGCCAGTTATCCAAGCTCCTAATGGTTCTGAATATAATATTAAAACTTGGGCTGATGAAATAATTGATGGAAAAGATTCTATCTCTAGATATTGGTTAAAACAAGGTTCTAGTGGATGGAGACTAGATGTTGCAAATGAGGTATCTGATGAGACATGGAGAAAATTTAGAAATGCAGTAAAATCTGAGGGGGACAACGTTATAATCGGTGAAATATGGAATGATAGTTCAAAATATTTGTTAGGTGACATGTACGACTCAGTTATGAACTATAGATTTAGAAATTGTGTTTTAGGATTTTTAAGAGATGGAAAAAGTGCTAAAGAAATTCAAAATGAATTAGAATATATTAGAGAACAATATCCAAAAGAAGCTTTTGATGTAATGTTAAATCTAGTAGATTCACATGATACCGAGAGAATCTTATGTGCTTTAGATGGAATAGTAAAAGATAAAAATGATAATGTTATACCTCTTAAAGTAAGCGAAAAAGCCAAAAGATTACAAAAATTAGTTCCATATATACAAATGACGTATCCAGGTGCTCCTTGTATATATTATGGAGATGAGATGGGCATCCTTGGTGCAAAGGATCCAGATGATAGAAGAGGAATGAATTGGGGTAAAGGCGATAAGCAAACAGTAGAGGTATATGCGACTTTATCAAATATTAGAAATTTTTATGAAGTTTTAAGAAATGGAAATGTAAAAAATATAGAGTCTAATAATGATGATATTTTATGTTATGAAAGATATAATATTACAGATAAATCTTTAGTAGTTATAAATAGGGGAGAAAAATTTCAAAAAATTGAGTTGAATTCATCAGATTTTAAAGATGGAGAAATTATGTATGATGCAATAACAGGAGAAAAATATGAAATTAAAGATGGTAAAATTACTTTCAAAATAAATCCAATGAGTGGTATTGTTTTTGTAAATGAATATAAAGAGTTTAAATTAAATAATATGAATTTAAAAGATGCATATGATCCGCGATTTGTAGTAAATAACCATGATGATAAAATAAATATCAATATAAGTAGTATAAGTAAATTTTTAAATATAAAAGAAGTATTAAGGTCTATTATTGATTTTGTTAGCGGAATGATATAGATATTTGAGGATAGTGTACCTTTTCATTGATATTTTTATAAATATGATTTAAAATTAAACAGTGAAATTAATGACTAATAAAGGTTGTATGTATGCAACCTTTATTTTTCTGGATAAAATATGAAGTATATTTGAAATAATAGGAGAGAGATAAATATGTTTTTGAAGTCACTTGAAATAAGAGGCTTTAAATCCTTTGCAGATAAAACGGAATTAGTTTTTAAAAAAGGAATTACAGCGATAGTGGGGCCAAATGGAAGCGGCAAGAGTAATATATTAGATGCAGTAAAATGGGTTTTAGGAGAACAAAGTATAAAGAATCTAAGAGGGGGAAAGATGCAAGATGTAATCTTTTCAGGTACTGAATTTAGAAAACCTGTGGGATTGGCACAAGTGACTCTTATTTTAGATAATAGTGATGGAGAATTGCCTATAGAATATAGTGAAGTCACTATAATGAGAAGGTTATTCAGATCTGGAGAAAGTGAATATTATATAAATAATACGAAATGTAGGTTGAAGGATATCCAAGAGTTATTTATGGATACGGGAATCGGTAAAGAAGGATATTCAATAATTGGACAAGGTAAGATAGAAGCTTTATTAAGTGGTAAACCAGAAGAAAGAAGAAGTCTTTTAGAGGAAGCAGCAGGAATTGTAAAATTTAAGACAAGAAAACAAGAAGCAGAAAAAAGACTAGAAAATACAGATCAAAATCTTCAGAGAATAAATGATATTTTTAGTACATACGAAGAACGTTTAGAACCTTTAAAACAAGAAAGTGAAAAAGCTAAGGCTTTTTTAGAAATATCTAAAAAATTAAAGTCTAAAGAAGTAACATTAATTCTGAATAATATTAATGTTAGTCAAAAGAGAATAGATTTTATAAAAAAAGAAATTGAAAAGAGTCAATTTAAATTACAAGAAATTATTAAAGAAAAAGATACATATAAGCAAAATGTAGAAAATTTCAACAAACAATTAGAAAAATTTGAGTTAGAAAATAATGAAAAGACAAAAAGGTATTATGATAGTAAGACTAGGAAGCAAGATATAATTTCTGAAAATAATCTTTTAAATGAAAGAATTAGCAATCTTACAAATTCTATAAATAAATATAAAGAAAACTTATTACAGTTTAAAGAGAAAATTAATTCATTGACACAACAAAAATTAAAACAACAACAAAAACTTGAAGAATTATTAAAAAAACAAATTAGTTTAGAAGAAGATATATCAGAATGTGAAAAAATTATTAATGAAAGAAATGAAGCTATAAAAAAGCAAACAGACGCTATAAGTGAAATGAAATCTTATCAAGTTGAATTGTTGAGTAAGATTTCACAAAAGAAAAATGAAGTTGCAATATTAAAAAATGATATTAATAATTTAGAAGGAAAAATACAAGAAACTAAAGTGTCAATTGAAGCGCATTCTAATTCTATTAAAATAAATATCTCTACAATTCAAGTATTAAAAAAGGAAACTGAAAAGATTGATAATAAAATTAAAGAATATGAAGAAAAAATAAAGAATTATAAAAAAGAAATAATATCCAAAAATAAATTATTACATAATAATGAGAGTGTTCTAAAAGAAAGTGTATCTACTTACAATAAAATAGAAGCTAATAGTAATGCTTTGATAAATTTAGAAAAACAGCATGAAGGTTATAATAGAGCTGTAAAAAGTTTAATGCAACATATAGATAAAGATAAAATACCAAATGCTAAGAATAAAACATATATTTTAGGAGAAGTACTAAAGGTAGATAAAAACTTTGAAATAGCTATAGAAATAGCGTTAGGTGGAGCTATTTCCAATATAATAACAGATAATGAAATTATAGCAAAAGAACTTATAAAGTATTTAAAACAAAGTAACCTTGGAAGAGCTACATTTTTGCCACTTAATATAGTTAAAGGAAAGTCTATAAGTTTATCTTCTAGAGTTGAAAAAATAGATGGATACATAGGTGTTGCAAGTAAATTAATAAAATATGATATAAAGTACATAAATGCTATAGAATATGTGTTAGGAAGAACTTTAATAGCTAAAGACATGGATAGTGCATTAAATATAGCTAAAGAAACTAATTATGGTTTTAAAATTGTTACTTTGGATGGAGAAGTTATAAATCCAGGGGGAGCTTTAACGGGGGGAGCTTATACCATAAAAATTCAAATATAATAGGTAGAAAAAGAGAAATTGGAGAGTTAAAAGAAAAGTTAAAAATATATAACAAAAAAATAAATGAATTAAATGAGAATATAAATGAAATAAAAATTGATATAAAAAATATGGATGAAGCTGCATTGGATTTAAAAGATGAAATTCATTATGAAAATCTTGAGAAAACTAAGATTAGTGGTAGAATTAATGCTATTGATAATGAAACATCTAAACTTAAGAGAGATTTAGATACTGCAAGTAATGAGCTTATATTATTAAAAGAAAATTTAAAGACTAATTTAGATATTTTAAATGAAAAAGAAGAAAAAATATATGAGCTAGATAGATTGCAAAATGAGAATTCATTAAAAATTGTTGATGTAGAAAATAAATTAAAAGATCAAAATGAAGAAATAAATGATAAAAACAAAAGTATAGTATCTTTAAAAGTAAGCAAAGCTCAAATTGATGAAGGCATTATAAATTTAGAAAAAGAAGTAAAGAGATTAAAAGAAGAAGTAAATAATATAAATATAAGTAGCATAGAAAAAGATATAGACAAATCTAGCATAGAAATATCTATAGCTAATAATAAAATTAACGAAAATAATAATGAAATTAGTAAAATAGATACAGCCCTTTGTAAATTTGAGGAGAACTTTAAAGAGATAGAATTAAGACGGATAAAATTAAAAGAAAATATAAAAGTTAATAAAGATAATTTAGAAAATATAGATATGCTCTATAATAAGTTTGAAAAAAATAAGAATTCTTTAGAGATAAATTTAGCAAGAAATGAAACAGAGCAACAAGGGATTCTTACTAAATTAAATGATGAAATGGAATTAACTTATGCAGAAGCTTTAGAACTAAAAATAGAGAATGAGGATATTAATAAGTGTAAAAATGATATAGAAATTTATAAAAGAGATATAGCTAAATTAGGAGTAGTAAACTTAGGAGCTATACAGCAATATAAAGAACTCATGGAAAAGTATACATTTATGAAAGAACAAAAGGAAGACTTGATACAGGCAAAAGAAGAGTTGTTAAATGTAGTTAAAGAAATGACTGATAAAATGAAAACTGTGTTTCATGAGAACTTTAATAAGCTTCGGGAGAATTTTAGTGAGACATTTAGGGAATTATTTAAAGGTGGAAAGGCAGATTTAATATTAGAGTCAGGAGATGAACTTACATCTAATATAGAAATCAATGTTCAGCCGCCAGGAAAAAAACTTCAAAATATAAATCTTATGTCTGGAGGAGAAAAGGGATTGTCTGCAATAGCGCTATTATTTGCGATTTTAAAGATGAAGCCTACTCCATTCTGTATATTGGATGAAATAGAAGCAGCATTAGATGATTCAAATGTTTCAAGATATTCTGAGTTTTTAAGAAAATTTTCTTCTAATACTCAATTTATAATTATAACTCATAGAAAAGGTAGTATGGAAGTTGGAGATGTTTTATATGGAGTTACTATGGAGGAAAAAGGAGTATCTAAAATAGTATCTGTTGATTTAAGTAAAGAATAGTATTTAACATGAAAAGGGGTAAAAAATTATGTTCGGAAATTTATTTAATAAGCTAAAGGATGGATTAGCTAAAACTAAAAATAATTTTACAGAAAAGGTTTCAGAAGTATTAAAATTAGCTGTAAAAATAGATCAGGAGTTATTTGAAGAATTAGAAGAGATATTAATTACAGCTGATATAGGGGTGGATACATCACTTGAAGTTATCGATAGAGTCAGAGATAAGGTTAAAGAAAAAAGAATAACTGATCCAAAGGAAGTTTATGATTGTCTTAAAGAAGTTCTTATAGAAATTTTAACAGAAGAAGACAAAAAAGAAGAAGAAAGCATTCCAAAAACAATATTAGTTATTGGAGTTAATGGAGCTGGAAAAACAACTTCTATAGGTAAGATGTCTCATAAGTTAAAAGATGAGGGACATAAAGTAATAATGGCTGCTGCCGATACTTTTAGAGCTGCGGCTATTGATCAATTAGAAGTATGGAGTAATAGAGCAGGAGTAGATATTATAAGACATCAAGAAGGTTCTGATCCTGCATCAGTTGTTTTTGACGCAATACAAGCATCCAAAGCAAGAAAAGCAGATGTTTTAATATGTGATACTGCTGGAAGACTACATAATAAAAAGAACTTAATGAATGAGCTTGAGAAAATAAATAGAATAATAGATAGAGAATATAGTGATGCAAATAAAGAAACTTTATTAGTTTTAGATGGAACTACAGGTCAAAATGCTTTACAACAAGCTAAACAATTTGCTGAAGTGTGTCCAATAGATGGAATAGTAATAACAAAACTAGATGGAACAGCCAAAGGTGGAGTTATAATAGCTATTAAGCATCAACTTGATATTCCTGTTAAATTCATAGGTGTAGGAGAAGGAATAGATGATCTTCAAGAGTTTGATGCTGAGAGTTTTGTAGAAGCATTATTTTAATTTAAAGGTGTTAAGTAAAAATACTTGACAGGTAATAATATTTTTGATATTATCATTATTGTGAGTTGGTGATTAGTTATGGAGGATAGAATAAAGATATCCATTTTAATGGATTATTATACAGAGCTTTTAACAGAAAAACAAAAGTATGTTATGGAACTTTATTTTAATCAAGATTTATCGTTGGCAGAAATATCAGAACTTACGAATACTAGCAGACAGGCAATTTATGATATAATCAAAAGATGTAACAAATTATTACTAGATTATGAAGAAAAGTTGAAGCTTGCCAACAAAGATAAAAGGTTAAGGAAAAACAAAGAAATCATAATAAATAAAATTAATGAGTTACAACAAAAGAATAATGAAAAAGATATTAATGATTGCTTGCAAGAGATAAAGAAAACTATAGTTGAAGATATTTAGGAGGATTAAAATGGCATTTGAAGGATTAGCAGAAAAACTTCAAGATACTCTAAAGAAGTTAAGAGGAAAAGGAAAGCTATCCGAAAAAGACATAAAAGAGGCTATGAGAGAAGTAAAGTTAGCCTTACTTGAAGCCGATGTTAACTATAAAATAGTAAGAAATTTTGTTAAAACTACCGGTGAAAAGTGTCTTGGTGAAGAAGTTATGAAAAGCTTAACTCCAGGTCAACAAGTTGTCAAAATAGTTAATGATGAACTAAAAGAATTAATGGGTAGCACAGAAAGTAAGATTGAGTTCTCAAGCACAGGCTTAACAGTTATAATGTTGGTTGGACTCCAAGGTGCTGGTAAAACAACTATGGCTGGAAAACTCGCTCTTCAACTAAGAAAAAATAACAAAAAGCCATTATTAGTTGCTTGTGATATATATAGACCCGCAGCTATAAAACAACTTCAAGTTGTGGGAAATCAAATAGATATTCCAGTGTTCTCTATGGGAGATAAGGTAAATCCAGTAGATATTGCTAAGGCTTCTATAGAACATGCAAAAAATAATAAGAATAATGTAGTTATAATAGATACAGCAGGAAGATTACATATAGATGAAGCGTTAATGGATGAACTAGAGAATATAAAAACATCTGTAAAACCTAATGAAATATTATTAGTTGTGGATTCAATGACAGGTCAAGATGCTGTAAATGTTTCTGAAACATTTAATAATAAATTAGATATAAGTGGAGTTATTCTTACAAAATTAGATGGTGATACAAGAGGTGGAGCTGCATTATCAATTAAAGCAGTTACAGGCAAACCTATAAAATATGTAGGTTTAGGAGAAAAGATGAATGATCTTGAAGTATTCCATCCAGACAGAATGGCTTCAAGAATTTTGGGCATGGGAGATGTATTATCTCTAATAGAAAAAGCCCAAGAGGCTATAGATGAAGAAAAGGCTAAAGAACTTGGAGACAAGATGTTAAGTCTAGAGTTCAATTTAGAAGATTTTAAAGAATCTATGGCTCAAATGAAAAAGATGGGACCTCTTACAAAGTTAATAGAGATGATGCCTGGAGTTAACTCAAAACAACTACAGGGATTAGATTTAAGCAAGGGTGAAAAAGAGCTAACAAAAATAGAAGCAATGATTGATTCTATGACTTTAAAAGAAAGAAAAGACCCAAATGTTGTAAGTAATTCTCCATCAAGAAAAAGAAGAATTGCTAATGGATCTGGCTGCAATGTTCAGCAGGTTAATAAGCTATTAAAAGATTTTCAGATGATGAAGAAAATGATGAAACAGATGAAAAATCAGCAGAAATCTTTTAAAAAAGGTATGTTTGGAAAACTTCCATTCATGAAATAGATAGAAAATTTTAAGGAGGTGAAATTAATGGCAGTTAAAATAAGATTAAGAAGAATGGGTGCTAAAAAAGCTCCGTTTTATAGAGTAGTTGTTGCTGATTCTAGATCTCCAAGAGACGGAAGATTCGTTGAAGAAATAGGATACTACAATCCAGTATCTGAACCAAAGACAATCAAAATAGATGAAGAAAAAGCTATAAAATGGATAAAAAATGGTGCACAACCAACAGATGTTGTTAAGAGACTTTTCAAAGCAACAGGAATAGATGAAAAGCTTTCTAAGTAGTAACCAGGGGGTGTAGTAGATGAAAAATTTACTAGAAATAATTGCTAAAGCATTAGTTGATAACCCAGATATGGTTAGTGTTAATGAGATTATTGGTGAACAATCAATAATTCTTGAATTAAAAGTTGCCCAAGATGACATGGGAAAGGTAATTGGAAAGCAGGGAAGAATAGCTAAAGCTATTAGAACTGTTATAAAAGCAGCAGCTGTAAAAGAAGATAAAAGAGTTGTTGTAGAAATTATCTAATTACATATGTAATTTTACAAAAAAGAGTTAGGGGATTATCCTAGCTCTTTTTTACAATATTAAAAAAGGAGTATGAACATTATGGAACAGTTTTTAGCTGTAGGAAAGATAATAAATACTCATGGTCTTAAAGGAGAAATAAAATTATTACCTTCAACAGATGACGTTGAAAGGTTTAAGAAGTTAAAAAAGGCCTATATTGATGGAGAAGTTATAGAAATAGAAGGATGTAAATTTCAACCTGGAAAAGTTATTTTAAAGATAAAAGATGTAGATTCTATAGAACAAGCTCAAAGATTAAAAAATAAATATATAAAAGTAACAAGAGAAGATGCTGCAAAGCTTCCAGAAGATTGTTATTATGAAGCTGATATTGTAGGTTGTACTGTATATGACGAAAACGATGAAGAATTAGGAAAAATAGATGAAATAATACGTACAGGAAGTAATGATGTTTATTGGATTAAAGGTAAAAATGAAGTGCTCATACCGGCAATAAAAAGTGTTATAGTTAGTATAGATGTAAATAGCAAAAAAATAGTAATAAAGCCTTTGGAAGTGTGGCAATGAAAATAGATATTTTAACATTATTTCCAGAGATGTTTGATATTTTTAATCACAGTATAATAGGAAGAGCTATTAATAAAGATATTTTACAGATAAATTCCCATAATATAAGAGACTATTCTAAAAACAAGCATAAAAAGGTTGATGATTATCCTTATGGTGGAGGAGCAGGAATGGTAATGACTCCTCAACCTATAGTAGATTCTATAAAAGCATTGAGAAAAAATAATTCGGGAAAGGTTATATTTTTGGGACCAAGAGGGAAGACTTTTAACCAAGAGGTTGCAAAGGAGTTTTCAAAAGAAAAAGAGTTAATTTTTATATGCGGGCACTATGAGGGTATAGATGAAAGAGCATACAAATATATAGATGAAGAAATATCACTTGGAGATTTTGTTCTAACAGGAGGAGAGATGGCATGTATTCCGGTTGTGGATAGTATATGTAGACTTGTGCCTGGCGTACTATCTTCGAGTGAAAGTTATATGGAAGAATCCTTTTATAATGGTTTATTAGAATATCCTCAGTATACAAGGCCGGAATGTTTTGAAGGAGAAAAAGTACCTGATGTTTTATTGTCTGGACATCATGAAAATGTAAGGAAATGGAGAAGGTTAAAATCACTTCTTGTTACTAAAGAAAAAAGGTTGGATTTATTTGATAAAATAAATTTATCAAAAGAAGACAAAGAACTACTTGATTATTATAATAAAAAGTAGATACTTATATATTATTTAATTATAAAATAATATATTGAACAAATTATGTATTTATGGTAGAATAAACTCTGTGCTAGTACGGGCGGTCCTCTGTCTATATTGCATATATACATAGATTAAGAACGTCAAGAAAATTATAAGGAGGGAATGCACATGTTAGAAATTATAAAAGCTATCGAAGCTGAACAAGTAAAAACAGACATAACAGAATTCAACGTAGGAGATACTGTTAGAGTTAACGTAAGAATTAAAGAAGCAAATAAAGAAAGACTTCAAGCTTTTGAAGGAACAGTAATAAAAAGACAAAATGGTGGAATAAGAGAAACTTTCACTGTTAGAAGAGTAGCTTATGGAACTGGTGTTGAAAGAACATTCCCAGTAAACTCTCCAATGCTTGAAAGCATAAAAGTAGTAAGAAAAGGTAAAGTAAGAAGATCTAAACTTTACTACTTAAGAGATAGAGTAGGTAAAGCTGCAAAAGTTAAAGAAGCTTTAAACAGATAGTAAAATTGGGACTATATAGTCCCTTTTTTTTATATAATATAACTTGTTTGAGTTAATATATTAGGAGGAATTTAATATATGTCAATAAATTGGTTCCCAGGGCATATGGCTAAAACCCGAAGAGAAATAAAAGAAAATTTAAAATTTGTAGATATAGTAATAGAGATTAGAGATGCAAGAATAGTAAAATCTAGTGCTAATCCTGATATTGATGATATATGTAAGAATAAACCTAGAATTATTTTATTAAATAAAAGTGATTTATCAGAGGAAAAAGTAACTAAAGAATGGATTAAAAAATTATCTAATGAATTTATAAGAGTTGCCAGTGTAAATTGTGTTACAGGAAAAGGATTAAATAGCATAAAGCCTATGATAAATGATCTTTTAAAAGAAAAACATGATCGTTTGAGAGCAAAAGGTGTAGTGAATATTACAACTAGAGCTATGGTTGTAGGTATTCCTAATGTAGGTAAATCTTCTTTTATAAATAAGATGGCTAAAAATAATACAGCTAAAGTAGGAGATAAACCAGGGGTTACTAAAAATAAACAATGGATCAAAACAAAAATGGGTATTGAGTTATTGGATACACCAGGTGTTTTATGGCCTAAATTTCAAGATGAACAAGTTGGATTGAATCTTGCTTTTACAGGTGCAATTAAAGATGAAATAATGGATATAGAAACTTTAGCGTTTAAATTAATAGGGAAACTTCAAGAAGAATATCCAGAAAGACTAATGGAACGATATAAATTAAATTCATTAAGTGAGGATATACTTGAGAATATGGACAATATAGGAAGAAAAAGAGGGGCTGTAATATCTGGTGGCAATATAGATTATAATAGAGTATCTGTTCTTATTTTAGATGAACTAAGAGGTGGAAAATTAGGTTCTATATCACTAGAAAGGCCGTGATTTTATAGATGAACATAATTGATATGAAAGTATCAGAGATAAAAACATATGTTTCTAATTTACTAAATAATTATGATAAAAATACAGATTATAAATCTATAATAAAAGTTTTACAAAGCGATAATAGAGTATCTGTAAAAAAACTAAGTACAACTATAGAGAAGTTTTTACAAGATAGAGAAAATGAAATTCAAAGAGTAAAGACAATGTACCAATTTGATTTAGAATACATTGTCACTAATGGATACTTAGCTGGGTGTGATGAAGTGGGAAGAGGTCCTTTAGCGGGTCCTATAGTAGCTGCTGCTGTAATATTAGATTTAGAATTTGTAAATAATGATAAATTAATATTAAAAATAAATGATTCTAAAAAAATAAAACCAGAATTAAGAGAAGAACTTGCAAAGATAATAAAGGAAAAAGCAATTGCATATTGTGTAGCTGAGATAGATAATTCAGAAATAGATAATAAAGGTATTGCTTGGTGTAATAATGAAGTTTTACAAAGATCTGTAAATGGGTTGAAAGTAAAACCTGACTTAGTATTATCAGATGGATATAAAATAAAAAATTGTTCTATAGATAATAAATTTGTTGTAAAAGGAGATGCAAAAAGTGCAAGTATAGCATGTGCATCTATAATAGCCAAAGTTTATAGAGATAAATTGATGCAAAAGTATTCTGAAATATACAAAAACTATGCATTTGATAAGAATATGGGGTATGGTACTAAAGAACATATAGATTCTATAAAAAAATATGGATGTACTCCTATTCACAGAAAAAGTTTTTTAACAAATATACTTAATACATTTTAATAAAAAACCTAGCTATAGTTTGAATTTATAGCTAGGTTTTTTACTAAAATGCATTTTCTATGAAGTTTATAGTGTGTGTGTTATCATTATTATTCATTAAAATTTCAATTACATTAAATTTAAATTCATAATCAAATTTATTATTTACCGCTATGTAGAATTTAGCGGTATTTTTAATTTTATTAATTTTTTTATATGTAACAGCTTCACAGGGAATGCCATATAAGTTATTGTATCTAGTTTTTACTTCTGTGAAGCAAATACAATTTTTAAATTTGCTGATTATATCAATTTCTCCTAATTTACATCTAAAATTTTTATTTAAAATTTTATGACCTTTGGATATTAAAAATTTTTCAGATAAAGTTTCTCCAAAAGTTCCAATCTCTTTATTATAGTTATACATAATAACCTCCTTTATATAAAGATTATTAACTTACATGTGGGGAAATAAACATATGAATTATATAAATGCAATAAAGTTAACATAAAATCCATTATGTACCATAAATTAAAAAGTAAACTAAAAAATTTCTAGATATTATATAAAAAAGTTTTTAGTCAATAATCTTAAAAGAGGTGATTTTATGGTTATAAAAATTAATTCAGCCACTTTTACAGGAATTAATGGCAATATAATAAATGTAGAAATAGATATATCTAATGGATTGCCTACATTTAATATAGTTGGACTTCCTGATGTTTCAGTTAAGGAATCAAAAGAGAGAGTGCGTGCCGCAATAATAAATTCTGGATTTCAATTTCCTATGAAGAGGATAACGGTTAATTTAGCTCCAGCAGATTTAAAAAAAGAAGGATCATTATTAGATTTGCCTATAGCAATAGCTATATTATTAGCTAGTAATCAGATACAATGTGAAGATATTGAAAAATATTTATTTATCGGTGAACTTTCACTTTTGGGAGAATTAAAAAAAGTAAGAGGGGCTCTTCCTATAGTTATAGATTCTATACATAATGATATTTTTCAATTTATAGTTCCTATGCAAAATGCAGATGAATGTGCTGTTATACATAATGCAAAAGTATTTCCTTTTGAAACATTGACTCAAGTTATAGAATTTTTAAAATATAGAGATTTAATACCTTATATATGTAAAGAAAATAAAATAAATAGTACTGAAGTTATAGATTTTTCAGAAGTATTAGGACAAGAAAGTTGTAAAAGAGCTATAGAAGTTGCAGCTGCAGGAGGACATAATATATTGATGTTTGGTCCACCTGGATGCGGTAAAACAATGATAGCTAAAAGAGTACCTACAGTATTGCCTAAATTAAGCTATGAGGAAGCACTAGAAGTTACTAAAATTTATAGTATATCTAATAAGTTAGAGAAAAATTCAGGTTTGATTCAAAAAAGACCATTTAGAAGTCCACATCATACCTCGTCACAAATATCATTAGTGGGAGGTGGAAGTAAATTGATGCCTGGAGAAATTTCATTAGCTCATAATGGGGTATTATTTTTGGATGAAATACTTGAGTTTAATAAAAAGACATTAGATGTGCTTAGGCAACCACTTGAAGATAGAGTAATTAAAATAAGTAGGGCAAGTGGAAGCGTAGAGTACCCAGCTAACTTTATGGGGGTTTTTTCGACAAATCCATGTCCGTGTGGCAATTTTGGTTATGAAGATGAAAATAGAGAATGTATGTGTACTCCTTATGAAAGAAGAAGGTATTTAAATAAACTTTCAAAGCCTATATTAGATAGAATTGATATATTTATAGGAATGAATTCTGTATCTTATGATAAGTTAGAGGGAAGTTGTAATAATGAAGAATCAGAGAGTATAAGAAAAAGAGTGGAAAAAGCACGTGATATACAACGCAAAAGATTTAGAAAAGATGGAATTTATTGCAATGCTCAAATGACAGGTAGATTGTTAAAAAAATACTGTAAATTGGATGATGATGCAAGTGGAGTTATGGAAAGAATTTATAATAGATTTAATTTGAGTACTAGAAGTTATAGTAGAATTATAAAAGTTTCAAGAAGTATTGCAGATTTAAGAGGCAGTAAAAATATAGAGAAAGAAGACTTAATTGAAGCATTACAATATAGAAAATTTATTAATGAAAAAATTATATAGAATAGGTAGGAGAATTTTTTATGAATGATTATGAAATTTGGTTTGCAAGTGCGAAATTATCATATAATATAAAAAATAAATTGATTAGCAAATTTAAAAATGTGCAAAATATATGGTATTATAGTACACGTGATGAAAAAAATAACCTTATTAATGAAAAAATAAAGAAATTTTTAATGAATGCATGGAATGAAAAAAATATAACTACTATAAAAAATAAGTTAATGGAAGAACAAATACATATTGTTACTATAACAGACGAATTATATCCCAAAAGATTAAAAGCTTATGAAGATTCTCCATATATGTTATTTTATAAGGGAGATATAACTAAGTTAAATAATACAAAGAATGTTTCAATAATAGGGTCAAGAGATTGCAGTAGTTATGGAATAAATGTTACTAATATAATATGTGATAATCTTTGTAGCAATAATATAAATATAGTGAGTGGTATGGCAAAAGGTATAGATAGTATAGCTCATAAAAAGTGTATAGATAATAATTCATATACCTGTGCAGTATTAGGTTCAGGTATAGATGTTATATATCCTAAAGAAAATAAATATTTATATAATGATATAATAAAAAATGGATGTGTTATATCACAGTTTTTACCGGGAACAAAACCATATTCTTTTAATTTCCCAATAAGAAATAGAATAATTAGTGGATTGAGTGATTTGGTTATCGTAGTAGAAGCTAATAAGAAAAGTGGAACGTTAATAACAGCATCTGCTGCATTAGAACAAGGAAAAGATGTTATTGCAGTTCCAGGAAATATTTTTTCTAAACAAAGTAAGGGTACTAATAATTTAATCAAAGATGGTGCATATACTTTTACTGATATTCAAGATATATATGATTTGTTAAGGTTGAATTATGTTGAAAAAACTAGTAGCAATATTAAAAATATGAGTATTGAAGAAATTAAAGTGTATAAACATATTAATAGTGTTCCCAAACATTTTGATGAAGTTTTACGATTAACTAATATTGACATAAAACAATTATATGAGGTATTATTTGAATTGCAGTTAAAAGATGAAATAATGTGTTTAAGTGGAAATTATTATGTTAGAAATAATAAAACTGTGTAAAATAAACATAATAATTCAATAATATTAATAAGTAATATAGTAAACAACTTGAATTAATTAATGGAGGGGATAGTATGGGTCAGAAATTAGTTATAGTAGAATCTCCGGCAAAAGCTAAAACTATAGGAAAGTATTTGGGAAAAAATTATGTTGTTACGGCCTCCATGGGTCATGTAAGAGATTTACCTAAAAGTCAATTAGGAGTTGATATAGATAATAATTATGATCCTAGATATATAACTATACGAGGCAAAGGGGAATTGTTAAGTACATTAAGAAAGCAAGCAAAAAAAAGTGATAAAGTTTTTCTTGCAACCGACCCTGACCGAGAAGGTGAAGCGATATCTTGGCATTTAGCGGAAGCATTAAAAATAGATGAAGATGCTCAATGTAGAATTGAATTTAATGAAATAACTAAAAATGCCATAAAAGCTGCTATAAAAAATCCTAGAAAATTAAATTTAAACTTGGTTGATGCTCAACAAGCAAGAAGAGTTCTTGACAGATTAGTAGGATATAAAATAAGCCCTATACTTTGGCGAAAAGTAAAATGGGGTTTAAGTGCCGGAAGAGTTCAATCAGTTGCTTTAAAAATGATTTGTGATAGAGAAGATGAAATAAGTAAGTTTGAACCTAAAGAATATTGGACAATAGAATGCGAACTTAAAAAGCAAAACTCACAAAAAACATTTATAGTTAAATTAACTTCTAAGAATAATAAGAAAATTGATATAAATAATGAAAAAGAAAGTACTGAAATTATTGAAGAGTTGAAAAAAGGTGATTATATTGTTGACAATATAAAAGAATCTACTAAAAATAAAAAGCCACTACCACCTTTTACAACAAGTACTTTTCAACAAGATTCATATAGAAAGTTGAATTTTTCAACTAAAAAATCTATGTCAGTAGCACAACAATTATATGAAGGAATCGACATTAAAGGAAAAGGGACTATAGGTCTTATAACTTATATGAGAACAGATTCTGTACGTATAGCGGAAGAAGCACAAAATAATG
This sequence comes from Clostridium botulinum, assembly GCF_017100085.1. NCBI lineage: Bacteria > Bacillati > Bacillota > Clostridia > Eubacteriales > Clostridiaceae > Clostridium > Clostridium botulinum. The sequence goes on from NZ_CP063965.1 coordinate 1,251,051, forward strand.
CTAGAAACTTTATAGAAGAAAGCTTTGGAAAGGAATATATTCCTTCAGAAATTAGAAATTTTAAGGGAAAGAAAAATATTCAAGATGCCCATGAAGCTATTAGACCCACATATATAGAACTTAGTCCAGATAGTATAAAAGATAACTTAAAACCAGAACAATATAAGGTATATAATCTAATCTGGAAGAGATTTATGGCAAGTCAAATGTCAGATTGTGTTATGAATACAATGTCAATAAAAATAAAAAATGGAGAGTATACTTTAAAAGCTAGTGGTTCAAATGTAAAATTTGATGGATTTAAAAAAGTATATGAATATGAAGAAGATGAAGATAGTTTAAAATTCCCTGCTTTGGAGCAAAACGAAGTTCTTATAGATAAAAAAGTAGATGGAAAACAACACTTTACTCAACCGCCAGCAAGATTTTCAGAAGCTACTTTAGTTAAAACTTTAGAAGAAAATGGAATAGGAAGACCAAGTACTTATGCTCCAATAGTATCTACTTTGTTAGATAGAAAATATATAGAACGAGAAAAGAAGACGTTACTTCCTACTGAATTAGGATTTATAGTAAATAATATTGTGAGTGAATATTTTAAACAAATAGTTGATGTTGAATTTACAGCTGAAATGGAAAGCAAGTTGGATAGTATAGAAGAAGGTAAAGAAAAATGGAAAGATGTTGTTGATGAATTCTATTCTCCGTTAATTGAATGTATAGAAATTGCTGAAAAAGAAATTGCAAAAATTACAATAGAAGATAAAGTTACGGATGTAAAGTGTGATAAATGTGGAAGAAATATGGTTATAAAACATGGAAGATTTGGAGATTTTCTTGCATGTCCAGGTTATCCAGAATGTAAAAATACAAAACCAATAGTAGAAGAGATAGATGTACCATGTCCTTTATGTGGTGGTAAGATATTGCTTAGAAAAAGTAAAAAAGGTAGAAGATTTTATGGATGTAGTAATTACCCTGAATGCAAATTTGTTAGTTGGTCTGAACCTGTAAAAGAAAAGTGTCCTAAATGCGGAAGTTTTATGGTGAAAAAACAAAGTAAATCAAGAGGGAATTATATAGAATGTTCCAATAAAGAATGTAAAGAGAAGATACAAAAAGAAAATATTGAAAAATAGTATATTAAATTTAAAATTCACCAATAAGGTATTAAAAATCGAAAATTTATGTCGAAATTTCAAAATATGCTGTTGAAATGTAATTGACACTATGATATTATAATTTAAAGTAACGGGAACAATTCGGAATATTTAAAAAAATGCAAGAACATGCAACAGTAGTGATTAATGATATTAAAATGGTTTGAAAAGGAGATGTACAAATGGCTTCAGAATTATTAACTAAGATACGAAGACTTAATAAAATAATACAAAAAACAGGGGCTGAACCAGTTGTATTCGATGATATATGCGGATCACTAAGTGAGGTATTAGAATGCAATGTTTATATAATAAGCAGAAAAGGAAAAATATTAGGACATAGATTTTTTAATGGTGTTGAGTGTGAAAGTGTTAAAGAAAAAGTTGTTTCTGAAAGAAAGTTTCCAGAAAAGTTTAATTCAAAATTATTAGGTATAAATGAAACTATTTCAAATGTTCAAAATGATGGTAAGTCATCTTTTGATGAAAAAAAACCAGCAGAAATGGAAGGCAAGCTTTCAACTATAGTACCTATAGTTGGAAATAGAGAAAGACTAGGAACTTTATTTCTTACAAGATTTGAAGGACTATTTTCAGATGAAGATTTAATATTAGCTGAATATAGCGCTACAATAGTTGGTCTTGAAATATTAAGAGCTAAAAATGATGAAATGGAAGATGAAGCTAGAAAGAAAGCAGTAGTTCAATTAGCAATAGGAACTTTATCATATTCAGAATTAGAAGCTGTAGAGCATGTGTTCAATGAATTAGATGGAAATGAAGGATTGCTTGTAGCATCTAAAATAGCAGATAAAGTAGGAATTACAAGATCAGTAATAGTAAATGCTTTAAGAAAATTTGAAAGTGCTGGTGTAATAGAGTCAAGATCATTAGGAATGAAAGGTACTCATATAAAAATTCTAAATGATAAATTGTTAGATGAATTAAAAAAGATAAAATAGGAAAAAATAAAAAGGAATAGGCTAAAAAGGTCTATTCCTTATTTTTATGTTAAATTTGATAAAATATTTAATGATTTTTATTATTTTTATTGAATGCTAATACTTCATATGATATACTACATAAGGAAGAAAAACACACATTGCTTGATTTGTGAAACGGTGCCCAAATTCTGGGTTTTTCGCAACAAAGTAATGGAGGTAGAAAACCAACAGGAGGTAATATTAATGTCAATTATTTCAATGAAACAATTATTAGAAGCTGGTGTACACTTTGGTCACCAAACAAGAAGATGGAATCCTAAAATGGCTCCATACATATTCACAGAAAGAAATGGTATCTATATCATAGACCTTCAAAAAACTGTGAAAAAAGTTGAAGAAGCATATGAATTTGTTAAAAGTGTAGTTGCTGATGGAAAAGAAGTTTTATTCGTAGGAACTAAAAAACAAGCTCAAGAGGCTATACAAGAAGAAAGCTTAAGATCAGGAATGCACTTCGTAAACAATAGATGGTTAGGCGGAATGCTTACAAACTTCAAAACAATAAGAACAAGAATTAACAAATTAGAAGAATTAGAAAAGATGGAAGAAGATGGAACTTTCGAAGTTCTACCTAAAAAAGAAGTTATAAAATTAAGAAATGAAAAAGAAAAATTAGAAAAGAATCTTGGAGGAATAAAGAACCTAAATGCTAGCAAATTAGGAGCAATGTTTATAGTAGATCCAAGAAAAGAAAAAAATGCTATAGCTGAAGCAAAAAATCTTGGAATTCCTGTAGTTGCAATAGTTGATACAAACTGTGACCCAGATGAAATAGATTATGTAATACCAGGAAACGATGATGCTATAAGAGCCGTAAGATTAATAACTTCAAAAATAGCAGATGCTATAATCGAAGGAAACCAAGGTGAACAATTAGCTGAATAATTTAAAATTAACTTGTTAGGAGTGTGTGATATACATGATTACTGCAAAAATGGTTAAAGAATTAAGAGAAACAACTGGCGCAGGAATGATGGATTGTAAAAAAGCTTTAACAGAAACTGCTGGAGATATGGAAAAAGCTATCGAATTCTTAAGAGAAAAAGGATTAGCTGCAGCAGCTAAGAAAGCAGGAAGAGTAGCAGCCGAAGGTATAGTAACTACATACATAAGCGAAGACAACAAAACTGCCGTTGTTTTAGAAATTAACTGTGAAACTGACTTCGTTGCTGTTAACGAATCATTCGTAGAATTTACAAATACTTTAGCAAAACAAATTGCTGAATCTAATGTTAGTGATGTTGAAGCATTACTAGAAGAAAAATATGTAGCAGATACAAATGTAACTGTAAAGGAAGCATTAACTGTATTAATAGCTAAAATCGGAGAAAACATGAACATAAGAAGATTTGAAAAGCTTGCTGTTGAAAGTGGAGCAATCAATGGATATGTTCATGGTGATGGAAAAATAGGAGTATTAGTACAATTAGATTGTGAAAAACAAAGCGATGTATTAATGCCACTTGCTAAAGATATAGCTATGCAAGTTGCAGCTGTAAATCCATTATTCTTAGATGAAACTAGTGTAGATCAAACAGTTCTTGAAAAAGAAAGAGAAATCTACAGAGTTCAAGCTTTAAATGAAGGAAAACCTGAAAAAATAGTTGATAAAATGGTTGAAGGTAGAGTTAAAAAGTACCTTAAAGAAGTATGTCTAGTTGACCAAGTATGGGTTAAAAACTCAGACTACACAATAAAACAACTAGTTGCAGAAAAATCAAAAGAAGTTGGAGCAACTATTACTCTTTCTAAATTCGTAAGATTTGAAAGAGGAGAAGGTATTGAAAAGAAAGAAGAGAACTTTGCAGAAGAAGTTCAAAGACAAATGAAACAAAAATAGTGAATAATTAAAAATAAATATAGAGAACACTTTTGTGTTCTCTTTTTTTAAAGCTATTTAATTTTAAAATATAAAATGAATGTAATATTTTAATTTGTGGAGGTATAATATTACTATGAGTTCATCTAAATATAAAAGAATAATGCTTAAATTATCAGGCGAAGCTTTAAGTGGCGAAAAAGGATTTGGATTCGATTTCGATGTTACACAAAGAATTGCCAAAGAAATAAAAGAAATAGTAGATATGGGAATAGAAGTAGGAGCTGTAGTTGGTGGGGGAAATATCTGGAGAGGTAGAAACGGAGAAGAAATGGACAGAACCACTGCAGATTATATGGGAATGCTAGCTACATGTATTAATGCTTTAGCATTACAAGATTCATTAGAAAATATAGGGGTTAATACTAGAGTGCAAACAGCTATTGAGATGAAAGAAGTAGCTGAACCTTTTATAAGAAGAAGAGCTATGAGACATCTTGAAAAGAAAAGAGTAGTTATATTTGCAGCAGGCACTGGTAACCCATATTTCTCAACGGATACTACAGCTGCTTTAAGAGCTGCTGAAATAGAAGCTGATGCAATTCTACTTGCAAAAAAAGTAGATGGCGTTTATGACAAAGATCCAAATAAATATGATGATGCTAAGAAATTTGACAAACTTTCTTATATAGAAGTATTAGAAAAAGGATTACAAGTTATGGATTCTACTGCTACATCTTTGTGTATGGATAATGATATTCCTATAATAGTTTTTGGACTTGATGAACCTAATAATATTAAAAAAGTAGTTATGGGTGAAGAAATAGGAACTATAGTATCTAAATAAAAAGGAGGAAATACCATGATAAAAGATATTTTAAATAAATCACAAGAAAAAATGGATAAGACTATATCTGTATTAAAGAAAGAGCTTTCATCTATGAAAGCAGGAAAAGCTAATCCAGCTATGTTAGACAAAATTAAAGTAGAATATTACGGTAGCGAAACTCCTATTAATCAATTAGCGAATGTATCTTCTCCAGAACCTAGAGTTTTATTAATTCAACCTTGGGATAAAAATTCTCTTAAGGATATTGAAAGAGCAATATTACAATCAGATTTAGGATTAAATCCTTCAAATGATGGATCAGTTATAAGACTTATTGTTCCTGAATTAACAGAAGAAACAAGAAAAGAAATAGTTAAAAAGGTTAAAAAAATGGGAGAAGAAGCTAAAGTAGCTATCAGATCTATTAGAAGAGATGCAAATGATAAGATTAAAAACCTAAAGAAAGATAATGAAGTAACTGAAGATGAAGCAAAAGAAGGCGAAGATTCAGTTCAAAAAATTACTGATAAAGCCATAAAACAAATTGATGAAGTTATTAGCTTAAAAGAAAAAGATGTAATGGCTATATAATAAATCATATAATTTAAATTTTTAAAATACCTGCCTTTTAGCAGGTATTTTAAAAATTATATAAAAATTGAGGGGAAATTAGCAATGAAGAGTATTTTTAACTTTACAAAGGGAGAAAGTAATATAGAAAGCAATCTTAGTAAGGATAATATTCCAAAACATATAGCTATAATAATGGACGGAAATGGAAGATGGGCAAAGCAAAAAAAACTTCCTAGGACATTGGGACATAAAGCTGGAGTAGAAACTATAAGAGAAATAGTAAAACAATGTAGTAAGTTAGATGTAAAAATACTTACTTTATATGCATTTTCTACTGAAAATTGGAAAAGACCAAAAGAAGAAGTTGGGGCATTAATGAAGCTTTTAGTAGAATATTTAAAAAAAGAACTAAAGGAACTTCATGAAGAAAATGTTGTTATAAGAACTATTGGTGATATAAGTAGATTACCTAATATATGTCAAGAAGAATTAAATAATGCATATAATACAACAAGAAATAATACGGGATTAATTTTAAATCTTGCTCTTAACTATGGTGGAAGAGATGAAATAATAAATGCAATGAAAGAAATTGGAGAAAGAATACAAGAAGGTACTTTATCTCCAGAAGATATAAATGAAGAATTAATATCACAATGTTTATATACTAAAAATTTACCTGATCCAGATATAATTATAAGAACTGCTGGAGAACAGCGTTTAAGTAACTTTTTATTGTGGCAATGTGCTTATTCAGAATTTTGGTATACTGATATAAAATGGCCTGATTTTAAAAAAGATGATTTATGCAAAGCTATATATGACTATCAAAATAGAGATAGACGTTTTGGCGGGTTGAAATAGAGGTGAAGTTATGAACAAACGGTATTTAGGAGCGGCGATTCTATCTCCACTAATAATAGTTTTATTTTTAGGTGGAATGTATTTAAAAATACTTATAGCTATACTTTCATTACTAGGAATGTACGAATTCTATAGTGTTTCGAAGCAAAAAGGAATCAATCCCATAAGTATTATTTCATATGTTTTAGCTATATTTTATTATATATTAATTATAAATGGAAACATAGATTTTGAGAAAATATTTTTAATGATAATATTAGCATTATTTATCATGATATGTATACCTGTATTATCGGAGAAATATAATTTTATTGATGTGGCAGTTACATTGTTAGGCTTTTTTTATGTAACTATATTTTTTAGCTTTATTGTATTGGTTAATAATAAACAAGATGGAAATTACTTAATTTGGACTATTTTTATTTCTTCATGGCTATGTGATACATGTGCATATTACACTGGAAAGTTTTTTGGAAAAAATAAATTATGTCCTAGAGTTAGTCCTAAAAAGACAATTGAAGGTTCTATTGGTGGGCTTTTAGGAAGCACTTTATTCTGTGGTTTATATGGTTTTGTAATTAATAAAATAGGAATAAATATACCAATTTACAATTTCTTTATTATAGGAATTCTTGCAGGTATAGTTTGTCAGTTCGGAGATCTAGTTGCATCTTCAATAAAAAGATATGTTGGTGTTAAAGATTATAGCGATTTAATCCCTGGTCATGGAGGAATTCTTGATAGATTTGACAGTATACTTTTTACATCGGTTATAGTATACTATTACATTACTATTGTAATGGGACTATAGTATTTATTTACATACTTTATTTTAATAAAATATTGTAGTATAGTTAATGCAAGTAACTAAATTTAAATCTATAAATTTAGTTTATAAATGAAAATTTTAGTGCATTTTTTAAGCTTAAGATAGGAGTTTAGTTATGAGAAATATATGTATTTTAGGAGCTACTGGTTCAATAGGAACTCAGACATTGGATGTTATAGAAAAAGAAAGTGAAAAATTCAAATTAATGGCATTTTCTGCATATAAAAGCTATGAAAAGATTATAGAAATAATAAATAAGTTTAGTCCTAAATACTGTGCTATTAATGATGAGTATACTTTTCATAAAGTTAAGGAATATTGTCATATTAATAGTGTTAAAACCAATATATTAGATGGTATGGATGGATTAATAAAAATTTCAACTTTAGAAGATGTTGAATTAGTTGTAACTTCTATAGTTGGAATGATAGGACTTAAGCCAACTTTAGAGGCAATATATGCTGGAAAAGATATAGCTTTAGCTAACAAGGAAACTTTAGTTACTGGTGGAGAACTTGTAATTGAAGCAGCTAAGAAAAAAAATGTTAAAATTCTTCCGGTAGATTCAGAACATGGGGCTATTTATCAATGTTTGCAAGGAAATTCTTATACTGATATAAATAAAATTTACCTAACGGCGTCTGGGGGTCCTTTCAGAAATAGAAAAAAAGAAGAATTAATAAATATTACTCCAGAAGAAGCTATAAAACACCCTAAGTGGAATATGGGTAAAAAAATATCGATTGATTCGGCAACCATGATAAATAAAGGGCTTGAAGTAATAGAAGCTCGTTGGCTTTTTAATGTTGATTATGACAAAATTAAAGTGGCTATACATCCACAAAGTATAGTACATTCTATGGTAGAATACATAGATGGAAGTATAATTGCTCAGCTAGCTACTACTGACATGAGGCTTCCTATACAGTATGCACTTAATTATCCTGAAAGAAGTAAATCTGTAATTAAAAATTTGGATATTTATGAAATGGGAAACTTAATTTTTGAAAAACCAGATTTTGAAAAATTTAGAGGATTGAAATTGGCATACGAAGCAGGTAGAGCAAAAGGTATAATGCCTACAATTCTAAATGCAGCAAATGAAGAAGCTGTCAGTTTATTTTTAGATAAAAAAATAGGATATCTTCAAATAGTAGACATTATTGAAGAATGCATGAATAAATTTGAGAATAAGTGCTTAGTAGATTTACATACTATTTTAGATACAGAGTTTAAAGTTAGATCATTTATAAAAAGTAAATATAATATTTAGTTTAAGGAGGGGAAGTTTTTTTGAATGCTCTATTGAATATTATTTGGGTAATATTAGCCTTTAGTATTTTGGTAATAATCCACGAGTTTGGTCATTTTACTTTAGCAAAATTAAATGGTGTAAAGGTTGAAGAATTTGCTATAGGAATGGGCCCCAAATTATTTGGAATAAGAGGAAAAGAAACTTTATATGCATTTAGATTAATACCTATTGGTGGCTATGTTAAAATGCTAGGTGAAGAAGGTGATAGTGAAGATGAAAGATCATTTTCAAATAAATCACCACTAAGAAGATTAAGTATTGTAGCGGCAGGACCTATAATGAATTTTATATTAGCTATAGTTCTGTTTGCGGTTGTAGGATATTTAAAAGGCTTTTTAATTCCTGTTGTAAGTGAAGTAATACCACAAAGCCCTGCTGTTAAAGCAGGTATTCAACCAGGAGATCGAATATTAGAAATAAACAAACATAAAATAAGTACTTGGGAAGATGTGATGGGTCAGGTTACTATATCTAAAGGTGAACCTTTAAATATAGAGTTGCAAAGAAATAATGAGCAAAAAACTATTGTTGTAAGACCTATGAAAAATGCTAAAGATGGTACCTATATGTTAGGGGTATATTCCTCTGCTTTGGAAAAACCAAGCTTTACTCAAGCAGTTTCATATGGTATTAGACAGACTAATTCAACAGTAAAACAAACATTTCAATCATTGGGTATGCTTTTTAAAGGAAAGGCATCTCTTAAAAAGGATATTGGTGGACCAGTAACTATACTAAGAGTTACATGGGCTGTTTCAAAAGCTGGGCTTGTAAATTTAGTTATATTTTCAGCATTTATAAGTATACAGTTAGGTATATTCAATCTATTACCAATTCCTGCTTTAGATGGTTTTTGGGCATTAGTTTCTTTATATGAAATAATAACAAGAAGACGTATAAATAGAGATAAACTAGGTACTGTAAGCACCATTGGGTTTACTTTGTTGTTAGTACTTATGGTTGTAGTTACAATAAAGGATGTATTATATCCCATTAAACTTTAAAAATTAGGTGATGCACAATGATTAGAAAAAAAACAAAGAAAATAAAAATCGGAAAAATATATATTGGTGGAGATTCTCCTATAACTGTACAATCAATGAATAATACAGATACAAGAGATATTAAAGCTACAATAAAGCAAATAAATGATTTACAACATGCTGGTTGTGATATAACAAGATGTGCTGTATTAGATATGAATGCTGCGGAGGCTTTAAAAGAAATAACCAGTGTTGTAAATATTCCTGTTGTTGCAGATATACATTTTGATTATAAATTGGCACTTAAGTCGATAGAAAATGGAATATCAGCATTAAGAATAAATCCAGGAAATATAGGCAATATAGAAAACGTAAGAGCGGTTGCAAAGGCAGCAAAAGAAAGAAGTATACCCATAAGGATAGGGGTGAATTCTGGATCTTTGGAAAAAGATTTGTTAGAAAAATATAATGGAGTTTGTCCAGAAGCATTAGTTGAAAGTGCATTAAAACATGTTAGAATTTTAGAAGACATTAATTTTAATGACATAGTTATATCTTTAAAATCATCTAATGTTAATCAAATGATTGAAAGTTATAGAATGATTTCAGACAAAGTAGATTATCCTTTACATATAGGGGTTACTGAATCAGGTACTATATGGAGAGGAACGATAAAATCAAGCATTGGTATTGGTACACTTATTTCAGAAGGAATAGGAGATACTATAAGAGTTTCTTTAACAGGTGATCCAATAGAGGAAATAAAGGTTGGAAGAGAGATATTAAAAGCTACAGGACATATAAAAGAAGGAATAGAATTTGTATCTTGTCCTACCTGTGGTAGAACACAAATTGATTTAATAAAATTAGCAAACGAAGTTGAAGCAAAGTTAAGTAATATAAATAAAAATATAAAAATTGCTATAATGGGTTGTGTTGTAAATGGTCCTGGTGAAGCTAAAGAAGCTGATCTTGGAATAGCAGGTGGCAATGGAGAAGGGCTAATTTTTAAAAAAGGAAAAATTTTAAGAAAAGTAAAAGAAGAAAATTTAATATATGAACTTGTAAAAGAAGTAGAAAAGATTTAAGGCTATGATTTTTCATAGCCTATTATAATCCAATGTTTAAATTGGAAGTTAAAGACAATTAGATTAGGAGGAAACATTGATGAATGCTAGTTTAGTTCAAGTATTAAAAACTGAATTAGATTCCAAAAATGTACATACTGACAATATACAGATATTAAAAGTACAATATCTAACTAAAAGTAATAGATTAAAAATTGTATTAAGATCTGTTAATGAAATAAATGATGATATAAAAAGGCTAATAAAATCCATAATTTCTAAAAAGTTAATGGGATTTAATAATATAGATTTAGTATGTTATAAAGATGTATCTAATATAAGTTTAGATGAAATTTCTAAACAATATTGGATTGATATTGTAGAGAATGTGTCAAAAGTTATGCCTGTTTGCAAGCAATCACTTATTACTAGCAGTAGGAGCATTGAGGGAAATCTTTTAGTTTTACGCATAGGTGATAAATTTATGTGTAAACTATTTGAAACAAAACGATTAGGTAATATTATACAAAGTGTTATAACTGATATGTTTGCATTAAAGTCTATAGTTAATATAAAATATGATCCAGAATTAAAAGATTCAAACTATATTGAAGTTAAAGTAAAAGAAGAAAAACAGATAATACAAAATGCTTTAAAGGAAAGTAAGTCAGGTAATAGTTCCAGTGAAAAGAATGATAAAAAAGAAAATAATAAAAGTACAGATAAAAATAATTACTATAATAAGAGAAAACACACTGCTAAAAATCCCAATGCTATATTTGGAAGAGATGTCTCGGGAGAAATTACAAATATAATTGATGTAAATGAAACTTCAGGAGTAGTAAATATATGTGGAGATATATTTAAAGTTAATATTATTGAAACTAAGTCTGGAAGAAAAATAATAACTTTTTTCATAACAGATTATACAAGTTCAATAACGGTAAAATGTTTTCCTAAACCAAAAGAAACAGAACAATTATTAGAGGATATACAAGAAGGATTACATTGTAAAGTTAGAGGGGAAGCTGTACATGATTCATTTGCAAGAGAAGTTGTAGTAATGGGTAGAGACATAGTTAAAACTTCCAAACTTGAAAAGATGGATACATGTGAAGAAAAAAGAGTAGAATTACATCTTCATACACAAATGAGTGCGATGGATGGTATGTCTTCTGCTAAATCATTAATTGAAAGAGCTGCAAAGTGGGGTCATCCAGCAGTAGCAATTACAGATCATGGTGTAGTTCAAGCATATCCAGACGCTATGGATGCTGCTAAAAAATATAATATTAAGGTTATTTATGGGGTTGAGGCGTATCTTGTAAATGATGGTGTTCCTATTGTAACTAATGTTAAAGAACAAACAATAAATGATACTTTTGTAGTATTTGATTTAGAAACTACTGGATTTTCAAGTGAGTATGATAAAATTATAGAAATTGGAGCTGTTAAAATAAAACATGGCAATATAATAGATTCTTTTAGTACATTTGTTAATCCAGAAATTAAAATACCATACAATATTACAGAACTTACGAGTATAACAAATGATGATGTTAAAAATGCAGACACAATAAACAGTGTATTGCCTAAATTTATGGAGTTTTGTGGAGATTCAGTTTTAGTTGCTCATAATGCAAATTTTGATATGTCTTTTATTAGAAAGAACTGCAATGATTTAAATATGGATATTAATTATACGATTATGGATACAGTTCCACTAGCAAAATTCTTATTTCCTGAATTGAAAAGATATAAGTTAAATACTATTGCAAAACATTTAGGAGTTTCCCTTGAAAATCATCATAGAGCTGTAGATGATGCAAAAGCTACAGGAGATATTCTTTTATGTTGTTTTAAACTATTAGATGATATGAAAATAACATCATTAGACTTATTGAATAAGGAATTCTTAGGAAATATTGATGTAAAAAAGCTTCCAACGTATCACTTAATAATTCTCGCAAAAAATCAAGTTGGTCTAAAAAATTTATACAAATTAATTTCATATTCAAATTTAGATTATTTTTTTAGAAAACCTAGAATGCCCAAAAGTTTAATAGAACAGTATAAAGAAGGACTTATAATTGGTTCTGCTTGTGAAGCTGGAGAAGTTTATAAAGCTGTTTTAGAGGGTAAAAGTCAAGAAGAATTAAAACAAATGATAAAATTTTATGATTATCTAGAAATACAACCTATAATGAATAATGAATTTATGCTTAAAAAAGGAATAGTAAAAAGTGAAGAGCAACTAAAAGAAGTTAATAGAAAAATATATAATTTGGGTAAAGAAAATGGATTACCTATTGTAGCTACTGGAGATGTACATTTTTTAGATCCTAAAGATGCAAAATTTAGAGAGATACTTATGAAGGGTCAAGGGTTTTCTGATGCAGAAGATCAACCACCATTATATTTAAAAACTACTAATGAAATGTTGAAGGAATTTGAATATCTAGGAGAAGATGCATGTAAGGAAGTTGTTATATATAATCCTCAAAAGATAGCTGAAGAAGTTGAAATGGTAAAACCTATACCGGATGAAACATTTCCTCCTAAAATTGAAGGGGCAGAAGAAGATATAAGAAATATGACATTAGAAAAAGCTTATTCTATATATGGAAATCCTCTACCTAAAGTAGTACATGATAGACTAGAAAAAGAATTAAATTCTATAATAAATAATGGATATGCCGTGTTATATTTAATAGCTCATAAATTAGTTGCAAAATCTCTTAAAGATGGATATTTAGTTGGTTCAAGAGGATCTGTTGGTTCATCTCTTGTTGCTACTATGTCTGATATCACGGAAGTTAATGGATTACCACCACATTATGTATGTCCTAATTGTAAAAATAGTGAATTTTTTACAGATGGATCTGTTTCTTCTGGTGCCGATCTTCCGCCTAAAAATTGTCCTAATTGTGGTACTGAATATAATAGAAATGGGCATGATATACCTTTTGAAACGTTTTTGGGTTTTAATGGAGATAAAGAACCAGATATAGACTTAAATTTCTCTGGAGATAATCAGGGAGATATTCATAGATATACAGAAGTTTTATTTGGAAAAGGTCACACATTTAAAGCAGGTACTATTGGAACAATAGCGGATAAAACTGCATACGGATTTGTAAAAAAATATTTAGATGAAAAAAATTTGATTGTATCACAAGCAGAGGTAGAAAGATTAACTCAAGGCTGTACAGGAGTTAAAAGAACATCAGGACAACATCCAGGTGGAATTATGGTTGTTCCTAGTGATAATGAGATATATAATTTTTGTCCTATACAACATCCGGCAGATGATTCAGATTCAGATATAATAACTACTCATTTTGATTATCACTCTATAAGTGGAAGACTCTTAAAATTAGATATATTGGGACATGATGATCCTACGGTTTTAAGAATGTTAAAAGATACAACAGGATTAGATCCTATTGCTATACCTATAGGAGATGAAAAAGTACTAAGTTTGTTTACATCTCCAGAAGCTTTAGGAATAACAGCAGAAGAACTTGAGTGTCCTGTTGGATGTTATGGTATACCTGAATTTGGAACTAAATTTGTAAGACAAATGTTAGTAGATACACAACCAAAAACATTCTCAGATCTTGTAAGAATATCGGGACTTTCACATGGAACCGATGTATGGTTAAATAATGCTCAATATTTTATAAAAGAAGGATATACAACACTTAAAGATTGTATTGCGACAAGAGACGATATAATGGTATATCTTCTTCATAAAGGATTACCTCCTAAAGAAGCTTTTACAATAATGGAAAAGGTAAGAAAAGGTAAGGGACTTACAGAAGAACATGAAGCTTTAATGAGAGAACATAAGGTTCCAGATTGGTATATAGAATCTTGTAAGAAAATAAAATACATGTTTCCTAAAGGGCACGCAGTTGCATATGTAATGATGGCTGTTAGAATAGCATATTATAAAGTGTATTATCCTCAAGCTTATTATGCTACATATTTTACGGTAAGAGGTATCGATGATTTTGATGCAGATTTAATTGTAAAAGGTGAAGATGTTGTAAAAAGAAAAATTGATGAAATAAATGCTCTTGGAAATAATATAACTCAAAAAGATAAAGGATTATTAACTAATTTAGAATTAGCTTTTGAAATGTATAAAAGAAATATAAAATTCTTGAAGGTAGATGTATATAAATCACATCCAACTAAATTTTTAATAGAGAATGATGATATAAGACCGCCTATTAGTTCACTTGCAGGAGTAGGAACAAATGCGGCTAAAAGTATTGCTGAAGCTAGAGAAAAGGGAGAATTTATTTCAAAAGAAGATTTAAGAAAAAGATCCAAAGTATCAAAGACAGTTGTCGAAGCTTTAAGTGAACATGGATGTTTAAAAGGATTACCAGAAACAAACCAATTATCGCTTTTTTAATAAAAGATTGTATTAACGTATATATAATGTAATTTCATTTACTTTATCCCTTGAAATAGGGTATTTTGTATGTTAAAATGAAGTAGAAATACTTAGCAGATAAATTTTAGCATAGGAGTGGGTTATGACCCACTCTTTATATTTGTAAAAACGCAACTATTTTGTTGCGTTTTTCATTAATATTTGTTTATTTATTAGGAAATTGCTAAAACTAGAGTCAAGGAGGGTTGTTGATGAAAAATAATTTAATAAACATTGATAAAATTAATGAATTAGTTAGACCTATAGTAGAAGGATTAAACTATGAATTATATTATATAGAGTATGTAAGAGAACAAAATGAAAATTATCTTAGAATATATATAGATAGTTCAAAAGGAATAAATTTAGAAGATTGCCAAAAAGTCAGTAGAAAAGTAAGCGATATGCTAGATGAAAAAGATCCTATAGAAGATGGATATTACCTAGAGGTATCTTCGCCAGGTATTGAAAGAGTACTTCATACTGATGAGCATTTACATAAATATATAAATAATCAAATAGTTATAAAATTAGCAAAACTATTTGAAGGTAGTAGGGAACACCAAGGAAAGCTGTTAAGCTTTAATGATGAAAGTGTAACAATAGAAAAAGATA
This sequence comes from Clostridium botulinum, assembly GCF_017100085.1. Taxonomy (NCBI): domain Bacteria; kingdom Bacillati; phylum Bacillota; class Clostridia; order Eubacteriales; family Clostridiaceae; genus Clostridium; species Clostridium botulinum. The sequence continues at coordinate 1,266,556 of NZ_CP063965.1, forward strand.
ATGAAAATATAAGTATTCCAAGAGATAGAATAAAAAAAATCATTTTAAAAGGGGAGTTTTAGGAGGTTCGAGTAATGAATGCTGAATTTATTGAGGCCCTAAGAGAAATCGTAAAAGAAAAGGGAATCGAAGAACAATTATTATTTGATACTGTAGAGGATGCTCTAGTATCAGCATACAAAAAAAATTATGCAAAAGTTGGCGGGAATTCACAAAATGTAAAAGTAACGATTGATAGAGAAAATGGAGAAATTCATGTATATGCTCAAAAGAGAATCGAAGAAGATCCACTAACTATAAATGAAATTTCTTTAGAAGAAGCAAGAGAAATTAATCCTAAGTATGAAATGGGAGATATAGTTGATTTAGAAGTTACTCCTAAAAGCTTTGGAAGAATAGCTGCACAAACAGCTAAACAAGTAGTAATTCAAAGAATAAAAGAAGCTGAAAGAAAAGTAATTTATAATGAATTTATAGCTAAAGAATTTGATATAATTACAGGGTCAGTTATAAGAAAAGATAAGGGAAATGTTTTTGTTGATTTAGAAAAAACAGAAGCAGTTCTTGGGCCTAATGAGCAAATACCTAGTGAAGAGTATAATTTTAATGACAAATTAAAATTATACATAGTAGAAGTTAAAAATACTACAAAAGGACCTCAAGTAGTGGTTTCTAGAACGCACCCTGGATTAGTTAAAAGACTTTTTGAATTAGAAGTTCCAGAAATATATGAAGGTGTAGTTGAAATTAAGAGTATTGCAAGAGAAGCAGGATCAAGAACAAAAATTGCTGTATACTCTAATGATGAAAATGTTGATGCTACAGGAGCATGTGTTGGACCAAAAGGAATGAGAGTTCAAAATATTGTAACTGAACTTAAAAATGAAAAAATAGATATAATAAAATGGGATAAAGATCCTGAAAAGTATATTGCTAATGCATTAAGTCCGGCAAGAGTAGTAAGCGTAGAAATTGACGAAGAAAACAAGTCTGCTAAAATAGTAGTAGAAGATGGTCAGTTATCATTAGCAATAGGTAAAGAAGGTCAAAATGTTAGACTTGCAGCAAAATTAACTGGATGGAAAATAGACATAAAAAGTGAGTCTCAAGTGGAAGCTTAAGTTCTTGAGAAAGGCGGTAGGTCTTGATTATGAAGATAAAAAAGATACCTAATAGAATGTGTACTGGATGTTCAGAAATGAAACCTAAAAAAGAATTAATAAGGGTTGTAAAAAATAAAGAAAATGAATTATCCGTAGATTTAACAGGTAAAAAGCCTGGCAGAGGTGCATATATTTGTAGAAATCTAGAGTGTCTTGAAAAAGCGTTCAAGACAAAGAGATTAGAACGCAATTTAGGAATCAAAATAGATGAAGAAATCTATGAAAAATTAAAAAGTAAGATTTTAGAGTAAAATAAATTTAATATCAGCTTAAAATTTTGCGTAAATGATTATCAATAAAAAAATATATAATATAAATATATTTTAATATACTAACTGGGGGTGAATGTTTTGGCTAAAACAAGAGTTTATGAATTAGCGAAAGAATTAAATATATCTAGCCGAGAACTTATAGATGTACTTTCAAGCGAATTTAGCATAACAGTCAAAAATCATATGAGCGTATTGGATGAAGAAGATGCGGAGTTAATAAAGGAAATATTCGGCGATGAAGAAAAATCAGATAGAAGTGTTGCGGCTGAATATGAAGAACCTATACAAGAAATTAAAAAGGCTAAGAATAAAAATAAAGATCGTAAAAGGGATAACAGAAACGATAAAAACAACACAGAATCTGATACAGATGAAGAAATAGTTATAGAAATGGAAGATACTATTACTGTTAAAGAATTAGCTGATAAATTAAATAAACCTACAACTGAAGTTATAAAACAACTAATGTTTATGGGTGTAATGGCAGCTATAAATCAAGAATTAGATTTAAGTACAGCAGAAAAATTAGCAGAAAAATTTAATGCTGTTATAATGCAAAAAGAAGATGAAACGTTAACTCAAGAATCAGAAGAAGAAAATGAAGATTTTGGAACACAAAAAAGACCACCAGTTGTAACTGTAATGGGTCATGTTGACCACGGTAAAACATCTATATTAGATGCTATAAGAAAAGAAAAAGTTACATCAACAGAAGCGGGTGGAATAACTCAACATATAGGTGCTTATACTGTTGAAATTAATGGTGAAAAAATAACATTCTTAGATACTCCAGGACATGAAGCTTTTACAACTATGAGAGCAAGAGGAGCACAAGTTACTGATATAGTTATTCTTGTAGTAGCAGCTGATGACGGAATAATGCCTCAAACTGTAGAAGCAATAAATCACTGTAAAGCAGCAGAAGTACCTATAATAGTTGCTATAAATAAGATTGATAAACCAGGAGCTAATATAGAGAGAGTTAAACAAGAATTAACAGAACACAACTTAATCCCTGAAGATTGGGGTGGAGATGTTGTAACTGTTCCAGTATCAGCTCATACAAAAGAAGGATTAGATTCATTACTTGAAATGATCATATTAACAGCTGAGGTTGAAGAATTAAAAGCTGATCCAGAAAGAAAAGCAAAGGGTACTGTAATAGAAGCTAAATTAGATAAAGGAAGAGGCCCAGTTGCATCTTTATTAGTTCAAAATGGTACATTAAAAGTAGGAGACTCAATCATAGTTGGTAATACATATGGAAGAATTAGAGCTATGTTTGATGATAAAGGAAAAAATATTAAGGTTGCAGGACCATCTATACCAGTAGAAATACTTGGACTTTCAGAAGTACCAGCTGCTGGAGATAGATTTAACGTAGTTAAAGATGAAAAAACAGCGAGAAATATGGCTGATAAGAGAAAAGAAAAATTAAGAGCTGAACGCATTCAATCAAGTAATAGAGTTTCACTTGAAGATTTATATAATCAAATTCAAGAAGGAAAAGTTAAGGAACTTGATGTAATAGTTAAAGCAGATGTTCAAGGATCAGTTGAAGCTGTTACACAATCTCTTGAAAAATTATCAACAGATTCCGTAAAAGTAAGAGTTATACACGGAGCTGTTGGAGCTATAAGCGAAACAGATGTTACTTTATCAGCAGCTTCAAATGCTATAATAATAGGATTTAATGTTAGACCTTCTAATAATGCAAATATTCTTGCTGAAAAAGAAGGAGTTAATGTAAGAACTTATAGAGTAATATATGATGCTTTAGATGATATAAAAGCTGCTATGGTAGGTATGTTAGAACCTGAATATAGAGAATTAGTATTAGGTTCAGCAGAAGTTAGAGCTGTATACAAAATCTCAAGTGTTGGAACTATTGCAGGTTGTTATGTATTAAATGGTAAAATCACAAGAGATAGTAGTGTTAGAATTATAAGAGATGGTATTGTTATCTTTGAAACAGAAATTTCATCATTAAAGAGATTTAAAGATGATGCCAAAGAAGTTGCAAAAGGATATGAATGTGGACTATCTGTTGAGAAGTTTAATGATATAAAAGAAGGAGATATAATAGAAGCCTTTACTATGGAAGAAATAAAACCTAAAAACTTATAAAATAGCTGAAGGGAGAATATTATATGGCTAAATATAGACTTGGAAGAATAAATGAAGAAGTAAGAAAAGAAATTAGCAATATAATTAGAGACGATATTCATGATCCTAGACTTACTGCTATGGTGAGTGTTACAAGAGTTGAAGTTACAAATGATTTAAGATATGCAAAAGTATTTATAAGTATTTTTGGTAGCGATAATTCAAAGGAAGAAACTCTTGAAGCATTAAAGAGTTCTGCAGGATTTATAAGACGTGAAGTAGGTCATAGAGTAAAGTTAAGATATACTCCTGAAATAGTATTAGAACTAGATGAGAGTATAGAACATGGAATGCACATAAATGATCTTTTAAGTAATTTAAAGGGGAATAAAAAAAATGATAATAGATAGTATTATCACTAGCATTAAAGAAAGTAAAAAAATAGGAATTACTTGCCATGTTTCTCCCGATGGAGACTCAATAGGAAGCTCCCTTGCATTAATGCAAGGGCTTCTTAAGTTAGGCAAAGAAACATATGTGATTTCTAAAGAAGATTTACCAGAAACATTTAAATTTTTACCTTATTCAAAAGAAATAAGCACAAGCATAGGTGAAGTTTTACCAAATACCGATACAATTATAGTTGTAGATTGTGGTAATGTGGAAAGAATAAATTTTTATGATGATATAAATGCCAGAAACTACAAATTAATTAATATAGATCATCATTTAAGTAATGATTATTATGGTGATGTTAACTATGTTGATTCAAAGGCTGCAGCAGTTGCAGAAATTATTTATGAACTGCTAAATTTATTACAAGTACCATTAGATAAAAATATATGTTCTTGTTTATATACATCATTAGTTACAGATACTGGATCATTTAGACATTCTAATACGACTAAACGTACTCATGAAATTGCAGGTGATCTAATATCTTATGGTATAGATTTTTCTGAAATTCATAGAAATATTTTTGAAAACATGAAATTTAATAATTTAAAATTACATGGTAAAATTATTGAAAATATGTATATGAAATTAAATGATAAAGTATGTATTATGAATTTGACTCAAAGTATGTTAGAAGAGTTTGATGTAGAAAAAGGAGATACTTCTGATGTTATAAATATAGGCACCAAAATAGGAAGTGTAGAAGTTGCTATCTTATTTAAGGAAGCTGATAATGGAACAAAAGTTAGTTTAAGATCTAAAAATATAGTGGATGTCAGAAGAATAGCTGAGTTATTTAATGGTGGCGGTCATATTAGAGCAGCAGGATTTTTTAGTGAGAAGAAACTACAAGAAATTAAAGAAATTTTACTTAGAGAAATAGAAAAAGAGTTGATCTAATGGATGGAATATTAAATATATATAAGCCTGTTGGCATAACATCATTTGATGTTGTACGACAAATCAAAAAAATAACAGGTATAAAGAAAATAGGACATACGGGTACGTTGGATCCTTTAGCTAAAGGAGTATTACCTATATGTATTGGAAAAGGAACAAAGATAGTAGATTATTTAATGAAAGATTTTAAAGTATATAAGGCTGAACTAAAATTGGGGGTAATTACTGATACATATGACAGAGAAGGAAAGAAACTTTCTGTTAAAGATGTTAAGGTATCAAAGGAAGAAATTATAGATGCAATTAATTCATTTAAAGGTGATATTCTTCAAGTGCCTCCTATGTATTCAGCATTAAAAGTGAATGGTAAAAGACTGTATGAACTTGCTCGTGAAGGAAAAGAAATAGAAAGAGCAGCAAGACCTGTGACTATATATGATATTGAGATTTTAGAGATTAGTATACCGTATGTCAAATTTATAGTTAAATGTTCTAAAGGTACATATATAAGAAGTTTATGTTATGACATTGGATATAAGCTTGACTGCGGAGGAGCTATGTGGGATCTTGAGAGAGTACAAAGTGGTAGCTTTAATAAGGATAACTCTATAATATTAGAAAATCTAACTAAAGATAATGTAGAAGATTATATTATTTCAATTGATGATGCATTAAGTCAATATGATAAGGCTGTTGTAAATGCAAAAGCTGAAAAATTGTTAGTTAATGGAGTTAGAATTGCTGATAAGAGACTTTTAAATACCATAGAGTTGAATAAACTATGTCGTATTTATAATGAAGATAATAAGTTCTTAGGTCTTGGATTGAGGAATAATCAAGGATTAAAAATTGAGAAACTGTTACTTTAGGGGTTGGGACAATGCTAATATATGAAGATAATTTTAGAGCTACATTAAGTGAAAAAACTTATATAGCACTAGGAAGCTTTGATGGATTACATATAGGGCATATGAGTCTTATAAATAAAACTATTGAACTTGCAAAGGCGAATAATGCTAAAAGTATGGTGTTTACATTTAAAAATCATCCTTTAACTGTTATCAACAATGATATAGCACCTAAACTTATTATAAATAATGAAACAAAAACTAAACTGCTTGAAAAAGCTGGTATAGATATTGTTAACTATGCTAATTTTGATGATATATTTATGAAAATATCACCAGAAGACTTTATAGAAAATATGTTAACACATTACAATGTTAAAGGTATTATTGTAGGTTTTAACTATAGGTTTGGATATAAAAACTTAGGTGATATTGATTTGTTACAGAAATTAAGTTGCAAATTAGGATTTGAGTTAAACATAATAAATCCAGTTAAAATTAACAATGAAGTAGTTAGTAGTACTAGAATAAGACAATTAATTTCTGAAGGAGATATAGTAAAGGCAGATACATTTTTAAATCGTCCTTTTATGTTAAAGGGAAAAGTTATGCATGGAAAACAGTTAGGTAGAAAAATGAACTTTCCAACAACAAATTTAGATTACGATAAGAAATTTGTATTGCCACGAGGCGGTGTATACTATACATCTGTAAATTATAATAATAAGAAATATAAAGGGATAACTAATATAGGTTATAATCCTACTGTAAAGGATGAAAAATTAAGTATTGAAACACATATATTAGATTTTCAAAAAGAAATATATGATGAAATTTTAGAAGTATATTTTCATGAAAGAATAAGAGATGAAAAAAAGTTTGATTCTATTGAAGAATTAGCCAATCAATTGACTAAAGATAAAGAGTATGCTTCCAGTAAAAATATCTAAAATATAATAGAATACGAACTTTAAAATCATTTTCAAAAACAATTTACAATTTAATAATTATTTGGTATAATACTTTTGAACCTTATGCTATGAAGACTGACTGGCCGGCGGTATTCATGGAATATGGGGATTACAATTTTGGAGGTGCACGACATGGAAAAGGCTAGAAAAGAACAAATAATTAGAGAATACGCAACACACGAAGGGGATACAGGTTCTCCAGAAGTTCAAGTTGCATTATTAACTGAAAGAATCAATCACTTAAACGAACATTTAAAAGAACATAAAAAAGATCACCATTCAAGAAGAGGACTTCTAATGATGGTTGGTAAAAGAAGAGGACTTTTAAACTATTTAAAAGAACAAGATATTGAAAGATATCGTTCTTTAATTAAAAGACTAGGATTAAGAAAATAATTCGGAGCGGGCTTGTACCGCTCTATTATTTTAGAAAAATGTTTATTAAATTAGTTTAAAATGTCAATAATAAATAATGTTATTATTTATAAATGTTGAAGGGAGGTTATTTCATGAACCATGTTTTTGAAACTACTGTTGCCGGAAGAAAATTAAAAGGTGAATTTGGTAAATTAGGTATGTTATCAGATTGTGCTTTAAACATAAGTTATGGAGACACAGTAGTACTTGTTAATGTTAATGCATCATCAGCGCCTAAGGAGGGAATAGACTTTTTCCCATTAAGTATAGAATATCAAGAAAGACTTTATGCAGTAGGTAAAATACCAGGTGGCTTTATAAAAAGAGAAGGAAGACCTTCAGATAGAGCTATTCTTAATGCTAGAGCTATAGACAGACCTTTAAGACCATTATTCCCTAAGGGATATAGAAATGATGTTCAAGTTGTATGTACTGTAGTATCTGTAGATCAAGATAATCTACCAAATATACTTGCTATGAATGGTGCATCACTTGCATTATGTTTATCGAGTATTCCATTTACAAAACCAGTTGGAACTGTATCAGTTGGTTTAATTGATGGTGAATTTATAGCAAATCCTACATCAAAACAAAGAGAAGAAAGTATATTAGACTTAACTGTTTGTGCTACTAAAGAAAGAGTAATGATGATAGAAGCAGGTGGAGAAGAAATACCTGAAGATGTAATGTATGATGCTATAATGTTTGGATTTGAAGAATGTAAAAAAATCGCTGATTTCCAAGAAAAAGTTATGGAACAATACGGTAAGCAAAAAGCTGAACTTATATTACATGAAATTAATTCAGATATTGAAAAAGAAGTTAAAGATTTTGCTTTTGATATGATAAAAGAAGCTATGTATATTACTGACAAAGATCTTAGAAATAAAGCAGTTGATGAAGTTAAAGAAAAGGTTAATGAAGAATTTAGTGAAAAATATCCTGATAATCTTGCAGAGATAGGTGAAGTAATCTATAAAATGCAAAAGCAAGTAGTTAGAAATATGATTTTAAACGAAAAAAGAAGACCAGATGGAAGAAACTTTGATGAAATTAGAGCACTTTCTGCAGAAACTTCACTTCTTCCAAGAACTCATGGTAGTGGATTATTTACTAGAGGATTAACTCAAGTTATGAGTGTTGCTACACTAGGTTCTGTAAGTGAAGGGCAAGTTCTTGATGGAATTGATGAAGAAACGTCAAAGAGATATATGCATCATTATAATTTTCCATCTTATAGTGTTGGGGAAGTAAGACCTTTAAGAGGACCTAATAGAAGAGAAATAGGTCATGGTGCTTTAGCTGAAAAAGCAATTGAACCATTAATTCCAAGTGAACAAGAATTCCCTTATGCTATAAGAGTTGTATCTGAGGTATTAAGTTCTAATGGATCTACATCACAAGCTAGTGTTTGTGGAAGTACGTTGGCATTATTAGATGCAGGGGTACCTATAAAGAGACCAGCAGCAGGTATAGCTATGGGATTAGTTACTAGTGAAGACTTATCAAAAGAAGAAATTCTTACTGATATACAAGGGTTAGAAGATTTCTTTGGAGATATGGACTTTAAAGTAGCAGGAACTGAAGAAGGTATTACCGCTATACAAGTTGATACTAAAATAGAAGGATTATCTAATGATTGTATAAAAAAAGCAATAAGTGATGCTAGAACAGCTAGACTTACTATATTGAAAGTTATAAATGATTGTATAGATAAGCCAAGAGAAGAAGTATCAAAATATGCTCCTAAAGTATTTACAATGACTATAAATCCTTCAAAGATTAAAGATGTAATAGGTGCTGGTGGAAAAACAATAAACAAGATTATAGATGAAACTGGAGTTAAAATAGACATAAAAGAAGATGGAGCTGTTTTTGTTACAGCTGAAGACTATGAATCTGGTAGAAAAGCACTAGAAATGATAGAAGGATATAGTAAAGAGGTAAAAGAAGGCGAAATTTACTTAGGTAAAGTTACAAAAATATCCAATTTTGGAGCTTTTGTAAGCATATTACCAGGAAAAGAAGGCTTAGTTCATATATCTAAACTAGATGTTAAAAGAGTTAATAAAGTAGAAGATGTAGTATCTGTTGGCGATGAAATATTAGTTAAGGTGACAGAAATAGATTCTATGGGAAGAATAAATCTATCAAGAAAAGATGCTATAAAAGATTCAGAACAAAGTCAAGAAGAAAACAAAGAAGATAAATAGCAAGTAGAAGGGCAGAGATGCCTTTTTATTTTGTTAATTTATATATTTACATATAGATATCATTATTATAAAGTAAGAATAAATTCTTATTTTATATCATAGATATATTTTGATATAAAGTGAGGAGGATATTCTTATGAATGAAAAAGTTAAGCTATACAGTGAGATAGAAAATTACGAAATAATTAATATTAATAATGGCGAAAAATATAATTATGTATATAATAATGATATAATAATTGATGAAGAAGGTAATCTAAAATTATTAATAATAAATGATAATAATACAGGCTTTAGATTTTTTAAATCAGAAAGTTTTTTAGAAGTGCCTTGGGAATATGTGAACAAGATAGGGGCTAAAACAATAATTATAGATGTAGAGGAAAATGGACTTAAAAAATCGTATAAGTAATAATTATTTATTTGGAGGCTGTTATGAAAATTTTAGTACAGAAATTTGGTGGAACGTCAGTATCTACTAACGAAAAAAGGAAATTAGTAGTTAAAAAGGTACTCAATGCTATAAATGCTGGTTATAAGCCAGTAGTAGTAGTTTCGGCTATGGGAAGAAAAGGGGAACCTTATGCTACAGATTCATTATTAGAATTGTTAACTGATTCTTTTAAAGAAAATAATCTTTTAGCTACAGATCTTTTAATGAGTTGTGGAGAAGTTATAAGTTCAGTTGTTATGTCAAATGAATTAAGTAAAAATAATATAAATGCTATTCCTCTAACTGGTGGACAGGCTGGAATAAATACAGATGAAAATTATTCAGATGCATCTGTAAAAAATGTAGATACAAAATGCTTAATGAAATTATTAGAGGAAGATAAAGTTCCTGTTGTTTGTGGATTTCAAGGAATAAATGAACAAGGATTTGTAACTACATTAGGAAGAGGCGGTAGTGATGTTACAGCAGCACTTTTAGGAGTAGCATTAAAAGCTGAACAAGTAGAAATATACACTGATGTTGATGGTATAATGACTGCTGACCCTAGAATAGTAAAAGGAGCTTCATTAATTGAAGAAATAAGTTATAATGAGGTATTCCAATTTGCAGATCAAGGAGCAAAAGTCATTCATCCAAGAGCAGTTGAAATAGCCATGAAAGGAAATGTACCATTAGCTATAAAGAATACTATGAGTGAATGCAAAGGTACAATGATAGATAATATAGGTTCATTAGATGCATCAAATATTATTACAGGAATAACACATATGGCAAATAGAGTTCAGATAAGAATTAATTTAGATGAAAATCAAGGAAATGAAAATTATTATGAATTATTGCCAGTGCTTGCAGAAAATTTAATAAGTATAGACTTAATAAATGTATTTCCTAAGGAAAAAATATTTACAATAGACAAAAAAGATCTTAATAAATTTGATAATATTATGAATTCAATTAATATAAAATATTCTTATATAGATAATTGTAGCAAAATAGCTATAATAGGTTCTAGAATGAGAGGAATACCAGGTGTAATGGCAAAAATATTAAAATCACTTGTAAAAGAAAAAATCGAAATACTTCAGACTGCTGATTCACATACTACTATATGGTGTTTGGTAGAATCTAAGTATACTGAAACTGCTATAAATCTTCTTCATAAAGAATTTAATCTAGAAAAAAATTAAAATGTATACTCATTACCTCCTAAGCTAAAACTAATTTTAAATAGGAGGTATGATTATGTGTAATAATGACCCTAACAATCAAAACAGTCAACAAAATATTAATTCTATAAAAGAATTAGGTATTCAAGATCAAAATATTAAGGCTCAGAGATTTCAGGTACTACCAATAATAGGCCAAATTGAAGGCCACTCAGTATTGCCACCACAATCTAAGGCTACTAAGTATGAACATGTTATTCCCCAATTAGTGGATATAGAAATGAATGATGCTATAGAGGGTGTACTTATAATTTTAAATACTGTAGGTGGGGATGTAGAAGCCGGGCTTGCTATAGCTGAAATGATTAGTAGCTTAAGTAAACCAAGTGTATCATTAGTTATAGGTGGTGGTCACTCAATAGGTGTTCCACTTGCAACTTGTGCTGATTATTCTTTTATATCACCTTCGGCAACTATGATAGTTCATCCAATAAGAATGAATGGATTAGTACTAGGTGTTCCTCAAACATTTGAGTATTTTAATAAAATGCAAGAGCGTATCATTGATTTTATAAAACGTACTTCTAAAATTAACAAAGATACACTTAGAAGTCTTATGCTTCAAACAGATGAATTATTAAATGATATGGGTACAATCTTGATTGGAAAGCAAGCAGTTGATTATGGACTAATAGACGAAGTTGGGGGATTAAGTAGTGCCATAAATAAATTAGAAGAAATAATTGATAGTAAAAGTAAAAAAACTAGCTAAGAGTTTCCCTAGCTAGTTTTAGTTTATTATAATTATAATATAAAAGGAAAATTTAGTTTTATGTAGAATGAAGAAAAAGAGGTGATGCCATTGGCTAAAAGAAATAAACATTCTAAAAAAGCATCTAACACAGTACAATCTTCTCAAATGCCTAATGATGTTAAAGGAATAATATTTATTACACTAGGAATACTTATGATTTTAAGTGTTTTTGCAAGTGATTCTTCAGGAATTTTGGGGAAAAGTATAAGAAAACTTCTAATCGGTTTGTTTGGAATGGGATCGTACATATTTCCACTATTAATAATATTTGTAGGTGTAAGTTACATTGTGAAAAATGGAAAAATAACTTTCAATAATAGATTCTATGGAATTTTTATTTTTATATTGAATACTCTTTTGTTTATACAAATGATACATATTAAAGATTATTATATAGAAGGTAATTTTATGGATGGTATTAAAAAAATATTTGCTGAAACATCAATAATTCATGGTGGAATTATTAGTTATATAGTAGATGTTCCTTTGTACAAACTTTTAGGTAATATAGGATCATATATAGTATTTATATCACTATATATTATAGCTATCATTTTTATAATGCAAATTTCTTTAGGGGAACTTCTAATGATGCTTAAAGGAAGTACTATACAAAAAAGAAAAGTTGAAAACACTTTAAGTGATAAAAATATTATATATGATAATGAGAATGGAAAAGATATTAGTTCATCATTTATAAAGGGATTAAACAATAAGATAAAATTTGTTAATTTCCTAAAATCTACTGAAGATATAGATACAGATAGGGAAGAAATCAGTGATAATGAAAAAGTTCATAAAAAATCAAAAATGGACGAGCCTAAAGTTGTGCCTAATATAGTAGATAATAAACCTATTAATAACACTCAAATGTTTAATAAACCCGATATTTCTAAAAAACCTTATGTAGAAGAAGAGTCAAATAATATTATAAATGATGAAATACAACAAAAATCAAATGAAATAAGATCACAATATATATTTCCATCTACTCAATTATTAAATCGTAATACCAATAATGGATATGATAAAAATAGTAAAAAAGAACTTATTAATTATGCATCTAAATTGGAAGAAACATTAACTAGTTTTGGGGTTAATGCAAAGGTTATACAAGTAACGAAGGGACCTTCAGTTACAAGATTTGAATTACAACCTAGTGCAGGGGTTAAAGTTAGTAAAATTACTCATTTATCTGATGATATAGCACTAAGTTTAGCCGCATCTTCTGTAAGAATTGAAGCTCCTATACCTGGAAAAAGTGCTATAGGTATAGAGGTGCCAAATAAAGTTGTATCGGCAGTTTATTTAAGTGAAGTTATAGAATCTAATGAATTTAAAAATTTCAACAAAAATATTGCTTTTGCAGTAGGAAAAGATATCAGTGGAAAATGTGTAGTTGCAGATTTATCTAAGATGCCCCATTTATTAATTGCTGGTGCTACTGGTTCAGGCAAAAGTGTATGCATTAATACTTTAATAATTAGTTTAATTTACAAATATTCTCCAGAAGATGTAAAATTACTTTTGGTAGACCCTAAGGTAGTAGAATTAAATATATACAATGATATACCACATTTATTAATTCCTGTAGTTACAAACCCTAAAAAGGCAGCTGGAGCACTTAATTGGGCGGTAACAGAAATGACTAGAAGATATAACCTTTTTGCTGAAAACAATGTAAGAAACGTAGAAGGATACAATGAACTTGTTAAGAAAGGCAGGTTAAGTGAGAAGTTACCGTGGATAGTAATAATAATAGATGAGCTTGCAGATCTTATGATGGTTTCACCAGGGGAAGTAGAGGAGTATATAGCAAGACTTGCACAAATGGCAAGAGCAGCTGGAATGCATTTAGTTATAGCAACTCAACGTCCATCAGTAGATGTAATTACTGGGGTAATAAAAGCGAATATACCTTCTAGAATATCATTTGCTGTTTCTAGCCAAATAGATTCTAGAACTATTATTGATTCGGCTGGTGCAGAGAAACTATTAGGAAAAGGAGATATGTTATTTTATCCGGTAGGAGAATCTAAACCTGTCAGAATACAAGGTGCGTTTATTTCAGAAGAAGAAGTAGAAAATATAGTGAATTTTGTAAAAGATCAAAAAGGACCAGCTGAGTATCAAGAAAATATTATAAATGAGATAAATACTAAAGTGGAAAAACAAAATTCAGATAGTGATGAATTGTTAGATGAAGCTATAGAAATTGCTATGGAAAATGGACAAATATCTACATCGTTATTACAAAGAAGATTGAAAATTGGATATAATAGAGCTGCTAGAATAATTGATGATATGGAAGATAAGGGGATGATTTCTGGTAAAAATGGAAGTAAACCAAGACAAATATTATTAGATAATGAAGATTTGAAAAATAATAATTAAATATTTAGTAATAATACTTGTTAAAATTCTATATTACATTTAAAATTAATTTTATGACAAATACATAGTGGTACATATTTAAGGAGGAAATTTAGTGAATAGATACAAAATAGGACTTATAAGTTTAGGATGCGATAAAAATAGAATAGATTCGGAGTTGCTTTTAGGTAAATTAAATGAAAAAAATGAAATAGTTAATAATCCTAATGAAGCTGATATAATTATTGTAAATACTTGTGGGTTTATAGAAACTTCAAAGCAAGAGTCTATAGATACGATTATAGAAATGGCTCAATATAAAGATAAGAACTGTAAAATGATTATTGCAACTGGATGTCTTACTCAAAGATATTCTAAAGAATTACAAGAACTTATTCCAGAAATAGATATTATGCTTGGAGTAAATGATTATGCAAATATACAAAATCATATAGATGAATTCTTTGAAAATCATAATAAAATCTGTCAATGTAAATATAGTGATGTTTCTATAAATGAAGGAAAAAGAATTTTAACAACTGATAAACATGTTGCTTATATAAGAATATCAGAAGGCTGTGACAACTTCTGTACATATTGTATCATACCTAAAATTAGGGGTAAGTACAGAAGTAGAAGTATAGATAGTATTGTGAAGGAAGCAAAAGAACTTGCAGCAATGGGAGTTAAAGAGCTTATTTTAGTAGGACAAGATACTGCTATATATGGTAGGGATATATATAATGAAAATAAACTACCAGAGTTAATTAGAGCTATATCAGAAATTGAGGCTATAGAATGGATTAGAGTATTATATACTTATCCAGAAGAGATTACAGATGAGCTTATTGAAGAAATTAAAAACAATGATAAAGTATGTAATTATTTAGATATTCCAATACAACATGTAAGCAACACAGTATTAAAGAGAATGAATAGAAGAAGTACCAAAGAAATTATAAGTGAAAATATAAGAAAAATGAGAAGTGAGATTAAAGATTTATGTCTTCGTACTTCAATTATAGTTGGATTCCCTGGAGAAACTGAAGATGAATTTAATGAGTTAAAGGAATTTATAAAAGAGATTAAATTTGATAATTTAGGTGTATTTAAGTATTCCCAAGAAGAAGATACAGCAGCAGCAAGAATGAAAGATCAATTAAGTGAAGAAGTTAAAGAGTCTAGATTAGAAGAACTTATGATTATACAACAACAAGTTTCTAAAGAAAAGAATAAGAATAAAATAGGAAAAGTGTATAAAGTGCTAATTGAAGGGCATAATGATGAATATTGGATAGGAAGAAATTATCAAATGACACCTGAAATTGATGGTGCAATTTTCTTCAAATGTGATAAAATATTAAATGTAGGTGAGTTTATTTATATAAAAATAACTGATGCATTAGAATATGATTTAATAGGAGTTGTGTGTGATGAATCTGGCCAATAAGCTTACATTACTTAGAGTTATATTAGTACCGATTTTTTTAATATTTATATCCATAAGTAGTCCAACAAACACATTAATAGCAATTGTTATATTTGTGGTTGCAGCTTTAACAGATAAATTAGACGGATATATTGCTAGAAGTAGAAATGAAATAACAAACTTTGGAAAATTTATGGATCCTTTAGCAGATAAGTTGCTTGTAACAGCAGCATTAGTAGCTTTAGTACAGTATGGTGTTATACCTGCTTGGATGGTAATGATAATTATCGCTAGAGAATTTGCTGTTACGGGACTAAGGGCAGTTGCTGCTTCAGAAGGTGTTGTAATTGCTGCTAGTTGGTGGGGAAAAATTAAAACTGTTATTCAAATAATCGCAATAATTCTATGTTTAATTAGTCTAATATATACTGCAAGTTACATGAGATATGTTACATATATATCTATATCTTTAGCAGTTCTTATTACACTTATTTCAGGAATTGATTATTTTGTGAAAAATCGCAAGGTAATTAGCCCAAGTCATTAATACAATTTATCTATCTAATAATAATAAGTTCCTAATATATACGTAGGAACTTATTATTATATATACTTGACTATAAATTATATATAGGTTATACTTTAGTAAGAACACATGTTCGTTTGAAAGGAGAGTGAACCCTTAGGGGATGATATGAATACTGAAAAGATGAAAGCACTACAAGCTGCTTTAACTCAAATAGAAAAACAATTTGGAAAAGGTTCGGTAATGAAACTTGGAGAAGAACAAGTTCTTAATGTAGAGGCAATATCTACAGGAAGTTTATCTCTAGATATAGCTTTAGGAATTGGTGGTATACCTAGAGGAAGAATTATTGAAATTTTTGGACCTGAATCATCAGGTAAAACAACTGTAGCATTACATATTGTTGCTGAAGCACAAAAAGCTGGGGGTACTGCTGCATTTATAGATGCAGAACATGCATTAGATCCTGTGTATGCAAAAGCACTTGGAGTAGATATAGATAACTTAATAGTTTCTCAACCAGATACTGGAGAGCAAGCTTTAGAAATTTGCGAAGCATTAGTAAGATCCGGAGCTGTTGATGTTATAGTTGTAGACTCAGTAGCTGCATTAGTTCCAAAAGCAGAAATTGAAGGTGAAATGGGAGATTCTCATGTTGGTCTTCAAGCAAGACTTATGTCACAAGCATTAAGAAAATTAACAGGTTCTATTAATAAATCAAAATGTGCTGCTATATTTATAAATCAGTTAAGAGAAAAAGTAGGCATAATGTTTGGAAATCCAGAAACAACACCAGGTGGTAGAGCATTAAAATTCTATGCTTCTGTAAGATTAGATGTAAGAAAAATAGAAATTATAAAACAAGGTGATGCATTTTTAGGAAATAGAACAAGAGTAAAAGTAGTTAAAAATAAAGTAGCACCACCTTTTAAACAGGCGGAATTTGATATAATGTATGGTACTGGAATTTCTTACGAAGGTAATGTTCTTGATGTAGGAGTAGACAATGAAATAATTCAAAAGAGTGGATCTTGGTTCTCTTATAAAGATACTAGATTAGGACAAGGAAGAGAAAATGTTAAACAATTCTTAAAAGAAAATCCTAATATCTTAGTTGAAGTAGAAAATCAAATAAGAGCTAAACATAATCTTAAATTGAGAAATGAAAATGAAAACAAAAAATCAAAAGAAAATCCTGAAAAAATAAAGGAATAGAAAACTAATATAAGTACAAGAAGTAACATCTACTTATTTTAAAATAGAAATAAGTAGATGTTACTTTTGTAATATAAAAATTTATTAGCAATTTTTGCATAAACTTGACATGAATTTAAAAATAATATAAAATGAATACAAATACTGGTTTAACATATTATGAATAATTAATATATAAGGAAACATAACACCTTTTCTAAAACTTCGATGACGCTGAATTTTTGTATTAAAGCTAAAGTAAGGAGGTGTTGTTTTGGGTAGTTCGTTTTATATTTACCCTTTGATGATTATTACAATTTTAATTGCTATATTTGTAATAATATATGTAAGAAAAAATATTTCACAAGCTAAGATTGCTGAAGCTGAAGTTAAATCTAAGCAGATAATTGTAGATGCTGAGAGAGATGCTGAGGCAAAAAAGAAAGAAGCAATTTTAGAGGCAAAAGAGGAAGTTCATAAAATTAGAAATGATTTTGAAAAAGAATCTAGGGAAAGACGTAATGAAATTCAAAGATTAGAAAGAAGAATTATTCAAAGAGAAGAGCTGCTAGACAAGAAAAGTGAGGCTATTGAAAGTAAAGAAGAAGCCTTAAATAAAAAGCAGCAAGATATTAATGAGAAAGAAACTAGTATAGATGAACTCTATGAAAAGCAAAGACAAGAGTTAGAAAGGCTATCAAACTTATCTTCAGATGAGGCTAGAGGATTATTATTAGAAGAAACTAAAAAAGAAATTAAACATGATCTTGCAATAATGATTAAGGATATGGAAAATAAGGCAAAAGAAGAAGCCGACAAAAAAGCAAAAGAAATCATTTCCACAGCAATACAAAGATGTGCTGCTGATCATGTTGCAGAGAGTACTGTTCATGTAGTTTCATTACCTAATGATGAGATGAAAGGTAGAATTATAGGAAGAGAAGGAAGAAACATAAGAGCGCTTGAAACTTTAACAGGTGTTGATCTTATAATAGATGATACTCCAGAAGCAGTAATTTTATCTGGATTTGATCCTATTAGAAGACAAGTGGCAAGAATAGCTCTTGAAAAATTAATAATTGATGGTAGAATTCATCCTGCTAGGATAGAAGAAATGGTTGAAAAAGCAAAACAAGAAGTTGAAAATGATATTAAAGAAGAAGGAGAGCAAGCTACTTTTGAAACAGGAGTACATGGATTACATCAAGAGTTAATAAAACTTTTGGGAAGATTGAAGTACCGTACAAGTTACGGACAAAATGTGTTAAAACATTCTATGGAAGTAGCTTATTTAGCGGGTCTTATGGCATCTGAATTAGGCATGGATCCAACTCTAGCTAAAAGAGCTGGTTTATTACATGATATAGGTAAAGCAGTGGATCATGAAGTAGAAGGTCCTCATGCACTTATAGGTTCAGAAATGGCTAAGAAGTATCATGAATCTGCTATAGTTGTTAATGCTATAGCTGCACATCATGGAGATGTTGAATACGATTCAATTGAAGCTATCCTTGTTCAAGCAGCTGATGCTATATCAGCAGCGCGTCCTGGTGCAAGAAGAGAAACTCTAGAAGCTTATATCAAGAGACTAGAGAAACTTGAAGAAATAGCAAATTCATACGAAGGTGTAGAAAAATCTTATGCTATACAAGCTGGAAGAGAAGTTAGAATCATGGTTAAACCAGAGGACATTGATGATTATGGATGCATCGAAATGTCGAAAAACATTGTTAAGAGAATAGAAAGTGAGCTAGAGTATCCTGGACAAATTAAAGTAAATATTATCAGGGAAACTAGAGCAGTAGAATATGCAAAATAATTAAATTATATGAGAACCCTTTTATAATTGTATTAATTTTAATATAATAAAAAGGGTTTTTATTTTTTTTATAGAATATAATGTAGTTATAATATTAATAGTTTTATATAAAATACAATTTACATGGAGGATAATATAATGATATTGTCAAAAAAAGCTAAAGACATTTCGCCATCTTTAACTTTATCTATAACGGCTAAAGCTAAAGAAATGAGTAAACAAGGGAAAAATATTATAAGCTTTGGTGTTGGAGAACCTGATTTTGATACTCCTATAAATATACAAAAAGCAGCTATAAAGGCTATAGAAAATGGATGTACTAGATATACACCTGCCTCTGGAATACCAGAATTAAAAAAAGCTATTGTAGAAAAATTTAAAAAAGATAATAATTTAATGTATGATATAGATAATATAATAATCTCCACAGGAGCTAAACAATGTTTAGCTAATGTTTTTTCAGCTATATTAAATCCAGGAGATGAAGTTTTAGTGCCAACACCTTATTGGGTAAGTTATCCAGAACTTATAAAGTTAAATGATGGTGTACCTGTTTTTGTACATAATAGTGGAGAAGATAACTACAAGTATACAGCAAAATCATTACAAAATGCATTAAGTGAAAAAACAAAAGCTATTATTTTAAATAGCCCGAATAATCCAACTGGTGCTATATATTCAAGAGATGAACTATTAGAAATAGCTAATTTTGCTAAAGAAAATGATCTAATTATAATAGCAGATGAAATTTATGAAAAGCTTATTTATGGGGATAATAAACATATTAGTATAGCTAGTTTAAATGAAGATGCATTTAAAAGAACAATTGTAATTAATGGTGTATCTAAATCTTATGCTATGACTGGATGGAGAATAGGATATGTTGCGGCTAGTAAAGATATTACAAAATTAATGTCTAGTATACAAAGTCACACTACTTCAAATCCTAACTCTATAGCACAGTATGCAGCACTTGAGGCTTTAACAGGTCCACAAGATAGTTTATATGCTATGGTAGGAGAATTTGAAAATAGAAAGAACTATATGCTGTCAAAAATAGATGCTATGAAAAATGTATCTTGTATAAATGCTGAAGGTGCGTTTTATATAATGCTAAATGTGTCAAATTTTTATGGTAAAAAGAATGGTGAAGTTTTAATAAATGGATCTATGGATTTTGCAAGTGAACTACTTAATACTAGAAATGTAGCTGTAATTCCAGGAATCGCATTTGGTGCTGATGAATATATAAGACTTTCATATGCAAATTCAATGGAAAATATAAAAGAAGGATTAAATATAATAGAGGATTTTATGAATAATTTAGCGTAAAACATGTCAAAAAGTTGAGAAATATTTATATATAATGATATAATGAAAATATACAATAAAATATAATTTTATAGAGGTGATTTTACATGGTAAAAAAGGAAGCAATAATTAAAAATGCTACAGGATTGCATGCAAGACCAGCTACATTATTAGTAAAAAAAGCATCTTCTTTTAAATCTGATATATATTTAGAATATGGTGATAAAAAAGCTAATGTTAAAAGCTTAATAGGAGTTTTATCTTTAGGAGTTACTAAAGATTCAACAGTTACAGTTACAGCATCAGGAGACGATGAAACATTAGCAGTTGAAGAAATGATAAAATTGATTGAATCATTATAAAAAGGGCTGTTTATAGCCTTTTTTTTATTATTTAAATGTATAAAATAGTAAACATAAACACTAAAAACGAATAAATATATTACTTTATTATAAAACATATGTTATAATATGAATAAAATAAATATAAAGTTTAAAAATATATGTATGTGGAGGTTCAAGGATGAAAAGAAATTCTTATAATACACCGTTAAATAGTAGATATGCATCCGCTGAAATGTCATATTTATTTTCAGAAGATATGAAATTTAAAACTTGGAGAAGGCTTTGGACTGCTTTAGCTGAAAGTGAAAAAGAACTAGGTTTAAAAATTTCTGATGAACAAGTAAATGAGTTAAAATCTAATATAGAAAATATAAATTATGAAGATGCTGAAAAAAAAGAAAAAGAAATTAGACACGATGTAATGAGTCATGTATATGCATACGGACTTCAATGTCCTAAAGCAAAGGGAATAATTCATTTAGGAGCTACTAGTTGTTTTGTAGGAGATAATACAGATTTAATAATCATGAAAGATGCTCTTGAGCTTATAAAAAATAAAATGATAAAAATTCTTTATAATTTATCTAAATTTGCAGAAAAGTATAAAGATGTTCCTACACTAGGATTTACACATCTTCAACCAGCTCAATTAACGACAGTAGGTAAGAGAGCTACATTATGGATGCAAGATTTATTATTAGATTTAGAAAATATAGAATTTGTTATAGATAATATAAAATTAAGAGGGGTAAAAGGAACAACAGGAACTCAAGCGAGTTTTATGGAGTTGTTCAACAATGATGAAGAGTTAGTTAAAAAGTTAGATAAATTAGTAGCATCAAAAATGGGATTTGATAAAACTTATTATGTAACTGGTCAAACATATTCTAGAAAAGTAGATTCTATTTTACTTAATACTTTATCAGAGGTTGCGCAAAGTGCATATAAGTTTAGTAATGATTTAAGAATACTTCAAAGTATGAAAGAAATGGAAGAACCATTTGGTAAAAAACAAGTAGGATCTTCTGCTATGGCATATAAAAGAAATCCTATGAGATCTGAAAGAATAAGTGCTTTAAGTAGATTTGTAATAACTACATCTTTAAATCCAGCAATTACTGCCGGAACACAATGGTTTGAAAGAACACTTGATGATTCTGCAAACAAAAGATTAGCTGTTGCAGAAAGTTTCTTAGCATTAGATGGAGTACTAAACTTATATATAAATATATCAGAAAATATGGTAGTATATAAAAAGGTAATAGAATCACATGTATTACGTGAATTACCATTTATGGCAACTGAAAATATATTGATGGAAGCTGTAAAAAGAGGTGGAGATAGACAAGAACTACATGAAATAATAAGAGAACTTTCTATGGAAGCGGCTAAACGAGTAAAAGAAGAAGGGCTTGATAATGATCTTATAGAAAGAATAATAAACAATGGATCTTTCTACATGACTCGTGAAGAAATATTATCAATTATAGACCCTATTAAGTTTACTGGTAGAGCTTCAGGTCAAGTTGAGGATTTTATAAATGATTTAATAAAACCTATATTAGAAAAAAATAAAGAATGCTTAGTTGTTGATGTAAGCATAAATGTATAAAAAGTAGAAAGATAGCGTATAAGATATAGAATATTATATCTTATACGTTTTTTTACTTGCAAAATTGTTAAGTCATAATATGTAAGTGCATTATGTATTTTAAGATAGTGAAATTTTAATTATAACGTTATGGAAAAAATTATAATGGCATCAGTTACAGTAGATATTGAAGCAGACCAAGGGAAAATAGCATATGCGACTATTAAAGCTTCTTTGGGTGATTTTAGAAAATCTTTGACAAGTCTTGAATGATTATTTATAAAGAAAAGAACATATACTATTCATGAAAAATTATAGTTTAGGAGTGATACTATGAAAAGTACTAATAAAAGAGAATGGACTAAAGAAAATTATTTAGTGAATGGTCATAAAACACAAAATCAATTCGCTAAAAGTTCTTTTAATACAACTATAGAAGAACCAGGCATAAATGAAAGTGGAAAAGAAGCGAAGAGAAGAGGATATTAAAAATTTAAAATTTTCAAGCGAAAAACTATTGATAGAATATTTTATCAATAGTTTTTTATTTTTTACATGTCAAACGCAAAACAGACATAAATCTATAAAATATTACAATTAAACCTTTAAAAATATAAAAATATACAATAAATTTTAAAAAATACTAGATTATAAGATAAAATTTATTATATAATTAAAAAGTTGTTCAAAATATTCTTTAGGAGGAATAATATGATAAAAATTAAATTTAAGGAGAAGCTGAGTTTTAAGATTACTTTAGTATTTATAGTAGTAGCATTATTTACTGTGCTTTCATTATTTTTCATGATGTACAATAAAAGTAATAAATTAATGATACACAATCTTTCTATGAGAGCTAATAAAATAGCTAACATTATCATGGAAGATATTGATGAAGGAAGTTTTAGTAAATTTCAGGTTAAAGGTGATAAAGAATTAGAAGAATATAAAAAAATGAGACAGTATTTTAAATCTACTAAAAGGATTGCAGGACTACAATATCTATATGTAATTAGAAAAAATAAGGAGGGTAAATACATATATGTATTAGATGAATTGTCAGATGATGATAAAAATAGATCAGAAATTGGAGATCCTGTAGATGACTTAGATAAGACTTTAGATAAGCTTTATGAAACAGGGGAACCTCAACCTGGAGCTATGGAAATATCTAAATGGGGAATTTTGGTAGCTAATTATTATCCTACTATAATAGTGCATTTTAAATTGAATAATTTTACAGTTAAATAGATAAATACTATTTTATGCTATTTTTAAATTTTCAAAAATTTTTTCTATAGGTTGGCCGTTTAAGGCTGCTGAATAAATAAAAATAATTTGAGCTTTTTTAAAATTATTTTTAGCTAATTTTAACCCTGTATTGAATTGTAAAGTTTTGCTTGAGTATAACTTACAATAAGTATAGGTTATAAACATTATAGTAAGATATCGAAGGATACTTCTTTCACTTCTTACTTGATAACTATCTAAACCTAAATAATTTTTGCAATCTCTGAAGAATGGTTCAATAACCCACCTGTCGGTGTATTTAAAATAGAATATCTAAAGGTTTTAATACTAGGTCTGTGGATATAAATGCTTTTAAAGAACCTTCTTTTTGAAAGGATTCTTTGGGATAACTTAAAATTATTGAAACATTTTTCATATCATTTAAGTGTCCAATATAGTTATAAATATAGTAATGCTTACCTTTAACTTTGACGAGGTCAAAGGAATCTTTATTTAAACTAGTAGCAAATTTATGTAATTTTATTCCTAATCTTTCATGACCTTTAGGATATATAACTCTATTAGTTTTAAGTGCACCAATATAAGCGTAGCCTGCTAACGCAGAAGCTTTAAAAATAGCTTTACAACTATACCAACTATCACATAAAATATACCCTTTATTAACAGGTTTAGGCATTGATTTAATTAATTTAGTAGCTATATCTATCTTACTCATATTACTCTTATCGTAGATTTCTATTGAGTAAGGTAAAACTAAACCATCACAAGAAAGTAAGGCAACCACTAATTGATGACCATATACTGTTTTCCTTTTTAAATGTGAATTGTGAAAATAACATTTTTCTATAGGATTTATTGCCTTTGACGAGGGCTTTGTTTTTTCAGAAATAGTATCATCAATTATTAAATAAATTGGTTTTTGTGATTTCTCGGATTTATTCCAAATAAGCTCTATAACCTTAGATTTCAAAGCATTTATTAATAAATTTTCATCCCAATTGCTTTTAGATAAAAATCTTGTAATACTAGTTCTATGCCTTTTAGAAGCAAGCTCCGCTATGTCAGATACTTTACCATTAAATCCTTTTAAAATCATGGCAGTCATAGTACCTTCTAAATGCTCTAATTGAGGTTTAGTTAGATATAAATCAAAATTTAATTGTTTAAAAAATTTGTATAGTGATAATTCATTTGATATAATTAAGTTCTGAAACATTTATGCATAACTCCTTGTTATTGTTATTGTGTGAGAACTTAATTATAACAGTATTTTGTATAAATGTTTTTTTGTTTTATTTAACTGTAAAATTATTCAATCATTTTTGCACTATTATAGTTATCCTATAAAGGATGAGAGTGGACGTATTATAGGTGTACTCGGAGTGGATTATAATATTAAAGAAGAATATAATGCATTTCAAAAAATGAAATTTGAAATTATGATTGTATGTATAATACTTATTGGTATAACAAGTATCATAGGAGTAATTTTATCTAAAAGTATAGCTAGACCAATAGTTGATATTGCAGAAAAATCTAGTAGAGTTGCTAACCATGATTTAACTATAACAAAAAATAAGGTTAAATTGTTTGGAGAAGTTAAATTACTTTCGGATAGTTTTTATACTTTAATAAATAATAATAAACAGTTAATTAATAAACTAAAAGGTATTATAAATAGAGTGGCAGATACATCAACAGTCATTGCAAATTCTTCTAATGAAGTAACTTCTTCTAGTGAAGAGATTGCCATAAAAATTCAAAAAATCGCTGAAGGATCTAATAATGTAGCTGAACATGCAACAGATGGAGTAAAAAAGGCTAATGACTTTTCCAGAAAAATAGATAGTATTTCTAAAAAATTAAATTATGTTGTTATGAATACTAATAATATGAAAGAAAAAAATAGAAAAGGTATGGAATCTATTAAGATTTTAGAAAGTAAATTAGCTGAAAATACTAAAGTATCAGAGAATATAGAAGAAGGCATGAAAGATTTAGTTGATAAATCTAATTTAATAAAGACAATTATTGAAACTATAAGAACAATATCAAAACAAAGTAATTTGTTAGCGTTAAATGCATCAATAGAAGCTGCAAGAGCAGGAGAATATGGAAAAGGGTTTGCGGTTGTAGCAGATGAAGTTAAAAATCTTGCAGAAGAGTCTTCAAATGCAACAAAAGAAATAGAAAATATAATTAATCATGTAATTAAAGATATTAGTCATGCCAATGATACTATGGGTAAAAATAAGGTTATTGTAGAAAATGCTAATGTATCTTTAAGAGAAGCTAAAGATGTTTTAAAAGATGTGGAAATTTCTGTAAAAGATGTTGTGTTACAAATACAATCTTTAAATAAGGATATAGAATTCATAGATGAAACAAAAAATATTTTATTAGAATGTATAGAAAATAATTCAGAAATTGCTGAAGCAACAGCTGATTCTACAGAAGAAATTAGTGGTGCTATAGAAGAACAAACTAGTGCAATTCAACAAGTCGCTGGATTAACAGAAGAATTGAATAATATAATAAGAGTATTAAGTGAAGAAATTAGAATATTTAAGATTTAAAAATAAATTAAGTTTAAAAATTTAATATTCTATATATAATTTGTTGTTGAATAAAAACAGTAATTTTACACAAAATTGCTGTTTTTTTAATTTTGATGTCGTTTTTAAGAGATCTATCATATTATATAGTAGCATATAAAAAATTATATGATGGTGATATGTATGATATGTAATTGCTGTAATTGGTGTAGTCCATTATCAATAGATGAAAGAGTAAAATATATTTGTGAAAATGAGTACGAATATTTTCTTTCTAAAACTAATGTAATAGGTATTGGTCTTGGGTTTAAATCAATAAAAGGTTCTAATACTTCACAAAAGTGTATAAAAGTATTTGCTAGTGAAAAAGTGGATAATGGTGAATTGCCTCCATCACAGTTGGTACCTGCGATTTATAAAGGAATCACAACAGATGTAGTACAAAGTGGAAATATTGAATTTACTGGACTTACACAAAAAAAACGTCCAGCACCAGGAGGATATAGTATAGGACCACCATTAAAAACTCAAACAGGAACAATGGGGTGCTTAGTTACTGATGGAAGTGATGTCTTTATATTAGGTAATAATCATGTCTTAGCAGATTTAAATTTTCTACCAATAGGTACTCCTATAATGCAACCAGGTCCTGATGATGGTGGAAAAGCTACTACAGATGTTATTGCAAAACTTACAAAATATATTCCTATAAAATTTGATAAGAAGGAAAATTTTATAGATGCAGCTATTGCTAAGGTGGTAGATAAAAAATTAGTATCGGCTAGTATTGCTTTTATTGGAAATATTAAAGGAATAGGAAAACCTAATTTAGAAGAAGGAGTTAAAAAAGTAGGACGTACTACTGAATTTACTGTAGGAAAAATATCAGCTATATATGCAACTTATGTACTGAAATATAATAGTAAAGAAGTTTTATTTAAAGATCAAATATTTACAACTAATATGGCTGATTATGGGGATTCAGGAGCTATATTAGTAGATTATAGAAATTATGCTCTTGGACTTCTCATTGCAGGTTCTGAAAGTTTTACTGTATATAATGATATATACAAGGTTTTAGGTGATTTAAAAGTTAATATTTTATCTAAATAGCATCATTATATTTTATAAAATGCAATAAGTGAAAAAATTAAATAAATGATTTAAAAAATATAATATACAACAAGTAAAAATGATTCCTAATAAGTTAAGGAATCATTTTTGTTAATTTATACAATGGTTAGAAATAAAATTTGATTTATACAAATAATAATAAGTATAATATAGTATTTATATTTTAAGAAGTAAGATTAGATATTATATCACTTATGTTGTTATAAGTGGTATAATATAGCATAAGAATCTATTTAAACAATTAAGGGGGAATTGTTTATGAAAATAAGAGATTATATAGAAAATAAGAGAGTAACAATAAAACCAATTTCTTTTTTTTATATTAAAAAATCACTTGGAAATTGTGGATTATCCACTCAGATTAATTTAGATAATTTGTATTTATATAAGACAATATTAAATACAATCAATCTAAGCATACCGCAGACATTTCCCAATTTAAGTGATATATCTGAAGAAATATCACCAATAATCTATAATAAGAAAACAATTAAACTAGAAGAAAGATTAAAAAACTTATTAAGTTTACTTAGTAATCTTAAAGAAAAAAAATTTGTTTATGTAAATAAGAATGAAATAAATAAAAAAATAGAATATCAAGAAGATGGCAAGATACTATTTAAGTTGTACTGTGATTTAGGATATGATAGACAAGAAAGAGTTAATTTAGAAAAATTAACTAGATGCATAGAATACTATATTAGTATCATACAAGAAGTATTGATACAGGATATTGATAAATTTAGCAGTGAAGCTTTAATAGATAAAGAAGATGTTAAATATATATCATATGTACATGATCAATTATCTACTAATGATAAAAAATATGAAGATATAGATGAGTTTATGAGAGATTGTTTTTTATCCATAGATGATTTAAAAGTAGACGATGAATATAAAGTTAAATTAAAAGAGATTTTAATTTCAATATCTTTACCATGCATACCATCACCTAATATTATGATTAATAAAATTTGTTATAGCATGCATGCTTTTAGACATGATATAAGAGATAATATAGAATATCTTATAGAGGTAGTTAAAAGATAGACTAAATATATATTTTTTAGTGATATATAAATTATTAATAATTCTACGCATATTTAACAAATCACCTAAGTATATATAATATGTAATTTAATGACTGGGGGTATGTATATGAAGTTTGAATTAGATGATATAAAAATTGTTAATGTTTTAAAAGCTGTAAAAAATGAATACAGTAATTCTAGAACATACTATAAACAACATATTAAAGCAGAAGAAAGAATAGGGGTATCTAACCCATCTGAATTAAAAGAGTTATATAATAAATTATTAGAACAAGCAAAACAACAAGGCCAATTTATTAAATTAAATTTTATAAATTAATAAAATAAATTTTATCATAAGAAGCATAAAAAACTTTTCTAAGTTTATTAGAAGTTTTTTATGCTTTTGTTTTAAATAATGTATTTTTAAAGTAAGGTTAAAAAATAGCCTTCTTTCTAAATTATACTTAATTTGGAAAGGAGGCGTGTTTTATGTCAGAAGTAGACGAAATAATTGAAAAGATTGAAGAAATGAGAAAATACCTAAATGATTTAATTAATGAAAAAGAAAATTTATTAGATGAAGAAATCATTTGGGCAAGTCAGACATTAGACAAGATATTAAATGATTATAATAATTTCTTGTCTGAAAAGTAAGTTTAAATAGTTAACTTATTTTAAGGGAGAAATGATAGAAAAATGATATTATCAATAACCGTTATTCAAAATCTATCATTTCTCTTTATTTAGTAGCATTTTTTATAAAATGATAAATTTAACTATAAGGTCTTTTAATATTAATACGAAAAATTATTTGTATCAATAAAAATAATATCAATCAATATATTAGGTAAATATTATTGATAAATGTAAAAAACATTAGTATTATTAATTAGTGTAATTATTATATAAATGGAGGAATTTTATGAATAAAAGGCTATATGTTGTAAAAAACACTGCAAAAATACTTGCCTTATCAAGTTTATTAATATTTAAACCATGTTATTCATATGCATCAGAAAACATACAAGAAGTAGATGCTCATAAGGAATGGACGATTAGATTTAATAGGATAATAGATCCATATAGTGTATATAATAATATAGTTGTAAAGGATTCAAGAGGAAATATATTAAGCGAACCTAAATTTACTATATTAGAAAATGGACAAGTTGTTAAACTTCAATACTTTAATGAGATATATAGAAATAGTGAAGTTTACACGTTAACAGTAACAAATAATATAAAAGATTTAAAAGGAAGAAAATTAGCTCATTCTAAATTTATAAAATTTAGGGTAAAAAATGCATTAGATAATGATAGTGAATATGTAGATATAAGTGAGTGTACACAAAAGGTTCCTATAATGGGACAATCTAAGTTATTATCTAAAAATATGGCTGAATATGTATTAAAACATAACAAAAATCCTAAATTATCTATAAATATTTATGATTTAGCAAATATATTTTTAGAAGAGGGGAAGTGTGAAGGAGTACGAGGAGATATAGCCTTTTGTCAAAGCATAAAGGAAACAGGATTTTTCAAATATGGCGGACAAGTTCTTCCAGAACAGAATAATTATGCAGGTATAGGTGCTCTTAATAATACTAAGGTTGGAAAAGGTGCATGGTTTAAAAGCGCAAAAGAAGGTGTAAGAGCTCAAATACAACATTTAAAAGGATATGCAACAAGGGAAAAATTAAATAATATGTGTATTGATCCAAGATATAATATATTAAAAGAAGTAGGAATACTAGGAATAGCACCTAATTGGCAAAATTTAAATGGAAGATGGGCTGTTCCGGGAAAAAATTATGGTGAAGATATAATTTCTATATATAAAAGAATAGAAAAAATGAAATAAGATTATTTTACATAAAACTTAATGATTTGCAAAAAGAAACGATGAATTCTACATAAGTAGGATTTATCGTGTTTACATGTTTTTATATAAATATTTATGGATTTGGAAAGTAATTTACAAAAAATACATAAATAACAATTTTTCAAGAACATCATAAAAACTAGAAAAAATACAGTATTGACACTTAAAAGTAAAAATATGGATAAATTTGATTTTAAAGGGGTAGCATGTTATAATATTTGTAAAAAATAGTATAACATCGAGATGCCATAGTGATTCAATTTATTTAATAAAATAAAGGGGGGTATGTGATATGAATGAATTAAATAGTTCTTCAAAGGAAATAAAAGTTTTAATAGAAAAATTAAGAGATCCCCTAAATGAATTAGTGGTTTATTCAGGTAATGATGAATTTGATGAAGAGATAATTAAGTTAAGTGAAGTTTTGGACAAACTTATAGCTAAATACATGATTTATACTAAAGAAGCTTAATATAAACCATGTATTTAACAGAAGTATAAGCATATGATTTCTACAAGAACAATGATAACAGTTAAGTATGTTGAAGTAAAGGGTTATTACTTAAAGAGTATGGTTTATTACTTAAAAGAACATTAGATGCATTTGAAGGAAGAATAAGTGCATTTAAAGGAATTTTTATTGACAAATAATTTGATTGATGTAAAATTTAGCTAATATATGTCGTAAGAGGTAAAAAAATGAAGATTTCTGAAAGATTTGCTATAAAAATTACTGAATATATAAAAAACACATTACCAGACAAAAATGAAGATGATTTAGCAATAATAAAATATGGAGTAGAATTGCTGTTTATGAGTGTTACTAAAATACCTATTATATTAGGAATAGGTTATTTTTTAGGTACACTAAAGGAAACTATTTTTACTGTTCTAGCATTCTGCTTTATAAGAAGATTTGCTGCTGGTATTCATGCAAGAAAAAGTTATATATGTTTATTATCAACTTGCTTAATTTTACAAGGAAGCATATATTTATCTATAAACTTTAATTTAAAATTAATAACAAAAATACTAATTTTGGTAATATGTATGATGATCTATTTGAAATATGCTCCAGCAGATACAGAAGAAAAACCTTATGTAAATGAGCAAATTAGAAAGAGTTTAAAAATTAAAAGTATATTTACTATAACAATATATTTTATTATATCAATAAAGATTAAAGAGGTATTTATTTCAAATATGTTAATGCATGTTTTATGGATTGAGGGATTGTTAATAACACCTATTATTTACAAAATATTTAAGAGGAGGTATTATAATTATGAATATTATGAATAAGGTTTGCAATAAGGCTTTAGCAAAAACTATAAGTAGGGTTTGTACTAATATAGCATATACATCTACTAAAAAATGTGTTACTCTTTCATTGATAGAAGAACCCCAAATGCCAAAAATATTATTACAAAAGGCTAAGTAATGTTACTTAGCCTTAATATATAAATCTTGTATAAATATATCGTTTTTTATATATGTGTTTAAAATGGTATTATTGGGATATTTATCATTAAGTATAGAACGAACGTTAAAAAGTCCCTGCCCTCGATGGTTGCCTTTCGAAGAATATCCTTTTTTAAATATAGAATTTAAATATACACTATCAGTATAACTATTTAGTATTATTATATTTAAACCATTATCTTGTATCAATGATAGAGATATAAACTTTTCTTTGCTACATTTTGAAGCTTCAAATGCATTATCTAAAAATATGCCAAGTATTCTACATAAGTCCAGTTCATCAATGTAAATGTCATTTATGTCATTAAAAATTTCTATATTAAATTTTATATTATTTTTGATTATTTCTGAGATTTTTGCTGATAATAGACCTTTAACTCCAGAGTTATTAATTTTTTTTAATTTGGAAATATCATAATATTTTTCTTCTGAGAATACTCTTTTTTTGAAATATAATTTTAATCCATTATAATCATTATTCTGTAAATATCCATTTAGCATAAAAATAATATTATTGTAATCATGTTTGAAAGAGGAAATATCATCTATTAAATTTTCAATACTTTTAGAATAGAGTTTTAATTGATCATATTCTTTTTCTTTGATTTTCAACATTTTTAAGTTTTGTATTGATAAATAATTTGTGTATGTAAATATTAAAGAAATACAAATAGAAAAAAAACATAAAATCATAATGAAAAGAGATATTTTATCATTAAAATATTTATTAAAATATCGACATATACCATAATAGCCTAGTAACAATATATTACTTAATATTATAATAAAGATATTTCCTATAAAATAATTATCAATATTTATAATATGTTTTTCTCTAAAAAATTTAATTAGTATACCATTTATATTAATTATAGAAATAGCTAATATAAAAATTAAAGCATTAGATATAATTAAAAGGTATTTAGTGTTTGACATAGTATAGAAGTCTATATTTAATATATTACAAAAAAATATACATATGACTTGCTCTGAAAAAACCATTGTAGTAATAGTAAAAAAACAAATACGAATAATAGAAAAAAGTTGTAGTTTTAAAGAAAGCCTTAATAATATTATTAAAAATAAAAATGTTATAAGTATTTTAATATTTTGAATAATAAAAAATTTGATTAACAGAGTATATAGTGTAGACATTATTAACACAATAAAACTGTTTTTTAAATTCATACGAAAACTATAATTAGCTAATTTACAAGCTACATATAAATCTGTATAAAAGTTTAAGAATAATAGGAAAACATTTACTAACATGTCCAATGTTTATTCACCTCTTTTATGCCATTTCTTGATAGAGGACATAAAATATCATTTTTTAGTTTTACAAAAGAATTTCCTTGAGATTTATTTATGCTTACTATAAAATTTTTATTTATTATTGTAGTTTTGTGAATCTGTATAAAGTTATCATCTAATTCATCTTTTAATTCCTTTAAAGTGGTATAAAATTGAAGTATGTTTTTAGATGTACTTAGTTGAACTTTTTTACTGTTTTTTATAGTTTCTATACATATTATATCTTTTAATGGTATATTAAAAACTTCAAATCCAGATTTTATTTTTAAAGTTTTTTCCGTATTAAGTTTCTTAGTTTCAGTTAAAATTTTAGTTGCTGTTAGAAGACTATCTTCTAATTCTTTACCTAAACTAAAGGTTTTGTCTATAAATTGTAATATTCTTAGTTTATATTGAAATACTTTAAAACCTAATTCTGAATGATTTGTTATGTAAATCATCTCGCCTGAATAGTTATCTAATTTACGAATTTCTCGTCCCAATAGTAATCCGTTGATTTTTTCATTTAAATCTATATCAAGAATATAAATTTTTTTTGGATTAGAATTGTTTTTAATATTATGCAAAATATCAGTAGTATTATTAAAAGTTGATATTTTGAAGGATTTGAAATTAATTTTTTCATAAAAAGTGTTAACTGTTTTAGCTATAATGTTAAGAGTTTCAGTATTATCATCGCAAATATATATATCTATCATTAAAAATCCTCCCCTCATAAAATTAGTCAAAAATTGTTAATTCATATATAAATTATATATCAATTATATATAATTACAAGTAAAAAAAAGGAATAGCAAAATAAAATTCAAGATAATTTGTAGATAAATAGGCTTTATTTTTAAATGATAATAAATATTATTGAAAATTATGAGATGATTTTAAAATGATTATAGTGTTATAAAATTAAATAAGTGTAAGAAAGATTAAAAAACCTTGAAATATATAGAATTTTTTGTCATAAAAACAAGAAAAGCAGTTTTCAAAACAATTTTAGGTTGATTTTATTAAAACTTTTACATATAATATTTATTGCATCCTTGTGATGTGGGAGGGAGAGGGAAAAAGGAAAAGGAACGAAAAAAATGGAAAAAACACAGAACAAATTATTTGATTTTGAAGGGAGCAATACTACATTCAGAAAGGAACTGATAGCTGGATTGACATCGTTTTTTGCTATTGTATATATTATAGCTGTTAATTCATCAATATTATCAGATGCAGGTGTACCTATAGAAGGTGCTATAATAGCAACAGTACTTTCTTCTTTTGTAGGATGTGTACTAGTAGGTATATGTGGTAATGCACCAGTTATCTTAGTACCTGGTATGGGTGTTAATGCACTTTTCTCTTACACAGTTGCAACAGCTATGGGACTTACATGGCAACAAGGACTTGCAGCAGTATTTGTTTCAGGGATTGTATTTGCATTAGTTGCATTTACAAAGCTTGCTCAAATACTTACTGAATCAATTCCAACTTCTTTAAAAGAAGCAATAACAGTTGGAATAGGACTTTTAATTATGTTCATTGGACTTCAAAAGAGTGGAATTGTAATCTCAAGTGATAAAACTTTTGTTGGACTTGGAAATCTTAATAATCCATTAGTATATGTAACTTTTATAAACTTAGTTATTACATTAGTACTATTTATATGTAATGTACCAGGTAATTTCTTAATAGGAATGATATTAGGTACTATTATATCTGGTTTATTTGGACTTGTTGATGTATCAAAACTTACATTTACAGGATTCTCATTAAACGGATTTAAAGATGTTTTCATGGTAATGGATTTTAGTAAAGTAGCTTCACTTACATTTTGGATTGCAGTATTTTCTGTAACTTTAGTACTTGTATTTGAAAACTTAGGTTTACTTCATGGACATATAAATGTTATGTTAAAGGAACCTAAAAAGTTTAAGAGTTCATTTAGAGTTTGTTCAATATCTGCAATAACTTGTGGAATGTTTGGAACAAGTCCTACAGTAGCTACAATTGAAAGTGCCGCTGGAATAGCAGCTGGTGGAAAGACTGGATTTACTTCAATAGTAACAGGAGTGTTATTTTTAATAGCTCTATTTCTTCTTCCAATAATAAAGATTATACCTAATAGTGCAATTTCGCCTATACTTATAATTATTGGTGGACTTATGATGAAAAATGCATTAAATATTGATTTTAATGATTTTTCAGAAGGATTCCCAGCTTTCTTAATTATTGCGATGATACCATTAACATTTAGCATAGTAGACGGTATGGCATTTGGATTTATAGCATATCCAATAGTTAAGTTAGCAGCTAAAAAATCAAAACAAATATCACTTACAATGTATATAATACCAATAGTATTTTTACTTAATTTTATATTACATGCGTTAAGTTAATTTTAGGACAGCATTTGCTGTCCTTTTTATTTTATTAAAATTTGAGCATACTATTAAAATAACAATATTTTTATACGAAGTAATAAGTAATTATGCATTATAATCTTATAAATAGGAAGTGAGTGAATGTATAGACAGTTTGTACAGGGAAATCCTATGTTTACTTCAATAAATAAAGTTCCTAGACAATATCCTTATTTAACTGAAAATATAAATACAGAAATTATAATAGTTGGTGGTGGAGTTACAGGAGCTATTTTAGGATATTATTTTACAAAAAATAATATACCTTGTGTAATATTGGAGAAGAATAGAATAGCACATTGTAGTACTAGTGCTACCACAGCTTTATTGGAATATGAGCTTGATGATAATCTAAAAGAGTTAAGTTCAATAATTTCATTAGAAAAGTTATTAAGAGTATATAAATTAGGAGTTAGTGCATTAAATGAGATAGATAGTTTTATAAAAGAAAATGGAAACAAATGCAATTACATTAAAAAGGATGCATTGTTATATACTAGTAAAAATTTAGAAAAAAAAGAGCTTTATGAAGAATATAATTTAAGAAAGGAAAATGGTTTTAATGTAGAATTTATAGATGAACATAATAATCCTTTTAGTTTTCACTTAAAGGCTGGTATTTATAGTAAAGATGGAGGAATAGAGTTAGATCCTTATAAATTTACTCACGAATTATTGGAAGTAGGATGTAATAAAGGTTTAAAGGTTTATGAAAATACAGAAGTTATAGATATTAATTATATGAATAATGGAGTTGAAGTAGAAACCATTTATGGATATAAGGTTAAGGGTAAAATAATAGTAGTTGCAACAGGATATAATACAACATTGTTTACAAAACGTAAATTTGGTACTAAGTATACTACTTTTAGTATAGGAACAAAAGAAGTTAAAAATTTTCATGGTTGGTTCAATAGAGCCTTAATTAGAGATAATAGCAATCCCTATAATTATTTGCGTACTACTTGGGATAATAGAATTATTATAGGTGGAGAAGATATAAATTTTTCAGATGACATAATTAATGAAGATATTG
This sequence comes from Clostridium botulinum, assembly GCF_017100085.1. Lineage (NCBI taxonomy): Bacteria > Bacillati > Bacillota > Clostridia > Eubacteriales > Clostridiaceae > Clostridium > Clostridium botulinum. The sequence continues at coordinate 1,303,022 of NZ_CP063965.1, forward strand.
CAAATAAGAAATATGATATATTAGAGCAGAGATTAAAATCTATGTTTAAGAATATTAAAGATATAAAGATTCAATATAGATATTGTGGAACATTTATATCTACAAAGGACAACTTAGGATTTATAGGACCAGAGCCTACTAACAATAAATTATGGTATTGTTTAGGATATGGAGCTAATGGAATACTGTTTACTATATTAGGTGGAATGATGCTTACAGAATTTTATTATGGTATTAAAAATAAAGATTTGGATCTGTTTAAAGTAGATAGATTTGACTCATAAAGCTCCTAAATTATTAATTTAGGAGCTTTATGAGAGTATAAAATATTAATATATTTCTATAAAAGGTTATTGACTTTTATACTAAAGTATATTATATTCTAAAATAGTTAGTATACAAACTATTAGGAAACAAACTAAAGGAGGAATTATGGGTTGCACATCTGGATTTAAAATTGCATTACTTATTAAAGAGATAAATTCTAAAATAAATTTTAAAGTTACAGAGGAATTAAAAAATATAGGTTTAACTGTTCCTCAAATTACAGCTATAAAATTTATAGCACATAGAAAAAAAGTAACGTCATCTGAACTTAGTGAGGATATGAGTATTACTAAGGCTACTGTATCTGGTATTATAGATAGACTAGAAAAGATGAATATAATTAAACGGATAAGGAGTAAAGAAGATAGAAGAATTGTATATATAGTTTTTTCTGATGAAGGATTAAATTTAGCTAAGGATATAAAAAATATAATGAATAGTTGTTTTGAAAATATATTTAGTAATGTTTCAGAAGAAGAATTAGTTAGCATAGATAATCATTTAAGTTCACTATTAAAAGTAATAGAAGAACATTTATAAAGTGAAAACTTATTTTAAAACTATATTATATGAGAAAGGACGTAGAATAGTTATGTTAGCAAAGGCCATAGTTTTTATAACATTAGCTCTTATATTTTATACAGTCGGAGTTTTTGGTGAGAAATCACAGGGAGTTCTCAAAAAATGGCATGTTATAATATTTTGGATGGGACTTGTTTGTGATACATTGGGTACAAGATTTATGGGTGACATAGCTGGTTCTATGTTTCAAATGAATCTTCATGGGATAACTGGTATTATGGCAATATTGCTTATGTTATTTCACGCTTTATGGGCTACTACTGTATTAATAAAGGACAATGAAAAAACTAAAAAAAGATTTCATAAATTCAGTATAGTTGTTTGGATTACGTGGTTAGTTCCTTATATATCAGGTATGATTGTTGGAATGAGTCAATAGATAAAAAACTCTAGAAAATTTAATTTTCTAGAGTTTTTTCATATAATAAAATAATATTATTTGTGGTATAATATACGAAAAATACAAATAGAGAAAATATAGAGGGGGAAAGAAGTTGTTTGATAAGCTTAAAATCAAATACTGGGATATAATAATAGCAGTTCTTGTATCATTTATAGGTATACAACTAATAATAAATTATAAAGTTATATTAAAAATATTAGGTGATGTAATAAATATACTGATGCCTTTTATAGTAGCTTTTGCTATAGCATATATTTTAAATCCTATAATGAAGTTTATAGAAAAAAAATTAAAAGTTAATAGAACTATAAGTGTATTATTTACATATATATTAATTATAATTTTGATAACCATTTTTTCTATGACTGTAATTCCAAAAGTATTTAATAGTGGAATGGACATGGTAGATAAAATGCCTGAATTTGCTCAAAAAATGTACTCATGGGTAAACAGTCATATTTCAAGTAAACTTATGAACTCGGGATCAGGAAATTTTGTTAGAGATAATGCAGGAAAATGGATAGAAAAATTTAGTTCTATATCGTCAACTTGGCTTGCTGTAGCATTAAATCAAATTGTATCTACAACTACATCTTTAATAAATTTTATATTTGGACTTATAATATCAATATACATGTTATATGACAAAGAAAAGTTTAAGCAAAATTCAAAGAATCTAGTATACATATTATTAAGAGAAAAATGGGGAAATAAATTAATAAATGTTGCAAGAAATGTAGATGAAATGGTAGGAACATATATAGGTATAAAAGCAATAGATTCTTTTATTATAGGTATAATATGCTTTGTAGGACTTATGTTATTTAAATGTCCTTATGTATTGATTATATCTATCATAGTAATGGTAACTAATATGATACCTTACTTCGGACCATTTATGGGAATGATACCACCATTTTTAATAAATGTTTTTTATGATCCTAAAAAAGCCTTCGGAATTCTAATATTTTTAGTTTTATTACAACAATTTGATGCATGGATATTAGAACCTAAGCTAGTTAGTGACAGAGTAGGAGTAAGTCCATTCTTAGTTATATTAGGTATAACTGTTTTTGGAAGTTTATTTGGTATTATAGGAATGTTACTTGCATCTCCAATTATGGCAGTTCTAAATATATATGTTGGTGGTTGGTTTAGAAGAAAAGTTGAAGAATTCAATAAAACTAAAGAAACTAAATAATTTATTAATTAAGAGTGTCTTATATAAAATAAGATGCTCTTTTTATAATATATGTAGGAAGGTAAATTAAAATAATTTTATTTAATAGAAATTTGTAAAAACTTCTTTAAAGTTGTTGAAAACTGATATATTATAGTTTAAGAGAAAATTTTTATAATATCATAAGATACTAGAAGGGAGAACACTAAATAAAATATGAGTATACTAACAGTTAAGAATATGAGCCACGGATTTGGAGATAGAGCAATATTTGATGATGTTTCTTTTAGACTTTTAAAGGGAGAACATATAGGATTAATAGGAGCTAACGGAGAAGGTAAATCTACTTTTATGAATATAATTACTGGAAACCTAATGCCTGACGAGGGGAAAATTCAATGGAGCAATAGGGTTAAAGTTGGATATATGGATCAACACGCTAATTTGCAAAAAGGAAAAACTATAAGAGACGTTTTAAGAGAAGCCTTTGATGAACTATTTACTTTGGAGGAAGAAATGTTAGCTATTACAGAGAAAATGGCTGATGCATCTCCAGAAGAATTAGAAAAGTTATTAGAAGATATGGGAGATATACAAGACATTTTAGATAATAGTGATTTCTATATAATAGATGCAAAAGTAGAAGAAATTGCAGCAGGTCTTGGAATCAGTGATATAGGTTTAGATAAAGACGTAAATGATTTAAGTGGTGGTCAAAGAACAAAGATATTACTTGCAAAACTTTTACTACAAAAACCAGATATTTTACTACTTGACGAGCCTACAAACTATCTAGATGAAGCTCATATAGAATGGCTTAAGAGATTTCTTCAAAATTATGAAAATGCTTTTATATTAATATCCCATGACATTCCTTTCTTAAATAGTGTTATAAATTTAATTTATCATTTAGATAATTTAAAGTTAACAAGATATGTAGGGGATTATGAGAATTTTAAAAGAATCTATGAAGCAAATAAGAAGCAATTAGAAGCAGCATATGCAAGACAACAGCAAGAAATCGCAAAACTTGAAGATTTCGTAGCAAGAAATAAGGCGAGAGTTGCAACAACAGGAATGGCAAAATCAAGACAAAAAAAATTAGACAAGATGGAAAGAATAGAGCTTACATCTGAAAAACCAAAGCCAGAATTTAATTTCCAAAAAGGAAGAACATCTGGAAAGATGATATTTGAAACTAGAGATTTAGTAATAGGATATGATGAGCCACTTTCAAAGCCGCTTAATTTAACTATGGAAAGAGGTCAAAAGATAGCTTTAGTAGGTGCAAATGGTCTTGGTAAGAGTACACTTTTAAAAAGCTTAATGGGACAAATTAAGCCAATAAGTGGAGAAGCTGAACTTGGAGATTATCAACTTATAGGATATTTTGAACAAGAAATAAAAGGCGCCAATAATAATACATGTATAGAAGAAATTTGGGAAGAGTTCCCGTCTCTTACTCAATATGAAGTAAGATCAGCATTAGCGAAATGTGGACTTACAACAAAGCATATAGAAAGCAGAGTCAATGTATTAAGTGGAGGAGAGCAGGCTAAAGTTAGATTATGTAAGCTTATAAATAGAGAAACTAATATACTAATCCTAGATGAGCCTACTAATCACTTAGATGTAGATGCAAAGGATGAATTAAAGAGAGCTTTAAAAGAATATACAGGAACTATACTACTTGTTTGTCATGAACCAGAATTCTATAGAGACGTAGTGACTGATGTATGGAATTGTGAGAATTGGACAACTAAAATAGTATAGAAATAAGTTTATTAATGGTTGATACTAGGGAGATAGAAGGAATTCTATCTCTTTTGTTTTAGAAAAAAAGCTAAATAGAGATGTCGCTAAAATTATTGTACTTATGTAAATTCATAATGTATATGATATTATAATTAGAGTAATCTTGGTTATCTATATATGAAGGGGATGTTTAAAAATGAAAAAAGTTATAATTGGAAGTATAATTTTTATTTTAGTATTTATACTAGCATTTTATTCAAAGTTTTCTTATTTAGGAACTATGAAAGGTAATATTATCTCAAAGGAAAGTAACACTAGTGTAACAACTTTCATTGCTAAAAATGAAGATAAGATTAATTTTATCTGTAATTCTTCAGTTAAACAAGGTACTATAAAATTAATATTAATTAATCCAAAAGGAAAAATAATAAAGAATTTTCAAACAAACAAAAATTATTCAGAACAAATTTGCTTAGATACTGATGGAGAATATAAGTTTAGGATAGCTTATGATAATTTTATTGGAAATTATACTGTTAAGTATAAATAAAAGGTATTTGTTAGGGAGAGAAGCGGTGCCAGGCACCTGTCGAATTGAAGAGAGCTTTAAAAGAATATAAAGGAACAATACTACTTGTTAAATATGTATTTTACAGAAAATTATGATTTTTAGAAATTAAGAAACTTGACTAGATACATGCAAAATATTGGAATTTATGTTATAATGATGATATATTTATATTATAATCTAATATACGATTGTGAGATAGTGTTCTGTAAAGTAGGAGGGTTTATATGAAGAATAAATTTAAAATATTAACATTTGTGATGATAATCATATCATTAAGTTTGATAGGGTGTGGGAGTAATTCTTCTAAAACATCAAGTAAAGGTGTAAAAACATATGATTTAGTAAAATATAAAGGTTCCTACGTAGGCGATAATAGCTCTGTAGCAAATATAATAGCAAAGTTACCTGCTAATGATTATAGTTCAGGATTTAGTTTGCAAACTAAGAAAGAACCATATGGAATAACTATTAACTATAAAGCAAATCAAAATTTGGGTAAAGAAAATTATAATAAATTTTGGATTGATAAAAAAGTTAATGAGTTCTTGGAAAAGAACGCAGTAGTATTATTATCTGTTATACAAAATGCCGACGTTATAGAATTTAATGTAGATAAAATAGGTGAAAAATCTTATAAATATGATAGAAAAAGTTTAGAACAAAAATATGGTGGCAAATTAAAAGACTTATTTAAAGATGATGCTTCGTTTGAAAAATTTTTAAGGTAATAAGTTTAAAGTTTCGGCAAAACAATTAATGTTAACAATTCATGCTTGTGATGAATATTATTTAAAATATCCGAGCTGTGGGAAAAAGGTTTATATGAAGGAAAAGTAATCTGCATAATTTATAAAAATACCGTATTATTCAAAAATGGATTTTACGGTATTCTTAGTTAATGTGATAAATAAAAATAAAATTATAAGGTTTATTGTGTGTTTTGTGGACAAGATAGGAATGTTATAAATTATAAGGGCAAAAACATATGTAAATGATGAAAATATAGTAAAAAGGAAATAAATTAAAATAAGGAGTAGAAATTAATTGTAAGTTGACAATTGGCAATTCTTAGTGTCCTACTTCCAGGTTTCTATTTTAGATAGGATGTCAGGTACTTGTCCATTATATATGAACCATATGAATGATTTAATAAGTAGTAATTACTATAGAGGGGATGAATTAAAACATGGGTTATAAATTAAAAGAGGTAACAGTAAGAACAAATAATTCTGAAGAGGGAACAAAAATAATTAGTGAAATTTGGCAAGATATTGTCAATGGAAAACTACCAATTCTTTTTGATACTGATCATATGTTTCAAAAAGGAGTTTCTCCAGTTTCAAAATATAGTAACTATTATAGTGATGAAAATGGGGATTATGACCTTACTATAATGGCTGTAAAAGCTAATTTTTTCAGAGAAATGGAAGTAGCAGTAAGTAAAGGTTTATATAAAAAGTATGATGAAAAAGATGAGAATGGAGAAATAGGTATATGCACAAGAAAGGCATGGAAAAAAGTATGGCATGACCAAAAATCAGGTAATATAAAGAGAGCCTTTACTGAGGATTATGAGAGCACCGTTCCTAGTGAATATACAAAAGATGGGAAGGCACATTGTTACTTATATATTGCTATTAAGTAGAATGAAGAAGTAAAATTTTCATGGTACAGTACAGGGGGAAATCACCTGTGGAACTTTAAAACTATGAGAATAAAAGATAAAGTATCATGTGGATATTTTTAAGATAGAAAATTGAATAAGGATGGTCAATAGGTGTCTCTAAATTAGATACCTATTTTTTATTTAAGCAGGTATATTATAGCAAATGGAAAAATGTTTAAGAAAAGAGGTATATTTCATAAAATATAGAACTTTAATCTTTGAAGGAGATGCAAAAGGATGAAATTCTTACTGAATTTCTTATATTGTAACGAAACCTAATATCTACTATATTGATTATATATTATATGTAAGATATATATAAACAGGAGAATGAGGGTGAAGAATAGAAAAGAAGGTAAAGATGGGCATAAGTAAATAATATAGATATAAGTTATTTTTAGTGTATATTTACACCTTGTGATAAATATTGTATAATTATCTTAAATCTAGGGGTGTGAATTTGAAAAAGTGGATTGTTAGAGTTTTAATATTAATTATATATTCTTTTCCGTATGTATACTTTGGTATGTATAAAGATTTAACCACTGCTTCCATGGTTGGTTATGGGTTAATGTTAGTCGCTTTAATCATACTACTTATTATTTGTGAAAAAACTAATAATTTAGTTATAAGTATATTGGGGAATATTACATCATTTGTAACATCGTATATATTAGTATCTAATTTAACTTGTGAAAAAGCTGGTTATTATTTTAAGCCATTCACAGCTATTGGATGTTGTAAATTTGATACTACAGTAATATTAATTGTTCAATTAATTACTATAGCAATTATTAAAAAGTGTAAAGAAAATAATAGAACAGGAATGTTTGAAGTGAAAGGACACTAGATATAGTGTCTTTTTTAGTTATATTAAAAATAAGAAAAGAGGAGGCAGGGATTAGGAAGTAGGGTAAACAAAAGAAGCAAAAATGAAATATGGATTAAAGAGCAATTTTCAATAAATAATATACAATTTAGGAATAAATATCTAAGAAATTGCATATTTCACATTGACATTAGAAGAGTATTATATAATAATATACATATGGAGGAAAATATGGAATAAAAGAATGAGGTCAATAATTATATTAACTATGCGATATGTAAATTATGTATATTACTATATTATTTGAAAGAAAAACATTTTATATTAACTATGTGATTGAAAAAACTCCCAATAATGCTTATATTGGGAGTTTTGGTTTAACAAATGTTTTTAGTGTGATAAGACAAGAAGGAGAAGATTAATGTATGGGGAAAGTAGCAAATGCTCTAAAAATGTTAATTTTATTAAAGAGTAGAGGAAAGATGAAAATAAGTGAACTTGCTGATATTTTAGAGGTAAATGAGAGGAGTATACGAATATATAAGGATGAATTAGAAAAAGCAAGTATTTATATTGATTCAATATCAGGAAAATATGGTGGATATAAATTAAGTACAGAAGAATTTATACCAAGCTTACAGTTGGATGAAAAAGAGTATGAGGCATTAATTATGGCTAAAAAATTGTTAGACAACGATAATTTTATATTATCTAAAGAATATGCTATGGCAGTAGATAAAATTAATGTTTCTAGGAAAAATGATATAGAGTGTAATATTATAAACAATAATTGTATTATAAAAACTAATATGTTGAATTATGATTTAGAAAACGAAAAAGAGATATGGCTTCATATGAATTCAAGCATAATATATAAAAATAAAGTAAAAATGAATTATTGTTCTTCTGAAAATAAGTATAAAGAAAGAATAGTACATCCATATAATATATTTCAATATAAAGGTTCTATATATCTTAGAGCATATTGTGAATACAGAAAAGACATTAGATATTTTAAATTATCTAGAATAAAGGGATATGTAATATTAAAAGATAGATTTGAAATAAATAAGAATTTTGAATCAACGATAGACCCTAATTGTTTGGGTATTTTTCAAGGAGAAGAAATGAATGTAAAAATGGAAATCAAATATCCAATAGCACAAACTGTAAAAGAAAGAGTATGGGGAAAGAATCAAATAATATTAGAAAACAAAGCAAATAATTCTATAATATTTGAAGCCAAAGTGAAGGATACCGAAGAGACTAAAACTTGGATATTAGGTATGGGAAGCAGTGCAGTTATTTTAAAACCAGTTGAACTTATAGAAAAAATAAAATTGGATTTAGAAAAAAGTTTAGAAATATACAAATAACTTACATACATGACAATATATTGCCACAATGTATTGTATAATGTACGTAAGGAGGTGGAAAATATGAGAATAAAATGTGAATATAAAGCAGAATATATTCCAATTGCACATAATATGATGTTTGTGGCACTTATAAAAGAAGCGTTGAAGGAATCTGATGAAGAATATTTTCAAAAATTGTACAAATATAAAGGAAATAAAAATAATAAAAAACCTAAGAATTTTTGCTTTTCAGTATATATGAAAGATTTTATTAAAGAAGATAATGTGTTTAAAATTAATGACAGATTGATAATAACAATTTCTTCTCCAGATTATGAATTTATGCTAAAGGTATACAATGGATTATTAAACTTAAATAAATTTAAATATAAAAACTACAATATTAACAAAGTGAGAATTAGTTTATTGAAGGAAAAAACGATAAATAGATCAGAGAGTATCTTTAGTACAATGTCTCCAATATGTGTAAAAGATAAAAACAACAATATGCTAGATATAACTGATACACAATATGAAAAAGAACTAAACTATATAGTTGATAAAAGCTTAGAAGGATTTAGAGGATACGGATTAATGGAGCCAATAAAATTCTATCCTATAAATATGAAAAAGAGAGTTGTTAAAGAAGATATACGAACTTTCAGGGAAAATACTAATAAACAATATTACTATGTTAATAGTTACACAGGAATATTTAAATTACAAGGCAATGTCAAAGACTTAAATGATATATATATGCTTGGAATTGGATTCAAACGTGGACAAGGATTTGGCATGATAGAGCTTATAGAGTGAGGAGGTGACAAGATAAATGAGCAAAATACAAATAGAATTAAATGATTGGCTGTATAATGCAGGAGTTGTTGGACTAATAAATATATTAAGGCATAATGAAGAAAAAGTAAAAATACTAAATAAACAATGTATAGAAATTGATAGTGATCAGTTACAGGATTTTGAGAAAAAATACTTTGATTTTTTTATAGATAAATATCTTAAATTTACATCATGGTATAAAATAACTAGCTTTGAAGATTATTTAGAGAAAATAGATGTAGAGAAGATAACTAAAGATGACATAGATAAGTTAAATAAGTATATAGAATATTTGAAACCTAAAGTAAAGCTAAATAGTTTTAAAAGTGCGTATTTACTTGCAAATGACGCTTCTGTAGATATATTAAGTGAAGAAAAACACTTAAAAAAGATTAGTATTGGTAAAAAACAAACTTTACAAGATGAAAAGGTAAAGGAAAATATAATTAATAATCTTAATAGTATACACAAGATTATAGATAACTTATGTAAAGAAAACCTAAAAAGATATGTATTAAGCAAAAATATAATATATGATGTAATAGCTAATTTTTGGGGTGGAGTAAGCTTTCTTCATACCTCAAAGAATAATTCAGATATGTATTCAGAATATAAGGAGTATTTTGTAGATGGTGTAGTAAGTTATACAGATTTAGATAAAAGTAAGGATAAATACAATTGTTTTACATGTAATAATACTCTATCAAAATTATCAAAACCAATTGCCTATGAACTTGCTTGGATAAATAAAACAGGAGTTGATATGTCAAGAAAGTCATCTCATTTTTGGGATATGAAAGGTGATGCATATATTTGCCCGATATGCAATTTAATATATTCATGTATTCCAGCAGGATTTACTGTGTTAAAAGGCAAAGGACTATTTATAAATAAAAACACAGGAATAAATACATTAACAAAGATTAATAATCAATCACTAGACAATGTATCGTCTATAGAAGAACTAGAAGAAAACAGTTATTTTAATATTGTTGATAACATGGAACAAGGGTCAATATCACAGGTTAGTAAAGAAATAGACAATATACAGATTGTAAAACTTAATTCCCAAAATGAAAGAAGACCATATACTTTTAATATTATATCTAAGGATAAATTAAAAATTATAAATAAGCATAAAGAACAATTAAAAAGTATGATTAAAATTCACATAAAGATTTCAAAAGACGATTATTTAAATTTATATAATGAAGTTTTAAATAGACTCTATAATGGGCATAACTTATTTGATCTTATCTACAAGCTTATTTATCTAAATTTAAATGGTAATTTTAAAAATACTGTATATATAGATATGATACTGAAAATAAATAATGATTTAATAGGGGGAGGTAAAATGAGTACAAATAAGATAGATGATAAAGTAATAAGTAATTGTAGAAGTTACGGATATTATTTAAGAGAGGAATATGTACAAAAAGGAGCAAAAAACAAATTGGGTGGAATTTCTTATAGATTACTAAATGCCCTAAAAACAAAGAATGTAGCTAGGTTTATGGATACTTTATTTAATAGTTATATGTATTTAAACAAGCAAATACCTGCAAGGTTTGCAGAAGTATTAAATGATAAAGTAAAATTTCAAACTATAGGCTATGCATTCTTATTAGGACTTCAAGGTGGAAGCGGAAAAAATAATAATGAAAATGAAAAAAAGGAGGATATTTCAAATGAATAAAAAGGGATTAACTGCAAGTTTTATTTTTGAGGCTGAAAGTGGAAACTATGGAGAAGGTATAGGAAATGTTACAGCTTTAAAAAAGGTATCAAGAGGAAGTGGGGAAAGCTATTCGTATTTTTCAAGACAAGCTTTAAGATACAATATAATAGAACAATTAGGAGAAGATAATACTCCCCTAGATGTCGATGGAAGTGTAATACAGTTTGCACCAGAAGCTACTATAAAAGATTATCCTGAGATTGATTTCTTTGGATATATGAAAACTAAGAAACCTTCAAAAACACGTTCGGCAGTTGTAAGGTTATCTAATGCAATATCTCTTGAGAGTTTTAATGCAGATTTAGACTTTTTAACTAATAAGGGACTGTTAGATAGATACAATATGCAAAGTGGTAATACAAAGGATGGAGGCAATATAGCACAAAGTGAAATACATAAATCCTACTATGCTTATACTATAACTATAGATTTAGATAAAATAGGAATAGATAAAAATGATGATATAGAAATATCCAATGATGAAAAATCAGAAAGAATAAAAAGACTTTTAGATACTTTAAAATTCTTATATAGAGATATAAAAGGAAGACGTGAAAATTTATCTCCTATTTTTGCAATTGGTGGAGTTTATGATATCAAGAATCCTTTCTTTGAGAATAAGTTAAAAGTTGAAGAAAATAAGCTAGGGATACAAACAATTGAAGATGTTTTAAGCCTTGATGATGCTATAAAAGATAATACTTATGTTGGGTTAATAAAGGGTATTTTTTCAAATGATGAAGAAATTCAGAATAATTTAAAATGTAGTGATATAGGACAATTTTTTAAAGATTTAAAATCTAAAGTTGATGAATATTATAATGAATCTAAGTAGGTGATTAGATGAAAGCAGTATTATTTAAAGTAACTCAAAATCTTGTAAATTATAAAAAGCCTACTAGTTTTCAATTAAAAGAAACGTATCCATTACCTCCGTACTCTACTGTTATAGGAATGGTACATGCTGCTTGTGAATTTAGTGAGTATAAAGATATGGATATTAGTATTCAGGGAAAATATCATTCAAAGGTAAATGATCTGTATACAAGATATGAATTTGCAGGAGCTTCCTTTGAAGATAAGAGACACAATATAAAGTTAAAAGGAAAAGATAAATATTATGGTGCAATGAGAGGAGTTTCAACAGCTGAACTTCTTGTAGATGTAGAACTTTTAATTCATATAAGACCTAAAGATGAGAAGTTGATTCCTATAATATATGAAAACTTAAAGTATCCTAAAGAATATTTATCACTAGGGAGAAGAGAAGATATAGTACGTATTGAACAAGTGGAAATTGTTGATATTGAAGAAATAAAACTAAAAAAGGATATTTCATTAAAATATGATGCATATATACCTGTAAAATATTTTAATATAAATGAATTTAATTCAAGTGCTACATTATATGACTTAAATAAAAGCTATGAAAAAGTATCGATAAAAAAAGATACTGAAATAAGAAAATGGAATAAGGTAAAAGTTATTCATGGAAGTCAATTAGAAAATAATATACATAAGAATACAATGATATGTATAGATAACACTAATGAAGAAAATTTAGTATTTTTTACGTAACAGTATTTGAAGATAGGGGAATCCTCTATCTTCTACTCAAAAATTTTAAATAGACTTTGGAGGTGCTATTTTGAATAATCCATTTTTAGCAAAAACTAAGGACAGAGAAAGTATAATTGAGCATACAGAAAAACTGCATAAAAATTTTACAAAGTTAAAAAATACATATCCTTATATATTAAATTTAAATTGGGATCTATTAGAATTGGCTTGTTTATATCATGATTTAGGTAAGATGAATACTAAGTTTCAAAATAAACTTATAAAAAAACTCAATAAAGCTGAATTTAAAAAAGGTAGTGAGTGCAAGGAGTTAATACAAGAATTAAAAGATAATTTTTTAGAAATAGAAGAAATTGCACATGGTTATTTAAGTCCAGCATTTTTAGCAGAAGAGGTGGTAGAACATTATTCTTTTGATGAGAGGAGAATATTATATCAAAGTATATATTTTCATCATTATAGAGAAAAACTAAAAAATCTTGAAGAACTTCAGAAAATAATAAATGAAGATTTGTCTAAATATATACAAGATTTTTACTATGAAAAAATAGGGAAAATAGAAAAACTTAATGATTCTTTTATGGAGTATATTGATAGGCGTATACCCGATATAGAAGAAGATTCAGAAGAAACAATTAAGAAATATATAATGACAAAAGGATTGTTAAATAAGATAGATTATTCCGCAAGTGCTGATATTGATATTGAAATAGAAAATGATAATTTATTTAAAAAAACAGATGAATTTTTAAAGCAAGGTGGATTTAAGCCAAATAAACTTCAAGAATATATGATTAATCACCAAAATGATAACAATATAATTCGTGCATCTACAGGAATTGGAAAAACAGAAGCAGCGTTATTTTGGATAGGAAATAATAAAGGCTTTTTTACACTTCCATTAAAAGTATCTATAAATGCTATATTTGATAGAATTATAGAAAAAATCCATTTTCCAAAAGAAAAAACAGGATTACTTCATTCAGATACATCTTCTGAATATTTGAAAAGAAATAATGATGAATTAAATATGGAACAAGTAGATAGAACAAAGCAACTATCACTTCCAATTACAGTATGTACATTAGATCAACTAGTAGACTTTATATTTAAATATGAAGGGTATGAATTAAAGATTGCCACTCTTTCATATTCTAAACTTGTAATTGATGAAATTCAGATGTATTCTCCCGAACTTGTAGGATTTTTGATTGTAGCTTTAAAGCATATAACTGAAATGGGCGGAAAGTTTAGTATAGTAACTGCTACATTACCACCAATTTTTTTATATCTTATAGATAAACAAAATATAGAATACAATAAGCCGGAACCATTTTATAAAGAAATAAATGGACAAGTACAATTAAGACATAGGATTAAGGTTATGCAAGAGGATATAAATATTGATCATGTAATAAGTAATTATAAAAATAAAAAAGTTCTTATTATTGTAAACACAGTAAAACAAGCTCAAAGTTTGTATAATCAATTAAACAATATCCTTGAAGATGAAACTGAAATTAATTTATTACATAGCAGATTTATTAAAAAAGATAGAACATTTAAAGAAGAAGAAATATTAGAACTTGGGGATCTTAAGACAAAGGATAGTGGAATATGGATAACAACTCAAGTAGTAGAGGCTAGTTTAGATATAGATTTTGATGTGTTATATACAGAACTCTCAGATATATCAGGATTGTTACAGAGAATGGGAAGAGTTTATAGAAATAGAGAGTTAATAAATGAAGACATAAATATTTTTGTGTATACAGGCAAAAATTCATATCCTTCAGGTATAAGTAAAAGTGATAAATCAATTATTGATAATGATATATTTAATTTATCAAAACAGGCATTGATAGAGTATATGGGAAATAGTGATTCTAAAACAATAGATGAAAAAGATAAAATGCAATTGGTAGAAGAAGTTTATTCTGTGGAAAATCTAAGAGATTCTCAATACTTTAAAAAAATTAAAAATATAATTAATAAAATGGAAGATGTTTTAGCGTATGAATATGATAAAAAGAATATTGACTTAAGAAATATAGAGAGTACAGACATTATACCTTTTAGTATTTATGAAAATTATAAACAAGAAGTTGATAAAAACTTAAATATAATTGAAATCTCACACAATTTTAATGCAAAAATATTAGCTAAAAATAAAATAAGAGAATTAGTAGTTTCAATACCTACTTATGAATTTGAAATAGCGAAAAAGAATGCTTGTTTAATAACAGAAATAGAATTATCTAAGTACTCATTAATTCCTGTAATTGATTATGAATACACTTTTGAAAAAGGACTTATAAGACCAGATTTTCAGGATAAAGTGGATAATCAATTTCTTTAGAAAAAGGTGATATTATGGAATTTAATTTTGATAAATTTAAAACCCAAGGTGTTAAAGTAAATTATTATTATGTTTGCAAAAGAAAACTTTGGTTATTTTCTAAGGGTATAGCATTGGAAGAAGAAAGTGATCGAGTAATGAGTGGAAAAATTATTCATGAGGATTCTTATAATAGCAAGAAGAATAAAGAAGTATTAATTGATAATATATTGAGACTAGATATACTTGATAAAGATTATGTGAGAGAAGTAAAAATTACTAGTAAAATGCCAATGCCTGATAAAATGCAACTTATCTATTATTTATTTTATTTAAAAAGTATGGGTATAGATAAGAAGGGATCCATTAACTATGTTAAAGAAAAGCGAACAGAGGAAATAGAATTAACATCTCATATGGAAGAAGAAGTAAAATCTACACTAATAGATATAAATAAAATAATCAATTCTCATAAACCTCCAAAATTAAAAAAACTTCCGTATTGTACAAAATGTGCATATTATCAATTTTGTTTTGCAGGAGAGAAGGAAGAATAATGGGAAAGGATTATTATGTTTTTAATAATGGACGATTAAAGAGAAAAGATAATACAATATATTTTATAACGGATTTAGGAGAAAAAAGACCACTTCCTATTGAACAAGTGGACAAGTTACATATATTTGGGGAAGTAGATTTAAATACTAAGTTACTTAACTATTTAGCAAAGTATGGACTAATGCTTAACTTTTATAATTATTACGGGTATTATTCAGGAACATATTATCCACGAAAGAAAAATGTATCAGGTTTTACTGTTGTAAATCAAGCGATGTACTATAATTTTTATGATAAAAGATTATATATAGCTAAAGCTTTTATTGATAGTGCTATACATCATATATTAAGAAATATAAGAAGATATAAACTAGATACAGAAGAATTTATTAAAAGAATTGAAAATGAAAGAAAAAATGTATTAGATGCTGAATCAATTCAAGAACTTATGGGTGCAGAGGGAAGAATCAGAAAAATTTATTATGAGTCATTTAATGTGATTTTAAAAGGTGATTTTGAATTTACTAAAAGAGAAAAAAGACCCCCTACAACGCCTATAAATGCCCTTATTTCTTTTGGAAATAGCTTAATGTATACAACGGTACTTGGAGAAATTTATAAAACTCAATTGGATCCAACAATAAGTTTTTTACATGAACCTTCAAGTAAAAGATTTTCCCTCAGTTTGGATTTAGCTGAAATATTTAAACCATTGATAATAGATCCTATAATTTTTTCACTAATAAATACTAAAAGAATAACTTTAAAGGATTTCGATATTGAAGATGGTATATGTTTTTTAAATGAGATGGGAAAGAAGAAGTTTGTATCGGAATATGAGAAAAAGCTTAATACAACTATAAGACATAGAAAATTGAAGCGAAAAGTTTCTTATAGGATGTTTATAAGACTTGAATGTTACAAACTTATAAAACATTTTATTGAAGATGAAAAATATAAACCTTTAAAGGCATGGTGGTAATTGATGTTTGTTATACTAACATATGACATTGAGAAAAAAAGAATAAATAGAGTAAGAAAATTATTGAAAAAATATTTAATATGGACTCAAAATTCAGTATTTGAAGGAGAGATTACAGAAGGGAAATTGCATAAGTGTTTATCTGAGATAAATAAACACATTGACAAAAAAACAGATTCAATATACATTTATAGAGTTAAGATGAGCAAAAATATAACGAAAGACGTAATAGGTATTGAAAAAAGTTTCGATGAACTATTTTTGTAAATACAATTTGCAGTATTGCAAACAAATGTTCTCATTGCCTTAAAGCCTTGACATATCTAGCATAAAGGGTATTATTTAAGAAAAATCCAAAACACTACTTAAGGTTTACTGCAAAATTGCTTAAATTAGAGTTATAGCCGTTTGGTTCAAGGCTAGTAGTATCAATAGGTTCAGGTGTTTTGTATTTTAGGGTTTTATATTAACTATGTGATATGTAAATAATAAACAAAATATAGCGAATACGATTGAGTAAACTGTTTTATATTAACTATGTGATATGTAAATAGAGCATCCGCTAAAGCTTGCAATGTATCAAGTCTTGTTTTATATTAACTATGTGATATGTAAATCTCAATTGCTTGCTTACAAAAGCTAGATTCAAATTATGTTTTATATTAACTATGTGATATGTAAATCTAAATATTTCTTTATCATCTAGCGTAACCCAAACTTGTTTTATATTAACTATGTGATATGTAAATGTTTCTTTTATTAATTCTCTCAATTTATAATTTTCTGCGTTTTATATTAACTATGTGATATGTAAATCTAATTTTAGAAATAGATTATACTCATTTTACTACACATGTTTTATATTAACTATGTGATATGTAAATTTTCTTTTAGTTCATCAACTTTCAGACTCTCTAAATTGTTTTATATTAACTATGTGATATGTAAATATATATACAAGGGTTAGAGATACTATAAAATTGTATGTTTTATATTAACTATGTGATATGTAAATACATGACATGGGACAAGTTTTATAACTATGTTGTAGGTTTTATATTAACTATGTGATATGTAAATTTTGTAAAGCTTGGACAGTAACATTCCCAACCATTCAGTTTTATATTAACTATGTGATATGTAAATTTCTTTAATTGACCTAATACATTAGAATTTGTACTTGTTTTATATTAACTATGTGATATGTAAATTTTGTTTACTCTCTATGTATTCTGTACCCTTATCTGTTTTATATTAACTATGTGATATGTAAATAAGTAATTATCTAATTCTGCAAGAGATTTATCACTAGTTTTATATTAACTATGTGATATGTAAATATTTTATTCACACAATCTTCATATTGTGAAGCTATAGTTTTATATTAACTATGTGATATGTAAATGCAGATGATGGAGATGACATACCATTTTAGGAGATAAGGTTTTATATTAACTATGTGATATGTAAATATGATAAAATGTTACATCATTTGAAAATTGATAGTTTGGTTTTATATTAACTATGTGATATGTAAATTCAAAAGGTTACGGATAATAATACAAGTATTAATAAGTTTTATATTAACTATGTGATATGTAAATAACTAGTATCAGATTCAATCATTCCTTCTGTTGCAATGTTTTATATTAACTATGTGATATGTAAATAAGGAATATCAAAACAATATTAGTAACTGCATGATAGTTTTATATTAACCTATAATAGTGCATTTTAAATTGAATAATTTTACAGTTAAATAGATAAATACTATTTTATGCTATTTTTAAATTTTCAAAAATTTTTTCTATAGGTTGGCCGTTTAAGGCTGCTGAATAAATAAAAATAATTTGAGCTTTTTTAAAATTATTTTTAGCTAATTTTAACCCTGTATTGAATTGTAAAGTTTTGCTTGAGTATAACTTACAATAAGTATAGGTTATAAACATTATAGTAAGATATCGAAGGATACTTCTTTCACTTCTTACTTGATAACTATCTAAACCTAAATAATTTTTGCAATCTCTGAAGAATGGTTCAATAACCCACCTGTCGGTGTATTTAAATAGAATATCTAAAGGTTTTAATACTAGGTCTGTGGATATAAATGCTTTTAAAGAACCTTCTTTTTGAAAGGATTCTTTGGGATAACTTAAAATTATTGAAACATTTTTCATATCATTTAAGTGTCCAATATAGTTATAAATATAGTAATGCTTACCTTTAACTTTGACGAGGTCAAAGGAATCTTTATTTAAACTAGTAGCAAATTTATGTAATTTTATTCCTAATCTTTCATGACCTTTAGGATATATAACTCTATTAGTTTTAAGTGCACCAATATAAGCGTAGCCTGCTAACGCAGAAGCTTTAAAAATAGCTTTACAACTATACCAACTATCACATAAAATATACCCTTTATTAACAGGTTTAGGCATTGATTTAATTAATTTAGTAGCTATATCTATCTTACTCATATTACTCTTATCGTAGATTTCTATTGAGTAAGGTAAAACTAAACCATCACAAGAAAGTAAGGCAACCACTAATTGATGACCATATACTGTTTTCCTTTTTAAATGTGAATTGTGAAAATAACATTTTTCTATAGGATTTATTGCCTTTGACGAGGGCTTTGTTTTTTCAGAAATAGTATCATCAATTATTAAATAAATTGGTTTTTGTGATTTCTCGGATTTATTCCAAATAAGCTCTATAACCTTAGATTTCAAAGCATTTATTAATAAATTTTCATCCCAATTGCTTTTAGATAAAAATCTTGTAATACTAGTTCTATGCCTTTTAGAAGCAAGCTCCGCTATGTCAGATACTTTACCATTAAATCCTTTTAAAATCATAGCAGTCATAGTACCTTCTAAATGCTCTAATTGAGGTTTAGTTAGATATAAATCAAAATTTAATTGTTTAAAAAATTTGTATAGTGATAATTCATTTGATATAATTAAGTTCTGAAACATTTATGCATAACTCCTTGTTATTGTTATTGTGTGAGAACTTAATTATAACAGTATTTTGTATAAATGTTTTTTTGTTTTATTTAACTGTAAAATTATTCAATCATTTTTGCACTATTATAGATTAACTATGTGATATGTAAATTTTGGTAAATAAGAGGTTACAGGTTTTTTAAATATGTGTTTTATATTAACTATGTGATATGTAAATTTATTTTTTATGTATTTCAATTAGATCTGGTCTATCTGTTTTATATTAACTATGTGATATGTAAATTTTTGGTTGAGATTAATACGAGCTTTCAGACTCTTAGTTTTATATTAACTATGTGATATGTAAATTCTATTGAAATAATAGCTCTTTCTTTAATAACTTCGTTTTATATTAACTATGTGATATGTAAATCTCTTTTAAAAGACACTTCTAAACTTTTAATCGCACCTGTTTTATATTAACTATGTGATATGTAAATTCGTGTCGATGCTGCCGAATTTGTCTCATAAACTCAAAGTTTTATATTAACTATGTGATATGTAAATTTGTATAGCATATATTGAAGCGGATAATCATAATATCTTGTTTTATATTAACTATGTGATATGTAAATCAGGAAGTTTCACGTTCAAGTT
Source organism: Clostridium botulinum (assembly GCF_017100085.1). Taxonomy (NCBI): domain Bacteria; kingdom Bacillati; phylum Bacillota; class Clostridia; order Eubacteriales; family Clostridiaceae; genus Clostridium; species Clostridium botulinum. The sequence continues at coordinate 1,323,335 of NZ_CP063965.1, forward strand.
TAAACCGTTAGCGGGAGTTTTATATTAACTATGTGATATGTAAATTTTATAAATCTCTGTGCTTGTTTCAAAATCACTCTGTGTTTTATATTAACTATGTGATATGTAAATTAATATCCCGAAAAGTCAATACGCCCATTAGCGTTGCAAGTTTTATATTAACTATGTGATATGTAAATTTAATACATATATGTCACCATCTTTCAGTGCCACCTCAGTTTTATATTAACTATGTGATATGTAAATCTAAAACCTTTGCGTTGCATTTCTTCGATTGCTTCGGGTTTTATATTAACTATGTGATATGTAAATGGCGGATAAAATGATAAGGGATGATTTAATAGAACAGTTTTATATTAACTATGTGATATGTAAATAACGCTATCAATATTCCCAATACAAAGAGTATCTCTGTTTTATATTAACTATGTGATATGTAAATGGTTTATTATATATTTATCTTTATTAATCATATATTTAGGTTTTATATTAACTATGTGATATGTAAATCAACATAATACCTATAATAAGTATAGATAAATTAAAGTTTTATATTAACTATGTGATATGTAAATCATTAAGTTCACAATCTACTATTTTTGCGAACTTATTTGTTTTATATTAACTATGTGATATGTAAATGTCTACTATAAGAAAAAGATTTAAAAAAACGGGATATTTAGTTTTATATTAACTATGTGATATGTAAATAGATTCGTTAAAGGAATATTTGATTTTTTAAGTGGTGTGTTTTATATTAACTATGTGATATGTAAATGGCAAGGCAGAGGATATAAAACTGCCTACACATAAAGTTTTATATTAACTATGTGATATGTAAATTTAAATATATTGTTTGTAATTTGTCTTGAGCTTTAGTGTTTTATATTAACTATGTGATATGTAAATAAATCAAAGGATGGAGATAGAATGGTATGGCTTACAGTTTTATATTAACTATGTGATATGTAAATATTTTTGAGGCTATCCCATTTGTTCATTATGCTTCCAGTTTTATATTAACTATGTGATATGTAAATTAAAAACTTAGGAGGAGTTGAAAATGAAAATAATAAAGTTTTATATTAACTATGTGATATGTAAATGTTGATAATTTGCATAAACTTTTCTACCTCTTCGCGTTTTATATTAACTATTAGGTTGTTGAATAATTAAAAATACAAAAAAATAAATAAGTCATCACTTTGTGATATAATGTTTTCGCTTAAAAAACCATAATATACAAAGGATGACTCAAGTATGATTATAACATTAAATATACAAAGCGAAAACATTTATTTTAAAATTTTTGAAACTGTTAATATTGCATTTAATAAACTTGGCATTAATACTAGAAAAGCTAAAGGTAGACCACCTAAATATTCAGATCAACAAATTGTTGCATGTATGATATATGGTGTAAATAATAGTATTTTTAGTCTTAGAGAACTTGAATATAAAATTAAACAAGATATTGTATTTCAAAAGATTATAGGTTTAAAAGAAGTTCCTGACCATTCTACATTTTCTTTAAGAGCGATAGCTTTAGAAAAATACGTGTACTATGGCATTTATGCTATTGATGGTACTGCATTAAGGAGCTCATTATATGATAGCGAAGCTAGGTATGGAAAAGGAACTCGACTTGGCAGATATAAAGGATATAAGTTACATTGTACCGCTTGTGTATGTGATAGTATATTACCTTTGTCATTTTCTATAACTACTGCAAATGTATATGATAATCAAGTCCAAGGATTGTTATATGAACTGAAAACTTATAATCCATTTATTGTACTTGCCGATGCTGCTTATGATGATGCTCAATGGTTTAAAGTTTCTAAAACTCTAGATGGTCTTATGTCAATATCATGGACACGAAAAGTCAAACTTTTTTATGCTACACTTCTAGCTAATAATTCACATTGATCTGGAGTCATGTAATTAATAGAGGAGTGTAGTCTTTTTCTGTTATACCAACCTTCAATATATTTAAAGATAGCTCTATTAGCTTCTTGGAAGGTACGGTATGTATTTCTATATATTTCTTCTTTTTTTATTGATGAATGGAAAGATTCTATGCAAGCATTGTCATAGGGACAACCTTTTTTACTAAATGATTGTATAATATTAAAATCTTTGCATAGTGCTTTTAAATCATTACTAGTATATTGAGAGCCTAAATCGCTATGGAATATTAGTTGCTTATCTTTATCAGGAGATTGATTGTAATAAGCATTTTTCAAGGCTTTGGTAACTAAATCATTAGTCATTCTCTTATTGAAAGCGTAGCCAATTATTTTTTTAGAATGTAAATCTAGAACTGAAGCTAAATAACACCAACCATTTTTGATAGTATGAATATATGTAATATCTCCTACCCACTTTTCATTGATAGAAGTAGTAGTAAAATCTCTTTTTAAAACGTTTTCTAATCCTTCTGCTGGCTTTTTACTTGAATGAGGTTTGTATTTTTTTACAGTTATTGCACAAAGACCAAGTTCAGTCATTTTTCTTTGAACTCTCTTCAAGGATACATTAAACCCTTGTGTACCAAGTATATGATGAATCCTAGGAGCACCGTATATTCCTTTATTCTCTTTGTATATCCTTTTAATAGCTGATTTTAGTCCCTCATTTTCTACTTCTCTTGCAGATTTAGTTTTATCAAAAGATTTATAATATGTGCTTCTGGCTACGCCTAGAACGGTACACATAGTCTTAATATCATGGTTGTTTTTATTACTATCTATAAATTCTATTACTTGATTTAATTTCTTGTTGCAAATATGGCCATAGCTTTTTTTAATATTTCATTTTCCTCTTTAATTTTTGCCATTTCTTTTTTTAGAGCTTTAACTTCTTTTAATGTCATGACTTCATTATCATCTATTTTTACTTCCTTAACATCTTTTATCCAGCCGTTAATTGTTGATTTTGCAATGCCATATTCGCTATTTAGCTCTGTTAAGCTCATCCCTGTTTTGTATAGGTCTACTATCATATCTTTATATTCTTGATCATATCTTTTGCCCTTCCCCATGGTAGACACATCCTTTCTTAACTAAATATTATTTTACTTAGTTCGACTCAATGTGTCCACTACTTTATACTAACACCAAGAATATAATTTATTAACAGACGTAAATATGCGTAAAGCAAACAGTATAGAATCTTTTAAAGATGAATCTAGATATAAAAATGCTCTTTTTATGCAATCGCCAATAGGTAAAAATTTATATAAAAATAGGCTAAAAATTGAACAATTATTTTCTATACTTAAAGGATTGTATAACCTAGAAAACCCTAGACTTTACGGACAAAAACGCTATGAACGCCATGTTAAGTGGGTTCTTTTATCATATCTTATAGACGAATTTAATAAGGTTAATAGCAAAATAAATTCTAGAAAATATCCTTGGAATCTATAGTTTTTATCGCGCTAACGCACTTACTTTTTTAAATTTTTAAAGAACTTCCTAATGCACACTTAAAATTATTAAACACATGCTCGCGCATAAATGCTTTTTAAGATTTGTAAAAATTAGTTATTCAACAACCTAAACTATGTGATATGTAAATGATTTTAGCAAACTAGGTAAAGTAAAAAGTGTTAATTGTTTTATATTAACTATGTGATATGTAAATTAACAATTCAGATAACTGTTTTTGAGTTAATCCATGTTTTATATTAACTATGTAATATGTAAATTTTGATTACTTTAATACACTTATACATGGGATTACCCGTTTTATATTAACTATGTGATATGTAAATAGCTTTGTACTTACTGTAATATTTGCTCCAAAACCGGGTTTTATATTAACTATGTGATATGTAAATATATAGCAAGTGCGGATTATCAAAAATTGATATATCAGTTTTATATTAACTATGTGATATGTAAATTAGCTTTGTCACTAGTTCTAAATGTTAATCTTTTTGGTTCTTTCCAATGTTTGTTGAGTAAATATTTAATTTATGATAAAATTACTTATAATTTGATAATACTAAGGAGTTTTTTATGGATGAATTTATAAAATTATTGGATGAAAATCTTGATTACATTAGTCATAAAATTATAGATGATACTTTTTATATACAAGATCAAATAATGATGTTTTAAAGTGGTTAAAGAGTTATCCTAACATTAAAGTAGTTTCTAGAGATGCTTCTATTACATATAAAAATGCTATTTCTAAAGCTCATCCATCTGCGATGCAGATTAGTGATAGATTTCATATGCTTAAAAATTTTACGGAGTATTGTAAATAATATTTAAATAAATATTTTAAATCTCAAGTTATGATAAATAATAGTAATTCTAATAAACAGGAAATGAAAAATATCATAAGTAATTTCCAAAATGAAAAAGCTTTAAAAGCAAGACAAATGTTTAATGTGGGCATAAAGAAAACTAAAATTTGTAAAATTTTGAAATTACACATAAAAACCTTAAATAAAATTTTAGAACTGAGCGAATTAGACATAAATTATTATGGTAAAAGTAAGCTTCGAATAATTAAAGAGGAAAAAGCAAAAAACAAATTAGAAATTATTAATATAGCAAGAGAAATGAAGAAAAAATCTGTACCTGTTGCTAGAATAGCTAAAGCGCTTAATTTGGACAGACGTACTATAGATAAATATCTGGATGAAAAAACCACTGGAATAAATCCACGACTTGGAGTTAAGAGGAAAAGTAAATTAGATGCATATGTAGATTCTATTAATAGCTTAATACAAGTAGGTTCAACTTCAAAAGCTATATATTCAAAAATAAAAGACATGGGATATACAGGCTCTGAATCTTTGCAGAAATGTGTAATAGAGATTATTTATATTAGCTAACTACTTGACACAAGTAATTATTGCGTTAAAATATAAATGCAAAGATAAAAACACAGTTCCGGTTGGTAGTCCGGACGCAGTGAAAGCTGTCAGTAACCTGCCTCCTTGGTTGTCCGTTCTTTGTTGTAAGACAAAAGGAGGAATTGTTATGGATAAAACTTCATCAAAACTGACAGTGTTTTTTGAGAAACCTTTTTGGGTGGGGCTCTTTGAACGTGAAACAGATGATAAATATGAAGTATGTAAAATTGTTTTTGGAGCAGAACCAAAAGATTATGAGGTGTATGACTTTATTCTGAAAAGCTGGTATAAGTTGCGATTTAGTAAAATCATAGAAGTTGAACGAATAGCTGAGAAGCTTATCAATCCTAAACGTATGCAGCGTAAAATAAAAAAGAAATTAAAGAATGTTGGGAGCGGAACAAAAGCGCAACAAGCGTTAAAACTTCAATACGAGCAAGGAAAGCTGGAGCGTAGAACTCGTTCTCGTGAACAGCGAGAGGAAAAGAGAGAGCGAAAGTTTGAATTGCGACAAGAAAAACGTAAAGAAAAACACAGAGGACATTAGTTTCTCTGTGTTTTTGTATTATGAGAGTACCGTTCCTAGTAAATATATAAAAGATGGAAAATCCAAAATTTAGGAGTATAAAATAATAGAAAGAATTTGTTTTACAATATGCATCATATATAAGGCTTAAAATATAAAAAGTATATATCAATAGAATAAAATAGGTAAAATAGAGTATGAAAAATAATAAATAATATTCAAAAAAGAAGGGAAAATATAATAAATGTAGAATATATTATTAAAAGGGTGGTGATTTCATGATCGATGATTTAATTAAAAGAGGTAGATCATATAAAAACAAATTTACAAAGGAATATAATTTAGGAGCAGAGCATTGTATAGATTCAAACTTAGAAAATGAATATTTAAAATGGCTTTTTAAAATCGGAAAATTTGTTGAGTCTAAATTAAAGAGTAAATTTCCTAATACAACATCTCAAATACTCAATATGGTAAATAAAAAAAGTACTTATAGCATCGATTATAGTATTATAATGGGATACTTAGAATCAGCAAAACAGTTTGGTTATTAATACTTCAACTAAAACGTTCAACGTAGATTAATATATCTATGTTTATAGATAATATAATGGAAAAGAACTTACTTAGCGTAGGTTCTTTTTTATTAAGAAAATCATTTATAATGTGTAAATTTTAGTATATAATTCTAATTAGTAAATTAAGAATTTAAGGAGAAAATACAATGGCAAAAGATATATTTGAAGCATATTTCAATGCAAATCGTCAAGTGGAGCTAGCAAAAGAACAATTATTTAAACATGAAATAACAGGAGATAAATTTAAGGTAAATCAACTAAAAAAGCAATATGAAGAAGCTTTAAAAATTAAAAAAAGTATTGAGGACAGTGAACAATTTAAAAATTGTGCTTTAAAACTTATAAAAGGAATGTTAGCTGGAAATTAAAGAAGAAGTACTGTAGAATATGGAATATATTTCATTGACTACTTTTTATAAAAGTTGTAATATAAGTAATGGATAGGTGTAATACTTAAATATATGGTAGGATATTCGGTATATGGTTTATCAGAATATTAATTTTTTAAAAATAATTAATAATATTCTGCAATTAGAACATAGAGTGTATTATAATTAGGATATGTAATATTTTAACTATGAATAATATAGAAATATATTATTAGACATTATTTAAGGAGGAAATGTTATGAGTAAATACAAAGTAGGAAAAGAATTAATCATAATAGAAAACCAACATGAAGATGTAAAAAAAATCAGTGAAATGATAGAATTAAAAGTAAACAAGGATAATTACTCAAAATTGACATTAGGTATAAAAATATTAGATGTAGAGTATGATAAACCAAATGTTACACTAACATATAGAAATGTAACAGGAGATACTAAAAAAGTATTTGCGATATGCAGAGATATTCCTAATTTTGATGAAGAAAAAGTTTTGGAAAAAGCTTTACTTAAAGCATTCCAAGAAGAAATTATTAATTTAAATGTTACTAAAAATCAAGGAATAACACTAAAATATTAGTAAAAGTTATTATTTTTGAATAGTAATTATGATATAACTTAAAAATCTCTATACCTTATTATGGTATAGAGATTTTTAAGTTATATAAATTATATTATGATATAATTAAATAATATAAACTAATAAATGATTTTAGGGGTGAAATTAATGATTACAATATATTTAACACGACATGGACAAACTCAATGGAACTTAAATAAAAGATTGCAAGGGTGGAAAAACTCTCCTTTAACGGAACTTGGAATTTCACAAGCCGAGGCTTTAAGAGATAGGCTTAAAGATATGGAACTAGATATTATTTATACAAGTCCTATAGAAAGAGCATATAAGACGGCTGAAATAATAAGAGGAGATAAGAAAATAGAAATTGTTAAAAATGATGGTTTAAAAGAATTAAATTATGGTGAGTGGGAAGGATCAACTATAGAAGAAATAGAAAAAAATCCTATGTACAATGAGCAATTAGATAATTTATTTAATCATCCAAAAGAATATATACCTTTTGGTGGAGAAACATATGAACATCTTATTGAAAGAATAGATGATACTATGAATAAAATACTTGAAAAAAATAAAGATAAAAAAGTATTAATAGTTACTCATGGAATGACATTAAAAGCACTTATTCATTATTTTAATGAAAATATGACAATTGATGATATTGTAAAGCTTCCAGTAATGGGACAAACTAGTCTTACTCAAATTGATGTAGTTGATGGAAAATATAATTTAGTTCTTCAAAATGATACTAGTCATTATGAGGATAACCATCGTGTTCAGGTAGGATGGTAATTTGATTTTACATATAATAAATGATATAATCACAACAGTTTTTAAGTGATAAAATTAAATATGTCATTAGGTGCTCTATGAAAAGAGACAAAAGAGAAAGTGGTTAAAGTCCACTGCAGCCCCCGCTACTGTAAATGAGGATGAAATCTAAATTACCATCCATAAGGAGAAGGTTAGAAAGTAATATGATTCATAAGCCAGGAAACCTGCCTAATGTACGATTATTTCAGTCTTCGGTGGGAGGATAAGAAAGTTAAAGTTGTATTATGGATACAACTTTTTTGGCTTACTTTGTATATTCCCGCATCTTTTAAGGTGCGGTTTTTTATTTTGAGTTTAGGAGGAAATTCATGAACTTATTAAATGATGTTTTAGAAGGAATAAAGCCATTAGATTATAGTGCTATGAATGAAGCACTAAAAAGGTTAGATAAGCTTGCAAAACCGCTTGGAAGTCTTGGAAGACTTGAAGATATAGCAATGCAAATATCGGGAATAACAGGCAATGTTAAAAATAAGTGCAACAAAAAATGTACTATAGTTATGGCTGCTGATAATGGTATATGGGAGGAAGGGGTTAGTGCATGTCCTCAATCAATTACGGCTATACAAACAATTAATATGCTTAAAGGATTAACTGGGGTTGCAGTTATATCTAAACATGCTAATGCGGATATAAGAGTTATAGATATTGGCATTAATGCAGAAATAAGTCATCCAGATTTAATAAATAGAAAAATTAGAATGGGTACTTATAATATACTTAAAGGCAGTGCTATGATAAGAAGTGAAGCTATAAAAGCAATAGAGATTGGAATAGAAACTGTTAGAGATTTAATGAAAGAAGAGTATAGTGTTTTAGGTACTGGAGAAATGGGAATATGCAACACAAGTACAAGTAGTGCAATACTTATGTCCCTTACAGGATGTAGTGCTGACATTGCAGTTGGAAAGGGTTCTGGTATTACAGAAGAAGCTTACAATAACAAGAAAAATGTAATTGAAAAAGCTATAAATATCAATAAACCAAACAGAGAAGATCCTATTGATGTATTATCTAAAGTAGGTGGATTTGACATTGCAGGGCTTGTTGGGTGTTTTTTAGGAGCAGCGTACTATAGAGTTCCTATAGTTATAGATGGGTTTATATCTAGTGCGGCTGCATTAATTGCATATAAATTAAATCCTTTAACTAAGGAGTATATGATACCATCACATGCATCTAAAGAACCTGGATTTAATCTTATTATGAAGGAACTTGAACTTGAGCCCTTGTTTAATCTTAATATGAGATTAGGAGAAGGAAGTGGATGTCCACTAACCTTTGATTTAATAGATGCAGCTTCTGATATTATGTGTAATATGGCAACATTTGAAGAAGCATCTATAATTGATGACTATTTAATTGATATAAGGTGATGAAAAATGGGAAAAATTATATTAGTAACTGGTGGAGCAAGAAGTGGTAAAAGTAGTTATGCTGAAAACATAGCTAAAGATATAAAGGGAAATATATTATACATAGCAACTTCAATTCCCTTTGATGATGAAATGAAGCATAGAGTTGAAAAACATAAAGAAAGTAGACCAAAATTTTGGGATACATATGAAGGCTACAAAGATTTACATATAGTTGTAAAAGAAAAAAATAATTTATATGAGGGTATGTTACTTGATTGTGTAACTATTATGACTTCGAATTTTATGTTTGAGTATATTGGAGATAAAATAGAAGAAGCAGATAATACTACTTTAGATAAAGTGGAAAAAAATATACTCCAAAATTTTGAAAAGCTTTTAAATGAAGTTAGTATAGGAAATAGCACAATGATACTTGTAACCAATGAATTAGGATATGGAATAGTGCCAGAGAATAAATTAGCAAGGGTATATAGGGATATAGTAGGTAGAGTAAATCAATACATAGCATCAAGGGCAAATCAGGTATATTTAGTGGTGTGTGGTATACCAATGAAGGTTAAGTGAGGAATAATAAATGAAAAATTTAATATTAATGATTCAGTTTTTTACAAGGATACCTATAAATATAGAAATAGATGTTAAAGAGGATTCTTTTGCAAAAGGTATAGGTTATCTTCCCATTGTAGGACTCATTATAGGTATGTTTAATGTGGCTACATATATTATAGCTTCTAAATTAACTACAGGAATGTTTCCAATAGTAGTAGCATTACTTGCAAATACCATGATAACAGGGGCATTTCATATAGATGGTCTTGCAGATACATGTGACGGTATTTTTTCATCAAGGAAAAAGGAAAGAATGCTTGAAATAATGAAAGATAGCAGAGTTGGAACTAATGGAGCTATAGCTATAGTATTTGACTTTATGTTTAGATGGTGCTTACTTAGTAGTTTAAGTGAAAAATATACACTAATAGCAATAGTTATGGCACCAGTAGTTGCCAAGACAATTGTTACATTGCTAATGTGTTTTTCCGTCTATGCACGAAAAGAAGGTGGTCTTGGTGGTGTATTTTTGGAGAAGGTCAAACCTTTTAGAGTAGTAATTGCCTTTGTCATATGTATTAGTTTAGGATGTTTAGTTTTAGGGTACAAATTCTTATTTATACTAATTATAACAGTTGCAATTATGAAAATGTATAAAAAACTTATATACTCTAAAATAGATGGAATGACAGGAGATACATTAGGTGCTGCAAATGAGATAGCTGAAATTACATTTACATTAATATTATTAGTGTTTTGGAGGTATTACTTAATATGACCTCATTATATTTAGCAAGACATGGAGAATCAGAGTTAAACGTTACTGGAGTATATTTTGGAGCAACTAATTGTCCTCTTACACAGAAAGGAAAAAATCAGTGTATAGAATTAAGAGAAAAATTAAGTGATGTAAAATTTGATGTTATAATTACAAGTCCACTTATAAGGGCTTTTCATTCATCTGAACTAATAAGTAATGTTCTGAGAGAAGATATTATTGTGATGAATGGGCTTATGGAGCTTGATTTTGGAGCATGGGAAGGCATGCACTATAAGGATATAGAAGAGAAATATAGTAGTCAGTGGGAACTGTGGATAAAAGATTGGGTAAATGCATCACCGCCTAATGGAGAAAGCTTTAAAGATTTTTATACTAGAGTAAAAATTAGTTTAGAAAATATATTATCCAAGTATAAGGATAAGAAAATACTTGTTATTTGCCATCAAGGTACATTAAGAGTAATAGCTTCTATTTTATTAGATATGAATATCAATGGATATTGGAGATTTGCCTTTGATTATGGAAAATACAGTTTGTTTGAGATAACTGATGGCTATGCAGTATTAAAAAAAATTAATAGTTAGAGGATGTATAAATATGAAAAACAAGAGGATTATGATTCAAGGAACAGCATCATCTGTTGGTAAAAGCATACTTTGTGCTGCACTTTGCAGAATATTTTATAAGGATGGATATAATGTAAATCCTTTCAAATCTCAAAATATGTCTCTTAACTCGGCAATAACTTGTGATGGTGGAGAAATAGGAAGAGCACAGTATATGCAAGCAGAGGCATCAGATAAGGTTCCATCGGTAAAGATGAATCCTATTTTATTAAAGCCTAATTCAGATAGAGGATCCCAGGTTATAATAAACGGTAAAGTATTTAAAAATATGGATGCTGTGGATTATTATAAATTTAAACCACAGTTAAAAAAAGAAGTTGCAAAGATTTATGAGAGTTTAAGTAATGAGAGTGATGTAGTTGTAATAGAAGGTGCAGGAAGCCCAGCTGAAATTAATTTAAACAAAGAAGACTTCGTTAATATGGGAATGGCAAAAATCGCAAAGTCACCAGTAATATTAGTTGGAGATATAGATAAAGGTGGAGTATTTGCATCTATAGTTGGAACAATGATGCTTTTAAAAGAAGATGAAAAAAAGCTTGTAAAAGGAGTTATCATCAATAAATTCAGAGGAAGTTATGAGATTTTAGAGCCTGGATTAAAGATGTTAGAAGATATAATAAAGATTCCAGTACTAGGAGTTATACCATATTTCAATTTAAATCTTGAAGATGAAGATAGTGCCACAGACTGGAGTAAATTTAGCTTTAATTCTAGTGGTGACATTGATGTAGCTGTAATAAGACTGCCGTATATGTCTAATTTTACTGATATTAATGCATTAAAGCTTTATAAAGATGTTGAAGTAAGACTAATTGAGAAAAAAGAAGATTTAAATAATCCTGATTTAATTATTATTCCTGGAAGCAAAAGCACTATTAAAGATATGGAATACCTTGAAAAGTCAGGCCTTAAGGATAGTATAATAAATTGTCATAAAAATGGAAGTTTTGTTTTTGGTATTTGTGGAGGATTTCAAATATTAGGTTCAAAGATTTTAGATCCTAATAAAATAGAAGGAAGTATAACTTCAATTGAAGGACTAAATCTTTTAAATTCTGTTACTGAAATTAAAACAACTAAGACAACTACTTTGACAAAAGCTAAGGATACACTTTTTAATTCTAATATACAGGGTTATGAGATACATATGGGAGAAACAAGTATAAAGGATGCAGTACCTTTTGCATCAATTTATGAGAGAAATAAGATTAAATATGAAAATGTAGAGGGTGCTATTAGTAAAGACGGAAGAGTTATAGGTACATATATTCATGGAATATTTGATAATTCTAATTTTACCAGAAGTTTTTTAAATAAAGTAAGAGAGCATAAAGGAAAAGACATTATAGACGAAGTTCCAAAGGATTATTGGGAATTTAAAAACGAAGAATACGACAAACTAGCAGAGATTGTTCGTGAAAATGTAGATATGAAAAAATTATATGAAATAGTGAATGAGGGAATAGATGAGTAATATTTATTTAGCATTTATATTAGATTGTATTTTAGGGGATCCCTACTGGTTTCCACATCCAGTTAGATTTATTGGAAAGTACATAAGTTTTTTTGAAAAACAAATTAAAAAAGCAAATTTAAAGAATACAACTTTAAAAATATGGGGTGTATTTTTAACATTAAGTACAATAGGATTAACTTATGGTATATGTTTTGGAATATTAAAGGCTGTATATATTATAAATCCAAAAGTTTATTATGTATTAAATATAGTAATATTATGGACTTGTATAGCGCCTAAGTGTTTAGCAAATGAAGCTATAAAAATATATACGGAACTTGCAAATAATAATATAGAAAAATCAAGAAAACAGTTATCGTATATTGTAGGACGTGATACCGATAATTTAGATGAAGGTGAAATTACAAGAGCAGTAGTTGAGACTGTTGGAGAAAATACTTCAGATGGAATTATAGCACCTCTTATGTATATGTTTATAGGTGGAGCACCTTTAGCACTTACATATAAAGCAGTTAACACACTTGATTCAATGGTTGGATATAAAGAAGATATTTATCTTAATTTTGGGTGGTTTTCAGCAAAACTAGATGATGTTGTAAACTATATACCTGCAAGATTAACGGCATTATTTATGATTATAAGTGCCTTTATTTTAAGATTTGATTATAAAAATTGTATTAAGATTATAAATAGAGATAAAAATAATCATACAAGTCCCAATGCAGGATATCCAGAATCGGCTATGGCAGGAGCTTTAAGGGTTAAACTTGGTGGAACCAATTCTTATTTTGGAAAACTTACATATAAACCGACTATTGGTGATAAGCTAAAAAAACTAGAAAAAGAAGATATAAGAAAATCTACTGTACTAATGTATGGAACAACTATCGTAAGTATAGTTATATTTTCTATAATTTTAATATCTTGTGGTTTAATACACTAGATATAAAAAAGGGGAAGTTAAGATGAATTTTCATGGTGGTGACATATATAACGTTAAAAGTAATAATATATTAGACTTTAGTTCAAATATAAATCCTTTAGGAGTTCCAGAAAGTTTTAAAAATGCACTTATAGAGAATATAAACGATTTTATTAGATATCCAGACATTAAATACACAGAGCTTAAAAATACAATTAAAGACTATATAGGAATAGATGATGCAGAACATATAGTTCAAGGAAATGGAGCTGTTGAGATTATTTATAAGGCAATAGGAGCTGTAAAGTGTAATAAAGCATATATAGTAAGTCCTACTTTTTCAGAGTATAGAAGAGCAGTGGAGCTTAATAATGTACAATGTGAAGAAATAGATGTATTTGATGAAGAATATAGTTCTATAGATATAGAAAAGCTTTTAAATAAAGTTGAAAAGAACTCTTTAGTTATAGTATGTAATCCTAACAATCCAACAGGAAGCCTTATAAAAAAGGAGGTAATGATAGAGTTATTGGAAAAGCTTAAGGAGATTAAAAGTAATTTAATAATAGATGAAGCATTTATAGAATTTACTCCAAATAGTGATGTAAATACTATGGTGCCGTTAACTTCAAAGTATAATAATTTACTTATAGTAAGGGCTGCTACAAAATTTTTTGGAATGCCAGGAATTAGACTTGGATATGGTGTAACTGGAAATATCGACTACATAAATTCTATAAAAGAAAAACTTGAACCTTGGAATATAAACACAGCAGCAGTTATAGCAGGTAATACTATATTTAAAGATAAAGATTATATAAAAAAATCTAAAGAATGGATAGGAGTAGAAAGAGAATTTTTATACAATGAGTTAAATAAGTTTGAAGAATTAAAAGTATATAGATCTAATGCTAATTTTCATTTGCTTAAAATAAATAAATCTAGTATCAATGCATATAAGCTTAAAGATATGCTTGTTAAAGAAGGCATACTTATTAGAGTACCTAAAGGCTTTTACAATTTATCTGAATCACACTTTAGGATTGCTATAAAAGATAGAACTAGCAATGAGGTTTTAATAAGTAAGATTAAAATGATATTTAAATAAATTAAATATATAATTATTAATAATTAGGAGGATGAATATGTTTAAAAGAAACAGTACAAGAAAAAGTAAAGTTTTAAGTTTATTTTTAGCATTAGCTATGATATTTACTTGTGTATTTTCATTTACTGGTTGTGTAAATAAGCCTGTAAAAGAAAATAAAACAGAAGTAAGTGAAAGTGTTAATTATCCATTAAAAATTAAGGATTCTTATAATAGGGAAGTTACTATAGATAAAGAGCCAAATAGAATTGTATCTATAGCACCTAACATTACTGAAACAGTATTTGCCCTTGGAAAAGGTGATAAGCTTGTGGGAAGAACAGATTATTGTAATTATCCTGAAAATACTAAAAAGGTTACAACTATAGGAAGTTTAACAAATCCTAATATAGAAAAGATTGTAGAGTTAAAACCTGATGTTGTAATAGCGTCAACTCATTTCAAAAAAGATGTGCTAAGTAAGTTAGAAAAGTTAAATATAAAGGTAGTAGTTTTATATGGAGCTGAAACTTTTGATGGAGTGTATGATACTATAAACAAGGCTGGAGAAGTCTTAAATGCTAAAACTGAAGCAAATAAGTTAGTAAAAAGTATGAAAGAAAAAGTAACTAATGTAACAAATAAAATTAAAAAATCAAATAAACCTAAAGTTTATTATGTAGTTTCTTATGGTAAAATGGGAGACTTTACGGCAACTGGAGATACTTTTATAGGAAATATGATAGAAATGGCTGGTGGAATTAATGTAGCCAAAGATTCAAAAAAATGGAAATACAGTATTGAAAAATTAGTAGAGAAAAATCCGGATATAATTATATGTTCTAAGTACTTTGATACAAAGAAAGGTATAGAGATGTCTAATGGTTATAAGGATTTAAAAGCAGTTAAAAATAGAAAACTAATAGAAATAGACAATAACCTTTTAGATAGACAGGGACCTAGAATTGCAGATGGATTAGATGCTTTAGCTAAAATAATTCATCCAGATTTATTTAAATAAAAAGCCTTTTGAAATATTAAATTCAAAAGTATTTATGGAGAGGATTTAGCATGTCATTTATTGGGGATAAGCAACAGAATAAAAATATGTTTATTTTAGGTATATTAGTGTTAGGAGTAGTTATTATATTTTGTACATATTTAGGTGTGGCAAGTATATCATTTAAGCAAACTTCTCTTATAATTTTAAGCAAACTGCCTATATTGAATAAATATATTGTTTTAGATGGGATAAAAGAAACATCTAAATTAATAATATTAAATCTAAGACTTCCAAGAGTTTTAATAGCTTCTTTAGTTGGAGCTGGCCTTTCCGTAGTAGGTGCTTGTTTTCAAAGTATATTTAAAAATCCAATGGCAGATCCATATACTCTAGGAGTATCTTCTGGTGCTGCCTTTGGTGCAACTCTCACTATAGTTTTGAACTTAAGTGGGGGTTTTTTAGGTATAGGATGGATGTCAATTGGAGCGTTTATAGGAGCACTTATTACAGTAATTATAGTTTATTTTATAGCAAGAGTGGGAAGTAAAATACCTACAACAACATTGCTTCTATCGGGAATTGCTATAAGTTTTATGTTATCCTCACTTATATCACTAATTATGATATTTAAGAGAGAAGAAATTGAAAATATAGTAATGTGGACAATGGGAAGTATCTCTACAGCTAGTTGGCAGCAAGTAATGATAGTAGTTCCTTTTATATGCATAGGGACAGGATTATTATACATATTTGCAAGAGAATTAAATATTATGCTTTTAGGTGATAATAATGCTAAAAATTTAGGTATAGATACAGATAAGATTAAAAAAATCTTAGTAGTTATTTCTACTATAATGGTAGCAGTGATAGTTTCGGTAAGTGGAGTTATTGGATTTATAGGACTTATAATTCCTCATTCTATAAGAATGGTATTTGGATCAGATAATAGAGCTGTTATACCGTTTTCTGCTTTAGGTGGAGCTTTATTTCTAATAATATGTGATACTATTGCAAGAAGTCTAGTACCACCCATGGATATTCCTGTAGGAATTATTACATCTTTATTTGGAGTACCATTTTTCATTAAAATTTTATATAAGGCTAAGAAGAAGATATTTTAGGTAATAAAAGCATTCATTTTTTTATGAGTGCTTTTATTTATATATTTATAAAGTAGAAAGACAAAAAATAATTCTGTATAATTATATTATAATTTCATTTTATTCCTATCATAGAATTTTATATGAATAATAACAAGTTTTACATGTTATTATTAGGTAAAGTAAAGATTATAAACTAAAATTTATTGTTAGATTAAGAGTTTAGAATGAAATATAAATATACTACAAAGGGTGATATACGTGATTGAAAATTTAGAAGAAAATAAAATAATTAACTCATTTAATAATCTAATACCGTATCTTCAGTATTATTTTGAAGATGAAATTGCTTTTACTATTTCAAATACTAAATATTTTTTAAAAGGTGTTGATAGTGATAGTATAAAACTTGGAGTAAAGAAAGGAGATTCTATTCCAGTAGGATGTGCTGCTTATGAATGTTTAAAAACTAGAAAGACAGTATCTATAATTGTACCAGAGGAAGTATTTGGAAATTCAATAAAAGCTATAGGTGTACCAGTAATTGAAAATGGAAAAATAGTTGGAACTATAGTTATAGCAAAAAGTTTAAAACGAAAGAATCAAGTTAATGATTTAACCAATAATTTATCGAATTCTATAAATGAAATATCGAGTTCTCTAAATGATATTAACGAAAGGATTCAATCGGTGGTTTCTTCTAATAAGTTTATACAACAAAATGTAAAAAAAGCATATGATGAAACACAAAATACAGATGAAGTATTGAAATTTATTGAAAATATAGCAAGTCAGACTAATTTATTAGGCCTAAATGCAGCCATTGAATCAGCTAGAGCAGGTGAATTTGGTAAAGGATTTAGTGTAGTTGCAAATGAAATAAGAAAATTATCTGTTTCTAGTAGTGAATCTATTAAGAAGATAAATGAGGTATTAAAAACTATACAAGGCTCTGTTTTAGAAATATCGAATAAAGTAAATGAGTATAATGGTGTTTTTGAGGAACAGGTTGAATCTATTAAAGACATAACTAATGTAATAGATAAATTAAATGAATCTGCACTATTACTTAAAAATATGATATCAAAAAATTAATTTTAAGTTATAAAATTCTAATTAAGAAGGAGATATAATTATGAAAATAACAACAATAATAGAAAATTCATTAGGAGATAAAAAAGGATTACATAATGAACATGGATTATCGTTTTTTATAGAAACTAATAATGGAAATATATTATTTGATACAGGACAAAGTGGAGATTTTATTGAGAATGCAAATGAATTAGATATAGATTTAAATAAAACAGATTATTTAGTTCTTAGTCATGCACACTATGATCATTGTGGTGGAGTTAAAAGATTTTTGGATTCTTTTAATGTAAATCCTAAATTTTATGTAAGTAATAAATTTTTTTTAAATAGTAATAAATATCATTATTCAGATGGAAGTGAAAATTTAGATTTTGCATCTAATAAAGCTGGATATAAATATATAGGTATAAATTTTGATGAATCATTTATAAAAGAAAAGAACTTAGATATTAATTATGTAAAAGGTGATATGATAGAACTTATAGATAAAATCAAAATTTTTACTAATTTTGAAAGAAAATATGATTTTGAAAAAAGAAATCCTAATATGATGATTAAAATAGGAGAAGAGTATATTATAGATCCTTTTGAAGATGAGATAGTACTAACTATAGAAACAGAAAAAGGAATTTTAATAGTACTAGGATGTTCCCATCCAGGAATTTTAAATATAATAGATAGTATAATTAAACGAACAGGAAAAAATATTTATGGAATTTTAGGTGGAACTCATCTTGTAGAAGCAGATAGTAATCGCATAGAAAAAACTATACAGGTGTTAAAAGAAAAGAATATTAAACTTTTAGGAGTATCCCATTGTACTGGAGAAAAGGCAGTAGCAAGTTTAAAAACCCAATGTGATAATTTTTTTGTTAATTCAACTGGAACTGTAATGGAATTATAATATTATATTATGTTATTAAAATTATTCAATTGTTTAACACAAAATCAGGTAATGAATATATTATTTATGAAAGTATAAATAATGATAGAGGTGTTAGCAGTGAATTATGGTTTTGCAAGACAAACAGCATTTGACCGACCAATAGATATATATATACAAAATAATACAGATAAAGATTTTACATTAGTAAAGACGGAGTTACAAAGTGGAATGATATATTCAAATGCACAACCTCCACAACTTATAAAAGCAGGAGGAAAAGGATATTTTAAAGGTGATCAAACAGGGCTTGTAGGATCATCCGGATTTGTAACGTATAATACAAAATTAGGTGATACCACAGTATACTTAACTTTTTATTGGAGTCATCCAGAGGGTAATATAGATAGTATTTATTATGGGTATTCAAGTCCATTTGGTTTATTTTTTGTAACACCTAAAGATAATTATGATTTAAGTCATCTACCTACAAATCAGAAATTTAGAGTTAAAGATTGGATAACAAATGAATATAGTGAACAAAATGTTTTAACATTAAATCCACCAGAACATATTAGTCAGTCAGTTACGTATCTTATTCAATATAGTTTAGGTCATAAAGCTGTATAAATTAAATTGTGATATATTTTGAAAAATATTTATAAGTAAAAATTATTTTGTTGCAAATTTATAGAAGAATGCAGTAAGAAACTAATTATTAATCTATTTAAAGATCAATAATTAGTTTCTTATTTTATTAGAAAGTTTTAATAAAGAGAATAATGCCCATAAGTAGTAAATGAAAAATATGAATAAAAATAATAAGTAATTAGTTTACATAATTATAATTATGTATAGAGAACTAAAATGTAAACTAAAATGAATATATGTAAACTTATAGCATATAGTACTTATAGAAAACAACTACGTAAATTTTAAAAAGGAGTTTCAAAATATCCATATGATATTATCAATAATTATATATGTTTTAATATGTGTTATTTGCATAATAATCATACATAAGCAAAAGAACACATTTGAAAAGTTTCTAATAAATTTTTTGTTTTTGATGATAGGAACAATAACTGCACTTTATGGATTATACATATCCATAACTATTAGAAATAATAAACCATTATATCTTAGAAAACCAATAGTTTTTAGTTTATTATTTATTTCTTTACTATTAGTTTTAATGCTTTATAATATGTATTTTATATGGAAAGACATTAATTCATTTAACAATAAAACTAGCTCTATTAAAAAGTATATTTATAATAATAGATTTGCTTTTTTCTTAATAATAATCATATTCTCAATTTCATTAGTAATAAGTGCGTATGGTTTCATATATTACATAATGAACAATCTTCCAACAGATATAGCTTTAGATTTAAAAGGAAACTTTATGGATGATGGTAGAAAAAAAACCTTTGGAGAGTGTATTTATTTTAGTGCTGTTACGTTTTTTACCGTGGGGTTTGGAGATATGATACCTAGAGGTGTGTTTTTTTTAGGAATCATTTTATTGGAGATGATAACATCATATTTATTAACTATAATTTCTATACCAATTTTTTTATCTATTTTAATAGATGGATTAAGGATTGATAAAAGAGAAAAGAAATAGGGGTATGGATTAATCCATATCCCTATTTCTGCTTCTTCTTGGTGGTTTAGGACCAAGATATTGATAATAATAACATTGAATTCTACCGTTATATAGTTTTCTATTCTTATCAGATTTTTTACCAAAATATTTTTCAAATTCGTCATATGATGTAATTATGAATTTTGACCAAGTTTCAAATTTGTCAAATACTTTACCCATTTCTTTATAAAGAGCTTCAACTTCTTTTACTTCATTTAATCTCTCACCATATGGAGGATTACAAACGATAGTACCATATCTGTAATGAGTCTTTAATTCATTCATAGGTTGAGTTTGAAAATGGATGCAATCATCTACGCCGGCTTTTATAGCATTTTCTCTTGCAATAGGTATGATCTTGCTATCTATATCATAGCCGAATATATGATATTCTTTATCATACATAATAGCTTCATATGCTTCTTTTCTAACTTTTTTCCATGTAAGCGAAGATATGATGAAGTCCCATTCTTCACATGCAAATTTTCTATTAAGACCAGGAGCTATATTTCTTGCTATCATAGCAGCTTCTATAGGAAGTGTTCCTGAACCGCAAAATGGATCTATAAATAATCTATCATATCTCCAATTACTTAATGTAACTAATGCTGCAGCTAAAGTTTCTTTTAAAGGAGCTGCACTACCTTTTTCTCTATAGCCTCTTTTATGTAATGCTTCACCACTAGTATCTAATAAAACAGTTGCTACATCATCTAGTATAGAAATTACTATTGGATATAAACTTCCGTCTTCGCTAAACCATTCTACTTCATACTCTTCTTTTAAATTTTCTACAATAGCCTTTTTGCATATTGATTGTATATCAGATAAACTAAAAAGTGCTGATTTTACTGATTTTGCATTTACAACAAAGTTAGCATCTTCAGGTAGATAATCTGCCCAAGAAATACTTCTTGTGCCTTGGAATAATTCTTCAAAAGTTGTGGCTTTGAATTCAGCTAGTTTTATATATACTCTATCTGCACATCTAAGCCAAAGATTAGATTTACATATACACTCTTCATCACCTATATATGTAACCTTTCCATTTTCAACTTGTAGGTCTTTGCATCCTAATCTTTTAAGTTCTTTTCCCACAAGTCCTTCTAAACCAAAAGCCGCTGTCGCAACTAGTTCATATTTTGCCATGTAAGTTTATCCCTCACTTTTATGATTTAATTAGTACTTAACAAAAATACAGTATTTATAATATATCACTATATAATATAAAAAACAACAGAATTACCAAAGCTATATATTATTTGATTAAAAAAAGAAATCCTTATATAATAAACTCTGTAAATAAAAGATTGTAGGTGATTATGTTGAAAGAAAGACTTCAAAAATATATGGCAGCTTGTGGAGTTGCATCAAGGAGAAAATGTGAAGAAATTATTTTGAAAGATAGAGTGAAAGTTAATGGTGAAATAGTTAATGAACTTGGTTTTAAAGTTGATCCAGAAATAGATAAGGTATATGTAGATTCTATTCTCATTACTTTAGAAGAAAAGAAAGTATATATAGCACTTAATAAGCCAGAAGGTTATGTATCAACTGTTAAAGATGAACGTGGAAGAAAAACTATACTAGATATAGTAAAAGTCAATGAAAGAATTTTCCCAATAGGTAGATTGGATTATAATACCTCTGGATTAATCCTGCTTACTAATGATGGTGATGTGTATAATAAAATAATTCATCCTCGTGAAGAAATAGATAAAGTATATATAGCAGTTATTAAAGGGATACCCTCAAATGATGAAATAAAGAATTTTTGTAATGGGATTGATATTGGAGGGTATGTAACATCTAAAGCGAATTTTGAAATACTAGAAAAATTAGATGATAAATGTAAAGTGAAAATAATTATACATGAAGGTAAAAACAGACAAGTAAGGCGTATGTGTGAAAAAATAGGTCATCCAGTTATAGCCCTTAAAAGAGTATCTGTAGGAAGAATCTCTTTGAATACTATTAAAAGAGGTGAATGGAGATATTTGAATGAGTCGGAAATAAAATATTTAAAAAGCCTATAATATTTATTCGAAATTTGCTATAAAGTTAATAAAACTGCATGATATATTGATAAAAAAATTAATTGATGTTAAAATGAAGTAAAAATTTCATATTGTTGCTACGTAAGAAAGGATTGAATAAAATAATGGATGACAATACTCAAGACCTAATGAGAACCATACAGATGAAATTTACGAGATTAAGTAAAGGTCAAAAATTAATAGCTGAATATATATTAAAGCATTATGATAAGGCTGCTTTTATGACAGCTGCTAAACTTGGAAATAGTGTAGGTGTTAGTGAATCTACAGTTGTAAGATTTGCAAATGAACTTGGATTTAGTGGATATCCAAAATTACAGAAAGCCCTTCATGATTTAATAAAGAATAAGCTAACTACAGTACAAAGAATAGAAATATCAAATAATTTGATAAACCAAGAAAACTCTTTAAAAGGAGTATTAAAGGGAGACATGGAAAATATCCGTGCTACTCTAGAAAAAATAAACTATAAAGACTTTGAAGAAGTAGTTGATAGTATATTTCGAGCTAAACGAATTTATATAATTGGACTTAGAAGCTCTACAGTTTTAGCTGAATTTTTAGCATTTTATTTAAATATGATTTTAGACAATGTAAATGTAAAGGTCGTAAAACACGGCATAAGTGATGTTTTTGATCAAATGATAAATATTACAGAAGAAGATCTACTTATAGGAATAGGATTTCCTCGTTATGCAGCAAGAACAGTAGAAGCATTATCTTTTGCTCAAACTAAAGGTACAAAAGTAGTTGCAATAACAGATAGTTTATTATCACCTCTTGCTACAAAGGCTCAATATACATTAATAGCCCAAAGCAACATGGCTTCTTTTGTTGACTCATTGGTTGCACCGCTTAGTGTAATTAATGCTTTAATTGTTGCAGTAGGATTAAGAGAAAAGGAACATATTTCTAGTTTATTTAAAGAGTTAGAAAACATTTGGGAAGAGTATCAAATTTATTCATGTAAAAGGGAAGAGTGATTTAGTTTTTATTAAAGTGAGGAGTTATTCTTAATTTCTTACTTTTTTTATTTTTATACTATTTAATAATTATATACTTGAATAGACTACTACATTATATTGAACTATAATAGTATATATATTTACATACTTATAAAGAGGTGGACCAATGAAAAAAGTTGTAGTTATAGGCGGTGGACCCGCTGGTATGATGGCAGCGATTAAAGCTGCAGAAAAACATAATGTAATTCTTTTGGAAAAAAACGATAAGTTAGGTAAAAAATTGTTCATAACAGGAAAAGGAAGATGTAATATTACAAATAATAAAGATATAAGTGAGTTTTTTGAAAATATACCTGTTAATTCGAACTTTATGTACAGTAGCTTATATTCATATACTAATTTAGATACAATGAACTTTTTTGAAAAATTAGGAGTACATTTAAAAGTAGAAAGAGGAGATAGGGTTTTCCCTAAATCAGATAAGTCTTCGGATATTATAAAAGCTTTTGAAAGAGAACTCGCAAATAAAGAAGTAAGTGTAATGCTAAATTCTAGTGTTAAGAAGATTATAGACAAAGATAATAAAATTTTAAAAGTAGTGCTTGAAAGCGGCAAAGAAATATCAGGAGATTATTTTATATTTGCAACAGGAGGACTTTCGTATCCTCAAACAGGATCTACAGGGGAAGGATTATCTTTTTCAAGAAAATTAGGTCATAAGATAGTCGAACCAAAACCAGCGTTAGTGCCTATTGAATTAAAAGAAGATTGGATTAAGGAATTACAAGGCCTTTCTCTTAAGAATGTTAAGTTTTTAATTAAAAATAAAAACAATAAAAAATTATATGAAGAGTTTGGTGAAATGTTATTTACTCATTATGGTGTATCCGGTCCAATAGTGTTAAGTGGAAGTAATGTAGTAAATAAAGAAGCTAATTTAAAAGTAGTGATTAATTTAAAACCAGCATTAACACTAGAAGAGTTAGATAAAAGAATTCAAAAAGATTTTTCAAAATATCTTAATAAGGATTTTAAAAATTCACTTAATGATTTATTACCACAAAAGCTAATAGCTATTATAATAAAGCTAAGTGAAATAGATGAAGATAAAAAGGTAAACTCAATTACTAAAGAAGAAAGAAAAAGACTTTGTTATTTAATTCAAAATTTTGAATTGAACATTAAAGGACTTAGACCTATAGCTGAGGCAATAGTTACATCAGGTGGAGTTAACACAAAAGATATAGATCCGTCTACTATGAAATCTAAAATAATAGATAATTTATATTTTGCAGGTGAGATGATAGACGTAGATGCATACACAGGTGGATATAACCTACAGATAGCTATGTCTACAGGGTTTTTAGCGGGAATAAGTATAGAGGAATAAATAAGTTATTAAAAAAAATAGAGGATTTTGATTGTTTTTATAGAATATAGGATATATTACTTAGACACTAAGTAGGAAATAAGAAAGGCGGTATCATGTTGAAAATAAACGTAGCAATAGATGGGCCAGCAGGAGCTGGAAAAAGTACGATAGCAAAAATGGTGGCAGATAAATTTAATCTTATGTATATAAATACAGGTTCTATGTATAGGGCTATAACATTAAAAGCTATGGAAAATAATATTGCACATACGGAGATAGAGAAATTATGTATACTTATGAATTCTCTTGAAATGCATTTTGAAAATGATAGATTAATACTTAATGGTGAAGATATTAATGATGAATTGACATTACCTAGAATAAGTGAGAACGTATCAAATTATGCAGCAATTCTTGAAGTAAGAAAAAAACTTGTTTATCTTCAAAGAAAAATGTCAGAAAAGTATAATGTTATAATGGATGGGCGTGACATTGGAACAGTTGTATTAAAGGATGCCCCATTCAAATTTTATTTAAATGCGTCTTCAGAAGAAAGAGCATTTAGACGTTATAAAGAATTATGTTCAAAAAATATAGAAGTAAATTATGATAATATTTTAGAAGAAATAAAGAAAAGAGATTATATAGATTGTAATAGAGAAGTAAATCCATTAACTAAAGCTCAAGATGCTATGGAAATAGATACAACTAAAATGTCTATACAGGAAGTTGTAAATGAAATTTGTTCTGTTATAAGTAATAAACTTAATAAATAAGGTAGTGATTTTATGAGAAAGATTAAATTAGCAGATAAAGCAGGTTTTTGTTTTGGTGTTAATAGAGCTGTAGATACAGCTTTAAATTGTAGAGAAAAATATAATAAACCAATATATACATTAGGACCATTAATACATAACAATGATGTTGTTAAGTTTTTAAAGTCTAAAGATATTAATTCTATAGAATCAGGAGATTTAGATAGCTTAAAAGAAAATGATGTTATAGTAATAAGGTCTCATGGAATAACGCCTAAAGTTTTTGATATTTTAAAAGAAAAAAAAATTATAATAGCTGATGCTACATGTCCTTATGTAGCACATATACATGAAAGAGTAAGAAAATATTATGATCTTGGTTATAAAATAGTTATAGTTGGTGATTCAAATCATCCTGAAGTAATAGGTATAAATGGTTATTGTAACGATACGGCTATTATATCTAAAGATGGATTGAATATTAGAAAGTTACCGGCGAAAGTATGTATAGTAGCTCAAACTACCGAAAAGCAAGAAAATTTTGAAAAGGTAACTGAAAAAATAAAACCTTTATGTGATGAACTTATAACATTTAATACCATATGTAGTGCTACCAAAATAAGACAAGAAGCTGCATCTATATTATCACAGAATGTAGACACTATGGTTGTAATTGGCGGATTTCATAGTTCTAATACAACTAAACTATATGAAATTTGTAAAAAAAACTGTAAAAATACTGTTCATGTTGAAAATGTAGAACAAATACCTAAAGAATTAATAAATTCTAGCAATAATATAGGTGTTACAGCAGGAGCTTCAACACCTGATTGGATTATAAAGGAGGCAATATTAAAAATGAGTGAACACAATAATTCAGAATTAAATGAGCAACTAGCTTACATGGAACAAAATGATATTCAAGTAGCTATAGGTGATACTGTAAAAGGACAAATTATATCATTAAATGAAAAAGAGGCCTTTGTTAATATAGGGTATAAAAAAGATGGTATCATTCCTTTAAAAGAAGCTACTAGAGACGAAGATGTCTTAATGAAAGATTTATTTAATGTAGGTGATGAGGTAGAAGCTAAAGTAATAAGTCTTAAAAATAGTGATGATTGTATAGTACTATCAAAAATAGAAATTGAAAGAGAAGAAGCCTTTAAAGAAATAGAAAATGCTTTTAATAATAAAAGTGAAATAATAATATCGATAAAAGAATCTGTTAATGGAGGAATTATAGGAAGATATAAAGGGGTTAGAGTATTTGTTCCTGCATCACATGTAGAACTTTTTCATGTAGATGATTTAAGTACTTATATAGGACAAGATATGCAAGTTAAAATTATAGAGTTTAAAGTTAATAGAAAAGGAACAAAAATTGTAGCATCTAGAAGAGAATTACTAATTAAAGCACAAGCACAAAGACAAGATGAGGCATGGAATTCACTTGAAAAAGATGAAGTTGTAGAAGGTGAAATTAGAAGATTAACTTCTTTTGGTGCATTTGTAGATGTAAATGGTATAGATGGATTATTACATGTTTCTGAAATTTCTTGGGGCAGAGTAGAAAAACCTGAAGATGTTTTAAAAATAGGTGAAAAGGTTAAAGTATGTATATTAGATATAGATAAGGAAAATAAAAAATTATCTTTATCTATTAAAAAATTAACTGAAGATCCATGGATTAATATAGAAGAAAAATACCCTATAGGATCTATTGTTTTAGGAAAAGTAGTTCGATTTGCTGACTTCGGTGCATTTATACAGTTAGAGCCTGGTGTAGATGGATTAGTACACGTTTCTGAAATAAGTTATAAAAGAATAAATAAACCAAGTGATATATTAAAAGTAGATGAAGAAGTTAAAGCAAAAATTTTAAGTGTAAATAAAGATGGTAAAAGATTAAGCCTAAGTATAAAAGAAGCAGAATAGTTTTTTAAATAATGCACAGGGACACTATACTCTTTCTTGTGCATTATTTTTATTATAAAGAAAGTAATATATATAGTCCTTTTGTTATATATTTAAGATGTAATAGTTACAATAATTTATCTCAAAGAGGTTGGAATATGTATAATTTAGACATGCTTAATAAAAGCAACCTAAATGAATTTAGTAATCTAAATGAACTTAGGTTTAAATTTAACAAATTAAATAAAGATTTTTTAGAATCATACTATAATTTAAATAATGTTCAACTACTTTTACTGAGAAAGAAATTAAGACTGTTAAAAAAAGGAGATAAGTATATAGGCTATATTTGGCTAGGAAATAAGATTAATAATGTATGTAAAATTAATTCTATGTACATAATTGAAAGCAGTAAATTATTAGATGAGTATTCATATTTAATAGATAATATAGATGTTTCGTATCCACTAATATATCAATGCCAGAAAAATAAGTATAATTTTGAAATTCTATCTAGTTTAGGATTTAAAAAGAAGAATGGAATAATGGAAATGAGTCAACAATTAAGAAAAATAAAAGATATATATATTCCAGATGATATATCATTTAAAAAGTTTATTAGAGGCAGAGATGAACCTATTCGTTGTTTTATACAAAATACTGTGTTCGAGTCAAAAGATAGATTGCCATTAAGAATTGAAGACATTTATTATGATGAAATGCAAGAATATTATTGTGAAGATGCATCTATATTTATGAAAAAAGGCAAGGCATACATTGGATATGGACAAATTATATTAAGAGAAAGAGTACCATTTATAGTTAATTTTGGTATATTGCAAGAACATCAAAACAAAGGATATGGTACACTTTTTTTGAAATACTTATTGAATCTATTATATAAAAAAGATAAGTGTTTTGTAAAAATAAATGTAAATCCTCAAAACTATAAAGCATTGACTTTATATAAAAGAATAGGCTTTAATGAAAACTATGAAAAATCAAGATGGTATTTGTCCAAGTAACATATAAAAAGAGCATTTACCTGCTCTTTTTATATGTTATTATTCAAAGTTAAAGTCGTTAAGTAAACCTTCTTTTGGAACATATGAAGATTTTAGATTTGTTAATTTTTGATTTTGAATTCTTCCAAAATAACTCCTATCAGAAACACAATATCCTTGAGTTATAGAAGCAGTATCTTCTAATCCTTTCTTCTCTTTAGCATCATACATATACGATCCCTCCTTATTACTAGTATGTACGTAAATAAAAAAATTAATTATTTATTTTTTATTTTTCAATGACAAAACAAGTGTCAAAGTTAGTCGAAAATGTATATAATACAGGACGAGGAAATATTTATGTTCTTTTCTAGAGAAAAAATTAAAGGAGAGAATTTTTCATGCAAAGTAGAAGTAGTAAAGATATTAAAGGAATTGATATTTCTAAATGGCAGACAGGAATTGACTATAAAAAGGTAAGAGAGACTAAAGAAGTTGTTATAATAAAAGCCACAGAAGGCGTTGATTTTGTAGATTCAATGTTTGAAAGACATTATATAGGTTGTAAGGAATCGGGTTTTAAAATAGGATTTTATCATTTCTTTAGTGATAAAACAAATCCTACTGAACAAGCACGTGATTTTTGGAATGCTATAAAAGGTAAACAATTAGATGTATTACCCGTTTTAGATGTAGAAACTTCAATTAGATCTAAAACCGAAGTTACTAATAGGTGTTTAGAATTTTTACAAGAAATGAAAAGATTAAGTGGATATGACTGTATAGTTTATACCTATACTTCTTTTGCAATAGAAAAATTAGATAGCAGATTAGCAAAATATCCTTTATGGATAGCACATTATGGAGTTAGTACTCCTGGAAATAATGGCATATGGAATAGTTGGGTAGGATTTCAATATACAGACAAAGAATGGGTACCAGGTGTTCCAAATCCATGTGATGCAGATGATTTTACAGAAGAAATATTTATTGGAACCAGAGGGGATAATTATTTACCTTTCAATACTGATGATAATGATAAATTGTGGAAAGAAAGCATAAGTGGACAATTAGTAAAAGAACTTCAAATGGAATTAAATAGACAGTTTAATAAAGGGTTAAAGATTGATGGCTATTTTGGAGAAAATACACTTAATGCTTGTATTTTAGTTCGTAGAGGAGCAAAAGGAAATATAACAAAAATAATACAAGAAAGATTACTAGCAAAAGGTTATGATGTGGGAATATATGGATCAGATGGAGTTTTTGGACCTGAAACTAAAATGGCAGTTAAAAAGTTTCAAAAAAATTATGGACTTCAGATAGATGGAATAGTTGGAAAAGAAACATGGAAAGCATTATTTAGAAAATAGATTTAAACTTATAATATCAATTTATAAAAAAGTATTAGTTTAATTTAAACTAATACTTTTTTATGTGCGCCCAGCATGGGCGCAATCTATAAGGTGAAAGTCCTGAACGCCGAAGGTGATATAGGCGTTAGCCAATGACAAGGGTGTCCATCGTGAGGTGGAATCTGAAGGAAGTCGGATGGCAAAATTCCGGTCTGAGGAATACGAATCACATAAGAGGCTGGCTATAGCTGGATGAGTTTGCATAACAAAACAAAGTCCGTATCACCCAAAAGTTATTGCAGTATATGTGGCAGATATATGGAATGAAAGATTGCGTTCTTACCTGGGGAGGTCTGATAGATATATCATTAAAGGATGAACTTCCTACATGATAACCTACATAGTGATATGTAACTGAACTATCAGAAGTCAGCAGAGGTCATAGTACTACACTATGTGCACGTAGTGCGGGAAGGACTGAACATTAGGAGGTTTTCAACTTTGAATAATTCAAATAAATTACAAAGAAAGCAGACAACTCAATATAGAGGTCGCCTTGTGGAAGTAGAAGTGGAACTTCAAGGTAAACAAGGGGCGCAGAGTAATAATTTGGCGTTAGCAAAGGGAGAAAGAGAAAACAATGTAGTAGATGATACTAATAATCTACTTGAAAAGGTTTTAGCTAGAGAAAATATGCTAAAAGCTATGAAAAGAGTAGTTGCCAATAGAGGAAGTCATGGTATTGATGGTATGAGAGTCGATGAACTTCGAGGGTTTATTATCAAAAATTGGCTAACAATTAAGCAAAAGTTATTAGAAGGAAGGTATAAACCTTCACCAGTTAGGAGAGTGGAAATACCAAAACCTGACGGTGGAATTAGATTGCTTGGAATACCTACTGTACTTGATAGATTAATACAACAGGCATTAGCTCAAGAACTTAATAAAATTTATGACCCTACCTTTTCGGATAATAGCTATGGATTTAGACCAAATAAAAGTGCTAAACAAGCTATATTAAAATCAAGACAATATATCAATGAGAGGCATAAATGGGTTGTTGATATAGACTTAGAAAAATTCTTTGATAAAGTTAACCATGATATATTAATGGAAAGACTTTCAAGAAGAATAAAGGACAAAAGGGTACTTAAACTAATTAGAAATTATCTTAAATCTGGAATAATGATAAATGGATTGAAGGTAAAATCAGATAAAGGTACACCGCAAGGTGGTCCATTAAGCCCAATACTTGCTAATATTATGCTTGATGAAGTAGATAAAGAACTTGAGAAAAGAGGTCATAGATTTTGCCGATTTGCAGATGACTGCAACATTTATGTCAAAAGTAAAAAGGCAGGATTAAGAGTTATGGCAAGTATAAGAAAAATACTTGAAGGTTTATTAAAACTTAAAGTTAATGAAAATAAAAGTGCAGTAGATTTTGTGACGAGAAGAAAATTTCTTGGATTTTCATTCTATTTTGCAAAAGGCGGAGCCAATATAAGAATACATGAAAAGTCATATAAAAGATTCACAAATAAAATAAGAAAATTAACAAACCGTAATAAAGGTATAAGTATGGAATATAGAGTTTATATGATTAACCAATTAACGATTGGATGGATTAATTACTTTGGAATAGCGAAAGCTAACGCTAAAATACAAAAAATAGATAGTTGGATAAGAAGAAGGTTAAGGAGTTGTATTTGGAAACAATGGAAAAAGGTTAAAACTAGAGGACGAAACCTCATAAAACTAGGTCTTCCGACCTATAAAGCATGGGAATATGCAAATACAAGAAAAGGCTATTGGAGAATATCCAAAAGCCCAATTCTTGATACAATCTTAAACAACAAATATATTGAAAATCTTGGTTACAAAAGTATATCTAAAAGATATCAGCTAATACATAATTCTTAATGAACCGCCGTATACCGAACGGTACGTACGGTGGTGGGAGAGGACGCTAAATAAAAATAATTATTTAGCTCCTACTCGATTTAAGTTATTTAGAAATATGCGATAAAGATAATTTACTGTCGATAAATTGTAAACAAAAAACTAACAAAATATTAACTAAATGAATAAAATACGTAATATATTCAAAATAATTAAATGTATTAATACATTAATACTTAAAATTGAAATTATAGGAAAATTGACAGATAATTCAAAATAGTATAATATTTCTTTTGAACGTAATTTCTAAAAAAGTATATAATAGTATGTAGCTTATGTAAACCTTTAAATAATGATTATGCATCATGTTATTGTATATTTTGAGAGTATGTTTTATTAGCTATAGTAATAAGAAAAGTATTAAAGAAAGGTGGTTTAGTGGAATGAGAAGGAATCCAAAAACCAAAAGATTTATATCAATAATTTCTGTTTTTGTATTTACATTTGTAACTTTGTTAACGTTTACTATTGGAAAATCTAACACTGTACTTGCAGCACAAAACAATAGCATAACAAAAGTCAATAATGATTATCCTATCATACTTTGTCATGGATGTAATGGATGGGGAAGAGAAGAAAATTTTGGAGCAATAGCATTTCAATCAAGATATTATTGGGGTGGAAATATTGATTTGCAACAAAAACTTATTAATAGAGGATTTACGACATATACTGCAGCAGTAGGTCCACTTTCAAGTAACTGGGATAGAGCATGTGAACTTTATGCTCAAATTAAAGGTGGTACAGTTGACTATGGTGAAGTACATTCAAAGAAATTTGGACATGCTAGATATGGACGAACATATAGAGGATTTTATCCACTTTGGGGTACAAAAGATAACAAAGGTAACATACGTAAAATTCATCTTATAGGTCATAGTCAAGGTGGACAAACTACTCGTATGCTTACTCAACTTCTTGCTAAAGGAAGTCAAGAAGAAAGAAAAGCATTGGGAGAAAATGCAAATAACTTATTTAAGGGTGATAATTCTTGGATTTCTAGTGTTGTAACATTGGCTTCACCACATGATGGAACTACACTTGCAGATATGAAAGGTACTAATGCTGTAGCAGCACTTGGAATAGGTGCAATAGGATCAGTATTAGGTAATATACCTAATTCAGATATAGTTTTTGATTTAAAAGTTGATCAATGGGGACTTAAAAGAAAACCTCATGAAAGTTTCTTAAGTTATTTTACAAGATGTAATAAAAGTAGAATGTGGTATTCAAAAGATATTTGTTCAGTAGACTTAAGTACAGATGGTGCTGTAGCACAAAATATATGGGTAAAAGCACAACCCAATGTATATTATTTCTCATGGGCATGTTGTGGAACAATGACTAATCCAACAAGCATATTATTAGGTCATCAAATAGCTAATCCTTTAAAAATGGGTGATAAGGGATTATATAATTTACAATGGTTTGCACAAGCTCAGTTAATGGGATCATATAGCAGACATAATCCACGTCGTGCTATACCTGTAATAGATGAAAAATGGTGGCCAAATGATGGTTATGTAAATACTATTTCTCAAAATGGTCCTAAAGCTGGTTCAAATGATGCAATAGTAAATTACAATGGAACTCCTCAAATAGGCAAATGGAATTTCATGGGTATTACACCGATGGATCATGAAGATATAATAGGAAGACATTGGGATGGAGCTGGAGAGTTTTTTAATAATATGGCACAAATGCTTAGAAATCTTCCTATAACAGATTAATAGAAAAAATAATATTAAATAAAAAAGCTTCTATTGTAAAGTGATAAAATTTACAATAGAAGCTTTTTTATGTACAATTAAAGCAAAGAAATTGAAGAATTAATATATAAAGTGTAAAATATGAACATATGACACTAAAAAGTTGAATTGGAAAGGAAAGTTGAGATGACAATGAATAAAGAAAATCAAATGAATCAAATACCTCTTGGAGTTTTACAAAATGTAAATGAAATGCTAGCTTTTGGAGATGATGTTTTATCAGATGAAGATGGAAGACTTAGTCAGGAAGAACTCGCGAGTTTGAGAGAAGAAATGAATTCTAAATTAGATTTAGCGTACGAAGGGTTTATATGTAAGTTAGAAAATATATATGAAATTAAATTAGAATCTAAAGAGTTTAAGATGTCAGTTTTAAGTGTATTTCATGATTTCGGTTTAAAGCTTATTCAAAAGATTTCAACTAGATATCAGAATGCTCATGTTAAGATAACTTTTAAGACAGTTACAGGTTATGTGTGTGAAGAAATACAAGAATCAGAAGTAACAAAAATGATTGATAATATTGTTGAATTAATACAGGAACAATTTAAATTAGCAGAAAAAACGAGTTATGTAAAGGATCACTACATTACAAAGGTTTCAGCTGCTATGAAAGAACAATTAAAAGCATTAGAAGAAAGTTTTAAATCAATAGAGATACCATCAGAAAATCAAGAAAAAAAAGATGTAAGTAATGGATCATTAGATATCAATAATTCTAAATTTGTTGAAAATACAGTTGAACATGTAGAATATCTTTTAGATAATAAGGGCAAAAAAGCTATGCTAGACTATATAAGAGATTTAGCAAAAAAATTAGTAGAAGCTAATAAATAATATAGAC
Source organism: Clostridium botulinum (assembly GCF_017100085.1). Lineage (NCBI taxonomy): Bacteria > Bacillati > Bacillota > Clostridia > Eubacteriales > Clostridiaceae > Clostridium > Clostridium botulinum. The sequence continues at coordinate 1,357,668 of NZ_CP063965.1, forward strand.
TATTAATATAACTACGATGATTTTTACAATAAATACTTAAAATTCATACTATAATAGTAGTATACTACTATTATAGTAACATAATTATAAAATAAGGGATAATTTAATGGGGGATTTTTATGAAATCATTAATAGTTTATTATTCATTAGAAGGAAATTCAAAATTTATAGCAGAATCTATAAATGAAGGACTTAAGGGTGATATATTAAGGATAAAACCTATAAAAGATGTAGCTCAAAAAGGATTTTTTAAGAAGTATCTTTTAGGTGGTACTCAAGCTATGCTCAAAAATAAACCACAATTAGAGCCTATAAGTGTAGATTTTTCTAACTATGATTTTATAGTTTTTGGTACACCAGTATGGGCGGGAACTTATGCTCCTGTATTCAATACTTTCTTTGAAAAATATACTATAAAAAATAAGAGAATAGCATTATTTTGTTGTCATGGTGGGGGAGGTTCTGCTAAAACATTTAAAGTATTTAAAGAAAAACTATATGGAAACAACATATTAGGCGAAATTGAATTTAAGGACCCACTAAAACATGAAACAGAAAAGATGGGAAATGAAGCTAAAGTATGGATTAAAGAATTTATAAAATAGAACAAAAATGCATTCACATACTGTGAATGCATTTTTTATTACTACGGTATATTAGTAAATTATAAAATATATAAAATAACTAATGAATAAAGTTGATAAATATAGTAATTACAGCTGAATTTACAAAATCTATGAATAGACATCCAACAATAGGCACAACTAAATAAGGGGTTGGTGCAAAACCAAATTTCGTTGTTAGGGCATCCATATTAGCTACAGCATTTGGAGTAGCACCCATTCCAAAGCCGCAATTGGCTGAAGCAAAAACAGCTGCGTCATAATTTTTACCTAAAACTTTAAATACAACAAAATAAGAAAATACCATCATAAGCAATGCTTGTCCTAATAACATTACAAACATAGGTAATGCTAGATCAAATAGTTCCCAAAGTTTTAATCCCATAAGTGCCATTGATAAAAAGAAAGCTAAACTAATACCGCCAATAGTTTCAATTTCTTTATTTTCTAATTCAACCTTTTTAAAATCACAAATATTTCTAATAATAGCTGCTGCCATCATTGCGCCTATGTAAGATGGAAATGTTAAACCTAAATTTTGAATGAATTTAGATATTAGAGTACCAATTCCCATAGCAATAAAAATCCAAGATACAGCGTGCATTAATCTTGTGTGACATAAAAGTGCAGTATCATCTTCATGAAAATCACTTAATGGAATAGAAGCATCTTCTGATATTTTAGGAGTATTTAATTTATAACGTTCAATTAAATTTTTGGCAACGAATCCCCCAATTAAACTTCCCATTACAAGTCCAAAAGTTGCTGATGCAAAGGCAACTGTAGTGGCACCTTTAACATTTAAACCTTCTAAAAGAGGTCCAAAAGAACCAGATGTTCCATGACCACCTACCATTGAAATAGAGCCTGTACAAAGACCAAGTAAAGGATCTAATTTAAATAGTTTGGCAAGTGAAACGCCTAAAATATTTTGAGAAACTACTAATAGTATTGATAGTATCAAAAATATAATTACTGTAATGCCACCTTTCTTTAATATCTTTATACTTGCAGTAAATCCGATACTAGTGAAAAATGCTGTCATAAATATATTTTGAAGTGTTGTATCTAAAGTTATAGTTGCAATGTTATTTATTTTTAAAACTAAAACTAATATTGCAAATAAAAGTCCACCTATAACTGGTGCGGGTATACAATACTTAGAAAAAACATTTATCTTATTTTTGCAGTATATTCCAACGTAAAATACAAAAGTAGCTAAAGCCATAGTTGAAAATATATCTAATTTAATGTTCATAATACTCAACTCCTTGTCTTTTGTTAGTGAAATTATAATCAATGATTTATTCATAATTTAAAGTTCAGTATTAACATTATACAATATATTATAAAGAAATGAAAGAAAATAAATGGAAAAATTCAAAAATTTAAATTTAAAGACAAAATAAAAGATTGAAATCCAATAAAAAACATATTAAATAAAAACATTAAAACTGAAGGAAATGAATACTAAATATGCAAAAATCAAATTTAAAGTTAATGGCGTGAAAGTTTTATATACATAAACTTTTTTATTAAAGGAAACAATATATTAAAAAAGAAAGGAGTAGCTATTATATTAATAGCATAAAATTATATTGATTATGAGAGTAGAAAATAATACAAAATGGATTATTTTTATAATTATTTCTATAGTATCTATATTAATTGGTGTAAGTATTCCTAATAATCCAAATCCACATGTTAGCACCAATAAATTAGACATTAATGTATGGTTAAAGTCGGTAAAGAACAATGAAAAATCTATAATTACAATAGAATCAAATGTACCTGATAATACAGAAGGTATAGTTACTTTAGAAAAAGATGATATTAACTATAGAGTTAATTCACCTGTAAAATTTAAAGACGGAATTGCTAGAACAAATGAGTTTATGTTAAGAGGAGGTAATTTACCATCTGGTGAATATACAATGCGTTTTAAAAGTACATTAGACATTGTTCAACCTGTAGAAGTTCAAAATATTATAGGAAAAAATTATTCAAATGTACAAAGTAAGTATATAGATGAAAGTGTAATGGGGAGAAGAATACTATTTACGAAAAAAATAAACATATAAAACTATTTTAAGAACAATAAAAATTATTTAAGTTATGGAGTTAATAATTTATGTAGATATAATATATAATTTATAAGGATATTGCTTTTTATAGCAATATCCTTATTTTTATGAGTTATACTGTAAATTAACCAATACAACTACATATTAAAATTAAAATAGTTGTTATACATAATATAGGCAAATTAATAAATGAAAAAACTAGAGAAAATCTTAAATAACCATAAATATGTACGTGTAATAATAAGGATGTAAATTTTAAAATTATTACACGTGCATATTTATTGTGTAAACTTTAAAAATGTATCTAATAATTCATTAATTGTGGTATAAAGTTAAATACTTTTACTGTATATAGGAGTATTATAAGGTAAAAGGTTTTTTATTGATATAATGTAGGTTTAACTTTTTTGTTTCCTGTTTTGGCTTTTCCTTGAATTTCTGGTACTGGAGGAACGGTATTCTTCGGTATATGATTAGCCTTTCTAGGACTAGGACGACTCATTCCTGATTTAGCCATAAAAACCACCTCTCTTAATGTTAATATTCAAATTTAGTATCTATAAAATTAATTACTTTTATTCATAATAAAAATCCTTAACTTTATAGATAATGCTATTTTATGCCACCTATTTTTCCTTTTAGTGATTTAACACGTTTAAATACATAATCAGTAAGAGAATTTATATCATTTTTTATATCCACAGGAGCATTAGAAATTATATATGTTATATCTAGTCTATTCATCTTAACTTTTTTACTAATTTCATTAGCTAAGAAGTTAGTTTTTATCTTCCAATAAGTATTATTAAATTCATCTGCTTGTTTTTTATCATAGTATCCTTTTTCTATTCCAAATTGAAATAAATCAGCAGCTGATTCCAATTCATCAATGTCTTCAGCTTCAATAGTTTCACAAATTAAAGAATCAAATGTTTTCATATAAAGCACCTCTTTTGATAGAATAATACTATCTTTAAGCTAATTAGTATTTAATATACTAATAAAGTAATAAAAATTATTTTTAATTTTTAGAAATGGTAACAAGTTTACATAAAAACTATATAATTGATTTTTTTTACAAAGAGAAATATAATTTAAACAAGGTGATAATGATTATTTATTGATATTATGTAGTTTTAATGGATAGAAGGTGATAGATGTGAAATTAAAAAAAGGAATAATAGATGGCTATTATAAACATATTGAAGATAAATATTGCTACAAAACTTGTGATGAATTATTAGGGAAAAAATACTTTATATCAAAGCAATTTGGTGTAGGAAATTTTTCAAGAATGAAAATAGAAGATGGTTTAGAAATATCTACGACTAATATTGATTATAAAATGGACATGGATTTTTATAATATAGGATTTGATGATGATATCTTAGAGTTAGGATATTGTTATAATGGTAATATGAAAGTATTTTCTTCTCCTGATGACAAAATGTATCTAATTAAAGCTGGAGATATATTTATTTATAAAACACTGAATGATGTAAATAATTTTAAATTTCAATATAGTAAGTTTAAGGCCATGTCTATCCATATGAATTTTAATATTATTAAAAATGCTATAAACCCAATATGGGAAAATAAAATAATCATGGATTGGGAAGTACAATTAAAAGATATATTTAAAGAAGATGTGTTAATAATAGAAAAAGCAACCTATGATATAAAACAGGTAGCAGAGCAGATCCAAAATATTTCAACTGATGATATGATAGGATATATAAAGTTAAAGCTTAAGACAATAGAATTTTTAGCTACTTTTCTTGAAGAAAGAGCAACTATTAAATTTTTAGAGAATACAACTGAATATGAAGAAAAAATTGTAATTAAAGCTAAAAATATAATAGCAAAAGAACTTCAAAATCCTCCATCTGTTAAGAAATTAGCTGATAATTTAAACATAAGCTTATATAAATTACAACAAGCATTTAAAAACATTACTGGGAATACGGTTTATGAATATATAAAGAAAGCTAGAATTGAAAAGGCAAAATACTTATTAAGAAATACATATATGTCAATTATAGAAATTGCAAATGAAATAGGATATGAGAATCCCAGTAAGTTTGCTTCTCTTTTTAGAAGCTATAATAATATAACACCATTAAAATATAGAAAATTACAATAATTGATATATAAAATGTTCCAAAATAAATAAGAACTCTTAGTTGATTTTTATTTTGGAGCATTTTTTATTTTTTTTGGAGTAGAATTGATAATGATTTTCAATTATTATAAAACTAAAGACAGATTAATTATACTATTAGATATTTATAAGAGGGAGGATAAAATTATGGAAAAGACAGAATCGAATTTAAGTTTTCTTCTAAAAATTTCAGGAAAAGAAAAGTTTAAATTATATATATCAGCTTTATTTAGTATAATAAGCTCAATTCTTGCTATAGTTCCGTATATATTAATGTACAATATAGTATTAGATCTTTTTAAGAATACAGTAGATTATGAAAATGTTAAATCTATGGCTTTAATTGTAGGTGCTATCGTAATTATCAGAATGGCTATATTTTTATTGTCAGGTGTGTTTTCCCATATAGCAGCATTTACAATACTTTATGAACTTAGAATGAAATGTATTAATCATATTTCAAAACTTAATATGGGCTTTTTTACTAGTCATACCATTGGGCAAGTGAAAAAAACTATAAATGAGGACATAGAAAAATTAGAAAACTTTATAGCGCATCAAATTCCTGATCTAGCTTCAGCTATTGTAGCACCTATTATATTTATTACTTATCTTTTATATTTAAACTTTAAATTAGCGATTGTATTATTTATTCCTATCATTTTAGGATTTATGATCCAGATGACTATGTTTAGAGGTATGAAAGAAAGAATGGTTCATTATCATAATTTAGTTCAAAAGCTTAATGCTACTATTATTCAATATATAAATGGAATAAATGTAATGAAAGCATTTAACTTATCTGCAAAGTCGTTTAAAAACTATAAGGATACAACAGAGGAATATGCTGATTATTGGGTTGATATAACAAAGAAAGTAGCTCCACAATATGGTATATTTTTAGTGCTCATAGATTCGGGTCTTTTATTTATAATTCCTATTGGGGGAATAATGTTTTTAAAAGGAAGTATAGATGTTTCCACTTATATATTGTTCTTAATTTTAAGCTCTAATTTCCTTAATTCTTTCAAACAGCTTTTAGATTTTGGAGAAACTTTTTCTAGGCTTTTAGAGGGGGCATCTAGAGTAAAAAATATTATTGAAGAGAAACCTCAATTTTCAGGAGAGCAGAACTTAAATTCTAAAATACATGGTGAGATAAAGTTTAATAATGTTACTTTTAAATATGATAAAAAAGAGGTTATAAAAGATTTATCATTAACTATAGAACCTAGAAATATAGTGGCTCTTGTAGGACCATCCGGTTCTGGTAAAACGACACTTGGGCAATTAGTAGGTAGGTTTTGGGATGTAGAGCAAGGCAATATTACTATTGATGGTATGAATATAAGGAATATAAAAATGGAAGAGCTTATGGATAAGGTATCTTTTGTATTTCAGAATGTGTTTATGCTTCAAGATACAATACTTGAAAATATTAAAATGGGATTAAACAAAAACATGAATGAAATTATTGAAGCTAGTAAACAGGCACAAATTCATGATTTTATAATGAGTTTACCTTATGGATATAATACATCTCTTGGAGAGGATGGAATTAAGCTTAGTGGAGGAGAAAAACAGAGAATTTCTATTGCAAGAGCAATATTAAAAAATAGCCCTATTATAATTTTAGACGAGGTAACTTCTTATTCAGATATAGAAAATGAAAGCAAAATACAAGAAGCTCTTAGGAATTTATTGAAAAATAAAACTGCGATAATAATAGCTCATAGACTATATACTATAAAAAAAGCAGATAAAATTGTAGTTTTAGATGAAGGTAAGATTATAGAACAGGGAAATCATAGTTATCTTATGAATAAAAAAGGGTTATATAGACGTCTTTGGGATATGTATGATCGTGAAGTTATTGATACAGAAAGGAGGATATAGATATGTTAGATGATATAAAAAATTTATTAGGTGAAGAGAGAAAAAAACTTAGAAAGCCACTAATTTTGCTTACAATAGATACTTTATTTAATATGGTTTTTTATTCAGTATTATATTTTGTATTATTAGATTTAATTAGAAATGATTTGAGTTTTTCAAAAATAAAAACTTATTCAATAATAATGATAATAGCTTTTATAGCCAGAGCTATAGTTAATGCAAAGGGATATACAGGCATACAAGAAAAAGGTGCACGTGCAATTGAAAAAATGCGTATATCATTAGGAGATCATATTAGAAATATAAATTTAGGTTTTTTTAATAAAAATAGCATAGGGAGTTTATCTAATATAATGACAAATGACTTGCAGGAGTTTGAAATTGTAATAACTCATAGTACTCCAGACCTTATAAAAACAGTATTTCTTAGTGCATACCTTTGCATAATAACGTTTTTTATTGATATTCAGTTGGCCATTATTCAGTTGGTATTTATAGGTATAGCTATGCCTATTATACTACTAGGTGGACGTAAAGTTAGTAATATAGCAAAACAAAAGAAAAAAGTTATTAATGATGTTATATCGAGAATGGTTGAATATATTAACGGAATACAAGTATTTAAGTCTTATAATTTAGTAGGAGAAAAGTTTCGAAGATTAGAAAAATCTTTTAGAGATTTTAAAACACAAAGTATAAGAACAGAAATATCAATTATACCTTTTGTGCTTATATTTCAAATAATAGTTGATATAAGTTTTCCTATACTACTACTTATAGCAACAACAAAATTTGGCGTTGGAAGTATTGATAAAAGAGAATTTTTAACATTTATCATAATAAATCTAGTTCTTACAAATGTAATAAGAGCATTTGCAGCCCAATATGGAAACTTCAGATATCTTAAACTAGCATCAGAAAAATTAATAGAGACTTATAATTATCCAGAAATGAGCTATAAGTATGAAGAAGAAAACTTTAAAAATTATGATATTGAATTTGATAATGTAAGTTTTGAATATGAAAAAGGAGAAAATACTTTAAATAATTTAAGTTTTAAAGCAAAGGAAGGTACTATGACAGCATTAGTAGGGCCTTCTGGATCAGGGAAAACTACAATTACAAGTGTTATAGCTAGATTTTGGGATGTGAATAAAGGAAAAATAAAAATAGGTGGAAAAGATATAAAGAATATTAAGCCAGATGTATTATTAAAGAATATAAGTATAGTATTTCAAGATGTATATCTTTTAAATGATACTATATATAATAATATAAAATTAGGAAATCAAAAGGCAACTAAAGAAGATATAATAAAAGCCGCTAAAATTGCTAATTGTCATGAATTTATAGAAGAAATGCCAAATAAATATGATACTATAGTTGGAGAAGGTGGTTCTACTTTATCAGGTGGAGAAAAACAAAGAATTTCTATTGCTAGAGCAATATTAAAAGATGCTCCCATAGTATTATTAGATGAAGCTACTGCCTCATTAGATGCAGATAATGAATTAGAAATTAGAAAATCTATAAAGAAGCTTACACAAAATAAAACAGTTATAGTTATAGCTCATAGATTAAATACTATAAAAGATGCTGATCAAATTATAGTGTTAAACGAAGGTCATATAGAGGAAAAAGGAAATCATGAAGAACTAATAAATAATCATAAACGATATTATAATATGTACAATGAAATGAAAAGAGCACAGAATTGGTCAATATAAAGTTATAGTTTAAGGAGGAAGATGCTTATTGTATCTTCTTTCTTATTTATTTAAATGAGTTTATTTTTAATATTAGAAGATAGCTATATTATACGATATAATATAGTTATTCAACATATCAAATAAGTTTTCACTCAGCAATATATTATATGTCTTTTAGATACATAAAAGATTGTTATTAAGAAGGATATGTATTTGAATATTGAGTTTTACAAATGATAAATAAAGGAGATTATGAAAATGAATATAAATGATTTTGAAAACTACATAAATAGTATAATTTTAGAAAGAGGATATAACTATTATGTTTGTGGAAATATATTAGATATACATGAAACTAAAGGAAATAAATATACTATTGAAGTAGAAGGAACTGAAAATTATGAAGTACTAGTTGAATTAGATAAAAATGGGAAAATTGTTTATTCAACGTGTAACTGTCCATATGATTTTAGCCCTATATGTAAGCATCAAGTAGCGGCGTATTATCAAATATATGATATTTTAAACAATAAACATAAAGATGAAAAAAATGTAGTGAAATTAAATTTAAAAGAACTTTTAAATAAGTTATCAAAAGAAGAATTAATAAATATTATTTTAGATTTATCAAAAAAAGATACTGCACTAAAGGATAATATTATTTTTAGATATTCAGATTGTAATGATATCAAAAAAATTGAAAAATATGAACTGTATCTAGATACTATTATAAAAAGACATAAGGGAAGAGAAGGATTTATATCATATATGCAAACTTATAAATTTGCAAATGATATGAGAGAAGTATTGGAAAATATAGAACAAACCTATAATAGTAATAAAAATATACTATTATTTTTAAATAGCATTTTTATATTAGTAGAGAAATCTATAAAATCATTTAAATATACAGATGATTCAAGTGGATATATAAGTGAAATTGTATCAGAATCTATAGAATTAATAAACACAACTATACACTCTAGTAATAATTTTGACATGAGTACAAGGGAATTGATATTAGAAAAGATATTAGAGGAAAGTAATAATAAGATTTTTTATGACTTGGAAGAATATAAAATAGAATTGTTAAAAATGTGCTTAGAATTTATTGATATTGAGGTATTTAGAAATAAGATAAAAAAAGAATTAAGAAGATTAATTGAATTAAACAAATATGATACATTTAGAGGTTATTATAATGAAGAACTTAATTTAATATTATTCGAAATAATAAGCAAATATGGAACTGAAGAAGAAATTGAAAAATTCATAAAAAAAAATATTAGTTTTACATCATTTAGAAAAATACTTATAAATAAACTTTTAGAAGAAAAGAATTATGGTAGAGTTATAGAATTAGCTTTACAAGGAGAAAAACAGGATAAAAACTATAGAGGTTTAGTGATAGAATGGAAAGAAATAAGGTATATAGCGTATAAAGAATCTTTACTTAAAGATAAACAAGAACTGTTGGCTAAAGATTTACTACTTCATGGGAAATTTAAATATTATAAAGAATTAAAAAATCTACATAAAGATAATTGGGAAGCTTTTTATAAAAATTTAAAGGAAGAATTAAAAAATAGTCAAGAATGGTATACCATAGATGTATATATTAAAATTATAACAGAAGAAAAAGATTTAGAAGCTATAATAAAACTTGTAAGAGAAAAACATGAATATATTGAAACTTATGCAAGTATATTAATGGATAAATATAAAGATGAAGTTATAGATATTTATGAGAAGCACGTAAAATTCAATGTAAGAGTATCTTCTAATAGAAGTCAATATAGAAATGTATGTAGAATGATTATCAGATATGGAAAAGTTGTGGGTAAGAAAAAAGCAGAAAAAACAATAAATGACTTAAAAATCTTATATAAGAGAAGAACAGCGTTTTTAGATGAAATGTATAAATGTGGACTATGATAGAGGTGTTTTAGCTTTTTAATAAATAATTAGATAGTAAGAGAGTGGAAAGGAGCAAATATGATATATCAATCAATGAGTTTTTTAGATTTTAAAAATCAAAGTTTTGTTGCTATAGATTCAGATACATTACGTATCAGTAGAATAAAGAATAGTAAGGGAGTAATATCACCTACGTATTTACATATAAAATGTCATACTATAATTAAAAATCCTATAACATCTTCTAGTTTGGATATTACTATAGATAGACCTATGAGATTTTTATCTAATACAGGTTTAATAGAAAGACACAAAAGAGTAACTATAGGTATACCTAGTATAATAGAAGAAGATAGTTCGTACTATCCTATAGAAGAAATACTTATGTCTAAAATAATAGAAGAAATTCAAGAGTTAGCATTAAAGACAGCTTATAATGAACTATTTGAGAAACGTAATGAATTCTGTATAAAAATGTTAGAAGATATAATAACAGATGAAGCAGTTGTAAATGATACCCTAGGTATAGAAGATAAAGAAAATTTCGATAGTGTTGAGATATTTAATACTTCTAGACCTAAAAAAGAGATGGATTCAAATGAGTGATACGAAAGATATTAAGTATGAAACGAATAGACTTAAAGCCTATTCGTTTTTTAATTTCTTTACTATATAAGCTAAAATAAATAAATCAGTGAATTTACCTAAAAAGAATTGAATTACTACAACAATTCCTGTTGCTGTAGGGTATTTGAAGAAATTAGGAAATACATAATTTAATATTAATCTAACTATTTGTAATACATTAGAAGTATCTTTCTGGGTATCATTAAATATAGCTGTAATTTGAGGTTCTGGAATTATGTTGAAAGAGTCATTCATTAAATAATATGTAAAAAAGATTATAGCAAATTGAAACATTAGACTTAAATAAACCATTAATCCAAAAATTATAGATAATGCTTTATGGAAATAAGTAGTATTTTTAAATGTTTTAAAGCCAATCTTAAGAATACCTAAAAAAAGTAGTATATCTATTAATATAATCAAAAACATTACTGAATGTGATGACTCTAAAAATATTAAAAGAAAAAGTTGAAAGAAACCCAAAACTATAGATAAGATTAAAATAAAAAATATAACTAATAAAGCTTTATAATTTTCTAGTAAATATTTTTTAGTTGTTTGCAAAATTGACATGTATTCCTCCTAAATTCATAAACTGGTTTTAATAATTCATGTGACTTTTTTATACATAACATTAATATTTTATAGTATTTATACTAAAAATCAAGTAGATTTGAGAGTGTTTTTATAAATAGTTGTTTTTTGACTACATAAAGAAAATTCATTTTAATAAATTAAGAAAAATGTATAACCTCATGCGTAAGCGTGAGGTTACTTTAATTACATTAAAATATACATAAGTTCTCATTACATTTAGAGCATCCTAAAGAATCTTTTAAATAGTTTAAATTTTTAATAGTTAAGAAACCTTGATTAAATTCAATAAGATTATCACATTTTAATTTAGCTAAGAGTCTACTTATGGTTTCTGGTGAAGTTCCTATATATTCAGATAAAATTATATTAGAAAGTTTAATATTTATCTTCCAACCATCTTCTGATTTTACTCCATAAGTATTATGTAGACGTATTAGTATGGAAAATAAAGCATGTTTTTTATTATGTATACAAATATCTCTCATTTGCAAAAAAACTTTTTGACATAGATAATCGTGATACAAATATAGATTTCGAAGAAGATTGATATCATTATCCATTATAGACTTTAGAGTAGGAATAGAGATAGTTCCAAATGTACATTCTGTTAAAGTACTTACCTTAAATAAAGATGAAAAATTATTTTCCATATTAAAAATAGCTGGAAATAAAATTACTTCAGATTTATAAATTCCTAATAAAAATTCTTTATAATTGGGTAGCATGTGGGAGGCTTTTATTGTACCACTTAACGTAATAATTATTTTATCCCTTTCAGATTCTTGTTCCCATATTGATGTTTTGCTTCTTAATGTAATTGTATTTTCAATAAAAGGTTTAAGTTCTTTGATTAAATGATGTCTTAAATCTATTAAATTCATAATTCACCCTATTATTCATAATAAAAATTAATATTAATTCATTATAGCATATCAATTAAACTCTAAAAACATGACAAATGTCATTTTTCTATAGTTTATTATGTTATAAAATGAAGAAGTTGTTTAATAAGACTATAAATTCTTTTAGGCAATTAAACTTAAATGCATAAGGAGAATATCTATGAAGAAAAGCAATTTAGAAATTTTAGCAGCATGGGAGAAGATTACTAAAGAGAAAACAGTATGGCAACATTTAGCTATAGAGAATTCAGCATTTTATTTTAAAACAGATGATAAAAAAATTTTTCTAAGCAGTTTCAAGGATAAAGATTTACCAGCTTCTCCGTATTCATTGACTTTAATGGGAAAGATTTTAACGAAATTAAGTACTTTTGCAAATATAATGTCCAAACGTCCTGGTACTGAAGAAGTTACTTTTTATTCTATTTTAAATACTCCGGGAAATAAGTGGTTTGGCTCTTATTTTGATAGAAAAATATTAGATATAGTATCACCACCTATAACTTGGAGACGTATTGAGATAGAAAACCTAATCAAAAGTATTATAAAGAAATACATATTTGAATACAACGAATCTTTTGCTTTTGTTGATATTGGATCTGGTGGAGGATTTGATAGTTTAGAAATAGAAAGAGTTATCTTAAGCATGAACTATATTTTAGGTGAAGATATTTTACCTCAAAAATATGATATTTTAAATATAGATATTGACTCAAAATGGTTAAAAAATAATCAAAAGTTAAGTAAATGTATTTTTGGAGATAAATCAAGAATAAAAAGATGCAATATATCTATATTTGATTATTTAAATAAAAAATCTTATATCAAAGAATTTTCTTCACAAAATAATTTAATAGTTTCATGTAATGGATTTGCAGAATTTTTGAGTGATAAGGATTTGGAAAAATTATATATGGGAATACGTTATATGGCAGATACATTTTCAGGCAGAATACATATTATACTTCCTTTTGCTAATAAAAATAAAAAACAAGAAGAGCTTGGCGATAAAATTGGTTTTAAATTTAGAGCTAAAGAAAAAGAGTATATGATAAATTTAATTAATGATATATTCAGTGATTTTAAAGTATCATTTACTGAAGAACATAGTCAAATAGTTCTTCTTATAGAAAAATAATAAGATTTTTAATCGATGAGATATTTAATTAAATAGTTTTAAAATATAGATTATGATATTAAAGTAACCTCATGCTTATGCATGAGGTTACTTTAATTATATAAAATTATTTAATTATATTTAGAAAAATAATAACCTAAATGATAAAAGTATAATATTGTAATCATAGGAAATGAATTTTAGGAATAAAAATTAAAGAGGTAGTTTCAATAATAGGTAAATAACTTATTATTTTAACAAAAATATTAAAAGTAAGAAAGGAGTATATCATGTCAAAAAATAAAGATAGGCGAATTACCTGGTCCATGCTTGCTTTTATGGCGTTTTCTACTGTGTGGGGTTTTGGAAATGTTATTAACGGTTTCTCAGAATATGATGGGGTTAAAGCAATTGTTTCATGGATTATAATTTTTGCTATTTATTTTGTGCCGTATGCTTTAATGGTAGGGGAATTAGGGTCAGCTTTTAAAGATTATGGGGGAGGAGTAAGTTCATGGATACATGAAACCATAGGAGCAAAGCTAGCATATTATGCTGGATGGACGTATTGGATAGTTCATATGCCTTATATTTCACAAAAACCATCAGGACTTATGATTGCAACAAGCTGGGCTATTTTTCAAGATAAAAGAATTAGTTCAATGAACACAAAAGTTATGCAATTAATTTGTTTATTAATTTTTTTGGTTGGTATGTATATTGCATCAAAAGGATTAAATCCACTAAAAAAATTAGCAACACTTGCAGGAACATCAATGTTTATAATGTCTATTTTATTTATTATTTTAATGATAGCAGCACCTTCAATTACAGATGCACATTTAATTCAAATTGATTGGTCTTTAAAAACCTTTATGCCTACTTTTGATACGAAATTCTTCACTAGTTTAGCTATTTTAGTATTTGCTGTTGGAGGATGTGAAAAAATATCACCTTATGTTAATAAGATGAAAAATCCTGAAACAGGATTTTCAAAAGGAATGATTGCTTTATCAATTATGGTTGCAGTATGTGCAATTTTAGGTACAATTTCTCTTGGTATGATGTTTAACTCAAATAATGTTCCTAAAGATTTAATGACTAATGGTGCATATTATGCATTTCAAAAGTTAGGTAATTATTATAAACTAGGCAATGTATTCGTTATCATATATGCAATTACTAATATAATTAATCAATTTGCTGTATTAATTTTATCAATTGATGCACCTTTACGTATGTTACTTGATAGTGCAGATGAACGTTTTATTCCTAAAAAAATGTTTAAAAAAAATAAATATGGTGCATATAAAAATGGTAATAAACTTATTTTAATAATTGTATCAACTTTAATTGTAGTTCCAGCTTTAGGTATTGGTAATGTAGATGAATTAGTAAAATGGTTAGTAAAATTAAATGCTGTATGTATGCCACTTCGTTATTTATGGGTATTTGCTGCATATATTGCATTGAAAAAAGTAGGAGAAAAATTTAATAGAGAATATTATTTTGTAAAGAATAAAACTTTAGGTATTATTTTTGGTGGATGGTGTTTTGCATTTACAGCTTTTGCATGCATTGGAGGAATGTATTCTACTGATATGTTTAAATTAGTACTTAACATTATAACACCATTTGTATTAATAGGTTTAGGAGTAATTATGCCTTATCTTGCAAAGAAAAATAATGTTCAGTAGTTTATATATAAATTTAATACAATTATAAATGTTCATTAGAGCCTATAAAATTCTATTTTATGGGCTCTAAAATATTAGAGATTAAGATAATCACCTATTGATGAATGATAATAAAGTATTGAAAAAATGAAAATGTAAACCTAATAAATAAAATAAGTTGACAAATTAAATTGGCTATCCTATACTATAAAGAAAATAATAGGAGGTGGATATAACATAGAAAAAAATTGTAGTTTTAATTATTATAAAGACATAATTTGTTTTAATATAGTTTTAAAAGAAAGTTAAGTTTTATAATATTGTAAAAGTTTAGGAGAAGATTATTATGAAAATGAAAAAAAGAATAAACATAAGAGATATGATATATTCAGCATTATTTGTAACCCTTACAGCAATCTTAGGGTACATAAGTATTCCACTTCCATTTAGTCCAATACCTATAACAGCTCAGAGTTTAGCAGTTATATTAGCAGGTTGTATTTTAACTCCACTTCAATCAGCCATTAGTATGACAACCTTTTTATTACTTGGGGCTATAGGAGTTCCAGTTTTTTCAGGTGGAAGAGCTGGAATAGGTATTATTGTTGGAAAATCTGGAGGATTTTTAGTTGGATTCTTAGTTGGAGCTATTATAATAAGTTGTTTAGTACGAATAAATAGATCTTTAATTAATATGATAATATCATGTATTATTGGAGGAGTTGTAGTAGTACATTTTTTAGGTTCAACATGGCTTGGATATGTTACAGGAATAGGAATGAAAAAAGCTTTTTTAGTGGGTTCAGCTCCTTTTATAATTGGAGATTTATTAAAAGTTGCAGTTGCAATTTTAATTGCTAATAGATTAAAAAAGGGGATAATATATGAGCAATAATGTATAGGCCCAAGATAAGTATCATTTCATATATAAAATTAAATTCAAATGGGAAAATTGACAAGAAAGAATTATTAAATTTTTTTAATAAGTAATAGCAAAATAACCTCATGTTTGTGCAGGAAGTCAGGAAGTTATTTTGCTATTACTTTAATTGAGATTTTTATTTTTTAATTGTTCCCAACTAATATTAAAACTTCTTCTCCA
Organism: Clostridium botulinum; assembly: GCF_017100085.1. Classification (NCBI taxonomy): domain Bacteria; kingdom Bacillati; phylum Bacillota; class Clostridia; order Eubacteriales; family Clostridiaceae; genus Clostridium; species Clostridium botulinum. Next base: position 1,374,079 of record NZ_CP063965.1, read on the forward strand.
TAATAAGATTACTAAAGATACTAGAATCATTGCATAAATATAAATACCATATCTACATAAATTTAATGAATAATGGAGACCTGATAGTATAAAACCTAAAAATATAGTTAAAATAGTTGAAGTGAAATCTTCTCCTGAATTACTTTTAACGAAATCTTTAGAAAAAGGTAATTCCTTATCAGTAAGTTTAAAATTTATAATGCATAAAAATATCATAGCTAAAAAAGCGATTATTAAATGTGGAATAACTCTCAAATTAAAGATAAATACAAAAAGTATACCTTCAAACAAGAATACAGGTACCATAACTTTATAGAGCATACCTTTGAAGGAACCTTTAAATATCTTTGATACATCTTTTATAGGAGATACCATATAGATCCAAGCACCTTTATATTCACTACAATATTTTATCGTAACAATCATACTTGACAAAATTATTACGGTAATATATAGTGTTAAATATTTATTGGATGTACTCATGGCAAGTTTCCAATCTTTATAGCTAGGCAAATTTTTAGAATTACCAATAAAGATAAATAAAAATGGAAGTAATACAGATAAAGATAAATTAGGATAATTTTTAAGCTTAAACTCTCGTTCTTTTTTGATTAGATTACAAGTAAAGTTTAAAATGGCTCTTTCTTGTTTATCTTTACATAAAAATTTGCTTAGTTTAAAATGTAAAGATTCTTTTTTAAATTTTGTATTGTAACTATTATCATTTAACTTTTCTAAATATCTTTCAAAGGATGGTATAGACTTATAATAAATACTAATAGTTATAATTGGAATGAATATAGCTAATAAAGATAGCATTATTAAAGCTCTTGTAATTTCACCTGTTTTTATAATGTGTAAAGGAGCAGCAAACCATAATGGGGGTAAAAAGTAATGCCATAGTTTTATATTTAAAACTGCATCTAAATCTATAATTTGAAAAATCCTACTTGAAAATTGATATCCTATAGCCATAAATGATGCTAATATTATTTGAACCATATTTATCATATCTTTAAGTTTTTCTCCATCAAAAAACTTTAGAACTAGTAAATATACTAGAGTAGTTAACAGAATCATAAATAAGTCGATTAAAAACAGTTCTATAAAAAACATTATAAAGAACGAAAATCCTTTACTTAAAGAAACTATTAAAGAAATTCCACCTAGTGATAGAGTTATAGAAGATATATATATAAATATATGAGTTATTTTAGCTGTATTTAAGGTCCTAGAATCTACTCCTTTGGTTCCGATTATAACCTTATCTCTAATATCTAATATTACATTTGAAAAATCTGATATAAATGTACTTAAAATAATAAACATAAATACAGTAAAATAAATATTCATTTGCCATATTATATTTTTATTTGTGCCAACTAAAAAAGCTAGAAAAATTCCAATAAACAAATAAAAAATAATTACTAAGTTGAATTTATTATTTTCTCCTTTTTTATCTCTATAATCATTAAGAATTGTAGGTACTCTTCTTTGGTCCGTTGTTAATTTGACTTTAAGAATATTTCTCATAAGTTTATAATCTATACCAAATTTAGAATATAACCATTTAAATTTATCTACTATAATTAAACTTTTAAATTCTTTATTATTATCCATTTATTTCACCTCTTCAATAATGGAAGTAAAGCTCTCAGCAATACTTTTATGATTTGTAAATCCTGTTAAATCATTAAAAATATTTTCAAGGGAGTTTTCACTAGAACTTTTTTTAAGTTCTTCAAAAGTTCCGTCAGCAACTATATTGCCATCATTCAAAAGAACTATTCTACTACTTATCTTTTCAACAACATCCATAATGTGAGAAGAATAAAATATTGTTTTTCCTTGGGATGCTAGAAGAGATAAAACTTCTTTAATTATCATTACACTATTTGCATCGAGTCCACTTAAAGGCTCGTCTAAAAATAAAATATCTGGATTATGAAGTAAACTTGCTATTATGGAAACCTTTTGGCGCATTCCTTTAGAATAACTACATAATCTAGTGTTAAACATATTACCTATACCCAGTATCTCCATAAGTTTTTCTGATCTAGATAGAGTTTTTTCATAGTCTAATCCATATAATTCTCCTATAAAAGTTAAATACTCTTTAGCTGTTAATACATCATAGAAATCAGCTACTTCTGGTACATATCCTATTCGTTTTTTGTATTCTATATCATTTTCACATATTTTTTCTCCAAAGATTTCAATATTCCCTTGATATCCTTTTAAAAGTCCTAAAATTATTTTCACAGTAGTAGTTTTACCGGCACCATTAGGTCCTATATATCCTATAATTTCACCTTTTTTAACTTCTAAATTGATTCCTTTTAATACTTCTTTTGATCCAAAACTCATTTTTAAACCTTTGATATGAAGTATAGTTTCTTTATTCATAAAATCCCTCCAGTTATTTTTTACAATTATTAGAATTATTTTTATATTACCATAAATAGTGTAAATTTCAATATGAGACTGAGAATTTTTGTGAATTAATGTTATAATTAAAAAGTATAGTAAATGTAAAAAAAGATTATTAATGTCAATGATAAGGCTTATATTATATAAAAATTAAAATAGTGTAGATCCTATTATAGGGGATAATGGGGTTGGAATACCTGTGCATGATATTGAAAAGGTTTTCGAAAAAAGTTTTACTGGAGAAAACGGTAGAAAGTTTGGAAGGTCAACTGGAATAGGGCTTTATCTTTGATATATAGGCCACAATAGTGGCTTTTTTGTTATATTTCAATCTTACAAAAATGTAAGCTGGATGAAAGCTAGTTAAATATGTATTGATTAAAAGTCTTTGTATAATGTACACAGAAGATAAATTTAGGAGGAATATGTATGGACAAAATACTAAGTGTAAAAAACATTGAAAAATATTATGGAAATAAGGATAATATAACAAAGGCAATCGATAATATTAGCTTTAGTCTTACTAAGGGAGAATTTGTTGGTATAATGGGACCTTCAGGAAGTGGTAAAACTACGTTACTTAATTGTATTTCAACTATAGATAATGTGACTACAGGAAATATAATAATAAATAATCAGGACATTACGAAATTAAAGTCTAAGAAGTTAGAGAAGTTTAGAAGAGATGAATTAGGATTTGTATTTCAAGACTTTAATCTTTTAGATACACTTACAGCTTATGAAAATATCGCACTAGCTTTAACTATACAAGGAAGAAAAGCAAGTGACATAGATAATTTAGTAAAGAATATAGCATCAAATCTTGGCATTGAAAAAATTTTAAATAAGTATCCATATCAAATGTCAGGAGGACAAAAACAAAGGGTAGCATCGGCTAGAGCTATAGTTACCAGTCCTTCATTAATATTAGCAGATGAACCAACAGGAGCTTTAGATTCAAAATCATCAAGACTACTTTTAGATTCCTTTGAAAATTTAAATCAAGAATTAAAAGCAACTATATTAATGGTAACTCATGATGCGTTTACTGCAAGTTATGCTCATAGAATCTTATTTATAAAAGATGGTAAAATATTCAATGAGTTAGTAAGGGGAAATGATTCAAGAAAAGAATTTTTCAATAAAATTATTGAAGTTGTAACCCTTCTTGGAGGTGATTCTAGCGATGTATTTTAAAATTGCGGCAAATAATGTAAAAAAGAGTTTTAATGATTATGCCATATATTTTTTAACATTAACTTTTGCAGTATGCATATTTTATACTTTTAACACCATAGGATCTCAACAAGAAATGTTAGAATTAAGTAAAAGTCAAGCTCATTATATAAAGGTTATGGAAAATGCTATAGGTCATATTTCAGTATTTGTATCTGTAATATTAGGTGGATTAATTGTATATGCTAATAATTTCTTGATTAAGAAAAGAAAAAAAGAGTTAGGTATATATATGATTTTAGGTATGGGAAAAAATAAAATATCTAAAATACTATTTTTAGAAACATTTTTAATAGGAATAATGTCTTTAATTGCTGGACTTGGTTTAGGAATTATATTATCACAAGGATTAGGTGTGATTACGGCTAAATTATTTGAAGTTGGAATAAGTAATTATAAATTTATAATATCTATAAAAGCTATTGAAAAAAGCATATTATATTTTGGAATAATATTTTTACTGGTTATGATTTTTAATACAGTAATTGTTTCAAAGTATAAATTAATAAATTTATTAAATGCAGCAAAGAAAAGTGAAAAATTAAAAGTTAAAAAGTCAGTTTTTTCAGTTATAATATTCATTTTAGGAGTAGTATCTATAGGAGTAGCTTATTATCTTATTAATGAAAGTTTGTTAAATCCAAAAGATGTAAGAACTTTTATATCAATAGTATTAGGTGCTTTTGGTACATTCTTGTTTTTCTTTGGATTATCAGGATTTATAATAAATTCAATTCAAAATAGTAAAAAGCTATATCTTAAAAACCTCAATATATTTGTTACAAGGCAGATAAGCAGCAAAATAAATACTAATTTTATAGCTATGACAGTTATTTGTCTTATGCTATTTTTAACAATTTCTATATTATCCACAGGTATAGGGTTTAATAATGCTTTAAATCAGAGTTTAAAAGAATCTAACCCATTTGATGCTACTATAACTATACATGGGGAAACAAATCCAAAGTTTGTTTTAGATAAAATAGGATTAAAAAATACTGAAAATGAGAAATGTGCTTATTATACACAATATGTAGTAGGGTTTGATTATAAAAATGTTCTATATAAATATACTGAGCCAAGGATTAGAAAACAATTTAATATGATTGAATGCAAAAATATGGATGTTATAAAAATATCTGAATACAATAAAATAAGAGAATTAAAAGGACAAAAGCCTATACAATTAAATTCCAATGAGGTTTTAGTAACATCAAATTTTAAGGTTTTGATTCCTGCAATTCAAAAGCTTTTAAAAAATGAAAATACATTGAAGATAAATAATAAAGCATATCAAGTAAAAAATAAAGAGTTAATAACAGACTATACTTATAATAGCAATATACCAAATAATATATTAACTATAGTAGTAAGTGACAAGTTTACGGGAGCAAAGGAAAGTTTTAGTTCGTATATTAATATAAATTATATAGGAAACGATAAACAACAATCAGAAAAGAAAGTAGCACAAATTTTTTCAAAGTTCAGAAATTATAAAGAATTTAAAGATGTATCTTTTTCTACAAAAGAAGAGACCTATAAACAAGTGAAAGAGTCAACTACATTAATGATATATATTACCATATATTTAGGAATTATATTTTTAATATCCAGTGCAGCTGTATTAGCTCTTCAACAATTATCAGAGGCAAGTGATAGTATAGAAAGATATAATATTCTTAAAAAAATAGGTGTATCTAAAAAAATGATTAATAAATCTATATTTACTCAGGTATTAATATATTTTTCTATACCTCTTATATTAGCAGTAATTCATGCTATAGTAGGTATAAATGTAGTTAATAAGTTTTTAGAACTGTATGGAACTAATAATATAGGAACAAGTTCTTTAATAATAATGTTTGTTTTATTCATAATATATGGGGGATATTTTTGCATAACGTATACTGGTTACAAAAATATAGTTAAATAAATTAATTTATACTTTGAAAATACAATTAGAATTCAAAAAGGACAAGTAGGGAAAAATCGCTTGTCCTTTTCTAGTAATTCTAAATAGATAAAATTATTTATAATTTGTCATAAACGTTTTAAAACCATGGATTGATTAAAGTCTATGGTTTTTTATAGCTATACTAAATACCATACACTACTTAATTATATAAAGTAGTGTATGGTATAATGAAATCGAGGAGGGAAAAGAATGGAAATAGATAAAGAAATGATAAAAGGATATATTGAAAGTATAATTTTAAGTATATTATTAAAAGAAGATTTATATGGATATGAGATTTCAAAGCGTATAAGAGATATCAGTAAAAACAAGTTTCAAATTAAAGAAGGAACTATGTATGTAGTATTAAAAAGACTTGAAAAAAATGAACTTATTTCTCCATATTGGGATGATACAGAAAGTGGAGGTGGAAGGCGAAGATATTATAAAATTACTAGTGAAGGTATAGATTATTTAAAAAATAAGAAAGAACAATGGCTCTTTTTCAAAAACATTATTGATACATTTTATAAGGAGGTATAAGTATGGGACAAATTGATAGTTATGTTAACTCAGTTTATAAAAATGTAGGGGGCAATAAGGAAGAAATTAATATATTAAAAGAAGAAATGAGGTATCATATAATACAACTTGTAGAAGAATTAAAATTAGAAGGTAAGTCTGAAGAAGAAAGTATTTCCATTGCAATTAAAAGATTTGGTGAAGAAACACAAATTGAAGATGAACTATTTGGTGTATTTCAATTTGTAAACAAAAAAGCTAAGAAAGTATTAATGATAACTTTAGCATTTTTCATAATGGCAACAATATCTTTTTCTACTTTTCTAATTGGAACTCAATTTTTTATACATCAAGAATTAAAGAGCAATAGTAAAATATTTAATATAATGAGCTACTATAATAAGGATAATACTAATAGTATAGATGAAAATGTTGAGAATGTAATTAAGAAATCAAAGGGAAAAATTGAAGGGGTAATGATGTATCAATCTACAGGAGATTACACAGATATGAGAGAAGATATTTCAAAAGACTTAGAGTATGCTTATCCAAAAGGTATTCAAAATAAGAATAATAACAATATTAGTTTTATTGGTCAACAAATTAGCACTGAAAAAGGTGTTAAATATAATGTAAGTATTAGAGGTATAGACACTAATGCTTGGGTACCTGCATATATAAAAGTTTTAAAGAACATATCTATAGTATTCCTCGGCTTTTCTATAATATCAATGATTGCTTGGATTTTAGTAAAGTTAAATGGACATGCCTGTGCAATAAATAAATAATGATAATTGTTGATTTGGTAGAGTTTAAGGTCTGTATTATAAAATATAATATAAAATGTTAAAATTACTATAATTATAGAGAAAAAATGTATTGTGGAGGATAAATATGGATTTAGAAGAATTGCGTTTAGGCTGTGTGATCAAGCAAAAAAAAGGACTACATTTTATATTAGCATCAATTATTATCTGGTCTATTTTAGTGATTATACATTTAACATCATTACCCATACTAACTAAAAATTTACTTACTTTCTGTGCTACGGCACCATTAATGCCGTTAGCATTTCTTATATCCAAAATAATAAAGGCCGATTTTCAAAGCAAAGAAAATCCATTAACCAATTTAGGAATTCTTTTTTCTTTAAATCAAATGATATATTTATTAATAGCTATGTGGATATATCCAACTATCCCTGAAAAAATGTTAATGGTAATAGCAATAATATTTGGAGCACATTTGCTACCATATGGTTGGCTTTATAAATCGAAGTCTTATACTGTAGCATCTATATTAATACCAATTTTGTCTCTTGCCATTGGTATTAAATTTCAACCTTACATACTTGCAAGTATGATGTTATTAGTAGAAATTTTATTTAGTATTAGTTTGATAATTGAAAATAAGAAATGTTATACAAAAACGAATAGGTTTTAACTTATTCGTTTTTGTATTTATATAGGGGCTATCCATGCAAATTATTGGCTTGACGTTCTATATTTATCATAAACATTATGGGTTTAATAAGAAGTACAAGAAAACATTGACAAATTTATTCTACATATGTAGAATAAATTTAAAGAGGTGGTGAAATTGACATTGAAAAAAATTCCAGATTCAGAGTTAGAGGTTATGAAAGTTATTTGGAATAATGAGAAAAGTATATCATCAAAAGAAATAATTAAAATAATGGCAGATAAGAAAAAATGGAAACAAACAACGATTTTAACATTATTAAAAAGGCTTATTAATAAAAATATTATTAGTGCTGAGAAAGTTAAAAGCTTAACTTATTATACAGCTATTGTTGATAAGAAAAGTTATTTAGAAGTGGAGACAAGTGATTTTTTTAAAAAGCTTCATGAAAATTCATTAAAAAGTTTTATAACAACATTACATGATAATAATGATATTACTGATGAAGACTTGGATGAATTAGAAAAGTGGATTAGGGAGAGCAGGTGATTAGTTATTGGAAAAATTTATATTGAATTTTATACATACCTCATTTATAGGAAGTATATGGATTATATTATTAATGGTTTTAAGAAAATGTTTATCAAAAAAGTATAGTGAAAATTTTATTTATTATATGTGGTTATTAATTATAGTAAAACTAATAATACCATTTAAAATACCAATATATCTTTCAATGGAAATATATAATGTTTTTGATAGTATTTCACTAGACAAAATAAAAGAACAAGTATTATTACAACAAAGGAGTGTGAATGTTCAAGGGAATATTTCTATTATTATGATAGTGGTTTATATATGGTTTATAGGTATAATATTAGCTAGTAGTTATTATATATATTCCTATTTAAAATTTATTAAAAATATTAAATGCTTTTCTTATGAAGTTACGGATGAAGAATTGGTTAATATATATAATGGGTTAACGTGTAAATTTAAAATAAATAAGAAAATTTCTTTAAAATATTATAATGGAATTAGTTCACCATTTGGAGTTGGAATTTTAAATCCAAGTGTAATATTACCTAAGGATTTTTATAATCCTACAGAACTAAAAATAATATTAACTCATGAATTAATGCATTTTAAAAAGAATGATTTACTATATAAAAGTTTACTTGTAGTTGTTAAAATAGTATATTGGTTCAATCCTTTAGTTTACGTAATGTGTAACATTATAAACTTGGATTGTGAACTAGCTTGCGACGAATCTTTGCTAAAGAATTCGGGAATAGAAGAAAGAAAGTTATATGCAATGACTCTTATTAATTCTATAAGAGTTAGCAACAAATTTACTTTAAAAAGTGACATGGTTACAAGTTTTAATAATAGTAAAAATATTTTAAAAAGGAGAATAGTGAATATGTTAAATTTAAAAAAGAAGAAAAGAGGTATTATAGTAGGAACAATATGTGCAATAATAATGACGAGTTCATTAATTAGTGTTAATGTTTTTGTAGAAAAGGCAGGTAAAAAATTAAGTGGAAATTCATGTGAAGTTATAACAGATACATCTATAAAAAAAGAAAAATCAAAAATAAATATTAATTCAAATGATAATTCTAAGGTTTTATATGAATATAAAACTCATTGTAATATGCCAGAAGGTTCAACGTTTAAGAACAAATAATAGTCATAATAATTTAAGGAATTTCAGCGTATTTTGAAATTACACAAATGTATAATATTAGGTAAGTATATTAAAAGGAATGATATAAATGCTAGATATAAATGAAGATGAAAAAATATTAGAGTTTTACAACTCTAATATATATGAGAGTTTAGAACAAGAAAATACAAAGTTATGGTATGAAGGTGTTAATTATTATTTATATCATGGATTTCAGAAAGAAAAATTAATATAATAATAGATGAGGAATATAGAGAAATGACAATGGAATTAGAGAAATATTATAATAAGTTTTGTGAGGATAAAAGATTAACGAGAAAATATGGACAAGTTGAATATATTACTTCTATGAAGTATATTCATCACTATTTAGAAGATAATAAAAATGCAAAAATATTAGATGTTGGTGCAGGAACTGGAAGATACTCTGTACAATTAGCTAATGAAGGATATGATGTTACGGCAATTGAACTTGTGAAGCATAATCTAGGTGTTTTAAAGTCAAAAGGAAGTACAGTAAAAGCATATCAAGGAACAGCATTAGATTTATCAAGATTCTCAGAAAATACCTTTGACATAACGTTGGTGTTTGGACCAATGTATCATTTATATAATTTTGAAAATAAAGTACAAGCACTTGAAGAAGCAAAAAGAGTAACCAAAATTGGGGGGACTATATTAGTAGCATATTGCATGAATGAATATAGTGTATTAACATATGGTTTTAAAGAAAACAATATTCGAGAAAGCATTAAAAATGGAAAGCTTAGTGATGATTTTCATGTTATATCAGAACCAAAAGATTTATATGATTATGTTAGAATTGAGGATATTAATAAGTTAAATGAGGCAGTGAGATTAGAAAGAATAAAACTAATTGCAGCAGACGGACCAGCGAATTATATGCGTTCTGTTTTGAATGCTATGGATGAAGATACATTTAAGCTTTTTATGGATTATCATTTTATAACATGTGAAAGACCAGAGCTACTAGGAGCAAGTGCTCATACATTAGACATTTTAACAAAAAAATAAGAAAAATTTAAAAGATTATATTATTCAATAAAAGTCATGATTAACAATAAAATGTTGATTATGACTTTTGTTTTGTACAAAAAACCTAAGATATTATTTTATGTCACAAAATCGTAAGAAGTACCCTTTATAATATAGTTTGTAAACATAATTTAAGAATTGAATGTTATGGGGGAATCTTATGAGTATATTAAAAACGATAAATTTGAGTAAAATTTATGGAAAGAAACCTAATGAAGTAAAGGCACTTTCTTCTGTGAATATTAAAGTAGAAGAAGGAGAGTTTATATCTATAGTAGGTACATCAGGAAGCGGAAAGTCTACACTTTTACATATGTTAGGTGGACTAGATAAGGCATCTAGTGGTGAAGTTTATGTGAGAGGAAAAGAGATTTTTAAGATGAGTGACGAAGAATTAACTGTATTTCGTAGGAGAAATATAGGATTCGTTTTTCAAAATTATAATTTAGTACCTGTTTTAAATGTATATGAGAACATTATTTTACCTATTGAACTGGATGGGGGAAATATTGATAAAAAGTTTTTACAGAGTATTATTAAAATATTGGGATTAGAAGACAAGCTTAACAGTTTACCAAGTAATCTTTCAGGTGGACAGCAACAAAGAGTGGCTATTGCACGTGCTTTAGCTACTAAGCCGGCTATAATACTTGCAGATGAGCCTACAGGAAATTTAGATAGCAAAACTAGCATGGAAGTTATGGGATTAATTAAAACTACAAGTACTAAGTTTAACCAAACCATAGTTATGATAACCCATAATGAAGAGATAGCTCAGCTTGCTGACAGAATAATTCGTATTGAAGATGGTAAAATTGTTGGAGGTGAAGAAAGTGATCTTTAAAAACAACAATAAAGCTATTATTAAAAAGCTGACTAATCGAACCTTAAAGTATAACAAGATTAGAAATATCATGGCAGTTATTGCTATTGTTCTTACTACTACACTTTTCACTACTTTATTTACAATAAGCACTGGAATTGTGAATACTGTACAGGAACAGACTATGAGACAATCTGGTGGATCAGCTCATGGTACTTTAAAATATTTAAAAGATGATGAGTTCAATAAATTAAGAAGTAATCCTAACATAAAACAAATAGAATATTCAAAAATGGTAGGAATGGCAGAAAACAGAGAATTGTTAAAACATCATACAGAAATACGATTTGCTACGGACGAAGATGCAAAAATGAATTTTAGTTATCCCACAAAGGGTACTATGCCAAGAAAGATAAATGAATTAGCAACAGATACTATGGTTTTAGATTTACTAGGTATACCAAAGGAAATAGGCAAAAGTATAACAATAAATTATAGTATTAATAATAAAAAATTCTCAAGAAAATTTGTATTAGTTGGATATTGGGAGCATGATAAAGTCTCTCCTGCAAGTATGATCTATGTATCTAAGAAATTTACAGATGATATTTTTAAAAACTTTAATACAGATATAAAAAATAAGAACATTGGAACAGGTCTTATATTTGCAGATATAATGTTTAAAAATAGTTTTAATTTAGAAAGAAAGATGCAAAAAGTTATAACTGAAAGTGGCTATAGTGTAGAAAAAAATGATAACAATTATATTGCTTACGGAGTTAACTGGGCTTATATGTCTACAAATTTTAAATTAGATTTAGTTAGTATATTATCAATTACAGCAATAATTGTACTTATAATTTTTACAGGGTACTTGATTATATATAATATATTTCAGATATCAATATTTAAGGATATTCGCTTTTATGGACTACTAAAAACTATTGGAACAACATCAAAGCAGATTAAAAAAATAATTAGAAAACAAGCGTTTCTACTATCCACCATTGGAATCCCTATTGGGTTAATAATAGGTTTTATACTGGGAGCAATATTTTTACCTATGATATTTAGAGCTAATAATAATGAAAAAGCTTATGTATCTTTTAGTCCAATGATATTTATTGGTGCTACTCTTTTTTCTTATGTAACAGTGTTTATTAGCAGCATAAAGCCGGCTAAAATTGCTGGAAACGTTTCACCAATAGAAGCTGTAAGATATACAGGAGCAATATCAAACAATGAAAGAACTATTAAGAATTCTAGTAGAGGCGGTAAAATCTATAGAATGGCTTTATCAAACATCGCAAGAAATAAAAAGAAAACTTGTATAGTAATTATTTCTATGTCCTTAAGTTTAATACTTCTAAATTCAGTTTTTACACTAAGTAAAGGATTTGATATGGATAAATATATCAGTAAATTTTTATCTACGGATTTTGTTATAGGACATGGCAATTATTTTAATAAAAATCATTTTAAATCTAAAGTTGATGAAGTATCTCCTAAAATGATAGAGAAGGTTGAGTATCAAAAGGGCTTTATGCAGGGAGGAAAAATATATTACAATTTACAAAATATTTCTATCATTCAAAATAATGTAGAAAATTTATTGCAATTATATGGTCAATTATATGGTATGGAAGATTTTCCACTTTCACAGTTAAACATTGTAGAAGGAAAACTTGATCTTAAGAAATTTAAATCGGGTAATTATATTATTGAAGGTGTACGATCAAATGATAATGGAGATATTCAATGGGAAAAAAGTAAGTATAATATTGGAGACAAAGTTACATTGAAACTCCAAGATGGTACAAGAAAATCTTATAAAGTTATGGCAAAAGCAGAACTTAAAAATACTTTTGATGTAAGGTATTCTGTTTGTACTTCAAATAATGTGTTAGCAGATACTATGTATTTGCCAAGTAATGAATTTAATAAAATTGTTAAAGATCCTGTGATTATGAGTTATATATTTAATGTTGATAAGAATTATATAAAAAATATTGAAGGGTTTCTTAAGGAATATTCAAGTAAAGTTGAACCTCTTATGAATTATGAATCGAAAAACTTGTTTGTAAGTCAGTTTAAGGATATGCAGAATATGGTTCTAACTATAGGTGGAGCATTAAGTTTTATTATTGGAACTATTGGCATTTTAAATTTTATAAATTCAATACTCACTAGTATCATATCAAGGAGAAGAGAATTTGCAATGCTTCAAAGTGTTGGTATGACTGATAGACAGCTATATAAACTTGTAATGTATGAAGGTTTTTTTTATGCATTTTTTACAATTGTTATAGTATTAGTCATGGGATCAATATTTTCATGTGTAGTAATAAAAAAGGTTATGGAAACATTGTGGTTTTGTAGTTATAAATTTGTTATATTGCCGCTTTTAATAGCATCTCCATTATTAATTGTAATTTCTTTAGTAATTCCTTTTATAATATATAGATACTCCAATAATCAAACTATAGTTGAGAGGCTTCAAGAATTAGAGTAGTAATGGAAATTATAGTATAATGTATTTAAAATGGTGGTGATACAGTGAAAAAAATATTAATTGTTGAAGATGATAAACTTTTAAATAAAGGAGTTAAATTTGCTTTAGAAATAGAAGGATACACTATCTTAGATACATATAATTATGAAGAGGGATATAAAGCGTTTTTAAAAGACAAGGTTGATTTAGTTTTGCTTGATATTAATCTTCCAGATGAGAGTGGAAGCAAGCTATGCATGGAAATACGAAAAAATTCTGAAATTCCTATTATTTTTATTACAGCTAAGGATACAGAAAGTGATATTATTGATGGCTTTAAGCTTGGATGTGATGATTATATTTCAAAACCTTTTTCTATTGAAGTGTTGAAGCAAAGAATAAAGGCTGTCCTTAGACGTACCAATTTAGTAGAGAATACAGTATTTGTTTATGAAGATATAACAATAAATTTTAATAAGATGGATGTAAAAAAGGATGGTATATCAATAAAGTTAACAGCTAAGGAATATAGACTTCTTGAATTACTTGTAAAGAATAGTGGACAAGTACTAACGAGGAGAACCATACTTGAAAAACTCTGGGATACTGATGGAAATTTTGTAGATGAGAATGCTTTAAATGTTAACATAAGAAGACTAAGAAAAAAGATAGAAGACGATTCTAAAAATCCAAAATACATTATAACAGTGTTTAGTATAGGATATACTTGGGGAAAAACATCATGAGTTTAAATATTAAAACTAAACTTAAAGTTATATTTTCTATGTTTATTAGTACATGCTTAGGCTTTGATTTATATATTTTATTCAAATATAAGAATATTACTTTGGCTATAGAAGTTGCAGTGTTTTCTGCCATCTTAGTATTAATAAAGCTCTTATATTTATATACAATAAAAAAATATGGACAACAACTTTTATCTCAATTATATGATATGATTTCGGCACTTATAGATATGAGAAATTATGAAGTGTTTTCAATTTTAAATGATGATATGCTCTCAAAACTACAATCACAAGTTATAAAGTTAAAAGGAATATTAAATATGAAAAATAAACGGTTGAAAAAAGAGCGTGATGAAATAAAAAGCTTGATTTCTGATATTTCTCATCAGTTAAAGACACCAGTTGCAAATCTGAAAATATATTTTGAACTTCTTCAAGATGATAAACTGTCTCATAATCAACGACAAGATTTTATAAATAACATTAAGAGTCAGCTTAATAAATTTAGTTTTTTAATGGATAACATGATTAAGCTATCACGACTTGAAAGTGGAATTATTGTATTAAATTCGCAAATGGAAAGCTTAAATAAAACTTGTTTATCTGCAATAAAACAAGTATATCAAAAAGCATTAAACAAAAATATTGAGATATACTTTAAGGAAAATGAGGATGTATTTATTAAACACGATCCTAATTGGACCACAGAGGCTATTTTCAATATACTTGATAATGCAGTGAAGTATACTCAACCTTATGGAAAAGTGACAATTAGAATAGAAAAATATGAAATATATACTAGAGTTGACATTATAGATAATGGCCCAGGAATACTGGAAGTTGACATAAATAATATCTTTAAAAGGTTTTATCGTGGTAATAACTCTTTAAATGAAGAAGGGGTTGGAATAGGATTATACCTTGCAAGAAAAATTATAACGAAGCAAGATGGCTATACTAAAGTAACTTCACAAAAGGGTAAAGGAAGTAAATTTTCTTTGTTTTTACCCTTGATTTCATCTCAAAATAATGCTCTGCCTTGATAATGATGAGGCAGGGCATTTTGTATTTAATGAAGTTATAAGTGTAAAAAAAGGTGTTTTAAAAGTTATTTAGGATTATATTGTAAAAAATTACAATGTAATTTATAATTAGATAAAAGAGGTAAAATAAATGCAATATTTAATTTTTTATTGCAATTAGATAAGTTAAAATTTATATAACTTGGGGGAAATAAAATGATAATACAAACTGAGCGATTGGAGCTTATTCCATTAAGTCTTAATCAATTAAAGCTATGGATTGAAGATATTATTACACTTGAAAAAGAATTAGACTGTTCTTATAAGGCAGAACCAATGAAAGGATTTTTCCTTGAAATAGTAAAGAATCAGTATGAAATAACACGAAAAGATCCTAATAATTATTTATGGCATAGCTTTTTTTTCTTAGTTCGAAAGGAAGATAGAGTTGTAGTAGGTTCAGCGGATTTTAAAGATGTTCCTAACGAAAATGGTGAAGTTGAGATTGGGTATGGTTTAGGTAAAGAGTTTGAGCACAATGGCTATATGACAGAAGCTGTACAAGCAATGTGTGAGTGGGCATTAAAACAAAATGGTGTTACAAGTGTAATTGCTGAAACTGATTTATATGGTTTTGCATCTCAAAGGATTTTAGAGCGTTGTGGATTTAGAAAATATAGAGAAGAAGAAACTATTTGGTGGATGTTATAAGCATATTAGAGCATTTAGAATATCTTTTATTAAATCTGGGGTTCGATAAATAGTAATTTCAAGTAAAGATTATTTATATAACTTTACATAGAACAGGGAAGGGGATATATATGGAATTAAGGAAAGTAGATTAAAAAAATATTTTTGAAATAATAAATCTATCTGTAAACAAAGAACAATCGGATTTTGTAACTACGAATACGGAAAGCATACTGGAAGCCTATACCGCTGTTACTTCGGGCATTGTTGCGCTACCGTTTGGAATTTACAACGGGAACACTTTGGTTGGTTTTATTATGTTTGGTTATGATACTATAGGCGACAAAGGTGAACCTAATATTGCTGAAGGAAATTATTGTATTTGGCGATTTATGATTAATAAGGCATATCAAAAACAAGGTTTTGGGAAAAAGGCTACTTTTGATATTATTCAACAGTAATATATATGAAGTAAAACGGAGGTTGAATTTAGTTATGAACGATTTTGAAAGTATACTTAACTATTATAAGGATGAATTAAAATGGAATCCACCTTTTGCCGAAGTACTTTCTAAATATTCTCCAAATGGATTAAAAGGATATTTAGTAATGCGTGAATGTATTCAAAATGGACATTTGTCTAAAAAGACAAGAGAATTAATTTTCACGATACTAGATAGTTTAGATGATGAAGTAAGCGGTGCTAAGGCACATGCTGTTGCTGCTATAGAAGCAGGTTTAACCATGGAAGAATTAGTAGAAGCATTTGTAATTGTAACAATTGTAAAAGGTATCAACGTGTTGTGTAAAACAGGTGTTGAAGCAATTAAGGCTGCAGAGAAAAGAGTACAAGAGATAAATTTAACTAATGAGAATAAATGAAAGATACAATTTTAGAATGTATAAAAATTTGCATTGCAGAGAATTGGACGAAAAGGATATTCAGAATTATTTTTGTGTTGCAGAGTAGATTTCTGATTTGAAAAAAGTAGGGTTTGTTGTAAGTGTTTTATGCTAAAGTTTAAATTTAAGGTTGAGTAATATAAACAGGAATTTGAAAATGAGGTGTTAGATTGGTAGAAGAGCAAATAATTGAATTGATTAATAAGTATACAGATATTGAGTTGGTTTAGCAAGGAGGAATCACATGGAATTATCAATAAGTATAGGTCAATTTCCTATATCATTTAACATTGAAGAGAATTTTAATAATATAAAAAAGATATTAGATGAATCAAATGAGGAAGATTTGGTTATTTTGCCAGAGGAAGCAATGTCAGGTTATGATAACGATATTACTTTTCTTAAAAATGTGGATTTAGAAAAATTGGACCATACAATGAACTTATGAAAATCAAAGATTCCTTAATAAAGCGAAGTATGGGTTAAATCAAGAAAGGAGAAAAATATACGATGAAAGCACAAATTAATCTTATTACGATTTGGACAAATGATATAGATAAAATGAAAGAGTTCTATAATCAAGTCCTCGGATTCAGAATTGAAAATGACCTTGGTAATTATGTTGAATTTGAAAATGATGGAGTAAGATTTGCTATTTGTATGAGAGAAGTTATGTATGGTTATATTAGCGAATATAGGAAAGAATCATTTGGACAAGGCTTCGAACTTGCCTTTCCATGTGAAAGTCCTAATGATGTTGATGAATCATTTAATATGTTAATCTACAAAGGGGCAACTTCTGTTCATGAACCACAAGATATGCCTTGGAATCAAAGAACAGCGCTATTTGCTGACCCAGATGGAAATATACATGAAATTTTTGCAGAAATCAAATAGTGCATAATTTTCTTATAAGGTAAAGAACTCATTCATATTCAATTTAAAGGGGGCAAATAATAATGAATGAAAAAAATATTCAATTAAATTCCCATTGGAATGTAACTTTAAAAAATAGATATATTAATCAAAATAGCAATGTTTTAACTATTATCCTTCCGGGAGAAGGTTATGTAAATGAAAAGCCACTTATGTATTATTCATATAGAATAGCATTGGAATTGGGGCTAGATATACTTTGTATAGATTATGGTTTTCAAATTTCACGTGAAGGTTTTGACATCGACACAGAATTTGATATTGTAGCCAGGGAATCACAACAAATATTAAAAAAATGCTGTAATAAAAATTACAAAAAAATAATTTTTATTGGTAAAAGTTTAGGAACTATTATCCAAAGTAAGTTATCTAAAGAATTGAGCGATTATGAACAAATTCATATTTACTTAACACCGGTAGATAAAACATTTGAAAACGTAGTAGACTATTTATGTTTAGTTATTACGGGCACAGAAGATAGGAAAATAAGTACTTCAATTATAAGTGTGATAGAAAACAATAAAAATATTGAATTAGTTAAAATAGATAGTGCTAATCATAGTCTTGAATGTTCAGATGCATTAAAAAGTATAGAAATACTAAATACAGTAATGAAAACATTGAAAAAATTTATAAATAAACATTTGAAAAATTAAAACACAGTTTAGACTAGTATTATAAATGGTAAATTGGAGGGATGAAAAATGAATAATAAGAGAAATAGGACAACGTGGGGAATCAGTTTATTAATTGTTGGGATTTCAACTATTATAATTTCTTTTTCTTCAATTATTAGAATTAAATTACCAGACATATTAAAAAGGGGGCTTGGTGTTATATTGATTCTTGCTCTTCCTGTACTTATATATAGTTATGTAAAGATATTAAAGGATAGTAAAAGTTAAATTTCAAATTTTACGCACATCATCAACAAGAAAAAACTGAAGATTTTTTCAAGTCTTGGATGTTAGAAAATCACAGGTTATAACGATTCCACCTATATTCGCATAATAAGGGATAGACCTTTTGATACTTTGCAAGTAGTACTTTAGTATCAAAAATAGAGAAGTTTTAAATATGAACCAATTATCTATAGGCAAATTTATTGCACGAAAGAGAAAAGAACACAATATGACACAGGAGCAACTTGCAGAAAAAATAGGCGTATCAAATAAGTCTGTTTCAAAATGGGAAACAGGAAAATGTATGCCTGATTACAGTGTGGTGCAAGAACTATGTAAAGAGCTTGAAATAACAGTTGCGGAACTAATGAACGGAGAAGAGATTGAAGAAAATAGTGTACGCATATATGATGAGAAACAGATTATGAATTTGTTAAAAAGGACGGAAGGTTTAGAGCAACAAAAAAATATTATGTATGGGATTTTACTAATTGTAATGGGGATTGCTTCCTTGGCTGTTTCTCATAGTATTGGTGGTTCTGATGTAAAAGATTTTTTTGCTGGATTACTTTTGGGGTTATCTGTGGGAGAAATGCTGGTTGGTGTTTATTGTCTGGGAAGAAGTTTAAGCAAAAGATAAATCACAATTTTATAGTGAAGTATTAAAAATAGTAATTTGTTCAGTGGTTTATTTATAAACAGGGGGTATAGTAATGAAGCTTATTGAATTAACAGAAGATTATAAATATCAATGGGAAAGCTTAATTAATGAGTTTAACAAAATTAAACAAAGATATTGGATGCAACTATAGAGAATGAAAATAATATAGGGGTAGAAAATGGATAGTTATTTAATTGAAAAGATTGAACAAAATGATATAAATCGAATTGTGGATATTTATAATTCAAATAAAATATTTTTATATAGGCATATTGGAACTTTTAGTATATCAAGAGAATTTATACTTGGTGAGATTGAAAAAATGAAGAAAATTGGTTTTAATTCTACAATAATAAAAGATATTAAAGGTGAAATAGTTGGACTATGTGATTTTAAAATTAGCGATGAAGTATATATATCATTGTTAATGCTTGATAATAAGTTAAGAGGCAATGGATTAGGAACAATAATATATAATCAATTGGAAAAAGAGTTTAAATCTAATAATGCTAAGCGTATCAGAATAGATGTTGTATACGATTATGAAAAAAATTCACTTGGATTTTGGAAAAAACAAGGATTTATGTCTGGTGAAAAAATAAAGTTAGAGTGGAATGGATATAAATCAAATGCTGTTAAAATGTATAAGGCCATTTAAGAAAAAACAGTGTTGAACAAAAGGATGTTTAATTTTCATAACAACGAATAAATGTTAATTAAATGAGGATATAATATTACTAAGTTGATAAAAGTGTAGAAAAGATGTAAAATTATATTATAAAAAATGTAGCGAGGTAACATTAAATGAAACGAAAAGTTATGAAATGGTTAATAGATTGGAAAAATAGTTCTAATAGAAAGCCCTTGATTTTACAAGGTGCTAGACAAGTTGGTAAGACATATTCTGCTTTATCTTTTGGAAAAGAATATTATGATTCGGTAGTATATTTTAATTTTGAAAACAATAGGGAACTTATAAAAATATTTGAAAGAGATTTAGACCCAGAGAGAATAATAAGAGAACTTTCTATAAATAGTGGGAAAAGTATACTTAAAGAGAAAACGTTAATTTTCTTTGATGAGATACAGGCCTGTGAAAGAGCGTTAACTTCATTAAAGTATTTTAATGAAAATGCAAATGAGTACCATATAATTGCAGCAGGGAGTCTTCTTGGAGTGGCTGTAAATAGAGAGCAATATTCATTTCCAGTTGGAAAAGTTGATTTAAAGACTTTGTACCCACTTGATTTTGAAGAATTTTTAATGGCTATTAATGAAGAAAAGTTAATAGAACTTATAAAGGAATCTTTTGAGAAGGATATAGAGTTATCAATACACAATAAAGCTATGGATTTATATAAAATTTATCTAGTAGTTGGAGGAATGCCAGCTGCAGTAAAAGAGTATATTGATAAGAAAGATTTTGATTTTGTTCTTGCAACGCAAAAAAGTATAAATGATTCGTATGTGGCAGATATGGCAAAGTATGCAACACCTCATGAAACTACTAGAATAATGGCTACATTTAACAGTATTCCTGCTCAATTAGCCAAAGAAAACAAGAAATTTCAATATAAAGTAATAAAGTCAGGTGCTAGAGCCCATGAATATGAAACACCTGTAGAATGGTTAAGATCATCAGGAGTTATTTTAAAATGTACAAAGTGTAATGAGGGAAAATTACCTTTAGCGGCATATAGTGATTTTAATTCTTTTAAGGTATATATAACTGATACAGGTCTTTTATGCTCTAAATTTGGAATTCCAGCTAATGCAGTTTTATCGGATGGTATAGTATTTAATGATTTTAAAGGAGCATTAACAGAGAATTACGTTTGCTTTTCTTTAAATGCTAATGGATATACACCATATTACTGGGAGTCAAAAGGAAGTGCAGAGGTTGACTTTTTAATTCAAGATAAGGATGGATATATAATACCAATAGAAGTAAAAGCAGCAGAACATGTTAGGGCTAAGAGTTTACAACAATACATAAAAAAATATCAACCTAAATACGCTATAAGGATATCTGGAAAAAACTTTGGTTTTGAAAATGGAATTAAATCAGTTCCACTTTATGCAACGTTTTTGATTTAAAATAACTAGATAGATTTCTGGTGATATAACTAAAAGTAAGTTATAAATAAATGTATGATTTTAGTTAAAAGCATACATTTATTTTTTATGTGAAATTTAGGTAAAAAATGATATAATTATATAAAAATTTGAATTGTTGTAAGGGTTTTATGCTAAAATTTAAATTAAAGGTTGGATAATATAATGAACTTATTAAAGAAAGAAGTTATAAATCGAAAAATACACATTATTTTTGGTTCATGTATATATGAAAATTCAAATTGGTATAACACTGCAATTGGATATTCTCATTGTAATAATGATTTTATGTATAAAAAAGTAAATCTAGTTACTAATGAAAGAGAGATATTTATAGCTGGTAATAAATTGCCTGTTTATGAAATTAAAATAAAAGGACAACCTTTACAGGAAAAGGTCTATCAGTATGGAGAAGTCATCTTATAAGCAGAACTGCTGAAAATCAAAGATTCCTTATCAGTTCAAACAATGCCCATGAAAATCAGCATTGTGCAACTATGCTAATTGCTCCAGATGGTGAAGTGATTTCTGAAATAGTTTCAAGTGACTTACGTATAATTAGAGAAAGTATAGATACGGATAAGATTTCTAATTTGTATTTAAATCAATCTAGGAATGATGTTATAAAAATAATTTCAGTAAAATAAATAGTAATTTGGAGGTGAATTCATATGGATTTCAGATTAGCTAATATTAACGACTTATCGAAACTTAAAGTTATGTACAGAAACATAATTGATAATATGAACAGGAATAACATAGCGATTTGGGATGAAATCTATCCGTGCGAGTTTTTTAAGGAGGATATTGAAAATAATCGCCTTTATTTATTGGTGGAGGAGTATGACGATATAGTTGCAGCATTTGCATTATGTGAATCAAATGTTGGATACTTTTAGTAGAAGAACTATAATTAATATATGTGTTTTAATGTGGCTATTCAGTATATATAGCTTTGCGATAAACAATTGATGTAATTGACAATGCAAAAGAATTTGCATTAAGCATTATTCAAAATTGTAAATAAGTATATAAAACTAACTAATATCCTGATAGCAAATTTCTAATTTATATTATTGAGATTAAAATTTTTAAATAGAAAAAAATATATAGATTTATTTTTTATAAAAAATGTATATAATATAAATAAGAAAAGCTTAGCGTTGGTAGCACTATTCTTTGTCGGATGGGTGCTTTTTGTCTTTGTCATTAAGTTCTATATGAATACCAAGAAATTTAATCTTTATAATTAACTTAGAAATAAAAAGATTATGTTTTAAAACTAATTTAATAATATGGATTGCTCCAAATGTTTAGATATATACGACGTTTCATCCTATTGGACATAAATTAAATGAATATCTATTGCAATATGGAGGAAGCTCTATATGTATGTTATAATAATAGTAAATTAAAGAATATAAAGAAAGGTGATTTATATGATAAATAAAGAGGGGTTAGTAAAAAAGATAGAAACATTACCACCTTATTTATTACAAGAAGTAGCTGATTATATAGATTTTATAGAATTTAAGAAAAATAAAAAAAATAATTTTAAAATAGAGGATATAACATTAGCAAGTGAAAAGAGTTTGGCTAAAGAATGGCTTAAACCAGAAGAGGATGAAACATGGAAAGATTTATAAGAGGTGATGTAGTGGTTGTACCTTTTCCATTTTCAGATTTGTCACAATCAAAGAAAAGGCCAGCATTAGTATTGGCTGATTTGAAAGGATATGATTTAATTCTTTCTCAAATAACAAGTCAAAATATATATGATTCATACTCAGTAAAATTGCAGAATAGTGATTTTGAACAAGGAACGTTAATGAAAAATAGTAATATTAGACCCAATAAAATATTTACAGCTGATAAAGATATAATTTTATATAAAATTGGGCATTTAACTGAAGAAAAAATAGAAGAAGTAGTGGATAAAATTATTAAAATTTTTATAGAAGATTAAGAATGATTTAGTAGCATATAGATTAAAAAATTTAGTAATGTTATAGGAGCATCTACCGATAAATGGTAGGTGTTTTTGTTTTGATAAAATTAAATGAGGAGATTGCAAAAGTTGTTGAAATTAATGACTGAAATTTTAAACTTATTGTAATATTTGATAAAATAATACAATAATATTATGGTAAAATAACATGTACTAATATTTAAAAAAATAAAATGTTTAATGATAAATTTATGGGGTATCTATGATGAATAAAACCGTAAAAGTTATAATTGATAGACCATTAGGTACATATCATCCTAAATATAAGGATATGTACCTGATATTATAGCACCAGATGGAGAAGAACAAGATGCATATATTCTTGGCATAAATGAACCAGTAAAAGAATTCACTGGTGAATTAGTGGCCATTATTCATAGAAATGATGATATTGAAGAAAAGTGGGTAGTTGTGCCACAAGGAATTAAAATAACAAAGCTAGAAATAAAAAATCAAGTTCATTTTCAAGAACAATATTTTGATAGTTCAATAGAAATGCTAATTTAAAAGCGAGATTTAAAAATGAAATATATGGAATATAAATGGTTGAAATTGCAACCGAAAAGATTAGAGGGGAAGAGGCGATTTATTTGAATGCAGAAGAAATGTGGATTGAGTATAAAAAAACAAATAATAATGTAAAAGTAAAAGGCGAATACGAAGCTTGGAAATTTGGGGTTGATACTGATTTGCTAGCAGATTTGGTTGTACGAGGTGAAAAAACAGCAACAGCTTCTGCACATACATTATATGAAATAGAGAGAGAATCTTTGCCTAATGTCGGTAAATATAACATTATATTAGATTCTAAAGATAAAGCCATTTGCATTATTCAAACAACAAAAGTTTACGTAGTAAAATTCAAAGAAGTAAGTAAGAAACATGCATTTAAGGAAGGCGAAGGGGACAAGACACTCTCTTATTGGAAAAAATGTCACAAAGACTTTTTTACAATATGTATGACAGCGGTTGGTAAAGAATTTAGTGAAGATATGAAAGTTGTATGTGAAGAATTTAAAGTCGTATTTAAAATTTAAATTCTCATTATATGAGTTAGATAAAAACTGTTCTACTTCAACGATTAAATAATATTTAATATATTATTTTTTATAAAACATATCGGTAAAACTATTTATGAATACTTCTTATACAATGATATTTATAATAATTTTGTAATAAGAATATATGTGAAAAATTTTTAGATATTACTTAAAAAATTTATGTAATAACTATACAAAATTATTTGGGAGGAATAGATTAATGTTATTAGAGGATATAAAACAAAGATTAAAATTAAATCATCTAGAAGTTAAAGATAATAACTATGAGGATATATTCAATTTATATAAAGGGAATAAAGAGTATGCAAGATTATCTAATAATTATCCTATTACTATGGAAAATGTAAAGAATGATGTTGAAAATGCACCTCCTTTTATAGATATTACTCGTAAGAATTTTATAAGTATATACAATATTTATAATGAGTTAATAGCAATATTAGATATTATAGATGGATATAGTTTTCAAGATAAAAATAATAAAAATGCAATTTGGATTGGATTATTAGAAATAGATATAAATAAGCATAATACAGGGTTGGGAAGTCTAATTGTTAATACTTTATTTTATGTTTGTAAAAAGAATAACAAAACAATACTTCAATTAGGTGTAATAAAAGAAAATATTAATGCTTTAGGCTTTTGGAAGAAAGTTGGATTTAAAGTTTTTACAGAAAAAAATAATGGTGAGTTTGATTTGTTTTTAATGGAGAAATCCATTTAGATGCCTGACCCCACCCTAATTATGTACAAATATGGAACATTGCTGCATCATTTCTTCAAAATAAAATGAAGATTCTAACATAAATCGTTCATTACAAGAAATATTTAATCTGTGTTTTCAAAGTGGTTTTGTAATTGATGGTTTTTATGAAGAATCTTTTGGAGTTAAAGAAAAACCAGATGTAATAATTGTTCGTGCAAGGAAATGTAATAGGTAAACTTTAATGGAATATGATATTTTAAATCTTATTGAAATAAGAAAGCCTTGGAAAAATGAAGTATTAACTAAAAAAATATGTGTTGGAAATCATGAATATAATTACTAGTAATAGGGGAATAAAGTTATGAAAGTAAATAGTAATGAGGCAATTACAGTTGATTATAAAGAAATTGAAGAATCAAGTATTAAAAATAAGGGTATAGAAGAAAAATATTTAGTAGATAAAAGTCTTATAACTAATTCTGAAAGAGGAAATCTTTTAAATGAATTAAAGAAGTGTTTAAGTGAATGTGAAAGGTTCTATTTCAGTGTAGCATTTATTAACTTTAGTGGACTTCAATTATTATTAGATAGTTTTAAGGAATTAGAGGAAAAAGGGGTAAGGGGTAAGATTATAACTTCCACTTATCTTAATTTTACTGAACCTAAAGCTTTAAAGAGAATAAAAAATTTTAGTAATATAGATTTAAAAATATTTGTAGCAAGTAATGAAAAGGGATTTCATACTAAGGCATATATATTTGAAAATCAAGATGAGTATAAGATAATTATAGGATCGTCTAATATAACCCAAAGAGCAGTAAAAAGTAATGTTGAGTGGAATGTTAAGGTAATATCTAAAAAGGAAGACAAGTTCTCTTGTGAGGTTATTAAAGAATATTTAGAGTTATGGGAAAGTACCTCCTTTGTAGATGATGAATTTTTAAATAGCTATAATAACTTTATACAAGAAATTAGGAAGACAGAAAAGAAAACGTTAGAGTTTAAAAACTATGAAATAATAAAACCTAATTATATGCAAAATAGGGCAATTAGTAATTTAAATAGACTTAGACTTCAAGGAGAAGATAAAGCACTTGTAGTTGCAGCTACAGGTACTGGAAAGACATATATGTCTGCCTTTGATGTAATTAATTATAATCCTAAAAAGATGTTATTTTTAGTACATAGAGAAGATATTTTAAAAGGTGCAGAAGCTACTTTCAGAAAACTTGTTAAGAACAAGAATAAGACCACAGGTTTTTTAACTGGAACGAGAAAAGACATAAGTGCAGATTATCTGTTTTCTACCATTCAGTCCATGAATAATAATTTAGATAGTTTTAAAGCTGATGAATTTGGATATATCATTATAGATGAGGCTCATCATGCATCTAGTCCAGCATATAAAAATGCTATGAATTATTTCAAGCCTAAATTTATTTTAGGAATGACTGCTACACCAGAAAGATGTGACAATGAAAGTATATTTGAGGTTTTTGATGAAAATTTAGCTTTAGAAATACGACTTAGTGAGGCACTTGAAAATGAGCTAATAGTTCCATTTCATTACTTTGGTATTACAGATATTGAAGGTATTAATCTTGAAAATGTAGATATTAATGATATAAGTGAGTTAACTAAAAGATTAAAAGTTAATGAAAGAGTTGATTTTATAATAGATAAAATGAATTTCTACGGTTATGAAGGGGAAAAGTGCAAGTGTATAGGTTTCTGTGTAAGTATTGAACATGCTAGATACATGGCAGAAGAGTTCAATAAAAGAGGAATAAAAAGTGTACATTTAACAGGAAAAAATTCTCCAGAGGAAAGAGAAGCATATATAAAGTCTTTAGAATCAGAAGATGATGATTTAGAAATCATATTCACTGTTGATATTTTTAATGAAGGTGTGGATATACCTTCTATTAACCTAGTTTTAATGTTAAGGCCTACAAATTCACCTATTGTTTTTATTCAACAGCTAGGAAGAGGACTTAGAAAGCATAGTGATAAAACTTTTTTAACAGTACTAGACTTTATAGGAAATCACAATAAAGCTTTCTTGATAGCATTAGCTTTAAATGGTGGTAGATACTATGATAAAGATAGTTTAAAGGTAGCTGTTTCGAAACAATTTCAGAATATACCGGGATGTACAAACATTCAAATGGATAGGATAGCTCAGGAAAGAATTTTAGAACAATTAAACAATGAAAACTTTAATTCTATGAAATATTTAAAAGAAGAATATTTAGAATTTAAAAAGTTAAATGGGGGAAAAGTACCATACTTGTTATTAGATTATATTAAATATGATGGAGCACCAGAACCTTTAAAATTTGTAAACAAAGAAAAAACATATATAGGATTTGTATCACGCATAGAGAAGGATGAAAAAGTACAAAACCTATTACAAAATGAAACTTTTTATAAGATACTAAAACAATTTTCAAGTAAGTTGCCGTTAAAAAGGGTGTATGAATTCAGTATTATAAAGTATTTAATGTGCAA
Source organism: Clostridium botulinum (assembly GCF_017100085.1). NCBI lineage: Bacteria > Bacillati > Bacillota > Clostridia > Eubacteriales > Clostridiaceae > Clostridium > Clostridium botulinum. The sequence goes on from NZ_CP063965.1 coordinate 1,401,964, forward strand.
TGAAGATATAAATTTAAATGAAGCTAAAAGAGAGATATTAAAGTATATAAATCGTGTAGATGATAAAAGTATAGTACATGCTTTAAATGTGTTAAATCAAGAATATTATGATTCAGGACAGTTGAAAAATAATATAAGGTGCTTTAGTTTAGCTAATGGAATTTTAACTATTACAGAAGAGTTTAAGAATATAATACAGGATAAAGAATATAGAGTTTATATAGAGGATGTTATAAATTATGGCATTATAAGATATGAAAAAGAATTTGGAGAGGAATATTATGAAGTACCATTTTTAAAGCTATATGAGCAGTATCAGATGGTGGATATTGCGCTTTTGTCTAATTATACTAAGACACACAGTTCATTTAGAGGAAGTGGACTTTTAGCTAATGGCAAAGAATATTTCTTATTTATAGATCTTCATAAAGAAGAAGATATAAAAGAAAGCATAAATTACAATGATAAATTTATAGACAGAGAGACTTTCCAGTGGCAAAGTCCTAATACAACTTCTCAAGAATCAGAGAGAGGTAAAAACATTATATATAACAGAGAAAGAGGGGTTAATCTACATCTTTTTGTAAGAAAATATAAGACTATAGATAAAATAGTACAACCCTATATTTATATTGGGAAAGGGGATGTAGAAGAATTCTACGGTGAAAAACCAATAACTACAATACTAAAATTAGAAAACAAAGTTCCACATGGAATATATACAGAGTTTATAGAAAAAGTATAGCAACAAAATGCTATACTTTTTCTATACTTTTTCTATACTTAATTGTTCCATTGCAGGGATATCTGCTGGAGCCCATTTTAGTGAGGATAAGTTTTCTCTATGTAACCATACTAACTTAGAGTGCTCATTAGCAGTAGGATTACCTTCTACTAATCTACACTTAACAGTAATCAAGTTTACTATAAAATTATCATATTCATGTGTATTATCATTGAATTCTTGTACAAATTCTACAGAACAATCTAATTCTTCTTTTATTTCTCTTTCAATGGCTTCTCTTAATGTTTCACCTTGCTCTATTTTACCACCAGGAAATTCCCAGCTATTAGGTATACTCATTTTAGGTGAGCGAAGGGCACATAAGATTTCATTATTATTATTTTCAATAATAGCACCAACAACTTTTACTAATTTTTTCATGGTATCCTCCTAATTGTGTATACTTATGATGTTATTATAAGTATAGCATATTTTAGAAATTTTATATTAAATAACTTTTGAATTTAATTCTATTTGTGTTACATCAAATTTAAATAATTTCATGCATAAACAGGGGGTTTTCTGTGCGTGTTATTTTACTAATCTTATCAAGAAATCTGCTTAAAAAATGATTATATATAATTAATCACTGATGTTACAAATTATTCATATAATGTATATATCCAAATAATATGGGGGATACAATATGAATAATTGTGTTATGGTATGTAATAAGATTAAAACTCTATGTAATTCTCAGTATGACTTTTTCCTAAAAAAATCTAATGTAATAGGTGTAGGATTAGGCTGTAAAATAATAAATGGGTGTTTAACAAATCAATTGTGCCTAACTGTATATGTTACAGTTAAACGTCCTTCAAATACAATATCTCCTAATAATTTTATTCCAAAGTTGTTTTGTGGTATACCAACGGATGTTGTAGAAAGTGGTTATGTATCAGTAGGAACATTTAATTGTACATGCTCTAATTCACCTCTTCATCAAAAAGTACGTCCATGTAATGGTGGATTTTCTATTGGAATCGATGGAATGCCAGATTGTTCTCTTGGATGTTTGGTTAAAGACGCTGCTGATAGATTTTATATATTAACATGTAATCATAGTGTTGCAAAAAACTCTGAACATTCAATAGGAGTAACACCGGTAGTTCAACCCTCTCCTAAATATGGAGGAAGAGTTCCAAGAGATACTATTGCAACAGTAAGTAAATTTAAAAAGGTAACTTTAGCAGGAGACAATTATATAGATGCTGCAATATGTGAAACTAATTTTTCAATGGTATCTAGTGGACTTTATAGTGTAGGAAAAATAAATGGGTTAGATCATCCTACAATTGGAAAAAAAGTAGCAAAGATAGGATCAGGCAGTGAACTAACAAAAGGAACTATAAAATCTCTAGCGACAGTTATGAAAATAAATTTTTTAGGACAAGAGGTATTATTCAAAGATCAAATTATAACAGATACTATAACAAAACCTGGTGATGAAGGTTCAATTTTGATAAATAGAAAAACTAATGCTGCGATAGGACTTATTATGGGACAAACAGAAAAGGTTACCGTTTGCAATAATATAGGAACAGTTTTGCAACTATTGAATGTTAGCATTGTTACAAACTAAGAGTGTATTAAATATTTAGATAGTTATAAGGTTAAAATAAAAGGACAAGCCCATTACTTTTAATTATGAAGCTTATCCTTTTATTTTTCTATATTTATATTTTTATTTTTTCATGTATTTATGTTATATTAGTTATGTTATAATACAAAAGAAATTTTACGAAAGTGGAGGATGTAAATTTGGAAAATAATTTAAAAAATATAGATAAAAAACGTTTCTTTATTTCTACTTGGGGTTGCCAAATGAATGAAGAAGATTCAGAGAAAATATCTGGTTTATTAAAAGGTATTGGATATACAAGAACTGATATAAGAGATGATGCTGATGTTGTAATTTTTAATACTTGTTGTGTTAGAGAAAATGCGGAACAAAAAGTATATGGTCATCTTGGTGAATTAAAGGCATTAAAAAGAAAAAATCCTGATCTTATATTAATTGTTACTGGTTGTATGATGCAACAAAAGGGTATGCCTGAAAAGGTTATGGAAAAGTTCCCTCATGTAGATATTATTGCAGGAACATATAATTCATATAAATTACCTGAATATATAGAAAGAGTAAAAACAGAAGGAAAGTCTATAATAGAAATATGGGATAAAGAAAAGGATATAGTTGAGGGGTTACCTGTAGATAGAAAAAGTGATATTAAAGCATTCGTTACTATTATGTATGGTTGTAATAACTTTTGCTCATATTGTATAGTTCCTTATGTAAGAGGAAGAGAAAGAAGCCGTGATCCTCAAAATATAATAGATGAAATAAAAGACCTAGTATCTAAAGGATATAAAGAAATAACTTTACTTGGTCAAAATGTTAATTCATATGGTAAAGGACTTACTCCTGAAATGAATTTTGCAGATTTATTAAGAATGGTTAATAAAATAGAAGGACTTGAAAGAATAAGATTTATGACATCACATCCTAAGGATGTATCTGATGAATTAATAAAGGCAATGGCTGAATGCGAAAAAGTATGTGAACAAGGTCATTTCGCCCTTCAATCTGGTTCTACTAAGATTTTAGAAAAAATGAATAGAAAATATACTAGAGAAGATTACTTAAATCTAGTTAAAAAATTAAGAGCAGCTATGCCGAATGTAGGAATTAGTACAGATATAATAGTTGGATATCCTGGTGAAACTGAAGAAGATTTTCAAGAAACTTTAAGTATTGTTAAAGAAATTGAATTTGATTCAGCATTCACATTTATATATTCAAAAAGAGAAGGAACACCAGCAGCTAAACATGAAGATCAAGTTTCTGACGATGTAAAACATGTTCATTTTAATCGATTAGTTGAAGCTATTAATGAGATTATGGCAAGAAAGAATAAAAAATTTGATGGAGAAGTTGTAGAAGTTTTAGTAGAGGGTCCTAGTAAAAATGATGATACTAAGCTTATGGGTAGAACTAGAACTGGTAAACTTGTTAACTTTGACGGAGACATAAGTAATGTAGGAAAATTAGTTAACATTAAAATAACTAAAGCAAACTCTTTCTCACTAACTGGTGAAATAATATAAAAGGCTCTTTTTAGAGCTTTTTATATTATAAAAAATAAGGAGGAATATTTAATGGCACTTACGCCAATGATGAAGCAATATCTTGAAGTAAAAGAAAAAAATAAGGATTGTATTTTATTTTTTAGATTAGGCGATTTTTATGAAATGTTTTTTGAAGATGCAGAAACAGCTGCAAGAGAACTTGAACTTGTATTAACAGGGAGAGATTGTGGTCTTGAAAAAAGAGCTCCTATGTGTGGAGTACCTTATCATGCTGCAAATACATATATAAGTAGATTAATAATAAAAGGATATAAAGTAGCTATATGTGAACAACTAGAAGATCCATCACAAGCTAAGGGAATAGTAAAAAGAGATGTCATTAAAATCTATACACCCGGTACATATTCAGATTCTTCTTTTTTAGAAGAAACTAAAAATAACTACTTAATGAGCTTATATGTTGAAGACAATCTTGTAGCAATGTCTTTTGCAGATGTATCCACAGGAGATTTTCAGTGTACTTATAGTAAGTATTCTATATCGGCTATATTAGATGAAATATCGAAATTTATACCAAAAGAAATAGTTGTACTAGATACTATAGATGAAAAAGTCATATCTTCAATAAGAGAAAGATTTGATGTAGCTTTAACGGAAAAAAGTGAAACATTCTTTATAGAAAATGCTTGTTTAAATTTAAGCAAACAGTTTGCTGATTTTAATACTGAAGATTATGAAGATATAGTTATTAAAGGATGTAATGGACTTTTAAATTATATAATAGAAACTCAAAAAACTACACTAATTCACATAAATAAAATAGATTATTATCACACTGTAGATTACTTAAGCATAGATATTAATTCAAGAAGGAACTTAGAACTTACCGAGACATTAAGAGATAAAGCAAAAAAAGGTTCTCTTTTATGGGTACTTGATAAAACTGCTACTGCAATGGGTGGAAGGCTTCTAAGAAAGTGGGTAGAACAACCTTTAATTCAAAAAAATATAATCGAAATGAGACAAAATGCTGTAGAAGAAATAATGAATAACATACCTCTTTGTGATGATGTTAGAGAGAATTTAAGAGATGTTTATGATATAGAAAGACTTGCTGGAAAAATATCTTCTAAAAATGTTAATGCAAAAGAATTATTATCTCTAAAGAATTCAATAGGCAATTTGCCAGCTATAAAAAGTCTATTAAAAAACTTTAATTCAGACCTTTTAAAGAATATTTACGATAAACTTGATTGTTTAGAGGATATATATTCTTTACTTGATAATGCTATTTTAGCTTCTCCATCTCTTTCTATAAAAGAAGGTGGAATAATAAAGGATGGTTATAATAACACAATAGATGAATTAAGAATGGCAAAATCTCATGGTAAACAGTGGATAGCTTCTTTAGAAGAACAGGAAAGAACGTTAACAGGCATAAAATCTTTAAAAGTTAAATATAATAAGGTTTTTGGATATTATATAGAAATTACAAAATCTAATTTAGATCAAGTTCCTGAAAATAGATATATAAGAAAACAAACTCTTGCTAATTGTGAAAGATATATAACTCCAGAATTAAAAGAAGTCGAAGAGAAGATACTAGGTGCACAAGAAAAACTCATGGAGCTTGAATACAACTTATTTATAGAAATAAGAGATCGTATAGAGAAAGAAATCTATAGAATAAAAGGTAGTGCTAAACTTATTTCTGAAATAGATGTATTAGGTTCTCTTGCTGTTGTTGCACTTGAAAATAATTATTGCAAGCCAGAGATTAAAACTATAGGTGAACTTTATATAAAAGAGGGTAGACATCCAGTAGTTGAAAAAATGATACCTAGAGATTCTTTTGTATCAAATGATACAGTGTTGGACAATAAGGATCAGCAGCTTCTATTAATTACAGGACCGAATATGGCTGGTAAATCTACATATATGAGACAGGTAGCACTTATAAATGTATTAGCTCAAATAGGCAGTTTTGTACCTGCAAAAAAAGCTTCAGTTGTTATATGTGATAAGATTTTTACAAGAATAGGTGCATCAGACGATTTAGCTAAAGGTAAAAGTACTTTCATGGTAGAAATGTGGGAAGTTGCAAATATACTTAATAATGCTACTAGTAAAAGTTTAATATTATTAGATGAAGTAGGCCGCGGTACTAGTACTTATGATGGATTAAGTATTGCATGGTCAGTAATAGAATATATATGCAAAAATAATAATCTTAAATCTAAAACTTTATTTGCAACACATTATCATGAACTTACTTCTCTTGAAGGTAAAATTGAAGGAGTTAAAAACTATTCAATAGCTGTTAAAAAAGTAGATGATGATATAATCTTTTTAAGAAAGATTATAGAAGGTGGAGCTGATGAATCATATGGTATAGAGGTAGCTAAGCTTGCTGGTATACCAAAAGATGTTATAGATAGAGCTAAAGAAATTTTATTAAATCTTGAAGGGGATTCTATATCAGTAGAAGAAACTTCTTCTAAAACAGTTTTCACAAAAGTAGAAGAAATTAACTTAGAAGCATCACAAGATGAATCAGTAATTGAAAATAATATATCTTATGAAACACCTGAAGTTGCTATTGAAAATTCTAGTAAGGATATTAAACAAATAGGATTTGTAGATATTGAAAAAGAATCATTATTAAAAGAAATCTCATCCATAGATATATTAAACATGACGGCTATGGAAGGTTTTAATAAATTATATGATATAATAAAAAGAGCCAAATCATTGTAGTAATATAGAAGGTGATTATTTGAAAAGAATTAATTTATTAAGTGAGGAAACTTCTAATAAGATAGCGGCAGGAGAAGTGGTTGAAAGACCTGCTTCTGTTGTTAAAGAATTAGTAGAAAATAGTATAGATGCAAATTCACAAAACATAACTATAGAAATTAAAGAGAGTGGGAAAGAAGAAATCAAGATAACAGATGATGGTATAGGAATACATCCAGAAGACGTAAAAAAAGCCTTTATGCCTCATGGTACTAGTAAAATTTCATTTATAGAAGACTTATATTCTATAAATACTTTTGGTTTTAGAGGAGAAGCACTTCCTAGTATTGCAGCGGTTTCTAATGTATTATTAAAAACTAAAACAAAAGACAGTAATTTTGGAAAAGAAATTTCTGTGTCTGGTGGAAAAGTAAATTATGTTAAGGATACTGGATGTAATATAGGTACAGTTATTGAAGTAAAAGATTTATTTTTTAATGTACCAGCCAGGGAAAAATTCTTAAAATCGGATAAACGAGAATCAGGTTTAATTTCTAATATTATAAATAGATTAGCACTTGCTAATCATAATATATCATTTAAATATTATAATAATGATAAAAGATCTCTTATAACTTTTGCATCAGAAGATGTTAAAAATACTATAAGAGCCATATATGGTAAGAACATATATGAAAATATAATTAGTTTTGAAAAACATTCAGATATAGTATCTGTTTATGGATATGTAGGAAATTCAGAAATAAGTAGAGGAAGTCGAAATAACCAAAGTATTTTTGTCAATAAAAGATATATAAAAAGTGGTATTATTACAACAGCCGTAGAAAATGCTTTCAAATCATTTTCTACAGTAAATAAATTTCCCTTCTTTGTTTTATTTCTAGATATATATCCTGAATTTTTAGATGTTAATGTTCATCCTACTAAGTCAGAAGTGAAATTTCAGGATGAACGAATAATATATAAAGTTGTTTTTGATGCTGTTCATTCTGCGTTATCTGATAGCGTTAGAAAATCTTTTAGCTTAGAATTTGAAGAAGAAGATTCTGAGCCAACACCCGTACAGATACCAATAGATTTAAAGGATAAAGAAATAAAACCAGTAATAAATAATTTAGAATGTTTAATGAGTAACCTTAACACTGTTAAATTTAATAACGATTCTAATAATATAAATAATCAATTAATTAATAAAGATAATTCTACAAATATTAATGAAAAAGAGTATAATAAATATGATAAGGAAGATACATTTTTAAAAGAGAATACTAACATATCTAGAGATACTACATACAAAATAGATACTAATTATAAAACTAATAATAATAATGCATGTAAAGAACAATCAGACACACTAGAGCAAATAGCTAAATTTCCAAAACTTAATGTAATAGGTCAATTTAATAAGACATATATACTTGCTCAAACATTAGATATTTTCTATATGATTGACCAACATGCAGCTCATGAAAAAATACTTTTTGAGAAATTTAGAAATCAAATAAAAAATAGAGATGTTATATCTCAAATTTTATTGACTCCTGTAGTTATTGAAATGAGTGCAGAAGATTTTGCGTATTACTTAGATAATAAAAATATTTTTCAAGAAAGTGGTTTTTCGGTAGAGCTTTTTGGTGATAATACTATAAGTATAAGAGAAGCACCAATGCTTCTTGGAAAAGTAAGTACAAAGGATTTCTTTTTAGAAATTTTAGATGATATCAAGAATATGGGAAAAGGTAATATAGAAGAGGTAAAACATAACATGATAGCTTCCTTAGCATGTAAGGCAGCAATTAAAGCTAATCATTCATTAAGCTATGAAGAAATGTGCTCTTTAATAGATGAATTACGCTATATTGAAGAACCTTTTAATTGTCCACATGGAAGACCTACTATTATAAAATCATCACTAAAAGAAATTGAGAAAAAATTTAAAAGGATTCAATAATATTTAGTAGAATTATTATACTTAAGAAACAATGAACTCAAAGGAGAATTTCAATGAAACAAGATTTGTTTATTTTGGCAGGACCTACTGCTGTTGGAAAAACGGACATATCTATAGAACTTGCTAAAAAACTAAATGGAGAAATTATTTCAGCAGATTCTATGCAAATATATAAACACATGGACATAGGTTCAGCTAAAATTACAGAAGAAGAAAAGCAGGGCATACCTCACTATATGATAGATTTTGTAGAGCCTTTAGATGAGTTTAGTGTAGCGGAATTCAAGGAAAAAGCTATAAATACAATCGATTCTATATCATCTAAAGGAAGTTTACCTATGATAGTTGGTGGAACAGGTTTTTATATTGATTCGTTAATATTTAACTATGATTTTGCTAACACATATAAAGATGAAGAGTATAGAGAGTACCTAAAGAATCTAGCAGAAGAAAAAGGTAAGGAATATGTACATGAATTATTAAAGGATGTAGACGAGAAATCTTACAAAAGATTATATCCAAATGATCTTAAAAGAGTAATCAGAGCACTTGAAGTATTTAAACTTACAAATAAAACAATTTCTGAGTTTAATGCAGAACAAGATAAGTTTGATATACCTTATAATGTGTATTATTTTGTTTTAAATATGGATCGTGTAAAATTATATGAGAGAATAAATAAAAGAGTAGATATAATGATTGAAAGAGGACTCGTAGAAGAAGTTAAAATGCTACGTTCTATGGGATGTACAGCTGACATGCAATCAATGAAGGGTATAGGATATAAGGAAATTCTATATTATCTTGATGGAAAAATGACTTTACAAGATGCAATAGAGCTTATAAAAAAAGGTAGTAGAAATTATGCTAAACGTCAGTTAACATGGTTTAGAAAAGATAAAAGGGTTATATGGATAGATAAAGATCAGTATGAAAATGATAGTGAGATATGTGATGCAATAGTAGAAAAAATTAATAATCTTATTGCAAAGTAATATTTCATATATTATACTAACAAAAATAATAGCTTGGAGGGAATAAATGTGAATAAATCAACTAGCAACTTACAAGATTTATTTTTAAACAACGCAAGAAGAAATAAGGTTCCTGTAATAATATATTTAACTAATGGGTTTCAACTTAATGGACTTGTGCAAGGATTTGATAACTTCACGATAATTCTTGATAATGACGGTAAACAAATGATGATCTATAAACATGCAGTTTCTACTATAATTCCCACAACCCCAATATTATTTAACCCAAAAGACAAATAAATTAAATATAGTTTACAAATTTTATTTTGGAGAAATATCATAAAATTCTCTTTACAAAGGTTAAAATATACTATATAATTAGTCAAAAGTAAATAGAACTTATCTAGAGAGGCGGAGGGACTGGCCCTATGAAGCCCGGCAACCTATATATTTATATGTGGTGCTAATTCCAGACAGATGAGGATATAACGTTAAGATTAAAGATCTTAGGATACTATCCTAAGATCTTTTTATATGTGCGCCCAGCATGGGCGCAATCTATAAGGTGAAAGTCCTGAACGCCGAAGGTGATATAGGCGTTAGCCAATGACAAGGGTGTCCATCGTGAGGTGGAATCTGAAGGAAGTCGGATGGCAAAATTCCGGTCTGAGGAATACGAATCACATAAGAGGCTGGCTATAGCTGGATGAGTTTGCATAACAAAACAAAGTCCGTATCACCCAAAAGTTATTGCAGTATATGTGGCAGATATATGGAATGAAAGATTGCGTTCTTACCTGGGGAGGTCTGATAGATATATCATTAAAGGATGAACTTCCTACATGATAACCTACATAGTGATATGTAACTGAACTATCAGAAGTCAGCAGAGGTCATAGTACTACACTATGTGCACGTAGTGCGGGAAGGACTGAACATTAGGAGGTTTTCAACTTTGAATAATTCAAATAAATTACAAAGAAAGCAGACAACTCAATATAGAGGTCGCCTTGTGGAAGTAGAAGTGGAACTTCAAGGTAAACAAGGGGCGCAGAGTAATAATTTGGCGTTAGCAAAGGGAGAAAGAGAAAACAATGTAGTAGATGATACTAATAATCTACTTGAAAAGGTTTTAGCTAGAGAAAATATGCTAAAAGCTATGAAAAGAGTAGTTGCCAATAGAGGAAGTCATGGTATTGATGGTATGAGAGTCGATGAACTTCGAGGGTTTATTATCAAAAATTGGCTAACAATTAAGCAAAAGTTATTAGAAGGAAGGTATAAACCTTCACCAGTTAGGAGAGTGGAAATACCAAAACCTGACGGTGGAATTAGATTGCTTGGAATACCTACTGTACTTGATAGATTAATACAACAGGCATTAGCTCAAGAACTTAATAAAATTTATGACCCTACCTTTTCGGATAATAGCTATGGATTTAGACCAAATAAAAGTGCTAAACAAGCTATATTAAAATCAAGACAATATATCAATGAGAGGCATAAATGGGTTGTTGATATAGACTTAGAAAAATTCTTTGATAAAGTTAACCATGATATATTAATGGAAAGACTTTCAAGAAGAATAAAGGACAAAAGGGTACTTAAACTAATTAGAAATTATCTTAAATCTGGAATAATGATAAATGGATTGAAGGTAAAATCAGATAAAGGTACACCGCAAGGTGGTCCATTAAGCCCAATACTTGCTAATATTATGCTTGATGAAGTAGATAAAGAACTTGAGAAAAGAGGTCATAGATTTTGCCGATTTGCAGATGACTGCAACATTTATGTCAAAAGTAAAAAGGCAGGATTAAGAGTTATGGCAAGTATAAGAAAAATACTTGAAGGTTTATTAAAACTTAAAGTTAATGAAAATAAAAGTGCAGTAGATTTTGTGACGAGAAGAAAATTTCTTGGATTTTCATTCTATTTTGCAAAAGGCGGAGCCAATATAAGAATACATGAAAAGTCATATAAAAGATTCACAAATAAAATAAGAAAATTAACAAACCGTAATAAAGGTATAAGTATGGAATATAGAGTTTATATGATTAACCAATTAACGATTGGATGGATTAATTACTTTGGAATAGCGAAAGCTAACGCTAAAATACAAAAAATAGATAGTTGGATAAGAAGAAGGTTAAGGAGTTGTATTTGGAAACAATGGAAAAAGGTTAAAACTAGAGGACGAAACCTCATAAAACTAGGTCTTCCGACCTATAAAGCATGGGAATATGCAAATACAAGAAAAGGCTATTGGAGAATATCCAAAAGCCCAATTCTTGATACAATCTTAAACAACAAATATATTGAAAATCTTGGTTACAAAAGTATATCTAAAAGATATCAGCTAATACATAATTCTTAATGAACCGCCGTATACCGAACGGTACGTACGGTGGTGGGAGAGGACGCTAAATAAAAATAATTATTTAGCTCCTACTCGATATTTTTTAAATTTATAGGAGGGTATTATGAACATTAGGCATATTTTTAATAAAAAGAAATTAGTTTTTTCCTTAGAAGTATTTCCACCTAAAATAGATTCACCTTTAAAAACCATTTATAAAGCATTAAATGAACTTAGTAATTTAAATCCTGATTTTATTAGTGTTACGTATGGTGCTGGTGGAAGTTTAGTTAATAATAAAACAGCTGAAATATCATCTTTGATAAAAAATGTATACAATATAGAAGCATTAGCACATTTAACATGTATATCAGCAAAAAAAGATGATATAGATAAAATTACAGAAAGACTAACATCAGAAGGAGTTAGTAATATATTAGCTCTTAGAGGTGACGATAATGGAGTGCAAAGAAATGATTTTAATTATGCAAGTGATCTTGTGGAATATATACAAAATAAAGATAAATTTAATATAATTTCAGCCTGTTATCCAGAAGGGCATATAGAAAATAAAGGATTAGATATAGAAATAGAAAATATGAAAAGAAAAATCGACAATGGCACAACAAGTTTTATATCACAATTGTTTTTTGACAATAATAGTTACTATAATTTCTTAAATAAAGTTAGAAGTAAAGGAATAAATGTGCCAATTCAAGCTGGAATTATGCCTGTTATAAATAAAAAGCAAATAGAAAGGATAACTAAGCTATGTGGTGCTAAAATTCCTCCAAAATTCGCTAAAATTTTGGATAAATATGAACACAATAAAGAAGCATTAAGAGATGCAGGGATTGCTTATGCAGTAGATCAAATAATAGACTTAATTTCTACTGGTGTTGATGGAATACATCTTTATACAATGAATAATCCTTATGTTGCTAATAAAATTAATGATAGTATAAAGTTAGTACTTAGAACAATTAATAATGAATGTAGTGCTTAAAGATTACTAATGTATTTAGGGGGAAAAATATGAATGAATATAATCTTATTCTTAATGAAAAAGAAATTTTAAGGTATTTAGGGTATAAAGGACAAGAAATACCTCTACAGCTAAGAAAAAAGATATTAGATATTAGAAAAGAGAGTAAAACATTATTTCAACCCAAATTTATATATGAAGTTTACTCCATAAATAAAAATAGAAATTTTATAGAAGTTCAGGGTACAACTCTAAATTTATTAGGTAAAGATATAAGCATATTATTAAAAGATAGCAGAAAGTGTATACTTATGGCTGTAACATTAGGAAATACTATAGAGAGAAGAATTAAATTTTATGAAAGAATAGATTTAACTAAAGCATTAATTTTAGATGCATGTGCTACTGCTGCTGTAGAAGAAATCTGTGATTTTATAGAATCTAAATTAAGAGAAGAATATATTAAAGAAGGAAAAACACTAACTTATAGATATAGTCCTGGTTATGGTGATTTACCTTTATATACCCAAAAGGATTTTATTAGTTCATTAAATTGCGAAAGAAGAATAGGACTTAAAGTTTCGGAACATATGCTGTTACTTCCACGAAAATCAGTAACAGCTATATTAGGAATAAAAGATGGAAACTATATAGAAAGAAAACCTACATGTAGTAATTGTAATAATTACAATAATTGTTTATATAGAAGAGAGGGTGAAATTTTTGCTTGTAAGGGAGTATATTAAAGATAAGATTTTAGTTTTTGATGGAGCAATGGGAACCATGTTACAAAAATCAGGATTAAAGCTCGGGGAAAATCCTGAACAATTTAATTTCACTCATGAGGAGAAATTAATAGAAATTCATAAAAAATACATAGACTCTGGCGCCAAGGTTATAACTACAAATACTTTTGGAGCTAATGAATTAAAACTTAAAAACATCTCTCTATCTGTAGAAGATGTTATAAAGCAAGCAGTAAAGTTAGCTAATATAGCAAGAGAAGATACAGAGTGTTTTATCGCTTTAGATATTGGACCTATTGGGGAATTATTAGAACCTATGGGAACACTAAGTTTTGAAAAAGCAGTAGAAATTTTCAAAAGACAAATTAAAGTAGGCGTAAAATCAGGAGTAGATTTAATTCTTATAGAAACTATGACAGATTTATATGAGATGAAAGCAGCTATTATTGCAGCAAAAGAAACTTGTGATTTACCTGTATTTGCAACTATGTCTTTTGAAGAGAATGGAAGAACATTTACAGGCTGTCTTCCTGAAAGTATGGCAGTAACATTAGAAGGATTAGGTGTTGATGCCTTAGGGGTAAACTGTTCTCTTGGACCTAAAGAACTTAAACCTATAGTTGAAAGAATAATTAAAAATACTAACTTAACAATTATGGTACAACCTAACGCAGGTCTTCCTAAAATAAGTAATGGTGAAGCTGTATATGACATATCTCCAGAGGAATTTTGTGATTATGTAGAAGCATTAGTTGATATAGGAGTTTCAGTTATTGGGGGATGTTGTGGTACAACTCCTGACTTTATAAGGAATATTAGTAATATGGCATTAAATAAAACTATATTTAAAAGAACACCTATTTGTAATCATATGGTTACAACACCATCTAAAGTAGTTGAAATAGATGAAGTTAGGATAATTGGTGAGAGAATAAATCCTACTGGAAAGAAGAGATTCAAAGAAGCTATTTTACAAAAAGATATGGATTATATACTAAGACAAGCTATAGAGCAAATAGACGCAGGTGCAGAAATATTAGATGTTAATGTGGGATTACCACAAATAAATGAAGCAGATATGATAGAAACTACTATAAAAGAAATACAAAGTATAGTAGATACTCCACTCCAAATAGATTCTGGTAATATAGAAGCTATTGAAAGGGCTTTAAGGGTGTATAATGGTAAACCTATTGTTAATTCAGTAAACGGTGAAGATAAGTCTTTAGAAACTATACTTCCACTTGTAAAAAAATATGGTGCAGCTGTAGTAGGATTAACTTTAGATAGTAACGGTATTCCAAAGTCTTGTGACGAAAGGGTAAAAATTGCTAAAAAAATAGTTAAAAAAGCATTAGAAGTAGGTATAAAAAAAGAGGATATATATATAGATTGTTTAACACTTACAGTGTCAGCCCAACAAGAAGAAGTTATGGAAACTTTGAAGGCATTAAAAAAGGTTAAAGAAGAACTTGGAGTAAAAACAGTCCTTGGGGTATCCAATATTTCCTTTGGACTTCCAAATAGAGAACTAATAAACGAGACATTTTTAGCTTTAGCCCTAGGAGCAGGATTAGATTTGCCTATAATAAATCCTAATAAGCAAGGAATGTTAAATGTTGTAAATGTATTTAAAGTATTAAATAATAATGATAAAAATGCTCAGAAATACATAGAAACTTACAGAGATAAACAAATAGAAACGCATGTTTTGAGTAAAAATATAGAAACCAAAAGCACTTTAAACCAAGAAGATGTTAAATTAGAAGACGCTATATTACAAGGATTAAAAAGTAATACTAGAAATTTAACACAGGAGTTATTAAGAGTAAAAAGTGAATTAGAAATAGTAAATGAATTTTTAATACCTGCTTTAGATAAAGTAGGGGAGAAATATGAAAAAGGGGAAATATTTTTACCGCAACTTATTCAATCAGCAGAAACTGTAAAAGAAGCTTTTGATTTAATTAAAGATAGTTTATCAAAGAACAATAGAAAAAAAGTAAGCAAGGGAAAAATTATTCTTGCTACTGTAAAAGGGGATATTCACGATATAGGAAAAAATATAGTAAAAGTAATACTCGAAAACTATGGATATGATATCTTAGATTTAGGTAAAGATGTTCCTATTGAGAAAGTTGTAAAAGAGGCGTTAGAGCATAATATACAGCTAGTAGGACTTAGTGCTTTAATGACAACTACAATAAAGTCTATGCATGATACTATTATTGCCTTAAAGAAAGCGAACTTTAAGGGTAAAGTTATGGTTGGGGGAGCTGTTGTTACAGAGGATTATGCAAATGAAATGGGTGCGGATTTTTATGCTAAAGATGCTAAGGATTCTGTTGAAATTGCAAAAATTATATTTAGTTAAAGAAAAATAGGCATGAATTTGCCTATTTTTTTTATGTATGCTAATATATTTAATAGTGTAAACTCAAGAAATAGCTACAAAAATAGCTAATGATTATAAGATTTGGGGGTTCAAACATGATACAAAATACAAAAGAATTTTTAAGAAAATATAACATAAATGATTCAGTTTTAAATTTATATGAAGCTGCTATGAATGATATAGAAGAACAATTTAAAAAACTAGATGATATTAGAGAATTTAATCAGCTTAAAGTATTATATGCTTTTCAAGAAGAGCATATCAGTGAATCACACTTTACTAATACTACTGGCTATGGATATGGTGATATAGGAAGAGATTCATTAGATAAGGTGTATGCTAGAATATTTAATACTGAAAGTGCTCTTGTAAGACCTCATTTTGTAAATGGAACTCATGCTCTTGGTTCAGCTTTGTTTGGAAATTTAAGACCAGGAGATACTATGTTATCTGTTTGTGGAGAACCTTATGATACATTACATGATGTAATAGGTATTAATAAAAATGAAAATATGGGTTCTCTGAAAGAATTTGGAGTAAATTATAAGCAAATAGACTTAAAAAAAGATGGGAAACCAAACTTAGACGAAATAAAAAAGGTTTTATTAGAAGATGAAAATATAAAATTAGTACATATACAAAGATCCACAGGTTATGGCTGGAGAAGAGCTCTATTAATAGAAGATATAAAGAACATAGTAGACTGCGTAAAAGGAGTTAGGAAAACAATTATTTGTTTTGTTGATAACTGTTATGGTGAATTTATAGACATAAAAGAACCTACAGATGTAGGAGCTGATCTTGTAGCGGGATCATTAATTAAAAACATAGGTGGCGGAATTGCTCCAACTGGTGGATATATTGCTGGAACTAAAGAATGTGTAGAAAAAACATCTTATAGATTAACTGTACCTGGAATCGGTGGAGAATGTGGTTCTACTTTTGGTGTTATGAGATCAATGTATCAAGGGTTATTCTTAGCACCACATATATCTATGGAAGCTTTAAAAGGAGCCATTCTTTGTGCTAGAATTATGGAACTTGCAGGTTTTGAAGTATTACCTAAATATGATGAAAAAAGAAGCGATATAATTCAATCTATTAAATTTAATGATAAATATAAACTTATTGAATTTTGTAAGGGAATTCAAACTGGTTCACCTATAGATTCGTTTGTATCTTGTGAACCTTGGGATATGCCAGGTTACACTGATCAAGTTATAATGGCAGCAGGTGCATTTATACAGGGTTCATCAATAGAATTATCTGCAGATGCGCCAATTAGAGAACCATACATTGCTTATTTACAAGGTGGTTTAACATTTGATCATGCTAAAATAGGTATTCTTATGGCTCTAAGTAGAATAATAAAATAAGCTTAAATTAAATAAAAATAAATAGGAAGATGTATTACTATTTACATTTTCCTATTTATTTAAAAAATGTAAATAGGGTATATATTTGTAGTTTTTGATTTTGTAAGTTTACATAATAAAGTTTACGTATACTAATTTGTGAATAGATTTTAAATAATT
Source organism: Clostridium botulinum (assembly GCF_017100085.1). Lineage (NCBI taxonomy): Bacteria > Bacillati > Bacillota > Clostridia > Eubacteriales > Clostridiaceae > Clostridium > Clostridium botulinum. The sequence goes on from NZ_CP063965.1 coordinate 1,419,540, forward strand.
ATAAATTAATTAAAATTCGAAATATTTTAAAAAATAACTTAGTACAAAAAAATTTATAAAAATTGTAAATGTTGTCACTATTATTATGCCTAGCATTTAGCCATTATTATATAATTTTATAACTAAAAATCTTTCTAAAAATGTATTGAAAAGTTTACGGTTTTAAATTATATTTATATAAATAGTTTTTTAACATTTTGTTAAGAGATAAAAAAATAGACTAATGGAGAAATGCTTATGAACAAATTTATAGGAATTTTAGGTTTAATTGTTTTTTTAGGAATAGCTTATTTATTTTCCAACAATAAAAAGGCTATTAACTGGAAGTTGGTAGGTTTCGGTCTTGCTCTTCAAGGCGTTTTTGCAATGTTGGTGTTAAAAGTACCTCTTGGGCAGAAATTTTTCGCTCTTTTAGGTAAAGTTATAGATAAACTTCTTAGCTTTACTGTACAAGGGTCATCCTTGGTATTTGGAAAGTTATTAGATACTAATTCTTCTATGGGATTTATATTTGCTTTTCAAGTATTACCAACAATAATATTCTTTTCAGCACTTATGGGAATTTTATATCATTTAGGAATAATGCAGTTTTTTATTTCTTTAATAGCGAAAGGACTTGCAAAATTATTAGGTACTAGTGGAGCTGAAACAACTTCTGCAGTATCAAATATTTTCTTAAGTCAAAATGAAGCTCCTCTTATAATAAAACCATATTTAAAAGAAATGACTTCATCTGAGTTATTCTCAGTTATGGTTGGGGGAATGGCTACTGTTGCAGGAAGTGTTATGGCCGGATATGTTGCTATGGGAGTTAGTGCAACACATTTACTTGCTGCAAGTGTTATGGCTGCACCAGCTGGTCTTGTTATTTCAAAGATAATAATTCCGGAGAGTGGAACCCCAGTAACTAAAAATGTAGTTAAATTAGAACATGAAAAAAGTGCAAATAATATAATTGAGGCAACAGCTAATGCTGCAATTGAAGGAATTCAAATAGCAATAACTGTTGGAGGATTGTTAATTGCTTTTGTAGCGTTAATTGCATTTTTCAATTATACTTTATCATTTATCGGGGGATTCTTTGGGGCTAAGTTTTTAAGTCTTAATTGGTTATTCGGTAAACTATTTTCACCAATAGCTTATTTAATGGGCGTACCCCATAGCGATATTTCTGTTGCAGGAAATCTTTTAGGTCAAAAGATTGTATTAAATGAATTTGTCGCTTATGGAAATCTTGCTCCGCTAATAGCTCAAAAAGCTTTAAATCCTAAAACTATTATGATTCTTACTTATGCGCTTTGTGGATTTGCTAATTTCAGTTCTATAGCTATTCAAATAGGATCTATAGGTAGTTTAGCACCAGAAAAACGTGGAGATGTTGCTAAATTAGGATTAAAGGCAGTTTTAGCAGGATCATTATCTACATTTATGACTGCTACGATAGCTGGATTACTATTTTAATAAAAATACAGCAAAGAACAGTACATTAATGTTCTTTGCTGTATTTGCTTATATAATAATGTTATATTAAATTTACATTAATATCTTCTAAATACTCCTGTTAACTTTCCGAGAATTTTACAATCCTTGACTATTATAGGTTCCATAGTTTGATTTTCTGGTTGTAATCTTATGTGGTCTTTCTCTTTGAAAAATCTTTTTAGAGTTGCTTCATTCTCAATTAATGCAACTACAATTTCACCATCTGATGCATAATCTGCTTTTTCAAGTATAGCAAAATCACCATCTAATATTCCAGCATCTATCATGCTTTCGCCAGATACTTTAAGAATAAACAAATCTTTGTTTTTAGGTATAAAATTTAAAGAAATAGGGAATGTATCTTCTATATTTTCTACAGCTAATATAGGCATTCCGGCAGTTACTTTGCCTACTATAGGTATATTGACCATTTCCTTACGAATCATTGGTTCTTTTAAAATTTCAATTGTTCTAGGCTTAGTAGAATCTCTTCTTATAAGTCCTTTTTTCTCTAATTTTGATAAATGGCTATGTACAGATGAAGTTGAACTAAGGCCGACACCTTTACAAATTTCTCTAACAGAAGGGGGATATCCTTTTTGTAATATTTGAGTTTTTATAAATTCATATATTTCTATTTGTTTATCTTCGCTAGATCTACTCATTAAAAACACTCCTTATTCATATATTTTGAATTATAGCACAAAATTTCAACGATATCAAACTAATGTTCTCCAACTATTGATTATAAATAAAAGTTTTGATATAATACACTAATGATGTAGAAAGAGGTGATTTTCTTGGCTAAGCTTTGTATATTAGAAATTAATAAAGCGTGTAATGATTGCGGAGAATGTAACAAATGTGATCTTAATCCTAATAAAAAGTGTAATAACTGTGGTAAGTGTTTGGAGAAAGAAGGATATGACACAAAAGCTATTAATATAGAACAAATATTTGAAGAAGATGATGATGATTTTATAGAAGAGGAATTTGATGAAGTAGGAGAAAAGGATAATGCTGTAGACATCGATACCTTAGCGGAGGTTAATAAAGATCTTAAAGATTCAGATGTTAAGATGGAATATATAGACGATATTGATGGATTAAAAGAATTAATAGATGATGATGCTAATACAAATAGTTTGATTAATGAAGTTTTCCCAGGGTTTATAGTTTTAAATAAATCAAACAAATAACATATAGCTAATATAATAAGAAAATATAGGCTGACTTGTTTTTGAACAAATTAGCCTATATTTTCTTATTATATAGATATTTTACATATCTTCTATTATATTAAGTAATTCTTCTTTGGTTTTTCTAGTGTATATTCGTGTAGTATTGATGTTTTGATGTCCGGCAATATCAGCAATGGTACTGATATCAATTCCTCTATCCGCTAGGTTTTTGCAGTATAAATGTCTGAAATTATGAGCATGCGCTTTACTTTTATCAACTCCAGCAGCTTCTGCATATGTTTTAATTATACTATCTACGGTTTTTCTATTTATAGGCCCTCTTTTGCCTGTAAATAAAGCTGTGCTTTTCTTTATTCTAACTTGCATATAGTTATCCCATATTGTTTTTAATTTATTTGGCGCAAATACCTCTCTATGTTTAGATCCTTTCCCTATAATGCTTATAGAGCTTTTTTTAGTATCATATATAGTTAATTGAAGCATTTCTGATACTCTCATACCTGTATAATATAAAGTATATATAATGGTTCTTGCCCGAACATCATCTTTTGCATATGTAGCTTTTATAATATCTTCTATATCCTGATTGCTTAACATATCATCTAAGAAATTTTGCATTTGTACTTTTTCTTGTTTTATATCTACGGATATATTGTTGAATTTTAAATATTGATTGATAGATACAAGTTTTCTGTTAATAGTCTTTATCTTTAATTCTTTATCGTATATCAGAAAGTTTTTAAACTCATCTATATCAGAGAGTTTGATTTTAACAAGTTTCTTTTTATTTGTTTTTAAATAATCATTAAACTGAGAAATATCTCTTATGTAACTATCTATGGTTTTTTCACTTTTTCTTGTTTTGGCAAGAAATAGAGTAAATTTAGCTAATGAAGTATCCATTAATGATAACCCCCTATAAATGTATGTATTTTAAGCATAAAATAGCTGTAACCCTTGATATTACTATATCATAGACTATATTATTTTTCAAGACATAAGATATATTATGTCTTGAAAGTCCAGAGAGGGGCAAACCACACAATTACATAAATTTAAAAGTTCTATATAAACTTGTTATTATATACTAGACTATTATAATAGTGAATTTAATATTCAAAATATAAAAAACTACTTTAAAATATGTAACATTTTATTATTTTAAGGAATATAGATCAAGTTAGTTAAAGTTAAATCCTGATAAAAATCATTATGATTTTATGGATAATTATTATTAATTATAGGCAAAAACCCCGGGATTTGTCCAAAATTTATAAATAAATAATATTTATAAATAATAATTATCCATTCATAGGATGATTGTATTTTATTTATATATAAATTCATTTCCAAAATAATCAATATACTTTAAAAACGCAAAATCAATTTATTCAAAAAGTATATTTTCGAATAAATTTCAAACCTATAAATCTTCGTTTTGAATATTTTTAAAATCTATTTTCTGCTATAAACTAAATTATATTTTATAACTTATTTTCATATAATTTCCATAAAATTCAAGAATATTTAGATTATTAAAAATCAAATTACAATTAACAATACTTTGAACAATTATTTAACTTTGAATATACTATCAATTCAAAATTAATACACAATACAAATTATTATCTTAATGTTAATTTGGTTTATTGTAAATGTTTTAAAAATACTTATTTCAAAAAGAGGGAGCATTTTTGAAAGTCCCCCATTATTACCTATTATTGATTTTGAGCATTTACATGTATATAAGCATAAAATATTTCTATTATTTAGCAATATATCATGATATCGTTTACTGGTATTTATTGAAAAAATAACCTTATACTTATATAATTAGTATAAGGTTTTAATTTCTTACATAAACAGAAACTTATACTAATACTAATTTTTAATGTGAGGTGTTATTATGAAGATTTTATTTTTAGATTTAGATACCCTTCGTGCAGATCACCTAGGCTGCTATGACTATCACAGAAATACTTCTCCTAATATAGATTCTATTGCAGAAGATGGAGTAAGATTTAATAATTATTATTGTTCCGATGCTCCTTGTTTACCATCACGTACCGCTTTGATGAGTGGAAGGTTTGGTATCCACACGGGGGTTGTAAATCATGGAGGTTTAGCTGCTGATTTTCGTTTAATGGGTGCCGAAAGATGCGCCAGAGATATCTTAGCTGAGGAAAGTCTACCAGCATTTTTAAGAAAACAAGGTTTCAGAACTATAAGTATAAGTCCTTTTGCTGAACGTCATAGTTGTTGGAACTTTTACGCTGGTTTTACTGAAATGTATAACACAGGAAAACGCGGAAGAGAATCAGCTGAAGAAATAACCCCCCTAGCACTAGATTGGATTAAAAGAAACAAAGATAAAGATAATTGGTTTTTGCATGTAAATTACTGGGATCCTCATACTCCTTATAGAGCACCTAAAGAATTTGGAAATCCCTTTGAAGATGATCCAATACCACAATGGATAACTGAAGATGTATTTAAGGATCATTGGAAAAATAAAGTAGGCCCTCATGGTGCTCGTGAGATTAATTTGTTTGACAGCAATTCCTACCCTGATTTTCCTCGTTATAAAACAGAACTAAAAAATTTAAGTGATGTGAAAGATTGTTTTGACGGATATGATTGTGGTATACGACATATGGATAATAACATAGGACAAATTTTGGATATGTTAAAAGAAGAAGGAATGTATAATGATTTAGCAATAATAGTAACAGCTGATCACGGAGAAGCTATCGGAGAATTAGGAATATACGGAGAACATTCTGTGGCCGATTATAGCACTACTCATATTCCTATGATAATTAAATGGCCTGGAGCACAAAAAGGATATGTAGATGAAGGTTTACATTATAATCTAGATTTAGCCCCTACCCTTGCAGAAATTTTTCAACAAGAAAAACTTTCAAGTTGGGATGGGCAAAGTTATGCTCAATCTATATTTAATCGCACCGATACTGGTAGGGATGACCTTATATTAGGACAATGCTCTCATGTTTGTCAAAGATCAGTTCGTTTTAATAATTTGTTATATATTCGCACTTATCATGATGGATTCCATTTATTTCCTAAAGAAATGCTTTTCGATATCAAAAAAGATCCTTACGAGCAACATGATGTTGCTAAATTAAATCTTGATGTTTGTAAGGAGGCTACGTATAGATTAACAAATTGGCATGATCATATGATGATGACTATGAAATATGATGTGGATCCACTATGGACTGTTATCAAAGAAGGTGGTCCTTTTCATGCTAAAGGTGAATTAAAAAAATATTGTGAAAGACTAAAAAAAACAGATAGAGGTTTTGCAGTAGAAGAACTTAAAAGAAGACACCCTAAAGAATTTATTTAAAGATAATATATAAAAAGGGATGTAGAAAAGTATAAAATACTTTTATCTACACCCCCTTTTCTCTTGTTTACATTAAATTATTAAACTAATATAGGATTTATTCCATTAGTATCATTAACTTCATTAGAGTTATTATTTTTATAATCCTTATATGCTTTTGTAACTTCATTAACACCTTTTGTAACTTCATTTTTTATACTAGATACAGATTCTTTTACTGTATTAGTAATATTTAAACTTGCATCTTTTATTTCAGAAGCTACTGTTTTAGCTGTTGCAATAACATCATTGCTTACAGTTACTATAGCACCTTTAATTTTATTAATTTCAGAAATTGAACTGTTTATGGTGTTTGCTATATTATTGTATTCTTTTTTTATGTCTTTATAATTTGTTGAAACAGTATTTATTATGTTCCCTATAGGTTCTTTTATAGAGTCTATGCACCCTTTTACAATTCCAACAGTTTCTATCCCCTTACGTATAATACCACTAGTTGGATTGTGGATTGAACCTTGTATAGATACTACTGAAAAGCTAACACTACCAGCTATTTTCATGACATCTTCGCTTACAGAAATAGCTGTTTTTACTACTGCACCTGCTATGTTTGTAGCAGAATTTTTAACTTTTAAAGCTGCTTCTTTAAGATCCGAGGCAGTAGTTGTAACTTGTTTTATAGTACTAGCTACTTCAGATGCTGTTTTAGTTATTTTATTAGTTACTGACTCGGAAACATGTTTTATAGTTTTAGTTATTGAATTTGATGCATTAATGATTGTTTTTGAAACTGAGTAAACAGCATTTTTTACACTTTCACCTATTGATATTGCTGTTTTTGTGAAATTCTTTATATTACTTAGTACCATGGAAAATGAACTTGATGTAGATTTTAAAGAATCGGTATTAGAATTTTTTGTTGTGTTAGTATTTTGAGGTATAGGTTTTATTGTACTATTGTTTATAATAGAAGTTTTATAAGCATCTTCAGCTACTTTTATATTATTAGAACAATTTGTTTTTGAAGCACTATTAGCTTTAACCTTTACTTCTTCATTATTAATAGGATTTACATTAGTGCAATTGTTAATTATACTAGTTTTTCCAACCATGTATATCACTCCTTTATTATTTTATATATAAATTAATAAATTTAATATCTAATTTTACCTTGAGACGAATAAGAAATTCCTTCTAATAATTCAAATTTATCTTCTAGAATAAATTCACCGTCTATAAATAATTTTATTGACCAAATTCCATGAGGATATTTACGATTTTTATCCTCTAAATCCATCCAAAACCATAATGTTAATGGTTTATCTTCGTTTCCTTCTGATGTAAATAAATTATTTTCAGTTATTTGAAATAATTCTCCCTTAGGGGTATACCATGCTGTTGTTACTGCATGTAAACCGGTTATATTGGTGAATTTAAATCTTGTAACTACTTTTTTATCTAGTAAACTATTGAAATTTTTCTTATTTACTACAGTTTCTTCTTCACTAACAGTAGAACATATATTATATTTATCTATATGAACTGTATATTGTGTGTTATTGTAAAGTCTATTCCCTTCATCATTAATTATTATTACTGACCAAAGTTCTTCATTTTCATCAGGTAAATATATATTAGCCAATGGATCGTTAAGCTTTAAATCATTATTAATAATAAATTTATAAGGATGTTCTCCTGATGCTAAATCACATGTAAAGGTCCATTCATTATCATTTTTTATCATTTTACCTTTACTTGCATCATAATCGTTAAATTTTCCTATAACAGATATCGTATCAATTACTAAAGTATCTTTTTCCTCATATTGAAATGTTATTTTCATAATGTTCCTCCTGTGATTTTGTTAAAGAATTTTAAATTGTGTGAAATTATTAATTATTTGTGAACTTATTTATTGTTTTATTTTCGTAGAGTATTTAAGTATATTTAGGATAACTTTCTAAAATTTTACGATATTTCGGTATTGTATATAATTTAATCCTATAAATATGTATTATTTAAGATATTATGCAATCATTTCATTGGGATTTTTATGAACTTAAACTTTAAATTCTTTACTAGATTTTGTAATATATAAAATTGTCGATCATTTGTGAATTGATTTATTGTTTTATTTTCATAAAATATTTAGTAAATGTTATCATTCTATTGTAATATTTTAGATTTAATACTTGTTAATTACATAAACAAAAGTAGGTTATTGATTATATATAATTATCAATAACCTACTTCTAAATAATATGTTTTTTAAATTAATATACTTTTGTACAAAATTCAGAATATTTATCAAGTTTTCCTGTAGTAATTTTAGAAAATAATTTTTGAAGCTTACGACATACATCTGTATCATTTCCAATTCCAATTTTTCTATCATCAACTTCAGCAATTGCGGTAACCTCCATTGCTGTACCACTAAAGAACAACTCATCTGCTGCATAAAGTTCTGTTCTTGTGATACTTCTTTCAACAACTTCCATACCAAGTTCTTCTTTTGCAAGTAGCATAACAGTATCTCTAGTTATACCCTCTAAAATATTATCTGATGAAGGGGGAGTTACTAGCTTTCCTTTTCTAACCATGAAAATATTTTCTCCTGGTCCTTCACAAACATGACCATTCCTCGTTAAAAATAATGCCTCATCATACCCTTTTCTTAACACTTCTAATGAAGCAAGACCTGAATTTAAATATGCCGCTGTAGGTTTTGTTCTTGCTGGAATCATATTATCTTCAATTCTTGACCAAGAAGTTATAGCAACCCTTAAAGAATCTTTTCCTGCATAACTTCCCATAGGCATACAGTATATAAGTAATCTATTATCATCATCCAATAGTGTAGGTTCTACTTTATTTGAACCCTTATAAGCAAGTGGTCTTATATAAGTTGTTGTTTTAAAGTTATTCTTTCTTAATAACTCAACTGTAATGTTTATAAGTTCTTCTACAGTATAAGGTATATCAAGATATAGAGCCTTACAAGATTGTAGCAATCTTTCATAGTGTTCTTTTAATCTAAAGGCATATAATTGTTGTGTTTCTTCATCCCAATAAGCTCTAATTCCTTCAAAACAAGCAAGACCATAATTAAGAGCTTTATTTCTTATACTTATATTAACATTACTTTCATCTACTATTTTATTTTCAAAGAATACATAGGATTTGTTCATATTTTATAACCCCCTAATTAATTTAAATTTTTTCAACCATCATATTATTTATAGATTCTCCGGGTGGAACTATCGGAAACACTTTTTCTTTTCTATCTATTACACAATCAATAATAACAGGTTCGTTAAGTTCTAATGCATTTATAAAAACATCTTTAATTTCATCTTTTTTAGTTATTCTAAAACTTTTGATTCCATAAGCTGCCCCAAGCTTTACGAAATCAACTTCTCCATTAAATAAAGAATATGAAAATTTTTTATTATAAAACATCTCTTGCCATTGTCTTACCATTCCTAGACAACTATTATTTAGAACAACTTGAATTATCGGTATATTATATCTAGCTATGGTATCAAGTTCTGAGCAATTCATTTTAAAACTTCCATCTCCGGCTATATTTATAACCCTCTTTCTAGTATTTCCAAAATAAGCTCCAATGGCTGCCCCAAGTCCAAAACCCATTGTTCCAAGTCCGCCTGATGATATAAATGTACGTGGGCTTAAATATTTAAAGTATTGTGCAGCCCAAATTTGATTTTGTCCAACTTCTGTACATATTACACAATCACCATTAGTTATTTCATTTAACTTTTCTATAATATATTCACCACTTAAATTATAGTTTTTGTTATATGTAAGTGGATATATTGATTTCCATTTATCTACTTTACAATTCCAATCCCCCTCTTCCTTTACTTCTATATTCTTTATTAATAATTTTAATATTTTTCTAACATCACCCTTTAGAGGAACATCTATATCTATATTCTTTCCAAATTCCTTCTCATCTATATCAATGTGTATTATTTTTGCATTAGGAGCAAAACCTTGTATGTTACTTGTAACTCTATCATTAAAACGTACTCCTATAGCTATCAATAAATCACTTTCAGTTATAGCATAATTAGAATATAATGTACCGTGCATACCGCCAAGTCCCATAAAGTATTTATGATTTGCTGGGAAACCTCCAAGCCCCATTAAAGTACATACTACTGGACATTTAATTGTTTCAGAAAATTCTTTTAATTCTTCATGGGCATTAGCACTTATAATGCCGCCTCCTGCATATATAATAGGTTTTTTAGAATTATTAATTAATTCTATAGATCTATTTAAGTTCCTGTATAAATTCTCATCTTCTTCTGAATTATCATTATTTACTACATGATTTTTATAAATATTATTACATTTAAAACTATTATCTATTATAGTTTTTTGAACATCTTTAGGAATATCTACAAGCACAGGACCCATTCTTCCTTCTTTGGCTATTTTAAATGCTTCATATACTATATTAGTTAATTCTTTAATATCGGTAACCAAAAAATTTTTCTTAGTTATAGGTTTTGTAATACCTAGAATATCAACCTCTTGAAAAGCTGCTTTTCCTATTTGAGCTTTAGGAACCTGTCCTGTAAATACTACCATAGGTATAGAATCTCTATATGCATTTGCTATACCAGTAACTGTATTTGTAGCCCCAGGACCTGATGTAACTAAAACAATTCCAACCTTTCCTGTAACCCTTGCATATCCATCCGCCGCGTGAGTAGCCCCCTGCTCATGCGCCGTTAGTATATGCTTTATGTCTTTTTCATCATATAAAGCATCATATATAGGAAGTATACTACCTCCTGGATATCCAAATATAGTATCTACCTCTAATTCTTTTAGACACTTTATTAATAGTTTTGCACCATTTAATCTATCATTAAACCTCCCCATGAAGAACCCCCTCCTCATTTAATACTTAATTACTTTTTATTTAACCAAGGCATCATTTTTCTAAGTTCATTCCCAACTTTTTCAACTTGATGTTCTCTTTCAATTCTTCTTCTTGCATTAAAGGATGGTCTATTTACTTGATTTTCAACTAGCCAATTTCTTGCAAAGGTTCCATCTTGGATTTCACTAAGAACCTTTTTCATTTCTTTTTTAGTTTCTTCAGTTACAATCCTATTTCCAACCGAATAATCTCCATATTCAGCGGTATCACTTATAGAATATCTCATATTACTAAATCCACCTTCATAAATTAAGTCTATGATTAATTTCATTTCATGAACACATTCAAAATAAGCATTTTCAGGTGCGTATCCTGCTTCAACTAAAGTTTCAAATCCAGCCTTCATAAGTGCTGTAAGTCCTCCACACAGAACTGCTTGTTCTCCGAATAAATCAGTTTCTGTTTCATCTTTAAAAGTAGTTTCTAAAACTCCTCCTTTAGTTCCACCAATTCCTTTGGTATAAGCAAGTGCATAATCTTTAGCTGTTCCTGTATAATCTTGTGCTACTGCAATAAGACAAGGCACTCCACCACCTGATACAAACTCTCTTCTTACCATATGTCCAGGTCCCTTTGGTGCAATCATAAATACATCAACATATTCAGGAGGAACTATTTGATTATAGTGAATATTAAATCCATGTGCAAAAACTAATGCATTTCCCTTTTCAAGATTCATACAAACACTTTCTTTATACACTTTTGCTTGTTTTTCATCAGGTATAAGCATCATAACCACATCTGCATTTTTTACTGCTTCAGATGTTTTCAAAACTTTTAGACCATTATTTTCAGCCAGTTGTTTAGATTTACTGCCCTCATATAAACCAACAACTACATCTACCCCACTGTCTTTAAGATTCAATGCATGTGCATGACCTTGACTACCATAACCAATTATAGCTACCTTTTTTCCTTTTAATAATTCTAAATTAGCATCCCCATCATAATAAACTTTTTCCATTATTAAAGCCCCCTTAATTAATTGTAATAAAAAAAGACCTCTTGCCACGAGACGAAGAAATCTTATATTCGCAATACCACTCAATTTTATAATTTTTACTTTTAACGGTAATACCGGCTAAGCTTACTATTATTTCAGCTTGCAACTCAAGGGTGATTTTCAATAAAAACTTCATCATGGGCTCTCATCTTCTCCCACTCTCTGTAAGACTATTTTTTATTTACTCTTCCCTGTCTTTGTTTTTAAATTTTCAAATGGATTTTTTTAACTTGTTCACGAGTATACTACCATTCACATTATATGTCAATACTAATTTTTACATTTTTTTGATTGACGCTACATTTTATTTACTGTATATTAAAACTCAAACAATTTAACCTTTATTTTGAAAAAGGAAAGAAAAGAAAAAGAATAAGAAGGGGGATTTAAAATGAATAGTAAAGAAGTTACAAACGGTATAGCACGAGCACCTCATAGATCATTATTTTACGCTATGGGATATACACCAGAAGATCTAAAAAAACCATTAATCGGAATTGTAAATGCACATAATGAAATTATTCCAGGACATTTTCATTTAAACGAAATAGTTCAAGCTATAAAACTAGGGGTGGCTACAGCCGGTGGAACACCAATAGAATTTCCCTCTATTGGAATTTGCGATGGTATATCTATGAATCATAGTGGAATGAAATATCCTCTTGCAAGTAGAGAACTTATTGCTGATTCTATAGAAGCTATGACTATGGCTCATAAATTTGATGCATTAGTACTTGTTGGAAATTGTGATAAAATAGTTCCTGGAATGTTAATGGGAGCTTCAAGGCTTAATGTTCCCGCAATATACATAGGAGGAGGTCCTATGCTTCCTGGAAAAGTCAAGGGTAAAAAAATTGATCTTGTTCATGGGGCTTTTGAAGCTATTGGTTCATATGCTGAAGGAAAAATTTCAGATAATACTTTAGAAGAGATAGAACAACATTCATGTCCTACTTGTGGTAGTTGTGCTGGACTATTTACTGCAAATAGTATGAATTGTTTAGCAGAAGCTTTAGGAGTAACATTGCCTGGCAATGGTACAATACCTGCTCCTTATGGAAGACGTAAACAACTTGGAAAATATGTAGGTATTAGAATTGTGGATATGGTTAAAAAATGTATAACTATAAGAGATATTTTAACAAAAGAAGCTTTTAAAAATGCAATTGCTTTGGATATGGCCATTGGTGGTTCAAGTAATACAACTCTTCATCTTATGGCAATCGCACACGAAGCAAAAGTTGACTTAACTTTAGATGACTTTGATTGTATAAGTCGAAAAGTGCCTCATATAACAAAATTAAGTCCAGCTGGAAATCATCATATGGTAGATTTAAATGAAGCAGGTGGAATATCAGCTGTATTAAAAGAACTAATAGATGCTAATTTAATTTTCAAAGATCAATTAACTGTTACAGGAAAAACACTTGGAGAAAATGTTGAAAACTCTAAAGTTTTAGATGATTCGGTAATAAAATCTCTAAATAATCCTTATTCTAAAGAAGGTGGAATTGCCATATTAAAAGGAAATCTTGCTCCTGAAGGTGCTGTTGTAAAACAATCTGCTGTAGAACCTGAAATGCTTTGTCATAAAGGACCAGCTAGAGTTTTTGACGGAGAAGAAAGCGCATTTGATGCTATTATGAATAAAAAAATTCATCCAGGTGATGTAATAGTTATCAGATATGAAGGACCAAAAGGCTGTCCTGGCATGAGAGAGATGTTAAGTCCAACAGCAGCTATAATAGGTTTAGGACTTGAAAAAAGTACCGCTCTTATAACAGATGGAAGATTTTCTGGAGGAACTCGTGGTCCTTGTATAGGTCATATATCTCCTGAAGCCTCAGAGGGTGGACCAATTGCACTAATAAAGGATGGAGATTTTATAGAGATAAATATTCCTAGTAGAACTATTTCATTACTTATATCTAAAGAAGAATTAAAATTAAGAAAAGAAAACTGGATTAAACCACCTTGCAAAGCTCCTGATGGAACATATCTTAAAAGATATAGTAAACTAGTAACTTCTGCAAGTACTGGTGCTGTACTTGAATAAATTAATCATATATTAAAGAAGTATCATATTTATATTTTAAAAGGAGTGAATTCTAAATTGTATAGAATTCACTCCTTTTAATAAAAAAGCCTCCATATAAGAATATAATGGAGGCTTTTCAGATATTAAAATATAAATGATAAATATTTAAATAATTTTTTCATTAAATACACCTTTAAGTCCAAGTCTTGTGATTCTATCTTCTATTTCTTTAATATTAGTAGTATATAGTCCTAGTTCTTTCATACGATTAAAGTATATTGAACCTGCAAATGTAAATCTACTTTTCTTATCTTTATCTTTTAAAAATTTCTTGTTAGCAAAATCGATTATATCTCCTATTATAGTTTCATTTGGAAGTACTAACATATTTTTTCCTGCTGCATGTCTTACTGCATTAGTTCCTGCAAGTGATCCTGTAGAGATTGCTTCAACACGATAGAACGTAGTACATATCTAGCTACTAAAATGTCCTTTTACCTTTTTTAAAGTCTAAAGTCTAACTACATTTTAATATTTGATTTATAATGATTAAAATTCAAATATATTATACTGTAATAAATCTGAATTAATAGCATAGAGTTAATATATAAAATTTTAATTAGGAGGTTTAATATGAAAAAAAGTGTTTATAAACTTTTGGGGTTGGCCCTTCTATTTGGTAGCATGTCAAATACTGCATATGCATTTTCTAATAGTCCTAATAAGGTAGATGAAGACATTCAAATTTGTCAAAGTAGTAATCAATACTCTTTACAAAATGAACTAAAGAAAGAAATTGATCAAAAAATGCATAAATACTATAAAAAATATAGTAAAGAACTAATTGATTTAAATAACCTTAATAATCTAGATAAAAGTAAGCAGGAAGAAATAGAAAATATTTTAGGTGGTAAAAATAAGGACAATTTAACCAGATCAAGCTCTGGTTCAAGCTCTGATGCCAGAGGATTTAAATTAAATTTTAAAAACTTTCATAATGGCAGCATTATATTAGTACACAGAGGAAAATGCCCATATGGATATTGGAGACATGTAGGAACTTACTCAGAATCCAAACAAAAATTTTTAACTGCCCAAATAAGCGATTCTGGATATGGTTCTGGAGTTATATATGAACCCAAAGAATGGTATACAAGAAGTTATGATGAAGCTGTTGGTGTAAATATTAATTCATGTAGTTCAAATTCAAATCAACTAAATGATATGATGAATTGGTTAAGTCAATTCATTGGGAAAGATTATTCCATTATAAGAGCTTCAAAATCTCTTAATGAAAACGATTTATGGTATTGTAGTTTAATACCTTGGAAAGGTTATAAAAATTATTTTAATGTAGATATAGATTCTAATCAAGGACGCTTTGTTGCTCCAGATGATATTATTAAATTTAAATCTTCTACTATAATTGCAAAATCACAAACAAAATAATTTTTTAAAAATGCCATATATTATCTGAAAGTATATGGCATTCTTAATATTAAACTTTATAAGGAGAGATTAAATGAAAAAAATAGTATTTATATATATAAGTATAATCATTGTATGTATATCAATTTTAGGAATACATATATTAAAAAAATATATTAGTCAAAATGATATATATGTATTATCTGGAGTAAATAAAATAAACTATTTATCTTCTAATAACTATAAGTATACAGATATAAACCATAACATTGATACAACCCTATTTATATCTAATATAAACAATAGAAAGATTTATGCCCCTATCTGTAATAAAAACCAAATAGCTGTTTTTCAACATGGAAAATTTCAAAAGAATATAGATTTAACATATAGTCTTCCATTAATGGCCAAATACAATATATTTGATAATAACACTTATGTATTTCATAAAACTAAAGTAACATATAAAGATGAAAATTGCATAACTGTTATTGACTCAAAAAAAGATATTGAAAAGTATAATATTAAATATAATAAAGGAATTGAAGATATTACATTTACAGAAAATAAAAAAATGATTGTAAGTTCATGGAGCTTAGATAATGATAGTACGTATAATATAGATATATTTGATTTGAAAAATTTTTCTTTAATAAAAACATTAAAAGTTTCTAAAATGTTTAATAGAATATCTGCAGTGTCTAATGACTTAATTTATGGCTTAGACAGAAATTCAGAGAAACCCTATATATATGTTATAAGTATATCTAAAGGAAAGATTATAAATAAAATTAAACTTAACTATAATAATCCATATAACATCTATATAGATAATAATAATGATAAAAAGCATGTATATGTTTTACATCAAAATTTTGATTTGCAGGAAGGAAAAGGTGTATCAATAATAGATTACAATAAGCATAAAGTCATAGGCTCAATTCCAGATATATATAGTCCTGAAAGTATGTATATTATTAATGATAAATTATTTATTAGTAGTTTAATGGATAATAAAATATACGTAGTAAATAAAAATAATAACTATATTGAAAAGGAAATACATATACGTCGTCCAATACTCCCATCTTAAATAAAAATACTATTATATCAGTACTATATCATAAATTTCTTTATTTAATTATCCTTCCAGTAAATAAATCTAGTTCACTTTTTATTTTTAAGTAAATTGTATCATTATTCACAATAAGACTATACTTGTTTTTTTAGTTTAAATAGCCCTTAATATATTTCATTTAAATGTTTTCCACAAAATGTTATAATGTAATCATGTTGGAAATAAATTACAAAGGAGGTCTTATCCATGTATGTTTCTTTGACTTTTCATAAATGTGCCTAACTAGTAAAAAGGAGGTCAATTTTATGAAAAAATCTAAAAAAAGAAACTACAATAAAAATAATAGCAAAATAATAATAAAAAGATTTAAAAAAAATATAGACGCATGTATTACTTCTGTCATAAGTAGCTTAGTAAGTGCTTTCATAACCAAATTGATATTTTCGGCAGAAGGTACTGTTAAATCTATCGACATATATTTTTTAGTCTTATTAGCAATGATACTATTTACTTATTATTATTTGCATAAATATTGATTAGGAATCTTAATTCCAACATAAGAATCCTAGTTTAAGTCTAGTTGACTTTATAAGAGCCTGATAATCACTTATCAGGCTCTTTATTAATTGTTTTTATAATATAAATCTCATATAGTATTCCAATATAAAGGTTCCCCCTTCTTATTAATAAGTATGGAGGTCTACTAATAAAATAGTATATATGTCAAGTAATATATTAAATTAAGTAAATGGAATTACTCCATGTCATATCTAAGGTAATCATATAGTATTTGGTATTAAGCTATCTAATTCATTAGATAATTTATAGATCTCTGTTTTTTAAAAAATATTTTACTTAGATTTTACCCTTCAAAATATATATAACATCATTCTAAATATTATAAAATCCTTAGATTCTTTTGTTAACATACTCTTATGAAAAGATAATGGAGGGCAAAAAAATGAGTGAATATTTTTTAGAAACAAAGAATCTAACAAAGAAATTTAAAAACCAAAGGGCAGTAGACCATATCAACTTAAAAATAAAGAAAGGGAGCATTTATGGATTTTTAGGTCCTAATGGAGCTGGTAAATCAACAACTCTTAAAATGATTACAGGACTTTTGTATCCAACAGAGGGTGAGATAATTATTAACGGTGATAAATGGACTAGACATTGCCTGAAAGACATAGGTGTACTTATAGAATCTCCAGCCTTTTATGGTAATTTAACTGCAAGGGAAAACTTAAAGGTTCATACAACCCTTTTAAATTTACCAGATAAGAGAATTGATGAGGTTTTAAATATTGTAAGCTTAAAAAATACAGGAAATAAAAAATCAAATGAATTTTCCCTAGGAATGAAACAACGTCTTGGAATTGCAATAGCACTTTTAAATTCCCCAAAACTTCTTATACTGGATGAGCCAACTAATGGACTTGATCCCCTTGGAATTCAAGAACTTAGAGACTTAATTAAATCCTTAAAAAATAAAGGAATAACAATTATTTTTTCAAGTCACATTTTATCGAAAGTCTCAGAAGTTGCTGAATATATTGGAATTATCTATGAGGGAAAACTAAAATATCAAGAAAAAATTGATAAAACTCAAAATCTTGAAAAACTTTTTATGGATATTGTAACCATATAAGAAGGAAGTGAATTTATAATGATTAATATGTTAAAATCGGAACATTTAAAATATAAGAGGACTTTTTGCAGAAAACTTTTCTTTATTGTACCAATGTATGTATTACTTAATTTACTAATGATGAATAGATATTTCTTTATAAATACTCTCAATTTATGGAGCTGTTACATTATGCCCTTTATGATAAGTCTTATATGTGCACTTTCAGCCCTTAGAGAAAAAAGAGCTGGAAATTATAGAACATTAAAATCTAAAGATATAAATTTAAAGAAAATGTGGATTAGCAAAATTTTAATTGTAACTTATTATGAATTTTTAGCTTCAATAGTATTTTTAAGTATTATGCTACTAGTAAAATTAATTTATAAAACAAGTCTAATTCATCCAAAAGAACTACTTATAGCTACCTTTGCAATTTTTATTGCAACACTTATATTAATACCAATATGTCTATTTTTAGCTGAAATTTTTGGAACTTTTGCACCAATACTTATAACATTAATAGGTGTTATAGCAGGGGTAACATTTGCAACAAAATCAACATGGTACTTATGCCCCTTTAGTATAGCCCCTAGACTTATGTGTCCAATTATAAAAATACATCCTAGTGGAATACCTCTAGAGATTGGAAGTCCCCTACTAAATTCTTCAGTAATATCTAAGGGATTTATTATATCAATAACATTATTCATTATATTATCAGTAATCACGAGTTTCTGGTTTTCAAAGAGGAGGAACTAAATTATGAATTTTTTAAGATCCTTAAAAGCAAATTTTATGAAAACTAAAAGAACCCCCTTTAGATATATAATTTTATTAGTTCCAATACTATTTTCATTATTATTTGTATCCTATATATCAGTTTATAAAAGAGACTATACTTTTCAATTAAATGTATATAATTTTTATTTTTCCATAATTAGTATAACATTACCCCTAATTTCATCTATTTTAATAGGTCTTAATATTATGGGTGAAGAAACTTCAGGAGAGTTTCGAGGATTACTTATGACTCCTATTTCAAGAAGTACTATATATCTCAGTAAACTATTTATGATTATTTTAGTTACTATAATTGATATGTTTGTATCTTTATTAATCTTACTTATAGGTATGAAGTTTTTATACCCCCTTGGAACTATTCAGTACGGAGTATTCCTAACAGGGACCATACTTACCATATTAGGCTGCTTATTTTTATATGGTCTATATCTAATTATAAGCTTAAAATTTGGAATAGGACCTACAATTGCAGTTGGTGTTGGAGGAAGTATAATGGGAGCTTTACTACAAACAGGACTTGGGGATACCATATGGCCATTTGTTCCCTTTGCTTGGTCAGGTAGAATTGGTATTGTACCTATATATAAACTTTCGAATTTTATAAAATATCAACACCTTGAAAACAAAAAAAATATACAAGAAATTTTAAATACTACCTTTAAACAATATATGTATCTAGGAGTTCCTATAGCTATTATTTCCTTTATTATAATATGCGCTATTGGAGTACTCTGGTTTAACAAATGGGAAGGAAGAAAGATTCATGATTAATAAAAATTCTTATATTTCCTTGTTAAAATAATATTATAAAATACATTTAAAATTTTACAACTTTATAAAAAGGTATTATATTAATAATGGAATAATATACCGGGAAATTTATCTATTATTAAAAGGAGTACGAATATGAAAAACAAAATACTAGTAATTGATGATAATGAAGGTATTTGCACAACTATTAAAAGTTATCTAGAAAATTATAATTTCACTGTTAAAACAGCCAGTAGCTGCAAATATGCATTAAATATTATAAATGAAAACTTTAACTTAATTATCCTTGATATAATGATGTCTGATATGGATGGCATAGAGTTTTGTAGTCTTATTAGGGAGAAAGTGTCATGTCCTATTCTATTTGTTACTGCAAAACTTCTTGAAGAAGATAAACTTGAAGCCTTTTCAGCAGGCGGAGATGACTATATAACAAAGCCTTTTAGTTTAAAAGAATTAAAAGCAAGAATAGAAAGCCATATAAGGCGGGAAGAAAGAATAAAAAATAAACAGGTTTACATACTAAGTTCTGGAAATATTGTTTTTGATGTTTCAGCAGGCGAAATACTATGCTGTAATGAACCTCTTAAGCTAACCCGAAATGAGTTTAATCTTATAAAATTCTTAATGATTAATAAAAACATAGTATTTTCAAGAGATCAAATATTTGAAAAAGTATGGGGTACTGATTCTGATAGTTATCTTGAAACTGTGACTGAAAGTATTAAAAATATTAGAAAAAAGATAAAAAATATAGATAAGAATAAATCTTATATTAGTACTGTTTATGGTCAAGGATATAAGTGGGAAGTAAAGAATGAAAAGTAAAACTATAAAAAGAGATTTTTATAATTTAGTTTTAAAGGTAGTAATGTATACTATAGTCTCAACAATAATTACCTATGTAATCCTCCTCTTCGTACTATGTTTTAAAAATAGGCCAACCAATTATTACTTAAAATACATTGACAAGGTATCCCTTGACATTGAGAAAAATGGGGACAGTATTTTAAAAGGAAATATAATAGATCTAAAAAAATATAGCACTAAACTTAAAGGGGAAATGATAGACCTTAAAGGAAATCATCTTTATGGTGATAAAGATATTATGTACAAGAAATTTAATCTTATAAATTCTATAAATAAGGAACAGTATTATAAAAACTATATTTATAGATATATACCTATAACTTATAATAACTCCATAAAGGCTGTCTATGTTGTAAAAGCACCCTTTGACTTTATGCTAAACAATATTAATAGCAATAAGCGTATATCTATTATATATATATTAGCCCTTATAACACCTATACTATATTTTATATTGTATTTATTCTTATTTACTTCAAAACTATATAATAATATTTCAAAAAATGTAAATATACTTCTACATGGAGCTGATAAAATATGTAGTGGAGATTTTGACTTTTACATTGATGGAACAAAGGGAATTGAATTTAGAAAAATTCAAAAATCCTTTAATACAATGATAAAGGTTCTTAAAGGAAACATTGATGATTTATCTAAACTTGATAGGGAACGTAGAATGATGGTATCATCTATTGCCCATGATATTAGGACTCCAATTACAGTTATAAAAGGTCAGATTGAGATAATAGATGATATTAAAGACTGCAAAGACTATAATATTGACACTAACATGAGTATAATAAATAAAAACTGTGACAGAATGACTACTTTAACTGATAACTTAGCACTTCTTTACAAAGTACAAGGAGCATCTTTTTTGCTTAGACATGAAAAAGTTAATCTTTATGAAATTCTTAAAGATAAAGAACTTGAAATTAAAACCCTTGGTAATAAGAAAAATGTAAAGATTTCATTTAAGTTAGATTTAACTAAAAAAGAATATATTTTAGATACTAATCTTTTATTTAGAGTTCTTGATAATATTCTATACAACAGTCTTAGATTTACAAATACGGGTGAGATAATTCTTCAAGTACATGATGATTCTGAAAATATTTATTTTAAATGCAGTGATACTGGATGTGGATTTAAACAAAAGGATACCACTAAGTTATTTGAAGCATTTTATCAAGATGAAGATTATAAAGATCATTTTGGACTAGGTCTTTATATTGCACAAAAAATCGTTACTAATTTTAATGGAAAGATTAACGCATATAACAACACTGAATATGGCTCTACAGTAGAATTTTATATAAAAGAATTAAAGGATATAGGCTGATTTGTTTTTATACAAATCAGCCTATATCCTTTACCGATAAATATTCATTATTTAAGTAATATTTCATATCTAATTCTCATTTTCTAATCTTTTAATTAATTCCTCAATTACTTCTGGAGGATAATTCTTTACTAAAATCTTGGCTAGCGTCTTCGTATACTTTCTTTGTACCTTCTCCATTCCTTCTTTTGTGGTCGGATAATTTACCTTAATGCTTTTAATCTTAGACATATATCCCCCTTTAAAATTCCTATATTTATCTTATGTTTAAGAGGATAATTCTGTGAACTATTATCGTTTTTTTATATTTATCCTATATTTAAGTAATAATTTCTTAAATTTGAAATTAATATTATAGTGTAACACCATAAACAAGTATGAATAAAGTTTGTGAGGATGATTAATAATGAAAGCTGCAATATATAGTAGAAAATCCAAATTCACAAGTAAGGGAGATTCTATAGAAAACCAGATACAAATGTGTAAAGACTATGGAACTAAAAATTTAAATATAGATAAGTTTTTTATATATGAAGATGAAGGATTTTCAGGTGGTAATATTAATAGACCTAAGTTCAAAGCACTACTTTCAGATATAAAAAAGAAAAAATTTGATGTACTTATATGTTATAGACTAGATCGTATAAGCAGAAATGTAGCTGACTTCTCCTCCACTCTTGAATTACTTCAAAGTAATGATATGAGCTTTATATCTATAAAAGAACAGTTTGATACTTCAACTCCAATGGGTAAAGCTATGGTATATATAGCTTCTGTATTTGCCCAACTTGAACGTGAAACTATAGCTGAACGTGTTAGAGATAACATGCTTGAACTTGCTAAAACAGGTAGATGGCTTGGAGGACAGACACCTTTAGGTTTTAAATCTAAAAAAATTGTATATATAGATGAAGAATATAAAGAAAGAAGCCTTTATAAGCTTTCACCTATTATGGAAGAACTTGAAATAGTAAAGTATATATATTCAACTTATCTTGAAACACACTCTCTTAGAGAAACTGCGTCTAGACTTTATGATAAAAGATTTAAAACCAAAAATGGTGGTGATTGGGGTGTGAGTCAAGTACAAAATGTTTTGGTGTCTCCAACTTACGTTAAATCTTCTGAAGAAGTAAAAGATTTTTTAGTATCTCAAGGAATGAGTTTTGCTGGAGAAGTCAATGGAAATGGTATATTCCTGTATAATAAGAAAAAAGGTAAAACAAAGCATAGAGACATTAATGAATGGATTGCAGCTGTAGGAAAACATAAAGGAATAATAGAAGCTGATATCTGGCTTGAGGTACAATCCTTTTTAAGCTCAAAAAGATTTAAAAGAGGAAGACTTGGTACAGGATCTAATTCTTTATTCTCAGGATTGATTAAATGTGGAAAATGCGGATCTAACATGACTATAATTCATGGTGGAGTTTCAAAAGGCATTAGAAAGCATTATTATACTTGTTCATTGAAACGTGCTTCAAAAGGCAGTGAATGTAATAATAGTAACCTTACAGTAGATGTAACAGATGAAATTCTTATAAATCATTTAAAGAATATTAAAATAAAGGATATTAAAAAGGAACTAAATAATTTATATATAAATAAAAATAATACTAATGAGATTCAACTAATTGAAAATCAAATTAAAGATGAAGAAAAAGCTATTAAAAACTTAACTATGCAGTTATCTACTATTTCAAACCCTCTAGCATCTAAACCTATTATAAATTTATTGGAGAAGAAAACCTTTGAATTAGAGAAGTTGAAAAAGCAATATAAAGAACTTAAAAACAATTTAACAAAGGAACAATTACAGATAGTTGATATAACTAATCTTACTGATAATCTAAATAACTTTAAGCACATGATAGATAAAGCTAAAGATATTGAACAGAAAAAGATGCTTATTAAATCAGTTGTAGAAGATATAATAGTACTTGATGGAAATATAGAGATTAACATAAAAAATAGCAAACAAAACTAGAAAAATATAAAGCATATTCTTCCTTAAAAAATATATAGGAAAATATGCTTTATGTTTTGACGAGTATCTGTGTGACCTACAAATAAGCCTGATTTTTCTCCACCACAGAATAAGTTATCTATACCTATTACTTTCATTGCATTATCTCTTGGTGTAATAGCTAAATATCTTACTGAATTTCCTTTACCACCTGCATAAGGGTCAACATATTTTACATGTTCAAGTCCCTTAATCTTTCTTAATTTTTCTAATGGATAAAAACAAGTCATAAGTTTAACATGTCCTGTATCTAGTAGAACTACATTTTCAGCAAATTCTTTTAGTGCATATTGTTGACATACTTTTATTTTTAATTTATCAAGATTAACATCTTCTTTTGGAACCTTTAGCACTGCTACTCCTGTTCTTTCTAATTCATCAACTATCTTTTTATCGATACTTTCTTTACAAAGTTTACAAGAACCACTAAATGCGCCATATACTTCATCAGCTCTTTCGCCCTTCAAATCCTCAATACCAGCTCTTTGACTTATACTTATTCTAGGTCCAAAAGCAGGACATCTTAATATACACATAGAACATCCATTACCATATCTTAAACAGTTTCCCATAGGTCCTGTTGTTCCTGTTGTTTCTATAAATGCATCTCCCTCTTCATATGTTCCATCACTAAGATATATTCCCTTTATCTTATTTCCTTCTTTTTTTACATTTACAACTCTTGAAATCAAGTTTATATTTATGCCTATATCAAGCAAATAATTTCTAACATCTGCTTCTATTAGATTTACATCATATAGCCATGCATGTTCATGCTTTACTGTACTGATATCATTTATTATGCTACAGTCAATTTTTTTATTATATCCTTGTAATAAGGATATTTTTCTAATAATTCTTTTCGTGTAAAAAGTTCAAAATCTTGAAATTGAAATCCTGGTGATACCATACATCCAACTAAAGAAAATCCCTCATTATTCATGGTGGAACCAAATATATATCCTTTAGGAACTAATACTTGAGGAGCTTCTCCCTGTTCTATATTAAGTCCCACTTGTTTTTCAATAAGTTCACCAGATGGCGATATCATATATATTGTAAGTGCTTCTCCATCATGAAAATACCAAAGTTCATCTGATTTTAATCTATGAAAATGAGATACTTCTCCTGAATTTAATAAAAAATATATGCTAGTCCATAATTGTCTACTGCCTATTGTATCTTGAGATGTAAAGGACTCTTTGTAATATCCTCCTTCAGGATGCTTCTTCAAATTTAATTTTTCTATAAAATATTTAGCATTTAGCTTAATCTTGTTTTTTTCTGTATGAGTAATTTTTTTAAAGCTATTTTCATTCATATGAAAACATCTCCTTTTGATAAATATACAATATACTATTTAAAGTTTATGTAATGAAATTTTAACTATGCTTTTGTATTATGCAATTAGAAAACTAGACATATAATTTTTATATTAAAAAAGCCTTGAGAGTTTAAACTCTTAAGGCTTTTTCTTATTACTATGAATTTTCTAATATAACACTATAATATATATGTTAATTATATATTTACTATTTTTCCTCTATAGAATGTTTAGGATATAGAGTTGTACCCCATATATAGAACGTTCTCTCTTTTACAAGAGGTATATTTTTAACATCTACAATGGTTCTCCACCATTCCCATGCAAGTCCTGTGCATTCTTTTATTTGTACAGAAATATTTCTTGCATTTCCTTTCAAATAAATCTCTGTATTGAAATGAGCTGTTTTATCAGTATTATTTCCTGACCATCCTTTATGCTCAACTATTTCATTTCCTTGTTTATCATAGCTAACTTCATCCCATGTTACTTGGAATTGAGCTACATATGCTCCACTGTGGTCAAGTACTATTTTACCATTGTTGTATTCTGTTGCTGTTGTTTCTACATACTCTGTTTTATTGTTTATAGATGCTATATGATTGTCTTTTAAAAATGTAGTAGTATATGAAATTGGATATCCTGGATTTTGTGGACTATATACAGAATTATTTTTAATAACATTTCTTATTTCATCAAAATCTTTAGTAACTATTTTATTGTGCTCTTGAGCTCCTCCACCTAAAACAGTAGCTGTAAATGAACTTTGATTTAATATATCTTTATATTCTGCATTACTGCTTATGTCTTGGTTATCAATTAATGCTTTAAATGCTGCTTTAACATTTCCACTCTTAGATGTTGTCTCAAGTTTTACATATATTGTTCTTCCATATGCAACATTTGAAACATATGCAGGAGGATTATTATTGTTTAATCCTTTTAAAGCTAGTTCATTAAATGTAACATTATCTCCAAACACATCTGATGGACGATTAGGCGCATCTACACTTACTGTATAAAATATTTGCTTGTAAGCAACAACCATAACTTTTTTTTCACCTTTAAATATAGAATTGAAATCTATGTTTAAAGACTTATCTATAGATTTAAAGTTGCATCCAAGCATTGTTGATAATTGAGATTTACTATATACCATGGTATCAGAATAGCTAACCCTTGTAGGAATGGTATATTTTTGTGAATATTTTGTATTCCAAGTATCTAGTATAGAATTTATTGCAGAATTAACTGAAGAATAAGTAGGTGATTTAACAACCTTTTTACCATCACTAGTCATACCAGGTAAGTCAACGCTTATAGTAATTGGTTTTCTTTCACATGAAACCAAGTCTGGCTTATTTTCTATAAGATTCCTGTTTGCAAGTTGTATAGCACCAGGATAAGTTCTATCGTTTATTGAATCTATGATTGAGATATCTGCTGTAGAATCTGAAATACTTTTCTTTTCACGTTTTATTACAACATACTTGTCAGAATCTTCATAACCTTCAGCCGGTACAAAATTTTCAATCTTTTCTCCGTTTAATGTTAGAATCTTTTTTGGATCATAAGATAATCCATAAATTTTTTCATCTATTTCATTGCTATTACTTTTGGTATTTTTATCTTTTACTTGTGACGTTTGATCATTTGCTTTAACTGGTTGTCCACTTTTATCAGTTTCTGGTGGTTTATTTCCTTTGTTGTTTGTATCTTTAGTATTACTGTTTTGATCAGTTGTATCAGCTAGTACAATATTATTATTAAAATTACCGGTATATGTTAATCCAATAATCATAATAACTACCATAACTCGTGCTAATAATCTTAACTTTTTTTTCATAATTTTCATTATGTTTTCCCCCCTAAATTTTAAAAAGGTTTAAGTAATTTAAATTTTCAAATTCCAATACTTGAAACGACAAATTTCTTAAACGTCTTATTTTTTTATACAAATTATACGATAATAAATATCATACTGCAATAGAATTTTATGAATTTTTTTAATAATATTTTTCTGTTTTGTAAACATTTTACCTTTAATATACTCTTTTTTATAAATTATAGAATATAAAAAGTTAGTATATTTATAATTAGTTATAATATAACATTATCATAGAAAAATATTCCTTAATGGAAAATGTGAAACTTTACATAATGTTCCTTATAAACACTAAATAAAAAACCTTAAGAAATAAAATTCCTAAGGTTTTTTAGATTTAATTTTTAAAATTATATATTATGTTTTTTAAAATAATCTATTCTATATTGCTGATATACTAGAATATAAGGGACGTCCATCTCTAGCTATATTAGGATGTATTTTCATGTATTCTATTCCTAAGTTAAAAACATAATTCCACAAAGCTTCGTCTATTTGCTTCTTCTTTTCTTCAATTATATGAATATCATCTGAGATAAAATCAGCTATTATAGGACTATATCCAAACCATGTATTAGTATTATTAGGTCCTATAATAATATCTTTTTGATATTCTGTACCTCTCATATAAGTATTTATGGATATAAGCCTATCTCCTTTTTTCAGATTATAGATCTTTGAATATTTATCATCAAATTTTAAAATAACAACACAATCTATATCATCAGAATATGCAGCTATAATTAATGGTTCATTTGACATTACAACGGCAGGTTGACTATCTCCATAGAAAATATGTTCTTTAATTTGCCTTTGTTCACTAAAGCCAATTGTAATTGTATCAAGTAATGCATCTATTTTGGCTCTTATTCCATATAAGTCTGGTCTTAATCTCTTTAATTTCTTTTTAGATATGGTTACACTTCCTGGAGAAGATGCATATGTGGTTCCGTCAATAAATTTCTTCTTCACTTTAGTACTCCTTATTTCATTTTTTATCATTTTTTATCATTTGTTATTTTTATAACATTTATAAGGAAATTATACCATGAATTACTCTTGCATAAAATCTATTTAATATTAATTTCTACTTATGATATTAAATCTTAGTATATATTTTTTAATTATACGGAGTTATTTCTTTTACTATAATTTAATTTAGTAATTATTTTCTCTATAATATCTGGAGGTAATGTATCTATTAAAATCTTGGCAACCACATTAGCTTTTCTACGTTGGTATTTGCTATAATTTTCAGGTGCTGGATAATTTACTTTAACTTTGAAATTAGGTTTTTGATTATATCTTGGCAATTTTATCTCCCCTCATGCATACGTACCTGTTATTTAAAGTATTCTTTATGTAGTTGATTGGTGATAATTAACCTAGATTTATTATATTTACGGATCTAAAACTATAATTATTTAACTGCAATAAACATAATAATACAGTATACACATATGGAGGTGAAATTCATTGAAAGCAGCAATATACAGTAGAAAATCAGTTTTTACTGGCAAAGGTGAATCTATAGAAAATCAAGTTCAAATGTGCAAAAACTATGCTAAAAAAAATTTAAACATAAATGAATTTATTATATATGAAGATGAAGGGTTTTCTGGTGGCAATATAAATAGACCTAAATTTAAAGAATTGCTTTTAGATGTAAAAAAAAATAACTTTAATGTGCTTATTTGTTATAGATTAGACCGTATAAGCAGAAATGTAGCTGACTTTTCATCTACTCTTGAATTATTACAAGCCAATAATATAAGTTTTGTTTCTATAAAAGAACAATTTGATACTTCAACTCCTATGGGAAAAGCTATGGTGTATATAGCTTCTGTATTTGCTCAATTAGAACGTGAAACTATTGCCGAACGTATAAGAGATAATATGCTTGAACTTGCTAAAACAGGTAGGTGGCTTGGAGGTCAAACCCCTTTAGGTTTTAATAGTAAAAAAATTATTTGTTTTGATAATGAACTAAAAGAAAGATCTTTTAATAAGCTATCACCTATAAACAACGAATTAAACTTAGTAAAATTAATATATAATAAATATTTAGAAACTCACTCTATCCATAAAACCTTAAAGTATTTATTATCCAATAATATAAAAGGTAAAAATGGAGGAGAATTTGCATCTATGAGTATAAATGATATTCTCAGAAATCCAGTATATGTTCAATCTAATGAGTTAGTAGTTAATTATTTAAAATCAAAGGGAATACAGGTTTGTGGCATACCAAACGGCAATGGTATATTGACTTATAACAAAAAAAATTCTAAGTATAAGGCTAAAAATATAGATAACTGGATAGCAGCAGTTAGTAACCACACTGGAATAATTTTGCCTAATATTTGGTTAGAAGTACAAAACTCATTAGACATAAACTCCAAAAAATGTAATCCTAGAAAAGGTACATCTAAAAGAGCGCTTTTAAGTGGAATTCTTAAATGTGGAATATGTGGATTTCCCATGAGAGTATGTTATGGAAAACCTCGTAAGGATGGAAGTAA
The DNA here is from genome assembly GCF_017100085.1 of Clostridium botulinum. NCBI lineage: Bacteria > Bacillati > Bacillota > Clostridia > Eubacteriales > Clostridiaceae > Clostridium > Clostridium botulinum. The sequence goes on from NZ_CP063965.1 coordinate 1,449,293, forward strand.
AAACTATTATTATACTTGTACAATGAAAGCTCATAGTGGCAAATCTAGATGTAAAAACCCAAATGTTCGTGGAGATTATTTAGAAGATGAAGTTATATCCTGCTTAAAAGAATTAAATATTGATTTTATTATAGAAGAACTGAGTAAATACAAAAAAGAAATAGCTTCAATTAAAACCACTTCTATAGTAAAAAATCTGCATGATGAAATTGAAGGTAAAAAAACTCAGTTAGAAAACTTAATAAATCAGCTTTCAAAAATTAAAGACCCCCTCGCTTCAAATTTTATAACTAAAAAAATTAATGAACTTGGAAATGATATTAAAAATCTTACATTTAAATCTAAGAGTGTTAATGCTGAAAAGGGAAAAAATTATTCAAATACTTTAAATGAAGATATTATACTTCGATCACTTAAAGATTTTAAAACCTTCTTTAATAACATACAAAACTTTAAAAATGATGAAGATGTTATTAGGAGAAGAAGATGTTTAATAGAAAAAATAGTAGATAAGATTTTATTTAATGGTAATACTAATGAAATAACTATAGTTTTATGGGGATTTAAAAATTCAAAATAAAATATCGGATAGTAAGTGCTTATATTAGACTTATTATCCGATATCCATTAAAGTTTATTTATATCTTTACTATATCTTTACTATATTTTTATTTTAATTTCAACAGATATTTAGCACATCATTGGAACACAAGTAAGTCCATCCGGAGTTTGAATTACTCTCAAACAAACTCGACTAGGTGTTAAAAGGGAGTCATGACAAATCAACATACTATGGATAGTCGAAGTAGTTAATACATTATAACATACATTTTGGGCACGTGGTGGAATTATCAACCTTTCAGTTTTGTTATATCCAAATGTAGGACTTTTTTTAGTAACAGTTCCTTTAACAAGACTATATTGTATTATGAAATATATAGAAGCATTTGTACTATTTGTTATTTGTAAATATAGCTGTGGATTTGGATCTAAATTATTACCACCCCATGCACATATTGGACACATAGTTTTTATACAACAACATTTAACATTTGTAAGCATATAATCACCCAAATAAAATAGTCAAGAATTTTCTTGCTACTATATTATATTTCAATTTATTAAATTTGGTTTATGATTTTCGACTAAATATTCGTGAACTTTACATAAATAGAATAAATTTAGCATATAATCTAGATTTATTCTCGTATTAATCTCAATTCAATAAATCATGCATGTTCATGACCAGGAAAATCTATGTTCTTGTGTCTAGTGTTTTTATCAGTTATGTTTATTAAATCCCCTGCTCCAAGAGCAATTAACTCTTCACTAGCTGTATATCGTCCATTATTTCTCATAATACCACCTACGTTACCAAGACCAAGTAGCATATCTGTTTTTTCATATAAAGTTACATCAGCACCTGCTTTTTTAGCTGTTATGGCTGCTGCACATGCGGTACATCTAAAATTCCCTTTTATGTGCATACATAACCATTTATGGTCACAATTTTAACTATTATATGATTCAACTCTAAAATTTTTAAATTTATATGTTTTCATTTACCAAATCTTGCATGTTATCTCCAATAGTGGTTAACTCAGATGCCTTAGTGTTCAATTCTTCTGAAATAGCTGTGTTCTCATCAATAGCATTTTTTATAGTCTTAAAACCAGTTAATACTGAATTAATTTCATTTGCTACATTTTCATTGAAATCAGCAAGACTAATAATTTCAGTATTAAACTCATTCATAAACTTATGTATTTGTTCTATATCATCGTTATTAGAATTAAGTTTTAAAATACTATTTTTAATATCTGCAACTATATTTTTTAAAATTTCATTACTATTTTTAATATCATCATTATTGCTATTCATTAGAGTTTCAACTTCTTTAACACTATTTTTATACTCATTAGTTATTTGAGATATATTTTTTAGTGCAGTATCTGTTTCTTCAGCTAATTTTCTTATTTCCTCTGCAACTACAGCAAATCCTCTTCCTGCTTCTCCAGCTCTAGCAGCTTCAATACTGGCATTTAAAGAAAGAAGATTTATCTGTTGAGAGATTGCATAAGTTAAATTTAATATTTCGTCAATTTCAACAGATTTGTTATGCAAAACATTAGTGGCATTTAAAGTTTTACCTATGCTCTTTTTAGTATTATTAAATATACTTAGGATATTGTTTAATTCATCTGCATTATTAGTAGAAATATTTGTTAGATCTGCAAAAGATTTTTTTGTACTATCTATTTTATTAGATATTTTATTAGCATTCATAGTAATATCTTTGAATATATATTCATTCTTTGAAGATTCTTCTATAAGTAAATCAGCCTTATTATCTATTGTATTACAAGTAGTTGAAATCTGTTGTAATGATGAAGTTGAAGTTTCACCAACTTCTCTAAGTTCTTCACTAGAAACCGTTAAGAACTTCATATATTCTTTAATTTTACTAAATATGAGCATTAATTTATTATTATTATCATTAAGCACAGTTTCTTTTTCATCAACATTGCTCAGAAGTTTTATCCCAACATTTGCTAAATTATATATAGCAACAGTATTTAAAATATAACCTAATATTCTAATAAACATTTCAGAATTTGAAGAAGCTAATAAGTCTTTCCTAATAGAAAACACCACTATTTGAGATATTATATTTAAAATAATTGACAAAACAGACATTTGCTTATCTAAAAATAAAAACGTGATAGCTAGAAAGTAGGATGATGTTATCCAAAATTCATTTGTAGGTATTACTATATTAAAAAATATGTAATTTACATATGTTATGATTAAAAATGTAAGCACTATAGATTTATAATTAAGAATTAAAAAATTATTGTATTTTTTATAGTTTCTAAACATATATAAGAAAATACAAAATTCTATACATAAAACAACATCAAAACTGCATATATGTTTCCAAGTCATAGCAGGAAAAATATCTACAACTTTTACTACAAGTAATGTTATTAATGCAAATATTATACTAGAAATATAAGATTTGGTTGCAACCAAGAAAGTCTTTTCTTTATATTCTTCTATCATTTTTTTCATAATTAACCCCTTTTTTTGTACAATTAACTTCTATTTTACCATTTGTAAAGTAATGCAGTCATACTATATCCTCCACCTACAGAACAAAAGATATTAATATCTCCTTCAGTAAAATTTCTATTTTTAATTTCTTCATGAAATGCTAAAAACGGACTACTTGGACCAGTGTATCCATATTTATCTGCTATAAAATTAAATTTATCATGTGAAACATTTAATATATCCATAGTATTCCTTAATTCTTCAATGGAAAACTGAGACATGAAGAAATGACTAACATCACTTGGATTTAATTCTTTTTCAGCCAATACTTCTGTAATTATCTTAGCCCAATTAGGAGCTAGAAAATCACAATTAAAGTGGTCCCATTGTAACAACTTATCATATACAGGAATATTTAAATCATATATCTTAGATAATCCACAACGAGGATGTCTAAAATATTTTGAATAATAAGAATCTGTTAAAGTTACAGAGCCTAAATATCCTCTTTCTTCTATTTCCTCTTTAACCTCTAATATAATAGCACATGCATTATCTCCAGATGTAGCGAATGTAATTATATCATCTTCTCGCGAAAATCTATTAATTAAAAAAGAACCAACTACTAAAGCATATTTATATTTTTTATCACATTTTAAAAATTTAGTAGCTACATCAACACCATGTAACATGCTTATACAATCACAGTTAACATCAAAAGCGACCTTAGCATTTCCTTGCAATGCTTCATTAATCATAATAGCACACGCAGGTGTTAGATATTCTGGAAGGTCAGTAGCGGAAATAATTATGTCTATATCTTTAATTTGTAAATTAGCTTTTTCTAAAGCTAATTTACAACTTTCAATAGACATAGTTAAACTATTTTCATCTTCTTCAGCTATACATCTTTCCTTTCTTCCTAATTCTTTAAAGTATTCTTTTGCTTCTGTTTCTAATTTTTTACTTCTTTTTTTGAAATGACTTAAATAAAATTCATTATTTAATATTTTAGTAGGATGATAGCTACCTATACTTCTAATAAGTACATTTCTGTTCTTCTGATTAATCATTTTGTCTCCTCCTATTATGTAAAAAAAATCAATTCATTGTATTATTCGTATAATTTTATGATAAGTTTACTATTTTTATAAAATTTTACTAAAAATATATAAAATTTATTTAATATAATAAATTGTAAATTAAACTTAAATTTTATAATAATTAATAATTTGGATTAATAAATTATTAATTATTTTCATAATATAATTAAATAAGATTTAATAAGTTCTATGACTATAGGAGGTAATTATATTAATGAATCGTATAGCTATATACTCTCGTAAGTCTAAAGAAACTGATACTGGAGAAAGTATTAAAAATCAAATAGATATGTGTAAATCTTACTTTAATAGAAAAGATACTAATTGTACTTTTGAGATATTTCAAGATGAAGGTTTCTCGGGTGGTAATATAAATAGACCTTCTTTTCAAAAGATGATAAAGTTTGCTAAGAATAAGCAATTTGACATTATTGCTGTTTATAAAGTAGATAGAATAGCTAGGAACATAGTTGATTTTGTAAATATCTATGATGAATTAGAAAGACATGATGTCAAACTTGTATCTATAACTGAAGGGTTTGATCCAAGTACTCCTATTGGTAAAATGATGATGATGCTGCTTGCTAGTTTTGCTGAAATGGAAAGAATGAATATAGCCCAGAGAGTTAAAGATAACATGAATGCTCTTGCAAAGATGGGAAGATGGAGTGGTGGAACTGCCCCTACTGGATATAAGAGTAAAACTATAAATATCAATGGAAAAAAAGAAGTATATTTAGAATTAATTAAAGATAAAAGGCATATGCTTGAAATTATATTTCAAAAAGCCGCTGATGGTTACACTACATATCAGATAGGAAAATTAATAAAAATGTCTTCAAAAACAGTGGCTAATATTATTTCTAATCCTACATATGTTTCTTCTGATAAAATAAGTTCTAACTATTTAAAATCTATAGGATATAATGTTTTCGGAAAACTAAACGGTAAAGGTTATCTAGTATATAATCGTAGACCTAGAAAAAAAGGCAAAAAATTATTTAATGCTAAGGGAATGTTCGTTGCCGTATCAGAACATGAACCTGTAATTGATTCTAAAACATGGATAGTAGCAAATAGGAATTTAAAAAACCGCGCTACAGAAAGTAAACCTAGAATTTCATCTCAAAGTTTTTTAGCTCATTTAGTTAAATGTAGTTGTGGTAGTAGTATGTATATAACAACAGGTAATCTAAAAAAAGATGGTACTAGAAATGTTTATTTTGTATGTTCTAAGAAAAAAAGCTCTCGTGGTAAAAAATGTAATGTAAAATGGTTACGTGTTGATTTTGCAGAAAGCTTTGTTTTAAATGTTTTAGAAAAAATGCATCTAAATTCAGAGTCTCTAGAAAATTATCTAAAACATAAAAAAAAGTCTACTAATTATGATCAGTTAATAAAAGATATAAAATACAAATTAAATAAAAATATTGACATAATAAATAACCTAACTGAAAAATTAATACTTTTAGACGGTGCTGCTATAGATGTTGTATGTAAAAAAATTAATAAACTATCAAACGAAAATACTATATTAAATGAAAAATTAACAGATTTAGAAAAGAAGAAATTGTTCTCAACAATTGATGTTGAAAACTCAAAAATACTTATTAGTAATATTAACAAATTCTTAAAAAACTTTAATAAAATAGATATAACTGAAAAACAAAATTTTGCTCAATCTATTTTAGAAAGTGTAATTTGGGATAGCAGTATCACTAATGCAAAAGGTAAAAAAGGTAAACTTATTCTAAAATTTTTATCTTAATTGGGAATGTAGAGGTTATAAGCTAATTTGTGTAAAAACATAAAAAAAGGCTATTGAGCCTTTTTATCACTTGAAATAACATCATATATATCTAGTATATCTAGCATTTTTGAAACATTGTTATCATATAGCTTTAAAATGGATTCTGTTACAATAGATGAAGTATTTTTCCCCATTATTACTTCTACTTCTATTTCTTCTATTTTCACATATACCTCCAAGTACACTACTTTCATTTATAATATGCATTAACCTTTAATTATGTTAATACTTCTCTAAAATTTTCACCTTAATTTTCAATTATTTTAATATTATACTAAATCATTGTATAAAACTAATAATTATTCAAATGGTATAACATGAAATAAATTTGTTGAAAATAAAAGCCTCCATAAATTGGAGGCTTTCTAAACAATCTGAGCTTAGTTAATGATAAGCTCTTTTTAGCATTTTATTTTATATTATTTTTTATTTTGAACATCAATTGTTTTAGTTTCATTATTAGTAGTATATGTTATACTATCTAGCTTAAATCCTGGAGCATCTTTTACTTTAATATTTTCTACTCTAACATCTGAATTTTCTGTTGAACGTTTTGATCTAGTTCTGGCGTTTTTATCAGTCTCCTCAAGTGATATTGCCTTACCTTCTCTAACTACTGCTTTTGTTCCATTTACATTAGTAAATACTCCTGACATTTCTCCACCATAATATATTGTATTAAGGTCTTCATATGTAGGTAAGAAAATATCCTTCATATTATCTTCTATCCATTTCCAATCCCAGTTTGAATATCCATTAATATTTTTATGCTTATATAAATCTCTAAGATGTTCTACAGCACTCATACCATTCTTTCCACCTAATTTGAATGAAATAGTCGGTCTATCTGTAGGATGGTCTTTACGTGCATTTCCTGTATATCTTAAAAATCCTGTAAATTCAATATCATATTCCATGTATATTTTAGCTTCGTATGGAACATCGCTTTGTTTTCCTAATACATCTAAAAATATTGTTTTTTTAGTTTTTGGAGCTACTGTTGACATATATGAAGTAGTAGCTTGTTTAGTTTCAACATTACTATTTGTTTGTGACCATCCTTGTTCCGCACTAATTTCAAAATTTGTTTCAATTTTGTTATCAGCTAAAAATGGAATCCCCACTTTAAATGATGTTTTAACACCTATTTTTTCTCCAAATTTGAAGTTATCTGTCTTAGAAATAGTTTTACTAGTTGTATAAGTAAACCCTCCTGATAATTTAGCATCAGTTTTATTTGGATTTACTACATCAGCACTTTGTGAACTTAATGGAGATATTTTTCTTACTTTAGGTTTTCCTAATTTTATAGAACTTTCATCAATAACAAATCTAGTATTAGTAATTTTCATAACAAGTCTTTCATTTGCACGATATCCCTCAGCATAAGGATCATTACTATTATACCTAGAACTCAAATAATATACTGGTTTTCCATCCTCTTCAGCTCTTCTAAATTCAAAATCTTCTCCAATCTCAGGTTTTGCTGTACCACCACACCAAGCAAATCCTAAACTATGAGCTATGGCTGCCCAGTTTCTTGTGAAATTTGGATCTTGAATAATTTTAGCCTTTAAATCTTCATTATCTTCATAGGCAAATATATCAATTGAAGTTTTATTACCTTGCATACTATAATTTTGACTAGCGAAATTTGTAGAAGCAAAGGCTTGTACATGTGGTACTACTGTTAAACACTGAACTGCTATAAAAGATGTGCACAGTGCTCTTTTAATAAATGATTTTTTTAGCATAAATATGCCCCCTTTTGATTTTTTAAAAAATTATAATTATAATAAAATTTTCATTAAAATAATACCATAATATTTTCAACTTGTATATATTTTTTGCAAAATATTCATACTTTTTTATAAAATATATATTTTTTGAACTTTATAATAATTATAGATATGTTTAAATATATCTAATTTTATATCAATTAATGGTATTTAATATGAACTGCACATCCAGACCAGCCACCTCCAATTATTATAATTTTCATATTAGTCTTCTCCTTTCAAAAACATATTTAGGGTCTACTTGTAACTTACACATTCTTCTAATTTTATCACCTTCATAATTTAATATGCATGCACCACATGCCCCTTCTCCACAACACATTTTAGCATTATTAGAACAAGAATATGTCACATCTTCTCCTATATATTGTAATATTCTATAAATAAGTATATCTGCTCCTGAACAGTGAATTAAATTTATATCATTTTTTCTTATAAGTTTTGATATTAATTCTTTTAACTCTTCTGTAATCTCTCCTTCTATAAGTGTTGAACATTCGATTATTTCTACATTATACAATTCTAACAATTTTTTTACAAAAATATCTTTGTAATTACCTCTATCAAGTATAATAGTAACCTTATTTCCATTAGCGCAAAGTTTTTTAACTACAGGCATCATTGGTGCCATCCCTATACCTCTAGCTATAACTACAGAATTACCGTTTTTAGCATTTAAAATATGTTTTAATCCCAAAACCCCATTCCAAAAAGGACCTTTTATTAAAATATCCTCACCAATTTGTATATCCTCTATCTTTTTAGTTTTTGTTCCCTTTATATCTATTGATACACATATGTTGTTTACTTCTGTATTCACATCCATTATAGAAATTGGTGTATTGTAGAAGTTTTCGCTTAAAGGATGTCTTAAAAATACAAAACTACCTGGATGAACTAAACTTTCTGTTAATCCATAGGGTAATTTTATTTTAAATATTATTAATTTGTCTTCTATCCTTTTTTTGTTAATTACTTTACAAGTATAAGTTTTTCTCCCCTCCTTTGCTTTTTTTCCATTCCATATAAATTCTTGATAGATACAAGTACCTTTCCAATTAATACAGTCACAAAATGTTTTGCTACAAAGCTCTGAACATAAAATACAATCGCCGGTTTCTGCTAAATGACAAGGACATCCGTTTTGTACAAAAAAGCGTCATTTTATAAAAATACACCACTAAATATTAGTAGTTTTCAACTAACATTTAGTGGTGCTATTAGGTCTATATAATATTTAATACATTTACTTTGATATTAAGAAATCAAATATATTGAAACCATTCTTTGTTTTATATTTATATAATTCTGTATAACCACATTGAGTACAACTAATTGTAATAAATCTTTTATCTTGATCAAATATCTTTGAAAAATTATTTGTATCTTCTTTTAACTCACCACTTTCATATTTTTCACATCCACATTTTATACATACATATTGTTTTTTCTCCATACCTAATCCCCCTAACTTAATTCCTTTGTACATATTATTAATTAGAGATCTTATGTAGAATAACAATTGTTTGAGTTTTTATAAAAATTTTAAATAAATTGTATTATAAACTAGGTTAATTTATCTTAAAAATTAACTTAACTAAAAAAGACATCTATTTATATTTATTGTTTTGGCTTTATAAAAATGCTTATACATGAAACTATTGATAATAGCAATAATAGTAATAAGCGAAACCAGTCCATTAATAGCCAAAAATCTCCACCATCTACAATGGAAGGAGTCAAATTATACTCATCTACAAATATACTTGTATTCCAAAATAATTTAATTGAAATAATTAGTGAAGCAAAGCTTATTATGAATATTAAAATAAGTAACATCTTTTTAATCATATTTTCACCTCCATAATCATCATTAATTTTCCATATCTTTTTTACTTTCATATGTTATTGTTGACCACTTTATAATATAATCTCTACACTCAACTTATTTTTTATCTTTATATAAAATTGAACTGTTAATACCATTTTTAACTCCATTTTTTATTACAAAGTATAATATTACAAAAATTATAGATATAATCATTATTTGTGGTATAAAACATAATATCTCATCTATTAATTCTTTTAACATTTATATCCTCCTTATATACGTAATAAATACAATGCATCTTAATCTATTATACCAAAATAATACAATTGCTTCATAGGTAAATTTCCAAAAAACACCTATAAACTGTACTTATTACGTTCTTATCTCATTCCCATACCTTTTGTTGAAAACGTATTAAATAAAACACAAGATTATATAATAGTAAAAAGAATAAATTCTAAGTATACAAAATGCCAAAAGAATAAAGGAGGATTTATGTATGCAATATGGAGATAATTTATTTGTTACAAATGCTAAAGAATTATATATAGCTACGTTTCTAATGAATACACCAGATACAAATGAATATATTGTGGAATATAATAAACATTACTTTAAAGGTGATTTGGGATTGAGAAGGGTTAGCCCAAATAAATGTATGCCTTATGAAGAAGTATCTATTATTAATTTTTATGATAAATTAATTAAAGAAGCTACTAAAAAAGCAGAAGCACTAGCTTATTTAATAAACAATAAGGATAAACAACTCAAGACTTATGATAATAGGATTAAAATAGTAGAAGAAGAGATCAAAAATATGAAGCTAAAGATTAAAAAGGACAAAGATAACTACTCTTTACTTAAAGTAAATATTAAATATAAACATAAAAAGAGAATACATTCTATACTTCAAAAAGAAAAAGGATTAAAAAGATTGTATAAAAAGAAAAATAGAATAGATTATGAAGCTAATTATAAATGGATGGCAGATGTAGGCAAATATATAATCAGTATAAAAAGATTCAAAAAGAAAAAACAAGAACTGTTGAATATATTTAAACGAGATAAATAAATATATGTATTGATGAAAACATATGTATTAATGATATAAATTCGGTAAAGTAGGGTATGTAGGTTGATTTGTGTAAAAACAAATCAATCTACATTTTTTGTAATTCTTTTTAATTATTCTCTTTCCTAAATTGTTCTACTGTTTGTAGAAAAAGTTTACACATTATAGATCTAGCAAATATATTCATAGCTTTATTTTGTAACTTTTCCATATCTTTTGAATATTGTGGATAATTAACTATAATCTTTAATATTTTAACCAAGTATCCTTCATTTCTAATAAATTCCTTATATTTACAATATATTACATCTGTACAATCCGTTAATCAGCGCTTTTGTCACTATATTATTATCTAAAATTTTTGTATATAAGAATTTGTTTTATATAATTAATCATAATTTTCTTTATTATTTCATCTAATATATAAAATATAACTGTATATGTGAGGGTGAAAGTTAATGAAAACAATAGTCATATATGCTAGAAAATCACTTTTTACAGGTAAAGGAGATTCCATAGGTGCTCAAATAGATACGTGTAAAAGATTTATAGATTACAAATTTGCTCAAGAAGAGTATGAACTTAAAATATTTACTGACGAAGGTTGGAGCGGCAAAACAACAGATAGACCCGAGTTCAATAAAATGTTAAAACTTATAAAGCAAAAAAAGATACAATATATAATATCTTATAAATTAGATCGTTTGGGAAGAACAGCAAGAGATTTACATAATTTTCTTTATGATATAGATAAATTGAACATTATTTATCTTAGTGCTACTGAACCTTACGATACAACAACAAGCGCTGGACGATTTATGATTTCTATTCTTGCTGCTATGGCACAAATGGAAAGAGAAAGACTTGCCGAACGTGTTAAAGGCGGAATGATGCAGTTAGCTAAAAAGGGGCGTTGGCTTGGTGGTCAAACTCCTCTTGGTTTTGATTCTATAAAAGAAGTTTATATAGATAACTCGGGTAAAGAAAGACAAATGATGAAGCTCACTGCTAATAAAAAAGAAATAAAGATAGTAAAACTTTTATATGACAAGTATCTTGAACTAATTAGTATGAGTCAAGTTAAGAAGTGGTGTATTGAAAATAGTATTAAAGGTAAAAATGGTGGAGAAATATCAACTAATACTTTAAAGCAAATATTAAGTTCACCTATCTATGTTAAAAGTTCTTCTAAAGTTGTAAACTACTTAGAAAATCAAGGTATAAATGTATTTGGAGAACCTAATGGCAATGGTATGCTTACTTTTAATAAAACTAAAGAGATAAGACTTCCTCGTAATAAGTCAGAATGGATTGCAGCTGTTAGTAAACATAAAGGTATTATAGATGATATAAAATGGCTACAAGTTCAAAGTCAATTAGAACTTCAATCAGAAAAACAAATAAAAAGTTCTGGTAGAAAAGGTACGTCAGATAGTGCCTTATTGTCAGGAATTATTAAGTGTGCTAAGTGTGGGAGCAATATGATTCTTAAAACAGGTCATAAAAGCAAAAAAAATTCTAACATTACTTATAGCTATTATGTATGTAATGCTAAAATAGATAGCTATGGACATAAGTGTAGTAATAAAAATATAAGAACAGACGAGGCTGATTTAGCAGCTATAAGTCAAATGAAACTATATAATAAAAAACTATTAGTTAAGAACTTATTAGTTGCATCAAAAGAAATAAATAAAGATGCCGAATTAGATAAAATAGTTATGTTGAAGGATAACATAGCTGAAAAAGAAAAAGGTATAGTTAATCTTATAAAGAAACTTTCTTTAATAGATGATGAATCTATATCTAACGCAATACTTAATAAAGTATCTAGTTTAAATATGGAAATTAAAAAGTTAAAAACATCTTTAAATGCAAGTGAAATTAAAAATAATGAAGAAACTACAATTAAAGTGAATATTGATTCATACATTCAATCTTTAAAAAATTTCAATGAAAATATAGATATAGCTAGTATAAATGATAAAAAATCACTACTGGCTTCTGTTTTAGAAAGTGTAGTGTGGGATGGTGATTCTTGTGAACTTAAGATAAATCTAATTGGTTCTGAAAAATAGATACACTTATACTTGAAGATTAGGTATCGTCTTTTTATCTATAAAGGACAATATTCAGTTCCAGCATCTATACAATCAACTATTTCATATTTCATTTTTACGCCTCCCTAACCCACTCTAATAATTAAAATATTTTATTATGGTATGTTTTGTTACACAAAAGATAATAAAACTTAAAAAGAAAGCCGTAAAAAATTATGTATTCTTTATGACTTTCTTTTTATATTTAACTTATTTTTAAATTCTATCTAACATAGCTGAACCGATAATACCAGCGTCATTTCCTAGTTGTGCTTTTTCTATTTTACAAAGTTCTAACGATTTAAATAGCTTATGATCTTTTATGTATTGTATTAGTTTATGCATAAATAAATCTGAACCAGCTACTACTCCTCCACCAATTGCAATAACATCTAAATCTAATACATTTATTAAGTTATTGATACCAGTTGCTAGATATTTTATAAATCTATCTAGAGTAAGGTTTCCAACTTTGTCTCCTTCTCTTGCAGAATCAAATACTATCTTTGCATCAATTTTATTTAAATCACCATTAACTTTATCATTTATTATACTTTTTTCACCACTTTTAATTAATTCTTGAGCATATTTTATTATCGCTGTAGCTGAAGCAAAAGTTTCAAAGCATCCATTATTACCACAAGAACAATTATAGAAATTTTCTCCGATAATCATATGTCCTATTTCTAATGCAGCTCCATCTTTTCCTCTATGTACTTTTTTATTTAACACTAATCCACCACCAACACCAGTTCCTAGTGTTATTAAAAGGGCACTATTACAATCTTGCATGCTTCCAACTAAATGTTCTCCTAGTGCAGCAGCATTAGCATCGTTTTCAATTAGTATTTTAACATCCTTTTCAGTATTGAATGTTTCTTTAATTTTAGAATTAATATTTTCAGCTAAAGGAACCTCTTTCCATCCAAGGTTTACACATTCAGCAACTATTCCTTTTTCATATCTTACAGTTCCAGGTACTCCAATTCCTATTGAATTTAAATCATTTATATTTAAATTATTCTTATCTAATAATTTTTTTACTAAAGATACCATATCATCTATTATAAATTTACCATTGTCATTTAAATTAGTTTTTACATTAGCTTTGTTAACTAAAACCCCATCATTATTTACTAATCCTGCAGCTATATTGGTTCCACCCAAATCAATGCCTATTCTCATTTTTATTCCTCCTTAGTCATTACTGTACTTTTCATATATTAATATATACCTATAAATATTTTGGTTACTTAATTATATTATAACGAATATGTATAAAATTCAAATTATTTATAAAAAAAAATATAAGTATTATTAAAAATAACACTTATATTTTAAAATTCATTTAAATATTAATTTATAAAATTAACTCTACAGATTTAAGATCAGACACTTTTATTCTTTCACCAGATAGTACAAAACTCATGTCACCTATTTTATTAGGCTTTTTAGATCCCATTAAATATTTTGCTACTTTTAAAAAATTAATACTATCAATTAGCTTTTGAGTATTTTCTTCGTCTATAACTTCTCTTCTACCCTCTTTAAAATTAAATGCTATTTTCATTATTTACCCCCAAGATTAGTAATACATTATCTATATATTCTAACCTCTCGAGAAAAATGCATACTAAATGAAAATTTATTTAATTTAGTGTTTTCTTGAAAATAATCCCTTGATATTTTCTATAAAGCCTTTAATCTTTTTAGTACTAGCATCATTTTGACTTTTTAAAGTTTCGCTTGCAACTAACTTATTATCTTTATATACATCAATTTTTCCTAAATCCATACCTTTATAAACATTTGATGGTATATTCTTTGGCTTAACTACCTTAAATTCACAATGTTCTTGTTTTCCTACTGGAACTACTATATCTTTATGGGAAATTAGATTAATTTTTTTATTATCTTTATATACTATATTATCTATTACTTGATTCTTAGAGGTAATTTTTTTAAAGTCATAATTTTCTTTAACAAACTTATATATTTTGCCTGTTTCTTTCCATCTAGGAGTACAATTTAAAACAACTATGATTATATCATCATCATCATCCTTTATTGATGTTACTAAACACTTACCAGCTCCACCTGTATAACCCGTTTTAACTCCATTTGCATTTGGAATTTGATATAAAATCTTATTAATATTATGATAGCTTCTTGTAAAACCATATTCTTTAGCTTCTACATCTTTAACTCCTACAATTTTATTAAACAATTCGTTTTCTTTTGCCTTTGCCGTAATTCTTGCTAAATCATATGCTGTTGAATAGTGATTTTGGCTATCAAGTCCATGTGGAGATTCAAAATGAGAATTTAAAGCTCCTATTTCTACTGCATACTCATTCATAAGTTCACAAAACTTTTCTACACTTCCACTTAAACCTTCTGCAATAGTTATAGCTGCATCATTGCCTGATCTTAACATAAGACCATAAAGTAATTCTTTAAGTGATACACTTTCTCCTTTTTTATATCCTACCTGTGAACCACGTATGCTTGCAGCTTTTGTTGATACTTCAAATTTATCATCTAAATTACCATACTTTAGGGCAACTAAAGTTGTCATTATTTTAGTTGTACTTGCTATAGGTAAAAGCATTTCTGCATTTTTTTCGTACAAAACACATTTAGTTTTACTATCTATTGCAATAGCACTTCTTGCATCTATATAGATTGATTTATTTTTAGGCATTGTTGTTGCCTGTACATTATAAACAAATGTTATATTAAATAATAAACATATATTTAAAACTATAGAAATTATTTTTCTTTTTTTCATATAGTTTTCACCTACCTTTCATATATATTTTTTTCAAATCTTAAATTAATACTCATGAAACTTTTACCGGTTTACATTTGGAACTATAGATACATAATTATTTTTATGTAAACTAGTTTTATTATAATAATCTTTTTCTTAGATCATTATAAAAATTGGATTTTTAGTCAATAATAATCATAAGTAAATTTACTTGGGAGGATTTTTAATGATTTGGATTGGTGCTATATTGTTGCTTTTTATTATCCCATTACCTTTATTATTAGAAGTTATTTATGAAAACAATAAGCTATATGTGTATATTTATAATCTGAAAATATACCCATCAAGCAAAGTCATTAAATCAATGCCAGAACCTAAACCTAATGGTATTTTACCAAAACTCGTATACATTAATACTTTCAAAGCCATATACCAAAGATGTAGACACTACATATATAATTCCCTTTTAAGCTTTAATATAAACATTACATATGGATTTCAAGATGCAGCTATAACTGGTATATTTTTTGGAATATTACAAAGTACTGTTTCTGGTCTTCATTATTTATTGGATTCTATTTTTAACTTGAAACATTTTAATTCAAATATAAATCCTATATTTAATAATTCTATATTTAAAATTAAAATCAAAAGTATAATTTTTATAAATTTAGGTAAGATTATCTATATGAGTATATTAGTTTTTAGGGCCTTTAAACAAGCTGCTAAATATCACTTGAAACCTAAGGAGGTAAGTTAAATTGGAATCACATCCTATAGAGAGTTTAATGAGAAATACTCTTGAAAATTTAAAAGATATGATAGATGTAAATACGGTAGTTGGAGATGCAATAAAAACTATAGATGGTACAGTTATAGTTCCTATTTCTAAAGTGGCTTTTGGATTTGCATCTGGTGGAAGTGAATTTTATAATAAACATTCAAAAGAAGAGGTAGAAAAATATCCTTTTGGTGGAGGATCAGGATCAGGTGTTTCAGTAAAACCTATTGCTTTTTTAGTAATAAAAGATGATCTTGTAAGATTGTTACCTATAGAGCAAAGTAATATATCTATATTAGATAAACTTTTAGATCAAATACCTCAATTTGCTGATATATTAAAAAATTCTAAAAAAGATGAAGAAGAATAAGCACTATTCTTCTTCATCTTTTTCTATGAATTCACTTAATGTAGGCATTTGATTTAAATCTTCTAAGCCAAAGTACTTTAAGAATTCTCCTGTAGTAGCATACATTATAGGTCTACCAGGTACTTTTTTTCTTCCAGCTTCTTTTATAATTTCTTTTTCCACTAAAGTTTGAATAGCTTTGTCACTTTTAACTCCTCTAATTTCATCAATTTCTATTCTAGTTATAGGTTGTTTATATACTATAATAGCTAACGCTTCTAATGCAGCTCTTGATAAGGCTTGTCTATTATTTGTTTTTAATAATTTTTGAAGATAATGGCTATTTTCTGGCTTAGTTACTAAACTATACTCTTCTTTCATGTTGATTAATGATATACCCCTACTATTTTCATTATAATTCTTTTTCATGTCTTCTAACAAATTATATGTATATTCTGTTGAAGACGCTATTATATGTGCTATCTCTTTAATATCAAGTGGATTTCCACTAGCAAACAACAAAGATTCTATAATACCATAGTGTCTATTTTTCATAGATATCTCGTTTATTTCCATTTGGTTTATGTTATTCTTCTTCATTTTGCTTTATCCCTTCCAAATATATTTCTCGAAAATTTCCTTCTTGTGCTACTGCAACTAGTCGTAATTTTATTAATTCTAATAAGGCTAAAAAAGTTACTATTGCTTCTATCTTTGTTTCACAAGTACCTATTAGTTTTGAAAATTTAATAGTTTCACCACTAGATAAACTCTCACTAATTTTTATCATTTTATCTTCAATTTTAAATTTATCTAATGGTATTTCTCTTTGAATAACATTTTCGGTATTCATTTTATTTTTATATGTATTAATTAAATCATTATATATGTTAAATAGCTTTAATATTGTAAGACCTTTTAATATGTCATTATTATCATCCTTAGGTATATCTTCTATTATTTCAGGTTTTTTTGAATACATAAATCCCATATTTTCTTCTCTTTCTTTAAGGAAATTAGCTATTTGTTTAAATTTTTTATATTCTAAAAGTTTATTTATAAGTTCTTTTCTAGGATCTTCTTCATCCTCTTCATTCTCCTCTGTTTCTTGCTTTGGAAGAAGCATTTTCGATTTTATCTCTAAAAGTGTTGCGGCTATAACTATAAACTCAGAGGTAACTTCAAGATCAAGTTCCTTCATGCTATTAAGATAATTTAAATATTGCGTGGTTATTTCATATATTCTAATATTATATATGTCCATCTCATTTTTCTTTATTAAATGCAATAATAAATCAAATGGTCCTTCAAAGTTTTCAATCTTTATATTTAACGACATCTAATATCTCTCCTAAATTTTTGTGAATATATTTTTTTTCGTAAAGTATGCCAGTATTTAATTTTATCATATGTATATAATTGAAAATATCCCCCTACTTCTTTTCATTTTTTAATCCCATACAAAGTAAATCATTTCTCTTTATATTTAAGTTAATGTCCTTTAAATAATTTATTACATTATAACCTTATATATATTTTCTTTATAAAAGCCTAAAATTTTAATTTCATATGTATTTAATCTCTTTAACTTATTATATATTGTAAAATTGCCTTTAATCTTACTATACTTCATTTTCAAACAAAATGGTACTAGTATGAAATCGTTCATGATATTTATATTCCTTTATATAAGTTAGATTTTCTATTATATCTATTAGATTACATTGAACACATATGTCAATATCTCTTATAACCCCTCCCACTAGATACATATTTGCATTTATTTTTATACAAACTTCCTTAATAAATTTTATTACTTTTAGTTCATCTCTAGTGAGATTATTTAAAATATCTATATCTGATATCATTTATAATAATTTATACTTAATATATTATAATACAAAATAATGTTCTATAAAATACTGATAACTCTTCATTTTTGCAATAATTATGTTAGTTTACATTTTTAATTTAGTTTACATAATTATGTATATGTAAACTTTAGATGCAATTACTTTAAACTCATTTATATGTTTTAAAAAAAGTCCACAGCATTAATACTGTAGACATTTAAGTTTATATTGCATTGTCAAATAGGTTCATTATATTATATTTAATACCATCTAGAATTCCATAAGTTTTAATATCTCTATCACTATATACTGGTACCTTACCTAAAAGTTTATCATTTACATATACTTCACAATAACCTATTATTTCATTTTGTTTATATTCTTTTTTATCTTTATTTAATACACACTTCTTTGTTATTTTATTTTTTGCTCCTCTTTCCACAACTACATTAAAATCATTTTTAGCTTTTGCAAAAAAGAATTTTTCACCCTTTTTATCTAAAGTTATCTTTTCTACATCACTATCTTTTGTTATAATTTTCTTTGATTCAAATTTTGAAAATCCATAATTCATAAGCATACTGGCATCACGATTTCTTATCTTATAAGTAGGCGCACCAACTATTATTGCAAGCATTCTTATATTATTTCTAACGGCTGTAGCAGATATACAATACTTAGCTTCGTTTGTAAAACCTGTTTTTAATCCATCACAACCTTTATAAAATCTTACTAACTTATTGTGATTTACGAGTTCTATAGGCTTTTTTCTTCCTTCTGATATTGTTTCCATATAGGTTCCACTATATTTTAATATTTTCTTATGTTTTAGAAGTTCACGAGACATTATAGAAATATCATAAGCACTAGTTAAGTGTCCTTCCTTTGATAAACCGTGACAATTTTTAAATGTTGTATCCTTCATTCCTAATTGTTGAGCTCTCTTATTCATCATTTCAACAAAACTTGATTCGCTTCCTCCTATATATTCTGCAAGAGCTGTAGCCGCATCATTTCCTGAAGCAATAGCAACACCTTTCAAAAGATCTTCTACTGTTCTAACTTCACCAGTATCTAATAGCATACTACTACTTCCGTTTTTACCCATTTTTTTTGCATTTTCGCTTACAACAACCGTATCAGTTAATTTTATCTTTCCTGAATCAATTGCCTCCATGGTTAATAACATTGTCATTATTTTTGTTACAGATGCTGGTGCGAATTTTTCATGTACATTCTTTTCAAAAACTACTTTACCTGTATATGGTTCCACTAAAAGCCCTGCCTTTGCCTCCACATCTAATGATCCCTCAGCAGCTTTTACATTTACAACACAAATTTGACTTATGAATAATACTGCTAATAATAAACAAATTAAATTCTTATTTCTGACTTTCATTTTTATCCCCTTTCTACTAAGTATGTATTTTATAACTTTAGTTTTACCAATTTGGATTAGATTATCACAATTTTTAAATTTATAACAATATAAAAAAGGCACGTCCTTAGGTTTTAAGCCCTTGGATGCGCCTTTTTATAAACATCAACAATTTTATTTTTTTTCGATATACTTGAATATATTTGAGTAGTTGCTATAGTATTATGTCCTAAAAGTTCTTGTACTGATTTCATATCAGCACCATTTTGTAATAAATGTACTGCAAAAGAATGTCTTAAAGTATAGGAATCTATCTTTTTATTTATATTAGCATCCTTAGCATACTTTTTTACAATTTTCCAAAATCCTTGTCTTGTCATTTTGCCTCCCCTTAAATTGCAAAATAACAATTCTGAATTATCTGCATTCATGCTATCTCTTACTTTTAAATATTCATTTAAACAATTTACAGCATAACTTCCTATAGGAATTATACGTTCCTTATCTTTTGCTCCTTTACACTTTATATAACTTAATCTTAAATTCACATCAAAAATTGTTATTCTAAGAAGTTCCGATACCTTCATACCTGTTGCATACATAAGTTCTAGCATAGCTTTATCACGTATTCCTTTATATTCATTACAATCTGGAGCAGACAGAAATTTATCAACTTCATCTACAGTAAGAATTTCAGGAAGTGTTCTTTTATTTTTAGGTACTTCATAATTTATCAATGGATTATCTATATTTTGTCCAGTTTTTATTAGAAATTTATAAAAATTTCTAATAGCAACTAAACTTCTTATTATTGAACTGTCTGCTTTTCCTTCTTTTTTTAAGGTTTGTACATAAGCCATTATGCTAACCATATCACTATCTAATATATCCTCATGTCGCCTATTTAAAAACTCTCCAAACTTAAGTAAATCTCTTTTATAAGCTTCTATAGTATTTTTACTTAGTTCTTTTTTTAACATATCTTCTATATATCTAGATAAAAATTTTTCCATAAATATTCCTCAACTATCTATAATCTTTATATTCACTCTTTAAAACGAAAAATACATCTCAATTATATATTTATAATAGCATAATATATTATTTTTTTCATTTAATAAATTGAATACTAAAGTACTATTATTATATGTATTGCAATTTTTCATAAACATTTCTAATATAACTCCTAATAACTTCGGTAAGCCAAATCCCAATATCAAAATTATAATATAGCATTTTATAAGTAGTATAATTAACTTACAAATTTCTTTAGACTTTATCATGGTAAAATACTTCCTATATTAGATACTATAATTTTAACCATATTAGGCGATATATAACCTTCTATAACAAATCCTATAAACATAAAAGCACTAACTAGTAAAAACGTTGTAGAATACGTTACTATCTGAACCCAATTGTTACTCTTGTCCATAATCATATGTGATCCATTTTTTAATATTCGCAAAGAAAATTCAGATGCAATAACAGATAAAATTATTATAGCTGGTATATAAATTATATTCTGCGGAAAAAGAATTAATAAATTAAGCAATATTCCCTTTGCTCCTAAACCATTTATAACTAAACTAGATGTAAATCCTATAGTAAATCCTTTAATTAAATCAGTAATAAATATTATAGGTGCACCTAGCATTGTAAGTCCTAAAAACCATATTGCCAAAATAAAAATCATATTGTTTTTTAATGCTTGTATAAAAACATATTTATTATCTATATTTTTAGGATTAATCTTCTTAGTAACACTCACTAAAAAATCAACTAGATTGTTCTTATCTGCCTTGTCCATATATTTGACTGTATATATTCCTATGACTATCCCTATACATACAAATAAAAATGTAACCATATATAATATTAAATTTTTGTGTATATGTTCTGCTAGATTTCCAAATATCTTTTTATTTCTCACCACTTATTCCTCCTCTTGTTATAATCTTTTATATATTTATGATTGCAAGAGGAGGAATATGCATAATTTAAATAAATGTAAGTGCGGCTATGGTTTTACCATCTATTACGTCTCCATTTTTTATCATTTCCTTTAGTTTTTCAATTTTAATTTCATGTGTATTGATAAATTCATCTTCATCTCCACCAATAATACCTTCATATAATTCTTCTGCCTTATATATATAAATACATTCATTACAAAATCCAGGACTAGTTACTATTTTACCAAGATAAGTAAACTTATTTGCTTTATATCCTATCTCTTCTTCTAGTTCTCTTCTTCCACATATCTCAATTTCTTCATTTGGCTCTAATTTACCTGCCGGTATTTCTAATATAGTATTTTCCAAGGGATTACGAAATTGCTCTACTAGTAATATAGTATCTTTATCTTTAAAAGCTAAAATAGCTACTCCACCAGGATGCTTAACAATTTCTCTTGTAGATGTTTTACCATTAGGTAATTCTACGGTTCTAATATCTAGTTTTATTATTTTTCCATTATATTTATTAACTTCGTCTATAGTTTTTTCAGTAAAATTCATATTATAATTCCTCCTACATCTATAAAAAATTTTATTGTGTAATAATTTAGCATTTATTATTTTTAATTTTAACACTATATTTTAATGTTCTCAATAAAAACAAGGTTTATGTAAAATTGCTTATATTTATTTACTTTCCAATTCTACATCTTCTATTTCAGCACTTAATTCATAACTATTTAAGTTAATTATATTGTCTTGTTTATCACATACTCTAACTTCTTTTCCAAAATATAAATAATATTCTATATTATATTTAACTTTAACATGATGTCTAAATTTTCTCATAATTTTTACGTTTTTTAACTCTTCAATATATTCTTCTAATGTAGGATATTTTACTATATTTTCTATTCTTTTTATTACAACTGTATAATAAATTTTATAATCTTCTTGATTCTTAAATATTATTTGATTTCCGAATCCATCTAAAAATATCATTTCACCATTATTGTAAATGCAGTAGCATTTTTTTCCATAACTTATTTGAGAACTTATATTTTTTATAGCTACTAATAAATATAACCCCTCGTCATGTAACCTTTTTAATATATCTATAGCTTTATAATCATTTATAACTTCCTTTAAGGTATTTTTAAAAAATATATCTAATTCTTCTTGTGAAAAATAATTTTCTTGTAATAATAGTATAAACTCATCCTCATGATTACTTTGCACTAAATACTTATTTGTATCATATATACATTTAACATCTAGATTTTTTCTATCTAACCTATATCTCATATATTACTTCCCCCTATTAAACAAAGGTTAACTTTTTAGCACCATTAATAATATATTTATTAATCTAAAAATAAATAACATATAGAAAGTCTTATATTAATAACTTATTCTTTATAATATCTATTTTATAACATATATATTAAAAAATAGATGTGCTTAAACACATCTATTTTAATATTTATTTTATATTTCTGTACTAACTATAATTACCCAATTTTTATCAGTGCTTAGATTAATATAAGTATCTAGCACATTCTTATATATAATTTTAAACATCTATAACATGATTTTGTCTGTGTTCTCCAATAAAGAATACTGCTAAAGCTCCTGGACCACCGTAAGTTCCCACCACTGGTCCTATATCATTTATTACTACATTTCTAACTTGAATCTTTTGTAATATTGCTTCTTTTAATTTTTCAGCTTGAAATTCAGAATCTGCATGACATATACATATTTCTTCTTGTTCAGGATTTGTTATTTTTTCACAGACAATTTCTGATAACTTTCTAATAAGACTCTTTTTTCCTTTTACCTTGAGTATAGAAATAACCTTTCCTTCATCATTTAATGTAAGAATTGGTTTAATATGAAGTACAGCTCCAACTAAAGCAGCAGTACTAGAAATTCTTCCTCCTTTTTTTAAATAATTAAGGTCATCCACCGTTATATAAGTATTTAATTTAAATCTTATATCTTCTAATTTTTTAGCAGTTTGCTCTAAATCCATTCCCGCATTTTTCATCTCCACAGATTTCATTACCATTAATCCTTGTCCTAAAGATGCAGTTAATACGTCTACAATTTCTATTTTACTCTCCTTGTATTCATCTAATATCATACTTTTTGCTATATTAGCACTATTATATGTGCCACTTAATCCTGAAGATACACATATATATAAAATATTTTGGTTCTTATCTAATATCTCTTTAAAAACATTATAAAAAGCCTGAGGATTAACTTGAGAAGTCTTAGGTATATTACCTTTTCGCATATAATCATAAATCTCTGTATATTTTACACTTTGTCCAAAATCATCATAAAATTCTTTATCATCTAGCCTATAAGTTAGACTTACATAACTTACATTATTGTTTATCAAGTAATCTATAGGCAAATCACAACATGAATCTGTTAATATAGTATATTTATTCATACCATAATTCCTTTCAATATTATATTTATTATCAAACTAATTTTATTTTTCAGAATAATTAATTGTAATTTACATTTTAATCGAAAATTCTGTTTTTTTCAACAAAATTATATTATTGTAATAAATACTAATATTGTATCTTGATTATAGTACATTGAATAATTTGGTGAATTAATTGACCTTATAAAAAATGCATTGGTATTATAACCAATGCATTTTTATTATATTAAGATCTATCTTCTTCCTACAAATCCTTGTGTTGCATAGACTTTTCTATCTTGTGTCATACCTATTCCAAATCCTAGTTCATTAAAATCTGAATTTATCATATTTTTATAGTGTCCCGGAGAATTTTTCCATTGATTAAATAGTTCTTCTGCTAACTTATCCGGATCATTAGAATAATAATTTTGCGCTATATTCTCTCCAACATTATTCCATTTATAATTAATTTTATCTAAGTCTTCTTTGAATATAAAATTTCCATTTTTATCGTTATGAGAAAACTCTCCTGTTGTAGCCATATATTGTGAACGTTTTTCAGCTAAATTATTCAATATATCTACGCTTTTAAGAGGAGCTACCCCTTGAGATTGTCTAAGTTCGTTAACTAATTGTACCATTCTTTTATTTACTTCATTTTTATAATTTGATGATAATTTTTCATCTTTATTTTCTATTGATTTAACTTCTGAATTTGGTTTTACTTCTTCTTTATTTTCTACTTTTGTATCTACCTTATCTTGTGATTTAACTTCTTGATCAACTTGTGGATTTGTTTGTTCTTCTGTTTTTACTTCAGTTTCTTCTTTAATATCATTGTTACTTATTTTAACATCCCTATCTAAGGGTATCTCTTTTAAAATATCACTTTTTTGAAGTTCAACTAGTTTAATACTATTATAACAATTATCTTTATATTCAAATTCTTTATTAATCATATTATACATATAATTTACACAATTTAAGTTACGTACATTACAATCATTATTTATTAAAGTATATTTACATAATGATTGTACTACTTCTTCTCCACCACAAAAATATTTTTTAGTTTGTGGTTCTAAATTCTTATAAATAAATTTTAAAAATTCCTCATACATAACTGTTGATGTTTTACATCCATTTTGTATACAAAACTTATTTACATTAATATTTTCACTAGCTTGTACAACATTTGGAACTGACAACATTCCTAACATAATTAATATTGATAAAACCTTTTTCTTCATATGTACCCTCCAACTTCTATATTGTTAGCATTTTATTTTTATTACTCGTTATAATAACTTATTTCGCTAACATTTATTTATATTTATTATAAATGTTATCATGTTGAAAAAAAAGCATTATGACTGTTTTTTAATATAATTAAATAAAAATTCATAATTTACTCTTTATTTTTACTTATATGTATTTTAAAGTATTTTGTATTTATTCTATACTGTTACTCATATATAATAATATTCCAAATATTTAATCATAGAATAATTTATATCTTTTATAAATGTTTTATTTAAAATAATTTGTTTATAAGACATCATTGTTTTTCTAGACAAATTTTTTGAATTACAGTAAAACATAAAAAATTAATTTTTTTCATAAAAATAGACTTCCTTCATTGTCTTTTATAAATGAAGAAAGTCTATTTTTATTATTTTCATGAGTTTGTACATAAATATCCCATAATTTGTATGTGCCGTAAAAAACGAACTAATCGTCAACCCTGTTTTTATCAAGCCTAGCTAACTTTATTTTTTAATCTTAACTTGTCAGCAACCATAGCTATAAACTCTGAGTTTGTTGGTTTTCCTTTTCCATTGTGAATAGTGTAGCCAAAAATTCTATTTATAGTTTCTATTTGTCCTCTTGACCAAGCTACTTCTATAGCATGTCTTATAGCTCTTTCTACTCTGCTAGCAGTGGTATTATATTTCTTAGCTATAGATGGATATAATTCTTTTGTGACAGCTGATAAAAGTTCAACATCATTTACAACCATACTAATAGCTTCTCTAAGATACATATAACCTTTTATATGTGCTGGAACCCCTATTTCATGTATTATATTGGTAATTTCTGATTCTAAATCCATAGGCTCATTCTTAACAATATTAATTTCTTCTGTTTCTATTAATGTTGCAACCTTTTTAATCCCTTCATTCGATATAGTATTATTGAACATTTGTCTTATTCTTTTTGTAAATACGTCCATATCAAAAGGTTTTACAACATAATAATCTGCACCCAAAGTTATAGCTCTTTGAGTTATTTTGTCTTGTCCTACTGCTGAAAGTACAATAATTCTAGGCAAATGATCTATATTTATAGTACTTAGTTTTTCTAAAACACCAAGACCATCTAAATGAGGCATTATTATATCAAGAATTAATAAATCTGGCTTTTTTTCTTGTATTAACTTTAGTGCTTCTATACCATCCTTAGCAACACCAGTTACTACAATATCTCTTTGATTTAAAAGATAATCATTTAAAATATTACAAAATTCCTTATTGTCATCTGCAATTACTACACTTATTTTATTGTTTTCCATAAATTCTATATCCCCCTTATTAATATTCAATTCCAATTCTTAACAATTTACTATTTCGACAAAACTATAATAATTCCTTCTTTTTTAGGAACTATTATTAAATTTAGGATAAAATTTTAAAATAAAAGATAGCGATAGCTATCTTTTATTTTACTATTCTTTTGCAATAATTTCTAGTTATTTTGTAGTATTTCCGCATCTTTAAGCATCCATTCTATATAAATTCCATAACCAACATCTGGACGATTTATAAGAACATGTGTTACAGCTCCTACCAGTTTATTATCTTGAATTATAGGACTTCCACTCATACCTTGAACTATTCCCCCAGTTTTATTCAATAATTCATTATCAGTTATTTTAATAACCATACTTTTAGGTCCTGGAACATCTTGAAAAAGCAATTTTTCTATTTTTATATCATATAACTTAGGTTCAGTTCCATCAATAGTTGTTAAAATCTTAGCTGGTCCTTCTTTTATTTCGCTTCTTAATGCTATTTTAAGAGGTTTATTGTATTTATTACAAACTAAGCTACTTTTTGATTTACCGTATATTCCACATAACGTATTTTTGCTTACGCTACCTAATATAGATTCTTCATTCATAAATATTCCTCTAAGTTCCCCAGGACTTCCTTTTTGTCCTTTTCTCACAGATATTATAGAAGATTCTACAATTTCACCTTTGTCAATTTTTAGTACATTTCCAGTATCAACATCTGTTATAGGATGTCCCAATGCAGCAAATTTATTAGTTTTTTTATCATAAAATGTTAAAGTTCCAACACCTGAAGTTGAATCTCTGACCCATAAACCTATTTTATAAACATTATTTACTTTATCTTTTATAGGAACTATTGTTTTATCTAGAATCTTCCCATTTCTTTCTATTGTAACATTTAAATTATTTTTTTTATTCAAATTTATTTCTTTAATAAGATCTTCTGATGAATTTATAGGCTTATTATTTATATTTATGATCATATCTCCTACTTGTATGCCACTTTCTGCTGCTGGACTTACAATTTTTCCTTTTTCTGATTGTATATCTGATAAAGATACTACTAACACTCCCTTTGTACTAAGTCTGACTCCTACTGGAGTTCCTCCAGGATATACATAAATTTGTGGTACTGATTTTACACTAACCGATTTTATAGGCAAAACTCCCAATAAATTTACACTTATACTTTTATCATAATCACTTTTACTATTGTTTAACTTTAATTTATTCATTCCTAATTTTATAATATAATTGGAGTTTAATTGCTGATTTTTTCTTATAAAAATGGTATTAGGAATATGTGAAATCTGAAAACATGCAAGAGCAATTAACATAAATATAGGAACTAAACTCCAGCATATTATGCATTTCATTTTATTTTTCATTTATTTTTACCTCCTGCATAACATACTTTTTTATTCAAGTTTAATTTTCCCTTTTAGAATTTAATTATGCTATTGTATAGATGTATATAAAGTAATACTTTATTAATGAAACAAATATCTGAAATTATTAAAAAAAAAACGAAAAAAAAATTCATAATCATATACTGATTATGAATTTTTTATATTATAGTAATTCATTTTTTCTCTTAAGTGCTATATTAACCATTTCTTTAGCATTTTTTAACGTTAATTCTGTAATTTCAGATCCACCAATCATTCTTGCTATTTCACTTTCTTTTTCTTCATTAGTAATTGGTACTATATTAGTATATGTTTTTTCATTTTTTACGTCCTTAAAAACTAAAAAATGATTATCAGACATACTAGCTATTTGAGGAAGATGTGTCACACAAAATACTTGATGTCCTCTTGAAATTAAATACATTTTTTCAGCCACTCTTTGAGCCACTCTACCACTTATTCCAGTATCTATTTCATCAAATATTACTGATGGTATTTCATCTTTATCAACAAATGTCGTTTTTAAACTAAGCATTATTCTAGATAATTCTCCTCCAGACACTACTTTATCTAAAGGTTGTAATGGTTCACCTGGATTAGTTGATATTAAAAATTTAACTTTATCACATCCGTTTATATAAAAGTCATCTTTAAAATCAACATTAATTTTTAAAACACTCTTTTCAAGACCAACATAATCAAGTTCTTTCTTTATTCTTTTTTCTAATATACTACTAACATCTAATCTTATATTATGTATAATTTGAGCTTGTTTTCTTAACTCTTCTATTATATTATTTCTTTTTATTTTTAATTCTTCTATGATTTTATTACTATTGCTCATTTCATCAAACTGATTTTGTATTTTATCTTTATATAATAGTATTTCATCAATAGTAGCTCCATATTTTCTTTTAAGAGAATCTATCTGAAATATTCTACTATTTATAAATTCTAATTCATTTTTATCATATATAACTGTATTTTGAATATTTCTAATATCAGTTACATTTTGCTCTATATTAAAATAACACTCTTCTAAAGAATCTGCTATATCTTTTACTTTTTCCATGTGATTTTCAACACTTCTAATTTCACGAATAACCCTATTTAATAAATCATAAACAGATGTATAATTATCACTGCTATTATATAATATGTTATAACTTTCTGATAATGCATTAGTTATTTTTTCAGCATTATTAAGTATAGAATATTGTTCTTCTAATTCTTTATCTTCACCAGATTTTAATTTTAAATTTTCTATTTCTTCTATTTGATATTTAAGAAAATCCATTAATTTTTCTTTTTCTCCATCTTCCATACCAAATTCTTTTATTTTATTATCTATTTGTAATAATTTTTCATAACTAATACTATACTTATTTAAAGAGTCATTTAATAATTTTTCTCCAAATTTATCTAGATAATAAATATGTTTTGCTGAATTTAATAATTCTTGATTATCATGCTGTCCATGGATATTTATTAATATACTGGAAATTTTTCTTATATCTGCAATTAATAATGATTTCCCATTTGCTTTAACAACACTTTTTCCTGATTTAAAAGTTTCTCTACTTATAATCAATAGATCTTCACAAGAAATATCCATATGTTTTAATACATTTGCTATAGTAGTATTTTCTATATCAAATATAGCTTCTACAAAGGTTCTATTTTCACCTGTTCTTATTAATCCTTTATTAAATTTTCCACCTAAAACATAATTTATTGCATCTATTAATATAGATTTACCAGCTCCAGTTTCTCCTGTTAATATATTGAAACCTTTTTCAAAATTAATCGTCAATTCTTCTATCAAAGCAAAATTTTTAATATTTAATTGAAGAAGCATAACAAACCTCCTATTTGTTAGAAAGCATCTTCCTTAGTTTTTTTACTATTTCTTGAGCTTTATCTTCATTCATAGTTAGTATAAATATAGTGTTATCTCCTGCTATAGTTCCAGCGATTCCATCAAAATTCATAGAATCAATAGATTCCGCCGCTGCGGACCCTGATCCTGATAAAGTTTTTACTACAACAAAGTTTTGTACACTCTCAACGCTTATTACCGTATTTGTAAATACATTAACTAGCTTATTAGTTATAAAACTATCACTTTTAGATATAGTAGCATATTTGTAATTTCCATTTTCTGATAAAACCTTAATTAATTTTAGTTCTTTAATATCACGAGATACAGTTGCCTGTGTAACATCAACGCCTCTTTTTTTTAACTCTTCTGCAAGTTCTTCTTGAGTTTCTATATCTTTTGTATTTATTATTTCTAAAATTTTAGAATGTCGTTGAATTTTCATCTTCCATCTCCTTAAGTTACTAAAATATTTTTTTCCTTAATACTTCAAAATAATCATACCCATGTATTCTTATAAGTTTACATTTAAAATTACATTTTTTTATTATAATTTCTTCACATTTATCAAGTTCAATAGCTTCTTGCCCATCTAATGTTAAAAATACACTTTCTCTTTTATGATTTATCTTAATATCAATTTTACTATCACTTTCTATCATTATACTTCTGTTTTTCATAGAATGTGGACATATAGGTATTACCGACATAACCTCTAAAGTAGGATAAATTATTGGTCCACCAGCTGAAAGTGCATATCCTGTAGAACCTGTAGGAGTTGAAATAATTACTCCATCAGAATTAAATGACGTATAAAGCTTATTATCTATAAAAATCTCATAGTTTAATATTCTTGATAATGTTCCTCTTGATATTACTATATCATTTAATGAAATATATTTTGCATTTTTATTTTGATTATTAACATTGCACTCTAACATCATTCTATCTTCTATTATATAGTCATGTGAACTCAATTTTTTAATAGCTTCTTCAAACTCAGAAATTTCTACTTCTGTTAAAAATCCAAGATGACCCATATTTATTCCAAATATAGGTACTCCATATTTAGATACTGCTCTGGCTGTCCTAAGAATGGTACCATCTCCACCTAAAACTATAATTATATCAAGATCATATGTACTAGCAGAATCAAGTCCTCTAGAGTCTTTATAGATTGTAACTTTAGCATCTGAAATATATTTATTTATTTTATTTATAATACTTTCTATTATACTTTCATCTATAAATTTGCTACTATTAATATTTAAACCTATATTTTTCATTATTCCTCCAACTATAAGTCCTCATGTGAAGAATTAACAACTGTGTCTATAATATTAAAGTCAAATTCCTTATCATAATTCTTGTTTTTTGTAAAATATACTAAATACTCTATATTTCCTTCCGGTCCTTTTATAGGTGAATAATCAAGTCCCTTAATCCTTAAATTATTTTCCTTTAAGAAAGTCAATATATCATTAATTACTTCTTTATGAGTACTTGCTTCTCTTACAACACCTTTTTTTCCGACTTTATCTCTTCCAGCCTCAAATTGTGGCTTGATTAGTGCAACTACCTCTCCTGTTTCTGAAAGTAAATTTGCAACAGCTGGTACTATTTTTTTTAAGGATATAAATGATACATCAATACTTGCAAAATCAGGATATTCTCCTAAATCATCAAACGTTAAATATCTAGCATTAGTTCTTTCCATACAAACAACTCTTGGATCAGTTCTTAATTTCCATGCAAATTGACCATATCCAACATCTACAGAAAAGACTTTTATAGCACCATTTTGAAGCATACAATCAGTAAATCCACCTGTTGAAGCACCAATGTCCATACATGACTTTCCTTCAAGCTCTATATTAAAGCTTTTCATTGATTTTTCTAATTTATATCCGCCTCTACTTACATATGGCATAACTTCGCCTTTAAATTCAATATCTGAATCTACTTTTACTTTTTGACCACATTTGTCTACTCTTTGACCATTTACGAATATTTTTCCTTCCATAATGGCAATTTTAGCTTTTTCTCTTGATTCAAAAATATTCTTTTCAACTAAAAGAACATCTAATCTCTCACTTTTGACATTGCTCATAACTTAACTCCTTTAAATTTAAAGATACTCCAATTATAAAATTTTAACTATACTTTTTATTATTCCATCTACATCTAAATTATTTACTTTATATAAAGTATCAACACTACCATGAGGTATAAAATTATCTTGAAATCCTAAATTTAAAACCTTAACTTGACTATCTTGCTTTAAAGTATTTATACACTGAAGAACGCTTTCTCCAAATCCACCAGTTATAACATTATCCTCTAATGTTATAACTTTATGATCTTTTAAAATTAACTTTTTTATCAAAGCTTTATCAAGTGGTTTAACAAAACATGCATTTATTACGTTTACGTTAATTCCTAATTTTTGCATTTTGTCAGAAACCTTCATAGCTATAGCTACCATTTTTCCAGTAGCAATTATAGATATGTTACCGTTATCTTTTAATACTTCCCATTTTCCTTTTATGTAATTCTCTTTAACATGTAAATCTATAACATCTCCACCTCTTGGATATCTTATAGCAATAGGACAATTTTGATTTATAGCCCACTTAAACATATATTTCATCTCACTAAGATTCTTAGGACACATGATAGTCATATTAGGCATATGATTAAGAAATGATAAATCAAAAATTCCTTGATGTGTTTCTCCATCACTACCTACTATGCCCGCTCTATCTATGGCGAAAATAACGGGTAAATTTTGATGACACACATCATGAATAACTTGATCATAAGCCCTTTGCAAAAACGTAGAATATACAGCAAATATAGGTCTTAATCCTTCTCTTGCCATCCCCGCTGCAAGTGTTACTGCATGCTGTTCTGCAATTCCTACATCAAAAAAACGTTTAGGAAATTTTTCACTAAACTCTTTAAGTCCGGTTCCATCTCTCATAGCAGCAGTGATTCCCACTATTCTGTTGTCTTCCTTTGCTAGTTCAACTATACTACTGCCAAAAGCTTTAGAATATGTATTTCCGCTTATTTTAGATACTTTTCCCGTATCTAAATTAAAAGCTCCAATTCCATGAAATCTATCTGGATCCTTCTCCGCAAATTTATATCCTTTTCCTTTTTGTGTAATTGTATGTATTAAAACAGGTCCCTTTATTTCTTTGGCCATAGTCATAACCTTAGTAAGTTCTCTTATATCATGACCATCTATAGGACCTAAATACTTTATTCCTATCTCTTCAAAAAACATTCCTGGAACTAAAATTTGCTTTATTCCAGATTTAATCTTACTTATGGAATCAGCAACTCCATTCCCTATATTAGTCTTTCTCAAAACATCATTAAAATCTGCTTTGAATTTATTATACTTTGGATCAATCCTAATTCTACTTAAATATGTAGATACTCCTCCAACATTTTTTCCTATAGACATTTGATTATCATTTAATATAATAATCAAATTGGTTTTTTTATCACCTACATCATTTAAGGCTTCAATAGCCATTCCCCCTGTTAATGCACCATCTCCAATTACAGCAATAACATTATGCTTTTGTCCCTTTAAATCTCTTGCTCTTGCCATACCTAAAGCAGCAGAAATTGATGTACTACTATGACCTGTTTCAAAAAAATCGTATTTGCTCTCACATCTTTTAGGGAAACCACTCATGCCACCATATTTTCTTAAATTATCAAAATTCTCTGCTCTTCCAGTAAGTATTTTATGAACATAAGTTTGATGTCCAACATCCCATACGATTTTATCATTATTTAAATTAAAAACTTTATATAAACTTAATGTAAGTTCTACTACTCCTAAATTAGACGCTAAATGCCCTCCTGTTTTAGAAACTTTATTTACTAAAAAGTTTCTAATTTCTTCTGCAAATTTGTCTAATTGAGAAAAAGACATATCTTTTAGCTGATAAAGTTCTTTATAATTATCAATTATTCCACTCATATTATCATCGTTCCTTTTTATTTCATCTGCGTTGCTTTAATAGAGCGTTTTTTCTTATAATTTTGTTATTAACCATTCACCACTATTTATATAGGGATTATAGCATACATTTATAATATTTCAAAACTCATTTAAAACTCTCTTTTCATCAAGAATAATGCTATATTCTCTAATTGTTTTGTATCTTTACCTATAGAAGATAATAGTTTTATACATTGATCCGTTAACTCTACACATAACTCTTTACATTTTTCTAACCCAAAGCAAGATATAAACGTAGTTTTATTATTTTCATCATCTTTATGCACTTCTTTGCCTAAAACTTTTGAATCCCCTATAACGTCTAATATATCATCTTTGATTTGAAATGCTAATCCAAGTTTTGAACCAAATTCATCTAAAATTTCTATTTCTTCTTTACATGCTCCACCTAAAATTGCACCTGCTATAATGGAACTTTTAATTAATTGACCAGTTTTATTTTTGTGCATATATTTTAGTTTATCTATAGATATCTTTTGACCCTCACTTATAATATCTACAACCTGACCACCTATCATACCTTCAGCACCTGCTGCCTCTGAAATCACTTTAGATGCCATAAGTGCTATTTTATCATGATCTAATGAATAATTAAACATAATATTCATAGCCTCATTTAGAAGTCCATCACCTGCAAGAATAGCGATAGCTTCTCCAAATATCTTATGATTAGTTGGTTTTCCTCTTCTTAAATCATCATTATCCATTCCTGGAAGATCATCATGTATCAAAGAATAAGTATGAATCATTTCTATAGCACATGCCATAGGCATTATATCTTTATAATTATCTTTGTATATACTATAAGTACTTAGCATTAAAATAGGTCTTATCCTTTTCCCTCCTACTTCAATGCTATATTTCATTGAATCATATAGTAGTTTATTGTAACTTCCCTTATTTTTAAAATAATCATTTAACCACTTGTTTATTTCTATTTTTAACATATTTATATCCATTTAATCATCATTCCCAGCAAATTCTTTTTCTTCATTATCGCTTAATACTTTTATCTTCGCTTCTGCCTCATTAAGCATTTTATAAAGTTTGTTGCAAATTTTTATACCTTCTTCATAATTCTTCATAGAACCTTCTAAAGATATTTCTTCACTTTCCATTTCATCAACAACTTCTTGCAACTTACTAATTAAGCTTTCATAAGTTTCCTTTTTTCTTGCCATTATGATCCTCCATTTTTTAATGATAACTAAAGTTTATAAACCTCACTTACTTTCACCTTAGTTTCTCCATCTTTAAATGTAATTTTTATGCTATCATCTTTGTTTATATTATCTTTAGTAGAAATTACATTATTCATTTCATCCTGAATAATAGAAAATCCCTTACTTAAAATATTTAATGGATTATACGCATTAAGTAAAGAATTTACTTTTGAAAGTTTTATTTTTTCATATTGTATTTTAGATTGTATTTCATGGCAAAGTTTATTTTTAAAATTATCTACTTTTATGTATTCATTTACTATAGTATTCAGTGGATTATTTACTTTTATAGCATTTTCACAAGAATTTAATTGTTTTAATTTTAAGTTCATTGTATGTTTTATTAAATTATATAATTTTTCCTTATAATTTTCAATATTTCCATTTATCTCTTCTAGGCTACGAACTGCTAATTCAGCAGCAGCTGAGGGAGTAGATGCTCTCATATCACTTGCGAAATCACAAATAGTAAAATCAGTTTCATGACCTACTCCACTTATAATTGGTGTACTGCATCTATATATTTCATAGGCTAATGCCTCATTATTAAAGGCCCATAGTTCTTCTATAGAGCCTCCTCCTCTTGCTATTATTATTAAATCTATATCATCTCTAGAGTCTAAATACTTTATACCTTGTATTAAATTGTCACTAGCATTTTCTCCTTGTACTAGTGATGGATAAATTAAAATTTCAATTCCTCTATTTCTTCTTTTAGAAACGTTTATTATGTCTTTAATAGCTGCTCCAGTGGCTGAAGTTATAACTCCTATCTTTTTAGAATATAAAGGTATTCTCTTTTTATGTTCTTCATCAAATAATCCTTCTTCATATAACTTTTTCTTTAATTTTTCAAAAGCTACAAATAAGTCTCCTATACCTTCTTTTTCTATTTCTTCACAATAAAATTGATATACTCCATCCTTTTGATATACTGAGACTCTTCCTTTAATAATTACATTGTCTCCATTTTGAGGGATAAAATTTAAATTTTCAGTATATGACCTAAACATAACACAATTTATTTTGCTTTGCTTATCTTTCAATGAAAAATACACATGTCCACTATTATGAAACTTAAAGTTGGAAATTTCGCCTTTAATTTGAGTATTTTTTAATATAAAATCATTATCTATTATCCTTTTTATATAAATATTTAACTCAGAAACACTTAAAGTCTTTATATGCATTTTATTTCAATCCTTCGCAAAGATTTTTTATAAGCATAGTAGTAGTCATAGCTCCCACTCCTCCTGGTACTGGAGTTACAAAACCCGCTTTTTCTATAACTTCATCAAAGCATACATCTCCTATAAGTTTCCCATCTACTGATGAAGTACCAACATCTATGACTACTGCACCTTCTTTAACATATTCTTCTGTGATAAACTTTGGCTTTCCAACTGCGGCTACTAATATATCTGCTTTAGAACATATTTCTTTTAAATTTTCAGTTTTAGAATGACATATTGTAACAGTTGCATTTTCCTTTAATAATAATTGTGCAACAGGTCTTCCAACAATATTACTTCTACCAATTACAACTGCATTGCTTCCTTCTATTTTTACATTACAACTTTTAATTATTTCTATTATTCCTCTTGGTGTACATGGTACAAAACATTTTTCACCTTTATACAACTTACCAACACTTATACTGCTAAGCCCATCAATATCTTTAGTAACATCTATTGCTGAAGTTATCTTAGCCTCATCTAAATGTTTTGGAAGTGGTAGCTGAAGTATTATTCCATGAACTTCTTTATCCTCATTCAATCCATTAATAATATGTAAGAGTTCATTTTCTTTTACTGTATCATCTAAATATATACTTTTTACTTTCACACCTAATTTATTACATAACTTGTTTTGATTATTCACGTAATATTTAGATCCACCATCATTTCCAACAAGTATATTTGCCATACATATTGGTATTTGATTTTCATTATTTTTAATCTCTATGTATTGTTTTAATTCTTTCTTAATACCCTCAGCAAGCTTTTTACCATCTATTTTTGTCCCCATAATGTACCTCCAAAGATTTATTTTTGAATCTTTATCATATTTCCAAGAACACCATTTATAAAAGCTGGTGAATTTTCAGCAGAATATTTTTTTGCAAGTTCAATTCCTTCATTAACAGCAACCTTTTCTGGAACATCTTCCATAAAAATAATTTCATAAGTAGAAATTCTTAATATTGTAAGATCCATTTTTGATAATCTATTTAATTTCCATTTTGTTAAATTCTCTTCTATTTTGCTATCTATAGCTTCTATATTATCTTGTACTCCTTGAATTATCTTATTGATATATTCAAAGTCAACATCTTTAAGATTTATATCTGTATTTTCCTTAAAGTTATGTATAATTTCCTTAAGTTCCTCTTTGTTAATACTCATTTCAAATAATAATTTCATAGCTATCTCTCTTGATTTTCTTCTGTTCATAATTTCCTCCTAAATATCTAAATTAAAATATATTTTAATTATTATCATATTAATTATTATTATACACATTTAAACATGGAAACACCCTCTGTTTTCAGAGGGTGTAATGATTACTCTTGTTTTTCTTTAATCTTCTCTTCCTCTTTAGGAAGCACAACATTTTGTACATACACATTAATAGCTGTTAATTTTAATCCTGTCATTAACTCTACAGATTTTTTAACATTTTCTTGTACTTCTTTTGCTACGTCAACAATTTTAATACCATATTTCACTACAACATACAAATCTATAGTAGCACTATTTTCTTCTACATTAACTTTGATTCCCTTTGACAGGTTCTTTTTTCCGCTTAGTATCTGAGTTATTCCTCCAACTAATGTGGTACTCATTCCTTCTATACCATCTATTTCTGAAGCAGCAAGTCCTGCGATAACTTCTACTACTTCATCAGATATTTTAACAATTCCCATTTCCATATCTGTTTCTTGTTCCACATTTAAGTTTTCGTCCATCTAGGTATACCCCCTTTATCCGGATAATCAAAACAAATTTACTATGTGCTTATTATATCAAAGATAGTATGAATTTACAAACATATTATTCTTTTAATTGTATATCTACATCCTTTATTTTAGTAACATCTATAACAATATCTTGAATTTGTTTTGTCTCTCTTTCACTTAATTTTTTAGAAGACTTCAATACTATTGTTACTTTATTATCTTGGATATAACATAGAACATTTTCATATCCTTTACTCTTTAAAACAGATTCTATTTGATGTTGTTTTGTATCTGCTAATGCTAAATCACTATATTTTTTAGAAAGTGCTGCCCTTTGTTGTTTAGATGTATGTTCGTCATCAATTAACCCTTTTAAATCTTGAAGCGCTTTTGCATTACTATTATCTCTTATCATCTGAGACTCTTCAAAGTAATTGCTCTTGTTGCTCTTTTTGGTTGAATCATTGAAAGATATTGTAGTCTTGCCATTTTTAATATCATTTTCTGCAACATAATCTAAATTAGAATTTAACCTTGTGGCTAATATTCCTGCACAAATTATAAGTGCTAATAAAGTAACTATAATAACCCCCTGTTTCCTATTCATTAAAATACCTCCATTCCTCATTTTAACCTTTTTTTAAATTTATATGTCCCTTTTTAAACATATATGTTATTTTTTCATTGAATATACATTTACGTCCTTTTCATTTAAATCAAATAAAT
This sequence comes from Clostridium botulinum, assembly GCF_017100085.1. Lineage (NCBI taxonomy): Bacteria > Bacillati > Bacillota > Clostridia > Eubacteriales > Clostridiaceae > Clostridium > Clostridium botulinum. The sequence continues at coordinate 1,488,415 of NZ_CP063965.1, forward strand.
TAACTACAGCCTTATGAATTTTTAACTTTATCAAATTGTCATTTGCTCCTTCTGCAACTACACATACTCCGCTTACTTGTGGTTTATTTTTTTTAACAACAAAAGGCTCTGTACCTTTTTCTGTGTTCATCATAACTATAGTTTTTCCATCATTTTTTTGAGTTACTTTTCTAGTTCCTCCATTTGTATCTTTCTCTTCTGTCAAACTAGTAGAGTCATTAACGTTTATTGCCGGTATTTCCTCTTCACCTCCTTTAAAATAAACCATAACCTTCACTCTTCCAACTCCATCAATATTTTCAAGCGTATCTTTTAATTTTTCTTCTATATCTTTTTCCTGATTAGCTATCTTACTATCTTTTTTATTTTTTACATCTCCACTTTTATTTTGTTGAATGCTTTTGTTATCATTGACAATACTAGCATTTACTTTTGTACTATTAGAATCCTTTAATAAATTACTTGATAAAGTTATTAATATACCTATAAGTATTAAAATTATCAGCTTAGGAACATAATTTTTTCCATTTTTATCTTTAATTTTTTTCTTCAATTCATCTTTATCGAACAATTTTTTCATGTCCATGAGTTCACCCCTTACTTGAAATTAATTCTTCAATATATTTTTATTTTTTATATACCTTTATCTTATCTTTAGATACATCTACAGTATTGCTTAAAAAATTGACAATCTCTTTAGATTTACCTCTCTCTATAATCTTTTCATTACTTACTTCTCTGGTACTATCTATGACTATTTTTTTTACCTTTTGTACACTTTTTTCTGTTACACCAACCCTAATTTCACTTATATTAAACTTTTCTTTTCCATCATCATAAGATACAATGGCATTTACAGTATAATCATCCTTAGGATATTTTTCTTTTAATTTTTTAGAACATAAATTTTCAAGATTATTTGCAAAAACTCCTACAGTATTGTCTATAGAACCTTTTTTATACTTTTCATAATCATTTTTATGTTCCTTTATATCAATATATTTAGTTGCCGTATTAATATAACTATCTACATTAAAATTATTATTAAATATTTTTATTATTGGATTAATAACAACAGTTATCAATATTAACCCTAAAACAAATTTAGCATACTTTTTTATTGAATTATTAGGAAGTATCATCTCCACTGCTGTTATAAAAAATATTGCCGTAGCAATACTTATAACCCACTGCCTAATACTTTGTATCATAATTTTCCTCCTACATTCCTATAATGCTTTTACCTGCCGATGCAATTATACATATAATGATAAAAAACATAACCGAGACACTAATTACACATGAAGTTATAAGTATAATAGAATCACCCGCTGATTCTATACACTTAACTAACTTTCCATTACTAATTGGCTCTATTAAAGCTCCTGTTAACTTATATATAAATCCCATAGCAAATAATTTGATTATTGGGAATATTATGATTGTTATTAATATAATTAATCCTATACTGCTTAAAGCATTTTTAAGTAAAAGAGAATAGCTAGCTACAGTAGATATAGCATCAGATAAGCTTTTTCCAACTACAGGTATAAAATTATCAATAGCAAATTTAGCGGTTTTCTCTGTTACTGCATCTAGTGTACTTGTTGTCATTCCACGTATTGTTATAGTTCCTATAAAAATAGTCATTACGATTCCTTGTATCCATAACACTGATTTGTTTAATAATTTTGACAATTTATCAATTTTATGATCATCACTTATGTTATTACAAAATTGTATAACAAATGATATTGATATTATAGGTATTATTAAATCCATAAATAATCTAGCACTTATATTAGTAACTCCTATTATTATTGGATCCATAGTTGCAGCCTGTGTAAATCCTCCAACAGATGCTAAAAGCATTAATAGAACAGGCATTAATGCTGCCATAAAATCGGTCATCTGTTTCAGGACATCTTTTGCTGCCGTTATTCCTATATAAAAAGTTTTAGTAATTATTATTATTAATAATGCATAACAAGCAAAATAAGCAATATTAGATAAGTTACCATTGCTAAAAGCATTTTCTAAATTATTAATAAGAGCGCATATTATACATATAACAACTATCATGGCCATAAGTTTTCCACAAGCTATAACTTCCCTAAAAGAGTACATTGCTAAAGCTTTTATAAACTTACTTTTGGAAACATCACCTTTTCCATTTTTCATATAATCCTTAACATACGTTTTTATGTCAACATCATTTAACATCTCATATTTTGTTTTTATATTACTCATATAATCATACAGGCTTTCTACTTGCATATTTTGTTCCTTATTTAAATCTGTTGTTCCTTTATTAGTTAATGTTTGTGCTTGTACATTAAGAGGAATCATCAAAAACATGATAATTACAAATAATAACTTTTTCATAATGTTTACTCCTCTATTTTTAAATAATTCTCACAATTCCCTGTAATACTGCCATTAATATAGGAATTGCTAAAACTAATATTAATATTTTCCCCGCAAACTCCACTTTAGAAGCTATACTTCCTTGTCCAGCATCTTTACATATCTCACTACAAAATGAAGCTAAATATGCAATTCCAAGTATTTTAAAAACTACATTTAAATATACAAAATCTATATTTGCTTTAAGTGCTAACTGTTGAAGTAACTGCATAACAGCTGTAATTTTATCTATCATAAATAGAAATATTATTATTCCTGCAGCTATACTAATATGTATTACAAATTCATCGCTTCTATTCTTAAACATAAGAACTATAAATAATGTAATAAAGGCAAATGCAACTATTTTTACTATTTCCATATGTGCCTCCTAAAATTGAAACATTGTTTTTACAGTACTAAATAATTTATTTATTAAATTTATTACCATCATTAAAACAATAATTATTCCTGCTAAATTTGCTATTACTGCATAATCTTTTTTTCCTGTGCTTTCTAATATTTTATCAAGAATAATTATAAGTATACTTACAGCTGCAATTTTAAAAATCAAGCTCACATCCAACAAACTTCTCCCCCCTATAACATCATAATTACTAATATAGCTCCAAGGGAAAATCCCAAGTATCTATACATCTTTATATTTTTTTGCATTACCTTCTCTGCACTATCAAGTTGGCTATTTATATTACGCAATGTAAGAGTTAACATACTTTGTTGTCCATCTATATCTGCTTCTCCTAATGACTTTGATAAATTTAATATTATATCTATATCATATTTTTTAAGATTTAATTTTAAGCTATGATTTACTAATGACTTTTTAAAAGCTTCATATACACTTTCTACTTCTTGATTGTATAAAAGCTTTGAAATTTCTTTAAAAATATCACATATAGGTTCATCACATTTTTCACTAACATTATTAAAAATATCCGGTAATGAGTTGTGAGAATACAACATTTCATTTTTTAATTGATATAAAGCTTGTTCAACTTCTTTTAATTGAAAAAATCTTTTTTTTAGATTTTGTCCATATATAAACCCTAAAAGAGATGATGATATTAAAACTAAAGCACATCCTAGTATTTTTAAATACATATTATTCCCCCAGAGTTTACCTTTTTTATTAAAATCATATATATATTCTACTGTTCCAACTCCATTTATAGAACTTAATACCACAGCTCTTTGAAAAACTTTATTTTCTAAAATCTCTTTAAAAACTGGTCTTCTATATAAATCTTCTATTCCAAACCCATGAATAGTTGTAATCAGATTAACTCCCGAATTCATAGCCATTATTATACTTTCCATATCTTTATATGTTCCTATTTCATCGCAAACTATAACTTCAGGGGCCATGCTTCTTATTGCCATTATTATTCCTTCACTTTTAACACAATTATCGAATACATCTGTTCTAAGCCCTATGTTCATTTGTGGTACTCCTTCAAAACAAGCTCCTATTTCACTTCTTTCATCAACTATACATATCTTTTTCTTAGCATCAGATAAATTTCTACTTATATCTCTTATCAAAGTTGTTTTTCCACATTTAGGTGGAGATATGATAATAGTATTAAATACCCTAGAGTTATTTAATATATATGGCATTATATTATTTGAACACCCTATAACTTCTCTACAAATTCTTATATTTAATGAAGCTATATTTTTTATCGTTTTAACTTTTTCATTTTCTATTACACATGAACCACAAATTCCTACTCTGTGACCACCTTTTATAGTAATATATCCCTGTTTAATTTCTTCTTCAAAAGCATATATAGAGTAATTACTTATTCTTTGTAATATTACTTTTATATCTTCCTTCTTTACTAAATAATCTACAATAATTTCTATATTCCCCACATATACAATTAATTTCTTATTAATCTTTATTCTTATTTCTTGCAATTTATCTACACTTTTAATACTTTCTAATTTAGCTCGTAGTTCTTTAGGTAAAATGTAAAGTACATCTTTTGTACTCATAATATATCCTCCTTTCTTCTTTAATATTTTATTAAGTATTTAAGTATTATGAATATCTTTTTTATCTTTCAATCAAACTAATATCTTATTAAATTTTTATTTATGTAACCTAATAATTATTCCAAAAAATAAAAAAAATAAAGAATATCACATTGATATTCTTTATTTCTCATTAAATATTATTTTAAATTTATGGAGTTTTGACAATTAGGACAAATCATCTTCTCTTCATTATCTATGAATTCTTTTTCAATAGCTAGAACTTCATGACATTTATCACAAACTACATCAATATAATCTTCACTATGAAATTCTTCTTCTTCTTCCTCAAATCCATAAACTTCCTCTTCTACATTTCCTAGATTTTCATCAAGTACTGTAACATATTCATCCATTTCTAATAATTTTTCTTCAATGTTATGGATTTTTTGCGTCATATCATATAAAATATCGCTAACATCGAACAATATTTTATTCTTTGTATCTTCCTCTAAATTTAATTTATCTATATTTTCTTTCAAGGAAAATACCTTTGACATAAGAGGATTCATTTTACCACTCCCTTTAGGGTAGTTTTATACTCTTTCCATGTATTCGCCAGTTCTAGTATCTACTCTGATTGTTTCACCTTCATTGACAAATAGTGGAACTCCAACAACAGCTCCTGTTTCTAATTTAGCAGGTTTCATTGCATTAGTTGCTGTATTTCCTTTGATTCCTGGTTCACATTCGATAATTTGTAATTCTACAAAGTTAGGTGCTTCAACTGAGAATGCACTTCCTTTATAGAATTTTATAACTGCATACATATTTTCTTTTAAATATTTGATTGCATTTTCTACTTGTTCAAAGTTTAAAGGAATTTGTTCAAATGTCTCTTGATCCATGAAGTAGTATAGTTCCCCATCACTATATAAGTATTGCATTTCTTTTCTTTCAATAACAGCTTCTTGAAGTTTAGCTGTTGGGTTAAATGTAGTTTCAGTTACTCCTCCACTGATAACATTTCTAAGCTTTGTTCTTACAAAGGCAGCTCCTTTACCTGGTTTAACATGTAAAAATTCAATTACAGTAAACACTTGTCCATCTAGTTCAAAAGTAGTACCTTTTCTTATATCTCCAGCTGAAATCATTTATGTATCCCTCCACTAATCTATTATAAATTTTTATTATAACCCTAAAATTCATATTAATATCATATTATTAACAATTATTAAATTTTAATAATATATTTTAGGACTCAATTCTAACCAATGATATTTTATCAAAACTTGCGAATATTTGCAAATAGATTTATATTATGTATCAATTTTATCTATAATTTAATTATACATGTCACACAGCAAAATTTATATTAATATTTCCCCTATATATTTTAGTATCTTCTGATTTTATTTGCATATCTTTTATTTCATATAAATTTTTTTCAACTTTCATAGCTTCTATAAATTGATCTAATTTTTCCTGTTCTCCATAAAATTCTAAATTCATAGTAACTACTTTATCATAATTATTATTAATTACTTTTTTTATTTTTATACATTCATATTTTTGTATTTAATTTATAATGTATGAATAAGTTTCTTTTTTATAATCAATCTTATTATTAAAATATTGTCCTGATGACATCTTCATAAGCTTTTCTTTATTATTTAGTAAAATCTTATTTTGTTTAATATTTACTATAGAAATTAATATTAATGCTATAATCATACCTATAATCATAAAATTAAGTTTTATCTTTTTACTCATATTTACCTACCTTTAAATCTAGTTTTAATATAATTTTATCTCCTTCTATGTTTTCTATATCCACATGTCTTATATTATAATTTTTATTCTTTTCTATATACTCTAATAAATTAGTTGCATCTAGTATATTATCAAATACTTTTTTAACTAACACTTTATTTTTTTTTATAGATATATCATCTAGCTTAAATTTTTGAAATAATTCTTGTTTCATTTGTGTATAAACATTTATTGTGCATAATCTGTTTTTTATATTATTATTTTGTATCTCTTTCTCTTTTTTAAACTTTAAATTAATATTCTCTATTTTATTATTTACATTAATTAAGCTTTTTTTCTCTTTAAAATATCTAATCCCACTAATCCCTATACAACTTATTAATACAATTATTATTATTTTAAATTTAATTTCATTGCTCTTTTTCAGTTTCTTTCTATACCATAGAGGTAAAAAATTAGGCTCATTCATAATCTTACTTCCTTTTTATAGAAAAACATTCTATTATTTTGTTTTTGCTTATATTTTGTAAATTAATATACTTATATGCATTATGTTCAATATATTTTATAACATCTGTTTTATTGAAATTTATTCCATAAACATTATTAGCTTTTATATTAAATGTTTTCATTTTAGCTATAGTATAATTAAATATATCTATTAAGAACTCATCCCCAATATTGTTTTCTATTATTCTATTAGCTATTAATTTTTCATTACTTATTCCCAAAAAATATATTTTATCTTCATCTTTAAAAATAAGTATATAATCTTTATCATCTACTTTGTTTTTTAGATAATTTATTATAGTAAATTGAATAAGCTTGACACTCTTTAGTTTATTATTTTTAATAACATTCTCTATAGAATTTAATTTATTTGAATTTACACAAAACACTAATACTTCTCTTTCTTCCTCATCCTCATCCCATATAGTATAAGTATAAAATATATTATCAGCCTTTTTCCCATATAAAAAAATCAACTCATTTTTAATTAAATAATTTAAGTTCCATTTAGTAACTTTAGGAACCTTCAAAAGTTTTATATTAACTTCTTCCCCCTCAATAACTACATAAATATTTTTGTTCTTTATCTTAATTTTACTAATATCCTTAAATATATCTTTACTAAAAAATCTATTATTAAACTTATTGTCTAATTTTATACTTTCTTTAGACACTTTTAATAAAACATTTTTATTCAACATTTATATATCACCTCATCAACATATTGTATACTAATAAGATTAATTTCTAATTTATTCGATTCCATATCTCTACTACACAAATAAGCCTCACACCTTAATGTACCTTTTTCATTTGGAAAATAGATCAGTATATTTTTATTAACATTATCAAACTTTACAAAAACATCTTGAAAATTTATATGATTTTCATTTATTTTATACAATATACTATTTAAACTACTATCAGACATATCTTCTTTCATATTTGATTTTATATATTGACTCAGTTTAGTTAATACACACTCTCTTTTTTTACTATAAATTTCTTCCTTAAGTAAAATATTTTTTTGAATGTTATTATAACTATTTCGAATTAATTGAATTCTAAAAATATATAACATAATTAACATTAATGTACTTACTACAATTAGTGTAAATATAATTATGAAACCTGGTTTTCTTTTCTTAGCCCAATACATTTTTCAAAGTTTCTTCCTTTCAAAGATTCAATACTTATAAAAATAACATTTTTCTTTTTTAATATTGTAAACTTTTTTATACCTTCTACTATGATATTACAAATCGTTTTATCATTTTGAGCTTTATCATATAGTATTCTAATCTTACCTTCTCCATTGCCTTTTGATATTGAATCTATTTTATTTATATCTCCATCTAATTTTTGCAAGACTATTGAGTTTTCATCTATTATAATACGTTTATTTTTAATATCATTAATTTCATTTTCAATAAAATCAAGAGCATTAGTACAATAACATTCTTCTCTATCTTCTATTACATTTCTTTTATATCTCAAATTTTCTTTAGACAACATATTAATTTCTACTACTATAATAGTGCATTTTAAATTGAATAATTTTACAGTTAAATAGATAAATACTATTTTATGCTATTTTTAAATTTTCAAAAATTTTTTCTATAGGTTGGCCGTTTAAGGCTGCTGAATAAATAAAAATAATTTGAGCTTTTTTAAAATTATTTTTAGCTAATTTTAACCCTGTATTGAATTGTAAAGTTTTGCTTGAGTATAACTTACAATAAGTATAGGTTATAAACATTATAGTAAGATATCGAAGGATACTTCTTTCACTTCTTACTTGATAACTATCTAAACCTAAATAATTTTTGCAATCTCTGAAGAATGGTTCAATAACCCACCTGTCGGTGTATTTAAATAGAATATCTAAAGGTTTTAATACTAGGTCTGTGGATATAAATGCTTTTAAAGAACCTTCTTTTTGAAAGGATTCTTTGGGATAACTTAAAATTATTGAAACATTTTTCATATCATTTAAGTGTCCAATATAGTTATAAATATAGTAATGCTTACCTTTAACTTTGACGAGGTCAAAGGAATCTTTATTTAAACTAGTAGCAAATTTATGTAATTTTATTCCTAATCTTTCATGACCTTTAGGATATATAACTCTATTAGTTTTAAGTGCACCAATATAAGCGTAGCCTGCTAACGCAGAAGCTTTAAAAATAGCTTTACAACTATACCAACTATCACATAAAATATACCCTTTATTAACAGGTTTAGGCATTGATTTAATTAATTTAGTAGCTATATCTATCTTACTCATATTACTCTTATCGTAGATTTCTATTGAGTAAGGTAAAACTAAACCATCACAAGAAAGTAAGGCAACCACTAATTGATGACCATATACTGTTTTCCTTTTTAAATGTGAATTGTGAAAATAACATTTTTCTATAGGATTTATTGCCTTTGACGAGGGCTTTGTTTTTTCAGAAATAGTATCATCAATTATTAAATAAATTGGTTTTTGTGATTTCTCGGATTTATTCCAAATAAGCTCTATAACCTTAGATTTCAAAGCATTTATTAATAAATTTTCATCCCAATTGCTTTTAGATAAAAATCTTGTAATACTAGTTCTATGCCTTTTAGAAGCAAGCTCCGCTATGTCAGATACTTTACCATTAAATCCTTTTAAAATCATAGCAGTCATAGTACCTTCTAAATGCTCTAATTGAGGTTTAGTTAGATATAAATCAAAATTTAATTGTTTAAAAAATTTGTATAGTGATAATTCATTTGATATAATTAAGTTCTGAAACATTTATGCATAACTCCTTGTTATTGTTATTGTGTGAGAACTTAATTATAACAGTATTTTGTATAAATGTTTTTTTGTTTTATTTAACTGTAAAATTATTCAATCATTTTTGCACTATTATAGCTACTACAAAAATAATACTCAAAATACATAATGAGAATAAAACTTCTATTAAAGAATATCCCTTCTTCATATACTAATTAATAATCTCCTTTATAAAAATAAGAATTTATATTATATAACTTTTCTCCAATTTTTAACTTTAAGTTTATTACTACCTTGACAACATCCCTTTCCTCATTCTCCATAAAAATTTCTGCATATGGGAATCTCCCATTATTCATGTTTGAAACTATATCTTTCATTTCGTAAGTTTTTAGATTATTACTATTTAATTTTTCTTTATTTAGGTTGTTGAATAACTAATTTTTACAAATCTTAAAAAGCATTTATGCGCGAGCATGTGTTTAATAATTTTAGATGTGCATTAGTAAATTCTTTAAAAATTTTTAAAAGTAAGTGCATTAGCGCGATGAAAACTATAGATTCCAAGGATATTTTCTAGAACTTATTTTGCTGTTAACCTTATTAAATTCGTCTATAAGATACGATAAAAGAACCCACTTAATATGGCGTTCATAACGTTTTTGTCCATAAAGTCTAGGGTTTTCTAGGTTATAGAGTCCCTTAAGTATAGAAAATAATTGTTCAATTTTTAGCCTATTTTTATATAAATTTTTACCTATTGGTGATTGCATAAAAAGAGCATTTTTATATCTAGATTCATCTTTAAAAGATTCTATACTATTTGCTTTACGCATATTTACGTCTGTTAATAAATTATATTCTAGAGTTTTAGAAACTTTAAACCATTGAGCATCATCATAAGCAGCATCGGCAAGTACAATAAATGGATTATAAGTTTTTAGTTCATATAACAATCCTTGGACTTGATTATCATATACATTTGCAGTAGTTACAGAAAATGACAAAGGTAATATACTATCACATACACAAGCGGTACAATGTAACTTATATCCTTTATATCTGCCAAGTCGAGTTCCTTTTCCATACCTAGCTTCGCTATCATATAATGAGCTCCTTAATGCAGTACCATCAATAGCACAAATTCTAGTTGATGGATTTATAAGTTCAATAAGCATAGCATAAATGCCATAGTACACGTATTTTTCTAAAGCTATAGCTCTTAAAGAAAATGTAGAATGGTCAGGAACTTCTTTTAAACCTATAATCTTTTGAAATACAATATCTTGTTTAATTTTATATTCAAGTTCTCTAAGACTAAAAATACTATTATTTACACCATATATCATACATGCAACAATTTGTTGATCTGAATATTTAGGTGGTCTACCTTTAGCTTTTCTAGTATTAATGCCAAGTTTATTAAATGCAATATTAACAGTTTCAAAAATTTTAAAATAAATGTTTTCGCTTTGTATATTTAATGTTATAATCATATTTGAGTCATCCTTTGTATATTATGGTTTTTTAGCGAGAACATTATATCACAAAGTGATGACTTATTTATTTTTTGTACTTTTAATTATTCAACAACCTATTTATTGATATAAAGTTTATTACCTTTATTATATTTATTTGAAAACAATTGCTGTAGTTCCTCGTAAGTATAATTATATTTTAAATTATTTTTTAAATTTTCTGATAATTCTATGTTGACTTTTATATTCTCGTTATAATTCTTTAACCATATAGTCTTTATTTTAGCATTACATATATAAGCACTAGCTGTACAAAGGATGGCTAACGCACAAATAACTTCTATTAAACTTAATCCACTTTTTTTACTTAACTTTGACATAATGACTTCCAACCCTTATAGTTATATCATGTGATTTTTCTTTCTTATCTTTGTAACTTATTTTACACGCCGTATATATTACTCCTAAATTGTTTATCTTTACATTACAGTTAAATAAATCAGTATTTACAAACTTAAACCCTTTGGGAATTTCATAAAGTTTTATTAACTTTTCATCACAATAAAACTTTACTTTATTATCAAATCCAAAATCTAATCTTCCACTTTTATCTTTATTTTTACAATACAGAGAAGTATTCTGCAACATATGTAGTATATAGTTATTACAAAAATCTACTTTTATATTATTTGAATAAACTTCTTTAAATTTATTGCACTTAAACCCACAATAACCTATAAGTAAAAATAAAATACTTAAAACCACTAAAAGCTCTATTAATGAATATCCTTTTTTAATCTTCATTTGATTTTTTATTACCTTCATCTACTTTGTCAGTGACATTATTTATATTTTCACTATATGTTTTTATATCATTTTTTTCATTATTGTTAGAATATAATTTATTTCCGCTGCTATCTTCTATACAAAAATCATTTTCATTTTTATTAAATTTTAAAATATATGGTTTTTCATCTACATCATAATTTATAACAAAATTATCTTCTCCTGAATTAAGAATTTGCAAATTATCAATGCCTAAAAGTTCTTTAGAAGTATCCAAAAGTTTTTGATTATTAAACTTACCATTGTTTTCTGCATAACTTTCCATAGCTGTCAGATAAATTTGTCTACCTGTATCTACTACCTTTAATCTTTGAGCCTTTCCTCTATAACCATTAAATTTAGGTATTAAAAAACTAGCCATAACCAATATTATTGCCATAACTACTATCAGTTCTATTAAAGTAAAACCTTTAGTTTTACTTTTAATGTGAAATTTAACCTTTAAATTAATTTTCATATTTCTCCTCCTATTCCTAACTAAATAATTGAATCCATAGTGCTCATCATAGGCATTAAGATATTCATCATTATAAATGTTATAATGACTCCTAATATAATAATTGTTATAGGTTCTATACTTTTAACTATTCTACTTATTAAGTTTTCTATATCTTCTTCTTTAATTTTTACAGCATTATTTATTAATTCCTCAATTTTGCCTATTTTTTCTCCAACAGAAATCATTGATATAAAAAAGTCATTGAACATTTTTTCTTTTTTAAGTGCATCTCCTAGACTACGTCCTTCTTTTATTTCACAAATAACTCTTAATAATTTATCTTTTAGAACTTTATTGTTTATACTATTAACAATAATATCAAGGGAAGTAATTATTGGAATACCACTATCCAAAAGAATACTAAGACTTTTAATAATATTAATCTCATAAATTTCTTTATAAACCAATCCTAATGAAGACTTAAATATGATTTTTTCTAAAAGTATTTGAAAACATCCTTTTTTGTATAATTTATAAACTATAATTCCTATAATAAAAACAACTACATAGAACTTATATGAAATTATTATTTTATTAAACTTTAATATTCTTTGTATACCTATAGGTATGGATTTATTTAATTTAATAAAATTAGTAACAAATTTAGGTATTATCCTAAATGTTATAAACAGGGTTACTATTATAGTCATAATTAATACACATAAAGGATACATTATAGCATTCTTAATTTTCTTTTTCATTCTATGTTCATCAGTATAGTATTTAGCTAGTTTTATAAATATGTCATCTAAATTTCCACTTTTCTCTCCTATAAGTATCATCTGTCTCATAAATTCAGGATAAATTTTTGAAAACTTGTTTATACTCTGAAACAATGTTCTTCCTTTTTCTATGTCTCTTCTTATAATTTTTAAACTATCTCTAATTAAATAATTTATCTTTTGATTTTCTATAACTTCTAATGCTGTTTCTATATTTATTCCTGCGTTAAGTAATTCACCTAATTGTTTACACAATACCCCTATATCCATTGACGTAACTTTTTTAAATAGTTTTAATATATTAGCATTATTTATCAATTTATAATCTAATATGAATAGACCTTCTTCTCTCATAGAAGTAATAAATTCCACTTCTTTAAGTGCACTTTTTTTTCCTCTAATTAAATTTCCTTTTAAATCAATTGCTTTAAATCTATATATACCCATAAGAATTCCTCATCATTTCCTCTATCGTTGTAATACCTTTTAATACAAGCTCCCTATGCTTATTCCTTATATCCACCATACCATTTTTTATACTATACTCCTTTATCTTTTTAGAAACTTCTTTTTTTCTCAAAAGTTCTCTATGTATATCATCTAAATACATAATTTCAAATATAGCTCTTCTCCCCTTATATCCACTTCCATTACAAAACTTACATCCCCTACCTTTATAAATTTTCATATTATCATGTAAATTTAATAATTTTCTTTCTTTATTACTAGGAATGTATTCCTCTTTACAATAAGGACATATTTTTCTAACCAATCTTTGAGCTATTACAGCTACCAAAGAATCCGCTATTAAATAGTCAGATACTTCCATATCACTAAGCCTTATTGCTGCACTAGCTGCATCTTTTGTATGAAGTGTAGCTAATACTAAATGTCCTGTTATAGCGGCTTTAATAGAAATATTGGCTGTTTCAGAATCTCTTATTTCTCCAACCATTATAATATCAGGATCCTGCCGAAGAATATTTCTAAGTGCTGTAGAAAAAGTAAGTCCTGCTTTATTGTTTACATTCATTTGATTTATTCCATAAATTTGATATTCTACAGGATCTTCCACTGTAATTATATTTTTTTCTTTTGAATTTAGATAATTTAACATTGCACATAAAGTAGTCGTTTTACCACTACCAGTTGGCCCAGTCACAAGAACAATGCCATTAGGATGCTTTAATATATCTTTTATTAAATTTAAATCTTCATTGTCTTGTATTAAATCTTCTAATTGTATATCATTATTAAATTTATATAAAATTCTTATTACTATTTTTTCTCCATTTACAATCGGTAATGTTGAGGTTCTTAAATCTAAAACATTATCTTTAAATTTATACTGCATTTTTCCATCTTGAGGTATCATCTTTTTAGAAATGTCCATACTTGACTTTATTTTTATTCGTGTGCTTACAAGCATATATACTTCTCTAGGTATAGTCAAAATTTCATTTAAAACACCATCAATTCTAAATCTTACTTTAACATTATCTTTAAAAGGTTCTAAATGAATATCACTTGCTTTTAAATTAATAGCTTGATTAATTATTGAATTAGTTAATTTTACAACAGGAGCATTTTCTATAATTTTATTATTATTTTCATCATCTTTAACTATATAATTAACATTTTTCAAGTCCTCTAAGACTTCATTTACTGTTTGCTTTTCATAATAACTTTCTATAGCAGAAAATATATTATACTTTGTATCAACATAAGGAATAACTTCCATACCAGTAATAAATCTAATTTCTTCTTTAACAGTCTCATCTGAGGTATTTACCATAGCTATTAATAATTTGTTTTTAATTATTTTAAAAGGCATTATTCCATATTTCTTAACTGTTTCTTTGGGTATAAGTTTTATGACATCCGGTGATATGTATAAATCATCTAGAGATACTGATTTTATATTTAAATCTTTATTCAAATATTGAAAAGTCAATCTATTTTTCACCTCTTACTATAAATTTTACATTTTGTGATTAATATTCATTTATTACATACTATTTCCATAATTTTTTTATTTAATCAATAAATAAAAAAATCCTACTGAAATAATACAATTTCAATAAGATTTCTATAATTTATAAATTAAATTCTCCTTTAAAAACAATTTCTGCAGATCCTGTCATAAACACTTTATTATCTTTAAATTCAGTGATAAGTTCACCTCCAGGAACAAACACCTTAGCTTTATTTCCTATATATCCTAATATATTACTTATAGCAAAAGATGCACAACTTCCTGTTCCACATGCTAAAGTAGGTCCTGCACCTCTTTCCCATGTTTTAACCTTTATAGTATCCTTATCTATAACCTCACAGAAGTTAACATTCGTTCCTTCTGTAAATAGCTCATACTTTTCTATATATTTTCCCTCTTCTATATCAATATCATCAGTTTTACACATAACTACTGTATGAGGTACTCCTAACTTCATAGAATTAATAGTATACTCTTTATCATTTATATATATTTTTTTATTCATTATTTTTTCTTTACAGTTAGCTGGGATATCCTCTGGATTTAGTGAAAATTCACCCATATTAATGGTTATACCCTCAACCGTATTATCTACAATATTTAGGTGAGCTATTTTAATGCCGTCACCAGTTTCTATATTTATAGTATCTTTATAAACTATTTTGTTATCATATACATATCTTGCAAAACATCTTATTCCATTTCCACACATAGCGGCATATGAACCATCAGCATTTATAATCTCCATTTTTATATCAGAAATTTCACTTTTTCTAATTAATAATATGCCGTCAGCCCCTATACCAAATCGTCTATGACATACTTGTTTTGCAATTTCACTTTCTGTTCCATTAAGTACACCTTTTCTATCATCTATAACCACAAAATCATTACCTGTGCCTTGCATTTTTGTAAAATACATTTTGTATCACCCTTTACTTATTGATTATTAACTCTGTAAATAATATACTATAAAGGGTAACTCCTTGTGAAGTCTTTATTTCACTACTAAGAAAGGATGATATAATATGGCACTAGACGGAATATTTTTATATAGCATTATAGATGAATTAAAAACTAATCTTGTAAATGGAAAAATAGATAAAGTAAATCAACCTGAAAAAGATGAAATAATCCTTAATGTAAGAAAAGGAAAATCTTCTTATAAATTACTTATAAGTTCTTCTTCAAACTATCCTCGAATACACCTAAGTAATTTAACTAAACCAAACCCTATAAAAGCTCCTATGTTTTGTATGGTTCTTAGAAAATACATAAATAACGCTAAAATATTAGATGTATATCAAATAGATAATGATAGAATAGCCGTTATAGACTTTGAAAGTACTGATGAATTAGGATTTAATAGCATTTATTCTTTGATAATAGAAATAATGGGTAGACACAGTAACATAACCTTAGTTAGAAAAAGGGATAATATAGTCATGGATAGCATAAAACATATTACTCCTGATATAAATACTTATAGATGTATTTATCCTGGAATAGAATATGTATATCCACCAAAATCTTTAAAATTAAATCCTTTTACCTTTACTTACGAAGAAATTAATGATTATATAATAAATAATCATATTGAATTTAATAATAACATTTTTTCTAAAATTTTCACCGGGGTAAGTAAAACATTATCTTCAGAAATCTGCTATAGACTACAAAAACAAAATATAGAATTAAATATATCTTCTTTAAATTATATTACATCTTTTTTAAAGAAAGTTCTTAAAAATATTGAACTTAAAAAATTTATATTTAATTCTTATAAAAAAAATAATGCTCTTTTAGATTTCTATTGTTTAGAACTAACTTGCTATAATGATTATTCAATGATCAATTACGAATCTCCAAGTACTCTTTCAGAAAATTTTTATTATGCTAAAGATAAAGCTGATAGATTAAAAGCAAAGAGTTCAGACCTGCAAAAAATTGTTTTAAATAATATAAATAGATGTATAAAAAAAGATAAAATTCTTAATAAGACTTTAGAAAAATGCTCAAATAAAGAAACATCTAAACTTTATGGTGAGCTTTTGACAGCTAATATATATGCGTTAAAAAAAGGTATGAACGAAATTGAACTTTCTAATTATTATAGTGAAAATTATGATATGGTAAAAATTCCACTTGATGAAAACAAAACTCCTTCTCAAAACATTCAATTATACTATAAAAAGTATAATAAATTAAAAAAATCTGAAGAAGCAGCCCATACTCAACTTGAACAAAACAAAGAAGAATTAGATTATCTTTATTCTGTTTTAACAAATATAAATAATGCGGACAATTACGATGAAATTGAAGAAATAAAAAAAGAATTAATAGAAACTGGGTATATAAAATTTAAAAAAATATATAAAACCAAAAAATCAAAAACTTCAAAACCTATACATTTCATATCAAAAGACGGTTTTGATATATATGTAGGAAAAAATAATATTCAAAATGATTATTTAACATTAAAATTTGCAAATAAACATGATATTTGGTTCCATACTAAAAATATACCTGGTTCTCATGTAATAATAAAAAATACAGGAAACATACCTGAAAGTACTTTACTTGAAGCTGCAAACCTCGCAGCATATTATAGCAAATCTCAAACTTCTTCTAATGTTCCTGTAGATTATACTGAAATTAAAAATGTAAAAAAACCTAACGGTGCAAAACCTGGTATGGTTATATATTCTACTAATCAAACTATATATATAACACCAACAAATCCTGAATTAAATTAAAATTAGACCCTCGTTTATACTATATAAACGAGGGTTGTATTATTTTTCAAATATTTTAACAGCATCTTCATTGTCTACTTCTGAAACCATTACAGATACTAATTCTTTTCTTGAAGTCGGTACGTTCTTACCAACATAATCGGCTCTTATTGGAACTTCTCTATGACCTCTATCAACTAAAACTGCTAATTGTATATTAGCAGGTCTTCCATGTTTAATAACTGCCTCCATGGCTGCTCTTGCAGTTCTTCCCGTATAAAGAACATCATCTACTAATATTATCTTTTTATTCTTAACATCTATATCTAAACTCTTTTCATTAAGTAACGGTTGATCTGCTACTTCTGTTAAATCATCTCTATAAAGAGTAATATCTACTGAATCAACCTCTACTTTTACTCCTTCAAATTGTTCTATTAACTCTGAAATTCTTTTAGCGATAGGTACTCCTCTACGTTCTATTCCTAAAAGTATAACATCTTCTACCCCTTTATTTTTTTCTATTATTTCATGGGCTATTCTAGTTAATGTCCTTTTGATTGCTTTTTCATCTAAAAGTATAGATTTAAATTCCATAACTATTCCTCCTTATCAAGCTTTAATAATATTTCTTTATAATATTGTGGTAAATCTGACTCAAATTCTATGTACTCTTCTGTTGTTGGATGTATAAATCCTAATTTTTTAGCATGTAGCATCTGACCGTTTAGCTTAAATCTTTGCTTTTTAAATCCGTACATAGGATCTCCAACTAATGGATGACCTATATAAGACATATGTACTCTTATTTGATGTGTTCTACCTGTTTCAAGAATACATTTAACCAAAGTATTCTTTTTAAATCTTTTCAACACTTCATAATGAGTAACTGCATTTTTGCCCCCTTCAACTACTGCCATTTTTATTCTATCTTTAGGATTTCTACCTAAAGGCTTGTCAACCAATCCGTTCTCTTCTTTTACAATACCCTCTACTAAAGCTATGTATTCTCTCTTCATAGAATGTTCTTTTAGTTGCTCTGCTAAAATTTCATGTGCTTTATTGTTTTTAGCAACAACAAGCACCCCTGAAGTATCCTTATCTATCCTATGTACAATTCCCGGTCTAGTATCATCATTAAGCGTAGATAATGTATCACAATGATATAATAATGCATTAACTAAAGTACCACTATAATTACTAGTAGCCGGATGTACAACCATTCCTTGAGATTTATTTATAACTATAATATCTTTATCTTCATATAAAATATCAAGCTCTATATTTTCAGGATTAATCTTTTTATCTTCTTTTTCTATATTATCAACTACTACAAAATCATGTAATTTTAATTTATAATTGCTCTTTTTATCTTTTTCATTAACCTTTACATGTCCTTCTTGTATAAGTTTTTGTATATGTGATCTAGATTTGTCCTCTAATGAGTTTGATATAAAGACATCCAATCTGCAATTTACTAAATCCTCATGTATTATAAATTCTTTTGTACACATTACTTTCCTTCCTTTAATATAAATATACCTAACATTATTGTTCCTACTACAACTAAAATATCAGCTATATTAAACGTAGGATAATAATAAACATCTTTATAATGAACTAAAATAAAATCCACTACAAATTTATAAAAAATTCTATCATACAGGTTTCCTAAAGCTCCTGCTATTATGCAAGCAAATCCTATTTTTATAAATTTACACTTAGGTTTATATTTAATTACATAATATATAATTGCTAAAATTGCTATTAATGTAAACAAAACTAATAAAAAGATCTTTTCTTGAAAGATACCAAAAGCTGCTCCTCTATTTTCAAGATATCTAAATGAGAAAAAATCTTTAATTAACTCTATTTCCTTTACATTAGCTAATGTTTTCAAAGCCCATACTTTAGTAAATCTATCTAAAAGTATGCCAATTATAATAACTAAAATCTCCATATTTTCTCCCCATCCCCAAAATAAAATAATTATATATTTAATCAGGTAATTGATCTATATATTGCTGATTACTTATTCTATCTACTTCTTCTACAATTCCTATATGTTCATCATCTTCATCATAATCGCTAAATTCATATACGTTTTCCATCTCATTAAATCTTTCTACAGCTTGATAACTATCTTCTGAATCAAAAGGTATAGAAGTAGAATTGTCATTATTTCCATATCCAAAAGGTTCTTCTATAACCTCTTCTTCTGGTGGTCTATTATGACTATCTGGTGGCATAGAATTACATTGTGCTCTTTTACACTCTATACAATATTTGGCATAAGGAATAACTTCCAATCTTTCATCAGGAATCTGTTTTCCACATGCTCTACAAACACCATACTTTCCATGTTTTATATCATCTAATGAGTCATCTATTGCATTTAATATTTCTATTTCATTTTTTTGTAGCGCAGCGCCTTTAGCCTTATCATAAAATTGCTGTCCTGTATCCGCTGGATGATTATCATAAAGAGATAGTTCAGAAGATAACTCACTATCTGATTTTATAGGTTCAAATTCTTTTATTTTATCTATTAAACTTTCAACTCTTTTTTTCTCTTTAAATAATTTTTCTTTGTAATATTGTTTCCTTTTTTCTTTCATAGTAACAGCTCCTTTTTATTATTAAATAAATCAAGGGTCTGTTACTTAGTTTTTTCAAAGAAAAATATTTTATTACACAAGCTATTTAATTTATATATTTCCTAATATTCCTTTTAATATATTTGTTGAGTTTTTAACACCAATAGGTATAAATTTTTCATAATCTATATGAGCACCATTATTAGCATTATCTGAAATTGATCTTATTACTACAAAAGAAACTGAATTTAAATAACATACTTGAGCTATACTTGCACCTTCCATTTCACATGCAATAGCATTAAATTCATCACTTAACCAGTTGATTTTATCAACACTTGCTATAAATTGATCTCCAGATACTATTCTTCCTATAAAACTTTTATGTTCTGTATTTTTTTTACATGCTTCTTCTGCAAGCTTTATAAGTTCTTGATCACATTTAAAATCATAAGCATCTAATCTAGGAACTTGACCAAGCTTATCTCCAAAAACTGTTGTATCCATATCATGTTGCACAAGCGTATTTGCAATAACTACATCTCCTGGCATTATGTCTTTTCCCATTCCACCAGCTACTCCAACATTTATCATTTTATCTACTTTATAATCATCTACTAAAATTTGTGCACATACTGCAGCATTTACTTTTCCTATACCACTTCTTACTACTACAACATCTTTTCCCCAAAGCTTTCCTAAATTAAACTCCATATTTGCTTTTTTAGTTTTGCTTTCAAGTTCTATATTATTTAATAAAATTTCTACTTCTTCGTCCATAGCTCCAATAATTCCAATAATCATGTTATCTCTCCTTATTCATAGTTTATTACTATTAAATATACTTATAAGAATACATTAATCCTTTTTTGTTGTCAACGATACCTTTTTCTGTAAAATAAAAGTCTCACAAAAATCGTGAGACTACTTTACATCTTCCTCTGCAAAAAAACTTTTTATAGCATCTAAATCTTCATTATTTAAACCTTCATTCTCTGAGGTTGCGTCCTTAGTTATATCTACTTGAGTTAAATTTTTTTTATTTACACTTTCTAAATTATCAACACTTGGAATTTCATTATTTATCTGTATTTCTTTAGCACTTATATCTGATAAATCAACAGCATTACCAACATTGTAATTTTTTACAAACTCTTTTTCAAGTCCACTAAATGTATCTAATTGAGCACTCATGAAATGCTTAAATTTAGCTCTAAATTTTAAAAATTCTTGTTTAACAGCTTCATAATCATCATTAATTCTTATAACATCATTATGCGCTTTATTAATTATTCTTTGAGCAGATTCACTAGCTTGTCTAATTATTAATTCTGCTTCGTTTTGAGCCGATGTTTTAGCTTGTTCCGCTGCTGATTGAGCTAATACTAAAGTTTTTTGGATATTTTCTTCAATTTTAGAATAATGTTTTAATTTTTCTTCAGCTACTTCTAATCTTTCCTTTGCAAATGAGTTTTCTTTATAAAGTGCTTCATAATCTTCAGCAATTTTATCTAAAAATTCATCAACTTCATCACAATCATAACCTCTAAAATTCTTTTTAAATTCTTTATTATTAATGTCCATTGATGTAATTACCATATCTACCACCTCATACTCATATGTATTTTTTAATTATAATTTTTTCTCTTCCTTTTAAGGTTTTTCCAGTACATTCTTTTATCTTAAATTTACCATATCCCCTTAAAGTTATTATGGAATTTATTTCAACATGAATATCTTTTCTTATAACCTTTTCATAATCTAATAAAACTAAACCTTTTTTTATCATATCCTCTGAATTACTTCGAGATATCCCACCTAATGCTGCTACTATAGAATCTAATCTACAAGATGAAACTATTATGGTTTTTTCCTGAAATTTATGCTCTGGAATTTCATTTTTATCATAATGATTTAAAATTTTAACCTTACACGGACTTTTCCCTATTCTTGTAAGATTATTTTGTATAAACTCAGCTATATCACTGCAAACTGGTACATAACACTCATCTTCGTCTACTATTAAATCACCAAGTTTTTCTCTTTTAATACCAAGCGACATTAAAGCTCCTAAGGAATCCGAATGTTTTAATTCGCTAAATTGAGATATATTGATTATATTTAATAATTTCACTGGATAATTATACATTTCATTATCATCATAATCAGATAAAATAGAAATAAATCTTCTATCACTCTCTTCAAAAATTCCATATGTTCCTATCTTACATCCTATTTTGCTACTTAAATCAAGTAGCTTTTTCCAAATATTTGGACTGTAAAATTCACTAAGATATATAGGATTATTTATTTTTTCATGTAATAGTATTTTATCATATATATTAGAAATCAAATTATTATCTTCATTCTTAAAATATTCTATGAACTGTTTCTTATTCATTTAAATACCAAACATTCCACGCATAAATATAATAGCTATTAAAGAAAATACTATTCTTTTTAATATTGCTATTATAACCAATGCTAATACTGGAGAAAAATCTATAGCTAATCCCGGCATAAACTTTTCTTGAATTATTCTTCCTGGATAAAAAAAAGGTTCTGCAATAGTATGTATTAATCTAGTAAATGTGTTTTTTTGTATAGGCACCCATGATAATATAACATCAATAAGTATGGATATTTCTAAAACTTGAAATAATATATCAAACGCTTTTTGCAATATTAATAATATCATTATATCCTCCAGTTTTATTTAGTCCAATTTAATATCCCTTTACTTGAAAGCTCATTTTTTAATTCATTTGTTATTTCAACATTTGATGGTGAAATTATGTATACTCCCTTATCAATTTCATCAAGTGAACCCCCTAATGCGTAGCTTGCACCAGCAATAAAATCAAGTAATCTTTGTGCTATTTTAGATTCGAGGCTTGTCATATTTACAACTATTATTTTTCTAGCTTTTAAATTATCACAAATTTCTATTGCTGCATCATAATCCATAGGTTTTAAAATTATAACTTTTGTACTAGCTGCTGTATGTATGCTCACAACTTTTCCTTTCTGATTTCTTACATTAGAAGCATCAAATATATTTTCTATTTCTCCATTTTCTTCATTTAAAGCCTCATTGTCCATTTCTTCTATTTCGTCAATTTCTTCTTCTAATCCTAAAAAATCCATAACTTTATTAAGCATCTTTTTTGCCATTTTTACTCCTCCTAAACATTATATACTCTTTTTCCAAATATCCCTTCGCCTATTCTTACCATATTAGATCCTTCTTCAAGTGCTATTGTATAGTCTCCAGTCATACCCATAGAAATAAACTCCATTTTTACATTATCATACTTATTCTTTGATAAAAAATCATATATGTTTTTCATCTCCTTAAAGTATTCTCTATTGGTGTCCTGATTTCCTTTCGGAATTACTGTCATAATTCCTTTAATTTTAACATATTTACATTTTTCACATTCATTTATTAAATCCTGTAAATCTTCTAAAAGCACTCCTGACTTATTTTGATCTCTTCCAATATTAATTTGTATAAGTACATTTGCAACTTTATCGCACATTGAATACCTTTTTTCAATTTCTTTTAAGAGTCTAATATTATCTAAAGAATGAATTAAATGGACTTTTCCTACAATATATTTTACTTTATTAGTTTGAAGATGTCCAATTAAATGCCAGCGAACATCATCATGAAAATTATCGATTTTTTCTATAAGTTCTTGAACTTTATTTTCGCCAAAATCTCTTATATCACATTTGTATGCTTCTTCTAATTCTTCAAGTGATCTAGTCTTAGACACTGCAATTAGCGTAGTTCCTTCTGGTATACCTTTCTTTATTTTGTCAACATTTTCCTTGATGGACACAACAATCGTCTCCTTATAATTTATTTTTTATTATATATTTTAGATTCTCTCATGTAATTATAATCGAGTTTCTTGTCATTCCCTAAAATTTTCATTTTATCTTTTTTACTTATATTAACATTAATACCTCTTATTTTTAAAATAGATATAGATGATTCATATCCTTCTACATAGCTATATAATTTTTCTTTATCTCCTATTGCTTTTATATTGAACGGTGCAGGAATCTTTACTCCATTTATTTCTGTAAATACACCCCAACATAGAACACTTGAATTTCCTACAATTCTTTGCCCATTTACTGATATGGCCTCAGCCCCTGCAAATCTTAAATCATTAATAGCTAATGTAATATCTTTATCATGAATTATTAAATTCCAATAATCATTTGGACTTACTATCTGACTTTGTTTATCTAGAGTCGCATCCTCTAACATTATTTCTATCCCTTCACCTTCTACATCTTTATTACCTAATATCATTTCATTATTACTAACTTCATCTTCCATTTCAGTTTGCAATTTATCTTTGTTATATTCATTGTCTTTATACTTCTTCAGCTTTTTATTATATTCATCATATTCTTCTTTAAGATTTCTTATATCTTTATTTAACTTCATATTATAATTATAAGCTTGCTGATAATCACTTGGATTTAAAAGCACCTTATTATTAAACTTACTAAAATTCATATTAGATGAAATAAGTACTCCTATAATTATAGAAGCTATAAAAATAAATATAGTAGCTTCATTTTGTTTCATTTAATCACCTCATTGATGTGATTTTGCTTTTTCTAATAAAAGCCTTCTTAGAGATGCAAAATTATTAAATATTCTTTCTCCAAATACTATAACTGCAGCAAGATATATTGGCATACCTAATTTATCTCCTAAATATGTTAGTGCTGCTGCTAAAACAGCATTTCCAAAAAATCCAGAAATAAATACATCTGCTCTAAACTTCTTTTCTACAGATGCTCTTATGGCTCCAAAAACTGAATCTAAACATGCAAATATAGCAACAGAAATATATGGTGAAAAATTTATTGGTATATTTATATTCCAAAAAATACCTATTATTGTTCCAATTATAAGTCCTATTACTATTACCATAAAACCACCTCTATTTATCTGTATTTATAGGTCTTGCATATTGAAATTTTAAACTTTCATTATTCTTTTGTATTTTTATATTACTTGATTCTTCATATTTAACATCAATACCAATTTGCTTTAATTCATCAAGAACTCCTCCTGGAAACTCTAAAGGTTTTTTCAAATTAGTCTTATTTCCAATAGCTTTTATTGTTATTCTTTTAGTTGAAGGTATTCTTTCATTGTTTATCGTAATATAATTACTAGCACTTCTAATACCTGTCCTTGATGTAATTCTTATATCATTAACAGATACTGCCTCTGCATCAGCTGCATTTAATTCATTTATGATTTTTATAATATCATAATCTTTAATAATTGGTACTACATTACTATTACCTGTAAAAAACTCTTTTTGAGGTGTAATGTATGCTATTATTCCTTCTCCTTCTACATCAACGCTTCCCGTAAGCATTCTACTATCTTCCAATTTTTTCACTATTTCCTTAGTCATATCACTTTTGTTAGAAGCCGCATTTTCATAGCTCTTTATTTGTGTCTGTAATTCATCTATATTTTCTCTTAATTTATCTTTTTGCTTTTTTAATTGATCTATTTCTAATGTGATTTGAGCTGCATTTTTCTTTTCATCTAATTCTTTATTTTGATTCATAACAGATTTTAATTGATATGTAATCATAAAAGCAAGAAGTACACATACAATTCCAACATAAATTTGTGATTGAATCTTTTTCATAATATGTCCTCCTAATCTTTTACAGCAAATACTGGTTCACCATTAAAACTTATATCTATATAACCTTTTTTATTCGCAAGACCATTACCCGTTAAAATATTTAATGCTTTGTTATATTTTTCTTCAAGATTATCACTTGTTCCAAGCTTAACAATCATATCTCCATAGCAAAATATTATATTAGTTAAATCGCCTATATTAACTATAGCAGGTTCAGGCATACCATCATTTAATCTAGCAATTAAATCAGTAATTTGACTTATAACTTTAATCTTTCTTTCATCCTTAGTTTTAATAGCTTCTCCAACTTTATATGGATCTTTTTCAAAGCCTTCTAATTTAATAAGCTTCATCCCATCGATTGTGGCCTTTTCTTCTAACACAACACCATCTTTATCTATTATTAAATATTTATCTTGTTGATTTACATAAAAAATGGCTATTCTTTCTTGAATATCAATCTTTATATGATCTGGAAATTGCCTTTTTATATTTGCATCTAATATGTATGAATTTGTAAGAATAGATTCTTTTATTTTATTTAAATTCAAATAAAATATATTTTTGCCAAGCTGAACTTGCGAAAGTTTTTTGATTTCGTCAGAAGTTATATTTCTATTATTTGTAACCTCAATATCTTTAATCGCAAAATATGGTAGCTTGAGACATAAGGTCGTAACTATAGCTACAAGCAAAATAATACTTAACGTATATTTCTTGATTCTTTTTTTCTTCCTTCTCTTTAAAATTAGTTGATTTTGTTCCTTATTTTTTCCAACTTTTGAGTTTATAGTCATAAAATATTCCCCTCAAATTACATATATTTATAATTATATAATAACACATAAAATATTAAGATTAAACTTATTTAATCTTAATATTTCCTTAATATTTTTTTAAAAATTTAATATTATCAATTTTTATATTATATAAATATTCTTAATATATATACAAAAAAAGCATTGCTTAATGCAATGCTTTTAATTGCTACTTTGTCTCGATATATTTAAGAGTACACCCATAGCTATTAAGTTAAATACAAGAGATGAACCTCCATAACTTATAAATGGTAATGGTACTCCTGTAACTGGCATAGATCCAGTTACAACAGCAATATTTATTATTGCTTGAATTGCTATTACACCTGTTATACCAGTAGCAAGTACTGTTCCAAAAATATCTTTAGCTTGTGCTGCTACTTTTATTCCTCTAAATATAAACACTATAAACAAAGATATAATAACTAAGCATCCAATCATACCTAGCTCTTCTCCTATAATAGAAAATATAAAATCATTATGAGGTTCTGGTATGTAATAGCATTTTTGTCTCGATTGTCCAAGACCCATACCCATTATTCCTCCTGATCCTAATGCTAGTAAGGATTGTATTAACTGATATCCCTTGCCTTTAGGATCTGCCCAAGGATTTAGGAAGCTTGTAAATCTCGCCAATCTATATGGTTCAAGTATTGTGAATGCAACCCCAGCTACACCAATTACACTGAATAAAAACGCTATGTGTTTTCCTCTACAGCCTGATGTAAATAAAATAATTAATGTAACAATCATTATAACTGATGCTATACTAAGATTTTTTTCTAGCAATACCATACCAGCAAAAAAACCTGACACCAGTAAATATGGCATTATTCCATATTTAAATGTTTTTATTCGCTCACCTTTTTGCTCTATACTATTAGCCATATATAAAACCACCATATATTTAGCAATTTCTGATGGTTGAATAGAAGCTCCTCCCGGTAGGTAAATCCATCTTCTTGCTCCATGATTACCTGGAAAAGCAAAAACAGCACATAGTAATATTATAGTTATAATAATAAGTGGTTTTATGTTATTTCTTAATTTATGATAGTCTCTTTTTTCCGCTATAATCATAAATGTTATTCCTATCGTAGCCCATAATCCTTGTTTCTTCAAAAAATACATATCATCATAATTATAATTTTTACTATGTAATGCAGCATACGAGCTAGCACTATATACCATAATTACACCTGTTGCTACTAATAACATTATTGTAACAAACAATATAAAATCAACCTTACCCATTTTTCTTTTGGGTTTTTCCATAACAGCTCCTCCTATTTACATTACTTATAGGGATAAACTATTCATCTTAATTAAAGACAAGAAACCTATTAAACAAAGTATAACTGTGATTATAGAAAATATAGATACTACTTTAGTTTCATGCCATCCACTTAACTCAAAATGATGATGTATTGGACTCATTTTAAAAACTCTCTTACCTGTCAATTTAAATGATGTAACTTGTATTATTACAGATAAAGTTTCTGCAAGATATATACCTCCAACAATTGGTACTATTAAAGGTAATTTTAACATCATAGCTACTGCTCCAACTACACCACCTAAAGCTAATGAACCAGTATCCCCCATAAAAATTTGTGCCGGATAAGCATTATATTTTAAAAATCCTAATAAAGCTCCTCCAACTGTAGCGCAAAATACCGCAAGTGTATAATTGCCTGTAGCATAACTTACTACAGCAAAGAAAGTCATTACAAGTAAAGTAATACTTGTTGCAAGCCCATCTAATCCATCTGTTAAATTTACAGCATTAGTTGTAGCTGCAAAATAAAATATTATAAATGGTATATAGAAAATACCTAGATTCCAAGTTATGTGTGCAAAAGGTACTATTATTTGACTACCTATTTTAGGATTATTATAAGCATAAAATGCTATTATAGATGAAACTATTAATAATAATAACATCTTTTGATATGCTTTTAGCCCTTCGTTTTCCTTATGTATTATTTTAAGTGAATCATCTATTAATCCTATTATTCCAAATCCTACAAATGCAAACATTGCAAGTTTTGTTTCAAAACTTGGATGTCTTGTAATTACAAAAACTGTAACTATACTTGAAATAATGAATATCATTCCTCCCATTGTAGGAGTTCCTGATTTTTTTTTATGACTTTGTGGTCCTTCACTTCTTATATTTTGACCAAATTTAAATTTGTGTAACAATGGTATTAATATAGGTCCTTGAAGTAAGGATAATATAAATGCTACTAATACTGAATAAATCATTAAACTCATATTTCTATCTCCCTTAGCAATTTTTATCTTTAAGCTTGTTTACTATATATTCAAATTTCATACTTCTTGAAGCTTTTACTAGTACAATATCATCTTTGTTTATATTATTTGTTATAAACTCAGCTGCATCTTTTATAGTTTCAAATTGTTTAGAAGTTTTATTATATCCTTCTTTATATGCTTCATTAAACTCTCCTACAGTTATTAACAAGTCTATATTTTTACTATCAGCATACTCAGCAACTTCTTTATGAAATTTGTATGAATCTACTCCTAGTTCCTTCATGGTTCCAAGCACAGCTATCTTTCTTTTACCTTTTATTGTATTCATCACATCGATAGCCGCTTTCATTGAATCCGGACTAGCATTATAGCAATCATCTACTATAGTAAACTTTTTTCCCTTTACTATGTCAAGTCTCATAGATGTAACACTCAAATTCTTTATACCATCTTTTAGCTTATCATATTCTATATTTAAAACTCTACCTGTAGCAATTGCAAGTAATGAATTTAGAATATTATGTTTTCCAGGAACAGGTATATTAAATTTTTCATTTTCATCAGTATGACACACAGTAAATTCAATATGATTTTCATCAGTAAGTATATTTGTAGCCCTATACGCTACTCCTTCATTAAACCCTATATTAATTACCTTATAATCATTTGAAGATATATCTTTTAATAAATCATTATCATTGTTAACTATTAAAATACTATCTTTATTAAAGAAATCTGTTATTTCCATTTTTGCTTTTAAAATATTTTCTCTAGTTTTTAAATTTTCTATATGTGATATACCAATATTAGTTATTAAAGCAATGTCTGGTCTTGCCACCTTTGCAAGTCTATGGATCTCAGAAAAATCACTCATTCCCATTTCTAATACAGCAACATCATAAGTATTATCAATATTAAATATCATTAATGGTAATCCTATTTCATTATTAAAGTTTCCTTGTGTTTTAAAAACTTTAAACTTAGAACTTAAAGCTGCCGCAGTTAAATCCTTAGTAGATGTTTTTCCTGTTGAACCTGTTATACCTATTACTTTTATATTTAGTTTACTTTTATATAATTCAGCCAAATCAAGTAATGCTTTTCTTGTGTTTTTCACTAATATAACCGATGTATTTTCCTGTAAATCACTTTCATTAAACTTTATTTCGTCTACTATACATAAGTTTGCACCTTTTTTACTTGCCTCCACTATATAGTCATTTGCATTAAAATTATCTCCCTTTAGTGCTATAAATATACTATTTTTATTAATTTTTCTTGTATCTGTACTTACACTATTATATTTATGACAATTAGAATTTATGTGTATTTTTCCATGAATAGCTTCAACTATTTCTTCGAATTTTAGTAATTCCAATTAAAACAACTCCTTTACTATATCAGCTATTACTTCTCTTTCATCAAAATGTATTACCTTATCTTTTAATATTTGATAATCTTCATGACCTTTTCCTGCAACAACTATAACATCATCTTTTTTTGCAATTCTCATAGCTTCTTTTATTGCATCTTTTCTATTTTCTACTACAACATAATTATCTTTATCTATTCCAGAAACTACATCATTTATAATTGACATAGGTTCCTCTGTTCTAGGATTATCAGATGTTATTATTGCAATATCAGATAAATTAGATCCTATTTTTCCCATAATAGGTCTTTTAGTCTTATCTCTATCGCCACCACATCCAAATACACTTATAAGTCTTCCTTTTGTAAAATCTTTCGCAGTATTTAATATGTTTTCAAGTCCATCTGGAGTATGTGCATAATCAACTATAACATCAAACCCTAAATTATATTTTTTAGTAACATTCTCACATCTTCCAGGAACAACTACATTTTCAAGTCCCTCTTTTACTTTTTCTATAGAAATTCCTTCTTCAAGACATGCCGCTGCACTACATAAAGCATTATAAACATTATATATACCTGGTATACTTAGATTAATATGTATTGTAAATTCTTTATAGACTAAATCAAATTCAGCGCCTTTTGCATGATTTACTATATTCTTAGCAACTAAATCTGCTTGTCTTTCAGTAGAATAAGTAACTTTTATGCTAGTGTTTGGTATATCCTTAAGCATTCTTTCTCCATAAGAATCATCTATATTTATTATTGAATTTTTAGCGTTGTTAAACATAGATAATTTAGCTTCATAATAATTTTCAAAAGTTTTGTGAAAATCAAGGTGATCTTGAGTTAAATTAGTAAATACTCCTTGTGAAAATTCTAATCCATATACTCTATCTAAACTTAAAGAATGAGAGGATACTTCCATAATACAATATTCTATATTTTTATCCTTCATTTTCTTGAACATTTCGTGTAATTCAAGAGATTCTGGTGTAGTTCTCTCAGCTTTTATTTTTTCTTCTCCAATGAAATTAGCTATAGTTCCTATAAGTCCTGTGTTACATTCTGCATGTTCTAAAATTGATTTTATCATATATGTAGATGTGGTTTTCCCATTCGTACCTGTTATACCTATTAATTTTATTTCATTTGATGGATTTTCATAAAAATTAGATGCTATTATAGACAAAGCTTTTCTCGTATTTTCAACTTTTATATATGTGCAATTTTTATTAATTTCTATATCCTTGCTACAAATAATAACCTTAGCACCGTTTTCAATAGCCTTCTGGATAAATTTATGCCCATCTACATTAAATCCTTCAATGGCTACAAATACATCTCCGTTTAAAATCTTTCTTGAATCATACTCTACTTTGTTTACATCTAAATCTAATGTTCCATTTAAATTTGTATACTCTAGTCCCTTTAAAATTTGTACAAGTTTCATAATACTCATCACCTCTTATTAAACAAATTAATGCAACGCACCTTTAAGTGCGTTGCTAAATATAAAACTTCTAATCACCAACATCCCGTAGCGTAAGAACTATGGTTGCTGTTCCCCTATTAACTGACTTACCAGGAGCAATACTTTGCTCTAAAACAGCACCTTCTCCAATAAATTTAACTTGAATTCCTAAACTTTTTAAAAGTTCTTGAGCCTTTTCTTTGCTATATCCCTTAAGATTTGGAACCACTACTTCTTTATTATAGTTTTCAGCACTACCAGTGTAAAGAACAACTTTTCCACCTTCATTTATAGCATATCCTGGTTTAGGTATCATATCTACTATATAATCACCTTTAGTATCTAAATCACAATTTAATTTAGCTTCTTTTAAAACTTTAACAGCTTGATCTTTTTTAAGTCCCCTAACTTCTGGAACAACTGCATTCTTAGCTACTAATTTTCCACCACTACCACCTTCAAGTGATAAATAATTAAATATATCAGTATAAAGTTGTTTAGCAACTGGAGCTGCTATTTGTCCTCCATAGTAATTAGATGAATCTGGCTCATCAATAGATACAAGTACTGTTACTTTAGGATCATTTGAAGGTGCCATTGATGCAAATGATCCAATATATTTTCCTGCACCATATCTACCATTAACAACCTTTTGAGCTGTCCCTGTTTTACCAGCTATCTTATATCCGTCTATAAAGGCTTTTCTTCCTCCACCTTCGGATACAACACGCTCCATATAACCTCTTAATCTTGCCATTACATCTGCATCTTCTATTCTTTTCTTTTCTTTTACTAAATTATCAAAATTCTCATCAACCAATTTATTATTATTTTCATCATAGTAAACTATTTCTTTTGCAATATGAGGTTTTATTAAATATCCTCCATTAGCTATTGCATTTAAAGCTGTCATATATTGAATACAAGTTACTGTATTAGCTTGACCAAAAGATATTGAAGCAAGATCTCCCTCACCTATTTTTTCTGTCTTTTTAACTATACCGCTAGCTTCACCTGGAAGATCTATTCCTGTTTTCTTACCAAATCCAAATTTGTAAATATGCTTGTTTAATTTTTCCGCACCTAACTTTCTTCCTACATCTATAAAACCTACGTTACATGAATTTTTAATTATATCTGGAAAAGTTTCAAGTCCATGTCCAGATTTCTTTGCACAGTGTCTTATACGATCTGCGACTTTAATACCACCATTACAAGTTACTCTATAATTTTCCTCATCAATAACTTTTTCCTGCATTGCAGCACTTGCTGTTATTACCTTAAATATAGATCCTGGTTCAAAAGTATCACTTACAGCTCTGTTTCTCCATTTTTGTTGAAGTTCAGCAAACGTTTTTCCTTCTTCCCAAGGAGAATTAGGGTTATAATCTGGTTTATTTGCCATACCTAAAATTTCTCCTGTCTTAGGATCCATAACCATAATAGTAACAGCTTTAGCGTTGTTATCTTTTATAGCTTGATCAGCTGCTTTTTCAGCAAAATGTTGTATCATTTCATCAATAGTAAGTACTACATCTTTTCCTGGAACTGGTTTAGTGTACTCTGAAATAGTATATGGAAGATCTTGACTTTTACTATCTGTTTCAGCAATTTTTACTCCTGGAACTCCTGATAGATATTTATTATATTGTAGTTCTACACCCGTTAAACCTTCACCATCTGATCTTGTATGTCCCAATACTTGAGATAAAAAATTGTCATTAGGATAGTATCTTTTTGTATCCGGTGATACTATAATACCTCTTAATTTCTTATCTCTTATTTTAATATTTCTTGCATTATCTGCTTCTTCCTTTTCTATTCTTCTTTTCAAAGTAGCAGATCCCATAGGCAATCCACTTGGAAGTCTTTTTTGTAAAATTTTTAGTATTTCTGTTTTATCCATATTTAAAGCTTTTGAAATTTCAGTCGCTACCTCATCATCAGATATCTCATTTTCCTTACCCTTATTTTGAACTCCCCTTAATGCATTCATATCTAAATCAATTCTATAAACATTAGCACTAACTGCAAGTTCATGTCCATTCCTATCTAAAATTTTTCCTCTTCTTGCTTCTATTTTGACTTCACTTGTCCATTGATCGGTAGCAATATTTTTATAATCATGAGACTTTACTATCATTACATAAGCAAGTCTACCTACTAAGGAAAAAAACAAAAGCAAAAGTATGCCTAAAACGATAAGCATCCTTCGCTTTATTATACTTTTGTCTCTGTATTGCTTTTTAGTCACACTATATTACCTCCGTTAAAACAATATCTCCTTTATTTTTTTAAATATATTGTTTTTCTCTTTCTTCTCTACCTTTGAAACATCTTTGAAGTTTTTCTTATTTAAATTTATGTACTGAACATTAGTTGAACTTTTAGGAATCATATTAAGTTCTTTACTTGCTTTATCTTCTATAACTTTTATATTATCATACTTTAGTAACCCAATTTTTAAATTTTCATTTTCTGCAGCAACACTTGAAATATCTTTTTTTACTTCTGAAATATTTTTTTCCATATTATATATAAGTGAATATCTGTAAACTAAAACAACCGCCACTGCAAAACATAAAATAATCATCCTTAGAACTCCAGCTTTTCTTTTCATATTCTTCTGTTTATTTTTGTTAGCGTTTTGTTTCTTTAACTTCTGTAAATCCTCTTTTCTTGCTTTTTCTCCAGATTTTAAAGGTATTTCTTGAGGTGATAAAGCATTATTACCACTTATTCCTATATTGTTTTTATTTGTTACTATCACTTTATTCCCTCCATTCTAAATTTAGAACTAAATTTTTTGTGCTACTCTTAGCTTTGAACTTCTACTTCTTGAATTATTTTCTTTTTCTTCTTCTGATGGTTCTAAAGGTTTTCTAGTAATAACTTTAACTACAGGTTTCATGCCACAAATACATATTGGAAATTCTTTAGGACAAGTACATGGATTTTCTAATTCTTTGAACTTAGTTTTTACTATTCTATCTTCTAGCGAATGGAATGTAATAACTGAAATTCTTCCATCGAGATTTAGATGTTTAACTCCATCCTCTATAGTTTTATTTAATATTTCAAGTTCATGATTAACTTCTATTCTAATAGCCTGGAAAGTTTTTTTTGCCGGATGTCCTCCTTGTTGGAATTTCATAGGTATTACATTTCTTATAATTTTTACCAAATCCAGAGTAGTTTTCACCGGTTCTATTTCCCTTTGTTTAACTATTGCCTTGGCTATTTTTCTTGCAAATCTTTCTTCTCCATATTCTTTTATTATTCTAAAAAGTTCTTCTTCACTGTATTCATTTACAACATTGTAAGCAGAAATGCTTTCTTCTGTATTCATTCTCATGTCTAGCATGGCATCTTGCATGTAACTAAATCCTCTTTCTGCTGTATCTAATTGATAAGAAGAGACTCCTAAATCCATTAAAATTCCATCTACTTTTTCTATATTTAAATCATCTAAAACACTATCTAAATTATAGAAATTATTATGTACATAGATTACATTATCGTAATTTTTTAATCTTTCTTTAGCTGCTTTTAGAGCATTTACATCTTGATCTATTCCTATTAATTTACCTTTTTTTGATAACTTTTTTAATATATGACTAGAATGTCCTGCTCCCCCTAATGTACAATCAACATATATCCCATCTTCTTTTATATTTAATGAGTCTATAGTTTCTTCTAATAATACTGATACGTGATTAAAATCCATCTTTTTCTCCTTTTCTCGACAATTATTCCATTATTTGATATTACCTTGTTAATACTAAACTATACTGAATATTATTTCAATTTTCTCAGTAAATTACGGTACTATCTTTTATATTCTATAGCTAATAACAAATTCCTTCAATAACTATATTTATTTTTTTATAATTTGTTAAAAATTTAAAGTATAACTTGATATTCTTACAATAAATATACCTTCCTTGAAATACAGATTAATCTAGAGTATAATTTATTAGGAAATTATTCAAAGTGAAAGGATGTACATAGATGAAATTAGGAATCGTAGGTTTACCAAACGTTGGAAAAAGCACTCTTTTCAACGCTATTACTAAGGCTGGTGCTGAATCTGCTAACTACCCATTCTGTACTATAGAACCAAATGTAGGAGTAGTAGCTGTTCCAGATAAAAGACTTGATGTTCTTGAAAAAATGTATGAAACAAAAAAGAAAATATATGCAACTGTAGAATTCTATGATATTGCAGGCCTTGTTAAAGGTGCTAGTAAAGGAGAAGGTCTTGGAAATAAATTCTTATCTCATATAAGAGAAGTTGAAGCAATAGTTCATGTTGTTAGATGTTTTCAAGACGATAACATAGTACACGTCGAAGGTTCAATTGATCCTATTCGTGACATTGAAACAATTAATCTTGAACTTATCTTAGCTGACCTTGAAGTTATAGAAAGAAGATATGAAAAGACAGTTAGATCAGCTCGTAGTGGAGTTAAAGAAGCTAAAGCTGAGCTTCCTGTACTAGAAAAAGTTAAAGCTCATCTTGAAGCTAACAAACCAGTTAGAAGTCTTGAACTTACAAAAGACGAACAAGAAATAGTTAAAGGCTTTTTCTTAATTACATCAAAACCTATATTATATGTATCAAATATATGTGAAGATGATCTTGTATCTGGAAATACTGAAAATGACTTTGTTAAAAAAGTTAAAGAGTATGCTAAAGAAGAAGATTCAGAAGTTATAACTGTATGTGCTAAAATCGAAGAAGAATTATCTACTCTTGAAGATGAAGAAAGAGATGAATTATTATCTGAATATGGACTTACAGAACCAGGACTTAACAGACTTATCCGTTCTAGTTATTCCCTTTTAGGTTTAATGAGTTTCTTAACAGCTGGTAAAATAGAAGTAAGGGCTTGGACTATTGTAAAAGGAACTAAGGCTCCACAAGCTGCTGGTAAAATTCATACAGATATAGAAAGAGGATTTATAAGAGCTGAAATTGTATCTTATGATGCTATTGTAGAATGCGGTTCTGAGGCTGCTGCTAAAGAAAAAGGATTATTCAGACTTGAAGGAAAAGACTATGTAATGCAAGATGGTGATATAGTTAACTTCAGATTTAACGTTTAAAATTTTTAAAATAGAAAATACCTCCAATATCTTGGGGGTATTTTCTATTTTTTGATGAATTTATGCTTTCCTATTGTATTTTCTCATTTCTCTTTTTACACTACTCATAACTTCATTATAATCTCCTATTAATATTTCTATAGCGTCCTTTATATTTTTCATAACATATATATGAAAATTTCCATTATCAATAGCTTTCTCTACCTCATTATTTAAAACTAAATTGTTCTTATTAGAAACTGGAATTAAAACTCCTTTATTTTTAATACTATCCATAGTTCCACAAACTTTATAGAATCCTTCTATTTTTTCGTTAACTCCACCAATAGGCTGAACTTCTCCAAATTGATTTAGTGATCCCGTAACTGCAATATTTTGTCTTATAGGCATATTACTAAGTGATGAAATCATACTAATAAATTCTGCAACTGATGCACTATCCCCATCAATTTTACTATATATTTGCTCAAAGCTTAAATGAAAATCTACTGGAATTTTTGCATATCTTCCTAGAATTGAACTTATACATCCTTTTAATATATTTACAGCTTTATTATGAATATTACCACTTAATTCACTTTGCTTTTCAACATCTATTATTTCTCCATCACCCTTATAACAAGAGCAAGTTATTCTTATAGGTTTACCTAAAGTAAAATATCCAAAATCAATTACGGAAAGCCCATTAATCTGTCCGACTTTTCTTCCAGTAACATCTAATAAGATTGTATTGTCCTTATAATATTCCATAACTTCTTCTTCAATAATATCTTCAGTATTAATACATTTTAAAATATCGTCAGCAATTATTTCATCTCTATCTTCTTTTTCAGCATTATTATTTGAAAGAACTAATATTTCACTTATATCTTCATTATTTACAAATAACTTATTTTTGTCCTCAGCCTTTCTAGAAGCAAATTTAGCAAGTTCTACTATAGCACTCTTATTAAGTGATCTTAATTTATTATTACTACAAACCTTATTCAAATCATGAATAAATGCTTCTTTTTCATCTGCTTTTGTTGAAATTATAGGATTGTGTTGCGCTTTTATTTTGAAAAGTTTACTAAAGTCTTTATCATAATTATATAATATATCGTAAGTTTCATAATCTCCTACTAAGATAACTTTAACATTGACTTTTATAGGTTTTGGATCTAATCCACTTATTGATATTAAATCTACATATCCTTTATTATAATTAAAATCTACTTCTCCACTCGAAATTACCTTTTTTAAATTATAGTATGCTGTTGGATTGGTTAATAGATTACTTGCCTTCATAATTATACAACCTTCATTTGCTCTTAGAAGCGAACCACCTTTTATAAAAGAAACATCTGTTACATAAGTTCCATTTTGATTTTTATAATCTATACTTCCAAGTAACTTTATTACATTAGGATCATCTTCATATATGACCTCTGGAATATCATTTGTAGTATTATCTACTATAATATTGACATCATATCTCATTATGATCTCTAATATCTTTTCCTCATCATCTTCATATATCATAGAATAATTTTCAATAGAATCCTTTTCGATTTCTTCACACATTTCATTTAGGAAATTAACAGCTTCTAAATCGTCTGAAAATTCATCCTTATATTTTTCTTTTATTCCATTTAGTTCATCTTTAAAATAATCAAGCATTATAATTTTTATTCGATCTATACCTTTGATCTCTACATCCTTTAGTTTATCTAAAATTTCTGTTGACTGTAACTTTAAGTCTGTTACTTTACTAAGTATATCTTTTTTATCATCATCATTAAGTTCTTCATATTCTACTTCTGTCATTATTTCATCTTGTTTTATAGGTACAAAAGTAAATCCATTATCATTAGATTTTATTTTAAATCCTTTTTCTTCAGCACTATCCATAAGCTCAGTTACAAGTTTATTTCTTTTCCCTTGAATATCATCTAATATTTCTTCTTTTTCTTTTATAGCCACACCATTGTAAAAATTATATATACTATTTAAATACTTTTTTTGAAGACTTCTAACTGTCTCTTTTAATAAGTATCCTTTTCCTCCAGAAATATATAATGGATATGGTCTTTCAGCATCCTCTTTTATTACATAGCATATATCTTTAGGTTTATTTCTCTCTTTATAAATTTCCTTTATATATTCTTTTATATTTTTTAATTTCATCTTAGAGAAATCATCTATTAAAAAAATATTGTATCCTTCTTTATCTATTTCTAGAGCTGTTTTTATTTTTTTATATACATCTCTTTTGTATTCCGCTATATTAAATTTCTCTTCCTTTGGCTGTATATCATCGAAATCAAACTCATATATGACATCATGGGACGATAGCTCCATTACTTATATCCCTCCCTTTTTCTTGCACTTATTATATTAGTATTCTTAAACATCTCTTTTAGGCACATATTTTATAAAATTATTCTTTATAAAAATTTATTATTTTAATATTTTAATGTAATATTTTTTCTCATTTATCTAAACTATAATTAATAGTTTTAAAAAAAACTATACTATGTTATAATTAATTTTAGTTATAATGTCATTTTATTATTTATTATAGAAATTATATGTAAAGGAGTTATTAATATGGGTTTTAAAGAAAAATTAAGCCAGCACTACACAAATTCATATTTGGCAAAATATGGTGATAGACTTACTCAAGCACAAGGTAAAGTAATTTCAATAAAAACGGAACAAAAATCTTTTTTGTTTTTCCATAAATTAATTGTTACTATATTGATTAAACCTGATAGAAGTAAAAACATAACTAAATGTGTTTACAAAAAAAATAAATGGTTTAAAAAACCTACATTTATGGCAGTATCTCAAGGTCATTCATTGTTAATACAAGGCCTTAAAGGTAAAAAAGGTAAAAATGATAGAGAAATTCTGCAAATTTTAAACATAATTAATATGACTAATAAATCTCAACTAGTTCCCGTTGAAGGTGACGCCGTTAAAAAAGTACAACAAGCTCAAAAAGTTAAATATAGATAAAAAAACGTTGACCATTTGGTCAACGTTTTTTTATCTTCTCCTAAAGAATAAGTAAAGGCTATTTATAAATGAAATAAATCCTGAAAAGAATATTATTATAGTCCATTGTCCTAAATGTAATGGGACTGTATGGAATATTTCTTGTAAAAATGGAGTATATATTATGCTCAAAAGCATACAAATTGACACTGTTACAGCACCTACTAAATACATATTTGTAAACAACTTAATCTCAAAAATAGAATGATTTTCAGATCTACATTCAAATACATGAATCAATTGAGACATTATTAAAGTACATAAAGCAAGAGTCCTACAAGTTTTCAAATTCATGCCATAATATTTTCCAGATAAGAAAGCAAATATTGTACACACCCCAATTAAACTTCCTCTAAGTATTATCTTTTCCTTAAGCCCTCTTGCGAATACACTTTCATTTTTATCTCTTGGTTTTCTAATCATTATATCTTTATCAGCTGGGTCTACTCCCAATGCTATAGCAGGAAGACCATCTGTGGCTAAATTTATAAATAAAATTTGTATAGGTAATAGTGGAGTTTCTAAATAAAATAATGAAGATAAAAACATTGTAAGTACTTCTCCTAGATTACATGATAATAGGTATCTTATAAATTTTCTTATATTGTCATATATTATTCTACCTTCCTCAACAGCCGATACAATAGTTGTAAAATTGTCATCTAAAAGTATCATAGAAGATGCTTCTTTTGTAACATCTGTTCCTGATATACCCATAGATACCCCAATATCTGCTTCTTTTACTGCTGGTGCATCATTAACTCCATCTCCAGTCATTGCTACTATATTATTTCTTTTCTTAAAAGCTCTTACAATACTTAATTTATGTTTAGGACTTACTCTTGCAAATACTGATATGTGATTAACTTTTTTTATTAATTCTTTTTCTGATAACTTATCTAATTCCTCACCTGTTATAACTTCATTTTCTTTTTTACATATTCTAAGTTCTTTTGCTATTGCATAAGCTGTATTTTTATGATCTCCCGTTATCATAACTGGCTTTATTCCTGCCATTTTGCATTTTAATACAGCTTCTTTAGCCTCAGGTCTTGGAGGATCTTTCATTCCTGCAATACCAACAAATATTAAATCTTCTTCTAACGCCTTACCTTTTACTACATTTTTATCTTTATATGCTGCCGCAATACATCTTAAAGCATTATATGACATTTCCTCAACTTTTTTATTGACTCTTCTTCTATATTCATCTGTAAATTCTAATATTTCATTATTCATCAAAATATACTTGCATCTATCAATTACTCGTTCTGGTGCTCCTTTAACATAGCATTTTTTCTTTCCTCTCTCATCCATTATAACTGACATCATTTTTCTAGTAGAATCAAAAGGTATATCATATAATCTTTGTGACTTTTTCAAAAACTCCTTTAAGTCTGATGCTTTTTTAAATAATGCTTTTACAAGTGCTGTTTCAGTTGGATCTCCAAGTAACATTTTTTCATAATCCTTTTGATTGAAATCATATCCACAATCATTACAATATACAAAAGTCTTTTTTAAAATATCAAAATTTAAATCTTTATTATCATGTAAATCATATATTTTATCGTTAAAATACATCTTCTCAACTGTCATATTGTTTTGAGTAAGAGTACCTGTTTTATCACTACATATAATAGATGTACAACCTAGTGTCTCAACTGCTGGAAGTTTTCTTATAAGAGCATTTCTTTTAAGCATTCTAGAAACTCCAAGTGCCAATGCAACAGTAACTATAGCAGGCATTCCTTCTGGAATTGCAGCAACCGCTAAACTAACACCTAGCAAAAACATCTGATACTTATCTTGTCCCCTCATAATTCCCATGACAGTTACTACAATACATATAACAAGACAAACTACAACCATGACTTTTCCAAGAGATGCAAGTTTCTTTTTTAAAGGTGATTTCTCAGTTTCTATATTATCTAGCATGTCCGCAATTTTACCCATTTCAGTCTTCATGCCAGTATTTTCAACGAGTGCTCTACCCTTACCCTTAAGTACTACAGTCCCCATATATACATTACTATTTTTACTATCACAATTTTTATCTACACCAACAGATTCACCCGTTAATAAAGATTCATCTACAACTAAGCTATTTCCTTCTATAAGTATAGAATCTGCCGGAACTCTATCTCCACTTTCTAAAATAACTATATCTCCTGGAACTAGTTCCTCTGCACTTATTACCTTTACTTCTTGATCTCTCAGTACCTTTGATGTAGGTGCTGCTAGATTTTGAAGTGCTTCTAGTGATTTCTCTGTTTTATATTCTTGTATAAATCCTAATATAGCATTCATAATAACTATAATAACTATAGTTATGGCATCTGCTTTTTCTCCCATAATAGCGGATAAAATTGTAGCAGCTATTAAGACCCAAATAATAAAATCATTGAACTGTTCTAGAAAAATTTTCACAGGTGATATTCTTTTCTTTTTTTCTAGCACATTAGGTCCATATTCTTTCATTCTTTTTTTAGCTTCATCACTAGTAAGACCTTTTTTTAAAAACTTCTCGTTATCCATGTTCCTCCCCCTATCATTTTATGCAACCATTTTGATTATCTAAGTTTTGTTTCCTTAAACTAATATATGATTCATACCTACTATCTTATGAAAAAAATATATTTTTTTAAAAAATTATAAAATCATATGATTTTATGGTAAAATAGTAAAAGACAATTTTTTAGGAGGTAGCATAAGATGAAAGATATGATCTACATTACAGGACACAAAAATCCTGATACAGACTCAATATGTTCAGCTATTGCTTATGCAGAATTCAAAAATAAATCTGCAAATGTAGAAGCTAAACCAATAAGACTTGGAGATATAAGCCGTGAGACTCAATTTGCTCTTGATTATTTTAACGTTAAAGAGCCTGAACTTATAAAAACTTTAAAACCTTTAGTAAAAGATTTAGAAATGGATAAGGTAGCTCCTTTATATCCTAAAACGTCTTTAAAAACAGCTTGGGCTGAAATGAAAAAAAACAATGTGAAAACTATACCAGTTGTTGGCGAAGATAATAAGTTCTTAGGAATTGTAAGTCTTTCAAATTTAACTTCTGCTTACATGGACATATGGGA
Source organism: Clostridium botulinum (assembly GCF_017100085.1). Taxonomy (NCBI): domain Bacteria; kingdom Bacillati; phylum Bacillota; class Clostridia; order Eubacteriales; family Clostridiaceae; genus Clostridium; species Clostridium botulinum. Next base: position 1,531,645 of record NZ_CP063965.1, read on the forward strand.
TAACTATATTTTAACTAAAAGTAGAACACCTTTTGAAAATGTAGTAGACACATTATCAGCCAAAATACTTTGTCAAAACGATAAATTCAAAGTATGTGGTGGTAAAATTTTAGTAGCTGCTATGAGTCCTGACAGCATGAAAAGAATGATGGAAATTGGTGATGTAGTTATTTGTGGTAACAGAGAAGATACTCAAATGGCAATAATAGAAAATAAAGCATCACTTATGGTTATTGCAGGAAATCATGAAGTTTCTAAAGAAGTTATTGATAAAGCTATTGCCAATGAATGTACAGTTATTACAACTCCGTATGATTCATTTACAGCTTCAAGAATGATAGTTCAAAGTATTCCTATAAATTACGTTATGACTACTAAAGATCTTATTTGCTTTAGAGATACAGATCACGTTGAAGATGTAAAAGACATAATGGCAAAAACAAGATTTAGAAGTTATCCTATACTAGATAATCACAATAATGTACTAGGTACAATTTCTAGATTCCACTTAATATCACAAGTTAATAAAAAAGTAATACTAGTTGACCATAATGAAACTACTCAATCTGTTGATGGTCTTGAAGATACTGAAATTACAGAAATTATAGATCACCATAGAATTGCAGATATTCAAACTAGTAATCCTATATACTTTAGAAATGAACCTGTAGGATGTACAGCTTCAATTATCGGATCTATATTCTTTGAAAATGGAATAGCACCATCTAAAGAAACTGCTGGTCTTCTTTGCAGTGCTATAATATCTGATACCCTATTATTTAAGTCACCAACATCAACTAACTTTGATAAAGTAATTATAGAAAAACTAGCTAAAATAGCTGGTATAGATATAGACGAATATGCAAAAGAAATGTTTAAAGCCGGAACATCTCTTGTAGGTAGAACTGTTGAGGAAATATTTAATACAGATTTTAAAACATTTACTTTATTAGATCACAAAATCGGTGTAGCACAAGTAAGTACTATGGATATAGAAGGTTTTAAACCAATGAAAAACGATATGGTAACTTACATGAAGAAAAAATGTGATGAAGAAGGATATGACTTACTTGTTTTACTTCTAACAGATATTATTCAAAATGGTTCAGAAGTAATTGCCCTAGGCGAAAGAATTGATTATGTTGAAAAAGCATTTAGTGTTACTTTAGATGATAATTCAGCATATGTTCCTGACTTATTATCAAGAAAAAAACAAGTAATTCCACCAATTACAAAAGCAATTGAATCAAATAACTAATATATATTTAAATCGATAATTTAGTAATATAAAAATAATTTTGGCATACTACTCTTTACCAGTAATACAAAAATTGTATCACTGTAAGTTTAGTATGCCAATTAATTTTATATTCAAGATATATAAATTTTCAACACCATAAATAATGTTTTAAGTAGTTTAAATATTAAAATAGCTAATTAAAATAAATGAGACATACTGATAACCTTACATAATTAAATGTAAAATTATCAGTATGTCAAATACGTTTAATTACATTATTTATCTTCCTCTTAGATTGTTTGCCATCCCCCACATTTCATCTGCAGTTTTAAGTGCTGATGAATTCAATTGGAATGCTCTTTGAGTTATTATAAGATCTGCCATTTCTTTTCCTAAATCTACATTAGATTGCTCAGTAAAACCTTGTAATAATGAAAAGTCTTTACTTTCAATAACATCATTTCTTCCATTTCCTTGTGTAAGTGGAACATATAAATTTTCACCTATACTTTTCATAGAATTATCACCTATAGTATCATATATAGGTATTCTAAGTCCTCTGTGCTTATCACTCCATATATATCCATCTTCACTAACCTTAAAAGAATCTTTTGTAAATCCAGCTCCTGTTCTATTAACATCTGTACCATTTGCATTTAATATAACTAACTTATTTCCATTCTTATCAACAACCGTACCACTAGGATCTATATTAAATGATCCTCCTCTTGTATAAAATGTTCTACCTGTACCATCTACTACTTTAAAATATCCTTTTCCGTCTATAGCTAAATCTGTATTATTATTTGTTTGCAATAAATTTCCTTGTGCATTATCTCTTTCAAGTTCTGTAGATTTAACACCACTACCAGTAACTTGACGCTTACCTTGTCCCTTACTCACAGGATATCCTAATCTATCTAAATTCTCTTGCATTAAATCATTAAATTTTAAATCTACTCTTTTATATCCTACAGTAGTAGAATTGGCCATGTTATTGGATATAGCATCTAACTTATCCATTTCTGCTGCCATACCACTTCTAGAATTCCATATACTTCTAAGCATTATTTAATCCCCCTAAATATTTTAAAAGGTTTATTATACTCTACCTACTTCATTAACTGTTTTTCCTAAAGTTTCATCTAAGGCTTGAACTATTTTTTGGTTACTTTCAAAATTTCTCATAGTCATCATCATATCAGATACTTCAGCCATTACATTTACATTAGATTTTTCTAAACAGTTTTGTTTTACTATAACATTATCAGTTTCTTTTGGATTTGTACCAGAATAAAGATTATCTTGAATCTTTCTAAGTGACTTATAATCCCCAAAATTTACTACTTGCATTTTAAAAGCAGGTCTTCCATTTAAATATATTTCTCCCCTGTCATTGCAAGCCATCTTAGCTGGACTATTATTTACTAATACATTAATAGGTGAAATAGCTCCATTAGCTAGATTTCTTCCCATAACATTATCTCCACTACTATTAACTAAATATCCGTTCCTATCTATGTGAAAATGTCCATCTCTAGTATATAAATTTTGATTATTTACTCTACCATTACGAGACACAACAAAGAAACCATTTCCTTGTATTGCAAAATCAGTATTTTTACCTGTATCGTTTAATACACCTTGAGAATAATTAGTACATGTTTCATCTATCTTGCTTCCCATAGAAAGCTCTCCAATATCATTTCTTACATTTTTTCCTCTTACAACCTTGTCATAATTATGTAGCATAACATCTTTAAACTTTCTAGTTATTAAGTCATCTTTTTTATATCCCACAGTTGTTGCATTAGCTAAATTATTACTTATAACATCTTGTATAGCCTCTTGATTTATTAAGCCAGATACAGCAGTATATATCCCTCTAATCATTTTTTCACATCCTTACCTTTTATATTAGTTGAAGGCACAGTTTCTATTACTTTATGTTCATCCTTATATTCCATTCCATACTCTCTTGCCTTCATTTCTATTTTATATCTAGACAAATTAAATTGTATTTTGGTATTGATCATAAATAAGGTTGAAATAATAATACCGAGACCTATGCCTATAAGCACTTTTTTATCACTTAAAAAATTAATTACATTTTTTATTTTAGATATAATTCTCTTATTAATAATATTTCCCCCTTGCCGACTTTAAGAATATCAGCTATTTCTTCTACACTTAGTCCTTTATCTATAAGTTCTTGTACCTGTTTTAATCTCAAACTATTAGTTTCTTCGTAACTCTCTATATTACTTTTTTTAAGTTCTTGATCATTTTTAACATTCTTAACTTTGTCAAAATCAATATCCACAATATCTTCTATTTTATCGTTATTATTTTCATTTTCTTTATGATATTCTAAATTATTTTTATGTATACTATCTTTATTATTAATCTTCTTTTTTAAATCTAATATTTCTGTTTGAAGTTCAAGTAATGTTTCTGCAAATTCTTTTCTAAGTTTTCCAATTTCCACTTGAACTTCTTGTAAATTTACTTCTTCTTTATTAAGTATGCCTTTAAAAGAATTCTTCTCCTTATTTATAGCTTTAACATTTATAAATATCAACAAAATTCCAATGATTAAAAGCATTATAGCTGTTCCCATAAAATTTCCTTTCTAAATTTCATATTTAAGTTTTCCTAACATTTTTCTTAAATGAACTATTGCTCTACTATGTAATTGACACACTCTTGATTCTGAAACTCCAAGAACACTTCCAATTTCTTTTAGCGTCATTCCTTCATAATAATATAAGGATAAAACTGTTTTATCCTTATCATTTAACATTTCTAAAGCTTTTGCTAAATACTCAAGTCTTTCTTGATCTTCAAAGTCTTTTTCAGGATTAGGACTTTTTTCATCCTCTATAGTACCCATTAATGAAATATCATCATCTTCCGAAAATATTAGATCCTCCAAAGATACAATAGAAATATAGTTTATAAAGTTTTCTATTTCTCCAACCTCATTTACTGTCATTTGTAATTCTTCAGCTATATCTTTAATATTAGGTTCTGTTAAATTCTTTTTTTGTAAAGTCTCAATTGCATTATTATATCTATTTAACTTATCCATAGCCCCTTTTGAAATAGGACTATTTTTTCTTATCTCGTCTATCATGGATCCTCTTATTCTAATAGATGCATATGTAGAAAATTTCATTCCCTTACTTTCGTCAAACTTATTTAAAGCATCCATAAGCCCGATCATACCATAACCTAGCAAATCCTCAAATTCAATGTATTTACTTTTACCAATAATAACTCTAGAAGCTATATATTTTACAAGTGGTATATATTTTTTTACTATATGTTCCCTCATATCTACATTGCTAGCTATGGACATATTTATTCCTCCTTTAATCCTTTTCTCATCTGTTTTCTCATTATTGTAAATACATATTTTATTATTTCATCTTGTTGTCTCATAGACATATCTATAAATCCTATACCATATTCTTTATAATTTGTCTCAGCCTCTCCAATACGTTTAACTTCTCCTTTTAGAAGCATACTTTTGTTTCTCATTGGTAGAATAATTACGATTATGCTCTCTTTTTCTATTTCTGTGTTAGTTCTTATTCTCATTCCACCGCCACTTAAATCGACAATGTTACATTCCGTAAATTCAATATTTTTTATGCTTTCTTTAGTAGCCTTAAATATTCTGTCAACAACTGCAAATTTACCTTTGTATAAAACTGATACACGCACAAATTTTCTTCTTTGAATTTTTTTAAATTTTTTAGGTAATTTAACCCAAATCAATGGAACATTAGAGTTTGTCCTGTCCACAACCATAGATGAAAAACTATATATGCAATTTCCATCATGATATAAAACATCCACTGTATCTTTTTTTCTTAAAGGTAAATACTCTGAATCTTTTATTGGAATACTAATAGCTACACAATTTTCTTTAATATCTTGAATATCTGAGTTGTATACTTTTCCCTCATAGTCAATTATTTCAACTTTGTTATTGATTTTAAAATTTAATGTAGTCATTTTTATGTGCCTCCCCTATGAAAAGATATGAAAAATTTTTTTAAATATTCCTTGTATTCCATCTGATTTTATCCTTTTATTATATCCACATAACTTTAGGGCTATTTCTTCTATATCAAGGGCTGCTTTACAGTTTGGAGAACTAATTACAACAGGTTTTTGACTCCTAACCGCTTCTATAAGCTTTCTATCTTCTGATATATTTCCAAGATGATCAAGCTCTATTTTTAAAAACCTTTTAGCAGCATTATTAAATTTATTAAAAGTTTTAAGCCCTTCCTCATAATCTAAAACCTTATTTACAACTATTTTTGCTTTATCCTTTAACTTAAAATGAACTATCGCCTTCATAAGACTATAAGCGTCAGTTAAAGACGTTGGCTCTGGAGTAGTAACTATAATAAGATCTTCTGAACAGTCTACAAAAGCTAGTACATTTTTATTTATACCCGCTCCAGTATCCATTAATATAAAGTCAAATGTATTAATTTCTTCTAACTTATTTAAGAATTCTTCTCTTTTATCATTCTCTAATTCATCAATCTTATTAAGACCTGTACCTGCTGGTAATAATTTAATACCATAAGGACCTTGTATTAATACTTCATCAATAGTTTTTCCATTGAATATTATATCATAAATATTATATTTAGGTAAAAAACCCATAAGTACATCATCATTTCCCATGCCTACATCAGCATCCAATATAAGGACTTTTTTACCCATTTTTTGAAGAGTTATACCCAAATTAACTACAAAATTACTTTTACCTACTCCACCTTTTCCAGATGTAATAGTTATAATCTTTGCACCTATTGTCTCTTTACTTTCTTCTATGTAATTTTCATTCCATTGTAAATTATTTTTGGCTAAACTTCTAAGCTTTTCAGCCTGATCTAACATACAAAATCCTCTCCTAATACCAATCTTGTAATTTCTTCACTAGTGATCTTTTTAAAATCATCAGGTACATTTTGTCCCGTAGTAACAAAACTTAATGGTTTATTTGCATTGCTTAAAATATTTAAAATAGAACCATAAGTTGTTGTTTCATCTAACTTAGTAATTATTACATTGGCATAATTAAGAGTTTTATATCCTTCTACAATAGATTGTACATCTTTATCTTTTGTTGTAGCACTTATTACTAAATATATGTTTTCTGTATTAGTTTTTTGAACAAAAGCATTTAATTCTGCTATTTGCATTATGTTTTTACTACTACGTCCAGTTGTATCAACTAAAACTACATCACAATCCTTCATTCTATCCAATGCAGCTTCCATTTCTTTTATTGAAAATACAGACTCAAAAGGTATAGACATTATATTTGCATATGTACTTAATTGTTCTATGGCTCCTATTCTATAAGTATCAACTGTTATAAGTCCTACTTTTTTCTTATCTATAAGAGCAAGTTTTCCAGCAAGTTTAGCTATAGTAGTGGTCTTACCTACTCCAGTAGGCCCGACCAAGACTACTATTCCTTCCATTTTATTATCATTTATAATAGTTATGTCCTTTATAGCTTTTCTCACCTTTTCTTTTTCATCTATATCTTCAGTATTGTTTTGGACCATAGATAAAATTTGAGTTATAACCTTTTTATTTAAATCACTTTCTTCTAACATTTCTTCAACAGGGCTTTTTTTAATTTCAGTAGATGTAACTGTAACTTCTGATAGCTTACTTATCATATTTTTCATTTCTTGCATTTCTTTAATTAAAGTATTATTTTCCTGTATTGTATTATCTAATTTTGAAAAAGCAGTTTCCTTTGGTAAAACTTCTTTTCTAGGCTTAACTTCTTTTTTTTCTAATACCTTTTTTATAGCATCTATACTATCTTTCATAGGTTCATTATTACTTTTTTTATTGTCTATAGCTGCTGTAACTTCTAAAATTTTAGGAGAAAATAATCCTTTGAATCCACGTCTTCTTACTTTTCTTTGGTTTATTATCACGGCATCACGTCCAAGTTCATACCTTATTCTATTCATAGCCTCATTCATGCTACTAACCAAATACTTTTTAACTATCATTGATAAGTTACAACTCCTTCAGTTCTAATTTCTACATCATTTGGAACCTCATTTAATGATAATACTATCAATTGAGGAAATACCATTTCTATAAGTCTTCTAAAAGCAGGTCTTATTTTAGGTGAAACTAATATTACTGGTTGATTATCATAAAATTGAACACTATCAAGTATATTTTTAATAGAATCAAAGATACTACTTGTGGTTTCAGGATCAACTGCTGGGAATGAACCTTGCATTGATTTTTGAATATTATTCGCTAATAAATCTTCAAGTTCTGGTGATAACACAGCAACAGTTAAAATACCATTTTCATCTACTAATGGATTGCATATATTTCTTGCAAGAGCAAATCTCACATACTCAGTTAAAACCTCTATATCCTTAGTATTTCTTGAATTATCCGCAAGGGATTCTAATATTGTCACCATATCTTTTATAGAAACTTTTTCTTTTAGTAAACTTTGAAGAACCTTTTGTACTTCTCCAATAGTCATTAAATCTGGTATAAGTTCTTCTACTACTGTATCGTACTTTTCCTTTACAGTATCTATTATCATCTTTGTTTCTTGTCTTCCAAGTAATTCATAACAATGAGCCTTAATAGTTTCTGTTAAGTGAGTAACCATAACTGTAGTTGGGTCTACAACTGTAAGTCCTTTAATTTCAGCTTCTTCTCTTTGATCATTATTTATCCATACTGCTGGAAGTCCAAAAGTAGGTTCCACTGTTCTAATACCTTGCATGTCCATCTCTTCTCCTGTTGGATCCATACAAAGTAACATACTTGGCATAAGTTCTCCCTTTGTAATAACAGTACCTCTTATTTTTATTAAATACTCATTTGTTTGAAGTTGAAGATTATCTCTTATTCTTATAGGTTGTACAATTATACCCATTTCAATAGCACATTGACGTCTTACAGATGCTATTCTTTGAAGAAGATCTCCGCCCGATGCCTCATCTGCAAGCGGAATAAGTCCATAACCTATTTCTATATCCATTGGTTCTACTGCTATTAAATTTGTAACATTTTCAGGCTCTCTTTTTTCTGTTTCTATAAGTTCTTCCTGCTCTGTTTGAATTTGCATTACTGCGGTTTCTTTTTCTTCTTTATATAATAAGTAAGCACTTATGCCTGTTGCAGCTGCAAAGATAAAAAATGCAACTTTAGGAAATCCCGGCATAATTCCAAGAAAAAATAGAACTGCAGATGCAACTGCTAAAACTTTTGGAAACCCTGTTAATTGTTTTACTAAAAGATTACCAAAGTTTTCACTTGATGCTGAACGAGTTACAAGTATACCTGAAGCTGTTGAAATTAAAAGTGCTGGTATCTGAGATACAAGTCCATCACCAATTGTAAGTTGAACATATGTTGTTGCAGCCTCACCAGCTGGCATTCCTTTTTGTACAACTCCAATAATTATACCTGCAATAACATTTATGATTGTTATAATTATACCTGCAATGGCATCACCCTTTACGAATTTAGATGCACCATCCATAGCTCCATAAAAACTTGCTTCTTCTTGTATTTTTTCACGTCTTTCTCTTGCATCAGTTTCTGATATAAGTCCTGCATTTAAATCTGCATCTATACTCATTTGCTTTCCTGGCATAGCATCTAAAGTAAATCTTGCTGATACCTCAGATACTCTTCCTGCACCATTTGTAATTACTACAAATTGTATAATAATTATAATCAAGAATATGATTACACCAACTACGTAATTACCTCCAGTTACAAACTTTCCAAAAGTATCAATTATTTTTCCTGCATAACCATCTCTTAAAATAAGTCTTGTAGATGATATATTAAGACCTAATCTAAATAATGTAGTAATAAGAAGCATCGTTGGAAACACAGAAAATTGAAGTACTTCTGTAGTAAACATGGTTAATAGAATAATTACTGTACCAATAGTAATATTTAGTGCTATAAAAACATCTAAAATAGCTGTTGGCATAGGAATAATTATCATCATAACTATTCCCATAACTCCAAAGGCTACCATTATATCAAAATAATTTTTAGCATTAAAGTTTATCTTTCTACTACTTTCCAAAGCACTCACCCTTTACTTTCTTCTTTTTAATTTATACACAAGTGCTAAAATTTCTGCTACAGCTTGATACATATCAGAAGGTATTTCATTTTCAATTTCAACTTCTTTAAATATAAGCCTAGCTAACGGTTTGTTTTCAATAATTGGAACATCATTTTCTTTTGCTATTTGTTTTATCTTTATAGCTATATAATCGCTTCCCTTTGCTACAAGCATAGGAGCATTGTCCTCACCATCTTCATATTTTAAAGCTACTGCAATATGAGTAGGATTTGTTATTACAACAGAAGCATCAGGAACATTTTGCATCATTCTTCCCATTGCCATTTCTCTTTGCTTCTGCTTTATTTTACCCTTTATCTGAGGATCACCTTCCATTTGCTTAAATTCTTCTTTAACTTCTTGCTTGGACATTTTCATATCCCTTTTAAATTGAAACTTTTGATAAATAAAATCAGTAAGGGCTATAGCAAGCATAACTAAAGAAACTCTAAAAAATATATTAGTTGTAAGTTTTAAGAAAGAAGTTATTATAACTGGAAATCTCAAACCAGTCATTGATAAAACTTTTTTAAAATTACTTTTTAAAAATCCATAACCTACAAATCCAATTATAGTTATAACTGCAATATCTTTTATAAGTTCCATAACTGTTCTCATTGAAAATATTTTTTTAAATCCACTAATAGGATTAATTTTAGATAACTGCGGTTTTAGAGGTTCTTTTGAATTTATATAACCTGTTTGAAGTAAATTTGCACCAATCCCCATTATCATAAGAGGAACTACAACAGGTAAAAATACTATCATAAATCTCCATAAAATAGTAACTATAATGCTCATGAGACTACTCGCATTAAGTTCTATATTTAAATAATTTGTAAAAAATTCTATTATATCTTTCTTAAAAGAATTTGCCACATATTCCCCTAAAGTTAAAAGAATAATCGTCGATGTTAATAATATAATTGCGGAACTTACTTCTTTACTTTTCGCAACTTGTCCTTTTTTTCGTGCCTCACTTAGCTTATGAGGAGTAGCTTCCTCCGTTTTATCATCAGATGCAAATATGAAAACTAGAGGAACCAATTTATAAAGATGCCGTATACTCTCTGTAATATTATTAAAAGAACTTACTATAATATTAAATATTACTGGAAGAGAAAGTGCTAAAACACTCAATCCTAGTATAATTTTAACCGGCATTCCTAAAATCATTATGTTTAATTGTGGAACTGTTTTTGCTACTAGTCCCATAGTTAAATCAGTAAGTATTATAATTAGTACTATTGGTATTGCTATCCTTATCCCTAATTGAAAATACTTAACAAAAACATTAATAACATGCATAGCACTATTTTGATTTAATATAAACTTACCAATATGTATTACATTAAAACTTTCTATGAAAATTTTAATAATCATACGTGGACCATCTACAATTATGAATACTATTAGACTAAACCAATATAGTAATCTTTCAATTAAGGTAACATTACTATTTGAATTTGGATCAAACATTGTCATCATAGCAAAACCAACTTGTAAATCCATAAATGCTCCAGCATATCTTATACAACTAAAACATATATTCGTAATAAATCCAAAAGTAAGTCCTGTTGTTATTTCAATTAAACAATACATAATTAGCTGTAAATTCCCATTTATATTACTTATACTTAAATAATCGATTCCTGGTATTATCATAAATGCAAGTATAACAGTGAACATTACTTTTACTACATTAGGTGTTCCCTTAGGGAAAAATATCGGCACCACTTCTACAAATGAAAACATTCTAAGGGAAATTAAAAAAATAGCAAGAAAATAAGATATATTAATCAAAATTTATTTCACCTAATGACTTATATTTGCAATCATTGCAAATATCCTTTCAGTAAATCCTACTACAGTATGATTCATAAACTTAGCTGTAATAAGCCCAACTACTGCAACTCCAATTAATTTAGGAACAAATGTTAATGTTTGCTCTTGAATTTGAGTAGTTGCTTGAAAAATACTTATTACAAGACCTATAACTATAGATACTATTAAAATAGGAGCTGATGCCATAATTCCTGTATACATAGCATCTTTTAATATTCCAATTACCATTTCTTCACTCATTTATACCACCTCACGACGAATATCCCATTATTAAGGACTTGACCAGTAAATACCATCCATCTACCATAACAAATAATAAAATTTTAAATGGCAGTGAAATCATAACCGGAGGCAACATAAACATTCCCATAGACATAAGAACACTTGCCACAACAATATCTATTATCAAGAATGGTATATAAAGTAAGAACCCTATTTTAAAGGCTGTTTTAAGTTCACTAATTATGAATGATGGAATAACAACATACATAGGAACATTATCTTTTGTTATTTTTGTTTTATCTGTTTTTGAAACATCTAAAAATAATTCTAAATCTTTATCTCTAGTTTGTTTTAACATAAACTCTCGCATAGGCTTCGAAGCATTATCCATAGCTTGCTGACCTGTTATCTTATTTTCTAAAAATGGTTTTATAGCTTCTTTATTGATGGTTTTATATGTAGGCGCCATAATAAAAATTGTTAAGAATAATGCTATTCCTATTAAAATTTGATTAGGTGGCGCCTGTTGAGTTCCTAGTGCATTTCTCATAAAACCTAAAACTATAATTATTCTAGTAAAACTAGTCATCATTACTAGAAACGATGGGAGCAGAGAAAGTACAGTTAACATAACAAGTAATTTTATATTATCTACATAATCTTTAGGATTTGTAGCTTTATCTACGGAAATATTAACTTTAGGTACAGGTATTGTATCTGGAGCAGCATATGCTTTTGTAGCTCCTAAAATCACAAGAGCAAATACAATTAAAATAAATAAACTAAACTTCCTTTTCTTCATTGTAAATCTTCCTTTTTAAACTTGAGTTTTTTTATAGCTTCTTTTATACTTGTGTACTCTTGAATCTTATTTGATTCTTCAACTTTTAATAATTCTTCTTCATTAAGCTCCATTAATATATCAACTTTTCCTTGAGTTGAAGATATAACATAGCCCTTTTCTCCAATTCTAACTACCAAAAGACTATTATCTTTGCTAAGAGTCATTCTATCTAATATTTTCATATACTTACCGTTTTGTATTTCCTGTAATTTTGCTCCACCATATTTGAAAAATAGATATATCATAAATATTATAAAAGGGAGAAAAATCACCACTTTTATAAACATCTCTATTGTTTCTTTTATTCCCATAATAATCTCCCTATTGGATTATTATTTCTGAGAAATAAACATTAATTATTTGACCATCTTGAAGCAAAGGATTAACCTTACTTTTTATTTCTTCTTTGATTTTTTCAACTTGTGCATTTGTAGCAAAATCTTCTTTCTTTTTAGATCTTAATATAGCATTAATTGCATCTCTAGCAATTGCTTTTTTTGTAGTTAATTCATCTTGAAGTTTTTCATTTTCTTTAATATCTGCATATCCTACAGATACTTTTGTTTTTAGGTATCTATTAGAACCATCGTCTGATTTTAAATTTACTAAAAATTCATCTAAAGCAAAAGTTTTTTGATTTAAAGTATTTTGAATTACACTTAAATTGGCAGCTGAACTTTGAGGTTTATTTTTAGAAGCTACAAGATATCCTGCAAATGTTCCTCCTCCAAGAAGAATTGCTGCTAATAAAACAATTATTATAATTTTTAATATATTTCCTTTTCCGCCTGATTTATTTTCTGCTTCAGCCATATTATTTCTTCTCCTTTTCACTTGCTGTTATTAGTATATTTACTCTTCTATTTTTTGCTCTATCTGCATAATTATCATTTTTCTCTATAGGATGAAATTCTCCATATCCTGCTGCTTGAAACTTATCTGGTGCAAGTCCCTTATTCTCAACAAAGTATTTTAAAACATTAACAGCTCTTTGAGTTGATAATTCCCAGTTGCTTTCATACTTAGTATTATGTATTGGCACATTATCTGTATGACCTTCTATAATTATTCCATTAGGAACTGATTCTAGAAGTTTTGATATTTTATCCAATATTTCTTTACTTGGGGCTTTTATTTCTGCTTGTGCACTATCAAATAAGATATTATCTTTAAGCTCGATAATTATACCTTTAGCATCTCTTTTTACTTGTACTGTATTGTCTAATTTATTTTTATCCATAAATTCTTTGACTTTACCATACATAGCTTCATCGCCGCCACCTGATTTTGGTCCCATTTCCTGTGGTGGTCCTACAATAGGAACTTCTCCATTTGAATTGAAATCTAATATTGAATTACTATTGCTTCCACTAAGTACACTTTGCAATGATGATGAAATTTTATTAAATTTAACAGCATCTAAACTAGATGATGCATATAACAGAACAAAGAAAGTAAGTAACAAAGTAATTGTATCTGCGTATGTTTGTAACCATTCTTCACCGCCACCTTCACTTTGTTGCGCTTTTTTTCTCCTAGACATCTGCTCCCACCTCACTAGCTGCTTGTGTTTCAGAATAAATCTGCTTATCTACTGGATTTAAATAAGATACAAGTTTTTCTTCAACAATTCTTGGATTTACTCCTGATTGAATAGCTAGTACACCTTCTAACATCATTTCTCTAATAGTAACTTCTTGACTACTCTTATACATAAGATTTGCAGCCATAGGATTTAAAATCAAACTTGCCATCAAAGATCCATAGAACGTAGTTATTAATGCTTTACCCATTCCAGGTCCTAAATTTGATGGATCATCTAAGTTTGCAAGCATTTGTATAAGTCCTATAAGTGTACCTAACATACCAAAAGCAGGTGCATATCCTCCCCAAGCTTTTAAAACATCAGCTCCATCTTTATGTCTTTTTTCCATTTCACCAACTTCAAGCTCAAGTATTTCCCTTATAGTTTCAGGTTCTATACCATCTACAACCATACGAAGACCTTTCTTTAAGTAAGCATCTTCAACTCTTTCAATATCTTCTTCAAGAGATAATAATCCTTCTCTTCTTGCTTTTTTAGATAATTCTCCAAATTGCCTTACAATATCTAGTCCTGACATACTAGTTTCTTTAAATGATTGAGCAAGTACCTTAAAAATTCTTTTAAGCTCATTTACTGGATAATTTACTAGTAGTGAACAAAATGATCCCCCTACGGTTATTCCAAGAGACGGAACATCTACGAACATCCCAAATGTTCCACCACCACCTAGCATACCATACACTATAACTCCAAATCCGGCTAACATACCTACAAGAGTTAGAATATCCTGTCTTTTCATTGTTAATGCCTCCTATAAACCTACTGTAAAAATTTTTCTCTTGAACTCTATTATTTTATCTATTACTTCCTGAGTAGGTTCAAGTACGATGTATTTTTTTCCATTAGTAAGTGTAATCAATGTTTCTGGAACTTCTTCTATTTTTTCAATATGATCTTCATTTAAATATAATTGCTTTTGATTTAATCCTCTTAAACTTATCATGGCATCCCTCCTTATTTTTAATTTAGGAAGTAGATTTCAATTTTCATGAAAATCATGTCTTGATTCCTACTTCCTATTAAGTTGTTTTAATACTGCATACTTTTAAGTACTATCTCTTAAGATTTATAATATCTTGAAGAATTTCATCTCCTGTTGAGATCATTTTTCCACTAGCTTGGAAAGCTCTTGTTGTTACTATCATGTCTGTGAATTGTTCTGCAAGGTCAACGTTTGACATTTCAAGCATACCTTGTAGCATTTCACCATATCCATCACTATTATCTAAATTTTTTGCAGTTCCAATTCCACTTCTAACCATTGGAATTCCTGAGTTAGCCGTATTTGAATAAAGGTTTTTACCTTCTTTTTTAAGACCTTCTTGGTTTTTAAATGATGCTGTTGCTATTTGTCCAAGTGCTGTAACAGTACCATCATCAAGTACTCCTTTAACTAGACCATCTTTTTCTATTGAGAAACTTCTAAGCTTTTTGTCTGTTTCTGCAACTAATTTAAATGACCATGAAAATTTAGTTTTATCTTCAGTATCTTCTACAGTAGGTGATGGATCTATTTTTACTGTTGTTTTTCCAATCATCTTTGTAGCTTGTTCTTTAGCTTGTTGTTGTAACTTAGCTTTAACTGGATCTTTTTCTTTTTCCCATCCATTCTTACCTTTTAAATGATTTTCTAACGTTTCTTGCTTTATTTCAGCTGGAATTCCATCTACTTTAGCCCCTTTATCATCTAATAATTGTTCACCATTAACTAGTAATATTGGTTTATATGTACCAGCTACTGGATCATCTATTATAAATTTTATTTTAAGATTCAAATCACTTTCTCCTTCAAATCTTGCTCCACCAGTGTTAACTTTGGGTTTATCAGTTATCTTATCTGTAGCACCTGTTCCTGTAAAATCCATTTCTACTTTTGAAGCATCATCATCTGCTATTTTAGTAGCTTTTACATGAATACTATCTGGAATTCTTAATGGAACTATAGTACTTGATGCTTTTAATCCATATTTTCCATCAGCATTTATAAAGTTCATTGCACCATTTTTGTTATAATCTATACTTACTTCTCCTTTTGAAACTCCTTTTTCATCAATTTCATTTATCGCATACCCCATAACTCTATATCCATCAGAAGTTAAAAGATTTCCTTGATGGTCTAATGTAAATGATCCATCTCTTGTATAGTTTACTTGAAAAGCTCCACCACTCATTGTATGATCACTTTCACTTACAGAAATTCCACCTGCATTATTTTCTGGCAATGCTCCTTTTGCTACTATGAAATATCCTGTTCCATCCATTGCTACGTCTAGATTTCTACTTGTTGGTTGCATCATACCTTGGCTCATCACAGTATCTATACCTGCAACTTGAACCCCAAGCCCTACTTGCTTACCATTAACACCACCTTGGTTTCTACCAGGACCAACAGCTTCTCCCATGTTTTGACTTAACATATCTTTAAATCTAACTCTTGAACTTTTAAATCCTGTTGTACTAACGTTTGCTATATTGTTACCTGTAACATCAAGTTTTGTTTGATTTACCTTCATTCCACTGATTCCAGCATACATTGATCTTAACATTATTCTTAACCTCCACTTTTTCTCAGTTCCTTCATTCCCTGAGTTTTTGGCTTCCTTTCGGTCCAGCCTATAATAAAACCACGCTATCTATATTTGTAAAAACATTTTCTTTTGATGTTTCTTTATCTACTGCAGTTATTATGGTTCTATTTTTAATATTTGTAATTAATGCTATGTTTTTATAAATAATTACTGAATCTTTGGCCCCTTTTTCTTTTGCCATGTTTATTCCTTTATTTATGTTTTCCATATCTTTTTGTGATAACATTATGTTTCTATCTTGAAGTCTTTTTACAGCATGATTTGAAATTTTAAAATCAACATTATTATTTGATTCTTTGTTTATTTCATTTTTTAATAGTTGTCCAAAAGAATCTGTCTGCTTTTTATTAACTTCTTTTTTCCCTAAAGTAGCTTCTGGAAAACTTCCTACTGGATATAAATTTCCATTTATAATTCTATATCCCATACTTATCACACCTAAAAATTATTTTCTTATTTTCATTACTTGTGAATACAAGAATTCTTTTTCTTCTCCTGTATCACTTAATTTAACTTTTAACTTAATTCCATCTTTAGTTCTAAATGTTTCAAGTACACTTCCTTTTGATATTACTTCTTTTTCATCTTTTCCTTGTCCTGTTTTAGTAGAAACTTCTACTTGCTTTCCAATTAAAGATGATGCACCCATGAAACTCAAATTATCATTTAAATAATTCATATGATCTATTAAATAAGAAATCATATGATCCTTTTCGTCTGGTACACTTAAAACATCTGAAACATCTTTATAATTAAATTCTTTATCTTCTCTACCTATTAATTCATTTCCTTTATACTTAGCTACATTAACATTTAGTATAATGTCATCTCCATCTTTTCTTACATTTGTTACAGTACCACCATATTGTCTACCATAATCATCATAAGAACTTAAAGCTACTGTCTTTCCTACCATACTACCTGCTGAATTAAAACTCATAGTAGAATTTAAGTTTGCCATTTGTTCAAGTCCTGAAAATTGAGCTAATTGAGAAATATATTGAGTAGAGTCTTTAGCATTCATAGGGTCTTGATTTGTAAGTTCAGCAGTTAATATCTTTAAAAAGGCATTTTTGTCCATTTCCTGTCCTTTTTTTACTATCTTAGTTCCCCTATTTGTAGCTTTATTGTAGTGATTTACTTTTTCTACTTTTCCTTCTAATGCATTTTTTTTATCACTAGATTTATTATTTTTTAATAACTTACTTACAGAATCATTATTATTAATTTGACTTCCATAACTTTTATAAACTGGAGTAGTTATATCTGGCATATTTTTACCTCCTAAACAAATGCACTTACATTACTATCTAACTCTTTTGCTAATAATTCTTCATTATCTTTAACATCTTCTAAAGCTTGGACACTTTCACTTCTTCCTTTGGTACTATTATTTGAATTATTTCTATGTTCTTTGCTATTTTCTCTACTGAAAAAAGTAGTATCACCATTGTATATATCAATAGTAAAATTCTGTATTTTTATCTCTCCATTGCCTAAAGAATTATTTAATTCTTGTGCTTTAGAATTAAGAAGATTATAAGCTTCTTTATTGTTAGCTGTAATATTAGCTTTCATTAATCCATTTTCTACAGTTAATCTAATTACTATTTCTCCAAGTTCTCTTGGCATAACTTTAACTGTCATTTCTTTTACATCATTTTGTTCCATATACTTTATAGATTTAATAAAATCATTTACTAAATTATTTTTATTAATATTAATTGGAACTTCATTTTCTATATCTTTTACAACAGTATTATTCACCTTATTAAAATCACTCATAAAAGTTGTTAATCTGTCTATTTTAGTATCTGCTTTGCTTTTATCTTTTGATACTAAATGTTTTAGAAAATCTTCTTCATTATTTCCATTTTTAGATTCATTTTTAGTCTCATTATCATTAGATACTGTAATTTTTGAATTTAAATCAAGTTTTAATGGACTTTTTATATCTTCATTAATATTTGTACTATCAGATTGATTATCAAATATTTTAGACTTTAATTCACTTATAATTTGTTGTTCTATACTTTGAATTTTATTTTCCTTTAAACCTTTAAGCATAGTTTTTATAGAACTTTCATCTAAATCTTTATTATTTAACAAATTTAACTTATCTAATATATCTTTTAATCCATTGTTTTTATCATTATCATTTTGTGATAATGCCTTTATAAAAGTATTAACTTTTTCATTAAGAGATTGTTGTGACCCTAAAGAATTTAAGTCAACACCATTCATATCCTGGTCTTCCATTACCTTTAAGAGATTTTGGGTTACATCATCTGATACCCCTTCCTCTTTAAGCTTTTCTAATATCTTTTTTAAATCCACCTTTTCTCCACGGAAATGTTGAAGTAATAATATTAAAAGGATATCTAACGCAGAATTTTTCTTTTTTACAGATTTAGAATCTTCACTTAAATCAGTATTATCTTCAGAAATTTCATTAGCTTTATCTTGTGCTATTTCTGAATTTACATTTTGTGCTTTATCTTCTTTAAGTTTAGATACTTTACTTAACACACTTTTAAAATTATTATTTAATACATCTTTTTTATCAGATTTTAAATTATTACTTTTTGAATCTAAATTAATATTTTGTTTAGTATCAGTAGTGTTTTTTGAATTATTTACATTTACCCTATTAGTATTTGCTACCATGTTTACCAATTCATCCATTTCGCATCCTCCTTTCCATTAAATTTTAGAATTTCTTATATATGCATAAAGAGCAAATTCATCATTAGCTTTTTGTTCTATTAAATTTTGCTCTTTTATATAAGCAGCTTCTTGTTTGTCCTTCAAAATTTCAACTGTTTTTCTTTCCATTTGCCTTTGTTTTAACTCTTGTCTTTTTCCTTCTAGAATTTCATTTCTTTTATCTAGTTCTATACTAGTCTCATTTATATTAAATTGTAGTACATTACAATAATTTTGCCTTATTTTTCTATCAATTGAACTACATTTAAAATCAATTTTAGAATATTTATCATAATTTTCTTTTAAATTTTCTAATCTTCCTTCAGTTATATTTTTAGCACTTTGAGCTTCTTTAAAAGCTATTTTGCTTTCTTCTTCCTTATTAGATCTTATATCTAAAAGTGACTGAAGCCTAAAATTAAATTTCTTCATAGTAGTGCTCCTTATTTACTCTAATTATTAAACATATTTACAAGTGTATTAATACTCTCACTAAATTCGCTATGTTCTTTAATTCCTTGTCTTAAATAATCATTTATCACATCATTATATTGAATTGCCATATCAACTTTATTATTGCTTCCCTGTGCATAAGCTCCTATATTTATAAGATCTTCAGAATTTTTATATGTAGCTAAAAGGTCTCTTGCAAAAGAGGCTGCTTTTTTATGCTCATCATCAGCTATTTCATTCATAAGTCTACTTACACTATTTAAAACATCTATTGCTGGATAATGATTTTTACCAGCTAAAGCTCTTGATAATACAATGTGTCCATCGAGTATTCCACGGACAGCATCAGCAATAGGTTCATTAAAATCATCTCCATCAACTAAAACTGTATAAAAAGCTGTAATTGATCCTTTTTCAGACATACCTGATCTTTCCATAAGTCTTGGAAGCATTGCAAAAACAGATGGAGTATATCCTTTTGTCGCTGGAGGTTCTCCTATTGCAAGTCCAACTTCTCTTTGTGCCATAGCAAATCTTGTTACAGAGTCCATCATAAGTATTACTTTTTTACCTTTATCTCTAAAATACTCAGCTATAGCTGTTGCTGTAAAAGCACCTTTTAACCTTACAAGAGCAGGTTGGTCTGAAGTTGCACAAACTATTACTGATTTTTTAAGACCTTCTTCGCCTAAATCTTTTTCAATAAAGTCTAGAACTTCACGTCCTCTTTCACCTATAAGAGCAATTACGTTGACATCAGCTTTTGCTTCTCTAGCTATCATACCTAATGTTGTACTTTTTCCAACTCCACTTCCAGCAAAAATCCCCACTCTTTGACCCTCACCACAAGTCAAAAATCCATCAATAGCTCTAACCCCTGTGGCAATAGAATCTTTTATTCTTCTTCTTTTTAAAGGATCTGGTGGTGCAGTATCTAGAGGATATTCCGTTCCTATATGTACTTCTTCATCATCACGTTTTAAAGATTTTCCAAGTCCATTTAGAACCTTCCCTAAAAGTTTTTCAGAACATTTTACATTTAAATACTTTTTAGATGGTACAACCCTGCATCCAGGACCTATACCTATTAGTTCTCCAAGTGGCATTAAAATTACATTGTCTTCTTTAAAGCCAACTACTTCACACATAATAGGGTCACTTTCTTTGTTATATATAGTACAAACTTCTCCTACAAAAGCCTTTATACCTTCAACTTCTATAGTAAGTCCTATAACTTGTTTAACTATTCCCTCTGTATATTTAAAATCACATTTTTCTACTTTTTCTTTTATTCCATGAAAATCCAAAGAAATCTCCACCACATCACCTCCTAATGTGCATTATCTAAATAATATTGTTAGTTTTAATCTTCCATTAAAACAAGTTCATTTATTTTTTCTAAAGCTACATCAATATCAATAACAATTTTTCCATTTTCTTTTTGTATTATAGCTTTACCTTCTTCTAAATTGTCATCAGGCACAACAAATATATCTCCTCTGAAAACAACTTGTATTTTCCACTCATCTATACTTTCTTTCAGGCTATCTACATATTTATTATTGCACTTAACTATTATACTTTTTGAATCCTTTGCACTTTCTAATGCATCTAAAATCATACTATTTATTGAGTCACTATTTTTAATTTCTAATTTTAATACACTTTTTGTAATGCTTACTATTAACTCTTTTATTTCTTGTTGTTTATCTTTTAAATACTTTACGTACTCAGTTTTAGCACTAAATAAAAGTTCCTCTGCATTTTTATTTAATGTTTCTATTTCCTCATTTGCTTTATTTTTAATCTCATCATAATATTCATCAGCTTGTTTTTTACCATCTGAATATCCATCTAATTTTCCTTCTTCATACCCTTTGTTATATGCTTCTTCTTGCATTTTTTGAATTTCATCATAAGCAGAAGCTACAATGGCATCACTTTGCTTTCTTGCATTCTCAAGCATTGTTCTTGCTAAGACTTCATAGTTTTCTATGAAGTCCTTAGCATTTTTTTTACCTAATTCTTTTTTCTCTTCTTCTTCTGTCTTTTGATTTTCTATATCTTCTATGTGATATTCAGTAGTTATTTCTTTTAATCCATTAGAAACTACACTTTTATTTTTTATAACATTACACAATGATGGCATCTTCTCCACCTCTTGAAATTATTATTTCCCCTGCATCTTCTAATCTTCTTATGATGCTAACAACTTGCTGTTGAGATTTTTCAACATCCATAAGTCTAACAGGTCCTAAGAATTCTATATCTTCTTTTAATGAAGCTGCTGCTCTCTTAGATTGATTTCTAAATATACATTCCGAAACTTCTTCTGAACATCCCTTTAATGCAAGAGCAAGATCTTTTGTTTCTACTTCTCTTAAAACTCTTTGTATTGAAACATCGTCTAATGTAATAATGTCTTCGAATACAAACATAGATTGTTTGATCTTTTCTGCAAGTTCAGGATCTTGTCTTTCAAGTCCTTCTGTAATATTCTTTTCAGTCGTTCTATCAACTTGATTTAATATATCAACAATAGTTTCAACACCACCTAAAGTTGTCATATCAGTTCTTACAACTGATGATAATTTACTATTTAATACTTTTTCTATTTCTTTTATAACCATAGGAGATGTATTATCCATAGATGCTATTCTATATGCCACTTCCCATTGTATATCTTCTGGCAATTCTCCCATTATTTGAGCAGATTTGTCTGCTTGAAGATAACAAAGTATAAGTGCAATAGTTTGTGGATGCTCATTAGATATTACATTTAAAAGTTGATGAGCATCTGCCTTTCTTGCAATTGCAAAAGGTCTATATTGTTGAGTAGCTTCTGTTACCTTCTCCAATATTTCCTTTGCTCTTTGTTTACCTAATGCTTTTCCAAGAAGATTTCTTGCATACTCAAAACCACCTTCAATTATATAATCCTTAGCTTTATTCATTTCTATAAATTCTTGAAGGATTTCTGTTCTTTGATCTTGTTTTACTGAACTTATATTAGCTATTTCATAAGTTATTTTTTGTATATCTGGATCTGGTAATTGTTTTATAATTCCAGAGGCTGCATCTGGCCCTAAAGTTATGAACAGAATGGCTGCCTTTTGAACTCCGGTTAATTTATTTTCTTTTGCCATTCATATCACCTCTCATCTTCCGCCATCCAAGCTTTAATTATTTCTACAACTTGTTCTGGTTTTTCACTTGCATATTTTTTAATTTCCTTTTCCACATGGGTATTTTCATTTTCTTCATCAAAATTGATTGGTTTTAATGGTTCATTTGGTTCAACATTATCATCAATCAACATGTCTATACCTTCTACTTCTTCCTCTTCATCAACTTCATTTTTCTTTCTTCTCTTTCTTATAAGTGCTACTATTCCAGCAATTACTGCAAGTGCAGCCACTGCTCCGCCTACACATTTATAAATAAATGATTTTTGCTTAGCTTTTTGTTCTTCAGCTTGCTTTTTAGCTTCTTCAGCTGCAGCAGCTTCATTAACTTCATTAAATTTCATTCCTTCTACACTTACAATATCTCCTCTAGATTCATCATAAGATATAGCTCCAGCTACTAAACTATTTATTTTATCTTTATCCACTGGACTTAAGTTTTCATCATTTATTGTAACTGATGCAGATATTTTCTTTATTTTTCCTGGTGCGCCAACAACTTTTTGCTCTACTTTTCCAACTTCATAATTTTTAGTAGTTTTCTCATGAGTAGATGTTCCATTTTGATCTTTTGCATTATATGTATTTGACATATTATTATCTACTGGACCAGCACTCGTTTTTCCACTTTTAGAATTATCAGTGTCTTTTTCTGTTTCTTCACTTCTTACTACGTGATTTGGATCCCAAAGAGTAGATGTCTTTTCAGATGCATCAAAATCCACATCAACATTTACAGCTGCTTTAACTCCATCACCATACTTAGGAGTTAAAATATTCATTATCTTTTTAACATACTCTTTTTCTAAATTCTTTTTATAGCTTTCTTGTTTCTCTGTTACTGAAGAAATATCTTTATTACCATCTTCTTTAAATAAATCTTCACTTAAATCTTGAGTTTTCCCATTAACTACTCCAACTACTTTTATATTTTCTTTAGGAAGGTTTTTAACACTTCCACTTACTAAAGCTACTATTGCTTTTATTTGTTCTTTAGTAACTTTCTTACCCGTTTCAAATTCTAAAGTAACTGATGCACTACCTGGATCGTCTTGTTTAAAGAAATTACCTTCCTGTTGCATAACTAAAAGTACCTTTGCATCTTTAACTTCCGGAAGAGATTTTATATCTCTTGCAAGTTCTCCTTCTAATGCTCTTTTGTACTTAAGTTCTCTTTCTTTATCAGTCATTCCAAAAGTATCACCATCATCTAAAATTTCATAACCCTTACTTCCGTTTGTAAGCTGTGGTGCAAGCTCCATTCTAAGTTCTGCTGCTTTTTCTTCTGGAACTTTTATACTATTGTTTTCTACTTTGTATTCTATTTTTTTATCAGCTAATTTAGCCATAACTGTTTGAGCATCGTTTGGATCCATATCTTTATATAACACAGCATATTTAGTAGTATTTAAAGCAATAACCAAGTATATAATTCCAGTTATTATTCCTAAAACTAGTACGCTGAATGCTATTTTTTTAATCTTACTTAGCTCTTTAAACTTTTCAACAAGTTTCTTAAACTGTTCTTTAATTTTGTCCATTACTAGCACTCCTAACTATACCTGCATTCTGTTTATCTCTTGATAAGCCTCCATTAACTTATTTCTAACTTGTACTGCTAGTTGAAGCGAGAGTTTTGCTTCTTCATTTTTTATCATTACATCATGAACTTCTACATCTTCTCCTTTAATAAAGCCTTCAGTAATTTTTTGTGACTGTAACTGTTTTTCATTTACTTCATTTAGTTGTTTTTTTAATGTTTCACCAAATCCTATGTTGTTATCTTCTTTCTTTTCTTCTTTATGTATAGAATTAACTTGTGAATATATTCCTTTTGATGGTATAAACTCATTTATTTTCATATTTTATCTCCTATCTTCCTATTTCTAATGCTTTCATAAACATACTTTTAGATGAATTTATAGCTGTTACATTTGCTTCATATGCACGTGTTGCAGCAATCATATCTGCCATTTCATTTAAAATATTTACATTTGGCATTAATACATATCCATCTTTATCAGCATCTGGATGGCTGGGGTTGTACACTCTTCTTAAAGGAGATTTGTCTTCTACAATACCAACTGCTTTAACTCCATTTAATGAAGTTTCATATCCTTTTTTATTTTTATCTAATTCTTTTTTAAAATTTTCTTGGAACACAGCAATTTTTCTTCTATAAGGCTCTTTCTGTCCATCTTTTCCTCTGGTTGTTTTGAAATTAGTAATATTTGATGATATAGTATCCATTCTAAGTCTTTCAGCTGAAAGACCACTTGCACTTATTCTAAGTGAACTAAAAGCATTCATTATTATCTTCCTCCATTTATAATATATCTTTTAAGAGATAATGTAGAATTTAAAGTAGTTATGAGTGCATTATACTCTAAATTATTTGCTGCTAAATTTGTCATTTCATTGTCAACATCTACATTATTCCCGTCCATTTTCATACTATCTGATTCGTCTTTTTTTACACTTATTTCTCCAAATTTTTTCTTATAAGCAATATGCTTGTCATTAGTAATTTTAAGATCTAGTTTATCCTTGCTTTCCTTTAAGCTATCTTCAAAAGTTACATAACTTCTTTTATATCCTTTTGTATTGAAATTAGATATATTATTGTTTATTACATTTTTTCTTTTTGCAGTGGCATTTAAAGATTGTTTTATTAAATCATAATTTTTTTGGCTTTCCGACACGTTTCCTATTTTCATTGTATTTCCTCCCAATTTATTTTTATTATATCCGTCTAATTTTTATTAATTTCTCCAGGAATCATATGCTTTTTACATTTTAATTGTATTACACTTCATTTTTTTCTGGAATGTTTAGTATATTTATCCCATATAAGATATTTTTTCTTATATTTCTAAGTATATTATATTACATTTCTTTCAATTATTAAACCATTTAAAGAAAATTTTTAATGATAAATTAAATTTTTATTAAAACACCATATTTTGTGATGTAATTTTAATAATATCCATGTAAAAAATATCCTATTTTAGGAGTTATTTTGGAAAATTAAAAAGATTAGTGAAATAAGCACACTAATCTTTTCTGATTATTTTAATCCTTCTAATACTCTTAAAGCATCCTGAGGGAATTTATTTGCTTGAACCATCATTGCACTTCCTGCTTCTATTAAAATATTATCTCTAGCCAAATTCATCATAGATTCAGCTATATCAGTATCTCTTATTTTACTTTCTGTTCCAACTATAGTATCATGCATTTCATTTACTTCATTATATGTTCCTTCAAATCTATTGGATAAAGAACCATATTTACTTCTAATAGAAGTTACAGTAGCCATAGAAGAATCTATAACAGATAAACATTCATCTATTCCTAAATCCTTAAGTCCCGTTCCTTTAAGATCCATTAATTTTTTATTTTCATCTCCAAGATTACTACTAGATAAATCAAAGAAAGGAATATCAACCATTTCTCCTACGTTAGCACCTACAGGCATTTTTTCAAATTTAGGATTATTATTATCATATTTTACTTTTGAATCTTTACCTGCCCTCAAAAGATTTTTTCCATTAAACTCTGAATTATCAATAATATTATCAATTCCTTCAACCATTTGGGTTATTTCACCTTGGATTTTTTCTTTATCTGAATCTGAAAGTGTACTTCCCGACTGAATAGTAAGCTCTCTTATTCTTTGAATCATTGATGACACTTCACTTAACGCCCCATCTGCTGTTTGAACCATGCTCATACCATCTTGAGCATTCCTCTGAGCCATTTCAAGTCCTCTAATCTGAAGTCTCATTTTTTCACTAGCAGCTATTCCATTTGGATCTTCTTTAGCTGAATTAATTTTAAATCCAGATGAAATTCTATTCATTACAACACTTTGTCTACTTATAATTCTTTCATGTTCTCTATATATATTAAGAGAAGCTAGGTTGTGATTTATTCTCATAGTACCTTACCTCATTTCTTAATTTTACATGTACATTATTTATTAGAAATAATTTAAATTCGTGTACCCTATAAAATCATTTATTATAAAAGCCATTTATTAAGAACAATATTTACATTTTCATTATTCTGTTTTGCTACACAAAGCATAGACTTATTAGAATTTATAAGAATATTTTGTTTAACTGAATTCATAAGTGCATTTGCCATATGAACATCTTCTATTTGAGATAAAGAAGTAGTTAAATTACTTCCTTCGTTACTAGCATCCTTAAATGAATGTTGTAGATTATTTAAATGTGCACCTAATTCTGTTCTATGACTTATAGTTTTTTCAAGAGCATTATCAATTTTTCCATTAGCATCAATGGCATTATTAAAATTACTTACATTTACCTTATCTAAACTTAATGCTGTAGTATCATTTGCAAATAAATTTAAACTATAACTTGTATAAGGATTGTCCTTCACTTGAAAAATTAATGTTTTATCCTTATCTAAAAGTTTTATAGTATTAAATTCTGTTTCATTTGCTATATAATCAATATTATCTTTAAGCTTACTAAATTCTTCTTGAAGTTTATCCCTATCTTCATCTGTTAAAATTCCATTTGAAGCTTGAACTGCAACTTCCTTCATTCTATGAAGAGTTTTAGTTATATCATCCATAGCACCATCTGCTACTTGAAGCATAGACACTCCATCTTGAATGTTTTTTTCAGCCATGCTCATTCCTCTAACTTGTGATTTTAAACTTTCACTTATACTAAGTCCTGCTGAATCATCAGCCGCTCTATTTATTCTTTTACCAGAAGAAAGTTTTTCCACAAGTTCATTTTTAGCTGTTTTGTTTTTTGTAACTTTATTAAAAGAATTTAAAAGCGATACATTACTCATTACAAACATTTATTCACCCCATTTTTTACTTTTGTATTGATATTTCATGTAAACTACATTTATTTATCGTTATTTTAAATATAATACTTAATATACTATTTTTAATACTTTAAATAAAAAGAGCCAGAGATTTATCTCCGACTCTTATAATTACTTATTTAATTTTAGATTAACTAATTAAAGTAACCTTCACCACTATAAGGTAATGGAGTAAGTTCCACTACCTAAATCGTAGATTTAGAGTATCACTTATCTTAATAATTGAAGAACTCCTTGTGGTTGTTGATTAGCTTGTGCAAGCATTGCTTGAGCAGCTTGTGCTAATATATTATTTTTAGAGAAGTTCATCATTTCTTTAGCCATATCTACATCTCTAATTCTTGATTCTGATGCTTGTAAGTTTTCTGAAGATGTATTTAAGTTGTTAATTGTATGTTCTAATCTGTTTTGGTACGCACCAAGTCTTGATCTTTGATCTGATACTTTATTTAATGCATCATCAAATTTTGTTATTGCTTTTGCTGCATTTTCATGAGTTGAAACATCTAATGCTGATGATATTCCAGTATTATCTGTTCCATTTGTTATTTCATTTGCAAATCCTTTATCTGCTGGTGTTCCAAAGTTAGCAATTCCACCGTCAGCATTCTTTATTTCAGTGGCTTTAACAGCATTTGTTGCATCTGTTCCTTTTAAAACTAATTTTCCATCTTCTATACTTGCTGTTAAATTAACTTTAGCAGTAGTTAATCCTGCATTGATTTTATCAATTATTTCATTTTTAGTTACTTGTATTTCTGCTTTTGTTTTGTCTGGTATTTTCGCCAGTGATATTACTTGATCCGCTACTTTTATTGTTAATTCTTTAGCAGTTCCTTTATCATCTGCTGTTTTTATAGTTAAATCTTTGATTTCTCCACCAACATATTTTTTATTTTTATCATCTGTTATTTTTAAGGCACCTGAAGTCATATCATCCATTTTAACAGTCATTGATTGACCTTCATTAGCTCCTATTTGAAGTTCGAAATTTTTTCCATCTTTAGAATTTAATATTTTTTGTGTGTTAAATTCAGTTGTATTAGCTATTCTATTAACTTCTGAAGTTAATTGGTTTATTTCTTTTTGTAATTGTCCTCTATCGTCAGTTGTATTTGTATCATTAGAAGCTTGTACAGATAATTCTCTCATTCTTTGAAGAATTGAGTGAGTTTCATTCAAAGCACCTTCAGCTGTTTGAATTAAAGAAATACCATCTTGAGAGTTTCTTGAAGCTTGGTTAAGACCTCTGATTTGTCCTCTCATTTTTTCTGAGATTGCTAATCCTGCAGCATCATCTCCAGCTCTATTTATTCTTAAACCTGAGCTTAATTTTTCCATAGCCTTTCCAGTATTAACTGTGTTCATTCCCATTTGTCTATGAGCGTTCATAGCATTCATATTGTGATTAATTATCATTTTAAATTCCTCCTTGAATTTTGTGTTTTATTTTCTAAGACTTCCTTGTCTTACTTTTACTTTATCGTATATATATTTTTAATCTTTATAACTAAAATTATAATATTTTTGTAATTTTACTAAGTTAAAAGAACAAAAAAATTTTTCCTAACTTTTTTACTTTCATTTTTAATAAATTGATTATTAAAAACCTTTTCTCACTTCTTTGAATGGGTAATTTTTATCAACTAAATCATAGATTTTCTTTCATATAAAAAATCCACTACTATAAGGTAGTGGATTCAGTTCCATTAACTAAATCGTAGATTTAGAGTGATATTTATCTTAATAATTGAAGAACTCCTTGTGGTTGTTGATTAGCTTGTGCAAGCATTGCTTGAGCAGCTTGTGCTAATATATTATTTTTAGAGAAGTTCATCATTTCTTTAGCCATATCTACATCTCTAATTCTTGATTCTGATGCTTGTAAGTTTTCTGAAGATGTATTTAAGTTGTTAATTGTATGTTCTAATCTGTTTTGGTACGCACCAAGTCTTGATCTTTGATCTGATACTTTATTTAATGCATCATCAAATTTTGTTATTGCTTTTGCTGCATTTTCATGAGTTGAAACATCTAATGCTGATGATATTCCAGTATTATCTGTTCCATTTGTTATTTCATTTGCAAATCCTTTATCTGCTGGTGTTCCAAAGTCACCAATTCCACCGTCAGCATTCTTTATTTCAGTGGCTTTAACAGCATTTGTTGCATCTGTTCCTTTTAAAACTAATTTTCCATCTTCTATACTTGCTGTTAAATTAACTTTAGCAGTAGTTAATCCTGCATTGATTTTATCAATTATTTCATTTTTAGTTACTTGTATTTCTGCTTTTGTTTTGTCTGGTATTTTCGCCAGTGATATTACTTGATCCGCTACTTTTATTGTTAATTCTTTAGCAGTTCCTTTATCATCTGCTGTTTTTATAGTTAAATCTTTGATTTCTCCACCAACATATTTTTTATTTTTATCATCTGTTATTTTTAAGGCACCTGAAGTCATATCATCCATTTTAACAGTCATTGATTGACCTTCATTAGCTCCTATTTGAAGTTCGAAATTTTTTCCATCTTTAGAATTTAATATTTTTTGTGTGTTAAATTCAGTTGTATTAGCTATTCTATTAACTTCTGAAGTTAATTGGTTTATTTCTTTTTGTAATTGTCCTCTATCGTCAGTTGTATTTGTATCATTAGAAGCTTGTACAGATAATTCTCTCATTCTTTGAAGAATTGAGTGAGTTTCATTCAAAGCACCTTCAGCTGTTTGAATTAAAGAAATACCATCTTGAGAGTTTCTTGAAGCTTGGTTAAGACCTCTGATTTGTCCTCTCATTTTTTCTGAGATTGCTAATCCTGCAGCATCATCTCCAGCTCTATTTATTCTTAAACCTGAGCTTAATTTTTCCATAGCCTTTCCAGTATTAACTGTGTTCATTCCCATTTGTCTATGAGCGTTCATAGCATTCATATTGTGATTAATTATCATTTTAAATTCCTCCTTGAATTTTGTGTTTTATTTTCTAAGACTTCCTTGTCTTACTTTTACTTTATCGTATATATATTTTTAATCTTTATAACTAAAATTATAATATTTTTGTAATTTTACTAAGTTAAAAGAACAAAAAAATTTTTCCTAACTTTTTTACTTTCATTTTTAATAAATTGATTATTAAAAACCTTTTCTCACTTCTTTGAATGGGTAATTTTTATCAACTAAATCATAGATTTTCTTTCATATAAAAAATCCACTACTATAAGGTAGTGGATTCAGTTCCATTAACTAAATCGTAGATTTAGAGTGATATTTATCTTAATAATTGAAGAACTCCTTGTGGTTGTTGATTAGCTTGTGCAAGCATTGCTTGAGCAGCTTGTGCTAATATATTATTTTTAGAGAAATTCATCATTTCTTTAGCCATATCTACATCTCTAATTCTTGATTCTGATGCTTGTAAGTTTTCTGAAGATGTATTTAAGTTGTTAATTGTATGTTCTAATCTGTTTTGGTACGCACCAAGTCTTGATCTTTGATCTGATACTTTATTTAATGCATCATCAAATTTTGTTATTGCTTTTGCTGCATTTTCATGAGTTGAAACATCTAATGCTGATGATATTCCAGTATTATCTGTTCCATTTGTTATTTCATTTGCAAATCCTTTATCTGCTGGTGTTCCAAAGTCACCAATTACTCCAGCTGCAGTAGTATCACCTGTTATTGTAATTTTTTTAATAGCTTCTTTAGAATCTCCAGTTCCTTTTAAAACTATTTTATCATTTTCTATGCTTGCTGTGAAATTTTTACCTTTTAGTCCTTCATTGATTTTTTCTATTATTTCATTTTTAGTTAAAGTTATATCTCCTTCTGCACCTTTAGCTATAGTAGCTAAAGTAATGTCAGTTCCTGCTACATTTATTTTTAATTCTTTAGGACCACCAGTTGTTGCTGCTTTATCTGCCTTTAATTTTAAATCTTTGATTTCTCCACCAACATATTTTTTATTTGTATCATCTGTTATTTTTAAGGCACCTGAAGTCATATCATCCATTTTAACAGTCATTGATTGACCTTCATTAGCTCCTATTTGAAGTTCGAAATTTTTTCCATCTTTAGAATTTAATATTTTTTGTGTGTTAAATTCAGTTGTATTAGCTATTCTATTAACTTCTGAAGTTAATTGGTTTATTTCTTTTTGTAATTGTCCTCTATCGTCAGTTGTATTTGTATCATTAGAAGCTTGTACAGATAATTCTCTCATTCTTTGAAGAATTGAGTGAGTTTCATTCAAAGCACCTTCAGCTGTTTGAATTAAAGAAATACCATCTTGAGAGTTTCTTGAAGCTTGGTTAAGACCTCTGATTTGTCCTCTCATTTTTTCTGAGATTGCTAATCCTGCAGCATCATCTCCAGCTCTATTTATTCTTAAACCTGAGCTTAATTTTTCCATAGCCTTTCCAGTATTAACTGTGTTCATTCCCATTTGTCTATGAGCGTTCATAGCATTCATATTGTGATTAATTATCATTTTAAATTCCTCCTTGAATTTTGTGTTTTATTTTCTAAGACTTCCTTGTCTTACTTTTACTTTATCGTATATATATTTTTAATCTTTATAACTAAAATTATAATATTTTATATAATTTTTGATAGAAATAAATTTTTTCTTGTATTACTGTAAATTCTATTAGCATTTTTGCCTTTATTTATACTATTTATTTCTTTTCTGTATTCTTGCTTTTTCAGCATATTAACTTGATTTAACATTTTTTCAGACTCATTTAATTTTAAATCTAAAGCTATTTTTTTGAATTCTTGTTTTGAATATTCAATAATTTCAATTTCTTTTATCAATTTATCTTTTTTATTTAAAAGTTTCTCAACCAAATCTATGTTATCATTATTAAGCTCATTTATTATATTCATATTTATATCTCTATATTTTTTTAAAACTTCATAAAGCATAATTTATTTTCTCCATTATTGACCCATTTGACTTGAAAGCCAATTGGCTTGTGCATTCATTTGGTTCATAGCTTTTTCAAGACGTGCAAACATTTGATAATATCTTTCTTGTTTTTCAAACATAATTTTTTCTAAATCTTTTATCTTTTTTTCTTGTTTTACTATATTTTTAGATAAGTCATTATCTTTTGACCATCTAGAATCTTTATATCCCGCCTTTTTTATAAGTGTTCCTTCACGCCCTACATATTTATCTAAAATATCATTTATTCTACAGAAAATACCTTCTTCTTTATATTTATCTTGTACATTAGTTTTGCTAGAACTTTTCGTAAACAATTCTTGTATTTTATCACTATTTTTCTCTAATGCTTTTGTTAGCTTTTCTTCATTAATTTGAAGTTTACCTCTTTTTGTATAATCTCTAGATGTTGTTATTCCTATTTCACTAGCTGTTATACCTGCATCTTCAATTTTATCAATGAAAGCACTTCTCATTTGTGAAAGCATATTACTTAAATCCATATCATTTCTTAATACACCTTCTTTAGCTTTTTTATCCCACTCCTTTCTTTCATCTTCCTTCATATCTTTTCTTTGAGCTTCAGTCAAAGGCTTAAATTTATAACTTTTCTTTTCTGAAAGTTTACCATTAACTTTTTCTAATAAAGAATTATACTTTTCTACAAATTTTTTCATCTTATTAATAGTACCAGATACATCAGATTTTACATTTATAGTAACTTCTTTATTTTTATCCGCTCCAGTAATATTATATTGAATATTATCTATATCAAAAGAATTTTCTTTTTTTACAACCTCAGTACCATTTATTTGCCCTGGCTCTGTTATTTCAACAATAGCATCTTGTCCTGATATTTCACTTGGAGTTGCTATTCCTAACGAGTCAACTGATGCTGATATTTTAATTTTTGAATCTGATCCAGTCTGCTTAGACGATATAGTCATTTTATTAATAAGTTCACTATAATTTATGTCAACATAATCTGATAACTTTTCCTTTTTTCCACCATTATCAAATTTATAATTTTTAAGTTCAGATACAAATTCTTTCTGAGTCCTTATTTTTCCATCTTTTGTTTTTGGAATGCTAACCTTTATAACTTTACTCTTTCCACTATTATCATTAACACTTATATCGAAACTAATAGATTCATTTATTTCTTTTGGAAGGTCTTTACTCTTAATGCTTGCAGCAGTTGCCATTTGTTTAACTTTTATTTTATATTTTCCACTTCTTGCACCTGGAAGAGATGTTGCATCAACTATTCCTCCATTTGTTTCTGCATTTTCAATTGTTGCTTTAGTTGAAGTATAAGCTGAGCTTTTCATTAAATTTGTTTCATTTGGTGATAATATATCTAAAAATGTACTTTTTAATTCTTTTACCTCTTTTGTTATATCAACATATTCTTCTTGTTTCCATTGAGTCATTTGCTTTTGTTGTTTTACTCTATCTATCCTATTTTGCTCTGCCATTAACATTTTTTTTATTTGAGCATCTGTATCAAGTCCTGTAGCAAGTCCTATAAATCTATTACCATTACTACTTAATCCACCTACTTGTCCCATTTTAAATTCCTCCATTTTTTGTTTTTAATTTATTTTCTATATTTATCTTTGTCCTCTTGATATCTTTTCTGCTTCATACCACGTATTTCTTATATTTTCTATTAATGGAATAATATCTTCCATTATTTCTATATCCTTTTTCATGTTGGCATCCGCAAGTCTCCTAACCACAAACTCATAAATCCCCATGATTTGTTTTCCCCACTCACCAGCAGCATTTACATCTAATGTTGCCATAAGTTCAAAAAATATATCCTGAGTTCTAGTTAAACTATCATGCGCTTTTGAAATTTTTTTATCTAAAATTGCTTGTCTACCCATTTTTGCAAATTTAACTGCACCATCAAGTAGCATTAATAGCAGTTGGTCTTTTGAAGCATAATTTACACTGTTATTTTTATAAGTTTTATATGCATTACTAGCGTACATTCTTAAACCTCCTATTAGGCCATAACTTTATTTATAATTTTTATCGTTATGGCATCATATAACTTTAATTAAAAATATTTCAAAAGTAAGGCATACAGTAGAATTTTACTGTATGCCTTACTTTTATAGCTTGGTATCCAAAAATCTTCCTTGAGTTAAGTTTTTACATTCTTTATCTCTAAACGCATCAACCCTAATGTTTTTAACCTTTACTGCATCAACTATAATTTTTTTCTTCTTTTTTTTCAGTAATTGCTTTTTTAATTGTTCACTATAGTTTTTTTTATTTCTTTCCTTTTTATCTTTATTAACTTTATAAGTTTCTTTATTTCCGTGAACTTTTCCTTGTTTAGCAGAATCATTAACCCTCTGTCGAAGTTCTGTGTCTATTTTATTTAATTTATATTCCAAATAAAACACCTACCTCTCTAAATCAAGCTTTCTTATCTACTATAACTCCTGCTAGCCTACATATTTCAGCTACCATATCCAATATCTTTTTAGGTGGTATTTCTTTTATAACTTTTTTAGTTTTATTATCTACTATTTTAACTATAAATTGATTTTTAAAAACGTCGTGTCTTTCATATTCTAGATGAGTTTTTTCACCTTGAAGAAATTTGTTTAGTTTTTTTATTGATTCTTTTATATCCTTTTCTTTAACTTCTTTATTTTTTTCATTATCTATATTTTCATCTTCTATGATATATGAATCTGTATTATCTATAGATTCACTACACAAATCACTTGCTACATTACATACATTATTAGATTTCATTTGTTTTCCTCGACTAACCAAACTGATAGCCATAAACATTCCCCCAAAACCTTATAATTAACTGTATTAAATTGCTTAATATATGTTATTTTTTCTTTAATTTTTTTAGAATAGACATATCTATTTTTATAGCTTTCTTATTCTCTTTTTCTACTTCTATATAAAGCTCTTTTCTTAAAATAGTTATATTTTTAGGTGCATCTATAGATATTTTTACAGCACCATTGTCTATGCTTACTATATTTATTTCTATATCATCGCCTATTAAAATAGATTCTCCTTTTTTCCTTTTAACTACTAGCATTAAATATCCTCCTTAAATAATGGGTGTTTAATTAAATATTTTCCATTATTTAATATTATTTGTTCCCCTAATTTTGTTTTTATATTAATTATAATAGGAGCACACATATTTACTGTTATATTTTTTATATCTGTATTTAAAGTAACAGTATTTAATACTAGTACATCTTCTTCTTTTTCTATCTTTAATGCGTTAATTACATTATCATCTAGTTCCAATTCATAATTTTCCACAACACTAAAAGGTGAGGTTACTACAAAACCAACTTCATTATCTTCTATTGAATGAAGAATATTGAATAGTTCATTTTCTTCTATTGGAGATATTATAAATCTTTTTAAATTTTTAAAACCAGGTAATCCATTTTTAAATTCTATAATATCCTCATTTTTATACTCTATTGTTCCATGATATTTTGTCTCTAGTTTCAATTTACTTACACCTCACTTTAAATTGCTATCTACCACTATTAATTTATACCTTAATTAACGCAAGTAATCCATTAGACTTGGTTGAATTATTTTTGCACTTGTTTGAAGAGATGCCATATATACAGTAAGCATAGTCGCATAGTCCATCATATTCTCTGTATAATCAACATCTTCGTGTTTTGTTAAAATTTGTTTCATATTAAAAGTACCATCTGTATTTCTATCTTTAGCACCATCGATTCTATTTTGTCTTGCTCCAACTTCTGAACGAATTTTTAAAAGGTTGCTTATAGAATCGGTTATATTTTTAAGATCTCCATTTAAAAGTTCTTCTACAGCTTTTGCATCTGGTGCTGTTCCATCTGATTTTTTTCCATCTAAATGATTTGTTATTTCACTAAACACTTGTCTTAAATCAATTTTATTTGATTTATCATTAGTAAATTCTAAAATATCAGTAGCACTAACATTATAATCCATGGTAACCCCTTGAGATACTTCTATTTTTAGTTTAGAGGCTATTTGATCATATTCATTTCCACTAGTTAATTCTCCACCACCTTTTTTATTATACATAAGTTTAGTATTTGATGATGATGAATATTTGGATTCAACACCCTTGTCCATTCCCAATTCTGAACTAGTTACAGTAATATCACCTATAGTTTTATCTGTATTAATAAACATCAATTTTCCATCTGCTATA
This sequence comes from Clostridium botulinum, assembly GCF_017100085.1. NCBI lineage: Bacteria > Bacillati > Bacillota > Clostridia > Eubacteriales > Clostridiaceae > Clostridium > Clostridium botulinum. The sequence continues at coordinate 1,568,550 of NZ_CP063965.1, forward strand.
TTAGGCATAGCTTTTATTTTTATTTTGTTATCATCAGCTAAAGTTTTATTTTTATTTTCAATTTCTTCATTAACCTTATTCGCCAATTCACTTAAACTTGATATTTTAGTTTTTTTAGGTATAGATATTTCACTATTTATTTTTTTATCCTTTGATTGAAATTTAACGTTTAATTCTGCTTTTAGTCCATCCTTGTCAACTATAGATTCTTTAATTTTTTCATCTATCACTATTTTTTTTGTAGGAGCTGCTCCTGCCATTTCCCCACCAATAGCTTCCATAGGCTTTGTAGTACTTCTAGTTCCTCCAAATATATAATTTCCACCAAAATTAGTATTTAATATTTGTGACATTTCTCCTATTTTTTCGTTTATTTCATCTTTTATAGCTTTTCTCTCATCTGAACCATATGCAGCATTACCTGCTGATATTAAAAGTTCTCTGACTCTTTGAAGAACATCTCCAGCTTGTCCTAGTGCTGTATCAGTTGTATCGAGCCAGTTTGAAACATCAGTTATATTCTTGCTATATTGCTTATTAGTATTAATATCTGTATGTAATTGCATAGAACGAGCAACTGCAAAAGGATCATCAGATGGCTTTCTAAATTTTTTACCTGATGTATTCTGTTGCTGAATTTTATTGACATTTTCTAAATTAGCTCTCATATCTGCTAAAAAATTATTTGAAAGCATTTTATTTGTAACACGCATTTTATCAATTCCCCCTTATCTATTACCTTTTAAGTCCATTAATAACTACGTCTAAAAGTTGATCTGTAGTTGCTATTATTTTGGCATTTGCTTGATAAGCATGTTGATATTGAACTATATTTGCCATCTCTTCATTTAAAGAAACCCCTGAAATAGATTCACGTCTTTGACTGAATTCTTTTAAAAGTGCTCCTTGATTTTTAACTATTCTTTGAGCTTCTTGCTCTTGTACACCTAGCTTATCAACAGTATCTTTAAAATAACTATCTACTTTCATACCATTAATATCACCTTTTATTGTATCAAGTCCAAGTGTTATATCTTTAGTTAAATTTTTATCACCTGTAGCATTCTCTATAAACTTTCCTCTATTCATATCCTTAGTTATATTTTGAATTTTAAATAAAGTATCTCGAAGTTGTGCTATTGCAAGTGCTCTTGCTCCATCTTTTTCTCCATCTTTAGTATTATTTGATTCCAAATCATACTTTTCATCATTAATTCTAGTTTTTATCTGCATAACATCATCTACTATTTGCTTATTTATAGATATGTTAGCTGCTGTTATTTCAGTTTCAGCATCCAACACATTTTGTAAAGCATCTACTTTAGTTGTTCCAATGTTGTTCTTTGAATCATATAGTACCTTTTTTCCATCTATAATTTTATAATTTTTATCAGCTATTTCACCATTAACGAAGAAAGGCATATAATCAGCCTGTATGTTTTCTCCTGGCTTTAGTTCTTTAGCCGTTCCTGCATCTTTCTTTCCACTATGAATAGCATTTACAGAAAAAGCTATTCCCTTTGCAAGCTTATTCATTTGTTCTATATAATCATCTGCATCTTGTTGAACAGTCATAAATCCTTTAAGTTCACCTTTGTATTCATCATCTTTTAAATCAAATAAAGCCAATTCTTTAAATTCAACAGGATTTTTACCTATTACTCCACCATTCTTATCTACTGCAAGTCCATTTTTAGTATCATCATTTTTATCACTAGTTGACCAAATTACTCTTGATTGCTCTAATCTTTTAAATTGAGCTTCTTTTTCCTGATCTGTTCCTGTTAGTTTCACTGTAAATGTAGCAGTTCTATCTTTATCTCCATTTTTAAGATAAGTTATCTTATATTCATCTGTTTTCTTTTCATACTTGGGTTCTATACTTTTTACATAAGAGAATCTCATAACCTCGTCATTTGGATTTTTTCTAACTAAAAGTGGATTTGAAACTTCTCCATTTCCATCTACTGTTTTAGTATATTTAGGTTTTAAATTTATTGAACCAAATTTGTCTTGCTCTACTACTACATTAAACTTTTTACTTAATTCATCCAAAAGAAGGTCTCTTTTATCCATTAAGTCATTTGGTTCCATACCCGAAATTTTTACAGCCATTATTTGTTGATTTAACTTGTCTACTCTATCCAATGCATTATTTACATCAAATATAGCTTGTTTAATAGATTCTTGTGCATTTTCTTTTACTTTAGTTAATTGATTATAAGTATGATTTAATTCATTTGCAAGGGCTGAAGCTTGGCTTGCAAGTACTGTCCTTGAATTTGATCCTTCTGGATGTTTGCCCACTTCTTGCCATGCATCAAAAAATTTACCTATAAGAGTTGAAACTCCTGTATCTGATGGTTCATTGAAAATTCCTTCTATTTCACTTAAATATTTATCTCTTGCTTCATATTGTCCAAGTGTACTTGTTTCCCTTCTAACTTGGTAATCCATAAATGTATCTCTAACTCTTTGAATTTTAGATATTTCAACTCCCGTACCAATTTGTCCAGGTCCCACTTGATTGTCCATTGAAGGCATACCAAATGGTCTTGTAGTTTCCATTATAGCTCTTTGTCTTGTATAACCTTTAGTATTACTATTAGCTATATTATGTGATGTAACATCTAAAGCACCTTGTTGTGCATATAGTCCCCTTTTTCCTACGTTAAGTGTTGAAAATAATCCTGACATTTTATCACTCCCTATTTTTCGCTATCTTTTCACCTTTCCGTATCCATTATATGTTTTAGCCTGTCTATCTGGATTTAAAAAAGCTAAAATTCTGTTATTTAAACTAATTCCTTGCTTTATTAATAGCTCATTAGTATCTTTCTGTAGTCTTATTTCTTCTAATATTTTTCTTACCGTCCTAAATGTATCTAACAAATCATTATTCTCTAATTCATGAACTAAACTTCCTAATGTTCTATCTTCTAATAATCCACTTGTAAGATTACGTCTTTTTAATTCTAAGTTAGCTACACTTTGATTTTCTTCTTGAATTTTTTCAACTACATCTTCCATACCAAATACATCATCTTTTATGATATATTTGTGCTGTTCTTCTAGTATGTTAAGAAGTCTATTTAAAGCAACTTTCTGTTCTTTCATAACCTCAAGCAGTTGCCCTTGAAACTCTACTTTATTCATATAAAATTTGACACACTCCTAACATTTATTTCTAAAGTTTTTGATTTTTCATGTTTTCTAACATTTTCTTAGCTATTAATTTTGAATCAACATTATATGTTCCTTTTGATATTTGACTTTTTATTTCTTCTATTCTTTTAGCTGAAATAGAAGTCACTCCTTCATTATCAAAAGTACTTAGTTCTCTACCTAATGTAGATACTTCAAAAGTATCTTTTTGGGATACTTTTTCACTTTTCTGTATTTTTTTATTGTTGACTTCATATATGCTAATTACCTTATTCATAGATGTACCTGTAATTTTCATAGCTACACTCCTCATATCCCATTGTTTTGTCTTTTAATATTATCGAATATACCCTTTTAAAGTTTACACTAATTATACAAAAACATAAGCTTTATTCAAGTATTTTTAATGTTTAATCATAATTTTATCTATATTAAAAAATGCATACAATGTTTAATTATTTTTTTACCAATTAAACACTATATGCACTGAATTTTATCAATTTTTATCCTTTTAAAGACTTTACTCTTTCTTCACCACTTACTATATTTACAATTCTTACACCAAAGTTTTCATCTACAACAACCACTTCTCCATAAGCAATTTTTTTACCATTTACATATATTTCAACTGGTTCTTCTGCAAGTTTATCAAGTTCTATTAATGATCCTGTTCCTAATGCTAAAACATCTTTTATAGATTTTTTAGTTTTACCAAGAACTACTGATATTTCAAGTGGCACATCCAAAATAAGATCAATATTTTGAGGTGCTCCATTAATATTTGCTTCTTGAAGTGGTGCAAAACTTGCTTTTTGAATATTAACTTGTGGTTGTGGTGCTGTATACTGCATTTGTGGAGCAGTAGTATATTGTGGTTGACTATATGTTTCAACTGGCTTTGGCTCCACTTTAGGAGTTGATGCTATGTCTTGATTTTGTGTTTGATTTGTTTCTTGAGTCTGATTTGAAGATTGTTCCACTGCTTCACCCTTTTCTTCTTGTCCCATCATTATGGATACAATTTTTTTAGCTGTCTTAATTGGAAGTATTTGCATTATATTACTATCTACTAAATCTCCAATAGTAAGTTTGAATGATACCTCAATTATATCTTCATCTTCTTTTATTGTTTCACATAATGGCATAGAATTATCTTTCCATATTTTTGAAACTGGTGGAGATATATTAACTTCTCTTGAGAACATTGTAGCCATTGAAGTTGCTGCAGAACCTATCATTTGATTCATAGCCTCTGATACTGCACTTTCTTCTATTTCTGTAAGTTCTGACTTTTCTTCTATTCTACCGTCTCCGCCCATCATAAGATTAGCAATTACAGCTGCATCGGGTATCTTCATTACAAGTAAGTTACCACCTATTATACCACTAGTATATTTTACTTCTAATGCTATATTAGGAACCTCAAAAGTATCTCTTAATTCTTTTAATGTTGTAATACTTACTTCAGGTGTTGTTATATTAACTGCACTACCAATTATAGTCGATAACGCAGTTGATGCAGATCCCATAGATATATTTCCTATTTCCCCAAGTAAATCCATTTCTATGTCTGTAATTTTATCTTCTGAAGATTCCTCTGTATTTTCTGTGTTGTCAGCTACTGGCACATTTTCTTCTACACTTTCACCAGCATTTTCCTGAACATCACTATTCTCATCATCATTTAAAAGTGAATCTATTTCATCTTGTGAAAGGAATCCGTTATCACTATTCATAGTTTTCCACATCCTTATCAATAATATCTAGTATCTGAACGCCTCTATTCTTACCCATAGTCCCTGGTTTTGCTAATAAATAAGGTTGATTTCCAACCATCATTTTTACAGGACTTGAAGTTAGAGCATCTAATGTTACTACATCTCCAACGGAAAGCGTTAAGAATTCACCTACTGTTAATTTTGTACTACCAAGCACAGCTTTCATAGGTAATTCTACTACGTTCATTCTTCTTCTTAATTTTTCATTAGATTCTTCTAATGTATCTGTATCATTTTCTCTAAACCAATATTGAACTACAAGCTTATCTAGAACTTTCTCTATACTAAGGTAAGGAATACATATATTTATAAATGTACTATTCCCGCCCATTTCAACAGAGAAAGTAATTAATGCCACCGGCTCATTAGGAGCCAAAGTTTGGTTTAATGCTGGGTTTGTTTCAAGTCCTTCTATCTCTGGTTCAACTTGTATAACATCTTCCCATGCAAGCTTAAGATTGGCAATTAACCCTTTATTTATTTGCTTTATAATATTTTTATCTATATCAGTAAATTCTCTAGTTTTATATTGACCAACACCAGGTCCTCCAAGTAATACATCTATAATTTGATATGCAAATTGTGGATTTGTTTCAAATAATATAGATCCACTTAAAGGTGGCATTTTAAATATAGTTAATATTGTTGGATTAGGTACTGAATGAATAAACTCTTCATAAGTTATCTGCTGAACTGTTTCTATCTTTATTTTAACATTGGTTCTTACTTGCGCTGTTAAATAATTGGAATGGTTTTACTATGAAATCTTTAGCTCCTGATTTTATAGCATCCATTACCATTGTTTGTTGTCCCATTGCACTACACATTATTATTTTTGCACAAGGATCAAAAGCTTTTATTTCTTTAACAGCCTCAATACCATCCATATCTGGCATTGTTATATCCATTGTAACTACATCTGGTTTTTCAGATTTATAAAGTTCTACAGCTTTTATACCATTACTAGCTTCCCCTACAACTTCATACCCATTTTTTTCTAATATATCTTTTATCATCATTCTCATAAAAGCGGCATCATCAACAATTAATACTTTAGACATACGTTTATAACCTCCATTACTTTACTCCTAGTGTATTTAATATTTTTTCCAATGAACCTGGCATTGGAATGTAATAAAAATGACCATTTGTGTCTTCTTGCTCATCTTGTAAAAATTTAGTCTCTAAATCAAGCACCTGCTCATCAAATTGACCTGATTCAATAAAAGTTGTGGACAAAATAGCCCCTAACATATCACAGCATACTGCAGGTACTGAAGGAGTTATTAATAAATTAGTGAACTTTGCTATGGCATTCATATACGAAGAAGCTATTATATTACCAATTTCACAAAGAACAGATTGTCCCATCTCTGTTAATTGATCTGATTCTTCTCCAGTAAGAGATTTTATTATTTTAAATGCAGTTTCTTTTTCAATAATAAAAAGTATATTTCCCGGAGTATCTCCAAGTACTCTTACAATAATACCTATAACAACCTTTTCTGTTCCATTTGATGAAAATACTTCATCAAACGGCAATATGTTTACAGCTGGTACTGTCATATCGACTTTTCTTGCTAAAAGTTGGGATAATGCTGTTGCAGCATTGCCAGCTCCAATATTTCCAACTTCTTTTAATGCATCTAATTGTATAGGTGTCATATCAAGGTAACTCACAAAAACCCCTCCTTATATTAAGGCAGCAACATCAAGTATTAAAGTAACTAGTCCATCTCCATAAATAGTTGCACCTATATATTCTTTAAGCCCTTTTAATGTCTTGCCTAAAGGTTTTATTACTGTTTCCTGCTGACCTAAAAGTCCATCTACTAAAAGACCCACTGTCTTTTCTCCTACTTTTACAATTACAACATATTGTTTTCCTGAATCTGGTTTTTGGAGTCCTAATTTTTCATAAACTCTTACAAGTGGAATTACATTATCATTATATACTATAACTTCTTTATTGTCAGTTTTCATTACATTATTTTCCTCGAAATCTATAACTCTATCTATATATCCTAAAGATATTGCCATAGTTTCTTCTCCAATTTTAACTAATAATGCTTGTATTATTTGAAGCGTTAAAGGTAATGTAATAGTAAATATAGAACCTTTTCCATCTTCTGATATAACATCTACTGCTCCCCCAAGAGAACTTATCTTTGTTTTAACGACGTCCATTCCAACGCCTCTACCTGATATATCTGTAACTACTTCATTTGTACTAAATCCTTGGGCAAAAATTAGATTTTTAATATCAGATTCATTCATACCATCAGTATTTATACCTACTTTATTAGCTTTAGCACGAACTTTTTCAACATCTATTCCAGCACCATCATCTTGTACCTTAATTATAGCTTTAGTTCCTTCTTGATAAGCAATAAGTTTAATTGTTCCTGTTGGATTTTTTCCAGCCTTAATTCTTTCTTCACGACTTTCGATGCCATGATCCGCTGCATTTCTTATTAAGTGAATTAAAGGCTCACCTATTTCATCTATAACAGTTCTATCAAGTTCTGTATCTTGACCTTTAATTATAAAATCTATATCCCTATTAAGTTCTACAGATAAATCTCTTACCATTCTTGGAAATCTGTTAAATACAGTTTCAAGTGGTAACATTCTTATTTTCATAACAAGATCTTGAAGATCTGAAGTTGTTCTTGCAACCTGTTCTAGAGTTTCATTTAATTCTGTTGATCTATAATTAGAACTAATTTGTTCTAATCTAGTTCTATGAATAACAAGTTCTGAGACCATATTCATAAATTTATCTAATCTTTCTAAATCAACTCTTACAGATTGATGCATTTTTTTATGTTTTTTAGGTTCGCTTTTTTTAGCTGGTTGTTTAGCTACTTGTTGCTTTTGAACTTTTGGCGTTTCCTCTTTTTCCTTAACTTTCACCTCATCTTTAATGTCTTTTTCTATTTCCTCTTTTTTTAAATTCACATTTACATTATCGACTATAACTTTATCAACTTCAGATATATCCATCAAAATATCATAAATTTCTTCATTATTTTTTGTAGTTAGATAAATCATTTCTATTTCAAAGTCGAAATTTTCACTTTCAAGGTCATCTGCTGATGGCATGCATTTTATTATTTCACCGCATTCTTCTAAGCTTTTGAATATTAAAAATGCTCTTGCTGACTTCAAAAGTGTATTTTCATCTAAAACAACTTTTATATAAAATGCATTAAACCCCTTATCAATAGCTTGTTTTACTACATTTATATCATATTCATTTATTTGATTCTTAAATTCGCTTTGTTCTGAACTTACACTATCAATTGAAACATTTTCTTCTTGTATTTCTTTTTCTTCTACTACTTCTTCACTACCATTTGCTATAGCTTCTAATTTTTCAATTATATGATCCACTTCTACTGTTTCATCAATGCCTTCTGAAATATTATTTACCATTTGTTCTAAAGTATCTAAGCATTTGAATAGTACAGTTACAACTTCTTGAGTTACTTTTAAGTTTCCATCTCTAAATTGAGATAATACATCTTCCATTTTATGAGTAAGCTCTGCCATTTCATTAAATCCCATGGTAGCAGCCATCCCTTTAATGGTATGAGCCACTCTAAATATTTCATTTAACTTATCTATATTATCGGGCTCTTGTTCTAGTTCTAATAGTGATTCATTTAAAGTTTGAAGATTATCAATAGATTCTTCAAGGAACATTGATAAATATTGTGATGTATCCATATTTTCCCCTCCCTATAGTTTCTTATATATAAATGTAGAAGCCTTTTCAAAGCCATATTCTTTATAGTTATATATACTTTCCGTAGCACCTACAAATAATAAACCACCTTTTTTTAAGGAAGTACTAAACTTTTTGTAAATAGCATCTTTTACGTCCTGATTAAAATAAATTACTACATTTCTACAAACTATCAAATCAAAATTTCTTTCATAACTATCTAAGATTAAATCATGTTTTTTAAATGTAACCACATTTTTTATTTTAGGACTTATAAGGTACTTATCATCAACTTTAGTAAAATACTTTCTTACATATTCATCCTTTACATTTTTAATTTCACTAATTACATATTCTCCTTTTTTAGCTCTTTCTATAATATTACTGTCCAAATCAGTAGCCAAAATTTTATGATTACCTTTTATCATTAGATTATCTAATATCATAGCAATGGAGTAAGGTTCAGCTCCTATTGAACATGCCGCACTCCATATTTTTAAGTTTTTTTCTTTTTTAATTAAATCATTTTCTATCTTGTCTTTTAAGTCATTAAATATTTCTGGATTTCTAAAAAATTCTGTTACATTTATAGTTATAAAATCTAAAAACTTCTGTCTTTGAGACTTATCTTTTTTTAAAAGAGCAACATAATCTTCTACAGTTTTTGCTCCAACTCTAGACATTAAACTTAAAATTCTTCTGTGTAATTGATTAGATTTATACGCTGAAAGATCTATTTTGAATTCTCTAAAAACCCATTTTTCAAAATCCTTTAAATCCATATTTATCTCTCCATGCCTATTGTATTTTTAATTATAGCTTCTGCAATTTCATCGATAGGAAGCACTTCATCAACCTTACCTGTTTCACAAGCTGCTTTAGGCATACCATATATTGTACAAGTAGATTTTTCTTGTGAAATAGTTGTACCCCCATTATCTTTTATAATCCTTGTTCCATCTGCACCATCTTTGCCCATTCCAGTTAAAACTACACTTAAAATATTAGGACCATATAATTTTGATGCTGAAATAAATAATTTATCTACAGCAGGTCTAACTCCCCATATAGGTGGTTCTGATACTAAATGTATCTTTTTATCCATTCCCACCTCCATATGAAGACCTCCCTTTGCTACATAAACCACATTTTTTTGTATTATTTCTTCCTCTGTAGCTTCAACAACTTTTATTTTGCTATTAATATCAAGTCTTTCTGCAAAAGCTTTTGTAAATCCAACTGGCATATGTTGAACTACAAAAATAGGTATATTTAATTTTTCTGGAAGTTCTGTTATAACTTTATATAAAGCCTTAGGTCCCCCAGTCGATGCTCCTATAACAACAGCTTCTATTTTGGATGATCTTCTGCTTCTTCTCATATTTGATACATTTCTAGTTAAAGTTTTTTTATTGTCATCATTTGCATTTAAAGTTCTTACATTTTTTAAATCATTTTTAGATTTGCAAGCACTATGACTTTTGGCTAATCTAATTTTTTTAATAAGTTCCTCACCAACTTTTTCAATATCTAATGATATTGCACCTGATGGTTTTGGAATAAAATCAAAGGCACCTTTTTGTAAACAATCCATAGTCAAAGCTGTTCCAGTTTTTGATACACTACTTAACATTATTGATGGTATATTTAACTTTTCCTTTTGCATTGCCTTTAAAGTTTCTATACCATCCATTTTAGGCATTTCTATATCTAATGTTATTACATCTGGAGATTCTTTCTGAAGCTTATTCATTAAATCTTGTCCATTTCTAGCAGTAGATATAACTTCCATGTCATTTTGTGAATTGATAATGTCTGAGATTATTTTTCTCATTAACGCTGAATCATCTACAACTATAACTTTTATTTTTTTCAAAATATTATCACTCCATTTATATCTCTCTTATTCCCATTCCTACAGTCCTTATTTCTACCACTCCATCATCAGTATTAAAAACCATAGTTCTTCCCTTATTTCCCCCAGTATCTTCACTTACAATAGGTATACCTACTTCACTTAAAACTTTTTTAACTGATGTACTATTTCTATTTCCTATGTCCATAATCATACTTTTATCTGAAAAATTAAACATAGATGCTCCACCAGCAATCTTTGCTTTTAAATGTCTTTTTACCGCTCCTTTTTTTTCCATTTTTGTAAGTAGAATTGGAATTGCCAAATCTGCAAACTTCATGGGATTAGTTACATTTGAAAATTGAGTGCTATCTGGTAGCATAATATGAGCAAGTCCTCCTACTTTTTTTATAGAGTCATATATTGCTATTCCAATACAAGAACCTAAACCTACAGTTATAAGCTTTTGTGGAGGCATTGCAGTATTCAAATCTCCAATACCTATTCTTACCTCATCCTTATTCATCATAACCTCCTAACCAAGAATTGCCTCTTTTTCTTTGTCAGTCAATATCTTTCCAAGATTTAAGAAGATTATTATTTTCTTCTCTAACTTTATTAATCCTTTTATATATCTTTTGGAAATTCCTGATACTATTTCAGGTGGTTCCTCTACATTTTTTAGGTTAACATCTGAAACTTCTGAAACAACATCTACAATTATTCCTATTTTACTATTTCCTTCTTTTACAACTATTATTTTTGCATCTTTTTTATCTTCAGTATCATTTATATTAAATTTTTTTGCTATGCTGATTATTGGCAAAATATCTCCTTGATAATTTATTACGCCTTCTACGAATTCTGGAGAATCTGGAAGGTTTGTTGGAATTTCGTATCCTAGAATTCTTTCTACCTCCATAATGTCTGTTGCATAGTATTGATGATTTATGCTGAAAATTAATATTTTTATTTCCCTGTTCTCCATTAATTTGTCCTCCTATAATACAAACTTATCTACAACCAATTCACCATCATCTGCTAAGTAAGCATGAATTTCCTTACTAGGAACTTCTAATATATATTCTTTTTCTCCTACTATAAATCTTGTGTTTTGATACGCAACATCAACCCATATATGTCCTTTACCTTCCACAATAAGTTTAGTTGATACTCCCCCTTCACTTCCTACTTCTTTACATTTTATCTCTTTTTTGGCCTTTATTACTCCACCTCTAGCTAAACTTCCAGATGATATAAACTCTACACTTCCATGTGAAATTATTTCTGAAACATATTCTCCCTTTCCTGTAACTATTACATTACCTGAACATTTCAAAACAGAATCTTGGCAATAACTTATATTCATAGTTACCGGCACGGACAGTGTAGTCTCAATGGCTGAAATAGCTCTTTTTACTTTTATTACTATTAAATTTAATTCATTAACTTCTTTAATATTAAGTGGTCCAACCCCCACTAAGTTTTTATTAATGCAGTCACTTACAACTTTTTCTTCTTCCATACTGCATTGCAATAACAATTCATTAAATTCACTACATAAACTATTTATATATTTAAACTTATTTTCTATTAATACCTTAACTATTTCTCCATCTCTAACCTTTTTCCCTAAAAGATTAAATTTTTTTATATGATCTACAGTACTAATTAATTCTAAAAGCCCACTGTTTAATTTTTTTAAAACTTTTAATTTATTACGTTTTAAAATATCTTCTCCACCTGCATGAAGATCTGAATTTATTACATTTCCAAGGACCGTCATATCTCTTTTAGAGTATAGTTTTGCATGTTCAATATTTTTATTTACCGTTAAGTTTTGACCACAATCAACCCTCATACCTTCTTTTACGCTTCCATAAATCACTACATCTCCAACAAAATCTATATTTCCTGTTGTTATATCTACATCTTTTTCAACATTATGAACCGGGTGCACAGCAATTACTCCACCTTTAAATGTAGGTTTACCTTCTATTGTGGAAATTACTGTATTATCATCTTTAAATTCGCATCCTTGTCCTAATTTTATGTTTGCCTTTTTACGCTTAGCATGTTTTTTTATACATCCTTTAACGTCAATACCATCCTTACCGTCAACTCCTGGTTCTCTTACTGCTAGCACTTCTCCTTTTTTTACTTCTTTAACACGACCTATACTTTTATAATCAACATTACCATTTTTATCTTCTTTAAATGCTTTTCCATTATTAACATCAAATTTTATATCAATTCTGTCATCTATACTTTGTATAGGCTTTCTACCTTTAGCAATTAAAACATCTTCTACGTCTTGTAATTCTACTAATTTATATAAATTTTCTTTGATAACTCCAACCTTTATTCCTTTTGATAATAAAATTTCTTTTATCTCATCAATAGTATATCGATTAGGATATTTTTGTTCTTCTAATTGAGCCTCAACTTCTAGGTCTTTTTGTTCCATTGTATCTTTTAGTTTATATATATTTTCAGGTATATACTTAATACTTGCATAAGCTTCCATTGAATCATGAGATATATTTATATTCATCATTCTTTCGGCAACATTCTCTTCAAATATAATTTCTATGGAATTTTGTTCATGAACATCTTGTTTTGATGTTACTTCAATACCATCTACTAAAACCTTTACCTTACCATTACCTCGTATTGTAGCTGGTCTTCCACCATTCTTATGATTTTTAACTATTATTTTTCCGTTTTGAATTTTTATAGTCCCATCTATATTTTTATTATCACTACTTAATTTTGTTACTTCTTTTTCTTTAACTTCATCAATTTTTATTTTTTTATCATTTTGAATATTCTCTGGTACCTTTACAGAAACAGTAACTTTTTTTATAAAAATCCCTTGTTTTTCTTCGATTATATTGTATTCTAAATCATTTTTACTTATGTTTAATTTAGATGACGCTAGATTTAAACAATCGTCCAAAGTTCTCGCTGTAAATATATTTTCGCTCAAAGAATTCACTCCCTAAATTTATTATCATAAGAAAAGTATACCATATATTTATTTACTATTTTAACTATTTTATCGTATTTTTTTATATATTCTTTACAACCTAACTAAACTTAGGAAAATATTATTTATTTTGTAACTATAAAAAGAGCAGATACAAAGTCTGCTCTTTTTATAGTTATACTTATATAATTAGTATTATTATTAATCACTTAAATTTTACAGTAGCTACCTTATCTCCTTGTGATTTTTCACCATAATCTATATTCATCTCATCAACTATATCCATATTAGTTATAACTACTGGTGTTATAGAAGATTTCGCTTTACCTTCTATAACTTTTTTATCAAAAGTAATAAGCAAATCACCTTTTTTTACTTTATCACCTTGTGATTTATGAGCTGTAAATCCTTCTCCATTTAAATTTACAGTATCTATTCCTATATGAACTAATACCTCTAAGTCATTATCCCCCTTTATTGCTATAGCATGTTTAGTAGGAAATAAAACTGCTATCTCACCATCTATAGGTGACATAACTTTACCTTCTTTAGGCCTTATCGCAAATCCATCACCTAATGCCTTTCCTGAAAACACTTCATCTGGAACTTCTGTTATATCAATTATTTCTCCTTGTATTGGATTAATAATATCAATATTTTTTACAAACTCTTTTTTATAATCTTCTTTTCTGTCTTCTTCACTTTCATCCTCTTCTAATATTATTGTATCTTCTCCATTTTCTATTATAGATTTTATTCCATCCTTTATTTTCTCAGCTTCAGTTCCAAATATAACTTGAACATTGCTTCCTGCTGCTAAAACCCCTGCTGCTCCAAGTGCCTTTAGTTCACTTTTATTGACTTTAGAGGGTTCATTTAAGGTTAATCTCAGTCTAGTTATACAAGCATCTAAAACTTCTATATTTTCTTTTCCTCCTATTGCCATTAAAACACGTTTTGCTTTTTCAAGTCCTTTTACTTTTTTAATACTAGGATCGAAATACTCAAAATTAACATCTTCTCTTCCAGGTGTTTTTATATCCATGATTTTAATAACAAAGTAGAATACTACAAAATATAATGCAAAAAATGCTATACCAACTAACCATATAAGCCCAGGTCTTCCCGCAAATTTAAGTCCTAGTATATAATCTATAAATGATGCTGAAAAAGTATATCCAAGTCTTATTTTTAAAATACTAGTAACTATTCCGGATAAAAATGCCGCAAGTACATGAAATAAAAATAAAATAGGAGCCACAAATATAAATGTAAATTCAATAGGTTCTGTAATTCCTGTTAAAAATGCAACAAAAGCTGCTGATATCATAATGCCTGCTACTTTTTTTCTATTTTCACTTTTAGCAGCTGCTATTATAGCAAGTGCCGCTCCTGGAAGTCCAAACATTAAAATAGGAAATTCTGATGCCATAAAAAATCCTGCTGTAGGATCTCCATGAAAATATCGGGCTGTATCTCCAAAGTACTTTACCCCATTTGCTGTATATTCTCCAAATTGATATAAAAACGGTGGATAATATATATGATGAAGCCCTAATGGTATTAAAAGTCTTTTTCCTGCCGCGTAAAAAGCCGGTCCTAGTACCGATGCACTAGCCCATCTAGCAAATATATTTATTATATTTTGTATAGGTTGCCAAATGGCTGCTCCTATTACTGCAAATATTAAAGATGCAAAAGAAGTTACAATAGGAACAAATCTTTTGCCACCAAAGAAACCTAAAACTTGAGGAAGTTTTATATTATGATATTTATTATATAATATTGCAGCTATAAGCCCAATTATAATTCCTCCAAATACCCCCATGTTTATTGAAACATTATATCTTTGACCTGTTGCCAATAATACAGCCTGTAATATTAACTGTCCAATAACTGCCGCCAAAGCCGCTACAGCTTCTCCTCCTGAAAATCCTATAGCTACTCCTACTGCAAATATAAGTGGTAAATTTTCAAAAATAGCATCTCCTGCAATAGCTAAGTTTTGAAATACTGCTCCATATCTTCCTAAAAGGTCATCTTGACCTATTCTTAATAATATACCCGCTGCCGGTAATACTGATACTGGTAGCATCAAAGATTTACCTATTTTCTGTAATGTACTAAAAACTTTTCCTTTACTATTTTTCTTACTCATAAAATTCCTCCTTTCTTCTATAAATAAGTAAACTTAGTTTAAATAATCTTCGATACTAGTTTTCCCAATAAAAAAAAATAAAAACATGAGATTTACTCATGCTCTTATTTTAAAATTTTTATTTATTATTTATATAAAATGTTTTATTATCTCCAAACCACTCATTAATACTAGCCTGATACTTAACATCTGAATTTATAATCACTTTTGCATATTCAGGTTTCCAATCATCTCGAACTCCTGATCCTCTTTCTTTTCTTATCCACGTTTTAGATATATCTTCAAGTTTTAATTTATTCTCTTTTAAATTAAGTCTATAACTATCTTCTTGATTTTTTTCAAAATCATTACCTGGATTGTCAAGAGTCCATTCATATTTCTTTCCCTCTTTTGTTTCAATTCCAAAATGTATAGAATGGTCTGTACCTGCTTTATCTTCATCAGCAGTTTTGATTACTACCATTATTTCGTTTATTTTAGAATTTTCAGTTGTATTTATTGTGCCTGATACTTCATTAAGAAATCTATATATTATTCCAGCACTCCCTATTTGAACATTGTGCATAGTTTCTGTAGCTGCTATCTCCCAATCTTTCCAACCATGACTCATAGTAGCATGAGCGTAATACATATTTTTTGCTTTTTTAGCCCAATTTCTAGAATATTCTGTTATCCAATTGTCAAGATTAGCATTTTTTAATGTAGTTGGATAAAATTCATTTATACTATCAGCTCCAGCTGAATGTAGTTTATATGAATCTTTTCTTTCTTCAACATAAGTTTCAAACTTTACATGTCCTGTACTATCTACAGCTGTAACATTAGATGGATGATAAGGAGTATTAAAATCTCCAAAATAATGTAAGCCTTGTCCTAAAAGCCATGTTGCTTGTTCATAATTTCCTTTTTTCCACTCGTCTTTAGCTAATGCAAATAGCTTTCTAAGTTGAGATTCTCCTGTTTGACTAATTGCATATGATAGATACCATTTATTATCTTTAGTAAAATTATTATCTGTATCAGGATCCCAAAAATGATCTTGATATAATGCATATGCTTTTGGATCATAATCTGGATAAGTAGAACCATGTTGTAACTTTTTTAAATTAGATTCTAAAATCCTAAAATTTTCTTTTACACTTAAAGATGATGTATTAATAACATCATTTTTTAACATTTCTACAGCTTGTGTAACTATTAATGCATGAGTTCCTGTACCATTAGCTTTTCCATCCCATGCATAACCTTTATAGCCCGAAAATAATGTGAATGATAATGCTACACTACAAATAAATTTTAATATTTTTTTCTTATTCATAATATATTCCCCCTTTTATTTTTAGATGAAAACCATGAATTTTAAAATATTTTTTCTATTTTTTATAGTTAAATTAAAATTCATCCTTTAATTCCATTTTTTTCATTAACACATTATTAATATTTTCGTGCTTTTTTAAAATTACTTTACACTTAACTTCTCTTTTATTCTATATATAATATTATTTTCATATTTAATTAAATATATCCATAAATTAATGATATTTTAACTAATTACTAAAAATTTCATATGTAAGCTAAAAATAAAAAAACCCTCACTTTTCGTGAGGGTTTTTAACTAGTAGTTTTACATAAAAATACTATTAAATATTATTTTTTATATAATTATCTAAAATTTTATTGTATTCATATATTATATTTTGAATCATTTGATTTTTAGCATTAAATTCGATGTTATCAACTTTACAAATAGGCAATACTTTTGGTGATGTACTTGAAATAAATAATCCATCAAGTTTATCTATTTCCTTATAATTTATTCTTTTTTCTATTACCTTATACCCTAAATTCACACATGCCTTAATTACATATTTCCTAGTTATCCCTGGAAGTACTTCTACTATAGGTGAAGTTATGACCTTACCATTTTGTATCATAAATATATTTGATCTACTACCTTCTGTTATATATCCATCTTTATTTACAAGTATAACTTCATATACTCCAATATTCTTAATAATTTTATTAGTATTATCTCGTAAATTTTGATTTATAATCTTTATATTAGGATTTTCTCTTTCAGCACAATATAATGATGTTTTTACACCATTGATATACATGTCTTCTGTTGGATATATAGATTCTATAAAATACGCCAAAAATGTTCTTATACCTTTATTATAATTAAATATAATCTTGACATTAGCATTTTGAGTATTATTAACATCACAAAGCTTTTTTATATTTTTTTTTATTTCTTCTTTTTCCATCCAAACCCCAAGTTCCGTCATTTTGGAAGAATTGTACAATCTCAATAAATGATCTTCCAAAAATACGGGTACTCCATTTATTATCCTCATAACTTCATAAAGAGATTTCCCTGATTTTAAGTACTTATTATCAAACTCTCCAATATCCTTTATGTCATTATTTAATATAAACTTTTCACCATAACATTCTTTCATTTACCATCCCTCTTATTTCCATTGTAATCTTTTAATATTATTATACTTCTTTTTTGAATTTATAAGATAAGGATTTCCCACTAAATTAAACAAAGGAAGATCAGCTAATGAATCCGAAAACATATATGAATTTTTAAAATCCACTTCTACATTCTCATCCTTTAAGACCTCTTTGAGTCTCTTAACCTTTTCCTCACCTTTATTATTTGAACCTTCAATACTGCTTTTGTAAACTCCATTTTCCATTTTTAGCTTTGTACCTATTATTTTATCTACTTCTTTTATATTATAAAGTTCATCTAAATATACCTCAGGTGATGCAGAAATCAAATATATTTTACATCCTTCTTTTTTTAGTTTTTTTATTGTATCTATAGCATCTTTGTACAAAATTTTACTTAATCTTTCTTCATAAAATTCTTTAACTAATTCTTTCATTCTATCTTCAGTAATTCCATCTAAAAATTTAATAAAAGTTTCTTTAGATTTTCTTGCACTATAGATTCCAAAACCATAAAGAATACCTGTAATTATAGTTCTTGGGATGTATCTTAATAATTTGGGATCTTTCTTTAACATAAATAAGTATAACTCTATCAATGTTTCTTTTTTTGTAAGAGTATAATCTACATCAAATATACCTAGTTTTTCCATAATTCCACTCCTAGTTAATGAGGATTTTATCAAGAAAAAAGCCGATGCATATGCAACGACTTTTTAAGATTATTCTTCGTTTTCTAATAAAGTTTCGTAGTAAGCTGTAACTTCGTTAAATTCTTCATCTTCAGGAACAACTAACTCTCCATCTTCGCCTTCTCCTATAACTTTAAATAGATAAACTGAATTATCCTCTGGATTTTGTACAAGAGCATATTCATTTTCTTTATATTCAAATCCATCTATTACTTCGCAAGGAACTACATTACCATGTTCATCTTCTAATTCTACTATAAGACTTTCGTGTTCATGACATCCGCATCCACAACCGCATTCTTCATGATCATGATTGTGATTATGTTCGCCGCATCCACAGCCTTCTAATTTTTCCTTATCCATATTGTACCTCCTATGTTTTTCATTTTATGTTTATAACAATATGTTTATTGTAACCTTAATTCAAGAATATTAAAAGTGTTTTTTTGCATTTTGTATAAAAATATTTATTTCCATGAAAAAATAAGAAAAAGGACAACTCTATTTCTAGAATTGTCCTCTAAAATAATAACTAATTATTATTTTTCTTCAGCTAATCTCTTATAAGTTTCAAGTCTTTCCATTGCATCTTTTTCTGTTTGAGCATATAAATCGTCAGCTTGTTCTGGACGAGCTTTCTTTAATGATGCGTATCTAACTTCTCCTAATAAGAAATCTTTGAAATTACCCTTAGGTTCTTTAGAATCTAATACAAATGGGTTCTTTCCTTGTTCTGTTAATTGTGGATTGTATCTGTATAATCCCCAGTATCCGCAATCAACAGCTTTTTTCTCTTCTAATTGAGAGCAAGCCATACCTACTTTTAATCCATGGTTTATACATGGAGCGTAAGCAATAATTAATGATGGACCTGGATAAGCTTCTGCTTCTTGAATTGCTTTTATAGTTTGGTTCTTATCAGCACCCATAGCTATTTGAGCAACGTAAACATATCCATAAGTCATAGCCATTAAGCCAAGATCTTTCTTCTTAGTTCTCTTACCAGCTGCAGCAAATTTAGCAATTGCACCTGTACGAGTTGATTTAGAAGATTGTCCACCTGTATTTGAGTAAACTTCTGTATCAAATACGAAAATATTTATGTCTTCTCCTGAAGCTAAAGCATGGTCAACTCCACCGTATCCGATATCGTATGCCCAACCATCTCCACCGAAGATCCATTGAGATCTCTTAACTAAGAAATCTTTGTTTTCTAAGATTTCAGCTACTTGTGAATTAGCTTTTTCAGCTTCTAATAATGGTAATAGTTTAGTAGTTGCTTTCTTTGATCCTTCAGCATCTTCTTTATTATCTATCCATTCTTGTAATGCAGCTTTTAATTCAGCGCTTACATTTTCCATAACGTCTTTTGCTACGTTTTCCATATTTGTTCTTATTGTAGATACACCTAAAGACATTCCAAGACCGTATTCAGCATTATCTTCAAATAAAGAGTTAGCCCAAGCTGGTCCTTTTCCTTCATGGTTTTTAGTGTATGGAGTTGCAGGAGCTGATCCTCCCCAAATTGATGTACATCCTGTAGCATTAGCTATCATCATTCTGTCACCAAATAATTGAGTTATAAGCTTAGCGTATGCAGCTTCTCCACAACCACCACAAGCACCGTGGAATTCAAGAAGTGGTTTTTCAAATTGGCTACCTTTAACTGTATATTTGTTCATTGGATTTTCTTTTACAGATAAAGTTTGAGCATAGTCATAGTTAGCTTGTTCATTTTCTTGTGTTGCAGCTGGTTTCATAACTAAAGCTTTAGTTGGAGCTGGACATACTTCTGCACAGTTTCCACAACCAGTACAATCAAGAGCACTTACGTTCATTGAATAATATAATTTTTCACCTTTAATACCCTTAGCTTCTACAGCTTTGAATCCTTCTGGTTTATTATTATATTCTTCTTCAGTAAGTAATGTTGGTCTTATTACAGCGTGAGGACAAACATATGAACATTGGTTACATTGGATACAATTTTCCATGCTCCATTCTGGAACACTGATTGCAATTCCTCTTTTTTCATATGCAGCAGTTCCGTTAGGGAATGTACCATCTTCCATGCCTTCGAAAGCACTTACTGGAAGGTCATCACCCTTTTGTCTATTCATTGGTTCAAGAATTTTTGAAATAAATTCTGGAACATCTTTAGTTTCAGCTTTTTTGTCTTCAGCATTTTTCCAAGATTCTGGAACATTTATTTTAACAATAGCATTTACTCCTTGGTCTATAGCTGCATGGTTCATGTTAACAACCTTTTCACCTTTTTTACCATAAGAAGTAACAACTGCGTCTTTTAAGTATTTTATAGCATCTTCTATTGGAATTATGTTAGCTAGTTTGAAAAATGCAGATTGCATTATCATGTTAATTCTTCCACCAAGTCCAATTTCTTGAGCTATTTTAACAGCATCAATTGTGTAGAAGTTGATATTGTGTTCTGCAATATATCTCTTCATATGAGCTGGTAAATGTTCTTCAACTTCTTCTTGATTCCAGATACAGTTAAGTAAGAAGTTTCCGTTATCTCTTAATCCTTCTAAAACATCATATTTGTTAACATATGATTGATTATGACATGCTACAAAGTGAGGAGTTTGAATTAAGTAAGGTGATTTAATTGGTGATTTACCAAATCTTAAGTGTGAAATTGTAATACCACCTGATTTTTTAGAGTCATATGCAAAATATCCTTGAGCATACATATCTGTATGGTCTCCGATGATTTTGATAGCACTCTTGTTAGCACCAACAGTACCGTCTGATCCAAGTCCCCAGAACTTACATGCTGTAGTTCCTTCAGAAATTACATCTATTCCTTCAACTGTTTCTAATGATGTATGAGTTACATCATCGTTGATTCCTAGTGTAAAGTTGTTCTTTGGCTCATCTTGTTTTAAGTTTTCAAATACAGCTGCCATTTGTCCTGGAGTTGTATCTTTTGAACCTAGTCCATATCTTCCACCAACTATTACTGGTTTGTTTTCTACATCATAGAATGCAGATCTAACATCTAAGTAAAGTGGTTCAGCAAGTGCACCTGGTTCTTTTGTTCTATCTAAAACAGCTACTTTCTTAGCTGTGCTTGGTATTGCTTTTATTAAATGTTCTTTAGAGAATGGTCTATATAAGTGAACTTTAACAAGACCTACTTTTTCTCCTCTTGCATTTAAGTAATCAACAACTTCGCTTATAGTTTCACATCCAGATCCCATAGCAACTATTACTCTATCTGCATCTTCTGCACCATAGTAGTTAAATAGTTTATAGTCTCTTCCTGTTATTTTGTTGATTTCTCCCATATATTCTTCTACTATTGCAGGTATTGCGTTGTAGAATTTGTTAGAAGCTTCTCTAGCTTGGAAGAAGATATCAGGGTTTTGAGCTGTTCCTCTAGTTACAGGATGTTCTGGACTTAAAGCATTATTTCTGAATGCTTTAAGAGCATCTTGATCTATTAATCCTTTTAAATCTTCGTAATCTAATAATTCTATTTTTTGAATTTCGTGAGAAGTTCTGAATCCATCGAAGAAATGTAAGAATGGAACTCTTCCTTTTAATGCTGCAAGGTGAGCTACTGCTCCTAAATCCATTGCTTCTTGTACACTGTTTGAAGCAAGTAATGCAAAACCTGTTTGTCTTGCAGCCATTACATCTTGGTGATCACCAAAAATTGATAATGCGTGTGATGCAAGAGCTCTTGCACTTACGTGGAATACTGATGGTAATAATTCCCCTGCTATTTTGTACATGTTAGGAATCATTAATAATAATCCTTGAGATGCAGTATAAGTTGTAGTTAATGCTCCACTTTGAAGTGAACCATGAACTGCAGCTGATGCTCCAGCTTCAGATTGTAATTCCATAACTTTTACAGTTTGACCAAATAAGTTCTTTTTACCTTGAGCACTCCATTCATCAACGCTTTCTGCCATTGGAGATGAAGGGGTTATTGGATATATAGCTGTAACATCAGTAAAGGCATATGATGCATATGCAGCAGCTGTGTTACCATCCATAGTTTTCATTTTTGCCATTTGTATACCCTCTTTCTATATAATTTTACCTTACTATGTAGTATTTTTATATAGTAGGTGATTTTATTAACAATATATTTAATTTATAGGAACACATATTAAATATATATTATTAATCTTTTTAATAATATTTCATTATCTTATATTTTATAAGTTGTATCATAAAGCTTGTACAGGTTTTTCAAAAATTTATAATTAATCTATCAAAGACATTATAACACAAATTCATAAAAATTATAACATAATATTACTACCATGAGTATTTTATCATAGTAATAATTATTATGTAAAATTAAACTTGTGCTAATATCTTTGATTTTAACAAATAAATTTAAAGTTATTTATAAAATTCATTATTTTTTATAATAATTTGCCGTTTAGTAATATGCTTTTATAAATAATTATATTCAATTTTAATAAATAATTCAATATTTGTTTAGTAATTTTTTAACATTGTATACTTTTTATTCATTTTTTACATTTATACATATTTATATATATTAACTATTTTTTTATTTATTCTAATTATTTGTATAAAGGATATTTATTGCATATTCTTTCTACTCTTTCTCTTGCTTCTGACAAATCTCCATCTCTATTCTCTATAACATAATTTATTAAAGATGCTATCTCTTTCATCTCTTCTTCTTTAAATCCTCTTGTCGTAACAGCTGGTGTTCCTATTCTCATACCACTAGTTACAAAAGGACTCTTTGTTTCAAAAGGTATGGTATTCTTATTCACAGTAATTCCTATAGAATCCAGAAGTTTCTCAGCATCTTTTCCTGTTATATTTTTATTAGTTAGGTCGATTAATAATAAATGATTATCTGTTCCACCTGAAACTAATCTAAATCCGTATTTATTTAATTCATCCGCAAGAACTTTTGCATTTTTTACAACTTGGCCCATATATTGTTTATAATCTTCTTTTAATGCTTCTCCAAAACATACTGCTTTAGCTGCAATTATATGCATTAAAGGACCCCCTTGAATTCCTGGGAAAATAGCCTTATCTACTTGCTTTGCATATTTCTCCTTGCAAAGAATAGCCCCACCTCTAGGACCTCTCAAGGTTTTATGAGTTGTAGTTGTTACAAAATCAGCATATGGTACTGGTGATGGATGATCTCCAGTAGCTATAAGCCCTGCAATATGCGCAATATCAACCATAAAATATGCCTCTACTTCATCACATATGTCTTTTATTTTTTTAAAATTTATTATTCTTGAATAAGCACTTGCTCCTGCAACTATCATCTTAGGTCTGTGTTTTAAAGCAAGTTCTCTTACTTCATCATAATCTATTAATTCAGTTTTCTTATTTACTCCGTAAGCTACAAAATTAAATAGTCTTCCTGAAAAATTAACTGGACTTCCATGTGTTAAATGTCCTCCATGACTTAAGTTCATTCCCATTATAGTATCACCTGGTTCTAATACAGAAAGATATACTGCCATATTAGCTTGTGAACCTGAATGTGGTTGAACATTTACATGTTCTGCACCAAAAATCTTTTTTAATCTTTCTATAGCTATAGTTTCTACCTTATCAACTTCCTCACATCCACCATAATATCTTTTACTAGGATATCCTTCAGCATATTTATTAGTAAGCTGAGATCCCATCGCTTCCATTACAGCAGGACTTGTAAAATTTTCAGATGCAATAAGTTCAATTGTATTATTTTGACGTTTATTTTCTAATTCCATAACTTGAAAAATATCTTTATCCATTAATTTTAAATTATCAAAATTCATTATATTTCCTCCCAATCTTTTTATTGATTTAAATTATAAGGTTTTAGCATATAATTTTCAATATAATAAATTTATACTACTATTCCAAAATTATGATATAATTATTTTATAATTTTTAGGAAGGATTTTTTTAGTATGAATAATAGTGATAAAATATTATACTTAGCTACAGAAGCTGGAAGAATAATTCTCCAAAATGGCGGAGAAACCTATCGTGTTGAAGAAACTATGAATAAAATTTGTTATGGACTTAACGTACAAAAGGCCGATAGTTTCGTCACTCCCACAGGTATAATGTTATCTATAACCGACGAAACTGGTAAAACGATTTCATTAATTAGAAAAATTACTAATCGAAGTATTAACCTTGAAAAAGTTTCTGAAATCAATGCATTGTCAAGAACAATAGTAACGGATTCTCCTTCTTTAAATTACGTTGAAAAAAGATTAAATGAAATTGATAACTCGTGTGGATATAATAAAAAAATCTTAATTTTATCTGCCTCATTTAGTGCTGGTTTTTTTACATTACTATTTGGTGGAACCTTTAGAGATTTTTTTGTTTCTTTATTTATTGGTGCAACAATTAAATTCATATGTATAATATTAAATAGTATAAAAATAAACGAATTTTTCATTAATTCACTTGGAGGTGCCATTGCCTCTTTACTTGCAATTATAAGTATAAATTTAAATATAGGTAAGAATGAAGATAAAATTATAATAGGATCTATAATGCTGTTAGTACCAGGACTTGTAATAACAAATGCTATAAGAGATACCTTAGCAGGTGATTTAGTATCTGGAATTTCAAGAACTGTGGAAGCATTTTTTATAGCTATAGCTATTGCAACAGGTTCAGGTATAATTATAAAATTATGGTTTTATTTTGGAGGACTTTAATATGATTTTAAATTCTTTATATGCTTTACTTTGCAGCCTAGGATTTGGAATTCTTTTTAGCATTCGCGGCAAAAAATTATTTTTTGCATCACTAGGTGGTGGTATTGGATGGTATTTTTATCTATTATCTAATAAATATACTCATTCAATAGTTTTTTCTTTGTTTATAGCAACAATATCTATTAGTATATACTCCGAAATTGTTGCACGAATTTTCAAAGCTCCAGTTACTACATTTTTAGTATCAGCATTACTTCCTTTAGTTCCCGGTGCAGGTATGTATTATACTATGTACGAATCAATTATCGGTAATGCAACAAAATCCCTATCTTTAGGTATTGAAACCATACTTAGTGCTGGGGCTATTGCAGTAGCTACCATGATTGTATCTTCTGTTACTAAGGTTATAATAGTTATAAAAAAGAAATTTATTTCATAAATATGCTTAAAGTTTTAACAAGTTCATCTAATTTTTCTTCATTAATTGTATGCTCATCATCATTTTTAAAACATTTTTTAGTATATTCTTGTATTATAAGCGCACCTACTTTATTTAGAGCTGCTCTTACCGCAGCAACTTGCACTAAAACATCTTTACAGCAGCTCTCAGTTCCTATCATATTTTCAATTCCTTTTACTTGCCCTTGAATTTTTCTAAGCCTTATCTGTATATCTCTTTTTTTATCTTTATTATTTTCCATACTTAAATTACTCCTATCTATGTTCATAAAAAATAATAAAAAAATCCCACCATACCGTAATTTAAGTAATAGTTGAACCTGTACTACAACAGGTGGAAATCTCCTTCTTGCTTCTTGTTTTTTAATGAAATTAAAATATCATTCCACAAAAAGAGTAGGACTCCCTTTTTTTAAAGTGTTGGGTCAATATATACTTAAATTACTAATATGGTCGGAACTTTTTCTTGTATAATATTATATTACAATTATATCATATTATTATGCTTTTTCTTATAAGATTATTAGAAATTATTTTTATTTTTTTAAACTTATTCCTAATTCTCCTAATTGTTTTTCATCAACTACATTGGGTGCTTCTGTTAAAGGACAATATGCATTTTGATTTTTAGGGAATGCAATAACATCCTTAATGTTTTCGGTTCCAGCTAAGAACATTATCATTCTATCAAATCCATATGCAAGTCCGCCGTGTGGTGGTGGTCCAAATTTAAATGCTTCTAATAAGAAACCAAATCTTTCCCATGCACTTTCTGATGTAAATCCTAGTACATTAAACATCTTTTCTTGAAGTTTAGTATCATGAATTCTTATACTTCCTCCTCCAAGTTCTTCTCCATTTAATACTATATCATAAGCTTTCGCCCTAACTCTTCCTGGATCTGATTCTAAATATTCAATATCTTCATCCATTGGCATTGTGAATGGATGATGTTCTGCTTGATATCTATTTTCTTCTTCATTATAAGACAATAATGGGAATTCAGTTACCCAAGCAAATCTAAATTCTTTGTTGTCTTTTAATATTTCTAAACGTTTTGCCATTTCAAGTCTTAATGCTCCAAGTGCCTGTAATACAACAGAATCTTTGTCAGCAACTATTAATATTAAATCTCCAACTTTAGCGTCTAATTTTTCTATTACTGCATTCATTCCTTCTTCCTGTAGGAACTTAGATATTGGTGATTTAATTTCATCTTCTTTATAAGCAATCCATGCAAGACCCTTTGCTTTATAAGTTTTAACAAATTCACCTAATTTGTCAATTTGTTTTCTTCCCATTCCTGCACAGTCAGGAGCCTTTATAGCTCTAACACTTCCACCATTTTCAATGGCATCTTTAAATACTTTGAAATCTACATCTTTAACAGCATCAGTTATATCATTTATTTCCATTCCAAATCTTAAATCTGGTTTGTCACTACCATACTTATCCATAGCTTCTTTGTAAGTTATTCTTTGTATTGGTAGTTTTACATCTACATCTGCTATTTCTTTAAATACTTTTTTAATTAATCTTTCATTTAAAGATATTACATCTTCCATATCTACAAATGAAAGCTCCATATCTACTTGCGTAAATTCTGGTTGTCTATTAGCTCTTAAATCTTCATCTCTAAAGCATTTTGTAATTTGGAAATATCTATCATAACCTGACACCATTAATAATTGCTTAAACAATTGAGGTGATTGTGGAAGTGCATAGAACATTCCTGGATAATTTCTACTAGGTACTAAATAATCTCTAGCTCCTTCTGGAGTACTTTTAGTAAGCATTGGTGTTTCCATTTCAAGAAATCCATTTTGATCTAAAAAGTCTCTTATAACTTTAGCAGTTTTATGTCTTACCTTAAATATGTTTTGCATATCAGGTCTTCTAAGGTCTAAATATCTATATTTTAATCTTACAGCCTCATCAGTATCAAGATCTTCCTTTATGTATATTGGTGGGGTTTCTGATTCAGATAATATTTTTATATTTTGTCCTTTTAATTCTACCATTCCTGTTGGCAATGTTTCATTAGGTGATTGTCTTTTTACAAGTTCACCTTCAACTGCTATACAGTATTCAGGTTTAACTAAATCAGCTTTTTCAAAAGCTTCTTTATTAATTTCTTCACCAAAAACTACTTGAAGTATTCCTTCTCTATCTCTAAGGTCTACGAATACTAGTCCTCCAAGATTTCTTTTTCTTTGAACCCATCCCATAACAACATGTTTTTGTCCTATATGAGATTCTCTAAGTTCTCCACACATTACAGTTCTCTTAAGTCCATTTAAGGATTCTGCCATGTTTATTCCTCCCTTTCATTTCTTAAAATTAGATACTGTAAACATTAATTAGGTACTTTCTATTCCTAATTGTTTAGTACCAATGTTGCTATTTCATCTAAATTATTTAGTGAAACTTCAAATTGCTGTCCATCTTCCATTCTTTTAAGATTTACCTTACCTTCTTCTATTTCTGTATCTCCTATGATCATACTATATAATGCTTCTATTTTATTAGCATACTTCATTTGTGCTTTAACAGACTTATTCATATGATCACATTCAGCTTTTATACCCTTTTTTCTTAATACATTTACCACCTTAAAAGATTCTATTTTTCCTTTTTGACCCATGGATCCTACATATATATCCATTTCTTGTGGTTTTGGAATTTCAATATTATTCTCTCCAAGAGTTAAAATAAGTCTTTCTATTCCCATTCCAAATCCAACAGCTGGTGTAGGCTTTCCTCCAATTTCTTCTATAAGCCCATTATATCTTCCACCACCACAAACAGTAATATCATTATTTATTATTTCAAATACTGTTTTAGTATAATAATCAAGTCCTCTTACTATGTATGGATTTACCTTATATTCAATACTAAGTGCATCAAGATATATCTTCAAATTTTCAAAATGATTTTTACAATCATCACAAACATAATCTAATATTACAGGAGCATTTTTGCCTATTTCTTTACATTTTTTATTTTTACAATCTAAAAGTCTCATAGGATTTCTTTCATATCTAGTCTTACATGTATCGCATAATTCATCATATTTTTCTTTAAAATATTCTCTTAAAACATCATTATATTTTTTTCTACATTCTGGACATCCTATATTATTTATGTTTAATTCTAAATTATTTATTCCAAATTCTTTAAATGCTCTCATTGCAAGCCCTATAATTTCAGCATCTACTGAAGCTTCACTAGAACCAAAAACTTCAACACCAAATTGATGATGTTCTCTTAGTCTACCTTTTTGAACATTTTCATATCTAAAAACTGGAGTAAAATAAAACATTTTTATCGGAAGTGCTTCATTAAACAATCCATTTTCTATGAAAGCTCTTGCAGCTGGAGCTGTTCCTTCTGCTTTTAATGTTATACTTCTATCTCCTTTATCTTTAAAAGTATACATCTCCTTTTGTACTACATCTGTAGTTTCTCCCACACCTCTTTCAAATAATTCAGTGTGTTCAAATATAGGAGTTCTTATTTCCTTTAACGCATATTCTGCAGCTAATTCCTTTAATTTTCCTTCTATGTAATGCCATTTATATGAATCCATAGGTAATAAATCCTTAGTACCCTTCGGTGCTTGAATTGCCATTAAATCCACTCTCCTTCAATAAATTAAAGTGCCATACTTGGCACTATAAAACATAATAAAACTTTAAATACCTTTTAAGGGCAATACTTCTTATATTATAACAAAAATCCTATTTAATAACCATATAGAATATTTAATAAATAGTTTCTAATAATTCAATCTTTCCTTTTATCTTTTCATCAAATCTAGTTATATATTCTTTTACATCTTTTAAATTACCAAAACGTTCTATCTTGTTGTTTTTAAGATTAACTAACTTAGTTACAGCATCTGCTCCTAATGCTATTATTGTTTGTTTGTCTTCAATCATTTCTATGTTATATAAGCCTTCTTTGCCGTCTTTACAATATCCTACATTCTCCATATGACCTACCATATTCTTTTGTCTATACATATAATATGGCTTCATATTAAGTTCTTCCGCTAATTTGGTAGTTCTCATATACATTCCATTTAAACTTTGTTGTTTCATGATTCTAACTTTATCTATGTATATTTCCTCATATAATTTGGAACCTCTTTTTATTGACATTCCATGTACAGTCAAACTATCTGGATTAAGTTTTAAAATTTCTTTGCAAGTAGTTTCTATATGATCTAATGTTTCATTTGGAAGTCCTACTATAATATCCATATTTATGTTATCAAATCCTATTTTTCTTGCAAGATTAAATTTTGCAATTATATCTTCTACAGTATGATGTCTACCTATAAGTTTTAAAGTATCTTCATTCATAGTCTGTGGATTTATACTTATTCTACTTACATGATATTTTTTCATAGTAAGTAGTTTTTCTTCATTAATGCTATCCGGTCTACCACATTCTATGTTAAATTCCTTAACATTTCTATCTTCTACAAAACTTTTATACACTTTTTCTATAATAGATTCAAACTGCTCATTATTAACAGATGTTGGAGTTCCCCCTCCAAAGTATACACACTCTATATTAAGATTTTTTTTATCAATGAATTCTTTAATTATGTCTATTTCTTCTTTTAATTTTTCTAAATAAGGTTCTACCATCTTACTTGTATTTCTTCCTGCTATAGGATTAGACGCAAATGAACAATATAAACAAGTTGTAGGACAAAATGGCATTCCTATATATATACTTATATTTTTAGATTCTTTATTTACTCTAGATTTTTCAGCTTTAGCTATATCTATACAAAGTTTTGCCTTATCTATACGTGCAAAATATTCATTCATTAAGACATCTATTATTTCTTCTTCTGTAAAACCCTCATCCATCATATCTAAAACTATTTTTGTAGGTCTTATGCCAATCAAAATTCCCCATGGTAATTCCTTTGATGTTTTTTCTCTTAAATATTTAAACATGCCTTTTCTAAATTCATGCTTAAATTTCATTTTACTCTTTAAATTAAATTTTATTTGTTCTTCATCTTTATTTTCTATTAAAAGTTCATCTTCTGATATATTTAATTTATAATCACAGTCGCTAGAATTTTCAAATTCGAACTCCATTTGAGTAAAACTATAAAATAATTCAAAGATATGATAAACATCATACCTATATTTTTCATCATTTATATATATCTTCATAATAACACACACTCCGATTTTTAAAAGAAGGGATTGTATTGTTTTTCAAATCTTATATTACTTTCTCCTTCATGTCCTGGTAAAACAACAATTTCATCATCTAAAATCATAAGCTTACTTTTAATACTTTCAATTAATTGACTTTGGTTTCCTCCTGGTAAATCGCATCTGCCAACAGATCCACGAAATAATGTATCTCCTGTAAATACTACATTATTAACTAAAAAGCTCATACCACCTGGTGTATGTCCTGGAGTCTCCATACATTTTATATCCAAATTTCCAAGTTTTAATATTTCTCCATCTTTCAATTCTTTGTCTTCAGATGTTTTACTCCAAATACGCCCAAAAACCTCAGTTCCCTTTTCCATTAACTCTTTATCTTTTCCATTTATATATACTGGAACATTATATTTTTCTCTAAGAATTTCTACTCCTCCAACATGGTCCATATGTCCATGAGTAAGTAAAATAAACTTAACTTCTATATTAAATTCATCTATAATATTAACTAATCTATCTGCATCTCCACCTGGATCAATTATACATCCTACCATTGTCTCTTCATCTATTAATACATAACAATTCGCTCCATACATTCCTGCTGGAATTCTTTTTATTTTCATACTATTATCTCCTTTACATTAATTTAAAATACCTTTTTACTATCTATCATTAGTGTAACAGGACCATCATTTTTTATATCTACAATCATATGAGCACCAAATTCTCCGGTTTCAACTTCACCTAATTCTTCCTTGCACATATTAATAAATTCTAAGTAAAGTTTTTGGGCCTCTTCTCCACCTAGAGCTTTCATAAAATTAGGTCTATTTCCCTTTCTACAATCTCCATACAAAGTAAATTGAGAAACAATTAAAAGTTCTCCATTAACATCCCTTAAAGATTTATTCATTTTACCATTATCATCTTCAAATACTCTAAGATTTATTATCTTCTTTTTTATATATTTAACATCTTCTATTGTATCTTCTTTAGATATTCCTAAAAGCACATTAAAACCTACTCCGATTTTCCCTATAATTTTGCCATCTACAGATACACTAGATTCTTTAACTCTTTGTACAATAGCTCTCATAATAAATTACACCTTTTCCAAATTTGTTATATTTAAAAATGAAGTATATAAAACTAATTTTTAGTTCTATATACTGCAATTACACCATGTAACTTTCTCATTTTTCTCATAACTTCTTTTAACTTATTAACATCCGATACTCTAAATTTAATAGTTATTATAACCATATCGGCTCTGGCAGGCTGTGCATTTATAGCATATAAATCTATTTTTGTTTGAATAATAGCTTCCATAAGTTCTGCTAAAAGTCCTGTTCTATCTTCTGCTTTAACTTCAATTTCTGTAATGTACTCATTCTTTCTATAATTTTCATTTTCCCAACATACATCTACAATTCTATTAGCTTCATTCATTATTAAAGATTTAACATTTTTACAGTCTTGTCTATGAACCGATACTCCTCTTCCTTTTGTTATGTAACCAACTATGGGATCTCCTGGAACAGGATTGCAGCATTTGGCAAATCTGACCATTATGTTGTCTATATCTTTAACTTTAATTCCTGGAGATTTACTTTTTTTCTTAATAACTTGTGCAGTTTTTAACTGTTCTCTAATATCCTCTAATGTTTCATTTTCAGTCTGATCATTTTTTTCTTGGTTCTTTAAATAGCCAACTAATTTGTTTATTATGGCAGAAGCTGTAATTCCACCAATACTAACTGCTACGCATAAATCATCCATATTATGGAAGTGGTACTTTTTAAATAACTTATCTAAGTTATCTCCTTTAGCAACCTTACCAAAGTTTATTCCTTGACGTTTGGCTTCTTTTTCTACTAATTCTTTACCTTTTTCAATGTTATCATGTCTTTTTTCTTTTTTAAACCACGATTTTATTTTAGATTTTGCCTGATTACTCTTAGTCATATTAAGCCAACTTATACTAGGTCCTTTTGGTGCTTGAGATGTAAGCACTTCTACAATCTCTCCAGTTTTAAGATGATAGTCAAGAGGAACTATTTTTCCATTTACCTTTCCTCCTATGCATCTATGACCTATATCTGTATGTATTCTATACGCAAAATCTATTGGAGTTGAATCAGATGGAAGGTTTATAACATCTCCTTTTGGAGTAAATACAAATACTTCATCTGAAAACATATCTATTTTAAAATCTTCCATAAATTCTTCTGGATTTGAAGTCTCCCTTTGCCATTCTAATACTTCTCTAAGCCATGCAAGTTTTGCTTCAAAATCCTTATCTGCATTTTTTGAAGATCCCTCTTTATACTTCCAATGAGCTGCTATACCATATTCTGATGTATTATGCATCTCATAAGTTCTTATCTGAATTTCAAATGGCTTACCTTGCGGCCCTATGACAGTAGAATGAAGTGATTGATACATATTAGGTTTAGGCATAGCAATATAGTCTTTAAAACGTCCAGGAATAGGTTTATACATTGTATGTACCATACCTAAAACAGCATAACAATCCTTTACATCTTCAACTAATATTCTTACAGCTGTTAAATCGAAAATTTGGTCAATAGTTTTATTTTTAATAACCATTTTTCTATATATGCTATAGAAATGTTTTGGTCTCCCTGCTATTTCAGACTTTATACCTGCATCTTCTAATTTTTCACTTAATTCATGTATTATTCTTTCTATATATTCTTCTCTTTCTTTTCTTTTTTCAGCTACTTTTCTAACTAAATCATAATACTCATTTGGATTTAAATATCTTAATGATAAATCTTCAAGTTCCCATTTTATCTTAGATATACCTAATCTGTGAGCTAGCGGAGCATAAATATCTAATGTTTCTTTTGCTTTTTCTTTTTGCTTTTCCACAGTCATATATTTAAGAGTTCTCATATTATGAAGTCTATCTGCAAGTTTTATCAAAATTACTCTTATATCCTTTGTCATTGCAAGAAGCATCTTTCTTACATTTTCTGACTGCTGTTCTTCTTTTGTTTTAAACTTTATTTTTCCGAGTTTAGTTACACCTTCTACTAAATTAGCAACTTCACTATTAAAATCTCTCTCTACATCTTCATAAGTATAATCTGTATCTTCTATTACATCATGTAGTAAGCTCGCAGCAATAGTATTCTCATCTAAGCCCATTTCCGCAAGTATACATGCTACCTCTACAGGATGAATAATATATGGTTCTCCTGATACTCTTTTTTGCTCTTTATGGGCATTTTCAGCATAATTATAAGCTTTAATAATTATATCCTTATTTATATTATTACAATTTTCATCTATTTTTTGTAATAAGTCCTCAAGCATTTAAATTCTCTCCTAAAATCAAAAGCTGGTTTAGATAACCAGCTGACATTTTTTATAAACATTATATAATATGGTGTAGAAATTTGCAATAAAAACCTTTTTATATATCATATTGAACTAATGACATAATATCATAGTTACCTATTTTTTCTCTTCCCTTTAAATCTGTAAGTTCAATAACAAAATCTACACTTACAACTTCTCCACCTAATTTTTCTATCATTTCAATAACAGAACCCATAGTTCCTCCAGTTGCAAGTAAATCATCTACTATAGCAACTCTTTGACCTTTTTTAATCGCATCTTTGTGCATTTGTAATACATCACTTCCGTATTCTAAATCATATTCAGAACTTATTGTTTCATATGGAAGTTTTCCTTTTTTTCTTACTGGCACAAATCCGGCACCTATAGCATAAGCAACTGGAGCCCCAAATAAGAATCCTCTTGCTTCTGGTCCAACTACTACATCTATATTTTTATCTTTTAAATATTCTACTATAGCATCTACTGTATATTTAAGTGCCTCTTTATCATTTAAAATCGTTGTAACATCTTTAAAACTTATACCTTCCTTTGGAAAATCATTAATTACTCTTATTTTTTCTCTTAAATCCAATTTTTATTCCCCCTATGCGCTTTGTACCTATGTATAATTTACTATATGCTTTTATTATATTATTTGTTTAAGTAAAAAGAAATTAATAATTGTAAGTCTTCTTATGAAAAATTACTTTTTTAAATTCACATTCTTTTTTCTTATTTATATATTTTGCTATTCGTTTTGCTCTTTCACTATCTGAAGTTGTGAAAAGTTCTACTACTATTCTTGCATCATCCATCCTACCAACAGCATTCACTTTGGGCATTACTATTTTACATATTTCTTTCAAAGTTAAAAAATCTATCTTCTTTATATTATTAATTGTTGTTATAGCTTTTATTCCATGATTGTTAGTGTCAACCATATAACTCATACCTTTTTCAAGCATATCTAAATTCTCGCCTACTAATGGTACATTGCTTGATGCTATACCCACAGCTACCAAATCTAGATATTTTTCTACACACTTCATATGATAGTTCTCTGCTATAACACATGCTAACTTATATGCTATCCCTACAGCATTAAGATTTTGAAGTGAATATACATCATCTTTTCCATTAGGATTAATAACTATAGTATTAGGTATACTGGTTTTAGGTTTATGATAATCAGTAATTATTACATCAATCCCTAAATTTCTACATAATTCTACTTCTTTTACAGAATTAACTCCACACCCTACAGTTATTATTAAACTTGCTCCTAATAGTTTTATATGATTTTCTATAACATTACAATTAAATATATCTCCTTTTTCCAAGGTATCAGGTATGTAGTATTCCACATCTGCATTTAAATATTTAAGTATTAACATAAGCAGCGAAACACTTGTTATCCCATCTAAATCATAGGAAGCACAAATCACTATTTTTTCTCTTTCATTTACTGCTTTAGTAATTCTATTTAAAGCTTTTTCAACTTCTGCTAAAGAAAATGAATCATTTGTATTTATTAAATTTAAATAATTGTTACAAGAATAGTCATTTTTCATATTACAATCCCCCAAAATTTATAGGAAGCAACTAATATTATAATTTAAATTCTTAATTATTACAAATATTTTTTTGATAATAATCAAATATGTCATTAAATACATATTTTTTACAATAAATAAAAAGAAGCTAATCCTAATTAGAATTAGCTTCTTTTTATTTATTGTATATAATTTTATGCTTCTTTGTTCTTTCCAAACCTTCTTAATAATATCCAAATTGGACTTGATATAAATATTGAAGAATATGCTCCACATACTATACCTATTATTAGAGGTAACGTAAAATCTCTAACTGATGGTACAAATACGTATACTGATACTATTGTAAATAATGTTGTAAGAACAGTATTTATAGATCTTGACATAGTTTGAGTAATACTTAAGTTAACAATCTCAACCATATCTCTTCCTCTTAATTTTTTCTTGTTTTCTCTTATTCTATCAAAAATAACTATTGTATCATTTATAGAATATCCGACTATAGTAAGCATAGCTGCTATAAATGGAGTATTAACTGGTATTTGTGTTACTGCATACACTCCTAATGTAATTAATATATCATGCACTAACCCTAGGATAGCCGCAACTCCAAATTTAATTTCAAATCTAAATCCTATATATATTAGCATAGCTATTGTTGCTATTACCAATGCTCCTAAAGATTTTTTCTTAAGTTCATTACCAACTGAAGGTCCAACTTTATTTTGAGATACTAAAGCATTATCTTTTAATTTATATTTAGTTTTTAACTCACCAAACATTTTATTTATAGAACCACTTTCTAAATTATTGCTCTTTATCTCTAATTCAGTCTTATTAGCTATGTAACTTGAAGCTGTTTTATCATATTTTTTTATTATGATATCAGCTTGTTCTTTTATTTTCTGATTAAAACTGTTTCCCATTTCTATAGTAACTATAGTACCTCCCTTAAAGTCAATACCATAGTTTAACCCTTTAACTCCTAGAAAACTCATTCCTATTACTATTAATATTAAGGAAATAGCAAACCATATTTTTGTTTTTTCTATAATTTTAAGCATCTATTTCCCCTCCCTTTTGATACCAAATTGGGAAGCTTTGCTTAATAGCCCCATATTCATACCTAATTTAATTAATGTTCTTGTAACTGTAAGAGCTGTAAAAATACTTAACACTATACCTATCATAAGAGTTAATGCAAATCCTTTAACTCCACCAGAACCTAGATAATACAATACAATACCTGCTATAATTGTTGTTATATTAGAATCTAGAATAGATGATAACGCTCTGTTAAATCCAGCATCCACTGCAACATTTAAACTTTTTCCAAGTCTTAATTCTTCTTTTATTCTTTCAAATATAAGTACATTGGCATCTACCGCCATACCAACTGTAAGAAGGAATCCCGCAATCCCTGAAAGTGTAAGTGTAACTTTAAACATAACAAATGCCCCAAGGACTATTAAAACATAGAATATTAGAGCAATATCCGCCATAATACCAGGACCTTTATAGTATAATAGCATAAATATTAATATTAACCCTATACCAACTGCACCAGCCTTCATACTTAAAGGTAATGCATTTGCTCCTAATGTTGCTCCTACTGTTTTAAACTCTACTGCTTCTAAACTTACAGGAAGAGCTCCTGATTCTATTATTTTTGCTTGACGATTCGCCTCTTCCATAGTTGAACTTCCAGTAATTGTAGCTTTACCACCAGTAATTACTGATTGAACATTAGGACTTGTTAAAACTTCCCCATCCATGTATATTGTTATTCTTTTACCTAAGAATTTTTGTGTTGCCTCTGCAAACTTCTTAGCTCCATCTGGCTTAAGTTCAAGTCCTATTGTAGGTTTTTGTGTTTCATCATAATAAGCTGTTGCCTTATTAACATCAGCACCTGTTAATATAACTTTATTATCTGGACCTTTAAATTCTAATTTACCAGTCTTACCTATACTCTCAAGTACCTTTTTAGAATCAAATTCTCCTGGGATTTCAATTCTAATTCTGTTTTTACCTTCCCTTTGAACAGAAGTTTCTTTAACCCCTTCAGGGTTAACCCTCATAGAAAGTAGTTCTATTGTTCTTTCTATAGTCTCATTCTTTACATCTTTCCCTTTAATCTCTTCTAATACAGATATTCCACCTTGTAAATCTAATCCTTTATTTATAGATTCACTAAATGATTTAACTCTGTACCCAAAAATATTTTTTATTCCAAAGAAACCGCCATATGCTAGTATTCCTATTGCTAGTACTGCTAAAATAAATAGTGCGGTGCTTTTGGTTTTTTGGGATTTAGAATTTCTTCCATTTCTCATGTTTATCCCCCTTTAAAAGCATCTTTTTGCGCAGAATATATCTTATTATATTACTTTTAAATATTATAGTCAATAATAGGCATTATAAGTACTATTTGTCCATTTTAGTTGCCTTTAATGCTATAGCACATTCTACCCTTTTCTTCTGCATTTTACATCCTATTTCATAAGGTTTATGTATATCACCATTGAAATTAAAGTTATTTGCTTGACAACCTCCACTACAATAGAATTTTGCCCAACAATCTCTGCACTTAGGTTTATTATATATGTGAGCTTCTTTAAATTGCTTTGCAATGTCAAAATTTAATTTTTCATCTTCATCATATATAGTTCCTATTTTAAAATCCTCATTTCCAACAAACTGATGACATGGGTATATATCACCATCTGGAGTTACAGCTATATATTCGTGACCCGCTCCACATCCTGATATTCTTTTATATACACAAGGTCCACCTTGGAGATCTATGTTAAAATGATAGAATTTAAATTCTTTTCCTTCTTTATATCTTTTAAGCATATCTTTGTATAGTAAATCATAGTTTTCATATATAGTTGGTAAATCTTCTTCTCTTAAAGATAGATTATGTTCATCTGGAAGAACAACTGGCTCAACTGATACTTCTTCAAATCCTAAATCTGCTAAGTGTTTTACATCGTAATAAAAATCAGTATTATCTCTTGTAAATGTACCTCTTACATAATATTGTTTTGATTTATCTCTTTTGTCTACCATTTCTTTTATTTTAGGTAATATTGCATCATATGTTCCGCTTCCGTCTACCCTTATTCTAGTATTATCATTGCTTTCTTTTCTTCCATCAATACTTAATACTATATTGCCCATTTCTTTATCCATATATTCCATTATTTCATCATTTAATAAAAGAGCATTAGTTGTCATAGTAAATCTTATTACTTTATTATAAATTTTTTCTTGCTCTCTTGCATAAGCTATAATTTCTTTTATCTCTTTTATAGCAATAAGAGGTTCCCCCCCAAATAAATCAACTTCTATATTTTTTCTTGGACCACTATGAGCTATAACAAAGTCTATAGCTTTCTTTCCAACTTCAGGTGCCATCACTTTTCTTGCGCCATGATATTTTCCTTCATCAGCAAAACAATATTTACATCTTAAATTACAATCATGAGTTACATTAAGGCATAATGCCTTAATAAAATCTTTTGATTTCATACTATTTCTTGCAATTTCTTCATAAGTATCTTCTGAATATAAAAATCCTTCTTTTTTAAGTTCTGCTATTTCTGCATATACTTCTTTTATATCATCTATAGAATATTTGTTACCAAATTCCTCTATAAGCTGTTCTTCTGATCTTAAAGATTCATCATCTAATAAATCATAAACTAGCTCGTCCACTATATGTACAGCACCTGTATTTACATCTAAAACAAAATATTGTCCATCTTGAATAAATTTATGAATTAAAGCCAATTGTTTTTCCTCCTTATATAAACATAAAGCAGTAACCTAGGTTACTGCTTAGTTACTGCTAATTTTTTAATTAGTTTTCGCAAGCTAAATTTGCAACTGTACAAGATGTTTTACATGCTGATTGACATGAGTTAGCACATTCTTTACATCCTGGTCTATTTAAACTTTCTTTTATGTTTTTTTTGTTAATTGTCTTAATATGTTTCATAGCACTTCCTCCATTCCCATTATAAAATTATCCTGTAAGATTATATCATAGTTTAATCATTAAATAAAGGAATTTTATATATTTACTCCAAGCATTCCAGAAAGTGTACCTACAAAAATAGCTAAAGTCATCCTAAGCATTCCATAACTTGTTATGCCAAATCCTCTTCCACTAAATCCAGATACTAAAAAAACTATAAGGATATAAAATAATGATACCAAAAATCCAGCAATCCATCCTCTTCTTTTAATCTTCTTCACGGAATATAGTGTACCATACATAACACTAAGGGCAGTTACAACTACAAAAAATACTGAATCTATTTTTGAGTTAAACTTAGTAAAATATGATATGAAGGAATACACAATGAGCAAAGTTAGTGTTAAAAAAAATCCTCTCATAACCCCTTGTCCAATATAAATGGCATTTCCCTTACTTTCCAACTAAAACACCTCCTATTTAACTAATATTTATGTAGATAGGAGGTGTTTTAGTACTCTATTATTTGCTTTCTTCTTTATTTATAACTATCCCTATTCCATTTTTAGTTATTTTTAATTTAACCTTATCTGGTCCTGTAGAAATTACAATAAAGTCATCGTGAATTCTTTCGATTTTACCTACAACTCCGCCTCTTGTTACAACTTCATCATTTACTTTTAAATTATCTAGCATAGATTTATATTTGTTTTTTCTTTTTTTCTCAGGAATTAAAACAACTGCGTAAAATATAGCCATAACAAATACTAATGACAATATAGGCATAAATGGTTTTGGCATTTTTTCACCTTCTTTCGTAATTATTATTAATATTTAAAGAAAGGAATCTGAGCTTACGCTCTTCCTCCCCATTCTTCTAGTTTTTGAGCTTTAAAGTCTGGAAAATATCCACCATCTATTGCCTCTCTTATATCTTCCATGAGTTTATTGTAGAAATATAAATTATGAAGTACACAAAGACGCATGGCAAGCATTTCTTTAGCTTTGAATAAATGTCTTATGTAAGCTCTAGTATAATGTTTACATGCAGGGCAATCACATTCTTCATCAATAGGCTTATCATCAAGCTCAAATTTTGCATTTAATAAATTTATTTTACCATATTTAGTAAATACATGTCCATGTCTACCATTTCTCGCTGGAAGAACACAGTCAAAGAAATCTACTCCTCTTGAAACCGCTTCCAAAATATTACTCGGAATACCCACTCCCATTAAATATCTTGGCTTATCTTGTGGCAAATATGGTTCTACCGCTTCAATGACTCTATACATTTCTTCGTGAGTTTCTCCAACTGCAAGGCCACCTATAGCATATCCATCTAAGTCAAGCTTAGAAATTTCTTTTGCATGTGCTATTCTTATGTCATCATAAACTCCACCTTGATTTATTCCAAATAACATTTGCTTTTTATTTATTGTATCATCTAATGAATTTAATCTATCCATTTCTTTTTTACATCTTTTAAGCCATCTTGTAGTTCTTTCTACAGATTTTTGTACATATTCTCTTGGAGAAGGATTTTCTACACATTCATCAAAAGCCATAGCTATAGTAGATGCTAAATTACTTTGAATTTGCATACTTTCTTCTGGTCCCATAAATATTTTTCTACCATCTATATGTGATCTAAAGTAAACTCCCTCTTCTTTAATCTCTCTCATTTTTGCTAATGAAAAAACTTGAAATCCACCTGAATCTGTAAGAATAGGTCTATCCCAATTCATAAATTTATGTAATCCACCTAATTCTTTTATAACTTTATCACCCGGTCTTAAATGTAAATGATATGTATTAGATAATTCTACTTGGCATCTTATATCCTTTAAATCCATAGTAGATACCGCTCCTTTAATGGCAGCAAGTGTACCTACATTCATAAATACTGGCGTTTGTATTACTCCATGAGGAGTTATAAATTCTCCTCTTCTAGCATTTCCGTCCTTTTTGTGTAATTTAAACACTTTGTTTTCCCCTTCCTATTATCATTGTTAATTTTTATCCATCAACCTTTTATTTTAAAAACATAGCGTCTCCAAAACTAAAAAATCTATATTTTTCATCAACAGCTTCTTTATATGCATTCATTATATTTTCTCTACTTGAAAATGCACTTACAAGCATAAGTAATGTTGATTGTGGTAAATGGAAATTAGTTATTAATCTATCTACTATTTTAAATTTATATCCTGGATACATAAATATATCTGTCCATCCCGATGTTTCTCTAACTCTTCCATTTTCATCTCCTATAGTTTCAAGAGTTCTACATGATGTTGTACCAACTGCAATTATTTTTCCACCATTTTTTTTAGTTTCATTAATAATATCCGCGGTTTCTTTTAACATTGTATAATATTCTGAGTGCATATGATGTTCTTCAATATACTCAACTTTAACTGGTCTAAAAGTTCCAAGACCTACGTGAAGTGTTACAAAAGCAATTTTTACACCTTTTTTTTCTATCTCCTTCAAAAGTTCTTTTGTAAAGTGAAGCCCCGCTGTTGGCGCAGCAGCTGAACCTTTTTCTTTCGAATACACAGTTTGATATCTTTCTTTATCATCTAATTTTTCTGTTATGTACGGTGGTAATGGCATTTGTCCTAATTTGTCTAACACTTCTTCAAATATGCCTTCATATTCAAACTCAATTATTCTGCTACCATCTTCGCTCATACCTTTAACTTCTGCCTTTAATTCTCCTAAACCAAAAACAAATCTAGCTCCGACCTTAGCTTTTTTTCCTGGTTTAACTAAAGTTTCCCATCTATCTCCTTCTATTCTTTTTAGAAGTAGAAACTCTATTTTTCCACCTGTATTTTCTTTTTCTCCTATAAGTCTTGCCGGAAGAACTCTTGTATTATTTAATACTAGGCAATCTCCTTCA
The DNA here is from genome assembly GCF_017100085.1 of Clostridium botulinum. Lineage (NCBI taxonomy): Bacteria > Bacillati > Bacillota > Clostridia > Eubacteriales > Clostridiaceae > Clostridium > Clostridium botulinum. The sequence continues at coordinate 1,611,568 of NZ_CP063965.1, forward strand.
TTGAAATATCCTAATATATCTTTAAAAATTTTATGTTCTATATGTCCACTTTTTCTATCTACCACCATTAATCTTGACTCATCTCTTTTTTCCATAGGATGTTGAGCAATTAATTCCTCTGGTAAATAAAAATCAAAATCTTTAACTTTCACTATTGTCACTCCTCTTAAGTTAACTTAGTTTGTTCCTTGAAATCTCTTTTTAAATGTCTATAAGCTTTTTCCGTTGCTTTTCTTCCTCTTGGCATTCTAATTATAAACCCTTTTTGAAGAAGATATGGTTCATATACATCCTGTATAGTATCTAACTCTTCACCTACAAAATATGCTAAAGTCTCAAGTCCAACTGGCCCACCTTTAAAATTACCAATTATAGCTTCAAGAATTTTATTGTCTATGTTATCGAATCCCTCCTCATCAATTTCTAAAAGTTCCAAAGCACTTTGAGCAATATTAATATCGATAATCCCATTACCCTTAACATCGCAATAGTCTCTAACTCTTTTTAAAATTCTGTTAGCAATTCTTGGTGTGCCTCTTGATCTTCTTGCAATTTCAAAAGCTGCATCCTCTGTTGTTACTACACCCAAAATTTTTGAAGATCTTAAAACTATCTCTTTTAACTCATCCTCATTATAGAATTCCATTGCACTCAAAACACCAAATCTATCTCTTAGGGGAGAAGTTAAAAGCCCCACCCTTGTAGTAGCACCAATCAAAGTGAATTTCGGCAAATCCAGTCTTATAGATTTTGCAGCAGCACCTTTTCCTATTACAATATCAAGAACGTTATCTTCCATAGCCGGATACATAATTTCTTCAACTGTTCTATTTAATCTATGAATCTCATCTATAAATAATACATCGTAATCGTTTAATGAAGTTAATATAGCCGCCATATCTCCTGCTCTTTCAATGGCCGGTCCTGATGTAACCTTTAAAGAACCTCCCATTTCCTTTGCTATTATGTTGGCTAAAGTAGTTTTTCCAAGTCCTGGAGGTCCATATAGAAGTACATGATCTAAAGCTTCTTGTCTCATCTTAGCTGCTTCTATAAAAATACTAAGCTTTTCTTTTACTTTACTTTGACCTATATACTCACTAAGTTTTTCAGGTCTTAATGAGTGTTCTACATCAAAATCCTCTCTTTTATAAGAAGCAGAAACTATTCTATCCTCCATATCTACTCCCCCTAATTCATTAAATATCTTAAACTATCTTTTATTATTTCTTCAATACCTTTAGTCATATCAATATCCTTTAAAGCTTTTTCAGCTTCTTTTTGTGAAAATCCTAAAGCCATCAATGCTTCTAAAGCTTCATCATATTTTCTGGTAGAGTTCTTAGATAAATTATCTATCTCATCGGTATCCTCTAAACTATCTTCATATATTTTTTCTATTTTATCTTTAAGTTCCAAAGTTATTCTTTGAGCAATTTTCTTACCTATTCCAGGAGCCTTTGTAAGCATTTTATAGTCTTCTGATAGAATAGATTTTTTCAAATTACATACATTACTAATAGAAAGTAATGATAAGGCAGCTTTACTTCCAACTCCATTTATAGTTAAAAGTAAATTAAACATAGCCCTTTCCTCCTCAGTTAAAAAACCATATATTCCGATAAAATCTTCTCTAACTATTTGTTCTATATAAATTTTTACTTCTTCATTTATGTTAGGCATATTTGCCATAGTATTTCCAGAGGTATATATTTTATATCCAATATTATTACTCTCTACTACTATATAATCCTTATTTAAACTTATGTAAATTCCCTTTATATATTCAAACAAAATATTACCTCCTAGAATCTTTTCCGTATAAATACAATATATATTACTTTAACATTTTACATTTAAATTATCAAGAATTCTTAAAGGTAAACATTAAAATAAAATATGAAATGTCTTTATTCAGGCATTTCATATTTTATATCAAAACTCATAATACCATTATTTAATTGATCAATACTTGCAAATTGCATACAGTCATCACCTTTTACCAATTTCTCTATATCTTGATCCCTTAGACAATTTACATTAGCTCCTGTTCCTTCCTTATCTAGTATATTACCCTTTTTATCAAAAACGTTTCCTTTATCATCACTTTTAGCTATTACTATTTCATTATTTTCTACTAAAAGCACATAGTTATTGGGTTTATACTTATTAGTTTTTCTAACTAGCTCTATTCTGTCATCTCTAATACTTCTTAAAACATATCCTTGACTTTTATATTTTTCTTTTATTTCTGATACTGTTTTTCCTTCTAATTTTTCATCTTTTGCTTTTCTATTTCTTTCTAGCATAATACTACTATTATCATCCTTTACATATATTTCGAAAAATATTTCTGTATTACCCTTTGCTACTTTCTTTAGGTTCTCTTCACTTTCTTTTTCATTTTCAGTAACATGCGCAACTATCTTTTTTCCTTTATTATTATACAACCCTAATCCTCTAGTTTTTGTATTTCTTCCTATATAATATCCTAAAACTAAGGTAACACTTATTAAAATAGTACTGACAATAATAAAAACTTTTTTATTTGACATAATATCTCTCCTTCCCTTTAAGGATATTATTGCCAAGTCATCTAAAGTTATTCACTTTCCTTCTAAATTAATTTAATAAAAAATAGAAGCTATAGCCTCTATGGCATAGCTTCTATTTTAAACTAATCTTCCTTCATTAACTGTGGTAAAATATATTCACCCATAAATTTATCTAAATCTACCTTGTCTCTAACTTTATCCAATACGGTTCCAACTACTTCTCCTACATATCTAATTAATAAATCTTGTTTCATATCAACTTTTATTTTATTCTGTTCTTCCTTGTTAATACCCATATAACTACTTCTTATACCTAAAATTAATCCAGGAACAAGAATATTTTCAACCAACTTTTCGTCCTTTATTTTTTCTTTCACTCTATTTACCATAGTACTACTTGCTAAAGCTACATTTTCTCCAAATTCATTGATTCTTTTTTTCATTTTTTCATTTTTTTCTTTATTGTTTTTTTTATCTTTTTTAATATTTTTTAAATTAAGTTTTTTATTTTTACAACAGTTCAAATAAAGAATATAGTTATATTTTATAGCATGTTTTATTTCATCCGTTATAATTTCAAATACCATATCTCTATATACACTATATGGTGGAAGCATATGAAGTATAGTTCTGTATTTTTCTACAGCATGTAATTCTCCAAATAATGCCTGTTCTATTCCTGCAATATATGATTCTGGTTTTTTAAACTTTTCTTCATCTTTTATTACTATTTCTTCTCCTGTTATATCCTTATAAATATTTCTATACATTTTATTATGTTTTCTTTCATCGTCTCTTATGGAAATTATAATATCTTTTTGTTCTTGAGTAGGAGCTAATCTAATTAAATAATCATAAAACATTTCATCTTCTTTTTCACCTTCAATGGAACTTTTTATTAATGGTAATACCTTATGTGAATCATATTGACTGTTATTCACATAATTATCATATGGACCCATATAATTTCTTATATATGCCATTAAAATTGTACCTCCTAAATTTTAATATCCATACATAATATGAAAGTATACCTTAACTTGTACCCGCATACTTAATGGTAATTATTTAACTTTTACTCAAATACATCCTCTTCTATTTCTTCTGTTGGTAAATTCAATCCATATTCTTCAATTAATTCTCTAATTAAAATAATAGTGCCTATAAGTGAAATAATACTACCCCATAATTTATTCTTATTAAGACATTTCGGTATTGGATTTTTACTTATATAATTTTCTACAAATTGAAAAATAGTAGCTACAAACAAAATACATGCAGCTAGAAAATTTATAATTGCTGCTTTTATTATGTCTTCCTTATCATCACTAAAACTTAATATACCATTCCCTATAAAGGCTAGCTTAACTGCTACCTTAAAAAGTCTTTTAGCATTTTTAAGTAATTCCTGTGATAACTTTTCTATATAGAGTTCTTCCTCACTCTTTAGATTTTTTTCCTTCATGTTCTTATTAATACTACTTTTATATTTAGATGACATGATTATCACCCTTCTCCATTTAATATATAATATTTATCTTCTGTATTTATGTTGCATTAATTTTATGTAATATATATAACTTCATCTGCTTTAAAAAATATTCTTCAAATATACAATCTAAACAATCACCACTTAATAGCATTTTTTTACATTTCATTAAATACCCATATATAAAAATTAAGTACTCCTGCAAAACACACCCAAATTATATATGGTACCGTTAAAAAAGAAGCTAATTTATCTAAATTGTAGAATTGGAAAGTAGTTAAAAGTATAAATATTAGCAATATTAGAATCTCTATAAAGGCTAAACCAAAAAGTCTTAACTTAAAAAACAATATAATCCAAATAAAGTTTAAAAATAATTGAATTAGATAATATCTTTTAGCATTCTTTATATTTTTACCTTGACTTTCTAAAAGTAATATTCTGTAAAAAGCAATAGCCATAGAAAAATAAAGTACTCCCCATATAATTGGAAATATTTTTGATGGTGGTGCAAAACTAGGCTTTATAAGTTCATTATATATATTAATATCATCCTTAATTATAAATACAGCTATAAACGGAACAATATATGTTATTATTAATGAATATAATATTAGTTTTAAACTTTTTTTACCATTAATTTTAAATATATTTTTCATACAAAAACCTCCCTGTTGTTTAAATGAATTAAATTCCATTAAAATATATATTCTCCTATTGAAAAATAATCACATTTGTATTATTATAAATACAAATGTATAAATATAAAATTAAATTTCATAAGTTAATTATGTATATGTATAATAAGATTTCAACTTTTTTAGTTTGTTTAAGGAGGATATTATGTCAGAAATAACTAAAGATAAATTTAAAAAAAACTATCCATTAAAATCTTATATTAAATTTTTTATACCATCTCTTATAGGCGTATTCCTATTTATGACTCCTATAAAATTAGATGAAAAAACAACAATTCCAGTAGCTTTTCTTTCTAAAGCACTTCAGGGATTATTAAGTTCTTATTTACCGCTAGTAACTACTATACTTATAATTGCATCACTTGCAATTACTGTAGCTACAAAAATATTTAAACCTTCATTTATAATGAATAATGATTACTTAGAAAGACTATTTAATATAACTCCCCTGTGGTTTATAACTAGAATTTTAGGTGGATTTTTTGTAATATGTACTTATTTTAAAATTGGTACTCCTATTATTTATTCTGAAGATACAGGCAATCTTCTACTAAATAGTCTACTTCCAGCATTATTTGCAGTATTCTTATTTGCTGGATTATTTTTACCTTTAATATTAGATTTTGGTTTACTTGAATTTTGTGGAACTATGCTTACTAAAATAATGAGACCTATATTTAATCTTCCAGGACGTTCTTCAGTGGACTGTATAGCTTCTTGGCTTGGCGATGGAACTATTGGCGTTCTTTTAACTAGCAAGCAATATGAAGATGGATTTTATACTGCAAGAGAGGCTTCTATAATCGGAACTTCTTTTTCAGCAGTGTCAATAACTTTTGCATTATTAGTAATCCGTCAAGTAGGACTTGAAGATATGTTCGTTCCATTTTATCTTACAGTAACTTTAGCTGGTATGGTTGCAGCTTTTCTTGTACCTAGAATACCACCACTCTCAAGAAAAACTGATACTTTTTATAATAATAAAAATTCTAATACTAACGAAACTATACCTAGTGGTCATTCTTCTTTTTCTTGGGGTCTTGAACAAGCTGTTCAAAGAGCTCAAAAAAATAATAATCCAAAAAAATTCTTTATTGATGGATTTAAAAATGTATTTGATATGTGGCTTGGTGTTACTCCAGTAGTTATGGCTTTAGGTACTTTAGCTTTGATAATAGCTACATACACTAACATATTTCAATGGCTCGGAACTCCTTTTATTCCATTTTTAAAATTGCTTCATTTACCTGAAGCAAATGCCGCTTCATCTACACTTGTTGTAGGCTTTGCAGATATGTTCCTTCCATCAGTTATTGCTGCAAGTACAATAAAAAGTGAACTTACCCGTTTTGTAATTGCTGCTGTATCTGTAACCCAACTTATATATATGTCTGAAGTTGGAGGATTATTAATAGGTTCCAAAATCCCTGTAAATTTCAAAGAATTATTCATAATATTTATAGAAAGAACACTAATAACTCTACCAGTTATTACTCTTATAGCACATATTATATTTAGATAATTTTGAAAAATAAACTAGAAACTACTAAGTTTCTAGTTTATTTTATTTTTAACATAATTTAATTTAATAATTCATAATAAAATCAACATACTATTAATACAAACGTATTTTAGGAGATGTTTATTATGTATATTTTTATTATTACAACTATAGCTTTAATTCTACTAATAATATTATTATTAGCACTAATACCGTTTAAAATATATTTTAATGTTAATTCATATAATCTTTTTAATTTTAATATATTATTTTCTTGGTTTAATGAACTTCTAAGCGGTAAAATTGTTTGTGATAATACAGGAACATTAACGTTAAATATATATTTTTATAACAAATTAATAAAAACTAAACCTTTAACCTTAAATAACAAATCCCAAAATAACTCAAATAGTAATAAACTAACTGTAATAAAAAACTTAAAGGTAGAATTTATAGCTATAAAAACTTTCTATGGTTTTAAAGATCCCAGTATAACTGGTATGATTTGTGGACTTATAAATTTGATACCTTGTTTTTCTGATAAAAATCATATAAGCAATTATCCAAATTTTAATTCTGATATAACATATTTTAATACCTCAGGTAAGATGCATTTAAATTTATTATATACATTAACACAAATTGTTAAAAATAAATTTAATATATCTTTTAATAATATTTCTTATGCCAATAAATAATAGGCTTTTAAGTTTATTATTTTATTTAATATATAAGGAGGATTTAATATGCAATTAAATAATAATTTTTCTGATAATATGAATACTGTATTTACAAAAGTGGAAGACTATGTCAAACACGAAAGCATGATGGGAACACCTTTAATTGTAGAAAACAAAACTTTAGTTCCTGTAGTATCTGTTTCTTTAGGTTATGGTAGTGGAAATAATTCTCCTAAAAATAAAACTAATTCTAGTTCTTGTCCTGCTGAAGGTGTAGGACTTGGCGCTAAAATAGCTACTGATGCAGTTGTAGTTATTGATAAAGATTGTGTTTCTATGCTCCCAGTATCTCAAAGAACTAATGTAAATATTAATGATATGATGACTAAACTCCCTAATGTTATAAGTAGTTTAAAAGGAAGCACTAACACACCACAAAATCAAGCTCAAGGACAACAACAAACTAATCAAATGCAAAATCAAGCATCTCAAAACCAAGCTACTTCTATTAAAACTAAATAAATTAAAATAAAACTAAAAAACAGAGACCGAAAATTTATTTTCAGTCTCTGTTTTTTAGTTTTAATATATAATTTTTAGTTATTAAATTGACTCTTATATAAATCTGCATAAAATCCGTTTTTATTCATAAGTTCATTGTGATTACCTTGTTCAATAACTGATCCATTTTTCATAACAAGGATTAAATCAGCATTTTTAATAGTAGATAGTCTATGTGCAATAACAAAACTTGTTCTGCCATTCATTAAATTATCCATAGCTTTCTGTATATATAGTTCTGTTCTTGTATCAACGCTACTTGTAGCTTCATCTAATATTAAAATATACGGACTTGAAAGTATTGCACGAGCAATCGTTACTAATTGTTTCTGTCCCTGTGAAATATTGGAAGCTTCTTCATTTAATACAGTGTCATATCCATCTTGTAGAGTCCTTATAAAATGATCAGCATGGGCTGCTTTTGCTGCTTTTATAACTTCTTCTTCTGTTGCATTGTCACATCCATATGCTATATTTTCTTTTATAGTACCATTAAATAACCACGTATCTTGAAGTACCATTCCAAATATGTTACGAAGATTTTCTCTCTTTATATCTCTAATGTCTATTCCATCTATACTTATTTTTCCTTTATTTATTTCATAAAAACGCATAAGAAGATTTATTAATGTAGTCTTACCCGCACCTGTAGGTCCAACTATTGCTATAGTTTGTCCTCTTTTTACATCAATATTCATATCTTTAATAAGAGTACTTTCTTCTTTATATCCAAAATCCACATTTTCAAACTTTACATTTCCTTCTGGTGAATCTATTATTTTAGCATTTTCACTATTAGGTATTTCTTCTTGTTCATCTAATAATTCAAAAACACGTTCCGCCGAAGCAATAGTTGATTGAAGTATATTAACTATATTAGCAGTCTGATTTATTGGTTGTGTAAATTGTTTTGAATATTGAATAAATGCTTGAATATCACCTATATTTATCCTTCCCTTAGTAACAAATATTCCTCCTATTACAGCTATAGCTACATATCCTATATTACTTATAAAATTCATAATTGGCATAATAATACCTGATATAAATTGAGCTTTCCATCCTACATCATATAGTCTATTATTAATATCATTAAATTTTTCTATAGATTTATCTTCACGATTAAAAGCTTTTATTACTTTATGTCCTGTATACATTTCTTCTACATGTCCATTTAATTCTCCTAAATACTTTTGCTGATTTGAAAAGAATTTTTGCGAGCGAGAAATTATAGGTCTTGTAACTAAAATTGAAATTGGTAAAATTAAAAATGTGACAAAAGTCATTACTGGACTAATAGTAAACATCATAATAACAATTCCTATTATTGTTATTATAGATGTGATAAGTTGAGTTATACTCTGTTGAAGAGTTGTACTTATATTATCAATATCATTAGTAACCCTACTTAAAATCTCTCCATTAGTCTTTGAATTATAAAATTTAAGTGGTAATCTTGATAACTTGTCATCAACATTTTTACGCATTTCTCTAACTGTGTTTTGAGCAACTCCTGCCATTATATACTGCTGTAAATATGCAAAAACTGCACTTATTATATATAATCCAATTAAAACTAATACTATTATATATATATAAGTAAAATCGATTGATGCACCTGGCACCCTTTTAAATTTAAGCATGATACCTTCAAATATTTTATTTGTAGCTTTTCCCATAACTTTAGGACTTAAAATACTAAATATAGTACTCAACATAGCCATTAAAAATATCATTATTATCTTAAATGTGTGAGGCTTTAAATATCCTACAAGCCTCTTTAACGTTCCTTTAAAATCTTTTGCTTTTTGCACTGTCATTCCTGCTCCCATTGGACTTTTTGCACCATTTTTCATGCTATCTCCTCCTCTGAAAGCTGTGACGCTACAATTTCTTTATAAACATCACAATTATTTAAAAGTTCTTTGTGTTTTCCCATTCCTACTATTTTTCCTTCATCCAAAACTATAATTTTATCTGCATCTATAACTGTGCTAACTCTTTGAGCTACAATAATTACAGTAGAATTTTTTGTTTCATTTTTTAATGCCATGCGAAGTTTTGCATCAGTTTTAAAGTCTAATGCTGAAAAACTATCATCAAATATATACACTTCTGGTTTCCCCACTAATGCCCTAGCAATACAAATACGTTGTTTTTGACCACCTGATACATTAGTTCCACCTTGTGCTATGATTGAATCATATCCATCCTTCATTTCTGAGATAAATTCAGATGCTTGAGCTATTCTACAAGCTTCTTTAATTTCATCTTCAGTTGCATTTTCTTTTCCATATCTTATATTATCAGCTATACTTCCAGTAAATAAAATTCCTTTTTGAGGAACAAATCCTATTTTACTTCTAAGCACCTTATCGTTCATATTTTTAACATCTATTCCATCTACTAAAATATTACCACTTGTAACATCATAGAATCTAGGAATAAGCTCTATAAGTGTAGATTTACCTGAGCCTGTACTACCAATTATAGCTGTAACCTCACCCGGTTTTGCACTAAATGAAACATTTTTAATAACTGGTTCTTCTGATCCTTCATAAGCAAAAGAAACATCTTTAAACTCTACATATCCATGTATTTTATCTTTACTTTGAATATCCTCATTTTTCTCAATTTCACCCTCAATATCGAGAACTTCATTTATTCTCATAGCTGAAGCTGAAGCACGAGGTAACATAACAAACATCATAGAAACCATTATTAAAGAAAACATTATCTGCATAACATATTGAATATACGCCATAAGATCTCCCACTTGCATCTCTCCAATATCTATACGTTTGGCACCAAACCAAACTACAGCTACAGTTGTAAGATTTAAAATAATCATCATAACCGGCATAAGAACAGCTATGATTTTATTAACTTTTATAGCAGTATCTGTAAGATCATCATTTGCTTTATTAAATCTCTTTTTTTCTATTTCCACTTTATTAAACGCACGTATTACTCTAACACCGCTAAGCTTTTCACGTAATACTAAATTCAATTTATCCAATTTTAACTGCATAGACTTAAACAATGGTATTGCATTTCTAGTTATAATAAATATAGAAATAGCTAATATAGGAATAGTTGCAAGTAATATAGCTGTTAATTTAACATCTTTTGACATTGCCATTATAATACCACCTATCAGCATTAAAGGAGCACTAACCATCATACGGAATATTATTATAAGTACTTGTTGTATTTGATTAATATCATTAGTGGTTCGTGTAATCAAAGATGTCGTACCTATCTTATTAAATTGTTTCATGGAGAGCTTTTCCACTCTTGTAAATACTTCATTTCTAATATCCCATCCAAATCCTGTTGCTACTTTTGAAGATATTAAACTTGCCATAATAGCACAAGCTGTCCCAATGGCAGCAACTCCTAGCATAACTCCACCCACTTTTAAAATATAGCTAGTATCTCCATTGACTATTCCTTTATCAACTATATGAGACATTAAATTAGGTAAATATAAATCACTTATAGATTGACAAAAGATTAACGCTAAAATTACAATTACACTTTTTTTATATTTCCTTAAAGATTTTATTAATTTCATCATATGTCTTCATCTCCTTTTATATCATTAAAGCTATATAAAACTATGTTTTATTTTTAATTTAATTTATTATGTACATCTTTTGAACTTTGTTCATTTTATATTAAAAATACTTTTTATATTAATGCAATTAAGTAAAGAACATAGTATCACTTTACTTTTTATTCGTCAATAACATACATTTTTTTTAATATATTATTAATACTTAATTAACATTTTAAATTAAAAGAAATTTATATTTTATATTTATGTTAATATTATATATAATCAACTTATACTTCCAATTTAGAACTCCATTTCAAAAAATAAAAAACAACCTTTATAAAAGGTTATTTTTAGCTTAATTAATAATAAAACCATAGAACATTGTTGTTACAATATTCATAGCTAGTCCAATTAATATTTCATATGGAATTAACTTGGCTCTTTGTTTAATATTAAAAGATACGCTTTCTGCACTAATATGAAATAAGTTACCATGTGGTAAATCATCTATTACAGAAACCCCTGTATGTACCATTTCTGACGCTGCTACTGGATTTACTCCCATATGTAGTATAGAGTTACTAAATACAGAACTTGTAACTACAGCTCCTCCTGTTATAGATGCAGTAGCCCCACCCATAAGTATTCCTGATATAGATGCTAATAAAACACCTGAAACTCCAAAATAGTTAATAATATTAATTATATCATCGCTTAAAGTAGATTGAGATATTATACCAGCAATTGTTCCCGTACCTAGCAAAAGAATTGCTGCACCCTCCATCTTTAAAAGTCCCTTAGACATATACGTTTTGAAATTAGAAATTTCGCCCATAGAAATAGCTGCTATAAGTCCTCCAAGAGGTAAAATTATCATAGGATCTATATTTAAAATGAAAATAGAATTCAAAGCTAACATTATAATTATAAACAGTGGTCCAACCATAGCTTCTTTAAAACTTGGAAGTTTTTTTTCTTGCTTAATCATGCCATCATCTACAACTATATCTCCTTTATGCGCTAATTTCTTAGCTATTATATAAGTAACTATTATTCCAAATATTGCTGGAATTATTCCACCTAACATAGAAATTGACAAATCAATTTTAAAGCCATCAGCTATAGCTATAGCATTAGGATTCGGCGACATTATATTTCCAGATTTTCCCCCTCCTAACATTGCTATAAGAATAGATGATTTAGATAAATTTGCTCTTTTCGCTATTATTAAAGCAATAGGTGCCACTGTAATTATAGTAACAGGTATTATTACTCCAACAGCACAAATAATACACGCTGATAGAATAATAGCCATTAATGCCTTTTCTTCTCCTAGCTTTTGTATTATTGTTTCCGCAATTTTATCCGCAGCTCCAGTTTCAATTAAGACTCCAGCAAAAACTCCAACAGTTAAAACTCTTAAAACTGCAGGCACTATACTTTGAGCACCATGCACTACAATATCTACAGTTTCAGTGATTGTAGCTCCACCTATAATTCCACCTACAAAAGCTCCTCCTAACATTGCATAAACAGGATTAACTTTTTTAAATATCATCCATATTGCTGTAACTAGTCCTATTAGCGCTCCTAATGTACTAATCTCTACCATAAAATTCCCCTTTTATGTTTGTATTCTATGAATCAATAAATTACCCTTAAAATTTTATCATATTTTTCGACATTTTCCTAGTTTGTTACAATATTTTTTAAATTCACACTATTCTTAATATGTATAATATTGCGATTGTATTTTAATAAATCATTATAAACTAGTCTAAGTAATAATTTTAAAAATTAAAGGCAGCCTTAATAAACTAAAAAATTTATTGATATGAATATAAAAAGGCTGTTGACAATTTATATTAACAGCCTTTTTAAATATTTTAGATTTTCGTATTTCCTTCAAGAACTATATTTTTATTTTCATCAAAATAAACTTTTCCACCGCATCTTTTTATAAAAGCATTTAACATATTAACTATTAATGTAAGAGATATATTTTGATTTTTTATATTTTTATCAAACTCCATTAAGATCTTTAAACTAGGATAACTTGAAATAATAATTTTAAGATTAGTATTAAAAGAATTCTTCATAATTTCTTTAATAATAGTAGATATAATATATAATATCAATTTGTAATTTCCTTCATGGTTAAAATCGTCATTATCCACTATTATTTCTTTATATAAATTTTTATATTTTAAGATATCTTTTTTTAGTTTACATATTTTAAATGTCATATTTTGTGATGGCATTGTATCTAAATACCCTAAATAAATGTTCTTAATACGTAAAATATAGTTTTCAATTAATGTTGCTACTTTTGTTTTTTCTTTAGCTTGATTACAAAATCCCATGAGAAAATCTAATATATTATCATTTAAATTTTTTATACTCAGTATATCATCATGTATATTATCTATAATATATTTACTTTCTTTCATAAGATTCTCATATATTCTATTCTTCTCTTTTAATTCTTCTTTAAGTATCTCTCTTTCTTTTTTTAAATTATAATAATCTAAGGCTGAATTTATAGCTGGTATAAATTCCTCATCATCTTCCCATGGTTTAGTTATAAATCTAAATACTTCTCCTGTATTTATTGCCGCCAAAATTTGAGGCACCGATATATATCCAGACAATACCACCCTAACAGTTAATGGTGATATATTCTTACAAGTTTTTAATAAATCCAATCCATTTCCTAATGGCATTCTCATATCAGTTACTAAGACAGCAATTTCTTGACTTTTTAATATATCTATGGCCTTATTTGCATTAGTAGCAAATATAGCCTCATAATTTTGTTCAATAACACATCTTTTTATAGAATTAAGTATATTTACTTCATCATCTACAAATAATATTTTGTTTCTATTCATACTATTCAATACTCCTTAAATTTTAGACTCTATAACATCCTTAAAATTTTTATTTTTTTCATATTTTAAACTTAATTTTTCACATTGAAACTTGCTTATATTTAAATATTCAAATACATAATTATTTAGTTTAGGTGCATAACTAGGATAAATCGTTTTCCATGATAGATAATCAGCTATATGTACAACACATACAATTTCCTTATAATATTTATGACATCCTATAGGATTTTGATGATACATTGAAACTTGCGAAATAGCATTAGGCATCTGCCACCAATTAAGTACATAAGCTCCTAGTTCTGCATGAGTTATATTAAAAATATTTTCCTCACATACCTCAAAACTCATATCTGGATACTTAAATTTCATATCCATTATTTTTTCATATTTATCTTTAAAAATCTTTAAAAATATTACCTTACCTATATCATGCAATAATGCTGCTGATAAGTATTCTTCTGGAATTCTTTTTCCTAACAATTCTTTATATATATCATTTGTTAATATATTTGTTAATACTGAATGTTGCCATAACATTTCAATATAACTATTATTACAACACTCAAAAATTTCAGTAGCCAATATTATAGATTTTAAATTTAAAAGTCCTAAATTTAATATAGCAGTATTTATAGATCCTGTTCTAACTCCATAAAATGCTGAATTAATCGTTTTTAATACTTTTGATGATAATGTCTGATCTTTACTAACTATATCAGCTATATCTTTTAGACCACATTCCTCGTTTTCTATTACATTATTTATTTTTTGTAATATATATGGTAGCGTAGGCAATTTATCAGATTGCTCTAAAAATCCACGTATATTTTTACTATTAAGTTTATCTATATTTTCAAACACGTCAAATATAACATTTATTAGTTCGTCATTGTCCCAAGGTTTTTTTACGTGAACTTTTGCAAGCCCAGTATCAACAACCTTTATTATCATATTTTTATCAGCATATCCACTTAAAGCAATTCTGATTACATTAGGATATAAATATTTAACTTTTTTTAATAAACTATGTCCATCCATCTCTGGCATTTTTATATCAGATACTATCATATCTATATTATTTTCATACAAAATTTTCAAAGCTTCTCTTCCACTATTGGCATAAAACGTTTTATATTTACAATCCCACATTTCTCGTTTTATAGCTCTTAATATAAGTTGTTCATCATCTACAAATAAAATATTCTTATTCATACCCCCTCCTCTAATCTTCATCACAATTAATTGGCAATTTTATAGTAATATTTGTTCCTAAGTTTTCTTCACTCTCTACAATAAGTTCACCTTTATGAGTATTTTTTATTATTTCATAAGTAATACTAAGTCCAAGTCCCGTACCTTTTCCAATTGGTTTAGTAGTAAAAAACGGATCAAGTATTTTATTTTTAATATCATCTGGTATACCTATTCCATTATCTTCAATTGAACAATATACATAAGATTCATCGTAAGTAGTTGATATTGATATAATTCCTTGATCATATTCTTGTTTTAATATTTTTTCTTTTATTGCATATGAGGAATTTATTATTATATTTAAAATACATTGATTAATTTCATTCGGTATAGCTTTTATAATAGGTATATTAGTTAAATTCAATCTTAATTGTGAGGTGTATTTTATTTCATTTTTTACTATAATTAAAGTATTTTCTATACCTTCATTTAAATCATACTGTTGCAAATCTCCATTAGTATTTTCATGAGCAAAATTTCTCAGAGCATATATAATCTTTCTAACTCGTTCTAATCCCGAACTTGTATCTTTAAACATTTCTTCTAAATCATCCATTATAAAATCTATTTTATTTTTTTTCTCTATTGTATTTAAATACTCAATTTCTTTATTTATACTTTCTCCAAATTTTAATTGTAATTCATGTTTTATCATCCTATAATTTTCTAGAGTTTCTTTGAAATTTCTTACGTATTTCTTTAATGTATTAAAATTGCTCATCACAAACCCTAAAGGATTATTTATTTCATGAGCAATTCCAGCTGATAATTGACCTATACACACCATTTTATCTTCTCTAACTAGCTTTACTTGAGTTTGTTTCAATAATTTTAATGCTTTATCTAATTCTTTATTTTTTTTATCCAATATGTTTATTAAATTATTCTTGTATGTAACATCATTTACTTGTATCAAAAAATTAATTATATTGAAGTTTTTATCCTTAATCGGTGATACTATTATGTTCAACCATAACTTTTCACCTCTTTTATTTATACAACGTAAATCATCATTACACATGTTATTACTAGAGACCTTTTCAAATATTTTTTTTATAATTCTATCATAATCATCAATTTCAAATATAGTTATGGATTTACCTATAATCTCTTTTGCTACAATTCCTATTATTTCTTCTATTCCCTTATTGGCATACTCTATTATTCCATTAACATCTATTATCAATATTCCATTAGTAGACTGTTGTATTGCCATAGAAAGTCTTCCTTCTTCTATATAATTTGTTTTTTCTTTCAGATTATCGGATAAATTCATAAATTTTCTCCCCCTTTAATTCAAGAACCACACCACTTCATTACATTTTTTTATGTTTTTCAATATATAGTATAATTCAATCATACTTTTTTATAAATTCAACATTTTATATTATCGTTTCTTTTGTTTAAAACTTCAACTTAATTAAATTATTATAAATAAAAACTCCTTTAAATTATATAAAGGAGTTTTTATAATTAAATTACAATAGAAACATCCAGACTCTTTAAAATAGATGTCATTGGAGTAATCCACGTATTTTTTCTTCCTTCCGCGATTACAACACCTACAGCATAGTTATTTTTATCAACTACAATACTTCCAGAATCACCTGGTTTAGTCATTAACCCTGTGGCTATTTGATTTTTAAATAAAGCTATTCCTGTGTCCATTTTTATCTTAACTGTAATACCTACACCTAATATCTTATTTTCAGTACATTCAGTAGTTCTACCAATTTTTTTTACAACATCACCTATATTTATATTCTTAACTCCTTTAAGTTTACCTATTATTGCAATATTAGGAGATACTATATCATTTTTAATCACTTTTCCTATTGCACAATCTACATAATTTTCAGGTGTAAATATATATCCCGCAAATTGTATAGGAATATATTTGCTAAGCAGTGCTATTACATCTTTAGGAACTCTACCTTTATCGTCAATACCTGGTTGTACTATAGGTTCTCCTATTGGAAATCTATTTTCCCCAGCAATTGTATGATTACACGCTAATATATATTTTTCTTTTCCATCTGTTACTAAACATGTTAGTGTTCCGGATGCATTTAGTTCGGCTGCACTAATACTATAACCTGGAATAGCTGGACGAACTTTTTGTGTTAAAGAACAAGTCTTTATAACTCCACTTTCTACTACATCAGTTATTATTCCATTATATGAAAAAGGAATTGAATCATTTGATGACAATTCATTTTTAGGAACTTTTTCACTTACAAATACTGTAATGCATTTTTGGCAAGTTGTAATTTGTCTAGTTATTTTATATCCCAAGCCTACTCCTATAACATTTAACTTACTTAAGAAAAATTTATATTCATTCCTACAAATATATAAAATAAAATCATCTAATGCATAACTGTTATAAATATTAGCTTCAATAATTATCACCTCATTTGATGTTTTTTTGTGTGTTATTTATCCTGAACATAAATATCTACATCATTTCATTTTTATTATTGCTACACCATTACCAACCTAATATATGAATTCTTATTTTGTAACAATATCTACTTGCAATTCATCTACAACATTGTCAATAAGATTAAAAGTAGAGTATGCTTGTGTGCCACTTGAAAGGAGTCCTAAAGCATGCCTATTTGTATCTAATAATAATGCACCTGAATCTCCGCCTTTAGACATATCAGTTGTTAATATTTGATTTACAAGCAAAGCTTTTCCTCTATCATATTGTATCTCTATAGTACTTCCTAAAGATATTATTGTACCTTTTACTTTTCCACTTGTTCTACCAACCAACTCAACATTTTCATCCAATTTAGGCATACCTATTCCTTTAGGATATCCTATACCTTTAATTTCTCCAGTTGCCACAGTATCATTTACTATTTTCGCCATAGCACAATCAACAAAATTTGTTGGCTTTGTCTTAGCAGTTTCAAACTTTAATGGAACAAATTTTGAGAGATGCGCAACTACATCTTCAGGATACTTACCTTTATCTTCAGGTGCTGGTTGTAATATAGGTGTACCGATGGGAACAATATTTTCATCTGCAAGTACATGGTTATTACTTAATATAAATTTATCAGTACCATCCGTTACTAAACATGCTACAGTTCCTAATGTAGTCCTACCTTTAGGTCCAATACTACAACCTCCTACTACAGGTCTAATTTTTCCTTTTAAAGATTGAGATGCAAAAATTCCGGTTTCCATAACATCAGTTTCAATTCCTTTATAAGTTGCTGGTATTAAATCTTCATATGGTATATCGTTAGATGGAATTTTTTCAGAAACAAAAACTAAAATGCATTCTTTTAAAGTGAGCATTCCCCTTGATGTTTTATAACCTAATCCTACCCCTACTACATTGGCCTTATTTACAAAAAAGTCATATTCATTTGCACAAATATATAAAATTTTTCGTCTCTTCATGCAATAATTTAAGCATTGAATACATTGACATTGCTTGCATAATCCACAAACTCTATCACACTTTAAATTCTTTGAATAGTTACAATCCATAAATATCACCCATCTAATTTTTTTTACTAACATTCTTAACTAAATTTATAATTTCCTATCCAGTTACAACATGAACACCTAAACTACTTAAAACCATATTCATAGGATTATATATGGTAGCAGATGGTGCAACAGCACACAAAAGACCTACAGCCATTTTATTTTCATTCACCAAAACGGCCCCTGAATCTCCCTCTTGTCCCATTGAAGTAGTAATTATTTGATGTTTAAATATATATATTCCTAATTCAAGCTTTACTTGCACCGTAGCACCTATTGTAGTTATTGAACCCTCATTATATGCAGTAGTTCTACCTGATTTCATTACTTTTTCACCTAATTTAGGCGCACTCACACCTTTAAGATTTCCAATCATATAAATTTTGGAGGAAAGTATCCCTGGTTCATATTCTCTAGCAATTGCACAATCTACATCATTTTCTGGTGAATGAAATGTAGTTTTCTTTTTCAAAGGAATATATTTAGTTAAATATGCAACAGCATCTTTCGTGGTTTTTCCACCATCTCCCAAAGATGGCTGTAATATTTGCGTATTTCTAGGAAGCATATTTTCATGAGCAATAATATGATTACAACTTAACATATATCTTCTAGTTCCATCAGTTACTACACATCCTTGACTTCCCGTTACATTTGGAGCTGACTCAGGTCCAACACTGTATCCTCCTTCTACAGGACGAATTTTCTGTTTTAGAGATGCTCCTTCAAAATAACCACTTTCTACTACGTCAGTTTCTATTCCCTTATAAACTTTTGGAATTAAATCTTTTAGTAATAAATTATTTTCATCTACTTTTTTAGATACAAATACAGTAATACATTTTTTAGAAGTATAGAAACCTCTTGTTACCTTATAACCTACTCCTACCCCAATTACATTTTTTTTGTTAAAAAAATAATTATATTCACAATTACAAATGCAAAACATTTTTTGAATATTATTAGAATAATTATTTTCCATACAAAAATCACAATTCATTTATATCACCAACCCATAATTTTATTTTGTAATAAGAGAAACACTAAGCATTCTTAGGACATTACTTATATCAGAATAATTAGTAGTACAAGTAGAATCTGCATTAAGAAGTCCTACAGCATTTCCTTTAGAATCAAGTAATAAGCTTCCTGAATCTCCTTTCATGCTCATTTGAGTTGTTACTATTTGATCTTTAAATAACAAGCTTCCTCTACTATATTTAACATACATAGTAGTATTTATTGATTGTACTATTCCAGTTGTACGCTCACTCATTGCACCTACTTTTACTACCTTTTTATTTAATTTTGCAGTTGATACTCCTAGAGGTGCTTTGTGCAATATAGCAATTTCTGGTGCAACCAAACTTCTGGCAAGTACCTTTCCTAGAGCACAATCCACATAATTTTCTGGAACTTCTGTTGCTGACATATATTTTAAAGGAATATATTTTGAAAGATATGCAATAGTATCTGTTGTAACTACTCCTCTATATTGAATAGATGGTTGTATTATTGGGGTTCCTAATGGCGCTAAATTTTCATTTGTTAAAACATGATTAGCACTTAATACAAATGTGTCCTCTTTATTTTTTACTAAACATCCTAATGTTCCACTTGTAATACTTTTTGTAGAACCATCTGAAATACCAATAATATATCCACATCTTGTTGGGCGAATTTTACTAACCAATTTACATTCTGTAGGTATCCCCCCTATTACTACATCTGTTTTAATTCCTTGATATAATACTGGTACTACATCTTTAGGTTGAATTTCATTTTCCGGTATTTTTTCAGTAACAAATACTTTAATACATTCTTCATAAGTGCACATATTATCTATATATTTATATCCTAATCCAACACCAACCACATTAGCCTTGCTTAAAAAATATTGATATTGATATCTGCATATAAATTTAATTTTTTGTCTTTTTTTATATTGATCAAACAAATTAAAACACTTGCATTTCATAAAAACCACCTTTATTTCTAAAATATTGTTACTATGCTATATATTATTCAAACTAAGCTTAAAAGGCTATTAAATACAAAATCCTGCATTTCAGAATAAACTTTTTTAATTCTAAAATATTTTGAGTTATACACTTACAATACTGACATCTAAAGCTGCTAAAACTCGTTTAATTGGGTTAAAAATAGTATAATCATTATTAGATGCCATGAGAAGTCCTAATGCATAATTATTATCATTTAATAAAATAGATCCAGAATCTCCCGATTTTGACATACTATTTGTAACAATTTGTTTTTTCATTAAAAATTGTTTTTTACTTTCATCAATTATCATAGCTACATTTATATACTTTATTATTCCTGCTGTTAATTCGGTAGATGCTCCAACTTTTTTCACTAGTTGACCTAATCTGTGTCCTCTTACCCCTTTAGGTTTTCCTATAAATTTAATATCAGAGGATACATCATTATTATTAATTACTTTAGCTATAGCAGCATCTACATAATTTTCTGGTCTTTTAGTTCCCTTTATAGATTTTAAAGGTATGAATTTTGAAAGAACTGCAATTTGATCTTTTTCTGGATCTCCACCATGTGCAATTGCAGGTTGTACTATTGGTGTACCTAGTTTGATATTATTTAAGTCTGCTAAAACATGATTATTGCTTAATATAAAATTTTCTCTCCCATTTGTTACTAGACATCCCATTGTGCCATAATATTTACTTGTTATAGGTCCAATACTACATCCTCCTACTACTGGACGAATTCGCTTTGAAAGTTGCATAGTATTAAAAACCCCTGTTTCAACTATATCTGTTTTAATTCCATTATACACTGGAGGCACTAAATCTTCAGGGTTCAATTCATTATCAGAAATTTTTTTAGAAACAAATACTGCAATACATGTCTCTGAAGTTAAAATTTCCTTTTGTATCTTATATCCAAGCCCTATTCCTACTATATTCGCTTTATTTAAAAAATACTCATATTCACAATCACATATATAACAAATTTTTTCTTCCTTTGTACACTTACAACACTTGAAATCTTTAGACATTCTAAACTTCATATTTTTCATTTATATCACCATAATATATATTTTTTACTATATACTATGATGTTTCTTACTATTTCGACATCAAATTTTGTCCTTTTGAAAAAAGTTATTCCATGAAATTATATAAACTAAAAAACCTCACTTGCTAAGTAAATACTTTTTTAACTAATATTTACAATAACAAATGAGTTTTTCATTTTTTATTAATTTTATATTTACATATTTTTGGTAACTAATGTAACCTCTAATTTTTCTAAAACATCAGATATGTTATTATGATAAGAATGTTTTTGACTATGAGCATATATAAGTCCTACTGCATATCCTTCAGAATCTGTAAGTAAACTACCCGAGTCTCCTTCACTAGTCATTTTTGTTGTAACTATTTGATTTTTAAATATTGCCTTTTCATCACCATATTCTACAATAATACTTGCCCCTTCAGCTAGTACTAACCCAAATGTTTGCTCAGTAGTTCTTCCAACCTTAACCACAGATTGATCTAATTTCGCAGGTTTTACTCCTAAAATTTCTCCAATAAAAGCAACTTTAGAAGATACTTCTTCTTCATTTATTACTTTAGCTATAGCAGCATCTACATAATTTTCAGGAATATTATCCTTATTTTTAAACTTTATCGGAACAAATTTAGTAAGTTTTGCAACTACATCTTCAGGATTATTTCCTCTATCTTTTATACTTGGTTGTACTATAGTAGTACCTAATGGTATTTTATTGGTATCAGCAAGAACGTGATTATTACTTAATATATAATATCCATTTTTATCTTTTACCAAGCATCCTACTGAACCAACTTCATTGCTTGTTGTTGGGCTTATTCCAAATCCCCCAATTACAGGCCTAATTTTTCCTGTAAATGAACAAGTTGAAATTGGCCCACTTGGTAATACATCAGTTTTAATTCCCTTATATATATGTGGAATTAAATCTTTTTTAGCTAATTGATCCTCTGGAAATTTACCTGAAACAAACACAGTAATACATTTTTCCCCAGTAAACTGACGTTTACTAACTTGTTTTCCTAATCCTATTCCTACTACATTTGCCTTGTTAAAAAAATCCATATAATCATCACGGCAAATTTCAAGAACTTTTTTATCAAATTCTAAACTATCATTACTCAATTATATCACCTACTTAAATTTCATATGATTAATATATAATATTCTCTATTTATATTAAATATGTAAAATAATAATTGAATTTTTAAACTTTTTATCATTAAATAATCAAAATTTTCATAAACAGTAATAGTGTTCTCATTTGGCATTTTTATTAAAAATTCAAGTTAGGTCAATGTTTGTTTAAAAATCAAATAACTACAACTAAAATGACTGAAGCAGGCAACTCAGGTCCTTTTATTAGTAAATTCAAGCCAGGCCTTCTTTTCAGTGAAGCTGATTCAGCATCATATTTTAATCCTATAAATACAGTTTTAGAAAGTTTAAAAGTTTCCATTGTAACATCTCACTAAATTAATAACAAAAACCTCCTTTGCTAAAGGTATATCATCTTAAACATGATATACACTACAACAAAGGAGGCTTATTAAATATTACCTTATTATATTGAATTTTTATAACTATATTGATATAGCCGATAAAACTTAATAAGTATTTACACTAATTAACCTTCAAATTCTTCTGGATATTCAGCATTGTGATACACATCTTGTACATCATCATCATCATCAAGCATATCTAAAAGCTTTTGAGTTTTCGGAGCTGTTTCCATATCTACAGCAGTCATAACATCTGGAATCATTGTAATATCTGCTTCCAAGAAACTATACCCATTTTTTTCAAGTTCTTCACGCACTTCTGAAAAATCCACTGGATCAGTTGTAATTTCAAAAACTTCTTCTTCTGCATTAAAGTCTTCTGCTCCTGCCTCTAATGCTTGCATCATTAATTCTTCTTCATCAATCTCATCAGTTCTTTCTATTACTAATTGTCCTTTTCTTTGGAACATATATGATACACAACCATTTGCCCCTAAATTTCCACCGTATTTATCAAATTTATGTCTTACACTTGCTGCACTTCTATTTCTATTATCAGTAAGACATTTTACCATTACTGCAACTCCACCTGGTGCATAGCCTTCATAAACTATTTCTTCATAAGTTATTCCTTCAAGTTCTCCAGCGCCTTTTTTAATTGCTCTGTCAATAGTATCATTAGGCATATTAGCTGCCTTTGCTTTTGCAACAACATCTCTTA
The DNA here is from genome assembly GCF_017100085.1 of Clostridium botulinum. Lineage (NCBI taxonomy): Bacteria > Bacillati > Bacillota > Clostridia > Eubacteriales > Clostridiaceae > Clostridium > Clostridium botulinum. The sequence goes on from NZ_CP063965.1 coordinate 1,635,555, forward strand.
ATTTTGCATTTGTGTCTAAATTAGATCCACCATCTCTTGCTGCTAATATAAGTTCTCTACCTATTTTTGTAAATACCTTTCCCTTTGCAGCATCATTTTTACTTTTCTTAGCTTGTATATTATGCCACTTTGAATGTCCTGACATAAAAATTCCTCCTAACTCTCGTCATATATAATATATTTTGTATATACATTAATAAACATTAGTTCCACAATCGCATAATATTATATCATATATGCCATTTTTATTTCAAATTTTCTTATAGTTAACTACTAATTTTCATCCTCATCTTCATACAATCTATTTTCTAATTTAAAATAATACTTTTCTTCACCTTCGATAAATTCAGCTTTTCCAGAAGTTACTTCAGTAACTTTATTCTTTATATTTTCACAGCTACTTGTTTCTGTTAATATCCTTATACTAACTTTGTCAGTATATTCAGTATCTTCAATATGCCACAAATTTTGACCACATACATATTGTACTTTACCTAAAAGATCATAATCTAAATTTATATGTAATGGCAATCCTTTTACTTTCTCTACTATACCTGATTTATCTATAGCCATAGCAGCAGCTTTGGAATATGCGCGTACAAGTCCTCCTGTGCCTAAAAGAATTCCTCCAAAATATCGTGTCACTACTATTGCTACATCAGTTATTCCATTTTTCTTTATAACATCTAAAACCGGAACTCCTGCAGTACCCTGTGGCTCTCCATCATCAGTATACCTTTGTATACCCATATTTTCACCTATTATATATGCATAAACATTATGTCTTGCATCTTTAAATTCCACTTTAATCTTATCTATAAATTCTCTTGCCTCTTCTTCAGTATGAACTCTTTTAGCATGTCCTATAAAAACAGACTTTTTTTCTTCAAATTCTTCTCTCGACTCATCTTTTATAGTAAAATAACTCACTTATCCTCATTCTCCTTTCTATTTAAAATATTATCTATACTTTCTATATATATTAATGCAGCTCTTTTTAAATATTCTTTAGAAGTACTATTCATTATCTTCATTATCTTTTCTTTTGCCCTTAAACTTTTTATTTTCTCCAATGCTTTAATAGAATACATTATAACTTGGGCATTTTCATCATCTAAAGCTCTTATTAGTGCAACTTCACATTTAGTATTTTCAAGTTTTCCCATAGCTGATACGGCCATTCTTCTTACATTTACAAATTTATGTACTGAAGCCTTCATTAATATATCTAATCCTTCTATATCTTTAAGTTCTCCAAGTATCCATACAGCTGATTCTTTGTCTTTTGGGTACATATCTTTGTAGTTATTTTTTATAAATTTTATAAGTTTTATTTTATTTTCTTTATTTAAAGACGCTAATACTTGAATTTTATCAGCTTTTCCTGCTTTAGATATGGTAGCAAAAAATTCTTTGGAGTCTTTACTTTTCGTTAAAAATCTATACTTTATTTTTCCTTCTATTATATGATTTTGAACTGTAGTCCTATCAATATTTCTTATTTTACATATACTATCTATGCTTTTGCCCTCAACAAATAAAAAATAAGTTATATCTTCATTACTGTACTTATCTATTTTATTCCAGTCAAGTTCTACAAGTCCCTTTTTCATAATTTTATTCACCCTTTTGCACTAATAATTTATTTATTATATTTATTCCTTTTTTTATATCTTCTACACCTGTTACTGAAAATCCCACCCTAAAAAACTTTTCTCCATCTATAATACTTTTATAAAAAAGCACTCCTGGAGTTATTATAACATTATTATTTTTACATTTATTAAAAAGCTCTATAGCATTCATTTTTATATTATTGGATATTTTTAAGTAAAAATTAAGTCCTCCACCAGGACTATTAAAAGTTACTTTGTCACCCAAAATATCCTCAATGCACTCTTTCATATAATAATATCTGTTTTTATATGCCTCATTTAAAAATGCCATATGCATTTTCCAATAGCCTTCATTAATATACAGCTCTAATGCTCTTTGCATTAAACTAGATGTGGTTATATCTGTATTTACTTTACTATTTTGGACAATTTCACTAAACACTTTCGGAGGTATTAAATATCCCATTCTTATACCTGGTAAAAATATCTTTGAAAAACTTTTTATATATATAACTCTATCATATATATCTAAGCTTTTAAAACTGTTATATTTTATATTTTCATCATATATTAATTCAGATAAATAATCATCTTCTATAATATAAAAATTATATTCTTCTGCAAGATTTAAGATTTTTAGTTTATCCTCAGTACTATATGTATTTCCAGTTGGATTTTGAAAATAACTCATTATATAAAAACATTTTATTTTGTTTTTCTTTAATATTTTTTTTAACGACTTCATATTTAATCCATCTTCTTCAATTTCAACTTCTAATATATTTGCTCTTCTACTTTTAAAAACATTTAACGCTCCACTATATGTTGGCTTTTCAACTAAAACATTGTCATTTATATTAATTATTGCCTTTGCTGCTATATCTATTCCTTGTTGAGCTCCCGATACAATAAGTATATTTTCATTGTCTATTTCATTTTTCCAAAAGTTCTTATTAATACTTTTTCTAAGTCCTTCATATCCTAATGAATCCTGATAAATAAAGGATTCTGCCCCATCTCTATCTAAAACCTTATTTAATACTTTCTTAAAAGTATCTACAGGGAAAAACTTTCCGCAAGTAGTTTCCCCTGTAAAGTCTATGTAATCTTTTAGATATCCACTACTTATTTTTCTGTATATATTAGAATATTCTTTTAGAAATTCTTTATTATCTTCTCTGCCTTTTGCAAAAGTACCGCTACCTATCTTTTGAGTAGCAAACCCCTCTAATTCTAATTTGTTATATGCAGTTACTATTGTTACATTATTTACTCCTAATTTTTTTGATAAAGTTCTAATTGCTGGAAGTTTTTCTCTATCTAAAATTTCTCTATGATATATTAACTTTTTTACATGATTTACAATTTGTATATACTTAGGAATGTCCTCCTTAAACTTTATATAGTATTTGTCCATATAATCTTTACCCCTTTAATTAAAATGAATTTGGCATACATTATGCTAAATTCATGTATGCCAAATAAATACTAAATAAAATATACATTTTCACTTATTAAAACGTTGTTCTCTTCATCTTTATAGTTTCTATTTTTTCTCTTTATTATGCCATTTTCTAGCATCCTATTCAATAATCTTTCAAATCTAATATTAAGATTATCGAATAATTTATTTACTAATATATCTTCAGAACTCAATGGAATTTCTTGATCTTTCATAAACTCTAACAATAATGCAATATATTTTTTTATATTTATATTTATATCTTCCTCTAAAAAATTAATAACTTCATTAATTATCTCATACATATTTTCTTTAGTAGCAAAAAATAATTTATCAGCAAGCTCTCTTAATTTGTCATTTAAATTAGTCGCCATTGTCATAACATCTTTGCTTATCATATAACCTGAAGAATTAACATACAGTTTTGAAAAATCTTCCATAGCCTTTATTGCTGAACTATATGCCATATATGTCCCATTGTTAGCTAAATATTTTTTACATACCTCTATACTCTTTAATAAGTCACTGAAATAAACCATATTCCATTTTTCTCTATCGATATCTGGATAATATCTTCCTATATCATACTTACTAGTAACTTCATCATCTTTTGAAAAAACTAATCTTGATGATAAGAATACTCTGTGAATAAATCCACCCGCTAGTTCTTCGTCATATAATGTTAAAAATTTCTCTTTACTTATTAACTTTATATGTACTTTTATCCCTTCTTCTTCAGTATAAATTCTTCCTTTATTATTTATCTTATTTTTGCATATAACAAATAAGTCTATATCCGATCCTTCCCACAGGTCACCCGTTAATACACTACCAAAAACCATAGCGGCAAGAATAGCCTCATTATTTTTAAGTTTATTTATTAAAGATGAAAATGCTCTTTGATATTTTTCTATATTATTCAGCATTAAATCCCCCCTAATTTATACTGATTATAATTTATCTTAATATGTTTTCTTATAATTTTTCACAAAATTTCTTTCCTTCATATAAAATTTTCTCTTCATCAATATTTATAAGTTCCCCTTTTTCCATTACAAGCTTTCCATTAATTATTACATATTCAATTTCATTTCCACTTGCTGAAAATACTATATTTGAATATATATCATGGCATGGAATCATACTTGCTTTATTCATATTTAACATTATAATATCTGCAATATTTCCTTCTTGTATTGCACCTAGATTTTCTATTCCTAGTGCTTTTGATCCATTAACTGTTGCCATTTTAAAAACTGTCTTAGCACTTAATCTAGTGGTATCTTTATAGAAAAGATTTTGAAGCAATGCCCCTGTTTCCATTTCTTCTAACATATTAAGATTATTATTGCTACATGTTCCATCTGTACCCATACATACATTTATTCCTTTATCTATCATATCAATTATTCTTGGAACTCCACTTGCAAGTTTCATATTACTTTGTGGGTTATATATAGGGCTTACATTTTTATTTTTTATAATCTCTATATCATTATCAGTTAAATGTACACAATGCGCTGCCATAACTTTGTTATCAAATATACCTGTATCAACCATATACTCCACTGGTGTCATATTATATTTCTCTTTTATTATATTTATTTCATCTAAAGTTTCAGCTACATGTATATGAATATTTTCATTATACTCTTTTGAAGCTCTTGCTGTTTCCACCAAAGCTTCACGAGATAATGTATATGGAGAATGTGGAGCTATCATTGTTTTTATAAGGCTATTTTTATAGTCTCTTTCTACTAATTGCTTTAAATCAATAGCTTCTTTTAATTGAACTTCCCATTCATCTCCTAATAATGATGTTCCAAGCACACATCTTATATCGAAGCTTTTAATAGTATCTAACATTTTATCAAATTTAAAATACATATCATTAAATGTTGTTGTACCACTTCTTAACATTTCAATGTATGCAAGTTTATTTCCTATTTCTCTATGCTCATCTTTAAATGTACTTTCCATAGGCCATACCTTTTCATTTAACCATCTCATAAGAGGTAGTCCTTCACCATATCCTCTTAGAAGCGTCATGGCTGCGTGAGTATGACTGTTAACAAGTCCAGGCATAGCACAATATCCTCTACCATCTATTACTTTTACATCTTTAATATCTTCTTTAAATTCGCCACTACATACTTTTTGAATCTTATTATCATCTATAAGAATATATCCATTTTCTATAACTTCTTCATTATCATTCATAGTAACTATTGCTACATTTTTTATTAGTGTCTTCATTATATACCCTCCGATGTTTTTATCTAAATATCTATATATTATTTTTAATATACTCCTTACATTTATTATATATTTCATCATCAACCATAGCTATTATTCTTGTACCTTGTTCTTCATATTCTTCTTCTATAACTTTAGCACTTCTGTGAAGTAAAGCAGCACTTGCACTGTCACTGTATGGTATTAAATACTCTACTTTTCTTAAAGGATTAGGAAGAACTTTGCAAACTTTTTCTAAAAGTAAATCTAAATTTATATTGCTTTTTCCTGATATTTCAAGTACATTTGGATTATTATACTCTTCTTTTAATTTAGATAGTCCTTCATTACTAGTCATATCAACTTTATTAAGTAATAATATCATAGGTTTATCAGCTGCACCTAATTCTTCTAATACTAAGTTTACAGCTTCAATTTGTTTATATGCACTTTCTGATGATGCATCAACTACATGTAACAATAACTCCGAATTTATAACTTCTTCTAAAGTAGATTTAAATGCTTCTACTAAGTCATGAGGAAGTTTTCTTATAAAGCCTACAGTATCTGTTAAAGTTATCAACCTATTATCTGGAAGTATTAATGCTCTAGTTGTAACATCTAAAGTGGCAAATAACATATCCGCTTCAAATACTTCTTCTTTTTGATATACATCTTTTGGTGATGCAATTTCACACAATTTATTTCTTAAAGTAGATTTACCCGCATTTGTATATCCCACTAAAGAAACTTTAGGTATATTTTCTCTACTTCTTTTATCTCTTTGAATTTGTCTAGTTTTCTTTATCTTACTAAGTTCCTTATTAAGATCATATATTCTTTCTCTTATATGTCTTTTATCTATTTCTAATTTTTTCTCACCAGGACCTCTAGTTCCTATACCAGCACCCGTTCTAGATAATACTGTACCCATTCCTATAAGTCTTGGTAACCTGTATTTTAACTGTGCAAGTTCAACTTGAATTTTAGCTTCCTTTGTTCTAGCCCTTCTTGCAAATATTTCAAGAATAAGAGTAGTTCTATCTATAACTTTAGTGCCTGTTGCATTTTCTAAATTTCTAATTTGGGATGCTGATAATTCATCATCAAATATTATTAGATTAGCATTACACGCTTGCCTTAACATCGAAAGTTCTTCTACTTTTCCCTCTCCTATAAAAAATGCAGTATCTATTTTAATTCTTTTTTGAAGCATTTTATTTAAAGTAACCACATTACATGCTTTTGCAAGTTCCTCTAATTCATCTAAACTTTCTTCATTTTCTATTCCAACTAAAATAGCTCGTTCGCCCTTATCTTCTTCCACTTCATTATCAACTAAATTTTCTTCTATATTTTTAATTATAGTAAGTATATTTACGCCAAGAGCTTTATGAAGTTCTAAATTAGAAGCAACTTCAGCAACCAATTTATTGTCATGTACTCCACAAAATCCCATAGTTATATCTTTGCACTTTCCATTTTCTACTGCGACCGCTACCATACAATCTAATTTTAAAGATATAAGCGCTGACAAATCTAACGCTGATAATTTTGAATTTCCATTAGGATGTGTATGTATTATTCTAACCCCTGATAATTTTTTTGACTTTATATCAATTACAGGCATTTCAACAGTATTGCTATCACCTACAGCTACACTTAATACATTTCCTTTTCTATCTATAGCAACGCTTATTTCTTTATTTATTTCACTAGTAACTTCACATATTATATCGATAATTTCTTCATTAGATATATTTTGCCTATCTACTTTAAACTCATATATATTATCTAATTTTTTTAAAATAGTCTTTCTTATGCCTTCTAAATTTCCAAGTATCATTTTTTTCCCTCTCTTTTACTTAGAGTAATTTATATTTATTTTGTTCAATTAGCTTATATTTTATAATAATATTAACCTTTACAACTTTCATATAATTTTATACTATCAAAATACCATTGTAAATAGTATTTTACAATTGAAATACTATTTTACATGCTATCATATACTATATATATATAACTTTATATACAAAGATATCCTGTAAAAATTTCCACGATATATAATATTTAAATAAAATAATTTATTTCGCTAATTTTAATGTGTATTTTTCTTTATATATACTTCTTTTTTTAAAAAATTTTCCATTTATGTTTTAAGTATAAGAATTATATCAAATAATGAATATTATTTCGTTAGAAATATATTCATCTTGCATTTTATATTATAAATAAAACCATTTATATCTTAATCTCTATATATTTTAGTAGTTTGTCTTAAAAGCATATATCAAAAACCCTTGAAAAATAGCAGAAATATTGTTAATATGTATAATATATTTTTAATTATTAAGGAATAAAACTTCTATTTTAAAAAGCTTTACGCTATTTTAATTTAATATAATTAACACTCTAAATATCTAATATGGAGGATTGCAATGGAAAACGGAAAAAGAAATATTCTTATAACAGAAGAACAAATTCAAAACAGAATCGAAGAATTAGGTACAGAAATCTCTTCTCATTATTCAGGTAAAAAACTTTATGTACTATCATTACTTAGAGGTAGCTTTATATATACTGCAGATTTAGTTAGACAAATAACTGTTCCAACCAAAATAGGTTTTATGACAACATCAAGTTATGGTCATAATGAAACTTCTTCTGGTAATGTAAAAATAGTTCATGATATACCAGATGATATCAAAGGATTTGACGTACTTGTAGTAGACGACATAGTTGATACTGGTATTACTATGAAATTCGTAATAGAACATGCTAAATCTTTAGGTGCAAACAGTGTAAAAAGTTGTGTACTTTTAGATAAGCCTGAAAGAAGAAAAGCAGATATTAAACCAGATTTTTGTTGTTTTGAAATTCCTGACGTATTTGTAGTAGGTTATGGACTTAACTATGGTGATTATTACAGAAATATACCTTACGTATTTAACTGGGAACAAAATTAACCTTTTAAAATAAAAATTACTATGCAAAAGCATAGTAATTTTTATTTACATAGAATTTACATATATACACTAATTTAAGCATAATGTATATTAATTATTTGTACTATGCACTTTACCAAAACAAAAGTGATAGTGTATAATTTTATTATATACTATTGTTTAATCGTTGTGCTATTTAGTATATTAAGGAGGAATATTTATATGACTGAAAGTAAAGGAACTAAAAGTTCTCAGTCTAAAAAAACATCCAGCAAGAAAACTAAGAAAAAAAAGTTTAAACCTTTTAAAATTATATTAATATCACTTTTATCACTATTTATAATATCTACAATTGTAGCTGGTGGACTAGTCCTAGCTGTTATGAAGACTGCCCCAGATTTGGATATACATGAAATTGTAGCAGCAAGTGATGCATCCAAAATTTATGATGACAAAGGTGAACTTATTGATAATATAATTACATCTAAGAAAAAAATTCTAGTAAAATATGATGAGCTTCCAAAAAATCTTGTAAATGCTTTTGTAAGTATAGAGGATGAACGATTTTTTGAACACAAAGGTATTGACTTAAAAAGAATTGCAGGTGCTTTTTTAATTGACATTAAAAATGTGCTTAAAGGAAGTCCTGGACTTCAAGGTGCATCTACTATTACCCAACAATTAATAAAAAACACCTTATTTGAAACTCACGGTAATACACTAAATGACAAAGTAAGAAGAAAAGTTCAAGAATGGTATCTAGCTCCTAAACTAGAAAAAGAGGTTGGTAAAGAAGTTATTATGGAAACTTACCTAAATACAATATATTTAGGTGGTAGAGCCATTGGAGTTGGGGCTGCAGCAGATCAATATTTTGGTGTTTCTGTAAACAAATTAGACCTTGTTCAATGCGCATTTATTGCTGGACTACCTCAAAGTCCATCAGTATATTATCCATATTCTCGTACCTCTAAAAAAGATCCTTCTAAGTATCTCAATAGAACTAAAACTGTTCTTTCTAAAATGAAGGAAAATGGATATATTAGTGAAAGCCAATATATTGAAGCCATAGCGGAATTAGATACCGATAAATTTGGCGTTACAGAAGATAGATCTTTTCAAACACTTGGACATTATACTATTCATAAACCTGCCAATGTTGATGAAAAATATAATTTTGAATGGTTTACCAGACCTGTTATAGATAATGTAAAAAAAGATCTTAAAGAAATATACAATTATAGTGACGATGAAATAGAAAAACTATTAGTAAACGGAAATTTAAAAATTTATAGCACTATGAATAAAAATCTTCAAGTAGAAACTCAAAAACTTATAAATGAAGACAACAAATTAAATAGTTTAACTAAAGAATGTAAAGATGGACTTAAAGAACCTCAAGCTTCTGCTGTTTTAACAGATTATCACACTGGAGAAGTTAAGGTAATCATAGGTGGTCGAGGAGAACAACCTGCTCTATCATTTAATAGAGCTACTAATGCCAAAGTACCAGCTGGCTCTAGTATAAAGCCATTAACTGTTTATGCTCCTGCTATAGATAGTAAAATGGCTACTGCATGTACGGTACTTGAAGATTCACCATTACCTGATGCAATGTCTAGAAAGTATTCTTCTCCTGGAACAGTTTGGCAGCCTAAAAATGCTAATGGAGTTTATTCTGGTTATCTAGGCTTAAGAGAAGCTTTAAAAAATTCTGTTAATGTATTTGCAGTGAAACTTGAAGATAAAATAGGATTAAACACTGGTATAAAATATGGTGAAAAATTTGGATTAACTTTTGATAATGTGGATAAACATAGTATGGCTGCTTTAGCTCTTGGGGAATTAAGCGGTGGTACAAATACATTTACAATGGCTAATGCTTATGGAGTTTTTGGAAACAATGGATTATACTCTTCTCCTAGACTCTATACAAAAGTTGTAGATAGGAATGGTAATACTATACTTGAAACGAAAACTCAAACAACACAAGTATTATCCCCTGAATCAGCTTACATTATGTATGATTTATTAAAAGGTCCAGTAAAAGAAGGTACAGCAACTAGTATAAACAATACTTATACTAATGAAATACCTATCGTTGGTAAAACAGGTTCTTCCACTAAATTTAAAAATCTTTGGTTCTGTGGTTTAACTCCATATTATTCAGGCTCAGTATGGATAGAAAATAAGTATGGTCAAAGTATTTATAGTAGTGATGCAGCTGCACTTTTCGGTAAAATAATGAATAAAGCTGTTGAAAATTTACCTGTTACAGATATTAAAATGCCCGATAACATAGTCAAAGCTGAAGTAGATAGAGTTTCTGGATTACTTCCTTCTGATTTATCTTATAAGGATCCACGTGGAAGTCAAGTATATACTGAATTATTTATTAAAGGAACTGTACCTACTGAACAAGATAATATTCACGTATCAGCTAGAGTAAATAGATATAATGGTCATATTGCAGGTTCATATACTCCTTCATTCTTAACAGATTATAGAGTATTTATAAAAAGAGATTATAATCCTGGTGTTTATTTAGCTGATCAGATGTATGTATTACCAAATAGACAAGATAATTCTTCTTCTCACTATTCACAAGATAGAAAACCTAAAAAAGATAAAACTGAATCAGACCAACATGCAACGGAAAAAAATGCTAATATAGATTCCGAAACAACTAATAGTACCAATACAGGTACAGAAAATAGTAATTCTAATATCAATGATAATAATAACAATAATATTATTAATGATGATACCGAGAATAAAAAAAATAATAAAAACCCTACTAATAATGCTAAAAAAAAGCCTAAAAATTTAAAAGATTTATTTAAAAATCACTAATAAAAAATGGATGTTACTTTAAAAGTAACATCCATTTTTTATTAGTGATTTAACTATTTAGTCTTAGGATTAAAAACAATTGCCATTATATAACCAAATATAATAGCTGCTCCTATTCCACCTGCTCCACCTTTTATTCCACCAGTAAATACTCCTAAAAATCCGCTTTTATCTACTTCTTTCATTACTGATTTAGCCAAATTATATCCAAATCCAGGTAACGGAATAGTCGCTCCTGCCTTTCCGTACTTAACCAATGGTTCATATATACCTAACGCACCTAATATTACTCCTGCTGTTACAAAAGCTACTAAAATCCTTCCAGGTGTAAGTTTCGTTTTATCCATAAGTATTTGTGCAACTACACATATTAGTCCCCCTACTACAAAGGCCATAATATATTCATTCATTCTTAATTTCCTCCAAACTCTATTGATACTGCATGAGCAATTCCAGGTATACTTTCTCCTTGAAGAGATGTAGTAGAACTCATTAATGCTCCTGTAGAAACTAATAATACCTTCTTATATTTGCCTTTCAACATGTTCTTATATATATACCCACAACTTACAACTGCTGAACATCCACATCCACTTCCACCACAATTTACTTTCTGTCTTTCTTTATCAAAAATTTCGTCTCCACAATCTATATAATTTTGAGATATATCATATCCATATTCTTTTAATAATTCCTCAGTGATTTTTTTACCCAAATTTCCAAGATCTCCACTAGCTATTAAGTCATAGTCTTCAGGTTTTCTACCTGTATCTTCAAAATGTTGTTTTAATGTATCAACAGCTGCCGGTGCCATAGCTGACCCCATATCACTTGTATCCGTTTGACCATAATCTTTTATTTTTCCAACTGTAAAATAAGTTATATACGGAAAGTTTCCTTCTCTTGCAAGTAGCATTGCTCCTGATCCCGTTACAGTCCATTGTGCCGTAGGAGTTCTTTGACTTCCCATCTCTAAAGGAAATCTAAATTGTCTTTCAGCAGAAGAAAAGTGTGATGATGTTGATGCTATTGCATAATCAGCATATTCAGCATTTATAAGCATAGATGCTACACCTAATGACTCAGACATAGTAGAACATGCACCATATAATCCTATGAAGGGTATATCAACATCTCTAGCTGCAAAGTTTGATGCAGCTGTTTGATTCAATAAATCTCCTGCTATTAAGTAATGTATGTCTTTCTCTTGTAAGTTTACCTTTTTTAAAGTTTCTTGAACTGCCCTATACATAATACTGCTCTCTGCTTTTTCAAAACTATCTTTTCCATTTAAATCATCACTAAGTATAACATCAAAATAATCTTTTAAAGGACCCTCTCCTTCCTTAGGTCCTACTACACTAGTCGTAGCAATTATTCTCGGCTTATTTTCTAATATTATAGTTTGTTTTCCAACTCTTTTTGTCATATAAGTTACACCTGCCTTACTTTCATTTGTATATGTTATAAATTAATAAAATAATATATAAGCCCTACAATTATAGAAGAACCAATACCATATACCAAAACTGGTCCCGCTATAATAAACATTTTTGCACCTACTCCAAATACAAATCCTTCTTTTTTAAATTCCATTGCTGGAGAAACAATAGAGTTTGCAAACCCTGTAATAGGTACTACTGAACCGGCTCCTGCAAAATCACCAATTTTATCATATATTCCAATTCCAGTAAGTAACGCACCTATAAAAATCATTGTTATAGCAACATATGCTCCTGTATCTTCAACAGAAAATCCTAGCTTTAAATAAAAATTCATAAAAAATTGTCCTACATCGCATATAATTCCTCCAACTATGAAAGCTCTAAAACAATCTTTTAATATATTAGACTTGGGAGTTTCTTGTTCTGTTAAATCTTTAAACTTTTGCTTTAATTCCTCTTCTTTTATCTTCATCTTCCATACCCTCTTACATATTTTTTTCTATACTGTATCTAAAGTTATTTTTAGCAATATTTTATTTTTTAAACAAGAAAATTTTTATAAAAAAAAGGATACAAAAATATGCATCCTTTTTACTATCCACTTAATTTTTCCTTCATACTTTTTAAAACTTTTTTTTCAATTCTTGATACTTGTACCTGACTAATTCCAAGCATTTTAGCTACCTTAACTTGTGTTATATCTTTAAAATATCTAAGTATTATAATTTGCCTTGATCTTTGGTCCAATTTACTTAAAGCTTCTTTCAAAGCTATTTTATCTAATTCGTCTATTTCCCCTTTATCATCTACTACTACCTTATCAATAAGATATATTGGTGAACCATCATCTTGATGGATAGTATCGTATAAATATTTCGGTTCATTAATAGCTTCTGATGAAAATATTATTTCTTCCTTACTTATACCTGAAAATTTAGAAAGCTCTTCAATACTAGGTTCCCTGTTTAATTGTTTTGTTAATTTTTCCTTATCATAATGAAGTTTTTTTGCGGTATATTTTACACTTCTACTTACTTTTATAAGTCCATCATCTCTAATGAACCTTTTTATTTCTCCCATAATCATAGGTACTGCATAAGTAGAAAATTGTACGTTATAACTAGAATCAAAATTGTTTATAGCTTTTACAAGTCCCATTGAACCTATCTGAAATATATCTTCATACTCATATCCTCTATTTAGAAATTTTTTACTTATAGCTGATACAAGTGGTAAATTTTTTTGTACAAGTTTATCTACAGCTTTTTTATCCCCAAGTTTTGCTTGCTTTATTAATTCTAAATTTACTTTATAATTCTCACATTTCTTTGTCTTAGCATTACCTTCCTTCATAGCATACGCAAACCAAGTTCAAGGTTTTTCCTCCTTTCCCCTAAAATTTATTTTAAAGATTTAAACTTCTTCTTCATAATAATTTTTGTACCATTTTCTTTTATGGATTCTACCTTTAATTCATCCATAAACGTCTCCATAACAGTGAATCCCATTCCTGATCTCTCAAGATCAGGTCTTGAAGTATATAATGGTTCCATAGCTTCACTTACATTTTTGATTCCTATACCATTATCTTTAATAATTATAGTAACTTCTCTATCATTTATTTCTGATTCAATTGTTACTATACCATCTTCTTTATCTCCATATCCATGTATTATAGAATTGGTAACAGCTTCTGATACAGCCGTTTTTACATCAGTAATTTCTTCTATGGTAGGATCTAATTGAGATATAAAAGCTGCAACTGCTACTCTTGCAAAACTTTCATTTTGTGATTTACTTAAAAATTCTATTTTCATTTTGTTCTGACTCATCATATTTCCCCCCACTATATATTCGCTAATGCTTCTTCTACATTATCATATAACGGAATTATTTTAAAGATTCCTGATAATTCGAATACTCGCTTAACTGCTCCTGTAGCACCTATCATGCATACTTTTCCACCCCTATTAGAAACTTTTTTATATCTTCCTATTACAACTCCTATACCTGAACTATCCATAAAACTAACATTTAAAAAATCCATTATAAGTTTATTAACTCCATTTCTTTCAATTCTATCATCTAATCTATTTCTAACCTCTTCAGCAGTATGATGATCTAATTCACCGTCCATATGTACTATTAGAATATCTTCTCTGTCTTCAAATTTTAGCTTCATTTTATACCTCCTATAACAATAAATATAGTATCTTTATTAACTAATTCTATAATATTGATTGATTTCCTTCTTTTGTAAAATAAATTATTTGTTAATAAAAAGGTATCTAGTAATCATATACTAAATACCTTTTTCGTAATTATCTTCTATTATGTTTATTTCTTCTTCAGTAAAATTAAATATTGTATTTATGTCATCTTCAGTTAATTCTTCTTTATCACCCATTGTTGGAATACATAATTTCATTATATTGTTAGGGTAATATTCATATAAATTATATCCTAATTTTTTTGCAAAGCTTTGAAAATAAAATTCATACGCCTTACTGTTTAATAGTGAAATTAGATATCTATAAGTAAATGGCACTCCTTCTTTTAAAATCAATGAATAAACATCAGCACTAAAATAACATCCTTTTGAATCTATACTAAATTTATTTCTATTGGCCTTATATGGAAATACTATCTTTTTTTTCTCAAAAATCTCTTTTTTTCTTCCCCATTGAAGTTCATACCACTTTCGTACACCTTTTTTACATTCTCTTCTATTTAAAAGTTTATCTTTTTCAGTTTCTATATGTTTTATTATATTTGGATATTCATTGGTATCCTTTATTAAATCTGAATATATCAAATATGTATCTTTTATATGTACTTCTTTTTTATCTATATAGCTACTTTTAATCCAAGGCTTTATAATATCTTTTTCTAAATTTTCTTTTATAATTGCTTCATTATCTACTACAAATGCTTTATCACATCCTGTTATTATTCCTTGATAACTATCACAAATATTATATAAATGAGTAAAACTTATTTCCTCTATCTTAGATATTATATCCCTTTCTTTTTTATCTCTTAATATCCACCCTTTATTGTTTAGATAATTTTTATTTATATAAAAACTTTTATAATACTCCCCTTGTTTTAAAAACAATGACTTATAAAAGTTACTTTCTTCTTTTTTAGAAAATTTTTGTGGCTTTATAACTTGTATTTCTTCCTGTATATTTTGTTCATTAGTCAAAAAAATTATAACTGGATCTACTCCTATCTTCTTGAAAGGTCTTATACCATAAAAATCAACTATCTTATAAAGACTACAAACTTCTTTTAATATTTTTCTAAGTTCTTCTCCACTTGGTGATTCTATAAAATATCTCGATGTTATAAATGATAATTTTCCCTTTTTGCTTAAATTATTAATAGCTTGTTGAAAAAAACAATAAGAAATATCACCTTTATCTTTATATATATCTTTAAAATTCATCTTTAGTTTTTTTGCATATTCTTTATCTATAGATTTATGTCCAACATAAGGAGGATTTCCTACTATTATATTGAACTTTTCACTAAACTTCTCCAATAAAAAATCTTGTTTTTTTAAATTGTTCTCATAAAAATATCCACTTACTTCAAATAAATCTATGGCTAATATTTTAAGTGCTATTTCATCTATATCAAATCCATATAAATTATTTTTAACTATATGTTTAGATATATCTTCTTTTTTTAAATTAATTTTATTCACTTCATTTATGAATTCTAAATTTTCCTCATAAATGGTTTTTAATTTTTCATAACATACTATTATAATATCCCCACATCCACAAGATGGATCAAGTATTTTTATATATGGATTGTTTATTATATCTTCTTTAAAAATAACATTCTCAACTATATAATTAGCTATTTCCTTCGGAGTATATACAACACCGTTTTCCTTTATTTTTTCTTTTTCTTTTAAATCCATATATGTATCAGAAAATTTTTCTTTGCCTATATTTAAAACCTTTTTATATTTATCTATTGCCATAGTTTTAAATGTTCTATCTATAGGTGTATTAATTATATTATATAGTTCATTTAATTTGTCCAAAAAAAGGTCATACATTTTCATCTCTCCAACTAGTTAAATAAATATATTCAATCAAATTTTAGAACTATATTTTTGATTCTACAATTTCCATTATATCTATTTTATAATTTAATGCTTTCTCTAATATACTATTACATTCCTTAATTATATTTTCTCTTTTTGATTCGTCTGTGATGCCACTTAAATTTATCTTAACATTCAACATACAACTTTCAACAGCACTATATAATAATATAGCAGCAACCCCTCCATCTGATATTAAATTAGGGTTACCATATTTAACTGTAGTAAGTATTTCTTTATAAAACTTTAAAGATTTTCTTGCTAAATTTAATGGTATCATCAACGCCTTTTCATAACCTTTTTCTATTTCTTTTTTTCTTATAGATTTTTCTTCATCATCATTTTTAGGTAATTTAAATGCATCCATCAATGTTAAAAAAGCTTCTTCATCTTTATCCATATAATCCAAAAACAAGTCATTATATTCACTTGATTTTTTTAAAGTTTCATCTATATTCTTTTTTAACTTATCATCATAGCTCTCATACAATTTTTTACCAACAGTTAAATTTAGCATCATAGCCGTTAACGAACTACTTAATGATGATACAAGTGCTGCTGCACTTCCTCCACCTGGAGTGGGTTCCTTTGATGATAATTTATTTATATATTCTTCTAATAACATTTTTTTTTGCAATTTCATAACTCCTTTCTTCAAGCAATATTATTATTCTAATTTATCTTAACATGTTATGTCAACAATAAAAGAACTTCATCTAAAACTCTTATACTTTACTTAACTAATTTTAATATTTATAAATAATATGTATGATATATTATTTATTAGGTTGTTGAATAATTAAAAATACAAAAAAATAAATAAGTCATCACTTTGTGATATAATGTTTTCGCTTAAAAAAACCATAATATACAAAGGATGACTCAAGTATGATTATAACATTAAATATACAAAGCGAAAACATTTATTTTAAAATTTTTGAAACTGTTAATATTGCATTTAATAAACTTGGCATTAATACTAGAAAAGCTAAAGGTAGACCGCCTAAATATTCAGATCAACAAATTGTTGCATGTATAATATATGGTGTAAATAATAGTATTTTTAGTCTTAGAGAACTTGAATATAAAATTAAACAAGATATTGTATTTCAAAAGATTATAGGTTTAAAAGAAGTTCCTGACCATTCTACATTTTCTTTAAGAGCGATAGCTTTAGAAAAATACGTGTACTATGGCATTTATGCTATGCTTATTGAACTTATAAATCCATCAACTAGAATTTGTGCTATTGATGGCACTGCATTAAGGAGCTCATTATATGATAGCGAAGCTAGGTATGGAAAAGGAACTCGACTTGGCAGATATAAAGGATATAAGTTACATTGTACCGCTTGTGTATGTGATAGTATATTACCTTTGTCATTTTCTATAACTACTGCAAATGTATATGATAATCAAGTCCAAGGATTGTTATATGAACTCAAAACTTATAATCCATTTATTGTACTTGCCGATGCTGCTTATGATGATGCTCAATGGTTTAAAGTTTCTAAAACTCTAGAATATAACTTATTAACAGATGTAAATATGCGTAAAGCAAAGAGTATAGAATCTTTTAACAATGAATCTAGATATAAAAATGCTCTTTTTATGCAATCGCCAATAGGTAAAAATTTATATAAAAATAGGCTAAAAATTGAACAATTATTTTCTATACTTAAAGGACTCTATAATCTAGAAAACCCTAGACTTTACGGACAAAAACGCTATGAACGCCATGTTAAGTGGGTTCTTTTATCATATCTTATAGACGAATTTAATAAGGTTAATAGCAAAATAAATTCTAGAAAATATCCTTGGAATCTATAGTTTTCATCGCGCTAACGCACTTACTTTTTTAAATTTTTAAAGAACTTCCTAATGCACACTTAAAATTATTAAACACATGCTCGCGCATAAATGCTTTTTAAGATTTGTAAAAATTAGTTATTTAACAACCTAATTTATATAATAAAAATAACCCAAAACATATGTTTCAGGCTATTTTTATTATATAATATTTATTAATTTATTACTAATGATTTATTAAAACTTTAACATTTGAATCCATATAATGTCTATCCCATCTATCTAAGTATAAATAATCATTTATATCTTTCTTAGGATTGTGTGACTCTTTTTCTGCTGATGATGTCGGGATTCCTAATGGAGTTAATGCAACAACTCTTAAATTTTCTGGTATTTTTAAAGTTTCTTTAACTTTGTTTTCATCAAAAGCTGCTATCCAACAAGTACCATAACCTACATCTGTAGCGCCTAAAACTAAATGTTCCATCGCTATTGCAGTATCAATAAGATACATTTCTTTTCCATCAACATCTCCTGAAACATCTGGATCTGCTACTGCAACTATAGTCATAGGTGAATTTATAATTGATTCAGCTGCTGCACTAGTTCTATTTTCTATAGCATTAGCAATATCTTGTTTAATGTTTTCACTTTCTACAATTATAAATTTATATGGTGACATGTTCTTCCAAGATGGAGCTCTCATTGCCATATCTATTATTTTCAATAATTTATCTCTTTCAATTGTTTCTTGTTCAAATTTTTTTATACTTTTTCTTTTTTTCACTACATCATAAAATTCCATGAACTCACACTCCTTTTACTTTATTATTTGTATAAGAAGTGCTTGTTATTCAACTTTATTGTGTCTAACAAAACTTACTTATATTTTCATTAAGATTTTTTATTATATTATCCCAATCAAAATTTTTTTTACAAATATTATATGTAAGTTCTGAATACTCTTTCAGATTTTCACTTAACATGCATTCTTGTAATTTTTCCGTAAGAGATTTTGTATCTCCAACTTTTACAAGGCAACCATTTCTATCACTTATAAGTTCCCTTGCTATTCCTACATCTGTTGAAACAATAACATCACCCAATGCTGCTGCTTCTATAAATGCTATTCCAAAACTTTCAAATTCTGAAGTAAGCGAGAAAATTTTTGCTCTTTTATATTCATTAAATAGTTCTTTTCTGTCACTTATAGAACCTTTAAATTCTACTAAATTTCTCATCTTAGGATTATTATTAAAATAATTTTCTATATACTTATTAAATTTTTCTTCTATAGGACCAACTATTACTAGTTTCCATCCGAGCTCTTCTATATTTTTAATTTTTGTAAATGCCTCTAATAACATTTGCGTATTTTTTTCCTCAGCTCCAACTCTAGTAACACTTAAAACTATATTTTCTTTTTTACTGAAATCATAATGAATATTTTTTTCTTCTAAATACTTATAATCAACGCCATTTGGAATATTTATCATCTTACAGCTTTGATTTGGTAATATTTCCTTTAATTTATTAATAAGTATTTTTTGCTCTACGCTTATTAAATCTACTTTATCTAAATACTTATTTAATAACTTATATTTTATACTATTTAAAGATAATATTTTATCAACTAGTTTATGACTACAATCTAATTTTAGATATATCTTACCTTTAGGATTTAATCTTTTATATGTAAATGCATATAAAAGAGAATATAAAGTTACATGAAATATCTGAAGCACATCTATATTTTTAGCTTGTTTTTTCAAATATCTTAAACCATCTAAACTATAATTATTATATTTTTTATCTAAAAAATCTATTTTTAATCCTTTTACTTCTTCATTTAAATATGTATATTCATCTAAATTATAACAAACTATTTTAGAATCGTATCCAAAGTTTTTATAAAGTTTATATGGAATCATTCCCATTTCTTTAACTAAATTAACATTTTTAGTATTGGGATATAATACACAGTATTTCATAAACCATCACCCACTTAAGTTTTAACTATTTTTTTACAAAACTCTTTAATTGATCTATGGTAACATATCTAGTAATTATAATGGCTATAAAATATACCACAATTGCTAAAACAATATTTATTACAACATTAATATGCAAATATTTTAGTCCCCAAACAACACTGCCCATTAAAACTACTGGAATTATTACTTTAATAAAATTTGTAATATAATTTGTTTTTACTATTTTTATAGAATATTTTCTCATAATAAAGAAGTTTAATATTTCCGATACAAGTGTTGTCATAGCAGCAGCAATAATTCCATACATAGGAATAAAGATTAAATTTAAAATTAAATTTGTTAAAGCAGATATAACTACACTTTTCAAATACTCATTTTCTTTATTCCAAGCATTTAAACTATAACCATAGTTTTCTCTCATAAATAATATTAATATATATATCAATAATATTACAAAAGGTATATAAGCTTCCACATATTTTTGTCCAAATAACAAAACAATTATTTCTTTTGATAAAATAATTCCTCCTAGTAACACAGGTACTCCTATTAAAATAACTATTTTACATAAATTTTTAACAACTTTTTCTAAATTGTTTATATTTTTTTCATGATAATAACTTATTAATAGCGGAAAAAATGGAGTAAAAATAACTGCTATTAAATTTGTTAAGAAAAATATAATTTTATATGCTGATGAATATATTCCAAGTTCATATTCACTTCTAGTAAAACCTATTATTAGAGAGTCTACATTACAGTTTATCATTGAAAGTAATCCAGATACTAAAAAGGGAATACTCAATTTAACATACTTTGCAATTTGTTTCTTATTTATTTTTAATGATATTTTAAGCAAAGTTTTTTTCTTTAGAACTATTATATGATAGATGGCTGCAAATAAAAATCCAAACAAAGTAAAGATTGGTATAAATATTATATTTTTTTCACTTCTGAATAAAATACAAATTAATAAAAATGGTACTCCACTTTTTAAAACATTATACATAGCATTATGTTGCATTTGCTGTATACCAGAATAAAACCAATCTATATTAAACGCTAAAGGAAATAATGTTAATCCATAAACAATAAGTATGTTTCTAAATACAACTCCTTTATTCGTAGCAAAAGCAATACCCATTACCACTAAAAAACATATTAAAGCTACTATAAGTCTTGTTATAATTATATTACCTAACAATTCTTCTTTATTATTTTCATTTTTAGAAATCTCTCTTGTACCTAATGTTTGAAATCCGAATAAAGTTATCATTGTAAAATATGTAATTATAGACTGAGCAAGATTGATTCTTCCAAATCCCTCAATACTTAAGATTCTAGCATAGTACGCTATCATTAAAAATGTAAGCAATTGTGCTACTAAACTAGATAAACCTACTGATAATAAATTTTTAGCTATCTTATTGATTTTAGACACCACCCTGGTAAACTAATTAGTAGATTTCTTATTCTTATGTAAAATCACATATGCTAAGAATTTAGGTATAACCGCTAACCTTTTAATTCTAAATGGTTCTTTTATAACTCTATAAAGCCATTCTAGTCCGAAATTTATCATCCATTTAGGAGCTCTATTTACTTTTCCAGAAAACACATCAAAACTTCCTCCTACTCCCATAAATATATTACAAGGAAGTTTTTCAAAGTTATTTTGTATAAATATTTCCTGTCTTGGACATCCCATAGCAACAAATAATGCATATGGATTTTTATCTTTTATATCGTCCACTATATCTGAGCAGTTTTCTAAATCAAAATATCCATTATGACTTCCTTCTATCTTCAAGTTTGGATATTTATTTTTAAGATTTAAAATACAATTATCTAGTACTTCTTGTTTTGCACCTACTAAATAAATCCCTTTGTTTTCTTTTTCACACTTTTTAATTATTTCATCCATAACCTCTATTCCTGCTATCTTTTCTTCTACAGGATTTTTTAAAAACTTAGAGGCTAGTACTGTACCAACCCCATCTGGAATTATAACTGAATTTGAGCTTGTATAAATATTATTTAGAAACTTATCCTTGATTCCCATGTATAACACTTCAGGATTTCCTGATATTATATTTACCTTATCAAATTTTTTTATATATTTTATTAGCTGTTTCTTATCCTTATTAAATACCTTATAGTTTAAAATATCAGTAAACATATTATCACCCGCCTAAAAAGCTCCTTCTTTTTTGAATACACTTAGCACTGTCTTAAATAAAATTTTTATATCATATCCTACAGAAAAATTCTTAATATAAGTTAAGTCAAAATATACTGTTTTCCCAAGCTCTATTTCTCCTCTACCACTTATTTGAGCAAGTCCTGTAATTCCAGGAAGAACTAACAATCTTTGTGCATACTCTGGAGGATAAAATTTAACTACATCAGGTATTTCAGGTCTAGGCCCTACTAAACTCATATTTCCCATAAGGACATTAAATAATTGAGGTAATTCATCTAAACTTGTTTTTCTAAGAAATGCTCCAACCTTAGTTATTCTATTATCACTTTTACTTTGGAAAACAAAATTTTCAATATCCTGAGTTTCAATTTCAAGAGATCTTTTTTTCTCTGCATTTACTACCATAGTTCTAAATTTGTATATTTTAAAAGGTACATTATCTTTTCCAGCTCTAACTTGTTTAAAAATAGCAGGTCCTTTAGAATCTACTTTGATAGCAATATATACTATTAAATATATTGGTATAAGTATAACTATTCCAATAAGAGATAATATAATATCCATTAATCTTTTCATACAAAATTCAAAACTTTTTTTCTTAATATCCTTTTCTAAATCAATTTTGATAGATTTTGCATCCATAAAACATCCTCCATTAATAAGTTATTTCTTAATTATTATATTGTTATATACTAATTTATTGATCCAATTTATTGTGAACAATTGACTGAGCTATAGCAACTAAAATCCAAAAATACATGCATACCTTTGGTACAAAAAATAAATTATCTGATATATTCATTATTAAAAATACTATAACTGAAATAAAAAATCCACTATAAAAATATTTGTAAAATTTATCTGAAACTCTATTAGAAAATTGTTTTATCTTAATTGTAGTAGATATAAGAAGCATAACAAAAGATACTATACCAACTATCCCCAGTTCACTTTCAACCTTTAAATATGAATTATGAGAAGGAAAATTTATATGCTTATTATACCATAGTTCTGGATATTTCCTTCCATATTCACCAAATAAGGTATAATAGTTTCCATTACCTACACCCAATATAGGATGATCTTTTATCATTTTACCTCCCATTTTCCATAGCTTAACACGTGGATCATGAATAAGTTCTTTAAAATCAAAAAATCTTTTTCGTACAGACGGTACTAAAAGTCCAGCTCCACCTGTAGCTAATAGTAAAAATATTAATCTCCAATTATACATAACTATCAAAAGAACTACCCCTAAAACAAATCCAATCCAAGTATTACGAGAAAAAGTTAATATTATTGTAGCTATTACTGTCAATGTAGTTAAAATATAAAATAATTTTTTTACTTTAGATCTTTCACAAATAGAAATCATTATTAAGGGAAATATAGCTACTATTAAAAATGCTCCTAAACTATTTGAATTTCCAATAGTTGATGTTATTCTAAGACCAACAGAATAATTATTATTATATATAAATTTTTGATCTAATCCTATTTTAGTAAAGTATTGTACTATTCCAAAAACACTTACTAAAAGGCATGAAAATATATAACTATTTATAACTTTTGTTAGAGCTTTTTTATTCTTAATCTCGTATTTTATAACAAAGTACATAGCAATATAAGTTATAAATCTAAAAGTTTCAGTAAGTGCTAAATGTGAGTCTCTTGCATACTTCACTGAAAATATCATAGATAAAAATAAGATTCCCATAAATACTAATATAGAATCCCTATAGAATTTTTTTATACCATTTACACAAGTCATTAAAGTATCCTTATATCTTAGTATTCTAATTGAATAAATCATAAAAAATACTACTAATATTTGATCTCCTTTAACTTTTGTTCCATCTACAATAAGTTCATCTGGAATTAATGGCATAAATATAACGTATACACATAAAGCAAAGGTTAAAAAATCAAAATTACGTACAAAGTTATCTAACTTCTTGATCATATACTGTCACCTCTTTTAATATATAATTACAAAATTAGCACGCAGATTGCGTGCTAATAAATTTACCACATTTATCTTTTCTATATTAATTTTATCTCGACATCTTAGTATTCTTATGTATCATTTTATCAGATTTAAATACATAGAATCCAAAAAGTCCCCCGATAAAACCTAGTCCATAGCTAATATGTAATATGGGGAATATTAATGGCATATACTTCATAAGACCTAAATTACCCTTTGATACTTTAAACGAACTTATAAAGTCGCATAGTAAATACATTATAATCTCTATTCCCCATAAACATAGTATTGGTTTAAAAAATAATCCTAAAATAATACCTAATAAATTTGTTAATACAAATGCCATAGGCACTAAATGACGTATAGATGCTGTTTTACCGTGTTTTTGCATTACTCTTACCTTCCAAAATCCATATTGGTAATATTGCTTCCAAAGTTTTGCAAGTGAACCTCTACTATAATATACTGATTTTATTTTAGGTGATAAAAGTATTTTATGTCCTGCTTTTACTACTCTATAATTCAATTCATCATCTTGATTTCTAACTAACTCTTCATCAAAATATCCTATTGAATCCAACACTTCTCTTCTGTATGCCCCAAAAGCTACTGTATCGACAAACATCTCTTTCTGAGCAAATCTGAATAATGCATTTCCTACTCCAAAAGGTGAACTCATTGCACACGCAATAGCTTTTCCTGTTTCATTTTCACTTATTGTCTTTATTGGACCACCAGAACAACCCACTTCTGGATTTTCTAATGCCTTAACATTATTCTTTATAAAATCCTTATCTGCATAAGCATGCGCTCCAAATATAATAATAATATCTTTTTTGCTATATCTTATGCCTACATTCATACCCTTAGGGGCAGAACGTCCTTCATTATCAAGAAGCTTTATATTACTATATTTTTTACTATATTCTTTTACTATTTTCCTTGTTTTATCATCAGAAAATCCATCGCAAACAAGAACTTCATATAATTCACTGGGATAAGTTTGATTTATAAATGAATCTAAACATTCCCCTATATAATTTTCTTCATTTCTACAAGGAATTACTATAGAAACTGTATTTAGTTTTTTCATTTTACAATACCTACCTTTATAAGTATCTTCTATATACCTTTAGTAAATAGATTATTGATTTTTACTATTTTTTCTTGTACTTTATTAATATTTATACTTTTCGTATCTATATCATAAAAGTCTTTTTTAAACTTATTAAACAATATGTCTTTATTATTTGTTTTTATGTTAGACACAAATTCATCAGCTGTATTAACATACTGTACATTATAATTTCGTAGATTTTGTACATGTTCCCATCCTGGAAACTTTATCACATATGTAGGTACATTATAAACTAAAGCTTCATAATGACACGTTGAAAAACACGATAAATGTCTTTTGCTTCTTTTTAAGCAATCATATATGTTATAATTTTCATCAACAATCACCCTAGGATTACTTAGTATCTCACTATATAGTTGCTTATATAACATTACTTCATTAGGGTGAACCTTCAGTAATATTTTGCCCTCTTTATCAACTTCTAATAATCGTTTTAAAAACCTAGTCCAATACTTAGAAAATTCTTCACCTTGGGTTGTAACTAAATACTCATATGTCTCCTCATTATCAACAATATTTGTATTATTATTTCTCTCAAAGATCTCTTCATATAATAGTGGATTTCCATATTTCAATATATTTATCTGTAAATTTGGATTCATTTTTCGTATTATATTTTCAAAATGAGAACCATATACACAAATATAATCTGGTACTGGATCCAAATCATATGTTTTTTCATTATACCTATATCCTATATGCTTATCACTAATTAATCCATGTTGGAATTCTATTACCGGTATTTTTAAACTTTTAGCTGCATATACAAACAAAAGATGAGTTGGGCTATACGCACACTCTACATACAATACTTTTGGATTTACTTTTTTTATTATATTATAAGCTATTTTATAGTTTTTTAATAAAATTGTTGTTTGTTCACATACTATTTTACATAAATCCAAATTTATATTATATTCTTCTTTTAAATAATTTTCAACTCTTTTTAATTTATATTCAATATATCTTATTTCTTCAGATTTTAATTCAAATTTATATAATTTTTTCACAAACTGATTGGCTAAAGTCAAATTGGACATATTATAACATCTAGGAGTATAGTAATTTTCTATAAATCCATTTCCGCTTAAAGTATTTAAAATAGCATAAGAGTTATTTTCATCATACTTTCCGATGAAATCAAAGATTACATCAAAATGTTTATTTTCTATAACTTGTCTTCTTAAAGTAGTTCCTGAAACGCATAAAATCTCTGAATGATAATATTTATTTCTTCCTAATTTAAAACTTTTTAAATATTTAAAATTTGAAAGAGATTTTTTTAAATTAATAATCTTGGCGTCTTCGCTGATAATTTTATTTTTATTAGTCAAAATACTTCTAATTAGTTCATATATTTTGTATCTGCTCATCCACCAAAATCTAAATTCCCTTAATTCCAAATCAAATAAATTAAACTTTTTTTCTATATCTAACAATATATCTGAAGCACCAATCATATTGATTTCTCCTTTTAAAATTCAAGGTCCTCTTTGATGTATAAACTTTATTTAATATTGAACTCATTAATAATTTCATCATATATACTGTTAACATAATTGAAATTATCTGTGACATCAAAATTTTCAGCAACAAATTTTACACCATATTTCCCCATTTCTTTTCTTAAGCTTTCATCTTTTATTAACTTTTTTAAAGCCTCATAGATTTCATCAGGTTTTTGTTTATTTACAACTATACTACTGTGTCCAGGGCATGTAGCTTCTGGAAGTCCTCCTACATTTGTTACTATAACAGGAACACCACACGCTTGCGCTTCTACCGCTGCCACTCCAAAACTTTCACTATTAGATGGGAAAACTGCTATATCAAATCTGTTAAATGCCTTTACAACTTCTTCGGTATTTATACGTCCTAAAAACTTAACATCATCTTGAATCTTCAATTCATTGCATAAATTCTCAAGATAGTTTCTTTCATTTCCGTCTCCAGCTATCTCAAGTTTAACATTATTATACTTTTCTTTTATCATAGCAAAAGCTTTAATTAAATATCTCATCCCATATTTAGGATCTAAAGTTTTTACAGTTCCTATTAAAATATTTTCTTTACAATCATCTTTAACATTTTCTAATGGTTTAAATACATTCCTATCAACACCAAAAGGAGTTATATACATGTGTTTATTTACATATTTTTTAGCCTCTATAGCCATGGCTTTGCTTGTTGATAATATTTTATCCGCTTTTGATAAATTAAATTTTATTATTTTTTCAAATATTTTACCTTTTAGTGGAAATTCGTAAATATCACTTCCCCAAACAGATATTACATAAGGATGATAATTAAGTAATGCTCCAATCAATCCATAACTTGAAGCATAATGTGCATGTAGAATATCAGGTTTAATCTTTTTTAAAATACTTCTAATCTTAAATATTTTAAAAACATACCTTGTTTTATAAAAACTACTACCATTTTTAACTCTTTCAGTATTAATATCTAAAGAGTGTACCGTAACTCCATCAATTTTTCCAGGATTTAATGATATTACATGTATATCATATCCTTTATTTTTGAAAAAATCACACCATTTTTTTGTATGCACACTACCTGCGTCAGCTAAATAACATATTCTCATATTATTTTCCTCCTTGCTCCATAGCTACTAAATCTTTAACAACTTTTTTAGCTCTTGCATTCCAAGTATTATCTTCTAAAACTTTCTCCATATTCTTAGTCTTCTCTAATATTTCTTCTTTATTGTTTTTTATTCGAGTTAATGTATTTATTAGTTCTTCTTTACTATAGTCTATGGACCAACCTATATTATTACTTTCTACAAAATTACCGGTTACAGTATTTTTTGATGAAATAATAGGTTTTTTATAAGATATATACGTAAATAGTTTTACAGGTACTGCAAATTCCCAATAATGTGTTGGTCTTATAAACAAATTAAGTATATCTGCTTGTTTTACATATGGATATAATTCTTCACCTGATTTGTGTATAATATTAATCCTATCATTTAAATATTTTGAATAAACATCTTTAACTACATTCCAATCTCCCATTCTACAGCAAACAGTAAGTTTTATCCATGGCAATTCATTTGCTACTTTAAATAATTTTTGAATATCATAAAGTTCTGTACTTATTCCTCCAACGTAAAATATATTTAAGTAATCATCATTCTGTAATTTACTTAAATCTACTTTATCATTTTCTTCACTTCCTGGAGGAAGTTTTTCCACTTTTCCAGTAAAGTTCATATCTAAGTATTTAAACATTTCTTTAGATGGTAAATATAGAACATCTACTAATTCCTTATATTTTTTGAGATCATAATTGTAAAATATGGTAGATATTGTTCTTTTAGCTGTTCCTACATTATTTTTATACTGTTCAAATTTCCAATGTATGTCTCTATAAAACAATCCTATTTTTATATTATTTTTTTTACAATATTTGAAAAAACCGAAATCTAAAAATGGATATTTAGGAATATGATTTTTTTCTGTTAATAAAGTTGGCATTGTTGAACTTTCTGTATATAAAAAATCATACTTTTGTCCATTTTTTATATTGGACTTTATATTCTCTATAGCCTTCTGTCTTTCTTGACCATAGCCCATTATAACGTCTACATCATACCCTATATTTTTAAAAGCATTTAACATTTTTAAAGGTCTTATGTGAGACCCTGATACTATATCAGGACTCACTTTATATGGTATGTGAAATATACATTTTTTCCTATCCATTGCTTAACCTCTCTTATTTAACAAAATAAATTTATATATCACTTATTTTGTTATTATAATTTTTTAATTCTATAAATATAAAAGTAATTAATAGTGTCATCCAAAATTCTTTATAATATATATATCCGTATCTTCCTGACATCATCATGTTACTAAATATAGTTCCCCATGCTAATAATACTAACATTAGTTTGTCTATATCTTTTGAAAGTAACACTATTAGTTGAATCAATACTGCTATCCAAACTCCTATACTTACTATAATTTTTATTATTCCACCATTTAATAAATCAGATAAAAAACCATTATGTGGATGCATATCACCAAGCTTACCTACTTTTCCACTATATAAACTATTCATCTCTTTTTCATAAACATAAGTATACATATAGCAATCATATGATGAACCTTTTCCAATTAACTTTTGTTTAAAATTAGAATTTTTTATATCTTTAAATGCTAATCCCCAAATATATTCTCTTCTAACTAACGCTCTACCATTTTGAAGAGATTCATATTTAACTGATAAATCATTTTCATGCACTGGATTAAGTATTTTATCCTTTTTTATTTCTTGTGATTGTGTTTTAAGCAATGTCTGAGTTCCTATAACACTTAAGGATGTGAATATTAACATAATAATAGTTAATGCTATAGTCTTAGTGAATTTTTTTCTGTCTCTAAAAGATGCAAATAAGTAATATAAAACTATTACAGCACCTTCTGCAAATATCAATATAAGACTTCTTCTTGAACCACTTAAATATATTACTGGTGAACAAATTATACTTACTAATGTAAATAATATAAATTTAGTTTTTCCTTGAAACTTACTTTGAATTATCATTATTAATGTTATAACTGCACCCATTAATATTAAAGTGGAAGAAATGTTATAATCTTTTATCAATGATAATTGAGTATAATAAGAAACCTTTATTCCAGTAAATACAAAATAAGCTAGTAATGTATACAATGCAATTGTTATTGAACCTAATCCCATAGCTAATAAAATATTATTCATATCTTGTTTAGTTTCAATTGTAAAATAAAACATTAAAATCAAAACAACCATAGGTATTACTACTGCATATTTAGTAAATGCAAAAGTTTTTACAGGAGAATATATCATCCCTATTAAATCTATAACTATGTATAATCCTAATATAAAAAATAAAAGTAAATTTACTTTGCTAAATTTTGTTTTCCCTCTTATCATATATCTTCCATCAAATATAAATTTCACAAAGAATAATACTACTGAAATAAGTAAAAATATTTTAAATACTGAAATTTTAAATGGTATGGCAATTTCAAGCCATAAAAAATATAAAGTTAATAACAGAAATGTTTTCAGACCGAAGGTTATTTTATCTGTTTGTCTCATTTTAATACTCCTTTATGATATTTTATTTAATTTTTAATTTTCCTAATAAATGACTCTTAATATCATTGTACTCTTCAACTTTAAATAAATTTATTGCTATAGCATAAACTATGCATCCTACAATAGCACATACCATTAATGATACCATTTGTCCTCTATTTCCGGAAATAAATTTCACTACATTAATATTAATCACATAAACTACCAATCCCATAATTACAGAAGCTGTGAAAATTTTACCGCCTGTCTTAAGTACTGCAACAGCATCTATATTTCCGATTTTTTTTCTTAAATCTACTGCCAATAAGATAGTGCTTACAATTATAGAAATTGTAGTTGCTAAAGTTAAGCCTCCTATTCCCATAACTTTTACTAATGCTATATCTAAAACTACATTAGTAAATACACCAATAGCACTATTTTTCATTGGTGTTTTTGTATCTTGAATAGCATAAAAAGCTCTATTATAAATATCTCTAATACCCAAAACTCCTGTTCCTATTGCTAAGAAAAGCAAGGCAATTGCTGTAGCATTAACAGCATTTTGATCAAAAGCACCTCTTTTAAATACAACATTTATTATGTTAGTTCTTAAAACAATAATTCCTACTGTTGCTGGAAACATAATTAAATTTATATTATTTATTGCTTTGCTTAAATATTTTTTGAAATCTTCTTTAATTT
Organism: Clostridium botulinum; assembly: GCF_017100085.1. NCBI lineage: Bacteria > Bacillati > Bacillota > Clostridia > Eubacteriales > Clostridiaceae > Clostridium > Clostridium botulinum. The sequence continues at coordinate 1,667,167 of NZ_CP063965.1, forward strand.
CTGTACCATTTATGTATTTTGCAAGAGTTGGATAAATTACAGTAATTATAGATGTTGCAAAAATTCCATAAACTAAAGAATTTAATCTATTTGCATACTGTAATACCGATACACTTCCTTTAGGAAGTATAGAAGCTACATTATTATCTACAAATGTATTTATTTGATTTATCCCAATTCCAATTAATACTGGTAAAATTAAAACCATCATTTCCTTTAATCGTGGATCCTTAAAATTAATTTTCCACGAATACTTGTACTTGTTCTTTATAAGCCAAGGAATTTGTATTAATATTTGGCTTCCATTACCTATTATTGTTGCTATAGTAAGTCCCATAATAGTAGTATCTTTTACAAATAATAAATATCCAATTATAAATACATTCATAACTACCCCTACAAGGGATGGTGCAACAAAATTATCTAGTGTTTGAAGTATAGCAGTATATCCACTATTTAAACTTATAAAAACTACATTAATTACACTTAGTCGTGTTAATTGAATTGTTAAGCTATATACATCGCCTTTATATCCAGGAGCTATTAATTTAACTAACTGTGGAGTAAACTTCCACCCAAGAACTCCTATTACAATTGCAAGTAAAGTTATAAGATTCATTACCGTGTTTGCAAACTCATACATGTTTCCTTTGCCTTTTTCCTTTAAACTTTTAGTAAGCATTGGAATAAATGTAGTTGTAATTGCTAAACCAAACAATCCAAAAAGTATACTTGGAATAGTAAGCGACATCATGTAGGCATCAGTCTGATATGTAGCTCCAAATTCTTTGGCTATCAATGCATCTCTCCAAAATCCCATTACTTTACTTAAAATTGTAATTATCATAATTTGACTTGCAAATCTAGCCAATTTAACTTTGCTCATGTTTTCCTCCTAATATTTACATTAAAGTCATTGTAATTAAATTAATTTTTTATACAGATAAAGCTATTATACTATAAAATTAAATATATCCATATAAAATCATTTGCTAATAATGCATTTATATTGATTTAATTACAGAACATATAAATTCTATATTTTCTTTAGTAAGTGAAACTGAGCTTGGAATATTTATACCCTTAGCAGAAATTTCATTAGTAACATCCATGCTACCATGTAAGCATGGTATATACGGAGGCATATCATGTACTGGCATGAAAAATGGTCTTGATTCTATACCATTTTCAGATAAAATTTTAATAAGTTCATCTCTTGTTATCTTAAAGTCATCTTCCACTAAAATAGAATATAACCAATAACAATTTTTAGCCCACTCTTTTTCAACTGGAAGAGTAATTCCTTTTACATCTTTTAATAACTCATTATAATAATTTGCATTCTCTCTTTTAATTTTTAAATATTCATCAATGTTCTCTAATTGTGCAACTCCAAATGCTGCTAGAAGGTTTGGCATTCTAAAGTTATATCCTACTTCTGGATGATAAAAAGCTTTATTTTCTAAAACTACTTTTGTTTGAGTTGATAGAAACTTAGCTCTCTTGCTGTACTCTTCATTATTTGTTACAAACATTCCTCCTGCACCTGTTGTTATAAGCTTATTTCCATTAAAACTAAAAGCTCCAATATCACCTATAGTTCCAACATTTTTTCCCTTATATTTAGAACCTAACGCTTCAGTTGCATCTTCTATTACATATAAATTATATTTCTTAGCAAGTTCCATTACTTTATCCATATCTACAGGATGACCATATATATGAACAGGTATTATTGCTTTTGTTTTAGGTGTTATAAGTTCTTCTATTTTACTCGCATCCATAACAAAAGTGTCTCTACATACATCACAAAACACTGGAGTTGCACCTACGTACTTTACAGTGTTTACAGGTGATATAAATGTCATAGATGGAACTATTACTTCATCTCCTGAACCTATTCCTAATGTTAAAAGTGCAAGCTCAATAGCTGCTGTTCCATTAACTGTTACAACAGCACTATGTGCACTTAAGTACTCTGCAAACTTTTCTTCAAAAAGATTTACATAACTTCCAACTGATGAAACCCAGTTTGTGTCAATACATTCTTTAACATATTTCCATTCATTTCCTCTAATATCTGGTATACATAAAGGTATCATTATGATACTCTCTCCTCTCTTTTAAACATTGTATATATCAGTTTTAAAATATTGCATATTATTTTTTATCCATTCAATAGTTTCTGCTAATCCTTCATCAATACTGTATTTAGGAGTCCAATCAGTAAGATTTTTGATTTTTGTATTGTCTGCCCATAATCTATTTACTTCACTTTTTTCTGGTCTTATTCTTTCTTCATCACAAAGTACTTTAACATCATGCCCTATTAATTCTATTATTTTCTTAACTGTATCACCTATACTAATTTCATAATTAGAACCAGCATTAATTACTTCTCCCATAGTTCTATCACTTTCTGCTATTTTTACAAAGGCCTCTGCTGTATCCTTTACATAATTGAAATCTCTTGTTGGAGTTAAACTACCTAATTTTATTTCTCTTTTTCCTGCTAATATCTGAGATATTATAGTAGGTATTACGGCTCTTGCAGATTGTCGTGGTCCATAAGTATTAAAAGGTCTTATTGTTGCAATTGGCAAATTAAATGATTTATAAAAACTTTCAGCCATTTTATCTGCACCTATTTTAGATGCTGAATATGGTGACTGCCCTTGCATTGGATGTTTTTCATCTATAGGGACATACAGCGCTGTTCCATAAGTTTCACTTGTTGAAGTATGCACTATTTTTTGAATATTTTTTTCTTCTCTACAAGCTTCTAAAATATTTGTTGTTCCTTCTACATTAGTTCTTACATAAGCCATTGGAGATAAATATGAATATGGTATTGCAATTAAAGCTGCAAGATGCATTATCACTTCTTGTCCACTTACCATTCTTTTTACATTGTCATATTCTCTAACATCTCCTGTTATTACTTTGATACTGTCTTTTATATTTTTATCAAAAGTATCAATCCAGCCCCAATTATTAAAAGAATTATATTGTACTAGTGCTGTAACATCGGCACCAAGTTCAACTAATCTTTCTGTCAAATGACTTCCTATAAATCCTTCTGCTCCTGTAACTAAAACTTTTTTTCCATTCCAGTTCATACTACACACCCTTTATAAATTTAATTTTAGTTTTAGAAAAACTTATTTACATCTTCATTAGCCTTTTTATAGTCTTCAATATGACCTATATCAGACCAATATTCAGTTATATTATAAGTTCCACATCTTCCACCAGCTTTTATAACATCTTCTATTAAATCAGTCATATTATATTCTGTATCCTTAGGTATATAATTAATGACATTTTTACTAAGTACATATACACCACTGTTAATATAAAAATTATAGGTTGGTTTTTCTTCTAGCGATTTTATAATCTTATCCTCTGTAATCATTACTCCATATGGAACTTTCATTTCATAGTTTCTAGCTCCTGCAGTAATATCAAATTTATTTTCTATATGATGATTTAACATAGTTTCAAAGTCTATTCCTGTTAATATATCTCCATTTATAACCAAGAAATCTTTATCAAATTTTTCTTTAGCTAGATTTATAGAGCCCGCTGTACCTAATTTTTTTTCTTCTCTTACATACTGTATATTAACATCAAAATCACTACCATCTTTAAAGTAATCTTCTATAATTTCACCTTTATAATTTATAGAAATTATAAAGTTCACAAACCCATATCCTTTAAATTGTTCAATTATTCTTTCAAGCATAGGTTTCCCACCTATTTTCAACATAGGTTTTGGTATATTTTCTGTAAGGGGTCTTAATCTAGTACCAAGTCCTCCTGCTAAAATAAAAACATAATTATCTTTTTTATCATATGATATAATATGATCCAAAAAATATAAATCAATTAGCTTACCCTCTTCATCTAATAAAGGTAACTGTCTTATATTATATTTTAACATTTTTTCTTTAACTTTTTGTTTACTAACAAGCTTATTTACATATTTAAAATCAGTATGATATATATTTTTTACACTATCCGCTATAGTATATCCTTTCAATATAGCTCTTCTTACATTTCCGTCTGTTACAACACCAATTACTTTTTTATCTTTGTTTGTAATAAAAACAGCTCCTATTAAGTTTTTATCAATTGATTCCATTGCATCTTTTATTGTTGCATCATCTGATACACAATACATATCCATTGAAAACTTCACAAAATCACCTACGCTTTATCGTTTTTGAAGGAACTCCTACCGCTGTAACATTATCTTCAATATCATGCAGTACAACAGTACCTGCTCCAATTATCACATTATCTCCTATTTCAGTTCCTTGAATTACGGTACTTCCGATTCCAATATGTGAATTGTATCCTACCTTACATCTACCAGCTAATGAAGCTCCAGGGGAAATATGAGTATTTCTATCGATAAAACAATCATGCTCTATTATACTCCCAGTGTTTATTATACAATTTTCACCTATAATAGCCCCAGCATTTATAATAGCTCCAGCCATAACACATGTTCCATTACTAATTTTAGAATAAGGTGATACTATAGCATCTCTATGTATTAATTTAGGTATTTCAAACCCTATTTTTTTTAACTTATAGTAAATCTTATCTCTTACAGATATATTGTTTAAAGCTCCTATACAAACGAATGCATTTTTTATACCTTGATAATATAAATCTTCAAGAATATCATCATTGCCTATAATAGGTATTCCTAATATTTGTTCTTCATGGGTACTTGCATCTGTAATTCCTACAATTTTGAAATCTCTTGTACTTTTAATTATATCTATAATTACTTTGCAATGTCCTCCTGCCCCTATTAATATAATTTTATCCATAAAAACCCCTCTTAAATGTTAACCTACTTTATTAATAAGTTATCCTTTTTTGTATCAACTGCTGATTTATCTCTATTTTACTTAAAATACTTGCTATTCTCTCACCAGAATGCCCATCTCCATACGGATTTTCACATTTTTTTAACTTTTCTCTAAATTCTCCATTATAAAGCACTTTATCTATTGCATTTAAAATTTCTTTTCTATTATATCCTACATCTATTATATTGCAAGCTCTAAGTCTTCCTTGTTGTCTTGTACCTATATTTATTACTGGTAATTTAAAACTTGGCGCTTCTATTATTCCTGATGATGAATTTCCAATCATTATATCCGCATTATTCAGAAGACTTAAATATTCTACTTGGCTTAAATTTTTAAATACTTTAAGAAAATCATATTTTTTTCTATATTTTTCAATAACCTTTATTATTTCTCTTCCACCATTATCACTATTAGGATACGAAATTATTGTTTGAATACCAAGCTCCGCAATAGCACTTAGTGTTTCCTCTATTTGATATACTACCATATCCTTTTCTGTGGTAACTGGATGTTGTGTAAGTATAAAAATCTTATCATCCTTTAAATTAAATCTTCTTAATACCTCTTCTCTTGAAAGATATTCTGTATTTTTTATGTAATCTATTCCTGGTGCTCCAACTACATAGACATTCTCTTTTTCTTCACCCATTTTTATTATTCTTTCTCTACTATCTTCATTAGCCGGAAAATGTATATGCGAAAGTTTTGTTATAGAATGTCTTATAGATTCATCTACTGTACCTGTAACTTCTCCCCCATGAATATGAGCTACCGGTATATTCATATGAATTGCAGCAAGTGCTCCAGCTATCATTTCTCCTCTATCACCTAATATTAATAAAACATCAGGTTTTATTCTATCTAGGCTTTGAGTCAATCCCATCAAAGTTATTCCTATAGATTTAGCCATAGCTCCACCTGAGTCAGATGATAAAATAGTATCAATCTTATCATCTATTTTAAATCCATCTTTTTCTATTTCATTTATTGTCATTCCAAATTCAGGCGAAAGATGCATTCCACATACTATTAAATATAATTCTAAATCTTTATGCTTTTCTATAGCTTTTAAAACTGAGTAATATATTCCATAATCCGCCCTGGTTCCTGTTATTACTGCTATTTTTCTTTTCACTACTAATTCACCCTTTTTTATTTTTCTACCGAATCTAAAGTTATTTGAGTATCTATTGATATATCCTTACTAGATTTTTTTCCAATTATATGCTTATAATATTTAGGTGAAAGTCCATCTCCTGGTCTTTTATAATCTAAATCTTCTTTAGTTATAATTTCACCTTTTTTAATAAAATTTTTAGCTACTATACTTTTTCTTGCAACTCTCATAGTATCTATTTCATTTTCTGTAAAAGTTTTTATACCATTTCCCAATGCTGATTGAACATTTCTTATTTCTTGTACCATTTCTTTTAACTCTTCTGGATTTAAAGATGCCTTATGATCTGGACCTTCCATTTCTTTATCTAAAGTAAAATGCTTTTCTATTATTTCGGCTCCAAGTGCTGCCGCTGCTATTGGTATTGAAATTCCTTTAGTATGATCTGAGTATCCACCAATAATATTAAAAGCATTTTTTATTGTATTCATAGCCTTTAAATTTACAGAACTTATTTTAGCAGGATAATTAGATGTACAATGCAATACCGCTATATCTTCTAGTTCTTTATTTCTTATAGCACTAACGGCATCTTCAACTTCCCCTAGTGTAGCCATACCTGATGAAAGTATCATAGGTTTATTAAATTCAGCTATATACTCCAATAATGGTATATTAGTTAAATCTCCAGAACTTATTTTAAATACTTCCACGCCAATAGAGTTTAAAAATTTAGCACTCTCAAAATCAAACGGCGTAGACATAAATATAATATTTTTTTCATCACAATATTTTTTCAACTCAGTAAATTCATCATAAGATAACTCTAGTTTTTTTAACATATTAAACTGACTTTCTTCTATACCTATATTATCTTTTTGATACTTAGCCATTGATGCATAACCTGTAACTAATTTCTCACTTTTGAAAGTTTGAAATTTAACTGCATCTACTCCTGCCTCCACTGCTTTATCAACTAACTTTTTTGCAAGCACAATACTTCCATTATGATTAACTCCAGCCTCAGCTATTACAAAACAATTATAATTATTTTGTATAGTTTTACCGATAATTTTATTTCTTATTTTAATCATTTTTGTTCTCCTTTAAAATTAGTTCTACAATTTTAGCATCTAGCATGTTATCTATGTCAATGGATTTATATCTATCCATGATAAATGGCATTGTATCTTCATTTACAAACGCTTTTTCATTTACTAACATATCTACTTTATTAATATATAAAGCTCCGTTAAAAATATAAAATTTAGGTAATTCTTGTCTTCTTAAGTTGTCCCCTTTAAATTCAAAAATTGTATTTAATTTGTTATTCTCAATTGTTCTCATAAGCACTGGATTTTCATCACATTCACATATACTTATAAGAGAATCATTATTGCTATTTATAATATTCTCTATTCCCTTATCTATATCCTCTATTGTTCTAAGTGGAGACGTTGGCTGAAGTAATACTGCATAATCAAATTCTTTGTTATACTTTTTTAAATAATCTATAGCATGTAAAACTACATCAATAGACTTAGCTTTATCATCAGATATTTCTTTAGGTCTTAAAAAAGGAACCTCGGCTCCATATTCTAATGAAACATTTTTTATAGCTTCGTCATCTGTTGATACTAATGTATAATCAATATATTTAGATTCATTTGCAGCCTCAATTGAATAAACTATTAATGGTTTATTGCAAATTTTCATTATATTTTTATGATGTATACCTTTTGAACCACCCCTAGCTGGAATTATAGCTAATATTTTCTTATCTTTATACACTCTACCACCACCACTTCTATAAAAAATAATCAGTAATAATAAGCTTTATGCTTCTATTAATTTCCTATTTATTCAAACTTAAAAACCCCAGATTAACTTTTAAGCAAAAGCCAAGAAAAACTCTTTAAGCTTTTCTAAAGCTTCTGCTCTTAAGTTTTTCTGAGGTTTTTAGAGTCTAAATACTAAGCCTTCACTTAACTTTAAGCGAATTATTTTAATATTTTATAAATTACTGATTTTTTAGAAGCTGATCTTCTGGAACATTCTTAAACTTTTTAGCTGGACTTCCTGCAACTATAGTAGCATTTTCTACATCCTTTGTAACAACACTACCTGCTGCTGCAAATCCATCTTCGTTTATAACTTTTCCTGGTAATACTACCGCTCCTGCTCCTATTCTTCCACCTTTTTTAATAGTAACTCCTTTAAAATGGTTAAATCTTTCTTTTGAACGAGCTGCATAATTATCATTAGATGTTACAACACATGGAGCCATGAAAACATAATCTTCAACTTCAGAATAAGCTGTTAAATATACATTAGTTTGTATTTTACAGTTTGATCCTACCTCGCAGAAGTTTTCAATAGTAGCTCCTTTTCCTATTATTGTTCTGTTACCGATCGTTACATCTTCTCTTATTACTGCTAAATCTGCTATAAGGGTTTTTTCTCCTATTTTACATCCACAATAAATTATAACTCCGGCGCCTATTAAACACTCATCAGCAATTTTACATGGTTCGTATTTTTTATCATCTTTAAATATACTATTAACTGATCTCATAGGAGTTTTACCAATTAAAGTATTATCATCTATTCTTATATTATTTCCAATCAATGAACCTTCATGAATTACTACATTATTTCCTATAATACAATTATCTCCGATAACAACATTGTCTTCTATAACTGCAAAGTGTCCTATTTTTACATTGTTACCTACTTTAGCGCTTTCAGAAATATAGTTCATATTTATATCCTCACTTTTATATTCTATCTATTTTTCTTTGGAAAAGCTTTTTCCATATCTAAAGTTGAAAAATTATCAAATGGGAATTTTACAGGCATTCCAGTAAGTCTTGATTTGTAAGCAGCAAGAATTATTGCCATAGCTCTCTTGCCTTGTTCTCCATTTATTAAAGGTTCAACATCATTGTTTATTGCATCTATAACATTTTTAAATAATGGAGTATGACCTTTTCCGTATACTGAATCTGGATCTCCCTCTTGAGCTTTTAATATTTGTTCTTCTTCATTTTCTTTTCCGTCTTCAAATCTCCAAGTTTCTATTTTGTTAACAGCAAGACCACCTATGCATACTGTTCCCTTTTCTCCAAATACACTTAAAGTTTCTTCTAAGTTTTTAGGGAATACACATGCTGTTCCTTCTATTATTCCAATAGCACCATTTTTGAAACGAACTACTATTGCACCAAAATCTTCTGCTTCTATATCTCTTAAGAAGTTATCACATTGAGCATATACAGTATCTATTTCTCCACCCATCATCCATTGAAGTAAATCTATATTATGTATACATTGATTCATTAATGTACCACCATCAAGTTTCCAAGTTCCTCTCCATGGAGCTTGTTTGTAATATCCTTCATTTCTATTCCAAAGAATTCTTGCAGTACCATTTATAAGTCTTCCAAATCTATTATTTTCTAAAGCTTCTCTTAATTCTTGGATTGGTTTATTAAATCTATTTTGATGACATATTGCAAGTTTAACATTATTCTCTTTTGCAACCTTTATCATTTCATTTGCATCATCTATTGATAAAGCCATTGGCTTTTCAACTACAGTATGCTTTCCTTTTTTCATTGCATAAATAGCAATTTCAGGATGATACCCACTTTCTGTAGCTATTGTAACTACATCTATATCTTCTTTTTCAAGCATTTCTTTATAATCTTCATATGTACTTACTTTAAGGTCTTCACCCATTTTTTCTATGTATTCATCTTTTTTAGCATTAGCTTTTTCTATATCAACGTCACAAGTAGCTACAAGTACAGCTTCTTCTTTATTATTTACTAATCCCTCAACATGTTTATATGAAATTCTTCCACAACCAATAATTGCAAACTTTAATTTTGACATTAGTATCACTCCTTAATTTTAATAAAGGATAAACTCAAAAGAGTCTATCCTAAAATCTTAATTTTATAGTTTGTGTATTTTTTCTCTGTTGTTTTTAACAGCACTTGAAGCATTTCTTGTATCATAGAATATCTTAGCTCTCTTAACTATTTCTTCATAGTTATAATCAGTATGATCTGTTGTTATTATAACTATATCAGCTTCATCAATAGCTTTTTCCCATTCTACTGATGCATATTCTTTTCCACCATGTTTAAAGTTTGGAACATATGGATCATTGTACATTACATCTGCTCCATTTTTTTCTAAGTGCTCTATTACTTTTAATGCTGGAGATTCTCTCATATCATCAATATCTTTCTTGTAAGCAACACCCATTAATAGAACTTTTGCTCCATTTAATGATTTTTTATCACCATTTAAAAGTTTCATACAATTGTCTACTACAAATTCTGGCATGAAATCATTGATTTCTCCAGCTGTTTCTATAAGCCTTGTATGGTAATCAAATTCTCTTGCTTTATATGTTAAATAGAATGGATCTAGTGGAATACAATGTCCACCAAGACCTGGACCTGGGTAGAATGCCATAAATCCATAAGGTTTTGTTTTTGCAGCTTCTATTACTTCCCATATATCTATTCCCATTTTTTTACATAATATAGCCATTTCATTTACAAGACCTATATTTATGTGTCTGAAAGTATTTTCAAGTATCTTTTCCATTTCAGCAACTGCTGGTGATGAAACTTTATGAATATCTCCTTCTAATACATTGCTGTATAGTGCAGCCGCAACTTCTGTACAATCTTCAGTTATTCCACCTACTACTTTTGGAGTATTTTTTGTTTTGAATTGCTTATTACCTGGGTCAACTCTTTCGGGTGAGAATGCCAAGAAGAAATCTTTTCCACATTTTAATCCTGATTCTTCTAAAATAGGTTTTACTATTTCTTCTGTTGTTCCAGGATAAGTTGTACTTTCAAGTACAACAAGCATTCCTCTATGTATATACTTTGCTATACTTCTTGTGGAATTTTCTACATATGATACATCTGGTTGTTTGAATTTATCAAGAGGTGTTGGAACAGCTATTGCAACTGCATCTACTTCTGATACAAATGAGAAATCTGTAGTTGCTTTTAATTTTCCTGCTTCAACTAAGTCTTTTAAATCTTCATCTAATATATCTCCTATATAGTTATGTCCTTCATTAACTGATTTTACTTTTGAATCTTGTACATCAAAGCCTATTACTTCATATCCTGCTTTTGCTTTTTCTACCGCTAAAGGTAGTCCTACATATCCAAGACCTACTACACCTAATTTTGCAGTTTTATTCTCTAGTTTTAATAAAAGCTCTTCTTTTAATGTTGACATTGTACTTCCTCCTAAATATTACTTAAGGTTTATTTTATTTAATTTTATAAAACTAATTACTGTTTATTGTCATATTACTTATTTGTGATTTATTTCACTATATTATTTTATCATATTGTTTATATAAATGCAGTAACTTAATCTTCCAATGAAACTGTTATTTTTTCCTTGTGTAAGTTGGAACCTTATCTGAAAGTACTTTAATTATTCCTTCTTTGTCACCTTCAATAACTTCTTTAAAATCTTTTAGTGCTTCATCTATATAACTTATATTAAATCCCATAGGTTTTTCAACAAATATTTTTTCATGTTCTGTAGATGTTAATGCAACCTCATCCATTAAAAGCTCTTCATATAATTTTTCTCCAGGTCTTAACCCTGTATACTCAATTTTTATATCTTCATCTGGTTTTAAACCTGATAGTCTAATTAAATCTCTCGCTAAATCTACTATTTTAACTGGTTCACCCATATCAAGAACAAATATTTCTCCACCTCTTGCCATAGCACCTGCTTGAATTACAAGCTGTGCAGCTTCTGGTATAGTCATGAAAAATCTATTAATCTCAGGATGAGTAACCGTTACTGGTCCACCTTCTTTTATTTGTCTTTTAAATAAAGGTATTACGGAACCATTACTTCCAAGAACATTTCCGAATCTAACTGCCACGTATTCAGTTTCACTTTCCTTAGCAAAAGCTTGAATGATTTTCTCACAAAACCTTTTTGTAGCTCCCATAACATTAGTAGGATTTACTGCTTTATCTGTACTTATTTGAACAAATCTTTTAACTTTATAAATATGACTACATTTTACTACATTGTAAGTTCCAAATATATTGTTTTTTATTGCTTCTGCTGGATTTGATTCCATTAAAGGAACATGTTTATGTGCAGCAGCATGGAACACTACATAAGGTTTATAATTTTCAAAAACCTCTTGTAATCTTTTAAAATCTCTTATTGATGCAATTACAACATCCATATCAAGTTCAGGATATTTATATCTTAATTCCATCTGAAGATCATATGCATTATTTTCATATATATCTAAGATTACTAATTTCTTAGGATTAAACTTCACTATTTGTCTACAAAGTTCTGAGCCTATAGAGCCTCCTCCCCCTGTAACTAATACAACTTTTCCATTTATGTATTCATTTATATTTTCATTATTAAGCTGTATAGGATCTCTACCTAATAAATCATTAATATCAACATCTCTTAATTGACTTATATTAACATCCCCATTGAGTATTTCATATATACCAGGTAATGTTTTTAATTTGCACCCTGTTTTTTTACATGAATTGTAAATTTCTTTTCTTTCTTTTAATGGCGCTGATGGAAGAGCTATAAATATTTCTTCAACATTGTTATTTTCACATATTCTTGTTATTTCTTCTCTTGTTCCTAATATCTTTATACCATTTATTACTTGCCCTATTTTTGATAAATCATCATCTATAAGTCCAACTATATTATAATTCAAAGATTGATGCTTTTTAATTTCTTTTATCAACATTGCACCAGCATCTCCAGCTCCAATTATTAATACATTTGAAACCTTATTATTAAGTAACTCTGAGTTTTCATTTCTTCCAACTATTCTATACATAAATCTAGTTCCACCTAAAGCTAATATAGATAAAACCCATAAAATTATATGTACAGTGGCTGGAAATCTATAATGTACAGAGCTCAATAATTTATAACTTATAAAATAACTATAAAATATAAATATTATATTTGAAAGCGATACAGAATACACTATTGACATAAGTTCATCAACTGATGCGTATTTCCATATATAATCATATAAGTGGAATACTCCATTACAAATTATCGTAATAACAATAACAGGAATTATAGATAATTTAAAAAAACCTATATACTCCTGAGGTATCTTAAATTCAAATCTCAATAATAGAGCAAAATATAAGAAGAAGGTTACTAGCACAATATCATATACTAAAAACTTCTTATTACTTTTCAAGTCATCACATCCTTAACGATTCTTATTTTATCTACCTAAATCATTTTACATCATTTTTAAAATTATTCAATGTTTTTTGCTAATAATTTAATATATAAATACAAAAGACATGTTTTGTAACTTATATACAATTCATGTCTATTATATCATAAACTAAAACTCAATATATTCTATATTTTGTTTATTTCCTTATATAATTCTGCAAATTTAGGGTTATATTTGATAGTTGTTAAATATTTCATAAATTGACGTCGTAATTCTTTTCTTTTTAAAGCAAATTCTACTGTAGCTTCTAAAAATCCAAGTTTATCTCCAACATCATATCTTCTTCCTTCAAATTTATATGCATACATAGCTTCTTGTTTTATTAAAGTTCTAAGAGCATCTGTAAGTTGTATTTCTCCTGATTTACCTGGTGCTGTTTTACTTAATATATCGAATATAGGTGGAGTTATTATGTATCTTCCTAAAATCGCCACATTAGATGGAGCTTCATTTATCTGTGGTTTTTCAACTAAATCTTTTACTTTATATACATTATCCTCTATGTGAAATCCTTCAACTATTCCATATTTGTCTACACTATTTTTATCTACTTCTTGAACACCTACTATAGTTGTTTTATATTCATTAAAACAATTAATTAATTGTTTTAAGCAAGGAACCTCACTATCTACTACATCATCCCCTAGCATAACTGCGAAAGGTTCATTTCCTACAAATGTCTTAGCACAATTTATTGCATGACCAAGACCTTTAGGTTCTTTTTGGCGTATGTAGTATATATCAACCATATTTGATATATCACTTACCATATTTAAAAGTTCTTCTTTTCCCTTAGCTTCCAAAATATCTTCTAGTTCTACAGACTTATCAAAATGATCTTCAATAGCCCTTTTGTTTCTTCCAGTTATTATCAATATCTCTTCAATGCCTGATGCTACTGCCTCTTCTATAATATACTGTATAGTTGGCTTATCTACTATAGGAAGCATCTCCTTGGGTTGTGCTTTAGTTGCTGGCAAGAATCTAGTTCCAAGTCCAGCTGCAGGTATTATGGCCTTTTTTACCTTCATACCAAACATCTCCCTTCAACAAAATATATATTTTCACAATATATATTTTACGCATCTTTTAATATATTATTTAACTGTTTAACTATTTCATCTTCATTATTTATTTTTTTTGCTATTTCAAGATGTGATTTAGCTTGTTTATAATCTCCTATATTTATATAGCACATTATTAAATTAGTGCATACCTCAATAGATCTTGTAACTTCAAACACTTTTCTTAAATACACTATTGCAGACTCAAAATCTTGAAGACATGCATAATTGATTCCAAGTTCATTAAACACTTCAGGATAAGAACTATCTATTTCCATAGACTTTTCTAAATAATGTATTGCTTTAGGACTATTTTCAAGTATTCTATATGCAACAGCTATATGATAATATATTTCCGCATTATCTCCTAGTTCACTTAATAATGGTACTAATAAATCTAGTGCTTTTTGCGGTTCATCATATACAAGTTTTTTACCCTCATCATAATCATTAACAATTTTAAGAGAGTTTTTTAGGTCTGATATCTCAGGGGTTTCCACCCCACCTTTTGCAATATAATTATTTATTCCAAATAAAGCACCATAAAAATCCTCTTTATCTTTTTTTATTAATGCTTCATATAAATAAGGCATTGCATATCCTTCTATTAATTTTGCTTTATCTATAATCTCTAACTCTTCTTCTACATACTCTTTATTTAAAATTCTTAGCTTATCAGCAAGCATTATGAGCTTATTATATATTTCTTCTGTTTTTTCCACTTTAGAAAGTCCTTTTAAAATAATATAAGCTTCTTCATACTTTTTTTCTTTAACATAACTTGCTATTCTGCCTTTTATAAATTCACTAGCTTTAGGTACACTAAAAATTATTTTTTCATAAATATCATTATATTTAAATTTTTCATCAGTTCCTAGTACATATGACATTCCTTCAATGAAAAATGCTACTGGAATATTATCCACATCTTCATTGTTTTTAACTTTATGAACTATATCCTCTGTTGCGACTGGCATATAAACTTCTTCATTAGTCTCTAATTTTGTGTTAAAAACTTTTTCTACTCTTTCCTTATTCATTTGTAAAAATAATAAATTTGAAAGTTTATCCTTAAAACGAGCTTTTACGTCCATATTTATCCTCCAACTTTAAGTAATTTATTAACTATATTATACTATATAGTTTACATTATAATATTTAATATATTTTCTTGTAAATAAAGAATTAACTGTACTTTTAAAACACAGTTAATTCTTTATACTAAAATTATATTTTACCTATTTTTCATAGTTTCATCAACTAAATTCATAACATTTTTTTTGAATTCATCCATTTTATTTTCTGCATCTTCTAAGCTTTTTCCTATAATAGCCATATATATCTTCATCTTAGGCTCTGTTCCTGATGGTCTAACTACAAAGTACGAATTATCTTCTAATACAAATTTAAGTACATTTGATTTAGGAAGAGATATATTTTCTTCTTTACCCGCTAAAATATCCTTTACCATACTATTTTCATAATCATATTTCTTTATAATATTAACTCCATTTATTTTTAAGTTATCTATTTTTCTCAATTTATCTAAAGTATCACTTATCTTTTTTTGACCCTCTATGCCTTCTAGATTTACAGACACTAATCTTTCTCTATAAAATCCATATTCATTATATAAACTCATAAGAGCATCATAAAGACTCATTCCTTTTGTTTTATAATACAACGCCATTTCACATATTAGCATAGCTGCAATAACAGCATCTTTATCCCTTACAAAAGTACCCGCTAAATATCCATAGCTTTCTTCAAATCCAAATACATAATCTTTATTTTTGTCATTTTCAAATTCTTTTATCTTTTCTCCTATATATTTAAATCCAGTTAAAACATCTATAACTTCTACATTAAATTTTTTAGCAATAGGCCTTATCATTTCTGTTGTAACTATAGTTTTAATCACTACAGGTTTAATAGGCATCTTATTTTTTTCTTTTAATGCAGATAATATATACTCTGTAAGTAAAACCCCCATCATGTTACCTGTTAACACTTCATATTTTCCATTATTATCTTTTACAATTGCACCTATTCTGTCACAATCAGGATCTGTTCCAAATATTATATCCGGTTTTATGTCCTTTGCCATATTTAAAGCTATATCAAAAACCGCTGGAACTTCTGGATTGGGATATTCTGCTGTTGGAAATGTTCCATCTGGAAGTTCTTGTTCTTTTACAACAAAAACTTTTTCATATCCAAGTTCCCTTAGAACCCTTCTTACAGGAACATTACCACTTCCATGGATTGGAGTGTATATAATTTTTAATTTATTTGCTTTTTTTGATACAAGTTCTTCTCTAATAGTTAACTTCTTTACACTTCCAATATAATCATTATCAATTTCTTCTCCTATTATATTGAGTAATCCTTTATCTTTTGCATCATTTAATGACATAGATTTTACTTTTGAGAAATCCTGTATCTTTTCAACATAAGTTATAATCTCCTTAGCTTTTCTATCTGTCACTTGTCCACCATCATCTCCATATACTTTGTACCCATTATACTGTTTGGGATTATGTGATGCTGTTATAACTATTCCAGCTTTAGATTTTAAGTGTTTTACAGTATATGATAGCATAGGTGTTGGTCTTAAAGATTCAAAAAGATTAACTTTAATTCCATTACCACATAAAGTTAAAGCTGCCGAAGTTGCAAATTCTTGTGATTTTATTCGTGAGTCATATGCAATGCTTACAGAAATAGCTTCATCTTTATATTTGTTTAATAAATACTCAGCAAGTCCCTGTGTAGCTTTTGTAACAGTATAAATATTCATTCTATTTGAACCTGCTCCAATAACCCCTCTAAGTCCACCTGTACCAAAATTTAAATTTTTATAAAATCTATCCTCTAACTCTTTTTCATCTTCTATATTCTTTAATTCTTTTTTAGTTTCTTCATCAATAAATCTAGACTCAAGCCACTCATTGTATTTTTCCAAATAATTCACTACACTTCCCTCCTATAATAAATAACTTATTTTGTATTTTTTGCATTCATTCCAAATTATACCATATTTATTTATAAATAAAAACTTCATTAAAATCGAGTAGGAGCTAAATAATTATTTTTATTTAGCGTCCTCTCCCACCACCGTACGTACCGTTCGGTATACGGCGGTTCATTAAGAATTATGTATTAGCTGATATCTTTTAGATATACTTTTGTAACCAAGATTTTCAATATATTTGTTGTTTAAGATTGTATCAAGAATTGGGCTTTTGGATATTCTCCAATAGCCTTTTCTTGTATTTGCATACTCCCATGCTTTATAGGTCGGAAGACCTAGTTTTATGAGGTTTCGTCCTCTAGTTTTAACCTTTTTCCATTGTTTCCAAATACAACTCCTTAACCTTCTTCTTATCCAACTATCTATTTTTTGTATTTTAGCGTTAGCTTTCGCTATTCCAAAATAATTAACCCATCCAATCGTTAATTGGTTAATCATATAAACTCTATATTCCATACTTATACCTTTATTACGGTTTGTTAATTTTCTTATTTTATTTGTGAATCTTTTATATGACTTTTCATGTATTCTTATATTGGCTCCGCCTTTTGCAAAATAGAATGAAAATCCAAGAAATTTTCTTCTCGTCACAAAATCTACTGCACTTTTATTTTCATTAACTTTAAGTTTTAATAAACCTTCAAGTATTTTTCTTATACTTGCCATAACTCTTAATCCTGCCTTTTTACTTTTGACATAAATGTTGCAGTCATCTGCAAATCGGCAAAATCTATGACCTCTTTTCTCAAGTTCTTTATCTACTTCATCAAGCATAATATTAGCAAGTATTGGGCTTAATGGACCACCTTGCGGTGTACCTTTATCTGATTTTACCTTCAATCCATTTATCATTATTCCAGATTTAAGATAATTTCTAATTAGTTTAAGTACCCTTTTGTCCTTTATTCTTCTTGAAAGTCTTTCCATTAATATATCATGGTTAACTTTATCAAAGAATTTTTCTAAGTCTATATCAACAACCCATTTATGCCTCTCATTGATATATTGTCTTGATTTTAATATAGCTTGTTTAGCACTTTTATTTGGTCTAAATCCATAGCTATTATCCGAAAAGGTAGGGTCATAAATTTTATTAAGTTCTTGAGCTAATGCCTGTTGTATTAATCTATCAAGTACAGTAGGTATTCCAAGCAATCTAATTCCACCGTCAGGTTTTGGTATTTCCACTCTCCTAACTGGTGAAGGTTTATACCTTCCTTCTAATAACTTTTGCTTAATTGTTAGCCAATTTTTGATAATAAACCCTCGAAGTTCATCGACTCTCATACCATCAATACCATGACTTCCTCTATTGGCAACTACTCTTTTCATAGCTTTTAGCATATTTTCTCTAGCTAAAACCTTTTCAAGTAGATTATTAGTATCATCTACTACATTGTTTTCTCTTTCTCCCTTTGCTAACGCCAAATTATTACTCTGCGCCCCTCGTTTACCTTGAAGTTCCACTTCTACTTCCACAAGGCGACCTCTATATTGAGTTGTCTGCTTTCTTTGTAATTTATTTGAATTATTCAAAGTTGAAAACCTCCTAATGTTCAGTCCTTCCCGCACTACGTGCACATAGTGTGGTACTATGACCTCTGCTGACTTCTGATAGTTCAGTTACATATCACTATGTAGGTTATCATGTAGGAAGTTCATCCTTTAATGATATATCTATCAGACCTCCCCAGGTAAGAACGCAATCTTTCATTCCATATATCTGCCACATATACTGCAATAACTTTCGGGTGATACGGACTTTGTTTTGTTATGCAAACTCATCCAGCTATAGCCAGCCTCTTATGTGATTCGTATTCCTCAGACCGGAATTTTGCTATCCGACTTCCTTCAGATTCCACCTCACGATGGACACCCTTGTCATTGGCTAACGCCTATATCACCTTCGGCGTTCAGGACTTTCACCTTATAGATTGCGCCCATGCTGGGCGCACATAAAAAGCTATTGATAAAAATAATTTATCAATAGCTTTTTTCTTTATCAGCTTAATGTTTATATTAATAAAATACATGAAATTATTCTTCTGGTACTGACTCTTGTGAAATTGCTTCAAGTTCATCTGTATCAGGTCTATTATCCGCTCTACCCATAACAACAGCTAAAATAGTATCCATATCATCTAAACATGTTATTTCACTTGACATTTCTACATCATTTATTCTGCAAACATCTCCTGCACTCATTCTAGAAAGATCTATATTAATGTGGCTAGGTATATCATCGTATTTTGCTTTAACTCTTATGTTAGATTTTTCTTTTTGAATAGTATCTCCTCTTTTAGATATCAATTCTTCGCCTTTAAATACTATAGGAATTTCTGTTTGAACTATTTCTTCCTTATTTACTTCTTGTAAATCTACATGAATTATTTTTTTTGTTACTGGATCCTTTTGCACTTCTTTTACTATCGCTTGGTGCTGTCTATTATTAATCTCTAAATTAATTCCTCCATGCTCACCATGCTTTAAAACTTCCCTATTTAACTCAAGTTCTCCTATTTCAAATAATAAATTTTGTATTCCAGCTCCATAAAGCACCCCTGGAACCATTCCTTTTTTTCTCTCACGTCTAGCAGAATGCACAGAATCTTTAACTCTTTCTTCGGCTTTTAACACTTCCATTATTATCCCTCCTATGCCTTCTATTATTAGCATAAAAAAGAATAATATACATATTGGCTTTCCTGTTAAGAAATTCTTAAGATTTTTGTTAAGTAATTTGTAATAAATTCTATCTATAATTAACTAATGCGAAATAATTTTTATATCCTATGTATAATAAAAAATTCAACTTTATTTTTAAGAAAGGGGAGTGAAAATAAATCTAAGAAAAAATCATGAATAAATATAAAAGGAAGTGTCATTTATGTTGAAACTTTTAAAATTAGAATTAAAAAGATTTCTTATTAATATAAATTTTTTAATTTGCATAATTTTGGGGACTATTTGTTGTTTTATTCAATCACCTGAATGGATGCAGCATACTAATAGCTACTGTTACGTAGAACTGTGGACGAGAGGTCAAGAATATCTTTCAATATTTTTTCCACTATTAGTATCTATTCCTTATGCATATACTTTATCAGTAGAACGAAAAAACCATTTTTTAAAATGTGTATATACACGAGCTGACAAAAATAAATATTTAATTGCTAAAGGTATTGCCAATGGAATTACTGGTGGTTTAGTTATCTTTATATCTTCATTAATATTATTTTTAGTATTAAAACACATTTTTTTAACTCCCTCACAGGTAAGTAATCATGAACTTCTAATATCAAAAGATCCTTTTTCTTACCTTATAAAAAGCAATCCTAATATTTATATATTAATTTTCTGTCTTTGGGGATTTTTGCATGGATTTATCTGGGCTACATTTTCATATGCAATTTCATTAATTGCAAATAATATTTTTATTGTTTTAGCAATACCATTTTTATATCACATAATAAATAGTTTTTTATTTCAACTACTATGTTTTTCTCTTATATCATCTACAGAAGCATTTGCACCATATGTACTTCATAGCTTTGCTTTTATTAGGATACTTATTCCCTCCATTATAGTTATTTTAATCAGTGCTATAATATTGTATTACTATACTTTGATAAAGGAAGATTGCTATGACTAAAAGGAGCAATATACTATTAAACTTAGCTCGATTAGATTTTTGCAAAAATATATTTTCTTATAAATGGATTCCTATAATATCTAGTTTGTTTATTGTAAGCATTTGGACAATTCATGATGTTTTATATAAATCATCTAATATTAAAAAACCTTTCAATAAAATTGATGTATTATTTAATATTCTTACTGAACAACATTTTGTAATATATTTTTATACTCCAATAATAATATACCTTATGATACTGGCAATAACTTCAAGTTTTAATAGTTCTTCTTTAATAAGAATCGGTTCGACTACAAAATGGATCATAAGTAAAATTATTATAATATACATAATATCAATTATATTTGTTATGCTTCAATTTATAGTTGCTTTTATAAGCTCACTTCAAATTCCATACAATGGCACCTGGAGTACTTTTGCACAGTCTTTCGCCTTGCTACCTAAAAACATTGTTGTAACATACGAGAGTCCTATAATTGCTTTGATATGTAGTTTAATATTACTTATATTAGGATTTGGAACATTAGGAGTCATTATACTCATAAGTTTTGTATGCTTTGGAAGAAGAAAACTAATGTTGTTACCTGTAATATTGGCATGGGCACTAACTATCTTTGGTCTGAATCCTGTTATTGATATACCTAATTATTTAAATTATCTTTCATATGGAACAAATGTATCATTACCTAATTCAATGTATTATTCTAGTAATGGTTTTATTATTTCTTTATTAGTTTTTATATTCTTTAATTTAATACTAATTTTAATATCAAATTTTAGATTAAGAAATTGTGATTTGAATAGTGGTGATAAAAAATAATGATGCTTAAAAATTGTATAAAAAAGGATTTATGTTCATTAATAAATTTAAAAATAACTTTAATAACTATTTCTTCTTTTTTCATTATATCAATGTATTCATATTCTATGTTAACTACAGGAAGTATATCCAAAGCAAAACTTAATATATTTGACCTTTTTTTAATAAATTTTTTAGGACCTTGTAATAATACCATTATGGATTTTCTAAAATGGTTTTTACCTATTATTTTATTTATGTTTTTTATAGGAAATTTTTTTTA
The DNA here is from genome assembly GCF_017100085.1 of Clostridium botulinum. Classification (NCBI taxonomy): domain Bacteria; kingdom Bacillati; phylum Bacillota; class Clostridia; order Eubacteriales; family Clostridiaceae; genus Clostridium; species Clostridium botulinum. The sequence goes on from NZ_CP063965.1 coordinate 1,689,326, forward strand.
TAAAGAATGGCAAGGAAGATACTTATATTCTTTAATTAGAACTAAATCATTATCTCAATGGTTACTTAGTAAAATAATATCTATATCAATATTTTCATTTTTATATTGTATAACTTTTTATATAGTGACATTAATAGTAGGACTTTTAACTAAACTTAAAATAGAAAATTGCATAAGTAAATTTGCAAGTGAAAACATACTTTTAAATGGTACAAGCTCCTGGTCTGTGTATAAAATAACAATGTCTATATTTATATTATTGTTTTTAGGATTAATAGTATTATCATTAATAGTTCTTAATTTTAGCCTATTTAATAACGAATCAATTTATGGTTATTTGTTCATATGCCTGATTGTGTCAGAACCACTTATTAACAATATTATTCCTAATTCTATAATTCCTTGGCTACTTGGAGAGCAACTTATTTTCTTTAAGCATTCAATTACAAACTCAGCTTTGAATAATTTTACAGTGCAGTGGTCTATTTGTTATTTATTAATCCTTGGACTATTGAGCATTTATTTATCTTTTATAGCTTTAAAGAAAAAAGATTTTAGATAATCGGAGGTATTTTATTTTGAAAGAAACAGTTATAAAAATCAATAATTTAACAAAAGACATCAAAGGTGATGTTATACTAAATAATATTAATTTAAATATTAAAAAAAATAAAATCTATGGAATCATAGGTCATAATGGCTGCGGTAAAAGTATGTTATTTAAAGCTATTTGTGGACTAATAAAACCAACTGAAGGTAATATTTTTGTAAATGAAAAAGAAATAGGCAAAGATACTAGTTTTCCAGAGAATGTGGGTGTCTTAATAGAGGACCCTGGATTTATCCCTAATTATACTGCTGTTAAAAATTTAAAATTATTAGCAGATATCCAAGGTAAAATAGGCGAAAAAGAAATTAAGGATTCACTAATAAAAGTGGGTCTGGATCCTAATAATAAAAAAGGAGTAAAAAAATATTCCTTAGGTATGAAACAAAAACTTGGAATAGCTCAAGCCATAATGGAAAATCCATCTATACTTATATTAGATGAACCTATGAATGGACTGGATTTTGACAGTGTAAAAAATATTAGAAATTTAATTTTAGAATTAAAAAGTAAAGGCAAAACCATATTACTTACTAGTCATAATAAAGAAGACATTGATATATTATGTGATGAACTTTTTAAAATGGACAAAGGCACCCTTCAAACTGCATAGTATAGAAAAAATGTAGGTAAATTTATATAAAGTAAATTTACCTACATTTTTTTTGCTATTAAATATACTATTTTATGTTATTAGTTAATTCCTATTTATATATGCTATTTCTTTTTTAATTGTTCATCTTTATAATTCTTCTTCCGTAACTATCTTTATACCGTTTTTCAGAAACAGTGCTGATGTAACGCCATTTCCGTCTATTTTATTTCCACTAAAGTTTCCATCATATATCTTCCCAAATCCGCAAGAAGGGCTTTTAGATTTAAAAATAGCTTTTTTAGCATTTACTTCTTTTGCAATTTTCAAAGCTTCATAAGCACCCTTTAAAAATTCTTTAGTACAATCTACACCCTCCTTGCTTATAACTTTAGCTTCTCCATTTAATACATCTTCTCCTTCTCCACCCATTATCTCACATGGAGTTCTAGGAGTACCTAATCCTCCCATTTGTTCTGGACAAACTAATATTGCCTTACCTTTTTTTAAAAGTTTTAAAGCCTTAGGATTTAAATTATTTCCGCCACTATATTTGCAATCAATTCCACATAGACAAGCACTTATAACTATCATAATAAAACCTCTCTATATAATTCTATTTAAGTTCTACTACAGTAACTCCATTTCCACCTTCACCATAATTGCCAAGTCTATAACTTTTTACATGAGGATGTCTTTTTAACATATCATTTATAGAATTTCTTAGTATTCCTGTTCCCTTACCGTGTATTATAGTAACTTCTCCAAGTCCGCCCATACAAGCATCATCTAAATATTTATCAGCCGTATATACTGCTTCTTGTGAATCCATTCCTCTTAAATCAACTGATGAAGCTACGGATTTTAAGTTTAAGCTAACTTCTCTCTTCTTTCTTTGTCTCTTCTCTATTTTTGTCTCTTTTGTTTTTCTTAAATCTTTTATATTTACTTTTATTTTCATAATTCCTGCTTGTACTTGAACATCCCCCTTGCTATCAGGATTTGTAAGCACCATAACTTTTGTATCAAATTTAGGAAGATAAACCTCATCACCTTCAGCCACTTTGTCAATAGGTTCACCAATTTCTTTTGGTTTGGTTAGCTTTTCTTCCGTTTTTTCTAATTTTTCTTTTAATTTCTTTCTATTTTCCTCTAAAAGTTTGCGAACATCTGAAGAATAACCCATTCTTTCAAGTTCTCTTATATCTTTTAAAATTTTATCTGATTCTTCTTTAGCGTCTTTAATAATTTCTTTAGCTTCCTTTTGAGCATTTAAAATTGCTTTTTCTCTTATATCCTTAAACTTATCTAATTTACTTTCATATTTTTCTTTAAGTTTAACAGCTTCTTCTCTTGCACCCTCAGCTTCCCTTGCATGTTCTTGCGCTTTAATATTTTTGTGTTGAAGTGATTGTATTAAATCTTCAAATTTAAGAGTTTCCTCATCAATACCTTTTTTTGCATCTTCTATTATATAATCTGGAAGACCGAGCCTTTTAGATATTTCAAAAGCGTTAGATTTTCCCGGAACCCCTATTAGAAGTCTATATGTAGGTCTTAATGTTTCAACATCAAATTCTACAGATGCATTTTCAACTCTATCTACTTTTAGCGCATATGCTTTAAGTTCACTATAGTGAGTTGTTGCTATTACCTTTGTATTTCTTTCTCTTAAATTTTCAAGAATAGATACAGCAAGTGCAGCTCCTTCTGTAGGATCTGTTCCTGCTCCAAGTTCATCAAATAATACCAAAGAATTTTCATCTGCATTATCTATAATATTTACTATATTAGTCATGTGAGATGAAAATGTTGACAAACTTTGCTCAATACTTTGTTCATCACCGATGTCTGCAAAAACTTCTTTGAAAAAGCTTATAGTTGACCCTTGTGCTGCTGTAATCATAAGTCCACTCATTGCCATTATATGCATAAGTCCTACAGTTTTTAAAGTAACTGTTTTACCACCTGTATTAGGCCCTGTAATTACAAGAGATGCTATGCCTTCTCTTAAATATATATTATTCTCAACTACTTTCTTTGGATCTATAAGCGGATGTTTTGCTCTTATTATATTAAAGTGACCATCCTCACTTATAGTAGGACAAATAGCATCCAACTTTGCAGCATACTTTGCTTTAGCAAATATAAAATCAAGCTCCCAAAGTATGTCTGCATTAACTTTAATAACGTCTATATTATCGTATACTTTTCCTGAAAGAACTGTAAGTATCCTCTCTATTTCATCTCTTTCTTTAAGTCTTAATTCCTTTATTTCATTATTCAAATCAACAAGACTCATAGGCTCTATAAATAAGGTTGCTCCTGAGGAGCTTTGGTCATGTACAAGTCCTGGAACAGCACCCTTATGTTCAACTTTTACTGGAAGTACGTATCTTTCCCCTCTTACTGTATATATATTCTCTTGTAAATGCTGAGAATACGTTCTAATAAGAGAATTAACTCTAGATTTTATAGAACTTGTTTTATCCTTTAATGATCTTCTTATATTAAAAAGAGTAGTACTTGCTCTATCTGAAAGTTCCTCTTCTCCAATTATACATTTAAATATTTCTTCTTCTAATCCACTTAATGGTACAATTCCTTCTGTAATACTTTCTAACACTGTGTATTTTTCATTCTCATCATCACTTTTAACATATGATTTAAATCTTCTTGAGCATTTTAATAAATTTGCAATTCTAAGAAGTTGCACTGGAAGAAGAGTAAATTTTCTTTGCGCCTTTGATATTCCTTCTCTTGCATCATATAATCCTTGAAAAGGAGCATCTCCTTTTTTTATAGATATCTCAAATGCTTCTTTTGTCTCCATTAAATGTTCACGTACTTCATATGCATTTTCATATGGTTGAAGTTCATCAATTAAGTCTTTTGACGCTGATGTTTGAGTATATTTCTTTAATTCTTCTTTTATTTTATCAAACTCTAAAACCCTTAAAGCTTTATGATTCATGTTATTCTACACCTCTTTTAAAATGTCCTCTGGTATAATTCTTAAAATCTCCTTGAAATCTTTCATTTTTGAAACTTTTAAGTATATTTAAAGTTTCATCATAATCTTCGCTTAAAAATTCTAATCTAAATATATTAATATTACCAGCCTTAATCTCATCTAAATTAGATATTAAATTAATAGGAGTAGAATTATATATATGACTTCTACAATATTTATCTGTCTTTATTTGCATTTCAGCATTCATTCTATCTTTTAATATATAATCTCCTTTTAAACATTCTCCACTGCAAGATCTTTTGCTATCTTTACCGCCAAATACACTTCCTATTGGACAGTATTCACTAACCATAAGTTCTGGTTTACCATATACCATAATAGCACATGGGAATTTAGTCTTTTTAGTTATTTCCCTTATTTCTTTCTTATTTAGTTCTAAACTTAATGTTGCAACATCTAAAATATCTTTGTAAAATTCTAAGCTATAACTATTAAAAATATTTAATTTATAATCACCTATTATTTGAACTTTTTCTTTAAATCTATTTATTATTCCTGAGTTAGCTGTTATTATTCCTTTTATTAAATCTATATTATCTTCGATGAACATGCTCACGCTTTCAAATTCTTCTTTAATTATAGTTGATGTTTTTATATATAAATTTTTACAGTTTATTTTTTTTAAATCTATATCACAATGTCTCATAGATACTTCAACAGCAATATTGTTAAATCCACAATCTAGTGCTGCTTTTAATTGTTCAGTTGTTACAACAGTAATTATTGAATTTCCAACTAAATCTACATCTTTATTATTATCTATATTTAAATTTAAATCTAAATCATTGTTAAATTGTCTTTTATCATTAGCTTTTATATCATTAATAATATTATCTATTAATTCTCTACGAGCTGCATTTATTGAAGATACAGGTATAAATCCTTCTTCAAAAATTGTAAACTCAATTTTATCAAAAGCAAAAGCCGTATCTCCTGTCTTATTTAAGTTTTTAATCAGCTTTTCTTTATCCATTGGCTTATTTACAGCTTTTTGAACTACTTCTCCTGAAATTTTATATTCTTTTTGTTTATAACTAGTCTTTAAAGTTAAAGACTCCCCTACTTTAAAACTAACAGATAAACTTATAGGATTTTTCTTTCCATATATATCTTCATAAGACTTAGCTAACGAACTTAAAAGAGTGGTATCTGAAGTTTTATATAATAAATCCCCTGCTTTATACCTAGTAGGTTTTAACTTTACTCTATCTCCTATAAAAGCTTCTTCTACGTTTTGTGAATCTTTTACTATTTTAAAAATAGTAAATCCTTCTCCACCAAATCTAATTCCATCTTGAAGTTTTATATTTTCTTTTAATTCAATTGATAAATCTTTATTTACTTTTCCTATTAATACCCCAGTATTTTTAGGAAATCTATAGGACATCATATCTCTTCCCACGTTACCAAATAAATAAGCCTTAGAAAATCCTTCTCTATTAAATAATTGAAGTAATTTCTTTCTTTCACTTTCAATATCAAAGTTAGCTTTATCTATTGCCTTTCTATATGCTGAAACAACACCTGCCACATATTCTGGTCTTTTCATTCTACCTTCTATCTTTAAAGAAGTAGTTCCGCTTTGTATAATCTCTTTTATATTATCTATGGTACAAACATCTTTAGGACTTAAAATATATCCTTTTGCTTTCTTTTTTCTTTTATTATCTATAATTTCATAAGGAAGCCTGCATGGTTGTGCGCAACGTCCACGATTTCCACTTCTTCCACCTATCATGCTACTCATAAGACATTGACCTGAATAAGACACACATAATGCTCCGTGAATAAAGATTTCTGTTTCTATATTTAAATCTTTTGATATGTATTCTATTTCTTTCACCTTTAGCTCTCTTGCAAGAACAATTCTTGAAAATCCTAAGTTTTTAAGAAAAATTGCACCTTCTGCATTATGTATACTCATTTGAGTTGATGCATGCAATTCAAATTTGGGGAAATTTCTCTTTATAAGAGCTGCAAGTCCCGTATCTTGAATTATTAAAGCATCTACTCCTATTTTATATAAAAACTCTACATACTCCAATGCTTCCTTAATTTCATTTTCTTTCATTGAAGTATTTACTGTTACATAAATCTTTACATTATTTAAATGACAATATTCTACAGCTTTAATCATATTCTCATCATCAAAATTAGAAGCATAAGCCCTAGCTGAAAACTTTGCTCCTCCAAGATACACTGCATCTGCACCATTTTGTACCGCTGCGTAAAGACTTTCCATAGTTCCTGCTGGAGCTAGTAATTCGATTTTATTCATAAGTTATCTCTCCTCGATCTATTGTTACACCTAGTAATACATTATAACAAAAGAAAGCACCTTTAAACAACCTAGGTATTTTATTCACGTTTATTATCACATGATATATAGATTGTATATATTTTATTAACACCTAAAAATAGCCTCGCATAATATGTATTATTATCTAACTTTTATGGAGGTATGTTTATGTATTCTAACTTTGAAAATTCCAATTTAGATTCTAATTGTGGATGTGATCCTTGTTATAGAAATTGTTGCTGCTCATCTACATGTAATACTAAAGCAGTAGCTCATGTAAATGGTGGTCCTCATCATCCAAATTTAAAAGGTGTTGTATATTTTTTTCCTGTACCATGTGGTACAGAAGTTTCAGTATGCATTCAAGGACTTCCAAACTATAAACCTGCAACTCCAACTTCACAACCTATAGGTCCTTTTGGATTCCACATTCACTCTGTAGGTTGTTGTGATATAGGTGACCCTGATAATCCTTTTACATGCGCAAGTGGTCACTGGAATCCAGACAATCAACCTCATGGTAATCATGCAGGGGATTTTCCTGTTTTATTCTCTAACCATGGATTATGCAAAATGTGCTTTTTTACAGATAGATTTAAACCTCAAGATGTTATCGGATTATCAGTAATTATACATGAAAATCCTGATGATTATAGAAGTCAACCTTCTGGAAACTCTGGAAAAAGAATCGCTTGTGGATTAATTAAAAAATTGTATTAAATACAGCCCTTATATATTTATAGGGGCTTTTATAATAAAATCTTATAAATTCATCTTATGTAACTAATTAATATTATTATTCATAATATATATTGATAGTAAAAAGGGGGTATTGCTGTTGCTAGAAAATTTACTTTTAAAAACTGGAATTACCAATTTTGTAAATATTTCCAAACATGCCACTGTTGATACAACACTTACAGGTACTACAGCACAAACAAAAACACTTGAAACACTTTCTATAGATTTAAACAGCACTAATAGTTCTGTTTTATTAGATGGAGTAATTGATTTCACTACAACTGATGCCAATGCTGGTACCGAACTTGGTCCTCTTTCCTTACAAATTATAAGAACAGTTGATGGAAATTCTACAACCGTATTAACTCAAACTTTTAGAATCCAAAATATAAACTATTTAGCCTCATCAACTTCTTTTAAACATTTTAAGTTTCACTGGTTAGATGTAAATCCAACTTCTTCATTATGTCCTGCTACCTGTATCGCTTCTAGTGGTACATGTCCTGCTGCTACAATAACTTATTCTTTTAATCTCACTACTCCCGGATTAGGCTCTGCTACTCAGGTATCTGGGGTAGTAATAGATGACTTCTATTCCCTAACCGTAGCTGAAATACCAAAACAAAGCTAATACTAATTAAAGGAGGTAATATTGTTGCCACAAAATTTAGTTTTAAGAACTGGTTCGACTAATTTAACAAATGTTTCTAAAATCGTAACTACTCCTATACTTCTTACTGGTACTGCAGCATCAACAGCTATACTACAAACAATACCTATAACTTTAAATAATATTAATAGCTCTGTTTTATTAACTGGAACCATAACCTTTACTATACAAGATACTGTAGCTGATAATACAATTGGTCCTTTATCTCTTCAAATTCTACGTTCAGTAAACGGAGTCAATACCATTATATATCGAAGTGATTTTCTATATGAACTTATACCTTATTTAACAAATTTAAATATGAGCTATCAGTTTGGATTTCAATGGATAGATAATCCATCATCTTCTTTATGTCCAGATCCTTGTCTAAATTCTACTGATACCTGTGTTAATTCTCCCATAAATTATACTTTTCAAATTGCTACTCTTGGATTGCCTAATACTACTCAATCAGCGGGTTTAGTTGCTCAAGATTATTACTCCTTAACTCTAGTTGAGATTTCAAAATAAAACATTATAATAATCTATTAAATTTGGACATCCCTTTCTTTTATTTAAGCCTATAATATTATATTTATAAAAGGAGGTAATATTTTGCAAGAAAACTTAATTTTAAGAACAGGAGTAACAAATATTCAAAATATATCAATCGCATCCCCTACAGATAAGATGATTCAAGGCACTACCCCTAGTGAGGTTACTATTGAAACAATTCCCATAACATTACAAAACATTAATAGTTCTGTATTATTAAGTGGATCTATTGATTTTGACATATCGGATACTGCTACTGGAACTGTAATAGGTCCTTTACTTTTAGATATTATAAGAGTCGTTGATGGAACTAGTACTCTCATATATGAAACAGGTTATAATCTAGAAAAGGTTAATTATGAAGCTAACATGTTTCATCTAGGTAATTTATCCTTTGAATGGTTAGATTCTAATCCATTATCTTCCTTGTGCCCAAGTGTTTGCCCAAATTCTAGTATTGATTGTCCAGGTACTACAATAACTTATAACTTTGTTCTTTCAAATGACATTGGATTTGCAACTGCTACTCAAACTGCTGGAATTGATACTGGTTCCTTTTATTCTTTAACTGTAGCTGAAGTTCTTAAATAAATAACAAAGAGGTTGTCTTAAGTTTGATAATTTTTCACTTGAAGACAGCCTCTTCTTAATTAATATATTTTTTTATAGTAAAAAGCAGTTGAAGTATACACTTTTTCATATATACCTTTAACAATTATTTTATCTTCTTCTATTGATTTTATGACCTTATCTAAATCACTCAAAGAAAATTTTATAGCTCTAGAACAACCAGACGATATTGTACACGGAGTTGATATAAGATCAACACTTAATCTTTGATCCTTTAATATTTTAAACATATGAATACTATTTGATGATGAATTAAAAACTACTATACATGAGTTATCCATACTTCCCCTCCTCTATTACTATAATATTTAAAATTACATAAATATGTTACTTTAATATTTTATTGTAAAAATATTAAAACTGTTGACAATATTAAATTTGTCAACAGTTTTATATAAAAAATCATTTCACACTATCTACTTAGATGCTGGATCAAAATCTTCAAATGGGAATGGTATTTCATTAAAGAATGAACATGGATCTCCAGGAATTATAGGATTGCATACAGGTATGTCACATGGTCCATTAGTTAACATTGTCGTATTAACAAGTCTAAACAATTTAATTATTGTAAATAATCCAATTGTTACACCTATTATAGTATTTCCGCATGCTTGAGCACTACATGGATTTGTAACTGTTCCAACATTCACTGCAAGAGGTGTTGCTTTAGCTTCTACTAATACGTACGGTGCGTTTTGATAAGAATATGGACCATTGTTTGCAAATAAATTAGAAGCTAAAACTACATCCTTACCTCCTACTCCTCCAAATAATACTACTTGTTTTTCGTATTCACTGTATGCACAAATATAATTTTGAGTCTTGGTTACTGTAGCTGCTGATCCTAATCCTACATTTAAAATATTTCCAGTTGCATCTAATAAATTTAATCTATAACTAAATCTATATCTTATGGTAACCTTCCAATATCCATCTGATACAAAAAGGTTTTGTGCTTGTATGTTTGATATTCTTATATCTGATATTACAAAACTTCCTTCTACTATTTGTACACTATCTACCAAATTAGGATTAAATGATATTATTCCTGATGTTGGTATAGCTGTTGTAAGGGTAGTACCTCCTATTTGAAGAATATTCAACTCTTCTCCACTTCTTGAAGCATTTATAGGTATTGATTCAACACCTACTTCTGGTGCAACAAAGTCTGGTTTCAAACAATCTTGTTGTCTGCATTTACCATACACTTTCATGGCTATTACGCATTCTTCAGTTGGAGCTGTAGCATCTTTAGTTCTAGGCAAACTCTTTACATCTAAATTATCTTCCATATCTATCCTCCTATAAATATTTATTAATATATATAATCCCTAATAACATAATATGTCTTATTCCTATTTATGTGATATATCTTAAAAACTTTTATAAGAATTTTTAAATACAAACAATCATATATTCTATAAAAATGAATTTTATAAAAGGAGATACTTATGAAACTATTAAATAATGATTTTTATACAATAAGAATGTCACATAGAAATTTATGGAATATAACATATAATAAGAAATTGGGGATTATTTACAGACAGCTTATTAATAAAAAATGGTCTGCTGCTTCAATTTTGCAAAAACACTGTAATAATTCATTTGCTACTGTACTTCTTCCTAAAAACCAATTATGCTTAATACATCAAACTAATGAAGGTAATATTGTAATGAGTCTTTTTTCAAATGAAACATGGGAACATACAAAAATTCTTAAATGGAAAGGGAATGTATTAAAAAAGGCTACAATAAAAGCTCTATATTATGATAGTAAAATTCATATTTTTTATAGTATTAGTTTAACTTCAAACTCTAGCCAAACTCTTTTTTATCAAACAATTGATTTGGATCTAAATCTTTCTAAACCCATTAGTATAGATAATGCTATACTTAATCTAGATAAACCATTTGAAATAAGTATCTTAGATAATGGGAGTTTGGTAATATTGTATGAAAAACTAGATAAGAACTATAAATTAGTATATAAAATATTTAATTGTCAAAACTATAAATGGTCAGATTGCTACACAATAGATAAAAATATAACACCTTATAAAGATTTTTCTTTATGTTGCAATAACAACACCATTCATACCTTATATATTAAAAACTCCGATTCGCAAAACCTTTTAATTCATTGTTCTGGATTATTTCTAGATTTAAACTATATTACTATATTTAAAAGTACAAGAGATATATTTTTTCCTTGTTTTTTTAAATTAAGTGATACTATTTGGGATATGTGGATTAATAATACTTCCATTTATAGTTGCTTTTCTAATGACAATGGACTAAACGTGAGTAATATCGAAACAGAATCATTACCTAAATCATTATTAAAAACCTCTTATCTTTCTTATTATGATGAATCCAATAATAAACATACTTGTATAAATTATTTATACATTACTCCTGATAATGGACTAACTTTTTTTCCTACTGCACTATATAATTCAATAAAGCAAAGTTATGAAATAAGCTCTAAATTAAAAAATAATAACTACATTCCCGAAAATATAAAAGAATATATAATTAATACGAAAGAAAAACTTTCGTCTTATGAAAAAAAACTTTCAAATAAAGATCAAATAATTAATGAACTAAACCATATAATACAAAAAGAAAAAAATAACTCTTCACTATCATTTAATAAACTAAATAATATACAGTCTAATTATTTATTATTAAAAGAAAAATATGATTCTCTACTAAATGAAAAACTAAAACTAGAAATAAACACTTCTAAGGTAAAAGAACTAACAGATTTATTATTACAAAAACAAAAAATTATATCTGATTTTGAAAAAAAGTTTTATGATTTAAAATTATCTAATAATACTACTTCTAAAAATAATAATAAAAACACAAAAAATAATAATAAAAATAAAAATAGTATAAACTACTTAAAAAATGAAATAAAAGATTATAAATTGATCATAAAAAATTTAAATAACAAACTAATAACCTACGAAAAAATGATTTCATCTTTAACTAGTCAACTTAATATTGGAAAAGATCAACCTAGTAATAAACCAAATCTATTTTTATAAAAAAATTTCTTGATAGAAATTTATATAAAAGAAACTAGAGAAATATTATATACTCTCTAGTTTCTTTTTAATTTCCCATACCAATATATCTATTTCTTTTTTTGTATTAAAATATCCTGGACTTACTCTTACAGTTCCTTTATTTTTTGTACCTATTATCCCATGAATTAAAGGTGCACAATGATATCCTGTTCTAACACAAATATCACTCTTATTTAATATATATCCAACATCAGAACTATCTACATTTTCAATATTAAAAGATACAACAGGCGCTCTATTCTCAAAATCTGTATGTCCATATATAATTATTTTAGGTATTTTATTTAAAGCATCTATTAAATATTTACACAAATTCATCTCATGTTTTCTTATGTTCTCTATACCAACCTTTTTTATAAATTTTAATCCTTCACAAAGTCCAGCAATTCCAGGAGTATTTTTAGTACCACTTTCAAATTTGTCTGGTAAAAATTCAGGTTGACTCATACTTTGAGATTCACTTCCAGTACCTCCTTCAGTGTAAGGGATAATATTTATATCACTATTAATATATAATCCTCCTACTCCTTCTGGTCCTAAAAGTCCTTTATGTCCTGGAAAAGCTAAAAAATCTATATTATATTTTTTAACATCTATAGGAATGCTTCCCGCACTTTGGGATGCATCTACAACAAAAATAATATTATTATTTTTAGCTATTCTACCTATGTTCTCTATATTTTGAATAGTTCCTAGTACATTAGATGCATGATTTATTACTATTGCTTTAGTATTATATTGGATTGAATTTTCTAATTCTTTTAAGTCTATATATCCTTGTTTATCAACTTTTAGTAAAGTAACTTCTATACCTTTTTTTTTCATAGTATTTATGGGTCTTAAAACCGAATTATGCTCTATATAAGTACTTATAACATGATCTTCTGGCTTTAAAATGCCTTTTATCACTATATTTAAACTCTCCGTTGCATTACTTGTAAAAATCATATTCATAACATTTTTAATATTAAAAAGATCACAAATTCTTTCTCTACATTCCATTATTTTTTCTTCTGCCCTTATTGCCATATCATAAGAACCTCTACCAGGATTAGCAGCATAGCTTTTCATACAATTCAAAACCTCATAATAAACTTCATTAGGTTTTGGAAAACTAGTAGCTGCATTATCTAAATATATCATAAATGCTCCTTATTTAACTCTTTTGATTATTAGGACTAAATTGTTCAAATGGGAATGGTATTGCATTAAATACTTCACATGGCATATTTTGATTGCATTTAGGTATATTACAAGCTCCTAGAGAGATGTTGTTATATTTAACAATTCTTATTAAAGCAATTATAGTAAACAAACCTATAGTCACACATACAGCATTGCATTTTGGTGGACATCCTGTTGGTACACATTCAGGTAATTTAGGTAATTCACAAATATCAGCTTCTAATATCTCAGCTTTAGCTTGTATATAGTGAGTAGGTTTTTCAGCATTAACATTAGGTAATCCAGCTAATGAATAAGTAACACCCTTTCCACCTTTGGCACCATATAAAGTAACTTTTTTTTCATATGAACTATAAGCCTGCATAGAAGTAACTGGAGTTCCTTGTATAGTTGCATTTACTATTTCACCATTAGCATACAGTAATTGAATTGCATAATTAAATTTATATTCTATTACTACATCCCAATACCCATTATCTAAATAGCTATTTTTAGTTATACTCTTTACAATTATTTGGGTTTGTAAACTATCTGGAACAATATTTACAGTAGTTACAGATAGAGGTAGACAAAATATTTCGCCTGCGGCTATATTAACTGTTTCAGTTTTGTCTTGACTTAATATTACTATTGTAAATTCAGTACCATTTCTAGCAGGTTTTATAGGTATTTTATTACTTTGTGGATAGACATCACCAAGGGATGGCACTAAACAGTCTTGTTGTCTACATATGTCATAAACCTTAAATCCTACCATACATTCTTCTAGAATATCTTGCAAATCTAACTTGTTTTCCAAAGCAATTCTCCTCCCTTAAAACTTTAAAATATTTATATATCAATATATTATATTAATCAACTGCATTTTTCGTACTACATATATTCAATATTTCTTAAATATTTTTAGAAACCTAATTTTAAAATTTTCATAGTATATATAGTATAATTATATGTTTAACTACAAATAACATTTTAGTTCAACTATTCTTATTTAATAGCTTTAATTAATACTAGAAAGGAGATATTTAACCGTGTCTTTTAATAATATATTTTCTGCAATTACTAATGGTGCAATTACCTTCACTGGAAACACTTTAGGCCTCAGTAAAGCCGCCAATACACAAAATGCTGGTACGGCAAATTCTATAGGCGCTTTTATATGTACTAATCCTAACGTCCATATTTTAACTTATCCTTCCCCCCCTGGAACTACTGAAACTATTTCCAGCAATTCATCTTCAGCAGTACTTAATCTTCCTGATGGAAGTACAGTACTATATGCAGAATTAATTTGGGGAGGAACTTATAAGGTTTTAGGACAAGACTATACAAACTTATTAAATTTACCAATAAACTTCATATTGCCTAATAATGCAAATAAAATTTACAAAGTATATCCTCAAAATCAACAAACTTTTATTTATGAAAATAGCTCTGTATATTGTAATTCTTGCAATGTTACTAGTTATGTATCTGAAGCCCTTAGTGGAACTTATGAAACTGGAAATGTAGTTGGTACTACTTCTCCTGGAGATTCTACTAGTAATTGTTGTGGATGGACCCTTGCTGTAGTATATAAAAATTCACAATTACCTTATAGAAAATTAAGTTTATATACTGGTGGAGAAGTTATAACTCCTACTTCTACATTTTCAATACCTATATCTAATTTTCAAACTCCAATTTCTGGATCCCACAATGCTAGAATACTTGTAAGTGCATTAGAAGGTGATGCTCCAATAACAGGAGATCAACTTCTCCTTGGAACTGATGCAAATAATTTAGTAAATTTATCTGGACCTGAAAATCCCTCCAATAATTTCTTCGGATCACAGATTAATAATGATTCTGGTCAAACCGATACTCTTGGATCTTTTGGTAACAGAAATCAAAATGTTTTAACGGGTACTAATATAGTTGCAGGTCGTCAAGGTGTTGATATTACCAATGTAGATGCGTCTAATGCTTTAACTAATTCCCAAACCTCTGGTATTATACAATTTATGACTACTGAAGATATATATATTCCAACTTCCCTTGGTGTTCAAATAGATATGAATGCGCCACTTATTACTATATCTCAAACCACTAGTAGCGATTTTGTTGTTCTTGGAGATAATGTTAAATACACAATAACCGTAACAAATAATGGACCTGTAGCTGCAAATAATGTTGTATTAAAAACACTTATACCAGAAGGACTTCAATACACTCCTAGTTCTTTAACTGTTAATTCTGTTGCTTATAATGGTAATATTAGTCAAGGAATTAAGCTTAATACTATTAATCCTAGTGCTTCATCTGTAGTTACATTTGCTGCAGATGTTGTAAAGTATCCGTATGATACTGCACAGTATTCAAATTTAGTTACTTTAAACTATAATTTTGTAACAGCTAATGGAACTTTACAGGGAATTACTGAAAGTAATATAAATAATTTAAAAACTTCTTCTTTCCTTTTCCCACCTCTAGTACCTAATTATCAACAAATTGCTTATAAAAATACCCCTGTTGATGGAAAAATACTTGGAGTAAGTTCTACATCTACCATAACAAGTTATACTTTAGACACACCTCCTAAAAATGGATTTGCTAAGGTAAATACTGATGGAACATGGGAATATACTCCTATGGTTAATTTTGTAGGAACAGATAGTTTTTCTATACTTGTAACAGATGCTAATGGTGATTCATCTATATCAACCGTAAGCATATCAGTTAAATCTATATTTGAAAATCAAGAACCTATAAACTGTTGTCCATGTAATATAATTTTTCCTCAAGAATTATGTAAGTATAAAATTAATGAAAATCCTTATTATTGTTACTAATCATAATTTTTAATTCAATTTAAAAAGATTCATATAATGAAGTATTAATGCTTATATGAATCTTTTTATTATAGAAAGGAGATATCATGTCAAATAATTTAATTTCAGATAAAAGTATTAAATCTACTCGTGCTACTGTCCTTAATCCCATAACATCTAATTTTGATGAAGTAACTTATAAAAATCTCTCTGTAAGTGGTGTAATATTATCTGTCACCCCAACTGATGGAAACCTTACGTATACAATTAATACACCTGCAACTAACGGTTTTGCAAAAGTATCTTCTGATGGCAATTGGGTATATACTCCTACAGTAAATTTCACTGGGACAGACTCTTTTTCCGTATTAATAACTAATGAATCCGGTGGTTCAACTATTTCTACAGTAACTATACTTGTAAAAGATTTTCCACAATCTTTAGATTCCTTAAATTGTTGTAGCAGAAATTATTAAATAAGAAGCTGTGATAAATACTACTTATCACGGCTTTTTTCTATAAATAATATTTCATTTTAGAGATCTTATCTTTTAACTATAATTTATGTAACTTCATATTATATTTATTGTAAATATTTTCTATGATTGCATTTATTAGAAAGGAGTTAAATATGCCTAATAATTTAGTTTTCTCTCAAATCCTTAATGGCGGCATTACTTTTACCGGAAATACAATTGGACTGAGTAAAACGGAAAATAGTCAAAATGCTGGTACCGCTAATTCTATAGGTGCTTTTATAACTACTAATACTTCACTGCAAGTTTCAACCTATCCTTCCGGTACTACTCTAAGGTATATTTTAAATTCTTCGGAAGCCACACTAGAATTACCACAGGGTAGCACCGTTTTATTTGCTATATTGTCTTGGGGTGGCTGTTGCAAAGTTCCCGGCGAAAATAGAATTAACCCAATTGTAAATGGTGTAATATTAAAACCTCCTCCTCCTTATCCAAATTCAGAATTCATTTTCCCACGAAACACCTATTTTACAGATGAAACTCAAGATGTTGTTTTTTATAGCTGTTATGCAATAGTTACACAGTATGTAAAAAATGGTTCAAGTGGAGTCTATAGAGTAAATGAACTTCCTGCTACTACCGAAGCTACTGATAATTCCAATAACTGTGGTGGTTGGACACTTGCTGTGGTATATACTAATTCATCATTACCTGCTAGAAATATATCTATATATTCTGGATTAGAACAAGTTACTTCTTCTACACCTTTTAGTATAACACCTTCTTTTAGAGAAACCCCACAATTGAGTTCTCCCAAAGGCAGATTATTATTAAGTGCTATGCATGCATCTGCAACTTTAGGTGATAATAGAGTTTTGTTTGGTCATAATTCATCTAATTTAATTTCTCTATCTGGTCCTAGAAACTTACCTAACCATTTCTTTGGATCACAAATAAACAATGATTCGGGTAATTTAAATACTTCAGGTAGCTTTGGTGATAGAAATCAAAATATTTTAACTGGAATGAATATAACAGCCGGTCGTCAAGGGTGGGATATTACTAACGTAGACATTTCTGCTGGACTTATAAATTCTCAAACTTCAGCTATTTTAAATTTTATAACAAGTAATAATCCTTATTTATTAAATTTATTTGCAATACAAACTGATACAAAGTTTCCTTCTCTTGATGATATAAATAAAACTGTATCTCCAACTTTTGCTTCTGTAGGAGATACAGTGGAATATAGTATTTCAATAACAAATAATAATAGTATTACTTTTCAAAATGTAATTTTGACCGATTCTCTATCTTCTGAATTATCATATGAAGCTAATTCTTTAACTATTAATGGAAATCTTTCTACTGACTCTCCTATAACTGGTGTTAACTTAGGTAGCATATCTCCATCTCAAACAGTTATAGTAAATTTTAAAGCAACTGTTAATGCTGAACCAAGTAATCAATTTAATTATATAAATTCTGCTAATATAAGTTACCAAATCGAAGTTTCTCCTAATTTTATATCTGGTACATCTAAAAGTAATATATGCAAATTATATACATCATCAATCATAGTAGAACCCGATATTAATATTACAGCTATTCCTTCTACTGTTTCAGTTGGTGATACAGTGCAATATACAATAAGTATTACTAATACTACAAATAATATTATTGAAAATTGTATCTTTAAAGATATTTTACCTTCGGAACTTTCCTATATAACAAATTCTTTAAATATAAATGGTATACCATCGACTTCTTCTCCTACAGATAGTCTTTCACTTGGATCTATTAATCCTTGGCAAACTATTACTATTATATTTAAAGCAATTGTTAATTCTAAACCCAATGATGGAAGTTCTCAGTATACTAATTCCGCTAATTTGCAGTATAGCTTTAATACTGTCGATGGTCTTTTATCTAATACTATTACAAGTACTAATACTATATATTCTTCAGATATTGACATTACACCTGTTGTTACTAAAAGTGCTGTATCCAGCAATCCTATTCCTGATGTTGCTTTTATAGGAGATACCATAGACTATACTATTACTATTTTTAACCCTAGTTCAAATAAACATATTAAAAATTCTACATTTAAAGATTCATTGCCATCTAGTTTATCTCTGCAACCTAACTCTTTAACTGTTAATGGAAATCCTATATCTGGAGATATAGGAAGTGGTATTAATTTAGGCACCATTGCCCCTAATGATACTACTACGATTAAATTTACTGTTAAAGTTATTGGAATTAACTATGTTAACTCGGCTATTGTAGATTATGAATTTCTATCTCCAAATAATACTCCCGTAACTAATAGCGTTATAGCTACTAAAACTATATATTCTAATACTGGATCTAATCCTTCTCCTACTGATGTAAATCCTATAACTTTTAATTATAAAAAAACAACTTATAAAAATTTCCCTATAATAGGAAAAGTACTAGCACTTACATTAAATGATTCTATCTTAGAGTATACTCTTTATACCCCTAGTAAGAATGGATATGTAAAAGTTAATATTGACGGAACATGGACATATACTCCCGAAGTTAACTTTGTAGGCGTAGATTCTTTTTCAGTATTAGTAACAGATGTAATTGGTTCTTCCAATACATCAACTATAACTATAACAGTAAAAGAATTTCCTAAATCTTTAGATGATTTGAATTGTTGTGAAGAAAATTAAAAGTGAAAATATGTATTTATATTTTGACTTTTAATTTTGAAACATAATATATATTTGTTCATACTATGCTATTAAGGTTTTTATAGAAAATATGAAAATTATATATCGTATG
Organism: Clostridium botulinum; assembly: GCF_017100085.1. NCBI lineage: Bacteria > Bacillati > Bacillota > Clostridia > Eubacteriales > Clostridiaceae > Clostridium > Clostridium botulinum. The sequence goes on from NZ_CP063965.1 coordinate 1,708,825, forward strand.
TATTTAAATCTATTTTAGGTTGTTGAATAATTAAAAGTACAAAAAAATAAATAAGTCATCACTTTGTGATATAATGTTCTCGCTAAAAAAACCATAATATACAAAGGATGACTCAAGTATGATTATAACATTAAATATACAAAGCGAAAACATTTATTTTAAAGTTTTTGAAACTGTTAATATTGCATTTAATAAACTTGGCATTAATACTAGAAAAGCTAAAGGTAGACCACCTAAATATTCAGATCAACAAATTGTTGCATGTATGATATATGGTGTAAATAATAGTATTTTTAGTCTTAGAGAACTTGAATATAAAATTGAACAAGATATTGTATTTCAAAAGATTATAGGTTTAAAAGAAGTTCCTGACCATTCTACATTTTCTTTAAGAGCGATAAGTTACATTGTGCCGCTTGTGTATGTAATAATGTATTACCTTTATCATTTTCTATAACTACTGCAAATGTATATGATAATCAAGTCCAAGGATTGTTATATGAACTGAAAACTTATAATCCATTTATTGTACTTGCCGATGATGATCAATGGTTTAAAGTTTCTAAAACTCTAGAATATAATTTATTAACAGACGTAAATATGCGTAAAGCAAAGAGTATAGAATCTTTTAAAGATGAATCTAGATATAAAAATGCTCTTTTTATGCAATCGCCAATAGGTAAAAATTTATATAAAAATAGGCTAAAAATTGAACAATTATTTTCTATACTTAAAGGACTCTATAACCTAGAAACCCCTAGACTTTACGGACAAAAACGCTATGAACGCCATGTTAAGTGGGTTCTTTTATCGTATCTTATAGACGAATTTAATAAGGTTAACAGCAAAATAAGTTCTAGAAAATATCCTTGGAATCTATAGTTTTCATCGCGCTAACGCACTTACTTTTTTAAATTTTTAAAGAACTTACTAATGCACACTTAAAATTATTAACACATGCTCGCTCATAAATGCTTTTTAACATTTGTAAAAATTAGTTATTCAACAACCTATATTTATATAAATTTTAGAAAGGAGATAATTATGGCATTATATAATGTATTTCAAACTAATGCTCTTGGAGCTATGACTTTTACGGGAAATACTATGGGATTGAGTAAAGCTACTGATAGTGCTCAAGCTGGAACTGCTAATGCTATAGGTGCATATATAACTACTAACACAGCTAGTAATACTACAAGTTATCCAAATGGTACTACTTTAACTATAAGTGACAATTCATCCCAAGCAGTATTGAATCTCCCTAAAAATGGCACCGTTCAAACTGCATATTTAATTTGGGGGGGTAGTTCTATTGTAAGATATGGCCAGTCAGGAGAAGAAGATAATCAATCACTCGTAGGCAATTCTATTAATTTTCAATATCCAACAAGTGCTCCTACCACTACTCCCGTTACGTATCAAACACAAGCAGTATCCCCAGGTGGTAAACAAAGATATCCTACAACAGGAGCTAGTGCTAGTAATCCTAATTTATTTTATACTAATTGGGCAGATGTTACTTCATATGTAAAATATTCTGGAACATATACAGTATCAGGTGTTGTAGGTACCACGGCTCAATTAGATAACTCTCTTAATTGCTGTGGATGGTTACTAGCTGTCCTATATAAAAATTCATTTTTACCTGCAAGACATTTTTCTCTATCGATAGGTGTAGATTTTGTTAATGTTGGAACGCCTATTGATATTAGTAAAACAAATTTTACTACTCCAATATATAATTCTCCAAAAGGTCGACTTTTACTTGCAGCTTTAAATGGAGATGCTACAATTACAGGTGACCAAGTTTTATTGGGACCTAACACAACGAACTTAACTCCTTTATCTGGTCCTCAAAATTTAGTTAATAATTTTTTTGGTTCTCAAATTAATGATGATACTGGAAATACAGATACATCTGGTACTTTTGGGAATAGAAATCAAGATATTCATACTGCAACTAATATGATAGCAGGTCGTCAAGGAATTGATATTACAAATGTAGATGGATCTCCTGGTCTTTCCAATAATCAAACCTCAGTCAATGTAAGATTTAATACTACAAATGACACATACTTTATTAGTGCTGTTGGCACTCAAATAGATATAAGTTCACCTGTATTTGATACTTCAACTATTACTGCAGATAAAAAATATGTAAAAGTAGGTGATATTGTTCATTTTACTATAAAGGTCATAAATACCGGTGATGTTTTAGCTCAATATGTCACTTTAAAAGATATATTACCTCCTGAATTTTCTTTTGTTACAAATTCTTTAAAAATCGATGGTATACCGTACCCACAGGATGTTACACAAGTTGTTCCTTTAAAGGAGCTCAATCACAATCAATCTACTACATTAGATTTTTCCGCTACTGTGGATGCCCCAGTTACGGGTGGTGGATATACTTTTATAAATCGTGCTAATTTAAATTATTCATTTAAAATTCCTGGTGGAGACTTAGTTAAAGATTTTCAAATTAACCCTAATATTATGTATATTGAATCTATAGCTTTAATACCTCTTTTTTCTAAAGAAGCTATAACCAGTAATTCCATTGGAAAAGTAGCCGCTATTGGAAATACTATTGATTATACTATTGATATAGTCAATATCAATTCGTCTAGTCATAATTCTAATACTATGATTAACACTATTTTAAAAGATACTCTTCCCTCAGGTTTAACTTATAAAACTGGCTCCTTATCTATTGATAATGTTCCCTCATCTGATAATTTATCTTCTATAAACGTAGGCACTATACCTTATAATACTCTTAAGTCCATTAAATTTACTGCTGAAGTTACTGGCCCCCCTAACAGCGATTCTAAATATGTTAATTCTGCTGATATCAACTATGAATTTACACTTAATGATGGCACTATTTTAAGTAATTCTATGTCAAGTAACAACGATATTTACTCTGACTCCATTGTAATCATTCCTAATGTATCAAAAACATCTACATCTAGTAATGCTAACCACAATATCGCTGCTATTGGAGATACCATTGATTATACTATTACTGTTACTAATCCTAGTACATCTTCTACTATACAAAATGTTATTTTAAATGATACTCTTCCTACTGGACTTACTTATAAAATTGGTTCTTTATCCATCAATAATGTTCCTTCATCCGATAGTTTAACATCTATAAATGTAGGTAATATTGATGCTAATAGCACAACTACTGTTAAGTTTACTGCCAATGTTACCGCCACTCCTAGTAGTGACCTTAAGTATGTCAATTCTACTGTGGTTAATTATGAATTTTTAGCTCCTGATGGTACTGCATTAAGTAATAATGTAACAGCAAATAATACTATATACTCTGATTCTGTTCTTATAACTCCTATTATTAGTAAAACTGCTATATCTAGTAATACCTCTCCGACTCTAGCCACTATTGGGGATACCATTGATTACACTATTACTATTAATAATACTAACGCTTCTTTTTCAATTGAAAATGCTATTTTAAATGATACTCTTCCAACGGGACTCACTTATAAAACTGGCTCGTTAACTGTCAATAGCATTTCTTCATCTGATAATTTATCTTCTATAAATTTAGGTAATATACCTCCTAGTTCTACGACTATTATTAAATTTACTGTTGATGTTACTAGTGCTCCTGCTACCGATTCTAAATATATTAATACCGCTATGCTTAATTATTCATTTTTAACTCCTGATGGTACTTCTTTAAATAATAGTGTATCAGCTAATAATACTATATATTCAAATATTATTATCCCTAATATTACTAAGACCGCTATATCTAGCAATAATATTTCTAACGTGGTAACTATTGGTGATACTATAAATTACACAATCACTATTGTTAATACTGATACTTCTGTTACTATTCAAGATGCTGTGTTAAATGATACTTTACCTTCGGGGCTCAATTATAAAACTGGTTCTCTATCCATTAATAGTACTTCTTCATCTGATAATTTATCTTCTATAAATTTAGGTAATATCAGTCCTAATTCTACTACTACAATTAAATTTACTGCTAATGTTATTGGTAATCCTGCTAGCGATTCTAAGTATGTTAATTTAGCCACTCTTAATTATGAATTCTTGGCTCCTGACGGTACTACTTTGCATAATAATGTATCAACTAATAATACTATTTACTCTAATTCCATTGTTATTACTCCTATTATTAGTAAAACTGCTATATCTAGTAACTCAGCTTCTAATACCGCTACTATTGGTGATACTATTGATTACACTATTTCTATTAATAATACTAGTACAACTAATACTATTCAAAATGTTATTTTAGATGATTTGCTTCCTACCGGACTTACTTATAAAGCCGGTTCATTATTAGTTAATGATATTTCTTCGTCTGATAATTTATCTTCTGTAAATTTAGGTAATATTAGTCCTACTTCAACTACTACAGTTAAGTTTACCGTTAATGTTACCGGAAACCCTACTAATAATTCTAAATACATTAACTCTGCTACAGTTAATTATAGCTTTTTAACTCCTGACAATACTACTATAAATAATAAAGTATCAACGATTAACACGGTATATTCTACTTCTGTCGTTATTACTCCTAATATAACTAAAACTGCTGTATCCAGTAATTTAATTGCTAATATTGTTGATGTTGGTGATACTATAGAATATTCTATTATTGTTTCTAATTCAAGTAAAACTAATTCCATTCTAAATTCCATTTTAAATGATTCGCTTCCTAACGGGCTTACTTATAAAGCTGGCTCATTATCTATTAATGGTATTTCGTCATCTGATAATTTATCTTCTATAAAATTAGGCAACATTAATCCTAATACCAATATTACAATTAAATTTTCTGTTGATGTTACTGGTAATCCTATCAATAACAAATATATTAATTCTGCTACCCTTAATTATGAATTTTTAACTCCTGATGGCAATACTCTAAATAATACTATATCTGCTAATAACACATTATACTCTAGTTCTGTTGTCATTAAACCTACTATCACTAAAGTTGATACTTCAAGCAATGCTATTCCTCATGTTGTTTCTATAGATGATACTGTAACTTATAATATTACCATTCATAATCCTAGTACTACTAAGCCTATTACTAATGTTAATTTAACTGATACTCTTCCTACTGGTTTAACCTTTAAAACTGGCTCTGTAATTGTTAATAGTACTCCTAACGCCTTCGCTAACCCTACTACTGGTATTTCTATTCCTTCTATTGCTGCTAATAGTGATGCTACTGTTTCTTTTGTTGCTGATGTTACTGCTGCTCCTTCTGGTGGCGCTTTAAAATATGTAAATACAGCCACTGCCCAATATAGTTTTGAATCTCCTGATTCTACTACTTTAACTAGCTCTGTTACAGCTAACAATACTATCTATCCTGAATCTATTGTCATTACTCCTAACGTCATAAAAACTGCTAATACTAATGTTGCATCTGTTAGTGATGTTATCACTTATACTATTACTGCTGAAAATACTAGTAATTCAACTCCTATTACTAACGTGACTTTAACTGATATTCTTCCTAGTGGTTTATCTTTTAATGCTGGATCTTTAAAAATAAATAATACTCCTAATAGTGGTTCTCCTGTAACAGGTGTATCTATAGGTAATATTAATCCTAATGCCACAACTACTATTGAATTCTCTGCTACTATTAATACAAAACCTGTTAATGGAACTAGTTATGTCAATACTGCTAATATAGCATATCAATTCAATAGTCCTGCTGGAAATATATCAAATACTGTTACTTCAACTAATACCATATATTCTGGTGATATTGTACCTAATCCAGAAGTTATTAAATCTTCTAATCCTAAATTTGCTGATGTAGGTGATGTAATAACTTATACTATAACTGTTAGAAATTCTAGTCCTTTATTAAATATCAGTAATGCCAATATAAAAGATACTTTACCATCAGGATTATCTTATAACCCTGACTCTTTAATTGTAAATGGTGTTCCTAATTCCGGTTCCATTATATCGGGAATAACCATTAATAATCTTAATTCAAATGCTACTGCTACTGTTAATTATACTGCTACCGTTACAGATCCTCCTAGTGGTAACTTACCATATACTAATTCTATAAATGTAGACTATAACTATGTGTTCCCTGATGGTTCTAATTTTAGAGACAATGTAACATCTACCAATAACTTATATCCAAATAATATACTTGTTAAACCTACATTATCTTTATCTGTAGATAAAAATAATGTTTCTACTGGAGATACTATAAATTTTACAGTATTAGTTTCTAATAATAACTCTACAACCATCGAAAATCCAATATTAACTGATATATTACCAAATGGTCTAGAATATATTCAAGGAACTTTAAAAATTGATGGAGCTTATTCATCAGATTCTTTAAGAACAGGAGTTACTCTTCCTAATATGCCTCAAAATAGTTCTCATACTATAACATTCTCAGTTAATGTAAATACTCCTCCTAATACTGGTATGGAATATACTAACTATGTAACTTTAAACTACAATTTTCAAAGTTCTATGGGTAACTTAACTAATACTATTAATAGTAATACTGTAAATATTATTAATAATGATGTAGGCGTTAAGCCAATAACTTTTAAAAATTATGTCTATAGAACTAATAAAAATACCTCTATTAAAGAAACTTTAACTGCCGCTAATATTAATAACTCCCCTATGTTATTCACTATGATAGATGCTCCCATTAATGGCTTTGCAGCTATTAATGAATATGGAACATTTAGATATACTCCTAAAGTAAACTTCGTAGGAACTGATAGATTTATTGTATCTGCAACTAATGATTTAGGTGGTTCGACTAATATAACTGTAATCATATTAGTCGAAGAATTTCCACAGTCCTTGAATTATGCTATCAATTGTAAAAAGTAAATACAAAAGTTAAAGAATAAAAAACGTTCTTATTTTAGTTAAGAACGTTCATATTGTTCAAAAAACCTCCAGTTCTTGGAGGCTTCTGTTTACGCTAAAATTCTCTTATGCGATATCACCATTGTGGTCTTATGTCAATATTTTGGACACGAAAAGTCAAACTTTTTTATGCTACACTTCTAGCTAATAATTCACATTGATCTGGAGTCATGTAATTAATAGAGGAGTGTAGTCTTTTTTTGTTATACCAACCTTCAATATATTTAAAGATAGCTCTATTAGCTTCTTCGAAGATACGATATGTATTTCTATATATTTCTTCTTTTTTTATTATGGAGTATTAGTTGCTTATTTTTATCAGGAGATTGGTTGTAATAAGCATCTTTCAATACTTTAGTAACTAAAGCATTAGTCATTCTTTTATTGAAAGCGTAGCCAATTATTTTTTTAGAATGTAAATCTAGAACTGAAGCTAAATAGCACCAACCATCTTTGATAGTATGAATATATGTAATATCTCCTACCCACTTTTCATTGATAGAAGTAGTAGTAAAATCTCTTTTTAAAACGTTTTCTAATCCTTCTACTGACTTTTTACTTGAATGAGGTTTGTATTTTTTTACAGTTATTACACAAAAACCAGGTTTATTCATTTTTCTTTGAACTCTCTTTAAGGATACATTAAAGCCTTCTATACCAAGTATATGATGAATCCTAGGAGCACCGTATATTCCTTTATTCTCTTTGTATATCCTTTTAATAGCTGACTTTAGTTCCTCATTTTCTACTTCTCTTGCAGATTTAGTTTTATCAAAAGATTTATAATATGTGCTTCTGGCTACGCCTAGAACGGTACACATAGTCTTAATATCATGGTTGTTTTTATTACTATCTATAAATTCTATTACTTGATTTAATTTCTTGTTGCAAATATGGCCATAGCTTTTTTTAATATTTCATTTTCCTCTTTAATTTTTGCCATTTCTTTTTTTAGAGCTTTAACTTCTTTTAATGTCATGACTTCATTATCATCTATTTTTACTTCCTTAACATCTTTTATCCAGCCGTTAATTGTTGATTTTGCAATGCCATATTCGCTATTTAGCTCTGTTAAGCTCATCCCTGTTTTGTATAGGTCTACTATCATATCTTTATATTCTTGATCATATCTTTTGCCCTTCCCCATGGTAGACACATCCTTTCTTAACTAAATATTATTTTACTTAGTTCGACTCAATGTGTCCACTACTTTATACTAACACCACTACCATTATCAGGACAATGATTTTGTTTTCTTTCATTATTATTAATCATTTTTCTCCGTAGGAGCCCTCACGTGCTAAAAGATTTATTAGTATAAAATATATATTCTACATAAATAATAAAAATCCTTTTTGTACTAACTGTAAAAAGACTGTTGACAAATTATGTTTATCAACAGCCTGAACGTTCTTTTATTCTTTGATTTTTATTTTATAAATATTGAAACTTAATTCCATTATATTCATACCATGTTAATAGAATGAGATTTTTATAAAAAGAAAGGAGATTTTTATGCCTATTACTCCCATTTTTTCAAAGAATGCCAATGCTGCTATTACTTTCACAGGAAATGCTCTTGGATTAAGTAAAGCTTCAAACATCCAAGATATGGGTACCGAAAGCGCTATAGGGGCTTATATAACTAACAATACTACATCTAGTGTTAGTACTTATCCTAATGGTACTACAGCAACATATTCATTAAATTCTTCATCTGCGGTATTAAATATACCTTCTGGAAGTACTATTTTATATGCTGAATTAATTTGGGGAGGATCATGTCAAGTACAAAGTGAAGATTATACTTCTTCTGTAAATACTACTGCAATTAGTTTCACTATTCCCACAACTCCCCCTCAAGTAATAACTATAGATAGTTCTTATACTCCTGCACCTGTAACCAGATTTCAACCTACAGATTCAGGTAATGCTACATTTTATATAAGAAGAGCTAATGTTACTTCTCTTGTACAAAACGCTTTATCAGGAACTTATACGGTAAGTGGTGCTATTGGAACAACTCAAGCATTAAATAATTCTGATAATAGTTGCGGTTGGACTTTAGCAGTTTGCTATGAAAGTTCTTCTCTTCCTTCTAGATATCTAGCATTATATAGCAATATAGAAGCTATAGCTCCTAATTCTACTACAAATATAAATATTAGTAATTTTAAAACACCCACTTCTGGATCTACTGAAGGTAGGATATTACTATCAGCCTTACGTGGTTCAGCTACAGATACTGGTGATCAAGTTTTATTCGGTCCTAATACATCTAGTTTAACCCCTTTATCAGGACCACGTAATTTAGAAAATAACTTTTTTGGATCTCAAATTAATGGCAATAATGGAAATTTGGATACTTCAGGAACTTTTGGTAATAGAAATCAAGATATTTTAACTGCAACTAACATTAGTGGCGGACGTCAAAGTCAAGATATTACAAATGTAAATGCTACAAGTAAATTAACCAATAATCAGACTAATGCTGTTTTACAATTTAAAGCTGCTGCTCGTGAATATTTTATTAATGCACTTGGAACTCAAATAGATATAGATACTCCTATATTTAATAATTTAAATATAACTACTAATAAACAAATTGTATCTATTGGGAGTACTGTCGACTATACAATTGCTGTAAAAAACTCTGGAACTGTAGATGCTAAGAACGTAACCTTAACTGATATACTACCTACTGGATTAGCATACAAATCTAACACTTTAACTATTGGTGGTACTCCTAATTCTGGTAATCCTACTACAGGTGTTTCTTTAGGTGCTATTAATGCTGGTCAAACTATTGAAGTCAAATTCACTGCCGATGTTAATGCGGATCCAACTGGAGATACTAAATATGTTAACTCAGCCAAAATAGATTATAGTTTTGATATTACTAATGATACTGTAACTACTGGTACTGTAGATACTATAACTAAAAGTGATACAAGTACTAATACAATTTATCCTCAATCCATTGTTATTACTCCTACTGTTACTAAAACAGACAAGTCCAGTAATACCATTGAACATGTTGTTCTTATAGGTGATACTGTAACTTATACTATTAATATCCACAATCCTGATGCCACTAAGCCTATTACTAATATTAATCTAATAGATGTATTGCCTTCTGGTTTAACTTTCAAAACCGGTTCAGTAATTATAAATGGTACATCTCAATCATCTGCTAATCCTACTACTGGTATTTCTCTTTCTAATATTGCACCTAATAGTGATGCTACTATATCTTTCATTGCAGATGTTTCATCCGCTCCTCCTATCGGTACTTCAAAGTATGTTAATAACGCTAATGTTGAATATAGCTTTCAAGCTCCTGACTCTACAGTCCTAACTAATACTGTCACAGCTACCAATACTATTTACCCTTTTTCTGTTGTTATAATACCTACTTTTAGAAAAGAAGATAAAACTAGTGGAACTATTAATCATGTTGTTTCTATAAATGATAATGTAACTTACACTATTACTATTCGTAATCCTGATGCTACTAAATCTCTAACTAATATCACTTTAACAGATAGTTTACCTTCTGGACTAACATTTAAATCTGGTTCTGTATCTATTAATAGTACTCCTAATGCATCTGCTAATCCTACTACTGGTATTTCTCTTTCTAATATTGCACCTGGAACTACTACTACTATTTCATTTGTTGCTGATGTTACTGGTCCTCCTACTGGAGTTAATTCGCTATATCTTAATACTGCTACTATTGAATATAGTTTCTTATCACCTGACTCTACAATTTTAACTAGTTCTGCTACAACACCTAATTCTATCTATGGAGATTCTGCTGTTATTACTCCTACTGTTACTAAAACTGATACTACTAGTAATGCTATTCCTCATATTGTTGCTATAAACGATACTGTTGATTATACAATTACTATTCACAATCCTAGTACTACTAAGCCTATTACCAACATTAAGTTAACTGATAATTTACCTACTGGCTTAACTTTTAAAGCTAGTTCTGTATCTATTAATGGTATTCCTGATACATCTGCTGATCCTACTACTGGTATTTCTATTTCTTCTATTGCTGCTAATAGTAATGCTACTATTTCTTTTGTTGTCGATGTTACTGCTGCTCCTTCACCAGGTACTTCAAAGTATGTCAATAATGTAGATGTTGAGTATAGTTTTCAAGCTTCTTCTACTGTATCTTTAACTAATACTGTTACAGGAAGTAATACTATTTATCCTACTTCTGTTGTTATTACTCCTACTTTAGCTAAAACTTCCGTATCCAGTAATGCCATTCAAGGTATTGCAGCCGTCGGTGATACTATTGAGTATACTATTACAATTGAAAACACTAGTGCTACTGATACTATTAAAAGTGCTACTTTAAATGATACTTTGCCTTCAGGGCTTACTTATAAAACTGGTACTTTAACTGTTAATACTATCACATCTACTGACCCTTTAACTGCTGTAACTTTAGGGGATATTAATCCTAATTCTACCACTACCGTTAAATTTACTGCTGATGTTGCTAATGCCCCTGCTACTGGCTCTAAATATGTTAATCCCGCTACTGTTAATTATTCATTCTTATCTCCTGATGGTACCACTCTAAATAATAGTGTCTCAGCTAATAATACTGTTTACTCTAATGATATTATTATTACACCTACTGTTTCTAAAACAGCTACATCTGATAATGCTGTTCAAGATGTTGTTGCCGTAGGTAATACCATTGAGTATACTATTACAATTGAAAATACCAGTGCTACTGCTACTATTAAAAATGCTACTTTAAATGATGCTTTGCCTACAGGATTAACTTATAAAACCGGTACTTTATCTGTTAATAGCGCTTCATCAAATGATCCTTTAACTGCTATAACCTTAGGAGATATTAGTCCTAGTGCTACCACTACTGTTAAATTTTCTGCTACTGTTGATGCCGCTCCTGCTAGTGGCTCTAAATATGTTAATTCTGCTACTGTTAATTATTCATTTTTATCTCCTGATAGTACTACTTTAAATGCTAGTGCTAATGCTACTAATACTTTATACTCCAACTCTGTTGTCATCACTCCTACTATATCTAAAACTGCTACCTCTGATAATGCTATTGAAGGTGTTATTGCCGTTGGTAATACCATTGATTATACTATTACAATTAAAAACACCAGTGCTACTGCTACTATTCAAAATGCTACTTTAAATGATGCTTTGCCTACAGGATTAACTTATAAAACCGGTACTTTATCTGTTAATAACGCTTCATCAAATGATCCTTTAACTGCTGTAACCTTAGGGGATATTACTCCTAGTGCTACCACTACCGTTAAATTTTCTGCTACTGTTGATGCCGCTCCTGCTAGTGGTTCTAAATATGTTAATTCTGCCACTGTTGATTATGAATTTTTATCTCCTGATAGTACTACTCTAAATGCTAGCGTCACAGCTACTAATACTTTATACTCCAACTCTGTTGTTATTACTCCTACTATAGCTAAAACTGCCGTATCCAGTAATACTATCCAAGATGTTGCAGCCGTCGGTGATACTATTGAGTATACTATTACAATTGAAAACACTAGTGCTACTGATACTATTAAAAGTGCTACTTTAAATGATACTTTGCCTTCAGGGCTTACTTATAAAACTGGTACTTTAACTGTTAATACTATCACATCTAATGACCCTTTAACTGCTGTAACTTTAGGGGATATTAATCCTAATTCTACCACTACCGTTAAATTTACTGCTGATGTTGCTAATGCTCCTGCTACTGGCTCTAAATATGTTAATCCCGCTACTGTTAATTATTCATTCTTATCTCCTGATGGTACCACTTTAAATAATAGTGTATCAGCTAATAATACTGTTTACTCTAATGATATTATTATTACACCCACTGTTTCTAAAACTGCTACATCTGATAATGCTGTTCAAGGTGTTGTTTCCGTAGGTAATACCATTGAGTATACTATTACAATTGAAAATACCAGTGCTACTGCTACTATTAAAAATGCTACTTTAAATGATGTTTTGCCTACAGAACTTACTTATAAAACTGGTACTTTAACTGTTAATAATAGTGCATCTACTGATCCTTTAACCGCTGTAACTTTAGGAGATATTAATCCTAGTGCTACTACTACTGTTAAATTTTCCGCTACTGTTGATGCTGCTCCTACTACTGGCTCTAAATATGTTAATTCTGCCACTATTAGTTATCAATTCTTATCTCCTGATAATACTAATATAAGCAATAATGTCTCAACTACGAATACTTTATACTCTAGTAATGTTGCTATTATTCCTACTATAGCTAAAACTGCCGCATCTAGTAATGCTGTTCAAGGTGTTGCCGCTGTTGGTGATACCATTGATTATACTATTACAATTCAAAATACCAGTGCTACTGCCACTATTCAAAATGCTACTTTAAATGATGTTTTGCCTTCAGAACTTACTTATAAAACTGGTACTTTAACTGTTAATAATAGTGCATCTACTGATCCTTTATCTTCTGTAACCTTAGGAAATATTAATCCTAGTGCTACTACTACTGTTAGATTTACTGCTAATGTCACTGCTGCCTCTACTAGTGGTTCTAAATATATTAATTCTGCCACTGTTAATTATGAATTCTTATCCCCTGATGGTACTACTTTAAGCAATAGTGTTTCAACTACAAATACTGTTTACTCCAGTAATGTTGTAATTACCCCTAATATTACTAAAACAGCTACATCTAATAATCCTATTCAAGGTATTGTAACTGTCGGGAATACCATCGAGTATACTATTACAATCGAAAACACTAGTGCCGCTGCTACTATTCAAAATGCTACTTTAAATGATGCATTACCTACAGGACTTACTTATAAAACTGGTACTTTACTTGTTAATAGCAATCCATCTACTGATCCTTTAACTGCTGTAACCTTAGGAGATATTAATCCTAGTGCTACTACTACTGTTAAATTTTCTGCTGATGTTACCGTTGCTCCTACTAGTGGTTCTAAATATGTTAATTCTGCTACTGTTAGTTATCAATTCTTATCTCCTGATAATACTAATTTAACTGCTAGTGCTAATGCTAGTAATACTTTATACTCTGATAGTATTGTTATTACCCCTACTGTTTCTAAAACTGCTACATCTAATAATTCTATTGAAGATGTTGTAGATATAGGAAATACTGTAACCTACACTATTTTAATTAAAAATACTAGTAATTCCAGTCCTCTTACTAGCGTTAGTTTAAAAGATACATTACCTGCTGAACTATCATATAATGCTAATTCTTTAACTATTAATAATATTCCTAACTCAGACTCACCTATTACTGGTGTTACTATAGGCACTATTAATCCTAGTGAAATTACTACTATTAAATTTACCGCTAACGTCAACGCTGCTCCCGCTAGTGGCTCTAAATATGTTAATTCTGCCACTGCTAGTTATTCATTCTTATCTCCTGATAATACTACTATAAGCAATAGTATAACAGCTAGTAATACTATATATCCTTCTACTGTTGTTATTACTCCTACTATAGCTAAAGCTGCTGTATCTAGTAATGCTATTCAAGATATCGCCGCTGTTGGTGATACTATTGATTATACTATTACAATTAAAAACACCAGTGCTAGTGCCACTATTAAAAATGCTACTTTAAATGATGCTTTGCCTACAGGATTAACTTATAAGGCCGGTACTTTATCTGTTAATAGCGCTTCATCAAATGATCCTTTAACTGCTATAACCTTAGGAGATATTAGTCCTAGTGCTACCACTACTGTTAAATTTTCTGCTACTGTTGATGCCGCTCCTGCTAGTGGCTCTAAATATGTTAATTCTGCTACTGTTAATTATTCATTTTTATCTCCTGATAGTACTACTTTAAATGCTAGTGCTAATGCTACTAATACTTTATACTCCAACTCTGTTGTCATCACTCCTACTATATCTAAAACTGCTACCTCTGATAATGCTATTGAAGGTGTTATTGCCGTTGGTAATACCATTGATTATACTATTACAATTAAAAACACCAGTGCTACTGCTACTATTCAAAATGCTACTTTAAATGATGCTTTGCCTACAGGATTAACTTATAAAACCGGTACTTTATCTGTTAATAACGCTTCATCAAATGATCCTTTAACTGCTGTAACCTTAGGGGATATTACTCCTAGTGCTACCACTACCGTTAAATTTTCTGCTACTGTTGATGCCGCTCCTGCTAGTGATTCTAAATATGTTAATTCTGCTACTGTTAATTATTCATTCTTATCTCCTGATAGTACTACTTTAAATGCTAGCGTCTCAGCTACTAATACTTTATACTCTAACTCCGTTGTTATTACTCCTACTATAACTAAAACTTCCGTGTCTAGTAATACTATTCCAGATGTTGCCGCTATAGGTGATACCATTGATTATACCATTACAATTGAAAATACCAGTGCTACTGCTACTATTCAAAGTGCTACTTTAAATGATGCTCTACCTTCAGGGCTTACTTATAAAAGTGGTACTTTAACTGTTAATACTATTGCATCTACTGACCCTTTAACTGCTGTAACTTTAGGGGATATTAATCCTAATTCTACTACTACCGTTAAATTTACTGCAACTGTTGTTGCTGCTCCTGCTAGTAATTCTAAATATGTTAATTCTGCTACTGTTAGTTATTCATTCCTATCTCCTGATAGTACTACTTTAAATGCTAGTGCTAATGCTACTAATACTGTATACTCTAATTCTGTTATTATTACTCCTACTATAGCTAAAACTGCTGTATCTAGCAACGCCATCCAAGGTGTTGCAGCTGTTGGTGATACTATTAATTATACTATTACAATTGAAAACACCAGTGCTACAGCCAATATTCAAAATGCCACTTTAAATGATGTTCTACCTGTAGGATTAACGTATAAAACTGGTACTTTGCTTGTTAATAATAACCCATCTACTGATCCTCTAACTGCTGTAAACTTAGGTAATATTAATGCTAATAATACTACTACTGTTACATTTACCGTCGATGTTGCTACTGCTCCTGCTAGTGGTTCTAAATATGTTAATTCTGCCACTGTTGATTATGAATTTTTATCTCCTGATAGTACTACTTTAAACGGTAGCGTCACAACTACTAATACCGTATACTCTAATGCTATTGTTATTACTCCTACTATAGCTAAAACTGCTGTATCTAGTAACACCATCCAAGGTGTTGCAGCTGTTGGTGATACCATTAATTATACTATTACAATTGAAAATACTAGTGCTGCTGCTACTCTTCAAAACGCTACTTTAAATGATTCTTTACCTTCAGGTCTAGTCTATAAAAGTGGTACTTTATCTATCAATGGTAATTTATCTACAGATCTTTTATCTTCTATAACCTTAGGTAATATTGCTCCTAATTCTACTACAATCGTTAAATTTATCGCTGATGTTGCTACCCCTCCTGCTAGTGGTTCTAAATATATTAATTCTGCCACTGTTAACTATTCATTCTTATCTCCTGATAGTACTACCTTAAA
The DNA here is from genome assembly GCF_017100085.1 of Clostridium botulinum. Taxonomy (NCBI): domain Bacteria; kingdom Bacillati; phylum Bacillota; class Clostridia; order Eubacteriales; family Clostridiaceae; genus Clostridium; species Clostridium botulinum. Next base: position 1,725,321 of record NZ_CP063965.1, read on the forward strand.
CAATAGTGTTTCAACTACTAATGCTGTTTACTCTAATACTATTGTCATTACCCCTACCGTTACTAAATCTGCTGTATCTAGTAATGCTATCCCAAATATTGCAGCTGTTGGTGATACTATTGATTATACCATTACAATTGAAAATACTAGTAATACTGCTACTATTCAAAATGCTACTTTAAATGATACTTTACCTACAGGATTAACCTATAAAACCGGTACTTTATCTGTTAATAATACTGCATCTACTGATGCCTTATCTTCCGTAACATTAGGTAATATTAATCCTAGTACTACTACTACCGTTAAATTTTCTGCTACTGTTGATGCTGCTCCTACTAGTGGCTCTGAATATATTAACTCCGCTACTGTTAATTATCAATTTTTATCTCCTGATAATACTCCTTTAAACAACAGTGTCACAGCTAATAATACTGTCTACTCAAATAATATTATTATTACCCCTACTGTTATTAAAACCGCTAATACTAGTGTTGTATCTATTGGCAATGCAGTAAATTACACAATAACTATTGAAAATACCGATACTTCAACTACTCTTACTAATATTACTTTAACCGACGCTCTCCCTACTGAATTGTCATATGTCTCTAATTCCTTAACTGTTAATAGTGTACCAACCACCGGTTCTCCTATAACAGGTATTTCTATTAGCAATATAGCTCCTTCTCAAACTACTACCGTTCGATTTTCTGCTATAGTTACTAGTAAGCCTGCTAGTGGTACTACTTATATTAATTCTGTGGCTATAAACTATCAATTTAATAGTCCTGCTGGTACTCTTTCTAATACAGTTAATACAACTAACACCATATATTCTAGTGATGTTGCAACAACACCTAATTTAACTAAAACCTCTAATGCCGTTTTTGCTGATATAGGTGATACCGTAACTTATACTATAACATTTAAAAACACTAGTCCTTTATTAACTATTAGTACTGTCACCTTAAAAGATACTTTACCTACTGGTCTTTCTTACAAAGAAAATTCTTTAATAATTAATGGTGTCCCTAATTCAGGCTCTATTGTAACGGGCGTTACTGTAACTAATATTGCTCCTAATGAAACTGTCACTATTAGCTTTGATGCTTTAGTCACAGCTGCTCCTACTAGTAATTCAAAGTATATTAACTCTATAAATACAAACTACACATTCGTATTTCCTGATGGATCAAATTTTACCGATACTGTTTCCAGTACTAACAATTTATATTCACCTGATGTAATTGTAAAACCAACTTTAACTCTTTCCGTTAATAAAACAGAAGTGTCTACCGGTGGTACCATAGACTTTACAATAATAGTTTCTAACCCTAATACCACAACCATTGAAAATCCTATACTAACCGACATACTCCAAAATGGTCTCTCATTTATTACGGGTACTTTGGAAATTGATGGAACTCCTTCATCAAACTCCTTAACAACAGGAATTTCATTACCTAATATGCCTCAAAACAGTTCTCATACTATAACATTTTCAGTTAAAGCAATTTCTCGTCCAGCCCCTGGAACAGACTACACTAATTTTGCAACTTTAACTTATTCTTTCCAAGGTCCTGATGGAATCTTAAATAATACTATTAATAGTAATATTGTTACAATCGTAAATACTGATGTTAATATTAATCCAATTGCATTTAAAGATTATTCGTATAAAACTTATAAAAATACTTCTTTAAAAGCAACTTTGCCAATAGCTAATCTTAATAACTCTCCTATTATATTTACTATAGTTACTCCTCCAGCTAATGGTTTTGCATCTATTGATCAATCTAAGACCTTTAAATATACACCTAAAGTAAATTTCATAGGAACCGATAGTTTCTCTGTATCATTAACCAATGATACAAATGGTTCATCTATTTTTACTATAAATATAGTTGTTAGCGACTTTCCTTCTTCTTTGGATAGTGCAATATATTGTAGAAAATAACTAAATCATATTATAAAGAGCCTTCACATAAATGAGGGCTCTTATAATTAATAAATATCTTTAGAACTTAATAATACTAATCTCATATTATATTATTATGAATAATTTTATGATAAATATAAAGGGAGTGAATTTATGGCTCTTGAATCGCGTTATAATAATGTTATCAATGGTAACATTGTATTTATAGGAAATACTTTGGGACTAAGTAAAGCTGCTGGAAGTCAAGATATGGGAACTGCTGATGCTATAGGTGCATTTATAAGTACTGATACAGGTATTGCTGTACCTACCTATCCCAATGGTACTACTTTAAATATAGCTGAAAATTCTTCTTCAGCTATCCTAAATTTAGGTACTGGAAGCGAAGTACAATTTGCCTATTTAATATGGGGGGGAAGTTATCAGGTTCCTGGTATGAATAGACTTGAAGATTCTAAAAAAGGAATTAAATTTACAATACCACCTAATCCAAATTTTCCAACTAACGTATATGATATCACCGCAGATATAACCAACTATGTAAATCCATATCCTAGTGTAGGATATTATTCCCATTTAGCAAGAGTTACCCAATATATTGCTCGTGGTGGAAGTGGAACCTATACTGTCGGTCAAGTTACAGGTACAACTGCTCCTGGTAATGATGTCTATAATGCTTGTGGATGGACTTTAGTAGTAATATATAAAAATCCAGTATTTGCTTCTAGATATATAAATTTTTACTATGGTATTCATCATATAAGCAGTAGTGGTTCCTATGAAACAAGTCTTACAGGTTTTGAAACTAATCCAGCTCCTAGAGCCAATTCCGCCAGATTTTTAGTAAGTGCTATTCAAGGATCTGCTAATGTAAAAGGAGATCAGGTATTTTTCGGTCCTAATACCACTAATTTAACAGCGTTATCTGGTCCTAATAACCCAGTTGATAACTTTTTTGGTTCTCAAATTAATTCATCCACAGGTATACTTGACACTTCTGGAACTTTTGGGACTAGAAATCAAGATGTTATTAATGCTACGAACATATCAGGTGGTCGTCAAGGTTGGGATATTACCAATATAAATATTGAGTCTACCATAAATAACTCACAAGAAAATGCTATTTTACAATTGAAAACCACAAATGATAACTATTATCCTAATGCCTTTTCATTTATAACCACAATAAAGGCCCCTTATATGCTTGTTAACCTAAGTTCTAGTAAATATCTTTTGGGTACTATTGGTGACACAGCAACACTTACAATAACTATTATTAATTCAGGTGACACTGATGCTTACGATTTATCTATAAAAGCAGACTTACCTTATGGTCTAACAGGTGTACCTGGTACTGTATCAGTTGATGGGGGTAATCCAGGTGCTAATATTTCTATATCATCTGGGATTCCCATTGCTCACTTACCAATTAATGGAACCGCTACAATAACGGGTTTAATTAAAGTTACTAATCCACCTCTTGCTGGCGCTAATAACTATACATTTAACGCACCTCTAACCTATGAATTTTCTAATATGGGTGGCACATTTACAGGTGATGCTGTTAGTCGTGATATTACAATTTATTCTGCTCCTGTAAATATAACTAAGACTTCTAATAAAAACATTGTTACTCCTGGCTCAGATACTGTTAACTATACTATAACTGTTACAAACAGTTCTCCTGCTACTAATGTTACTAGTGTAGTCTTAACTGATTTACTTCCTACCGGACTTTCTTTTGTTAATAATAGTGTACAGGTTGATGGAACTAATACCGCTGAAAATATTACAACAACAGGGGTTTCTTTAGGTACAATGACTCCAAATCAAACTAAAGTCATTACATTTACATCTAATGTAAATTCTGCTCCGACTACTAGTTTCGCATATGAAAATTTTGCTAAAGTAGCATATGAAGCAACTTTTAATAGCATACCATATAGTAATGAATTTACAAGTGCAGGTTATAATATATATACTGATGCTATTATTATAACTCCTACATTTACTAAGACTTCTGATAAAAATATTGTAACTCCTGGGCAAGACACTGTAACATATACTGTAACAATTACTAATGCTACTACCAATGCTAACACTAATGCTATGCTAGATACAGTTTTTACAGATGTAATACCTCAAGGTTTAGAATACATCCCTGGAAGTTTAACTGTTAATGGCTTACCTTCTGCTAGCTATCCTAATGACAATCCTGCAAATGGAATACGTGATATAACCATGTTAGTTCATGGTGAAACTGCTATTATTAAATTTAAAGCTAATGTAGTTGCTGAACCAACTGTAGGTGCTGAATATCAAAATACAGCTACTTTATCTTATGATTTTAATAGCCCTGCTGGAAAATTACAAAAAACTGTTAATAGCAATACCTATTCTATATACTCTTCCTCCATTGTTATAAAGCCAACATTAAATTTAACCTCTAATGTTTCCTCAGTTGTTCTTGGAGGTACTATAGAATATACTGCTACAATTACTAATAACAATGCTACTGAAATTGAAAATGCTATTTTTAGCGATACTTTACCAAATGGTTTATCATTTATTCCAGGTACTTTAACCATCAATACTGTTTCAAATCCAGCTACCTCCCTTACTAATATTTCTTTAGGTAATATTACAACTGGTAACTCTGTTACAGTTAAGTATTCTGCTAAGGTTGATTCTCTTCCAAATGATGGAGCTACTTATTCTAATGCCTTTACTGTAAATTATGAATTTCAAAGTATTGCAGGAAAATTAAATTATACCGTTACCAGCAATACGAATACCGTAAATATTGATATTCCTATTAGAGCTACAGTAACATTAAGTGCAAACAAAACCTATGTAACTTCTATAGGAGATACAATAGAATATACTGCAACAGTTAGTAATCCTACTACAAATACTAACACTAATTCTATTTATAATGTAATTTTAAGTGATACTCTTCCTAATGGTTTATCTTATAAACCTGGATCGTTAACTATTAATGGTACACCTTCTAATGATCCTCTTTCCAACGTTTCTTTAGGAACTATAGCCCATGGTAATAGTTCTATTGTTAAATTTATAGCTGTTGTAGATGCTGAACCAAATACAGGTAACTCATATACAAACTCAGTTAATGTAACTTATAAATATCAAAGTGCTTCAGGTGAAAATAGTGCTAACATTACTAGTAATTCCATTGTTACTTATTCCCCATCTATTATCATAAAACCAACCTTAAACTTAGCAGCTAATTTAACCTTTGTTGTACTTGGTGATACTATAACTTTTACAGCAACCATCACAAATAATACTTCTACTCTTATTAATAATGCCATTTTTAGAGCTGAGATACCAACAGGCTTATCATATATAGCAGGTACATTAACTATTAATGGTACTCCATACCCAACTTCTCCTCCTAATGTTGATATTGATTTAGGTGCTATGAACCCTAGTGACTCCTTTACTATTAAATATTCAGCTACAGCAGCCTCTCCTCCAACTACTGGCTCAACTTATTCTAATTTCTTTACTCTAACTTATACCTTTAATAGTCCTGCTGGAGTTTTAACTAATACCCTCACTAGTAATACTGTTAATATTACAACTAATACTGTTACTATCAATCCATTAACCGTCAAAAATGTAATATATAGAACCTATAAAAATATATCTCTTGAAGAAAAAATTATAGCTGGTAATATTTCTAAAAACTCTATATCCTATTCTATACAAACTTCACCTTCTAATGGATATACATCTATTAATCAAACTGGAACTTTTAAATATACACCTAAAGTAAACTTTTTAGGTACAGATACTTTTTCTATATTACTAAGTAACAGTGACATAGGATCAACAACTTTAAATATTAGTGTAGTAGTTACAGAATTTCCTGATTCCCTAACAAACTTAAATTATTGCAAAAAGTAACTTTTTAACAAATTTTAAAACTATATTTATATAAAAAAATACCTATCAAGTAGATTTCTCAATGCTTTCGCATATCTTTCTACTTAATAGGATTTTTTATTTTATATTCAATAACGGATTTTCTTTTTTTCATAACAGTATCGACTGTTTAACTATCGTAAAGTATATTAGTAAGTTCTCAAGAAGAACTTACTAATATATTTAATAATAATATATTTTGTATTAATTGTAGAATTATAAACTATCCTACTATTTACTGATTATTATGAAATTAGTCATAATGCTAAGTGAAAATACTCATCTAAAGTGAACTTTATACTCTTTATATATTATATAATTATGAAAATTTGAGCTAAAATTTGTTTTCATTAAAACCTTCCCATTTAATATCATATTAATTTAAGTATCATATTATATTATTAGTAATCTTCAAAGGAAGTGAATTTATGGCTTTAGACTCTCGTTATAATGATGTTATTAATGGTAATATTACATTTATAGGCAATACCTTAGGACTTAGTAAAGCTCGAGATAGTCAGGACATGGGTACTGCTGATGCTATTGGTGCATTTATAACTACTAACACAGGTATTAATGTACCTACTTATCCTGCTGGAACCACTTTAAATATATCTGAAAATTCTTCTTCAGCTGTCTTAAATTTAGGCTCTGGAAAAAATGAGATTCAATTTGCCTATTTAATATGGGGTGGTACCTATAAAGTTCCAGGAACTGATTTAAGTACTTCTTCAACCAATAAAATTAAATTTACGATACCAAATAATCCCACTCCATATAATCTCAGTGCTGATATAACTAATTTTGTAAATCCATTTTTAACTGTTGGTCTTTATTCTCACATGGCAAATGTGACCAGATATGTTGCTCCTGCCGGAAATGGAACCTATACAGTAAGTCAAGTTGTAGGTACAACCTCTCCATCCAATAATGTATATAACTGTTGCGGTTGGACATTAGCTGTAATATATAAAAATCCTGAGTTATACGATTCTAGATATATAAATTTTTACTATGGTATTCATCATATAAGTTCTTCTACTGTTTATGAAACAACGCTTAGAGATTTTGAAACTAAACCAGCTCCACGTGCAAATACCTCAAGATTTTTAGTAAGTGCTATGCAAGCATCTGCTGACGTAAAAGGAGATCAAGTCTTATTTGGTCCTAGCTCTTCTAATTTAACAGTATTATCTGGTCCTAACAATCCATCAGATAACTTCTTTGGATCTCAAATTAATGGTAGTGGTGGATATATTGATACCTCAGGAACTTTTGGGAATAGAAATCATAATGTGTTAACAGCCACAAATATTTCTGGTGGTCGTCAAGGATGGGATATTACAAATATAGATATTGATTCCACTATAAACAACTCTCAAACAGAAGCTGCTTTAAAATTCCAAACTTCAAATGATAACTATTATCCTAATGCTTTTGCTTTGGTAACGACTATAAAATCTCCAAGTATAGTTATTTTATTCAATGTATCTAAATATCTAGTAGGCTCTATCGGTGATACATTTAAAGTTACAATGCGTATTTCAAATTCTGGAGAAGCAGATGCTAATTATATATTAATAAAGGCTGATTTACCTTATGGATTAACAGGTGTAATTGGTTCTGTAACAGTTGATGGTGTTAATCAAGGTCATATTAGTATAGATAATGGATTTGCTCTTATGGGACTAAAAGTTGGGGATGATATAGTAGTAGAAGCATTAGTACAAGTTTATGATAAACCACAAAAAAATGCTAACCAATATATAATTTATGGAGATATATATTATAAATTTGCTAGACCTTCTGGTGGAGACTATACAGGAGACAAATATAGTAGAAGCATTACAATTTACTCAGCTCCTGTAAATATATCTAAAACTTCTACAAAAAAAATCGTCAATCCTAGTGGAGATACAGTTCAATATACTATAAACGTTACAAATAATTCTACTGTTGATGTTGATAATGTTGTATTAACTGATTTACTTCCTTCTGGTCTTTCTTTTGCTAACAACAGTGTATCTGTTGATGGTACCAATAGTTCTGATAATATTGTAACAACAGGTGTTTCTTTAGGCACAATGACTCCTAATCAATCTCATGATATTTTATTTACTGCTAATGTAAATTCATCTCCAAGCAGCGGTGAAAATTATGAAAACTTTGCTAGAATTGCATATGAAGCTACTTTTGGTTCAGTTCCCTATAATAATCAATATACAAGTGCTGGTTATTCTATATATACAAACGCAATAATTATAACTCCTACCATTAATAAAATCGCCAATAAAACCATAGTAACTCCAGGAAAAGATACTGTAGAATATACCATAACTATTACTAATGACGCTAGTAATATAAATACTAATTCTATTACAAACATGATTTTAACTGATCCATTACCTAATGGCTTATCTTACAAAGCTGGCACTTTAACAATTGATGGTAACAATTCAAGCGATTTTCCAACAACCGGAATAAATATACCTAATGCTTTAATTCATGGCGGAACTACTATTATTAAATTTACAGCTGATATAAATACCGAACCTCCTGCTGGAGTTGAATATGTAAATCAATCTACTTTAACTTATAAATTTAATACCCCTGTTGGAGAACAATCTAATACGGCTAATAGTAATTCTAATACTATCTATTCCTCTGCCATTGTTGTAAAGCCAACATTAAATTTAACCTCTAATGTTTCCTCAGTTGTTCTTGGAGGTACTATAGAATATACTGCTACAATTACTAATAACAATGCTACTGAAATTGAAAATGCTATTTTTAGCGATACTTTACCAAATGGTTTATCATTTATTCCAGGTACTTTAACCATCAATACTGTTTCAAATCCAGCTACCTCCCTTACTAATATTTCTTTAGGTAATATTACAACTGGTAACTCTGTTACAGTTAAGTATTCTGCTAAGGTTGATTCTCTTCCAAATGATGGAGCTACTTATTCTAATGCCTTTACTGTAAATTATGAATTTCAAAGTATTGCAGGAAAATTAAATTATACCGTTACCAGCAATACGAATACCGTAAATATTGATATTCCTATTAGAGCTACAGTAACATTAAGTGCAAACAAAACCTATGTAACTTCTATAGGAGATACAATAGAATATACTGCAACAGTTAGTAATCCTACTACAAATACTAACACTAATTCTATTTATAATGTAATTTTAAGTGATACTCTTCCTAATGGTTTATCTTATAAACCTGGATCGTTAACTATTAATGGTACACCTTCTAATGATCCTCTTTCCAACGTTTCTTTAGGAACTATAGCCCATGGTAATAGTTCTATTGTTAAATTTATAGCTGTTGTAGATGCTGAACCAAATACAGGTAACTCATATACAAACTCAGTTAATGTAACTTATAAATATCAAAGTGCTTCAGGTGAAAATAGTGCTAACATTACTAGTAATTCCATTGTTACTTATTCCCCATCTATTATCATAAAACCAACCTTAAACTTAGCAGCTAATTTAACCTTTGTTGTACTTGGTGATACTATAACTTTTACAGCAACCATCACAAATAATACTTCTACTCTTATTAATAATGCCATTTTTAGAGCTGAGATACCAACAGGCTTATCATATATAGCAGGTACATTAACTATTAATGGTACTCCATACCCAACTTCTCCTCCTAATGTTGATATTGATTTAGGTGCTATGAACCCTAGTGACTCCTTTACTATTAAATATTCAGCTACAGCAGCCTCTCCTCCAACTACTGGCTCAACTTATTCTAATTTCTTTACTCTAACTTATACCTTTAATAGTCCTGCTGGAGTTTTAACTAATACCCTCACTAGTAATACTGTTAATATTACAACTAATACTGTTACTATCAATCCATTAACCGTCAAAAATGTAATATATAGAACCTATAAAAATATATCTCTTGAAGAAAAAATTATAGCTGGTAATATTTCTAAAAACTCTATATCCTATTCTATACAAACTTCACCTTCTAATGGATATGTATCTATTAATCAAACTGGAACTTTTAAATATACACCTAAAGTAAACTTTTTAGGTACAGATACTTTTTCTATATTACTAAGTAACAGTGACATAGGATCAACAACTTTAAATATCAGTGTAGTAGTTACAGAATTTCCTGATTCCCTAACAAACTTAAATTATTGCAAAAGTAACTTTTTAACAAATTTTAAAACTATATTTATATAAAAAAATACCTATCAAGTAGATTTTTCAATGCTTTCGCATATACTTCTACTTAATAGGATTTTTTATTTTATATTCAATAACGGATTTTCTTTTTTCTTAACCTTCACAAGATCAATTTGATTCTCAATAAGTCTATTTTGAAGATCCATTATCTTATATTTAGAGGACTGAATTTGGAATTTTAAATCCTTATTTTCTGATTTTAAATCAGTTTTTTCATTTAAATATTTTTTTACGTTTTCCTTTAGGATTTGTATTTCATCTTTTAATCCTTTATTTTCATCCTCTATTTGCTTTATGTATTCTCCACTCTTACTTGATTCTAATTTTGTTTGAAGTTCTGCATTATATTCTTCTAAATTTTTTATGTGCTTTTTCAAATCTTCAATTTGTGTTTTGAATACACTTTCTGACTTTTTAACTTCTTCAACTTGTCTTTGTAAATTCTCACAGTATTCATCTACTTTAAACTTTTCATCAACTATGTTTATAGCTGCTAAAACAGAGGCATCTGATATACTAAGCTTTTTATTCTTATTTAAAATCTCGATGATTTTTTTATCTACATGACCTGCAACTTTATGTAAATATTCTTCTCTTTCATCACCTTTTAGATTGTATTCGGAACCATTTATTTTAACAGTTACTATATTCATTTGAACACCCTCTTAGATAAATTCAAAAACTATTTATTTACATTTTAACACATTTTCTCAATATATGAAATATGATTTATCTAAGTTCTGCTCCTAGCTTATGCTCAAGTGCTCTTATTATCTTATCATGAACTTTATTAACATCTTTATCTGTTAATGTTCTATCTCCTCTATAAACTAGTGCGTAAGCAATACTTTTTTTATCTTGTGGAATTTGTTTTCCTTGGTAAACATCAAATAATTTAACACTTTCCAAAAGTTTTCCACCTTGATTTTTAATTGTATCTTCTATTTCTTGTACTAATATATCTCTATCTACTAGAATAGCTATATCCCTTGTAACAGCTGGGAATTTTGGAAGTTCTAAATATTTCTTTTCAGTTTGAGCATATTTGAATAATACATCCATGTTAAGCTCTGCTACATAACATCTTTCATCTACTTCGTAATTTTCAGCAACATCAGGATGTACTTCACCAACTACTCCTATAAAATCTTTTTTAATATAAAGTGCAGCTGTTTTTCCTGGATGGAAACTTGGATTTTCACTTTCTCTTTGGAATTTAACCTTTGTTATTCCTAAAGTATCTAGTATATTTTCAACTACTCCTTTTAAATCTAAATAATCAACATTTCCATACATACCTAAAGAGATAATATTTCTTTCTTCAGGAAGTTCATTTTCATCTTCATTTGGTATATAAACTTTTCCAATTTCAAATAATCTAACTTCACTATTACTTCTTGAATAGTTTCTAGATAATGATTCCATCATAGAAGGTATTGATGTAGTTCTCATTATACTATAATCTTCTCCTAAAGGATTTCTTATAGTAACAACTTTTCTTAAATCACTATCTTGAGATACTAAAATTTTATCAAATACTTTAGGACTTACAAATGAATATGCGATTGATTGATTAAGCCCACTTGCTATTAGTGTATCAACAACTTTATCTTGTAATAATTGTTTTGGATTTTTTCCACCCTTTAATGTTTCTACACTTGGAGTTGTAGTTTTTATATTGTTATAGCCATATATTCTTGCTATTTCTTCTGCTACATCTTCTTTTATATTTATATCACATCTAAATGTAGGTACAGTTATAACTAATGTATCTTCATTTATTTCTGTAGCAAGTTCTAATCTATCTAATGAATCTTTCATTTGTTCTTTTGATAAATCTGTACCTAAGAATTTGTTTATCCAATTTGAATCAACTTCTACAATATGAGTTTCTTTTTTATTTGGATAAATATCTACAGTACCTTCCATAACTTCACCAGCACCTAATTCTTGTATTAAGTGACATGCTCTATTCATAGCTATTTCTACAGCATTAGGGTCTAAATCTTTTTCAAACTTTCCTGAAGCTTCAGTTCTTAGATTCAATTTTTTAGAAGATATTCTTATATTAGTTCCATCAAAATTAGCACATTCAAAAACTATTTCTGTGGTATCATCTTTAACTTCTGAATTTAGTCCACCCATTATACCTGCAAGGGCTATTGTTATATCTCCATCTTTAATGTTTAGAATTTCTTCATTTAATTCTCTTTCTTCTCCATCTAAAGTTATGAATTTTTCTCCATTTTTAGCTCTTTCTACTACTATTGTATTAGAAGATATTTGTTTTCTATCAAAAGCATGCATTGGCTGACCAAGTTCTATCATTACAAAGTTTGTTATATCAACTATATTATTTATAGGTTTTACTCCTGCATCTAATAGTCTTTCTTGCATCCAACTAGGTGATGGAGCTATTTTTACATTTTTAACTCCTCTTGCCATGTATCTTTTGCAAAGTTCATCTTTAACTTCTACTTTTAAAGAATTACTTATATTTTCATTATTTTCAACAGTGTACTCAGTATTTGGTTTTTTATAATCAATTCCAAGAGTTGCAGCTGTTTCTCTAGCTATACCAATTATACTTAAACAATCTGGTCTATTTGATGTTATTTCAAAATCTATAGATGCTTTTGCAAGATTAATAACTTCTTTTACTTCTTTTCCTAGTGGAGTTTCTTCTGGCATAATCATAAGCCCTACAACAGGTTCATCTCCTGCTATTCCAAGTTCTTCTTCAGAACAGAACATTCCATTAGAAGGTACCCCTCTAAGTTTTCCTTTTTTTATCTTTGTTCCATCTGCTAAAGTTGAACCTTGTAATGCTACTGGTACTATATCTTGTTCCTTCATATTTGTAGCAGCTGTTACTATTTGAATAGGTTCTTCTGCATTTATATCTACTTGGCATATAGATAATTTTTCTGCATCTGGATGCTTTTCTATTTTCACTATTTTCCCTGTTACTACTTTATTAATTACATCACCTGTTACTATAACTTCTTCCACTTTTGAACCTGAAAGAGTTAATGCATCACCTAATTCTTGTGGTGATATATTTATGTCAACATAGTCTTTTAACCAGTTAATTGGTACTAACATTTAAACTTCCTCCCTTATGTATTGTTCTTCTAAAATTGATTTAAAAATCTCATATCACTTTCATATAATAATCTTATATCATCTAATTCATATTTTTGCATTACCATTCTATCAAGTCCAAATCCAAAAGCAAATCCACTATATTCTTCTGGGTCTATACCACAATTTCTTAATACATCAGGATGAACCATTCCACAACCTAAAAGTTCAATCCATCCACTGTTTTTACAAACACTACATCCTTTTCCTCCGCATACAAAACAAGTGGCATCCATTTCAGCAGATGGTTCTGTAAATGGGAAATGATGAGGTCTAAATTTAGTTTGCATTTTTTCACCAAACATTTTTTTTGTAAATAATTCTAAAGTTCCTTTTAAATCAGCAAAAGTTATTCCTCTATCAATAACTAATCCCTCTATTTGATAAAATATTGGTGAATGTGTCGCATCAACAGAATCTGAACGATAAACTTTTCCTGGTGCTATCATTTTTATTGGTGGTTTTTGATTTTCCATTGTTCTTACTTGTATTGGAGAAGTTTGAGTTCTTAATACTACATTGTCATTTATGTAGAAAGTATCTTGTTCTCCTCTAGCTGGATGATTTTTAGGTATGTTTAAAGCTTCAAAGTTATAATAATCCTTTTCAACTTCTGGTCCTTCTTCTATAGAAAATCCCATAGAAATAAATATATCCATTATACTATCTAAAGTAAGTTGAAGTGGATTTTTACTTCCAACTATTTGCTTTCTTCCAGGCATTGATATATCTATTACCTCATTTTTTAATTTAGCTTCTTTTTCTCTATTTTTAATATTAGATGTAGCTTTTTCAATTAAGCCCTCGATGCTTCCTCTAACTTCATTTGCAAGTTTTCCTATAATAGGTCTTTCTTCTGCTGATAATGCACCCATTCCTCTTAATATTTGAGTAAGTTCACCTTTTTTTCCTAAGTATTTGACTCTAATGCTCTCAAGATCTGCTTTACTTGATATTTTATTTAATTCTTCTAAAGCAGTATTTTTGATATGTTGTAATTTTTCTTTCATTTTAATACTCCTTTCCATTATATTTTTGGACGTAAAAAAACTTCCTCCCTTAAAATCCTAGGGACGAAGTTATTCCGCGTTACCACCCTTATTAACTGAAAAAATTCTCAGTTCTCTCAAACTTTTATCGACATATGCCGCTAACTGTTACTAACTTCACAATTAGAACTCCAGAGTGAACTTCAATATATTCCTTTTGAAAAAGCTTTCAGTCTACGACTTTTTCTCCCTTGAAAAATTCCTATATCTACTCTCTCTATCATAGTTTAAAATATGTTGTTTTTTTATTTAAATTTAAACTTAAATATTATTATAACCATAATAATGTAAAATATCAAATAATTTTTTAATTAGTGTTATCTTTGAGTTTGTCTTACCACTTCATACATCATTATACTAGCTGCAACTCCAGCATTTAAAGATTCGGTGTCACCAGGCATAGGAATTTTCACTTTTTCATCGCCTAGTTCATATATATAATCACTTACTCCATTTCCTTCATTTCCAACACATATTATAGATTTTCCCGTTAAATCTATATCATAAAAATTATTTTTTGTATCTAGCGAACTAACTACTAATTTAAATCCCTTTGATTTTAAAATTTTTAAAACTTCAAAATTATTGTCTTCTATTATAGGAATTTTAAATATAGATCCCATAGTTGATCTCAAAGTTTTATCGTTATAAACATCAACAGTTCCCTTAGTTGTTATTACACCAAGTGCTCCACTAGCATTAGCACTTCTAATTATAGTTCCCATATTACCTGGATCTTGTATTCTATCAACTAAGACATAGAAACCTTCTTGATCTTCTATTTCCATAACTTTGTTATTTACAACAGCTAAAATTCCTTGTGGATTATTAGTATCACACAATTCTTTTAAAATATCATCTCTTACTAAATAAACTTTAGTATTATCTTTAATAAGTTCATATATATTAAATGAATCACATTTTTCATTGGCATCTTCACTTACCAAAACATATGGAACTTCAAAAGTAGATTTTAATGCCTCTTGAACAAATCGAAATCCTTCTACAAGAAATTTTCCTTCTTGAGTCCTATACTTTTTTTTACTTAATTTTCTTATATCTTTAATTAGTGAATTGTCTTTGCTTTCAATTTTATTCATAAAGGTCAACCTCTATCGTTTTATTTTATTCTCTAGTCTGTTAAGCTCTTCTATTCCACCTATAGCTACAATAATATCTCCTGTTTTTATAATATCATCTGCTGAAGGAGAAATATTAACTTCATTATTTCTCTTTAATGCCATAACATTAATTCCATATTGTGATCTCATATCTAATTCTTTAAGAGTTTTGCCATGCCATTCTTCCGGACTTGAGATTTCTGCTATACTATAGTCTTGAGATAATTCTATATAGTCTAAAATATTTGACGATACTAAATTATGTGCAACCCTAACTCCCATATCTCTTTCAGGAAATATAACTCTATCTACTCCTATTTTCTTTAAAACTTTTGCATGTACTTCATTATGAGCTTTGGCAAGAATATATTTAACTCCAAGTTCCTTTGCTAATAGTGCTGTCATTATGCTAGCTTGAACATCTGACCCAATAGTAACAACACCGACATCAAAATTACTTATTCCTAAAGTTCTAAGACTATTTTCATCTGTAGAATCTGCTTGAACAGCATGAGTAACACTATCTGCTATATTTTGGATAGTTTCTTCATTTAAATCAATAGCTAGAACATCATTTCCTAGGGAATAAAGTGTTTTTGCAATAGAACTTCCAAATCTACCTAAACCAATTACTACAAATTGTCTTTTTTTCAATGTATCCACCTCTATCCAACTAATATTTTGCCATCTGGATATTTTATTAAACTTTTATCCTTTTTACTAGATAATGCCATAACCAAAGTAAGCGGTCCAAGTCTACCTATGTACATAGTTGCACATATAAGAAGTTTTCCTATAATACTAAGTTTGGGAGTAAGTCCAAGTGTTAATCCTACTGTTCCGAAAGCAGAAGTAATTTCATATAGAATATATTCTAATGATGCTCCTGTTTCTGTAAATGACAATATCATTGTATCCATTATTACAACACCCATTGCTATTGTAACTATTACAAAACTTTTATATACTAAATTTTTTCCTATAGTTCTTTCAAAAATTTGTGTATCTTCTCTATTTTTAATTACACATATCACTGTCATTAACAAAATACCTATAGTTGTAGTTTTAACTCCGCCTGCTGTTCCTCCAGGACAACCTCCAATAAACATAAGTATCATCGTTAAAACCTTTCCAGCCAAGGTCATATCTGGTAAAGATATTGAATAAAAGCCAGCTGTTCTAGGTGATACAGCGGCAAATAAAGAAGATAAAAGTTTTCCTTTTATCGACATATATTGAATAGTTTGTGGATTTTTCATCTCAAATAAATACATCAAACCCCATCCAACTATCACCAAAAACGCAGTCATAGAAATTGCTACCTTAGAATGTGTAGAAAATTTTCCTACTCCTTTGTAATTATATATTTCAGCCCATACTGCAAAGCCTAATCCACTTACAATTATTAACAACGATATTGTAAGTATCACCACTGTATTAGTAGCATATGGAACCAAGCTATCTCCTGTAAGGTCAAAACCTGCATTACAAAAAGCAGAAATAGAATGAAATACACTAAAATATATCCCTTTTAATAAGCCATATCTAGGAATAAATTTAGTAGATAAGAAAAGTGCACCTATTCCTTCAACAGAAAATGTGAAAATAAGTATATACTTTGCAAGCTTTACAAGTCCCTGAAGTGAGAATGAATTCATTGCTTCTTGCATGACTAGTCTTTCCTTTAACGTAATTCTTTTACCCAAAAGTAAAGCTATTAAAGTAGCAAAGGACATAAATCCTAATCCCCCTACTTGTATAAGTATAATAATAATTGTAGTACCAAAGTAGCTCCAATGTGCAGCTGTATTTAAAGTAGTAAGTCCCGTTATGCAAACTGCTGAAGTTGAGGTGAAAAGTGCATCAACAAAAGGAGTTATAACCCCTGACTTTGATGCTATAGGCAACATCAATAACATAGTTCCAACCATAATAACTATAAAAAATCCTAGTGCTAATGTTTGAACAGGAGTTAATCTTCTTTTATATCTTTTTTTCAAATTTGCCACCCCTAATTATATACATTTGTTAAAAATTATACCACTTAAAATTCTTTTGTCAAAATAAAATAAAATGCAGCTCTAAGGCCGCATTTTACTAAGCGTTTAATTGCTTTTTAGCTACTTCTACTAAATCAGCAAATGCTTTTTCATCATTTATAGCGATTTCTGAAAGCATTTTTCTGTTCATGTTTATTCCAGCAAGTTTTAATCCATTCATGAATCTTGAATAAGATAATCCATTCATTCTTGTTGCTGCATTTATTCTAGCTATCCAAAGTCTTCTAAAATCTCTCTTCTTTAGCTTTCTTCCTACATAAGCAAAATTCATTGCTCTTAATACAGTTTCGTTAGCATTTCTAAAAGTTCTACTTCTTCTTCCATAGTAACCTTTTGCAAGTTTTAATATCTTTTTATGTTTTTTACGAGCATGTATCGCTCTTTTTACTCTTGCCATTAAACAAACCTCCTTTTGTACGATCTATACTATATATATGGTAATAATTTCTTAATTACTTTTTCTTGAGCCTCAGATACAAGTCCACTTTTTCTAAGATTTCTCTTTGTCTTAGATGATTTTTTTGTTAATATGTGGCTTTTGAAAGCTTTAGCTCTCTTAAGTTTTCCACTTCCAGTTTTCTTAAATCTCTTTGCTGCACCTCTATGTGTCTTCATTTTAGGCATATTAGTTTCCTCCTTTCAATCTAAGCTCTTTTTGGAGCTAATATCATAATCATATTTCTACCTTCAAGTTTTGCTTGTTTTTCAATAATACAAACATCTCCTATTTTAGATACAAATAGATCTAATATCTTCTTTCCTTTATAGGAATAGTCAGCTTCTCTTCCTCTAAATCTTACTGTAACTTTAACTTTGTTTTCATCTTGTAAGAATTTTTTTGTTCTGTTAGCTTTTATTTCTATATCATGTTCTTCGATTGTTGGACTTAGTCTAATTTCTTTTATACTTACAATTTTTTGTTTCTTTTTAGCTTCTTTTACCTTTTTAGTTTGTTCATATAGGTATTTGCCATAGTCCATTATCTTGCAAACTGATGGATTACCATTTGCTGATATCATTACTAAATCAAGCTCTTTTTCTTCTGCAATTCTTAGAGCTTCTTTAGTACTTACAATTCCTAATTGCTCTCCATCATCACTTATAAGTCTTACTTCTTTATCTTTTATCTGTTCATTGATAAGGCTTTCTTTTTTAATATTCTTTCACCTCCGAAAAAACTTAAAACTTCTATAATTCACTTATATATATTACAATTCATCAATTATAGACTATATATTAATTCTAATA
Organism: Clostridium botulinum; assembly: GCF_017100085.1. Taxonomy (NCBI): domain Bacteria; kingdom Bacillati; phylum Bacillota; class Clostridia; order Eubacteriales; family Clostridiaceae; genus Clostridium; species Clostridium botulinum. Next base: position 1,744,059 of record NZ_CP063965.1, read on the forward strand.
CAAATTAAAAAGGACGGCTTTAAGCCGTCCTATACAATTCATACTAATAATTCTTAAACTCAAAATGAATGTATAACCTTACTAGCAATGCTGTAAGGTGAGAAACAGCTTAGTCTCTTCTTAACAAATAATATTGTACTATATGATTTTTATATTGTCAACACTTTTCTTTTATAAATTATTAGTTTTTTCTTGTACTTCTTTTTTTACCATAGCTACAAAGTCAACTAGTTGCATTGCTCCTAAATCACCTTGTTTTCTTGATCTTACTGCTATAGTATTTTCATTCATTTCCTTGTCTCCAAGGACTAACATATAAGGAATCTTTTGAAGTTGAGCTTCTCTTATTTTATATCCTATCTTTTCATTTCTTAAGTCTAGTTCAACTCTTATTCCATTTTCTTTTAATGTCTTTTCTATTTCTTTACAATATTCTACTTGATTATCTGTGATGTTCATTATTTTAACTTGTACTGGTGCAAGCCATGTTGGGAAAGCTCCTGCATAGTGTTCTGTTAAAATACCAATGAATCTTTCAATACTTCCAAATATAACTCTATGAGCCATTACTGGTCTGTGTTTTTCACCATCTGCTCCTACATAAGATAAATCAAATCTTTCTGGCATTTGGAAATCTAATTGAATTGTTCCACATTGCCAAGTTCTTCCTAAGCAATCTCTTAAATGGAAATCTATCTTAGGACCATAGAAAGCTCCATCTCCTTCATTTATCTTATATTCAAGTCCTGCTTCATTTAATGCTTTAACAAGACCATTTGTTGCAGCTTCCCAATCTTCATCACTTCCCATAGAATCTTCTGGTCTAGTTGAAAGCTCTACAAAATACTCAAATCCAAATAAACCATAGAAATTATCTATCATTTTTATTACTCCTAATATTTCAGAAGTAATTTGTTCTTTTGTCATAAATATATGCGCATCATCTTGAGTAAAGTTTCTAACTCTCATAAGACCATGTAATGCTCCTGAATATTCATGTCTATGAACAAGTCCTAATTCTCCAAGTCTTATAGGTAATTCTCTGTACGAATGAAGATCACTCTTATAAACTAATATAGATCCTGGACAGTTCATTGGCTTTATTGCATAATCTTCTCCATCTATTTTAGTAAAATACATATTTTCTTTGTAATGATCCCAGTGTCCTGATTGATGCCATAACTTTTCATTTAATATAATTGGAGTTCTAATTTCACCATATCCTGCCTTTTCATGCGTTTCTCTCCAATAATTTTCCAAAGTATTTCTTAACATCATTCCCTTTGGATAGAAGAATGGGAATCCTGGACCTTCTTCTTTAAGATCAAATAATCCTAATTCTTTTCCTAATTTTCTATGATCCCTCTTTTTAGCTTCTTCAAGCATATGAAGGTATTGTTCAAGATCAGCTTTTTTTGTAAATGCTGTTCCATAAATTCTTTGTAACATTTTATTATTTTCATTACCTCTCCAATAAGCTCCAGCTACTGAAAGTAATTTTATAGCTTTAACTTCTTTTGTTGATGGAACATGAGGACCTGCACAAAGGTCTACAAATTCTCCTTCTTCATAAAAAGAAATTACAGCATCTTCAGGCAAATCTTCTATAAGTTCTACCTTATAGTTTTCATTTCTTTCTTTCATAAATTTAATTGCTTCATCTCTTGGAAGAGTAAATTTCTTAAGTTCTAAATTTTCTTTAACTATCTTATTCATTTCTTTTTCTATTTTTTCAAGTATCTCTGGTGTAAAAGAAATTTCTGCATCAAAATCATAATAGAATCCATTTTCTATTGAAGGTCCTATGGCTAATTTAACATCTGGATATAATCTTTTTACTGCTTGAGCAAGTATATGAGATGCTGTATGTCTTAAAGTATCTTTACCTTCTTGATCTTCAAAAGTAAGTATTTCTAGAGAACAATCATCATTTATAACATCCATAAGCTCTGCTTTTTCTCCATTTATTTTAGCTCCTAAAGCTTTTTTTCTTAATGAAGTACTTATTCTTGCGGCTATTTCTGAAACAGTTAAGCCTTTTTCCATTTCTAACACTTTTCCATCTTTTAATGTTATTTTTATCATATTTATTCCTCCTTGCTAAACTATGTATATTAATTATAATCAAAAAACAAAAAACTCGCCCCAAAACTGGGACGAGTAGTATCGCGATTCCACCCAAATTAACAATAGCCAATTATACATGTATAAAAACATATACTTCTACTGTTATCTCATTACTTTTAACGCTTGTAGCGGAAAATATCTACTAAAATTCAATACTCGACTCAAAGGTGGTTTTCAATAATACTTGAACAGAAAATCTTACAGCCTGTGGATTTCCCTCTCTTAGAACAGTAATTTATTTACTCTTCCTTATCACTGTCTTTAATATATCTTTTTTATAAATTATAGTATTAATATTTTAAACTGTCAATAATTTTATTATTTATACTTTTATTGTATTTTTTACTTTGTTGCAGTTTTTACTTTCTTCACAAAACTTAACTCTCCCTTTAAAAACTTCTTCGATAGTATTTATCATTTCTTTATTCTTAGAGTTATCCTTATTGTAAATTATTATATTTTCTGGACAGTAAGTTATTAAACCACTTATAATTAAATCATCATCTTCAACATCTTGGGTAGAATTAATACCTGATAATTCTTTAAACATATCTTCCATCATATCTTTTTTGTTTTCATCTTGTATTAAATAACTTCCATCATCCTGTATTATAATGTTAAGTTCTTTTATTTTACTTTCTTGAACATCAACAAAATACTTTAATAATTTTATAAACTCATCATATTCCTTTTTAGCCATATATTTTTCTACAACTTTACTTACTATACACTCAAAATCTCTTCTTAATTCCTTCATTCTAAAAGTAATAAATCCTCTTATATTTATAGTGTCGTTTTCATCGATACATTCTTTTATCTTATCTATTATATCATTTTTTTTATTCATACAATAAATAGTATCTTCATCAGTGATTTTTTCTGAATTGCTTAAAATCTCTATACTTCTATTTATAACTTCTTGCATCTCTTCATATTTCAAGAAAAAATATGAGTCTGTTAAATAGGAATACATTTCTTCTCTATAAAATTCTTTTACCACAATATTATATATAATATTAGCTATATATAAACTAAACTTATTTTTTAGTTTAGAACTCAATTCAATTTCACTACAAAATATTTTAATAAAGTGTAGTCCTGAACTCATACTTTCTGAAATTCCAAGTATGAGATTTTTCTCTTCAAAGTATCTTTTCATTTCATTTAGCCCATCAACTATATCTTCTTTATCGTCACATATTATTGTCAATAATAACACACAATACACTCCTTCCTGGAATTAGTATGTGTTTAAAATAAAAGGCTATTCAATACAAACAAAATTTTATATTTTGTAGACTTATTTATTTTAAAAATGCTATATTAATTTTGGTGATGAATATGAAAAAACTAATTGTAGATTATAGAATATCTAAAAAAGAAGAGAACTCTTTATTAAAACTAGGATATGATTTATTAGCTTGTCCTTCTTCTAATAAATTATATTATGCTATATGCGGACATCCTGATATACAAATTCACATAATTGATGAAAAAAATATTATTGTACATAAAGATATGCCCCCTAAATTTATTGAAAATCTTAAAAAATTAAACATTAACGTAATAGTATCAGCATCTTCTCTTTCAAATAAATATCCTCAAGATATAGTTTTAAATGCCGTTAATTTTTCTAAATACTTTATACACTATTTAAATTATACTGATAAAAATCTTTTATCTGAGATTAAAATGTTAAATAAAAAATTGATTAATACAAAACAAGGATATACAAAATGTTCTACAGCTATAGTAAGTGATAATGCTATAATAACTAGCGATAAAAACATAGCCAAATCTTTACAAAATGAAAATATAGATATATTATTACTTTCTCCTGGAGATATACTTCTTCCCGGATTAAATTATGGTTTTATAGGCGGAACCTGTGGACTAATAGAAAAAGATATTCTTGCATTTTATGGAAGCTTAGAATGTTATGCTTACGGAAAAGAAGTGCTGAATTTCTTAAAAAAGCATAAAGTTGAACCTATTTTTTTAAGCAAAAGTAAATTAATAGATAGAGGTAGCATATTAAAACTATAAATTATATAAGTTGATTTATATAATTTATAGTTTTAATCTAAATCTTTATTAAAATACCAAACACATCTAATAAAGATTAGATTGATGTTTAATTTTTAAATATCAATAAAATTGTTCTCCATTCATTGAACATTAGTTATATGCTCTATAATTTTCTGCTCTATCATCGCTCTTCATTCACAATAAATCTGAAAGCATTGTTTTCTCTGTAAAACATCCGTCTTCAAGGATTATTATAGTTTCACTTTAAATAATGTGTATAAAATTTCAGTTTGTTCTTTTTCCTTTTTCTGCTATAATAAAGTATATCATATATGGTATATTTTGTAATAAAAACTATGCATAGATAGCTTAACAAAATCCAAAAACAGAGAGGTAATTTTATATGAAGAAAAAATATTTAATAGCTAGTCATGGCGAATTAGCAAATGGTATCAAAAGCTCATTAGATATATTAGCCAACAAAGGCAATGCAGTTGAAGTAATAAATGCATATATTACTGATGAAGATTATACTCCCAAAATTGTTAACTTCATAAAAAGCATCGGTAATGATGAGCAAGGCATTATATTCACAGATTTATTTGGTGGTAGCGTTAATCAAAAATCAGTAACCGAAGTTTTAACTAACAAAAGTAAAAACGTATTCATTATTTCAAATGTAAATTTAGCAATAGTACTTTCACTGTTATTCTCTGTAGAAGATGCGTTTAGTGAAGAATATATTAAAAAATCTATTGTCGAAAGTCAAGTGACTCTTGTATCAACAAAAATATCTAATGATGATTCCGAAAAAGATTTTTTCTAAAACCTTTTTATAATGAAATCCAAATAATTAAACTGCTTTCAAGATTCTGAAAGCAATTAATCAAAGTACTAAAAAGGAGGAATAAAAATATGATTACACAAATTCGTGTTGATGACCGTTTAATACATGGTCAAGTAGCAGTAGTATGGACAAAAGAGCTTAATACTCCACTATTAGTAGTTGCAAATGATGATGCATCCAAAAATGAAGTAATGCAAATGACATTGAAGATGGCAGTTCCAAGTGGAATGAAACTTCTTATACGTTCTGTAGATGAGGCAATAAAAATATTTAATGATCCACGTGGTAAAGATAAAAGAATGTTTGTAATAGTAAATAAGGTCTCTGATGCTACTAAAATAGCTAAGAATGTGAAAGATATAGAAACAGTAAATGTTGCAAATGCAGGACGTTTTGATAAGTCTGATCCCAAAGATAAAGTAATGGTATTCCCAAGTGTTCAGTTAAGTTCTGAAGAATTAAATGCTGCACATGAACTTTCTAAGTTAACTCATGTAAAAACCTATAACCAAGTACTTCCAAACAATCCGCAACTTGATTTAAAGAAAGCTTTATCTCAATTATAATAAAGTTATTATTTAAAAATATTTGCTTATATAAATATACTATCACCTGAACTCTTTATATCATAAAGAATGACTTGTTTACTTTTGCAATCTTTACACTTGTATCCTCTATTTAAGAGAGTATAATACAATATTTAACTGTATGGGTTTTAACTTGAAACTTAATTTAGATATTCATTACATGCCATATTGGACAGAAATAATTAGAATACTATTAAAAATATTCGACTTAATATTCGTAGAAGCAAGGAAAGTTTTTTATTTAATGTTATGACTAAATTATACAAGGAGGTAACAAATATGTTAATGCATGCTTTAATGGCAGCGCTAAGTGTATTTATTTGCTTTGCTGGTAACTATATAACAGGTCAAAGTATGATGGAACGCCCATTAGTAGTTGGCCTTGTAACGGGTCTACTAATGGGCGATATCCAAACTGGTATTTTAATGGGAGCTTCATTAGAAGCTGTATTTTTGGGTAATGTAAATATTGGTGGTGTTATAGCTGCAGAACCGGTTACTGCTACTACGTTAGCAACAACTTTTGCAATTATATCTCATGTTGAAACAAAGGCAGCTATCACACTTGCTATACCAATTGGTATGTTAGCAGCTTTTGTAGTTATGTTCTTAAAAAATGTACTTATGAATGTCTTTGCTCCATCACTAGACAAAGCAGCAAGAGAAAATAACCAAAAAAAGATTGTAGCATTACACTATGGTACTTGGGCGTTATATTATTTAATTATATCAGCTATATCTTTCTTTGGCATATTAGCAGGTAGTGGTCCTATTAATGCTCTTGTAGCCAATATACCAACTAAATTAATGAATGGTCTAAGTGCAGCTGGTGGACTTCTTCCATCAGTAGGATTTGCAATGTTAATGAAGCTATTATGGGATAATAAACTCGCTGTATTCTATTTATTAGGATTTGTACTTACTGCTTACTTAAAATTACCTGCAGTTGCTGTAGCTACTATTGGGATAATCTTATGCATTATAACAAGTCAACGTGATTTACAAATAGCAAATATACCTGCCATTGGTTCAAAAGCATCTGGGCAAATGACTAAAGAAGATGAAGAGGAGGACTTTTTTTCATGATGAACGTTAAAGAAAATTTATCAATTGAAGATAAAAAAATGTTACGCTCAGTATTTTGGCGTTCTTGGACAATTAACGCTAGCCGTACTGGTGCTACTCAATATCATGCAGTAGGCGTTATGTATACTCTTTTACCCGTTATTAACAGATTTTATAAAACAAATGAAGAAAAGGCCACTGCTTTAGTTCGTCACACTACTTGGTTTAATGCTACGATGCACTTAAATAATTTTATAATAGGACTTGTAACATCAATGGAACGTCAAAACAGTGAAGATAAAACCTTTGACGCAAATTCTATTACAGCAGTTAAAGCTTCTCTAATGGGACCACTTTCAGGTATAGGCGACTCATTTTTCTGGGGCATACTAAGAGTTGTAGCAGCAGGCATTGGTATATCCTTAGCAAGTTCAGGTTCAGCACTAGGAGCAATTATATTCTTATTATTATACAATATCCCAGCATTTTTAATACATTATTATTCACTATATAGCGGTTATTCCGTGGGTGCAAATTTTATTCAAAAACTATATGCAAGTGGTGGAATGAAAATATTAACAAAAGCATCAAGTATGCTTGGCTTGATAATGATGGGTTCAATGACTGCCTCTAACGTAAAATTTAAAACAATTCTTAAAGTAAGTGTTGCTGGAAGCAACCACGTTATGATGATACAAAAATATTTAGATCAATTATTTGTAGGAATAGTTCCTTTATGCGTTACTTTATTAGCATTTTATTTACTACGTAAAAAAGTAAATATTAATATAGTAATGTTTGGTATGATGTTTTTAGGTATAATATTAGGATTACTGGGAATATGTTAACAATAAAAAACACACCCAACAGTAAAAATCATGATTTACGTTCTTATATCTAAGTTATAGTGCTATGGTCTTAGGACAGCATCCTGGACATAAGGCCATAGTACTCTTCTAAATATTTTGCTTTTCTTACCTTAGCTGAATATTCAAGTTCTAACTCATAATCTCCATTTAGTTCTTCTATAACAAAGCAGCTTATTATTTCATCTAAAACTCCGAAACCATTATCCCTTTGGTAGTTTTCTTGTCATAGATGCATATCATTCTATTACTTCCAATCATTTAAATTGGGGTATGAAAAAAGCAAAGTTGCGAATTCAATATAACCTTGCTAATTTAATACTAGTGTAAAAAATTTGTATGATTTATTATATTACTTAGGTTGTTGAATAATTAAAAATACAAAAAAATAAATAAGTCATCACTTTGTGATATAATGTTTTCGCTTAAAAAAACCATAATATACAAAGGATGACTCAAGTATGATTATAACATTAAATATACAAAGCGAAAACATTTATTTTAAAATTTTTGAAACTGTTAATATTGCATTTAATAAACTTGGCATTAATACTAGAAAAGCTAAAGGTAGACCGCCTAAATATTCAGATCAACAAATTGTTGCATGTATGCTATATGGTGTAAATAATAGTATTTTTAGTCTTAGAGAACTTGAATATAAAATTAAACAAGATATTGTATTTCAAAAGATTATAGGTTTAAAAGAAGTTCCTGACCATTCTACATTTTCTTTAAGAGCGATAGCTTTAGAAAAATACGTGTACTATGGCATTTATGCTATGCTTATTGAACTTATAAATCCATCAACTAGAATTTGTGCTATTGATGGTACTGCATTAAGGAGCTCATTATATGATAGCGAAGCTAGGTATGGAAAAGGAACTCGACTTGGCAGATATAAAGGATATAAGTTACATTGTACCGCTTGTGTATGTGATAGTATATTACCTTTGTCATTTTCTATAACTACTGCAAATGTATATGATAATCAAGTCCAAGGATTGTTATATGAACTGAAAACTTATAATCCATTTATTGTACTTGCCGATGCTGCTTATGATGATGCTCAATGGTTTAAAGTTTCTAAAACTCTAGAATATAATTTATTAACAGACGTAAATATGCGTAAAGCAAACAGTATAGAATCTTTTAAAGATGAATCTAGATATAAAAATGCTCTTTTTATGCAATCGCCAATAGGTAAAAATTTATATAAAAATAGGCTAAAAATTGAACAATTATTTTCTATACTTAAAGGACTCTATAATCTAGAAAACCCTAGACTTTACGGACAAAAACGCTATGAACGCCATGTTAAGTGGGTTCTTTTATCGTATATTATAGACGAATTTAATAAGGTTAATAGCAAAATAAATTCTAGAAAATATCCTTGGAATCTATAGTTTTCATCGCGCTAACGCACTTACTTTTTTAAATTTTTAAAGAACTTCCTAATGCACACTTAAAATTATTAAACACATGCTCGCGCATAAATGCTTTTTAAGATTTGTAAAAATTAGTTATTCAACAACCTAAAATCATTTATAGGTTTATTTATTATTTCAATCAAAATTTTACACATCCTAACGTTTACCATAAAATTTATTCTGTATTGTAATAAATGTTTTTTAATTTATTAATAAAACAAGGGTAGATTAACCTTATTTTACAAGATTTATCTACCCATTCATTATATAACAAAATTCATTTAATTTTCTTAGCTTTTTTAATTTTTATAAACTTTCCTAAATACAATTTAAAATTAAATATTAGTGAATTAACTCCTTTGGATAACTCTTATGGTTAACAATTCCATACTCTAACATCAATTCATCTGTTAGATATTTAACTCCTTTACAATGTAAATCTCCTACACCTTCGCTTACCAATTGATAAAGCTGTGATTCATAAAAATAATTCATACTTTCTTCTAAATCTTTATTAGTTCTCTTTGAAAATTCTAAGATTATATTTTTATATAAAGATTGTAATAATATTTTATTGGCTAACATATTCTACACTTCCTTATTTTCTTCATAACTTAAGTATTTATCAATAATCTCTTGATTTATTATACACATCTGTTGATTAGGTTTATAATACTTTAATCTCTTTAATGCTTCATCTTTCTCTATTAATTTATCCTGATAAAGCTCTATTGTATTATATACCCTATCATCAGCTATTCCACCTACTACCATGTCATATTTTAAATAAATATTACTTTCTGCTCTACATTCCAATATAAAATCTAGCCATTCCAAATCATAACTTAAAAACTCTTTAACTTTATACTTTTCCTTAACTTTTTCTATATCTAATTCATATATATTTAAATATCCTTTTTTTCCTCTTCTTTTAAATTTGTTTGTCCAATTAATTGCTTGTTCTTTAATTCTTGTTACATAAAAACCTTTTCCAAAATCCAATGCATCCCTTGAAAAAGATATGTGGGGATTATCTACAATCAAGTAAGACCCATGATATACTCTCAACTTAATGCTCCCCTTTCTTTTAATACTTCTATTAAATCTTCTACTATATATCGTTTGCTTTGAGAGTGTAATGGCTCATAACAAGGGATAATATACTCATCTAAAGTATTTGTATTTTTAATAATTTCATATATTTTTGTAGGATTCATTTCTAGTTTTTCTGCTAAACTCTCAATACAAAATATAGCAAATTCTAATTTTTTTTCATCCATTACAACACCTCCAAATATATCTATTTTATTTATATTATATCCTATATTATAAATAATTAAAATTCAAATTTCTTATAATATCTCCCTAACCTTCAACCCCGATTTAAACTTAAACTCTACCTCCGCTATTGAAAGTACCGTTATTCTCTCAATCACTGCTCTAAACAATTCTTCATCAAACCTTTTTACTAATTCCTGCCTCTTTATAATATCTGCAATCTCTTGTGCTCTATTTTTTCTTATGGTATCATCCAGCTTTGCTTCTTGAATTCTTTGTTTCTTTTCTCTTAAGCATTCTATTTCCTTTGCAATTCTTGCATATTCTCCATCATAGACTTCTGCATCTAAACCTGTATTTACATTAATTCTTACTAGCTTCATAAGCTCCTGCTGCAGTTCTTTTAATCTATCCTGTATTTCATCCACACTTAAATTTTCTTGCTCTTTTGGAACTACTTTTTGAACATTGTTTATAATCTTTTTAGTAAATTCTTCTTTATCACTTATTGCTTTATTTATTGCTCTTACAAAGGCCTTCTTTAATTTTTCTTCATGAACTGCAGGCATGTTGCAAGCTTCTGGTCCATTATCATATCTTGCTTTGCATATCCAAACATATTGAAAATATTTAGGTTTAGTTCCCCATTTTCTCCTTCTAAACTGCATACCGCACTTACCACAGTAGGTTATTCCTGAAAAAGGATATATACTTGTAAATCTACTCTTACTTTCACTTTGCTTTCTAATATTACTTCGCCTTTTCATTTCCTCCTGAACCTGCATAAACATTTCCTTCGAGATAATGGCTGGATGGCTATTCTCTACGTAATACTGTTGAGCCTGACCTTTGTTTTTAACTCTTTTCTTTGTTAAAAAGTCCACTGTTAGTGATTTTTGCAGAAGTGCATCCCCCTTATATTTTTCATTTTTTAGAATTGACCTTATATATAAACGTCAAGATAATAATGGTTTTTTCCATACTTAGTTGAATTTGAGTTCTTCTAACATTAATATTTTATTTTTTAAAAGATTAAAATTACATCTTCCATACATTATCCTTTTAATTAATTTTAATTTATTTATAAATCCTTCTGCAAGTCCATTGTTATATTCATAAAGTATAGCATTTTTTACAGCATCAATGTCCCTAGTTAGCCCGTTTATAAAAGAATTAATTTCATTAATTTTTAATGCCGCAGCTTTATGTAGCCATTTCTGAAATTCATCAATTATTTTATTATTTAATATATTTTTAAACTCAATTAGTAAATTGATTATTTCTTTATATATTGGATATGAATTGTATATTTCACTTATAATTTCATTGGATAAATCTTTGATTTTATTAACAGGTTTATATAGTAATTTTATCAAAGAACTTCTTTTTACTGATGTAGTTGTTGATGAGAAATAGGTAATACCTTTATTTTGCGCTCTATATGTTCTAATTAACGATTCAGAGCCTGTATATCCCATGTCTTTTATTTTTGAATATATAGCTTTTGAAGTTGAACCTACTTGTATTAAGCTATTAATAGAATCTACATATGCATCTAATTTACTTTTCCTCTTAACTCCAAGTCGTGGATTTATTCCAGTGGTTTTTTCATCCAGATATTTATCTATAGTACGTCTGTCCAAATTAAGCGCTTTAGCTATTCTAGCAACAGGTACAGATTTTTTCTTCATTTCTCTTGCTATATTAATAATTTCTAATTTGTTTTTTGCTCTTTCCTCTTGAATTATTCGAAGCTTACTTTCACCATAATAATTTATGTCTAATTCGCTCAGTTCTAAAATTTTATTTAAGGTTTTTATGTGTAATTTTAAAATTTTACAAATTTTAGTTTTCTTTATGCCCACATTAAACATTTGTCTTGCTTTTAAAGCTTTTTCATTTTGGAAATTACTTATGATATTTTTCATTTCCTGTTTATTAGAATTACTATTATTTATCATAACTTGAGATTTAAAATATTTATTTAAATATTGTTTATAATACTCCGTAAAATTTTTAAGCATATGAAATCTATCACTAATCTGCATCACAGATGGATGAGCTTTAGAAATAGCATTTTTATATGTAATAGAACCATCTCTAGAAACTACTTTAATGTTAGGATAACTCTTTATAAGTGCTATTATGGGAATGCAAGAAAGTGATCATCTAAGGATGTAAGAATTAGATTTATGTATAATACTATAATTACCAACATTTAATAAACTGGAGGTAATTATGATTATACAAATGAATATTAATTCTCAAATACAAATAGATAAGTTAGAGGATCTTCATAAATTAAATTTAATTATGGAGGAAAATAATTTGAAAGTAAATAAAAGTCAAATAGCTAGAGAACTTGGCGTTGATCCACGCACCATAGGTAAATATTTAAATGGATATGTAAAACCTACTGCTAGAAATCGTAAATCTAAAATAGACCATTTTGAACCTATTATCAAAGAACTTCTGGGTAAAGATTCTATTCAAATATTCTATTATAAACGTATTTTATGGCAATATCTCAAAGATAATTATGGATTAGATTGTGCTCAATCTTCTTTTAGAAGGTATATCTCCAATCATCCAGAATTTAGTCACTATTTTAATAGCAGAAGAAAAGGACATCTATCAAAGGCTACGCCTATGAGGTATGAAACAGGTAAAGGTAAACAAGCACAACTAGATTGGAAAGAAAACATAGAATTTGTTTTAAATACCGGAGAAATTATTAGTGTTAATGTCTTTGTATTAATACTTTCATATTCGAGATTTAGAGTGTACAGGTTATCTCTCGATAAAACCCAAGAGGTGTTATTTTCTTTTCTTGATGAATCATTTCAAGCTTTTGGAGGAGTTCCGGAGGAACTATTAACGGACAATATGAAAACTGTTATGGATTTACCTAGAACTAATTATTCTAAAGGAAAAGTAAATAATAAATTTCAACAATTTGCAAAGGATTATGGCTTCAAAGTTCACCCATGCGTAGCTGGCAGACCTAACACCAAAGCTAAGGTAGAGGCTCCTATGAAATTATTAGATGAAATAAGGGCATATAATGGAACATTAAACTATGAGCAATTACACAAGCTTGTTTCAGATTTAAACAATAGAATTAATAGTAAATGTCATACATCAACAGGTAAAATACCAATATTACATTTACAGAAAGAAAAAGATTTCTTATCAGAACTGCCTAAAGATCAGATAAGAAATCATTACAAAATAACCACCACATCTGTTAAAGTAAATAGTCAAAGCATGATTTCATACAAATCAAACCAATATTCTGTACCACCAGAATATATAGGTAAACGACTAAAACTTCAAGTATATGATGATCAATTACATGTGTATTATAGCACAAAATTAGTTACTATTCATGATATACAAAATCAAAAATTAAATTATCATGCAGAACATTATGCTGAGATTAGTGCTTTAACATTTAATAAAAGCTCATATGAAATGATGAAGAAAGCTAGGCAAAATTTGAATTTAATAGGAGAGGTATATAAAAATGAATAGTGCATATACACAACTTATAAAAAATCTAGAGTATTTAAAATTTAAACAAATGATTAATCATTTAGACGAAGTTATTGATTTTTCTACCAAAAATAATTTATCTTTTGTTGATGCTCTTATTAAGCTTACAGCTTATGAAATAGATTTTAAAGAAGCAAATATGATTAAATCTATGGTAAAAGTAGAGGCTTTTCCCCATAAAAAAGAGGTTAAGGACTTTGATTTTAGTTTTCAACCTAGCATTAATAAAGATCAGATATTAGATTTTTTAACATTGCGCTTTCTAAATACACAAGAAAATATAGTTTTCTTGGGTCCTAGTGGAGTAGGAAAAACGCATCTTGCTACATCTATAGGAATTGCGGCAGCAAAACGTAGATATAGCACATACTTTATTAAATGTCATGATTTATTACAGCAATTAAAACGTGCAAATTTAGAGAATCGATTAGATTCTAGACTTAAACATTTTAGTAAGTACAAGCTCCTAATAATAGATGAATTAGGCTATCTACCGATAAATAAAGAAGACTCTAAGTTATTCTTCCAACTCATTGACATGCGATATGAGAAAAAAAGTACAATTTTAACAACCAATATAAATTTCAATGCTTGGGATGATATTTTTTATGATCCTGTTATTGCAAATGCCATATTAGATAGAGTTTTGCACCATGCTCATGTTGTACCTATTAATGGAAAGTCTTATCGCTTAAAAGATCACTTTAAAGATGACGATGAGTAAAAAACTACACCCTTAAATGATCGGAAAATTTCATTATTATCTTGACGTTTATATTCTTACCCTGAATAGGTAAATCTTGAAATTGTTTAATATATCTTGAATGAGTCTTAGTCGAAGGTTTTCCACAGAATGGGCAAATTACTTGTTTTCTATTAGAAACAACATCTATATAGAAAGTATCAGCTATAATTTTATGACTAATGTAATCAAGATTTTCATCCAATAATTTTATAAATTCATCCATAAAAAACTCCTTAGTATTATCAAATTATAAGTAATTTTATCATAAATTAAATATTTACTCAACAAACATTGGAAAGAACCATAATTATCTTGACGTTTATACATACTTTAATTTTCACTTAAAATCCTCTCAATTTCTTTATATAAATCTATTATTTATATATCTTTACAATACATTCGATATAGTTATAGGAGTATGATATGAAGAAATTTAATGTCAATTACTCTCTACTCTATAGCTACATAAAATAAATCTTATAACAGACTTTTTTCAGTACTAGAAAAACCCTCAAGTGCATCCTCTCCACTTAAGGGCTCTACCCAACTATATTTTCTTTTTCTCTCTGTTTCCTAACCCCGTATCAAGAAACATATACTATTTTAATCATTTTTTAAACCCAGTTATATCAAGGCTTTTAGCTGTGTTTCCTTTTAAGCCTTACTACCGTCTCCACGTGTTGCCTATGTGTCAGTATTACCCAGAACTCTTTGCTCTATTTATATATTCCCACATACGAAAACCCTTGAATGTACATAAATACATCAAGGGCTTCAAATTATTGATATTACTGACTTTTATCTATATGTGTTTCCTTTTAAGCTTAACTACCGTCTCCACATGCATAAAGTTGTTTAAAAGAATTAAAAGGAAACAACTTGAATCAAAGCCTTTTATATGTACTTTTGCGTTTAAGCTCGATTTGTGCTCTTTCTGATACTTTATAATTATTAATATAAAAGTAATCATCTAATATAGCATTAATAATAATTTGAAATTTTTCAACAGTTTTAACAATTAAAGAACTCAAAGTATCTGCATTTGCTTGAAAATCAATTGATTTTTTACCATGAGCAATGCTTTGTCTAATCTTATTTAGCTCTCTATATTCATAAGTATTTCTAATATTACATACTACATTCGTGATTGAATCATGTAAATTACAGTTATTAACCTCTTTCACAACTCGTTTAAAGTATTTTGTACCCAAATTCAAATTATGCTTATTATCTAAGTATACCCCTAATTTATCACATATCTGGTAAGTAATTGTTACTGCCATTCTGGTAAAATAAGAAAAATCATCACACATCAATCCAGAATAATCTTTTAAAATTCTTTTGTCGTTGATATATATATAGTATAGGCATTTGTCTAATTCTTGATATTTAAATCCAATATCTATAATATTTCTTTCTTCATCATTTAATACGCCATCCATAGCCATGTAGCTCATTTCAGTGATTTTTTCAAATATTTTAAAATTAATTTCATATAAATTTTGGATTATACTCTTCCTATCCACAATTGAAACTTCACCATAATCTATTGTTATATTCGGAATAGGATGACCTGATAAATTCGACCGTGTACATAAAATACTGCATATTTCCTCTATGAATTTCACCATTTTATTAACATTTAACATACTGATGATTTTGTATATATCCCCGTCATAAAATGGATCTTTCCCATGTTCTAACCTATGTCTCCAATTTATTTCTGTTTCCATTAAGTTTATTAAATTTATGCTACTATTTATTCCAAAAATATTCTCTATATTTTCTATCACAATTCTTATTGTAGAAATATACTCTCTATAAAATCGAGTATATGGAAAAAATTTATTTCTGTTTCCACATAAGCTATTACAACTAGTATTGAGATAATCTAATGATTGTATCAAATATATAACATCTTCAACTATAGGTTTAATAATCTCATAGTCACTTTCATTAGTTAGATTGTTTATATATTTTACTATTTTCTTAACTTTATTCTTATTACTTTTTAGTCCTGTTTGTATATACTGATAATCCTTTATCATTTGTATATCATATGCTAATTGCTTATTCACTGTTTTTCCTCCTCTGTCTTTATGTATACTAAATAAAAACATAATCACTTTAATTTATTGATTTAAGTAATGTTCTTTACAATTTCTACATAATCTTGGAACATCGTCTTCATAATCATCATCATAATCTTCAAAATAATTTCCACATCTTTCGCATAGGTATATTTCATTCATTTCACCGCAATTTAAACATTTACCGTACTCTGCAAAATTCTCATTTATGCAAATATACTTTTCTCCACACTCACAACATAGTATATCTGCAACAGAACTAATACTGCCCTCTTTGTTAATTTTATACATTTCATCATCAATCTTTTCTCTAAGATTTTCAAAGGTTTCATTTATATAATCAATCATACTATCTTTTGCATATTCTAATGCTTTGTACCCAAACTCATCTTCTGTTTCAGGCATATAATTACATTGCTCATCGTTGTATACAGCCTGTCCATTTATATATGGGACTAAAAATGTTTGTAAATCTCCATTACATTTAAGTATTAATTCCATTTGACTTGTTGCACCTTGAGAATCATAAATATCCATTGAGCAACAAACGTAAGCTATCATATCATTAATTTTATATTTAATTTCAAATAAAGTTTGCTCTACTGGTTTAAAAACCAAACCATTAAATTCTGATATTTCAATATCGTTTCTAAATCTAAGAGCTTCTACAATATCTTGGTGAAATTCAATTAGAGCTTCTTCAAATAATTCATATATTTCATCATCTTGTCTTATTTGTATACCCGCTTCACTTTCCATCAGTTCTTCAATAAAAGATTCTTCTTCATATTTTTCATATTGCTTTTCGCGTTCAAGTAACTCGTGCTTTTCTTCTGAAACATATTCATTGCAGAATTTTTCAAGTCCATTTTTAATATCATTGTAAACTAAATCTATATACTTTAATATGAGTTTGTATGCTTGTCTATCAATTATTTTATTATGTGCAATATGGTTTCTATTGCTCTCAAAAATTTGAAAATTACTAATAAAATCAGATGACAAATATTTAGAAAAATACTTATCCCAAATATCAATCTCAGTTGTTGATTGTTTTCTTAAAATATTGAACATTTCATTTTGATTAAATGGAACCAACTTATTAATCATTCTATTTATTTTTTCATCATATATAGGCTTCCATTTTTCTATCCTTAGTCTAGCTATCTCCAATAAATCTCCAACATCAATAACAAGTAAACTTTCATCAACATCACTTAGAGAAGGTACTATAGATTTATATGAATTAACTCTTTTTTTTCTCTTATCTTTTAATTTAACAGGTGCTAGAAGTTCCCACCAATCTGCTCCAAAAACCTTGCCCATCACGTCATTAATAAACTGTCTAAATAAATTTTCAGTTTGATAAATTTTAGGATATAACTGTGCTGAAAATATTTGTGACTCCTTATCATACAACCAGATACATTTATTCCAATCACGGCTTTTAGTTTTTCTATTAAGATTAAATAATTTATTCTTTAAATTTACCTTTAAAATTTCCAATTCTGATTTTTCTTTGGTCACTCCATCTAATTCCATATTTGAATTTATTGTTACACACAACTGCATAGTCCCATTATAAGTTTCAAATGAAAAAATAATTTGAAAGTCTATATCATTCATATTAAACTCAACATACCAAAGAAAATTGTTTTCAATACATATTTTTTCAGAAACCTCAAACTCATCAAAATGATGTTTTATATTAGTAATAATACCTTCATTAATAAGCTGTTTAATCTTATTTTCTAAATACTCACCATTATTATTAATTTCAACATTATTTCCAATCATCGTAAACTCAACTAATTTATTCATAAAACCACCTCAAAATTAACCTTGCCTGTAACCACTTATCCAAATATCTATAAACATATTATACCACAATTCAAAATGTATTTTACTACAGTTTTTACAATATTTCTTTAATCTTTGCACCACTCTTATAAACAAACTCCACCTCCACCAAACTTATCACCTTTACCTGCTTCACTATCTGTGTAAAAAGCTCATCATCAAACTTTTTAATAATATCTTCTCTCCCAGCTAATACCTTTTTAATCTCTTTTACTTTCTGAAGCCCCTTCTCCCTTATTAAATCCGTATTATCAAACTTAGCTTTCTTTTCTTTTAACTTCTGCATCTCTTCTTCCAGCCTTTGGTATTCCTCATCATAAATCTGATTGTCTAAACTACTTCTTACATTCAGTCTTACCAAGTTCATCATCTGTTCTTTAAGTTGTTCTAGCTTTTCATTTATAGCTTTTACTTCTGTTTCATCTTCTTTGTTTTCTAAAACCATATTTACATTTTTCATAAGTTTTTTAATAAAATCTTCTTTGTTGTTAATAATCTTATTTATGGATTTTACAAAAGCTGCTTTTAACTTTTCTTCACTTACCGCTTTCATGTTACAAGCCTTAACTCCATTATCAATATGATTTGCGCATAGCCACACATATTTTTTATATTTTTCACCTGGTCCCCATCTTTTTCTTCTTAATTTACTTCCACAATTACCGCATATTATCTTTCCTGAAAATGCATATTTATGAGTGTATCTACTTTTAGTTTTTTCCGAATATCCTACAAGATTTGCTCTTCTCTTTATTTCCTCTTGAACCCTTTGAAATGTTTCTTTTGAAATGATTGCTGGATGGCTATCTTCAACAAAGTATTGTTGAACTTCTCCTCTATTTTTCACTCTTTTATGTGTTAAAAAATCTGTTGTTATAGTCTTTTGAAGAAGTGCATCTCCTGTATATTTTTCATTTCTTAAAATCTTTTGAAGTGTTGAATCATACCATTTACTCTTTCCCGCTCCAGTTAATATTTTATCTTTTTCAAGACCTTTAGCTATTGCTTTAATTCCCTTACCTTCTAGATATTCTTCATATATTCTCCTTACAACTTTTGCTTGCTGTTTATTTATAATTAGATTGCCTTCCAAGTCTTTATCATAGCCCAAAAATCTTTTATGATTTACTCTAATTTTTCCTTGCTGAAACCTTCTGACTATGCCCCATCGGCTATTTTCAGAAATATTTCTTGACTCATCTTGCGCAAGGCTGGACAAGATCGTAATTAGGACTTCTCCTTTGCTATCTAAAGTATCTATGTGCTCTTTTTCAAAATACACTCCTATACCTTTTTCTTTTAATATTCTGATATATTTTAAGGTATCTAGTGTATTTCTTGAAAATCTACTTATTGATTTTGTAATTATCATATCAAATTTACCTGCAAGAGCTTCTTCTATCATTTTATTAAACTGAGTACGCTTTTTTGTATTAGTTCCTGATATCCCTTCATCTGCAAATATCCCACAAAACTCATATTCAGGTTTGCTTTTAATGTATTCTTCATAATAAGTAACTTGCGCTTCATAACTTGTAAGCTGCTCATCTGAATCTGTACTTACCCTACAATAAGCACAAACTCTCTTTTTAGTTTCCTTGGACATTCCTTTTATAACTTGTACCGGTTTTGCTGGTATTACTGAAACTTTAGGCATTAAAACTCCTCCCTTATTTTTTAGTAAATTCTTCTTTAACCTTCATACCATTTTTTAAATGAAATTCTAAATGTGTAGGTGTAACAACCACTATTTTCTCTATTAAATTTTTAAATATATCATCATCAAACTCTATAAGAGTACTTTTTCTCATTTCAATTATTCTTTCTATTTCTTTACTTCTTTTTAAAATCTCCTTGTATTTATTACCATTAAAAGCTACTGTATTTTTACTAGCTTTAAGCTCTTGCAGCTTTTCATTTAATGATTTATGCTTTATATCAAAAACTTCATCCTGTAATTGTCCCTTAATCTGCTGCCTTATAAGTTTTTTAATTTCTTCATTAGCATTGTCTATTTCTTTATCTAGCTTAGATACATTTTCACATTTTGCACTCTCCTTCAAAACTTTATCTATGTTATCAATAAAAGCTTTGAAGAAATTATTTTTATTTTCATAAAGTCTATTAAACATCTCTACAAATACTGCTTTTAGAGTATTATCATCTATTGCTTTCATATCACATTTATTTTTTCCTTCATTAATGTATGTGCTACACTGCCACACTATCTTCTTGTATTTTGATTTATTATTCCAAGTTCTTCTTTTAAAAACCGCTCCACAATTACCGCATATTATCTTTCCACTAAAAGCATATCTTCTAGTATATTTGTTTCTATTCTCAGGCAAGTTACCAAACTCTGCTGCCCGTTTTTTCATTATATCCTGAACCTTTAAAAAATCCTCTTTTGATATTATCCCTTTATGATGATTTTTAATTTCATACTTTGGTGCTTCACCATTATTTTTCTTTCTCTTATGAGTTAAATAATCTACAGTAATTGTTTTTTGCTGAATCAAATCCCCATAATATTTTTCATTACTTAATATTTTTTTAATTGTACTATTTTGCCACGTATCAAGACCTGTTACAGTTTTAATTTTATCTTTTTCAAGTCCTTTTTTTATTTCACTTAAACTACTTCCACTTAAATATTCTTTATAAATTCTTTTTACTATTTTAGCTTCCTCTTTGTTTATTATGAGCATCCCATTTTCTACATCATAGCCAAGAAATCTTTTAGTGTTGATTTGGATTCTTCCCTGTTTAAACTTCTTTTGAAAAGCCCATTTAATATTTTCTGATATATTTTTTGATTCATCTTGGGCTAACGAACTTAGTACACTTAAAATCAATTCACTACCTGCTCCAAGAGTATTTATATTTTCTCTTTCAAAATAAACTGCAACCTTTAACTTCTTTAAATATCTGACTGTTTCTAAGCAATCTGCTGTATTTCTTGAAAATCTTGATATACTCTTTGTTATTATTAAATCTATTTTTCCTAGTTCGCAAGCTTTAAGCATTTTATTAAAATCTGCTCTTTTAGCTATACCAGTTCCAGAAATACCTTCATCTTTAAATACTCCAGCATATTCCCACCCTGATTTATTCTTAATGTAATTTTCATAATAGGAAACCTGTGTTTCTAAAGATTCCAACTGCTTGCTGTTGTCTGTACTTACTCTACAGTAAGCACAAACTCTAGGTTTTTTAAGTAATTCTTTATTGACTACTGTATTTTTAGCTTTAATAGCAGTTACTTTTTTCAATATAAATCCTCCTTCCGTAGTGACACATGTTACCTCTACTACTGCCTTAAAGCAAGTCATTTAAGATGTGGGAACATGTGAAAAGTGCCAAAAATTAAAGGCCTGAACTGATGCAGTTCAAGCCAAAATTCTATTTATTAAAACTCTTTTTATTTTCTATATCTATCTTATTAAACTCATCTTCTGTAATCACGTTATCTTTTAATAATTCTTTTAGTATTGATCTACTTACTAAATATTCTATAGTATATTTCATTTACACCCCCCCTTCCCCAATAACCAAATAACTGCCACAAAATCGTAGTAATTCCTATTTATTAAAAATCATAATCATAGCATCAAATCCAGCATTCTTTAACTTTTTCACTTACTGTTCTGCATTTTCTCGAACTTTATAAGATCCCGACATAACCCTATAAAGATTTTCTTCACTTGATGAAGGTGATGACTTTATTGTTACTTGAGGTTTATTAACTACATTTTCTTTATATCCTGTACCTAACTGAGATAATATAGCTTTTGCAATAGCCTTAACTATTTCATTTCTCTTGCTATCAAACAAAGCATTATCTCCACTATTATCAATAAATCCCATCTCTACAAGAACTGCTGGTGCTTTAGTTTCTCTTAACACATGGAAGTTAGCTTTCTTTACACCTCGATTTTTGAAACCAACATTTACTAAAGAACTTTGAATTTTCTCTGCTAACCCCTTAGCCTTTGCTCCTTGATTTAAATAGGTGTAAGTTTCAGCACCTTTAGCTTTTTCTGGCTCATAAGCATTTCTATGAAAGGATATAAAATAATCATATGTGCTTCTATTCTCAAAGTTACTTCTATCATTAAGACTTACTGTAGCATCGCTAGTTCTTGTTTCATCAACAGTAACCCAATGTCTCCTAACTTCTTCTGCTACAGCCTTGCCCACACTTAATACATCATTACTTTCTTTTCTGCCCTTGTAACAAGCTCCACTATCTACTCCACCATGTCCATAATCAAAACATAATCTAGCCATTTTTATTTTCCTCCTTTAACTGATCTAAAATATTTTTTAATTTATCTGGTATTGGAAGTCCTATTCTTGCTGTATTTTCTAAGATACTGATTCCTTCATTGGATATATAAAAAAATATAACAGCGGTACGAATTGCACTACCACTGCCAATAATATAAAAATCAATTATATGAGCTACTCCTACTAAAACAAAAGTAATTACCTTTTTAAATATTCCTCTAAACCCTACTTCGCTAGATAAATTTTGTTCAAGAATAGATGCCATAATTCCAGTTAAATAATCAATAATAACAAAAGTTATAAGTGCATATAAGAATCCATCTGCCCCTCCAAGTATCCATCCAAGCCATCCACCTATAGTTGCAAATATCATTTGTATAGTTTCAATAATATTTTTCATTATGAAAACCTCCTTTTCACATAATTAAAGCCCACTCAAATTAATGAGCAGGCATATCTAATGGATAAACATAATCACAGGTAAAATCATATTGAATCTTCATTGTGTTTACTGGTGTTTTTGTTACTGGTTCTGGAAGAAGTGTATGAGCCGAAGCTGGTACAATATAATATTCATCT
Source organism: Clostridium botulinum (assembly GCF_017100085.1). NCBI lineage: Bacteria > Bacillati > Bacillota > Clostridia > Eubacteriales > Clostridiaceae > Clostridium > Clostridium botulinum. The sequence continues at coordinate 1,767,403 of NZ_CP063965.1, forward strand.
ATACTTCCATTATTATAGTCGTTAAAAGCAAATAAAGTTTGTGTATCAAAATCCCAACTTATACTATAATAACCTTTTGAAGTAAGGCTTGTGCTTCCATAAATATTTAAATCACTATTTAACTGTATTCCTCTACAATTATTAACTATAATATATAACTTATTATTTGGAATTCTAGTAATATAAAGTCTATATCCTGTTCCATGGTGAACTTCTGCTTTTTTAACAAAAGTACCATCTTTATCATACATAGCTATACAACTCCTATAATCTTTACTGTTTCCGTTCCTATTAATACATCCTTTATAGGTTATATATACATTACTTTCTGTAACTGCAATATCGTAATATTCAACATTATAAACTAAATTATCTGGCACTTTAGGACTTTTAGGGTAACTTGAAATTATATTAAAATTCTTATCTAATTTTTTAAATGAACCCTCCTCTATAAGAATCCAAAAGTTTGATCCATCATAAGCTATTGCTTTTGCTTCACATTTAAGATTTATGTTATTTTTCTTTTCGGTTGTAAATTTATCATATACAGTAATTGTTGTATATTGGGGGTTAAGTGCATAAAGATTTTTCTCATCAGTACATAAATTATATTTTGGAATTGAATGATTTTCTTCTTCTATAGTTCTCTTTTTATAAGTATAATTTATTCTCGGCATTTGTGCTGAACTATCATCACGTTGTCCACCTGTCCAATAAATACTTTTAAATGTACCATTAGCAACATGAGTTGGAAAATCAAATACAAAGTGTTTAATCCCTTTTCCATCTTTATTAGTTCTTGACCATTCTCCTTTATTTATGGTACCCATAAATTCTGAATCATCACTATATGTGTACCATGCATCAGCATAACCTATAATATCCCCCCATGTAAAGTAATCATACGGATTTTCCTCTATATCCCCTGTAGTTAAAGCTACAACTCTAAAAGGATAAGTTTTAAATATTTCTTTAAGTAAATACTGTTGTTTATTATCAAGCATAGGATAATAAAATCCATCTAAAAAAGCAGGATTTGCAAGTGCTGCTGTAATTCTATTTTCACTTTTTGCCTCATAAACTTGCTTTCCTGTTAAATCGTCATAAAGTTTTACTGTAGCTATTCCTTGAACAGGCATTATTAATTTCTGCTTTACTTTTTCAATTTTTCTGCCTGTTAAAAAATCTTTACTGTATGATATACTTTCTCTAAAACTCAAATTATCATCCCCTTTCATATTAAGTTATATATAATAGGTAGGAATTTTTTATTTAAAGCTTATATTATAATTTGTTGTAATTTTTTTATCCCTAAATAAATTATTATTTAAAATCATATCTTCACCAAATATAACTGGTATAGGTTCTTTAAAAGTTATAATCTGATTTCCTGCTTGGAATTTTTTAAAATACATACCATTAATATTAACAAGTGGTTGATACTCCTTAACTTCTGCATGAGGTGGTTCTGCATTTAGTCCCCCTTGAAGATTTCTTCCATCAATCATACATTGAAGATTAAACTTTGGTATTTTCATACTTCCTGTATCAAGGCATAAAAAAATACCTAAATAGTGAGGACCACATTTAACTTGTGGTATTCCTATAGGTATTCCTACAACATTATCTCCTTTTAAAAGCTTTTGCTTTGGGGTAAAAGTGATGTCTTCTCCATCTAGTTGAATTTGAATGGTAAGTGTACATTCTTCATTTGCTATACAATATAATGAGAAATTCATTGAAAGATTTGTTGATGCTACTGCAGATATTCCCAAATATACAGGTTGTATTTTGCTTGTACCAACTGTAAACTCTACTGGATTTGCGTAATAAAGCATTGATGTTAGTGTTTCTGCTACCTTGTTTCCAAGTTCATCTACAGTTGTTTTAATTTCAGAAGTATCCATTTTATTTAAAATATTATCTTTAGATTGCCCTAGTTCTACTTTTGCATTTAATCCTCCAAGTACATCTTTCCTAATTCTTATAACTGGAACCTTAATATCTATATCAAAGTCTTTGTATCTTACAATGACTCTATCTCCTACATTAACCTTTTGTAGATGTTTATAATTTTCGTATTCTTTAGTTTTACTAAGTTCTATAAAATCCACTTCAATATTTACTTTACTAAGTCCTATGGTTTTTATACTTTCTTTTGCCATAGCTCTTAAGGTTACTTCATCCTCAGCTTCTTTAAATTGAATCTTTTTAACTATAGGAAAAGGTGGATACTTATCACTATTCCAGTTAGGTATGTTTATATATTTCTCAGTAAGTTTTATTCCATTGTAACCTACTGGATAAAGCTTTGTAACAACATCTTTAGTATCAGAATTAAATTTAATTCCTAAAATATTTTTACCTTGAGCTATTAAAACTCCTGAATCTTTTCCTATTTGCTTTAATATTTTTATATCAAAATTATCTCTTTTAATTTCTCCACATTTCCATCTTTTAATTATTCCAAACATAGCTTCAACAGGATTAGTTTGAACAAAGTAAATGGTATTAGCTAAAATAATATCGCTATCAACTTTGTATATAGTACTAACATCTCCCGGCAGAGCTTTTTCCATAGCAGTTTTTATACTACAATTTACAGCTCTACTATCTTCAATAAAATAGTACAGAAGATCATAGAAGATATGCTTTGCCCAAACTTTTATTGTCTTAATTTCTTTACTTATCTTTTCAACTCTATAAATTCTAAAAAGCTGCCCATCTGCTTTAATTATGTTCCATTCTTCTAGGTATTTTGATTTTCTTCCCTTAGCTGAATATTCAAGTTCTAACTCATAATCTCCATTAAGTTCTTCTGTAATAAAACAACTTATAACTTCATCTAGAACTCCAAGACCATTAGTTTCAAAGTTGCCTTTTGTGGTTTTCTTGTCATAGATGCATATCAATCTATCACCTCCTGTCATTTTAATTTAGGTATGAAAAAAGCAAAGTTACAAATTCAATATAACCTTGCTAATTTAATCATATATATTTACTTATTCTATTGTTTCTCTTATTAATTGAATTTTTTCAATATCTAAATCTGTTAATTCTTTTATCGTTTCATTATCTAAACCTTTTTTTATTGCTTTTTTAACTACATCTAAAGTTTTTTTCTTTATTCCTTTTTCCATTCCTTCTTGTATTAAACTTTTACCAAGTTCAGTCATTCTCAATTCCTCCTTTACTTTTTCCAGATCTTTTCCACTTAAAAATTTATTTGCAAAAGCATATAGTATTGATTCCACGTCATACTTATAATCTTCATTTATATCCTTTACTATATCTATAACATTAAGTATTTTATCTACTTTACTTACATTTCCACCCATAATAGGCGTAAATGTTAAAGATATTATATCTTGTTTTGTAATCTCAATTCCAGATTTTATTTTCTTTACAATATCATTATATATCTTATCTCCATCTTTACTTGCCATAGATATTGTATTAACCTTAAATTCACTTATTCCAGTTTGTAAAGTATTTCCTGGATTTTTTATGTTACCTGAATAAACAACATATGTAACTGCATCTTTTCCAGTCTGATGACTTAGAAGTGCTTCATAAGCTCTAAATCTTCTTAAATCTGTTTTTCCTTTATTAGTTGTTTGAAATTCAAAATGTATAAAAGTATCATCTTCCATTAGAAACGTATAGTCCATAAACATATTTTTAGTTTCTAAAACTACTAATTCTGTTGGTCCAAGTTCCTTAACTTTTTTGTTTATACCAAAGAATTTTAGTCCTTCCTCCGCAAAAAGATCCATTGCCCTTTTCATTATTAAATCTTCATAATTCGTAGGCTTCATTAGTTCACCTTCCTAGCTTCTTAATTATACCTCTATTTTAATTCATTAGTAGAAATAGTTCAAATAAAAGTATTCTTACTTTTGTTTATATTTCTATATCCACAACTCATTAATCCTAACCTCCACCTTACCAACATTCCCACTAAAACTCACAACATTTTCTCCAATCTTAAGAACTGGAAACTCCCCAATCATATCTCCATTTTTTAAAACCTCGTCTTTATAACAATCCTTTAGAACTGAATCTATTGTTACATACCCATCTACCTTTTTTACAGTAATATCAGCATCATTAATCTTTAGTTTTATATCTCCACTACCATAAACCTTAATGACAGGTTCACTTTGAAAAGTTCCTTCATTATATATAGTAGAATTGTTTTTAGTTATTGTAATTATTTTTTCTTTCACTGCATATTTGAACGGTTTGCAGTTAAATATTATTGGAAATCTTGATGTGTATTTTAAAACTTGCTTAAAATCAATCATATTTACTACCTGGGCAATGTATTTTTTATCAGGCTGAAAGCTAAATATTAAATCACTTTCTCCAGTATTTATAAGCCATGCTTTTATTTCATCTATTTTGTCTACTAAATTAGCTTTTGATTTTACTCCACATTCAACCAATATTGTTATATCCTCAAAAGTGCCCTCATCAAATTTTAGATTAGAACTTTTATCTGGAATGTCTATATAAGTTACTCTTCTTTTAGGAGAAGGAATAGAAGGTCGTTTTGATATTATTATTCCAAAATCATCATAGCTGTTTTTATTTCCAAAAGTAAAACTTAAAATTTTAATTACCTCCCTTCCCCATTGAAATACGTTGTCTGTAAAACTCTAGTTCATAGGCTAACCCCTCTATATCTTTTTCTGTATTATTAATAAATTTTTCTATGTGTACTGTTAATCCATCAGTTCCACTTAAGCCTTGTACCTTTTTTATAGACTTAGCTATTATTTCATCTAATCTATCTATTGGTAGAACTGCTTCTGTACCTGCTTCACCTACTCCTATAATACTTGGAGCATTAAAAATACCACCTTGTGCATACCAATTAACATCAAACTTTGGTACTTTAGGCGGCATTAAACTAAACTCTCCTCTTAAACTAAAGTGAGGAAGCTTTATTTTAGGTATTTTTATCTGTGGTATTCTAAGATTCTTAAAAAAACCATATATAGAATCCACTGCTTTTTTAACTATATTTTTCGCTGAATTAATGGGTGTTGTTATGGCTGTTTTTATGCCATTCCAAACAGAAGTAGTAACACTTTTAATGCTATTCCAAATGCTAATCACTATATTTTTTACGCCATTAACTGCACCAGTAACCACACTTTTAATTCCGTTCCATACATTAGAAATTATTGTTTTTATACTATTCCATATTGTTGTGGTTATATTTTTAATTCCATTCCATCCTGAGTTTATCCCAGATTTTATAGCATTCAAAGAGTTAATAAAAACAGATTTTATTCCATTCCAAATATTATTTAAAAAATCTTTTATACTCGTAAATATAGCCACTGTTACTTGTTTTATCTCATTCCATTTCTCACTTATAGCTTTTTTAAGTTCTGCAGCTTTAGCTTTTATAGTGTCCCAGTTCTTATATAAACTCACCCCAATAGCAATAACCCCACCAATTGCAGCTACTGCTATTCCAACTGGTCCGGTCAATGCAGTAAAAGCCTTACCTAATACTACACTTGCACCTCCTGCTGCTCCTAATGATGTTGATATTGAGCCAAGTACTGAAAAAAGAGTTCCGCCTATACTTATTATCTTTCCTATAATTGTTACAAGTGGACCTAATGCTGCAAGAATTAATCCTACTTTAACTATGATTTCTGCTTGTGCTGGTGTTAAGCTATTTAGTTTTTCTGCTAGAACTTGAACTACTTCACTTATTTTTTGTATTATTGGAGTTAAACTATCCCCTAATTGTATTCCTGCATTTTTAAGACTATTAAATGATTTTTTTAATTTAGCACCTGTAGTTTCACTAACTTTATTAAAAGCTGTATCCGTTGCACCTGCTACATTGCTCATAGTATCTAATACTTTATTAAATTCTTGTCCACCAGTTCCAGCTAAAATCATACTGGCAGTTCCAGCTTCAACTGATCCAAACATATCTTTAAGTGTTAAATTGTTTTTATTTGCATGATCATTTAACATATTAAGTACATCACTAACACTTTTACCACTTGCCATAAGCTGTGCAAAACTCTTTCCACTTATTTGTCTTAAAGTTTTATCTGCTGTACTTCCTGTTTTAGAGAGTTCAGATAACATACTTCTTATATATGTTCCAGCTTCTGCTGTAGCAATACCCTTTTGAGTTAGAAGTACATAAGCACTTGATAACTGCTTTAAATTTACATTGGCTGCACTAGCTATTGGTACAACTTTACCCATACTACTGCTAAGTTCATTTACACTTGTCTTACCTAAGTTTTGTGTATTAATAAGAATATCACTTACATTAGCGGTTTCTTCTGCTTTTAATTTGTATCCGTTTAATATTGTGGTTAATAAATCAACACTAGAACTTGTTTCTGTAAATCCACCCTTAGCAAGTTTTACAGCACTACCCAAAAATTCAATTGACTTACCACTTTCAACTCCTGCTGAGATACTTTGATATAATGCTTCATTTAAATCATTTACCCCTTCTCCTGTTTCATTAGATAACTTTAAAACACCTTTTTTAACATTCTCCATGCTTAACTGAGTAGTATCCACTATTGTACTTACCTTTGCTAGAGAATCCTGAAAATCTATACTCATTTTAGCAGCAGCAGTTCCAACTCCAACTATTGGAGCAGTAACTTTAGTAGATAAGCTTTTTCCTACATCTTGCATCTTTTTACCTACTGTCTGCATTTTGCTACCAGCTTCATTCAACTTACTCCCTAATTGAGTCCATCTACTTTCTTGTACTCTTATTCTTTCATTAGTTTCATTTAATTCATGTTGTAATTTATTCATCTCAGCTGTAGCATAATTAAGTCTAACCTTTAAATTCTCTGTAGCTTTCGCATCTGCACCTTTTTTCTCTACACTTTCTTGATAACTTTTAGTCAGAGCCACTACCTTTTGCTTTTGAAGTTCCATTTGTTTATTTAAGCTATCTGATTTAAGTTTTAAACCTTCTGTAGATTTTCCAAAATCCTTAAGTTTTGAACTAGCTGCCACAAATTCACTTTTAACTACTCGTAGACTTCTTTGTATTTTGGTTACACCTTCTTGAAACCCTTTATCATCAAGTCCAACTCTTGCAACAACGGTATTGCCACCTCTTGCCATAAGCTATAGTTGCCTCCTTTCCCTAAGATTTAAAAAATTATGTTATCTATATAATCAAAGTCCTGATTTTCTTCTATTCCATTTACCTTTTTATATATTTTAAAAAGACCAGTTAATTTTCTAGGAGTACTCTTCCAAAACTGCTCTTCACTCATACCTAATAAATTAGTTCCTAAATAAAAAAGCCACTCCCAATCCCAAGGCTGTGGATCAGAGTAGCTTTCTATTCCCCCAAGTTTTCTTCTATTTCAGGCATTGAATTACTTAATGCTTCATTTATAATTGTACCTAAGTTTTCTAAATCTTTAAGACTTAATAAATCTCCTACAGATTTTAAAGTTGCATTTTCATCTTCAACTTTTATTACTGAATATATAAGTGCTCTTATAGCTTTTACTTTCATTAGTTGTAAATCTTCAAAAGCCTTATTAATATCACCATAAACTTCTTCAAGTTCACAGAAGGTATTCATATTAAACTTTAGATTGTATTCTTTATTTCCTAATGTAATTTTTACTCCTTTATTTTTAAGTTCTATAGCTTTCATAATATCTACTTCCTTTCTTACCTACTATTAACTGGCTCTTTTGGTACTTCAGTAAACCATGCTTTAATTATTGTTGCATCCACTTCTTTTTCATCCTCATCTGCAATAAACCTATAGTTTCCATCAAAATCTCTTGAAAAGAATTGTCCTTTAAGCTTTGCACTCTGTGCTTTTGGCTTTTCCCCTTCTGTATCATATTCATCCGTTGCTAATTCAAATTTACCTTTTAAAAGCCACACATATCTAAACTTTCCATTGTTCTTTTTAGATCTAAAACCTAATGCTATAGTTGGTGGTATATCATCTTTATTTTCTATGAGTATTCCTTTTACTACTTTTGCTCCTTGAAGCTTTGCCCTACTTGTAATCGAAAGCTGATTTACTTCTATTTCAACTTCCACACCTTCAAATACAGTTATTACATCCTCAACAGAATCATCAGAATATATGTTATCTGAATTTGTTTTTGGATTAAGCTTTGCACTTATAGCCCTTTCTAATTTCATAGGTTTTTCATAGGTTGCTTCTGTGCTATCATCTTTAGTTAATACTGCTATATGCATATCTCTAAGACCTATTTGCCTTGCCATATCTTCACCCTACCTTTCTTCCAAATAATAAAATCTCATTCCTTTATGATAAATTCTTGTATCCTTCTCATATAAATCTGCTTCACTTAATCTTTTAAAACCTACTTCTATAAGTTTTTCTTTAACCTCTTTTACAATATCTGTGTAATCAGTTTTTGACCAAACATCTACTTGAACATAATGAGCTGTTAGTACTTCATTATCATCCTCATATTCTTCTCCACCAGTAAAATACTCATGAAAAGTAATATAAGTATATTTTCTCCCTGTATATTTTTGAAAGGATACTGGAATTTTAAGAGGCTTTAATGTATCCATAATAAGCTTATTCAAGTGACTCTAGCCCCCTTTGAAGTTCTTCTTTTATAATTTCATTTACCTCTTTTTCATTTTCAAGAAGAGAATTTTCTGCCCAATGTTGAGCTGGTTGCTTACTTGTACCCCATTCACTAAACTTAGAATAAAAGAACTCTGAATTATCTCCTTTATTTGGTCCTATTTTAACAAAATCTACACCATCTTCATTTTCTATGTCTGATACATTAATATTCTCAGCCATATGCCTTTTATTTTCTTTAGACTTGGGAGCCTTTATTTCCATACTTCTCTTTACTAAATTTCCTGCTTTGTCTAAAGTATTCTTTTTAATTTCTTCTCCCTTTTTTCCTAACTTGTTTACTTTATCAATAAGTTCATCCATACCTTCAAGCTCTATTTTAGCCACTACTATCAACCTCCATAGCCTTTATTTCTATAAATTTGTTTTCATATTTGATGTTATCTATAGAAGTTATGTTGTACTGTTTGTCTCTAAACTTTATTCTCATACCTTCATCTATTTCCTTAATAAACCTAATAGTAAACTTTACAGTTTTCTCTGCTTGAATAGCTGCAGCTTCAAAATATTCTCTGCCATAAAGGTTTGAAACGGATGCCCATACTGTTTTATAATCTTGCCATGTTTCTTCCTCAAAGCCATTCTCATTAACTCCATTTACATACTTTTGAATAACTACTTTATGTTTCAATTCTTCTGATTTCATACTGGTATCACCCTATTCATAGTTAAAAGTGAGTTTCTAGCTTCTTCAAGTTTTGCTCTTTCATCTGGTTTGTAATCATCATAAAGAAGCCTCATATGAAGAATCATAGCCCACTTAACTGTTTCTGGAACATTCTCTGGACTATCTCCAAATCCTGCAACAAATCTTATTCTTACACCATTAACTCTTTGTAGTAAAATGCTAGGCCATTGTTTGTAATTTCTAAGTACAATTCTATTAATAAAGCTATCCGTATCTACAATATAATTACTTTCATCAAATATATGTTCTTCTCCATCTACATCATAATACTTAATGCTTTCTATACTTTGAATTGGCGAGCAACTATTAAAGGCTATATAATTTTCTCTTGGAAAATAATCTATCACTAACTCTAAAGTTTGAGTAATGTACTTTCTATTTTGAAAATCCTCACAAAACTCTCTAGCCTGTTTAATCATGCTACCTACAATGATATCCTCCTCATCATCACTAATTCTCAAATGTTGTTTTGCTTCTTCTATTGTTATAGGTTCAACTAAAGGTGGATTTATAATTTTAATTGCCATAAAATCACCCCAAAATAAAAAAGCCTATTGGCTTCATATTAATTACTATATTTATTTTCTAATATAAATTCTGCACTAGCAAAGTTTGTAGCTTGAGAGCTTGCTCCTATTTTTAATCCTAAATAGCAAAACCCATTATTAACATCAAGCTTTGCTGGATCAATATTAAATATAATCTGCTTATTCTTTGCTATTTTTTCAACTTTATAGCTTACTCCATCTGCTTTTCTTACAAGTCCACTACTTTTAGATACATCTTCATTGACTAATATAAAGGCCTTATTTTCTAAAGGCTTTTCATCCGTTCCTTTTATGTCTTTTGCTTGATATAGTGAAATCTCTGTTTCATGAGCTACTGCTTGAGCTAAACTTACAACAACTGCAACAGTAATTGTATTTTTCAAATCTACATATGCACTTTTTATAGCTTCATTAGTTGTCTTTGGCTCAAAAGCTTGTATTACTTTGTATTTTTCAATTAACATAAGAAATTCCTCCTTTAATAGTTACTAAATATATAAAACTGTTGACAGATTATACTTATCAACAGCCTGAGTTAGCAAAACATATATCCTTATTATTATAAATTAATCTTTTATAATATTTCTTATATTTCACCTAAAGCAATAAAAGAATTTAAATATTTTTTTCTATTACTCTGCTCAGAAATCTTTACCTTACCACTTGATGGGATCTTTTCAACAGGAAGAATTGCAAAGTCTTGTGTATCAATATTAATTGCAAATACAACATCAATATCGTGTTTATCATAAGTCGATTTTTGACCTTTATTTGTTGAATATGCTCTTATTTCCCATTGATTAATAGATAACGGTTGATCTGGTACTTTTTTATATTCTATAGGTTGTTGAATAACTAATTTTTACAAATGTTAAAAAGCATTTATGCGCGAGCATGTGTTTAATAATTTTAAATGTGCATTAGTAAATTCTTTAAAAATTTTTAAAAGTAAGTGCGTTAGCGCGATGAAAACTATAGATTCCAAGGATATTTTCTAGAACTTATTTTGCTGTTAACCTTATTAAATTCGTCTATAAGATACGATAAAAGAACCCACTTAATATGGCGTTCATAACGTTTTTGTCCGTAAAGTCTAGGGTTTTCTAGGTTATAGAGTCCCTTAAGTATAGAAAATAATTGTTCAATTTTTAGCCTATTTTTATATAAATTTTTACCTATTGGCGATTGCATAAAAAGAGCATTTTTATATCTAGATTCATCTTTAAAAGATTCTATACTCTTTGCTTTACGCATATTTACGTCTGTTAATAAATTATATTCTAGAGTTTTAGAAACTTTAAACCATTGAGCATCATCATAAGCAGCATCGGCAAGTACAATAAATGGATTATAAGTTTTCAGTTCATATAACAATCCTTGAACTTGATTATCATATACATTTGCAGTAGTTATAGAAAATGACAAAGGTAATATACTATCACATACACAAGCGGTACAATGTAACTTATATCCTTTATATCTGCCAAGTCGAGTTCCTTTTCCGTACCTAGCTTCGCTATCATATAATGAGCTCCTTAATGCAGTACCATCAATAGCACAAATTCTAGTTGATGGATTTATAAGTTCAATAAGCATAGCATAAATGCCATAGTACACGTATTTTTCTAAAGCTATCGCTCTTAAAGAAAATGTAGAATGGTCAGGAACTTCTTTTAAACCTATAATCTTTTGAAATACAATATCTTGTTTAATTTTATATTCAAGTTCTCTAAGACTAAAAATACTATTATTTACACCATATATCATACATGCAACAATTTGTTGATCTGAATATTTAGGCGGTCTACCTTTAGCTTTTCTAGTATTAATGCCAAGTTTATTAAATGCAATATTAACAGTTTCAAAAATTTTAAAATAAATGTTTTCGCTTTGTATATTTAATGTTATAATCATACTTGAGTCATCCTTTGTATATTATGGTTTTTTTAGCGAGAACATTATATCACAAAGTGATGACTTATTTATTTTTTTGTATTTTTAATTATTCAACAACCTAATTCTAATTTTAAATTTTTAACCTGTACTCATATAAATTCAGGATATTTTTCAGCTATAAGATCATATCTGTTATCAACTGTTGGTATTGAAACTCTATACCCTTCTTGCATTAATTTTATTGTTGCAAACATTTCACGTATCGAACCTTCTTTACTTGTTTCATTAAAATCTTTATCAGTTTCTCTAACTTTTCTATCTGTATTTTTTCTAGCCACAAATCTTCCCCCATTTCAAATAATCTAATACTTCATAAATTATTATAACAAAATTAGTCTACTACTTCATATATTGCAATTCATCTTTAAATATACAACTATACTCCTCTACCTATCTCCTAAAGTAACAAAAGGACTCAATGAATTAACACCCTTATAAGGTTTTATTGGCTCATTTCTATATGGAGCGCCATTAAATTTATAAATAAATCTAAACACTTGCTCATCATATAAAAATCTTACATGTATTGATACATCTGCTGTTGGGGCTTTTTTGTCTATTCCTATATACTGTGTTGGATCAGCTAAGATTATATCTCCTTTTTTACCTAATTCAGAACACTGCTCTATTGGAATTATTGGTCTATTTAAAAGAGTGCTGTATTGAGAAGTTGCAGCTCCACCAGAAGGCATAAATACAGGTGCTCCTCCTGTTCCAATATTAAGTGCCATAGTATAAAGTTGTGGTTCTATTTCTTGATTGATGTACCATACTGCATTTGCTCTTAATCTTGCTGGCATTGAGCTCCACATTTTAAGTATGTTTTCATATTTTATAGTGCCTGCTGTTTGTTCTTTTTCCTTTGGTACTGTAACTAAAGCATCTGAATTTAATATTCCAAGAGGCATTCCAACACCTGTTCCATTTATAATTGCATCATCAATCTTAAAGGACATTTCATCTGCATAGGCTTGTTTTACTATTGCTTCAAGAGCTGTTGTATCTTGAAGTAAGTCATCTGTTACATAACAAAGTGCTAATAATTTTTGAAGTGCCATATCAATTTCTCTAAATTTTGGTTTAGATTGTGTAGCTGTTTCTGCTTCAGCAACCCAGTAAGCTTGAACTCCGCCCCATCTACTACCATTAGCTCTGCTAGTTTCATCAATACCTAATGCTCTTAATCTATTTGTATTAGCTCCTATTGGAATCATCCTTATTCTGTTTGCTACCTGACTTTGTGACATCATAGAATCAAATAATCCTTGTATGAAATCATTTTCTAGTAAGAAACCACCTTCTGATGCAATGCTCTCATTTAATCCTGTAGCAGAATTTTGATATGAAAGTCTATTATCCATTGTTCCACCAGGAGAAGACGCTCTGGCAACTGCTTGAAGAAATTCTCCCATTCCACCTTTCCAATTCTTTTCATTTGGATCTCTTGGCTGAGCATAAATAGGTTCATTTACAGGAGTTTTTGCTTGTTTCTTTCTCTCCTCATCCATTGCATCAATTTCTTTTTGTGCTTCAATTTTAGCCTTTAGTACTTTGATTTCATCAAGTTTATTAGTTATATCTTCTGCTTTTGCATCTTCTTTATTGATTAAATTTTTAGATTCTGTTTCTAAATTTAATAACTGTGCTAATAGCTCTTTCATTTTCTCTGACATATACTTATTACCTACCTTTCATTTTAAAAATAATAAATGCCCTAAAGTTCACACTCTAAGGCTAATTTTGCTTTTAATAATTTAATTGTTTCTTTGTTTTTATTATCTTCTAAGTTAATGCTTTTATCTTTTGAATTGCTTTCTTTTAAATTAGATTTTTGATTATCAGTAATTTCCTCTTCATCATTATTAGAATTTAATTTTTTAAATCTTTTATTGTACTCTTCTATGAATTTTTTAGTATTTTCACTTACTCTATTTTGAATTGAAAATCTGCTAAACATAAATGAATTCAATACTTGATTTTTACTGTCATCTTCGCTGTTTTCTGTATAAAGTACTCCATCTGCAAAACCTTCAGTTACAGCTTTTTTAGCACTCATCCATGTTTCTTCATCCATCATTTTTGATATTTCTTCTCTTGATTTATGAGTTTTTAATTCATAAGCATTTAAAATGGTTTCTTTAACTTCATCTAAAACTTCTGCCCCATGTCTTAATTCCTCTGCTTCTCCTCTAAAGCTACCCCATGGATTGTGAATCATCATTATTGATGTGGGTGACATTAAAATTTCATCCCCTGCCATAGCTATAACTGAAGCTGCTGATATTGCAACGCCATCTACTTTTACTGTTACTTTTCCCTTATGTTCTTTAAGTGCTGTATAAATTCTAGATGCTGCATAAACATCTCCACCATAGGAATTAATCCAAACTGTTATGTTTTTACCCTTGCACTCTGAAATCTCTGCCATAAATCCTTTTGGAGTTACATTTTCAATTCCAAAAAATAGTGACCAAAAATCATCATCCATAGCTATATCTCCATCAATCCTAAGCTCTACTTCCTCATCATTTTCTTCATTCTTTATAAAATTCCAAAATCCCAATTTATCACTTCCTTATCAAATTAAATATTTCTTCTGTCATAGCTTTTAACTTGTCATCATTTTGTGTCTTCCCTGCTTCTACCATATTTAAAGGTTCCAAATATATATCTCCATTTTCTATAGGATTCATATTTTCAAGTCTTCTTATATCATTTACACTAAGCCATCCCCACTGCCTTCCTTGTGCATAAGCCGTTGCTCTAGTTTGGGCATCTCCTCTTAAAAGAGAATCTATCTTAAACTCAAAATACCTGTTTTTTCTTTTAGATTCATTTGATAGAAGCTGTAAATTCAAGTTTTCTTCCCATCTTTTAAACCAAGGAAGCATGGTATAAACTATAAATTCTAAGCTTTGGTGCTCTATATTATTATTTGTTGATCTTGTTAAATCCTGAATTAAATGAAGTGGTACTCTGAAAATTCTCGCTACATCCTCTATTCTAAAACGCTTAGATTCTATAAACTGCGCATCAGTAAGTTTCATAGTTATTTCTTTAAATTGCCCCCCACCTTCAAGGATCATTGGAACTCCTGCATTTGAAAGGCCTGTGTAATTTTTCTTAATATCCTTTTTAAGTCTTTGAAATCCTTCATCTGAAAGCTCATTAGGGTATTGAAAAATTCCACTGGTAGATGCCCTATTGTGATAAAAATTCTTTTCAAATTTATCTTGAGATACCCCAATATCTACTGTCATAGCAGCATAAGTAAGGGGTGTGATTCCAATATATCCATCTAAAGTTAGTCCCGGAATATGCAATATTTCATCTCTTGTTTTGGGTTCTTGTTTTCCATCAATATAATAAAGTAACCTTCCTGATTTTTTATCTATATCAATTCTTACCCTATCCCAAGTAATAGGCCTAAGCTCTAATATTTCTCCATGCATATTAAAAACCTTTTGAGCTATTAAATTTCCCCCAAGATTAATATTACTCATTCCAAATTCCTTAAACTGTCCCGGTGTCATTTCAGCATTCGGTGCATAATGAAGTAAACCATATTCAGGTGCATCTGTTACCTGTGCTCTATTTCCTTTATCATCTTTCTCGTATAAAAATATAGGGCAACTTGCTAAGGTTTCTGAAAGCACCCTGTTACAAGCAAACACTGCTGAAAAGCTCATGGCTGTTACAGTATCCACATTTGTACTTCCCGATGTAGGTACATCTTCACCATTTAAAAAATCCTCAGAATACTTTTGAAGAACTTCAAATAAAGCATTTTGGGGACTTAAAAATAGTTTACATCTATCAATAAATTTCAAATCACCACCTCCCATTATAAAAGTGATCTCATTCCACGTTTTTCATAAACTGATTCTTTACTTTCATGTCTAATTGATCTATCTAGTGCCATAATTAAAGCAACAGCACCATCTATTTTTTCTGTGGATTTCTCTTTATCTGGTTTTATATTTCCCGCTGGATCTGTTCTAACATAAATATTATCCATCATCCAACTTAAAGCTGGATGTCCTCCATGAGCAATTTTCTGCTCTAGTGTAAGTTTCATAAGTTCCTTAGTTGGTGGACTCATATCTTTATATCCTTGTCCAAAAGGAACTACTGTAAAGCCTAAGCCTTCAATATTCTGTACCATTTGAACTGCTCCCCACCTATCAAAGGCTATTTCTTTTATATTAAATTTCTTACCAAGCTCCCCTATAAAATTTTCAATAAAAGCATAATGAATAACATTTCCTTCTGTAGTATTAAGAAAACCTTGCTTTTTCCAAATATCATAAGGAACATGGTCACGTCTTACTCTAAGTTTTAAGTTTTCTTCCGGTATCCAGAAATAAGGAATCACATAATATTTATCATCATTTGGTATTGGCGGAAATATCAAAACAAAAGCTGTTATATCATTGGTACTTGAAAGATCAAGACCTCCATAGCACTCTCTTCCCTTTAATTTTTCAAAATTAACTTCAAAAGAACATTTATCCCAAATATCCATAGGCATCCAACGTACTGATTGTTTTACCCATTGATTTAATCTAAGCTGTCTAAATATATTTTCTTCTGCTGGATTTTCCTTTGCACTAATGTAAGCATCTCTAACCTTTTCAATAGGTATGGTATGTCCAAGCGATGGATTTGCTTTGTACCAATTCTCCTCTAAACTCCAATCATCCTCATCTTTAATTCCATATATAACGGGATAAAAAGTAGGATCATGTTTTTTACCTCTTAAAATATCATCAGCCTTTTGGTGTACTTCATAGCATATAGAATTTCTATCTGTTCCTGCTGTGGTAATTAAAAAGAACAGCGGCTGCATTCTAGCATCTCCACTGCCCTTTGTCATAACATCAAATAATTCTCTATTAGGTTGTGCATGAAGTTCATCAAAGATTACTCCATGAACATTAAGTCCATGCTTACTAAAAGCCTCTGAGGATAAGACTTGATAATAGCTTCCAGTAGGTATATAAACAAGTCTCTTTTGAGAAATTATAGGTTTTATCCTTCTCTTTAAAGCTGGACACTGGTCCACCATATCAACTGCAACATCAAATACAATAGATGCTTGTTGTCTATCAGCAGCACAACCGTAAACCTCAGCTCCCCACTCACTATCTGCACAAGTAAGATAAAGCGCTATAGCTGCGGCAATTTCAGATTTACCATTCTTCTTTGGTATTTCAACATAGGCTGTATTGTACTTCCTATAGCCATTATCTTTTACAGTTCCAAAAATATCTCTTATAATTTTATCCTGCCAAGGTAGAAGATCAAAAGGAACTCCATGCCACACACCTTTTGTATGCTTAAGATTATTTATAAATTTTACTGCTCTTTCAGCTTTCTTTTCATCAAACATAAATTATCCCATCCTTAAAATATCCTCCATTGGATCATCACTTCTACCTGTTTCTGTACTAGCTTTAATCCTAGTACGAGCAGATGGTGTCAACCCAAATTCTGAACAAAAATCTTTCATAATCTTAAGATAGGTCTGTGCAATAGATACCTGTGGTACTTGCTGAATATAACCCGATGGTGTTTTAAATATTGTTCCATGCTTTGTTAAAAATTCTTCTGCTTCTTTCCATCTTGCATAGGCTTGGCAATAACCAGCAAAAGCGGCTCCATCAACTTGGGTAAGAACTCCTATTTGCTCTAAGGTCTTTGACATCCTTCTCCACTCTTTTTTAGCTTCAGGTTCAAACCATGACGGACACTTAGGTGCCTTCTTCTTTGGCTTTGGTTCATCTATATTTAATGGTCTTTTGCCTGGATTACCTTCAAGAACTTTTAGTGCAGTTGGTTTTGGTTTTCTTCCTCTTGTCGCCATGGTTTCACCTCCTTACCTAAAAAAAGACTGATATTAATCAGCCCTAATCTCTCTTTCAAATTCATCTGTCAATTCTTCATCTAATCCCCAAAATATTATAATTTCTTCATATATATCCTTAATCATTTTAATATCTTCTTTAGCATTTTCTCCAAGTACACATTGTTTTTCTTTTGCTGTAAAAAGAAGGCCTTTTAAAGTTGTTTCTAATAACTTTCTATTCATCTTTAGCACCCTCTTTACCCTTTCTAAATGCACTGTTGCCCCCTAGGTTTTTAAGTAATTCTTTTCTTGCCCGTTTGTACCTATCTCCTATAAACCCAAGCCTTAAAAGCCAAGTCCTAAAAGTGTACTTTTCATTATCTGTTTGTTTTTCCTTTGGAGAAGAAGATTTAAATTTCTTTGCACTGTCATTAAGTGCCTCTGCAAATAAAATAGCTGTTTCGGTATTTATAAAACTAAATCGTAAAGTTCCTTTTTCAAAATCAAAATTAATGTCTTGGCATTTTTCTAATCCAATTTCTAAAGCTGCTGTTTTAAAATCTTCTATGGTATCAATTCTTACACCATTTATCCCTTCAACAAATTCAGGTGTAACAATATCTTCTTCAAGTTCTAATGCTTTTTTTATAAGGCTTTGTTTGCTACTTATCATATTGACCAAATTTCTTAATGTAACTCCTGTATGCCCCTCCATTGAAAAAGTTACTTCTAATTCTTCTTTTGACGTTTCAACTTGTGGCTCTATTGCTTCATAATCATTCAACAATTCTTCAAGCTCTAATTCTTCACCCTCTAAATTTTTAATTTTGCCTTTTTTATCAATTGTTATAGCACCTTTTGCTGTTTCAATTTTATATGCAAAACTTGGCACTCCCATGTACTGTGGTTTCACTCCAAAATGCTCACCTAATATTTTTACAATTTCTTTTCTCTCCAAACTAATTACCTCCTGTGCTTTTTGGTTATTACATATATCACTCTAAAGCACAGATATAGCAAGTTATTTATCAACTAAAAAAAGCCCTTGCAGGCTTTTTATTTTTCTAGTGCTGTGTATCTTGGGTATGTATATCCTTCTGAATCTACCAAGATGCTTTTATTTGTTTTTGTATTTTTAACTCTTATGCATCTTAATTCTCCTTTTGAATTGCATCCCCCATCTTCTTTTGTTATCCAAGGCTGGTCTTTGCAAAAGTCCTTTGCAAATTCTTTGAATTCCTCATCATTTAATTTAACTTCTTTTGTAACTTCGTAAGGTTCTCCTTTCATTCCATCCTTTTTAGCTTCTTTTGTAAGATATTTAAGTTCCTTTAAGTTTAAAATCTTTCTTCCAAATAATGCTCTCATTTTGTTTTCCTCCATGTGTTTTTTTGTTATACTATATATCACTCTAAAACACAGTAATAGCAAGGGTTTTATTGAATTTTTATTACATTCTTAAATAGCAATTTTTACCTTTGATAAATATATACTACACTTTTTATAAACATAATTCTTGATTTGTTGAGAAGCTTCTGGTACATCATTTAGTACTGCAAACTTTCCAAATAATAATTTTGCTCCAACATCTCTTGCTTGGATTGCTTCAATAATTGTTTTATAGTATCCAAGATGTATATCCTTGCCATAAAATTTTATTCTTGCAACATATTTACTACGAGGTTTATAAAACCTTACACCAGTAAATCCTGATGTATTATTACTTTGCAAAGCTTGATTACATTGATTTTGTTGATGAGTACATATTCTTAAATTTCTTCTACAGTTATTCATTCTATCTCTATCAATATGATCTACTTCAACACCCTTTTCTGCACCCATTATATATCGATGTAAATATGTTCCTTTATAATTTATACATGATTTATTAGATTTTCCTTGTCCTGTTGAATACCATCTATATGCTATAACCTTTTGAAAATCTTCAGTATCAAATTTGAATTCATCCCCGTTTGATAAAGTTCCAATAGCTGTTTTCCCATTATTTAGAAATCTATATTGGTTATAAAAATAATTTTCTGCTCTATTTTCATCATTCATATAATCACATCCTCTTTATGCTATGCCATTTTTGATTTAAACATAAGAAAAGAACATATACCCAACACATAATTAGATAATGCTCTTATTCTAGAAAAAGCCTATTTTGCTGTCACTTCATTATATTTTATTTTTTCACCATATCTTATTAGGAAAACTTCATCATCACCGGCAGTTTCTATATATCTTTTAACAATAACATCGCAGTATTTTTCATCAAGTTCTACTGCATAACATATTCTATCTGTTTGCTCACAAGCAATTAAGGTAGAGCCACTTCCACCAAAAGGTTCAAGCACAATACAATTTGTCATGCTACTGTTTTGTATCGGATATGCAATAAGTGGTACTGGTTTTGTGGTAGGATGTAGTGGACTTTTTGTTGGTCTATCAAAATTCCAAATACTCGTTTGCTTGCGATCTCCATACCACTTATGTTTCCCATCTTTTTTCCAGCCAAATAATATAGGTTCATGTTGCCATTGGTATGGACTTCTTCCTAGGACTAAACTCTGTTTAACCCAAATACATACACCCGAAAGATAAAAACCTGCTTCTTTAAAAGCTTTTCTAAAATTGTAACCCTCTGTATCAGCATGAAAGACATATATCGAAGCATCTTTAGCCATTACATTTGCTATTTCTTTAAATGCTGATAATAAAAATTTATAAAAATCTTTATCACTTAAGTTGTCATTTTTTATACTTCCCGCTTTAGATGAATAATTTACAGAATACGGTGGGTCTGTAACTACTAAATTAGCTTTTTTCCCTTTCATTAACTTTTCATAAGTTTCCGCTTTTGTACTATCCCCACAAAGTAATCTATGTTTTCCAAGAATCCAAATATCTCCTTGTTTTGAAACTGGCTCTTTAATATCTTCCAAAGCTTTATCCGCATCAAAATCATCATCCTGTACATCTTTATCGTGAACCTTTGAAAATAAATCTTCAATTTCTGCAGCATCAAACCCAGTTAATGAAACATCAAACATTGATTTATCTAAATCATCCAAAAGCTCTGTTAACTTTGGAATATCCCAATCACCACTAACTTTATTTAAAGCAACATTTAAAGCTTTTTCCTCAGCTTCATTCATATCTACTACTACACACTCTATTTCCGTTATTCCTTGTTCCTTTAAAATTTTTAATCTTTGATGTCCTCCTACAACATTGCCCGTTCTTTTATTCCAAATCACAGGTTCTACATATCCAAAAGTATTAATTGATTTCTTTAATTTTTCATATTCAGCATCCCCTGGTTTTAAATCTTTGCGTGGATTATATTTAGCTGGGTTTAACTTACTAACATCAATTTTTTGTATATCCAACATTTTCACCATCCTTTATAAAATCAATAAAAATACATCCTAAAGAGCTTATGATTTTAAACAGCTTTTTTAAGGTGTAACACTTCCTAAACCTTTGTAAATTCAAGGTTCTTTATATTCAAAATTGGTCTTATACCCCCCTATGGAATATTGCGATTTTTATTACGAAGGTAGCCGCCCGTTCTTATGCCTCAGGGTCCAGAGGAATGTGCTCCCCCTCCCATAGTATTTTTAATAAGTATATACTTTATTTTTATTACCAAACCTTCCATCTTCCTTAGCAGTTTTTCTATCATGACATGACTTACATAAAGCTTGCCAGTTGCTCTCATCCCAGAACAATCTTTCATCACCTTTATGAGGAACAATATGATCAACAACAGTTGCGGGTTTAATAACTCCATGTTCTTTACAAGCTTCACAAAGTGGATGCTCTTTTAAAAATTGTTTTCTAAATTTTCTCCACCTGCTGTTGTATAGTTTCTTAAAAGGTCTGTTGTTTTTATTATAATTACTATCAATTTCTTTTTGATGTTTACTACAATATCTGTTCTCTGTAAGTTCTGGACATCCGGAGTACCTACAAGGTTTAAGTGGTTTTCTTGGCATTAACTTTCACCTCTTTTTTACCTAAGCACTGCCTGTGTTATTTTAATTAGCTGCTCTTTGTCTAGTGCTTCTAAATATTTTTGCCTTTCTTTATAAGAACATTCCTCAAGGAGTTTTCTATTTTTACCTTGCATTATAAAAACACCTGTCAGTTTTAGATTATCTTCCCTTGATTCTAAATAATGTCGTCTCCAAATGTTGTAATAATTAATTGCATTACTCTTTTCTATTCCTTTCGTCATAAGTTTTTTAACAGCAGTAGCTCTATCAAACATTTCAAATCCATCACAAAGTTTATATATTTTTTCTAGCTTTATCATTTTCTTTAACCCTCTTGCCTTTTCTTATACATCTCGGAAACATACAAAATATATGATTTTTATCTATTTTATCACTCCAAACACATCCTGTACATTTATTCATAATTCCTCCAACAATAACAAAAGGCTCAGAACATAAGTCTGAACCTTAATTTTTTGTATTAAAAAAGCCCCAAGATTTTTATCTCTCAAGGCTGTTCTTGTCTTTTTATATCTTTCTACAGTTTACATTATAGCATGGTTTTTACGGTACTTTCAATGGACAGCTCCGGTGTTTTTTCTTACTGTTGCCTGACTTACTTGCTTATTTATTTATTGTAATTATATGATTTCCATTTTGTTCTAATATTTCTTTTTTTAGGGTATTAAATAAAAGCTTATTATCAATTAATTTTTCAATAGTCATTCTTCCACTAATTAATTCATATACTAAAGGATAAAAAGCCAAAAGCATTTCATGACATTCTATATCAATGTCTTTTCCCCTTATAAAATTCACTCCTATTTTAACATCTAATCCATCTGCATATATTTTATTAGCTATTGTATAAAAGTCATTATTTAAATCAAAATATACTAAAGGTACTTCATATTTTCTCGTTTCAATTTCTGATCTATATAAATACTGTAATCCATTTTGGCTTACTTTTAATTGTATTCCTGCTGAAATAGCTGAATTATTGCTATTAGTAATCTGACACAATTCTTCAGCTGGATTTTCCTTATTTAACCAAATAATGTCTCTATGCTGATCTGTAAAATTATATTTTTGAGGGTACTTATTTTTAGTAGTCAATAATCCTGTACCCACCGCAAAAAAATTATCTAGTGATTTATGAAGTCTTTTCCCCTGTCTTGCGTACAACCCCCAACGCCTATTTTGATTACAATCTTCATTACATCTTTTTACAACAACAGCCTCAGCAATTTTACCTAGTAATCTCATCACTGAAATATTGGGATCTTGAGTAATAAACCAATTTAACTTTAATGTTTTATCTTCATTAATTCTTATTAATCCTAAATCATTTAATAAAATGTTAATTAGGCTATCATTATAAACCTGCCTAACTAATTCTATGTTTCTTTTTCCTTGATTCCATGTTGACATTGGTTGTATATTATCTGTATTAATCGAACCATCTTCATTCATAGTTGTAACTACTATTTGTGGTTTCAATTTTGACTCAAACTCCATATTTTACACCTCTAATCTGATATGTTATAAAGGATACATTTGTTTTTGTAAATTTGAATTTTTATCATTAAAATAACGTTTTATCCCACATATATCAAATATATTTTATTTCTTTTAACCATCTAAAAATTTAGCTCATTTTTCCATTAACTTATTTTAAACATTTACTGTAGCTATCTAATTTAGGTAACATTCACACCACAAATTTAGATATTTTAAATTAATTTTTTAACTCATATAGTGCCTAATGGCATTATACCACTATTTTAATTTGAATCCATAATAAAAGACCAGCGATTAACTCACTAGTCTTCCCAAATCAAACATTTCTGTTATTTCATCAATACCTTTATTTTTATATTTATTTAAAGTTTTTTCACTGATAGAGCATTTAGTGCAAGCTTCATTCCATGAACATTTTTCTATAAATATTTCTTTTATAACTGATTTCACCTGAAGTTCTAATCTATCTATACAGTAATTTAACCTTTTAACTTCAAACTCTGTAGCCTTTATCATTTTATGAATTTCTTCTCTGCTTTCTTTATTCATTCTCTTTACAACCTCATTATAAATTAAAGCTATTTTACAGGTTTTATCTGAAACATTACTTGTTGTAACTCTCTCATCATTTGATGAAGAAAAACTAAGAAATTCTATAACTTCATCTGATGCTATATCTTTAAAAGCTTCATACTCAAACTTTAACTGTTCTATATCCTTTAATATCTCATTATAATTTTTCAAAAGATACTCCACATATTCTCTAGTTTCCACTTTATCATCCCCTAATCATTAATTTTATTAAGTCTTGCCTTCACTGCCTGCAAAAGTGCATCTTGTCCTACTTCTTTACTTTGTAGTGCTTTCATTACATCTTCATCCATAGTTCCCTTTGCTACTAAGTGATGCACTATAACATTTTGTTTTTGCCCTTGTCTGTATAACCTTGCATTGGCTTGCTGGTATAATTCCAAGCTCCATGTAAGTCCAAACCAAACTATTATGTTGCCTCCAACTTGAAGATTAAGTCCATGTCCTGCTGAAGCTGGATGCACTAACATTATAGCGATTTTTCCTTTGTTCCATGCTTTAATATCCTTTGATGTTTTTAATTCTTTTACTTTAAAATGCTTTTGAAGTCTATCTCTATCGTGTTTGTATGAATAAAATATAAGTACTGGTTTTCCGCTTGCAGCTTCAATAACATCCTCTAGAGCCTTAAGCTTTTCATCATGGATTTCTTGAATATCACCATTCTCATCATAAACAGCCCCATTTGCAATTTGAAGTAATTTGTTTGTAAGAACAGCAGCATTATTTGCAATTATATCTGAATCTTTAAGTGGAAGAAGTAAGTCTTTTTCTAACTGCTTGTACTTATCCATTGCTGTTTTTGATAATTTAACTTTTATTATATTATCTATTTTTTCTGGCATCTTTAAATAATCTTCTGCTTTCATGCTTACACATATGTCTTTTAAATTCTCATAAATATGTTCTTTTGCTCCTTCTTTAGGTTTATAACTAAATATCACATTTTGATTTCTTTTATCAGAATTAAAATATCTTTCTCTATATACTGTGATTGTTTTTCCAAGTCTTTCTCCTCCATCTAAAAGATATATTTCAGACCATAAATCCATAAGTCCATTTGGTGCTGGCGTTCCTGTAAGTCCTACTATTCTTTTAGGTTTTACTTTTCTTAATGCCTTAAACCTTTGAGATTTTGGAGATTTAAAACTTGAAAACTCATCTATAACTACCATATCAAAAGGCCAGTCCCTGCCATAATACTTTACAAGCCACACCACATTTTCTCTGTTTATAACATAAATATCTGCAGTAGTGTTTAATGCTGCAACACGTTCTTTTTCTGTTCCAAGAACCTTTGATATTTTTAAGTATTTTAGGTGATCCCATTTTTCAGTTTCACTGCTCCATGTATCCTCTGCTACTCTAAGTGGAGCTATAACTAAAACTTTTATAATATCAAAATAATCATGCATAAGTTCCTGAATTGCTGTGAGTGTTACTACTGTTTTTCCAAGTCCCATATCCATCAGTAGCCCTGATTTTTCTTTATCTAAAATCCACTGTGTAGCATATTCTTGATAACTATGAGGTTTGTAAATCATCCCATCATCTCCTGAATAAATTCCTTAACTGCTTTAAAACTATCTATGCAATAAACTTTAAAACCTAAAGCTTCAAGTTGATTTTTTCTTTTAATTTGCAGTGGTCTCATCTTTTTACCCGGTGCTTTAAGTTCTACAAAAACTGCCTTTCCACTTCTCATTAAAACTATTCTATCTGGCACACCTGCGAAACCTTGCGATACAAACTTTAGTGCCATACCTCCATGTTTTTCAACTTCAAGTTTTAATTTATTTTCAATTTTACTCTCTAACATATCATGCCTTCTTTCAAAAGTATCCATAGTATCCTTAATAGCTCGTTTTCCTTACGCGGGTGGTATATAGCGTTATAGGTATATAGGTATTTCTATATTTTATATACCTCTATATAATAATAAGGATATATAGGATACTAATAGGGCTAAGCCCTTATGTTTACTTATTTTGAGTGGTATCCTTAACCATATCTATGATATGTTTTTATGGATATCAAGGATACTTTCATTTCTATAAATTTAATAATTATAGAAAATTAATATTTTAAAGGATACATGGATACTCTATCAAAAATTCTATTAACAGCTACTTACGGATACCTTATTTTCTTTAAGGATACGGTTAAATTTCTCTAATAAATGCTCTTTGAAGCCCATAGTTTTTACCGAATTTTAATTTTCCTGTTCCCTTAGAATAGGGTTGCCACCCTTCAATTTTTCTTAAAATGTCATTAATTTCTCTTGCTTGAACAGGTGTCATTTGTTTTGGATCTGCCTGAAAAAGCTCTACCCAAATTTCCATTGCACACACTTTATCTCTTTGAACAGTACCTTCTTTGATTTCTCCAAAATCACTACCATGGATAAACATCCTTCGTGCTCCAATATCAAGGTCGCCCCAATTTTCAGGTAGCAACCTATCAAGGTATTCTCTAATTAATCCTTCTTTTGAACTTCCTTCTGTATGTTGTTCTTGTACCTTAACAGCTTCTTTTTCTAAATCTTGTGTAAGGAATAAAGTTTCTCCATCCTTCCAAAGTTTTAAAGCTTCCGCCCACACTTGATCTATTTCATCTTGGCTCATGTCTTTCCATAGATTTTTATTTGGTTCATTTACACCTACAACTACGGGCCAATAACGTCTATTTCCTGTCTTATCTCTTAAGAAATCATTATCATTGGTAGTTCCAAAGAATACACATTGCCTTGGAAATTTTGTTACTCTCTTACCATAAGCTACTCTATAGATATCTTCTCTTTTGGATATAAAATGTTTTACAGCTTCTGCTTCTGCCTTTTTAGTAGCTGATAACTCTGCCATTTCAATAAGCCACGCATCCTGCAATTGTTCATAGGCTTCTTTTCCTTGAACAGTATTTAAAGAATCTGAATACCAGTTTTGACCGAGCAGACTTATAATATGACTTTTTCCTATGCCTTGCCTTCCAACTAAAACAAGCATATAATCGAACTTTATTCCTGGTATAAATATACGAGCAACAGCCGCAACTATAGCTTTTCTTGTTACTGTTCTTGTATAAAGGTTATCTTCTGCACCAAGGTAATCAATAAATAATGTATCGACTCTAGGAACTCCATCCCAAGTAATATCCTCAAGGTATTCTCTTATTGGATGATACTTATTTTTTTCTTCTACAATTAATAAGGCATCATTAATCTTTGTAGGTGATGTTATTCCATATATCTTTTCAATATAATATCTTAATGCAGCATCGTCACTATCCTTCCAAGGCTCACCTTCTGATATGTTTTTTATCTTATGCCATGGTAAATCTTTTCTTATAATTGTTCTATGTGAAAACTCATTTAGAGCTATTTTTTCTTTTAAATACGGATCATTTTCAAGTATTAAAACAATATTGCCTATTGTTGGTCTATAAAAACCTCTTTTATCAACTTCCAAAAGTTTTAACCATTCAGTATCTATTTCCTCTAAATCTTCTATATCTATAAAATCATCTTTTGCATTATTTAATCTTTCTTCACCAAGAGTAATTTTTACATTTTCATCTTTTCTACTAAAATCCATCATAGCCTGATAGGATAGTAACTTTACAACTGGTGTACCGTCTGCTGCTTCATCATCTAACTCTCCAAACTTATGAAGTCTTACTAAATCAAAAGCATTACACAGTTTTCCTGACACCGGATCTGTTCCATGATGAGAATATGCAAAATCACCATCTTCATATATAACAAGACCACCTGCTGTTGAGCCTTTGGTATAGGTATATCTATTTTCTTCAGCACAAGGTACATAAACATCGTTTAAAAACTTTTCTATGGCATCCATTACAGAATAAGTTCTACAAAAGGCTCCTACTACTCCACTTTTTTCTCTAGGATTTCCCTGTCTGTCTGCTAGTTTTTCTCTCTTTTTTATGCTTCTTGAAGATTCTGGCCAGAAAGAAGTATCCTGCCAATTATCATATCTACTTAAAATATCATCTGCATTTAACCACATTCCATCTATATATTTAAAAATAAATTCTCCATTTTGTGATGTTGATGGCCAGTACATAAGCCTTGATGGTTCATAAGTTGTATCATCAAAATAATCCATTCCTATATCATCAGCAACTCTTCTAGCTATTGCCCCATATTCTTCAGAAGTTACAGCTCTACTTAATGGAATAACTAATCTAAACCTTGGCTTATCCTTACAGTGTTTATGGGTTGTATACATACAGCACCCAAAACCAAATAACATTTCTATAGTATCCCATAAGCCCTCTTGTCCATAATCAACATCTAAAGTAAGAAGACTTCTATTTAATACTGAATCACTTTTTCTTCTACCATTTTTTAAAGTTCCACCAACAAATCCACCAACATCTTTTATATTATCCTGTTCACTTTTTGATAGCTTTTTATATTCTTCATAAGTTTCTGCTGTTCTTGTAGTTTTGCTTACTCTATCTAAGAACTCTGACCACTTGATGTCTTTATTTTTCCACTTTAATTCCTTACGAGTTCTTCCTACTGCAATAGTAACAGTTCCATCATTTTTCAATAGTATCCACCCCCTAAAACTAGTCCTTTTTATAATAATCTGATTCAAATCCATCTGCTTTTAATGGAAGTCCTGGAGCCCAATCAATAGGTTCTCCCATAATTTTATTTACTTCATCTAGTGAACCAACTCCATTAGGTACATCTAAAATAACCTCATCATGTACGTGAAATACTATTTTATATCCTGCTTTATCTAATCTGACCATTGCTTCTGCTAAACAATCTCTTGCTATTGCTTGAACTATATTTTCCGTAAGTTTCCCCCCATAAGTGCTAATTCTACCCCACCTTTTAGTTCCTTGCTCTATTCCTTCATAAGTAATTTTGGGTTTATTAAATCTAACATCTGCTTCAATTCTAGGTCTTACATAAGCTAGACTTCTCCCTGATGGAAGTTTTATAAATAGAACTCCTCCTATGCATGAAAACTCTAATCCATACTGCATTTTTACTATTTTCTTTTCATCAACTGCTTTAATTGCTGCATTTTCAACTTTTCTCCAAAGCCTTACAATGCTCGGATTGGATTCTCTCCAAGCTGCAACAATCTCTGGTAGTTCTTCTTCCTTTAGCCCCATCTTTATAGCTCCCATAGCTTTAAGTGCACCTGCACTTCCTTGATAGCCACAAGCTAAAGTTGCTACTTTTCCTTTTTGCCTTAAAGCATATTCAGAATTTCCTTTTACTATCTTTTCTATTGGAACACCAAACATTTTACTTGCTGTCATTTCATAAATTTTCCCATGATTTTTAAAAGTATCTATAACCCACTTTTCACCTGCAAGCCATGCTATAACCCTAGCTTCAATGGCACTAAAATCTGATACTATAAATCTTGAATTTGTAGATGGGATAAAAGCTGTTCTTATAAGCTGAGATAAAACATCTGGTACACTATCAAATAACATTTCTAGCATTTCAAAATCCCCAGTCTTAAGAAGCTCTCTTGCATACTTTAAATTATCCATACTATTTCTAGGTAAATTTTGTGTTTGAATTAACTTAGAACTCCATCTTCCTGTACGATTTGCTCCATAAAACTTCATAAGTCCTCTAACTCTTTCATCATTACATAATGCTCGTTTCATAGCTTCATATTTCTTAACAGAGGTTTTAGATAAATCCTGTCTAAGTTCCAGTACCCTTTTAACAGTATCCTCCTCTACTTCTTCTAATAATTCTTTTACCTTTTCTTTTGATAGACTTTTAACCCCTATTCCCTTACTTTCAAGCCATGCTTTTAACTGAGATGGGCTATTGGGATTTTGAAGATTTGTTAAGAATACAGCCTCTTTTGTTTTTCTATCTTGATATCCTTTATCAAATTTAATAGCATTATTGGCTAACAATTTATCTATCTTAACTCCACTATCATTTATCTTTTGATCCAAATCCCAAAGTTGCCACTCCTTTTCTGTTACTGGATATCTTTCTAACTTCTTTCTTATTGCTCTTTCAACTTCTACATCTTGTCTACAATAAGTTTTAAATGCATTCCATTTTTCTGTATCATGCTCTGGTAAATTACGAGTTCTTCCACTATTAGTTTTAGTAGATTTACAGGGCATAGAAAAGTATCTTATAAGCGCTTTTCCTTCATTCATTTTCTGCTGCTCTAAATTCATACAAGCAGCAACTTTTTGAAGACTTGTTGGAAGCCCCAATTGTAGTGAATGGACAGCACTACATCTCCACTGCTCCGATGGCATAGGTTTATTTAGATATTTCGCTAGACATGTTCTTTCAAAATTAGCATTAAAAGCTGCTTTTATAACATTAGGATTAGTTAAATCATCTATTATACTTTTAGGCAATTTTTCATCACAAGCTAAATCTATAATTTTAATAGGATCATTATCATAAGCATAAGAAAATAATAATATTTCAAAATCCTCTGCTTCTGTATAAGCATAAACTCCACATTTTGTAATATCCACGCTAGAATAAGTTTCAATATCAATAGCTAACAAAGCATCATCTCCTATAAATTAAGGGAGATTTCTCTCCCCTAAAATTAATCTAAAAAGTCATCTTCTACTGCATCAAAGTCATCTTCTGCTCTGCTATGTCCACCAAGTGGTTCTGAATCCTCTATCTTCTGCAAATTTTGAAGTCCACAGGCTATTCCCTTGTTTCCATTAGCATTGTAAGCATAGAAAACTATACTTGCTCTTCCATAACACCCACTGTAAAATTCGCTTTGATCAAGAATTGATTGAACATTCTTGTCCACAATCCCTGGTTTTGTATTACTATTAGCATTTATAAAATAGCTATTAGCATAAGCTTCATCATCTGGTCTATCTATATCACCATCACGAAGAGGTGTTTTTAAATTAGCTGGAATTTTACCTCCTAGTTTTGCTACTCCTTCTTTTTTAGCTTCTTCAATGGCTTCCTTAATTTTCTTAAGTGTAGTCTTATCTGATTTAGGTATAATTAAACTTACTGAATATTTAGGATCACTTCCATTAATTGATTTTGGCTCCCATACATTTGCATAACTGAATCTAACTTTTCCTGTAATAACTTTCACTTATAACTCCTCCTAATTTTTGAAATCTGCTTCAGCAGTATTTTTTATTTCTGGTCTTTTATCACTCTCAACCACTAAGGTTAATTTTCCTCGAGGCTTATAAACTAAATCTTTTAATAACTCCTTAAATTTCTTCTTACCTATAGCTTTTTCCATAGCTGTAATACCTAATAAGTTTTTAGAATATACATCTTCTTCTTTAAAACCTGAACCTATTAAAGTTTTAGATACAGCTTCTTCATCACTGTATTTTCTGCTACTTCTGCCTTCTACTAATTTAAATCCATCCCACTTCTTATTTTCATTTATGGCTTTATCTAAAGCGTAGGCTTGTATGTCTGATGCCCATTTTTGAAATTCATCTATGTTAGATAGGATTTCTGTTATTTCATCATCAGTTAAAAATGGTCCTTTTTTAAAATCATATTGTGCCATCTTCATGTTTTCCTCTGCTCTTGCTCTACAATTAAACCTAGCCCTACAGAACCTGCAATGTTCTCCAGCACAAAACTCTCCTTCTCCTTTTATAGCAAGTTCTGCTTTTGGCTTTACTACTTCTTCTGCCCATTTTATAAGCTCGTCTACTGTAATTTCGAAAGTTGATATGTTATCTAGTCTTGGCTGACAAATTGTCATTCTTACCTTTTCTATATCATAAAGACTATCAAATAAATTTAAAGCACCTATAGCATATAGCATCATCTGTGGATTATTAATTGCTGACACTTCTACACCTTTTCCATATTTCAAATCCATAATATCCAGTATTCCATCAGCTACAATAACAAGATCTCCAGTACCAAAACCCTTTGGAACGTAATTACTAAAGTCCAGCTTTTGCTCCACTAGAATAATTGGATCTTTTGACCTAGCCTTTGATTCAGCTATAAGTTCACAAGAATAATCAAAATAAATATCTATATAATACTCTAGTTCCTTTTCATCAAATTCACTTTTAGATTTTTTAACTTTTTTAACCTTCCCACCAAGATATTTATTTAATTTATATTCCGCTAAAGCGTGAGCTGCTGTACCTTCTTCTGCGAAAACACTGATTTTATTTTCAAAACTTTCTTCAAGCTTTGCAGATGGGGTGCAACATAACCACCTGTGAGAACTTGAAGCTGATAGAAGTGCATGTTCAGTCACTAAATCATCTCCGTTTCTTTTAGAAGCTCTGAATATTTATCTTTTGATATATCTGTTAATTTTCTACCACCAAACTTTTTAATAAGCGCTTTAACCTCTGATTGTTTACCATCTTTAGAGAGTTTAGCTAAGACTCCTCTTACCTCTTCTAATGATATTTCTTTAGTTTCCTCTGTTTTATTAGTTTCTTGTTTTTGTGATTTTTCTTTCTTATCTTTCACATATCCCTTAGGTGCTTGTACTTCTTTTTCTACCTCTTTAGGTTTTACCTCCTTTGGGCTTTCATCAAATATAGGAACTGCATTATGAAGAACTGCAGCTAAAGTTAAAAGTGCATTAGTTACCTCCTGTGATGCTTTTATATTAATATCAATATTTACATTCATATTTTTTCTCCTTTCATTTAGTGCTATAATTTACTTGGTTATTTTAAAGAAGCTCATTACTTTTATAGATTTTTGGGAGACTATCTATATTGGTTTTGAGCCTTTTTCTTTAAATAAAGATTCTAATGTTTCATCTGGAAAAGTTCTAAGAAATCCTACAATTACTTTTCTACCAACTCCTCTCTTTCCATTTAATACTCTGCTTATTGTACCTTTTGATACATTAGCTTTAATCGCTAATTGGTTTTGAGATAAATTTTTTTCCTTCATTAGTTCTTTTATCTTTAAAGAATTTAGATTCATATTTTCTCCTCCTTTCGCTTCGTTATCTTTTATGCTTGTTAGCTAATTTGCTAACATTTAATTAAAAAAATTAGAGAATTAGAAGCACATTAGCAATATGCCATCTGTGCTGTCTGTTCTCTTATAATTTTTAACTGCTTAAGTCTAATTGAAGCTGCTTGCATTGAAACATTAAAT
The DNA here is from genome assembly GCF_017100085.1 of Clostridium botulinum. NCBI lineage: Bacteria > Bacillati > Bacillota > Clostridia > Eubacteriales > Clostridiaceae > Clostridium > Clostridium botulinum. The sequence goes on from NZ_CP063965.1 coordinate 1,800,357, forward strand.
ACTTTAGAAATTTCTCTTGGTATTTCATATGCAAACTCATCTATTTCAAAATCTTGTCCTAAAATTATATAGTTATCATCAATACCAGCTTCTTTAAGTATATTGTCTGCTGCTATTTTAAAAGTTTTTTTAGGCATCAATAAACATGATGACATGAAATTTGCATGCCACTCCATCCAATCATTATCTGTTTTAAATGCCCTCTTAAAAGAATAGTTTTCAAAATTTCTTGTTAAGCATTTTATTGACTTTGCTTTTTTGCGATTTATCATATCAAAAATAGTATATTGATTTTCACTGTGTTTAAACATATCTCTATGACATATCCAATGTCCAACTTCATGACCACAAGTAAATCTATATCTGCCCTCTCGCTCATCTAAACTTAAGGAGTTATCTATAATTACAGTACCTCTTTTTACTTGTATATCTTTATTTCTATTGTTTTCTGTATCATATACTGTAAGAAAACCATTGTCAAAAGTTGTTAATCCAAGAATGCTTCCATCTGGTGTTATATCTGCATAATCTAATTCTAAATGTAAATAGCTTTCTAAAAATTGTTCTATGGGTGTTGGCATTGGTTCTTCTAATATTTTTGAATTAAAGTCCCCCAAATATAACTCTGCAATTTGCTCGATGTCACTTTTATAGAGTAATGGAAGTCCATTCTCTTTTCTTGGAATATCAATCTCCACTAGGCTTTGCCTCCTTTGTCATTTAGCTTTTCAAAAAAGTCTTCCCAATCCTCCTCTGTTGCAACTTCTCTAGCTTTTCTAAGCGCCACCCTAACTTTTTCAGATGACATTATATATTCTGGAAGATCAGGTGCTATTGTATTTTTACCTTCTCCTGCTAAATCAAACATTGTATGCTTTTCATCCTCAGTTAATTTTAGAATTTTAGATATTTGTATTAGTTTATCCATGTCAGGCGGATATCTTCTGCCTTTTTCTATATCACTGAGATATGCGGGAGCAATTCCTAGTTCTGCAGCCGTTCCTCTTAATGTTAATCCTAGTGACTTCCTCTTTTCTGCTATAAATTTACCGAAATCTAATATATCATTCATCTTAATCCCTCTCTACACATAATAGCGTGTTCGCATATCCGATAACATTATTGTATAGGAAACAGTTTCCAATGTCAAGAGGAAACTGTAAAATTTTTAATCAAAAATATAATTTTTAAACTTTTCTTCCTTTATTTGTTTTAAAGCTTTTTCATATATACTTTGTAACCTATCCATCTCAACTATAAAAATATAAAAACCTTCCACTAAAACTGGATCTTCGATATCTATGTATTCCTTTACAATATATTCCATAAACTCTATATCCGTATCATCAATCAAATCATTTTCTTTAAAACCTAAAAGAGCTAATTCATATATAAGTTCTTCCTTATTATTAATTAAATCATAAACTTCTTTATCCATAACTAAATTAAGATTTTCAACAATAGATGCTAATACTTGATAGTTGGGTTCTACTTCAAGACTTATACTACCCCTCATATATAAAAGGTCTTTTTTCTGTAAGCTCTTTACCGTTTTAATAGTTTCTTTTAAATGTTTATCCATTATTTTTCTCCAAATTACGATTTTTAATCATTCTCTTAATATCCGTAGGTTTATAAGCAGGCTCTTTACTATGAATTACTAAATGACAATTTGGACAAATAGGAATTAAATCATTTATAACACTTATTTCATATTGCTCACCTATTTCGTGTAACGGTTTTAAATGGTGAACATGAATTCGTCCTTCTGCTTCTTTTCCATAAAAGTCCCCAAAATCAAATCCGCAAATCTGACAAACTACCTTTCCACTGTTAAGTTTTTTATAGTACTCAATACATTGCTTCTTTGCTTTTGGATTTCTTTCATAAGCATTTACTGTAATTCTATATTTAGCACCTTCTTTAAGTTTTTGTGATTGTTCTTCAGTAATTTCTTCTGGTATAGTTATTACTTCTTTTGCATCTTTATTTTTAAGTGAAATTTTATTTTCTTGTATAAGTTCATCTATAGCTATTTTGAATTCTGGACGTAAAATCCATATAAAATGCCCAGTATCTTTTTCTATAGATCCTAAAAACATTACATGCCAATAATTAAATTTTGTAGTATCTTCTTTTTGTCTTGGTGGTTCAATATTTAAATAATGTACAATTCTTTTACCTAGAGCTCCAACTGCAAAATTATATGAATTGGGTTTTCTTCCTTCATCATTTGCAATTTCTGTTGCTGTCGCCATATAGTTAGGCTTTTTATAGATTCTTAAAATTAAATCTTTGTTGAAATCTTTTATTATATTTTGATTTAAAAATAGTTCTTTCCATTGTTCTTTAGTTATATTTATTTTATCATTCCATTCAATATTCAGAGATACCATTTTCTCTTGTCTCATTTCATGCAAAGTTTTATCATTTCCTTTAATTAGAACCCAATCATAAATTCTAATACTAGACCATCCAGTAACCTTCTGACCCCACTTATTAAATGTAAATTTTTCACCTTGAAAGTCAACATATTTACTATCAATAACAGTAGCTTCTTGATCATCTCTATTTTTGATTACAACAGTATCTCCAGGTTTAATAATTCTCCACTCAAATAATTTATCCATTCCTGGAAATGTGGTTCTAGTAATAGGTATATCCTTCTTATATACATGTCGTTTTTTATCCTCTACTTCAACATAAAAATCTTGTAAAGCTGGTGGAGGTAATATTCTATCAATATCTATAAAATATTCTTCTCCTATTTTCATTGGGCTTAGTTTAAAACAACTAATATCAACATTATTAGCTATTAGCCACGCTACGGCAGATAATGTTTGTTTATCAAAAGACGATGCTATAAGTATTATTCTTTGTTTTGAATTAAAGGTTTTAGCTGCATTATTCTTTTCCAGAAAATCATTTAAAATTCTTGATGCTTTTTCATAGGCTGTTAACTCTCCAAGTTCAAATTCGTCCTTGTATTTTTCAATATATGAAGCAAATATTTTATCAACCAATTCATCAGGTGTTTTAATTTTAGCATAACTTGCAGCATACCTTATGGCTTGAAATTCTAAAGCCTCTTTTCGTTGTATGATATCCTCTACATCTCTTTTAATTTCAATAAGTACAAGGTTACCATTCTCATCTACTGCTGTTAAATCACTTCTTCCATTTTCTTTATTTACGACTTGTTTTCCGACCACAAGAAGTGTTTCATCTTCAAATATAATTTCTATGTTCTTTTTTAAAAATTCTTCTATATGTTCTTCTCTTAAGTTTAAAGATTTAAAGTTTGTATTTTCTATTTCAATATCTTCAAGTTCTATTGAGTTTTTTATTTTTACCGGAATTAACATATTTTCACATTGAACTCTGTAACTTCTAATGCTTCAGAATCAAGAAGTCCATTAGCCAAATCTCCCTGAAAGGATATCAACAACCATTTCTTTTTTTTCTTCTAATTCGTCTGGATCAAAATTACCTCGGAGCCACTCCTCTGACAATGTCCATAACTTCCGTTTTTATCCTTCCAAGTAGCTGGGCCACTGACACTGTAACCCAAAACAAAATCCGCAGCGGCTGATGAGCTTGAAAATAAAATATTCTCCACTGTTTTCCAATCTTTTACCTTCCCGGAATTCAGATGTTTATTTCGTAGTTTAACCATTCCCGCGCTTAAAGATTTTATTGTAGTTTTTTCATTAACCGTTGAACTGGATATCAATACAAAACCCTCTGTAGTAATCATGGCTGTTGCTTCTGCACTTACTACATTAAGGTATAACATCTCATTGTCCAAGCTTGAAGCACTGTCACTTTATAGCATTGGCTCCAAAACCTTATATCCAAGTGCGCTAATAAGAATTTTTATGTTATCTACAAATTCCTCCATAGCTGCCACTTGTGATTCCTTCATCACAGTATTGCGGTATGTATTCTTTGTTAACACAAGGTATCGCTTGCTCATTCTAGCTATTTCAACCAGACGGTTTTCTAAATATCTTATCAGTGCTTTATTAAGGTCACGCCCTACAAACAATACTGCCGTGTTCCAATAATACTTTTCTTTTTCTGAAGAATAATCACGGATATGTTGAACTAAGCGTTCTTGAATATTTTCGCCTCTCCTATGTAAACAGAATCCCAATCATCATCCTCTTTGCAAAAAAGAAAGTATATACCAGCACCTCTTATATCTTCTCATTTACACTCACTTACTTCTATTCTAGGAATCTTAATTGCTTTACCATTCTAGTTAGACAACTCAGCTGCAATTAAACTATCAGCGGTTCCATTTGCAAGAAACAATTCTATCGATTTACCATACGCCACACTTTGGTGTTAGTATAAAGTAGTGGACACATTGAGTCGAACTAAGTAAAATAATATTTAGTTAAGAAAGGATGTGTCTACCATGGGGAAGGGCAAAAGATATGATCAAGAATATAAAGATATGATAGTAGACCTATACAAAACAGGGATGAGCTTAACAGAGCTAAATAGCGAATATGGCATTGCAAAATCAACAATTAACGGCTGGATAAAAGATGTTAAGGAAGTAAAAATAGATGATAATGAAGTCATGACATTAAAAGAAGTTAAAGCTCTAAAAAAAGAAATGGCAAAAATTAAAGAGGAAAATGAAATATTAAAAAAAGCTATGGCCATATTTGCAACAAGAAATTAAATCAAGTAATAGAATTTATAGATAGTAATAAAAACAACCATGATATTAAGACTATGTGTACCGTTCTAGGCGTAGCCAGAAGCACATATTATAAATCTTTTGATAAAACTAAATCTGCAAGAGAAGTAGAAAATGAGGGACTAAAATCAGCTATTAAAAGGATATACAAAGAGAATAAAGGAATATACGGTGCTCCTAGGATTCATCATATACTTGGTACACAAGGGTTTAATGTATCCTTGAAGAGAGTTCAAAGAAAAATGACTGAACTTGGTCTTTGTGCAATAACTGTAAAAAAATACAAACCTCATTCAAGTAAAAAGCCAGCAGAAGGATTAGAAAACGTTTTAAAAAGAGATTTTACTACTACTTCTATCAATGAAAAGTGGGTAGGAGATATTACATATATTCATACTATCAAAAATGGTTGGTGTTATTTAGCTTCAGTTCTAGATTTACATTCTAAAAAAATAATTGGCTACGCTTTCAATAAGAGAATGACTAATGATTTAGTTACCAAAGCCTTGAAAAATGCTTATTACAATCAATCTCCTGATAAAGATAAGCAACTAATATTCCATAGCGATTTAGGCTCTCAATATACTAGTAATGATTTAAAAGCACTATGCAAAGATTTTAATATTATACAATCATTTAGTAAAAAAGGTTGTCCCTATGACAATGCTTGCATAGAATCTTTCCATTCATCAATAAAAAAAGAAGAAATATATAGAAATACATACCGTACCTTCCAAGAAGCTAATAGAGCTATCTTTAAATATATTGAAGGTTGGTATAACAGAAAAAGACTACACTCCTCTATTAATTACATGACTCCAGATCAATGTGAATTATTAGCTAGAAGTGTAGCATAAAAAAGTTTGACTTTTCGTGTCCATGATATTGACATAAGACCACTTCCACCTCCTACTAATTTCCGGTATATGCCTTAATGACACTGACAATGCCAATGCATTCTTCGGTAATTATTACATATGTTTATTAATTACACATCATTTATAAGGCGTAAAATATCCCGGATAATCATCCGATGATATCCCATATGCTTTCATTAATTCACTCGTGCTATGCATCATTGCATCCGAATGATCTAGGTAAAAATTATCACTTAGTAAATCTAATGGGGTTTTAGTCCAATAATAGAAAGCGAGCGCTAATATGCTTATCGTTTTAATCTTTATATTTAAAATACTATTTATATCAGTAATTACATTCCAATAGTCCGTTCGTTTATTTGGCAAATCCCAGCATATAACCAACGGAATAATATTATTTGTATCTTCACCTTTTCGACTATGAATAACTGCATAATCATCTAATAAATTTCTTGGCGCATCTAATATTGCTGTTGATGGTATTTCAACTTCAATAACGACCTTGTAGTCATCAAATAATACTGTTGCGTCAAAGCGCTCACTATTATCACCTTTTCGAGGAAAATAAATTTTCCCACCTAATCCTGTAAACAATAGTTTAAGTAATTCATTTTCACCATTAGGGGTCAATTTTACAGTTGAAATAGAGTCCCTTAATGTAGCTAACTTTTCAGCTAACGGAAGATCATTGTCCACGATATTTCTTACCGGTGAAGAACTTGTAGTTTGATTATTATTCTGTATACTTTCAAATATTTTCAAATTTAATCACTCCTCTCTTTCCAACAAATTCTGAGACATCATAATATGACTTAGTCTGAGCACAATAAAAAGCAGCCCTAATCAATGTATTCATGTCCAAAATTGCGACGTTAATACCATAAGTTTCAAATATTTCTTCAATCAGTTTATATACATCCGATCTATCATTGGGCAACTTAAAACCACAAGCAAAAGAACTCACTTCATAAGATGTTTTATATGGCTTTCGAGCAAGTAATAATACTTTATTCTCCGTAGCTTGGCGAATTGCCTTGACAGATAACATTTCTTCTTCTGTCGGTGATTTAACTTCTACTGGAATAGAATAATTATCATCAGGTATCATTACATCATATCTCATATTATTATTCCCCGCAGAAGGAGCAAAAGCGTCTCGATTAAAAACATATCCCAACAAATCCGCAACTAATGGGTAAAAATCTGTTTGTTTCATTGTCACAATATCTTCCATGAAAATATCGACTGCCTTTTGAATATTTGAATTTGTATTTGAAATTCTTTTGGCAAGCATTTTGTTCATTTGTTCATTTTTAGATAGCTCGGATTTTTTTGCCTCTACAAGCGCCTCCGTTTTCATTGATAAGATATTTACACATGTATCTACTTCAACAGTTCTGTGTTCCGATCCATTTTGTAAGGTATAATTTGGTAAAACAATTTTTAGTTCCGAACCCGAAAAATATTGATATGGAGAAAATAGAATATCTGATTTATCACTTTTTTCACAAATATTTTTTATTGTAGTATTATATTTTTCCAACTCGGAATCAACATCAAAATTTGCTCTTCTAAACATGCATAGTAAAGCAATATCAGAAATGACCTTTGCATCCTCATCTTCTATATTAATTGAATCACCTTTAATAATTAGTGAATTATTGATCTGTTTTACTACCGATTTACCTTTTTCCGTCAGTATCAAGAAAGGACTTGATTTACCGTACACTTTTAATTTCTTTTTTTCAAACCATCCTGTGAATTCAAGAGATGAAATCACAAATCTGGTTAAGTTTCTTACCGAATTTGCCTGCATTTCATTAATATCAGCTAATTTCTCTATTTCATCATTTAGCACATCTATATCTTTAGTTTTTCTAATTTCCCTAAGATACGCTATTTTACTGGCCCTTTCTTCTTCAGAATATCCATCCATCAAATTCATAGCGCCTAGCAGTATTTCGTCTCGGTGTATTTTACCATCCAACGCTTCCGCAAATAACAACATATTCACGAATGGTTTATTCTCATCTGGGAATTTAACATCTAAAATATGATTTGGATATTCTACACCAAGTAAGCATTGCTCAAACAATGATTTTGCCCCACTTCCCGACACAGCAACATGAACTCCCAAATACGTAAAATTAAAATTTAGTGCTTTTTCTCCTGAAGTAATCCAACCTAAAAATCGAAATAATTCCGCATAACTTTTGGCCTGCATTTTCATAGACTTTCTTGAATCATCTTTGATTAAATATGACCTTTTTAAAGCTTCATCCCCTATATACCCAGATGAACTTGCTAACTGTTCTCTTGCAAAGAATTCTGCAATATTATCAAGATCAAAATAATCCATGTTTGAAAAATCCACATACATTATTTTGAAATTTTCAATCAATACATTCATATCTGAAATTGGATTTCTAAAACGTATCATAGTATTTCCTCCCTATTTTGTACGAGATAAACACCCTCCAGGGATCCCAGAGGGGTGCTTACTTCCTTTCACTATTTATTTGATTATGCCCTGGTAAATCCAGGCATACTTCATATTTTTATATCAGAACTAAATATTATTAAGTCTTTCATTTGCCACATCACACCAGCGCTGCTCTAATTCGATTCCAATCCATTGGATATGATGTCCTTGTTTATTAAGTTTTTCACAACAAACTCCCAATGTACCAGAGCCATGAAAAGGATCTAATATTGTTCCCTCGTACATTCCATCGGCATTTTTCGGGCAGTATGCTTTTATTAATTCGGTAATTAAAGATTCCGGCTTTTGAGTTGGATGCGGTGTTTTTTCTTTTTCATATGCTTTCCCAGCCAACGTTGGAAAAGCCCATACATCACCTCTCATTGCTCCATTCGGATTTGGGTGCCATACTTTTCTTTCACCGTTTTTCCCTTTGTAATATACTGGATTTTTTAATCTTTCTGTACTTTTATAAGGGACCCTCACGTCATCGACGTTATATGTCCATTTTGATTTTGATTTTGAAAACCATAAAAATGGTTCATATTGTGTCAACGGTGCTTTCGAACTTCTTGAAAACCCATTTTCGTAATACCAGATATTCATTCTTCTATAATATAATCCGGCATTATACATTATCGCCTGTATAAATCCTATATAGTGATGAATACCAAACCATAATATGCTCCCAGTTTGTGTTAACAGCTTTTTACATAGATTTATTCTTTCTTCGGTAACTTTTAGAAATTCATTTAGTTCCAATTTATCGCTATCATTTCCAAAATCTTTATTTAAATTATAAGGAGGGTCTGTACAAATCAGATCAAAGCAATAACCTTCCTCAATAAATTGTTTTAGTATCTCATCGCTATTTCCTCTAATAACACAATTATATTTCATATTTACTTCTTCCCTTGCTTTTCTTTTTTGAAAATCAAAATGTATTGGTGGTGAATATTCTCTACATATGCAAATGGATATCCATACGGCAATAAACTTTTATGATTTTGAAGAAGAATTTTTGTACCTTGAAGTTTTAAAACTCCTCCTTCTGGAATCAGCGCTTTGTTTAATTCATGAATTAAATCGCTATGAAAGCTAATATATTCCGATTTATCTCTGAAATCAGATACAACTATCGCCATGTATTTTCCGAATTTCAAGGTTCTTGCACATTGCAAGAATACTCTCTTCACCAATACATTTAGAAATTCTTCATAGTTTTCAACATTACCTAGATCTTTATCGCTTTCTGAGTATTTTGTTTCTAAGTTGTTGGCAACTCTGTTCTTTTTAACTTTCTGATCTTGCTTATTAAGAATTCCCCAATACGGAGGACTTGTCACTATAAAATCCATGGATTCAGTTTTTATTTTTAGCAGTTCTTCGCATGAATCCCCATTTATAAATGTGTGATTTTTACTAGTGCCTTCTCCTACCTCAGTTTCCAATCTTTTTATTGATAAATCGTGCCATATTGGAGAAAGTTCTATACTCGTGCACTTCCTTCCATTTACTTCGCATGCCTTAGCTGTTGAACCAACACCACCAAATGGATCTAAAACCTCCATTCCAGCTTTAGTAAAGAATTTCACTAAATGTCCAATATCCTGAAACGAATACGGTGCAGGATGCAATTTCTCTATTTGAGCTTCCGGATGATTTGCACCAAGTCCTTTTTGATAGAAAAAGCTCTTTGTTTCCGGCAGCCAGTCTTTTCCCGTTAAATCATTAAGATTATTCCTTGGGTCAACGATCCCATTCACTAACTCTTGGTATCTATCGGTTTTCATAAACTCTTCTATATCAGTTGTCTTATATGCTTTTTTCTTACCATCAAAAACTGCAGCTAGTAAGCCTTCCTTTATAACTTTTTCAAAATTATGTCTCGACAACTCTAACATCTTCATAGCCTTTGCGCCGCTTATTAGTTCTTCTTTATTTTGATCTAAATTCTTCATGTCTTGTATACAAATTCCTTTCTTAATTCCTTTCTATTCCATTTTTTCGTCGATAAATTCCATTATATCGCCTATATTGCAATTTAAAGCACTACAAATTTTTTCTAGCGTCTCCATCGAAACAGCTTCATTTTTTCCTAGTTTAGCTACAGCATTCGTACTAACCTTTGCCTTTTCTTTAAGCTGCGTCTTATTTAGATTATGGTCAATCATTTTTTTCCATAACTTGTTATAGCTTATTTCCATAAAACACTATCCTCCTTCAAATTCACTACGTAAGTACGCACTCTTATTATATCAAGATATCACTATCTTATCAAGAGATACTTGATATCTATCAATATTTTCTTATGGTATATACATATTCGTCGACATATACTTTTTATACGCGACTAATTGGTTTGCTCCGCACAATTGCCTTTTAATCAAAACAAGTCCCCTTATCAGAAATGCTCTGTCCGGTCCAAATAAGACAAAAAATATATTATCAAACACAAATAAAAAAGTAGCCGCAGGAGTTATCCAGCAGCCACTCATGGCACCATTACTCAGCTACGCTTTCAGCTTTTTTAATAATCAATTTTCCATCTACACATTCTACACTAATTGCAGTACCGACTGGAATCCTAACTTCTCCAGCCATTTTCCCTGCACCCTTATTTGAGGTACTGACTTGTAACCTCCTCTTGCGTACATGCTTCCACTTGATGAAGCTACACTGCTTTCGTAGACTTTAAAGTTCCTATGCTTCTTGTTCTCCATAGGCAATTACTCCTTTCGTTCTTAAATTATAATTGATTGATTTGTGATTGAATTTTCTCTGAAGAAAAGCTTTTGTTACGGGGTACTTTCATTCTACAAATCATTCCATAAATTTACAATCTTTTTTCACAAGAGAATTATGATAACATTTCTGTCAACACAACCCGCTTTTTTAACCAAGCTGTCAACTCACGAAGCACTTCTGGATATGTTTCCACGAAGTGTAAATATCCACAAATAAAAGAAGCCTTCCCGGAATATTCGTTACTTACTAACGATAACCTCCAGAAAGGCTTTTATATACTTTGGTTTAGTGAACCTTATTTCTCTTTTCTTGACATCAATACCACTGTCTCCACATGTTGCCTATGTATCAGTATTACCCAGAACTCTTTGTTATATTTTTATGTTTCCACACACTAAAGCCCTGATATTACTAACTTTCAACTATATGTGTTTCCTTTTAAGCTTTACTACGCACTCGATGTGTCCTGTGTGTGGAAACATATCCACTGACTACACCTTCTCCACACTTCCCCAATATTCCACAATTATAAAACTCACTTACAAAAACACATTATATTTTCTAAATACAACAAACTTAAAAACCACCAACTATAAATCAAACAAATCCACCGATGAATCAAATATAATATCTTCGTCACAAAAAGCTACAGATATTGCATGTATGGCTTTAGTAGTATTTGATACTATCCATGCTTTCTTCGCTTCATTCCATCTGCTGCCTTCTATTTTTTTAATTGCTGAAACATTATCATAGCTATAATTAAAGCTTACCATTATATAGTTATCACTAACTTTTTCAATTGTAATAGCCATTATTTTTCATCCTCCTTGTTAAATTCATAAATTTTTAAATATACTATATTAATATTATCATCTTTTTTATTTCCGCTAAATTGTGCACACCCCTATAAAAAAATGCACACCCCTATAAATTTTCCTAGGGTGTGTGCATTTCATCAACCAAATTTTTATATTACTATCCTAAAACCTTCTAAAAAAACAATCTGAAACCCTTTAAAAAACGCTAAAAGCCCTTGAAATCAAGGACTTTTCATTGTATCAATATTTAATTGATTATTTGGAGGCGCCACCCAGATTTGAACTGGGGGATCAGAGTTTTGCAGACTCGTGCCTTACCACTTGGCTATAGCGCCTTATACATTTATATTATTCATCGAACTTAACTTTGTTACTTTTTCTCCAAAAATATTTGGAGGCGCCACCCAGATTTGAACTGGGGGATCAGAGTTTTGCAGACTCGTGCCTTACCACTTGGCTATAGCGCCTTATATTTTGGAGCGGAAGACGAGATTCGAACTCGCGACGTTCACCTTGGCAAGGTGACGCTCTACCACTGAGCCACTCCCGCATTTTGGTGGCTAGACCAGGAATCGAACCAGGGACACGAGGATTTTCAGTCCTCTGCTCTACCGACTGAGCTATCCAGCCACAAAGTTTTAAAATGGCGACCTAGAAGGGACTCGAACCCTCGACCTCCGGCGTGACAGGCCGGCACTCTAACCAACTGAGCCACTAGGCCACATGTTTCTGATGAAATGGTGGGCACAACAGGGCTCGAACCTGTGACCCCCTGCTTGTAAGGCAGATGCTCTCCCAGCTGAGCTATGCGCCCATGTCATCAGCGACAGTTTTTATTATATCTTAGAGTTTTTAGCTTGTCAAGAACTTTTTTCTTGATTTTTTAAAACTCTTTGCTCTCATTCGTTTTTCTCAAGTTTGTTTCTTGAGTTCTTAACGCCGAGCGCATTAATATAATATAAAATCTACGCGTATATGTCAACAGAATAAAATCTTATTTTAAGAAATTAAACATATTTTTCTCCAATTTATTCTTTATATCTCATAATATCTTATATAATTATTTTATTGTGTTTTTATAAAAAATAAGGATTCTACCTAACCACTCAAAACCTGTAATCACAAGCACTGACACTGTTTTCAAAAGATAGAATCCTTTTTTATTCATATAATCTATATATTATTATTTTATATTACTTCTTTAAGCTTTCTAATATTTCTCCTATTTGTTCATGAGTAAATTTATAATGTTCTCCACAAAAATGACATACTATTTCTTCTGATTTACCTTCTTCATATATTTCTTTTAAATCTTTTTCCCCTATGCTAATCAATGCTCTTTCTATTTTTTCTCTTGAGCAGTCACAAGTATACTTAGGTTCAATCTCTTCTAATATTTTTAGATCCATATCATCAAATAAGAAATTAATCATATCATATATATTTTTACCCTGGCTTAAAAAGCTAGTAATAGATCCTAAATCTTGTAATCTATATGTTATTAGATCCGCCAACATTTCATCTGCACCTGGCATCATTTGTATTATTATTCCACCAGCTTCTTTTATGCTCAAATCTTTATCCACCAAAACTCCAAGTCCTACAGCTGTAGGTGTTTGTTCAGATACTGTAAAATAGTAAGCTATATCATCACCAATTTCACCTGTATATATTGGCACATTTCCTACATAAGGCTCTTTAAGTCCAAAATCTCTAATTACTAATAAGCTACCATTTTTACCTATAACACCACTTACATCTAGTTTCCCTATAGAATTAGCAGGCAAATCCGCTGAAGGATTACCTATATACCCTTTAACATGTGCATCAGCATATGATGTAACTGTAACTCCTTTAGCAGGACCACCACCATCAATTTTTATAGTAACAACATCACTATTTGACTTTAACATAGATCCCATCAATGTTCCTGCAGTTAACATTCTTCCTAATGCAGCAGCTGCTGTCGGTGCACAATTATGTATTTTTACTCCTTCATTTACTAAATCTTTAGTAACAGCTGCTATTATTCTAACCTGTCCATCTTTTGCAGTTGCTTTTATAAGCTTATCACTCATAATTTATTACCTCCTATTGTTTTTTTAGTATGTAAACTATTCTTTCTGCATCTTCCTTTATTTTTTCACTTTCATAACTATCTAATTTTTTTTCTACATTAAAACCTATATCATTTAATAACTTTTCAAGGAACTCTTCTGTATATGCTCTTTCTCTATGTTCCTCATCAAATCTTTTATACATATCTCCTGATTTAATAAAGAAAGTTATATACATATCTACAATATCCTCTTCTAATAAATTCTCCCATATATATACCACATCATCTTCATCATAATTATATATATTATTTCCTAAAATCTTAGTTAACTTATAATAAGAATTTATATCAAAAATAAATAAACCATCTTCTTTTAAATGTTCTTTTACAGAAGAAAAATAATTTTTTAAATCCTCTACTTCTAATATATAATTAGTAGAATCCAATGCACATGTTATTAAATCAAATTTTTTATTTAATTTAAGATTACTTATATCTTGACATACAAGTTTTGCTTTTATTTTTTCTTTTCTCATTTTTTCTTCAGCTTCTGTAAGCATTTCTTGAGACATATCTACTGCCCATATATGTTTAAACTCCTTAGCCAATTCTTTTGTCATATTTCCTGTCCCACAAGCTAAGTCAAGATAATCTTCTTTAGATAGATTGTATTTTTCACATATGCTTATTATAACCTTAGCCCATTTAGCATAATCTATGTCCCCATAAATTAATTTATCATATATATGAGCAAATTCTTTATAACAACTCATAATATTACTTCCCCCCTTTATGATATTTTTGTAATAATATATAATGTAAATTTTTATCTATAACCCTTGATTAATATAATATATATTAGTATAAAAAATCAAATCATTTTCTGAATAATATATTATTTCCCCTCATCTATATTTTGTATTTCCTCATTTTTAGGAATTTTCATAGTTCTTTTTCTTTTAGTCATAATTCCCCCAATTCTACCAGTCTCCTCTGCTGTAAGTCCTCCCCATCCTTCTTTATCTACTTTGTCTTTTAGTCCAAGTTCTTCTGCTATTTCATATTTTACTTTTTCTCTTAACTTCTCTAATTCCGTTAACTCCGTGTTAGACTTTAATTTTGATTTTATAACTTTTTTCAAAGGTGTTCTCCCCATTTTAGATTCCTCCCATGTAAACTAATAATAATATTATTTCCACTTAGTAGGATGTTTTATACCCCCTAAAATTAAATTTAATCCAAAAATATTCCTTATCATTTTTTAATTAGAATACATACTATGAAGTATCAAAATATTTTTTAACCAAACTACATTAATATTAATCTTTGATCTAATTTATTAACATTTTATAAGCAAACATATACTACTTAGATATAAATTAATAAAAATAATTGTGTTTTTTTATTTACGTTGTATAATTATATTAATGTACGTTAATATATTTTAAAATTTGAATTAAATAACTAATATAATTAACATAGGGGGATTTTAATATGCAATACAACATTGCCGTAGTAGGGGCTACCGGTATGGTAGGGAACAAATTTATCGAAGTTTTAGCTGAAAGGAATTTTCCAATAAAAAATCTTTATTTTTTTGCTTCTAAAAAATCTGCTGGAAAAATTCTTAAATTTAAGGATACAGATATTATAGTTGAAGAACTTAAAGAAGATAATATAAAGAATAAAAAAATAGATTTTGCTTTATTTTCAGCTGGTGGATCTGTAAGTCTTGAATATGCTCCAATCTTTGCAAAATATAATGCAGTAGTTATTGATAATAGTAGTGCTTGGAGAATGAATCCTGAAATACCTTTAGTTGTACCTGAAGTTAATCCTGAAGATATAAAATTACACAAAGGTATAATTGCGAATCCAAACTGCTCTACAATTCAAGCTGTAGTAGCTTTAAAACCTCTTTATGATAAGTATGGAATAAAAAGAGTTGTTTATTCTACTTATCAAGCAGTTTCAGGTGCTGGTGTTGGAGGATTTAACGACTTGCAAAATGGATATAACGGAGAGGATCCAAAAAAATTTCCATATCCTATAGCTGGAAATATTTTGCCTCACATTGATGATTTCTTAGATAATGGTTATACAAAAGAAGAAATGAAAATGATCAATGAAACAAGAAAGATTTTCCACGACGATAATTTAAAAATAACTGCAACAACAGCTAGAGTTCCTGTATTTTATGGACATAGTGAAAGTATAAACGTAGAATTAGAAAAACCTTTCGAAATAGATGACATTTTTAATTTATACAAAAACACCGACGGCGTAGTTTTAAAAGACGATGTTAAAAATCTAGTATACCCTCTTCCAATAGACGTTGAAGGTCATGATGAAGTATATATTGGAAGAATACGTCGTGACTTTAGTTTAGATAACGGATTAAATCTTTGGGTAGTAGCTGATAATATAAGAAAAGGTGCCGCTTCTAATGCTATTCAAATTGCAGAAAAAATAATTTCAATGAAATAATTGCTTCAAGGAGGATAAAAAATGACTTTATTTAAAGGTTCTGGAGTTGCTCTAATTACTCCTTTTAAAAATAGCAAAGTAGACTTTGAAAAGTTAAAAGAAATTTTAAATTGGCATGTTGAATCTGGTACTGATGCAATCATAATTTGTGGTACCACTGGTGAAGCTTCAACTATGACTGAAGAAGAAAAAAAAGAAACAATAAAGTTTACTGTTGATATTATAAATCACAGAATACCTGTAATTGCAGGTACAGGCAGCAACAATACATCTTCTGCTATAAATATGAGTAAATGGGCAGAAAATATCGGCGTAGATGGAGTACTCGTAATAACTCCATATTATAATAAGACAACTCAAAAGGGAATTTTAGAACATTTTAAAGCTATAAATGACGCTATTAATGTTCCAATTATATTATACAATGTTCCTTCAAGAACTGGTCTTAATATAACTCCAAATACTCTTTTAAAATTATGCGACTTAAAAAATGTTGTAGCCATTAAGGAAGCTAGCGGTGATTTTTCTCAATTAGTTGAAATGAAAGCTTTATGTAGGGATAAAATCGACTTTTATTCAGGAAATGATGATCAAATCATCCCTCTTCTCTCACTTGGAGGAGCTGGTGTAATCTCTGTAGCTGCAAATATATATCCAACTCAAGTTCATAATATATGTGATTTTTACATGAATGGCAAACACGAACAAGCTTTAAAATTACAATTAGATATGTTAAATATAATTAACGCTTTGTTTATAGAAACAAACCCTATTCCAATAAAAACAGCTATGAACTTAATGAAAATGAACGTAGGTAATCTAAGACTTCCATTATGCGATATGGAAGAAAATAATCTAAAAGTATTAAAAAATGCTTTAGCCAACTACAAAAGTTTAATAAAGGAGGACTAGATACAATGACAAAAATCATTTTAAGCGGTTGTTTAGGTAAAATGGGAAGAATGATTTCTCAAAATGTATCTGACTTCTCAAATTTAAAAATTATAGCCGGAATCGATAAATTACAAGATAGTAATTGTCAATATCCTATCTTTGACAATATTTCACAATGCAATTTAGAAGCTGATGTTGTACTAGATTTTTCTAGACCAGATACTTTAGATTCTTTAATAGAATATTGCAAGAATAAAAATCTTCCACTTGTACTATGCACTACCGGTTATACAGAAAATCAATTAATAAAAATTGATGAAACAAGCACAGTCTTACCTGTATTTCATTCAGCAAATATGTCTATCGGAATAAACTTAATAAACAATATTCTTAAAGATATAAGCGCTATGCTTTATGAAAACTACGATATAGAAATTATAGAAAAACATCATAATCAAAAAGTAGATGCCCCTAGTGGAACTGCTCTACTTTTAGCAAACACTATAAAAAACGCAATACCATCTGAAACAGTATTTAATAAAGGAAGAGATGGAATTGGAAAAAGAGAAAAAAATGAAATAGGAATACATGCTATTCGTGGAGGTTCCATTGTTGGAGAACACGAAATCCTCTTTGCAGGAGCTGGAGAAACTATAGAATTAAAGCATACAGCATCTTCAAGAGACGTATTTGCAATAGGAGCTTTAAAAGCCTGTGAATACATGGATGGTAAAAGCGCTGGATTATACTCAATGGATGATGTTATAAAATCAAAATAAATTTAAAAACCGTTATACTTAGTATAACGGTTTTTAAATTTATTTTATTTTTCAATACTAGCCCATCTAAATTCATGGGAAGATCCAAAAGCAGGATACTGTATTCCCTTAACGTACTTTTGCTCTGCAAAACTTAAATCTTTATAGTATACAGGAGCTAGTCCTGAATCTTTACATACTATTATTTCTTCAGCTTTCTTATATAAATTAATTCTATTTTTAGCATTAGTCTCATTGTTAGCTTTCATTGCTATGTTATCAAATGCAGGATTATAGTATTTACTTGCGTTGTTTCCATCATCCTTTAAGAAAATTCCAGTCATGCTAGAAGGGTCATTATAATCAGCCCCCCATCCTCCCATAGCAAGTTCAAATTCTCCTGATTGATATTTTGATATATAATCAGCAAAACTTGCAGGTTGATTAAGGATTATATTAATTCCTATTTTATTTTTCCATTGCTCTTGAAAATACTCTCCTGTTTGTTTTTCAAAAGCATCACTATTCTTTGCCATGTATTTAAATGTATATTTAGATGGATCCAAATCCATTTTTAATTCTTTTAATCCTTCTATAAACAACTCTCTAGGATTGATTTTCTCCTTCAAAATATATTTTAAAGGTTCAGAAACTTCTTTTCTAAATTCTTCACCATTACATTTTATAGTGTCAGGAATTAAGCCATATGCTGTATATCCTCTTTTATATATCTTATTTACGTAAGTTTCTCTATCTATAGCTACGGATAAAGCTTTCCTTATCTTAGCATTAGTTAACAATTTATTTTTTCCATTCATATTAAATGCTATAAAAGCTAAACGGGGAGATTTTTCTGATTTTAAAATACATTCACCTTCATTAGAATCTTTCTTTAGCTTATTTCTATATTCTCCTATAGCTTCTATACAATCTAGTTGTTTAGATTTAAACATTTGATATTTAGTAGGTTGCTCTTTTATATCTTGAAATACAATTTCATCAATCTTTACATCATTAGCACTATAATAAGTCTTATTTTTCTTTAATATAGTCTTACCACCTTTTTGCCAACTTTCAATTATATATGGACCATTAAAAACCATTTTACTTGGATCTGATCCATACTTCTCCCCTTGTACTTCAACTATATCCTTTCTTATAGGAAATAATGTCATAAATGAAGTCATTTCTTCAAAATAGGGTACAGGCTTTTCAAGATTTACAACAAGTGTTTTGTCATCCTTAGCTTTAACCCCTAATTTTTCTGCATGAAGTTTTCCATTAGAAATTTTATCAGCATTTTTTACTATACCATTTAAAAATGTAGAATATGCTGCTTTTGTCTTAGGATTTACTAGACGTTTCCACGCATATTCAAAATCTTTAGCTGTTACAGCTTTTCCATCTGTCCATTTTGAATCTTTTAGTGTAAATGTATAAGTTTTTTTGTCTTTAGATACTTTACATTCTTTTGCCATAGCAAGTTCTACTTTAAAGTTATTAACTCTTACAAGCCCTTCAAAAGCTGCATTAATCGGTGTGGCAGATACATTATCCTGCACCTGACCTGAATCTAGTGTTTTAATTTCTTGTAAATCAATATTTAGCTTTCCACCCTTTTGTGCTGTCTTATTATTACCACAACCACTTAATAGTAGAGTTGATGCCAATGTAGAAATTAATACAACTGACAATAACCTTTTTTTCATAAATATGCCCCCTTTTTTTCGTATACAACCTCTATAAAAATTTTTAATATATCGCCCCATGATATATTTTATATTGGATTGTTTTTTAAGATAATATCACCTTTTCAAGTTTACGTCAATACTGTAAATTAATTTTTATTTATCCATTTTTATGTTGTTATTAATAAAATTATTTTTATACTATACATAAATAATTTTATATGAATAAAAACTTTCATATAAAAAATTTCATGAAGGTTTTTATAAACACTTCATGAAACTTTTTTTACTTTATTTATATTCTTTCACTAAATGACATGCAACAAAATGTCCTGTTTCTATTTCTATAAAATCTGGTCTTTTATTTGTACATTCATCTGTAGCATATTTACATCTTGCTGCAAATCTACATCCCGGTTTAGGATTTATTGGACTAGGCACTTCACCTTCTAACATTATTCTATTTCTTGATTTTTCAGCTTCTGGATCTGGAAATGGTATAGCTGAAAGTAAAGCTTGAGTATATGGATGAAGTGGTTTTGAATATAATTTTTCACTATCAGCGAGCTCCACCATATTTCCTAAATACATAACACCTACTCTATCTGAAATATGCTTAACCATAGATAAATCATGTGCTATAAAGAGGTACGTTAAATCAAATTTTCTTTGAAGTTCAATAAGTAAGTTTACTACTTGAGCTTGTATAGAAACGTCAAGAGCTGAAATAGGCTCATCACAAACTATAAATTTAGGTTCAACAGCAAGTGCTCTTGCTATACCTATTCTTTGTCTTTGTCCCCCTGAAAATTCGTGAGGAAATCTTGAAGCATGTTCTTTATTCAATCCTACAAGATCAAGTAAATTATAAATCTTATCCGTTCTTGCTTGACCAGTATATAACCCATGAATATCTATTCCCTCTGCTATTATGTCTCCTACTGTCATTCTAGGATCTAATGAAGCATATGGATCTTGAAATATTATTTGAGCATGTTTTGTAAAATTTCTTTTTTCTTTTCCTTTAAGTCCATGTATATTCAAACCTTCAAATAAAACTTCACCTTCTGTTGCAGAATAAAGTCCAAGTACAGTTCTACCACAAGTAGTCTTTCCACATCCTGATTCTCCAACTAAACCTAAAGTTTCACCCTTTTTTATATTAAAACTTACATCATCTACTGCTTTTAATGTAGCATTTTTACCTACTTTAAAATATTTCTTTAAGTTCTTAACTTCTACTAAATTCTCATTATTATTTTTATTTAAATTATCACTATTCATTAGTTCCACCCCCTACACTTATTGGAGGAATTACCTCTGGTGCCATAGGATGTTGTAACCAACATGAAACCTCCTGTGTATCACTGATCTTAGTTATCTCTGGCATAGCATCCTTACAAATTTTCATACAATACTCACATCTAGAAGCAAAAGGACATCCCTTTGGAGGCTGTACCAAATCTGGTGGTGTTCCTTTTAAAGAATATAATTTATCTTTATTCTTAGTATCTAATCTTGGAACTGACTGCAATAGCGCCCATGTATATGGATGTTTTGGATTATAGAATATTTCATCAGTAGTTCCTCTTTCTACAACTTGGCCCGCATACATAACCTGTATTCTATGAGCAACACTTGCAACAACCCCTAAATCATGAGTTATCAATATAACTGCTGTTCCCAACTTTTCTTGAAGTTCTGCTATAAGCTCCATTATTTGAGCTTGTATAGTTACATCTAACGCAGTTGTAGGTTCGTCTGCAATTAATATCTTAGGATCACAGGCAAGAGCTATAGCAATCATAACCCTTTGTCTCATTCCACCCGAAAACTCATGAGGATATTGATTAATTCTTTTCTCTACATTAGGCATATTTACAAGCTTTAACATTTTTAATGCTTCTTGCATAGCTTCTTGTTTTTTCATTCCTTTATGAATAATTAAACTTTCTGCTATTTGTTTACCTACTTTCATAGTTGGATTAAGAGAAGTCATAGGATCTTGAAATATCATGCTTATCTTTCCACCCCTTACATCTCTTAGTTCCTTTTCTGACATTTTTACAATATCTTTTCCTTCAAATAATATTTCTGATCCTTCTTTAATTTCTCCATGTGGCATTGGAATCAATCTCATTATACTTTTTGATGTTATTGTCTTTCCACATCCTGATTCACCAACAATCGCCAAAGTTTCTCCTTTTTCTAAACTAAAGTTTACTCCTCTAACAGATTGAACTTCACCAGCATAAGTATGGAAAGAAACCTTTAAATTTTTTACATCCAACAATTTAGTCATATTTTTCCCTCCTTACTGACGAAGTTTTGGATCTAATGCATCTCTTAATCCATCACCTAATAAATTAAACGCAAGCATTGTTAAACATATAGCCACAGCTGGGAATATTAATTGATATGGATAAAAATCCATTACCGATTGACCAGCCGCACACATTGCACCCCAACTTGTAGCCGGTGGCTTTATTCCAAGTCCTATAAAACTTAAGAAAGCTTCTGCAAATATAAAACCTGGTATATCAAAAGTCATATATATAATTATTATTCCTATAGTATTAGGAATTAAATGTCTTAGTATTATTCTTGAAGATGTTCCCCCTAATGCTTGAGCTGCTAATACATATTCTGATTGTTTTAACTGAAGCACTTGCCCTCTAACCATACGAGCCATACCAGTCCACCCAGTTATACATAGAGCAATTAACAATGATGCCATGCCAGCACCCAAATATATAGAAAGTATAATAACAACTATCATATAAGGAATACTATTTAATATCTCAACTATTCTCATCATTATATCATCTACTCTGCCACCAAAGTAACCACTAATTCCACCATATATACAACCTATAATAACTTCTATTATAGTACCCAATACACCAATGGCAATTGATACTCTTCCACCTAGCCAAAGTCTTGAAAATATATCTCTTCCTAAATTATCTGTCCCAAACCAATACTCACCATTAGGTTCTAAGTTGATATTTTCTGCTATTTGTTCTGAATAACCATGTTTAGTAATATGCGGTCCTATGATACACATAACTATTATTACTAAAAGTAGTCCCATAGAAAACATGGCTACTTTATTTTGTTTTAGTCGTCTCCAAGCATCTTGCCAATATGTCATGTTCGGCCTTAAGATAACTTCTGAATTTTCATCATTACAGCCTATCACTTCAAATTGATCTTTTTTTAATTCCATCATTCAAACAATCCCCCTATCTTTTTTCGCCTGTTAGTCTTATTCTTGGATCTATCACCGAATACATAATATCTACTATTAATAGAGATACAATGTATAGAGCTGAATAAAAGATAGTTAACCCCATTATGATATTATAATCATTTGTAAGTATTGCATCTATCATAGAATTCCCAATTCCAGGAATAGCAAAAATTCTTTCTATTACTATAGAACCTGTTATTATAGCTGCAAGTTGTGGCCCCAATATAGTTATTATAGGCAATATGGCATTTCTAATTATATGTTTCCATGCAATTGCTGTTTGAGAAAGTCCTTTTGCTTTAGCTGTAATTATATAATCTTTTCCTATAACATCTAACACTGAAGTTCTCATATATCTAGCATATGTTGCTAAACTACCAAAGCATAACGCTAATGTTGGTAATATAGTAAATTTAATTCCATCAATTCCATCACCAGAATCATACCACCCTGCTATAGGAAGCACCCCACCTCCAAAACCTTTCTGAAGTAATGCCGCAAGAACAAAACTCGGTATAGAAACTCCTAATATTGCAAGAAATATAACAACAAAATCAACATTGGTATTCCTTCTAAATGCAGCTACAACACCTAAAATCACACCTATAACAAGTCCAATACACACTGCCTGAACTCCGAGTCTCGCAGAATTAGGAAACTTTTCATCAATAATCTGCTGAACATTATATCCAGGAGTTATAAAAGAATCCCCTAATTGCCCCTTAGTTAAATTTTTTAGATATATAACATATCTAGTTGTTAGTGGCTTATCAAGTCCATATTGTTCTCTCATAATTTGTTGCATTTCCGGAGGTAGTTTTTGAGCTTTCACCATAACCGGATCTCCAGGTATACTATTCATTAAGAAAAAAGTAGCTGTTATTATGACCCACAAAGTTATTAACATATACCCTATTCTCTTTAATATATATTTAGCCATTGTTTTCACCCTCTTTTATATTATTTAATTAAGCACTCCTTTAACAAATAATTAGTCATGCTATGTATAATAGTAAATAATATTATAAATACTACAACTTTTTAATTTGTTGTAGTATTTATAACCTATATTAAATATTTAAAATAGAAACTATTTTTCTATGCTAGCCCATTTAAATTCATACATTCCTCCAAATGCTGGATTTTGCACTCCTTTTATAAATTTTTGCTCAGCACCACTTAAGTCTTTATAGAAAATTGGTGCAACCCCTGCATCTTTAGCTATAAGTATTTTTTCTGCTTCTTTAAATAATTCAAGTCTCTTTACGGCATCCAACTCTACATTAGCTTTTTTACATATTTCTTCATATTTAGGATTAAAGTATTTACCATGATTGTTTCCATTATCTTTTCTTAACTCCTCAGTCATACTTGATGGATCATTATAATCTGCACCCCATCCTGACATACATATATCAAACTCTCCTGCTTGACTCTTTGTTAAGTAGTCTGAGAAACTAGCTGGTAGTTTAATATTAATGTTAACGTCTAACTTACTTTTCCATTGATTTTGAAAATATTCAGCACTTTGTTTGTCAAAAGCACCACTATCTTGTCCTAAATAATTAAAAGTATATTTAGATGGATTTGGATCCATTTTTAATTCCTTTAATCCTTCTATAAATAAAGCTTTTGAATCTTTCCTTTCATTAACTACAGCTTTTAATGGTTCTGGCACTTCTTTTCTAAATTCTTTATCTATACATTTAATAGTTTCTGGAATTAATCCATAAGATACAAATCCTCTTTTATAAATCTTATTTACATAAGTTTCTCTATCAATAGCTAATGATAAAGCAAGTCTTATTTTAGGATTCATAAGAAGTTTATTCTTTCCATTCATATTAAATTTCATATAAAATGAACTTGGTGCTTTTTCTATTTTTAAATTGCATTTCCCCGCTTCTGCATCTTTTTGTAATTTATCTCTATACTCACCTGTAGCACCTATAAGATCCATTTGTTTTGCTGAGAACATTTGATATTTTGTTGAAAGTTCTTTTATATCTTGAAACACAACCTTATCAAGTTTTACAGTTTCAGCATCATAATATTTATCATTTTTCTTTAATACAGTTTTTCCACCCTTTTGCCAACTTTCAATAACAAAAGGTCCATTGAACACCATCTTTTTAGGATTTGAGCCATACTTATCTCCTTGTGCTTCAACTATATCTTTTCTCAATGGTAAAAGAGCCGGATAAGCTATTACTTCTTTAAAGAAAGGTGTTGGTCTTTCAAGTTCTACAACTAATGTTTTATCATCCTTTGCTTTAATACCTAATTCTTCTTTATTTCCTTTTCCTTCAGATATCTTTTCAGCATTTTTAACTATATTATTGATAAATGTTCCATATGGAGCTTTAGTCTTAGGATCTACAAGTTTTTTCCATGCATATTCAAAATCTTTTGATGTTACAGGTTTTCCATCTGACCATTTCAAATCCCTTAATTTAAATGTATAAGTTCTTTTATCACTAGATTCTACACACTCTTTTGCAGCTGCTAGTTCTATTTTACCATTATTAGATCTTGTAAGTCCCTCAAAAGCTGCAATTAATACTGTAGCTGATGCTTGATCATTTCCTTGAGTTGAATCCAGTGTTTTAATTTCTGGAAGATCAGCATTTACTGTTCCTCCACTTTGTGCTGATTTATTTCCAGCACCATTTGCCCCTTGTTTGCTTCCACAACCAGTAAACAACATAGTTGTCGCTAAAGCTGTAGTTAGCAATACCGCTAGTACTTTCTTCTTCACTTAAACTCCCCCTTTTTATTTTTAAAACCTAACTCTGAATTTCATGTATAAATATAAATTCAGTTATAATGCAAAATGAAAATTTTCATATGTATTCTTTCATAAATACATTTTTTTCATAAAAATATATATATTTTAAAATTCTCACTTCGCATTAATAATTTTATTATTTATTTTTAAAAATCATACCACATTTTGAACTTTTGGTCAATATTGTTAATATTTTTTTAAACATATGGAAATTTATCAAGATTTTTATCTGGTTAATTATTCTTATGCATTTACACTCGTAAATGTGTCACATACACTCTTTTTATTTTATGAATTTTTTCTTTCATTTCTTGCTCATGTTTAAATTTTCTTGCAATTTAAAATGATTATATTTATAAATTTTATTTATAAATATAATCATTTTATTTTATAAAGTATTAATCCACGCTTCTAATCTTTCTATGGATTCTTTAATTCTTTCTATTGAATAGCAATAAGAAATTCTAACAAAACCTTCTCCGCCATTGCCAAATGCAGATCCAGGAACAATAGCTACTTTTGCTTCGTTTAATAATCTCTCACAAAATTCCTCACTACTCATATTGAATTTTTTAATACTTGGAAACATATAAAATGCTCCTTTAGGCATATTTACTTCAAATCCCATTGCATTTAATCTATCATATAAGTAATCTCTTCTTTTTATAAACTCATTTTTCATGTTTTCTACATCATCGAGTGAATTTTTCAAGCCTTCTAATGCTCCCCATTGAACAATTGATGGTGCACAAGACACATTATATTGATGAACCTTAATAATGCTATCTATATGCTTTTTATGAGCACAAACATATCCAAGTCTAAGTCCAGTCATAGAAAACATCTTTGAAAACCCATTTACAATAATAACTTTTTCTTTAATATCTTCATATTGACCTAAAGAATTATATTCTTTTTCAAAACAAAGTGAACTATATATTTCATCACTTATAATTAGAATATTTTTTTCCTTCATTAATTCATATAACTTTTCTTTATCTTCCTTACTTAATATTGCACCTGTTGGATTACATGGATAAGATAACACCATAATTTTAGGATTTTCTTTTTCTATAATTTCTTTGAGTCTTATGTGATTAATAGAAAAATCATCATTTAATTCATAATTAACTATTGTACCACCTAAAAGTTTTACACAACTTTCATAAGCAGGATATGCGGGAGTTGGTATAAGAACCTTATCTCCTTCATTTATAAATGCCATAAACGTGGCAAGTAAAGCTTCACTTCCTCCTATAGTTAAGCATATTTCTTCCTTCTCATAAGCTATATTAAAATTGTTATATAAATATTTTGATATTTCTTCTCTTAGTTCTTCTATACCAGCATTAGATGTATATGCAGTTTTATTTTCATTAATGGCTTTTATCATTGCATCTTTTATTTTCTGTGGCACATTAAAATCTGGCTGACCTAAAGTAAGAGAAAGTGCATCTGGAATTTTTACAACTTTATTATAAAATTTTCTTATGCCTGATATTTCAATATTTTCTACATGATTAGAAACTAACTTTTTCATAAAATAATACCTCATTTCAAAATTTAATTTATGTTATATGTAATATTTCAAATTTCATTATTATAAATTTTACTTTATTGTCATACATATGTCCATATGACCAATCATAACAATTATATTATGTAAGAATTTTTTATTTCATATTTATTTTTTATATATTTTGCTTTCATTTACACATAATATTGATTATAATATACATTATATTCGAACATACAAGGAGGCTATGGAATGAATTACGATTTAACAAATCCATACGAAATTGCAAGATACATAAAAGAAGCAAAAAAATCTACTCCACTTAAAGTATATGTAGATGGAAATCTTAAAGATTGTAAATTTGATAATATAGAATACTACGGCGACAATAACTTCTACATATTATTTGGTGAAAGTATAGAACTATTAGAATTTCTAGATAAAAATAAAACACTAATAACAAAATATAGAATAGAACAAGATAGAAGAAATTCAGCTATACCAATGCTTGATACAAAACATATAGATGCTAGAATTGAACCAGGTGCAATCATTAGGGATATGGTTTCAATCGGCAAAAATGCTGTTATAATGATGGGAGCTGTAATAAATATAGGATGTGAAATTGGCGAAGGTACAATGGTAGATATGAATGCTGTATTAGGTGCTCGTGCAAAATTAGGCAAAAATGTCCACCTAGGAGCAGGTGCAGTAGTTGCAGGTGTTCTAGAACCACCTAGTAAATCACCATGTGAAATTGAAGATAATGTTTTAATAGGTGCTAATGCCGTTATACTTGAGGGTGTTCGTGTTGGTAAAAACTCTGTTGTAGCTGCTGGCTCAGTTGTTGTAGAAGATATACCTGAAAATGTAGTTGTAGCTGGAAGCCCCGCTAAAATCATAAAAACTGTTGATAGCAAAACTAAGGATAAAACTAAGTTAATGGATGATTTAAGAAAATAAAAATACTAATAAAAATACTTGGCGAAAGCCAAGTATTTTTATTTATTCCGCTAAATTTTCTACTGATTCATCCTGTTCATGCTCAAATTCATCAGCATGCTCTAATTTAGAAATAGAAACTTCATAAGCTGTCTTTGTTATTACTTCGTCTTCACCTAACTTTTTCTGATACTTTCTACTTTGTAGTCTTCCCCATACTTTTATATTATCTCCGACTTTTAAGGTTTTGCAAAATCTAGAATTTCTACCCCAAGAAATTGTAGGAATATAATCTGATTTATTATACGGTCTATTAACAGCCAATAATATATCTGCAATTTCTCTTCCAAAAGGAGTTGTTCTATATATAGGTTCTTTACATATATAACCATCTAAGAATATTTGATTTGGGTTTTTACTTTTTTCAATACATGGTTGTACATCCCTTGCAAATACCGTAAGTATTAACCTATTAGATCCATTTATAAATTTATTATAGGATCTTAATTGACCTTCAACTACTAAATCCACTCCTTCTTTTATTTCTATTTCTGTTAATAATCTTTCTGAAATAGTTACAGGTAATACATCTTTTACATCACTAAGTCTATTTACCCCAAGTTTAAATGTATAAAAACCTTCGCCATACATTTCGTGACTAAATTCAAGATTTGATATACAAGTCCCTTCTAAATATATTTTGTTGTTTAACATTAAATTGTCCATCTTAACCCCTCTCTCCCTTAGTTTTCTTTTTTATTTATCTTACTGAAATATAAATATTCAAATAAATTTAAAAATATAACAAAACATAATAAATTTATTTAAATATGTGTTATAAGCTATCTTAATATTCATTCCTTTTCCATTATAATACAATTTTGATTTATATTTCAATATCTATTTTTCTTTTAACTTTTGAGTACCTAAATTATCCATGTAATAACCATTTTTGTATATCAAATCCGACACTTTAACAAATTGGTATCCCTTTGCTTTTAGATCACTTAAAATCCTTGGCAAAGTTTCAGGTGTATATTTTGCATTATCATGAAATAATAAAATAGAGCCTGGTTTTACCTTTTTCACAACTCTATTGTATTCTATATCTGCACCTTGTTCTTTCCAATCTATACTATCCACATTCCATTGAATACAATAATGATTAGTACTTTCTGCAATTTCTAATGATTTTTCATTGTATGAACCTGATGGAAATCTAAACACTTCTGTTCCCTTACCTAATAACTTCATTAATTTTGCATCTGTAGCTGCAATCTCTTCTATTATTCTAGTTCTTGATATTAATGTGAAATCTGCATGACTATTAGAATGATTTCCTATTTCATGACCTCGATTAAAGATTTCTTTAGTCTCATTTTCATGTTTATCTATCCACGTTCCCATTAAAAAGAAAGTTGCCTTTGCGTTATACTTATCTAAAATATCCAAAACTTTTTTTGTATTATTAGTCCCCCAATTAGTATCAAAAGTAATAGCTATTTTTTTTTCATTAGTATCAACAGAATAAATAGGATATTTTTTGCTTTCCCTAGATACAGCTTGAAGATTCTTGAAATTGACTCCAAGAAAAAACGCCGCTAAAAATACAAATATCCCCAAAACAATAAGTATTTGGTGTTTTTTAATTTTTTCTAAATATTTTTGTATATTCATATTTCCTCCTAACTTATATAATAGCTTTATTGAATTTATATATATAAGTTAAGATAAATATTCCTTTAATCCAATTTTTAGTTATTATCTTTTCCATATTATAGCACAAAATACAAAATAAAAAAATTTAAATTTCAACCTCTTATTTATTTTATCTCTTTTTATGTTATAATAATCTATGACTACAACTAAAAGGAGTGAGAATTACGTGTTTAACAACACCTCAGATTTAGTTGAAGATAAGCTTCTTTTGCTTTATTTATTAGAAAATATAAAACTTCCTATTTCAAATAATCAAATTACCCAAATAATTTTAGAAAATAATTTTATTAATTATTTTACTCTTCAAGAATATTTAAGCGAATTAGAAAATGCTTCCTTCATAAATGTAATAGAACAAGAAGGTAAACATAGAATAGTCATATCAAGTAAAGGTTTAAAAGTATTATCATTATTTGGAAATCGTATATCTAAAGATAAAATGAAAGCAATAGACGTCTATCTTTCAAAGCAATTAGAAAATATAAAAAAAGAAATAACTATTTCTTCCGAATATACAATTGAAGGTAACAACTATATTGTTAATTTGAAAGCTATTGAAAATAACTCTATTTTAATTGATTTAAAGTTAAATGTAGCTTCTAATGAACAAGCTAAAGCTTTATGTGCAAATTGGAAGGAAAATCCTTCTGAAATTTACTACAAGCTTATAAAAGTCCTTATAAATGATATTAAATAGGATATTATATATATGTCATACCAGTAGGTTCTCCTCCTATGGATATGACTTTTTTATTTTCTTCCATTAAATTTGCCTTTATTAATAGATTATTATAATTATCTCCCACATATATACTATCTCCTAGTTTTATAATTCCACTAGGCATGCCTCCAACATTTATTTTGTTCATCTCTTTATAGTTATTAATATCCACTATACTTACTGTTCCTTCTCCAAAATTGGATACAAATGCACAGGATGAATTTATATACATGTCCACAGGATACTTTCCAACTAGTATCCTATTAAATAGCTTTAATCCCTTTAATGAAACAACACTTACATTACCCCTTATATCACCCCCCATATTACTCTCGCAAACTATAATATGTTCCCCATCCACTGTAAATAGTGCTTTTGTTGGATAGGCTCCTACTTTTATTTCTTTTACATTATTACTATCTTCTAAATCAATTAAAGTAATGCTATCACTTTCAAAATTAGATATAAGTATAATTTTCTTTTGTCTATTAATTTCTATACTCTTAGGAAAATCTCCACACGGAATTTCTTCTTCTATAAGATTAGTTTCTAAATTAAATACCACAACATAATTAGAATCTCCACATATTGCATAGGCCCTATTTTCATACACTACAACGTCATTACAATTCATCCCTATAAAATAACTATCTAATTCTTTTTCCTCTTTTTTATCAAATATAGATATAGTATTACTATAAATATTAGCTACAAGTAGCTTGTCTTTATACTTACAAATGCTATGGGGTCCTACTTTTTCAAAGGTAGAAGATTCAAAATGTATTTTTCTGTCTTCTTTAAATTGTTCTATATCTACGACAGATATATCATCCGAATGTGTATTGCATACGTATAATTTACTCATATTCTCACCCCCCTCACAGTATAATATGTAACTAATTATAAATATGGTATTACCCTTGCTATTTTTTTATAAAAGTTTACTTGTGATTAACAAACGAATCTTTTATAATATAAATTAGTATTTTAAAGGAGATGATATTTTGTATACATATAATCCAAAGGGTGTTTGTTCAAAAGAAATAAGCTTCGAAATTGAAAATAATAAATTAAAAAATATTTCTTTCATAGGCGGATGTGATGGGAATTTAAAAGGAATTTCCAGTTTAGTTGACGGTATGGATATAGATACTGTAATAAAAAAACTTCGTGGAATTAACTGTAGAGGTAAAGGTACTTCATGTCCTGATCAATTAGCTAAAGCCTTAGAAGAGCTTAAAGAATCACACAACCTTTAAATTAGCAAAGGATAAACCAAAATGACTATATGTTATAAGCATTATAATCTAATTTTGACTTATCCTTTTCTTATTTTTAAATTCTTTAATTTTATATCCTTTATCTTAAAACCTATCTATTTTTTAGACACATATTTATTATCTTTTATATAAAATCTTAAAAGATAATCTTTTGCTTCTTCAGCATAATCAATGCCTATCCTTTTAGATGATATAATCTCAAATTCTTCTTTATTATCTAATATATACATTTTATCCGAACTTAAA
The DNA here is from genome assembly GCF_017100085.1 of Clostridium botulinum. Taxonomy (NCBI): domain Bacteria; kingdom Bacillati; phylum Bacillota; class Clostridia; order Eubacteriales; family Clostridiaceae; genus Clostridium; species Clostridium botulinum. Next base: position 1,832,351 of record NZ_CP063965.1, read on the forward strand.
TCTTCTCCATTAAGTTCTTTTGTTATATTCATAGCCATACAAAGTTTTCCTGGACCATTAGTTATATTTTTTTGCTGATATCTAGTCAATTCATTAAAACTTTTTTTAAATCTATTGAAACTAAATTTATCTATATTGCTTATAGGTTCTACCGCTCTTATAAGTACTGCCTCTGGTATTTCTTTATGCGAAGTAACTATATTTAAACAATTATACATACCATATATCTGAAATATATATACACAACCTCCATCTTCATACATAACTCTAGTTCTTTCCGTTTTTCTTCCACCGTATGAATGCGCTGCTTTATCATTAATTCCTAAATATGCTTCCACCTCAACTATCTTAGCTACTATTTTTTCATTTTTTTCATTAACTACAATATATTTACCCAATAACTCTTTAGCTACCTCTATAGTATCTCGTTTGTAAAAATTCTGTTCTATTTTATCCAATTGATTTCCTCCCATTGTAAAATATTTTTATTTTTTATAACTTTTAGAAACACTTTTTGCCTATATTACATATTATATATTGATAGGACAAGCCGAGAAGTCCTACCTTCCATAATATCTCCTAATGAAAGGAGGGGTATTTATGGCTGGTTACCGCCCATACCCTTACTATGATGATGGTCTTTGGATAATACTTTTATTAATAATATTATTCTGCGGTGGCATTGGCTTTGGTGGCGCTGCATGTGCTCCACTATTAAACTACTGCTGCTGTTGTTGTTGCTAATAGCATTTGATTGAGCGGTATATTTTTTAAAATATACCGCTTTATTATTATATAATTTGATGATATAATCAGTTGAGAGTTTAAGTAAAAGGAGGCATATATTTATTGTGGAAAAATAAAATCCCTTATATAAACCTAATACCTATTTTTATCATTCTAGCCCTTATTTTCAAAGCAATTAACAATATAGAAATTTTAGCAGGCTCTTTTGGTGTTATATTAGCTATACTAACCCCATTCTTTTGGGCATTTGGAATAGCATACATATTAAATCCTTTAATGGTATACTTTGAGAAAAAGTTTAAGTTTAAAAGGAACTATAGTATACTTATAGTATTTTTATTACTTATAGGATTTATAACATTAACAGTTACTATTATTTCACCAGCTATTATAAACAATGTTGACCAGTTAGCTAATAATATACCTACATATGTACGCAAAACTCAAACTTGGTTTTACGGAACAATCACAAGATTTAATTTATCAAACAATACTACACTTATACAATTTGCCAATAAGAGTTTATCAAGCATAACAGCGACATTAACTGCTTCTCTAAATTCTTTTCTTAATGTAGCATTAACTAAAGCCATAGATATAACTTCTTCATTCTTAAAAATGATATTTGGCTTTATAATATCTGTTTACATATTAAAAGATAAGGAAGTATTTCAAAATAATATAAAAGACTTTTTATATTCTCTATTTAAGAAAAAATCAGTTGATTCTTTTCTTATATTCGGTTGTGAAGTAAATACAATATTTTCTCAATATATTATTGGTAAATCTATAGACTCTTTAATAATTGGTCTATTATGTGCTATTGGTCTTGGAATATTAAAAACACCTTATGTATTATTAATTAGCTTACTTGTTGGAGTAACCAATATGATACCTTATTTTGGACCATTTATAGGCATGATTCCTGCTGTTTTAATAACACTATTTTCTAGTCCTATTAAGGCATTATGGGTATTCATATTTATACTTGTACTTCAACAATTTGATGGATGGGTTCTAGGTCCTAAAATTTTAGGAGATAAAGTAGGTGTAAGTCCATTTTGGATAATACTAGCTATCACTGTAGGTGGCGGTACATTCGGAGTATTAGGTATGTTCCTAGGAGTACCGATAATAGCTGTAGTAAAAACACTACTTCAAAAATTCGTATTGAATCGCTTGAATGATAAAAATATTAAAAGCACTTAAAAAAAAGCCGATTTTATCCTATAAAATCGGCTTTTTTCTACTTTTTAATTATAATTTTTCTCATATCTCCTATCATATAAAGTGAACCAGAAACTAAAAGCAAATCATCTTCTTCACAATATTTAAGAGCATTTATATACGCATCTTCATAACTTTCTACAGCTTCACAATTTTCATTATATCTTTTTACAATTTTCATCAACTCTGTTGCAATTTCAGCTCTATCATTATGAGGGGTTACACATATAACTTTGCCAGCCATAGGTGTAATTACTTCAACCATATTTTCTACTTGTTTATCAGTTAAGATACCTAAAATTAATATAATATTTTTATATTTTACATATGTATTAATACTTTCTTTTAATTTTTTTATTCCATCTATATTATGTGCACCATCTATAACTACCAAAGGATTCTTCTTCAATATTTCGAATCTTCCTATCCATTTAACCTTTAATAGACCTTGTGTAATAGATGTATTGCTTATTGAAACTCCTAACTCTTTTAACTTTTCGATAACATATATTACAGTAGCACAATTTAATAATTGATGTTTGCCTAAAAGAGACAGATTTATATAATATCTTTGACTTTTAGTATGAATAATAATATTTTGTACTCTTCTTTCCTCTCCATTTAAAATTTTATCAGTACAACTTAAAAATTCAACGCAATCACTAGGTACCTTTATAACATCTGATTTTTTATCTTTACATACATCTTTTATTACCTTTTCAATATTTTCTTGTTGAGGATATAATACAACAGGTACTTCATCTTTTATTATTCCTGCCTTTTCATATGCGATTTCTTCTAAGGTATTTCCTAAAATTTTCATATGATCATAACTTATTGATGCTATAACACTTATTATTGGTTTTATTACATTTGTTGAGTCAAGCCTTCCTCCAAGTCCAACTTCCATAACAGCATAGTCTACATTTTTTTCAAAAAAGTATAATAATGAAGCACAAGTTATTATTTCAAATTGAGTTGGATGGCTGTAACCTTCTTTTATTATTTGAGTTGCAGCATCATATACTTTTGTAATTGCATAAGCTAAATCCTCTTTTAATATTTTAGTGTTATTTATCTGTATTCTTTCTTCAAATTCTTCAATATATGGTGAAGTATACATCCCCACCTTATACCCCTCTTCTATCAAAACAGAAGAAATCATTGCTGTTATAGATCCTTTACCATTAGTTCCTGCAATATGTATACACTTAATCTTCTTATGAGGATTACCTAAAATATCCAGTATTCTTTCGGTTCTACTTAATCCAAGATTTATACTAAATTTAGCTGAATCTTCTATATAGTTCATCGACTCTTTATAATTCAAATTTTTCGCCCCATTTCATTAAATAAATTTTTATACTAGCTTCTTGTTTTAAACTTTTAACTTATATTTTATTATAATATTTTTTAATATTCATCTAAACTAAAAAATTTTATGTACTTTGTAAAACAAATAATTTAACGTATTTTTATACCAATTAACCTTTATAATATTATTGTGTAATTTTACACTTTATATTACAATGTACCTAAACTTGCACTTTATACAGGGGGCTTCAGCTGTGAAATATTACTTTAAAAAAGGAATTCAATTATTATTTATATCCTCTATTAGGTTGTTGAATAACTAATTTTTACAAATGTTAAAAAGCATTTATGCGCGAGCATGTGTTTAATAATTTTAAATGTGCATTAGTAAGTTCTTTAAAAATTTTTAAAAGTAAGTGCGTTAGCGCGATGAAAACTATAGATTCCAAGGATATTTTCTAGAACTTATTTTGCTGTTAACCTTATTAAATTCGTCTATAATATACGATAAAAGAACCCACTTAACATGGCGTTCATAGCGTTTTTGTCCGTAAAGTCTAGGGTTTTCTAGATTATAGAGTCCTTTAAGTATAGAAAATAATTGTTCAATTTTTAGCCTATTTTTATATAAATTTTTACCTATTGGCGATTGCATAAAAAGAGCATTTTTATATCTAGATTCATCTTTAAAAGATTCTATACTGTTTGCTTTACGCATATTTACGTCTGTTAATAAATTATATTCTAGAGTTTTAGAAACTTTAAACCATTGAGCATCATCATAAGCAGCATCGGCAAGTACAATAAATGGATTATAAGTTTTCAGTTCATATAACAATCCTTGGACTTGATTATCATAGACATTTGCAGTAGTTATAGAAAATGATAAAGGCAATACATTATTACATACACAAGCGGTACAATTTAACTTATATCCTTTATATCTGCCAAGTCTAGTTCCTTTTCCATACCTAGCTTCGCTATCATATAATGAGCTCCTTAATGCAGTACCATCAATAGCACAAATTCTAGTTGATGGATTTATAAGTTCAATAAGCATAGCATAAATGCCATAGTACACGTATTTTTCTAAAGCTATCGCTCTTAAAGAAAATGTAGAATGGTCAGGAACTTCTTTTAAACCTATAATCTTTTGAAATACAATATCTTGTTTAATTTTATATTCAAGTTCTCTAAGACTAAAAATACTATTATTTACACCATATATCATACATGCAACAATTTGTTGATCTGAATATTTAGGCGGTCTACCTTTAGCTTTTCTAGTATTAATGCCAAGTTTATTAAATGCAATATTAACAGTTTCAAAAATTTTAAAATAAATGTTTTCGCTTTGTATATTTAATGTTATAATCATATCTGAGTCATCCTTTGTATGTGTTGTTTTTTTTAGCGAAAATATTATACTACAAAGTGATGACTTATTTATATTTTTTGATGTTTTTATTTATTCAACAACCTACTCTATATTAAAAATACATCGGTAAAATTACCGATGTATTTTTATGACTATTTTAAACTATCTATTCTTTGAAGTACAGCTTCATACATTTCTTTGTATTTCTTACCTTTTTCTTTTTCTTCATTAACAACAGCTTCTGGAGCTTTGCTTACAAATTTTTCATTAGAAAGTTTCTTTTCTACTCTTTCTATTTCTTTTTGTAACTTCTCTTTTTCTTTATTTAATCTTTCTAATTCTTTTTCAACATCTACAAGATCTAAAAGAGGCATAAACATTTCAGCACCTTTTGTTACAGCAGCCACTGAATTTTCTGGTGCATCTTCTTTTGAATCTATAAATACAACTTCTGATGCTGATGCTAATTTTTCAAAGTAAACTTTTCCTTCTTCAAAAGCATCTCTTCCTTCTGTTGCATAAATTGCAACTTTAGCTTTTCTTGAAGGTGGAACATTCATCTCAGCTCTTACATTTCTTAAAGACTTTATAGCTTCTATAATGTAATTCATTTGTTCTTCAGTTTTTGAATCACTTAACTCCTCACTATATACAGGCCAAGCAGATGTTACTATTGTTTCTTCTGCATTTGGAAGATTTGTATATATTTCTTCTGTTATAAATGGCATTACTGGATGTAATAATTTTAGTCCTTTCTTTAGAACTTCATTTAATACATTTAACACAATACCCTTAGATTTTTCATCTTCACCATATAAAACAGGTTTTACAAGTTCAATATACCAATCACAGAACTCGTTCCACATAAAGTCATATGTTTTTTGTGCTGCTATACCAACTTCAAATTTTTCTATGTTTTCAGTAACTTCTTTAACTACTGTATTAATTCTTGATAATATCCACTTATCTGCTAAAGTATATTCTTTTGAATCTTTATACTTATCCATTAAATCTTTATCAAGATTCATCATAACAAATCTTGATGCATTCCAAATCTTATTTGCAAAGTTTCTAGCAGCTTCAACTTTTTCTTCGTAGTATCTTATATCATTTCCTGGAGCGTTACCTGTGATTAACATAAATCTTAAAGCATCTGCACCATACTTTTCAATAACTTCAAGTGGGTCAACACCATTTCCTAAAGACTTAGACATCTTTCTTCCTTCACTGTCTCTTACAATACCGTGAATTAATACAGTATTAAACGGTATCTTCTTCATGCTATGAAGTCCTGAGAATATCATTCTGGCTACCCAGAAGAATATAATATCATATCCAGTAACTAATGTATTTGTTGGATAAAAATACTCTAGATCTTCTGTTTTTTCAGGATATCCAAGAGTTGAAAATGGCCATAATGCTGAACTAAACCAAGTATCAAGTACATCTTTATCTTGCTCTAAATGCTCACTTCCACATTTTGTACACTTAGTTGGATCTTCTGTAGATACTATTACTTCTCCACAATCTTTACAATACCAAACTGGTATTCTATGTCCCCACCATAATTGTCTTGATATACACCAATCTTGTATATTTTCCATCCAGTTATAATATGTTTTTGAGAATCTTTCAGGTACAAACTTAATTTCACCTTCACGTACAACCTTTATAGCTGGTTCTGCAAGAGGTTTCATTTTTACATACCATTGTTCAGATGTCATAGGTTCTATTGTGCTACCACATCTATCATGAGTTCCTACGTTATGAGCATGATCTTTTATTTTCACTAAGTATCCTTGCTCATCTAAATCTCTAACTAATTCTTTTCTTGCTTCATATCTGTCAAGTCCTGAATATTTTCCGTATCCTTCAACAATACTTCCATCTTTATTTAATACAACTATTTGTGGAAGGTCATGTCTTTTTCCTACTTCATAGTCATTAGGATCATGAGCTGGAGTTATCTTAACTGCTCCTGTTCCAAATTCTAAATCAACATATTCATCTGCAACTATAGGTATTTCTCTATTAACTATTGGAAGCATTAATGTTTTACCTATTAGGTGAGAATATCTTTCATCATTTGGGTTAACAGCAACTGCTGTATCTCCAAGTAATGTTTCTGGTCTTGTAGTAGCTATTTCTAAGAATTCATCACTACCTACTACTGGGTATTTTATATGCCAGAAATGTCCGTTTTGTTCTTCGTATTCAATTTCTGCATCTGATATTGCAGTTTGACATTTAGGACACCAGTTTACTATTCTGTTTCCTTTATATATTAATCCTTCATTATATAATTCAACAAAAACTTTTCTTACAGCCTTATTTAAGCCTTCATCCATTGTAAATCTTTCTCTAGTGTAGTCAGCTGAAATTCCTAGTTTTTGATATTGTGTCTTAATTCTATCTCTATATTTATATGCCCAATCCCATACTTTTTCAAGGAATGCTTCTCTTCCCATTTCCTTTTTATGTAACCCTTGTTCTAAAAGAGATTTTTCAACTTTAACTTCAGTTGCTATACTTGCATGGTCTTCTCCTGGTAACCACAAAGTACTATATCCTTGCATTCTTTTAGTTCTAATTAAAAAGTCTTGAAGTGTTCCATCTAATGCATGCCCTAAGTGTAATTGTCCTGTTATGTTTGGTGGTGGCATCATTATTGTATATGGTTTTTTAGTCTTATCAACTTCTGGTGTAAAGTATCCTTTTTCTTCCCACTTTTCATATAACTTATCTTCAAATTCTTTAGGATCATAAGTCTTTGCAATATTAACTTCTGCCATTATTTTTCCTCCTTGAAATTTATATTTTAAACATTTTTTATTATAAATCTTATGTAAAATAAAAAAGCACTGTCTATCCATAAAAGGACGACAATGCGCGTTACCACCTTAATTCTTGAAATTAATCAAGCACTCATTTAAATTAACGATGTGACCACCGTCTTTATCTACTATAATTTCAATAAAGAAACTCCAAAGCTACCTTCAAGATAATTTATATAGAAAGTCTTTCAGCCTATGAACTTTCTTCTCTTAATACTCCTTATCTTTACTCCTCTTTTTCCATGTTTTTAAATTATACAATTATTTTTTATTATACCTTTATTTTTTTAAGTGTCAAGTTTTTTTACTTTCACTAATTAAATATTAAAGGAATACTGTAATAATAAGAGTTTTTATTTTATAAATATATATTAACTTATCCTATTTAAAGCTAAGTTAATAAATGAGGTATTAATATGAAAAATTTAATAGTAGCAGGTGTAGATATTTACAAATGTAAAGTTCTCCATAGAAGTAAAACTGAATTAATTTATTTAACACCTAATAATAGGGTATTAAAAATCTGCAAAAATGTTGATAATTGCAGACGAGAATACTTAATATTAAGATACGCTAATAATAGTAAATATTTTCCAAAAGTATTTGAATATAGAGTAGGATATATATTAAGAGAATATGTCCGTGGAATTTGTATAATTGATTATATAAGAAAAAATAATCTAAGTGAAGATCTTGCATTATCATTAATAGATATTATAGAAACTTTTGAAAAACTTGGCTTCATTAGATTAGATACAGGTCTCTCTCACATATTTATAAATAAAAATGGAGAATTAAAAGTCATAGGATTAAAAAATCATTGTACTCGAAAAGAAAAATATCCGAAACATATGCTTAATGGTCTTAGAAGACTAAAAGTGTCTAAAAAGTTTTTTAAAATACTAAAAGCAAAACGTCCAGATTTATATTCTAAATGGAAAAAATAAACCACCCTTACCTATAAAAATAACTTAATTATTATAAGGGGGTATACTTTAATCTATGGAACTAAAAAGAAACTAGTTCAAGACATTATAGACTTGAACTAGCTTTTTTATATTATTTTGTAACTAGAATTAATACAACAATTATTAATAAAATCCAACGTTACATACATTGATTATATGAATTATACATGCTTGAAGTGCTTGGACAACAACAGCAACAGCAACAACAACATGGACTACAAGTAGGAGGTTGACATCCGGATGTTACTGTTAATGTTCCAGTTGTTCCTGTAAGTGTTCCTACTTGATTTGAACCATTGCTACCTGTAAAGCTATAAGTTATTTTTGGAGCAGTTAATAATGAGCCATTAGCTTGTTCAGGAACTGAATTATATAATACTTGATAAACTACTGTAACTGTTGCATCTTCTTGAACATTTCCTAAAGCTATTCCACCTGTAGGAAACTCTGAAAGATTTGATTGTACACCACCAATCATTAAAGATCCTGGAATAAATGTTGATCCAGCTGGAGCTTGTAACTGTAAGTTTACTCCATTAGCAGTAACTCCTTCATTATTTGTTACTGCTACTGTTACTGTTATACACTGACCTACAGTTGCTATTATAGGATTTACTGTTTGTACAACATTCATTGTAGGATTAGATCCATTTCCTGAATCAGGTGGTAATATAGTGTAACTTGGTGAAGTTACTGTTCCTGTTAATTGAACTGTTAATACAGGTGGACCATTAAAAGCACTATTATACATGGTAACCCAAGTTCCGTTATTATTGAATTGGATATTAACTGTTGGATTAGTAGCTGTTGATGGTATATTTATTGTTTTACTTGAACAGCTTGATACAGTTCCGCTATTTATGCTGTATTGCGAACCATTATTTGTATAACCCACAATAAATTGAGCATTGTATGATCCATTATTTATTACTTTTATATAATAACTAGAAGTTGAACTAGTTGCATAACATTGTATTTCATTAGTTGAACTATCTGTATAACATTGTATTCCATTTATACTTTCCATACCTAATCTCACCTTAAAGATATAGTCAAGATTTCTCTTGCTAATCTATAATATTCCATTGAGTCGAATATTGTTACATAGTGGTTCCTATTCTTTTGAATTAAAATATTTTGACTTTGTCTAATAAACTTTCAACCTCTACTTTTGTAGCTAACTTATCGGAAAATGCACTTGCAATGCCGTTGCAACTCCCATTCTAAATGCATCATCTAATTTATCATCTCTTATATATCCCGCTATATATCCAAATGCTATATTTTCTATTCCTAAATTATTTAAGCCTATTGAAACATTAGTCCCTTACCCCCAGGATAAACTTCTTCACAATCTATTCTATTTAAATTTTCTAACTGAAAATTTTCCACTTTAATTACATAGTCTAAAGCTGGATTAAATGTAATATAGGTTGTTGAATAACTAATTTTTACAAATGTTAAAAAGCATTTATGCGCGAGCATGTGTTTAATAATTTTAAATGTGCATTAGTAAATTCTTTAAAAATTTTTAAAAGTAAGTGCGTTAGCGCGATGAAAACTATAGATTCCAAGGATATTTTCTAGAACTTATTTTGCTGTTAACCTTATTAAATTCGTCTATAAGATACGATAAAAGAACCCACTTAATATGGCGTTCATAACGTTTTTGTCCGTAAAGTCTAGGGTTTTCTAGGTTATAGAGTCCCTTAAGTATAGAAAATAATTGTTCAATTTTTAGCCTATTTTTATATAAATTTTTACCTATTGGCGATTGCATAAAAAGAGCATTTTTATATCTAGATTCATCTTTAAAAGATTCTATACTCTTTGCTTTACGCATATTTACGTCTGTTAATAAATTATATTCTAGAGTTTTAGAAACTTTAAACCATTGAGCATCATCATAAGCAGCATCGGCAAGTACAATAAATGGATTATAAGTTTTCAGTTCATATAACAATCCTTGAACTTGATTATCATATACATTTGCAGTAGTTATAGAAAATGACAAAGGTAATATACTATCACATACACAAGCGGTACAATGTAACTTATATCCTTTATATCTGCCAAGTCGAGTTCCTTTTCCGTACCTAGCTTCGCTATCATATAATGAGCTCCTTAATGCAGTACCATCAATAGCACAAATTCTAGTTGATGGATTTATAAGTTCAATAAGCATAGCATAAATGCCATAGTACACGTATTTTTCTAAAGCTATCGCTCTTAAAGAAAATGTAGAATGGTCAGGAACTTCTTTTAAACCTATAATCTTTTGAAATACAATATCTTGTTTAATTTTATATTCAAGTTCTCTAAGACTAAAAATACTATTATTTACACCATATATCATACATGCAACAATTTGTTGATCTGAATATTTAGGCGGTCTACCTTTAGCTTTTCTAGTATTAATGCCAAGTTTATTAAATGCAATATTAACAGTTTCAAAAATTTTAAAATAAATGTTTTCGCTTTGTATATTTAATGTTATAATCATACTTGAGTCATCCTTTGTATATTATGGTTTTTTTAGCGAGAACATTATATCACAAAGTGATGACTTATTTATTTTTTTGTATTTTTAATTATTCAACAACCTAGTAATAGTATAAATCGTTTTATATCCTCTTATCTTTTATTATTTATCTACATAATTAATTCTGAACAATATGATACCTTTAATACTTAAATCAGGTAATTATTTTTAGATTTTATATATCATATTTTTACATTTTAGAATATAAACCTTATAATTCATTATTATTTTTATGTAACACTTCGTTTAATTTCTACATATTAATATTAATAAAGATAAATAATTCTCTTAATACAGGAGGAATCAAATATGATGTCAAATGAATGTCTTAATCAGATTTGTTGTCCAAGCTCTTGCATGTGTCCTACACAATGTTACATGCCTTCTATGCCATGCTGCATGCCTTCTACACAATGTTGTATGAATTGTTGTTGTTGCTGTTGTCATTGTAACAATATAGGTGATATCTTTCCTACACCACCATCTTCAAATGGAGAAATTAGTGGAGATTGGGGACCTCTTCACTGGGATATCCAATATAATATAGATCCAAGTGATATTTATAAAGATAATTTTAAAATAAACGTAACATTTTCAGGTATAACTATAGTTGATACTGTACTTGATGCACAACATCCAAAAGTAGATATTAACTTAACTATATCAGGTGTAGGTATTATAGGTGAATTAGGTGTTGATTTCGCAAATAGACTTGTATACTTGAAAGGTAATTTGAATTTCATATTTTATCAAAAAGCTTTTAACTTAGTACTTTTAAGATTTTAATATTGATGGTAAACTAAAATTTTTTCAATAGAAAATTAGCTACTAAATTGATTCATATGATATTTTTAAAACTATTTTAAAGTAAATTTAACACTTTGAAAGTAAATATGGTTGATATTAATTATTTTTATAAATAGAAAAACTACAAATAAATAAAAATAGCTAAATCTATCTATATAGGTTTAGCTATTTTTATTTATACAAAATTTTAATATTAAACACTTTTTTTCATGAACAAATACATTATAAAATTACACTTTATTGTTTATCTTTGTCTTATATTAAAATATAGTTTTATAAATTTAATAAATTATTAATAACGAATCTTTATATATAATATCAAAATAAATTTTATTATAATTAATAGATGCATTGAATACATACCTATCCAATGCATTATATAATCAAATTATAAAATATTTACATTTGTTCTTAACATCCATAGTAATTAGAACAACATTTACAACACAAACCAGGGCAACAATTGTAACATAAATTAGGACAACAATTGCAACATAAACTACTTGGTGGCATTATTGGGCTATCAACACATGGTCTTTTATATAAAGATGGATTATATATTGTTCCATATACTGAAAAACAATTTGAAGTTAGAGTTTGTATACGATTATCATATAAGATGTGGAGATCTCCAAAAATCCATACTCTTATTTGTAAATTTACATAAGGAGTCCCTTCTGCAATATATAATCTACGTGTCATGCCCACGGCAAATATTCCACTATCTTCTTGAACGGGTTGTCCATTAATTATATAAGTTATAACAAATCTTGCAAAATATCCACCATTATTTGTTACTTCTATATAAGTTTTCGGTTGATTTTCATTGTTCATCATTATACATCCCATATATAGCACCTCTAAATTACAGTAAACTTTTGTACCAATAACTATAATATTTTCTTGTCTTTATTTTGTTACCAATTAAATTAATTTTTTTATAATTTTGTCTAAGTATTAATTTATTTATATTAATAGTTTTAATAATTTTTCTTTTATACGCTTACTCACTTCTAAAAAACTAACGGCATATAATACAGTGACATAACCAATACAAGGAGGTAGTTTTTAGTTTATGAGAAAAAAAATTATAAGTACATCCTTAGCTATTATGTTCCTTTTAACTTCTGTGCTATTTACAGGATGTAGTCAAAAAAAAGAAACTAACCTGCAAAAAGTTAGATTAAATGAAGTTGTTCGTTCTGTTTTTTATGCTCCTATGTATGTTGCTATAAATGAAGGCTTCTTTAAAGAAGAAGGCTTAGATATTGATCTTTCCACCGGTCAAGGTGCTGATAAAACTATGCAACAAGTTTTATCTGGAAGCTCCGATATAGGATTTTGTGGACCTGAACAAATAATTTATATCTATAATCAAAAGCGTGAAGACTTACCTATTTTGTTCGCTCAATTAACAGCAACAGATGGATCATTTTTAGTTGGAAGAAATAAAACAAAAAATTTTGATTGGAATAGCTTAAAAGGAAAAACTATTATAGGTGGAAGACCTGGCGGTGTTCCTGAAATGAGCCTTGAATATGTTCTTAAGAGTCATAAACTAACACCTAATAAAGATGCAAAGCTAATAACTAATTTAGATTTTACAGCTACATCTAGTGCTTTTAAGGCTGGTACTGGAGACTATGTAACATTGTTTGAACCTAATGCAAGTGTTCTTGAAGATTCTAATGGTGGGTTTATAGTAGACTCTATAGGAAAAAATATAGGTTCACTTCCTTACACTTGTTATTTTGCCACTCAATCTTACATGAAGAAAAATCCTGAAGTAATACAAAAATTCACAAAAGCCATTTATAAAGCTCAAGTATGGGTTGCTAATCATAACAATGAAGATATAGCAAAATCAATTTCATCTTTCTTCCCAGGAAGTAATGTAAATATACTATCAAACGTTGTTAAAAACTATAAAAAAATAAATGCCTTTGCACCAAATCCTATTATAAAACCTGATGATTTAAATAGACTCATGGATGTAATTCAATCTTATAAATCTGACTTAATTAAAGAACGTCCTAATTTTAAATCAATCGTTAATACAACATTTGCAGAGAATGTATTGAAATAAAAAATATCCCCTATGTGTTCATAGGGGATATTTTTTATTTATCACTTGCGATTTCTTCCATAGTTTTACTTACCACGCTATGCATCAAATCTATTTTATTACTATCTAAATTTTTGAAAGCTACCGCAAGCATTAATTTAATTCTATTTATCTGATTTACTTCACTTGCACCAGGGTCATAGTCTATAGCAACAATATTAGTATCCTTATATCTTCTTCTTAATTCTTTTATAACCCCTTTTCCCGTTACATGATTCGGAAGACATGCAAATGGTTGAATACATGCTATATTTTTAACCCCTGAATTTATAAGTTCTATCATTTCAGCTGTTAAAAACCATCCTTCTCCTGTTTGATTTCCTATTGATAAAATAGGTTCTGCTCCTTTTGCAAGCTCCTTTATCTCTACAGGTGATGTAAATCTTTTACTTTCTTTTAAAGCTTTCCTTATATCTTTTCTAAACAATTCTATATACCAAATAGCGATATCGCTTATTATCTTTGACTTAAACTTACCATTTAAATATTTATATTTAAATGTCTCATCATATGCACAATACAAGAAGAAATCCATAAGATCAGGAACCACTACCTCAGCTCCCTCACTTTCCAATATACCTACAATATCATTATTAGCTGTAGGATGATATTTAACGAGAATTTCTCCAACAACCCCTACTCTAGGCTTCTTTATATCAAGTATTTCTAGATTATCAAAATCTTTAACTATAGCATAAATATATTGTTTTGCTAATTTAAAATTTCCATTTCGTATAACTTCTTTACATTTCTCATTCCACTTGTCATACAATAAATTTGCAGAACCTTTTATCTTTTCATAAGGTCTAACTTTATATAAAACCCTCATAAATAGATCTCCTAGTACTAAAGCTAATATCCCTTTTTTAATCATAGTATAGGATATTTCAAGACCTGGATTATCTTCAAGCCCTACACAATTTAAAGATATAACAGGAATGTTTGAGTATCCTGCTTCTTTTAAAGCTTTTCTTAAAAAGGCTATATAGTTACTTGCTCTACATCCTCCTCCAGTTTGAGTTATTATAAGAGAAGTATTATTAACATCATACTTTCCAGATTGAAGAGCTTCTATTAATTGTCCTATTACAATAATAGATGGATAACAAGCATCATTATTTACATATTTAAGCCCAGTCTCTACAGCACCTTTATCAACTGATGGAAGTATTTCCACATTATATCCAGATGATAAAAAGGCCTCTTGTACAAGCTTAAAATGTATTGGAGACATTTGAGGAGCTAAAATAGTATGTTTCTTTCTCATTTCTTTTGTAAATGGTACTTTTACCATAGGTTTATAGTTATCCTCTGGTTCTATTCCCATTTTATCTCGTTCATCCATAGCAGCTTTTAATGAACGCATTCTTATTCTTATAGCTCCTAAATTACTAACCTCATCAATTTTTATTAAAGTATATATTTTATTGTTACCTCTTAAAATTTCTTCTACTTGATCTGATGTTACTGCATCTAATCCACAACCAAATGAAGTTAACTGAACAAGTTCTAAATCTTTTCTTGTTGATACAAAACTTGCAGCTGCATATAACCTAGAATGATATACCCATTGATCAAGAACTCTTAAAGGTCTTTTAACTTTTCCTAAATGTGCTATAGAGTCTTCAGTAAATACTACCATATCATATTCTGTAATTAAGTTACCTATTCCATGTTGTATCTCTTGATCTACATGATAAGGTCTTCCTGCAAGAACTATACCCTTTTTCCCTGTTAAATTCATGTATGTTAATGCTTCTTCACCTTTATTTCTTATATCATTTTTAAAATTTTCTCTCTCACGCCATGCCTTTTCAGTAGCAATATCAATTTCTCGTTTGGAAATTTGAAATTCCTTAAATACATAATAAAGTCGCTTTGAAAGTTTCTCTTTATCGTTCATAGCTATAAAAGGATTAATAAACTTAATATTTTTTTCTCTTATAATATCCATATTATTTTTTATAACTTCAGGATAAGAAGTTACTATTGGACAACTATAGTTATTATCCGCTCCTTCTTGTTCCTTTTTATCAAATGGAATACATGGATAAAATATCATATCAACATCTTTCTTTATTAAATCCATTATATGACCATGAACAAGTTTTGCTGGATAACATACTGACTCTGATGGTATAGTCTCCATTCCAAGTTGATATACATCCTTTGATGATCTTCTTGAAATTTCTACTCTAAATCCAAGCTCATTAAAAAAAGTAAACCAAAATGGATAGTTTTCATACATATTTAGCACTCTAGGAATTCCAACAGTTCCTCTTTGAGCTTCTTCTTTAGTAAGTGGCATATAATTAAACAGTCTTTTATATTTATATTCATAAAGATTTGGTATGTCTTTTTTTGCTTTTCCACTGCCCAAGCCCTTTTCACATCTATTTCCTGATATAAATACTCCACCATCAGAAAATTTATTGATAGTTAAAAGACAATTGTTACCACATCCTCCACAACGTTTTAGATTAGAATTAACTTCAAGTCTATCTAACTCTTCTATGGAAATCAACGTAGTTTTATGCCCTTTTTCATATCTTTCTTTGGCTACTAACGCTACTCCAAAAGCTCCCATAAGACCTGCTATATCAGGTCTTACTACTTCTCTTCCTGATATAATCTCAAAACTTCTAAGAATGGCATCATTATAAAAAGTTCCACCTTGAACGATAATTTTTTTTCCCATTTTTTCTGGATTTCTAAGCTTTATAACCTTATATAGAGCATTTTTTATAACTGAATAAGATAATCCTGCTGATATATCTCCCACAGTTGCCCCTTCTTTTTGTGCTTGTTTAACCTTAGAATTCATGAATACAGTACATCTTGACCCTAAATCAACAGGTTCTTTTGCAAGTACCGCAGTATTTGCAAAATCCTCCACTCTCATATCTAAAGACTTTGCAAAAGTTTCGATAAATGAACCACATCCTGATGAACATGCTTCATTTAACATGATACTATCAATTACTCCATTTTTAATCATCATGCACTTCATGTCTTGTCCACCAATATCTAAAATAAACTCCACACCTGGCAAAAAGAATTCTGCTGCTTTATAATGTGCTATAGTTTCAATTTCCCCTATATCCATTTTTAAAGCATTCTTAATTAGCCCTTCACCATACCCTGTAACTCCACAGTTTACTATATTGCAGCTTTCCGGCAATTTACTATATATGTCTTTTAAAACTTTTGCTGTAATCTCAAGAGGCTTACCTTCATTACTTCCATAATACGAATATAATAAAGAACCATCTTCACCTATTAATGTTACCTTTGTAGTAGTAGAACCTGCATCTACTCCTAAAAAACAATTCCCTTTGTAATTAGATAACTGATCTCTTCTAACTTTACATTCTGAGTGCCTTTGTTTAAAAGTTTGCAGCTCTAATTCATTATTGAATAAAGGCTCTAATCTAGTTACCTCATTATCAACATTCTCTCTTAGTTTAGGCAATTTTTTATAAAGTGATTTGAATGTAATACTTTTTTCTTCCTTAGCTCCTAATGCCGCTCCCATTGCAACGAATAATTGTGAGTTATTAGGAAATATAACTTGTTCATCTTTAAGCTTTAAAGTTTCTATAAATCTTTTTCTAAGCTCTGATAAAAAATATAATGGTCCTCCAAGGAAAGCTACCCTTCCCCTTATTGGCTTACCACACGCAAGTCCACTTATAGTTTGATTTACCACAGCCTGAAAAATTGAAACAGCTAAATCTTCTTTCGCTGCACCTTCATTTAAAAGTGGTTGAATATCTGTTTTTGCAAAAACTCCACATCTAGATGCTATGGGATAAATTACTTTATATTTTTTTGCAAGTTCATTTAATCCTTTAGCATCTGTTTGAAGAAGTGCTGCCATTTGATCTATAAATGCGCCAGTTCCACCTGCACAAGTACCATTCATCCTTTGTTCTACACCATTTTTAAAATAAGTTATTTTTGCATCTTCCCCGCCAAGTTCTATAGCTACATCAGTTTCTGGAATAATATCTTCTACGGTTTTAGTAGATGCAATCACTTCTTGAATAAAGGATACATTTAACCATCTGGAAACTGCAAGTCCGCCAGAACCTGTTATCATAATACTTATATCATAGTTTTTAAATTTTAAGTACGCCTCTTCCATAAGATTAATAATTGTACTTTTTATATCGGAAAAATGTCTTTTATACTTTCCATAAATTAGATTATTTCTTGTATCTAAAGCTACTAGTTTAACCGTTGTTGATCCTACATCTAATCCAAAATATAATATTTCTCTCATATTTCCCTTCCTACTCTTTGCAATATTTTGTATATAAAATAACTATATTTATTAGATAGCAGTATTTGTATATAACTCCAATAGATTTTCAATATATTATAAAATTATTATTAATTTTTTTCAACACTTGGTTTTATTCTTTTTATGGCACTTTTAACCATTTATCTTCGTATAAATTCATGCTATCTATTCTAATCTATCTATTATATTATCTATTGATATTTAACATTGTCCTTTTTTATTCATGTAACATATACTAAATTATAAAGTCTTAGGAGTTGATATCTTATGAAAGAATTAAAAATGTCCCATATATTTTTAAATTACCATACTACTAAAGGTGAAACTGAAGCATTAAAAGATATTACCTTTTCTGTATACCACGGAGACTTTATAAGCATTGTCGGTCCATCTGGTTGTGGAAAATCTACTATACTTAACATTATAGCTGGACTTTTAACTCCATCTAAAGGTGAAGTTTTAATAGATAATAAAAAACTTAATGAATCATCATTAAAAATAGGATATATGCTTCAAAAAGACCACTTATTCGATTGGCTTACGGTATTAGATAATGTTTTTTTGGGACTAAAGATTCAAAATACATTAAATAATCAAAATAAAGAACAAGTAAAAAAATTATTAAAAAATTATAACCTATGGGATTTTAGAAATCACTTTCCAAGCCAATTATCCGGTGGAATGAGACAAAGAGTTGCTCTAATTAGAACTCTTGCTGTAGATCCAAATATTTTATTGTTGGACGAACCTTTTTCAGCTCTTGACTATCAAAGTAGATTAAAAGCAAGTGATGATATATTTAGAATAATAAAACAAGAAAATAAAACCGCTATCATGGTAACTCATGATATATCAGAAGCAATATCAATGTCAACTAGAGTCGTTGTGTTTTCAAAACGTCCTGCCATGATAAAAAAAGAAATTCCTGTTGATTTGTCGGCTAAATATAATTCTCCTATTAAATCTAGAGAAGATCCTGAATTTAGAGTTTATTTCAACTACATTTGGAAGGAGATTGATTCTAATGAATAACTACAGCTTAGAACATGAAAAATATTTAAAAACCGTGAAAAAAAATAAGCAAAAAGTTATATTTACAAGATTGCTAATATTAGTACTTTTCTTTGTTTTTTGGGAAATAGCTGGAGATATGAAATTAATAGATCCATTTTTAACAAGCACACCATCAAGAATGTGGAAAAGCTTAGTTAAAATCTATACTGAAGGAACCTTGTTTAAACATATCTCCATAACATGCTTCGAAACCATACTGGGCTTTCTTTTAAGTACAATACTTGGTACTATTATCGCTATACTATTATGGTGGTCAGACTTTGCCTGTAAAGTACTAGATCCATACCTTGTAGTTCTAAATGCCTTGCCTAAAGTTGCACTTGCTCCAATTATTATATTTTGGGTTGGTAATGGAACATCTGCAATTGTTTTAATCACTGTTTTAATTTCCATTGTTGTAACAATATTAAATATATTAAATGGATTTAAAGAGATAGACGAAGATAAAATTAAGCTTCTTAAAACCTTTGGTGCAACTAAATTTCAAATACTACGTTATCTTGTAATTCCAGCCACAATTCCTACCATAATAGCTTCATTAAAAATAAATGTAGGACTTTCTTGGGTAGGCGTAATAATGGGTGAATTCTTAGTAGCTAAAAGTGGTCTCGGATTCTTAATAATATTCGGTGGTCAAATTTCTCAATTAGATATGGTTATGATGAGTATACTAATACTTTCAATTCTTGCATTTTTGATGTATGAACTAGTAGCTATTTTCCAAAAACGTATAACTAAAAACCAATATCATATAAACTAAATTATAGAAATATGAATAAATTTTCCTTAAAGCGATAATAATTAAATATACGTATAAATTATTTATGTTTAATTATTTTTATCCAAACTTTAAGGAGGATACTATGAGTTACTTTGAAAATGCTAATAATCTTTATAATAAAAAAGAATATAAAAAAGCTATAGATATATATAAAAAAGCTATAGAATACAAAGAAAATACTACTGCTTCTTTGTATAATACAGCAGTATGTTTTATTAAATTAGGAGATTATAAAAGAGCAATTCCTCTTTTAAGGTCTGCAATATCAGAAAAAAGAGATAGCCGATACTATTTTAATCTAGGATATTGCTACTCTATGTTAAAAGATAATAAAAGAGCTTTAGTAAATTTTAATACTGCTTGGGCTTTAAATAATGACGATAAGGATTGTGAAAAAGCTATTAATCTAATAATCAATAACTATAAAAATAAAAAGTTCTAATTACTTTTTTAGTAATTAGAACTTTTTTTATCCTGCTATTTTTGCTTGCCTATGATCTAAATTAAATATTGAACTATCAAAATAGTTTCCGCCCTTATAAAAAGTAGCATCAACATTAATCCATCTTTTTTCATCTTCTACATATACTTGATTCCAAGCATGACTAATCCAATTAGAACCATTGAATCCTTCACCTGTAATTACCCTAACTTTTAATCCATTGGCCTTTCCCATCGCTGCATAAAGACAAGCATAATCAAAACATATCCCTTTTCTTGTATAAAAAGTATTAATAGCACCTGATTTCATAGCAAAATTATTATCTAGTATACTATCTGCTTTTTTATAATCATAGTCTATGTTCTTTCCAATCCAATCATATATTGTTTTAGCTTTTGCTTTTGGGCTATTTTTATCTTTAACTAGATTTCTTGCAAAATCATTTATTTCGTTATTAGACCGCAATCCCTCATTCAATGTTATACCATTATAATAAACAATTGTTTTACTTCCTATTCCATTGTTTTCAGTAGAATCTTGTGAATCATTTTTAACTACAATTTTGAAAGAATTATTTATTATTTTAGGAAGTTCCTTTGCAATATTTGAATTAGTAATAGGGCTTATAAATTCTCTTGAAACAAATGCATATACATCTGATTTTTCAAGTTTTCTACTGTAATCTTGATTAATTCCAAGCATACTAAAAACATTTAAGAAAAATGTTGCAAGTAAAATAAAACATATTGATTTTGGAGTTTGACATATTGCTCCTATAATTCTTTTAATAAAATTACTTTTTTCTCTTAATAATCTTTCAAGTCCATCTAAAAGAGGATAAAATGTAATTCTATTTACACATGCTATTATAATATCAATTATTTTGTAGATTATAAAAATAACAATTGGCATACAAACTACATATATAATGATAGGTTTTCCTTCTATTAAATATATAATATTTTTAGGAATACAATCATATATGGTTTTATATATCCCTTTATTATTTTCTATAAAAATACTTTTGGTCATATATGCACCTAAGATAGATCCTATTATAAAAGAAACATAACTTCCAGCATCCTCTATATCATTTTTTAAATTTTTAGAAGAAAATTTAAACAAAAATCCCTTTATTATAGGATAAGCAAATATCACTGATAACATAATATCTATGGGATTCTCTGCGATAAAATTAATTGCATTATTCATTTTCCACTATTCCCTTTAACGTATTTTTAATATCTTCCCAATGATATCCTCTTCGCATAAGATATGCACTGAGCTTTCTATAAATTTTTATAGGATCTTTTTCTGACTTGCATATTATTCTATATCTCTTTTCTGCCACTTCTTGTAAATCTCCTCCTATGGTATTATCATTGTTTGTATCCTCTATTCTTATTATATTGTTTAAAATACCACTTACTATATCATAATTATATCCTCTATTTAAAAGATAATCACCAATTTTTTTATACAATTTCTTATAATTTTTTTCTGAAGTAATTAATGAATTATATTTTTTTTCAGCTAATTTAACAGCTCCTTCTTTTTCTATATTTTCATCTATATTATTTATTGTATATTCTATTATTTCATTGTTTATTCCCTTTTTCATTAGCAAATATTTAATTTTATTTCTTCCATATGAATATAATCTTTCATTTACAAATAGCTTACAATATCTTTTATCGTCAACAAATTCATATTCTCTTAAAAAACTCATTATTTTAGCTATAGATTTTTCATTATATTCTTTAGAAATTAGCTTATCGTATATCTCTTTTTCTGATTTGTATCCTTTTTCAAGTAATTTAAGTGCGTAATTCTTTCCTTTTAAATAATTATCTTCTTTAACAATTTCATCTAAAAATTCTTCATCTATTCTTGTACCCTTTGCTAACTTATAATAATAAACTAAGTCTGTACTACATGCAAAAGCAAATTGTTCATCCAAATATATATTAACTCTATTTTTATTTTTTTTTCCAACTTCTATTTTAGTTATTAATTTTTCCACTACTTATCACTCTTTTCGCTAAGTAATATGTGTATTGTAGGATTTTTTAAAACATTTCTTGCAACTTTATATATGTCTTCTCCTTTTAATTTTTCCATATTATTCATATCATCTACAAATTCATATATATCTGCATTATCCATTACTTGGTGAAGAATATAATTGCCAAGTTCTGTAGAATCCTCTAATGTTTCAACTACTGCTGTCTTAAGTACCTTTTTCATAAGTGCTACACTTCTATCATCCAAAATTATTTTTTTATTAACTATATCATTTATAATACTATCTATTAACTTTAAACTTTCTTCTACATCTTCTTCATTTACAGCAGTATAAATATTTAAAATTTTAACATTCTTAGTTGCATCTAGCTCCGAATATATATCATAAGCTAGTCCCTTTTCTTCTCTTAACTTTCTAAATAACAATGAATTTGCACTTTCTCCTAATTTATAATTAAGTATTCTAAGTGCTAATTCTTCTTTTTTATTTAAATCATGAAATGTATATAAATATATTATAGTGCTTTGTTCTATATCTTTTTTATAAGAAACTTTTTTACAAGAAATATTTTCTTCAGAAATTACCTCACTTCTTTTAACTTCTTTAGACATCCAATTTGAAAAATATTTTTCTACCAATTTTAATACTTCTTCATGATTTTTTGAAGAAACTACTGTTATATAAGTGTTGTTAGGAACATAATATTTATTATAAAAATCAACCAAATCTTTTCTAGTAAAAGCTTTAACACTTTTATCTGTTCCTATAGTGTTTATTCTTAAAGGACTCTTCTTAAAAGCATATTCTACTGTCTTTTTATAACTATAGTATTCTATATCATCCTTACTAGTTCTTATTTCAGCTAATATTACACCCCTTTCCTTTTCCATTTCTTCCTTTGGGAAAATTGAATTTTGCGCCATATCTGAAAATAATTCTAAAGATTTTTCAAACTCCTCTTTTAATGCAGTTATACTATATACTGTAGAAGTATAATCTGTATATGCATTATACTCTCCTGCCCTTTGTTCCAGTTCTTCATTTAGTGTTTTATTGTCTCTATTTTTAGTTCCTTTAAACAACATATGTTCAACAAAATGAGCAATCCCTTTTTGATCTTTGCCTTCATATATTGAACCTATTTTAACTCCTAAATTAATAGCAGCTAATTGAGTGTCTTTTCTTATAGTTATTAAATTAATTCCATTGTTTAATGTATATTTTTTTAAGTCAAAAATACTTTTATCCATATATTCTCCTTTTAAAATTTAATTTATAAAAACTATTATAGTTTAACTTTGCCAAAATAAAAAGTATCTTAATAAAAAAGGCATTAAAATCAATTTTAACTTGATTTTAATGTCTAATTAATTTATGTTTATGAAGCATATACTTTATAATTTATATTAGGAAATATGTTGTCCAAATTTTCTATATTACTTAACCATTTCATATCTATAGAATTTTTACTTATATCTTCATATATTTTATTAAATCTTCCTATATGAGAGTTTACTCTCTTTACCGCGTATTCTACAGTTGTATTATTTTTTATTATAAATGGCCAATCTGATGACTCTGCAAGCATAAGTTCTCTTGAGGCCTGATTTAATGCTCTCTGTATAATTTCATCTGGATTTTCATAGGTATTAGCTAGCCTTATCATAGCTTGTTCACATTTATGAAGTTCTCTATATATCCAATGATTAGAATGATTTAACCATACAGAATAATCACTATTTTCTCCCCAACTAGACGGATTTGGACTTGAACATTGTATTATAGGATGTTTTTCTATATAATCTCCTGGTGTAATTAATTCATATTTAGTCCAATCTTCTGATGACATTCTTATAAATTCATTTATAAAATCCGGTCCTTCAAACCACCAATGTCCATATAATTCAGTATCATAAGGGCATATTATTATAGGTTCAGTATCCATATGTTCACTTGCAAATTCTAGTTGATCATTTCTCCCATCAGCAAAATGTCCTGCATGATCTTTTATCTTTTTCATTGCCATATCTCTATTATAATATATTTTATCTTCTGTTTTACCTGTTATTTTATAATACTTTATTCCAGTGTCAATTCTTATTCCACCTCTATTAATATAAGGTGCAATATATTCCATAGGAGCTTCATAACCAATGTCTCTATAAAATTCCCTATAATTAAAATCTCCTGGGTACCCCATGAAACTGCTCCATACTTGCCTTGATGATTCCATATCTCTTCCAAAAGCACATATTCCATTTGGGGTTGATATCGGTGTATACGTTCCATATTTAGGTCTTGTAGAAGCATTTAATATGGCTGTACTTTCTGATATAAAATACTTTATTCCGTATTTTTTAAGTACGTCATCTAGATCATAAGTATAAGCACATTCTGGAAGCCATATTCCTCTAGGTGGATGACCAACACACTTTGTATAAGATTCAACCGCAGTTGCTATTTGTGCTTTTATAGTTTCTGGATTTATTGTAAGTAATGGTAATAGTGCATGAGTTGCAGAACAAGTTAATATTTCAAGATGTCCTAATTTATCAAACTTTCTAAAAGCATTCATAAGTCTTTCATCATAACTTTTATATATTTTTAATATATTATTGAATCTTTCATTATAAAAATGTGCTAATTTATTAAGTTCATCATTATTTTTTGTCCTTATAATTTCCTTTTCCGAAAGCTCTATAGATTGCTTTAAGTAATTTAGATATCTCTTATTTAAATATTCATCCTCTAACATAGACATAAGAGGCGGTGTAATAGACATAGTAATTTTAAATTTCACATTATCTTTAATCAGGTTATCATATACATTAATTAAAGGTATATAACACTCACTCATAGCTTCAAATAACCATCGTTCTTCTAATGCATCTTCAAGCTCTGGATGCCTTACAAATGGCATATGACTATGTAATATTATCGATACATATCCTTTTTTCAAATTCTCATCTCCTAACAAGTTATTCTATTTTGATGACCCTATCATATATTCTCTTAAAACTTTTTGAAAATATTCTTCCAAAGACTTATTATAGAAATGTTTTGATGAATTGTATATTAATGGATTATTCTTGTATTTTTTTTTGGACTTATAAATGGGTACGGTTTAGGTTCATTTCGTCTTTTTTCAAAATCACACTCATCATCATAAATAGGTAACACTTTTCCTGTATCTTCTCTATAATCTTTAGAAATATCTATATAACATATATCAGTATTATCAGACTGAGACTCTCTTGGAGTTATAACTGTATTTGATATTGCAATAGATACAAATTTGTCATCAGCCAATATTCTTCCCAACTTGACAAATACATGAATATTGGTTTTGTCTAAATTTATATACCAATTATCAGCAAATACATCTAAATAAATTGTCTCTATCTCTTTTGCTATTCCATCATCTACCTCATATACTTTCAATACCGGTTTAGAATTTTTCCAAGAATCTTCCCCATATATATCTTCAAAATCTTTTATAGTCATTGATGATATATTGTAGTAACAAAATACTACATGGGTACTTTGTGGCATAAGTACTATAGAAGACTTTTCATAATGCAACAAGTTAATCACCTCGCTTAATTACTAATATTAATTATACCTTAAATTGGAATTTATGTCACTTATTTATTATTGTGAAGATTTTGTTTATATTATTCATTATATAAATCTATAAAGGAGCATAAAATAATTATATAATACTAATTTAGGAGTTCTACTATGAGTCAGAATAAATACTTAGATATCTTTTATAAGCTACTAATAATCCTTATAGCTTTATTAATTATTGAAATCATTTTAATATATGTTGGTTATAAAAGCCCATTAATACTCACCTTTTTTTCTTGAATAAATATTAAATGTAATCTTAACATAATTTTCTCATTAAAACTCTTAAAACTATGACTAACAAGTTCATTCTTAACTTCATATAAATTAGTTCCAAATACTTCTGCTGATTTCATATTACATTTTATTGTCTCAATAAACTCACTTTCAAAATTTATAGTTAAAGGCATTTGAAAATTAATAAAACTAGTGCATTCAAAAGGAATATACACTAACTTATACTTAATTTCTCCACTAACACTATTTGAATTTATGTTTTCTACTGTACTATATTGAATTTTATTTTCAATATTTCCTTTAATAAAAACCTTTCCTTCAGTGCATGTGTTTTCACTTTGTATTTTATTAGGAATAACTTTGTAATTGGTTAAGTATATATCATTTTTTATTTCATTAATTTCAAATGCCAAATTATCTAATTGAATTTTTTCTTGAATAGGAATATCTATATATTTTTCGGCTACTATAATAGGTATATTGGTCACCTTATCATCTCTATCCATATCATCTTGCTTTAAATTTTCTATAACCTCTATATCTTTCTTTTCTTCATCTTTATTTTTCACATCATCTTCGCTTTTTTTATGATCCATTTTATCTTCTTTCTTAGTAGAATTTTTTATAATTTTTCGTTTTTTTCTTACATACTCTTTTGTTAAATACCCTTTACTATATCCACTCATTCTATTGTAATATTTTAATATAATCTTTATAGTGTAAATCATTTGTTCTATACTAGTTATATTATTATAGTTATTTTTATTATTATCCTTTTTGCTTTTGTTATTATTATCCTTTTTATTCTTTTTCTTCATGGTATCCTCTCATTGATTGATTCACTAATAATATATTCATTGGTGACATATTTTGAACCCAAAGCGATGATATATCTTATATTTTGTTATTAATAAAATTATTAACATCCTGTATTATTTGATGATCCTACTATATTAACTTGTTGTACTTGTAAAACTCTTACCGTTAAGTAAAGTACCATCTTTTTTTCTATTTTTTTATATCCAGATTGATTATTTGTAATACATAGTTTTTTACATGAATTGCTTTCCACTATTTTAGCCTGCTTTATTTCACAATAAGGCTTGTCT
The DNA here is from genome assembly GCF_017100085.1 of Clostridium botulinum. Classification (NCBI taxonomy): domain Bacteria; kingdom Bacillati; phylum Bacillota; class Clostridia; order Eubacteriales; family Clostridiaceae; genus Clostridium; species Clostridium botulinum. The sequence goes on from NZ_CP063965.1 coordinate 1,859,898, forward strand.
ACATAAAAAATAGTATTTTCAAAATTTTGCTGATATTGATAATTATCCGTATCTTGGTTAATAGGTTGCATTATATTTAAGTTTTTATTAGTGTCATTTTTTTTAGGACTTACTTGAGGCTGAACCACATATTCTACTTCCGTAACACAATTAAATGGAATATCTATTGTAGTATACCTAATATCCCCACTTATTACATTTCCATTGCTACAATTGATAGATTCATATTTATTGATACACTCCACCGTAGAATACTGTATATTTTCTCTTATATAACCTTCCAAAAATAATTTTCCAGATTTCAAAACCCCATTTTCTATTTTGCCTGCTGTGGGTAATAATCTACTTGCTGTTAAATAAACATTATTTTTACCTTCCTTTATTTCATAACAATTTTGTTGTAATCCTATATTAACTTCTAAATCAATACTAATTTCTTTTTCTCCTAATATTACTGGTACCTTTGCTACTAATGGTCCATTAATTCCAGTAGTTTTAATATTTTCCCCTTCACATAAAGATAAAACTTTAGATTGTATACATCTACAACAGCAATTATCACAATTTTTTATAATTACATTATTATCATTCATACTTAATTGTCCCTCCTATTTTTATCTTATGATAACAAACATTTAATTTTTTATTCTTAATATATAATATTCTACATATATACATCAGTTCCAATTTATAATCTTGTACTTAATACTTATGTTAATATTTTAACTATATATTAATCCTTATTACTATTTTATAAATGTAATTTTCTATATATCAAAGCTCTTTATATCGTGTTAATTTATATATTTTTAAGTTTTTTATAAATTTTAGAAGGATATTTATATTATTTCTTGAATAAATTATATTAATATAATGTTATTTTTATAACAATCCAAGAACCAACAAGGAGGCTTTTTATATGATAGATTCATCTCATGATAACAGTTCATCTTTTAAAGAAAAAAAACAAAAATTAAATGATAGTTTTTATTTTCAAATAACTGATAAATGTATAGGATGTACTAAATGCGCTAAAGTTTGCCCTGTATCTTGTATATCTGGTAAAATTAAAGAAAAACATATTATCGATACAAAAAAATGTGTTAAATGTGGCCAATGTATTTCTGCTTGTCCTATAGGAGCCTTACCTACAATTGATTTTAGTTTAAATTTAAAGAATATTCTTAATAAAAAAAATAAACTTGTCATAGCTCAAGTAGCTCCATCTATACGTGCCACATTAGGTGAATACTTTGGGTTAGAACCCGGTACACTTGTAACCGGTAAATTAGTTTCTGCTTTACGCACATTAGGATTTGCTAAGGTATTTGATACAGATTTTGCTGCTGATTTAACTATAGTTGAAGAAGCTACAGAATTTGTTCACAGATTAAAAAATAACGGGAAACTGCCTATACTTACAAGTTGTTGTCCTGGTTGGATAAACTTTTTCGAACATGATTTCAGTGATCTTGCTGATATACCTTCCACTTGTAAATCTCCACAACAAATGTTCGGAACTATAGCTAAAACTTATTTAGCCAATAAAATGAATATTAAACCGAAAGATATTATAGTAGTTGCTGTTATGCCATGCCTAGCAAAAAAATATGAAGCTGCTAGACCAGAAATGACTACAAATGGAATTAGAGATGTAGATATTGTTATTAGCACAACTGAACTTGCAGAACTTATTAAAGAAAATGAAATCGATTTTGTTTCATTAGAAAACTCTGAATTTGACAATCCATTAGGAGAATCTACAGGTGCAGGTACAATCTTTGGAGCTTCTGGTGGTGTAGCCGAAGCTGCTATGAGAACAGCATATGAATTACTTACTAAAAAGTCTATACCCTCTTTAGAATTTAAAGAAACTAGAGGTCTTGATGGAATTAAGGAAGCAGAAATAAATATTAATGGAGAAATTATAAGAATTGCTATTGCAAACGGACTTGATAGTGCACGGAAAGTTCTATGTTCTATAAAAACCGGTGAAAAAAATTATCACATAATAGAAATAATGGCATGTCAAGGTGGATGTATTGGCTCTGGCTTACAACCATTCATGAAAAAACATCAATCAATAATTGAAAAAAGGTCTGAAGCACTTTACTTAGAAGATAGAAATAAACTTTTAAGAAAATCACATAAAAATCCTTATGTAATACAAATTTATAAAGAATTTTTGGGAGAACCTTTTGGAGAAAAAGCACATGAATTTCTTCATACTACCTATATTAAATAATTAAAATATGTAATATCTTAACTTAATAAGCTCTACCTTTTTATCATTATTTTACTCTTTTTCATATCATATATATATTTTTATATAATTTTACATTTATTCATATTTATATGTTATAATCAAATAGTTATATACAAATGAAAAGGAGGATTTATATGCTAATACCAACAATTATATTTTTAGTAGTTTACTCATTAATTATTAGTGAAAAACTTAATAGAGTTGTTGCCGTGCTAGGTGGGGCTTCTCTTATGCTACTTTTCAAATTTATATCTCAACAAGAAGCTTTTGCAAAAATTGATTTTAATACCATAGGATTATTAGTCTCAATGATGATAATTGTTAACATTACAAAACGTACCGGCGTTTTTGAATATGTAGCAATTAAAGCAGCCAAGCTATCTAAAGGTAATCCAATCACTCTTCTTGTAGTATTTTCACTAATCACTTTTACTTTTTCAGCACTACTAGACAACGTAACTACTGTTTTATTACTTGTTCCTGTAACTTTAGTCGTTACTAAAACATTGGATACAAATCCTATTCCGTTTTTAATGTCCGAAATTCTATCTTCTAATATTGGAGGTACTGCTACATTAATTGGTGATCCACCAAATATAATGATAGGTAGTGCAGCAAACCTTACATTTATGGATTTTATTGTAAACCTTTCTCCAATAGTTATTGTAATATTTATAGTAAATATATTATTAATTAAACATATTTATGAAAAAGATGTTCATACTACTGAAGAAAAAAAACAAATAGTTATGAATTTAGATGAATCAAAAACAATAACAGATAGAGTTTTATTAGTAAAATGTTTAATAGTTTTATCCTTTACTCTTTTGGGATTTTTAGTTCACGGATTTTTCGGATTTGAATCTGCTACTGTAGCTATTGTAGGATCATCTATTCTTCTTTTAATAAGTAAAACTGATCCTGAAGAAATTCTTCAAGAAGTAGAATGGGGAACTCTTTTCTTCTTTATTGGTTTATTTATAATGACTGGTGTATTAGAAAAAGTAGGTCTAATGAATCTTTTAGCAAAAGAAACCTTATCTTTAACTAAAGGTAACTTACTTTTTTCTGCTATATTAATACTATGGATATCAGCAATAGCATCATCATTTATAGATAATATTCCTTTTGTAGCTACAATGATTCCTTTAATTAAGACTATGTCTATTGTTGGACATATGAATGTGCTTCCTCTTTGGTTTGCTTTATCATTAGGTTCTTGTCTTGGTGGAAATGGCACCATAGTAGGTGCTTCTGCTAACTTGATCGTAATTGGTATTGCAGGAAAAAGTGGTCACAAAATAACATTTAAAGATTATTTCAAAGTAGGATTTCCATTAATGTTAACATCAATATGCATATCTACAGTATACTTATTAGTATTTTATCTTTAGGTAATTACCAATTTAATGTCAATTTATATGTTATAATTAGATTATGATAGGAGGTGTTATTATGGACAAATATTTGTCAGTACAAGAATCTATGTTAAAGTGTCAACTTGAACTGCTAGGTGCAACAGTCTATAAAATGAAAGGGTCCATTCGCTATGTAGACTTTTGTATAGACTCAATAAAATTCAAGTATATATACCATATTAACAGAAAAAATATGTACTTTCTAGAAAGAATATGTCCTTATTCAATGCCTATTGCAACTTTTGAAAATGAAGAAGACATAATAAATACTATAAAGGAAGACATATTTAAATTTAAAAATGCTCGTAATAGTAATAAATTTTCAAGGTTTATAGAAACTAATAAAGATTTAATAAAAATCGCAAAATCATTCGAGGATATATATTTACATTATAATGTTTCAAAATATGATTTGAATGATATCGATGAACAAATGGCAAAAATTAAAGATAAACTTAATAACATAATACAGCAAAATGAAGTCGTTTATCATAATCCTAATAAATCGAGTAGGAGCTAAATAATTATTTTTATTTAGCGTCCTCTCCCACCACCGTACGTACCGTTCGGTATACGGCGGTTCATTAAGAATTATGTATTAGCTGATATCTTTTAGATATACTTTTGTAACCAAGATTTTCAATATATTTGTTGTTTAAGATTGTATCAAGAATTGGGCTTTTGGATATTCTCCAATAGCCTTTTCTTGTATTTGCATATTCCCATGCTTTATAGGTCGGAAGACCTAGTTTTATGAGGTTTCGTCCTCTAGTTTTAACCTTTTTCCATTGTTTCCAAATACAACTCCTTAACCTTCTTCTTATCCAACTATCTATTTTTTGTATTTTAGCGTTAGCTTTCGCTATTCCAAAGTAATTAATCCATCCAATCGTTAATTGGTTAATCATATAAACTCTATATTCCATACTTATACCTTTATTACGGTTTGTTAATTTTCTTATTTTATTTGTGAATCTTTTATATGACTTTTCATGTATTCTTATATTGGCTCCGCCTTTTGCAAAATAGAATGAAAATCCAAGAAATTTTCTTCTCGTCACAAAATCTACTGCACTTTTATTTTCATTAACTTTAAGTTTTAATAAACCTTCAAGTATTTTTCTTATACTTGCCATAACTCTTAATCCTGCCTTTTTACTTTTGACATAAATGTTGCAGTCATCTGCAAATCGGCAAAATCTATGACCTCTTTTCTCAAGTTCTTTATCTACTTCATCAAGCATAATATTAGCAAGTATTGGGCTTAATGGACCACCTTGCGGTGTACCTTTATCTGATTTTACCTTCAATCCATTTATCATTATTCCAGATTTAAGATAATTTCTAATTAGTTTAAGTACCCTTTTGTCCTTTATTCTTCTTGAAAGTCTTTCCATTAATATATCATGGTTAACTTTATCAAAGAATTTTTCTAAGTCTATATCAACAACCCATTTATGCCTCTCATTGATATATTGTCTTGATTTTAATATAGCTTGTTTAGCACTTTTATTTGGTCTAAATCCATAGCTATTATCCGAAAAGGTAGGGTCATAAATTTTATTAAGTTCTTGAGCTAATGCCTGTTGTATTAATCTATCAAGTACAGTAGGTATTCCAAGCAATCTAATTCCACCGTCAGGTTTTGGTATTTCCACTCTCCTAACTGGTGAAGGTTTATACCTTCCTTCTAATAACTTTTGCTTAATTGTTAGCCAATTTTTGATAATAAACCCTCGAAGTTCATCCACTCTCATACCATCAATACCATGACTTCCTCTATTGGCAACTACTCTTTTCATAGCTTTTAGCATATTTTCTCTAGCTAAAACCTTTTCAAGTAGATTATTAGTATCATCTACTACATTGTTTTCTCTTTCTCCCTTTGCTAACGCCAAATTATTACTCTGCGCCCCTCGTTTACCTTGAAGTTCCACTTCTACTTCCACAAGGCGACCTCTATATTGAGTTGTCTGCTTTCTTTGTAATTTATTTGAATTATTCAAAGTTGAAAACCTCCTAATGTTCAGTCCTTCCCGCACTACGTGCACATAGTGTAGTACTATGACCTCTGCTGACTTCTGATAGTTCAGTTACATATCACTATGTAGGTTATCATGTAGGAAGTTCATCCTTTAATGATATATCTATCAGACCTCCCCAGGTAAGAACGCAATCTTTCATTCCATATATCTGCCACATATACTGCAATAACTTTTGGGTGATACGGACTTTGTTTTGTTATGCAAACTCATCCAGCTATAGCCAGCCTCTTATGTGATTCGTATTCCTCAGACCGGAATTTTGCCATCCGACTTCCTTCAGATTCCACCTCACGATGGACACCCTTGTCATTGGCTAACGCCTATATCACCTTCGGCGTTCAGGACTTTCACCTTATAGATTGCGCCCATGCTGGGCGCACATAATAAAAAAAGAGAGAGATTTCCAATAACCTCTCTCTTTTCATATATATTATCTTTTTACAGAAAGTGCCTTTACAAACACCTCAGCTGAACCTACATTTGTAGCTAGCGGTATATAATGAACGTCGCATATTCTTAATAGTGCTGAAATATCTGGTTCATGTGGTTGTGCTGTTAATGTATCTCTTAAAAATATAATCATATCCATCTCTCCAACAGCAACCTTAGCTCCTATTTGTTGATCTCCTCCTAAAGGTCCTGATAAAAACCTTGTAACATTTAATCCTGTTTTTTCATTTATAAGCTTTCCTGTAGTTCCTGTACCAAATAACTCATGTTGCGCAAAAACTTCTCTGTACCTACTAACTAAATCAATCATATCATCTTTTTTACCATCATGTGCTACTAATGCAATTCTCATTATTACTCCCCCTAAAAATTAATCTTTTTTCTTCTCATTCCTATATTTAAAACTAATCCTATTGACATAAAATTCGATAGCATAGAACTACCTCCATAACTCATAAGCGGTAGAGTTATACCTGTAATTGGCATAAGCCCTATTGTCATTCCTATATTCTGGAATATAGAAAATAAGAACGTTGAAATAACTCCAACAGCAATTATAGTACCGAAAATATCTTTAGAGTTTTTTGCTATTTTTATAAATTTATAAATTAAGAAACCATACAAACATAAAATAAATATAGCTCCTATAAGTCCCCACTCTTCTCCTACCACAGCAAATATAAAATCTGTATGAGCCTCTGGGATATTATTTCCCGATACTTGTAATCCTTTTTTAAATCCTTCTCCAAGTATATTACCAGAACCTATTCCCATTAAAGATTGTCTAAGCTGAAATCCCATTCCTTGAACATGAGCTTCTGGATTTATAAAAGAAGATAGTCTTCCCTTCCAATATGCAGGCATTAACGGTGAATTCCAAACCCCTACAATAACTACAAATATACTTAAAAGCCCTCCTAAAATCACCTTTAAATCAAGTCCACCTATAAAAAATATACCTAATGCTATAAAAAATGTAACCATTGTCATTCCCATATCAGGTTGAATTACTATAAGAGTCATAGGTAATACAGCATAAAAAGCTAATCTAAAGAAATTTTTAGGCTCATTTATTTTTCCATCTATATCATCCCAAAGTTTTGCAAGCATTATTATCATTCCAAGCTTTGCAAATTCTGACGGCTGAATAGCACGAGATCCTATTCCAATCCATCCTTTAGCACCTTTATGAGTACTTCCTAATACAAAGTCGTTTAGTAATAACAACACTATACCAGCCCAATAAATTATACTAGCATAATTTCCTATAATAACATAATCAACAAGAAGTATTCCGTAAACTACTAACGCCCCTATAATCATCCATATAAATTGTAATTTACCGTAATAAATACCACAACTTCTAAAAGTAGCACTATATATATTTACACAACTAAATAACACTATTATTACACATGTAATTATAACTCCGAAGTCTAATTGCCTTAACAATTTTTTACTTATTTTAAACTTTTCTAGCACTTGTTATCCCTCCATTATATATAAAAAATTATATCACATAACTGACAAAAAGCTATGCATAAATACAAAATTTATACATAGCTTTGTCTTTTTATCTTTGCTTCATTTTTTTTATAGGTATACTAGCAATAAGTGCTGGAGAACTAGCTTCAACTTCTTCTGTTTTTGTTAGCCTTACTTCTACCTCTTCATCATCTATTATTACATATTTTGAAATAACTCTTAGTATATCACTCTTCATCATATCTAAAAGTTCAGGAGCAATAGTTGATCTATCATGAATTAATATAAGTTTAAGTCTGTCTTTTGCAACTTCTTTAGAGGAAGGCTTTCCTGAAAATAATTTAAATAAATCCATTTGTTTTCCTCCTATTATTTAATATTAAATATTTTCTTTAAAGATGCTAAAAATCCTGTTTGATGATCGGCAAACGTCTGAATCGGAACTTCCTCTCCAATTATTCTTCTTGCAATATTTTTAAAAGCTTTACCAGATACAGCTTTCTCATTAAGAACAACAGGCTCTCCTTTATTTGTAGCTACAGTTATCTCTCCATCCACTGGAACTACTCCAATTAATTTAATTGCAAGACTATCCAAAATATCATTTACATCTAGCATATCACCTTTTTTTACCATTTCATAACTTAATCTATTTACTATTAAATGATGGTCTTCTATGCCTTTTGCATCTAATTTTCCAATAACTCTATCTGCATCTCTAACAGATGTAACTTCAGGATTAACTACAACTAGTGCTCTATCTGCACCTACTATTGCATTTTCAAATCCTTGTTCAATTCCTGCTGGAGAATCTATTATTACATAATCAAATTCTTCTTTTAGTATTTTTATTAAATTAAGCATTTGTTCTGTACTTATATCATTTTTATCTCTTGTTTGCGCTGTAGGTAATAAACATAAATTAGGAAATCTTTTATCTTTTATAAGGGCTTGTTTCATTCTACATCTTTCTTCTATAACATCAAGCAGTGTAAATACTATTCTATTTTCAAGTCCCATTAAAACATCTAAATTTCTAAGACCTGTATCTCCATCAACAACAACTACTTTCTTGCCAAGAGAAGCAAGTGCAGTTCCTATATTTGCTGTAGTAGTAGTTTTTCCTACCCCACCCTTTCCTGATGTTATTACTATTGCTTCACTCATACTTCTTTCCTCCATTATACAAATTTATTAGGTAAATAAGGTTCTACTATTATAATCCCATCTTTTATTTTAGCAACTTCTGGATACGAAGGTTTTACTCCATCTTCTGGAGATCTAGTCATTATGTTCGCTATCTGAAGGATATTAGGTTGAAGTCTAAAAGCAGCTATTATTGCTTTCTTATTACCTGATTCTCCCGCATGTACATCTCCACATAAATTTCCTATAACTATTACATTACCTCCAGCATAAACTTCTGATCCTGGATTTGTATCACCTACTATAACTATATTTCCGGGATATCTTATAATTTGTCCACTTCTTAAAGTTCTACGATAAAATTTTGTACGTCCCTCATAAACTCCAGTAAAAATTTTACTTTTAGTTTCTTGCATTTCTTGAAAAATACAATCTTTTATAAAAAAATCTTCAAATAAGACTTGTTCAAATCTTGTTATTTGTTTTTCATTAAATTCTTTTAATTGAGTTGTTATTGTTATCGTTGATCCCTTATAAAATTTTTTACCTATAGACAACTTTTTTATAAAATTTTCAATCATCTCATCAAAATTTTGAAACTTGTTCATATCAATTATAACATTCAAGCCGTCTCTATTTCCTTTTATTAATATTCTGTCCCTAACCATATTAAACCTCCATAACAGCCTTACTTAATATATTTCAACACCTTTTTACTAATTCCTTCTTTTATGTATAATAAAATTCTATCTATTTCTTATGGGCATAATTATATATTATATAATTTAACACCAAAAAACCAGATAAATATATCTGGTTTTTTATAACATATTAATTTTTTATTGTCCATCATTTTTTGTTTCAGACTGATTTTGAGGCTGTTCATTTTCTTTTTTCTGGACATTACTTGCAGGCTGTGATTCATTATTAGATGCTACATTTTTATCTGCATCATCTTTTTTGATATCAGCATTTTCTTTATTAGACTTAAGTTCGTAATTGAACATAGGTTTATATCCAGGACTTTCTTTTTGAAGTCTTTCTTTAAAATATTGTTCATATACAGCTCTTGCAACTACTCCTCCTGATTCTCCACCATGTCCACCATCAAATACAATGGTACAAACAGCTATTTCTGGATTATCAAAAGGTGCAAATCCTATAAATACACCATAAGATGATCTTCCAATTAAATCTTGAAGCTTGGTTGATATCGTTGCTGATCCTGTCTTAGCACCATTTGATATAGGGAAACTTTTTAAATAGCCCTTTGCAGTACCTTCATTAACAACATCCCTCATACCTGCTTTTACAATATCAATAGTACTTTGTTTAAGATTTACTTTTTCAATAACTTCAGGTTTAAATTCTTTAACCTTATTTCCATCTTGGTCTAAAATACTATCAACTAAATGAACTTTATATCTATTACCTCCATTAACCAAAGTAGCTATATAATTAACCATCTGCACAGGAGTAAATTGATTAGTTCCTTGTCCTATAGAAGCATCATAAACGTTATTTTGATTATTTATATTAAAGTTACCATCATCTATGGAATATGATATAGCCAATGTTGCTTGTTCTATTTGATCTGAAATATATTTTTCTCTGCTCATTTTTTTTCTTTGATCACCTGAATACTTATTTGTATATTCATTATATCCAGAATCATATTTCTCTTTTAATTTAGGATCCTTCTTAGAAAGTTCCACTAGCATATTCTTTATATTAACTATACCATTTTTCTTATATTTAATTTCTTCAACTATTTCATTTCTTAAATTCGATTTAATAGTTTCAACTTCTTTGGAATCACCTGAAGCATTATTAATATTTATTCCTATATAATGAACTCTGTAATTAGGTGATCTTGTATCTGTACCCCTTGATAAAAGGTCAACTAACGAATTCATATAAAGTGATGAGAAAATTTTTCTACCAGACTCTAAATTGTATACCTGACCAAATTTTTCATTTATCTCAATACCTGTAGCTGGCTTAACATCTTTAGGTGCTCCTAATCCAAATTTCCAAGCATAATGTGCAAGTGCATCAAATCCATCATTATATTTCTTTTGTTTATATAATCTATCTCCTACCTCAAAAAAGAAATAGTTAATAGATTGTTCCAATGCCTTTGTTACACTCACACCCGAATAAGGTTTCCCTAAGAAGTTTTTTCCATTGTATTTATTCTTAGTAAATACACTTGGACAATCAAAAGTCTCATATGGTTCTATCGCATTTTCCTCCAATCCAGCTACAGCTGTTAATGGCTTAAATGTAGATCCTGGTGGAGCAAGAGTACTAGTAGCATAATTATATAAAGGTTTTGGATATAAGTCATAATAATCCTGTCTTATAGTTTTATTATTTGCTATACTTTTATCTAGTGGAAATAAAATATCTACTATTTCATCTATCGACTTTCCACTATATGTTTGATTAGCTTCATAACTTCTTCTAAGAAGCTTAGTAACATATTCTTTTCCAAATGCTGCCAAATCTGGTTGGAAAAATTGTTTTTGAAGTTCTGGTGTAAGTTTACCTGGTACTGCAAAATAATTCGGATCAAATCCAGGTTCACTAGCCATTGCTAGTACTTTCCCTGTTTTAATATCTATTACTACAGCTGCTCCTCTTGTAGCATTTGTTGTATCTACATCTCCATGTCTACCTTGTGATTGCAGCATTCTCATGCCTTCTTTCAAGGATTGTTCTGTAGTATTTTGTAATTCCGTATCAATTGTAAGCTGAACAGTTTTTCCAGGATAAGGTTCTTTTCTTCCAAGTTCCCTCATTATTCTTCCATACTTATTTATTTGTACAATTTTAGTTCCCTTAGATCCTCTTAAAGTACTTTCAAAAGCACTTTCTATACCATCTGAACCAATATAATCACTACTAGGATCGTATCCCTTTTCTTCATATTTTTCTTTTTGAGAAGAATTTATTTTGGAAAGATATCCAAGGAAACCTGAGCCTACCTCATTATAAGGATATACCCTTATAGGTTCAACTGTAACCTCTATACCTGGTAAATCCTCATACTGTTGCATAAATACAAATGCAGTATTTCTTTTAATATTTGATGCAATAACTACAGGTTTAAAACTATAAAAACTTTGAAGCTTTATGGCATCTTTTACTACCATAAATTTTCTCTTTTCTTCTAAAGAAAATCTTTTAGTATTTATTTTATATGACTTTACTAACTGATCGAAAACATTCTCTTTATGCATGCTCTTATATAATTGATTATATTGCTCTTTTTGATTTTTACCCTTAACATCATAAGTTTTTAAATATTCACTAAATCGACTTTCTCCATTAGGCTCTTTTCTTATCTTATTAAAAAGTTCCGTATATATTTCCTTAGTTTCTTCATCATTTATCTTATATAAATCTAATAAATAATTAAAAGTTTCCTCCGGAGTTTTCTTTAACAAAGGCTCATTTATTTTAGCTTTATCCTCATCTGTTAATTCTTCTGGCTTTTTATCTTTAAATAATTCCTTTGCTACCTTTTCATCCATTCCTCTATCTTTTTTGAATCTTAATTCAATAGCTTTTCTTGCTTTTTCATTATCTGTATTAAATTCAAACCTAACCGGATTTATTTTTAATTCAAAAGCATCTTGTTGTACTTCACCATTTTCTTCTAAGATTTTAAATACTTTGAGCATTGTTGGAAAAAAGTTTTCTTTACTTTCATCAGTTTCTGTAAAGGTTAAAGTATACCCTTGACTGCTTTCCGCAAGCACCTTACCTTTAGAATCAATTATATTTCCTCTTGGTGGCGTAATAGGTATATTCCTAATAGACTTTTTACTAGTTAATTCTCTATATTCATCAGCTTTTACTACCTGTAAATAGGCAAGTCTTGTTAGAATCATAGAAAAAATAAATATCATTACTACTGTCAACGCTACATATCTGTCAAATTTATTATTTTTTCTTTTCGTGATTAAATTTTTACGTCTTCTAAATTTCCTTATCATCATCAATCACCATTTCTAAAATCTCCATTTTTTAACCATAAAATCTTTTTGACAAAGTTTAAAAACTTTTTTGTATATTAAAATTGAAATAATCATATTATATAAACTCATATATAATGCAATATTAATATGCGTACGTTGCCCTACTATATACAAAATTATAAACATTAAAATTCCTTTTAATATACTAAGTAAAAAACATGTTATTACAGGTATCATAGCTTTATCTTTAAATATGGTTTTTCCTATTTCAGCAGAAATCAAACAAATAACCATATTTATAAACATATTTATTCCAATACCATTCATTAAATATACATCTTGTAGTAATCCTGATATACATCCTAAATATATAGCACTTACACTTCCATTGATTATAGAATAAAAAACTATAAAAACAAATACTATACTAGGGTAAACACCTTTAAATGATAAAAAAGGCATCAATGCATTGTCCAATATGGTGAATAATATTAATAAAAATGCTAAAGTAAATACTCTCTTCATTATTATATCCCCTTAATATTTACCATCTTTATTTTTAGAAACTACTACGAATAATTCCTCAAGTCTATTAAAATCAACACTTGGCTCAATTAACGCGTTTTTAACCAACTTACCCTTATCTTCTTCCACATCAATGACTGTTCCTATTTTTATATCTTTAGGATACAATGATCCTAATGCTGATGTTAAAACAGTATCACCCTTTTTAACTTTAGAATCTAATGGAAGGAAGTAAAGTTTTGCTAATAATTTATTACTATAATCTTTATATCCCTTAACAACACCATCATTTTCCCTAGTGCTATTAAGCATTCCTGCAACTTGTATATTTTCATTTATTATGGATTGAACTATAGACCATTTATTAGCTACAGAAGTTACTTGTCCTACTAAGCCTTCTCCAGTTACAACTACCATTTTCTTCTGTATACCGTCATCTGAACCTCTATTTATAACAAATCCATCCAGCCAATTTTCTCCGCTTTTACCTATTATTTCACAACCTATGTAATCATATTCAGATCTTTGATCTTTAAAATTAACCATCTTCTTGAATCTTTCATTTTCTTTAGCTAAAGAATCATATTTAAGTGCTTTATCCTTTAAAACCACATTTTCTTTTCTTAATCTTTTATTCTCTTCTTTTACATCTTTAAAGTGAAACATAAACTTAGCACTTTTCTTTAATTTACTATTAAATTTATACACAACACCTTGTACTGAATTTAAAACAACACCCACACCATTTCCTGCAGTAGACATCTTTTCTTTTCCTACGGTATAACCAATTAATATTAAAAAGCTAACTGACAGCACAATAACAGTTACTGTCAGTTTATTTTTTAAGAATCTCATATGGTTATTATTTTATTTTCTAGACATTTTGTCTATATTTTCTAAAGCTTTTCCTGCGCCTACTGCAACACAGTCTAAAGGTGATTGCGCTATGTGTACTGGCATGTGTGTTTCTTTATGGATAAGCTTATCAAGTCCTCTTAATAAAGCTCCTCCTCCAGTAAGCATTATTCCTTTGTCCATAATATCAGCTGCAAGTTCTGGTGGAGTTTTTTCAAGGTTTGTCTTTATAGACTCTACGATAGCTGCCACAGGCTCTTTTAAAGCTCCTCTAACTTCTACTTCGCTTATTTGTATTACCTTTGGAAGTCCAGAAATAAGATCACGACCTCTTATTTGCATACATCTTTCTCCATTAACAATGTTAACTTTAGATTTTTTCTCTTCTGAATCTATAACAGCTTCTTCGCTTTTAACTTCTTTAGTTTCTTCTTTTTCTTCTACTGATTCTACAACTTCTTTATTTTCACTTTCTTCATCTTCATCATTATTTGTTGGATAAGCTGAACCTATTTCCATTTTTATACTTTCAGCAGTTCTTTCACCTATCATAAGACTATATTCTTTTTTAATATAGGCTATAATTGCTTGATCTAATTCATCTCCTGCTATTCTTAGTGACTTACTTGTAACAATACCTCCAAGTGATATAACAGCTACTTCTGTAGTACCTCCTCCGATATCTACAACCATACTTCCTGTTGGTTCATGAACTGGAAGTCCTGCTCCAATAGCTGCTGCCATAGGCTCTTCCATTAAATAAACTTCTCTAGCTCCTGCTCTTTTACTAGCTTCCTCGATAGCTCTTCTTTCAACAGCAGTTATTCCTGTTGGAAAACATACAACTACCCTTGGACTTGTAAATGCTGATTTTGAACATATTTTAGTTATAAAACTTTTTAACATTTCTTCTGTAACATCAAAGTCCGCAATAACACCATCTTTTAAAGGTCTGATTGCTACTATATTTCCAGGAGTTCTTCCTATCATTTGCTTAGCTTCTTCACCTACAGCTAAGACCTTATTTGTAACCTTATTTATAGCAACTACTGAAGGCTCTCTTAAAACTATACCTTTTCCTTTAGAATAAACTAATGTATTTGCTGTTCCTAAGTCTATTCCCATATCTTTAGTCATACCAAAAAATCCCACTTGAAATTCTCCTTTCAACATTAAAACTACAAAATATTCTTTTCTTTTAAACTAATATAATTACCATGGCCAATTATTAAATGGTCTAATAAATTAATTCCTAATATTTCACTACATTTTTTTAATCTTATTGTAACGTCTATATCTTCTGAGCTTGGAGTACACACTCCAGATGGATGATTGTGACATATTATAATAGATGCACTGTTCTTCTTGATAGCATAGCTAAAAATTTCTCTCGGATGAACAATAGTAGAATTTAAACTTCCTATTGAAACATCCTTACAATCTATAACTATATTTTTAGTATTCAACATTATTACTCTTAAATGTTCTTCCTTAAAATATCTCATCTCATCCATAACCAAATCAGCTACATCTCTTGGACTTTTTATTATGTATATATCACCTGATTTATACGCCTTAAATCTTTTTGCAAGTTCACCTATAGCTATAATTTGCGTAGCTTTTGCGCTTCCAATTCCTTTTAAGGTCATCATCTCCTCAGGCATCAATGTCAAAAGACCATTAAGACCTCCACATTCCTTTAATATTCTACTGCTTAAGTTTAGTACATTTTCATTACTTGAACCAGTTCTTAATATTATAGCAATAAGTTCGCTATTAGATAATGACTGTGCACCATATTTTAAAAGTCTTTCTCTTGGTCTTTCACTTTGAGGTAAATCCATAATTTTAAAAGTGTTATACATTACATATACTCCTTTTTTATAAATCTACCCCCATCTCCCAAAGCATTTTATCTAATTTATTTAATGGAAGTCCTACTACATTATAATAGTCTCCATTTATCTTTTCTACAAAAACTCCTCCGAAACCTTGAATACCATAGGCTCCGGCTTTATCCATAGGTTCTCTTGTAGATATATAATCTTTTATTTTTTCATTGGTAAGAGACGAAAATTTAACACTAGTACATACACTTTCTATTCTAGTATTACCTTTTCTAGTGTCAATAACAGCGATGCCAGAATATACTTTATGTACATTCCCACTTAACGCTTTTAACATATTAAAAGCTTCTAGTTCATCATTAGGTTTTCCTAATACTTTTCCATCAAAAGCTACTATTGTATCACAGCCTATTACTATTGCATCTTCACATGAATTTTGAGCTACTGCCATTGCTTTTCCCTTTGCAAGTTTCATTACATAACTTTCAAAGTTTCCTTCAAAATCAACAGTCTCCTCCTTAAAATCACTCACTATAACTTCAAACTTATTTGTTATTCTTTGTAAAAGCTCTTGCCTTCTTTCTGAGGCAGATGCTAATACAATCCTCATCAATAATCACTCCTAATACTTTCTATATAACAATATGGCAATAATAACACCTATAATTGCCATTACGTTCACATAGAAATTTACTCCAAATGTAATTTCAACTACTTTTAAATTTAATACAAATGGGCTAGCTGTACCGATAGGATATGTAGCTTTTAAAAAGCTTAGGGGTCCTATATTATTACCTAAAATTTCACCAATAAAGCTTCCACATATGCCTCCTAGTAAAATAATAAATACAAAAAAACCACTCTTATTATTGCCTCTCACCCTATATTCCCCTTTTAACTTTTTATCCTATATAGTTTATCACTTAATAAGCGCTTAAACAAGTATATATGGATATAATTTTATTAAATTTACTCATATAACATCATCCAAATTTGTTGAATGATGTTCTAAATGGTTGACACAATATCTACTGTAATAATTTTATATTTTTGTATGAATAACTATTAATTTCTTCTAATTTCTCTTTTGTCACTTCTTGAGGTAACTTTTTCATATTATCTTTTAGGTGATTTAATAAATCATAATTTTTTTCATTTTTATCAACTTGCTCTAACTTTGAACACCACTCTTTTAATTGCTTAGTTTGTACAGACTTTACTTTGTCATTCGAAAATTTGTGTAATATTTGAAGTTGTGCATCTATAATTTGAGCAATTTGTAAGTTTGCTTTACTACTTAAATCTGGTTTTATATTAACTTTTGTAAATTCAATTTTACCTTGTTTTAATGATTTTTCTATATTTTGAAATTCAACTACTGAATATATACCAAGTATAACCTTATTTTTTTGATTTTCTTGTACTATAAATGGATTACCATACGATTTTAATTTTTCTTTTAAAACATTAGCATTTTCTGCATTTGCAAATACCCCACATTGTATAATTACAAAATCATCTATTTTCCGTACATTCTTGTCCTTATTTTTGTTACTATTATTTTTTTCAGTTATATTTTGTACAGCTTTCTTTCCAATATCATCTTTTTGTTTAGGCTTCTTTATAAATAAATTAGATATCATAGTTCCAGAAAGGAATGCTAATATCAATATTACGCAGATTAAAACTATAAAGAAAAGACCGTTGTTTTTTCTATTATTTTTCTTCAAGTCATATCTAGTATACTTCATTTTTATACCCCCATATAAAATTTAACTTATGTTTTCGTATACTTTAATAATATTTGTTATCACTATTTTTTATACTTAAAAATTATTTTTATGTCTTTATTATTCTTTTTTTCAATATAGTATTTTTTATATTAAATTCATTAAAAGTATTTAATATATAAAAATTATTT
The DNA here is from genome assembly GCF_017100085.1 of Clostridium botulinum. Lineage (NCBI taxonomy): Bacteria > Bacillati > Bacillota > Clostridia > Eubacteriales > Clostridiaceae > Clostridium > Clostridium botulinum. The sequence continues at coordinate 1,877,842 of NZ_CP063965.1, forward strand.
TTAAGCAAAAATTTTATGCAATTACTTTCGTTATCTTTTATCTTAGTATAGAAATTAAATATTCCACAATCATTAGAAAAATATTTTAATATTTCATTTAAAATTTTACTTCCCAATCCATAATTTCTATACTCTTTATCTATCAAAAAATATTTTATCCATACCTCATTAGGATTTTTAAACTCAGTCCTTCCTTTAAATATTCCTATCAATTTATTTTCTTTATTTATTTTTAAGAAAAACTCACACTCACTAAAATAGTATTCTAAAAAATGCTCATAAAACTTATCGTACGTAATATTTTCATTACCTTCATTTTGTAAAAATTGATTATTACATCGAATCCATTTATATATTGGACTTACATCTTCTTTTTCTATACTCAAAATCTTTATATTATCAAATTCTAATTTAATATCAAACATATACTACACCTCTTTAATTTTATTTCTACACAAACAAAAATTTTCCTTTTAAAAAAAATAACCTTTAAGTTTATATTTTCTAAACTTAAAGGTTAAAATAAAGTTCCTATTTGCAATTAATATATTTTATTAATCATTTTCATACATGAGAGTTACTGTTATGATCTTTTTTATAATCTTTTTTGCATCCTCATATGACATATTATATCTTCTTAAAAACTGAAAAATACCAGGATTGTATCTTTCAATTTTCATTAACATATTATTTACATCTACAAAATCATCATAATTAAGTTCTCGAGATTTATCATCAGAATACTCATCGTCTTCTTCCATCATTCTCATTCCATAATTATTAGGTAAATTAAGATTTCTAAAACCATAATTATCTTCCACACTATCATCAATTAAACTATGGTCTATTTTATAATATGTCATAGGTTTAATTTCATTATTAACTGACATATCATAATTTTGCTGAGGAATTTGATAATTGTTTTCATACTGTCTTGGTAATTGCTGAAACATACTATGATTATTCATTTGTTTAATATAAGTATTAATAGGAACCATATCATAATTTTCATATATACTTTTTTCAAAAGTGTCCTCTCTATCAAAGCTCATAATACATACCTCCAAATAAATTTGCTACATTATAGGGTATGCTTAACTTTTGATTTTCAACACACTTTTAGTCATTTATTCCATAGCTATTAAAGATACTTTAACTACATTGTCCATCTTTTTTATTTCATTGAGAAACTCTTGTAATTCCATTTTCATATTTGATATATCAAATGTTATAGTAACACTTGCCCCATTATTTACAGGAATATCTTGATTTATAGTTAGTATATTACCATTAATTTGAGCTATTCTATCTAATATTCTTGATAACGTTCCGGTTTTATGTGATAACAACAATCCAATAGTTGCCTTTTGTACATGAGTTCCTTCTAAAACAGAAAATACAAAATCTTTATACTTATAATAAGAACTTCTACTTATACCTACAACCTTAGCCGCTTCTGTTATATCTTTTGCTTTACCCGTTCTTAGAAGCTCTTTTGCTTGCAATACTTTTTCAAAAACCTCTGGTAAAATTTTTGTATTTACTATTAAGTATTTATCCATATTTCCTCCTATACATGCTTAAAATCATTTTCATATGTAAATTAAAAAATTAAGACACATAATCAACTATGTGTCTTATTGTTGGTGCAGAAGATGGGACTTGAACCCATACACCTCGCGGTATACGCCCCTTAAACGTACGCGTCTGCCCATTCCGCCACTCCTGCATGTATATTATAATTGTATAAATAATTTTATACCATCATAACATACATTGTCAATAGTCTTATGAAAAATAACTTGATATAATTTCTTTCATAACCTTAATATATCCTTTATCATTAGTATATAAAAATTCAAATATTTTTTGACTTACATCTACTTTTTTTACATACTTATCGGTTTCTTTAAATGGTATATAGTTCAAATCTATTCCATTCTTTGAGTTTTGTTTATTATTTAGCCATTTTTTAACATTACCTCGTCCACCATTATAGGCTGCTAAAACCAATTTAATATTATTATTAAACTCTTGTTTTAAATTGTCTATATACCAGCAACCCATTTTAATATTAAATTCCTCATTATAAAGCATATCAACCTTAAAATTTTTAACTTTCATTTCTTTCGCAGCCCATTTTGCTGTAGATGGCGTCAGTTGCATAAGACCAATTGCACCTTTATTAGACTTTGCATTTTTTTCAAAATTACTTTCAGCTTTTATCACTGCTGATACTAAATAAGGATTTAAATTGTATTCTTCTGAATATTTCATTATATAATCTTTATATTTTATTGGATATAGTATCCTTCCTATAGGCTTTATATTAATAACAGTTATAATTAATATAATTAGTACTATCCAAATCGCCGTGAACTTTCTCTTTTTCATTTTTCCTCCTAATGTTCCATAACCTTTTTTAAAATTTCATCTAACTGTTCTTTTGTCGTATTTAAATTTCCACTATTATCTATAGTAAAATCTACATATTTACTTTTTTCCTCTAAAGACATTTGAGCATTTATTCTCTGTAAAACTTCTTCTTCACTCATATTATCTCTAGTTTTAACTCTTTCAATTTGTGTTTTTTTATCTACCCAAACTAATATATTTACATCCATACTTTCGTTTATATGGTGTTCAATTAATGTAGGAGCATCAACAACACATATTTTCTTATGTAAATTACTATATTCCTCAACTCCTTTAAATATCTCTTTTTTTATATATGGTATTATTATATTTTCTAATTTTTTTCTAAGAACATCCTTATCGAATATATAATTTCCAAGCTCTCTTCTTTTTAGATTTCCTTTTTCATCTATAAACTCTTTTCCAAAAACACTTTTTATTTCTTCTAATATTTCTGGATATATATGTAGAACTTCTCTTGAAATAAGGTCTGCATCTATTATAGGAATATTTTTAGATTTCAGAATATTAGACACAGTACTTTTTCCACTTCCAATTCCCCCTGTTAATCCAACTTTTATCATAACTCTCCCCCTTAATTTTTAAGCATTATAAAGTAGGTACCAAATTTCATTTTACACTATAAGGCACCTACTTTCTATACTCTATTTTATAATTTTATTTGGCTTCATACCACGTTGTTCCAACATTCACATCAGCTTCTAACGGTACTAACAGATTCATTACACCTTCCATTTTTTCCACTACCATTTGTTTAACCTCTTCTAGTTCATCCTTATATACATTTAATATTAATTCATCGTGAACTTGAAGTATAAGTGTACTTTTGAAATTTCTTTTTATTAATTCTTCATACACATGCACCATTGCAAGTTTTATTAGATCTGCTGCACTTCCTTGAATTGGGGTATTCATAGCAAGTCTTTCTCCAAAAGAACGAACTATTTTATTTCTAGATTGTACTTCTGGTATATATCTTTTTCTATTCATTATTGTTGTTACAAAACCATCTTGTTCTGCTTTGCTTATTATATCATCTATATATTTTTTTACATTAGGATATCTATTAAAATAAGTATCTATATATTCCTTAGCTTCTTTTCTTGATACATTTATATCTTTTGAAAGACTAAATGCACCTATACCATATACAATTCCAAAGTTTACTGCCTTTGCATTACTTCTCATAAGAGGAGTTACTTCATCTATAGGTACCTTAAAGACTTCTGATGCTGTTATTGTGTGAATATCTTTATGATGTTTAAATGCATCAATTAGCTTTTCATCATTGGCAATATGAGCAAGAACTCTTAATTCTATTTGAGAATAATCCGCAGAAAATATAACTGATTCTTCATTATTAGGAACGAATACTTTTCTTATTTCTCTTCCCATTTCATATTTTATTGGTATATTTTGAAGATTAGGTTCTGTACTTGATAATCTTCCAGTAGTTGTAACTGTTTGATTAAAGCTAGAATGTATTTTTCCATCTTTATCAATTACATGTTTTAAACCTTCAACATAAGTTGAATCTAATTTAGTAATTTGTCTATACTCTATTATTTTAGATATTATAGGATGACTATCCTTAAGCTTTTCAAGCACTTCTGCATTAGTTGAATATCCTGTTTTTGTTTTTTTAATTACAGGTAGATCTAACTTTTCAAATAGAATTTTTCCCAATTGTTTTGGAGATTTTATGTTAAAATCTTCATCTGCAAATTCGTGTATTTCTTTTTCTAGCGTTTCAATCTTAACCTTAAACTTTTCTCCTATTTCTGTCAATCTATCTTTATCTATCTTAAAACCTTCATATTCCATAGACGCTAATACTTTAACAAGAGGTAATTCTACATTATAAAATAACTCTTCCATATTAGCTGCTTTTATTTCTTTTTGTAATTTTTCATATATTTCCTTTATACAATAAGTCTCTTTTATTTTACACTCCTCATCTGATTCATGTATATTTATAGATAACTTTTCTAATATTATTTCTCTTAATATATAATCTGATTTTGAAGGCTGAAGTAAATATGCCGCTATTTTAGTATCAAAGCTAAAGTTTTTTGCATCAATATCATATTTACGTAAAACCACATATATATTTTTAATATCATGAGATATTTTTTTAATATTTTCATCTTCAAATAATTTTTTTAGAAGTTCTAAATACTTATCACAGTTTTCATTTTTTATTTTATTTATATTAACAACATAAATCTTTTCTTCATTTCTTATATAGATAGTGTTAAATTCTATTTTTGAATATACATTTTCATTTACGCACTCTACTTGAAAATATACTGTATCTTTTATATCACTTAATAAATTAGATAATTTATCAACAGTTTCTATATTAGAAGATTCTACTTTTATATTTATCTTTTCTATCTTTTCCTCATTGTTTTCAGGCTCTTCTTGATTATCACTACTAACAATATTCTGAATTAAACTTTTAAATCCAAGACTCTCAAATAATTGCCTAACACCTTCTATATCATAATTTTCTTTAGACTTTATTTCTTCTAAGTCAATTTCTATAGGAACATTTGTACATATAGTTGCAAGTTTCTTACTAAATATAGCTTGTTCTCTATATTCTATAAGATTTTGTTTCATTTTCTTACCACTAATATTTTCAACATTCTCCAAAACATTTTCAATACTTCCATATTTTTTTATGAGTTTAAAAGCAGTTTTAGTCCCTATTCCAGGAACACCAGGAATGTTATCTGATTTATCTCCCATAAGACCTTTTACATCTATAAATTGTGTAGGAGTAACTTCATATTCTTCTACCATTCTATTTCTATCATATATTTCTTTTTCACTCATACCTTTTTTATTTATAACTATTTTTACATTATCCGTTGCAAGTTGAAGAGCATCTTTATCTCCTGTTACTATGTATACCTCTATGCCTTTTTTTTCTGCAAATTGAGATAGTGTACCTATTAAATCATCCGCTTCAAATCCATCAATTTCAAATATATTTATAGCAAGTTTATTTAAAATATCTTTAACTATAGGAAACTGTTCATTTAATTCTGATGGCATTTTTGCTCTTCCTGCTTTATAGTCCTCATATTCTTTATGTCTAAAAGTAGGCGCTTTTTTATCAAAAGCAGTTACTATATAATTAGGTTTTATTTCCTCTTTCATTTTTAAAAGCATCTTTATAAAACCATATATTGCATTAGTATGTACTCCTTCTTTATTAGTAAGTGGTGGCAATGCGAAAAAAGCTCTATACATAAGACTATGACCATCAAGTATTAACAATCTTTCTTTATTCATTATAACCCTCCAATATTAACTATAATTAATACAATTATTTTAACAACTATAAAATTAGTTTACTAATTTTATATAACTATATCAATAAAACTAATTAATTCCTCTCCATTATCATTTAGTATAACCAAGTTTCCTTAAAAATGAGTCATGTATTTTACTTAAACTAACTAGAGCAACTATACTTCCAACTAAAGCTAAAAACATATCCCATTGAGTATCCCACACATCACCTTGAGTACCTAAAAACGCTTCTGCAGCTGTTTCCGTTGCTTCTGCCACACCCCATTCTATGAGTTCATATGTAGCACTTATAGCAAGACATATACATATAATTATAAAATTAAGCATTTTTCCTCTTTTTAATATTGACTTACGTAATAGTATTTCTCTACTAACTATAGCAGGGATAAATCCTTGTGCGAAATGTCCTAAACGATCATAATAGTTTCTTTCAAGAGAAAACGTATCTCTAAGCCAATTAAAAAATGGCATTTCAGCATATGTATAATGTCCACCAATAATTAAAATAATAGCATGTATTAAAATCAAAATATACACTATATTTGTAAGTTTAAACTGTTTATATGTTAAGATTACTACTATAAATCCAATTATTGCAGGAATAACTTCTAAAAACCAAGTAAATCTATCCATAGGACTAATTGAATACCATATAAAAACCATAATAAATATTATCAAAAATGTACCGTGTAATAATTTATTACTTTTACCCATAATTTCACCCTTTACTATTTATTAATTCTATTATACATAATAAATACTCATCTTAATATAACATATCTTAGCTTATAATTTAATTGTATAAAATTCTATACTATGAGTTCGTATAAAAATATTGTAGTATATTTTCATTAAAAATAAAAAAGCACCTCTAAAGTATTAGCTTCATGTCTAATATTTGAGGTGCAATTTACACTGTTTTAGGTTGTTGAATAAATAAAAACATCAAAAATATAAATAAGTCATCACTTTGTAGTATAATATTTTCGCTAAAAAAAACAACACATACAAAGGATGACTCAGATATGATTATAACATTAAATATACAAAGCGAAAACATTTATTTTAAAATTTTTGAAACTGTTAATATTGCATTTAATAAACTTGGCATTAATACTAGAAAAACTAAAGGTAGACCGCCTAAATATTCAGATCAACAAATTGTTGCATGTATGATATATGGTGTAAATAATAGTATTTTTAGTCTTAGGGAACTTGAATATAAAATTAAACAAGATATTGTATTTCAAAAGATTATAGGTTTAAAAGAAGTTCCTGACCATTCTACATTTTCTTTAAGAGCGATAGCTTTAGAAAAATACGTGTACTCTGGCATTTATGCTATGCTTATTGAACTTATAAATCCGTCAACTAGAATTTGTGCTATTGATGGTACTGCATTAAGGAGCTCATTATATGATAGCGAAGCTAGGTATGGAAAAGGAACTCGACTTGGCAAATATAAAGGATATAAGTTAAATTGTACCGCTTGTGTATATAATAATGTATTGCCTTTATCATTTGCTATAACTACTGCAAATGTATATGATAATCAAGTCCAAGGATTGTTATATGAACTCAAAACTTATAATACATTTATTGTACTTGCCGATGCTGCTTATGATGATGCTCAATGGTTTAAAGTTTCTAAAACTCTAGAATATAATTTATTAACAGACGTAAATATGCGTAAAGCAAAGAGTATAGAATCTTTTAAAGATGAATCTAGATATAAAAATGCTCTTTTTATGCAATCGCCAATAGGTAAAAATTTATATAAAAATAGGCTAAAAATTGAACAATTATTTTCTATACTTAAAGGACTCTATAATCTAGAAAACCCTAGACTTTACGGACAAAAACGCTATGAACGCCATGTTAAGTGGGTTCTTTTATCGTATATTATAGACGAATTTAATAAGGTTAACAGCAAAATAAGTTCTAGAAAATATCCTTGGAATCTATAGTTTTCATCGCGCTAACGCACTTACTTTTAAAAATTTTTAAAGAACTTACTAATGCACATTTAAAATTATTAAACACATGCTCGCGCATAAATGCTTTTTAACATTTGTAAAAATTAGTTATTCAACAACCTAAATATGTTTTAATATTTCATTTACATTATATCCCTTTTTAAAATATTTGTACAGAAAGCACGAAATAAGGAATTTTTTTCAATTCTCTAATTATTTTCTACTAAAATACATATACCATATTTAATAGGTTAAAATATGAAATAACTTAGCATAAATCTAAAAATCTCCTTGACTAGTTTATAAAAACATGTTAGTATATTATTCGTAAAGCACGCCGAAGTGGTGAAATTGGCAGACGCAACGGACTCAAAATCCGTCGCTGGCAACAGCGTGCGGGTTCAAGTCCCGCCTTCGGCACCATAAAATTACAGCTCTTTAGTTATACTAAGGAGCTTTTTTATTGCAATAGATTTTAAATATACTATTATTTTCCTATATATTTTTTGTGGAAAATCTATTATATTTCAATAAATTGAAGGAAATCCATGTTCATATAACTTAACAGAACTTTTTCCATAGTCAGGAGGATTAATAATGAAAAAATCAATTGTATACACAGGATTATATATTTTTATAGGATTTATTGCACCTAGAATATTAAATACATTTATAGCATCTACAAATACAATATTATATAATATAATATTGTATACTATTTTAGCAGTTTTAGCTTTTGTTCTATTTAGGAAAGAACTATATGAAGATTTTCGAGAATTTCTGCTACACCCTTGGAAAATTATAGGTATAACCCTATTAACCTTTTGTTTAATTATGCTTTGCTCGACTATTTTCATTATTATTCCAGGAACAAATCAATTAACACAAAATCAAGATTTAGTAAACAAATTTCTTTCTACATCTATTGTTCCAATATTTATAGTTGTAATTGTGGGTCCATTCGTAGAAGAAATTATATTTAGACATATTTTAATTGGAAAACTTCAAAATAAAATACCACAATGGATATTATGTACCTTATCAATTCTTACTTTTGGAATTATTCATATTCATACATTTACATTAGCTGGTATTCTAGAAATTAAACAATACATAATAATTGGAACTGCAATGACTATTTTATATACAAAAAACAAAAATAACTTATCATATCCCGTAGCTGCACATATATTTAATAATTTAATTGCAACTATATTAAGTTTAGCGTCTCAACTGCACTAGAATTTTATTATTTTATATTCTATGTACATACATAAATTTCTTATTTATACATATGTAATTTTCATGAAATAAATACTTGATATATTTAAGTACTCAAGCTGTTGATAAATATAATTTATCAACAGCTTTTTGTATTTATTGCAAAAATTATTGTTAAATTTTTATTATTTTAGTTTATTACATTAAACTATATATACATGTGTGTTGTGGACATATTTATCTCGTAGATGAACATAATTCACATATATATAAACCTATGGCCTAATCACCTTTCAATGAGCTTGTACCTTATTAATAATCCTTAAACACTTCATTCACAATTCTATTGAACTAACTTAGGTTTTTTGATTATTATTCATTTATTTCATTTTATATCCTGTATTATTTTTTAATATTTTGTATTATAATTCATATTGATGCGCTCAATGTGTTAATTAACTATCAAAACTTAACATTTATAAATATGTTAAATACTAATTACCATACTTAATTATCTATAGATTAAATAGTTTTTTATTTAATTATATATATTTTTTTAACATAATATGAACATAGTTCTGTAGTGTTTTTATAGTATTATTCTATATACTCATTTTTATATTATAATACATCAAATTAGTATTTAAGATCTCTTATAACAAATATAGCAAAATTCCCACTCAAAAATAATTAACACAGCATTAATTATTTTAATGGAGGTTTTTATTATGACTAATGAACAAGAAGCACTTTTAAAAAAAATTTTTAGAGAACTACAAGACATCAAAGTTATACTACAAGAGAATACTAACTCTAAAGATTTATTTTATGAAGTATTAAAAAATAAAAACAAAACAAATTAATTTTTATTTTTCGTCATTTTATAACTAATTACTTAACTTCTATCAACAAAAGCTAGTTTTGTACAAGCTAGCTTTTATTAATAGAAGTATTTCCCCAATAATTTAACTCATTATTATTACTAATTTTAGTCAGCATTTCTTTAAATTTATTGGATAAAATTTTATCATTTTCAGCCCAAATATACATTTCATATATATTTGTTATTACTTTTTTCTTATTCTTTAAATGTTGTTCATAATCTTTTATATGCTTATGAAGTTTGTTTAAATTTAACTTATCTTCTATAAGAGAAAATATTATAAATAAATTCTCTATAGTATATTTGTTATTTCTTTTTGATATATACATTTTTGATTCTTCTATTAACTTATCCATAATAGAATCACTCATGCACATTAGGTCCTCGGTTGAATCCTTCAATGTGTATGGCAATATAAATTTATTTGCCATTAATGCAACTAATAATCCTAATAAAACAAATAATATTCTATACCCCAATACTGATCCTATGCTAGCAGTTACAGCCGCTGTTCCTAATGCAGATATAGTAACACAAATCATCTTTTTATCATAAGTGGTATTATATCCATCTATATATCCTGTACCTATAACAATTACAGATCTTATAATTGGATTCTTAAATATACTAAATAATACAATAAATATTATCCCACCTATTACTGTTCCCTTTAACCTTTGTAAAGATTTTATCTTTGAATGCTCTGAATAAGGTTGAACAATTGAAAAAACTGTATATGCCATCCATTTGGCTTCATGTATTTTAAAATAATCCATTATAAATATTGATATCGAAACACATATACCTAATCTAAATGCATATGAAAATTTCAAAGAATTGGCAGTGAAATTTCTTTTTAGTACATTCATAGCATTAAATTCAAAAGGAACAGGATTAGTTTTATCAATATAATTCTGATTTTCTAAATTATAAAGTTGTACAAAGTAATCACACAATATATCTAAATTTATTAATATTTTTTTTTCACTTAAATTATTGTTATAACTCTTGCAACTTAAATTTTCTTTTATTTCCTTCTTAATAACATTTAATTCCTCTACACTTTCTCTATATTCATATAATCTCTTTATTTTGTTATTTAAATATTGTAAAACTTCTTCTAAATTATTTTCTTCATAGTCATTCTTTAAATCATTTATAGACAAGTTTATGCTTTCTAATAAAGACACTATGCCAAGATTTATTCGTCCACCTTCTGTTAAATAAAATCCATCTTTCTTTTTACTATATATAAGCTTCTTTATTTGTCGTATTTCTTTTTCAATCTCACTATCTATATCTATATCAATATCTAGATTTTTATCAGTTATTAATTGTATTTTATTACTAATTTTTTTAAGTATACTTTCCACAATCTTATTACTGGCTTTAGTTAATCTATGTTTATTAAATATTAGTTGTATCACCACTATAAATGCAGCTCCAAATACTAATGAACCTAGTCTACCTACAAGTTGATTTTGTAAAATAGGCATACTTAACATAAATAAATATTGTAATCCAAAAGGAATATATAAATTACTTTTTAAATCATAACAAAATAAAAATCCTATAATAAACATAGCTATAAAATTCACTACAATACCTAACCATAAATTTAAACTTGCTACAAAAGCCAAGACTCCAAGCAATAAATTAATTCCCATAAAATATATAAAATATTCAAATGGAGATACAGTTAAATCCTCTTCCAATAACATCAAAGTTGCTGTTATAACAGTAACCCCTATAAGAGTATTTTCTATTCCAAATATTTTTTGAAAAGCTATTATAAAAGAAACTATGAGTACAAATAATATTGTTTTAGATATTATTAATTTTTTATTCATCCTATCACCACTCAATTAAATTTTAATTATTTTCTTCTTCATTTTTAAAGAAATATCCTGGATTATTTTTAGCAATTTTTCTTAGAATATATATATGGTCATCCACCTCTTTTTCACTTAATCCTTATACTAATTTTTATTTCCATTTATTTCAAATATTTAAAATGCCTTTTTTTGAAACTTGGCCTTATCTGTTAAATATATATAATATTTTCTTTTATCATTTGGATTTAAAACTCTGTTAACATATCCCAATTGTATTGAAAACTGATACTGACCAGATCCTATACCATGTTTTCTATATTCTTTTTCTAGAAAGCTTGAACCCACTCTAAAAAAATGACTTATGTATCTTCCTATAGATTTTGTAGCATATTTTTTTATCTATATAACTCCACCTCCACCTCCATCTCAACATTATATTAAAATCATTTTAAAACTGTGAAAAAGAGTATATCATAAAAAATGTTGCGCATGCAACATTCAAAAAACGTTATAATTAAAATACATTATTTTTATCTTACTTAGGTTGTTGAATAATTAAAAATACAAAAAAATAAATAAGTCATCACTTTGTGATATAATGTTTTCGCTTAAAAAAACCATAATATACAAAGGATGACTCAAGTATGATTATAACATTAAATATACAAAGCGAAAACATTTATTTTAAAATTTTTGAAACTGTTAATATTGCATTTAATAAACTTGGCATTAATACTAGAAAAGCTAAAGGTAGACCGCCTAAATATTCAGATCAACAAATTGTTGCATGTATGATATATGGTGTAAATAATAGTATTTTTAGTCTTAGAGAACTTGAATATAAAATTAAACAAGATATTGTATTTCAAAAGATTATAGGTTTAAAAGAAGTTCCTGACCATTCTACATTTTCTTTAAGAGCGATAGCTTTAGAAAAATACGTGTACTATGGCATTTATGCTATGCTTATTGAACTTATAAATCCATCAACTAGAATTTGTGCTATTGATGGTACTGCATTAAGGAGCTCATTATATGATAGCGAAGCTAGGTATGGAAAAGGAACTCGACTTGGCAGATATAAAGGATATAAGTTACATTGTACCGCTTGTGTATGTGATAGTATATTACCTTTGTCATTTTCTATAACTACTGCAAATGTATATGATAATCAACTCCAAGGATTGTTATATGAACTGAAAACTTATAATCCATTTATTGTACTTGCCGATGCTGCTTATGATGATGCTCAATGGTTTAAAGTTTCTAAAACTCTAGAATATAATTTATTAACAGACGTAAATATGCGTAAAGCAAACAGTATAGAATCTTTTAAAGATGAATCTAGATATAAAAATGCTCTTTTTATGCAATCGCCAATAGGTAAAAATTTATATAAAAATAGGCTAAAAATTGAACAATTATTTTCTATACTTAAAGGATTGTATAACCTAGAAAACCCTAGACTTTACGGACAAAAACGCTATGAACGCCATGTTAAGTGGGTTCTTTTATCATATCTTATAGACGAATTTAATAAGGTTAATAGCAAAATAAATTCTAGAAAATATCCTTGGAATCTATAGTTTTCATCGCGCTAACGCACTTACTTTTTTAAATTTTTAAAGAACTTCCTAATGCACACTTAAAATTATTAAACACATGCTCGCGCATAAATGCTTTTTAAGATTTGTAAAAATTAGTTATTCAACAACCTATTACTATGTAAAAATAAGTCTATCATTTCAAAATTTAAAATCATAATAAGATAGTGAAATTTATTTTCACTATCTTACTTTATATTAAACTAAAAAATTTACATAAAGTTTTTATTATTACATATATAATTTTTCCATGTTTATCTAAAATAGATTTTTAAATTCGCATAATTCACACTACATCAAACACATATAATTACTTACTTTGGAATAATATTTACACACATGAATATTATTCATTATTAATATTTATTTTTCAATATTATATACATTTTACAAAATTCAAAATAAAATGTATAATAACTTATCATTGCTTAAAGGAGGTAAATACATTGAAAAAACATATAAAAATATTATTCAGATTTATGATATTTATGCTGTTAATATGTTTCTTTAATACAAGAGCTTTTGCAGAACCTATAGGTAGTAATTGGACTAACTTTAATGAAAAATATAATATATCATTAAGCAAGTCTTGGAAGGTTAACTTTTCAAAAGAAATATCTTTAGATAAGATAGATGGTGCAGTAATTGAAAAAGATAACAAATTTATACCTGTTAATATTAATATATCAGGCAATAATTCTATAACAATTACCCCTATTAACAACTATGAACCTAATACTAGATATTGCTTAAAACTTTTCTTAAATAATAACAAAAAATACTATATGTACTTTAACACTATCAAAGAAGAGATTAACTATTTAGGAAAAGATGTAAGCTATATGAATTTTAAAAAATCAAATCTTTTATCTAATTTCAATACATTATATGATAATAAAACCATAGAACCTAATGTATCACTTTCTCCAATAAAAGAAAATCTTAAAGACAATATAGGTAATCTTTATGGACATGGTATAGCTTTTTATGATACAGATGGAGTAAGTTCTATGCACTTAGAATACCCTCTTCTAAATAAGTATACACGTTTTAAAGGTACTATAGGAATAGAAACTTCTAGTAGAAGTTCTAACGGATCAATTTCTGTAAAAATCTATGCTGATGATGAAAAAGTTTATGATAAATTATGGGAATCAGAAACTTTTCCTGAAAATATTGATTTAGATATACAAAATACACAAAAACTAATAATAGAAGTTAAAGGAAATGGTCCAGCACTTCAAAAACATTCTATAGGTATATATAACCCTATATTGATAAAATAAAAACTAGAATGAGCTTTAAAAATAAAGCTCATTCTAATTTTTATCTATTATAATAATTTTTTATTGGTTCTCTGAATACAATATTACCTGTAAACTCTTCTTTCTCCTCCATATCCTCAACTTTATTTTTTAAAACTTTTATTTCTTGTTCCAATTTGTTCATTTTTTCTTTTATCTTATCATCCATATATCTCACCTCATTATGTAGTATTAAATATTTAATTAATTTTATGTAATATTTTTTCAACTAAATAAAAAACCAAGCTTTTAGCTTGGATTATTATTATATATATTAAATTATAAATCTATTTCTACTTAGATTTACTTGTATCTTCTTGACTTTCTAAATTTTCTACTGTGTTTTTAGAATTTTGACAAATATTATTTATTGCAGATACTATATCATGTGTAAAGTTTGCACCTCTAGAAATCACTATACCCGTAAGAATAGTGCCTACATAAGGTATTCTAGTTGGAATTCCTGATAATGCTAATATATCTATACCAGTATCTAATGCTAATATTATACTAATTATTAAAGAACCAACTTTATCAATACAAAGTTTACCTTTTTGCCATATCATTTTTAAATTTTCCCATACAGCTTCACCAACTATTGCTACTATAATCAAAGAAAAAATATTCATATTTATTCCCCCTGATTTATAATATGACTTTGTCACATTTTGGTGATATATAGATAAATTTTTCACTTTTTCTGACTCCACGAATAAAAACCATTTAATTATTTAAAATTAATTCTAATAACTATTTAGTACCTTACATATATTTTTAATAACTAACTTTAACTTAACTAAAAAAGCTACTGATTAATAAACACTCAGTAGCTTTAATAACTTTATATAATTGTATTATATATTACTCAAAATCTTCTTCAATATAAACTATCTTACTAATCTGTATAATCATCTTTTTACTTAAAATTAAAGTTCCTTTACCAACTTCAGTTATTGTTCCATATATGCTTCTAAATAACTCATCATTGCCACAAGTATTTATCCTTAGCGCTACTCCCATCTTAGTTGATAGATATCTTCTTAATGAACCTTCACAACACTCTGAATCTTCACCTTGTTCTTCTTCAGGTTGACTCATTAATGAAATATCTTTTATCTTGTTAGAATACAACCCTATAATCTCACGAATAGGAATTAAAACATAATTATATTGTGTTTGAACCTTAACAAGTGATTCTTCTACAGATATTATTCTACAATTCAATATAGTACCTTGTTTTTCTGTTCCAATTTCTAAGTCATCTACTTCTATTTTCATCAATTGTTCTAATACATACCGCATTGGCTCTACACAAGTTTTTTTTATCCAATTTGATGCTGGTCCTGGAGGTCCTTGTGGTCCCTCTGGTCCTTGTATAAATTGTACATTATCTCCCGGTACTTCTTCCATATCTTCTACATTTTCTATGCTATCATCAGTTTCCTCCTCATTAAACTCACAATTTGAATGTATTAATGGGAACCCCGGATAATTATTACAAGTATCATAATCACATTCATATTGACATTCCCATTGAAAATCGTCATTGTAATCACACTCGTTACCCCATGTGAAGTCATCTTGCCAATTATAATTTTCATCATTACATTTGCAATTTTGCCATCTGCATGTCATATACCATCTTTGATTATCATCATACTTCATAAAATTCACATCCTTTTTAACCAAATGTACTTTATATATTCTTTCTCATAGTTATAATATGGTTGTATATTTACAATAGTTCATAAAATAATAATGAATAAATTTAGTTGTGAATTTTATTATTTAATTTCAAAATATATTTTAAAATAATAAAAAAGGTTAGATTTTCCTCTAACCTTTTAACTATTAAAACTATATAAATTATCTGAATTGATTTATAGCACTACCTTTACCAGCTTTTCTCTTTTTATCTGTTCCAGGCATACCCATATCTTCTGCTACTTCCATATTAACTTTGTCATATTCTCTTGAAAGCTTTTCTGTTATCATTCTAGATTTTTTACTTTTCTTATTTCCCAAAATAGCTTCCTCCTTATATGTTCTATATATTCTCTTTATTATTTTACCCATTTTTCGATATAATTTTCATAAAAAAATTAATATTTTTCTTCAAAATTTAATATAAAAACAAATTATTTTTAATTTTTGATTAGTATTAACTTCTTATTTATGATATTATCATAAATATATAGTCAACAAGGAGGATTTTTATGAACAAACGAATAAAAGACTATTTGGTGATTGGATTCGCACTTTTCGCTATGTTTTTTGGGGCAGGTAATTTAATATTTCCTCCTGCACTAGGACGCCAAACTGGAGATGGATATCTTTTTTCAATACTAGGCTTTTTAATAACCGGTGTTGGACTTCCTTTACTAGGCATCTTATCTTGCGTAAAAAGTGGGGGCAATTTTGAAGTAATGGCAAGTAAAGTCGGAAAGAAATTTTCCTTAATAACTACCACTGCATTGATACTTGCTATAGGTCCTATGGTTGCAATTCCTAGAACTGCTGCTACGACCTTTGAATTAAGCATACACCCATTATTTCCATCTATAAAGCCATTTATGATAATTTTAATATATTTCATTGTTGTACTTGCTTTCGTTTTGAAGCCAAGCTCTATAGTCGATAATATAGGTAAATTCTTAACACCTACTTTAATACTTATGCTTTCTTTAATAATTATAAAAGGAATAATTTTCCCTATAGGACCAATTACCGATACTAATTTTAATAATCTCTTTTCAACTTCATTGTTGCAAGGATATCAAACAATGGATGCTATGGCAGCAGTAATATTTGCCTCAATTATTATTACTTCTGTAAAAAGAAAAGGATATAAAACATCTAATGATATAATAAAAACAACGATTATCTCTAGTATAGTTGCTGTTGTAGGACTTAGCTTTATATATGGTGGACTTTTATATCTAGGTTCACAAACTACTACTTTATTCAATGCTAATATAACTAGAACCGGATTAATAACTGAAATATCTAAAAATATACTTGGATTTTTTGGAACATTCGCTCTTAGTATTTCTGTAGGCCTTGCTTGTTTGACAACATCTATTGGTCTTACTGCTACAGCATCTGAATTTTTTGCTAAACTATCTAAAGGTAAACTACCTTATAAATTTAATGCTATAACTATATGTCTAATAAGTATGATAATTGCTTTAAATGGTGTTGATATAATCGTATCTTTAGCATCACCTATTTTAGATATATTATATCCAGTAGTAATAGTAATAATCTTATTAAATCTTTTAGGAAATACAATTAAAAATACTAAAGTTATATCTATAACTGTTTATGTAACTCTTTTATTTTCTGTTTTAAGTACTATAAATTCTATAAATCCTAATATTTATTTAGTTAAAGATATTGTGCACAAAATTCCTTTATCTAATTTAGGATTTATATGGGTAATTCCTTGTTTCGTGACATTTGTAGTTACATACCTTATTTTTAATAAAAAAACTTCTTCAGATAACAATTTTTCTGAAAAAGTAATAGATAATAATATAATAAATGACTAGTACATGAAAAGAAGACTAAATCTTTGAAATTAAGATTTAGTCTTCTTTTATTTGTAATAATATATCCTTAGTAATCATACTTTTATTTATATAAATAAAAAAGAGGTGAATAGGTTTTGAAAAAAGGAAGTTTTATATTTATTGTATTAGCATTAATAGGTTCTATTTTAATAAGTGGCAAAATGTATCTTAATAGAAAGAAACCTTCCAATTTTTATTATACCAATTTACTTGCAAAAAATTTAAGCTTATATGATAAATACGAAGTAAAAATATTAGACACAAATTTTTATAAACGTCAAGATATTTCTAATGAAGATATAAAAATAATATGCAGTTTTTTCAAAGAACTTAAAAAACCTAACTTTATAACCCCTTCGTCTTCTTTTAATGAAAAACCTAAATATAAAATATTTTTTTCTTTTCCTCAAAGTAAAGAAAGGTATGTAATTAATGTATACAATTCTGAATACTTATCTGTTCAACCCTGGGATGGCGACTTTCCTATGGATTACATAAGTACTAAAAATATACCTTATAGATTTAGTATATATAATCTATGTAAAAATGCTTTTTTTAGTAAACAAAATACTTTAAAACAATAACTATTTAAAATTAAAATCAACTTAAACTTACAAGTTTAAGTTGATTTTAATCTATTTATCTTATCTTTTACTTAAATATTTCTACAAGTTCATTAAATAATTCTTTATTTTCTTTTATCTTTATAGAATTACCAAGAACACATATATAATTTTTGCTCATACAATCCTTAACCATATTAGCAAAATCTCGTATATCATTTTTACTACAATTTATTACTTCATCTCTTTCTTTTTGTATGTCTTCTTGAGTTATATTGCTTAAATAATAAGATAAAGTTCTTTCTGATTTTGATGCTGGAGTTAATGGCGTATCTAAACCACTTATAGTTCCTATAATGTATTTTGTCATTTCTCTATCATCTGCATCAAAATTTCTTAAATATTCTTCTGCCTTATCATATACTTCTAAACTTTCCTTTATATTAGGATCTCTATAAGAACCAAAGAATAGATTACCACTTCTACCGAAGCTTGCAAATGATCCATATGCTCCACCAAGCACACGTATCTTGTTCCATAAATAGTCTAAGCTTTCTATAGTTTTTAGTACTTGCATACTTCCTTTATACGTATATCCTAAATCTCTATAATTATATCCTTTCATTACATATTGTACATTTCCTTGAGTTAATAATCCTTCATTCTTTTTACTAAAATCAAAACTATATTCATGGCTTTCTAGTTTTTCATTTCTTAATTTTTGTAAAAATCCATTTAAACTAGATTCTATTTCATTATAATCATTCTCTTCTAATGCAACATTTACAATTAAGTTTCTTCTATTAAATATAATCTTTTGTACTTGTTTTAACTTATCTACTACTTCTTCAAATCTATCGTCAAAATTCTCTTCTATTTCTTCTACAAATTTATAAAATTCTAATCCTGATATACATTCTTCATATTTAGCTACTTTTGAAAAGTAAGAAAATAGTCTATTTGCAGCAACAATATGTCCTGCATCAAAAATAAGCATCTCTAAACGAGATTTCATTTCCTGAATAATTTCTTTTAGCCTGTTTTTATCTTCTACATTTGTTCTAAGTAAAACTTCTTCTATAATTTCTAGTAACTTAGGAACTTTATCAACTAGTGCCTTAGATTTTACAATAAATTTAGGCATAAAATCTCCATTAGTATTATTTTGTATAAATGTAACTGGAGCATAGCTTACTCCCCCAGTATATATATTTATTTCATTTGATAAATCTCCATAACTATATTTATCTGTATCTATTCTTCCAAGTATTCCTGATAATAACCCCAAATAAGGAATAAGTTCTTCTTTAACAGTTGTAGTATCAAAAACTAATTTTATATAAGCTATCTTATTTGTAAACATAGGTTGAAAAAGAACTTTATTTTCTAAAATTGATTTTTCTTCTAAAGAAAATTCTTCAGCTTTTTTGTTTATATCTTCTAAAGAAAGTAGTGGTATTTTTTCTAAATCCTCTTTTTTCTCTTCACTCATTTGTCTTTCTTTTAAAGTCTTTGTTTGATTTATTAAATCATCTATTTCTTTTTTAGAAAGTGATGCCTTATATTTACTTAATTTTTTTCTTAATTTTTCATCATTTTCTTCAGCTAAACCTGCTTTAGGATTTAAAATTAATAATGACCCATGATTAACATTTATTAGATTGTTTTCTATAAGCTCTTCAAAATAATTTGTGGATAATGCTGTTTTTACTTTTTTCAATACATTTTCATATTCTAAATACATACATGGATCTTTGTCATATAGCCAACTGTCCATAGCCTTAGTATAGTATATTAATCCTTTTGGATAATTTCTTGTATCCATTTCTCTTAACTTAAATTCTTTTATATTAATACAAGCTTCAATTAAATTTTTATCTATTCCTTTATCTACAAGTTCTTTTAATGTGTTAAATACTATATTTTTAAATTCTTCTTTTCTGTCTGCATTAGCATTTTTAACAACTACACTAAATACAGGTTGAAGTATTCCCGAATCAAAATATCCATATACATCTTTTCCTATAGCGTTTTGTATAAGAGCTTTTTTTAGTGGTGCAGCTGGAGTTTCTAATAATAAATACTCTAATATTTCAAACGCTAGATAAGTTTCTGGATTATTGTCTTTCAAGACAAAATTCAAACTAAAGAAAGCCTTATCATTACCTGAATCTCCTTGTGATACTGGATACTCACTTACAACTTCTTTAATCTCTCCAAATGGTTTTTGAATATCTATATGAGAATCTATACTCATTTTTTCAAATTTACTTAAATATTCTTCATTTATAAACTTAAGTTCTTTATCTAAATCACCATCACCATATAAATATATATAGCTATTCGAAGGATGATAAAACTTTTTATGAAAATCTATAAATTGTTCATAAGTAAGCTCCGGAATAACTTCTGGATCACCACCGGATTCTACGCCATAAGTAGTATCAGGGAATAAAGTTTCTTGTATTTTTCTAAATAATACATCCTCAGGTGATGAAAAGGCACCTTTCATTTCATTATATACTACCCCTTTATAGGTAATTTTATCATCTTTATTATCTAATTCGTAATGCCATCCCTCTTGCATTAATATTTCTGGATATTTATATATATTAGGATAAAATACAGCGTCTAAATATACATCCATTAAATTAAAAAAGTCTTTTTCATTTCTACTTGCTACTGGATATATCGTTTTATCTGGAAATGTCATAGCATTTAAAAAAGTATTTAATGATCCTTTAGCAAGTTCAACAAATGGATCTTTTATTGGAAATTTTCTTGAACCGCAAAGTACTGAATGTTCCATAATATGAGGAACACCTGTACTATCATCAGGTGGTGTTCTAAAGCCTATTGCAAAAACTTTATTATCATCTTCATTTTGGAGATTTAAAAGTTTTGCACCACTTTTTTCGTGATAAAATATTCTTGCTTTTGAATTTATATCTTTAATTTCTTTTTCTTCTATAAACTTAAATCCATGATACTCATTGTTTAATTTGAATTCCATTTACGTACCTCCTAGTTTAATATCTACATATTATATATTCTACCAAATTTCCCTCTAAAAAATAGATGATTTTAAAAATTAGATTATTATTTCTTTATAATATAGCATGATTAAGTGTATAATTACTATTAAAGTCGTTTATTTTTTAATTAGAGGTGATTTTTATGTATAAAAAAGGTGATTTTCATTTACACACTACAGCATCTGACGGCAAATTATCTCCTACTGAATTAGTTACGTTAGCCAAAGATAATGGCTTTGATATTATATCTATTACAGATCACGATAATACCTTTGGACTAGAAGAAGGCATAGCTTCAGGAGTAAAACTAGGTATTAAAATCATTCCCGGAATAGAGCTTTCCACAAGATATAATGGTGAAAGTATTCATGTGTTAGGATATTTTAAAGATGATTCTTATAAAAACTCCTTCTTTCAAAATTATCTTAAAGAAATACAAGATTATAGAATTTCAAGAGCTAAAAAGATATTAAAAAATTTATATAAATTTTTTAATATCGAATTAGATTTTAATAAAATTCTTAAGGCTAATAAAGGTGTAATCGCAAGACCTCATATAGCAAAAGCTATAATACAAGCTGGTTACCCTTATGATTTTGACTTTATATTCGATAATATAATTGGAAATGATAGTCCAGCCTATGTACCCAATAAAGAAATTTCAATAGAAGAAGGACTTTCTGTTTTAAAATCAGCTAATGCAATTACATCCCTTGCACATCCTACACTTATAAAAAAATCTTCTGTAGAAGAAATCTTACAATATGATTTTGATTGCATTGAAGCTATTTATCCTTTAAATAAATCAGGCGAAACAGAAAAATTTATTTCCCTAGCCCCAGAATATAACAAGGATATCTCTGGTGGTTCAGACTATCATGGTTTAGAAAAAACAGATACTAAACATGGTTACATAGGAGATGCCATTTTAACTGGAACTAATCTTGAAAATTTTTTAAGACTTTTGAATTTATAATCAATAATGTACCATAACATATTATTCTTATAAAGGAGGTTATATTCAAATGAAATTCTCACATTTTACAAATAATATATTTAACAATTCTACCAACCAAAAAGTAGTAGAAATTATTGCAAATAGAATATTAACTGGAAGCATTAATCCTAAAACTCATAGTCCTTTTTTATTAGAAGACATAGTTAACGAAAAATATCGTGAGGCCGTTGAGGATTACATAATTCTTAATAGTGGTGCAATTTAATTTATATAAAAATAAAAGGCATATATCATGCCTTTTATTTTTTATTATGCTTCTTTTAAAAATGCACAATATGCTCTCATAGTTTCATATACATCAGCCTTAGATACTACTTCCCATGGAGCATGCATATTTTGTACAGCAACACCACAATCTATAACATTCATACCATATTCAGCAAGTATATATGCTATAGTTCCACCGCCGCCTTCATCAACTTTTCCAAGCTCTGCAGTTTGCCATGATACATTATGCTTTTCCATCATGGCTCTAATTTCACCCATATATTCTGCACTAGCATCATTTGAACCTGATTTTCCTCTTGCACCTGTATATTTATTAAATACTACACCTTTACCAAAATACGCACAATTTCTTTTTTCCATTACTGATGGATAGTTTGGATCAAAAGCAGCACTTACATCAGATGATAACATTTTTGAATTCGTAAGAGTTCTTCTTAATTTTAATTCACTATAATCTCCTACAAGATTCATAACTTCTGCTACTGTATTTTCAAAGAATCTTGATTGCATTCCTGTAGCACCAACACTTCCAATTTCTTCTTTGTCAACTAATAAAGCTACACAAGTTTTTTCTGGATTTTCAACATTTAATAACGCTTCAAATGAAGTATATGCACAAACTCTGTCATCATGACCATATGCCATAACCATACTTCTATCTAATCCATAGTGTCTTGCACGTCCAGCAGGTACAACTTCTAATTCAGCTGATACAAAATCTTCTTCATCTATATCATATTTTTCATTTAATAATCTTAAAATATTTTGTTTGACTCTATTTTCAGCATCTTTATCCTTAATTGGCATACTTCCAATTAATATATTCAAGTCTTCTCCTTCTACACCTTTAGCTAATTTTTTGTCCATTTGACTTCCAGCTAAATGAATTAAAAGATCTGATATACCAACTACAGGATCATTTTCATCTTCTCCTATAACAACTTTAACTACTTCTGCATTTTTCTTAGCGATTACTCCATGAATTGCAAGTGGTAAAGTAACCCATTGATATTTTTTTATTCCTCCATAATAATGAGTATCGAATAAAGCTAAATCAGTATTTTCATATAATGGATTTTGTTTTAAATCAAGTCTAGGTGAATCTACATGTGCACCTAATATGCTTAATCCTCTTTCGAAAGGTTCATTTCCTATTACAAACATGGCTAAAGTTTTTCCCATATTATTTGCATAAACCTTATCCCCTGGATTTAATTTTTCATTTTCTTCCATTACATCTTCAATGTTTTTATATCCATTATCTTCTGCAATTTTTACAAACTCATCTATACATTCTCTTTCTGTTTTGCAGTTTGACATAAAATTTATGTATCTTTCATTTAGTAAAAATACTTCTTTTAATTCTTCTTCAGAATACTTATCCCAGGCATACTCATATTTTTTTTCTAATTGAGATTTATCTTGTACCATATTAGTTCCCCCTCAATATATTTTCCTATTTTATTTACTTAATAAGTCTTATTCTCCATTATATCACAAATTTATAATTAAGAATAATTTTCATAACCACTTTTTTATTTTAAAAACACTTATAAGAATACATGTAACTATTATCATTAGTACTATTGTATAATAATATCCATAAATAGACCTACTAAAAGGCATATTTTTAAAATTCATTCCTTGTACACCACTTATCAATTCAAGAGGAAGAAATATACTTGTAATTATAGTAAATACTTTCATAAATTCATTGGTTTTATTTGATATCTCCGATTCAAACGCCTCTCTTACTAAAGCCAAATTTTGAACTAAACTTTCAAGATTATTCATAAGCTTATTTATCTTTATGTTAATATTCTTAAAATACTTTATATCGTTTTCTTCAATTACAGAATTATCATTACTTACTAAACTATCCCCTATATACCTCATAGGATTTAAAAATTTTCTTATTCTATACAGTTGCCTTCTTAAATGTATTAAATCATCTGCATGATGTCTTGATGGTTTTTCTAATATCTCCATTTCTATTTTATCTGCTTTTTCTTCTATAATACCCATTATTTCATAGTTTTTAACTATTATTCTGTCTAGAATATAATATAAAACCATAGCAGGTTTAGGATTTTTCTTTAATATAAAACAATTTTTTAAATTTATTATATCTTCAATAAGTTCTCGAATAACTGTAATTTTATTATTATATACAGTTATTATATAATCTTTTCCTAAGTATATATCTAGTTCCCTACTTTTAATAATTTCATTTCGATATGCCAATATATTAAACCTTAAAAACATACAACTATCAAAAAATACTATTTTTGATGTGCCATCATCTGGAACATTATTGAAATCTAAATTTCGCTCTTCAAAAACTATTTTATTTTCAAGATCATTTAATTCTTCCTTATTAGCTAATATCCAATAATTACTTTTTCCTACCTTCCATCCCTCATCTGCCCTAATAAACCCATTTAAAATATCTATAATTTTCACTTATACATCATCCTTGTATAAAGGTATCATTTTTTATTAGTATTATCACATTAATCACTTATTATTCTGTCTACACTAATATCATGTTCTTCACAAGGAATACTGTTTAAAACTTGAAATCTATACGCTAACGCTATTTTGGGAACTTTATCATTTAGCTTTTGTAAAAAAAGATCATAAAATCCTCCACCATAGCCTATTCTTCTCCCATTTTTATCAAATGCCATACCTGGCATAAAAACTAAATCTATATCATTTTTATCTACTAACTCACACGAATCTTTAGGTTCTAAAATTCCATATGCTCCTTTTATTAATTTATCAAATGAAGTGATTTTAACAGCATTCATGTATTTACTCTTAGGTATAACTTTAGGAACACATATAATTTTTCCATTATTTAATGAATACTTTATAATTCTATGAGTATCAACTTCCCCATTAAAACTTACATAAATAAATATAACCTTTGACTTTTTATAAATTTCACTTTCGATTACTTTATTGAATATATCTTTGTCTTTAATTGCTTTATCTATTTGATTTAAAGAATTCCTCTTATTTTTTATTACTTTTCTAATTCTATCCTTTTCTTTCACCATTCATCACCTGTTCCATTCTATTATTTATAGTTTCAACTGGTGACACTTCTGACATTAAGTTATATCTATAATTGGCTGCTGCAGCTTCAATTATAACAGCTAAATTTC
Source organism: Clostridium botulinum (assembly GCF_017100085.1). Taxonomy (NCBI): domain Bacteria; kingdom Bacillati; phylum Bacillota; class Clostridia; order Eubacteriales; family Clostridiaceae; genus Clostridium; species Clostridium botulinum. Next base: position 1,904,014 of record NZ_CP063965.1, read on the forward strand.
TACCTGGTCTTATTGGTACCGTTAGTTTCTTAACCGGTACATTAAGTACCTCTAAAAATTCATCATCTATTCCTAATCTATCATAATTTCTATCTGCCTTCCATTGTTCTAGATATATAACTAGATGAATAGTTTTTCTTTGCAATACAGAACTCAATCCATAAAGCGATGGAATATCTATTATTCCCATACCCCTAACTTCAAGCATACCAGATGTTATATAAGGAGATGTACCTCTTAAAACCCCATCTATTTCTTTTATATCAACCGCATCATCTGCTACTAGTCTATGTCCCCTTTTAATAAGTTCTAAAGCCGTTTCACTTTTACCTATACCACTTTCACCTGTTATTAAAATTCCTATACCATAGACATCTACTAAAACTCCATGCATTCTAGTTTCCGGAGCTAATTTTACATCTAAATAATTCATTAATTTTGTTATTACCTTTGTAGTTAAAAGCTTACTTCTAAGAACCCATCTCTTATTCAATTTTGCATTTTTTATAAGTAACGCATGTGGTTCTAAATCTCTTGCAATAATTATGCATGGTGTATCAAATTGAAAAAATTTCTGCATTCTTTTTTTAGTAAGTTCTATAGGCATATTTTTAAGAAAACTCCATTCTGCATTTCCTATAACTTGAACTCTTGAATTAGCAAAATAACTATAAAAACCTGCAAATTGAAGCCCTGGTCTATTAATGTCACTTGTCTTGATTTCTGTATTTTTTTCTCCCTCAACTAAAATTTCTAATTCTAAATCTTTTATGATATCTTCAACAGTTATTTTCATAAATTCTCACCTTTTCAAAATATATTTACTTTTATTACATGATAATCAATATAATTTATCCATTTATTATATATATTTTACATTATATCCTGTTTTAATAAAAGTAATTATGATTACAATTTTTTAATAATAAAAAAGACTTATCTTTTATAAAAGACAAATCTTTTCCATTAAACAATATAATCATATATAAAATTTATAAAAGGCAACTTTTCTCAGCACAATGAACAGCTTCAACAAATCTTATAGTTCTTGTCTTAGATCTCATTACTACGGAATGTGTAGTTGCAACATCACATTTTGAAAAAACAACTCCTTTTAATAAATCACTGTCTGTAAGTGCTGTTGCAGCAAAATACACATCGTCACTCATAACTAAATCATCCATTGTTAGAACTTTTTCTATATCTTCTATACCCATTAATTTGCATCTTTCTCTTTCTTCATCTGTATGAGGTTCTAATTTGGCTTGTATTTCTCCACCCATACATTTAATAGCTGCTGCTGCTATTACTCCTTCTGGTGCTCCACCTGTTCCTATCATTAAATCTATTCCTGTGTTTTCAAAACCACATGCAAGTATTGCTGCTACGTCTCCTTCTGCAAATAATTTAACTCTTGCACCAACTTCTCTAGCTTGTTCAACTATGTAATTATGTCTTTCTCTCTCTTGTACTATCACTGTTAAATCTTCTATATCTTTGTTTAGAGCTTTAGCAACATTTATAATATTTTCTCTAGGTGATTTATTTATATCTATTGCTCCCTTTGCTCCTGGACCAACTGCTATTTTTTGCATATACATGTCTGGAGCATGTAGCAAGCTTCCCTTTGGTCCCATAGCTACTACAGCAATAGAGTTTGGTAATCCTTTAGCAATTAGTACAGTTCCATCTATAGGATCAACTGCTATATCCATTTCAGGCATTTTTTCTTCTCCAACCCCTACACTTTGCCCAATATAAAGCATAGGAGCTTCGTCCATTTCGCCTTCCCCTATAACTACAGTTCCTCTTATCGGCATCATATTAAATGCTTTTTCCATTCCATCTACAGCGGCTTGATCAGCAGCATTTTTATCTCCTCTTCCCATAAGCTTGGCTCCATTTAATGCAGCTGCTTCTGTTACTCTAACTAATCCCATAGATACATCTAAATTTTTCATATTTTTTACCCTCCAAATTTATATAAACAGTATATTCACACTTATTTTTTGTATTTTCTCGATATAATGTAGCACTTTTGGCTTAATCATATAATTATTATATCACATTTATTGTATATTACAAGTTTTGATTGAAAATAATATACTCTATTTTAATATTTAACCTGTTTTTTATGTTTCTTGTCCTTTTTTAAGACTTTTTGTAAATAAATTTGGTATTGTTTTTCTTGACATATTTTTATATTTTTGTCAAAATATAGTTACAGCATTTAAAAGGAAGTGTAACAATATGGCTTATAAAATGAGTATCTTAGAAAACAGAATTCAAACTTGTCGAGAAAATCTGCATAATTTGTTATATTGCCATTCTCTTACAGATGATATCGTTGTTGATTGCAGTCGTAAATTAGACAAGCTTCTTGTAGAATATGAAAAAATATAATCTTACATGGACAACTTTTCAATAAACAATAAAATCATTTATGCTTAATGTTTAAATGTGATATACAAAAAAATACCCACAAACAAATAAAACTCTGTTTGTGAGTATTTTTATAAGACTTTTATATAATTATTTAATCAAAGATATAAATTTTTCTATAAATTCATCAGCATTTTTATAATCTTTATCAGATGGTACAAATTTAAATGTCAATCCATCTTCAACAACCTTTAATTTCATAGATTTTAATCGTTCTATAATCATTGGAACAGCTTCTCCACTCCATCCATAAGATCCAAACGCCGCTGATACTTTTCCCCTATTAGGTATTACACATATTGATGTTAAAACTCTCCACACTGGTTCAACAGCATCTTGATTCATAGTAGGTGATCCTATTATAAATCCATTTGAACTATTAATTAATTCCACAGCCTTATCAATACCTATTTCCGTTATTTCATGTACTTGTGCATTTACATCTTTTTCATTTAGCTTTTGGCATATATACTTCGCCATATTTTCTGTATTATGATAAGCAGAAGTGTATAAAATTTGCACATTACTTTTTTTAATATTTTCAGTAGCCATAACTTTATAAAGTTCTAAAACTTTATTTACATTTTTATCCTTGTGTACTGGTCCATGACTTGGAACTATCATATTTATTTTCAAATCTTTTATTTTATCTAATGCAGATAAAACAAACTTCTTAAATGGTCCCATTATACAATTAAAATAGTACTCAAATTCTCTTACATATTCCGTATCATCTAAATCGCTTTCAATGCATCCACTTAACGTACAATAATGTGCTCCAGTAATATCACAAGTAAATAATATATTCTGTTCAGGAATATATGTAATCATAGTATCTGGCCAATGTAAGTTCGGTACTGAAATAAACTTTAATGTATTATTTCCAGTATTTAATTCTTTAATTTCATTTATGGTTTTCCCTTTAAATTCCTTATTTACAATTTCTTTTAAGTAATTTAATGCAGCAATAGTTCCTATAACTGTAACATCGGGATACTCTTTCAAAAATTTAATCACTGATCCACTATGGTCTAATTCTGTATGCTGAACTACTATATAGTCAACTTTCTTATTTCCTATAATTTCTTTTATACTTTCAATGGACTTATCCCAAAATCCATCCTTAACACTATCTATTATAACTACTTTTTCATCATTAATAAGATAAGAATTATATGTAGTTCCTTTTTTAGTTTCCATTATAATATCAAAAACTTTAAGATTAGGATCTTTAACCCCAACCCAATATATATCATCTTTTAATTTAATAGCGCTCATAAATCTTTCCTCCTTTAAACCAAATTTTGTAAACTCTATATAATACTATATAAGCGTTAATTAAAAACATGTTTAAAATCTACTTTTTATGAGTGCTATATAATATAATTTCTTATTTATTCTATATTGATATAATATTTATTATTCCGAAAATATAATGTTAACCTTTAATAAATCTAATATTAATACGTTGTATATCTTATTATTTTATCAAATCAACTATACTTTATAGTTCAATTGCACTCACTTATATCTTTTCCTATACTATCTAGTTTATCCATGTTTATATCTTATATTTTATAAAAACCTAAATAGATGTTAACTTTTATAAATTTAGTTTTCCTCTTAAATTAGTGCAATCAAAACATTATCTTATTATTATAAAACTTTAACTTTGTATATGATTTTTTAATCATCAGACTTTTCTAAAAACTTTATATATTTATCAATAATTCTATTTGAATATATTTAAAATAAATGTTTATTTCATCTATATTCCTATATACTTAATATACCAAAGTATCAAAAGGATACATCTGTACATATATATCATATGCTTCTTTTGCTTCTTTTTGAGAAATTTTACCTTCTGTTAAATTTCTATAAAGCATATATAGTTTGACATTAAGTTCTGGGTTTTTAGTAGTCGCCTCTTTCATTTTTTTATATATCATTTGTTCTAGTGAATCTTTTGAATCTACCTTAGACATTTCACAAATAATCTCTGATAACTGACTAATTCTAAACTTAACAATATCATCTGCAGCTAAACTTTGTATTTCTTTTAACTCTGACAAAATTTTTTGTATATTATCTTCAGTCATATGAATTATCTTTTCTCCCATATATATTCTCCTTCATAAATAATTTTCCATAAAACCTTATAATTATGATATATGTATATTATATCATATTATTTTGTTAACTGAAAAATTTGTTATTCCTGTTTTCTCCATACCCTTAATTATAACATTGAATACTATTCCATCTACTATATGATGGATCATGGAGCCTACACCAACTACTATCAATATCTTGTATACTGTAAATCCAAATGGTATAACTGATATAGCTTCTAATATACCATGTAATGGAGCTGTAATTAAAATAACATTTTTTAAATTAATATCTTTTTTTATTAATATAGCTCCTATCCCCCCTACCAAAACATGCATAAGTGCTCTAGCTGCAATCACTAAAGGTGAAGTTATCAAAAATCCAAGAGCTGATCCCAATGCCACTATACTAGCAATATATGGTCCAAATAGCATAGAAAAAAATATTGGTACATGTGCTCCCAAAGTTGCTGTAAAAGGTCCTATCTGAACTCTTAATACTCCAAAAGAAACAGGTATTATTATAGCTAATGCTGTAAGTAATGCTCCATAAGTTAATTTTTTTACATTGTTTTTCATAAATATCCCCCTTAATATATACTAGTGTATATACATTAGTATATATTAAGAATTGTTATATGTAAATATTATCATTATAAGAATGCAAAACAGACAATCTTAATTGATTATCTGTTATATATAATTTATTTTAATTTTTTTCCTTTTGTGTTGGTATTTTATACATCTTTTTAGCTAAATCCATGTATAGTATCCCATCTAAATGATCTGTTTCATGACATATTGCTCTAGACATTAATCCTGTAGCTTCATACTGCACACTTTCACCTTTTTCATTCATTCCAGAAACTATAACTTTTCTAGGACGTACAACTATCCCCTCATAGCCTGGATAACTTAAACACCCTTCACCATCTTCATATTTTCCTATTTTTTTTAGGATTTTAGGATTTAATAAAATTAACGGACCATTTCCATCTCTTAAGTCTATTATAAATGCTCTTTTTAAAACACCTATTTGTGGAGCTGCAAGTCCAACTCCATCAGCTGAATATAATGTATCTTTTAAATCCTGTATTAATTCTAATACCTCATCATCTATGCTTTCTATTCTTTTGCTTTTTCTTCTTAATAATTTATTTTCCGTTGTAACTATCTCCTTAATTGCCATTTATATCTCTCCTTGAACTATTTTATACATTCTATACTATATTATATATTTTAAAATTTATTTTTTCTACAAAAACTCTCATTCAATATTTTTATATAAAATAACATAAGGATAATCAACGTACTAATATAACATTGATTATCCTTATCTAATTTCATGTCTTTGCTATTTTTATACACTTTCTTTTTGATTTTCAAGCATACTTTTAACTTTCATTAGCCTAGTAAGTGCTCCTCTTTCATTTTCTTCTAGTTTCATCTGTATATATCTTATAGTTTCTTGAAGTCTAGGAATAGTCATATACTCAAGTGCATTAACTCTTCTTCTTGTTTTTTCAATTTCATCAGCCATTAATTGGGTAGATTTTTCTACTCCTGCAAGCTCTAATAATTTAGGAAGTATATTATACAGTTTTTCTATTGCATTATCTAATTCACCAGAAGTATTAGCATATCCATAAGGATATATACTACCCTCATCATCCTCAAGTAATCTTTTAAACTTCATTTCAGGTACATTTACACTCATTATATTTTTTGTGCTAACATTTACAGATATCCTTTCTTTTGGATACATTATAGCTTCTTCTAATACTTCTGGTGACATTAAGGCTCTTGCCATTACAAAATCTTTAAGTGAATCTCCAAGTTCTGTTTCAACACTTTTTCTTAGTTCATTATTATATTTAATTAAATCTATAAATCTTCTCATAAGTTCATCTTGTTTATCTTTTAAAAGTTTATGGCCACGCACAGCAGTAGTAAGTCTTTTTTTTAATCTTGTAAGCTCCATTCTAGTTGGATTTACATTTAGCCTAGCCATATTTACTCACCTTCTTCTGTGTTTAAATATTTCTCTAAGTACTCATCCCTAATTCTTTTAAGTTCTACTCTTGGAAGTATTCTTAGTAATTTCCATCCAAGATTTAATGTATCTTCTATAGTTCTATTAGTATTAAATCCTTGAGATACATACTCTTTTTCAAATGCATCTGCAAATTTTGCATATGCTCTATCAGTTTCAGATAAAGCTGATTCTCCAAGTATTACAGCAAGTTCTTTAGCTTGCTTACCTTGAGCATATCCCGCAAACAATTGATTCATAGTATCTGCATGATCTTCTCTTGTCTTGTCTTTTCCTATACCTTTATCTTTAAGCCTCGATAATGATGGAAGTACATCTATTGGTGGCATTATTCCCTTTTTATATAATTCTCTTGATAAAATTATCTGCCCTTCTGTTATATATCCTGTAAGGTCAGGAATTGGATGAGTTTTATCATCTTCTGGCATTGTAAGTATAGGAATTTGTGTAATTGAACCCGGTTTTCCTTTTACCCTTCCCGCTCTTTCATATAATGTAGAAAGATCTGTATATAAATATCCTGGATATCCTCTTCTTCCTGGTACTTCTTTTCTTGCTGCTGATACTTCACGTAATGCTTCTGCATAATTTGTCATATCAGTCATTATTACAAGTACATGCATACCTTTTTCATAAGCTAAAAATTCTGCCGTAGTCAGTGCTATTCTTGGAGTTGCTATTCTTTCAACTGCGGGATCATTTGCAAGATTCATAAATAAAACCGTTCTATCTATTGAACCTGTTTTTGTAAAATCTTCTATAAAAAATTGTGCTTCTTCAAAAGTTATTCCCATTGCAGCAAATACAACCGCAAATTTGGAATCAGATCCTAATACTTTCGCTTGCCTTGCTATCTGAGCTGCAAGTTCAGCATGTGGCAAACCGGACCCTGAAAACACCGGTAATTTTTGTCCTCTTACTAAAGTATTAAGACCATCAATTGCAGATACACCTGTTTGGATAAATTCTGATGGATAATCTCTTGAAAATGGATTTAATGGTTCTCCATTAATATCTCGTTTTTCTTCTGGAATTATCTTAGGACCTCCATCTTTTGGTCTTCCAAGTCCATCAAATACTCTGCCAAGCATATCTTCAGATAATCCAATTTCAAGAGGCTTACCTAAAAATCTTGTTTTAGTATCTTTCAAATTTATTCCCGTGGATCCTTCAAATAACTGAATTAATGCTTTATCCTCAGAAATTTCAAGAACCTTACCATGTCTTAACTCACCAGTTTGTAACTCTATTTCAACTAATTCATCATAGGTTACTCCTCGTGTTCCATCTACTAGCATTAAAGGTCCAACTACTTCTCTAACAGTTTTATACTCCTTAAACACTCTCAACACCTTCTTCCGCTATTAACCTATCTATTTCTTCTTTTAACTCCTTTCTTATTTCATCTATTTTATCAATAGTATCTTCCGGTATAAATTTGGCTCTAGCTATTTTATCTCTCATTTCTAACATAGAAGTTATTTTATCTAAATATACACCTGATTTTAAAGCACGTTCTGCATCATCCTGAAATGCAAGAACTAGTTTTAACATTTTATACTGTTTTTTCAATGATGAATAAGTATCTACATCATGGAATGCATTTTGCATTAAATAATCTTCCCTTATAGATTTTGATACTTCAAGCTTTAATCTATCCGTTTCAGAAAGAGCATCTATACCAACAAGCCTAACTATTTCCTCAAGATTTGCTTCTTCTTGTAAAAGCACCATAGCTCTAGTTCTTAACTTTACCCACTCGTCGGATATATTTTTATTCATCCATCTTCCTATACTTTCTAAATATAATGAATATGAATTCAACCAGTTTATAGCCGGAAAGTGTCTTCTATATGCCAATTGAGCATCTAATCCCCAAAATACTTTAACTATTCTTAATGTAGCTTGCGTTACTGGCTCTGATAAATCTCCCCCTGGAGGAGATACAGCTCCTATTGCAGTAATGGCACCTTCTCTTTCGTCTTCACCAAGACATATAACCTTTCCCGCTCTTTCATAGAAGTCAGCAAGTCTTGATCCTAAATAAGCTGGATATCCTTCATCACCTGGCATTTCTTCAAGTCTTCCTGACATTTCTCTTAAAGCCTCTGCCCAACGAGATGTTGAATCTGCCATAAGTGCTACAGAATATCCCATATCTCTAAAATATTCAGCTATAGTTATACCTGTATATATACAAGCTTCACGAGCAGCAACTGGCATATTTGATGTATTTGCTATTAATACCGTTCTCTTCATAAGAGATTCTGCAGTTTTAGGATCTTTAAGTTCTGGAAACTCATTAAGAACATCTGTCATTTCATTTCCACGTTCACCACATCCTATATATACAACTATTTCAGCATCTCCCCATTTAGCGAGTTGATGTTGAACTACAGTTTTACCACTTCCAAATGGTCCTGGTACTGCGGCTGCACCACCTTTGGCCACTGGAAAAAATGTATCTATAATTCTTTGTCCTGTAACTAGTGGGGCTTCAGGATTTAGTTTTTTAGCATATGGTCTTCCTTTTCTTACTGGCCACTTTTGAATAAGCTTTACTTCTTTAATACCATCTTTAGTATCTATTTCTACAACTACATCTTCAACAGTAAAATCTCCTTCAAAAATATTGATAACTTCTCCTTCAATACCATAAGGAACCATTATTTTATGATTTACTACTTCCGTTTCCTGTACAGTTCCTAATATATATCCTGGTTTAACTTTATCTCCATGTTTAGCAACAGGAACAAAATGCCATTTGTTATCTCTATTTAATGAAGGTACTTCAACACCTTTTGTTAAATAACTACCTGCTTTTTCTGATATAGCTTTAAGAGGTCTTTGAATTCCATCAAACATAGATTCTATAAGTCCAGGTCCTAATTCAACACTTAAAGGTTCCCCTGTCGAAATCACAGGAGCTCCTGGTCCAAGTCCAGTAGTTTCTTCATAAACTTGAATTGAAGCATTATCGCCTCTCATTTCGATTATTTCACCTATAAGTCGTTTTTCGCCGACTTTAACAAGGTCATATATACTAGCTTCTTCCATTCCCTCAGCTATAACTAAAGGTCCCGAAACTTTTATAACTCTTCCCGTCTTCAAGTTATCTCCCTTCCTTTCTTTATTATAAAATATTAACTCCTACCGCCTTTTCTACATTATCTCTGATTCTTTGCATCCCAATATTTAAAGATCCTTGATTACTTGGAATCAATATAATTGCTGGAAGTGTCCTCTTATTATATCGCTCTATAGTTTCTTCTATATTTTTAGCTATCTGTTCGGTAACAAATATAACTGCATATTTATTTATAGCCATTTTATCTATTATCTTTTTAGCCTCTATAGGTTCCAAAACAGGATATACATCAATTCCTATAGCTTTAAAAGCTAATATAGAATCTTTGTCACCAACAACTCCTATTTTATACATAAATCTCACGCAACCTTTCCCTTATTACCTGAGGATCAATGTTATTAAGTTTTCCAACCATTATTATCCGAATTATTTTAATTTCATTTTCTTTGGCTAAAATATATGCAATCAACGGTTCTGGTCCAAAGCTAATATATTTAGCATCCTTTATAAAATTCATAATAAAATTATCACAGAGTTTTTCAAAAACTTTTAAATTTTGAGTTTTTATATATTCTTCTATTCCAACTCTTATAACATCAACATAGTCAGTATATTGAATTTTACTTGATATACTTTCAATATTTAGATTATATATATCAAGTAATTCTCCTAATTGTATAGAACCGCCATCGATTAAAACATTTTCTAAAAATTTTCTAGACTTGTTTTGTTTTTTTACTCTAACTAATGTTTTTATATTAATTAAATCGATGTTAATTTTTAAAAATTTTAATATATAGGGATTATCTATCCTTTTGGCTCTCATTAGCATATCCATATACATATATTTATCAATTACTGTATCTATTTTTTGAGGGTCATTATCTTCCTTAAACTCATGCATTGATTTTTCTATTGATTCTTTCATTAATTCAGGGAGTTCTTTATATTCTTCATTTAATATCCAATTAGTTAAATTATTAATATTTATTGTCCCTATAGGCATTAAAATTTTTTTAAAATCCTTCTCTAAAATTTTTGATTTCAGTAACACCTTTATATTATGATAATCATATTTAATACACATAATATCTATTAAATCTTTTTGCGGAGATATTTCATACATAAAAAAATATAATTTTTTTAACTCCTCATTTAGTACAATTTCATAATTTTCAGGTCTTTTAATTTCTCCCATTATAAGTCCATAACTCGTTTCTTGTAATATCTTAAAAGCCTCACTTGCAGAAGTACTATCTAGTAATCTTTGTATTTTAGCTTTATCAAGTAGTTTATTTTCAACTGCTCTTATTCGTGGAACAGCCTGAACATATGTTATATTATTCATCAGCTATCCTCCTTTAACTAAATAAAACTTTTGCTACCTCAGCTTCTATATCATTTCTTAAAGATTTGACTAGAAAATCAAAAGTATTATTTATTTCTATACCATTTTTAGCTAATATATATCCACCACCAATATTTCTATTTTCAGAGCTTAATTTAAGTTTTCCTATTTTTCCTTTTGACTTCAATTCTTTATTTAATTGATCTACAAATTGAGGTGTAACTACAATATTACTAACATCAACTATAATTTCTTCATCTCCATCTATTTCCGATGATAAAATACTATTTTTTATAAAATTTATCATTTCTGACATAGTCATTCGGTTTAATTCTTGTATAGAAGCATTAAATACTTCATCTAATACTTCTATTTTTGCCGATAATTTCATATCTCTAGCTTGCAAGTTAGCATTAGAAATAATCCTTTGCTTTTTTATTCCTGATTCATCCTTTGCTTTAGATAATATTATATTTTTTTCCTTTTCAGCCATATTAACTTTTTTAGATATTATATTAGTTTCCTTTTCTTTTGCTTTATCTATTAGATTTTTTGCAGTAGATTTTGCATTTTCTATAATCTTACTAGTTAAATTTTCAATATTAGACATCTACATACACATCCTAACCTTACTATATTTGAATAAATAATATCATTAATAAAGAAGATACAAACCCTAATAATGCATATGTTTCAACCATAACTGCAAAAAGTACCCCTTTCATAACATGTTCAGGTTTTTTTGCTAATATTGTCATTCCAGCCGCTGCTGTTCTAGCTTGTGAAATAGCTGACTTCCAACCAGCAAAAGCAATTGGTAGTGATGCAAGAAATATAAGGAATCCAGTTCCTAAGCTTATAGTTACTAGTTTTCCAGTAATTAAACCTATTTTTGAAAGAATTATAATTGTAGTAACAAATCCATATAATCCTTGAGTACCTGGTAATAATTCTAGAATTAGCGCTTTACCAAATTTATCAGGATCTTCAGTCACAACCCCAGTTGCTGCTTCACCTACTATTCCTATTCCTCTAGCTGACCCTATTCCTGGTAAAAAAGTTGCAAGTCCGGCACCTAATAATGTAAGAATCAATCCTCCATTTTGAATCATAAATTCCATAAATGTTTTCATAATTTATTCCTCCTCAAATTCAAACTTTGTTTTCATTTGAAATTTATTTAATATTATGAATATTGAAAAAATTTCAAATATTAAATATTTATTTTCTATTTATGTTAATTTCTTCATTTGTTACTACCATAAATTTGCTAACTGATTTAAATGGAGTAAATACTTTTCCTCCACCTTCATAAAACTTATTAAAGAATTCCAGGTATTGTAATCTACTAGAATGCACATATGCTCCCAGTGCATTTACTCCCAAATTAAATAAATGACCACCTACAAATATTATAGGTCCAACAAAATACTTAACTGGAGCCGGTATTAAATTTATCATTAAATTAAATGCATTTGCTATAAATCCAGTTGCAAGTCCTAATGCTAAAAGTCTAGAATATGAAACTATATCTCCAATATATCCTGTAATTCCATAAAGTCCATATAAGCCACCACCTAGTTTTCCAACAAACGTATCTGCATCTCTTCCTTGTGTCAGTATAAGACCTACAAAACCTACTATCATCATTATCTTTCCCACTGCACCACCAATACCTGCAATCATTAAAAATATACCTATTAATGATATATACCATAACCCAACATCATATATAGCATCTAAAACTTTGCCTTTTTTCAATAAAACATACGCCTTCATTCCAAGTCCAACAAATATGTGTATAACTCCAAACACTACAGCTAAGCCAAGTACAGCCATTATCTGTGTTGATGGACTTAATATATATGGTGCTACTTTTCCTACAAACTGAGCTGAAGCATCACCAAACCATCCTCCATATATAGCACCCCATATAGTTGTAGATATTCCTAGATATAAAAAGAGTTTCATAAAATTTTTCATACCCTTATCTAATTTAAATAACTTTAAAGCAATTAATGTACCTATTATCATAATTAATCCATATCCTGCATCCGAAAGCATCATTCCAAAAAAGATAAAGTAAAATATGGACATTATAGGTGTTGGATCTATTTCTGTATACTGAGGAAGCGAATACATTTCCGTAATACTTTCAAATGGTTCAACAAAGTTGTTATTCTTCAATTTTATTGGCACATCTTCTTCTACATTATCTTCAAAAGCTAAATAATAGGAATTTTTTGATATATTTTTAACAATCACTTCCAAAACTTCATTGCTTGAAATAGTATTCCACCCCTGTATTACAATTACATTATCTGATCTTAAAAATTTATCTTCTTCTTTTTCTCTAAATAATTCATTAGAATAATACTCATATACAACTTGTAATTGTTCTTCAAATTCTTTAAACTTTCTTAATTCATTAAATATATTTTCCTTTTCTCTATCTATATTACCAAGCTTTTCTTTTAAAGATACTATTGTTTTATTGGGATTACCATTATACTTTACATTTATTTTTGAAAATCCAAATGTTTTTAAAATATTATTTATATTATCTTCTTGTTCTTTTAACCCTATTATTAAAACATATAATTCTTCTGATGTTTCATTGATTGTTTCAAAATAGAATTTTTCATTACTATTTTTAATTTCTTCTAAAAACTTATTTTTCAAGCTAGTTGGGATTGTTCCAAGAAAATATGTGGTTAATTTGAGCTCATCTAATTCTCCAAAATCGCCATCAAAATTCTCCCAAGGTAATATATTTTCAATATCTGTTTCTATTTTAGTTTTTTCATTATTGAGATTATTAATTCTATTTTCTCTTAATTTTAGTTCCTGATAAATTATATTCCAATCTACTTCTTTTGCAATATTTTCAAGTTCTTTAAATGTAATAGTTTTTTTTCCTTCTTTTAAAACACTAAATGCTCCTTTTCTTTCAAAATAAGGTTTTAGATAATCTAAACAAAATTTAATTTTAGAAAGTTGACCTTCAAGTTCTAATATATCCTTATCTGAAGCTACTAATCTAAAAAAACTCATTTCTTCATTTTTAAGATTAGGTTTAAGATCTATAAATTGAACTCCCTCAAATTCTTGTAGGCTTCTTAGTAACTCTTTTTTTTCCTTTTCAAAGGCAAACAGAGTAAATTTATTCATTTTAACTATTGCCATTGATATTCACTATCCTCTCAATTACTAAATTTACTGCCTTTTCTATTTTTTCAGCTGAAATACTTTTTATATTTTCAACATCTTGTTTTCCTTGGTTCAATATTGGTATACATTCATTTTTTGCATCTGTAATAGTCTCATCCAAAATTTGTTTTGCTTGATTTTTGCATTTGTTTATAATATTTCTGTATTCATCGTCTGCTTGTTTATAAGCTTTTTTTATAATTTCATTGCTTTCTAATTGTGCTGACTTTATAATTTCCATAGCTTCTTCCTCGGAAGATTGTATTTCTTTGATAGCCTCTAATGCCAAAGTATCACCACCTTTATCTTTATAATAGTAATTTACTACTAAATATATATTAATACTTTATATGGTATTAATAACAATTTTTAATAATCTATTAATCTATATTTATGAAATCCCAATTGTAAAAATTATGAATTAAATAAGTTTTAATACTTTTAACATTTTTAATTATTCACCATAAAACTTTGTTTAATAAACTTTAGTCTTATGGTGAATCTTTAATTATATTTCATTAGTTACATCAATAATATTATCTTCATTTTCCCCATCATATACTAAATAAGTATTTTTTCGTACTACCTCATCAGTTTTTATAAAATGATTTACATTTATATTAAATTGATGAAGATATAATTTATTTTTATTCAATTTAGGATTTTCATTTATGATTTTATCTTTAATATCATTATTTAACTTTTTATCAATATTTCTTTCTAAAAATTTAGGAATCCAATTTTTCTTATTATATTTAAGATAATCGTATTTTACTATATCATTTAGCACCTCATTATCTGCTTTTAGTTTTTCACTGTTGAACTCTAAAAATACCTTATAATAGTCAGTTCCTGAAATATTCCTATCAAAATATCCTTTTTGTTCAAAAAACTCACCTAATTCATAGTAAAACTCAAATGGAGTATCAAATTTTGATTCAAAATAACTTAATATAGTATTAAATTTTCCTGAATTATAATATTTATCAACCATAGCTTCTACTTTTTTTAATAGTAACAATTCATAATAACTAATATCCTTTGTACTTAAAATTTCATAAGGTGGATATGGTGAATATTTCATTCCCCATTTATCTTTTTCTGCTAACATCGGTGATCCTTTTAGTAGCTTTAAAAATCCTAATTGTATCTCTTCTGGCTTAATTGAATAAACGTCATTAAATGATTTTATAAAAGATTCAAGATTTTCTCCTGGAAGGCCTGCTATTAAATCTAAATGTTGACTTATATTATGTAATTTTTGTACTTCTTCTACTTTCTCTTGAATATTTTCAAAATTTACATGTCTATTTATGTTTTTTAAAATACTATTATTTGTTGTCTGTACACCTACTTCAAATTGTAATCTTCCTTTTGGTGACTTTGACAATATTTCCATCTGACCTTTAGTCAGTATATTTGCAGATATCTCAAAATGGAATTTTGTATCTGTATCCTGTTCAACTATAAATTTCCATATGTCTATTGCAAATTTTTCATTAGCATTAAAAGTTCTATCTACAAATTTTACAAGCCTAACTTTCTTATCTATAAAATATTTTAATTCTTGCTTTACTCTATCTATATTTCTAAATCTAAGATTTTTATCTACAGAAGATAAACAATATTTGCATCCATAAGGACATCCTCTTGAAGCTTCATAATAAACTATTTTATTTTCTAAATCGTCATCTTTTTCATAAGGGAATATAACTTGATTCATGTCCATATTTTCATTTTTTCCATTATAAAACACCTTATTCTCAATTTTATAAAATAACCCTTTTATTTGTTTTAATTCATCATAATTTTTTAAATTATTTTGTAATGTTTTATTGTTTTCATTGTTAATTTGGAATTTAATAAGTTCTTTAAAAGTTTCTTCTCCTTCTCCCTCTATTACATACTCTCCAGGGGTTGACTCCAAGAAATATCTTCCATCAAAGCTTACTTCTGGTCCCCCATAAATTATTTCTATATCACTATTAACTAGCTTTATTAAATTTGCTAGTTCTTTTACAAGTTCTATATTCCATATATAGCATGAAAAAGCTATAATATTAGGTTTTTCATTTATTATTTCTTTTAATATTCTTTCTTCTCTATCATTAATAGAAAATTCTCTGATATTGCAATCATAATCTAAATCTTTAGTATATGCTCTTAAATATCTAATAGCTAAATTTGAATGTATATATTTAGAGTTTATTCCCACTAGTAATACTTTCAATTTTTTCATAATCGTTTCTCCTTCTCTTTCGTGCCTTAATATAATATACTCTATCTAAACACCTAGACTCTATTATATCAAAAAAACTGTTTAATACATCTTTAATACTATTTAATGAACTATTTTTAAGTATATTAAACTCCTTAAAGTTAATTTGCTTTTCTATATCATTTGACATAGTTACTTTTATTTTATTATTAAAAATTTTTCCATATCCTTTATCTATATCCCATATATATATAATTCCATCTTCCTTTAAATAATCATAAATCTTTTTTATAAACTTTTTCTTATTTGTTTTTAGTACTATACTGCTAAAAGATAAAAACATAACACACGTATCATATGAACTATGCTTTATACCATTAAACTGTTCCTTATTATCTAAATATTCTACATTAAAATCTGAATTATTATTCTTGTAAATTTTATATATAACCCCATAATTATCTGATCCTATATCTAATATGTCTCCTGAGAAAACTTGTTCTTCCATATTAATAACAATTTCATTATTCACTTTATATCCACCTTTCTATTTTCTTAAGTTATTACAATTAGGTATATTTCATTTAATGTAAGTTATTATATTATTTCTACAAAAAAAGGATATCTCCTCCACTTATTGGAAGAAATATCCTCTCTAAACTCAGATATTATCTAAATAATGAAATTGTTTTATCAAATTTTTCACAGTAATCAATCATAAGTCCTGCTGTAGTTAATTGTGCTTCTTCTATTATTGCACAAGCAACATTCATATATTTTTCTTCTTTACTTCTAACACCATTATACCTGAAATAAACTTTATTGGCAATAGATGCATTTTTTTGTATATACTCATCTATACTTTTATATCTTTTAATATCTTTTTGAGTTTCAAAATTATATCCAAGTAATACCTGCTTTATTATCCATAACTCAAAATCTCTATGTTTTTTTAGAAGTCTATTGTTTACATGCTGAGGTACCGTTACATCTTGTACTAGGTGACATGAAGCTCCTAGATAAAACATACTTTTATGGAGTTCTCCTAAGTCTAAGTATTTTAAAGATAATCTATAGTATTTTCTGCATTCTTCTAATGCATTTGAAAACCCATATAAACCTTTTTTTTGATTGAAATGATAAAAATGATTTATGCTTTTCATATCTTGGTCTGCCCAAGTAACTCCTGCATTTATATCAGTTATATAATTTTTCAAACATCTATATTCATGTGTATATCCTTGATTTTTTAATAATTGTAATGCCTTATTATTTATATATTTATGCGTAATACAATGCGTTTTAATTATTACTTTTTTTATTGGATTAACAGCACCCATAAAACCTCTTGCTGTTCTTCCAAAAGCTCTTTCCATTAATGTTTTCATACTATACTTCATTCTCCTTAGATGTAAATAATTTTTACTTCTTCTCTTTAGTATAATTAGAAATTGTAATTTTTAATATACTAAATATTAAAATACAACTTACAATTATTATAAACGTAATTATAGGTTTATTTTCTACTTTATTGTCTTTAATATTAGTACCATCTATATCATATATGTTTCCTTCATTAGAATCTAAAAAGTAAACTTTATCGTCTATATATTTTATACTACTTATATTAATTTTGTTATTAAATTCTATCCTATCTTTTAAAATTCCTTGTTTATTTAGTGAAAATAATTTTTTTTCTTTTGTATCATAAAAGCAAATAGAATCCTTCTCCCCTATTATACCTCTTTTATCTACTATGAGACTACCTAATGTACCCAATGTTTTGTGAGTATATAAAGGAGCACTTGGATTAGTAGTTGGGTGATTATCTAATACAAACTTAATACTTCTATTATCTTTACTCTTAAATCTTGGAGAATTCACAGGATCACCGCCGCTATAATCCGGCCATCCATACCATCTTTTTTTATTTATAACATATATATAATCTTTGTCTCCTTTTATAGGTCTTAATCCTCTATCTTCCATGCCACCTATTGATACTATTAATTTTCCTTTACTATCAAAATCTATTCCTTTTACATTTCTTATACCCCAAGCAAAATTCTCCAATTTTTTATCATCTAAATTATATAAACCAATTGAAGCATTTCCCGGAAAGTGTCCAGGAACTATCTGCCCCTCTATACTATTAGTTCCATAATTTAAAAAAGCGCCTGTTTTTCCATTTTTGAAATTTGTACCTTTTAAAGTTATTTTGTATGGAGATATATCATGTCCAAAAGGATACTTTTGAAGCCACCTATTATCTTCACCTACTACACCTGAATTTGTAGCTGAACCTACTGTTACATATAAATTACCTTTATTTATTCTTATAATAGAATCTTTATAATCCCCAAAGTTAGGCATATCTTTTATTATTTCATTAAAATCTTTATTATGTAAATCATAACAATATACTGATGTACCACTAGCAAAATATAACTTGTTTTTATAAAATTCTATACTTGTTATTTTTAAGTTTTTATTTTTTAATATATCAAAACTTTTTCCTCGTTTGTCTATTAATTGTATTTTATCCTTATAAGCTATATAATAATTATTTTCTTTATCTAATGTAAAATCTACTGCATCCTTCATTCCTTTGTATTGTAAATTTACATTAATATTATCGTCTTTTAAAGTAATATTATAATCTTTCAAACTGTATTTTTCGAGAAAAATAACACTAATTGTGAAAACTATAATTATAATCAAAGCTTTAAAAAATCTCTTCATATTACCTCCATATCAAAAATTTCTCTCATATAAAATATACTTTTATACATGAAGTATATTCTCAAAATCTAAATTTTGTTATTTTTTAATAATCTTAAACTCCATAATATAAATTTCTTTAAATTTATCACTATTTTATTGATTTTATTATTAAATTATCTTAATATATCTATATATGCTTGAAATTTGTTATATAAAATCATAAATAAATGGGGTGTATTTTGTGCAAACAAAACTGAAAAAAGTTTTTTGTAATTTAGGCGTTTGGATTATTATCTCAATGATACTTGGTATTATAGTTGGATCATTATTGGGTCAAAAGGCTTCTATATTTGCTCCCCTTGGTGATGTTTTCATGCAACTTATTAAAATGGTTGTTATACCTTTAGTTGCTACTTCTATTATATCTGGAGCCGCTTCTATTGGAGATTCAAAATCAGCTGGGAAAATGGGACTTGCTACATTTGCCTACTATTTAGGTTCAACAGCAATAGCAGTTACCCTAGGATTATTATTTGGAGAAATTTTCAAGCCTGGTGTTGGTATTGACAAAACTGCTGTAACATCTATGTTTTCACTTCAGTACGCTAATAAAGGTGGTATGCCAGGATTTTGGGAAACTATAAAAGGAATTATTCCAATAAATCCTTTTGAATCTTTAGTTCAAGGAAATATATTAGCTATATTATTTTTTAGCTTATTTTTTGGTTTCGGAATTGCATCTTTAAAAGATGATCGTAAAGATACTGTAATATCTTTTTTTAGTGGAGTAACAGATGCTCTTGTATATGTAATAACTAAAGTTATGTATGTAGCTCCTATTGGAGTTTTTGCATTAATGGCTGATGCTACAGGAAGTTTTGGAAATAAGGTACTTTTCTTAATAGCAAAACTTTTAATTATTTTCATATTAGCCTTACTACTTCATACATTTGGAGTTTATGGTGGATGTATAAAATTATTTTCTAAAACATCACCTATTAAGTTTTTTAAAAAAATATATGAAGCTCAATTATTAGCATTATCAACTGCCTCTTCTATGGCAACACTTCCAGTAAGTATGGAAATATGCGAAAAGGAATTAGGCGTTGCAAAAGAAACAACATCTTTTGTTCTTCCTTTAGGCGCTACTATTAACATGAATGGTAATGCAATATATTATGCTCTTGCTTCTTGTTTCTTTGCTCAAATGTTTGGAATTAACTTAGGATTACATCAATATATAGCTATTATCTTTACATCAACTATTGGTTCTATCGGACAAGCTGGTGTTCCTGGACCTTCTCTTTTAGTTGTTGCAGTATTAATCTCTGCCGGAATACCTGTTGAAGGACTTCCAATACTAATAGCAGTAGATAGAATATTTGATATGTTAAGAACAACTGTTAATATAACTGGTGACGCATCTTGTGCAGTAATAGTTGACGGTATCGGGAAATCACAATAGTATAAAAACAAAAATAAATTGAGTGCCATTTATGACTCAATTTATTTTTTTATTTTCATTTTCTTTATATCACTTTTATTTAAAAATTGCATATAATATATATCTTTCACATATTTATTATTGTTATCAATTGAAAAATGTGAGGTTATATATATGAATAATGATAAATTTCTAAAGAACTCCATACTATTGACTCTTTCAAACTCTACAACAGGAATCCTGAAATTTGTTTTTTCCATAATACTTTCTAGAGAACTTGGTGCAGAAGGAATGGGCCTTTATGCTCTTATAATGCCTATATATGATCTTTTTTGTTGTTTAGTTTGTGGTGGTATGATCACTGCTCTTTCAAAACAAGCCTCCTCATTTTATGCCAAACATGACTGTAAGAATCTTCATAAATGCATACATGTAACTATAGTATTTGATTTAATTTGGACTATTTTTATTGCTGTTTTTGTTTCTTTAAACTCAAATTACATAGGTCTAAAAATAATAAAAGACTCAAGAAGTATACATAGTTTAATATTAATATGTATAGCTTTAATATTCGTAGCACTCTCATCCATTATAAAAGGATATTTTTATGGTATATCTAATGTGACTACCCCTTCCATCATAGATATATTTGAAAAGTTTATAAGAATAATCGTTACTATTTTAGTAATAAAACTGTTGCCAGTAAAAGAAATAGAATATACCGTAACAGCAGTATATGCCTCTTTAGCTGCTGGTGAATTTGTAAGCTTCCTATTATTATATATATTTTATAGACATAGTAAAACTAAAGATTTTTCAAATCACTGCAAAGATTATCCAATGGAAGCTAGTCCTCAATTATTATTTGATATATTATTCATGGCTGTGCCTCTTTGTGTAAATGGATTTCTTACAACAGCTATATCTACAGTATCAACTCTTATACTACCAAGACGACTTTTACTTGCAGGATTTAGCCACACTACTTCTTTAGGTATGATAGGTAAATTTTCCGGAATGGCTCTTACAATAATATTTTTTCCTCTTGTAGTTATAACATCTATGTCCATAGTGCTTATTCCTGACATTGCTGAAACTGTAGAAAGAAAAGACTATATGGTTTTAGAAGAAAGGTTAAAACAAGTTATTAAAATTTCTTTTTTAATTGGAATTTCTACTTTAATTATTTGTTTTAGTATATCTTCACCTTTAGGCAAACTTTTCTTTGCACGTGATGATCTTGGAACTTATATTAAATTTGCAGCAATATCCGCCCCATTTACTTATGTATCTTCAACAACATTTAGTATTTTAAACGGTCTCGGAAAACAAGGAGTTTTACTTAGAAATTCTTTGATTGTAGCCATTGAAGAACTTATTCTTCTATATGTTTTAACTTCTATACCTAGTATAAACATTTTAGGATATGGTCTTAGTTTATTGATTACCTCTATAACTAGTTTAATTATGAACATGCATGAAATAAAGAAAAAATGTTACATGGAATTCTCTTTAGGGAATATCATTATAGACATTTTACTAAGTTTATTAATCTACTTTATTATTAATATAATGAATAACATAATACCAAATACATTATTCAAATTAAAAATTTCAACCATAATTATATTAGGATTTGTATTATTCTTTTCTATTAATTTCATATTAGATAAAACCATAAAAAATACCTAAGTAGAAAAACTACTTAGGTATTTTAAATTGTTATTTAATTTTCGTTAAAAGAGATTTTGGCATTAATTTTGTTATCTTAGTAGGAAGCTCATTCATATCGTCCTTGGTTATTCCTCCTACTAATACAAGCCCATATACATATACAAACATACCAATCACTACCGCTACAATTGTAGATATAGCATCATTCATATATCCTAAAATTTGTAATCTAAGTAATAATACTTTAAAAGAAATGTAGGTTCCGAAAACCACTCCTCCCATTATTACAGATGCCAAAAATGGTTTTATAAAATGAACATATAAATTGACTCTAATTTTAAGCACTTCATTTATAAGCATATAATTAAGAATTAAAGGTATTAAGAAAAATATCATGTTTCCAAATATAGCTCCAAGTATGTTTATCGCAGGAATGCCTACTAATATATAGTTAGTAATTATTTTTCCGATTACACCTGCTACCATAAATAAAGTAGATGCATACAATTTTCCAATACTTTGTAATATTGATGTTTGTATCAAAACAATTGCATTTAATATTAACACAACTGAACCATAAAGTAGGAATACTCCTCCTTGAGATTCTTTAAATAATAATTGAAATACTCCATCATTTAATACTGCAAGTCCTATAGCAGATGGCACTGCAACTAGGAAACAAAATCTAAAAGCATAATTCACTTTATTTTTTACGCCATTCTTATCCTTTATTGAATATGCACTAGATATTGCTGGAAGAACAGTTGCTGCAAGAGC
This sequence comes from Clostridium botulinum, assembly GCF_017100085.1. Lineage (NCBI taxonomy): Bacteria > Bacillati > Bacillota > Clostridia > Eubacteriales > Clostridiaceae > Clostridium > Clostridium botulinum. The sequence continues at coordinate 1,927,106 of NZ_CP063965.1, forward strand.
AGACACCATAGTTATTGGAACACTTAAAAGTGTTCTATACATATTAAATAACGCCCATTTTTCATTACTTAATACATCTGTTAATCCAGAATGAAGCAGTCTTCTTTTAACTATTCCAAGGTCAATTATATCCCCTGAATACTGAAGTCCTACACATACAACTAATGGAAGTCCATAAGAAATTATTCTTTTAAATAATTGTTTATTTGTATGTCTACTTTTATCTTCATATTTATGTCCTCTTGGAACTTTAATGACTTTATTCTTTTCATATACCACTATAAGATATAGTGCTGCAATAAGTGCTCCAAGAGAAGTTCCAAGCGTACCTCCTGCACATCCAGCATCTACTCCATATTTCATAAATCCTGCTGCAAACACTAACGTAAATATAGTATTTATTATTTGCTCTAAAATTTGGGATATAGCCGTAGGAGACATATTCCCTCTTCCCTGGAAATACCCTCTATAAACTGATACAATTGATGTAAAAAATATAGTAGGTGCAAGAGCCATTATAGACAACTTTGCATTGGGATAACCTATAGCATTTGCTAATGGTGCTGCAAATACAAACATAAACAAACTCATTATACTTCCTACAATAAGCATCATAAATCGTGCTATTTTAAAGCTTTTTATCGCATCTTTATAATGTTCTAAAGCCATATATTCAGATACTAATTTAGATATAGCAACAGGAATTCCTGAATTTGCAAGAACATATATCCATACATATATCTTATAAGATGCACCATATATTCCATATCCATTTAAAGTTATTATTTTCTTTAAAAAAGGGATATATAAAAGGGATAATAGTTTTACAATTATCCCCGCTGCTGATAATATGGCAAACCCTTTAGTGGTTGATTGTTTCTTCATATTAAAACTCCCCTAAAATTTCAAAACATCTTTCTTTACCTTTTTAAATATTGGAGGTAATGATTCTGTTATAATTTTATTTTCCATATAAGCAAGTTCATTAGGACAATCTCTAAATATTAATTTATATGCATATAAAAATTGAAAATTCAATCCATATTTATTATTGAAAAAACTATTTAGCTTCTTATCACCATATTTATCATCACCTATTATTGGATTTCCAAGGTAAGCTAAATGGGCTCTAAGCTGATGACTTCTACCAGTTAATAAGTCTAATTCTAAAAATGAAAAAGTTCCAACAGTATCTATAACTTTAACTTCCATAGCAATTTTTTTAGAATTTTGTTTTTTCTCTTTATGAATTTCTGATATATTATTTACTTGATCTTTTGATATGTAAGCTTCATAATAACCTTCTTTTATTTTTCCTTTTACTAAGGCATTATAGTATTTTTTTATTTTTCTTTCTCTAATCATTGCATTTAAAATTTTCAAAGTTTTGAAGTTCTTTCCAAAAATAACCATACCCGATGTATTTCTATCTAATCTATTACAAGGTGCTGGTGTAAAAGTCACTTCTTTTTGTGGATCATAATCCCCTTTTTGAAATAGATATGATAATACATAATCAGTAAGCGTAGGTTCTCCATTTTTTTTATCTGAATGAACTAGAACTCCAGGCCACTTTTCAATAATAAGCATATTTTCATCTTCATAACTTATCTTGATTGAGCTAAAATCTACTTCTTGAAATTTCTTAGGTGTATTTTTCTTATTTTGCTTATATGTTTCAATATATTTTGTTTCTATTATATCTTCTTCTTGAAGAAAATAATTTTGTTTGACCTTTTTGCCGTTAACTCTTATATCTCCCTTTCTAAGAGCTTTAAATATTGCTCCTAGCGGCACATCTTGTAACCATTTTCTACAAAATTTATCTAATCTTTGTCCCGCTTCATTTGGTCCTATCTCAATTCTCATCTTATACCTCCGTATAACACCTCATTATATTCTCTTAATGTTCCCTGGTTTTCGACACAATACAAAAATTATATACTAATAAATATAAGTTTACAACTTAATTATTTTATTTATACTTGCAGATTAATATTTATTAATCTGCAAGTATATTAATTATTTATTTAAAAACTTTATTACAGTCGCACATTGTATAGCAACTCCAAGAGAAATACATTTCTCATCTACATCAAAATAATTGCTATGAAGAGGATAGTTTAATTGTCTTTCTTCATTTCCAGTTCCTAGATAATAAAATGCTGACGGTCTTTCCATTGAAAAATACGCAAAACTTTCAACACCCATAGTTGGTTTTTGTAATTTTATTATATTTTCCTCTCCAATTATAGTTTTTGCTGAATCCTCAAGAATATCCACTACACTATCATCATTGTAAAGACAAGGATAGCTTTCTTGAATTTCTATTTCACACTTTCCTCTCATAGATTCAGTTATTCCTTTAACAACTTCGACTAATCTCTTTTTAACATATTCTCTATGCTCTTGTGTCATAGTTCTCATTATTCCTGAGATTTTAACTTCTTCTGGAATTATGTTTTGAGCCGTTCCTCCGTGTATTGAACCAATTGTTATTACCGCTGGATCTGTAGGAGGTATTTCTCTACTAACTACATTTTGAAGAGCTGTTATTACATTTGCACTTATTACTATTGGATCTATAGTACTATGTGGATATGCTCCATGACCACCTTTACCCATTATTTTTATATTAAATGGATTTGATGCTGCATTTACAACATCTCTTTTTATCCCTATCATACCTGCCTCTATATTAGGTTCTACATGAAGTCCAATTATAGCATCCACTGAAGGATTTTCAAGAATTCCCTCATTAATCATATGAATAGCTCCACCTGTAGTTTCTTCTGCTGGTTCAAAAAATAATTTAACATTACCTTTAAGTTCACTTTTTATATAATTTAAAACTTTGCCAACTCCCAAAAGTATAGTAGTATGAACATCATGTCCACAACCATGCATTCTACCTTTTATTTTAGATGAATATTCACATTTTTTTTTATCTTCCATCGGTAAAGCATCCATATCAGCTCTTATACCTATTGTCTTGTCTCCATTTCCTTTTATAATAGCACAAATTCCATTTTTAGATGTCTTACTATATTCTATACCTTCCTTTTGTAAAAATGCTTCTATTTTTCCTACCGTTCTAGGAAGATCAAAATCTAGTTCTGGATTCATATGAAAATCTCTTCTTATACTTATTAACTCATTCTCTATTTCACTTATTTTTTTTAATATTTGCATTCCCTTGCTCCCTTTTAAATATTATCCCAAAATATTTTTACAATATCTCCTTCTTTAAGCTCATCATAGTATCCAGCTTTTTTATCATTTAAAAGAAGTATTAAATTGCCATGGGAAATTGTTAAATCAAACTCTATATTATCAAATATATCAACAAATACATATTTATCTTTTCCTCTTAATGTAATAGACTTTTCATTAACTACTATATGCAAACCATCATTTGAAATTTCTAAAGCATCTAATTTATCTTTATCCGTTTCTTGAATTTGAGCTTTATTTTCTATATCTACACTTTCCCTTAAAATATTTTCTTCATTACTTTCTTGTAAATTATCCACGCTTTCTTTTATATGTGTTTCATTTTTAACTTTTTCATTTATATCTTTTTTTATTATTTCGTCCTCTATATTGTTTTTGCTAATTTCTCCCATACTATTATCTTGTTCTTCTATTAACTCTTCATTTTTTTTCTTATAAATTCTATCCCCTTCTCTTATAACATAACTACTATGGATTTGTTCATTTCTTAAAAAATACAAATAATGCTTATCTTCCTCATAATATTTAATGTATTCTCCTAAAGTTGAAGGAAATAATATTTTAACTTCATCTCCTTCTTTAATTATTTCTTCTAAATCACATCTTTCATTATTTATAAAAGCTACAGGATAAATATTTTCTATTCCATCATTTATATAAAAACTTATAGAATTAATATTTCTAACATACTCTATTATTTTAGGAGATGCATCTTTCCCATCTTTTGCAAAATCAACTTTAATCTTATCTCCTTCTGATACCTCAGTATCAATAGTTGATTTTTCATCATTTACATATATATCTGCACCTTTACCTAAAGTACCAAAAGCAACCCTTGTAATTCCATTTAAAACAAACCTTATATTTTTTCCATTCTTTCCAATTAAAGTTTTGTGATTAATTCCTGATTGCATCATTACATCCATAACTGTATGCTTATGAGAATTGAATAGACTTATTACATCATTATTTAAAACAACATCTATAAAATCATGTCCAGATTTTTTAATAGCTACAAGTGCTATTCCAAGTACAGTAACTCCTGCACTTCCAAGTTCTTCATTATAATTGATACAATTTATAACTGCCTCTCTTCCCTTAATACCTATTCTTTTTTCAGATAAATTTAAACTTTCTCCTAAAGCTTCTCTAAAATTATAGGTATGGGCTCCTCCACCTACTAAGAATACCGCATTAGGTGATTTCCCTCCATTTAATTCTATTATTTTCTTTCCTATTTCATCAGCTATTTTATCAACAACTGGCTTTATAATTTTATTAACCTCTTCAGCTGAAATATTATTTTCAATTCCTAAAACATCTACAAATTTTATTTCTTCCCCTCTAGAAGATGAAATTTTTATTTTCTCAGCTGTATTAAAATCCACTAAAAAGTTCTGAACTATGGCTTCTGTAACTTCATCCCCAGCCATTGGAACCATTCCATAAGCACTTATACTATCATTACTACTTATAGCTATATCAGATGTACCAGCTCCAACATCTACCAATGCAATATTAAGTAATCTTAATTTTTTAGGTACAGCAGCTTCCATTGCTGCAATAGGTTCTAATGTTAAACTTGTAACATTTAACCCAACTTTATCCATAACCGAATATAAACTGTCAACTACAGATCTTGGCAAAAAAGTCGCAATTACATCTGCTGCTATATTTTCTCCTCTTTGGGATAATAAATTAGATATAACATATCCATTTAAATAATAATTTTTAACACTATATCCAACACAATAAAGTTTCCCTTGTGTTTGTTTATTTATCTCTTCTTCTGCTTTTTTTACAGCTGTAAGTTCTAAACTTCTTATTATCTCTCCATCTATCTCTTTATTTGCATCTAACTGTATACCTACACTTACTTCTGTTGTTCTTAAAAACCTTCCTGCTGCTGCAATAGCTACATCTTTAACTTCTATTCCTAACTCTTCTTCAATAGACTTCTTTACAGAATTAACTGTACTTGCTACTAAATTTATATCATGGATCTGTCCATCTATCATAGCTCTTTCTTCATGTTCCATGTATTTTTCACATAAAGTATGAAATTTTCTATCCTTTACGATACCTACATTACCTATAATAGAGCGAGTTCCAATATCCAAAGCAAATATTATATCTTTAGGATTTATATCTAAAATTTTCATTTTCTCTCTCCCTCTTTTGACGCATTATAAAGGCTCATATTCTTAGAATATGAGCCTAATAAAATTATATATTATCCTATTGTTTTATTCAATAAACCCTTTAGTTACTTTTTCCTATTTAATCTACTAATTTTAAACCATTAGCATTTTCACTAATGTAAGGTAAATTTTTAACTATTTCGTAAACATACTTAAGTTTTCTTCCACTTGATACTTCTTCTTTTAAAACTTCATTATTACATATCATTTTACTCCAGAAGTATACGAAATCATCCTTATTTATAAATTCAGTATCTTTATTTTCTTCTACTACAAATCCACCCTTATATGTTTCTACTATATTTATGTCTTTAATTTCATCCTTAGAAACCATTCTTATGGCATCTTCCCAGACTCTTTTAAAAGGAACCACCTTATTACACCCCGCTTAAATATTATTTTTGATACTAACTACAACAAATAATTAACAAACTTTTCTTCAACAGTTTAGCATAATCTAAATAAAATTGTCAACATTTTACCCATTATTATTATATACAAATTATCCTTTTATAACTCATATTTTTTTCAAAACCGCCAAATAAGTTATACTAATCTTTCTATCAAACCATTATTATATAATACTAAACTATCAAAACTTCTTATAATATTATTTTCAAATAATATTTCTATAATATTGTTATTAACACTTATTATTTTTCCATTTCCAAAACTCTTATGAATCACCATATCATCTTTTTTAAATAAATTATTAAATATTATAGATAAGTCACATTCTTCAATAAATCTAGATGTCTTCTTAGTTTTACCCCTAATATCATTACATATACATAACCAAAGATTTTCTATAGTTCTAGTTACCCCTACATAAAAAAGTCTTCTCTCTTCTTCTATATTTGTTTCTATACTATTTATATGTGGTATATTCTCTTCATTACAGTTTAAAATAAATACATTTTTAAACTCCATTCCTTTAACTCCATGAATTGTACTCAATATAACACCACTTTTTTGTTCATTATTTTTATTATTCTTTATTTCATATTCAACTTCATTAATATGAGCTAAAAAAGTTATTATAGTATTATAATCTTTAGATGCTGATATAAATTCCTCTAAAATTTCTTCTAATTCTGATATATCCATTTTAAATTTTATACTATAATCTTTTAAATACTCATAGTATTCTAGATTATTTAAAACAGAATTAATGGCACCTGCTAACGATATCTTATTTAAATACTGTATATCCTTTTTTATATCATCTATCTTTTTTAATTGAAATGGAGGTATATTCTCATTATCTTTTAAAATTTCAAAACAATCTTGTCCCGAATTATTTCTTTTAACTTTTTCTAAATTTACTTTACTTATATATCTAAATGGTCTATTTATTATTCTAAGAAAACTTTCTTTATCAGCACAATCTATACTTAATTTTAAGTATGCAATTATATCTTTGCATATAAAATGTTCAAAAAAATTGTACTCTTTATCTAATAATTGAAAAGGTATCTTCTTTCTAATAAATGAATCTATTATGCTTCTACTTTCTACATTCGTTCTATAAATAATTGCATTATCTTCATATCTATATCCACTAACAGAATTTAATTTCATAATATTTATTGATATACTATCTGCTTGATTTCTTTCATCTATGTAATTCATCACATTTATTTTATTCATATCTTCTTTATTTGCATTAAATATTTTGTCATTTCTCATCTTATTATTTTTTATAAGATTATCCGAAATATTAACTACGCTTTTAGGACATCTATAATTAGTAGTTAAAAATATCTTCTTTCCATCTTTAAAATGCATATCGAAATTAACCATGCATTCTGGTTTTGATCCCCTAAATCCATAAATGCATTGATCCTCATCCCCTACTGCAAAAATAGAATTATCTTCATTTAATAATTTTAATATATCTATTTGAATTTCATCACAATCTTGAAATTCATCTATAAGTATATATTTAAAAAGATTTCTATATCCATTAAGTAATTTAATATTTTTCATAAATAAAGACTTACACCTTAATTGAAGATCATCAAAATCCAACAAATTATTTTTAAGTTTATAATCTTCGTATGTTCTATAGCATTCTAAAAATATATCTTTATCTATCTTAGGAGAAAACTTGTCTTTATCTTCATTAATTGTTTTATAATATGATATTGAATTTAAAGTTTCTTTAATCTTCTCATCGCTTATCTCATCCAAATAAGTAGATAACACTCCTTTTATAAGCTTATATGCTATTGAAGTGCTTATTATATTTATTCTATTTTCCACCCTGCTTAATATTTTATAAAAAAGACCATGAAACGTCCCAAAGAAAGGTGAGCTTTTATAATTTCCTAAAGCTTTATACTTTTTTTTCATATTTTTAGCTGCAGCTCTTGTAAAAGTTATAATCATTATATTATTAGGATTTATAGCCTTTTGTCTTAATAAAAAATTTAATCTTTTATTAACTTTGTTATAATCTATATATTCTTTTAAAATTTCTATATCTTCTTTATTCAAACTCTCTGGATAATATTTAGTTTTATATATTGGTCCAAAGGTAACTAAATAATCTACTTTTCTAATAAGTGTAGTTGTCTTTCCTGCTCCAGGACATGCTATTACGGCTAAATTTCTATTATTACTTAAAACTGCACTTAGTTGTTCTTCATTTAATTCTTTATATCTATATTCAATTATTTTATCTCTTAAATAAAAAAATTCTTCCAAAATACTCTTTTCTATCATTTTTTGCACCCACTTTACATTTCCTGTTAATGTATAAACTATAATATAAAGTATATCATATAATTGTATATACATTTTTATAATCCTAATTTATACTTCTAAATATATAAATAATATTCTTTATTTTTTCATTATTTTCCTTTAAAAATTAAAAATTGTTGTAATAATCTTAATAAAGGATTAAAATAATATGTGATTAAATAAGTGTATATACATGAAGAATTTAAAAAGACTTATTAGTTAGAGGGGAAATAAATGGAGAATAACAACATTTTTAGTATTAAAAATACTCGAAATCTTACTATGTTAGTAGATTTTTACGAGCTAACTATGGCAAACGGCTATCTTGATCATAATGTAGGAGAAAAAATAGCATACTTTGATATGTATTTTAGAAGAGTTCCTGATGGTGGCGGATACTGTATAATGGCAGGAGTTCAACAACTTATAGAATATCTTTCTACTTTAAAATTTACAGATGAAGATATACAATATTTAAAAGATAAGAAAATGTTTTCAGATAAGTTTCTTGACTACCTAAAAAACTTTAAATTTGAATGTGATGTTTGGGCCATACCAGAAGGAAACCCTGTTTTTCCTAGTGAGCCATTAGTTACTGTTAGAGGGCCTATAATCCAAGCGCAATTTATAGAAACTATGATCTTACTTACTATAAATCATCAAACCTTAATTGCTACAAAAGCAAATAGAATTTGTAAAGCCGCTGAAGGACGACCTGTAATGGAATTTGGCTCAAGACGTGCTCAAGGATACGATGGTGCAATTTATGGTGCAAGAGCCGCTATCATAGGAGGATGTAATGCAACAGCTTGTACTATAGCAGAGCAAATGTTTGACGTTCCATGTCTTGGTACTATGGCTCATAGCTGGGTACAACTTTTCCCTACTGAATATAAAGCCTTTGAAGCTTGGGCAAAATCTTATCCTAGTGAATGTGTATTATTAGTAGATACATATAATGTATTAAAATCAGGTATACCAAATGCTATCAAAGTATTTAATGAAGTATTAATACCTATGGGATATAGACCAAAGGGAATAAGAATTGATAGTGGCGATATTACTTATCTTACTAAAAAATGTAGAAAACTACTAGACGATGCTGGTTTTCCTGATGTTAAGATAATAATTTCTAATTCATTAGATGAACATATAATAACAGATGTATTAAGCCAAGGTGCAGAAATAGATAGTTTTGGTGTTGGTGAAAGATTAATAACTGCTCGATCTGAACCAGTTTTCGGTGGTGTTTATAAATTAGTTGCTATAGAAGATAACGAAGAGATAATACCTAAAATTAAAATAAGCGAAAACGAAGCCAAAATAACAAATCCTGGTTTTAAGAAAATTTATAGACTGTTTGATAAAAATACCGATACAGCCTTAGCAGATTTAATATGTCTTAGAGATGAACAATTAGATTTTTCTAAACCACTTGAAATATTCAATCCAGTTCATACTTGGAAAAGAAAAAAATTAATTAAATATTATGCTAAGGATTTAATGGTTCAAATATTTTCTAAAGGTAAGCCTTGTTATGAAAGTCCTACTGTTAAAGAAATACAAAATATTGTAAAAAAAGAAACTAACAAACTTTGGGAAGAAGTTTTACGTTTTGAAAATCCTCATACTTATTATGTAGACCTTTCAACAGATCTTTGGACTCTGAAACACGATTTACTTGATAAGTATTCAAACTTATATGAATAAACTTTAGTGATTGTACTTTATAAAGATATACTAATTCTTTATGAAGTACAATCACTTTTTATATATTAAACACTTTGAAATATCTTAGTAAAATTCTTTTCTTCATACAATTCATCTAATAAATTAATACTCTGACTTTTAAATATTTCATTATAAATATAATCTTTTTTTACGCTTTCTTGCATATCAATTGACATAAATGGACATTCTCCATTTGAATCTTCATATTCATGAAATGGACATTCTTTAAAACAATTTACTCTATTTTTATAAGTAGATAGAAACGGACACTTAGCCATATATAATACCCCCTAAATTTATATGAATAAGTATATTATAAACCATTAATTGTAAATTTTGAATACCTTTTCAAAATTTTATCTGTTTTTTTAAAATTCAGTTCAATATTTCCATCTAATTTTATCTAAACGCCTCTTTTGGAGTTATAGCACGTCCTATAACTAAAACTACCAAAACTATCCCTACTCCAATACCTATTTTTTGCTTTGATATATGTTTTTTTTCATCTGTTGTATTCTGTTTTTTTAAATTTTCCTGTTTAGATTTACTATTTTTCGTTTTATTCTGTTCCTCCACACTAACACTATTCTTAGGATTTGCATAAACCTTACTATTAGTACTTAAAGAAATTGTAAACAGTAAAATTATTGATAATATCATTATTAATGCTATGTTTTTAAAATTATTTTTCATAACATTCCCTCCAAAAAATACCGAATAAATAAAATAATTCAATTAATTTTATTCCTTTTAATTTTTAATATCCCATTTCATCTCCTATTATTACAACAGTTATATCTGCTCCCATAGGCTTTCTTTTGATAACAGAATATATTCTGCATATCCTATCTTCACTTTTACAATTCATACATACTCCTGTTTTTACACATGGTGTATTTTGTGAAAGTCTTTTAGAATTTTTAGGGGCAGCTAAAATTTCTATTCTTTCTAGAGCTGCTTTTTCATCACGAGTAATTTTGTTTACTCCTGCTACAACAATAACCTTTTTAGGACCAAACGTCATAGCTGCTACTCTATTTCCAGCACCATCTACATTTACTAATTCTCCTTGCATAGTAATAGCATTACTACTACATAAAAATAAATCACTTGTCAATTGAGCCCTTTTAACTTGTGATTTTTCTTCTAAAGTAAGTTTTGGATCTCCATGATCCAATATCTTTGCTCCTTTTTGTATTGCTTTATCCTTTATTCCTAATGATTGTATTGTAACTGATCCTCCGAATCCTACACTATCGCCATGATTTATATTCTTTAGAATATATTCAGCTGCTTCTTTTCTTGTTTCAAAATATATTGCATCAAAATAATTTTCTTTTAATTCTTTAACTACCTTTTCTCCTAAAATTTTATTGTGCCAAGTATATACGTTTTCCATAATCTCACTCCTATTAAATAATATTTATAATAACTAATTTATAAAACCATATTATCCTCAATATCCATTTTTATCAATAAAAATTATTTAATTATCTCTATAAATCTTTTAATTATCATTGCAGTAAATCCCCATATTACATATTCATTATATTTATAAAAATATTGATAATATGTTTTCGAACTAAATTTGTAGTTTTTTCCACCATTGATAAGATTAAAAGGGAAATCATCTTTATAGTGTTGCTTTATCATTCCTTCATACTTTTGGGGTTTATTTTCAATAAAAAATTTCAATGGTACTTTAAATATATGATCAACTTCATTCTTATTTGGATAAATTACGTCCGTTGTAATTTTACCCACAAATGTATATATTATAGAATTAAATGGAGTTATAAGATAATCCATTTCTCCAATAAATTCAAAATCTTCTTTATTTATATTTAATTCTTCGAATGTTTCTCTAATTGCAGCATCTTTAGGTGTTTCTCCATCCTCTATTGCTCCTCCTGAAAGTGATACATCTCCAGGTTGCTTTCTTAAACTTAAAGCTCTTTTTTCAAATACTAAATAAATTTCTCCTTCTTCTTCTATAAGCAATATCATAACTGAACTCTTTCTAAATTTTTCTATAGATTCCCCCTTTCTATTTTTAAATACACTTATTATATTATTCATAAAAACTCTCCTCTTCCATTCTCTTTATATTACTTTTTTTGTTGTTTATAACATATTAAAATGTTATACTAAAATCGTATTTAAATCTATTTAAATACATAAAAAATTTATATTGGGGGAGATGGACTTTGAGACGTAAAATTTCAACTTTATTACTAACAACATTAATCTTTCTTTCATTTTGTACAACAGCCTTCGCTGCTAATCTTAATGCACCAAATATAGTTGGAAAATCTGCAATTGTAGTTGATGCTAAAACTGGAGAAGTAATATATACTAAAGATGTTGATACATCTCCAATGTATCCAGCAAGTACCACTAAACTTTTAACAGCTTTATTATTAGCAGAAAACAAGCAACCTACTGATATACTTACATATACCAATGGTGCTTCAAAACAACCTGAATATACTTTACGTTCCTTTCTTAAGGGTCAACTTAAAGTAGGAGATAAGATGAGTGCTGATGATGCAATGAAAGGATTACTTTTACATTCAGCTAATGATATAGCTTATATGATAGCTGACAATGTGGCAGGAAACGTAGATAATTTTGCCAAGATGATGAATGACAAAATTAAAAAACTAGGTTTAACACATACCCATTTTGTAACACCTAATGGGTTAGATACTGGAATTACAGACCACTATACTTCAGCTTATGATTTAAGTGTTATAGGCAAGGCAGCTTATGAAAATGAATGGGTAAGAAAAACTATGAATCTTAAAAAAGATAAAATAGAACTAACAAATGGAGTTCTTGGTTACCCTGAAAATAGAAATAAACTACTAGGTCAAACTTTAGATTCTAAGATAGGTATTAATATTAAAAATGTTCCTGTATCTAATGCAGTGTGTATAGGTGGTAAAACTGGTTACACTTCTAAAGCAGGAAGATGTTTAGTAGCTATGTTTAATAAGGATGGTAGAATCCTTATTGGAGTTGTAATGAAATCAGCTTACGATAAAAATGATACATATGTATTTAATGATATGGTCAAAATTGTCAATTGGGCATATTCAGCAAAACAAGTACCTCTTTATAAAGCAGATACTGAATTAAAAACTTTATCTATAAAGTATAGACCTTTAAAATTCTTCGGACCTACAAAAACAATTAATATTCCTGTAACAGTAAAAGAAGATGTTACCTACTATGATAATGAATTCAATAAAGCAGAAACTAAAACCGAATTTGAATTACCGGACATAGACATAGGCATAGGCAAATTAAGCAAAAACAAGAGTATTGGTAAGCTAGTATTAAAACAAAGAACTGCAACTAAAACTTATGATTTATATCCTACAATTTCTTCTTCAGGTTTAATAAAAGATAACATACTTTTATATTTAGGCTTAGGTATTGGATGTATTGTAGTAATCGGATTAATTATTTTTATCTCTAAATTTATCTCAAATAAATTTAGAAGAGGTAGAAGAAATAAACGTATGTTCTAGAAAAACTGCTGACTTAATCAGCAGTTTTTTTCTTTATAAAACTATAATACTTTTTCTATAAATTTTCCATTTTCATAGAATAGCTCGTTATCTGCATATATCTTACCACCATTTCTCATGTCACAAAGCATATCCCAATGAATAGTAGATGTATTTTTTCCACCTGCTTCTGGCATAGAATCACCTATTGCCATATGAATAGTTCCGCCTATTTTCTCGTCAAACAACATATTTCTTGTAAACTTTTTAATTCCATAATTAGTTCCTATAGCAACTTCTCCAAATTTAGAAGCTCCTTCATCAATTAATAAAAGTGTTTTTAAAAGTTCTTCTCCTTTTTTTGCTGTTGCATTTATAATCCTACCATTTTCAACTTCTAATTTTATTCCCTCAATCTCTTTTCCCATATAAATTCCTGGAAAACTAAAAGTTATAAATCCATTAATTCCATCTTCAACAGGAGATGTAAATACCTCTCCATCTGGAAAGTTAACTTTCCCATCGCAATTTATCCATTTTCTACCTTCTATATTTACTTTTATATCAGTTCCTTCTGAGATAATATGTAATTCCTTTTTTGTGTCTAAATATTTTACCCATTTTTCTTGATATTCACTTACCTTTTTCCACTCTTGTACTGGATCATCTGAATCCAAAAGACCAGCTCCATACACAAAATCCTCATACTCATCAAGGCTCATACTGGCCTCTTGTGCATCCGCATAAGTTGGAAATTGGGTTCCACACCATCTAAGTGATCCATCTCCCATTTTTTTTGAATAAATCTCTCTCCAACTTGTAGCTCCTTTAGCACTTAATTTTAATACTTTAGGATCAATATTGGCATTTGCTTTAGTATTCTTGGTTCCCCATGCAGTTAACCACACATCTGCCTTGTCTAAAGAAATCTTTTGTATAAAATTTTCTTCTTGCAATTGTTCTTCAGTACTATATTTTAACTTTATTCGATCTACTTCATGAGAAGTTAATTTAGTTTCTACATGTGCTCCTGCAATTATAGCCTCTTTTACTACTTCAACCATCCAAGGCTCACATATATTTTCACATTGCACAAGCACAAAATCGCCTTTTTTCACTTCTGCTGAATAATTAACCAATAGTCTAGCCAACTTTTTTAATCTTATATCTGACATTTTTCTTCCCCCTAAAAGTATTTTAATATATTATTTCATAAAATTATACATTTACCCAACATTTACGTCAACATAATAATTAAATCATATATCACAAATACATTTACGTAAGCATATTATATTATGTATAAATATTTTAAAAGGGTGAATATTACTATGACTTTATATCCTTATTGGAGAATTGAAACTAAATCTTTTATAAGACTACTTCATGCATCACCAAATACACCATCAGTAGACGTATATTTGAATAATCAACTAATAACTCCTAATTTAAAATATAAAGACTTTACTCAATATATTTCCATAATACCTGGTCTATATAATATAAAGGTTTTTCCTGCTGGTAAACTCTCATATCCTATTATTGATACCCAAATAAAAATACCTTCTAATAAAATTTTTACATTAGCACTTGAAAATACACTTAAAAATATTCACGTCCTTCCTTATGAAGAACCTAAACTTCCAATACCTCCAAATAATGCTTACATTAAATTTGTACATCTATCTCCTGATACTCCAAACCTAGATATAACTTTGCCTAATGATACTATACTTTTCAAAGATGTAGAATTTGAAAAAGGAACAGACTATACCCCAATAAAAACAGGTACTTATACGATTCAAGCTAAACCAACTGGAACTAATAAAGTTATTTTAACAATACCAAACATAGTGTTAAAACCTAATAGATTTTATACTCTTTATGCCATTGGAAATTCAAGTGGTAATCCTCCTTTACAAATGTTAATACCCCTTGATGGCAATTCCTATATAACTATATAACATTTATTTTGTACTTAACTTTAACGGTAATATTGCATATAGTTCACAAGCTTTTATTAAGTCATCTATTGAAACTTGTTCTCTTGGACTATATGCCAATATTTCTTTGCCTGGACCAAAACCTATAGTCGGAATTTTAAACATACCATAAGTTATACTTCCATTTGTAGTTAATATCGATTTTTTTATTTCTGGCTCTATATCATACATGGTTTTATATGCTTCAATAGTTTTTTTTAATATAAAACTATCTTTATCTATAATCCATGGCTTTAAAATATTATTGGTACTATAACTATACCCCGTATATGTTATCTTATTTGCTATGTTTATTTTAACATTGTGATTTTTAATAGATTTTAAACAACTTAATTCCTTAATAATATCATCTACATTTTCTCCTAAAACCATTCTTCTATCAATGCTAATAATGCATTTATCAGATATACATGATTTAGATGGACTTTCACAAGATATTTTATTAACAGAAATAGAGGCTTTTCCTAAAATATCACTTTTATATAATTGGTTTAATTTCTCTAAATCTTTAACTACAGGAAGAGCCTTATAAATAGCATTTATCCCCCTTATACAATCTCCTGAATCAGTGCTTAATCCATTTATAATAACTTCTATTTCGGCCCTTCCCCTACTTCCTATATGAATATTTAGATTTGTAGGTTCAGTTATAACAACAAAATCAGGTTTTATATTATCCTTCTCTATTATATATTTCCAAGCTTCTCCATCATATTCTTCTTTCATTATAGATCCTATTACATAAACCGTATAATCCCCTGTGAGGTCCAAATCTTTAATAGCTTTACCACTATACACAATTGACGCCATAGCACCTTTTTGCTCAAGTGTACCTCTTCCATATATAACATCGTCCTTAATTTCAGGACTAAATGGATTTTGATTCCATAAATCATCATCCCCTACATCTACTGTATCAACATGAGCTTCTATAGCTATAACTTTACTTCCATTTCCTAATCTTCCAATAATATTACCCATTCCATCTATGAATGTTTCATCAAATCCAATTTTGTCCATTTCTTCTTTAACTCTTAATATAACTTCTTTTTCATTATAAGTAACACTATGTATATTTATCATATCAATAAGAAAATTAGTAATACTCCCTCTATACTCCTCTATCTTTTTTATTATTACACTTTTTATGTCCATACTTTAAACCCCTCTTAACGTTTTTCCTATATATGTTATTTTTCATTTTATGAAAATATTCCTTTTTCAACATAATATATTTTTTTTAAATCATTACTATTTTTCTATTGAACTCATATATTGATATTATCAATCAATTCCATATATTGAAATATGATAGGAGGAATACTATGAAATGCGAAAGAAATGCAATAATATTATTTTTTATCTTTATATTTTCTTTAACTTCATTGTGTAGCATTAAAGTATATGGGAAAACCTTCAAAAAAAATTTATTAATTAAAAAAAGTATAAACACAGAATCTCATAGCATTGAAAATAATACTGATGAAAAAGAATTATCTCAAAATAAAAATACCTTAGAGAAAAATAAAGATAATCCCGCAGTATCAGAAATTAAAGAAAAAAAATTTACACCTTTAAAATTAGGCTCACGTGGAAATGAGGTTAAAACATTACAACAAAAACTTAATAAATTTGGATATAAAATAAATTCTGATGGAATATTTGGTGATTCTACTGAAACTGCACTTTACGACTTTCAAAAAAGAAATGATTTATCTAAAGACGGTATAGTCGGTAAATCAACTTTAAAAAAGTTAGATTTAGAGCCAACGGAAAAAACTATGTATAATCCCAAAGACAATATTTTTTCTCCCGTTGATAGCTCTAATTACTTTGAAAATTTTATAAACAAAAGAAATTCAAATAGTGTAACAGACTACTATATATGGGTAAATACTAATACACCTAAAACTTATATATTTAAAGGATATAATCATCATTGGAAACTTATAAAAACGTTACCCTGCACTGTTGGAAAATCCTCTACCCCTACGATAAAAGGAACTTTTTCTATAGGAAATAAAGGTGAATCATTTATTGTCAAAAATAATCCTAAATTGATGTGTAAATATTTCACTCAAATAAATGGAGATTATCTATTTCATACAATATTGCTGAATAGAAATGGAAGCGTTGCAAATGGCATACTAGGCGCTAAATTATCTCATGGGTGTATAAGACTTTCCATAAATGATGCAAAATTTATTTATTATAATATACCTAAAAAAACTACTATATATATAAATTGATTATTAGAAAAAACTCTTAAGAGGAAATGCATTTTGTATACAAAACTTATAGTTAGTTATAGCAAAACATATTATTAATATTATAAGGAAAGTAATAATGGCTTTTTTGTTACTTTTCCTTATAACTTGTATAATTCCAAATATAAAACCAAGTATTCCCCATAATTGAATTATTGGTATCCTTTCTGGTAAACAGTTATCAATAAATAAGCATATAAAATTTAAAGGTACGTATAAAAAAGATATTATAGGTAAACACACATTATATACTATATATGGTGATATTATTATCACAAAAAAGCTTACAAGTATTCCCATTGGAGAATTACTTATTAATATAAATAATACACTTAAAACTATAAAGCTTATAATCATATATTTAATTAAATAATCTCTATTTTGAAAAACATTTAAGAAAGCTTTATTAAAGTTTGCCCATATATCATTATAGCTTGGACTATTATACGTATAACGATTATTGTAAAGTTTAAACAAGCTCATATTTCCACTAGAAAAAATATATATTGGAATTATAAAAATTAATCTCATTAAATAAAACATAAAAGTATATCCCAATATTTTAAATATGCATTCTTTCATAGAACTTCGGGTCTTAACAGACTTAGATGAAAATTTACTTAGGTCATCTATAATAATTAACTTGTCCTCCATATAGTCCCCCATTTCTTTTCCAATAATTTACATATACAATATTACCATATTATGGATTTATTTGCATTAGATTAATTCCACAATTAAGTATAAAATAAGTATAAAAATAGGGTTATCTTAAAAATTTCTTTAAGATAACCCTTAAACTTTATTTTATAATATATACTTAGTAGATTCTTTATTATTTATTTTGTTAAATATTAATAAGCTTATAAAAACACATATAGTTGCAAGAGTCCAACCTCCAACTACATCACTTATATAATGCACACCCACGTATACTCTACTAAGTCCTACTGACGAACCATAAATATATATAAGTATACTTAATACTACCGCTACTCCCTTATTGCTTAAACTTGTTAAAACAAAATATATTATGAGTAAAGCAGCTGTCATAGATAATACGGAATGACCACTTGGGAAACTATATCCATGTATATTTACAAGCCAATTTCCTGTTGGTCTTGGTCTTTTAACTATAAATTTTAACACTTGACTAATAATGGCAATTATTAAAACTGTTATAGAATAAAACCAAGCTTCTTTTTTTCTTCTTATTATGTAGAAAAACGCAAATACTAAAATGGTAAATATTATAGCTGTTATTGTATCACCACTTTTACTTACTATAACTACTAGCTTATTAAGAGTATGGTTTCTAATACTTGAAACATAATTAATTGCTATATTATCAAATTTTCCTCCGCCAGTAACAAAACTATCTCTTAATTTTATAATAAAAAAAGTTATCCATCCTATAGATAATAATCCCAGTAAATACAAGTAATATTTTACAATATTTTTATTATTATCTGAATCACTTATGTACATTTTATTCTCTCCTTTATAAATTTTTTAATTTTATAATTAATATTAATATTGATATGGAAATTCTATATTAGTATACTATGTTTATATTATAATGTCATCTATATTTGATAATTTGTTTTTTAGTTTTTTTATTTATACAACATAATAAAAGTCTCTAACCTTAAATAAAATTTACCCTATGTCAATGACGTTTTAAAAAAGTATTTGTCTTGGAAATTTATTTAATTCATTTTCGGTTATAAAAATTTTCTTAAATTTATCAATATAAATAATTCCTTTTGAACTTACTCTTTTAACATATTTGTTTTCAGATAATATTTTAACTTCTTTTTTAGTAAATAATTTTTTACTCATTTGCATAACCTCACATTTAAAATTCTTTTATTCTATTATACATAAAAAATCCTATGAAATAGACTTTTTTAAATTGTCTACTTCATAGGATACACTTTAAAAGTATAGAGACTTTTTCTTATTTTAATATGTTTTTTTATTTAATTTATTTTTTTGCTGGAAACTACTCTATTCTTTTTAATAGTATTTTTTCTTGTATTCTTGCCTCTAATATTTTTGTTAATTGCTCTTCTAGCTACTTTTTTATTTAATCTGTTCTTTTTGCTGGAAACTACTCTATTCTTTCTAATAGTATTTTTTCTTGTATTCTTACCTCTAATATTTTTGTTAATTGCTCTTCTAGCTACTTTTTTACTTAATCTGTTCTTTTTGCTGGAAACTACTCTATTCTTTCTAATAGTATTTTTTCTTGTATTCTTCCCTCTAATATTTTTGTTAATTGCTCTTCTAGCTACTTTTTTATTTAATCTGTTCTTTTTGCTGGAAACTACTCTATTCTTTCTAATAGTATTTTTTCTTGTATTCTTACCTCTAATATTTTTGTTAATTGCTCTTCTAGCTACTTTTTTACTTAATCTGTTCTTTTTGCTGGAAACTACTCTATTCTTTCTAATAGTATTTTTTCTTGTATTCTTACCTCTAATATTTTTGTTAATTGCTCTTCTAGCTACTTTTTTACTTAATCTGTTTTCTTTACTAATAACTGGTCTTTTTTTGACACTTGCTTTTTTCTTAATCATTTTTGTCGTATTAGCTGATTTTTTCTTTGCACTTAACTTTTTGTATGATATTTTCTCCTTTAGTTTCTTTTCATTAACCTTAATTTTAGAATTACTTTTACTGTTATACTTTTTAACAGCACTCTTGCTACCTAAAACAACTACGCTATTAGTTGAATTATTCTTACCTACACTCTGCTCTATGGTTGCTGTCTTTTTATTAGAATCTTTTTTACTTTCTGTTTTTTTTGAACACCCCATACAAATTGATGATATTGCTGCTACAATTATTAAACATTTTAATTTTCTGTTTATCATTTTTTCCTCCTAGATTTTAAATTTACCATATAAAAAAGCTTTTGGTTTATACTCTATAGACTTATAGTATAATAATACCTTTTTATAAATATTACGTTTATATTACAGATAAATTACAACTCGGTAAAAATTCATGTAAGAAATAAACTGGAATAATTGACACACGCTATGCCTTGGTATATGATTAAAATAGAATTTTGAGATACCTCTTATTACATATAAAGGTTATTTAAATATACATAAATATGGGAGTGAAAATAGATGTCAGCAAATGAAGTTAGAACAAGATTTGCACCAAGTCCAACTGGATATATGCACGTTGGAAACTTGAGAACAGCACTTTACACTTATCTTATTGCAAAGCATGATAATGGTAAGTTCATACTAAGAATTGAAGATACAGATCAAGGAAGATACGTTGAAGGTGCCGTTGATGTAATATATAAAACATTAAAAATGACTGGATTAAAACATGATGAAGGTCCGGATATCGGTGGTCCTGTAGGTCCTTACATTCAAAGCGAGAGACGTGGAACTTACTTAGACTATGCAAAAGAGTTAATTGAAAAAGGTGAAGCTTATCACTGCTTCTGTGATAAAGAAAGACTTGATTCATTAAAAGAAACATCTGGTACTTTTAAATATGATGGTCATTGTAGAAATCTTTCTAAAGAAAAAGTTGAAGAAAATTTAGCATCAGGTATACCTTATGTTATAAGACAAAAAAATCCTTTAAATGGTGAAACAACTTTTGAAGATGAAATCTACGGAACAATTACAGTAGATAATTCAGAACTTGAAGACATGATATTAATTAAATCAGATGGTCTTCCAACATATAACTTTGCAAATGTTATAGATGATTATTTAATGGGAATAACTCACGTTGTACGTGGAAATGAATACTTATCTTCTGCTCCAAAATACAACAGATTATATAATGCTTTTGGATGGGATATACCAACTTATATTCACTGTCCTCCAATTATGAAAGATGCTCATAATAAATTAAGTAAGAGAAATGGAGATGCTTCTTTTGAAGATTTACTTGCAAAAGGATATCTAAAAGATGCAGTTGTAAACTTTATAGCTCTTCTTGGATGGAATCCAGGAACTAATCAAGAAATATTTACTCTTGAAGAATTAGTTGAACAATTTGATTATAGAAATATTCATAAAGCTCCATCTATATTTGATACTGTAAAATTAAAATGGATGAATGGCGAATATATAAAGAAACTTTCTCTTGAAGAATTCCATGAATATGCATTACCCTACTATAAAGAAGTCTTCACAGAAGAAGAAATGAAAAAGTACAACTTACTAAAATTAAGTGAACAAGTACAAACTAGAATTGAAGTATTTACTGAAATACCTGAACTTGTAGGCTTTGTAAAAGAATTACCTGATTATGATATTTCAATATATGCTCATAAAAAAATGAAAACTAATTCTGAAAACTCATTAGTAACTTTAGAAAAAGCACTTCCTGCTCTAGAAAATTTACAAGATTGGACTTTTGATAGTCTTAATGATGTAATCTATGCATTAGTTAAAGAATTAGAAGTTAAAAATGGAGTTGTTTTCTGGCCTGTTAGAACTGCTTTATCTGGAGAAGCTTCTTCACCTGGTGGAGCTTTTGAACTTGCTGAAATCCTAGGAAAAGAAGAATCTTTAAGAAGAATTAGAATCGGAATCGAAAAATTACAGCAAGCAAATGCTTAATAACTATAAAAAACCCTCTCTATATATTATAGAGAGGATTTTTTATGCATATTTATTATTTAATTATATTCCAAGACTTATCAACCTTTTTGCAATTCAATCCGATATTCTTTTCTCTTTTCTCTATTTTATCATTAACTTTATTTAAAATTTCAGCATTAAATAATATATATGCTGTATCATCTGCTATCTTAACTTCTTTCACTGAAACTTTTCCTACTTTTAATATATTATTTTTTAGACGTGCTTCATCTTCAGTTTTATCTTTCCATTTGTTAATAACAGTTTTCATAACTTCTTTATTCTTAGTATCTATATTTGCCGGTTCAATAATTTCAAATTTTGCTACATCCTCAATTTTATTAGATTTTATAACTATAAATTTCCCATATATGTCTTTTTTTAATTTTTTTCCAGATTCTGATTTAATATTTTTAGTTATAAATATATAATAATTTTGTTGCTCTTCATACTTTTTTTCTGAAGTAATTTTAATTGAAGTTCCATCTTCATTTAAAGTAAGTTTTACTGGCTCTATTTCTCCATCTTCTTTTACTACAATTATATTATCTTCATTTACACTATTTTTATCTAATTTTTTATTAAATCTTATAGTCCATTCCTTATCTTTATCAACCTTATTGCCTTGCTTTGGAACTATTTCTGTATAATTAGCTGGATTCTTATCTATTTTTTGTCCATAACATATAATCCCAGAGTTAGAAGTTCCAATATAAACTCGTCCATCTTTTCCTTTAAGCATACTATTTATACTATCATTTGACCCAATATCATAAAGCCCTATAAATTTTTCTTCTACTCGTTTTTTAGTATAAATCATATTTTTTCCGATCCATAATATTAACTTACCATCATCAGTCTTTTTTAAACCTCTAATTTCATTATAAGTCTTCATAAGCCCTAAGCCTTCATTGCTAAACCTATCATCTTCTTGTGGAAGTAAGTTTTCATCTAATTTATAAACTTTATATTCATTTTTATTATCTTTGTATACAAATTCAAATTCATCTTTTTCATTTAAAAATATATTTATTGGCTCTTTTCCATCTTGAAATCTATAGTTGATTGTTCTAAAATTCTTACCATCTAATTTATTAAATTTTATACCTTTTCTTGTTCGTGTAATCACATATACATCTTTATTTTTATCTTTTAATAATATATTTTCATCAGCTACTTCATCCGGATAAATTTTTGATAAAGGAATTTTATCTATATTTTTATCCTTATCTATTATATAAATATTTTTTATTCCAACTATATAAATATTGTCATTTTTATCAACGCTTATATTACTTGCAAATTCATTATATTCTTCTTTATTAAATTTAATATATTCTTCCATAGAATGATTTTTTACTTTGTAAAGTGTATTATACTTTAATAAATATACTTCTCCATTATATACCATTGAATTACAATATGTTGAAAAGTTAGTTCTTATTTTATTATTTAAAATAAATTTATCATCTTTTAAAGTAACATCTAATACAACATCATCATCCATTTTGTAATCTAATTTCTCATCATATTCGTCACTTAAAATTCTAATTTGTGAATCTTTATCTTTTAATACAACAGCAGAATTTCCAACATAGCTATCGACTGAAACTTCTTCATCTTGTCCATTTATTTTTATTGTAAATCCTCTAGTATTTTTTATAACAATATTATCTTTTGAGTATACACTAAATTCTTTACTATCTTTTGCTACATTATAAACATCTTTAATCTTATCATTATAAACTTCTTTGATTTTATCATTATCCAAAATCCAAATATTATATTTACTATCTATAGTTATATCTTTTATATCTTTACCATTAAATAATTTTAACCTCGCTCCACTTGGTGATAAATATTCTACTTTTTCTTTAGATATAGTCCAAATACATCCATTTTCATCTATAACATAATCTCTAATATCATTCTTAATCCTAATATTTTTTTCTTCTCCGTTTTTTGATATACTTTTTAATATATATTGATTGTTTCCACTTTTATCTATCTGTGTAACCTTGAAATATACTGTTTCACCATTATCAACTTTTACATTTATAATAGCATTATTATAACTATCCTTTTCTCCTTCTTTTATAACATATTTTTCTTTTGTAGCCTGTTTTCCTTTATCACTAATTTTTAATAATTTATATTGTTTTTTATCACTTTCATATATTGATAACCATATATTTTTATTGTTGTCTATAAGAAATTCTTGTAGTTTATCATTATTGTTAATATCAACATATTTACTTACATTAGTAATTTTACTAGATAAATTCTTAGTATCTATTGTTAATATTTCATATTGTCCATTTTTCTTATATGGAGATACATATACATATCTATCATCTCTTTGAATATTTGTAGAACATAATATTTCATTTTTACTAAAATCGTATTTATTAGCTTTTCCATCTTTTATAAAATACAACGCCATTTTAGTCAAAACTACTGTACAATCTTCAAATTGTTTTACTTTTAACACTTTTTCTTTAATATCATATTTATTTCCTACTTTAGTTGAACTTTTATCATATTTTGTATAAATTTCTGTAGCTTGTACATTTTCATTCCCAAAATTAATAGGTGTTAAAGCAAACGTAAATACACTTGCAATCATCAGTGCAATACTTCTTCTGTGTTTCATATTTATTCCTCCATTTACATAATAAACTTTATAAATATTATACTACACTTACCACCATACCTTAAGTTGTTTTTGTTATATTTTGCTTAAAACAATAAAAATCTGGCAGCATTCGCCACCAGATTATCTATATTAATTGAGTATTGAAAGGGATCAAATTAACGACACACTTTGTCAGGATTTAAAATATTTTTTTCATCAAAAGCCTTCTTAATACCTCTCATTATGTTCATATAACTATCTCCATACTGTTCAAACATATATTCTTTCTTAGCATAACCAATTCCATGTTCACCAGATACAAGTCCATTTAGTTCTTGTGATTTTTTATACATGCATTCAAACAACTTACTTAAATTATCTTTCCAATCTTTATCATTTAAATCATCCCTACAAATGTATACATGTAAATTTCCATCTCCAGCATGACCAAAGCTTGGTATTCTCATATTAAACTCTTTTTCTAGTTCATGAGTATATTTTATAAATGTTGCTACTTTATTTCTTGGAACAACAACATCACATTCATCCATCTCAGTAGTTGATGCTTTAATTGCTTCAAGGAATGCTCCTCTAGCTGACCATACAGATTCTTTTCTTTCATCTGTATCAACTATGAATATATCTAATGCTCCTTCTTTTAAGCAAAGATCAGCAACAGTTTCATAGTCTTTTTCAACTTGTTCTGTACTATTTCCATCGAATGTTAATAGAAGATATGCATCTGATGAAGTATCAGGGAATTTCTTTCCTAAATACTCTTCAGCACATAGTATTACTTCTCTTTGCATAAATTCTATTGCTGTTGGTACTGCCTTTGATTTTATAATCTTTGGAACCATTTCAATTGCTGTATCTATATCGTTATATGGTATAAGTAAACTTATTGATTTTTTAGGTAGTGGTAATAATTTCAATATAGCTTTTGTTACTATACCTAAAGTACCTTCTGAACCGATAATTAAATCTTTCAAACTATATCCAGAACTATTTTTAACTACTTTTCCACCAAGCTGCACAACATCGCCATTTGGAAGAACTACTTCAAGACCACGAACATAGTCTCTTGTAACACCATATTTAACAGCTCTCATTCCCCCAGCATTTGTGCTTATGTTTCCACCTATTGTAGCACTCTTTTCACCTGGGTCTGGTGGATAGAAAAGATCATTTTCTTCTACATATTTTCCTATCTCCATCAAAAGTACACCTGGTTCTAATGTAAGAGTTAAATTTTCTTCATCTAATTCTAATATATGATTCATTTCAGTAGTTTCAAGCATTATTCCTCCATGTAGTGGAACGGAAGCCCCTACAAGTCCTGTACCTGAACCTCTTACAACTACTGGTATAGTATTTTCATATGCATATTTCATTATTTTAGAAACTGCTTCTGTTGAATGAACTCTTACTAAAACATCTGGATAATTACTTATTCCACCTAATTCGTCATGACTATAATCTTCATTTATTTCATCACCATATAGGACATTATCGTTACCTACTACTAATTTTAAGAATTCTAAGTCTTTATTATCTATTTTTTTGTATTCGCACATTGCTATAACCTCCCCATTTTAGAAGCTAAGGGATAGCTTCTTATATAAATCCGTAATTTGTTTTTAAGTATTCCTTATAAACTTGAAGCAACTTCTGTTATCGCTTCTTCCCTATCTAATTGTTGTATTAAGTTTGGTATTATTTCATAAAGATCTCCAACTATTCCATAGTGTGCTACATTAAATATTGAAGCATTTGGATCTTTATTTATAGCAATTATTGTATCTGAATTATTCATTCCAGCTACAAATTGTACTGATCCTTGAATTCCTACAGTAATTATTAATTTAGGTTTGACAGTTCTTCCACTAAGTCCTATTTGTTGTTTTGCATCTATCCAGCCTGCTTCAACAAGAGGTCTTGTTCCAGCTATTTGGCCACCTAACTTATTAGCTAGTTCTTCAATAAGTTTCATATCTTTTTCTGATTTAATTCCTCTACCTGCTGCTATTATAACTTCTGCATCAGATATACTTATTTCTTTTTCCTTTTTAGTTATACTAAGAACCTTTATTCCTGATTCAAACTTGTTTGAATCCATTTCACAGTTTACAATCTCTCCTTTATATTCTTCACTTCTTTCTAAAGGTGAGAATATTTTATATCTAACTGTGGCAAATTGAGGTCTATTATTGCTAGTTATAATTTGAGCCATTATGTTTCCACCAAAAGCTGGTCTTATTTGAACTAGGTCTGTATTCTCTTTCATATCAAGTATCGTACAGTCTGCTGTAAGTCCAGTTTTAAATCTAGCTGCAACTCTTGGTGCAAGTGATCTACCAACTGTAGTTGCTCCAACTAAAATTGATGATGGCTTAACCTTTTGTATAAAATCTTCAAATGCTGCTGCATATGGTTCTATTCTGAATTCCTTTAGTTCTTCATAATCATAAACAAATACTTTATCTGCTCCATAGTGTAATAGCTCTTCTGCTTTATCTTTGATATTATGACCTATAAATAAAGCATATACTGGATGATTTATCTTTCCTGCAAGTTCTTTTCCTTTTCCTATAAGTTCATATGTTACAGGGTGAATCTCTCCTTCTACATGGTCAACATATACTGTTATTCCCTTCCAAAGATCTTTATCTATATGTTGAGTTTCTTCCTCTACATATTCAACTACATCTTTTGGACCTTTTCTAACACATAGCTTACACATCTTACATGCTGCTGATATTTCTAATTTTCCATTTTTCTCTTCCATAGCTCCAAACGGACAAACTTTTATCAACTCTTCAATAACTTCTTTGTTTAATCTATCTTCATGAATAACTAATTTTCCCATAATAAATCCCCCTTGATTTTTTTAAAGCAATAGGTCTTATTTAGGTGCTAGGAACCCTTTATACCGAATTATAAGTTCCATGTACCAGGTTCTAAATATATATTCTAGTTTTATACAAATTTAAGTTCTTTAAGTTTTTCTAGCAATTTATCTGTAAGCTCTTCTCCATTTCCTTCCCACATCTCTTTATCTGTATTTACTTCTGGTGGGAATATCCTCTCAACTTGTGTTGCCGAACCATTTAATCCGTAATGATTTTCTTCTATATCTTCAAAATCTTTTAATCCAAATACTTTGATTTCCTTTTCTTTAGTTGATAACTTCATTTTATAAGATGGTAGTCTTGATGTAAAAATATCCTTTTCTACAGTTATGAGACATGGATACTTAATTTCTTGTATTTCTACTGTTTCGGGCATATCCATTTCAACTGTTATTGACTTTTCCTTAACTTCTACAATTCTTCTGACATTAGCTACATGTGGAATTTTTAAATATTCTGCCATTTCAGGTCCAACCTGAGCTGTATCCCCATCTGTTGTCTGTTTACCACATATTATAAGATCAGGATTTCCTGTCATTTTAACTCCTTGAGATATTGTATACGCTGTTGCAAGTACATCTGCACCAGCAAATTTTCTATCTGAAAGTAATGTACCTTCATCCGCCCCCATCATAAAAGCTTCTTTTATTATTTCTTTAGCTTGAGGTGGGCCCATTGTTATTACATTTACTTCTCCGCCTTTTTGTTGTCTAATTCTAAAGGCTGTTTCTAGGGCGAATAAATCATAAGGATTCATTTTTGAATCTATGCCGTCTCTTTTTAGTACTCCTGTAATAGGATCTACTTCGACTTTGCTTGTTCCAGGTACTTGTTTAATACAAACTAGAATTTCCATAATTAATCCCCCAATCAGATATTTAAAATTTAAGGTAAGTCATCCTACCATTTTTATTATATCTATGTTATCTTTTTATTTTTAATCTTACTGCGGAGCAAAACCTCCTCCAAAGTAAGCAATACAACCTAAAATGATTACATATGCTAAACAGAATTTAAGTGTTCCATTAAGTATCTTACCTTCTGTTCCTTGTATTCCAGTAGCTGCTGTTGCAACCGCGATACTTTGTGGTGAGATCATCTTTCCTGCTGTAGCTCCACCTGTATTAGCTGCTGCAAGCCAATAAGGACTTAAATGTAATTTATTCGCAACTTCAACTTGAAGTTCTCCGAATAATACATTAGCTGAAGTATCACTACCAGTTACAAAAGTTCCAAGTGCTCCTATTACTGGTGATATAAATGGATAGAAACCACCTGTAACTACAACTAAAACATCTGCTATAGATCTTATCATTCCACTATATCCCATTACCTTAGCAAGAGAAACTATTGATACTATTGTTATAGCTGACTTTGTCATTTGTTTTGCTGTATCAAACAACACTTTCATAATTTCACCAAATTTAGCACCTTGAATCAATCCACCTATACATGTTGCTATTATTATAAGTGTACCTGGAGTTGCTATCCATTTAAATGTATACGGTTTCGCTCCTGGACCTGTGTATATAGGCACTGATGTTTTTATTTGTGATAATGCAGTATTAATTGTTGAGAATAATGGGCTTGTAACAATTATTATTAAGAATACTAAAATAAATGGTATCCAAGCTATTACTCCTTTTTTTAATGAGATCTTTTCAATATCTTTAGCTGCTGTATCCTTATAGAATACTTTAGCCATTAATATAGTAACTCCCATACAAACTATACTTCCAAGTAAAGCTGGTAATTCAGCTCCCATATATTTTGCTGCTAACACTTCTGGTATTGCAAAAGCAAGTCCTGAAGCTATAGATATACCAAATACTCCTTTTATTGCTTTTACATTTTTTTCTGTTATCATTACTAATAATATTGGTACTATTGCTATTAATACTCCAAGTTGAAGCGCAACTGCATAACTAAGCATTCCTGGGTCTAATCCTGCTACTTTAGCAAGAGTTGATACCGGAATTCCTATAGCTCCAAAAGCTGTTGGAGTAGTGTTTGCTATAAGACAAATTATTGCTGCAAATACTGGATCAAATCCCAAAGCTGCCATAATACTTGCTGGTATTGCAACTGCTGTTCCAAAACCGGCTATTGCTTCCAAAAATCCTCCAAATCCCCAAGCTAGTATTAATACTAGGATTCTTTTATCTGTTGTAATGCTTGTCATTATTTTCTTTATAATATCCATACTTTTTGTATACATAGAAAGATTATACGTAAAAACTGCTGCTATAATTACTAACATGATCGGCCAAATTGCAAGCGCTGTACCTTCAAGCGTTGCTGTAAGTGCATCTAATATTGGCATTTTCCATACTACAACTGCTAGTACAATTATTAAAGCTAGAGTAGCTGGACAGGTTTTATGTCCTGGCATTTTTAAAGCACCTAATGATACCATTAACCATACTATAGGAATAAGTGCTATTAAACATAATAAATACATATTCATATTTTCCCCTCCAAAATGAATTCTAAATTTTAGTTAATTTATTAATTGGTATGACCATCTTTCCTTTAATTTCATATTATCATAATGTTCACACAATTTCTATAATTGTTATTTTTTTAACATTTCAAATTTTACCGAAAATATAGCGCGTGATAACGTTTCCACCGCATATCTATTAAATACTTTTAGTATAAATTTCTAAAACATATTTTTGGTGTTATTGTTTGTTATTTATTTAACAACCTTGTCGATAAATAATACTGGGATCTGAAATACACGTAATATTTCAGATCCCAGTATTACGCTTTACTAATTGTTAAATCCTGATTTATTAAATCCAAATGTTTTCTCATAGAACTCGCAGCTGCAATTGGATTATGAGTTTTTAATGCTTCCCATATTTCTTCATGTTGTTTATCAATATCATCTTTATGTAACTTGCTAATGATATTTTTTCTTGCATCTTTAATGAAAAAATCCATAAGAGTAGATACACTATTTAATATACTTACTATAAGAAAATTTTGAGTGGCTTTAGCAACAGCATAATGAAATTTAGTATCTAATTTAACTTTTTCATCTTCATCTTTTGAAATTTCAATATCTGTAATTATCTTTTTTATTTCTATAATTTCATCGTCTGTTATTTGTTTAGCAGCTAATGCAGCTGTTTCTATTTCAATAACTTTTCTTAATTGAAAAATCTCCTTTAATTTGCAATCATTAAGCATAAACATAATAGACAACGGTTCTAATAGAGTATCTTCAAAACTCGATCTTATAAAATTCCCCTCACCCTGTTTACACTCAACTATTCCTACTATCTCCAAGACCCTTAATGCTTCTCTTATAGAGGCTCTACTAACTCCTAATTTTTCTACTAAATCTCTCTCTGATGGAAGTTTGTCCCCTCCTTTTAATGTTCCATCCTTAATCATCTCTTTAATTTGGTTTATTACATGCTCGTAAACTTTTGTATTCTTTATGTGAGTAAACACTTTACTCTTCTCCTCTCCGTGTACTATAATAGTATTATATTTTTTATTATATAATTTCCCTTGATATTTTGTCAATATTTGTTAAAATATATTGACATTAATGAGATAAGTGATATAATACCAGTGCAATTTATAAAAAGGTGGTTTATTTGGATGCCTAAAATATTAGAAAATGTTAAAGATACTATTTTAAAAGAAAGTAAAAAAATTCTTTTAAAAGAAAATTACAAAGCATTAAATATACGTCAAATAGCAAAATGTTGTAATATAGGAATAGGAACATTTTATAATTATTTTTCTACAAAAGATGAATTAGTTATGGAAATATTAAAAAATGACTTTAATAAAAGTATAGATCTTATTGAACAACTAAAAAACAATAGTCTTTCTTTTAAAGAAAAGTTAGAACAAATTTATAAATCTTTTGATTTATTTTTAGGAGATTATATCTCTGTATTTTATGAGATTTCTTCTGTAAAGGGTACGAAATGTAAACGAAATACAGATTTTTCAAATTTATATAAATGTCTCGGTGAGCTTATTGATATAGAAAAAAATAATGGAACCATCAAAAAAGATGTAAATTGTTATGATTTTGCTCATTTTATAGTTTCAAACCTTTTTTATCTTACCAAAACTCATTATATATCTTTTGAACAATTTTATAATTTCTTGAATATATAAATATATAGCACACCGTTATATATTTTACCCTTATGTGAACATAGTTCATTCAATGAAAGGAGTCTTTTTATATGACTAAAAAAAATCATTCAACAGCACTTATTGTTTTTTTACTAGGTATATTTATGGGTGCCATTGATAGTGGTATAGTATCTCCTGCCAGAACTATAATAAGTAGGAATCTAAACGTTGATGAAAATCTTGGAGTTTGGATGATTACTATATACACACTATCCTATGCAGTTTCTATGCCTATTTCAAGTAAATTATCCGATAGATATGGACGAAAAAAAGTCTATAATCTAAGTATTCTTATTTTTGTATTAGGTTCAACACTTTGTGGTCTTAATAATTTCTTTGGTAATTTTAAATTGCTACTATTTTCAAGAATAATTCAAGCATTTGGTGGTGGTGGAATAATGCCAATTGCAACAGCTATGATAGGACAAAGCTTTTCAAAAGAAAAACGCGGAACTGCTCTTGGACTTGTAGGTTCTATATATGGTATTGCTACAATACTTGGACCAACCTTAGGATCTACTATTTTGAACATAGCCGGAAATGATCATTGGGGATGGATCTTTTTCATAAATATTCCCATTAGCATAATTATATTAATACTAAGTAAAAGTTTGGTGGAAAGTAAATCAGATATCATAGGTCCTCTTGATTTAAAAGGAAGCGTTGCTTTAAGTATAGTTATAGTATCTCTTATGTATGCTTTAACTAATATGAATTTCTTTCATTTTAAGGAGAGTATTAAAAGTACATCTGTATATCCTTTTCTTTTAATATTTATTATAATTTTACCAATATTTATTCTTATAGAACAAAGAGCTGAAGACCCTATATTAAATTTAAAATATTTTAGAAACAAAGAAATCCTTTTAACTCTCATAATAAGTTTTATAGTTGGAATTGGACTTATGGGCGTTGTTTTTATTCCTCAGTTTGCAGAAAATATGTTGAAAATCAAGACTGGTAGTGGTGGATACCTTGTTACTCTTATGGCTATATTTTCAGGAATATCAGCTCCTTTGGGTGGAAAAATAATCGATAAATATTCAGCTAAAATTATAATGTCCATTGGATTTATATGTACTATTATAGGAGCTTTATTTTTAGGATTATTCGTAACTTCTCATTTAAGTTTTATAAATATATTTATAGGACTTGCATTTATGGGCTTTGGAATGGGCTTTACTATGGGAACACCATTAAACTATTTAATGTTAAGCTATGTATCTCAAGATGAGTCGGCTTCAGCATTATCAACATTGTCCTTAATTCGTTCAATAGGTGTTACAATATCTCCAAATATAATGGTAAACTTCATTGTTGAAGCTTCTAAAAATGTAACTCAGAATATAAAAATGGTTATGCCTTCTTTAAATATACCTAAAAGTGCTGGAAATATTGATATATCAAAAGCCATTTCACCTGATATGATTGATAAATTTAAGTCAGCAGATGTATCAACTATAGTAGATAAAACCAAAGAGTTTTCAGCATCTATGATTGATAAGATGATACCTCATGGAAATTCATTTGCAGTTCACTTTAAAGCAGATTATTTAAATAAAATAGAACATAGTAGAGCTACTATAGAACATGCTTTTCAAAACACAATTAATGTGGGATTTAAGCATATGTTTATAGCATCTTCAATACTTGCATGTATTGGTCTTTTATTTACCATTATGCTTCATAGTAAAAATATCAAAACTACAAAGTAGTGTTGACATACCCCTATTTTTCTAAATGTCAAAAGTAGGGGTATCTTATTTTTTTATTATAAATATAATCCAATATTTAAATACCATTTTATAATATTTTCTCCTGCATATATAGTAATTAATGTAGCAATAACTATACTAGGTCCAAATGCTATGTAGTCTTTTCTACTTTTTTTCTTATAGACAATAAGTAGAACCCCTATTATTGCTCCTATTATAAATGATAAAAAAAGCATTAAAATTGTTAATCTCACTCCCAGATACATGCCCGAAAGAATACATATCTCTACATCTCCCCATCCCATTCCACCAGTTACTACTATAATTAAACTAATAACCATTCCTGCAATAATAGCTGCTAAAAAATACGTCTTAATGGGCAAATTTAAATACCAATTTATTAATATAAATACTATTCCAACTATAATTCCAATAATAGTAGTACTAAAATATACATCTGTTGTATTATAATCTATACATCCAATTATAATTAAAAAACTACATAAAAATAAATATTTTATAAATTCTATTGTTAATCCATACTTTAAATATACTCCTAAAAAAATCACTCCAGTAAGACACTCCACAATTAGCGAATTAATAGAAATTTTTTCTCCACAATATCTACATTTCCCTTTTAATATTATATAACTCATAATAGGTATTAGGTCATATGATTTTATTTTATTTTGACAGCTTGTGCAATGTGATGCTGGATAAACTATAGACTCATTTTTAGGTATTCTGCATATACAAAGATTTAGAAAACTTCCTATTATTATACCTATTATAAATATTTGTAAGCTCATCTTTAAAGTCTCCTTTAATTACAATTTTAACTGTTTGATATTATTGCCAATATTAGATAAAAATAAAGCCCCCAATTTAACGGGGACTTTGACAACGTTATAAAAACTATTAATTTTTTTCTTCTTTTTTTAAATACTTTTTCCATTGCAAATATATATAAAACAAACTTGATACATCTTGTTCATTATATAAAAGAATTCTTTGTCGTTTTTCTTCTGGCATTCTATTTATATAATCAAAATCCTTCATTACCTTACAGAATGTTTTGGATAAATTTGATCCACTTATAACTTCACTTTCTCTCATTATATCAAATTTCTTTTCTAAATTTTTAAGTCCTATGTTCTCTCCCATAAGTTTTTCGTATTCTCTCTGGAGATCCACTTTTTTAAAATGCTCATCTATATTAAATTCTATTTTATTTTTATTATATAGATACTCAATTACATTAAAATCATTATTGCCTGAAAAAGTAACAATATATTTTTTATTATACTTTTCATACATTTCCTTAAAATACTCTTCTGATAATTTTAATATTTCTGGTGCATCTTTTTTATTTTCAATCATATATTGTGTAACTTTAAGTTCATGACTATCATTGTCAAAATAGCAACACCCAAATACTCCTATACATATAGGCTTCTTGTAAAGATAATGTTCAAGATCAAAAAATATTGCATCCTTATATATATCATCTTTCCCATCAATTTTTAGTGCAAACTCTTTAGACTCGTCATCAATTTTTATACTATTTTCTCTTTTAATCACTAAATCACTCTTTTCTAGATATGCATAAGCTTTATTTAAAATATCGATATTTTTATTATCTCATATTTTCTATGCTTTGTGAACATTTTCATAATTTTTATTTTGGAAACCATTACTACACCTCATACTCGCATATTTTATTGACAATCACTTTAATTGATGATATATTTTGCTTGATAATGATTTTCATATTTATACTTAGGGGGAAATACATAATGAGCATATTAGATTTAAGACCTGGTGAAATAGGGTTTATAGAACATATACATGGTGATGAAAAACTTTCAAAACGTCTTTTAGCTTTAGGATGTATTGAGGGTACTGGAGTAACATTCAAAACTTCAGCCCCTTTAGGAGATCCTATTATAATAAGCGTTAGAGGTTTTGACTTAGCCATACGTAAAAAAGATGCTAAAAACATTACTTTGAAGGAGGACTAAAATGTTAACAGTAGCATTGGTTGGTAATCCCAACGTAGGAAAAACTACTTTATTTAATGCTTTGACTGGATCCAATCAATATGTTGGAAACTGGGCTGGCGTTACAGTAGAGAGAAAAGAAGGATTTTTAAACAAGTGCATTAAAATAGTGGACTTGCCTGGTATATACGCAATGGATACTTATTCTAATGAAGAAAAAGTTTCTAAGAATTTTCTATTAACAGGAGATGCAGATGTAATTGTAAATATAGTAGATGCATCTAATTTAGATAGAAACTTATATCTTACTACTCAATTAAGACAATTTAATAAACCTATAGTTATTGTTTTAAACATGATTGATGTAGCTGAATCAAAAGGCTTAAATATAAACGCTGAAAAACTTAAAAATGAACTTGGTGTAACTGCTATATTCCCTATGTCGGCTTCTAAGGGACAAGGATTAAATGATTTAAAAAAGAATCTTTTAGATGCTGAAATTTCTGGTATTATTATTGATAATGATTTTAATTATCCTGAATTTAATACTGAAAAAGAAACTTATTCTTATATTGAGTCTATCTTAAATAAATGTATAACTAAATCATCTAAAGATACACTAAGTATAAAGGATAAAATAGATAAAATATTATTAAATAAATTTCTTGCTTATCCAATCTTTATAGGTATAATGCTTATAATATTCAAATTTACTTTTACATGGGTTGGACAGCCACTTTCGGACTTTTTAGATGGTATGCTAAATGAACAACTTATACCTTTTCTAAATTCATTACTAGCAACTAATAGTCCTTGGTTTAGATCACTATTAGTTGATGGAATAGTTGGAGGAGTAGGTTCTATATTAGTTTTCCTTCCGATTATATTAACTTTATTTTTAGGTATATCTTTACTTGAAGATAGCGGTTATATGGCAAGAGTAGCTTTCTTAATGGATAAACTAATGAGAAAAATGGGACTTTCAGGTAAAGCATTTATTCCTATGTTAGTTGGTTTTGGATGTTCAGTACCTGCCATAATGTCAGCAAGAACACTTGAAAGTGAAAAAGATAGGAAACTTGCTGCATTATTAGTGCCACTTATGTCCTGTAATGCAAGACTTCCTGTTTATGCACTGTTTACGTCTATCTTCTTTCCTGGACGTCAATTTGAAATAGTTTGTTCTCTATATATTTTGGGAATAGTTATTGCATTTATAATAGGGCTTCTATTTAAAAATACATTATTTAAAAAAGATGAAGAACCTTTTATTATTGAACTACCAGAATACAAACTTCCTGAACCTAAGAACTTATTATTGCACACTTGGGATAAAGGAAAGGGATTTGTTAAAAAAGCAGGAACAATTATTTTATCAATATCCATCTTAGTTTGGATATTATCAAACTTCAACTTCTCAGGATTAACCGAAATTAATAATAGCTTCCTTGCATATATAGGAAGAGCATTAACCCCAATATTCAAACCTTTAGGATTTGGAAATTGGCAATCTTCAGTTTCTCTACTTGCTGGACTTATGGCAAAAGAAGTTGTTGTAAGTACTATGGAAGTTATATTTGGAGGTAATCTTCAAGTGCTTCTACCTCAATATTTTACAACAGTTTCGGCTTATGCTTTCCTAACATTTACACTTTTATACACACCTTGTATAACAACTATAGGAACTATGAAAAAAGAATTTGGAAATAAAATGACCATTTTTTCTGTTGTATACCAGCTTATTTTAGCTTGGGGAATTTCATTTTTAGTCTATAACATAGGAAATTTTATCATGTAACTTGTATTAAATTTATTACGTAAAAGAGGTGTTTTTGTGGAAAAACTATTTGTAATAATACTTGGTGTTCTTGCAGTTTTTATACTTGTAAGAAGTTTTAAGAAAAAAGCCTCTGGTGGTGGATGCAATTGCGGAAGTTGTTCATCTCACTGTGCTATGTATAATTTAAATTCAGAAGAAAAGAACTTAGAAAAAGATAACATAGAAAACGACAAATAAATTTTTATTAATAAAAAATAATGTCCAATTTGTATATAATACATGGACATTATTTTTTTATATTAGTAACTATCATTTATAATATCATTAAATTTATAAATGTCTATTTCTCCTCTTATAATACTATCTATGATTCTAGATGCTGCTTTTTTAGACATCTTTTTTAAATCACTCTTAATAGTAATTTGATTTTTTCTTAATAAGTATCTTAAATAATCTAATTGCCTTTTAGTAATACAATCTTCTCTTTTTAGATTCTTATCTTTTTTAACATCATATGTAAGTTTCAATATAAAAGGTAAGTTTAATACATCTTCATAATTATGAAGCATTATCACTTCTCTTAATCTTATATCTTTATTAGTTAAAAATTCATAGTATAATTCTACACACATTCCACCGTCAATTTGGTCTTGTCTATCTATTCCCAAATATTTCTCTACACTTTTTAAATTACATCTCTCCATACCTAGTTGTTTATAATATGGTCTTATTAATCTATATAAGTCTATATGATCCTGTGGTGGTGTAAAATCTATATTATTTATATCCATTCTCTTCTTTATAAAAGGCTCATCAAAAGCTCTTCCATTGTAAGAACACCATGCATGAAATTTACTAACATCTTTCTTAAAACTTTCTAATAGTTGTACTTCTTCATCTAGAGATTCTGCAAAATACTGTTTAATTATAAACTTATTATTTTCATCAAACCATCCTCCAGATATAAGTATAACACTAGCCTTTTCTTTATCAAAACCTGTAGTTTCTATATCAAAAAATATAGTATTATTAACTAAAATATTTTTATATAAACCAGCATTAAAATCTAATATTTTTTCCTTTTGTATTTCAATCATAGTGCTGTTTCCACCTCCATTTATACATTATATTCTTATATGTATGTATGTGCAAACCATTTACTTAATTATAACTTTCATTAAAAAATCATATATCTTGCTTAACCATCATTAATTTTACATAATGAATTAAGTATTACAAGATATATGATTTCCCATACACATTATTTATATTTTATAATCACAATTAATATTCAATCACACTTGATATTTCTTTTTCAACCTTCTCTACATCTGGCACATAACTCTTTAAAATTTTCATATTGCCTGTAAATTTATATTTACCAAGTGATGCAGGAATTAAAATACTATCTCCAGTATTTATAATTTCTTTTCCTTTTTCATATGAAATTTCTCCTTGTCCTTCTACACAAGTAAATATGAAAAATCTTTCTTCATCACTATTTTCTTCTGCATAATTGTCAATATCATAAAGTTCTAATGAAAAATCTTTTCCAAAACATAAATATGTCTTTGTATATCCATCTTTTTTAATTTCTATACCTTCACTTCTTTTTCCTTCTAAACTTAAATCTATAACATCCAATGCTTTTTTTACATGAATTTCTCTTCCTCTATTATAATCATATACTCTATAAGTAGTATCACTATTTTGTTGGATTTCTGCTATTATTACACCTTCACCTATAGCATGAACAAGTCCGCTTTTTACTAAATATACATCACCTTTTTTAACAGGTATTCTATTAAGATAGTTATCAAGTTCCCCATTTTCTATAGCCATCTTAAATTCTTTTTTTGTACATTTTCCCTTAGTTCCAACTACTAAATTAGCACCTTCAAAAGCTTCAACTACATACCATACTTCTGTTTTTCCCATATCATTTTCAACTTTTTTGCCATATTCATCATTTGGATGAACTTGTACTGAAAGTTTATCTTTAGCATTTATAAGCTTAATAAGAAGAGGAAACCAATCTTTTTTTATTTTTGTTCCTAATAGCTTCTCTTCTTGTTTTTCGATAAGTTCATCTAATCTCATACCTTTTAACTCACCATTTGCTACTATACTCATTCCATTTTTGTGACATGCAACATCCCAACTTTCACCAATACTACCCTCTGGCAAGTTAGTTCTAAACCTTTCTAAATCTCTTCCTCCCCATATCTTGTCATAATACAAATTCTCAAATTTTAATGGATACATATTGTCCTCACCTCATGCCTAATGATATATTTAGGATTAAATACCATTTTATTATTTATGTATAGATATATATTACAATAAAATGATTACTTTTTAAATAATTTTATAAAAGGAGGATATTGGTCCCCATAAACCAAATCCTCCTATATATAATTTATATGGACTTAATACTTTATTTAGTCGGCATTTTAAGTATACCAAATTTAAATCCTATAATACCCACTGCAAATAATCCAAAGATTATCCATATTGCATTTACCTTTTTCTTTAAAAGCTTCATACATAGAAATGTTAATACTAATGGTACTAACCCAGGCATTAATTGATCTAATATACTTTGAACTGTTGTTACTATTACCTTTCCATCTGATCCAGTTACTCTTGAAATTTCTACTGGTATATTAACTGTAGTCCATTTACTTACTAAAGCTCCCATTACAAATAACCCTAATATTGAAGCTCCTTCAGTTAATTTCTGAAGCTTATTTCCAGCCATATCTTTAACTATATCAGTTCCTTTATTATATCCATATTCCATTGAACTCCATATAAATCCTAAACGTAATATATTAAATATAAAAAAGAATATTATAGGTCCAAGTATACTTCCTCCCATAGCAATAGATGCTCCAAGTGCTGCAAGTACGGGTCTTAAAGTTCCCCAAAATATTGGATCACCTACACCAGCTAGTGGTCCCATAAGTCCTATTTTAACACCATTTATAGCTCCATCATCTATTGGTGCTCCATTTGCTTTTTGTTCTTCCATTGCAGCTGTAACTCCAAGTATTGGTGATGTTACAAAAGGCTGAGTATTAAAAAACTCTAAATGTCTTTTTAAAGCTTTTTTTCTCTCTTCTCCATGATATAATCTTTTAATTATAGGTATCATCTCAAAACAATATCCTAAAGCCTGCATTCTTTCAAAATTCCATGAACCTTGATGAAAATTTGAACGAATAAACATACTAATACGATCTTTTTTAGTTATTTTCTTTTCTGTATCTTTATACATTATTATACCTCCTTTATTCTTAATCTAATTCGTCATCTAAATCATCGTCCATAGATATATTTGCTGTTGTAGCTACTTGTACCTTATTATATTTTGGACTTAGCTGAATATATACGATAGCAGCTACTGTTCCAAGTACACCAAGTGCAACTAAGTTAAAGTTTGTAAATGCTGCAACTACAAATCCTAAGAAAAAGAAAGGCATTAGATATTTCGCTTCCATCATATTAATAACCATGGCATATCCAACGACTACTATAAATCCACCTGCAACTTGAAGTCCTCCTGTTACTGTTTTTGGAATTGCATTAAGCATATTTTGTACTGTATTTGTTCCAACAAACATCGCAACAATTAACGAAGGTATTGCTACACGTAATGCTTGTATAAAAAGTGCCAATATATGACATCTATCTATTCCTGCACAATTTCCGTCTTCAGCATATTTATCTGCTCTATGTTGGAAAAATACAGTGATTGTTCTTGCAAATATAGTCAACACCTGACCTGCAGCTGCTATTGGAATAGCCACTGCAATACCAGCTCCTATTCCTTGTTTTCCTGCTATAACTATTATTGTTGATATAATACTTGCAAGAGCTGAATCTGGTGCCATGGCTGCACCTATATTCATCCATCCAAGTGCCATCATTTCAAGAGTCCCACCTATTATAATACCTGTTTTTAAGTCTCCTAATATAAGTCCAACTAAAGTACATGCAATTAATGGTCTATGTGTTTGAAATTCATCAAGTACACTTCCCATACCAGCTATACATGAAAATATAAATATAAATATAATTTGTATAGTACTCATTCTTAGCCCTCCTTTAATTTTATTTAAATATTACAACTTAACAGTATCCATATATAAATTATTCATCATTGGTAATCGTTTTCTAACCATTTGTGACTTTATACATATAAATAAGATCATTATAAAGTTATTTCTGATTTTAAAAACATACTTATTAAAGTAATGTCATCATATCTACCTTTGAATCCGAAGCAACTTTTCTTACTTCAAGTTCAATTCCTCTATCATTAAGAGCTTTAAATGATTCTATGTCCTTTTCATCTACTGAAATTGCTGAAGTCAGTTGTATTTTACCATTTTTAAATGACATTCCACCTATATTAATACTTTCTATATTAATTCCTAACTCTACCATTCTTAAAATATCTGTTGGATTTGTAAAAAGCAATAATACTCTATCATCAGCATACTTAGGATTATTACAAACTCTTACTGCCTTATCTACACTTACAACATGTGCTTTTATTCCTGGGGGTGCTACTTGAGTTAAAAGAGTCTTTCTTATTTCATCCTTTGCTACATCATCATTACAAACTATTATCCTTTGACATTTTGTTTCTTTCGTCCATATTGTTGCAACTTGACCATGAATTAATCTGTCATCAATTCTTGCTAATACTATCTTCATTATAAATCATCCTCCTCATTTGAGCTTATTGTACTTCTAAAGGATTTTACTCCTTGAATTGCACTATTTTTTGCTATATCTACAATCTCTTGTAACGAATGAGAATTTCTTAATCCATAAACCTCCAAAAGCATTGGTAGATTTACACCTGCTATAATATCCATATTATTATTTTCAATCATAAGTCTACTAGCAGCATTAAATGGACTTCCTCCAAATAAATCAACCATAAATAGTACTCCATCTTCAGTATCCAATTTCTTAATAACTTCATGATACTTATTTATGAGATCCTCTACTCCTTCACCTATCTTAAAAGTTACAATTTCTAGATTTTCTTGTTTACCAAAAATCATTTCCGACGATTTTACTATTTCTTGCGAAAAATCTCCATGTGTAGCTATAATTAAAGCTATCATTGATATTGCCTCCTTTAGTAATATTTTTACTATAATAGTGCACTTTTACTTGAATAATTTTACAGTTAAATAAAAAAACGTACTCTTAAGCTATTTTCAATGACTCAAAAACTTCTTCTATTGGCGTACCACTTGCGGCAGCTTCATAAATATAGGTAATTTTAGATTTAGCTAACACCTTTTTTGCTGCTTTATATCCAGTATTAAAATGATAAGAATCACTAGAATATATTTTACAATAAACATAATTTAGTAGCAT
Source organism: Clostridium botulinum (assembly GCF_017100085.1). Taxonomy (NCBI): domain Bacteria; kingdom Bacillati; phylum Bacillota; class Clostridia; order Eubacteriales; family Clostridiaceae; genus Clostridium; species Clostridium botulinum. Next base: position 1,970,045 of record NZ_CP063965.1, read on the forward strand.
TATTGTAAAATATCTCTTGATACTTTTTTCACTTCTTACTTGATATCCATCTAGCCCTAAGTAAGTTTTGCAATCTCTGAAAAATGGTTCAATAGCCCAACGGTCAGTATATTGAGTTAAAATATCTAACGATGTTAATGAAGTATCTAATGAAATAAAAGATTTTAATGCTTTATCTTTTTGAAAAGCATCTTTAGAATAGCTTAAAATAATAGAAACATTATTTCTATCTTTTAGTTTGCCAACATAATTGTAAATATAATATTGTTTATCTTTAACGGTGACAAGGTCAAAGTCTTTAATATTTAATGTTTTAGCGAACTGATTAATCTTTATTCCTAGTCTTTCATGACCTTTTAGAAAAATAACCCTGTTAGTTTTTAAAACACCAATATAACTGTAGCCAGCTTTTTCAGAAGCATTAAAAATACCTTTACAACTATACCAACTATCGCACAAAACAAATCCTTTATATTCTGGCTTAGGCAGTGTTAAAATCAAATTTTGAGTTAATTCTATTTTACTCATAGATTCTTTATCATAAATATCTATTGAATATGGAAGGACTAATCCGTCACACGATAGTAAAGAAACTAATATTTGATGACCATATACATTTTTACCTTTTAAATGTGAATTATGAAATGAACACTTTTCAATTGGATTTATAGCCTTTGACGAGGGCTTTGTCTTCTCAGAAATAGTATCATCAATAATAAAATATATCGGTTGTTTAGTTTCTCTAGATCTAGCCCAAATAAGATCTACTATATATGAATTCAATGCTCTGTCTAGTAGCTTTTCATTCCAAGAACTATTTGAAAGAAACCTAGTAGTACTTGTTCGATGCCTTGCTGGAGCAAGCTCTGCTACATCGGAAATTTTTCCGTTAAATCCCTTTGATATCATAGCATTCATTATATTTTCTAAATACTTTATTTGTGGCTTAGTTAAATATAAATCAAAATTTAATTTTCTAAAAAAATTGTGTAATGTTAATTCATTTGGTATAATTGTGTTCTGAAACATTTATGTGTAGCTCCTTGCTGTGATTGTTGTCTGCAAACTCAATTATAACAAGGTTTTATCATAAATGTTTTTTTATTTTATTCAATTGTAAAATTATTCAAGCATTTTTGCACTATTATAGATTTTTAATATATAACTCCATTTTGTTTACAGTTTTTATATCTTATCTATATTCTTAGCAATTATTATGCCAAAAAAGTGTATTAAAAAATGTTCTTGAGCCAATCCATTGATTTATATTAGCCAAGAACATTTTTTATTTTTTCTATTTTTTTAATAATACACACATATTCTATTATCAATACACTTTTTTTAATTATAATACACTTAATGATATTACTAATACTACTTTAATTAAACATCTCAACAATAAAATATATTTCATCTACTGTAAGTTCAATATTTAAGCCCTTTTTAAATATTGAACTTGCTTTAATTACTTTATCTATAATTTTTTTATCTAAACTTTGCTTATCATATTTATATATTAAACCATCTTCTGTAATCATTCTTTCAAGCGCACATGCTACATGTATTATTATTCTTACTTGCATAGAATTTGTAAATTCTGTTTTAAATTCTTCTTGTAATACAGTAATAAAATCCATCAATACACTTATAGCTTTATTAGGATTTAAATAAGTTAATACTTGATTTAAAGTGTCAAAACATAACTTTTTAACTACTATATTTCCATCTTTATTTTCAACATCAACTTTTTTCCCCTTTAATATACTTCTTAATATCTTTTCACCTCTTCCATCAATAAAAGACTCTAAAGATATAAATGGCACATCTATCTTAGGATTTACAACACCTACCGTTGCTAATATACTATGTTTTCTAGCTATTTTTTCAATATCCTCTTTTATATTCTTTATTCCAATTGGAATTACTTGTATAGATTCATTTATCATATTTGACAATATATCCTCTACCAATTCCTTCAATTTTAAAGCTGTTCCTTCTCCAGTAGAACATATAGTTATAATTACACCTTTAATTTTATTATTAATATGCACATAATTTTCATATCCATTAAATTGTTTTAATGAATTATATATATTTTCTAATTCCATATCAAATACACTAGCTTTTCTAACCGCTTCTAATACTAATGGTGTCGATACCATATCTATGGTCTTTATAGGTATATTAGTTTTTTCCATAATTATATTTCCAAAACTACATAAAGACCCCATATCAACTAACAGAAGTACTCCTCTACCTCTATCTATTTCTTTAACTTTTTCTATCATATAATTCAATACTTCTTTTGGATTGATTTCAAGTGGCATATCTACTGCTACAATATTTTTATCTCCTAATAATTGTTGTGCTACATTTACCATACTGCTTGCAGTACTACTTCCATGGGCCGCAACTATAATAGCAACATGGCCAAAGTTTTGAGTATCTTCAATGGAACTTAATAATAATGTAAGATATGTTACTTCAACATCTGGAACCTCTATACGATACTTCTCATATATCTTATCTTTTATTTGAAGTGCAACTTCATATTCTTTGGGATTATTAGTTGTAATTCCTTCTATCTTCACTTTATTTAAATTTACATTTCTATCTACTCTATTGAAGAACGATCCTAAATGCAAACTCAAAGCATATAAAAATCTGTCATTAAATTTCTTATTTAACATTTTCTCTACTAACTTTTGTATTTCTTCAGCAAACTCCAAAATATCACGATCCACTATTTTCAATATTTTTTCTCTATTTTTTACATCTGCTTTAAATTTATCATAAAAGCACTTTATATGAATATTTATATCTGTACTTATGAATTTATTTATATATTCATCATCCATACCTTCTTGTTTAAGTATAGTAACCTTATCTTCTATTATCTTATAAATAGGTTGTTGAATAACTAATTTTTACAAATCTTAAAAAGCATTTATGCGCGAGCATGTGTTTAATAATTTTAAGTGTGCATTAGGAAGTTCTTTAAAAATTTAAAAAAGTAAGTGCGTTAGCGCGATGAAAACTATAGATTCCAAGGATATTTTCTAGAATTTATTTTGCTATTAACCTTATTAAATTCGTCTATAAGATATGATAAAAGAACCCACTTAACATGGCGTTCATAGCGTTTTTGTCCGTAAAGTCTAGGGTTTTCTAGGTTATACAATCCTTTAAGTATAGAAAATAATTGTTCAATTTTTAGCCTATTTTTATATAAATTTTTACCTATTGGCGATTGCATAAAAAGAGCATTTTTATATCTAGATTCATCTTTAAAAGATTCTATACTGTTTGCTTTACGCATATTTACGTCTGTTAATAAATTATATTCTAGAGTTTTAGAAACTTTAAACCATTGAGCATCATCATAAGCAGCATCGGCAAGTACAATAAATGGATTATAAGTTTTCAGTTCATATAACAATCCTTGGAGTTGATTATCATATACATTTGCAGTAGTTATAGAAAATGACAAAGGTAATATACTATCACATACACAAGCGGTACAATGTAACTTATATCCTTTATATCTGCCAAGTCGAGTTCCTTTTCCATACCTAGCTTCGCTATCATATAATGAGCTCCTTAATGCAGTACCATCAATAGCACAAATTCTAGTTGATGGATTTATAAGTTCAATAAGCATAGCATAAATGCCATAGTACACGTATTTTTCTAAAGCTATCGCTCTTAAAGAAAATGTAGAATGGTCAGGAACTTCTTTTAAACCTATAATCTTTTGAAATACAATATCTTGTTTAATTTTATATTCAAGTTCTCTAAGACTAAAAATACTATTATTTACACCATATATCATACATGCAACAATTTGTTGATCTGAATATTTAGGCGGTCTACCTTTAGCTTTTCTAGTATTAATGCCAAGTTTATTAAATGCAATATTAACAGTTTCAAAAATTTTAAAATAAATGTTTTCGCTTTGTATATTTAATGTTATAATCATACTTGAGTCATCCTTTGTATATTATGGTTTTTTTAAGCGAAAACATTATATCACAAAGTGATGACTTATTTATTTTTTTGTATTTTTAATTATTCAACAACCTATTATAAAGATTAAATGGTAATTCATATTCATCATCATCCACAAACCCCTTGTAAATTTTTGGATTTATTGTAAGATTTGAAGGTATAAGATATGATATTTCTTCAGCTTCTTTTCTTTTAGCTGCTATTGATATAAGTCCATTTTTTATATTATTAGGAAGCATATCTAAATCTATCTCAATTTCTTTATTATTTTTTATACTATTCAAAAAACCTCTTGCACATATAAGTTGTATGTTAGACTTTAATTGTCCTATATTTCCAAAAGACGCACTTCCTATTAACGCCTTTATTACATCACAGGATATTTTTATAGTTTTATTAACTCTATGAGATTCATTTGATAAAAGATACTCTATTATATTTATTTTATCTTCTAAATTTCTTTCTTCAAAACTTGGTATTGTTATCATAATAGGTATTCTTCTTATAAATGTTTTTAATAATGCGGAAGCTGGATCTTCTGTTGTGGCACCTATTATAAAGACATTGGCTTTTCTTTTTCTATCAGTTTCACCTAATTTATTATATGTTCCTGTATCCATAAAATAAAATATCATTTCCTGTCCTTCTGGTGGCAATCTATGTATTTCATCTAAAAATAAAATTCCTCCATCTGCCTTTTGAACTAATCCGCTTTTTTCAGTATCTGCCCCAGTAAATGCACCTTTGATATGTCCAAATATATGTGATAACAACAATTGTGGATTGTTATAGTAATCTGCACAATTAAAAACTATAAATGGTGATTTTTCATCAAACTTACCTGCATATTTACCATAACTATACATCCTGTTCGCAAATAGTGTTTTTCCGACTCCTGTTTGTCCAACAATTAATGTATGTAATCCATTTGGTGGATATAATATTGCTGCTTTAGCTTGTTCTATTTGATTTTTTAAACTGGTTTCCGCACCAATTAAGTAATCAAAGGGAGATTTTTCTTCATATTCTTCTTGTTTTATAAAAGTATTCAAATTTTCTATTTCTACAGAACCATCTTTTATTCTAATGTGTATTAAATTTTCAATACACTTTTTTTCAAAATATAATACTGGTCTTCCTTTAATTTTTACTACAAGTCCTCTTCTTGCAAGTTCATTTAAATCTTTACTAACATTATTTCTTAGTATTCCAAGTTCTTCTCCAATAAATTGAGCGCTAAATCCACTTTTTTGATTTAAATCTTCTATAGTGTATTGTTGAGATTTTTCCTTAATATACGAATATACTTTATCTATTCTTTTCATAGGTCAACCTCCTACCCATTGGTTGATTTATACTTTTATACAATATTTATCATAGTGTTAATACTAATAATTATAACACCTAAATACAAAAATAAGCTATAGATGATAAAAATCATCTATAGCTTATTTTATTATTCTAAAACTACATTTCTTCTACTACTTCTATTCCAAGTAAGTCAAGTCCATTTTTAATTACTTGACATGTAGCTTCTACAAGTTTTAATCTAGCATTTTTAACAGCTATGTCTTCTGTAGCCATAATATTATGAGCATTATAGAATTTATTGAAAGATTTAGCAACATCAATTATATATCTTGTAAGAATTGATGGTTCTAATTTATCTATAGCACCTAAAACTTCTTCTTTTAAATTTCCTAAAACTTTAACAAGATTAAATTCTTCTTGTGAATTTAATGCTTCAAAATTAACTTCTCCTTGAACTTCTCCAGCACGTCTTAATATACTCTTTCCTCTTGCATAAGTATATTGAACATATGGTCCTGTTTCTCCTTCAAAGTTTAACATTTCATTCCAGTTAAACACTATATCTTTTTCTCTTTTATTCTTTAAATAAGTAAATATAACAGCTCCTATACCTACTTTTTTAGCTACTTCTTCTTTATTTTTAAGTTCTGGATTTTTTTCATTAATAACTTCTAATGTTTTTGATACTGATTCATTTAATAAATCTTCTAAGAATATAACTTGACCTTTTCTTGTTGAAAGCTTTTTATCTGCAAATCTAACAAGTCCAAATGCTACGTGTTTGCAATCATTAGCCCAATCATATCCCATTTTTTCTATTGTATTAAATACTTGTTTAAAGTGTAGTGATTGGTCTGAACCAACTACATATATGCTCTTATGAAAATCATAATTTTTCTTTCTATAGAAAGCTGCCGCAAGGTCACGAGTTGCATATATTGTAGCTCCATCACCCTTAACAATTATACATGGAGGCATATTTTCATCATCCATCATTACAACTTTAGCTCCATTACTTTCAACAAGTATTCCTTTTTCATCTATTTCTTTTATTACAGAATCCATCTTATCATTATAGAAACTTTCTCCAGCATATGAATCAAATTTAACTCCTAAAAGTTCATATACCTTTTTAAATTCTTTTAAACTTAAGTTTTTAAATCTTTCCCACAGTTCAACTTCTTCTTTTTCACCATCTTCAAGTTTTTTGAAGTACATTCTTCCTTCATCTTCAAGTGATGGATCTTTTTCTGCTTCATCATGAAATTTAACATAAATTCTTAGTAATTCTTTTATTGGGTCTTTTTCTAATGCATCTTCGTCAACCCATCTTTTATATGCAGAAATAAGTTTACCAAATTGTGTTCCCCAATCTCCTAAGTGATTTATTCCTATAGAATTATATCCTTCAAAATTTAACATTCTATATAAAGAATTTCCTATAGCTGTACTAAATAAGTGTCCAACGTGGAAAGGTTTAGCTATGTTAGGTGATGAATAATCTATAGTAACATTTTTACCTTTTCCTTCTTCTGAAGAACCATATCTTTCTCCTTCTTCTAACACTTTATTTAAAGTATCTGCTACAAAAGATCCTTTATCCATAAAAAAGTTTAGGTATGGTCCTAAAGCTACAACTTTTTCAAAACCTTCATTATTTATTTTTGAACTTAATTCTTCGGCTATCATATTAGGAGCTTTTCTAAAAGTTTTAGCTAATTGAAAACAAGGGAATGCATAATCTCCCATATCTGACTTTGGAGGTATTTCTATAAGACCTTCTATTTTATTTAAATCTAATTCTACATTTTCTTTAATTCTTTCAGCTATAATTTTTTTATAATCCATATGTAAATTTCCTCCTCATTTTAATTATGTACATTTTCTCATATATAAAACATAAATATAATAAAAAATCCGCCTCTATAAAATATAGAGACGGGTATATCCGCGGTACCACTCTAGTTGACAATTAAGTCCTCTTTAAAACTTTATCGCAGTCAACGGCTTACCTCATTATATTTCAATAAATTTCTAATACAACTTAGTAGCTTCTCCAAGGTTCTTTTCTCTAAATAAAATATACAGAACTCACACCATCTTCTGCTCGCTTTAATACCTTAAAAAGATACTCTCCTCTTCTTTGAATTTCATCATAATATTATGTTCACAGAACATTATATTATTACTTTTTTATATTTGTCAAGATATATTAATATTTATAATTTCTATATTATAATTTAGTAGATTCTCTCCAATTAATTTTACATTCTAAAACCTTTACACTATTTTCGTTAATTTTTTCTTCTATCTTTTCTATTAGAAGTTGTCCTGCTATTTTACCTTCATTATAGGTTGGTTGTTCTATTGCAGATACAGTAGGATAAGTTAAATCTTGCCATCCCCAATCATCAAATCCAATAACCCCTATTGGATCTGGCATAGACCATCCTTTTTCTTTTGCTAATTTAAATATTGTTTCTAATATTCGTCCATTACATGCAAATAATAATGTCTTTTTTGAAAAATCTATATTTCTCATTAATTTATTATAAACTTCTTCTTCATTAATGGGTGATGAAAAAGTTTGTATTGAATATGACTTTCCATACTTTGATAATGTTTCACAAAAACTATTAGCTCTCTCCATACGTGGACCTAATAATTGAATACTTTCTGAAACAAAAACAAATTCTTCATACCCTTTATTAATTAGCTCTTTTATAGCTTCTGATGTAACTTCATAGTTATTAGTTTTTACAAATATCCCTTTGAAATTTTCAAAAATACTATCTAATAATACAATGTTATGTCCATCATCAACTAAATTTTGAATAGCATCCCTTGATTCCATAGTTGGTTGTATTATAAATCCATCCACTCTTACATCAAACATTTTATTTACATAAACTTTTTCAAGTTTTGGATCAAAATTAGTACTTCCAACAACTATTTGATAGTTATTTTTTCTTGCAATATCATCTATACCTTTTACAATATAACTACTAAAAGGGTTACTTATATCTGCAACTATAACTCCAAGCAAATTTGTTCTTTTTAGCTTTAAAGAACGTGCTACTGTACTTGGGCTATATCCTATCTCTTCAATAACTTTTTTTATTCTACTTTGAGTTTCTGCTGACATTTTTTCATATCGTCCATTTAAATAAAATGATATTGTAGTTTTTGAAACATCCGCTTTTTCAGCTACTTCACTAATTGTTACTTTGGATTTTCGCTTTTTATCAACCATATTTAATCCTTTCCTTCAACTTGTTACTTACTAATAAAATTATACTAATTGACATATTAACTTTCAAGAAAGATTTCTAAAACCATATATCCACTTTAATTCTATAATATTCTTATAATAAGTTAAGTAATTTAGGTAACATCATAGAAAATAAAGGTATATATGTTACAAGTATTAATATTAGCATAGCTACTAAAAAATATGGTATTAATTGTTTTACAACATCTTCGATTCTTAGATTTGCAACTTTACATCCGGTAAACAGTATAGGTCCTACTGGTGGAGTAATTGTTCCTATGCAAAGATTAAATACTATCATTATACCAAAGTGTACTGGATTCATTCCAAATTTACTAACTATAGGCAGAAAAATGGGTGTGAAAATTAATACTGCAGGTGTTGGATCCATAAAAGTTCCTATTATTAAAAGAACAATATTCATTATTAAAAGTATAATTATTTTATTACTCGTTAAGCCAAGCAGATTATTAGCAATAAGTGTTGGTACTCGTGTAAATGCCATTACCCAAGACATAACCGCAGATACTCCTATCATAAATATAACAATTGCTGTCATTTGGGCCGTTTCTAAAAATATTTTAGGAAGATCTTTAATTTTTATCGTTTTATATATAAAAGATAACATGAGAGAATATACAACAGATATTGCTGATCCTTCTGTAGCTGTAAATACTCCAAATAATATTCCTCCAATGACTATAATTATAAGTGTTAAACTTGGAATGGCATCAATAAATACTTTTAATCCCTGTTTAAATGTAGGTCTCTCTTCTCCCTTATATCCTAACTTTTTCGCCATAATACCTGCAACAATCATTATTCCAATTCCCCAAATTATGCCTGGTATATACCCCGCCATAAATAATGCCGCTATTGATACCCCTCCTGCTACTGTTGAATATATAATTAAAGTATTACTCGGCGGAATTAACATTCCTGTTGGTGCAGAAGCAATATTTACCGCTGCACTATATGCTTTATTATATCCTTCTTTTTTCTCAAGTGGTGCCATTGTTCCACCAACTGCCGCAGCTGCCGCTACTCCTGAACCGCTTATAGCTCCAAATAACATATTTGCTACAACATTTGATTGCGCTAATGATCCTGGTAACCGTCCACTTATTACTTTAGCACAATTGACTAATCTTCTTGCTATACCTCCATTGTTCATTATTATACCTGCCAGTAAAAAAAATGGTATTGCAAGTAACGAAAATGAATTTATCCCAGTAAAAACTCTTTGGGCTGCTGTCATAAGTCCACTTTTAAAAGGCATTATAGCCATCATTGCAAATGTAGATGACATTCCTATACCAATACTTATTGGTATACCTATTATTAAAAATATGGGTACAAAAATTAACATTATCATTCCTGATTGTGTAGCTAACTCCATATAATCATCCCCCAAAATTATTTTTCTTGTTAATACTTTTTTTATCGCACTTGGAAAACGTTTTTATTACATCGCAAATATTACATATACTATAAAACATAATTATAAATCCACATATGGGAATCATTATATATATACATCCTATGGTTATTGGTAGTGCAGAATCCCTTTGTGTTAATGTAAGTAATGTATTTTTAAATCCTCCATAAAAAAGAATTGAACCTGCAAAAATAAAAATAACAATTTCACATATTACCTCAATAATACATCTTTGAATGCCTGAAAATTTTTCTTTTAAAAACACAATAGCCATGTGTTCTCTTTTTCCAAATACATAAGCTGATGCTAATAATACAAGCCAAACAAACATATATTTTGATAATTGTTCTGAAATTGCACTAGGCTTTTTAAAAAAGTATCTAGTAATTACTTGCCATGTTACAAGAATTGTCATAGTACCTATAAAAAATATACATATCCATTCTATAAACTTATCAATAACTTTTCTTATAGATTTCATAATTTCACCTCTTATCATATTTATAATAGTATTAGCTATAAATTTTTTGATTTATTTCTTATTTTTATATAAAGTTCTTTGTATTCAGGATTTTGTGTTGATTCATCATGTAAGGGTTTTAACCTTCTTCTAAATAAACTCATATCAGGATATATAAATTTAGTTCCTGCTTTTTTACTAATCTCCTCTGCTTTTTTAACACTTTCTTGTAACATTTTAAATTGATTATCTGTTGCATTTTTAATCTCTTCATCAAATATGCGTCTATGTTCCTTTGACATTTCATTATAAGTATCTCTATTAATTATAATTAAATCTGGAATCATTAAGTGTTTTGTATAGCAATAATATTTTGCTACTTCATAATGTTTAAGATTAGAATAAATAAGTTCATTATTTTCTCCACCATCAATAACTCCAGATTGAATTCCTGTATAAACTTCACTTTGGGCCATAGGTGTTCCAATCCCACCCATATATTTCATCATTTTGGAGTTGGTATCACTTTCCATTATTCTTATTTTAAGTCCTCGTAAATCTTCAGGCTTATTAATAGATTTGTTTGTATATACATTTCTAACACCTGCATGAAATGCACCTAAAACAATAAATCCATTTTTTCTTGTAGAATTAAATAAATCTCCTACAATAGAGGCATCATCAAATACTGATTTTTGATGATTAGCACTATCATATATATAAGGTAATCCTAATATAGAAAACTTTTTATTGAAATTTTCTACTAAACTATTAGCAACAATTGACATACCAATTGCTCCTGTTTGTACTAATTCAACACTTTCCCTTTGTGGTCCCAAAAGTTCACTAGGATATACCTCTACTTTATATAATCCATTTGTTCTCTTACTTATTTTATCACCAAATTCTTTCATAGCCTTAAATTGAGGATGTTCTTCCGATTGATTAAATGCTACTTTAATTACCTTTGTATGAGAATCTTTTTTTGAGTTTAAACTACATCCACTAAATAGCATTACTATAATCAAAGCTAATATCCAAATAATTTTTTTCTTCATACTCCTCCCCCTATTCGCTTAAATGCTTACTTGAAATTTGTTCTTAACTTACTCTTTTATTTTGTTTTAGTTTATATATTGAATCATGAATACATATAATAAATGATATTTAAAAATAAATTTTCAGTAGCATTTATTACACCTATTTACTGTTTGAAAATTTATCTAATTCTCTTCGATTAAGTAATACATTATTATCTCCTAAACTCATAACTTGAATTACTTCAATTGTATTTCCCCTTAGTAAACTATATGTTGTTAGTAAATCGATTTACTAAGTATAATATTTTATTTTTTAAATTGCTTTTGTATATAGCTTTTTATCTTGATAATTACTAATAATCTTTTCATTCCGATTTTTCTTTTATTGTATTGATACTATATGTATTCTTTTAAATTAATAATATACCCTATATACCATAGGTACCATTAAAGATGTTAGAAAATTATTTTATATAATCTTCTAACATCTTTAATTAATGAATATCTTCAGTTATAGCAACTATAGCTGCTTTATTGACTCTCACTATAGTTTCAGGTGCTATACTTAATGATACTATATTTTTATTTATACTAACTATTGTTCCATATATTCCCGACATAGTAAGTACACTATCCTTTATTTTTAGCTTATTCTGAAACTCCTGCATTTTACTTTGTTGTTCAGCTATTTTATTACTTCTAATTTTGGGTATAACTATAATAGTATAAATATAATACAGTATAATAGTTACTGCAAAAACTCCTATTATTATTTTCTCCATATTTAATCATCCTTTTTTATCATAGGATATTCATATTCATTATTGAAAATTATACAAATACCCCTGCCATTGAACCTAATATACCAACAACAAATATTAATGCTAGCATCTTATAAACTGACCATTTATATTTACGATGTAAAACAAACATTAAAATTGTTAATAATGCTGGTAACATTCTAGGAGATATCTTATCTAATATTGATTGCAATGATACAACATTTTCTTTTCCATTAGGCATTTGTGATACATACTTAATACCTAAATTTACTTTAGTAAATGATACCGCAAGACCAGATACAACAGTAATACCTACAATATATGCAAGATGTGAAATTGAATCCATCTTCTCTTTTAAACTTTCTATAACACTTGTTCCTATTTTATATCCTGAATATCCAACAAAGATTTTTGTAAAAAGTATACATGCATTTATAGCTAAAAAGAATAATATTGGTCCTATAATTAATCCTTGTTGTGCAAGTCCAGCACCTATGCTTGAAAATAATGGTGCAAGTCCAAATTGGAATGTAGAACTTGCTACACCTGATATCGGTCCCATCAATGCCATTTTTACTGAACGAGCATTTTCAGGAGTTTCTCCAGCATCTAACATAGCTAAATGTAAACTAGTTAAAAAAGGTAACATTTGAAGATTACTATTAAAAAACTCCATATTTTCTATAGTTGATTTTTTAAGCATTTCTTTGTCATCAGCATATATCTTCTGTAATGCTGGAAAAATAACATATGAATATCCTTCTCCTAAATAAGTGCCATAATTAAATGAATCTTGTAAAAAATATGAACGTAAAGATATTTTTAAATAGTCTCTCCATTTTAATACTGGTTTTCTATCTTTCATCTTATTGTGTTACCTCCTTTTTTGCATTTTCGCTACTGTTCTTTTTCATTTCTCTACTAAAATAATCATATAGAGCAAATACTATAGCTACAAAAGTTACACCCATAACTGGAAGCTTTAAATATGAAATACATACATATCCTAAGAAAACAAATGGTAAATACTTAACTTGTCCTTTACTTAAAATATTTAATATTATTGCAAATCCTGCTGCTGGCAACATACTTCCAGCCACTGTTAATCCTTTTATAAGTGGAGCTGGTATTGCATTAACAAGTTGTTGTACTGTGTGCATACTTATTGATGAAGAAAATCCTACTGCAAACCCTACTATAAATAACAAGTATATAGTTATATGTGAAACAAGTTTAAATTGAAAAAATTTTTCTTTTTGAACTAATTTAGTAGCAATTGAACTTACAGGAGATGGTAATGTATATGATAATGTAACTAAAAATTGTACAGCTACTGCAAAAGGAAACGATAATGCTAACGCCGATTCTGGGGTCATTCCTGAACCTTTTAATGTAATAGCCATTAAAGTACCTATAATTCCTGGACCTATTTGATTTGGAGGCGCTGTTCCGGCTATACTAACCCCAAATCCTAAAAATGCAATTTCTCCTACTGCACCCATAGCAAGAGCTGTAGGTATATCTCCTAAAATAATCCCTACTCCTAATGCAAGTACAAGAGAACGATTTGTATATATTCCCCACATTTGGCCAGCAAGACAAAAACCTGCCCATATTCCTATTAAAAGAGCCTGACCTAAACTTATTGTCATTTGCATGCACTTCCTTTCAAAATCATAATGTATAAATTAATGTATTTTTATACTTTAAATTTACTTAATTCAGTATATCGCCTTTAAAAACTGCGATATACTGAATTATTCTATATTAGCTTATTGTCTAGCAATATAATTCCCAATCTTTATAAAATCTCATTAATGCTTCTAGGTAATAATAGTCACCCCATATAGTTCCTTCATCTACACCTCTATTTTCATGTAAAGCATATGTTCCATGTAATATAAGTGATTCTGATTCATTGTTTTCTTTTGGTGTATAATTTTCTATTAAAGAACGTAATATTGAATGCATAGCATACTTATATACTTCCTTGTCTTCATCAGTTTCTGGTATATATTTTTGCATTTCATTTAATCCACAAATTGCAATAGCAGCTGATGATGAATCTCTTGGTTGTGTTTCTGGTGCATCTTTAGGTTTTTTATTTTTATCACTAAATATTAAGTCCCAATAGCAAACATAATCTTCTGGTAATCTGTTTAAATAGAAATTAGCAAGAGATTTATAAACGTTTACAGCATCTGTATCTTTTGTGGCTCTATATGTTAATGCTAAACCATATATTCCCCATGCTTGTCCTCTTGCCCAAGCGGAATCATCACTATATCCCTGTCTCTTTGCCCCTCTTACCTTTTCTCCTGTTTCTGGATCAAAGAAGAATGTATGAAAACAAGATCCATCATCTCTTATTACTGAATCACAAGAAGTTTTATAATGTCTAAATGCAAGATTATAATATTTTTCATCTCCAGTTTCTTTAGTAGCCCAATAAAGTAGAGGTATATTAAGTAAGCAATCTACTATTAATCTATAATTTTCTCTAGCACCTAATGGACCCCATGCTTGAATAAATCCACCTTTTTCTTGAAATCTTCCAATTAAATAATCTGCAGCATTTATTGCTGTTTGTCTTGCAACTTTGTTTCCTGTGAGTTTATATGCACTTATACAAGAAAGATTATATAAAAATCCTAAATCATGATGTCCAAGAGCATAATCTTCATCTAATCTCTTTTTGAATGAATCAACATTTTTTTCTGCAAGTTCTCTGAATTTGTTATCATGTGTATATTCATAGGCAAGCCATAACATTCCAGTCCAAAATCCTGTTGTCCATTCAGAATTATCTATTATAGGATACTTATATCTCCTACTAGATGAGTCAGGAAATTTATCACCATCATCAAATTTTTTCATATTATTTTCTATTGCTTTTATGCACTTTTGTATTGCTACTTCTACTTCTTGTTTTGTTAATAACTTTTGACTTAAATACTTATTAGGATCCATAATTTTTTCTACTTTTTTCATATTAACTCCTCCTAAAATATTTGATTAGCTTTTAATAATTATTCGGAATGTCTATAAACTGTCTGCTGAAAAATTACTTATGTCCTCTAATATATTAACAATATATTTCCCAATCTTTATAAAATCTCATTAAAGCCTCTAAATAATAATAATCTCCCCATGTATTACCTTCATCAACTCCATTATTTGCATGCCATCCATAAACACCATGTAATAGAATCGCATCTGAGTCTGTATTTTTTTTAGCTGCATAATTATCAATTAATGATTTTAAAATGGAATGCATTGCATATTTATATGTTTCTTTATCTTCATCCACTTCTGGTAAAAATTTATTCATTTCATGCATACCACAAACTGCTATAGCTGCTGCGGATGAATCTCGTACATGATCATCTCCATCATTAAATATTAAATCCCAATAACAAACATTATCTTTAGGTAATCTATTTATAAAATAGTTTGTGACCGCTTTATAAATATTAATTGCACTTGAATCTTTTGTAGCTCTATATGTTAATGGAATTCCATATACTCCCCAAGCTTGACCTCTTGCCCAACTAGAATCATCACTATATCCTTGTTTTGTTACTCCTCTTGTTGGCTTTCCAGTTTCCTTGTCAAAATAAAATGTATGGAAAGTTGATCCGTCTTCTCTTATAACTGTATCGCAAGATGTTTTGTAATGAGTATAAGCTATGTCGTAGTATTTTCTATCACCTGTTTCTTCTGTAGCCCAATAAAGTAAAGGTATATTAAGTAAACAATCTATAATTAGTCTGTAGTTGTCCTCTGCTCCAAGCTCACCCCATGCTTGAATAAACTGTCCTTTCTCTTGAAATCTTCCTAATAGATAATCAGCAGCATTCAATGCTATTTGTCTTGCTTCTTTATTTCCTGTTAACTTATATGCACTTATACAAGAAAGATTATATAAAAATCCTAAATCATGATGTCCAAGAGCATAATCATTATCTAGTCTATCCTTGAAAGATTCTATATCTTTTTCTGCTAATTCCTTAAATTTATCATCATTTGTATATTCATAAGCAAGCCATAACATTCCTGGCCAAAATCCTGTTGTCCATTCACTGTTATCGATTACATCATACTTATTATTTTTACAACAAGAACTAGGATATTTATCTTTATTACTAAACTTTTTCATATTTTTCTCTATTATTATTATTGCATCATTTATAGCTGATTCTATTGCTTGTTTTGTTAATAATTTTTGTGTACAAAACTTATTGGGATCTTTTATTTTTTCTATACTTATATTTTTCATTTATAATATCCTCCTTTTAATTTAGTAAATCGATTTACTACCTATCAATCTATATTCAAAAATATTTATCTTTGAATATTAAATCCTTCATTTCTTGCCATACATTCTATTTCATCTATATCAGTTATTATATTTGCATCTCCTGATATAGTGTGTTTTATTACAGATGATGCTATTCCAAAATTAATCGCTTCCTCAATTAATTTATCATTTATTAGTTTGTATAATACCCCTGCGGCAAAGGAATCTCCTGCCCCTACTCTATCTAATATATCAAAGGTATATTCTTTAGATGTTACTATTTTTTCTCCATTTGACCCTATAGCAATCAAAGAATTTTTAGACACTGATTTATTTTCTCTTAATGTAGTTACTACATTTTCAACATTAAATTCCTTGTGCATATACTCAAAACATTTTTGAAAATACTCATAATCTATATTTTTACTATATTCAAAAGGTTTATAATAATCTTTTATATCCTTCTCTATCCATCCAAAACATATATAACTATCTTTTATTAACTCTTTCATTATACTTACAAATTCTGAATAATCACAAAGCTTATTCCTATAATTTAAATCTACACTAATTTTTATATCGTATTTTTTTGCCACTTCTATAGCCTTTTTAGTTAAATTTAAACATTTTTTACTCAAAACTGGTGTTATGCCTGATATATGAAAAAGATTTGCATCTTTAAATATATCGTCAAAATCAAAATCGTCTACATCTACATTACTAATAGCAGAATTATCTCTATCATATATAACTCTAGATGGTCTTATTGATACTCCTTTTTCTAAAAAATAAATCCCTAATCTATCTCCCTTTAAAAGAACGTGTGATGTATCAACTCCATTTTCATTTAAATATCGTATAGCCCTTTTTCCAATATCATTTTGTGGAACTTGGCTTACATAATAGGTATCCATACCAAAATTACTTAAGGCCACTGCAACATTTGCCTCTGCTCCTCCATAATATGCATCAAAAGATTGTGCCTGTACAATTCTATTATTGTTTTGAGGAGAAAGCCTTAGCATTATCTCGCCCATTGTAACTATTTTCTTTTTCATTTTCATATATGTCACCTAATTTCTTGCTTGTTTAACTTCTTCTACAAACTTTTTAGCTGTCTCTGTTATAAGCTCATAATTTCCAGTTTTAGCTCCTGAGGTTAAACTTCCTCCAACCCCAACTGCTACACAACCATTTTTTATCCACTCTTTAACATTATCTAAAGATACTCCACCTGTTGGCATTATTGGAACTTGAGGTATAGGATCTTTTATAGCTTTTACTATAGATGGTCCATAAGCACTTCCTGGAAATAATTTAACAATATCTACCCCAGCTTCCATGGCTCTAATCATCTCAGTTATAGTCATACAACCTGCCATGTATGGTATTTGATATCTATTACACAATTTTGCTGTTTCCAAATCAAATGATGGACTAACTATATACTCAGCTCCATTTAAAATAGCAACTCTAGCTGTTTCACTATCTAAGACTGTTCCTGCTCCTACTATTAATTTATTACTAGGGAACTCCTCTTTAAGTTCCCTAATAACTTTATCTGCATCTTTAACAGTAAATGTTACTTCTATAGCTGGAATGCCTCCCTCAATACAAGACTCTGATATCTTTATTGCCTCTTTTGTAGAGTTTGCTCTAATTACAGCAACAACCCCAATATCAACTATTCTCTCTAATATGTCTATTTTTTTTATCATATACATTCCTTCTTTACTATCTTACTAACCAGCCACCGTCTACAGCTAATATATGTCCATTCATATAATCTGCTGCCTTACTACACAAGAAAACCATTGCTCCCATTAAATCAAATGGTTTACCCCATTTACCTGCTGGAATTCTTGATAATATTTCTGCATTTCTTTCTTTATCAGCTCTTATCGGTGCTGTATTTGCAGTTTCTATATATCCTGGTGCTATTGCATTTACTTGTATATTTTTGCTACCTAATTCATTAGCAAATGCTTTTGTTAGTCCTGCAACAGCATGTTTACTTGCTGTATATGGTGGAACAAATTTTCCTCCTTGAAATGCAAGCATTGAAGCTACATTTATTATTTTTCCATATCCCTGTTTATCCATAATTTTAGCTACAGCTTGACTTAAATGATATACAGCATTTATATTTATATCCATAACTTTATCCCAGTCTTCATCTTTATACTGAAGAAGAGGAGTTCTTATTATTGTACCTGCATTATTTATTAAAACGTCTATTTTTCCATAGGCTTTCATACAACCATCTACAACTTTGTCTATATTTTCTCTTTTAGTTAAATCCACTTGAATAAATTGAACTTTTCTTCCTTCAGCTTCTATTGCTTTTCTTGTATCATCCCAATCAGTATCATAAGTTGGAATGTATAAATCAGCTCCTGCTTTAGCTAAGGCTACTGAATATCCTTGACCAAGTCCAGTATTTCCTCCTGTAACTATAACTACTTTATCCTTTAATGAAAAGAAGTCCATTGAAAATTCATTTAATGAGCAATCCAATTCATATTCACCTCTAAATCTTATTTTTTTATTACTTCTTTTATTACTTCTTTATTAATTTTTTATTACTTCAAATGTATTGACTATTTTAAATCTTGCATTTTCACATGATCCATATCATCAAATGTCTGATTTTCTCCACACATTCCCCAAATAAATGTATAGCTTGCAGTACCTACGCCTGAATGTATTGACCAGCTTGGAGATATAGTAGCTTCTTCGTTTTTCATTACTATATGTCTAGTTTCTTGTGGTTCTCCCATTAAGTGAAATACT
Organism: Clostridium botulinum; assembly: GCF_017100085.1. Taxonomy (NCBI): domain Bacteria; kingdom Bacillati; phylum Bacillota; class Clostridia; order Eubacteriales; family Clostridiaceae; genus Clostridium; species Clostridium botulinum. Next base: position 1,989,448 of record NZ_CP063965.1, read on the forward strand.
CTTGTTTCATCATCCATATCAAAATAGAAATAAACTTCCATTCTTCTTTCATGAGTATGACATGGCATTGTATTCCAAACATTACCTGGTTCAAGCACTGTCATTCCCATTAATAATTGACAACTTTCACATACTGCTGGATGAACATATTGATATATAGTTCTTTTGTTTACGTTTGCTTGTTCTCCACATTGTACAGGATTTGCATTTTTTATATCTATTTTTACTATTGGATAACTTTTATGTGCTGGCACAGAATTTATATAAAATTTAGCTGGATTACTATTATCTTTAGATTTAAACTTAACTTCTTTTATTCCCATTCCTATATATAATCCATCTCTTTTTTTCATTTCATATTCAGAATCATCAAGTATTATACTTCCTTCTCCTCCAACATTTATTACTCCCATTTCTCTTCTTTGTAGGAAGAAGTCAACTCCCATTTCTTTTCCTGCTGTTAAAGATAACTCTTCATCTACAGGCATTGCTCCACCAAAGACAACTCTATCAACATGACTATAAGTTAAAGATATTTCGTCTTTCTTAAATATGTTTTCTACATGATAATGTTTTCTAAGTTCCTCTGTAGTATACTTCTTTGAATCTTCTGGATGATTAGCATATCTTATATCCATAACAACTCTCCCCCTTATAATACTAAGTAAATCATTTTAGTAAATCGATTTACTCTTTCAAAATTTACCTCTTTATCGCTACAATGAAATCATATCATAACCATTTTAAGAAGTCAATTACTTTTTTAGATTTTTTATCCATTTATTAAAATCCTATCTCTTCTCCTACTATTATAACTTTAAATCTTCCATCAAATTTTCCACCATGCTCTACTATAGATATATAGTTACACATTCTTTGTTTTATGTCACAATCTGTACACTCTCCTATTTGTACACATGGTGTAACATTATGTCCTTTTAATCTTTTACAATTCATAGGAGCTATTTTCTTTAATCTTTTTAAAGCGTCATCTAAATTTTCTACAATTTTATTAAAACCTGCAACTATTATAACTTTTTTAGGTCCAAATATCATGCTTGCTGCCCTATTTCCTGTACAATCTATATTTACAAGTTCGCCATTTTCAGTTATAGCATTTGTACTTGTAATAAAATAGTCTGCTAGCATACCTTGTCTATATACTTCAACCTCTTCTTTAAATGTTAAATTGGGATTAAATCTATCAAAAAATTTGTATTCTCCATTTCTTATGATATTTATCATATCCATTTCATTTAAAGTAACTGACCCTCCCATAGCTACAGATGCTCCTTTTTCTATACATTTTAGGACTTCATCTTTAGCTTGCTGTAATGAATTTACATACATTGCATCAAACTTTTTCTCTAATAATTTTTTAACTGTTTTTTTTGCTTTACATTCATAATACCATTTTTTTGATTTATTCATTATTTATTCCTCCATTAAGTTAATTTATTTTAAATTTTTGTATCATCCCTTTTAGTTTTTCAGCCAAATCTGATTGCTGCTTAGCAGTTTTATGAATTTCCTTTATATCTTTATTAGCTTCATTAATATTTGATAAAATTTCTTCAGAGTTTTCTGCAGATTTTTCCATACTAACAGCTAAACTATTAGATGATTCCGCTACTTGTCCTATAATATTTTTTGATGTTTGAGACATTAAAGCTAAGTCATCAGACATATCTCTTATAAACTTTCCATCATTATTATATTTCTCACTTATGTCAATTATGATATTATTATCTTTAATAACTACATTATTCATAAACAGTATAACTTCCTTTGAATGAACGGAAAGGGTATCAAAAGCACACTTAACCTTATCTATAATATTTTGAATTATACTTACTGTAGTAGCTGACTTCTCTGCAAGCTTTCTCACTTCATCTGAAACTACTGCAAATCCTTTTCCTGCCTTACCTGCTCTAGATGCTTCAATTGCTGCATTTAACGCTAATAAATTATCAGGATACAATTTTACAGCCTCTTGTATATCATTTTTCTTATATAATCCTAATAACTTATAACAATAAGAATTATATTCTTCAACTTTATACTTTAGCCCTTTTGCTAGGTTTTTTTCTTTTTCATTGGACTTAGGTAATTTGCAATAATTATTTATTTGTTTAATATTTTGTTTTGAATTATTCTCTATTGCATTTAAAATTTCTGGGACTTCATTAGGGTTATTTTCATATAGTAGTTTTAGCATATTCTTCATAATTCTAAGACAATTAGCTCTTATAGTCATAAGACTATATATAGATTCTAAATTAACAGCGTACATTGCATGAGAATTCTTATTTACCTTTTTAAGCGACGTTATACCAATTCCTCCAACTATCCCTATAAAAATAGTCATAGCTAAAAATACTGCAGTAAATTTTTTCTTTACTTTCACATTTCTAAAAAAGCTCATAATTTAGCTCTCCTTAAAATTATATTTAATTTAGAGGTAAATATTGTAATTGGGGAATTTAAATTTTTTATTATATATTTAGGTTAAATATATGTTAGACATGTTAATTTAAAATAGTTTATATGTATATAATATCACATAATTACCACTTATTTCTACATAAATTTAATTTTTTTACAATTCCGCATTATTATTTAAACTCTACTCCTCTACTGTATCATTTAAATTTTTCATATATTTATCTTCATCTGTATACCAATGTAAATCTAATAAGATACCTAATACAAATATTTTGTCATCTTTTTCAAAAATAAAAATCCTATATACCTTTAAGTTACAAATTAAAGATATATAGGATTTCTATTTATATTCCAAGTAAAGTAGTGGCCATACTAAAATATATAATTAACGCCACTGCATCCACCATAGTAGTTATTAAAGGACTTGCCATAATTGCAGGATCCACCTTAAGTTTCTGTGCAATAATTGGTAACATACCACCTACAAATTTAGCTAAAATCACAGTGAAAAATAAACTTATACATACTGTTAATGCTATAAAAATACTAACTTTATCTAAATAATATATTCTTATAAAATTTACGCTAGACAAAACTATTCCAACGATAACCCCTACTCTTAATTCTTTCCATAGTACCTTAGATATATCATCTAATTTAATTTCACCTAAAGCAAGTCCTCTAATAATAAGAGTTGAAGATTGTGAACCTGCATTTCCACCAGTATCCATTAGCATAGGAATAAACGACGCTAATACAACTACAGACTGAAGTACATTTTCAAATTTTCTTATTATATTCCCAGTAAAAATAGCAGATATCATAAGTACTAATAACCATACTATTCTATTTTTTGCAAGCACAAATACGCTAGTTTTTAAATATTCCTCTTCTGATGGTTCCATTGCAGCCATCTTTTGAATATCTTCTGTATTTTCCTGTTCTATAATATCTACAACATCATCTATAGTAACAATACCTACAAGTCTACATTCTCTATCCACAATTGGCATAGTAACTATATCATATTTTTTGAATAATCCTGCTATTTTTTCTTGATCATCCATAGTATGTGCATATATAACTTGTGTTTCCATTATATCTTCTACGATATCATTTTCTTCACTTAATATTAAATTTCTAATGGATACAACACCCTCTAATCTCCTATTTTCATTAATTATATAACATGTATGAATTGTTCTTTTATCTATTCCAGTTTCTCTTATATGTGCAATAGACTCTTTTACCGTCATATATCTTCTTAAATCCACATATTCTATAGTCATTATACTTCCAGCAGAATCTTCTGGATAATTTAAAAATTGATTAATAAGTTTTCTTCTTTCTTCATCAGTATTTATTAAAATCCTATTAACTATATTGGATGGCATTTCCTCTACAAGATCCATAGTATCATCAAAAAACAAATCTTCTATAATGTTTTTAATTTCTTTATCTGTAATAGATTCGATAATATATTGTTGTAATTCATTTGATACATATGAAAATACATCTGATGCTATTTCTTTTGGAAGTATTCTAAATACTATTAGCAATTTTTGATTGTCCAAATTTTCCATAAATTCTGCTATATCTACTACATTCATTTTTGAAAGATAATTTCTGGCTTCTGCATAGCTATTTTTATTAATTAAATCTAATATTAATTCTTTCATTTTGTGACCCTCCTATCTTTCCACGAAAGCCACAATCCTAAATATGATAGTTATGGCCTTTGAGGATTTAATAAAATTTTTCAGATTTGCCTTGGGTAAAGGACTTGACTCCACAACTACCACCTCCATTAAAATTTATTTTTTAATCATTTTATTAAATATTTTTTATATGAATATATTTAATAATTTCCTTGGTAATATAAAAATCTCCTTCCTAAATCTAGTAAAGAGATTATATAACTTATAGTATTAACTTAAATTTATATGATATCATTAACTTTATTATATATACTACAACCCACTTTGTAAATATTGTATTAAATTATAAATTATAACATATAGTTTTTTTTATAATCCTTCTCTTTACTTGTTTATATAATATGTGTTCTAGTGTAATATAGTGTTTTTATTCTATATTTATGCAATTTGAGAATAAAAATAATAAAATTGATTAATATAAGATATGTATCTAATTATTTACACTATTCATCACCATATTACTTTTATATAATATAATTATGTATAATGAATTTTTTTAAAATTCTTCCTAATTCATTTGATTATGACAGAGTACTTTTATTTAAATGTAACTATGTAGGCATTGAGAGGAGATTTATATGTTAAAAAATATAAAATTTCGTACTATAGGATTTTTAATCTTAATTCTATGTACAATTACGTTATGCTATAACTATAAAAATAGCAAAACACAACATTTATCAAATTTGAATTACAACACCAATACATATATATCAACAAATGTTACTGATCTTATATGTAACAATTTACGTGATATAAACAACGGAACATTCAATAATTCATCTAATATATATCCTTATGATAAATTTTCTAAAATACCATTTTTAAATAATCCTAATAAAAATGGTAGATATCCTAGTAGAATTATATATTCCAGAGGAGGCACACCTCCTACAATTAACATATATAAACCATCTACTATTAATACTTCAGAAAAACAAGTTGAATTATTAGATTGGGATAATGCTAAACAAATATTTAAAAGAGATTCTAAAGCTAAAGTTATAGATGTATATACACATAAAAGTTTTAATGTTCAAAGAACCATGGGTACAAATCATGCCGATACAGAAACTTTAACAAAAAAAGATACTAAAATAATTAAAGAAATCTGGGGTGGATTTTCCTGGACTAGAAGACCTGTTATTGTAGAAATTGATGGACGCCGTCTTGCTGCCTCCATGAGTGCTATGCCTCATGCTGGACTTGATTCATCTCCAGCTTTTGTGATGGTCAATAATCGTTCAGCTGGATTTGGAAGAGGACAAAATTTAGATGTTATTAAAAATAATGATATGGATGGTCATTTTGATATACATTTTTTAAACAGTACAAGACATATGGATGGCAAAAAAGATCCTCAACATCAGAATGCAATTTTAGTTGCATCAAAATCACTTTAGTACAAAATTCGCTTTAAATTATAGACATAATAGTATAAAAAATACTCCCTTTATTATAAGGGAGTATTTTTTATACTATACTAATTTTCTTCTGTTTTAACTTCTTCTTTTTTTACTTCCTCTTTTTTAACTGGCGCTGCTTTCTTCACAGGCTTACGGAAGTTTTGTATAGCTTTTGTTGGACATTTCATAGCACATAATCCACAGTTTACACACTTACTGTAGTCAATTACTGGTAAATTATTTTCCATAGTAATAGCTTCTTTTGGACATGCTTTGGCACAAAGTCCACATCCTATACATCCTGTAGAACAGATATTTTTAACATCTAATCCTCTATCATGAGAATTACATGAAACAAATACTAATTGTTTTTGAGGAACTAATTCAATAACTCCTTTTGGACATGTAGATACACAAGCACCACATGCTACACAATTATCTTTGTTAACTTTTGCAATTCCGTCTACTATTTCAATGGCATCAAAGGCACAAGCCTTAACACAGCTACCATATCCTAAACATCCAAAACTACAAGATTTTGATCCTGCTCCTGGAACATTCATAGCTTCTCTACAATCTTTTAATCCATAATAGTTATACTTTTCTTTAGCTGTTTCACAAGTACCTTGACATTTAACATAAGCTACTTTAGGTTCAGCACTTTCTGCTTCAACACCCATAACAGATGCTATTTTTGATGCAGCATCAGCTCCACCAATTGGACAACAATTTGTTGGTGCTGCACCACTTGCTACTGCTTCAGCATACGCATCACATCCAGCAAATCCACAACCACCACAGTTTGCTCCAGGAAGACAATCTCTTACTAGAGGTACTTTTGGATCAACAGGTACTGCAAATTTCTTAGACGCATAACCTAAAATCAAACCAAATAAAAGTCCAAGTCCGCCTAAGCTAAGTACAGGATATAATATATCATTCATTTAAAATCCCCCTCCTTATACTAAGCCTGAGAAGCCAAGGAATGCAATTGCCATTAATCCTGCTGTAATTAATGCTGCTGGTAATCCTTTTATTGCTTCTGGCATTTTATCGTTTGCTTCCATTCTCTCTCTAAGACCTGCAAGTAAAACTATTGATAACATCCATCCAAGTCCTGAAGCAAGCCCTGATATTAATGAAAAAACTAAACTGTATTGGTTATTCATGTTTATAATAACTGCACCTAATATCGCACAGTTTGTAGTTATTAGTGGTAAGAATATACCTAGTGCTTTATAAAGCTCCGGCATAACTTTCTTTAAAACCATCTCAACAAATTGAACTAGTGCTGCTATAACCAAAATAAATGCTATAGTGGACATATATTCAATGTGTAACGGCTTAAGTATAAATTGTAGTACTACATAAGAAATTACTGACGCTAGTGTCATAACAAAAGTAACTGCCATTCCCATACCTTTTGCAGTTTCAACTTTTTTAGAAACTCCAAGGAAAGCACAGATACCTAGGAATTTAGAAAGAACCATGTTATTTACTAGTAATGACGATATAACTAATGTAAATATACCCATTATCTATTCACCCTTTCCTCTTCTATTTTGATTTACTTTTTCTAATTTTTCTTTGATTTACAATTGCCATCATTATTCCAAGAGTTATAAATGCTCCTGGTGCAAGAACAAATATTAATGCTGGATCTACTTTGTTTGGTATTACTTGTATTGCTTTAAGACCCATAAATCCATCTAATATTTTTCCTGTTCCTAAAAGTTCTCTAACAAACCCTATGATTCCTAGAGATAAAGTAAATCCAAGTCCTTGTCCAAGGCCATCAAAAATAGAAGATATAGGACCATTTTTTGAAGCATAAGATTCCGCACGTCCTAATATAACACAGTTAACAACTATAAGTGGTATAAACATACCTAATGACTTATTTAACTCTGGTACAAATCCAGCTAACATAAATTGTAGTAATGTAACGAATGCCGCTATAACAACTATAAATGCAGGTATACGAACTTTATCCGGAATAAACTTTCTAAGTAATGATATAACAAAGTTAGCTCCCATAAGAACTACTGTTGATGCAAGTCCCATACCAATTCCGTTATTGAAACTAGATGTAACAGCAAGTGTTGGACACATAGCTAGAACTTGTACGAATATTACATTTTCATTAAATATACCATTCTTTAATCTTTCCCATATAACTCCCATTATTTTTGACCTCCTTTCAATTCTTTATTGTAAAATTCCACTACTTCATTAACACCCTTAGTTACAGCATTTGATGTTATAGTAGCACCTGTAATTGCTTTTATTTCATTATCTGCTGATGGACTTGCTTTAACAACCTTTAAAGATTTATCTATTGATTTTTTATCATATTGTCCTGAAAATTCTTTATCTGGAGCTTTAGCACCAAGACCTGGTGTTTCATTATGTGCAAGTATCTTTATTCCGCCTATTTTACCGTCTTTTCCGATACCTACCATCATTAATATTTCTCCACCATAACCCTTCGTACCAACTTTTATTGCATAACCTTCTCCATCCGCTTTGTTTACTTCCTTAATAGAACCATTTGCATCTAATTTCATATCAAACTTTTCTCCATCATTAGGAGTTACTGATGCTATTTTAGTGAAGTTTGAAGCTGATGGTAAAACTTGTTTCATTGCTTCGTTATTTGTTTTTATTTCTTGTTGTTTTATTGGAGTTAGTGTAACCTTATAAGCCCATCCTAAAACAAGTCCTGCGATTGCAGTAATAATTAATAGCTTAAATCCTAACATCAATGTTTCCATAGTGCTATTTTTGTTTTCCATTTATTTCGCCTCCCCAGTTCCAAAGGTTCTAGGTCTTACATACTTATCTATTAGAGGTACTACTAAATTCATTATAAGAATTGAGTAAGAACATCCTTCTGGATATCCTCCAAATTTACGTATAATCATAGCTAAGAATCCTGCTGCTATAGCAAAAATTATTTGTCCTTTTTTAGTCATTGGTGAAGTTGTATAGTCAGTAGCCATAAATATACCACCAAGCATAACACCACCAACCATAATTTCATATAAACCAGCCATAGCTCCCATATCTCCTCTTCCGAAGATAGCTCCAAGTACAGCTACAGTTCCTATATAAAATACTGGTATATGCCAAGTTATAACTCTTCTATATAATAGGTAAGCAAATCCTATAAGTAATGCAAGTGCTGATGTTTCACCTATACATCCTCCAACTTGACCTAAGAAAGCCTGTGTAAGTGAAGGTAAATGTCCGCCAGTTGCTTCAACTCCTTTTAACATAGCAAGAGGTGTAGCCCCTGTAGTTCCATCAACTGGATTTGTCCATGTTGTCATAGCAACTGGATAGCATGCAAGTAAGAATGCTCTTCCTGCAAGTGCTGGATTTACGATATTTTGTCCAATACCTCCAAATAAAGATTTAACAACTATCATAGTAAATACTGATCCAACAACAACCATCCATAATGGTAATGTTGGTGGAACGTTAAAAGCAAGTAAAAGACCTGTTACAACTGCACTTAAATCTTTTATTGTATTTGGTGTTTTAGCAAGTTTGCACCATACCCACTCTGAAGCAACACAAGATATAACTGCTGTAAGAATTACTAAAAATGCTCTTAATCCGAAGAAATATATTCCTGCTGCAGTAGCTGGTAATAATGCAATAATTACATCTCTCATAATTGATTGAACTGAACTGTTGTCACGAATATGAGGAGATGATGATACTGTATACATTGTTTCAGCCATTGTCATTCACTCCTTATTTATTTTTTTCTTTTATTTGCAAGTACTGTTCTTTTTGAAGTACGAATAGATTGAATTAAATGACGTTTTGCTGGACATACAAATGTACATGAACCGCATTCTATACAATCTAAACCATGATTTGCTTCAAATTCTTCGTACTCGTTTCTTCTTCCAACTGAATCAAGTGTTGATGGTATTAAGAACATAGGACATGCTTTAACACATCTTCCACATCTAATACAGCTTGACTCATCTGGTAAAACTGCTTGTTTTTCTGTTAAACAAAGTATTCCTGATGATCCTTTTATTACAGGTACATCTAATGTAGATATAGCCATACCCATCATTGGTCCACCTGAAATAACTTTAACTGGATCTTCTTTGAAACCATCGCAAGCTTCTACTAGTTCTCTGTAAGACATACCTAATCTTACTCTTAAGTTTTTAGGATTCTTAACAGCTTCACCTGTTACAGTTACAACTCTTGATGTAGTAGGTCTTCCATTTACAACTGCATTGTAAACTTCTCTTACAGTGTTAACATTTTGAACTATACAGCCTGCATCTGCTGGAAGTTTTCCTGAAGGTACTTCTCTTTTCATTACAGAGTAAATTAATTGTTTTTCTGCACCTTGAGGGTACTTAGTTTTTAATGCTTTAACTTCTATATTGGGAATATCCTTTGTAGCATTTCTTAATGCTTCAATAGCATTCTTTTTATTATCTTCTATACCAATGTAACCTTTTGCATTTGGATGCATATGAAGTATTATCTTAAGTCCTTCTACTATCATATTTGTTTCCTCAAGCATTAGTCTGTGGTCACATGTTAAATAAGGTTCGCACTCTGCACCATTTAATATAATTGCATCAATATTTTTATCTGGTGGTGGAGCAAGTTTTACATTTGTTGGGAAAGTAGCTCCTCCCATCCCAACTACACCAGCTTCTTTAACAAGCTCTATGATTTCTTCTTTAGTCATATCAGTGTAATTTTTGGGTTTTATAAATTCAACCTCTTCATATTGTCCATCATTTTCAACTATTACAGCAAGTGACTTTGTTCCTGAAGCTAATAGTACAGATTTTACATCTTTAACTGTACCTGATACACTACTGTGAATATTAGCAGAAATAAAACCATTAGCTTGACCTATCTTCTGTCCAACTAATACTCTATCTCCTTTTTTAACTAAACATTCAGCTGGCGCTCCTATATGTTGAGACATAGGGAACACTAATAGTTCTTTTGGATCTAAGTCTTCAATAGCTTTATTTTCGGTAAGATATTTACCATGAGGTGGATGGACACCTCTTTTAAAAGTTAAAAGTTCCATATAAATCCTCCTATCTTTACTTAAATATAATACTAAGTGTGTAGCAGTGCATGAAATTTGTATAGAAAATAAAACTTCAATACAAAATTCATAAAACTTAAGAATCTTTAATTTAAATTATAGTTATACATTAAATTTATTAAAACTAGTTGCATTATAACTATACACTTTATCAATTTTTACAAAAAAACATAGCCATTTTTAAGAAATACAAAATAACATAATATATAATAACACAATCTATTAGGCTTGTGTTACATTATGCATAATTTATTTTGACAAATTTTTCACTTACTTTTTTTAAAAATTTATCTAAATTATTTAAATTGTATTTATAAAATCTATTACATGTTTTTTATTATCGCAAATTAAAACTACATATTTAGTATTTTTTTAATATCCGTTAAAATCTCTTCTAAATACATATTACGTACATATATAAAACCATCTAACTATTATATGTAATATATGTATTTTTTCAAGATTCTTTCAAGATATAACCAACACTTAACACGTAGTTAATCATCGACTGATGCCTATATTACATAATACCACACAATGCCACATAATACCACATTTTTATTAATTCACAAAATATTAAAAGAGGTCTCTCTTTTCAGAATTTATTGTACTTATATATTTTTTTAATTTTTGAGATTTTTTTTGAAAGATTAGTAATTGATATATTTAATTTTTAGTAAATCTTTGTAGTTTTTTTTAGTAATTTCTGAAAAAAACATATTTATTATTTCAAGTATGAAATTTCTCTTTCATTAAATTTCATGCTTGCATTATTTTCGAGCATTTTATGTGAATACCTTTGAAATGTCAACTAAATTTTATATTTCACTACTACAGCCTTTAAACATCTATAATTATGAAAAATTACGCTTTGAGTGTTATTTATATTTATGCTACTATTAATTCGAAATAAAGAAGTTATATTTTTGATGAATACTTTAAGCGTTACTTCAATGCTATTTTAAATATATTTTAAGAGGAGAATTTTTATGAAAAATTTATTTAGAGATATAGGATTGCTTGTTATAGGTTGTCTTATATACTCACTTTATATTTCCGTTCTTTTAGTCCCCAACCATATTGGTACAGGGGGACTCACTGGAATTTCATTAGGTTTAAAACATCTTTTTAACCTTCCAATCGGCTTAACAACCCTTTGTTTGAATATTCCTCTGTTTATTTTTGGATATAGTTTGCTCGGTAGAAGTTTTGCGATTAAAAGTGGTATTATAGTTGTAATTTCTTCATTCATGATAGATTTTATGAATTCTACTTTTCATTTTAAACCTATAGGTGATTTACTAACTGCTACTATATTTACAGGTGTAATTTCAGGATTATCAATGGCTATATTATTTATGGGAGGAGCTTCTACCGGCGGACTTGATATATCTGGAAAAATGATGAAAAGTAAGTTTCCATCATTACCTTTAACTAAAATTTTGCTATTTCAAGATATTTTAGTATATATCTTTTTATCATTAACATTAGGACCTCGTTCAGTAATGTATGCAATTATTATGAGTTTTGTAAGATCTAAAACTATTGATGCTGTACAAGAAGGCATCGCATCTTCAAGACAATGTATTATAATTTCAGAAAATCCTGAACCTATAATAGAATCTATAAAAACAAAATTAGGTAGAGGGGTTACTCTTTTAGATGCTTATGGATGTTACTCTCATACAGATAAAAAATTTATATATGTTGTAGTACAAAAAATACAGCTTAACTCTTTAAAATCTATTGTAAATAGCATTGATCCACATGCTTTTGTAACAGTTTCATCAGTAAATGATATTCAAGGGAATTTCAAACAAAAATCACTTTCAATATAATCTTATGAAATTACTTTTTATTTTTAAAATAAAAATATCCAACCTATTCATACACATGAATAAGTTGGATTTCTATTTTAGATTATCACAAATAAATGAATGTATAACTGCAAAGTATTCTCTAATATAATAATTAGGTGCTGATGATAAGTAACCTTTTGATGGTACTGCACAAACATCAATCCCCGTTCTTTTTGCTAAAAACTTTGCTCTAAACATATGAAAATCCGTTGTAACTACACATACTGATGGATTATCTTTTTTCTCTCTTTGCTTCAATATTTCTAAAGAATACTTAAAGTTTTCTGCAGTATTTCTTGATTTCTCTTCTTTTATAATTTGGTCACCATTTATACCATTTTCAATCAAATATCTTTTCATAGCTTCTGCTTCTGTAATTAACTCACCCGGCCCTTTGCCACCTGATACAATTATTTTAGTATTAGGATATTTGTATATATACTCTAAGGTTTTATTCATTCTTTCTTTTAATATTAAAGACATATAATCCCCATGAACCGCTGCCCCTAAAACAATTATATATTTTTTTTCAATAATTTTTTTAGACATACCAGAATAAATTATTAATGATTCTATAATAACAAAAGAAACCATACCTATAATTACAAAAGCTTTTATTATCACTCTAATTTTTCTGTTTATTTTATTATAATAATGTAATATTTCTGTAGTAAAACCTTTGAATAAAATAATAAAAATACCCAAAATCATCCAAATCATATGAAAACCTATAAGACCTGAAAATCTAACAAAAAACATATAATATAAAATGCTTAATACCCCCGTAGCATATGTTATTTCTGATTTTATATTTTTCAAGTAAAACATCCCTTCTTTTTTATGTAATTAAAATTTTCATATATTAAGCATAAAATTTATTTATTAGATCCATTAGTAGTTTACCAAATATTTAATAATAAAAAGCTACAAATAAGTTAATATTACATTAACTAAAATTATTGTAAATATTTTATAAATAATTTTCTTATATAACTATTTTGTTACCCTTAATTATACTGAAATATATTATAATATAATGTAGTTATTTCATAAGGAGGATACTCATGAGCACACAAAAGATTGGTAAAAAAAAATATAAATTCAAAAAACTAAGAATACTTATTGTTTTAGTTTCTTTTGTTTTTCTTTTAGGATTCTTAAGTGGAAATGTAACACATAAAATATCTAGTTTATTTACAGTAACTTCATCACTTAAGAATACTTCACCTTCTAACACCTCCCCTGTAGAATCTTCTTCTACAAAAATCCAAACCACCCAAAAAGGACAAGCTTTCTATAAAGGATCAAAGGAAATCTTAATTTCAGCTATAGGTGATTGTACTCTTGGAAGAGATGATAAATATTCATATGAAGGTTCTCTTCCTCACGTATTAAAACAACATAATAATGATTACTCATATATTTTCAAAAATGTGAATTCTATATTTAAAAGTGATGATTTAACCATAGCTAATTTTGAAGGTACACTTACCACTTCAAATTCTAAAGCAGATAAAAAATTTACTTTTAAAGCACCTATGGAATATGCTAAAATTTTAACCGAAGGAAATATTGAAGGAGTAAATCTTTCTAATAATCACATAAAAGATTATTTAGAACAAGGATTTGAAGATACTAAAATCGCCTTAAAAAAAGAAAACATTAATTTTTTTGGGGAAAATAATATATGGATAAAAGAAATACATGGTGTTAAATTTGGATTTTTAGGATATAAAGGTTTCTCGTATTCTAAGGATTTACTAGAAAAAATCAAAAATGATATATCTACATTAAAAAAACAAAATTGTATAGTTATAATTAATTTTCATTGGGGGGACGAAGGCAACTATACACCAAATAAAGTTCAACAACATATAGCTCATTACTCTATAGATAATGGAGCTGATCTTATAATAGGACATCATCCACATGTTTTACAAAGTATAGAGAAATACAACAATAAACTTATATTTTATAGTCTTGGTAATTTTGCATTTGGTGGAAATAAAAACCCTAGAGATAAGGACTCTATAATAACTCAGATAAAATTTAAAATTAGTGATTCAACTTTAAAGTCTTATGATTTTAAAATAATTCCATGTAAAATTTCATCTGTTAATTATAAAAATGACTATTGTCCAACTCCAGCACAAGGAAATGAAAAATATAATATTTTAAACAAAATTAATAACTTATCTAAAAAATTAAACTTAGATATTAATATCGATGGTAATTTTAATACAGTTTCTATGGAATAATATTATATTATAACATATGTTAAAAAAATTATATTAATAAATAAATTTTTTATTCAAAAAACTTATTGACAATTTACGTTGTAAAAAACTAGTATTTTTATTTTTTCATATAAAAATTACTAATTTTTTTGTTTTTTAATACTATATTTTATTTAAAAAAGCTATACTGAATCATACTTTGGCATTAAGTAAATTATTTCCATTTGATTGATTACGTGTTAAAATCTTATTATCCCTTATTTGAATAAATTCAATAAATCAGTACATAATTCATTAATAGGATGGAGGTGCTTAATAATTAATATTAGAACATTTTTAGGAATTATGTTTTCAAAATTTATTATGAATCTTTCAAATTTATTATATAAAGGTGGTACAAATTTTCCAGGTAAACTAGCTTTAAAATTTGATAAAAATATATTAGATACACTCTCAAAAAATTATAAGGTTATTTTAGTTACTGGAACCAATGGTAAAACTACCACTACTAGTATGATTTACACTATACTAAAAAATAATAATTTTGATGTTATAACAAATGATACAGGTGCAAATATGTATACAGGTATTATATCTTGCTTTATTAAAAATTTTAAGTTTTTTTCTAATTCCAGAATTAAATACTGTGTTTTAGAAGTAGATGAAGCAAATGTAAAATATATTACTGAATATATACATCCTGAAATAATAACAATAACTAATCTATTTAGAGATCAATTAGATAGATATGGTGAAGTTTACTCAACTTTAAATAAAATTTTAGATGGAATACATAAGTCTCCTGAATCTATCTTAGTTTTAAATGGTGACGATTCCTTATTTGGAAACTTAAATATTAACAATAAAACATTGTATTATGGATTTGATTCTCCTATTAACACTGTAAGTCAACCACCTTTAAATGCCGACGCTAAATTTTGCAAAGTATGTAAGCATCCTTATGAATATAACTTTATAACATATAACC
The DNA here is from genome assembly GCF_017100085.1 of Clostridium botulinum. NCBI lineage: Bacteria > Bacillati > Bacillota > Clostridia > Eubacteriales > Clostridiaceae > Clostridium > Clostridium botulinum. The sequence goes on from NZ_CP063965.1 coordinate 2,005,208, forward strand.
ATCTTGGAGACTTTTATTGTCCAAATTGCGGATATAAAAGACCAAGTCTAACTTATTCCATCAATAACATAATTAATTTATCATCTAATGGATCTACAGTAAAAATCAATAATAAAGATTATTATATAAATCAAGCAGGTACTTATAACATTTATAATGCTCTTTGTGCATTTTCAGTAGGCAAAATACTTGGAGTAAAAGATTCTATTATATGTAATACTTTTAAAAATTTACAAAGTAGTTTTGGAAGGCAAGAGTTAATCAAAATTAACAATAAGAATCTTAAGATAATCTTAGTAAAAAATCCAGCTGGATTTGATGAAGCTTTAAAATCTATAAAACTCGATGATAAAAATAAAAGTCTAGCTTTACTCTTAAATGACAACTATGCAGATGGTAAAGATGTTTCTTGGATATGGGACGTGGATTTTGAAGATTTAAATAATAATAACATCCATAATATTATGGTATCAGGTATAAGATTATATGATATGGGGATCCGATTAAAAGTAGCTGGATTTGATGAAGACTTATTTTGTATATGTCATAATTATGAAACTCTTTTGGATAATATAGAAAGTTGTAACGATTCTATGATATATCTTTTAGCTACTTATACTGCTATGACAAGTTTTAGAAAATTTTTGAATAATAAAGGATATATAAAGAAATTATGGTGAGGTGATATTTTGGAACTTAATATCTGTCATATGTATCCTGATCTTCTCAATGTTTATGGTGATATAGGAAATATATTAATTTTAAGATATAGAGCTAGAAATAGAGGTATTAAAACTAATATATTTAATGTCTCCCTTAACGATAAATTTGATCCTAAAAAATACGATATTGTATTTTTTGGCGGTGGTCAGGATTATGAACAATCTATAGTATCTAATGATTTAAAGAAAAACAAGAAATCTAGTATTATTGAATATATAGAATTAAACAAAGTATTTTTATCTGTATGTGGTGGATATCAATTACTCGGAAACTACTACGTAACCCCATCTGGTAAAGAAATAGAAGGATTAAATGCTTTAGATATATACACAACTTCTGGTAACAAAAGATTTATAGGAAATACCGTAATATATAATAAAGAATTCAAAGAAACTTATGTAGGATTTGAGAACCATTCTGGCAAGACATATATTGGATCTTTAAAACCTCTCGGTAAAGTTCTTTTAGGATTTGGCAATAATGGAGAAGATCATTCAGAAGGATGTATATATAAAAATACTTTTTGTACTTACTTTCATGGATCATTACTTTCTAAAAATCCCGAATTGGCCGATAGACTAATTTCTTTAGCCCTAAAAAACAAATATGGTAAATTTTCATTACCTAAATTAGATGATACTTATGAATTAAAAGCAAAAGAATTTATAATTAAGCGAGAACTTAGTTAGCAATCACCTACTACAGTATCTTATAAATTCCCTCTCATAAATTTTTTTAGATTAAAGTGGACCCTGTGTCAAAGACATTATGAAAAAAGTGGTTAAGCAACATCTAAAAGATGATTTCTAAATTGTTTAGGAGTCATCTTTTTTAATCCCCATTTACATCTATGATTACTATAATAATCTATGTAATCATCTATTTTATTAATCACATCTTCAAGAGTGAAGCATTATTTAAAGGTTACTTCATCTTTCATATGACCAAAGAAGGATAATACCTATAAATTGGACACTCTTTTTTATGTGTCCAATCTATAGGTACCATTTTAGATGCTGTAGTATTTTTTCATTTATAGCTTCTTTTGCAATGCCATTGCAAGAGTAAAATACTTTAAAGATTCTTTAACTGATCCTATCTTATAGTACATTTCTCCCATTATCATATATCTATCATATATCTCTTTTTTATTTCCAAATTTAACCAGACTATCAAGTGATAAATTCATATACATTTCAGCTGCTAACAAATTATTTTGTTGTTTTAAAAGCATAGCTTTTAAATAATATGACTTTTCAATAAACTTTATGTTATTTAATTTAATAGCATAATTTAAAGTAGTATCTACTAAAGAACTTGATTCTTCAAAAATATTGTTTTTTATAAGTTCCTCCGTACACTTCAACATAAATTTCACTAAATTTTCTTTATCATTATAAGGATATACCTTCATAGCTTTCTTTATGTAATCAATTGCTCTATTGCTTTCTCCAATAGAAAACATTGTTGCTGCAAAATCAAACATAGCTCTCGCAGTATAATCTTTATGTTCTTTATACAATTCATATGTATTTTTTTCATAATCTTTAAACTTGCCGTCATTTTCCCTAAGTGACAATATAGATAATGTTTGATATATTTGAGCTCTTCTCAAATCATCAGAAACATATTCTAATAACAATTGTAGTTTATCAGCTAATTTATATGCATCATTAAAATATCGCATTTTTATATAACATTTTATTTCTCCATATATACTATATGCAATTACCTTATTATCTTCTCCATATGATGCATATTTTCTTATATTTCTAAAATAAATAGAAGCTTGATAAAATTCATTGCTTTTATAAAATAATGTAGCTATATCCATATAATAATTATACTTACAAGAATTGTCACTGGATTTATTGGAAACATCATAATAATTCCCTATTAATTCTTGTGCTTCTTTTAAATTATTTCTATCTATAAAATATCTAAATATAAGATGCATTATACTAACTGCTAATTCATAATGACCATATTTATCAGCAATAATCAAATTATATTTAAGTTTCTTTTGATAATCTTCCGAATCATTGTTCTTTACTATTCGATCTATATTTTTATTTATCTGAGTTTCTACATCTTCATTAAGATATTCTATATCTAAATTTAACTTTGAAGATATATACTCCAATATCCAACTTTCTGGAACAACTTTATCATTTTCAATACAGCTAAGTTTAGAAACCGAAATTTTATTATCACATACATCCTTTAATGTATATCCCTTATATATTCTCGCTCTTTTTATCTTTTCTCCTATTGAAAGAACTTCCATATAATCACCCATCCAATATTCTGCTATTTTAAAACACCTAATTTTTTAAATGCCTCAACACCTGCACTTAAATACTTAGCAGCTTCTTTATCCTTACCATTCTCTATATAAAATTTTCCTAAAAGAATAGATATCTCAGCATACTCATCCTCAAGTTCAGTAATTTCTGCATACTTTAATGCTAATATTAAAGTATTTTCAGCTTCCTTAAATTGCTCTTCCAACATATCTATTCTATATTTTAATAAATAGTATTTATAAAGGGTATACTTGTCTCCATTTTCTTTGTTATCTAATATTTCTTCGAGAACTATTTTAGCTTTTTCTAATTCCTTTAATTTTATATAGTTTGTACATATATTTTCAAGAGTCTCTATGTATCCTACATCTTTAAACTCTTCTCTTAGCTGTTTTGCTTTATTAAGATGAATAAATGATTCTTCTATATTATCAAATTCAGAAAATAATTTTCCTAAATTATTTTCAATCTGAGCTATATATTGTGAATCATCAATCTCCTTTAATATTTTTAAAGTTTTATTAGAATATTTTATTGCATTATCTATATCTCCCTTTTCGCTATACTCCTTTGATAACAACATTAAAGATCTTGCATATTCTTTCTTATCATTTATCTTTTTAAATTTAGTATTAGCTAAATAAGAATAGTTTATAGCTTTATCAATATCCTCTAATTTAAAATACGTATTAGCAATATAATAATAAATTTGTCCAATTAAAAAATCATTTCCTAAATTGTTATCTTCATATACCTTCTCTGCTTGATGAAAATAACTACATGCAGAATAATATGCTTGCATGTCCAAAGTTATTGATCCTAACTTTATATAAGTATTAATTATGTCTTCATAATAATTATCTTTTATAAAAATTACATTAGCAGATAAAAACAACTGTTGAGCCATGCCTAGTTCTTTTCTTAACGTATAAATTTCGCCTCTTAAGTATAAATTTTTAGCCTTTCTATACTCTAGACTATATTTTTCACCATAAAATATAGCATTTTCTATATATTGCTCTGCTAAATTTAATTGATTATTAAAAATATGCGATTCAGATATATTTTCATAATAAGTACAAATTTTTTCAGCTTGAGTTTCTTCGGATTCCATTAAATATTCTATAGATATATTGAGAGAATTCGCTAAATACTCTAATAAATCCATACTTGGGTTAGATTTACCTGATTCTACTAAACTTATTTGTCCCGGAGTAATTCTATCCCCTGCTAGATCCTTCAACGTCATTCCCAGTTCTTTTCTTCTTCGTTTAATTTTTTCTCCTAAAGACAATATCTCCATAAATGCATCTTCCTTTGATCTATTCTAGTTATCAAATTTAATAATACTTAATAATATAACAAACTTCTATTATATTATAGCATATTAAAATCATTTTCAGCAAAAAAAATATATAAAAATTAAAAAATAACCCAATTTTCCACTTAATTGGGTTATCGTGCTGTTTTTCATAACATTTGTTGTTTTATAGCATTTTTTATAATTTTCCCATAGCTTTAGCTTAACCAATCAGTTAAATTTTCAACCATATTTTCAGCTTTATGCATCATATGCCTTTTACTTCTCATAAGTTTTTTTCTAGTTCTTTTATCTATCTGTGGTGACATCATGATACCAGCAGTAGCTCCAATTATAGCACCAGTAGTAAGTCCTCTTAAAAATCTATGCATATTTTTACACCCCTCTTATAATTTTTTAGTAGATATATTAAATGTCATATCTTTAATTATAGGTTGTGCAAATAACATTTTTTTAAACATTATAACTTATAATTATCTATTAAATAGTTAATTAGGTTATTTTTTTTAGTACTATCTAATGATTGTACATATACTTTAGCTTTTTCTTTATCATTTTTAATAAATTCAATAACTGTTTTTATACAATCTTCTTTATTTTCTATTTTAGATTTATTTTTTTCGTACTTTTCATCTATGATTATATTTTCCATACAATCATTCTCTAATATTTCTAAGAACTTTTTCTTAAGTTCCATATTTTTCACAACTACTTTTTTGTCTTTTAAATATTTTTTTGTTTCACCTTTTATTGTTACATCAGCAGCTGCCTTAGCAAATTCATCTACCATCTCATTATATAAATCTCCAGTATGACTATCTACTTTTACAAAAATAACCTTTATATCATTTTCTTTTATTATTGAATTGAAATCATTGTAATACTTTTCAGATGATTCTTCTCTTCTTTGCCATACACCTGTAGCATGATAACAAACACCTACATAATCGTGTATTAATACAATATTTTTAATATTATTTTCTGCTGCATATTGAAGTGATCTTATTGCTGCTTTAAGTTCACCAGCTATTTGTCTTACATCCTTACCAGTTTTATTTTCTGCCGCTCCATTTTCTATGTATTTTATAACACCATCTTCAACCATAACTAAACCATAAGAATATTTACTGCTACCGGAATTATAACTTCCATCTACATAAAAATTAGGTATATTCTGTGGATATTCATCTATTCCTTTTTTTAAAAGATTTTCACCATCTGATAAATATTCTTCCGCTTCTTTAATAGATGTAAAACTTTTATATTTAGCTCCTTTTACACCCTTCACATAGTTTAAACACTCACTCCAAGAATCTACTATTTTATCTTTAACTGATATATTCTTTTCATTATCAAAGCCTTCTTTTATAGCATATACCTTTTTTGCCATAACTCCTATCTCCTTATGAACTATATTTTAAACTTATTTATATTATTTCGTTTCATAATTTTTCTTTCTTTTCTTCCTTATTAATTTTTTTAATCCTACTATACATCCATTTAAAGCCATAAGAGTATTTTTTCTACCTAATGAATCAAACAATATACTCTTTACTTCTTTTACCTTAGTTATAATATTTACTTTTCCTTGCCAATGCTCTAAAATTATTTCTTCTGGAATATTATCTATAATTTTATCCAAAAGCATAAAGCCTATTCCAAAGTCATCTATTTTTCCTAATATAGGAATTGAATCTGGAATAATATCTACTGGTAATGCTAAATATGCTATAAGACTACCTATTGATACCTTTAATTTTTTATCTATTCTATTATCCTTCATAAGCCTATATAATAAAACCATAATATCTGGTATTAATAAAACATATTCTCCAATAGAGTCATATTCCTTAGAAAACTTACACTTAACATCTTCTCTAATTTTAAAGTATCCATCTTCTTGCTTAGTTACTGCCTCATCATTATTTATCTCTTCATTTTTTTTATTATTCATTTTGTCTTTTAGATCACTTAAAGAGAAAACTTCTTTATTATCCTTGTATGCTAAATTCTTAATATACACTTCTGCATTATTTTTAAATAACGTTATATGTTTTAAAACAAAATCTACAGATGGTATATAATTACACAATATATTAAAATCAATAAATATAAGTTTTTTTTCTAAAGTAATACCAATGTCTTTAAAATTCTTTAATATATTTTTTACAATAATATTAACAAGACTTGTCCATATAGGAAATATTCCAACTTTTAATTTAAAAATTCTTAACTTAAGAACATTATCTTTTATACTCCCTAAACCTAAAGTAGCTTCAAATTTAATGTTTATACCTTTTTTATAAACTCCTCTTACTTTTATAAGTTCTCCAATTTCTATATTATTTATATTAAGTTCTTTAATTTTTAAGTTATCTTCTATTATACTTAAAAGATCTTTCTCAGTTATTCTAACATTAACATTAGATATGTTCATATAACTTTCTCTTATATCAATGTATAAGAGCTTCCCCCTTTCAATAGCATATTCTTACATCTAATCTAAAGTATACACAAAATCCTACCTTTGTACAATGAGATAATGAACATTGGAACTATGGCCAGTAATTACATTAACAAATATTATGAATTCTATTGGACATGTACTTTAAGTTTTAATATAATTACTCTAACGAAACACTATTTTAGAATTTTATGCTCTAGAAAGGGTGATATATTGAATAAATTTAAAAGTAAGTATACAATTATTTCACTAATGACTTTAGTATTATCCCTGATTCTCATATTTGTTAATACATCTTTTTTACGTCCTAAGACTTTCGAATCTTACAATAAGTTTCTAGAAGACTTTAAAAACAAGCAAGTTTCTACCATATATTATACAGACTCACCAAAATTAAACATAAAACTTAATAACGGAAAAATATACGAAACCGATAACCCTAGAAATAATAATTTTAAAGAGCTTATGCTAAAGACTGGAATATCGGTTAAAGAAAGTAGCTACATGCGTCCAATGGAGATTATTCCAAATATTTTGTTATTGCTATCCATTTTAAGTTTAATCGCTATTGCTATAAAATTTACACGCCAAACTTCTAAAACAGGATCTTCTTTAGATTTTCTAGAAACTAATGTAGTAGGTAATACAGGTTTTAACTTTGATAATGTAGCTGGAAACATAGAAGCTAAAGAAAGTATTAAAGATATTGTAGATTTTCTAAAATCTCCTGAAAAGTATAAGTCTTACGGTGCCAAAATGCCTAGGGGATTGATTTTATACGGTGAACCTGGAACAGGGAAAACACTTCTTGCTAAAGCAGTTGCAGGAGAAGCTAATGTACCATTTTACGCCATGTCTGGATCAGATTTTGTTCAAATATATGTAGGGGTTGGAGCTAGTAGGATAAGACAACTTTTTAAAAAGGCTCGTTCCCACGGAAAAGCAGTTATTTTTATAGATGAAATTGATGCTATCGGTAAAAAAAGAAGTAATTCAACTGCTGGTGGTTCTGATGAAAGAGATCAAACACTTAATGCACTTTTAACAGAAATGTCAGGATTTAAAGAAACGGATGGAATAGTTGTTATAGCTGCTACCAACCGACTTGATATGCTAGATAGTGCACTACTTAGACCTGGTAGATTTGATAGACATATAGAAGTATCCCTTCCAGATATTATTGCCCGAGAAAAAATATTAAATTTATATTTAAAAGATAAACCTTCTAAAAATATAAATATTAATCTTTGGGCACAAAAAACTGCTATGTTCTCTGGAGCGAAACTTGAACATCTAGTTAATGAAGCCGCTATTCTTGCTTGTAAAGATAACAGTGAATATATAGAAGATATACATCTTCACAATGCCTTTTCAATAGTACTTGCAGGATATGAAAAACAAGATAGAGATCATATAAAAAATTTAGATAAAAAAATTACAGCTTACCATGAAGCTGGACATGCTCTTGTATCTGCTAAAGTTCTTCCTAATGAAAAACTTTCTAAAGTAACTATAATACCAACTACTAAAGGTGCTGGTGGATATACTTTAAGTATTCCCGAAGATAAAATGTATCAAAGTAAGGAATACTTATTAAACAGAATTATGGTTCTTTTAGGTGGTAGAGCTGCCGAAGAAATTATTTTTGGCAAAGATAAAATAACTACTGGTGCTTATAGTGATTTAAAACATTCTACAAAATTAATAAACAACATGATAACTTTATATGGTATGGGAAACTCTCTAGGTCTGCTTACATTATCGGAAATAGGCCATGTTTCTTCCTCTACTCAAAGTATGTTAATAAACGAATGTAAATCAAACCTAGAAAATCTATATAACGAAACCAAATCCATAATACTTAATAATAAAAATATTTTAGAAAATCTAGCTACAACTCTGCTTAACGAAGAAAGTTTATATGATGAAAAATTACAACAAATATTAAATTTTTCATAAATAATTAAATAAAATTAACTTTAAAATGCTATGCTTAAATTTTTAAGCATAGCATTTTACTTTATTAATAATATTGCTTTATTTCTCCGTTCTCTTCATACTGCTTTCTATATCTTAACATTATTTCAGCAAAAATATCTTCTGAAGATGGTGGTGTTACAGTAATTGCATTTGCTCCAGCATCTATAGTTTGCTTTATACTTTCATCATTAGATCCTCCTGTTGCTATTATAGGTATATCAGGAAATCTATTTCTAATACTTCTTACAACTTCTGCCGTTCTCTTTCCTGCAGATACATTTAAAATACTTGCTCCTGAATCTATTCTTGACTTAATATCTTCCTTTTCAGATATTACAGTAACTATTAAAGGAATATCTATAGTTTTTCTTACTCCAGTTATGACAGAATTAGCTGTTGGTGCATTTACCACTACTCCAAAAGCACCTTTAAATTCAGCATCTAACGCTAAATTAACAACTCTCTTACCAGTAGTTATTCCTCCACCTACACCGCAAAATACAGGCTTATCTGTTCCAATCATTATACTTGCAGTTATAACAGGCTGAGGAGTAAATGGATAAACAGCCATTATAGCGTCAGCATTTGTATTTTTTATAAGTGCAATATCTGTTGTAAAAACTAAAGACTTTATTCTTTTACCAAGAACTATGATTCCACTAGCCTCTCTTATGATTTGTGGGACTTTAATCATATTACTTCTTAAAATTCCATTTATCTCTGGTATGTACTTTTTCATCTTTTCCTCCCGCTCATAAATATAAATGTTTTATTGGATAACTATCTTTTATTAACCTTAGTATTGAGTATAATTGATAAAAATACTCCTCCTAAAAGTCCTCCAATATGTGCAAAGTTATCTATATTAGGTATGGCAAGTCCTATAAAAATATTAATAACTATTACTGAAATAACACTTTTTATTACATCTTTTCCTACCACACTTCTCATTTTAATTGTAAGTACAAGTATTGCTCCTAAAAGTGAGAATATTGCACCCGATGCCCCTATAGATACTCCATTTGAAAAAATATAACTTGAAATAGACGATATTAAACCACCTACTAAGTATATTATAATATACTTCATCTTACCATAACTTTTTTCAATCATAGGTCCTAATGATTCTAACGCATACATATTTAATATTAAATGCATAAGCCCACCATGTAAAAACATACAGGTAATCAATCTATAATATTGGCCACTTGCTATAAAAGTATTCTCTTTAGCTCCTAGAAAAATTAATACTCTAATATCACTATCTAAAATATTTTTTGAAAGTACAGCGGTTATTATGTATGCAATTATATTAATAATAATTAATGCTGTTGTTATTTTAGAACTAAAGATTTTATCTTTTATTGCTTTTGATTTTTTCATATCGTCAAGTATATATTGAATCTGTGAAGCTAAAGTTATTGTATTTTTTGAAAAATATAATACTTTATTTTTTTTTTCGCTTACAACAACCATATTATCTTTATAGTTTTCAGCAATTAAGTTCCAATTACATTTATCATTATATTCATTTACTATAAGAACTGTAGTAAGCATAACATCTAAATTTTTATTATAAATAAATTTAGTGTCCAAACTATTGAACTCATCTTCCCTTAAAAATACAATATATTCTGTTAATTTACGAAACTTTCTACTAATACCCCAAAAGTTTCTTTCTTTATCTGTAGAATTAAATTCCTCTATATTGCACTCAGTATGTTTATTAAGTTCATTTATTATATATTTAATAATATTGTTTTTCATACTATCCTCCAATAATTTTATAATAGAAATAACAACACTTAAATAGGTATTTTTAATCTCTTCTAAGCAAATGTTGTTATTTATTATACAACAGAAGTAATAGTAATATCTAAACTTTTTAATAAATTTATTTCATAAAATGGAATAGTGTCTTTTGTTTTAGAATTATATATTACTCTTATTATTGGTCTATCCGGAAATCCCTTATTTTGTTTTACTACATATCCTTCTACTCCGTTAGATAATTTAACGCAACATCCTAGTGGAAATATGGCAAAAGTATCTTTAAATTTTCGTATTATATCACAATCAAACATCTTTCCACTTTGCCCTAATATGAATTCATAAACTTCATTAGGTTTTATCTTTTTCCTATAGCATCTATCACTACTTAAGGCATCATAAACATCACAAATACAAGCTACTTTTCCATGCCTAGAAATAGAATTTTTACTTAATCCATATGGATATCCTGTGCCATCTACCCTTTCATGATGTTGCTCTACTACATTTAGAACAATATCTGAAATATTAAAATTCTTTTTTAATATATTCTTTCCATATATAGGATGCTTTTTTATTTCAGCAAATTCTTCATCACTTAGAGGACCATTTTTGTTTAAAATTTTCAGTGGTACTTGGGTCTTTCCTATATCATGAAGTATAGCACCTTTTCCAAGTTCCTTAAGATCATATTCATGAAAATTTAAAGATAATCCTAAAAATCCAGCCATTATCCCAGTATCCACACAATGGACATAAGTATAATTATCATATGTTTTTATATCATATAAGCTTTTATTAACATCACCATCTTCAATAATATAATCTATTAAATCTTCAATTATTGTTAATGAATCTTTTGTTTTTTTATAATTACACTGGTGTATGTTCTTTACAATGTCATTCATACTCTTCATTGCTACTTGCTTAATCTTAACAAGACGACTATCTTCTACATCTACATCTTCCAATTTTTCATCTTGTATATATAAATATAATACACCTAATTGCTTCAATTTATTTATATAATGATCTGTAAGCTTAATACCGGCTCTTAATAATATTCCACCATCATTTGTAAATATATTTTTCCCTAAAATCTCACCTTCATTTACTCTATTTATAAATTCTAATCTCATTTAACCTATACACCTCAATAATAATAATATAATTCGGTTCCATATTTAGACTTTATATTATTATTATATTACAATTTCTACAATTTTTCACTATTTTTAATATTTATTTGAATACAGATAAAATCTTCATTAATTTAACATATCCAACAATTCATTAAATCTATTAATAGTATCTTCTATAGGCTTAGGTATTGTCATATCAACACCAGCTTTTTTTAAAATATTTATAGGATAATCTGAGCCTCCTGCCTTTAAAAATCCTTTATATTTTTCTACAGCTTCCTCTCCTTTATCTAATATCTGTTTTACAAAAGAATTAGCTGCTGAATATCCTGTAGCATATTGATAAACATAAAAATCACTATAAAAATGAGGTATTCTTGCCCATTCCATATCAATTTCTTCATCTATTATCATATCAGGTCCAAAGTATTTTTCATTTAGATTATGATATATTTTACATAAATCATCACTAGTAAGTGGCTCCCCATTATCTATTTTCTCATGAGTTATTTTTTCAAACTCAGCAAACATTACCTGTCTAAATACAGTAGTTCTTATTTGCTCCAATTGAGCATTTATTAAATATAATTTTTTATTTTTATCTGTTTCATTTTTTATAAGATTATTTATAAGTAAATTTTCATTTACAGTAGATGCAACCTCTGCACAAAATAAAGTGTAATTTGCATATATATATGGTTGTTCTTTTCTTGAATAATAAGAATGAATAGAATGACCCATTTCATGAGCTAATGTTGATACATCATTAAGTTCATAATTGTAATTTAATAAAACATAAGGCATAGTATCATACGTTCCCCATGAATAAGCTCCTTTTCTCTTTCCTTTATTTTCGTAAATATCAATCCATCTATCTTTTATTCCATTATTAAAAATTTTAATATATTCATCTCCTAAAGGTTTTAATGCTTCATTAACCATTTCTACCGCTTTAGAAAATTCTATATGTTCTTTTGGTGTATCAATGACAGGTACATATAAATCATACATATGAATTTCATCAAGCCCTAAAAGTTTTTTCTTAGTATTTACATATCTATGCAAACTATCTAAATTTTCATTTATAGTTTTAATTACATTATCATAAACTTCTATAGGTATATCATTAGGTTCTAACGAACTTTCTATAGAACTATTATATTTTCTCGTTTTAGCCATGAAAGAAAAATTCTTTATAGAAGCTGTTAAAGATGTAGCTAAAGTATTTTTAAAATGTTTATAGGTATTAAATAAAGCTTTGAAGGCTGCCTCTCTTACTCTTATATCCTTAGATTTTATAAATATTGAATAATTACCTTCTGTAAGTTCTACATCTTTGCCTTCTTCATCTTTTATAACTAGGAATGTCATATCTGCATTTGTAAGTATTGAAAAAATATTTGACGGTGCATTTAAAGCATCTGAAACAGCAGCCAGCATTTCTTCCATTTCTGTTGTTAATGTATGCGATTTTCTTTTTAAAATTCTTTCTAACATAAGTTCATAAACTTTAAGCTCAGGTAACTTATTTATTGCATCTTCTATAACTTTTTTATCATAAGATAAGATTTCTGGTACAAAAAAAGCACTCAAAGAAGAAAGTTCTGAAAAGTACATTTCTATTTTAGTTCTTAAGGCTTGATTAGTATTATTAGCCGTATCTTCATCTCCTTTTAGAAATGCATAAACCAATAATTTTTCTCCAAGTCTTGATACTTCCTCATCTAACTTTAAAAATCCTAATAATTTATTTGAATCACTTAACTTTCCTTTAAATTCTTCAAATTCTTTAGCTTTTTCTTTTAATTTATTAAAATCTTCTTCCCATTCTTTTGTAGTAGAATATACCTTTTCTATATCCCATTTATCATCTGCTTTAATTTCATCTCTAGTCTTTAATCTTGTTACTTCTGTCAATACACACACCCCAATCTTTTTATTTTAAATATATTCTTCCTTATTCTTTTCTGCTTTTTCAAAAACTTTTTCAATTTCAGCTTTTATTAGTTCACAAACTTTCCCTAATTTCTGTGCCATATCACTATGTTCTTCAATATAATTAAATTTAAGTATCCATGTTGGATTATATTCATCATCCTTTTCATCTATTTCATAACCTTTGTCTTCAAAAACTCCTAAATCAAAAAGTTCATATATAGCTGTATATTCCCACTCTTCTACATCTTTATGTGTATCAAAATATATGCTTACTTTTTCACTGTCTTTATTATAATAAAATTTAGAAATATACTCTGCTCCTTCATGTACTTCATAACTTCCCATTTCCTTTATAAATTTATTATTCTCATCTACTTCCATTAATACTAATGCTGCAAAATCCATAGTAAAATCCCTACCTTTTATATTATTTTATTTTTATTGTTTTTTTTACATTCTTCACATACACAACGGAACTTGAATTCTTCATCTAGCAAAGTAAATCCCGTTTTATTTTTTATAATTTCTTTAATTTGTATCATTGGACAATCAATCTCAACTTCTTTGTTGCAGAAATCACATTTTATAATATGTTTATGCCACTTGCATTTTAAAATGTAATTATATCTTCCATCATCTAAAGGAAATTTATTTATTGCATCTTTTTGTTCTAATAATTCTAAAGTTCTATATACAGTAGATAAATCTACTTTCTCTTTATTTTGCCTACATTTATCATAAATATATTCGGCATCTAAAGGTTCTTCACTTTCTATTAATATCTTTAAAATTGACTTTCTTCCTCTAGTACTTCTTATGTTATTTTCTTTAAGATATTTTTCTATATTCATTCTATCACCCAATAAAATTTTATAATACTAAAATTGTCACTCTTAAACTTATATTAATATTAGCATATATATATATTCCGGTAAATCGTTTATATATAACTAAAAATTTAATAAGCTATCTAATGAAACCTTATTAGATAGCTTATTGCCCTTAACTAACTTCTTGTTCTTTATTTTTCCAATCCAAAATATGTATTTCTTGTGCTACAACTTCACTTATATATTTTCTAACACCATCTCTAGTTTCATAACTTTTTATCTGAAGTCTTCCGATTACATTAACACGACTTCCCTTTTTAGTATACTTAGCTAATAATTCTGCATTTTTATCCCAAGCAACTATAGGAATAAAATCTACTAACTTCTCTCCATTCTTTCCTAAAAACCCTCTATTTACAGCTAGTCTAAAAGTAGTGACATATTTATTATTTTCTTTAAGTTTCTTAAGTTCAATATCCTTTGTAGTCCTTCCTATAAACATTACCTTATTCATTATGTTCACTCCTATATTTTAAAGTTATTTATCTAAATTATATCCATATATATTCTTTCTAAACTTCTACTTAAAAAAATATCATTTTTAAACCAAATAACATTAAAATAAAACCGCCAACATAATTTGCATATTTTGATACAATATTAATTCTTCTCAAATACCCTGCTATAAGAAATGCAAACAGACACAATATCGATGTTATAATACCTATAAAAAATGTTGCTTCAATTAATATTAATTTATTCATTATATTATTTAATACTGTAAATCCAATAACTGCTGCATCTATACTTACTGAAATACCCAATATAAAATACATTCTTTTACTTATAATTGCATTTTTATTTTCTTGTTTTTTTCCATCTTTAAGCATAAGTAATCCTACTATAGTCATTATTACTCCACCTACTAACTGCGGAATCGCTAATATATATGTATTAAACAAAAACCCTAGGTAAGCACCTATAAAAGATAAAATAAACTGAAAAAACCCAAAAGATAAACAAAACCAAATTTTATTCTTGTATTTAACTTCTGGGTTTAGTCCTATACTCAATGATACTCCAAATGCATCTAACGCCAATGCTAATGCAATCATAAATAATGAATATATACTTATTACTTCCATTAAGACCTCCCCATTTCTTATTTAAATTTACAAATATATTATTTAGATTAACTTTAAAATATATACTATTAAATATGAGGTAAGTCTTTTACTTATTACATTATATTATTGATTAAAAATTAAATTTTTCAATACTTTTTTTCATATTTATTGACATATCATTCAACATATCCGAAGAATTAGATATTTCTTGAATTCCTGCAAGCTGTTCTTGTGCAGCCGCTGATGTTTGTTGAGTATTTTCAGATAAATTATTCACCTGTTCATATAACTTATCTATATATTCTCTAATCTCTGCTATCTTGTCAGCACTTTCTTTTATGCTATTAAATATTACTCCTGTTCCATTATTAACATTTTCATTAGCATTCTTAATTTCTTCAAATGCATATCTTATTTTATCTGCCATAGTACTACTTTCAATTATTTGACTTTCACTTTTTTCCATACTAACAGTCATATTGTTAGTATCATTTTGTATTTCATTTATAGTATCTATAATTCCATTTGATGCTTCTGCTGTTTGTTCAGCAAGTTTTCTAACTTCTTCTGCAACTACAGCAAATCCTTTCCCCATTTCTCCTGCCCTTGCTGACTCGATAGCCGCATTAAGTGCAAGTAAATTTGTCTGTTTTGCTATATTAGTAATTAACTTTATTATATCCTCTATGTCATTAGACTTTTGATTTAAAGAATTCATTTTTTCTTTCAAATCAGTTATAGTTTTATTAACTTCTTTAGTATGATTCATCATACTACTAATTAATTCTTGTCCTTCTAAAGTTCTTTCTTGAGAATTTTTAATTTTATCTTTCATACTGTCTGTATTTTCTATTATAAGATTCATTTCTTTATTTGTTTCTTGAATTAAACTTACCTGTTTTTCCGCAGTCTTCATTTGATGATCTGCAATATTATTTATTGATATAATAGCATTAACTATAGATTCATTAGCCTTTTTACTTTCGTTCATATTAATGGCTAAATCATTTGATGATCCTGTAATTTTTTCGGTATTTTCAAATATACCTTTTATAATATCTATTAAGGAATCTCTCATCTCAACGCAAGATTTGTATAATTCCTCTATTTCATCCTTAGAATTTATAGCTTTAAGTTCATACACAAGATTTCCTTTCGCCACTTCTTCAGTAAATTTAGAAAGATGAAACAAATGCTTGCTAAGTTTATTTGAGAATACTATGGCAAGCCCTAAGCTTACCCCTACTGCTACTAATAGTAATACTATGCTTATAATATTATTCAATTTTGTTGAGTGATTTAACTGATTCTGTATAAAATATAAATTTTCAAGTTCACTTAATATAAGTTCACCTGTTTGTTTATTAGTAAATGAACCTTGTATTGTTGCTTTTTCAGAAAGTTCATCTGCTTGTGCTAGTTTACCATTATTTATAAATTCAATAGCTTTATCACAAGTACCCTTTAACTCATCAGTAGAATTTTTTAATTTTTTATACACTATTTTGCTCTTATCATACTTAACTCTATCATTTAAAAATGTCATTATATCTTCTAACTCTCTTTTTGACTTAATATATTCCTTATTAAGTTCATTGCTTTTTGAATCATCTTCCTTTATCATATCTTTAAAACAGTTAGTCATATTTTCTGTTATACTTTGAACTTGCCCAACAAGGATTATGTCATTTGTTAAAGCATTATATTTTTTTTGAGAATTTAATCCATTAAAAATTAAAAGTCCACTTGCTATACACATAAAACAAATTATTATTAAAAATATGCCTATTAACTTCGTCTTAATGCTTCTCATAAAATTCCCTCCTTATCTTAATGAATATTGTTAGAATCTATTACTTCCGTTTTTATATTTATTACATTCGATACATCTTTTTTATTTATTAAATCTATTACTGTATTTGATGCAACCTTCCCCATTTCTTCACAGTCTTGTTTAACGGTAAACTTCATTTCACGTTTTTTAACTGCTTGTATGGCTCTTCTATTTGCATCAAATCCTAAAACCTTTACATCAGTTTTATTAATCTCTTTTAAATATTGTATAGCTCCTAATGCCATTTCATCATTTCCACATATAATTAAATTTATATCTGGTTTTTGTCCTAAATATGTTTTCGTTATAGAATATCCTTTACTTATCTTCCATTTACCATCTTCAACATTTATAGATGATATTCCATTTGTATTAAGTGCTTTTATGGCCCCATCTTTACGCTGAACTGCATTAGCTCCAGTTAAATCACCTGATATTATTAGTGGATTTACATTAATTTTTGATGATATCATCTCATCTATAACACTTTTAGTAATATCATATTCCGCTTTTTCATTATCTATTGTTATAAAAGAAATATCTCTTAATCCATATTTTTTAGCTTCGATACTATCTATAGCTGTATCCACTATTACTATAGGAATTTTAGCTTCTTGTATACTTTTTAATACAGGAATAAGTCTAGTACTACTACCTGGAACTAAAATTATTCCGTCTACCTTAGCAATGAGTAATTCCTGCAATGTTTGTATTTGGTCATTTACTATTTGTGAAGATTCCTCACATGAATGCTTTGCAAAATTATATCCTTTATCACTACAAATTTTTTCAACGGATTTTGATATTTCTTCTATAAACTTATCTCCTTCAGCTTTACCTACAAATACTATAGTTTTTTTATCTGATGAACCTGCTTTATTTGATTCATCTTTGTTATTTTTCTCTATATTTTTTTCTATAAGATTTCTTATTTGTTTTTCAGAAATTTCCTTTTTATTAGAACAACCTGAAAATAGACTAAAAAAAATGCACATAGCTATAAATATACAAATATTTTTTATTTTTACCATTTAAATCCCCCTGTTCTAAATTTAATTATTTTTTTAAATATTTTAAATTTTATACTAATAATTATAACTTTTTGATGATATTTTGTCATCATATTATTGCAAATTACACAAAATTTAATCATATTCTCATCATACATTGCATATATATTGATTGTTTTATAATGATATTTTTTAATTATAAGCAAAATAATAAATCCTAAAGATAATTTTAGTTATCTTTAGGATTTATTATTTTATATTATTTAAAATTTTTAACTACTCAATACTTATTACTTCTAAATCTCCAACTTCTTCTGAACTTCCTGTTTCTTTTTCTTGATATACTACTTTTCCGCCTGGTGCAGTAACTTTAGTAACTTTTTTAGGCATACCTGTCATTGATTTTCCTTTCTTTTCTGTAAAATCATCTAGGTTAAAGCCTTTTCCACTATTTTTACAATCTAGAAAAGCTTCTTCTACTTCTTTATAGTCTACATATTTTTTTGTATTATCATGAAATGCATACAATCCATTACGTGAAAAAATTTTCATATATTCATTATATAAAGTACAATCTTCACCACTTTTAGAATTTAAAAAAGATCCTACTAGTTCATCTTTATTAAATTCATAAACTATATTTTTGCCATTATCCTTAACTAGGTATGCATCTGTTTTAGCATAAGCTTTTACACCTATACCTAACGAAACAACTCCAACTATTGCAAAAGTCACTAATGCCTTTGTTTTCATAAATAAAACTCCCCTCTTTATATTAAAATTTATTTATTAACAATAATCTTTATAGCTTTTTTTATAGCTTGTTCATCATAAGATTCTATTACATTATGAAAATATTTATTTTTAGGACGATATTCTAATTTTTTACCTAATACTTCTACAGAATATTTTTCTGGATTAGGTGCATCAAGTGTTACCCTTACATATCTATTACTCATAACAACTCCAGGTGCTATTTCTACTTGAGCTTTTGGAAGACCTTTTCCTACATTAATATTAGATGTACTAAAGTCAGATGCTACTTGATTTTTATGAATAACTTTAACCTTTATTTCTTTATCTTTATATTTTCCTGAAAGAGTTTTACCATAACTTTCTGCAATTTTATCTAGTTGTACTTGATTTAATTCTTGATTTAAAACTACAGTTCCACTTACAACATTTCCGTTAATTTGAACTTTAGCATTTTGAATATCCTTTTTAGCTTGTTCTGGTATATCCTTACTTACTTTTTCATTTATTTCTTTTTTATCTTCTTTCTTTATATTTTCCTTTGTAACAGTTTTATCTTCTTTACTAGAATTTTCAATTCCAAATATACCTGCAAAAGTACTTATAATCATTGCTAATGCTACTATGGCAATAATTATCTTCATTATTTTTTTTCTTTTTTCATTCATATAAATTCACTCCTGACTACTATTATTAATTAATATAGATGTTATTAATTGTTTATAAATTTTATTATTAATTAACGTTACTATTTAACATAAAGCCTACTGTCCACTTTTTAAGATCAAAGTCTTCTCTTAATATTTCTTCTTTAGAAAATGAGAATGAATATACTTTAGCACTAATTGGACTTATAGACACATCTTCTAAATAAAATACCCCCGATACCACTAACTTATGATTAGCATCATATACTGAAAGCGGTACTCTCTCTACATCAATACCATTATGTCTTCCATTTCTAATTACTAACTCAACAGCTATGTTACCTTCTTCAGTAATATGTACATCATAGGCTGTCATAGTAACTTGTCCTTCTCTTAATAAAGGTAAGTTTTCTAGAAAATCTTCATATTTTTTTCTTTCTTGTCCTTGTATTCCACCAGGAAGATTTTCATATCTAACTTTAACTACTCCAGCAGCCTTAAGTCTACTATCAAAAATTATTTTTAAATCTTTAAGATCATTTCCTCCAACCTCTAATTCATCCTTTTCAAAATAAATTTTCCATGGTCTTACACTTCGTGCAGGTATTTCTCCAACTTCTCTTAAATTAAATACTTTTCTTCCTAATTCCTCATCATTTTTTCCTAAAACAATAAAAAGTATCTTTTCTAAGTTTATACCTGTAGCTAGTCCATTTCTTATAAAAATACTAGCTTCATATTTATCTCCCAATTGAAAAAAGAAATCGGTATTTACCTCTACTTCACCGTCTTTTATATCTGGAAGTGTTTTTACTTCATCCTCAAGACATTCCATTTGAAACTTAGAAATACTACCTTCCATTTCTGGATGAACAGATATTGCTGCATTTATAGTCTTTCCTTGTTTAGATTTTTTTGACATTTATTTTACCTCCATATTATAAATTGACTAATCTTTTCCTTGTAATCCATATTTACAAGTATATCATAATTGAAAAGCATTTAAAATTAGTTTTTACCATATTCATAATTTACCATTATTTTTTGATTATTTTTCTATATATATGCTTATTTGTATAAAATTAAGAGACTAAGATTTTTTCTTAGTCTCTTAATTATTTCTATTAGTCTATTACTATACTTTTATAATCAGAAGGCACTACTCCAACATCTTCTTTTGCCACTGCTACTATATATATATAGCATTTTTTGTTTTTTTCAAATCCCGTTGTATTTAATGATGCAGAATTGGCATTATTCCCTAGTGATTGTCCTAGGGTTTTACCTATATTATCCAAAAGTGTTTTTGAAATTATAGCCTTATAGTCATTAATAAAGCTCTCTTCTTTACCTTTCTCAAATTCTACTAATACTTTATTACTTGACTTATCATATGAAACACTTTTTATTTTAGGTTGAATGTCTAATCCTTTTACTGTTACATATAATGTTTTTTCAAATTTTATATCTTTGTCTTCTTTTTTACCACTATTATATGAAATAATAGCTGATAATTTAACAACTGTATTCTTTAACTGTCTTTTTACATTAGCAGTTTTACCCATAATGTCAATAACATCTTTTCTATCAGAATTCCATGTAATTTTAATATTATCATCTACAGGAGTTTTATCTTCCAATTTTAAATTAGAATCTATTGTACTACCTTGTTTAATATATCCACCATTTAGGTCCTTTAAATAAACCCCATTACAAACAGCTTTAGCTATTTGTTCATGATTAGCTGTAAGTCCTGGAACACCTACTTTTTCCATAGTACTTTCTAATTTATCACACATTAACTCTATATCATACTGTCTTTTTTGTGTAGCTACACTTAATAAGTCCTTTGCTTGTTTTAATACAGGATCTAATGTCTTATGTTGATCATCGTTTAACATAAATAAATAATTATCAGCTTTTTGTATAATTAAGCTTAATTTTTCTATATCTACTATTATGTTAAAGAACACTGGGTTACTTATGTTTCCAGCTCTATCAACTGCAATAACTTTATAATTTGTTAAATCACTTCTGCTTGGACCTGCCCCTTTATAGTGTCTATTATATTCTTCCTTAGTAATAGCTTCAAGTCCTAAAACATTACACTTAAATGGTATTCCTTTATTCACCGTAAATATTTTTCCTACCTTTTGTTTAACTGCCATATCTAACAACTCTTTATTATAATCTTCTACACCTCTTTGAATTATATAGATACTAACGGGGTCACTCAAAGTATTTATATTGCTAACATCATCAAAAACTTTAACCTTAAATGAATCTTCTGGTTTTTTATCTTCAATTTTCAGTTCATATTTTTTCTTTTCAGCATCTGTTCCTTGTAATATTGTTTTAGTTGCAAATTCATTAAACATTTCAGGTGCTTTATTATCTACTGTTATACGTTCTTTTGATAATCCTGATGAACCCACCTTATTAACCACAAGCACATTATATTCTATGTCCTTATAGTTTTTATTTTCCGGTTTCATACCTGCTGGAGCCTTAATTATAGCTGTAGATCCATCACCTTCTAAACGAGTTGCTACTTTCTGTAATTCATCTATAGGCCAATCTATATTATTTTCAGAACGCCAATTCTCAACTTTTTCCATTATATATCTTGAAGTATTAGTTGGTATTAACCAAACCTGTTCATCTTTTGCTGGTGCTTTGCTAAGAATAATATCTGATCCACCTTGAACACTCCCTTTAGTCTTTAAAGTTATGTTCGTTGGTAAAATTTCTTCTGTAACATCCACTATTTTTGCGTCACTACATACAGATCCTTTAACATATGGTCTTTTTCCTCTATTATCCTCAGATGCTTCTCCTTCAAAAGTACCTACAATAAACATATTATACTTACCTTTTTTTAAATCCTTTTTATTGCTATCAGTCTTTATTTCTTTATCGCCTTGCCACTTTTTATCATTCTTTATTATAGTAGCTATAGGTTTACAATCATCTTTACTTATGTCCAATCTTCCAGATGATAAAGCATATATAGAATAATTAGATTTTCCCATAACTTGAGATGGAGCCCATTGAGTTATGGCTAAATCCCTTCCATCTACACCTACTCCAAGTCCTTTTTCATAAAATCTAAAATCCTCTTGATTGTCAACATCTTCAGCCTTTGATATTCCTGGGACATCTCCATGTCTTACTTCAGTTGGCTTACTTTCTGCTTTACCCAGTCTTGTTACCGTAATCCATGCACTTCTTTGACCATATTTGTCAAGCTCTATTCTTTGAATTGTAGCCTTATTATATTTTCCTTCTCTTCCCACAACAGCCTTACCTAAAAGTTTAGTGCAATCTTTATTATCATAAACACTTACTAAATCTCCAACATTTAATTTAGGTGGAGTTGATACTAAGTTGTTATCATATAAATTTTCTACAACAAGAACATCAGCATTTTTATCCGGATTATTGTATACAGTTATCGTATTACTCTCATTTAACATTTCAGAAGGTATTGTAAGTTCAAATTTAACCTTTCTATTATATCCTATAACATCTCCAATATAAGTTCTAATTCCGTTTCTTGCTATTGCATGTTTTCTATCCCAGTCTACTGAAAACTGATGCATAGTATTATCATCCATAATTCCTGGAACTTTTTCTGGTAGATATTTGTTTTCCATATCCACTAATTTCATATTAACATCTTCAAAAGCTACTGTAGCCTTTAAATCATCCATTTGAATTATGTTATGTTGACCGTTACTTTTACTTATTTGTTGAGGTTTTATAGTTCCATCTGTATCTATAGGTACTCTAAATAATTTACCCTTACCTGTAAAGTAAATATAATCGCCGATTATATTTATATAATCAGTAGTATCATTAACTAATTTATGCTTTTCTCCACTTCCATCAGTACGAATCTTATATAGCTTACCCCCATCAAGATAATTGCTATAATAAAGCCAACTTCCTACTACATTTAAATGAAATCCCTTATCAAATTCTCTTGTTTGTCCTTTTATCGGAATAATTTGCCCACTACCATCTTTTTTTACCTTACTTAATACACCAGTGCTAGATGTATAATAAATCCAATCTCCATAAACTTGAATAGAATTTGCCCATTCTTCACTTAATTTAGCAATATAAGTTCCATCTGTATTGATAACATATGGTCTATGCCTATCCGTTACATCTGTAAAATATATCCAATCTCCTGAAACATTAATATAAGCACTTTCATGATTTAATGATTGACTTATTCTGCTTTTCGATGTACCATCAGGTCTAATTTTGTACAATCTTCCTCCATCAGAATGGTTACAAAAATATATCCAATCTCCTGAAACTGTTACATACGATGCCATATCTTCTGATATTTTCTGTCTTAAAGTACCATCAGTTTTAATTTTATAGAGATTTCCTTTATCGGAGTAATTTGAATAGTATACCCAATCCCCAACTACATTTATATATTGGGCATTATCTTTTCCTATTGCATTATTAAACATTCCATTAGAGTCTAATTTATATAAATAATTTCTATCACCAGTATTATTATAAAAAACATACCCCTCTTGGTCTTCAACAACATAACCATTATTATTTATGTTTCCAGCTGTATTTCCTTTATTAGTATCCCCTACCTTTTTAAGGCTAGTTTTTCTACTAGTAGAAAATTGAGTATTTAAACTTCCTTTAGCAATAACATTCTTATTATAATTTAATATAAAAATAGGCTCTACCAAATCTTTAGATGTAAATGCTATTGTTTCTCCTATTCTCTTTACATCATTACTATGTCCTAATTTAAAATAAACAGCATCCTCTATTCCTTGGACGTTTTTTACTTTAACTGTAATAACTTTAGCCGATGAATTTACAGTTATATCTGCGTCTACTCCTACACCAATCAATTTATACTCTTCTTCTGTATTGTCCCACTCATAAATTGATTTTTCTCCATTTTCATTTACATAAGTCATTTTATCATAATGTGGATGAACTTTACCTTTATCTAGTTCCACATTACCAAATATATCTTTTACCTTTTGTTCTGTTACACTATAACAATAATAAATAGTATAAGCATCATTTAGTATTTCATTTTTTAACTTTGAATTCTTTGCTAAATAATCTATTGAATATACCATGTTTCTTACAACAATTAATCCATCTTCACAAGGTAATCCTGCATATGCATTTTTTATGTAAAAAAACATTCTAACAGGCTTTGATATTTTCTTTCCATCCTTTTTTGCCTTAAATCCATCTTTCTTAATAGTTATAGAATATTTTTTTCCCTGTTTAAATATAGAATTAGGTTTTACAATAACTGTTTTCTTATCTTTATCTTTTTCATCTAAAGATACACTAGCATATATCTTTTTTCCATCTTCATCTTGAATTAATACATTATCACTAGATATACTACTAGAATCTAGTTCTTCATTAAACTTTATTTTCCATTCCTTATTTTCTTGTACAGGATCTTTTCTATATCTTAATTCACATTCAGAATCTTTAATATCATCATTTGCAGCGAATGTAATTTTAGGTATGCTTAAAAACATACTTAAGATAGTTAAACTGAGAATTCCTGTTCTAAGCTTACTCTTCAAGCCTCTTCCCCCTTATTAATTTATTTAATTACATCATTATTACTATTTTCGTATCCATCCCGTAAAATGTTATCCTTAATATGGATTTTAATTAGATATTTTTCCAACACATATTATATATTACTATATAAAAATACAAATTACTACAATATAAGTATTTAATCCAAACAACGCTTACAAATTTATGATTTTGCAAACTACATTTCGCATAATAATTCATATATTTATAATTTATTTTTTATATTCTAATCTATGTTATTATTTAATTTTGTATTCTTTTCTATAAATTCTTGTTATTTTTTAACTATCTTATCTCCTAAATTTAAACCGCTTATTATCTCTACGTACTCACCATTATCTATGCCTAGTGTAACTTTTTGAACTATTGTTTCTCCCCCTTTATTTACATAAACAATATTTTGTACATTTTTACTTATTACTGCTTCTTTTTTTATTACTAATACATCTTTTTTTGAATCAGTATTAATTTTAACATTTACAAACATTCCAGGTTTTATTTTTGAATCTTCATTATCTACTTCAACTTCTATAGTATTTATCTTACTTTTAGACTTTTTAGCTAAATTTACAGCCATAACAGTTCCTATAACTTTTTTATTAGAAAGCGGAACTATATATGTATCTAACTTATCACCTATCTTTATTTTATTTATGATTTCTTCAGATATTTGTATATTTGCACGTATTTTTTCAACATTAACTATTGTCATTATTGGTCTAGCATTAGATGCTACTTCTCCCTTTTTTATACTTAGCGTAGATATAATTCCACCAATCGGTGCTTTAACTACTATATCTTCCATAGCTTTTTGAGCTTGTTCATATAGCTTTTTAGATGTTTCATAGGTAGTTTCTGATTGCTTAACAAACTCTTTTGAACTTTCAACACTCTTTGAACATTGCTTTACTCTAATCTCCGCTTCATCAAGTTGATTCTTTAAACTTTGTTGAAAATTATCTGATTCTCTTGATTTTATCTTTTCATATTCTGTCTTTATTATTTTACAACTAGAATTCGCAATATTTACAGCATCTTGTGATTGTTTAAGTCCTAATTTAGATTGTTCTACTGCAACCTTTGCTGTATCCATAGCAGCCTTGGTTTGATCTATTCTATCCTTTACTTCTTTATTATCCAAAACTGCTAAAGTATCACCTACATTAACCTTACTTCCTAATTTTATAGGCATCTCTTTTATTGTTCCTACAATTTTAGGGACAACAATAACATCTCCTTTTGCAACAAATACCCCTGTTAACATAGTTGATTTACATATATCATCCTTTTTAACTAATAATACTTTTTCGGGCTTACATACATCTTTCTTATTACTTGTAATATTACTTTTTTTAGCACCACACGCTGTTAAAATTATTATAAGAACTAACGAACACATAATAGAAATAGATTTTAAAAAAAATTTTTT
This sequence comes from Clostridium botulinum, assembly GCF_017100085.1. Lineage (NCBI taxonomy): Bacteria > Bacillati > Bacillota > Clostridia > Eubacteriales > Clostridiaceae > Clostridium > Clostridium botulinum. The sequence goes on from NZ_CP063965.1 coordinate 2,032,101, forward strand.
CATTATATCACTCCTTTTTAAACCATATATCATTATAGTTAAATCTACCTACAAAAAACCCTCTTTTGATATTAATGTGATTCATAAACTATCACATTTTCAAAAGAGAGTTTCTACATTAATTAGTAATTATACAGCTACCCTTATATAGTTTTTAAAATTTTCTACTGCAACATAATAATCAAGCTTTGCATTTTCATACTGTAGTTTCGCCATTAAAAAATCTTCTTCCTTAGAATCCACCTGTATCTGTGTACTTCTACCTACTTTAAGTTGTACTTTTTCAGCATTTAACAAAGTTTCAGCTTTATTAATATCTAGTTTCTTAGCTTCAATAAAATTTTCAAGATTTAATATATTATTATAATCTATTCTCACTTTAGATTGTATATTTTTCTTTTCATCATCCATTTTATATTTAATTTCAATTAAATCATCTTCCATATCATCTTCTTTAGACTTATAATTTCTATCTGGATGCTTAGCAACTTCATCATCATCCTGAGCATTTGCATATTGATGAGTAATATTTTTCTCTTGAATCTTTGCATGTTCTTCCTTTTCTAAATATTTTATTGTGTGATGCTTTTTCATCATAATATCTATGACACTTTCTAAATTATTAACATTAAAAGTCTCATATGGTACCTCTGCATCTTTTAACTTAACTTCTCCACTAACAGGTGTACCCATTTTCATATTAAGCTTTAATGCAAACTTTTCTCTGTCCGCTCTAAGTTCCTCAAGTTTCACCTGTGCATTTTTTAAGTTAGTTTCGTCTCCCACCAAACTAATTGATGCCTCTGTACCAACTTTAATTTTTTGCTTTTTATTTTCTAATTCTTTTTTTAGTCGTTCAACTGTTTTTTCTTGTATATTTATCATTTTATTTTGAATTAAAATCTTATAATACAATTCTTTAGCTTCAACTACTACTTTATCTTCAGTTTGTCCTCTCTCCCACTCTAAATTGCCTATATCTATTTCTTCTTTCAATGGCAACACATCTTTTTTAATATCTTCATCATATTGGAGATCATTTTTTCTTTTTTCTTCTTTATGCGAATACCACTTTTCTTTAACTCTTATTTTTTCTTTATATAAATTGATATCTGCATTATTTGATACAACATTTTCGATTACATCATTTATATTAAGGGGGGAATTATTATTTATTCCGAAGACTACTCTCCCACCTAAAGCCATAGCTGAAACTAATACTATTGATGTAGTTATCATTTTCGCTTTTTTATTCATCAAAAATCATCTCCCCCCTTAATTTCATTAATTTTTACTTTTAGTTCCTCTTTAAAAGATTCTATATTTTTTATATCTATTCCTATACCACTTGCTTTTTCAAGTTCATAAAGAGCTATTTGATATTCTCTAATAGATGCATCATAATCCATTTGAGCCTTTGAAACTCCAAGTTCTGCATCCCAAGTTAATCCTATAGCTTTGACTCCTATCTCATATGATTTTTTTGCGGCATCTAACTGAATTTTTGCCTTCTCTAAATTTTTCAAATTCATATCTATTTCTTTTTTCTTTTGTTTAACATCTATATATCTTTTTTCTATGTCTTTTTTTACATTACGTTTTCCTTCACTTAAAGCTATCTTAGCCTCATCTAATTGTTTTTCTATATTAAGCCACTCATAATCATCGTCACAAAAATAATCTTTAATAGTATCAAAACTTCTATTACATTCTCTTACATCTACATCAGCACTAAAAATCTCATATCTATTTTTAAATGCAGAATCTAAATATTCTTGAAAGCCTTTAGGTTCTTTTATGTTTTTATCTATCTTGTCTTTTAATTGTATATAACGAGTCAAATCAACACCTAAAGAACTTTTAAATTGAATTTTTCCACTTTCTATTGTTCTTTTTAATGACTCTACATCTAATTTTATTTTATCAAGGGCTATTTTAGTTATATCTTTTTGAAGTTTAGAAGATTCTCCAACTTCATAGCTTTTAGTTATATCATTATATCCTTTTGTCATTCTTTCATATAACTTATTTTTGACTCCATATCCATCTTCACCATAAAGAATCTTTGTATAAGCCTCATTAACCTGAACTCCCGCAATAGATTTTACAAGCTCCTTTTGTTTTACAGCTTTTTCGAGTAAACATTGAACTAAATGCCATATTTCCTGAGGACGTTTAAAATCATAGTATTCTTCCTTTTGGGATAATTTTAAAGGTTCCCCTGTTTTTATATCTACTAATGGATACTCTAAGCCAGTACCTTGCTCTGAAAGTTCAATTAAAAACTTCTTACCTGCTTCAAATTCCGCAAGTTTAGTCTGAATTTCAGCATACTTTTTTCTAGCATCATCAATACTCATATTACTTGCTTTAAGCTGATTTTCTATATATTTTTTCTTACCCTCTGCCTGTGCAATTCCCTGTTTTATTGCTTCTTTTTGTTTGATTTGATCAGGGGTTAATTTATCTTCCGGTATTTTACTTATTAATGCTAACTTTTCATTTAAATCTTTTAAAGCCTTATCTACTTTTGAATAACCCTCAATAGCACCTTCGAGTTTTTCTTTTACAGCTTTAAACTCTGGACTGTTTATCTTTTTATGGGCATTTTTATAATCATGAAATTTATCTTCAAGTTCTTTTACCTTATCACTTAAATCTTTAGCATCCTTAAACTTTCTTACTAAAGTATCTACTCCCGTATCAACCCTTTTAATATCATTGTTATTATTTATAGCAAGATTTACAGCTTCATTTCTTGATAAATTAAGCGATTCTTTTGAGGAAGTAGCACTTGCAGTTAGTACTACCCCTCCTAAGAACATGGATGTAATACCTAAAGTTAAGATTTTTAATAATCTTTTATTCTTCATATTTATCATCCCTCTAAAGTATTTCCCTTGTTTATCTTTCTACGGCCAAATTTAAACTTAAATCCACCTTTATGGTTTCCTTTAAATTTATCTACTGAACTTTCAATTAAATTATATAACACAGGTATAATAATAAGCGTTAATAACGTAGATACTATAAGTCCACACATTAAGGCAACTGCCATAGGAACAAACATAGGATTTCCAGATGGTATTATAGGTGCAAGTCCCATAACTGTTGTAAATGCACTTAATATAATCGGGCTAAACCTCTTTTTCATAGCATCCATACAAGACTCATCCAATGAATATCCTTCTTTTCTAGCTTTATTAATGTATTCAATTAACAGAATAGCATTTTTAACAACTACTCCAACCAAACTTACAATTCCCATAAGTGCCATAAGTGATAGTGGTTGCCTAAATATAAATAGCCCCAATACAGATCCTATCAAAGATAACGGGATGGTTAAGAAAATAATAAATGGTTGCATAAATGAATTAAATTGTATAAGTAAAATTATATATATGAAGAAAATAGCAACACCTGCTGATTGACCTAGTGTACCAAAGTATCTTACTATATCTGCCTTTTCCCCAAAGAACTCTAATCTAACACCTGGTAAATCTACATTCTTCAATTTTTCTTCTATCTTATCTTGAAGATCAACCGCATTTCCACCTGGTTTAATATCTGCATATACATTTATACAATCTTCTTTGTTATATCTTTTTATAGTATCTATTTGTGTTTCTAGTTTAATAGTAGCAATTTCTTTTAATAGTACTTTATGTCCAGCAAGAGTTGATTTTATAGCTAAATTTTCAAGTTTTTCTTTACTATCAATATCACTCTTTACCATAATACTAAACTCTTTACCATTCTTTTTATATACTGACGCTACTGTCCCTCTTAATGAAATATTTATTTGTCTTTCTATGTCATATTTAATAATTCCAAGTTGTGATGCCATATCAGAATCAATAGCTACTTTATATTGATATGTTCTATCCGCTGCATCATCACGAACCTTAGTTGCACCATCAAATTCTCTAATTACATTCTGAAGCTTTTCTGATGCTGCATATAATTTTTCCATATCATCTCCAATAACTCTTATACCAATAGGTGCTTCTTTAGGTAATGCATATTGAAGAGGATATACTGTACACTTAGCACCAACAATTTCAGAATCTAATTTTTCTTGAAGGTAATTTGCAAATTGTGCATTATCCTTAAATCTTCTACCCTTTTTAAGATTAAAATCAATCTTAGTTTGAGCAAAATCATTAGATGGTACCGCCGGTGGCATTGCAACCCAGAACTTTGGAAGTCCATCCCCAACTCCTGTTGAATAGTTTGTAATTTCTGGTTGTGATTTTAATACCTTTTCTACAATTTTTGCTATATCTTCTGTAGCTTTTATATCTCCTTTTTTCTCTATTGTAGTATTTATATACATCATACTTTTGTTAGCATATGGGAAAAATTGAAGTCCTAAAGTCGTTCCAATAATTCCTGCTATTATAAGCATTCCTACAGAAATTAAAATTGTCATTTTCCTTTTTTTAAGTCCCAAATTTAGTAGGTTTTCAAAGAAGATTTCAACTTTTTTCATAACTTTACCTTGTTTTGCATCTGTAGCTTTCTTATAAAATACAGCTGCAAGTGCAGGTGTTATAAGCATTGCACAAATATAAGATGCTATAAGTGAAATTATAACAACCTTAGGTATACTTTCAACATATTTTCCTGGAACACCCGGTATTGTAAGTAATGGTGCAAAAGAGGCTACAGTTGTGAGTGTAGATGTAAATATAGGTATTGATGATTCCTTAGCACCTTCTAATGCTGCCGTTACATTATCTACACCTTGATTTATTTTAACTTGAACAACATCACTTATTACTATAGCATTATCAACTAATATTCCCAGGGCAATAATAAGAGCCATAGTTGATATTTGATGTACTTTTATTCCAGCAAAGTGCATCATAATAAAACTTAACAGTATTGATATTGGAAGTGCAGCTGAAACTACTATAGAGTTTCTAACTCCAACTCCTGCAAATATTACTACAATAACTAATATAATACCTTCTATAAGGTTGGTCATAAAATCAGAAACTGCATTATCAACATCTGTTGGTTGATATAAAACTTCATAGAAATTTAAATCATTAGGTAGTGTTTTCTTTATTTTTTCTATTTCTCGTCTAACATCTTTACCAATTAAAACTACATTTTTATTATCCTCAAAATGACCTGTAAGTAAAATAGATTTTTTACCATCCTGTTTGTACTTAACATCATCTTGATTATAATCCATATATATTTTAGCAATATCTTTAAGTCTTACTATAGCACCAGTATCTTCTGATACATAAACAACCACGTTTTCAATATCTTTTATAGAATCAAATCCATTACTTGTTATTACATCTATTTTTGAAGTTTTACTTTCAATAGCTCCTGGTGGTATCTTTACATTTTGTACTTTAAGTGCTTTTGTTACATCTTCCAATGATATTGGATAATTTTTAAGCTTATCCATATCAACATCAACTTTAACTTGTTTATCAAGTTTACCATTAATATCAAAACTTGTTACGCCTTCTATCTTACTTAGCTTTCTATTGATTTCTTCTGCATAACTATCTAATTGATCATAAGAATAATTGTCACCTGATAAACTTATTATCATTCCAGCTGTTGAAACTAAATCTGTATTTATTTGACTTGGAAAGCATTCAGCAGGTAGTTCTGCTTTTTTATCATTTATCTTATCTCTAAGTTCTCTCCAAGCTTTATCATCATCAGCAGTATCTTTTAAATAAACAATTAAAACAGACACACTGTTTTTAGAGTATGATTCTACATAATCAAACCCTTCAATTTCTGATGCCGCATCTTCTAACTTCTTAGTAACTAAATTTTTAACATCCTCTGGAGTTCCCCCCGGATATATAGTTAAAACTCTTGCTATTCCAACAGAAGCATCAGGATTTTCTTGTTTGGGTATTACTCTATATATTCCTAATCCAAAGACTAGTATTAATACAGTCAAAAATATGGTTATCTTACGGTGTTTAATCGCACTCTCAACTAACCCTGACATATTTCCACCTCTTTTATTTTGCTATTTTAACCTTGTAACCTGGTTTTATATTTTTCAACCCTTCTGTTACAACTTGTTCTCCTACTGATACTCCTTTTACTAAAACTTTATCTCCAAATATACTAGATATAGTTATATTTTTTCTTGCAACTCTTCCTTTTTCAACTGTATATACATAATCTTCTCCATCATTTAAAACAACTGTTACTGGTAACCAAATTCCTTTTTCTTCTGCTAGTTTAATACTAACATTTGCTACAGTACCAACATAAAATTTATCTTTTGGAACTTGTTTATCCATTCTGATTTTTGCTTTATAAGTTCTACTTTTAGGATCAGGAACTTGTTCTATTTCAACAATACTTCCAGTTGTTTTTATATTATTAATTGATATATCTGTTTTTGTATCTACTTTTATTTTCTCAATATCATTTTGAGCAACTTGTATATCTATAACTTGATCATCGGTACGTATTACTACAACAGGATATCCTGCCGCTATATTTTCACCTGATTTATTTAAAACTTTTACTACATATCCCGAAACACTTGCTCTTAAATTTGTATCATCAAGCATACTTTGTTTTGATTCATATTGAGTTCGAGCTGAATTTCGCATACCTTGTGCTGCACTACTTTGTCCTTGTGCTGCATTCTTTTGTCCTAATGCTGCATTATATTGTCCTTGTGCCGCACCATATTGAGCTCTTGCAGCCTCTAATTGTGCCTTAGCGGCATTATATCCAGCTAAAGCTGCCTGTTTATCTTCATCTCTAGCTCCGTTTTCAGCTTTAGTCAATAGTTCTTTTTTATTATCCAAATCTACTTTAGCACTATCCCTTTTAATTTTAATATCATCTAATTGTTGTTTTGATACAATTCCTTCTGCATACAATTTTTCTATTCTCTCATAACTTTGTTGAGCGTAATTATAAGTATCTTCAGCATTTTTAACTGCCAATCTAGCCCTATTTATGTCTTCTTTTTGAGCACCATTTAAAGCCTTATCATACTGAGCCTTTGCTGCATCTACTTTAGCTTGTGCCATGGCTATTTGTTTTTGAGCTGCTTGCATCTGACCTTTTGCAGCTTCCGCTTGACCACTAGCTGCTGCCGCTTGACCATTTGCTGCAGCCACCTGACCGTTTGCAGCTTCTAATTGTCCTCTTGCTCCATTTACTGCAAAGTTATAATCTTTAGAATCAAGTTTGCCTATAACTTGACCTGCACTTACGTAGTCTCCTTCTTTAACATTAAGTTCAGCAATTTTTCCCGGTAACTTAAAACTAAGTTTTATATTGTCTGTTGAATTTGTATTACCTAAATACTTAAGAAGAATAGGATTTTGATTTTGTGATACACCCATAACCTTCACTGGTAATACTTTTTCTTCTTCTCCAGCTACAGCTTTTTTGCTACACCCAGTCATAGGAAAAATCATCAATGCTGTGACTAAAAGTAAAATTATTTTTTTCATCGAACTCCCCCCCAGAAGTTTTTAGCGACCACCTTGTCGCGTAATCTAAAACAATATTACCATAGTAAGAAAATCATGTCAATATTTCTAATATTATCTTAAACCATTTTCATATTGACATTTTTCACCAATTGTTTTATACTTACAATGTATTAAGTGACTACCCAGTCACTTATCAAGGAGGTGATTTCTTTGCCAAAACAAACTTTTTTAAACTTACCACTGGAAAGACAAAGAGAAATAATAGATATATCGCTAAAAGAATTCTCATGTCATAGTTTTGAAACTTCATCTATGAATAAAATTATTACTGAACTTGAAATAGCCAAGGGTAGCTTTTATAGATATTTTAAAAGCAAAAAGGATTTATATTTCTTTTTATTGGATTATGCAGTTAATAAAAAAATAGATTACTTGGAACGTCACATAGATATCAATAGCAATAATTTTTTTGAAATATATAGAAGTGTTATTTTTAACTATATGAAATTCGACTTAACTTTTCCAATTATAAGTAAATTTTTAAGAAGTGCTGTTGATAATAGATATATTGAACCAACTAAAATTTTAAATTCATTAAATGGAAAAACGTTCATTGAAAATTTGGTTATCAATGGCCAAAAACAAGGTGAAATAAAAGATTTCTTATCTTTAGACTTCGTTATTCTATGTATTATCAATTTATCAGAATCCATGTTAAATTACATAAATGTTAAACTAGGCATAGACTATAAAGAACTTTTAAAAATTCTAGAAGGTAAACCTCATGAATATAAAAATCAACTTGAAGATGCCTTCTATCAATTAATGTCAGTTTTAGAAACAGGCTTAAAGCCAGTAAAAGCTAAATAGCTCTTACTGGCTTTAATTAATTATTCTTATTCTATTTTAAATTTAGATACTGCTTCTATAAGTCTCTCTGAACCTTTTTTAGAATCTCCTGCTTTTTCTAATACTCCATTTGATTTATTAGACACTGTAAGCATTTTTTCTGATATATTAGTTATTCCTTCTGCTCCTTCATTAGAAGCTTCAGCAACATTATTTATAGCTTCCATTAAATTCTTAACATGTGCCAAAAGTTCATCACACGTAACGCTTAATTTTTCTGTTACTTCATTATAGTAATCAGCATCTTTACTATACATCTCTCCACTTTTTTGAGAATTATCATAATCATCCATAACTTTTTCATTTATAAATTTTAAAATATGCCTTGAGCTATTAGCAAGATTTTCAACAGATTTTAAAACAACATTTGTTATATTCTGAATCTCATTTGCTGTATGATTTGATTCCTCAGCAAGTTTTCTAATTTCATCTGCAACTACCGCAAATCCTTTACCACTTTCCCCTGCTCTTGCAGCTTCAATTGCTGCATTTAATGCAAGTAAATTAGTTTGATTAGTTATATTTAATATAGCTTCTGAGAGAGCATCTATCTTTTGAACTTCTTTGCATTCATTTAAAGCTCGAACTAACTCTTCTTTGTTTTTGCCATATATATCTATAGCTGTTTGTTTTGCTTCTTCAGATGTATTTTTTAATGAATTAGCTCTATCCTTAATTTCTAAAGTTTTACTTGAAACTTCCTTAACTTTAAAATTAATATTTTCAACACCTTGTTCTATTCCATTTGAAGTTGCACTCATTTCTTCTGCTGATGCAGCCATCTCTTCAAGTCCTGCTGATAATTCTTGAGTAGTACATGAAACATCTTCTATGTTCTTATCTAATGTTTTCATAATTTCAACAACATCAATATTACTTTCAACACTGTTTTTACATTCTTGTCCAACAACTGAAATTATTTCTTTTATAGCAGTCCTCATTTTATTTATTTCTAAAACAACTTCTCCCATTTCATCTTTTCTAGTTAAATACTCCTCTTCTATATTACTTGAAAAATCACCTTTAGCTAACCCTTTTATATAGCCAACTATATAATTAAGAGGATTATTTATATTTCTAGAAATAATTAACGTACTTATAACACCTACAATTATTGATATTAAAAACAATATTAAAAACTTTTCTATGCTACTTTTATACTGATTTTTACTTGCATTATATGCAGTTTCTCCATCTTTTATAGTATGTTCTGACAACTCTCTTAAATCATCTTGAGCTATTTTAAATTCATCACCTAAAGCTTTTAATCTAGTAATAACCTCTGAATTTTGCTCACTATTTGCCATTGAAATTTTAGAAACTTCTTCAACTCCATTTATATATTTATTCCACTCACTTATTACTGTGTCCAATATATTTAATTTTGTTTTATCTGTTTCTATTTTTTTGTAAATACCTAAATTCTTCTCAAATCTTATTTTAGTTTTTTCTATGTCCTCATATAGATTTTTTTGAATCCTAGAATCTCCATTATTTATTACTAATTTTAAAATATCCATTCCAACTCTTCTCGCTGCTGTCCTATTGTCACTTAAAGCTTTAACAGCCATCAATCTTCTATTGTATAAACTATCTGTGTTATCATTCATTACCTTCATGCTATGAAATCCAATAATTCCTACTATAAATATAAAGAAATACATAATTGAACATAGCATAATAATTTTAGTCTTAACTTTTAACTTACTTAATATTTTGTTCATAATAATATTCCTACCTCCGTTATAAAATTTTATATTTTTCCCCACGTGACATAATCTTTATATAAAGTTTGACTATAAATATACTATCGTTCCAATTTGACATTTAATTATATTTTTTTCATATATTATTTATATTTTTTAAATTTAGCAAAACAAAAGACCATAAGATTAAAAATTCTATGGTCTTTAAGTACTAATATTTAACTTTCTATTTTTCAATTAATACATTTGCTAAATTTTTTCCATTTTGAACTACTTGTACATTTATCTTCATTCCCTTATATTCTTCTTGAAGATTTTTATATTCAGCCTTTAACTCATTTGCATACTTATTGGCAAGATCCTGTGCTTTTTGCTTTGCTTCTTTTTCTGGAACATCTTTTTTCATTATAACAGCACCAATAATTGTATCCCCTGAAATGTATACCTTGCTTCCACTTACTATTTTTTCTTTTTGTAATTTTTTATTCATAGCTTTATCTTCTACTTGTTGATTTGAATCTTTCGGACGCTCTACAGGCTTTGGTTTACCACAAGCAACAAGTGATACTGATATTGCTAATATAGAAACTAACGATACTATCTTTTTAATTGATTTATGTTTCATAAAATCCCTCCATAACATTAATTTTCTTACATAGTATATCATACATTTTATTTCCAGTTGAATTCAACTTTTATATATGAATCATACATTTTACCATTCATAGAAAATCCAGAAATTTTATTTTTCATTGCAATAGCTTGTATTCTCATCATAAACCGCTTTGCACTTTTTATATTTAAATCTTTTACTTTTAAACATAAATTATCTTGACGATTAGATAAAGCTTTTAGAATTTCATCATTTACTTGATTCATATCCTTAACCTTTATGAACAATTTTCCGTCACTTGTATATTCATCTACATTAAGATTATCAAAAGAATATTTAGTTGAAGTACATGCTGGATATGAGCTTTCTAAACTCCCTCTTATATGATCTTTATTAAAAATACTATCTGCTACATTAAAATATTTATAATTAACTGAAATTATACTAAAACTTGAACCTGATGGATTTTTATCAGATATTGGATCATCCCATGTAACATCTAAATTATACCACTCATTATCTATCTTTACCATATTCCAAGCATGTTCACCACCATTAACCTTACCTGTAACATACTTACATTCAATTCCTGCTGCCGTCAATAATTCATTCATAGCTTTAGCATAACTTTCACATACACCTTTTTTATTAATCAACACTCCATAAGCATTGTGATCTTCTGCAGTAACAATTCCCGCCTTATAATTTTCCATATTATAATCTGCATTTTTAATTAAATAATCATGAAGTGCTAGTTCCTTTTCAACATCACTCATGCCTGGTTTTATAACCGTTTTTATTATATTTTGAACTTTATCTTTAACCTCTCTTTTTTCTTTTTCCATTGTTTTTTTATCAAGGTTATATTTTATTGTAATATTTAATATTTTTTCTTTGGAATTAGCCTTACCATATAGCTTTCCTGATATGCCTAAATATCCATAATCTATGTTTGGATACTTTACAATAATTTCATCTATAATATTAAAATTATATTCTTGACTATTATAATTTTTAATTTTTAATACTACATTTGTTTCAAAATTTTCTAAAGAATCTTTTAATACATTATAAAATTCCTGTTTATTATTTATTGCGATTCTTTGTTTAGCATTAGCCGATACAATATTAACCCTTCCAAAATTATTATTATCCGCGGCTGCATGTGCATTTGTTACTATTCCACCATATGTTAATACCGCTAAAATTATAGCAGTAAACAATGTTTTTATTTTTCTTTTGTTTATCATCAAAATACCTCCATAGTAAAATTTAGTGTTAAAATATATCATTATTTAAAATAATTGTATATAGGATTTCATTACCAAAATAAAAAGAACTATAATTATTTAATCATAGTTTCTTTTTATTTTTCTTATAATATTAATTTATTTATATTATCCCTATTGCCAGCTTAAATTAACTCTAATATATGAGTCAGACATTGACGCTCTCATTCCGAATCCATATATTCTATTGTTTCTTGCAATTATTTGCATTCTATTCATTAATTGATTTAAGTTAATATTTAACCCTTTTAATTTTATACATAAAGTATCTTGATGGCTAGTTAACGCTTTTAATATTTCACTATCTAATTGTTGTACATTTTGAACCTTTGTAAATAATTTGCCATCACCTGTGTACTCATCTATATTAAGATTTTCAAAAGAATATTTTGTCGCAGTACATGCTGGAAATGATTGTTCTAAATTTCCTCTTCTATGATCTCTGTTAAATATATTATCTGGTACATTGAAATATTTATGACTAACAGGTATCATATTTTGATTTCCAGATAAATTTCTATCAGATACTGGATCATCCCATGTTACATCTAAATTATACCATTGATTATCTAATTTCACCATATTCCAAGCATGTCCACCACCTTGGTTTGTATATCCAGTAACATATTTACACTTAATTCCAGCCGCTTTTAATAATTCATACATTGCTTTTGCATAACTTTCACATACACCTGTATTTTTCACTAGAATTCCATAAGCATTGTGATCTTCTGCAGTAACTATACCTGAACGATAGTTTGTAACATTATAATCTGCATTCTTAACTATGTAATCATGAAGTGCTAATTCTTTTTGAACTTCTGTCATTCCTGGTTTTATAACTGTTTGTATTATATTTTGTACCTTTTCTTTAACAGCTTTTCTTTGTTTTTTCATAGTATCTTTATCTAGTCTATATCTTATTGTAAGATTTAATGTTTTTTCTGGACTATTAGGATAACCATATATATTTCCTCCAATGCCTGCATAACCATAATTTATACTAGGATGTTCTAGTATAATTTTATTAGCGATACTTAAATCATAGTCTCTGCTATTATAATTCATAACCTTAATTGATACATTAGTTTCAAACTTTTCTAGTGCAGATTTTAGGGCATCATAGAACTCCTGCTTATTTTTTACTACTGTTGATTCTTTAACATTAGATAATACCCCTGTTCTATTAGTCATTACTGCATTATTGCTTACAGTTGCATAAGCATTGGTAGCCATTCCTCCTGTTAGCGCTAGTCCCAAAATAGTAGACATAGACAATACTTTTAACTTTCTTTTGTTTAGCATAATTATACCTCCATAGTAAAATTTAATATATATTCTATATTATCGTATTATAAAATGTTTTTCTGAACTTTTATATATTAAATTCATTTTTATAAAAAGTTATGCAGTGTTTTATAACATTTTTACTTTTTTTACTTATAAATTTTTGCTACAATTAATAGTAGGTATACTAAATAATTATTTTATAGGAGGGTGGAAATGTCAAAAAATTTTAAGTTAGGGTTGATTCCCAAAATCATTTTAGGTATTATTTTAGGTATCATTATTGGTAAATTTACTTCTTTAAATGTTGTTAGATTTTTTGTAACTATAAGTTCAATTTTTGGAAACTTTTTAGGTTTTGTTATCCCCATAATCATTTTAGGATTTATTGTGGCTGGTATTGCAGAATTAGGAAATGGCGCTGGTAAGCTTCTAGGTATCACTGTAGGAATTGCTTATTTATTCACATTAATTTCTGGATTTTTTGCGTATATCGTTGGAACAAATGTATTGCATTTTATTATTACCCCTTCAACTTCAAGTACCATGGGAAAAGCTGCTGAAGATTTGAAACCTTTTTTTAATATTGAAATGCAACCTATAATGGGAGTTATGACTGCACTTATATTTTCATTTTTATTGGGACTTGGAATATCCGCTGTAAAAAGTGATATTTTGAAACAAATAGCGGTAGATTTTCAAAAAATAGTTTCAAAAGTAATATCAACCATTATTATTCCATTACTTCCTTTATACATTCTTGGAATCTTTGCAAACATGACCTATACTGGTAAATCATCTTCTGTATTAAAAGTTTTCGGACAAGTTTTTGTAATAATAATAATATGCCATATTATTATATTGTTATTTCAATTTGCTCTTGGATGTATTGCTAGTAAACAAAATTTATTTAAATGCTTAAAAATACAAATAACAGGTTATTTAACTGCACTTGGAACACAATCTTCCGCTGCAACTATACCTGTAAATGTAGAATGTTCTAAAAAGATGGGGATTTCTAAAGGAATAAGACAATTTGTTATTCCTCTTTGTGCAACTACTCATATGTCTGGTAGCACAATTACTTTAACGCTTTGTGCTATGTCTGTTATGATGTTAAATGGAATGCCTATAACATTATCTTTATTTGCTGGATTCATAGCAATGCTCGGGGTATCTCTAGTTGCTGCACCAGGTGTACCTGGCGGATGCGTTATGGCCGCTTTAGGCGTACTACAATCTATACTTGGATTTAATGAATCTATGCTCGCTTTAATGATAGCTTTATATGTAGCTCAAGATAGCTTTGGTACAGCTTGTAACATTTCTGGTGACCAATCAATTGCAATGATAGTTGATTACTTTAATACAAAGCTATTAAAAAATAATACTCATTCTATAGAACTATAAGAAAACGCCTCCATGTATTGGAGGCGTTTTTATACTTTATACTAAAGATACCTTTACCGAATTATTCATATCTAAGTTTTTTTGAGTTAAAGTTACTTTTAATCCATTATTTTTAATTTGATAATATCTACTAACCCTTTGATCGTTTTGTAAAGCTTGAGCTATCTTTTCTGCTATTTTTTCTTTACTATCTTGTTTATTTAATTGAATTTGAATTTCAAATGGTGGAAGAGTTTTCACTTTATTTTCTATTTTTAATTTCACATTTTTATTTTCTGTAGAAGTATTTAATACTGTAATAGTACTCTCTCCTTTTACTTCTGCTACTCCAACAGAACCGAATCTTTCATTTGTACTTGCAAAATTAAGCCCATTACCATTTTGAACTAAACTATCTACGTGTTCCTTTATTTTTTTAGATGTAAAATTAAGATTTGATTTAACACCTACTTGAATATATTTAAAGTTTACTTCCCAATTTTCGTTATTTTGAAACTTTCTATATATTTTATCAGCTACTTTACTATAATTATCTCCTTGTTCTACCTCTACTGTTTCTCCTGCAATTTGAATTTGTCCCTTCTTTATTACAGTTCCTTGTATTAATATGGTCGTACTTTGATAAGATCCACTTACTCCTCTTTTGGGTTCCCTTGTTATTTCGCTTTTTATTAACATATTTGATTTTACTTCTGCTAATCTTTGAGCTTCTTCTTGTTGTTTTTTTGCTTCGGCTTCTTTTTGTAGCTGTATTTGTCTTTCTTGTTCTTTTCTTTGCGCTTGTGCTCTTTTTTCTTCTTCAGCTTGTTGTTGTTCTTTTGCTTTTTTTTCAGCCGCTTCTCTTTCTTTTTGGATTTGTGCTTCTTTTTCTGCTTGTTGTCTTTTTGCTTCCGCTTCTCTTTGTAACTGTGCTTGTCTATCTTGTTGTTCTTTTTGAGCTTGCGCTCTTTTTTCTTCTTCAGATTGTTGTTTTTCTACTACTTCTTTTACTGGCTTAACAAGTTTATTCTCGGTTCCCTCTGCTGTTACTGTTAGGTTAATACTATCTGCTAATTTTTGAGTTAACATTATTTGTGAACCACTATTTTTAACAGTAAAATATTGAGTTATATTAGCGTTTTTCTTTAATTCATTTGATATTTTTTCAGCTATTTTTTCTTTACTGTCTCCTGCTTTTATTTCTACTGAAAGTGTTGCAAAAGTGTTTCTTAGAATATCAGATGATACTTTAATTTTTAAAGTATTATTTGATTCACTATTGTTTAATACAGTTACTGTACAAATTTCTCTTCTTTCAGATATAGCTAATTTTCCATATTGTTCATGTGCAGCTTTAAACTTTATGCCGTTTCCATTAACAACTAAAGAGTCTATATGTTCTCTTAATTTTTTAGATGTAAATGTTAAATTTGCTTTATATCCAGACTGAACATATTTAAATATTACTTCCCAATTCTCATTGTTTTTAAATTTATTATATATTTTATCAGCTACTTTTGAATAACTATCACCTTTTTTTACTTCTAATCTTTCTCCAGCAATTTCAAATATTCCATCGTTTTCTACAGTTCCTTCTATTATTATAGTAGTAACTTGATAGTTTGCTAATCTTGGTCTTTGAGCTGTTTGAGTTATCTGACTTTTTATTGAAACTTTACCTTGTGAAATTTGAGGTTCTGGTTGTACTACTTTTTTTACTTCTTCTCTATTTCCTTCAGGTATTACTGCTGGTAAAGGTTGTTTTTCTTCTTTTTTTATTTCTGGTACTTTATTTATTGATGGTTTTACTTCTTTGGATGATGAACTACTACCTGATGATCCTCCACGTGATGAACTACTTGAAGTATTTTGAGGTTTTTCTTCTTTTTTTATTTCTTTATTAACTTCTTTATTATTCGTAGTATTATTTTCTTTAATTATAATTTCATTTTTTTCATCAATACTGACTTTTCTAACTATTTGAACTTCTACTGGTTTACATGTATGCTCTTCTACAAACTTATTTATATTAAAAGACTTATTATTATTATCTTTTGATTTTAAAAATCCTTTTTCTACAGCTTCATATGGGACAAATCCCTTTTTATCATCTTTAAATGCATAAAATCCATTGCCTTCACTTAATTTAGAACGAAAGTCTTCATATAATCTTGATTTTTCTCCAGATTTATAGTTTAAAAATGATTGCTCTAGTTCATTTTGATTGTATGCAAAAATTTGTTCATTTACTTTAATAGCATAATCTGTTATAACCGCATATACTGTAGTATGTAAACCTGCCATTAGAGCCCCACTTAATGTCGCAGCTACACAAAATTCTTTTATTCTCTTTTTCTTTATCATCTTCATTCTCTCCCCGATTTTTAATTTTAAATTGAAAATTTGATTTTTATATAATTTTCTGTATATATTATATTTCGACCTATTTTTCTATACCTTAATATTTTTTTTAAATATTTTTAGGTAAATTTACTTTTAATAGTTATTTTAAAAATAAATTTACCTTTATTTTCATCATATTCAATAATATACTTCATTCTCTTAATTCATATAATTTTTAAAATTTTATGATATAATTTATTCTATAAGTTTAAATATCAGGAGGAATGAAAATGCTTAACTTTAATTATAATATTCCAACTCAAATTTTTTTTGGAGAAGGTCAAGTTAAAGTACTTGGAAAAAATTTAAGAAAATATGGTACTAAAGTACTTTTAGTTTATGGTGGTGGGAGTATCAAAAAAAATGGATTATATGAAAATGTAATTTCTATATTAGAAGAAAACGATTTAGAATTCATAGAACTTTCAGGAGTTGATCCAAATCCTCGTATCACTAGTGTACAAGAAGGAATTAACCTATGCAAAAAATATAATATTGAAATCATCCTAGCAATTGGTGGTGGAAGTGTTATCGATTGTAGTAAATTTATTGCTGCTGGCTACTATTACAATGGAAACCCATGGGATTTCCTTACTAGAAAAGCAAAAATAAAAAAAGCTTTACCACTTGCTACAATTCTTACTTTATCTGCAACTGGTTCTGAAATGGATAATTGTGCAGTTATAAGTAACATTGATACAAATGAAAAATTAGCAGCAGCTGCACCTGCTATAGCACCTAAATTTTCAATTTTAGATCCCACTTATACTTATTCTGTTCCAAAAGGACAAACCGCTGCTGGAACAGTTGATATAATGAGTCATATATTCGAAGTGTATTTTACTCCAACTAAAGGAGCATTCATTCAAGATAGATTTGCAGAAGGACTTTTAAAAACGGTATTCCATTATGGACCAATAGCCCTACAAGAGCCTGAAAATTACGAAGCTCGCGGAAATTTAATGTGGGCTTCAAGTCTTGCAATTAATGGACTTTTAGGTTATGGTAAAAAAACTAACTGGTCTGTTCACGCTATGGAACACGAATTAAGTGCATATTATGATATAACTCATGGTGTAGGTCTTGGAATATTGACTCCAGTTTGGATGGAATATATATTAAATGATAATACTGTAGCTGATATTGCAGCTTATGGAGTAAATGTTTGGAATCTATCCTTAAGTGAAGATGAATATAAAACTGCAAAAGAAGCCATTGAATGTACTCGTAATTTTATAAAATCTTTAGGAATACCTATGACTTTAAAAGAAGTTGGAATACAAAAAGAAAAACTTTCTGAGATGGCACATAAATGTATAATAAACCAAGGTGGAAAAACTGCTGGTACTTATCCTCCACTAACTGAGGAAGATGTTTTAAATATTTATAAAAAAGCGTTTTAACTAAAAAAGCCAATGAAAATTTTCATTGGCTTTCATATATTTAAAATGTTGTAAAATATATGAAAATTATCTTAATATAAAATTACAATAAGCATGACTTTCATCTGTAGGCGATACCCCATAACTCTTATATATATTTCCATCTAAAACTTTACCGAGCTCATTCATTAATTCTTGTTGCGTCATTTTGAGTCCTTTAAGTCTTACATATAAAACTGTTTTTTTGTTTTTCATTGCTTCTTTAACTTGTTCGATCAACTCTTCTTTACTTGTTACTTTTGGAACTTTTGTACCATCATTCATAAACTCGTCTACATCTAAATTATCATAAGAATATTTCGTTCCATTAGCCTTAGGATAATTTTTCTGTTCATATTCTCCTCTAATATGGTCTTTATCGAAAATATCATCAGTCACATTAAAATATGTATGAATAACTGGTGAAACTACTACATCTTTATCACTTCTTCCAACCCTATCTGATACTGGATCATCCCATGTAGCATCTAAATTGTACCACTCATTATCTAATTTAACGATATTCCAAGCATGTCCTCCACCTTGACTTCCATCCTTATTTTTTTTATATCCAGTTGCATATTTACACTCTATTCCTGCTTCATTCAATAATAAATGCATTGCCTTTGCATAACTTTCACATACCCCTTTACCTAAAACCAACACTCCATATGCACTGTGATCTTCTAAATCTGCCGGATTCTTCTTAAGACCCTCCATGTTATAGTCAGCATGCTTAACTACATAATCATGTAATGCTAATTCTTTTTCAACTGATGTCATATCATCTTTTACAACTTCCTTAACAATTCTTTTAACAGCAGCTTCTGTAGCTTGTCTTTGATTTTTTACTTCATCTACATCTCTTCTATAACTAAGATGTACAGTGATTGGTATCTTATCATTAATTATTGAAACAGATCCTCCACCTGTACGCACTCCAGGTTTTCCATAATCCTGTCCTCCTAATTCAACCATAATATTATTGAAATTGTTAAAATTATATTTTTTATATTCACTATAAGGTACAACTACTGTAAAGTTTGATTTTAATTGTTTTACTGCTTCTTTAACAACCTTATCAAATTGTTCTGGTTGATTAAGTTCTATTTTTTTATCACCTTTTAATGATTCCGCTATTTCCTCTTCTTCTGTTTTTACTGGTAGCTTTTCTTGTGCTTTAACTATAGCTTCAAACTCCTTGGTTGAAGTTGCGGAATCTTTTGTAAAAGTTGCTATTAATGTAACTTTCTTATCTGCTTCATCTGCATTAGGTCTTGTAACTGTTCCATCATTTTTTATTACAGATTCATCACTTGATTTCCATAAAATTCCAACTCCATTAACATCTTTAGTTGGCAATCTTAAATTATCTTTTACGTTACTTAAATCCTCTAGTTTTATATTATTTTTAGCCTCTTCTATTAACTTATTATTTTCTTCTATCCTAGCCAATTTTTCTTTTTCTGCTTTTGCTTTTTCTCCTGCTAATTTTTCTTGTTTTTCTTTTTCTACCCTTTGTCTTTCAGCTTCTTCTTGTTTTTTTAACTCTTGTTGTTTCTTTAATTCATCTGCTTTTTGTTTTTCCACTTCTGCTTTTTGCTTATCGGCTTCTATCCTAGCCAATTTTTCTTTTTCTGTTTTTGCTTTTTCTTCTGCTAATTTTTCTTGTTTTTCTTTTTCTACCCTTTGTCTTTCAGCTTCTTCTTGTTTTTTTAACTCTTGTTGTTTCTTTAATTCATCTGCTTTTTGTTTTTCCACTTCTGCTTTTTGCTTATCGGCTTCTATCCTAGCCAATTTTTCTTTTTCTGTTTTTGCTTTTTCTTCTGCTAATTTTTCTTGTTTTTCTTTTTCTACCCTTTGTCTTTCAGCTTCTTCTTGTTTTTTTAACTCTTGTTGTTTCTTTAATTCATCTGCTTTTTGTTTTTCCACTTCTGCTTTTTGCTTATCGGCTTCTATCCTAGCCAATTTTTCTTTTTCTGTTTTTGCTTTTTCTTCTGCTAATTTTTCTTGTTTTTCTTTTTCTACCCTTTGTCTTTCAGCTTCTTCTTGTTTTTTTAACTCTTGTTGTTTCTTTAATTCATCTGCTTTTTGTTTTTCCACTTCGGATTTTTGCTTATCGGCTTCTATTTTACCCAATTTTTCTTTTTCTGCTTTATTCTTTTCTACTTCTATTTTAGAAGTACTTTCCTTTGAATTATGTTTATGCTTATGTTTAGTAATAAAACTACTTTGTTTAGATACTTCGCTCGTACCTTCAGATACCTTATTATTATCTTCATTATTTATATTGGAATTTTCATTGTCTTTATCATTTAAATTTTTATCATCTTTAACCTTATTACTTGTACTGTTGTTATCTACTATAACATTGGTTGGAGTTATATATTTAACACTACCTTCTATAGTCACTATAGCTTTTTTAGTCCAATTAACTTCTATTATCTTACATTCTTTAGATTCAGTAAATCTTTCTATATTAAATTTCTTATTTTCTAACTTAGACTCTAAATACTTCTTTTCTATCTCTTCATATTTTATATAACCTGTTTTTTTATCATGAAAAGCATAAAAACCATTTGCCATTTTTAACTTAATAACAAAATCATTATATAGTTTTGATGTTTCCCCTGCTTTAAAATTTAAAAAATCTTCATTTAACTGATTTTTATTATAAGAATAAACTTCTTGTGAAACTTTGATTATATACGAATCTACAGCAGCTTCCGCACTTATTGGCATACCAACTTGCATCATGCTACCTAATATCGCACCAATAGAAAAAACTTTTAATGGCTTTTTATTCATATTATCCCCCCTATATAGACATTTATCTTTTTTATTATCGTTCATCCACAACGAAATTTTACCCAAATTGTAGAAAAATATAGTATTGTTTTTAATATATTTAAATTTATAATTTAATATCTTTTTCAATTAAATATAAAAATCCTTAAGACTTTTGCCTTAAGGATTTTTATACAAGTTTTACACTTATTATCTTTATTAAATCTTTCTTCGTATTTCATTATTGGACAAACATCTATTTTCCAATACTCTCTAATACTTTTTGTATATTTCCATTGTTTTTAATCAATATTTTCTTTGGCCACTGTTAATTTCAGCAACTAAATAGCTCTATCGTCATATTTAGTACTATATGATATTTACACATTCCTCTTATATTTACTTCTGATATAAATATATTAGTTATTGCAAATAAAATAAGTGCTTTTTTATGTTTATAACAAATACTTTGGGATATATGTAAAAAAGATGCTACTAAGTAGCATCTTTTTTATGTCAGCGGTGTGTTCTGACTTTTATGAAATTATGATTTGAGAAATTGAATTGAATTGATTTCGAAATGTTATTTCTTAATTTCCGTTCTCTTTATATTGTATAATATAATAGCTGAACAAGAATGGAACTAAATCCATCCTAATTCAATTATTGTGACCATTTGAAAAAGCTTCTTGATGGTTACAAGTTCGTCCATTTTTCGACATTTCTCTAGTCAATGTCCAGCTCTTTGTTAGGCAGCTTGTTATTATTTTGCTGTAATTTTTCCTGTTCCTTCAACTGGTGCTTTTCCATTTTGAGTTACTACTACTTTTATTGTCCAATTATCCCCAGCATCTACTCCTGATGCATCATTAGTAACTGTTGCTGTAGGTTGTTTTGTAGTTTGGTTTGTTAATTTTAACATCTCAGTTGTTGCTGCTACTGTAGCAGCTGTACTTCCTTGTTCAACTGATTCTACTGTCCACGCATATTTTACTGTTACTGCTGTATCTAATGTTACCCCAGCTGCATTTTTCATAACTACAGTTGGTTGAACTGTGCTATTATGAGCTTTATTAACTTGTACGCCAGCTACTTTTACTGTTGCTACTGTTGCAGCTGTGTCTATACGAGTATCTTGTGCAGTAATTTTTCCGTTTAATTCGTTTCTTTTTGCTTCATCAGTTACTTTGGCTACTGCTGCTGTTGCTCCTTCTTTTTCTCCTGCTTTAGAATCTACAGCTTTCTTGATATTAACATCATTATCTACTGCCAAAGCTTCATATGCTGCTACTTTTTCTTGTGCATCTTTTAAATTTGCTGCTGCTGTTGCTGCATCTTTTTTAACTTTAGCTGCATCCTTAATTGCTGTTACTTGCTTTTCGTATTCTGAAACATCTACAGCTTTAGTAGCTTTTAATGCTGCTATTGCTGCTTCTGCTTCTGCTACATCTGTCTTGTCATCTACATCCTTTATTTGTGGTAATTTTTTTAACTCTTCTACAACTTTTACAGCCTTACCTACTACTGTTTTGTCAAAGTCTGCATCAACTTCGTTAGCTTTTAATTTTTTGAAATCTCCAACTTCAAGATCTACTTTAGATGCTTCATTATTATTTTTGTCTGTTACAGATTTTAAAGCAAATCTGCTTCCAACGTTAAGTTCTTTCTTATAATCTTTGCTATCTTTATCTTTAGATGTATCTACTAAATCTATTACATTGATGATAACTTTATTTTTATTAACTTTTACACTGCTAACTTTTGCATCTTTGAAGTCATCTTTGTTTAATTCAACAGAAGTTGTTCCTATTGAATTTTCAGCTAAATCTTCTTCAAATGTTAATACAATTGATCCTACATTTGCTTCTTTATTATAGAAGTATTGTACTATTTTATCAGTGTTATTTTTATCTTCTTGTTCTGCATGATTTACATAAAGGAATTTAGCTTCCTTATCTCTAACGTTGTTATCTTGGATAGCTGGAGCTAATTTATCTTGAACAAGTATTGGTGTACCCCATGCTACTGTTTGATCATATTCATTATCTGTTTCTGTAACTGTTCCCTTGCTTGGTACAACTACAACATATACATTTAACTTATTGTCATCTCCTGCTAGAGCCTTTTTATTTTCATCACGTTTCATGAAATGTCCATCATAAGTAAAGATATGATTGTTATCACTATCATCATAAGCCTTATCTTTGAACATCTTATCCATTAATATGTCAATTTGAGTATTTCCATCATCATTTATACTTGGTGTAGCTTTTGCTATATCTAATACACCTTCACCAACAGTCTTATCTTCTTGAATAGCTTTTTGCATATCAGCTTTCTTCCATACAAGCTTGTCGCCTTCCATTTTAAGTCCAGCTAACTCTTTAGCTTTTTCTGCTGTTTTAGCAACAACAACTTTTATATCACTTTCATTAAAGTTAACTTTGTCGTTAAATGAGAAGCTTATTCTATCTAAAGCATTTATTTGTGGTTCATAATCTGAACTCATATCAAATGTTATACCTGTATTATTTTTGCTAAATGTAGTAACTTCTACTTCAAAATTCTTTTCAGTAACATTTCCATTGTTATCAGATACTCTGTCTATTTGTAATGTGTATTTACTATTTTCTGATAAGTTAAATTGCTTATCGTGTAAATCTGCATTCTTACCATTTTTACCTTCTTTACCTGGCATAGTAATTTCTAATGCTCTTCCATCTTTAGCTTTTTTCTTATTTGCTCTGTATACTTCTGATAAATTAATAGCATGTTTTCCATCAAATTCTGCTTTATCACTTACTAAAGTATATTTGCTTAAATCATTTACTGAGTATTTGCTATCATCAAACTTCATAGTTGAATCAAAATCTACAACTATTTTTTGATCAGATGTTCCAATTGAATATGCTTTAACTTTAACATCTGCTTCTTTTACTGCATCATTGTCAACTACTTTAAACTTTTTCTTAGTTTTTGCTATAGCATTTCCGTCTTTATCTTCGATGTTCTTGATTTCTAAAGTATATTCTTTATCGTCATCTAAATCTTTGATAGTCTTCACTACAAATTCTTTATCTGATCCATCTTTTTCTATCTTATCTATACTCCATTCTCTTCCTTTATCATCTTTTAAAGTATAGTTAGATTTGTTTAATGCGTTTTCATCTTTATTTTTATTAGCATCATCGCATTTTACTTTTTTAGAGAATTTTACTTTTATTTTATTATTTGTTTTTGTATCTTGTTCAACTTTTTTAACTTCTGGCTTAGTATTATCTACATTTTTAACAACTCTTTTTGAAAGCTTATCATTTTCAACTTCCCATCTGCTTTCAATTAATCCTGATTTAAGGTAGATAGTTGCTTCATTGTTTAATGAATCAGTGTCAAACTCAATTTTCAATTCTTTTCCATCAATTGTAGCTTTTTTAGCATAATTTCCTGCTTTATCACTTGTTTGATAGATTTTTTCTAAATCTTCACCTTTGATTTCATTAGAATCTGAATCTTTAACTTTAATTTCTTTATCAAATACTAAAGTAACTTTATCGTCTTTTACATCTTTAGAATCAACAATTATCGGTGCTTTAGTATCTCTTTTCGCTTCAACTGTTTTTGCCTCAGCTTCTAAAACTGAAAGTCCTGCATAATCTCTAACTGAAGCTTTAACTTTAACTTTAACTTTTTCTTTATCTTTTAAGTCTGATGATAATATAATATTAGCTTCTTTATTATCATTAACAAGTTCCACTCTTCTTATATTTACATCATCATTATTTGTATCAACTATGTTGAAATCATCTTTTCCTAATATAGGTGATGGCTGATCAGGCTTTCCTAATTTAGCTGATATCTTTTCTATATTTTCAGGCATTACTGGTTCTGAGAATGTAACTTTTATAGTATCAACACCAACTACAGAAATACCTTTTACTTCTGGAAGTGTAGCATCACTAAATTTAATTACTTTCTTTTCTTCGTCATTTCCAGTTACTTCTTCATCTATAACTAGAGTATACTTTTCTTGGTTTTCAATTATATATTCTTTAATTCCTTTGTAGCTTGAATTAGTTACATCATTAAATGTAAGTGTTGCTGATTTTTTGTTTTCATCAAGCTTAACTTCTTTAATAGCATCTTTCACTTCACTATTATCTTTGTCTTTTAATGTATAGTTTTCTTCATCTTCTATATCATCTTTTCTATCATCATCAGTTACAGCTTTATTGAAATTAATTTTAACTTGCTTTAAGTTTAAAACTTCAACAGATGTAACTTTTAAATCTCCCTTTTCATCTTCTTTAGAATCAGTTACATATTCAACTTTTCCATCTTTGTTAACTACTGCTTTTTTAACAGCTTTAACTTCAACGATTTTAGCATCTTTAGATTCAGTAAATGCATTAACATCGAATTTTTGTCCAGCATTTTTTGCTTCTAAGAATTTAGCTTCAATTGAATTGTAATCTACATATCCGTTCTTTGTATCATTGAATGCATAGAATCCTTTTGCTTCACCTAATTTTTTAGTGAAATCTTCATATAATGCAGCTTTGTCTCCTGCTTTAGAATCTAAGAAAGATTTTTCTAATTCAACTCTATCATATTTGTAAACTTGATCTCCTACTTTAACTGAATATGCGTCTACTGCTGCGAATGCTTGAGAAGACATCATAGCAGCTGCTATCATTCCTGCTACTGCTGTAGAAGAAAATACTTTAAGTGTCTTATTGTTTGACATTATTGTTACCTCCCTAAAAATACCTTTTGATTTTAATTATTTATTTTAAGTTTCTATTTAAGTGTCTAATTATTTTACAGTAACTTTAACATTTGATTTAATTTCTTTTTCATCTGTTTGAGCTACTACACCTTGGAAGAATCCTTTGTTTGCTACGAATTTAAGTTCTTTTCCGCAAACTGTTACATTGAATTTTTCTGGAGTTTTAGTGTCTAATGTTACTTTTACATATCTATCGAATGCAGTTACTCCAGCTGATACTTCTTCAACTTTAAAGTTTGGAACTTCAACTTTTTCACCTATTTTTTGAATTTTAACATTAGCTTTGATTTCTTTTTCATCTGTTTGAGCTACTACTCCTTGGAAGAATCCTTTGTTAGCTACAAACTTAAGTTCTTTTCCGCAAACTGTTACTTTATAGTTTTCTGGGTCACTAACATTTAATGTTGCTTTTACATATCTATCAAATGCAGTTATTCCATCAGAAATTTCTATGTTTGCTTTAACTTCTTGTTGTCCTTCTTCAACTGTAACAACCTTTAGTTTCCATCCACCATATCCTTGTGTTTTAACAGCATCTGTAGGATTTGTGCTCATTCCCCAAACGTCTACTAAGTATTTTCCTGGTTTTGTGAATGTATAGTTTGTTGCTTCAGCAGTTTCATAAGTTTTATCTATAATCCATCCTTCTTTTCTAGTTTTTGCTGATGGATCGTATATGTGTAATTTATATTGGCTTCCTTTATGTCCTTTTAAAGTAAGTTTTTCTCCTACTTTGTAAGTATCTTTAATTCCTAAATCACCTAATTCAGCTCTTCCTTTGAAAGCATCAGCAGTTTTTATTGAGAATTCTTTAACATAATAAGTATCATATGAACCAAACTTACTTTTGTTATTTCCTTCTTTAACTTCTGCTCTCTTTACCCAAACTGAAGCTTTATATTTTCCTGATTCTAGATTTTTCTTAACTTGTGGAATATATGGAATTTTAGCATTAACAGCTTCACTATATCCATTTGTTAATTCAGTCCATTTTCCACCATCTTTTTGAATGAAGATTCTGTATTGTACATCCCCTTCATAGTTTGCAGCTTCTAAAGCAAATGAAAATGGTTCTTTATCAGTTGCTAAAGTATTTTGTGGTGCTATATAGCTTATAGCTGGTAATTGTTTTGCACCTGCATTTGCAGCAAATGCTGGTTTAGCCATTCCTACTCCTGATGCAACTACAACAGCTGCTAGAAGTACACTCATTTTTCTTTTTATCACTTTCGTTCCCTCCCATTTTGATATTTTATTTATAAATATAATAAAAAATTATTAACCTTTTAGCTGTTTATGAATATTTTATATATATTAGGTAAAAATAATATATATACTAATTAAATCCACCTAATAAAAATAAAAATATATAGGATATCTCTATCCCAATATCTTACACAATCATAAATACTATATAAAATATCATACATTTAATAAGTAAAATTACACACTTCTGAATATAATTTTCATTTATTGAGCCTAATTTCTTATATTAGTAAATTAAAGTTAAATTACCATTTACAATACAATTATTATTATATAGGTTTTTGTCCCATTTATCAACAATAAATAAATATTTTATTCATGGTAAATGTTACTATGTTTACCTTAAAATTTATTGATATGGTAACTATTTTAAAATATGTATTGGTTTTTTATTAACAATTATCATATTTATACCTTTTTTTAAGGTAAATTAATTTCTTATTGGTAATTTATTTTAGTTTTATGTATAAATTTTTCCTTATCGAATTGATTTTAAACTATTTTACCATAAAATGCAATACCGCTTAACACTTTTTTTACTTTTATGATATTTTTATATTATATTCTATTTTTAATATCTATATATAGATTATTCTTTAATTTCCTTGTTTTTCAAATTCCTTAAATTCCTTTATATAATAATCCTTATTTATTAAATCTTTAAATGTTAACTCTTTATTCATATTGTTATTTATATTTATATTGTAGAAAAACTATATTTTACATTTCTTAATATTTAATAGAATATTACGGTATAATATTTAGTAATATATAATTTAGATTATGTATTAAAAATCAATTTTAAGGAGTTATATGCTTTGGATAGATTTAAAAATAAGAAAACTATTTTTCAATTACTCTACAATTTTAAAAAAGATGAGATATTTGCATTAGCTTCTCAACTTGCCTACAGTTTATTACTTTCTTTTTTTCCTTTTCTAATTTTTGTATTTACAATAGCAAGCTACAGCAGCATACAAAGTGATCGTGTACTCTTTACATTAAGAAATATAATTCCAGAAAGTGCCTATACTTTGGTTTACTCCATTATCAATGAAGTTTTAGAATCTAGGAATGTAAATTTGCTATCTTTTAGTTTTATAATAACTATTTGGATAGCTTCAAATGGTTTTAAAGCAGTAATTAGAGCTTTAAATAAAGCTTATGGGGAAAAAGAAGAACGTTCTTTTATTAAACTTCAGTTTATGGCAATTATAACTACTATAATATTAACCTTTTTAATTATATTTTCTCTTTTTCTTTTAGTATTGGGAAATCTTATTGGATATAAGATTATGACATTCTTTTCTTTACCCGATAATTTATTTTTTGTTTGGAATGTATTTAGATATTTTTTAATGCTTATTTTCATGATATTAATATTTGCTGTGATTTATAAACTAACTCCATGTCGTAAGTTAACTTTTGGAGAGGTGTTACCTGGGTCTATCTTTGCTACCATTGGATGGATTATCGTATCCCTTGGATTTTCTTTTTATGTTGATAATTTTGCTAACTACTCAAGACTTTATGGCAGCATAGGAGCAGTAATAATACTTATGGTTTGGTTATTTCTAACTTCTGTAATTATTTTAGTAGGTGGAGAAATAAATGCTCTATTATTAAAAAGATAATTTTTTATTTGTCACAAAGTTGTAACAAAAGAGTATTAATATAAAACTACATTGAAGCTAACAATATAGTTTATATACATTTAGGAGGGATATATATGAATAACGATTATAAAGAACATGATTTTATAGATGTAGATTCATCTGAGATTAAAAATTATAATGGTAAAAAATACAACAAAGGTATGGGAAAGAAACTACTTTCTTATATATTAATTGGTGTTATCTCTGCATCTTTAGGAGGTACCATTTCAGCTATAGGAACAATAAAATACTACAATAATAAAAATACTAAACAAGAATCAACACAAAGAACACCCTTACCTAATAAATCTGGGGTAGCCCCTGTACCAATGTCTGTATCTAGCATTGTAAAACAAGTAGGTCCAGCTGTTGTTGGTGTTTCTACTAAAAGTATTTCTTCTGTAGATATGTTTGGATTTCCTGAAGCACAAGAAGGTATGGGATCTGGAATTATCTTTAGCGAAGATGGTTATATCTTAACTAACTATCATGTTATAAAAGGTGCAAGACAAATCTCTGTTATCTTAAACAATGGAAAAGAAGGCAAAGAAATACCTGCAAAAGTTGTAAATTATAACTCTGCTATGGATCTTGCAGTTATAAAACTGACTGAAAAAGTTAAACTACCTGCTGTAGCTGAGTTCGGTGATTCTGATAATATTCAAGTTGGTGATCCTGCCATTGCAATTGGTAATCCTCTTGGAAAACAATTTCTTGGCTCTGTAACTTATGGTGTTATTAGTGCTGTAAATAGAAAAGTATCTATTGAAGGACAAAATCAAAATTTTATACAAACAGATGCTGCAATAAACCCTGGTAATAGTGGTGGTGCTCTTGTAAATACCTATGGTCAAGTAATTGGTATTAATAGTGCTAAAATTGGTGGTAGTCAAGTTGAAGGATTAGGATTTGCAATTCCAGTTAATGCAGTTAAACCTCAAATTCAAAATCTTATAAAACCTATTTTAAAAATGGGTATTATGGTAAGAAACATAGACGATAAAATCGCAAAACAATATAAGTTGCCTGTGGGCGTATATGTTCAACAAGTTGAAGAATTTAGCCCGGCTGAAAAAGCAGGTATAACTCCTGGTGATATAATTGTTAAATTTGATAGAAAAAGTGTTAAAACAGTTGAAGAAATGAATTCTATAAAACAAAAACATAATTCTGGAGACGTTATAGACGTTGAAGTAAATAGAGATGGTAAAAATAAAACCTTAAAACTAACTTTAAGTGAATAACAAAACACCCTAGATTATCTTGATCAATAATCTAGGGTGTTTTATAATTTTTATATTTATATATCTTTTTTATTTAGTGCAAAGAAAAATTTTACTCCTCTATCTGTATTACAAACTCCATAATCACTATTATGAAGTTTTAATATATTCTTAACTATAGCAAGACCAAGTCCTGTTCCTCCAAGACTTCTATTTCGAGATTTATCTAATTTATAAAACTTATCCCATATCTTTGTAAGATCCTCATCTTTTATATTTTCTCCTTCATTTTCTACTTCCACCAATAGTTTATCTTTATATATTTTTGATGTTATATATATTTTTCCTTTTGGTTTTGTATATCTAATAGCATTTGTGAGGAAGTTAGTTATAACTTGATGTATTTTATCTTCATCTCCTAAAACTTCTACTTCTTTTTCTAAATCTACTAATATATTAATTCTATCTTTATCATTTTTATCTTCATTTATTTTATTTAATTTTTTCACTTCACTATTTATAATATTATCAATAATAAAGGGTTTTATATTTATCTTTTGAGTTCCAGATTCAAGTCTTGAAAGCTCTAACATATCTGCTACAAGTACTCCCATCTTTCTTGCTTCATCAATTATTACATCTATATAATAATCTTTATCCTCTTCCTCCATAATATCATCTTTTATTCCTTCAGCATATCCTTCAATTAAACTTATAGGGGTTTTAAGTTCATGGGATACAGAGGCTACGAATTCTTTTCGCATACTCTCTAATTCTTTTTCTTTTTCAATATCCTTCTTTAACTTTTTATTACTCTCTTGTAATGATGATAAAGCCTCTTTTAAATTTCGTGATAAAAAGTTTAAAGTATCTCCAAGATTTCCTATTTCATCTTCACCATGAGCTGCACATATTTCATTAAAATCAAACTTAGCCATTTTAAGCGCTGTTTTATTAATCTTAACTAAAGGTTTTGATATCATTTTAGAATAAATAGTTGATAATACTAAAATCAATATTATAGCAATTATATATGTATATATAAAAAATTCTTTCATTACTTTTACAGCTTCGTCTACTGGTTGAAGGGATGATACTGCAAATAAAACCTTTCCTACATTATTATTTATAACTACTGGATCAATAGCAACTATGTGTTTTAAATTATAGTATGGATCATTAAATATATATGTTATTGTATTACCTTTCTCTTGAAGATTTTTAAAAGCCTCTGGATTAGATGTCCATTGCTCTATTATAGCTTTAATTATTCTTATTTTATTAGAATCTTTAAGTTCTTCTTTAGTATCCGTTATATAACTTAAAAGACCATTGTTTTCTAATACAACTATCTTTGCATTATTGTCTTCTTCAAATTTTTTTATAACAGAAATACTTCCTTCTGCGCTTTTAAAAGTTATACGATACTTTTTCTCCAAAAATTCTAAATTGTTTTTTAAAGTATTTACTTTTTTATTAGTATAAAAGCTTTGAAAAAAGAAAGATTGCAACACAAGCTGAGTTGTTATAAAAATTATAAAAAATACAGATGTTGCTATAAATAATTTTAATGTAATACTTTTTCTTATTATTCCTTTTCTCATTAATTCACCTCAAATTTATATCCTTTACCTCTTACAGTTACTATATAATCAGCCTTATTTTTTAATTTTTCTCTAAGTCTTTTAATATGAGTATCAACAGTTCTAAGTCCTCCATCATAATCAAATCCCCATACTCTATCTAAAATCTTATCTCGACTTAATACGATATCTTTATTCTTAACGAAAAATAATAATAAATCATATTCTTTTGGCGATAATACTATTACTTTTCCATCTATTTTAACTTCATTTGAAAGTTCATTTATCTCAAGTCCATTATAATTAATTATATCTTTTTCTGCTTTTATATCTATTATACTTCTTTTAAGTAATGCTTTAACCTTTGCCACTAAAACTTTAGGACTAAAAGGTTTTGTAACATAATCATCAGCTCCTAGTTCATATCCTAAAAGCTTATCTTCTTCTTCACTTTTGGCTGTGAGCATTACTATAGGAACTTTTGATACTTCTCTTATATTCTTGCATACTTTCCATCCATCCAAATAAGGAATCATAATATCCAATATAACTATATCAATAGTATTACTTTTGAATATTTCTAATCCTTTTATTCCATTTTCACCTTCAAATACACAAAATCCCTCTTTTTTAAAATAATCTCTAAGCAACTTTCGCATTCTATCTTCATCTTCAATAATTAATATGTTCATAGTCCCTCTCCTTTAAATACTACTAAATACTACGCTAAATATAAATTATATATAATTCACTAAAAATATTTCTATTTAATTTTATCACATTATACATATAAATATAAATTTTTCACTTTTTCATTAAAAGCCTATCATTGTATTTGTAGTATTATGTATAAATAGTGTATGCTAATTTTGTTTTAAGGCTTAAAATGAGTATTATTTTTTATTTGTGATATACTTTTAATCTTTTTAACCTTTCATAAACACAATAATATGATATAATATGATGAGTCAATATTTATATAGGGGGAGGAAAAGGGATGACCTTCTGTGACGAAAATAATTTAGATTTAATTAAAAGGGATTTAAGATATTTGAAGTTGCTCGCAAAACAATATCCAGATATCTCATCAGCAAGTACTGAAATAGTAAACTTGCAAGCTATCTTAAATTTACCTAAAAGTACAGAACACTTTTTAAGCGACATTCATGGAGAATATGAATCTTTTACTCATGTACTTAAAAATGCTTCTGGAGTTATTAAGCGTAAAATAGATGATGTTTTTGGAAACTCTCTAAGAGATAGTGAAAAATTAACTTTAGCAACAGTAATTTATTATCCTGAGCAAAAATTAGAACTTATAAAGCAATCTGAAAAGGATTTAAGTGATTGGTATAAGATAACTTTGTACAGGCTAATTGAACTTTGTAGAGTAGTTTCTTCTAAATATACACGTTCTAAAGTTAGAAAAGCTTTACCACATGATTTTGCTTATATAATAGAAGAATTACTTCACGAACACGATGGAACAATTAACAAACAAGAGTATTATAATGGTATAATTTCAACTATCATTGACATTGATAGAGCACCTGAATTTATAACTGCTATCTCTAAAGTCATTCAAAGACTTGTAGTAGATAGACTTCATATTATAGGGGATATTTATGATAGAGGTCCTGGTGCAGAAATTATACTAGAAGCTTTAATGAAACATCATTCAGTAGATATTCAATGGGGAAATCATGATATTTTGTGGATGGGTGCAGCAGCTGGTTCTGAAGCTTGCATATGTAATGTTCTTAGAATTTCTCTAAGATACGCTAATTTAAACACAATTGAAGACGGTTACGGTATTAATTTACTTCCTCTTGCTACATTTGCTATGGATATTTATGAAAATGATCCTTGTAATAGTTTTATTCCAAAAACTATTAATAAAGAACTTACTCAAAATGAAATTAATCTAATATCAAAAATGCATAAAGCAATAGCAATAATTCAATTTAAACTTCAAGGACAAATTATTAAAAATCATGCTGAGTTTAAGATGGATAATCAGTTGCTTCTTGATAAGATTAATTATGAAAAAGGAACTATAAATCTTGATGGAAATATATATAAATTAAATGATACTGTTTTCCCTACTATAAACCCAAAAGATCCTTATACTTTAACATCTGAAGAAGATGATTTAATTAGGAAAATAACTAAATCATTTGTAAACAGTGAAAAACTTCAACGCCATATTCGTTTTCTTTATAGTAAAGGTTCAATGTACCTTATTTATAATTCAAATTTACTATATCATGGATGTATTCCACTTAACGAAGATGGAACTTTTAAAGAAGTGACTATAGATGGTAAAAAATATTTTGGTAAATCTCTTTTAGACAAATTTGATTGTCTTGCAAGAGAGGCATTTTTCTTTAAGGAAGATTCTAGACTTAAAAAATTTGCTATGGATATGGTATGGTACTTATGGTGTGGTCCTAATTCACCTGAATTCGGTAAATATAGAATGACTACATTTGAAAGATATTTCATAGATAACGAAGGAACTCATATTGAGTATAGAAACCCATATTACAAATATAGATCAAACGAAAAAGTCGTTATTAACATATTAAAAGAATTTGGACTTGATCCTAATTGTT
This sequence comes from Clostridium botulinum, assembly GCF_017100085.1. Classification (NCBI taxonomy): domain Bacteria; kingdom Bacillati; phylum Bacillota; class Clostridia; order Eubacteriales; family Clostridiaceae; genus Clostridium; species Clostridium botulinum. Next base: position 2,066,484 of record NZ_CP063965.1, read on the forward strand.
CTCATATAATTAATGGACATATTCCTGTTAAAACTAAAGCTGGTGAAAATCCAATTAAAGCCAATGGTAAATTACTAGTTATTGATGGTGGTTTTTGTAGAGCTTATCAACCTGAAACAGGTATTGCAGGTTATACTTTGATTTATAATTCTTATGGACTTTTATTAAGTTCTCACGAACCTTTTTCATCTATAAGAAAAGCTATTGAAGAAGAAAAAGATATATTATCATCTACTATTATACTTGAACAAGTCGTATCAAGGAAAAGAGTTGCTGATACAGATATAGGAAAAGATCTAAAAAAACAAATACGCGAACTTGAAATGTTATTAATTGCATATAGAAAAGGTCTTATTAAAGAACAAACTTCAAAAAGATAACCTCTAAGGTTTTACCCTTAGAGGTTTTTTTATATGATCCAGTCAACTTTATAATTTACAAGGTAAGAAGGATACTCTAATTTATACCATCTATCTACTGCCATCTTATCTCCTATCATTTTATACATAGGAGATACATTTTTTTCAAGATCTAAAATATTTAATGTATTAAACATAACTATTCCTTCTACTCCTGATTTATATCCTTCTTCTGCTCTATACAAGTATTCTTCAGCAGTTAAATACTTACTTCCTGGCAATTTTCCATCTTCATCTAATTTTTCAGAATCTAATGTTGCATCTCCACCTTCAACATTAGCACTAACACCCAAATATAATTCTACATTAGTTCCTTTTATCATTCTTTTATATTTTGTAATGTCAAAGAATTCTTCATAACTTATAACAGAAGGAATTATTCTATCAACCAATCCTTCTTTTACCCAAGTTTCAATATCAAGTCCATATGATTTAGGATCCAAATATGGAAATCTTACAGAAATCTTTTTATTTGGACTTTCTTTTTTAACTTTTTTCATGAAGTAATTCATAATTTCTATCTTTTCATCTAACCTTGCTTCATTTCCCATAATATAAGGATACCTACAAAAATCTAAAGTTATGCCTTGAACATTTGGAGTTGAAGCAATTTCTTTTAATATATTTAAAATATAGTTTCTATACTTAGGATAATAGTAACTTAACATATATCCCCCATTCTGACGACAATCCTGATAGTCATTGTACATAGAACCATTTAAAAACTCAGTATATCCCTCTGGATAAAATGTGTTCATTCTTAATGATGCATTAACTCTTAAGCCTAATTGTTTTGCTTTATTTGCTACTACTTCTAATGTTGATTTTCTTGAAGTATTTATTATATTTAAGACTTGATCTTTAGCAAGTTTATCTCCTTCTCTTACATCATATTGATATTTATAAAAATCTTCATAAGCATTTCCTGCATATTTACTATTATAATTTAAAAGTCCAGTGGTCCCTACTGTCCAATTTAACTCATCAGCGTCAACCTTAGTAACTAAATTTAAAGGTAATCTTTCTAAAGATTCAACTGTAGGATATCTCCCCCAAAAAAAGTCAGTAAAACCATCATTATCATAGACTACTTGTGACTCTCTTTTAGTACTTTTTTCATTATAAGCTTTTATTTGATCATTACTTAAGGATACTAATTTTATATATGCTATATTAGTTACCTTCCCTTTTATAGGACATATCTCTAAAATATCATCTTTAAAATTACTAGCTAAAACAAAAGCTTCATTTATATATTTGCTTTTTCTTCCTTCTTTATAATTATAATTTACATAAGTATTATCTATATTTTTATCTTTAACTTTTATTCTTATTTTCTCGGTATCATTTAAATATCCAACACAAACCCCAAGCCATCCACTGAGTTTAAATGGCAGTTCTATACTCTGTGCATTATCTCCACTTGAAATTAAACCTCTTATATCCTTTAACTTATTATATTGTATTACTCGTACTTTCCAACCATTTTCCTCCAAAGTCTTACCCTTAGATTTCGGAATTTTTTGTACCTTATTAAATATGTACTGTTTTGTTCCACTAGCTTTTACACTATATCCAGGTTGTATATTTACCATATTTTTGAAAGGATTTTCACACTTCACCTTAAAATCAACCTTTTTAGATTCTTTTAATTTTTTATCTTTATTTTTTGAAACTATTCCTTTTTCTATATTTAAAGAATAGTTTTCCCCTTGAACATATTCCCTTATAGGTGATTTAACCTTTACTGTTTTTCCATTATTACATAATTCTAAACGAGCATTTACCTTTTCTCCATTTCTATCGGTAACTTTTATAAGCTTTACAGCAGTATCATAACTTATCTTATCACTAAATGTTATCTTCCATGTTTTATTAGTATCTACATTAGAATTATCTATATCTAGAGCATTTGCTTTTATTCCAAAACATACAGATACTATACTTACTAACATGACAATTATAAAATTTTTTCTATAATTCAATATTATACTCCCCCCTCTTTAAACTAAAACTATACTTAAATACCATTATACACTAATTATTCTTTACTTTATATTTAAATACAACTTTTTTCTTCAATTTATCTTATAATTTTGTGAAAATTTACAAGTTCCAAATAATATACCCTCATAATTTGGAACTTGTAATTATAATTATATAACTTTCTTTACATCATATAAGGAATTTAGAACTAACCAATTTTGAGGAAAATATTTTCCTATAGTCCAATAACTAACTCCTCCAAGATTATATTTATTTATAAGCATCAATTTTTCATTTATACTTCTTGCATCTTCAAACCACACAACATGCCCTCTACCTAAACTATCATAGTAGTTAAAAAATGGTGATCCAGAAGTTTTATCATATTGTATTATAGACCCCGTTTTTGATGCTAAATCTACAGCTTCTACATTTGATACAGTTTGGGCAGCAACTCCTTTTACATATGGTAGTGTCCAGTCATAACCATAATTAGGAATACTCATAAATACTTTTTTACTAGCTATCTCTGTTACTGCATAACTAAGAACCCTAGATACCTCATTAACAGGGGCTACTGCCATTGGCGGACCATAAGTATATCCCCATTCATAAGTCATTATAATTACATGATTTACTGTATTTCCATGAAATTTATAATCATGGGATTCATACAATATTCCAGGTTGATTTGCACTTGTTTTTGGTGCCAATGCTGTATTAACAATATACCCCATGTTATTTAGAGTTTTCGTAAGAGTAGTTAAAAAGTTATTATAGTTTTCCCTATCTTGTGGATAAACATATTCAAAATCTATATTTAATCCTTGGTAATTCTTTGATTTTAAAGTTTGTATTATATTATCTGTTAGTTTTTGCTGTACTTCTTTACTACTGAATATTGAATGTAATATGTCACTACTAAATCCTCTTCCCTGATCTATATTTGTAATTACCATAAGCGGAGCTACTTTTGCTTTTCGTGCTTCTTGTATCAATTGTTCATCAGGTATATTAACTAAATCACCATTTGCCTTAACTTCGTAATTAAATATACTTAAGTATGTTAAATAAGGCAGTGTTTTTCTTAAAACATCCATATTAATGTTAGGATAAGTATATCCGTTCACTTCTATAGTTCCAATCTTTTTTGTAGAAGGTATTTTTATAACTTCTCCTACAGAAATTACTGCGGGATTTGTTATACTTGAATTTGCACCCAATATACTTTGAACTGTTGTACCATAATCTTTTGCTATGCTATAAAGAGATTCACCTGCTGATACTAAATGTTCTTTATCATCTGGAAGTAATACTAAAGTTTGACCTACTACCAAACTATCTACATTTTTAACTTCATTATCTTTTATTATTTTATTTGCACTAATTCCATATCGTTGTCCTATAGAATATATAGTATCGCCAGGTTTTACAACATAAATAACCAAGATATCACCTCTATTAATATTTTTAACTATTTTTATCTCAGTTTATTATATGATTATATTTTTAAAAGGTTATATAATCGAGTAGGAGCTAAATAATTATTTTTATTTAGCGTCCTCTCCCACCACCGTACGTACCGTTCGGTATACGGCGGTTCATTAAGAATTATGTATTAGCTGATATCTTTTAGATATACTTTTGTAACCAAGATTTTCAATATATTTGTTGTTTAAGATTGTATCAAGAATTGGGCTTTTGGATATTCTCCAATAGCCTTTTCTTGTATTTGCATATTCCCATGCTTTATAGGTCGGAAGACCTAGTTTTATGAGGTTTCGTCCTCTAGTTTTAACCTTTTTCCATTGTTTCCAAATACAACTCCTTAACCTTCTTCTTATCCAACTATCTATTTTTTGTATTTTAGCGTTAGCTTTCGCTATTCCAAAGTAATTAATCCATCCAATCGTTAATTGGTTAATCATATAAACTCTATATTCCATACTTATACCTTTATTACGGTTTGTTAATTTTCTTATTTTATTTGTGAATCTTTTATATGACTTTTCATGTATTCTTATATTGGCTCCGCCTTTTGCAAAATAGAATGAAAATCCAAGAAATTTTCTTCTCGTCACAAAATCTACTGCACTTTTATTTTCATTAACTTTAAGTTTTAATAAACCTTCAAGTATTTTTCTTATACTTGCCATAACTCTTAATCCTGCCTTTTTACTTTTGACATAAATGTTGCAGTCATCTGCAAATCGGCAAAATCTATGACCTCTTTTCTCAAGTTCTTTATCTACTTCATCAAGCATAATATTAGCAAGTATTGGGCTTAATGGACCACCTTGCGGTGTACCTTTATCTGATTTTACCTTCAATCCATTTATCATTATTCCAGATTTAAGATAATTTCTAATTAGTTTAAGTACCCTTTTGTCCTTTATTCTTCTTGAAAGTCTTTCCATTAATATATCATGGTTAACTTTATCAAAGAATTTTTCTAAGTCTATATCAACAACCCATTTATGCCTCTCATTGATATATTGTCTTGATTTTAATATAGCTTGTTTAGCACTTTTATTTGGTCTAAATCCATAGCTATTATCCGAAAAGGTAGGGTCATAAATTTTATTAAGTTCTTGAGCTAATGCCTGTTGTATTAATCTATCAAGTACAGTAGGTATTCCAAGCAATCTAATTCCACCGTCAGGTTTTGGTATTTCCACTCTCCTAACTGGTGAAGGTTTATACCTTCCTTCTAATAACTTTTGCTTAATTGTTAGCCAATTTTTGATAATAAACCCTCGAAGTTCATCGACTCTCATACCATCAATACCATGACTTCCTCTATTGGCAACTACTCTTTTCATAGCTTTTAGCATATTTTCTCTAGCTAAAACCTTTTCAAGTAGATTATTAGTATCATCTACTACATTGTTTTCTCTTTCTCCCTTTGCTAACGCCAAATTATTACTCTGCGCCCCTCGTTTACCTTGAAGTTCCACTTCTACTTCCACAAGGCGACCTCTATATTGAGTTGTCTGCTTTCTTTGTAATTTATTTGAATTATTCAAAGTTGAAAACCTCCTAATGTTCAGTCCTTCCCGCACTACGTGCACATAGTGTGGTACTATGACCTCTGCTGACTTCTGATAGTTCAGTTACATATCACTATGTAGGTTATCATGTAGGAAGTTCATCCTTTAATGATATATCTATCAGACCTCCCCAGGTAAGAACGCAATCTTTCATTCCATATATCTGCCACATATACTGCAATAACTTTCGGGTGATACGGACTTTGTTTTGTTATGCAAACTCATCCAGCTATAGCCAGCCTCTTATGTGATTCGTATTCCTCAGACCGGAATTTTGCCATCCGACTTCCTTCAGATTCCACCTCACGATGGACACCCTTGTCATTGGCTAACGCCTATATCACCTTCGGCGTTCAGGACTTTCACCTTATAGATTGCGCCCATGCTGGGCGCACATAAAAAACTGTATATGTACCTTATAAATACATCTACAGTTATAAATTAAAGTTTATTTACTTGTTTTACGCACCCTCTAAAGTCTCACCTTGAGACTTTTTATTAGAGTTTTTTAATATTTTTAGTTTCTTTATTCTATTCTTATCAATTTCCTCTATTATAAATTTTATATTATCAAATTCTATAATCTCACCTTTTTTAGGAAATCTTCCAACCTCTCCAATGACAAACCCGCCTATAGAATCAAAATCCTCTGATTCTATATTAGTTTCTAACATTTCATTTACTTCGTCTATTTTAGTACTTCCTTTAACTATATATTCATCTTCCTTTATTAGCTTTATTTCATCATTTTGCTCATTATCATATTCATCTTCTATATCTCCTACTATCTCTTCAACCAAATCTTCCATAGTGACCATTCCTGCTGTACCACCGTATTCATCTAATACAATTGTCACGGCTACTCTATTTTTTCTCATTTCATCAAACAACTCCGTAGTAGGTTTGTATTCATACGTAAAATACGGCTTTATCATATACTTATATATATCAAATTTCTCCTTTGAATTATCAAAGAAAACCAATCTTTTAATATGCAAAACTCCTATGATATTATCTGTGGTATCCTTATAAACTGGCATACGAGAAAACTGTTCTTCTTTCAATATTTCTATAACCTCATCATAAGTAGAATCCACATCTATTGATATCATTTCAGTTCTTGGAACCATAACATCTTTAACTTGAGAGTCTCCAAATTCAAAAACGTTATATATCATTTTTCTTTCTTTAACCTCTAAAACTCCTTCTTCATGACTAACATCAACAATAGTTTTTAATTCTTCTTCTGTTATATGAGGCTTGCCCATATCAGCTCTTCCTCCAAACATATTAACTATTTTATTTGTTAATCCTGTGAATATAGCCGTTAAAGGTGTCAATATCACCGTAGTAAAATATATTGGCCTTGATACTTTTAAAGAAACCCTCTCTGGATTTCCTGCTGCAATTGATTTTGGAGTTATCTCTCCAAAAATTAAAACTAAAATAGTCATTATAGCCGTTGCCACTCCAACACCCTTATCTCCAAAATAAGTTATAGCAAGAGAAGTTGCAAGTGCTGATGCAGCTATATTTACTACATTGTTGCCTATTAATATAGCACTTAATAATTTACTTGGCTTTTCAACTAACTTGCCAAGCATTTCCGATCCTTTTATTTTTTCATCAATCATATGCCTTACTCTTAATTTATTTATAGACATTAATGCTGTTTCTGATGCTGAAAAGAAAGATGATAATAATAAAAGAATAACTAAAATAATTAACTGCCACGTACTGTCTGGATCCAATAAAAACACACCCCTATAAATATAATTTTATGTTAATTATAGCATAATTTTTATTGGACTTTAAGTCAACACTTTTAATTTTTTTATTCTATTTCTATCTATTTCTTCTATTATAAACTTTAAATTCATATATTCTATCATTTCTCCTTGTTCAGGAAATCTTCCAAGTTCTCCTATTACAAAACCTCCTATAGTATCAAAATCTTCCGATTCTATATTGGTTCCTATCATATCATTAACTTCATCTATTTTAATACTTCCATCAATTATATATTCATCTTCTTTTATAACTTCTATTCCTATATTATGTTCGTCATATTCATCTTCTATATCACCAACGATTTCTTCTACTAAATCTTCCATAGTTATAAGTCCCACGGTTCCTCCATATTCATCCAATACTATAGTTAAAGAAATTCTTTGTTTCCTCATTTCTTCAAAAAGTTCAGTAGTTTTTTTATATTCATAAGTAAAATAGGATTCATGTATAATATCTCTTATATGAAAATTTTCTTTTGAAGCTAATACCAAATTTTTAACATGCAATATTCCTATAACATTATCTATCTCTTCTTCATAGATAGGTATTCTTGAAAACTGTTGTATTCTAAAAGTTTGCATTATTTCATCATAACTTGAGTTTATATCTAAAGCTACAATATCTGCTCGTGGTATCATTACATCCTTAACCTGAGAATCTCCAAATTCAAAAACATTATATATCATCTTTCTTTCAGTAACCTCAAGAACTCCCTCTTCATGACTTACATCTAGCATAGTTTTTAATTCTTCTTCTGTTATAAATGGTTTTGAAGTATCTGCATTAACTCTAAAAATTTTTAAAATTACTTTTGTTATATATGTAAATACTACTGCAATAGGGTTTAATACTATAGTTATAAATTCTATGTATTTTGCTACACCTAAAGATACCTTTTCTGGATTATTTGATGCTAATGATTTTGGTGTTATCTCAGCAAAAATTAAAACAATTATTGTCATAACTACAGTTGATATTGTGACTCCCTTTTCCCCAAATTGATTAATTGCAATAGATGTTGCAAGAGCTGATGCACCTATATTTACAACATTATTTCCTACAAGTATTGCACTCAACATTTTATTGGTATTGTCTACAAGTTTATCTACTATCTCAGCCCTCTTAATACCTTCTTCTTTCATCTGTCTTATTCTTATTTTACTTAAAGATGTTAATGCAGTTTCTGATGCTGAAAATAATGCTGATAATCCTATAAGAATTAATAAGATTACTACTGCAATTATTCTTGTTGAGTACAAATTAAACACGCTCCCTAAATTAGTATTCCTTGAAAATGTATATAAACTTATTTTACCTATTTTTCATTCTTCTATACTAAAAGTATACTCATTAGAGTTATTAATATTAATAACTACAAATAACCCTAAAGAAGATTTACTAATATTATCACCTTCTTTAGGGTTATCATTATTTTTTAACTTATTAAATTAATATTTTATATAAATAATCTTGTTCCTATTCTTCTATCATATTCTGACCAAGTATCGGGTTGTGTAATATCCCTAACTTGAGATATTTTATTCATAGTCGCATCTACATAATCAGAAAAATGAACTATATATGCTTCTTCTGTATTAGGAACTTTTGGAGAACCATATTCTTGTTTGCCATGATGTTGAACTAAACATCCCTTCATTCTATCTTTAAAGTCTTGACTATATATGTCTCCGCCTTCCCTAAATGCATCTTCTAGCATAGAAATAGCAATAACTATATGCCCCTCCATATCACCTCTCATAGTTACTGAAAAAGGTCCATCTACAAAGTATTCTTCAACTTTGCCTATATCGTGTAGTTTAGCTGCAAGAATTGCTACTTCTTTGTGTCTGCAATCATATCTATAGGCTAGAGTTTTTGCCATATACATTACGTTTAAGGTATGTTCTGCAAGTCCTCCTATATAATTATGATGTTGTTTAAGTCCTCCTATCCCTTTTTTGAACTTATCTACAAACTCATTATTTCCAAAGAAATAATTATTCAAAGCTATTACTTCATGACTTTTAAACTCTTCATTAGATATGTCTTCTATCTCATTCAATATATCATCTATTGGTCTTTTAACTGTTGGAAGATAGTCTTCTATATTGTACTCTGTTTCTATTTTAAATTCTTCAACTTGAAGTATTCCATCTATACTGCCTTCTACATAAATTACAGTACCTACATTTAATTCATCATTTTCATCTTCTATTACAGCCTTTATATCTCCTGTCTTATCTCCAATATATGCAGTTACCTTTCCATAATCCCTTGATAGAATTTTCATTATCATAAAACTTGTTTTTACATTCTCTTCTTTATTTAAATCTTTTGTAAATATATCTTTCAACTGTTTTCCCCTCTTTGCAAATATTTTTATTCTATATACAAGTAAAATTATTTTTTCTTAAATTATATATTTTATTCTTTCTTACCTTTAGATACTAAAAAGGCCAAATCTATTAGCAAAGTAGGTAAGGACATAAATTGAGGATATGCCAAAAATTTAGGTTCCCATTCTGGAGTAAATTTTTCTTTATATCTTCTAAGTCCAGAAAAACTATACCAATAGTTTCCGAATTTATAAACTAACTTAGCAAGTTTTTCTTGCTTATGCGCAAATGGTGCCATACCTACATTCGATAATGGTGCCATACCAAGATTAAAATATTTATATCCATTTTCTTTAGCCCAAACAATTATATTTAAAAACAAAGCATCCATGGTTCCATTTGGAGCTTCTTTTACAAACCTCATTAAATCTACAGAAGTAGTCTTTCCATTATCATAATTAGGCATCATAGTTGCAAAAGCTATGATTTTTCCCTCAGGATCTCTTAATATTGCGACTTCAGCACTATTAACATAATCCTCATCAAATGATCCAAGTGAAAATCCTTTTTCTTTTCTTTTATTAAGCCATTCATCCGATATTTGTTTTAATTGTGAAATAAATGTATTTGAAAAAGGTGGCTTAATCATTTCAAATGTAAAATTTTCTTTTTCAAATCTATTACGCACAATTCTTAAGCTTTTTCTTTTCTTTCCTTCTAGACTGAACTTTTCCAAATCTATTACTGCCTCTTCACCTAACTTAAAAAAGTAATATCCATTTTCATGATACATAGTAAGATATTTTTCTGATACTTGATAAAATACTGGATAAAGAGCATATTTATCAGCAAATATTTGAAATTCTCCAATAGCTTTTTGAAAATAATCTTCATCTCCAATTGGATCTCCTAAAGCTACTAACTTATCTCTTACATTAGAATAAGCAATAAGAACTTTTCCATCTTGAGCCCAATAGAAATTTTTATCCTTTAAAAACAATAAGTGAGTTAAATAGTTTCCTTCATATTTCTTTAAAAATTCTCTTAACTTTTCTAATTCTTCATTTGAAATCTTTTGATCAAATGGTCTTTTAGGTTTTAAAATAAAATAAATTGCAAGTACTATCCACGCAACTATAAATGCATATATTGCATTACTAGTAAACTGCTTTGCTGTTATAGATATATCAAAAATTTTAGGTCCTCTTTTAAATCCAGTAAATGCAAAACTAATGCTATTACCAATCATTGCATAGATTCCTATACTTATAGCACTTACTAAAATCATCAAAATTACAGTACCGCTCTTAATTGGTGCACTTTCACGATAGTATCCTTTTCGAGAAAACCACAGTAATCCTGCAACTATAAGTAAAAATATCGCTTCTTCATAGTCAAGTCCTTTAGCAAAAGTAAATAACGACCCTGCTAATAATAATATTATAGTTAAAGAATATGCTCTTTTTAAATGCTCTCGTATACCTTTTGATAATACAACAAGCATAACTCCAATCATTATTGATAGTCTATGAGAAAATCTCATAAATGTAAATGATGTTAATTTGGATATTATTTTAACTCTATATGAAACACTAGGTATTGCCGCAGATAAAAGCAAAATAGCCCCACAGAAAAATACCAATATAGATAAAGCTATAACACCAAAATCACTTATTTCTTTATAATTTTTAACCCAAACTTTTTGCCAACTTGAAAATGTTTTTGGAATGGCTGTTGTAGGTAAAATCTCTCTCATATCTCTTAAAGATAAAATTACTCCTAAAAACCATGGAACTGCATAATAAAATATTCTATATACAATAAGTATTGCTATAGCTTTATTAGGTGTAGTTCCCATTAATTGAAGTCCTCTTGCACATACTAAATCAAAAGCTCCGACTCCCCCTGGCAATAAACTTATGATTCCGGCAGCTCCCGCTACTGCGAAAACTCCTAGTGCCTCAAAATAAGTAATATTACCAGTAAAAGCAATACTAATAGCCCACAAGAATGTTCCTGCTGTTGTCCATTCTATTATAGAAACAAAACCAAGACCAATTCTTAAAACTTTTGGCTCTTCTAAAGTCAAATCTTCAGATAAAAATTCTCTTTTTAACCATGGTACCTTAAATAATAAAAAATATATAATCAAATATATTTGCAAGCCTATAATAGCAATCCAAAGTACTTTGTGTAAATTTAATATAGGTTTTATAGTAATAACATTAAAAATTCCTAACCACGTTAATATTGAAAGTCCTACAATCGTTACCGGATTTATTATGGAATTTATATGAATTGTTTCTTCTGATGATATATTCTCTTTTTCATAAAATGCTGTTCTAAGACTAGAACCCGTAAGTCCTGCAAATCCTATAAAATTATTAAATGTGTTTGATATCCAAGAAATTTTGAAAATCTTTTTTAAAGACAAATCATATTTTAAATACTTTATAACAACATAATCATAAAGAGTTGTTGTCATTATAGCTATAATTCCACCTAAAAAGAACATCCAGCCACTTCTTCTTAACACCCTATGTAAATGAAATAGAATAATACCTAAGTTAAAATTTCCTAAAGCTTTTCTGCCTTCTAAATAAATTATTATAAGAGCAGTAATCGATATAAGCGCTTTTAGTATATTATCCTTATTTTCAATAACAAAAGATTTAATTTTGAAAAATATAGTAAACACCTTCCCTTCTTCTTAATTATATTTAAATACATGAAGAAATTCAACATAATTAGTTTTAATAACCATATAATGCGGTTCATGTTCTCTTTCTAGTATAATTATACCATATAATTACCAATACAGCTTCAACAAATGATTGAAGTACATTTATATACCAAGCATATATTACTGGTAATTTTAAAATACGTATAACATAAAAAGTTAAAGGAAGTGCTACCACCCAGCTTGAAATTAATGAAATAATAAATGAACTTTTAGTATCCCCCATTCCTTTTAATGCTCCAGAATACACGGCAAATATAGATAACGTAGGAAGTGACATTGCAGAAATTATCAAACACTTTGATGCAACCATTATAACTTTTTTCTCTTCTGATCCTATAAACAAACTTACTATAGTTTTTGGCATAATGAAAAATATTGATGCAAGTATAACCATTATAAATACTGCACAAAAATTAGCATTATGAACATATGCATTGGCTTCTGTATATCTTCTTGCACCTCTTTTAATCCCTACTAGAGAAGTTGTAGCAGTAGTAAAAGCGAATCCTATCATATCAGATACACAATAAATAGAATTAGTTATTTGATGAGCTGCAAAAGATACTATACCTGTATACATAATAATATAATTTCCTAATAATTTACCTATACTATATGTACCTTCTTCTAGTCCAGATGGAATGGATAAATACAATAATTCCTTTATTTTTTCTATATTTAATGAAAATAAATATTTAATTCTTAATTTAACTTTTGATTTAAATAAAATATAAAATAGCGCTATAAGAAATCCTATTATTTGAGAAATTACAGACGATATTGCCGCTCCTAGTATGCCTAACGGACTAATTATTAACCCAAAAATTAATATAACATCTAAAATTAACTTAATTAATGCTGTAATTGAAGATATTACAAATGGGCCATATGTATTTCCTATAGCTCTTAATATAGCGTATATAACATTTGTAATCATATAAAAAAATATTGCTATAGCTGTAATCTTTGTAAACATGCAACTGCTAATCAATATATTTCCTTTTGCTCCTAAAAGAATTAATATTTTTTTTGCGAATGTAAATATTAAATATGAAGTTAATAATGAAATTAATACACCTAAGAAGAATCCTATAGTTGCATATTCTTCTACTATTTTATACTTTCTTGCTCCCATATTTTTAGCAACAAATGGTGCAATACCAATACATATTCCTTCTGAAACTAATATATCTGCAAATGTAAATATAATTCCATTCCCAAGTCCTACAGCTGCGACTGCTTCATTCCCTCCAAAATTTCCCACCATCATAAGACTAAAAACAGATGTTAATGTAAAAACTAACATCTCACAAACTACAGGAAAGGAAATACACAATACTTCTTTTATTATATACTTATTTAACATTATTAATCATTACCTTCCACATTCATTATAAATTTATAACTATATTCTCAAATATATTAATGTACTTTGTTTTTTACCATAAATTATCATAAAAAAATTTAAATACTATATTTTAATTCTTATAATCTGGATATACTAAAATTGATAATGGATTATTTTAATTTGGAGGTGATTTCTTTTTTATGATTATCAAACGCTCAAAACTTCTTAAAATAATATTTTTTGTAACATTTTTATTTAGTATTTTTATACATCCAATTTATAATTCTAACTATTCTACAGTTACATTATTGGGTGATAAAAAAGACATAAATAAAAAAGAACTAGAAGATAGAATAAACCATATATTTACTGAGCGTTGTAAAACTTTTGTTACTCATGATCTTTCTGTTCTACCTCAATACTTTGATACCTCTCAAAAATATGGTAAATGGGGTTTAGAACATGAAGTTAAAAGGGTAAAATATTTAAGAGATTGGTCTTATCAAAGAGGAATAAAATTTACAAGTGTAACACCAATTATAAAGGTAAAAAAAGTTTCTCCATCTGCTCATGGTATAAGAATGAATGTTCAAGAAGTATATAAATTTAATTATATTTATACTAACGATGAAACTCCTGTCACAAATACTTTTGGTGTTTCTTTAGATCACTCTCTTGTCCTAACTAAGAAAAATGGGAATTTTGTTATTTATAACGATTGGTATTTAGATTGTTTTGAAGATGCTCTTAAAGCTTATTCTGGTGAAATAAAAGACTTAACTAAAGAACCTCCAAAAAAACCTATTTTTAAACTTGGTAAGTGTCCAAAAGAAAAAAAATTAACAGAAGAAGGAAGATATAATAGAAAAAAAGCTATTGAATATGCCGATAAATATTGTGGAGTTCCTATCGGAAGTGGAAATGACTTATCACATAACAAAAAATATAGAAATTACACTGGCTCTGGTGGTGATTGTACTAACTTTGCTTCCCAAGTTATTGGAGATAAAGAGGCTGGTGGATTAAAACATGACTATACATGGAATTGTTCTAATCGTAAGTATGGATATAATGAAGGAACTCAAGCATGGGTAAATGCAGATGCTTTCAAAAATTACTTATTATATAGCGGAAAAGGTAGACTAATAAAACGTGGTACTTTTAAAAATTTAAACACTAAATCTGAACAATATCCTTGTGGGTATGTACAGCAATTAAACTATGGAGATTTAATATGCTATGCTATAAAAGGAGATATAGATCACTTTGCTATTGTAACCCATTTTGATTCCCATGGATATCCTATGATAAATTGTCATACTGTCAGCAGATATCATGTACCTTGGGATTTAGGTTGGGGAGATAATGAGATAAGTTTTTATCTAATTCACGTTCGATAATTTGTCAATAAACTTAACAAATATAAACAAAGGAGAAAATATAAATGTTTAGTAAAACAAGAAAGTTTACGTTTTGTGTAGTATCATTCTTAATGTTAAGTATATTATTACCTTTATTTAAGATTACATCTCTTGGATGTACATGTAATACTAAATCCTCTACTTCTACTAGTAATGATAAAAAAAAGGTATACTTAACATTTGATGACGGACCAACATCTGAAGTTACTTTGGATATTTTAGATGTTTTAAAAAAACATAACGTAAAAGCTACTTTCTTTGTAGTAGGAAAAGAAATAGAAGGTCGTGAAACTGTATTAAAAAATATATACAATGAAGGTCACGCAATCGGTCTCCATACTTATTCCCATAGCTTTAAAAAAATATATAGAAACGATGATTCTTTTATTAAAGAAATGTTAGATGTACAAAAAAAAGTTAAAGAAGTTATTGGTTATGAAAGTCATATTATTAGATTTCCGGGTGGAAGCTATAAACGTCTAAACAAAAATCTTTTGGAAAAACTTCATAAAAATAATTTTAAAATTTACGATTGGAATGTTTGTACTGAAGATGGTGTAAAGCCAAAACTTCCTGTAAATGCCTTTGTTGCTAAAGCTAAAAAGTACTATCCTAATGCTGATAGATTAATAGTTCTTATGCACTGTAATTCTAATAATCAAAATACAGTAAAAGCATTACCTCTTATTATAGAATATTATAAAAGTTTAGGATTTGAATTTGATTGTATTAATGATAATACAAAAGAATATTATTATAAAATACGCAAATAAAGTCAGTATAAATACTGGCTTTATTTTTATGTTAATTTTGTAATAAATTTTATATATTTAATTATATTTATTAGCTATTATGCTTTGTTATTAATTAAATTTTTAATACATTTAATAGTTTCTACATTATTTTTTTTCATAGCTGAAGACATTATAGCAATTCCTTTAGCTCCAGATTCTATAACCTTTGTTACATTTTCTTTACTTATTCCACCTATTGCAATTACAGGTATTTTTACAGAATTTGATATGTTTTTAATAAAACCTACACCTTTTCCCTGTAATCCTTTTTTACAATCTGTTTCAAAAACATGTCCTGCAATTATATAGTCTACACCTATCTTTTCTGCATTTTTTGCTTCTTCTAAGCTATGAATAGATGCTCCTATTTTCACTTTTGATTTTAAGCATTTTTCTTTAGAATTATTTAATGTATCATACCCCAGCTGACATCCATAAGCTTGTACTTTTTCAGCTATTTCTAGATTTCCATTTATAATTAAAGGTACATTATACTTATCAGTTATTAATTTTATATTCTTTGTTAGATATATTAATTCATCATAGTTTAAATCTTTTTCTCTTAGTATTAAATAATCTATCTTATTTTTAGCTACTCTTTCAATTACAGTATAAAAATTTTCATCTTGTACAAGTTTTCTGTTAGTAACTACAAAAATTATTTGAATTACCCCCTTAAACTCTCTGCCAATCCTTAAAAACAGAATTATATCCCATATTATTTATTGCTATTTTCATCTCTTCTACCGATCTATTATCTGCAATATCAAATTGGCTACCACCTTTTTGTTCTGTTGAATGTCCACCAACCTCTGTGGAAACCCCTGCTGATATTTTAGTAACTCCAAGAGGAATTAAGTTATCTCTAAATTCTGCTCTTTCCCTTGTAGTTATATTAATTCCAGCTCTTTGTATAAATATTTTATATGCAAGTAATATTTGAACAGCTTCTTTATCGCTAACCTCTATAATTCCATTAAAACTTCCTACATGAGGTCGAATTCTTGGAATTGACATTGTAACTTCTACACTAGGATACTTGTCCTGGATATACTGTACATGAAGTCCACTAAAGAAAGCTTCTCGTCTCCAATTATCAAGACCTAAAAGTGCACCTACACTTAATGAATGTATTCCTGCTCTTGCAGCCCTTTCCGGTGCATCAAGTCTATATTTATAGTCCTTTTTAGGTCCTGCTAAATGTACTTTTTTATAAACTTCTTCATTATATACTTCTTGATAGATTGTAAGACTATCTACTCCAACTTCTATAAGTTCTTTATACTCTTCTTCTTCAAGTGCATAAACTTCTATGCATATAGAACTAAAGTACTTCTTTAATATTTTTACACAATCTGCAATATAAGAAACTGGTGTATGATATCTAGACTCTCCTGTTAAAATTATAATATGTCTTAGACCGGTATCATATATAGCTTTAGCCTCTTTTTCTAATTCTTCAAATGTAAGTTTTTTTCTGGTTATATGATTTTCAGCATTGTAACTACAATATATACACTTATTTTCACAATAATTAGCAAGATACATAGGTGTATATAAAACTACACTCTTTCCAAAGTTTCTAATTGAAATTTCATGAGCTTTTTGAGCCATTTCTTCTAAGCAATTTGAAGCTGATGGAGATAATAAACATAAAAAATCTTTTTCATCTATATAATCTTTATTTAATATTGTTCTTATCTTTTCTTCTGTGATATTCCTTAAGAATTCTTCAAAACCAAAATTTTTATATGATTTCACTTTTTCATAAAAACTCATTATCTACACTTCCTATCTTAAAAATCCTGTTAAAGGTGATGAAGATCTAGCAAAAGTTTTCTCTTCTCCTACTTTTGCTAAAAATGCTTTTCTTCCAGCATCTACTGCAAGTCTAAACGCTTCTCCCATTAATATCGGATCTTCTGCTGTAGATAATGCTGTATTTACAAGTACTGCATCTGCGCCCATTTCCATAGCTTCAAGTGCTTGAGATGGTTTACCTATTCCTGCATCTACAACTATTGGTATTTTTATTTCTTCAATTAAAATTCTTATCATTTCTTTTGTTTTAAGTCCTCTATTAGTTCCTATAGGAGATCCAAGTGGCATAATTGCAGCTGCCCCAGAATCAACAAGTCTTTTTGCATCCATTAAATCTGGATTCATATATGGAAGGACTGTAAATCCTTCTTTTGCTAAAATTTCTGTTGCTTTTATTGTTTCATAATTATCTGGTAAAAGATATTTATTATCAGATATAGCCTCTATTTTTATCCAATTACCACATCCTGCTGCTCTTGCAAGTCTTGCAAGTCTCACAACTTCTTCTGCACTTCTTGCTCCTGAAGTATTAGGAAGCAACGTACATTTCTTATCTATAAAGTTTAATATATTATTTTCTTCTGATGTTAAATCTACTCTTCTAAGTGCTACAGTTATAACCTCTGCCTTAGAACTTTCTATAACTTTTGGCAAAATCTTATTTGATGAATATTTACCCGTCCCTATAAATAATCTATTATTTAATTCTTGTCCCCCTATAACTAATTTATCCATTTATATCCCCCTCTTATTCCTCACCTAATATTATTCTAAGCACTGTATTCGCCTCATGATTAGCTGCTATTGCAACTCTAGGAGCCATAAGTCCTACTCCTGGTTTTGATTCACTCTGCCCATCTCCAACAAAATATAAATTTTCCCTAAGCTTTTTAGATAAAATAGTGTTTCCTGTATAATATCCTGCCATTCCTGATGCAACTACTAATTTTTTATCTTTCATTTTTGTTAATACAGTATTTGTAATAACTGCTTTAGAATGTGGATTGTCAAAAGCTTCAACTATAATATCTACATCTTTAAATACTTCTTCTATATTGTCCTCTTTTAAAAAAATATTTTCCTTCTGAATTTCAACAAAAGGATTACATTCTTTTATAACATCTTGTATAGCATCTACCTTTCTCATCCCTAGATGTCTTAAAAAATATTGTTGTCTATTTAAGTTACTTGGCTCAACCTCATCAAAGTCTGCAACTATAAGTCTTCCTATACCTATTCTAGCTAATGATAATGCGACATTTGATCCAAGACCTCCAAGACCTGCTATACCAACTGTAGTTCTTTTTATTTTTGATTGAACAATTGCTCCATGTCTTTCTATAAGTACAGATTCCATTTCATTTTTACTTAATGATTGTCCAAATTTCATAATCAACCCCCACCAACAAATTGAATTATTTCTACTTTAGAATTAGAACTCATCTTTTTTATTGAATATTGTTGTTTAGGTATTATATCCATGTCAACTTCTACAACAACTTTACTAGAATTTAATTTTAATTTATTTAGAAGTTCTTCTACTGTCATATCATATTCAAAACTCATCTTTTCTCCATTTACAATCATTTTTTCACCTCTCTTTCCATTTATTAATTAGCCAAACAAAAAAACCTCACAACATAGTGAGGTTTTTTATACTAAATTAAAAAGTACAAAAATAAAAGGAAGCAACACTATATTGCTTCCCTCATATCCTTAAAGGTATAATTTTTAATATAATTATATAGAAATATATAATTTATGCAAAAACTAACCGTTCCTACGTTGGCATTATCCAAATCAGGTTATGAGGGTCTGGAAAAAACATTCCACTCTCAGCCTACTTATGCAAGCTCCCCTTCAAATATTAAATTTTACTATATACTAAATTTACCACAATACACAAATATATTCAAGTTATTTTTAATATATAAATGTAAACTAAAAATTTTATTATTTATAACTTTTCAATTAAAAAATCTTCTAAAAGGAAGACTATCTGTAGTATATTCTAATCTGTGAATATCATAATTTTCTTCTTTTATATAATTTTCAATATCACTAGTTCCAGTTGGATTATAAATAATAATATCTATCCCCATACAATTCATAAACATAAGTATAATAGCATCTTGAAAGGTAAGATTTTTTTTATTGTTATTATTATATATAATAATTTTAGGTACTTTCATAGGATAATCGAATTTTTGTAAAATTTCTAATAAATCATCACTTAAGTTAGTTAATACAGCAAAAATAGATATTTTCATTATCCTCTCATCTCTTGTACTATCATATATTAACGAAGAAATAAATGTAATAATTCTATTTATTAAGGACATTCTAAGTTTAATTTTAAAATTTTTATGTTTCCAAAATGAAGATATATCACAAAATTCTATTATCTTATCAGCTATGCTATTTTGAAGCATTGGATTAAGTTTTTGATATTTCCAATAATCTGACGTCATTAACTTCTCTTTATCTATTTTTCCGCGTATATTTAATACTGATTTATATACTCTATTCATATCTTTAGGAATTCTTTTTTTATTTATAGGAAATCTTTTATAAAATAATGTGTTTGTTTCTTGTATCAATTGATTTATCTCATTTTTATATTCCTTTATATTTTCATGTACACCCATTACCTTAGAAAATAAATTTGGTACTGTAACTTCATTATCTTCTATTTTCCATCCAGGTCTTATCATAGCTTCTTGTCGTCCCCACAAAACAATTTCATCATATGTAGTTTTCAATGTATCTTTGTTAACTTTATAATCTGCAAACTGCCACGATTTATAACATCCAGATTCTTTATCATGTAATACTTTGTTTAACTCCTCACTAGCTTTAAAGGCCTGAGTTTCTGTCCTTTTTTTTGCATAATTTTCTTTAAAATTCTCCTTATTGGACATACTCATTCTCCCACCTTTCTAACCCCATTATAAGCTTTATATAAATTTTATCATTTACATTACAAAAAATAAATATCTGTATTAGTTTATTCTTACCAAGCTAGTTTAATTATAAATTATGCGTAATTTTAAAAATTCACTTAAGTATATTATTTAAAAGATTTGATACTATTTAATCTATCTTGTAGTTTCTTTTTATCCGATTTTTGAAAATTCCAATTATATAAACTTGCTTCAAAATCTCCATAAACAGCATTAGGTAATATTATGTAATACTCTCCAAATTTATTTTTAACCTTATTAACTACTTCCTTTCTAACATTAGGAGTCTTTCTAGCAGTATATTCTGGAAAATCACCTAAATTATCTCCACAATACATAACTAAATTATGATTTGTTCTTATCTTATCCCATCTTATTTCTTTATTGTCTGTATCCTGCTTAAGTAATACATGACCTGCATCGGGATTAGCTAAACCTACTTTTTTTAAATTTTTAAGTGTTTCATCTAAAACTTTAGGGTCTCTATTAGATACATAAAATACATCTACACCTTTCTTTTTTGCATAGTTTGTAAAATCTACTGCCCCGGCTATTGCATTCGCTTTAATTTCTTTACACCATTCATTAAAATTTTCATTAGTAAACTTTTCTCCTGTATTAATTAAATAACCTGCATGCATAGAATTATCTAGTACAGTTTCATCTATATCTAATACAACTGCATAGGGTTTTTGTGTTGGCTTTTTAACTATTTCATCAATAGATTTTTTTGCACTATTAAATGCTTGTAATCTTAATGCATTAATCTCTCCAGAAGTTTGTTGCCAATTTACAGCTAGAACATTACCCTCATTAAGTTGTCTATGATTTTCTTGCCATACTGCACCTCCTGCTGCACCTATACCTAAAGATATGGCACCTGTTAAAATGAAGCTTATAATTTTCTTTTTCATATTTCATATACCACCTTTCTATATCTTATATATCTTTTCAATAAACAGACTTATATATAGTTTTTGCATTTACCTTACGATTAATGTAAAAAAATCGAGTAGGAGCTAAATAATTATTTTTATTTAGCGTCCTCTCCCACCACCGTACGTACCGTTCGGTATACGGCGGTTCATTAAGAATTATGTATTAGCTGATATCTTTTAGATATACTTTTGTAACCAAGATTTTCAATATATTTGTTGTTTAAGATTGTATCAAGAATTGGGCTTTTGGATATTCTCCAATAGCCTTTTCTTGTATTTGCATATTCCCATGCTTTATAGGTCGGAAGACCTAGTTTTATGAGGTTTCGTCCTCTAGTTTTAACCTTTTTCCATTGTTTCCAAATACAACTCCTTAACCTTCTTCTTATCCAACTATCTATTTTTTGTATTTTAGCGTTAGCTTTCGCTATTCCAAAGTAATTAATCCATCCAATCGTTAATTGGTTAATCATATAAACTCTATATTCCATACTTATACCTTTATTACGGTTTGTTAATTTTCTTATTTTATTTGTGAATCTTTTATATGACTTTTCATGTATTCTTATATTGGCTCCGCCTTTTGCAAAATAGAATGAAAATCCAAGAAATTTTCTTCTCGTCACAAAATCTACTGCACTTTTATTTTCATTAACTTTAAGTTTTAATAAACCTTCAAGTATTTTTCTTATACTTGCCATAACTCTTAATCCTGCCTTTTTACTTTTGACATAAATGTTGCAGTCATCTGCAAATCGGCAAAATCTATGACCTCTTTTCTCAAGTTCTTTATCTACTTCATCAAGCATAATATTAGCAAGTATTGGGCTTAATGGACCACCTTGCGGTGTACCTTTATCTGATTTTACCTTCAATCCATTTATCATTATTCCAGATTTAAGATAATTTCTAATTAGTTTAAGTACCCTTTTGTCCTTTATTCTTCTTGAAAGTCTTTCCATTAATATATCATGGTTAACTTTATCAAAGAATTTTTCTAAGTCTATATCAACAACCCATTTATGCCTCTCATTGATATATTGTCTTGATTTTAATATAGCTTGTTTAGCACTTTTATTTGGTCTAAATCCATAGCTATTATCCGAAAAGGTAGGGTCATAAATTTTATTAAGTTCTTGAGCTAATGCCTGTTGTATTAATCTATCAAGTACAGTAGGTATTCCAAGCAATCTAATTCCACCGTCAGGTTTTGGTATTTCCACTCTCCTAACTGGTGAAGGTTTATACCTTCCTTCTAATAACTTTTGCTTAATTGTTAGCCAATTTTTGATAATAAACCCTCGAAGTTCATCGACTCTCATACCATCAATACCATGACTTCCTCTATTGGCAACTACTCTTTTCATAGCTTTTAGCATATTTTCTCTAGCTAAAACCTTTTCAAGTAGATTATTAGTATCATCTACTACATTGTTTTCTCTTTCTCCCTTTGCTAACGCCAAATTATTACTCTGCGCCCCTCGTTTACCTTGAAGTTCCACTTCTACTTCCACAAGGCGACCTCTATATTGAGTTGTCTGCTTTCTTTGTAATTTATTTGAATTATTCAAAGTTGAAAACCTCCTAATGTTCAGTCCTTCCCGCACTACGTGCACATAGTGTGGTACTATGACCTCTGCTGACTTCTGATAGTTCAGTTACATATCACTATGTAGGTTATCATGTAGGAAGTTCATCCTTTAATGATATATCTATCAGACCTCCCCAGGTAAGAACGCAATCTTTCATTCCATATATCTGCCACATATACTGCAATAACTTTCGGGTGATACGTACTTTGTTTTGTTATGCAAACTCATCCAGCTATAGCCAGCCTCTTATGTGATTCGTATTCCTCAGACCGGAATTTTGCCATCCGACTTCCTTCAGATTCCACCTCACGATGGACACCCTTGTCATTGGCTAACGCCTATATCACCTTCGGCGTTCAGGACTTTCACCTTATAGATTGCGCCCATGCTGGGCGCACATAAAAAGGTCTTAAAACAATTTTTTGTTTTAAGACCTAATGTACTTATTAAATAAAACTAATATAATTTTTAGCTTATTATTCCTGCTATTGTACCAGTTAAACAAGTAGTTAATAAACCACCAATCATTGCTTTTACACCCAATTTTGCAATGTCTGCACGTTTTTCTGGTGCAAGTCCGCCGATACCTCCTATTTGGATACCAATTGAGCTTATATTAGCAAATCCACAAAGTGCATAAGTTAATATCATTACAGTTTTTGGATTAAGAGATGCTTGTATTTTGGCAAATTGAGCATAAGCTACAAATTCATTTAATACAACTTTTGTTCCAAATAAATCTCCAGCTGTTAATATGTCTTTAGCTGGTACACCCATTAAGAATGCTAATGGAGCAAATAATCTACCAAGTATCCATCCAAGACTTAAGTATCCAGCTCCAAAGAATCCGCCAACACATCCAATTAATGAGTTAACTAAAGCAACTAAAGCTATGAAGGCAAGTAACATCGCACCAACATTTAATGCAAGTGATAATCCTTCACTAGCTCCTGTTGAAGCTGCATCTACAACGTTTGAACTTTGTACTTCGATATCGATTTTTACATCTCCAGCTGTTGGAGCTTCTTCTGTCTGTGGACAAAGTATTTTAGAAATCATAAGTCCACCTGGAGCAGCCATTATACTCGCTGCAAGTAAGTAAGAAGCATTAATTCCCATAGCTACATAACCTGCCATTACTCCTCCGGCAACTGTAGCCATACCGCCTACCATAATTGTCATTATTTCCGATTTTGTCATGTTCTTAATAAATGGTTTTATAAGTAAAGGTGCTTCTGTTTGACCTAAGAATATGTTACCTACTGCTGATAAAGTTTCAGCACCACTTGTTCCTAATAATTTTGCTATACCTTTTGCTAAAATTGATATTATAAATTGCATAATTCCTAGATGATATAAAATACTCATGAATGCTGAGAAGAATACAATTGTAGGTAATATTTGGAATGCAAATATCATTCCAAATTTACTGTTATTAGCTAAATCTCCAAATATAAACGCTGAACCTTCTCTTGTAAAACCTAATAATGCATCAATTCCTCCACCGATTTTTGAAAAAATCGTTCTTCCTAGAGGTACTTTAAGAATTAATAATGCAAATACTACTTGTAATCCTATTCCAATAGCTACTAATTTCCAATTAATTTTTTTCTTATCATTTGATAATAAGTAAGCTATTAATAGTATTACTGCAATTCCTAGTAATCCTATAAATCTGCTCATAGTTTTTCTCCTTTTTTTGTTATTTTTGTTATAATCTTTTGTTTTTTAATTATTTTATGTTATATTATTTCTATAAACTATTTTTTTAATACCTTAATTGGTTGGGTAGTTTCCCTAATTACTACCCTTCCAATAAAGTTTATTTTTTAATATTAAAATTTTTCTATTCCGTCTTTTGTTACAATACCTCTTACTAACTTTTTAGTTTCTACTTTTTCATTAACAAAAGTGTAAGCTGCACGTAATCTCTTTTCAGATTCTTTTTGTTTATTTACATCGTTTGCATAAATTGTTGCAATAGCCTCACCTTTTTTAACGAAATCTCCTATTTTCTTATGAAGAACTAATCCTACTCCTAAATCAATTTCACTTTCTTTAGTTTCACGTCCTGCTCCAAGAACAAGTGCTGCTATACCTACATCATCAGCTTTTATTGCTTTTACATATCCATCTTCTGTAGCAATCACTGGTTCTACTATGCTTGCAGATGGTAATAATGATGTATCATCAACGCTTTCAGGATTTCCACCTTGAGCTTTAACAAATTCTTTTAATTTTTCAATACCTTTACCATTTCTAATTACTTCTTCAAGCATTGCTCTAGCTTCTTTTGCATCTTTAGCTTTTCCACCTAGTACTACCATATGAGATCCTAATGTTAAACAAAGTTCTGTAAGATCCTCTGGACCTTCTCCTCTTAATGTTTCTATAGCTTCTTTGATTTCTAAAGCATTACCTACAGCAAATCCTAAAGGTTGATCCATATCTGTTATTACACCAATAGTATTTCTTCCCACGTGGTTTCCGATATCAACCATTTCTTGTGCTAATGCAAATGAATTTTCTTCTGTTTTCATGAATGCTCCACTACCTGTTTTTACATCAAGTACTATAGCATCTGCACCTGATGCAATTTTCTTACTCATGATACTTGCAGCTATTAATGACATATTGTCTACTGTAGCTGTAACATCACGAAGAGCATATAATTTTTTATCAGCTGGTGCAAGATTTGCAGTTTGACCAGCAACAGCTATTTTTATACTATTTACATTGTTTATGAACTTTTCAATAGGCATTTCTATTGATAATCCTGGGAAAGACTCTAATTTATCAAGTGTTCCACCAGTGTGTCCAAGACCTCTTCCAGACATTTTGGCAACTGGAACTCCAACAGCTGCAACTAATGGTGCAAGAACTATAGTTGTTGTATCTCCAACTCCACCAGTACTATGTTTATCTACTTTTATTCCATTGATAGCTGAAAGATCTATTACTTCTCCACTTTCAAACATAGCTCTTGTTAAATCTGCAGTTTCTCTCTTGTTCATTTTTTGGAAGTAAATAGCCATCATCATAGCTGATACTTGATAATCTGGTATTTCACCTTTTGTAAAACCTTCTACGAAGAAATTTATCTCTTCAGTTGTAAGTTCTCCGCCATCTCTTTTTTTCATAATAAGATCATACATTCTCATAATTTTTACCCCCTAATATAGACTTTTTTAGATTTCTTTTATTACGCCATTCATAAGTTTTATAAATGTTTCTCTTACTCTTTCAGATGTTTCTATAACTTCTTCGTGATCAAGTGGTTGATCTAAAATTCCAGCTGCCATATTAGTCATGCATGAAATTCCAACTGTTTTTATTCCTGAATGTGAAGCTATTATTACTTCTGGTACTGTTGACATTCCAGCTGCATCTCCACCTAAAGTACGAATCATTCTTATTTCTGCTGGTGTTTCATAAGTAGGACCGCTCATAGCTGCATAAACACCTTCTTGAAGTTCTACACCTAATGAACTAGCAATTTCTTTAACTTTTCCTCTTAATTCTTTATCATAAGCATTTGACATATCTGGGAAACGAGCACCAAATTGGTCTAAGTTTCTACCCATTAATGGATTATCTCCCATTAAGTTTAAGTGATCTGAAATTAACATTAAATCTCCTGGTTTATAGTTAGTATTAACTGCTCCAGCAGCATTTGTAACTATAAGTTTAGAAATTCCTAAAAGTTTCATTACTCTAACAGGGAATGTAACTTCTTGCATTTTGTATCCTTCGTAAAAATGGAAACGTCCTTGCATAGCTATAACTGTTCTTCCTTGTAATGTTCCTATAACTAAACGTCCAGCATGACCTTCAACTGTAGAAACTGGGAAGTGTGGTATTTCACTGTATGGATAGTATTCTGCATTTTCTATTTTATCTCCAATAGCTCCAAGCCCTGATCCTAAAATAAGTCCTATTTCTGGAGTGTATTTTGATTTTTCTTGTATATATTTTGCTGCTTCTTGAATTTGATTATATAAATCCATGTTTTTAACCCCTTTCTTTTAATAACGTGTTTGTTAGATTATTATTTTTAGTATTAATTATTTGATTATTAATTATTTAATTATTTAACAATTTCTTTAAGAAAACTTTCACCATATCTAATCGGTTCAACTCCAAATATATCTGCTACTGTTTGACCCATATCTGCAAAAGTTGTTCTTGTTCCTAAATTAACATTTGATTTAAGAGCTTTTCCATATGCTAAGAATGGAACATGTTCTCTTGAGTGATCTGTTCCTGGCATAGTTGGATCACAGCCATGGTCTGCAGTTATAAATAATACATCTGTATCTTTCATTGCACTTATTATTTCTGCAAGTCTTTCATCAAATTGTTCTAAACCTTTTCCATAAGCTTCAACATTATTACGATGTCCCCACTTCATATCAAAGTCAACAAGATTTGTAAATATAAGACCTTTTTTATCTTCTTTCATATATTCTAAAGTTTTATCTACTCCATCCATATTATCTTTAGTATGAACAGCTTCAGTAACACCTTTACCTGAGAATATATCTTCTATTTTACCAACAGCCATTACATTTAGATTATTTTTCTTTAAATTATCTAATACTGTATCGTATGGTGGAACTAATGAGAAATCTCTTCTGTTTGAAGTTCTTGTAAAGCTTCCAACCTTACCTTCAAATGGTCTTGCAATAACACGAGCAACTGCATGTTCTCCAGTTAAAAGATTACGTGCTATTTCACAAATTTTATAAAGTTCATCTAGAGGAACAACTTCTTCATGAGCAGCTATTTGGAATACACTATCTGCAGAAGTATATACAATAAGAGCTCCTGTATTTACATGTTCTTCTCCAAGTTCTTCTATAATTGCTGTTCCTGATGCAGGTTTATTTCCTATAACTTTTCTTCCAGTTAATTTTTCGAATTCTTCAATTAGTTCACTAGGGAATCCATTTGGATACGTTGGAAATGCTTGTTCTGAATATATACCAACCATTTCCCAATGTCCTGTAGTAGTATCTTTACCATTTGACATTTCTTTAAAACGTGAATAACATCCTATTGGACTTTCAACACTTTTAAGACCTTTTATTTCATCTATATTCCCAAGTCCTAGTTTTTCCATATTAGGAATATTTAGTCCCCCTACGACTTTAGATACATTGCCGATTGTGTTAGCTCCTACATCTCCATATTTTTCCGCATCTGGAAGCGCTCCCATACCAACGCTATCAAGAACTACCCAAATAACTCTATCTATCATATTAATACCTCCATTTCTATTAGTTAAAAACATGGTCTAAAATTAATCTTAGTATCCTGCGTTTTGTGATTTTGTTCCTTCAACTATTGCTATAGATGCACTAGCTCCTATTCTGTTTGCTCCAGCTGCTATAACTGCTTCAGCATCTTCTCTAGTTCTTACTGCTCCTGATGCTTTAACTCCCATATCAGGACCAACTGTTTCTCTCATTAATTTAACATCTTCTACAGTTGCTCCACCAGTTGAGAATCCAGTTGAAGTTTTAACAAAATCAGCTCCTGCTTCTTTTGATAATTTACAAGCTTTAACTATTTCTTCTTTTTCTAATAAACAATTTTCAAGTATTACTTTAACTATCGCCTTTCCTTTGGCAGCTTCAACTACTGATTGGATATCGTTTTTTACATAGTCATATTTTTTAGCTTTTAAAGCTCCAACATTTATAACCATATCTACTTCTCCAGCACCTTGTTCTATAGCTTGTTTTGCTTCGAACACTTTAGTTTCTGTAGTTGTAGCTCCTAAAGGAAAACCTATTACAACACAAGTTGTTACATCTGTACCTTCTAATTCTTTACTTACTAATGAAGTGTAACATGTATTAACACAAACTGAAGCAAAATCATATTTTCTAGCTTCTTCACAAACTTTTTTAATATCTGCTTCTGTTGCTTGTGGTTTTAATAATGTATGATCAATATATTTATTTAATTTCATTTTTCTATCTCCCTATTTCTTATTATAATTTAAATATTTATCTATTTATCTTTTACATTTTTATTATTTTATATGCTTTTTTAGGTAACCGCTTACATTTTTTCGGAACCTTTAAGTACTACATCTGCATTCAGTATAACTCTTTTTATTTCTTTAGTTTGTCTACTTTCTTCATCTAGTTCTTCTAAAAGCATCTTCATACTTTTTTTCCCTAATTCTATCGTAGGTACACTTACATAACTTATATTTACACCAAATAAATTTAGCATGTCCAAATCATCATATCCCATAACAGCAATATCACGAGGTATTGACAATTTCTGTTCAAAGATTTTCTTTATACACCCAATTGTCATCATGTTACTGCTTACAAAAACAGCTGTAGGTTTATCTTTCATTGATAGCATTTTGCAAGTTAGCTCATATCCACTTTCTGTTGTATAGTCTCCATAAAAAATATAATCCTCTTTAAGCGGTATATTATTCGTAGCTAACGCTTTTTTATATCCTACCAGCCTATCTTTTGCACTTTGAGAATTCATACGTCCAGTTATAATTGCGATTTTAGTGTGACCATTCTTTATAAGAGCTTCTGTCCCTTTAAAAGCTCCATCTACATTATCAATGAAAACTCCACTGAAATTAGAATATTTCACATGTCCTTCTAATAAAATTACAGGTATTCCTAAATTCTCAATTGCAGCTAAATACTTGCTATTAAATTCATTTTCTACAGATGTAGGGGTTATTATTATTCCTTCTATTCTTTGTTCTTTTAAAAGCTTTATAGCTTTTATTTCCTTTTCTATATTCTCATCAGCATCACATAATATTATATTAAAATTATGCTGATCAGCCATTTTGCTTATACCCTTTATTGCATCACCAAAAAAAGGATTTTTTATATCTGGAACTATAACACCTATTATATTCGTTTTCTTTGTAGTTAAACTTCTTGCAATAGCACTTGGTGAATAATTTAAATCCTTCATGACTTTCAAAACTTTTTCTCTAGTTTCGTCCTTCACATATCCAGAATCATTCAATACTCGTGATACTGTTGCCTGTGATACCTTCGCTGTCTTAGCAATGTCACTTATTGTAACTGCCACTTTTATTCCCCCTAATACTTTGGAAACCGGTTTCATGTTTATCATACACTATTTCATATTATTTTTCAACAACATATAAGCATAATTTTTTCAAAACAATTTTGATAATTGAATCTCTTTATTCATATTTATTGGATTAATTAATGGTAATTTTGATATTAAGTTATTATATTGAATTAAAATTTGAAACAAATATATAAATTATTATAAATTTCCAATCATTTATATAGATGTATATTTTAGTAGGTTCTAATAGGTTTAACTTCCATATATTTTACATGGAAATCATATGGTAGTTTTGCTAAAATAACACCTATACTAAGCCGAATCTCCAATTGGAGTACGGGGGAACTATTTTGGGGTGAAACTTATTTTATACTAAGTGGGGTACCTCAACCCTAACCCGTCAACTAACCTCGGAGGCAAAATGAGGAGGAGTTTTATGTTAAAATCTAAAAATCTAAACAAATTTATTGCAGCTATGTCAGTATCACTTTTACTTACTCAACCAGTTTTTGCAGCTACATATAAGGTAGTACCTAACGATTCACTTTATAAAATAAGTAAAGTATTCAACACTTCTGTAACCTCGCTTAAAAGTGATAATAAATTAAATGGAG
The DNA here is from genome assembly GCF_017100085.1 of Clostridium botulinum. NCBI lineage: Bacteria > Bacillati > Bacillota > Clostridia > Eubacteriales > Clostridiaceae > Clostridium > Clostridium botulinum. The sequence goes on from NZ_CP063965.1 coordinate 2,097,395, forward strand.
ATATCATTTATCCTGGACAAGCTATAAGTGTTCCAGCTAAAGTACACTCTGTTGTATATGGAGAATCTTTATACTTAATTTCTAAAAAATATGGTATATCCCTTGAATCTTTAAGACGTGCAAATAATAAATGGGATGATCTTATCTATCCTAATGATGAGCTTTTAATACCATCAATAACTTCTGTAACTTCTAATTCGAATACAAACAATACATCTTCATCTTCCGGACAAGCTAAGTCTACTAAATCAGTAATACCATACAATCAAAGTGATTTAGAACTTTTATCTCGACTTGTTCATGCTGAAGCAGGTGGAGAAAGTTATAAAACTAAAGTTTGTGTTGCATCAGTCGTTATAAATAGAGTTAAAAGCAACAAATTTCCGAACTCAATTAGAAATGTAATATATGAAGTGTCTGACGGACATTATCAATTTACGCCAGTTTTAAATGGTATGATTAATAAAGCCGCATCAGACGATGATAAAAAAGCTGCTTTAGAAGCTTTAAATGGAAATGACCCTACAAAGGGTGCATTGTATTTCTTTGATAACACAGTAACTAATCAATGGCTTTTATCAAAACCTGTAGCACTTCATTCTGATAAAATGACATTTGCATATTAACTAAAAAAGCAGGGCATGCGCTCTGCTTTTTTTATTTAATATATTTTTTTATAATTTTTTTTTTAATGTTAATACTAAGCGTAGGAAAGGAGTGATTATGTTAAAATGTCTAAGTTTTTTAAAAATATAATTATATCTTTAGTAATTATTTGTGGATTGTCCATATCTATTATTAGTAAAAATGTAATAAATGCTTCTTCAAAGAATAGTATATCCACTTCTACAACTTTGAAAGCTACTAATGCCTCAAATCACTCAAATACTAAAGAATATAATTGGTATTTTAAACACGTTAAAAATGGAGTTCCTCCTGTAGAACCACCTGAAACAGCTAGCTTTTTATCTAAATATGATACACACTTCTTAGGAGATACATCTAAAAAAGTAATATATCTAACTTTCGATGAAGGATATGAAAACGGATATACAGGTCCTATATTAGATGTACTAAAAAAACATAAGGTGCCTGCTGCTTTTTTCGTGGTAAAGCCATATATAGATTCAAATCCTGATTTGATAAAACGTATGGTAAATGAAGGACATCTAGTATGTAACCACAGTTGGCATCATCCATCCATGGCTTCAATACACAATAAAGAAAAATTTAATCGTGAGTTATCTGAAGTAGAAAAGGATTTTGAAAAATTAACAGGCAAAAAAATGCCTCATTATTTTAGACCACCTATGGGAAAATATAGCGAGCAATCATTAGCTTTCACAAAAGATTACGGATATAAAACTATTTTCTGGAGCTTTGCATATGCTGATTGGGATCCTAAAAAACAACCTTCACATGAGTTTGCTAAGAAAAAAATATTAGATAAAACTCATAACGGAGCAATTATGCTTCTTCATGCAGTTTCAAAAACTAATGCTGAAATATTAGATAACGTTATAACAGAATGGAAAAAACAAGGATATGAACTTAAATCTTTAACTGATATTAAATAAAATAATGTTTAAAACACCTCCAACTATTAAACATTATTTTATCTTATTGATTTTCTCTTATTAAATTTAGCTTTGTTAAGATATATGAAAAAGATATTGTGAAATAGTTATTTTTAATTATTTCACAATATCTTTTAATTTCTATTAGATATTTTCAATGTATTACTTAAATTAACTTATTTGTGACACATCTTATTGCAACTATCCATCTTTTTTATACAAAGAACTTCACTTGAACCACATTGTGGACATTTTTGTCTATCTTGCTCATATTTTATATGATAATTTTCTCCACATTTTAAACATTTAAATCTGCAATGATGAGTTGTATAATCACCACCACTTATGTTTATAGCATTTCCATGCGTTAATGCTATAGCTACTTTTTTTCTTGCACTATCTATTATATTTTGGAAAGTTTGGCGTGAGACCTGCATCCTCTCAGCACATTCTTCTTGATTTAGTCCTTCTATATCTTTTAATCTCATTGCTTCGAGTTCTTCTAGTTGTAATTTTGTTTCTTGTATTTTACACCTTTGTTTCCCAGTAGGTGTAAAGTAAGTGTTTTCAGGAATAAACTCAATCCTTCTACACTTCTTTGGTCTTGCCATTATCTCCCCTCCAAATTTAAATATTATTCGTTGCAATGTCCTTCATGCTCATGTTTTGTGCATACACTACCTGTTGATTTTAACTCACCTTTTATATATTGGTCAACATTTTCTTCAATTGAACCTACTGCTCCAACTACAACCTCTATATTATTTGCTGCAAATAATTCTTGTGCATGCTCTCCCATTCCACCTGCTATAATTACATTTGCACCTTTTTCATTTAAGAATACTGGTAGGAATCCTGGTTTATGTCCTGGACTTTCTATATATTCTTTATTTACCACCTTATTGTCTTGTACATCAAACATAGTAAATCCTGCACAATGTCCAAAATGTCCACTTACATTATTTCCTTCACTTGCAACTGCTATTCTCATTTCAAATTCCTCCTAATTTTTTTATTTTATCTAGTATATTATTTAAACTAAATTTATAATTACCTTTAAATTGAATTATACAAACTTATAAAGTTTGATCCTTATATTTGATTCTTATGAACTAAACAATTTTCAAATATAACCTATTCCACATATCCCTAATTGCTAAATTTGCCTTACTTTCATCGTAATAAATTATTGGTTTTAATTCATTTATAGATTTTACTACTGTGTCATCGAATGGGATTTTACCAATAATATCCACTTCTTCTTTTCTACAAAAACTTTCTATTTCCTGGGTCATATCTAAATTAATATCATATTTATTTATACAAACATTCATTACTACTCTAAAATGATTGCATAAATCAGCCACTCTTTTGAGATCCTCAAGACCAGATTTTGTTGGCTCTGTAACAATAAGTGCCATATCACTTCCTGTAATAGATGAAATTACCGAACATCCAATTCCTGGTGAACCATCTATTATTGTTAATGTATTTTCACTTACATATTCTTTAGCATTTTCCCTAAGTTCAGCAATTAATTTTCCTGAACCTTCACTTCCAATATCCATCTCAGCTCTTGATATTATGTCTTTGTCTGTTTTAGTAATATACATATGTGCACTTTTTTCTTCTTTTAGTTGTATAGCATTATTGGGACATACGATTATACATGTACCACACCCTTCACAACTGTAAGAATCAATTTTCTTATTACTAATTGCATCGAATCTACAAACCTTTTGGCATTTACCGCAATTAGTGCAAAGTTTATCATTTATCTCAGCTACCTTGCCACCATAAAAATCTTTTTTTTCAATATCATTGCCTTTATAAAACAAGTAAAGGTTTGGAGCATCTACATCACAATCTACTTTAACTACATCTTTTGCAAGTTCTGATATAGCTGTTGCTATTGTAGTTTTTCCTGTTCCACCTTTTCCACTTAAAACTACAAGTTCCACAATAGTTCCTCCTTTACTTTTCCACAAATATCATTAAATATTTCTTTGTACTCATCTATATCAATAAGCATATTGCCTGTTGAATAAGCTTTTGCTGCCTTTCTAGCATAAGGTACAAATCCAAGTATAGGTATATTTTCATCATTGCAATAATCAACAACTATATTATCTTTTGAAGTATTTTTATTAATTACAACTCCAAAAGGTATATTAAACATTTTTAAAAGACCAACCGCCATTTTCAAATCATGCAAACCAAACTCTGTAGGTTCAGTTACTAAAATTGCAGCATCAGTAAATTTAAGAGAAGTTACTACATTGCAAGAAGTACCTGGAGAACAATCTATTATATTTGTTTCTTTAGGTAAATCACGTAAAAGCTCTTTTATCACAGGAACAGCCATTGGCTCACTTATATTTAAAATCCCTCTTTTGCAGATATTATTATTAAAAGATCCCTCTTCAATTACTCCAATAGGTCTTTTCTTATATGTTAATGCATTGTTTTCACAAACAATTTCACATGCTCCACAACTATGACAAAGTCTTTCAAATAAAATCATATCCCTTTTAGTTTTAACTAATGCATTAAATTGACATACCTTAGCACACTTACCACAGTTGATACATTTATTGTCATCAATAAATGGATTTTCCATAAAAACTTCTTTAGATTTTATATTAGAAGGATTTAAAAATATAAATCCATTTGGTTCTTCTACATCACAATCTATATAGTTGGCTTTCATTGAATATGCAAGATTAGTAGAAATAGTAGTTTTTCCTGTTCCACCCTTTCCACTTAATACAGAAATATTCACACTATTTTCCTCCCTACAACTAAATCAATATGCTATTTTCTTGCTGGTGATGCATATTCTAACTTTTCTAATTTGTTATTTCTATATAGTTCTATAGCTTTTTCTACTGTTACCTCACTACATTTAAATGCTTCTATATCTGATCCTTCAAAAACGTCAAAGGCATTTGGCCCAAGATATCCAGTAATTATTACATTAATATTTTCATCAAGAATTTGCTGTGCTGCTGCAATACCTGCCCCTGCTCCTGTTTTATGTCCTTGATTTTCAATAAACTCAGTTTTATTTGTTTCACTATCATGTATAACAAAATAAGTACATCTTCCAAATCTGTCATCCATTAAATCTTTTAATTCTTTTCCAGTTGAGGATACAGCTATCTTCATTGTACTCTCACCCCCATTCATAAATTTTAATTATTAGCATATGCCATTTTAATTTTAATCCAAAATTTAGTTATTGTCAAATGCCAATTATTATTTTTAATATTTTTGCAGTAAAAAAAGCTTAGCACAAAGCCAAGCCTTTAATAAATCTTATATATTTTATTATTTTAATTTAAATATATCTATGGATCGTTCAAGTATTCCCGTTAAGTATGCTAAAATAATCCCATAGTTTGTTATTCTAACATTTTTTTCTCTGCATATTTGTATTCTAGTTTCCATTGTTTTTTTATTTACCATACAAGCTCCACAATGAATGATTAAGTCATATTCTTCTATGTTTTCAGGAAAATCATGTCCCATTTTAAATTCATAGTTAAGTTTTTTTCCAAGATGCTTATTTAGTAAATTAGGTATTTTTACTCTGCCAATATCTTCATGAGAATGATTATGTGTACAACTTTCACTTATTAGTATTTTGGAATTTCCATTTAATTCTTCTATTTTATTTACCCCATCTCTGAACGCTTTTAAATCGCCTTTATGCCTTGCAAATAATATAGAAAAACTAGTTAGTTTAATATGTTTAGGAACTATTTTATTAACTTTTTTAAATTCCTGAGAATCAGTAATTACAAGATCGACATCTTTAATATCTTCTAATGCTGATTGAAGTTCTGTATCACGGACTACATAACTTTTTATACCATGATCTAGACAATCTCTTATAACTTGAACTTGTGGAAGTATAAGTCTTCCTTTTGGCGCTTCTGAATCTACAGGTACAACCATTATAACTTTACCATTGTAAGGTACAATATCTCCTACTATAGTTTCATCTTCTTCATCCTCTTGAAGTCTCTTTATAAGTTCCTCTTTTAAATATAAAATACTTTCACTATCTCTAGAAGATACAAATAAACATTCTTTAAATTTGGATTTTAAAGAATTAATGTAACTTATATTTACCGTATCTATTTTATTAATAACTGTTGTATAAGGTATTCTATGCTTTTTGAACTTTTTTTGAAAATCTTTATATTCATTTTCATCTATATTATTTATATCCATTACATACACTGCAAAGTCCGTTTTTTTAAGAGTTTTTAATGTTCTTTCAACTCTTAAATTTCCAAGCTCGCTCTTATCATCAATTCCTGCTGTATCTATAAACAGTACAGGCCCAAAAGGAATTAATTCCATAGCTTTACTTACAGGGTCAGTAGTAGTTCCTTTTATATTAGACACTAAAGAAATTTCCTGACCCACAATAGCATTTAAAATTGAGGATTTTCCTGAGTTTGTTTTTCCATAAAAAACAATATGTTTTCTATTGGAATTTGGCGTATTGTTCATATAATATCCTCCTATATGAATAAATCCCTTTCACCATTTTTTATTCTTTCTACATTATTGCTTACAAGCTCACGTATATCATCTCTTTTTATGTTTTTTATTTCATTTTGGATTAAGTCGTGCGCTTTATTATAAAGTTCTTCATCACCATAATCCATTATATATTCCATTAAAGTCATAATTGCATTAGGTCCGCATACATTTTGTATTTGTCCTGATTTTGCAAGACTCATAAATCTATCTCCAGTTCTTCCTTTTCTATAACATGCAGTACAGTAACTTGGTATATATTTGCTATCAATTAGAGATTTTAAAACTTCAACTGGACTTCTGTGATCTCCTAAAATAAATTGATCTACAGCTTTACCTTCTTCACGTTCTTTATATCCTCCAACACCAGTACATGAACCAGCACTTACTTGAGATACTCCATATTTAATTACCTCATCTCTCATTTCTGCTGTTTCCCTTGTCGATAATATAATACCTGTAAATGGAACTGCTATACGAATTATTGCAACAATTTTCTTAAACATTTCATCATCCACTAAATGAGGAAATTCTTTAAGACTCATTCCTTCTGCTTTTTTTAATCTTGGAACTGATATTGTATGGAAACCTACTCCAAATTTTTCTTCCAAATGTTCATTGTGAAGCATTAAACCTAACACTTCAAATTTAGGATCAGCAAGTCCAAATAAAACCCCGCCTCCTACATCATCTATATGAGCTTCCATAGCACGATCAAAGGCAGTTAAGTGATATTCATAATCTCCTTTTATACTCTTTGGGTGCATTCTATCATATGTTGGTTTATGATATGTTTCTTGGAATAATATGTATGTTCCTATTTTAGCATCTTTTAATTTTTTATAGTTTTCTACTGTTGTTGCTGCAATATTTACATTTACTCTTCTTATATTTCCATTTTCCTCTTGAGTGTCATATATAGCACCTATTGCATCTACTATATAATCAATAGGACAGTTCACTGGATCCTCTCCTGCTTCTAGAGCTAATCTTTTATGTCCCATTCTTTCAAGGACTCTTACCTCTTGTTTTATTTCTTCCATCGATAATTTTTTTCTTGTAAAACAGTTCTTCCTTTGATATCCACAATAAACACAGTTATTGACACAATAATCACTTACATACAAAGGCGCAAACACAACTATTCTGTTACCATATATAGATTTTTTGATGTCTCCAGCTATCTTATACATTTCATTTAATTGATCTAAGTCTTCTATTTGAAGCAGTACTGCTATATCTTCATGTGATAATCCTTTATGTTGTTTTGCTTTATATAAAACCTTTTGAATTTCTTCATTAGTTGCATTTTTAGCACTTTCTAATAATCCTTCTATATACTCATGATTAATAAACATATTATTTTCTCCTCCATAATCTATTATCTCCTCTTGACATATCAAGAGAAAATCCAGAAGTTTCTATTCTATTTTGAATACACATTCTGCACTCAGCAGCTTCATCTCCTGTACATATCTTTCCATCGTATAATGCATATTTTTTTCTTACTGATGTAGGTGATAAGTTAGGCATTACAACATTTGCCCCTGCTTTAAGTCCCATTTCTCTTCCCATAGGATGTATTGTTCCAAGCGCAGTGGTTGCTGGTAATAATACCTGTGGTAAAAGTAATCTTATAATTGATAACATTAATATAGTTTGTTCTACTGTGCCACCTTGTTCTTTTCCAAGAGGAGTATCACATTGTGGAATAAATGGACCTATTCCGACCATATGAGGTTCTAGTTCCTTTAAAAACAACAAATCTTCTACATAATCTTCATTAGTTTGTCCTGGAATGCCAATCATAAATCCAGCCCCTACTTGGTATCCTATTTTCTTTAAATCTCTAAGACACTTTCTTCTATTTTCAAAACTCATACCTGGGTGTAATTTTTCATAAAGTTCCTTTGATGCTGTTTCATGTCTTAAAAGATATCTATCTACTCCTGCATCGTAATATTTTTTATATGACTCATAGGACTTTTCTCCTATAGAAAGAGTAATTGCACACTTAGGAAATTTTGATTTTATTTTTGTTACTATTTCTACTATTTTATCATCAGTAAAATAATTATCTTCTCCTCCTTGAAGTACGAAGGTTCTATATCCTAATCTATCCCCTTCACTACAAGAATGTATAATTTCATCTAATGACAGTCTATATCTATCGACCTTTTTATTGAAAACTCTTATACCACAATAAGTGCATGTATTTTTACAATAGTTTGTAAACTCTATGAGCCCCCTCGTATAAACTTTATCCCCATAATACTTAAATCTAGTTTCATTTGCCTTAGATATTAAATATTCTTTATTTTCATCATTTATATTATTTAACAAATACAAAAGTTCTTCACGATTTAAACTGTTATTTTCATATAATCTATCAATTATTTTTCTCATAGGTTATATCTCTTTCTTTGCAATTGATGTTTTCACTAACACATTTTTAATATTTCCAAGTTTCCCTGTAAGACTATTTATATCATTTAATTCTCCAACTACAGTAATACATATTACCGATATACCTTCTTCTTCAAAAGGAATGCCCATTCTCCCTTTAACAATCCCTTTAAAATTAGATATAATTTCATTAAATTCTTTTTGAGTTTTCTTTGGTTCTTCTAAAATAGCACTAATTACAGCGATTTTTTTCACATTTTTCTCCTCCTAAAATAAAAAACTTTCCCGAAAGGAAAGTTATCTATACACTAAATAGACTTTCAGGATATAAAAATCCCAAAGTCAGAAATCTTCGTATAAATGCATTCTCCTTTCAGATTAGATATTATCTTTTCTGTTAGGCAACAATTTTTTAAATTTAGAACAAATAATTAAAGAATTTTCTCTAAAAATTTGAACCATGTTTATTACAAATTTTTATATTTTAAGCAATAATTTATAATAGTTATTATTTAATATTTTATAGGCTTTAGGTAGTTTTGTCAATAATTTTAATCTTCCACTACTTGCAATCCCATAAGTACAGTTTTATCTAGTCTAAATGTTTCAATTGTAACATCATAAAAAAGTAATAGAAACTAGTCTTTAATTCTAGTTTCTATTACTTTTTTATAAATTTATAACATTTTTAGTCCATATATTGCTCCCAGCATTCCAGCTTTATTACCGCTCGGTGAAGTTTTTATAACCAATCCTTTTAAAAATGAATGCATAATTATTTTATTCATATGCTTTTGTATAAATTTAATTAAGTAATCACCTTGTGCTGAAACTCCTCCACCTATGACAATTAAAGAAGGATTGAACATATGAACTATATTTTTTATTCCTATAGCTACATCATAGCTCCATTCATTTATCACATTTATATACTCTTTTTCATTATTCTTGGCTTTATCAAAAATATATTTTCCACTTATCTTAAAACCTTCAGGTAATTTTAGTTGATTTTTGGCACGTCTTATTAAGGCTGAAGTTGATGCATATCTTTCAAAACACCCTTTAGATCCACAGGTACATTCTTCTCCAGCTTTGCAAATAGTCATATGACCAAATTCTCCAGCTATAAAGTGGCTACCCGTATACAATTGACCATTTATTACAATTGCACCACCAATTCCAGTTCCTAAAGTTAGAAAAATAAAATCTTTATAATCTTCCTTCATTGACTTCCACATATATCCTAAACAAGCACAATTAACATCATTATCAACATAACACTGAATTTTAAATCTATCTTCAATTATTTTCTTTAATTTAACTCCTGTCCAACCCGGAATTGTATTTGTTGCGAAAATTATTTCACCATTATTTCTATTTACTTGTCCTGCTGTACTTATTCCTATTCCATTTATCTTTTCTATTTTAATAATATTTTGTATTATATCTTCTATATTATTTATAAGATTATCTGCACCTTTAAAAGCTGCGGTCTCTTTAGAGTAGCTTCTTTCAATATTTCCATTATCATCAACAATTCCATATTTTATTTCTGTTCCACCTATATCTATACCTAAATATTTCATATGATTTTCCTAAAAACTAAAGTATATCTAAAGATATCTTGAATATAGCTTTTTTTACATTTTCACTTTCATTTACTTTTAAAGCAGTCATATGTGCATCTTCTGGATAGCATATTAAAAAGTCATTTTTATTTAAAACTAATGATGATTTAAACTCACCTTCTAATGGTAAAAAATCATCTTTATCTACATACTCTAATTTTTTAAGATTATCTATAAAATTAATATTTATTCTTTCATTTCCTTTAAATACAACATGTATATCTAAATATTTTTTGTGTGCTTCCCAAAATCTATCCTTTATATCCTTAGTATCATATTGTACAACATTTACAAATATTTTATCTGAATCTATTTCATAATTTCCTGGTTTAAAATTTTCTATATCATTTTTTAATGCATAATCAAATACCTTTAGTATAGCTTCGGGTAAATATTTGAAAGATTCTCTATTTGTTAAATTTCCATATATCATACTTATTAGCTCCTTTCATAATTTATAGCATCAACAAATTTAGCAGTTATAAGCTGTGGTCTTGTTATGGCACCTCCTACAACAGCTGCATAAGCACCACATTTAAAAACTCTTCTTAAATCATCAGGGGTACTAATTTTTCCTTCTCCTATAACTGGAATATATAATCTATGGGAAAGTTTTTCTATAATCTCTAAGTCTACTGAATCACCTTGTCTAGAAGAGGGAGTGTATCCTGAAAGAGTAGTTGAAACACAATCTACCCCCAATATTTCTGCATTTATTCCCTCTGGCATTGTTGAAATATCTCCCATAACTAGTCTTTTGTTTTTATGAATATAGTCTATAAGTTCTTTTAAATTCTCATTATTAGGTCTTTTCCTCATAGTTGCATCTATAGCTATAACTTCACACTCCGTTGTAAGTAGCTCATCTACTTCTTTCTTTGTAGGAGTAATATATATATCTGAATCTTCATAGTTTCTTTTAACTAGTCCTATTACAGGAAGCCCTGTGACTTTTTTTATTTCTTTTATATCTTCTGCACTTTGAGCTCTTATTGCAACAGCTCCACCCATTTTTGCTGCAAGTGCCATTCTTCCCATAATAAAAGAACTATGAAGTGGTTCATTCTCTAAAGCCTGACAAGATACTATAAGTTTACCTCTTATTTTTTTTAGCATCTCTGACACCCCTTTTAGTATATATAAATTCTATAAGAATTTTTTAGCGAGATCTTTTGCAAATTTAACTTTTTCTTCTGTTAACCTTTTCATTGGTTGTCTGCAATATCCTGCATCTACACCTTTAACCTTCAATATTTCTTTTATAGTTTGATATAACCCATTACTTAAAATTCCTTCTATTAAATCATTAGTTACATGTTGAATTTCATAAGCTTCCTTAACTTTTCCTTCTTGACCTAATCTAAATATTTCCTTTGCTCTTTTACCATTTACATTATAAGTACTACCAATTGCACCATCCACTCCTGAAACTACCGCTGGTAATAGCATTTCATCAAATCCTGAGAATATTAATTTATCAGGAAATGCCTTTCTCAATCTTTCTAATAAATAAAAATCTCCTTGAGTAAATTTAACACCTATTATTTTTTCATTCTTAAATAATTCACCAAATTGATTTAATGTTATATTTACCCCAGTTAAAAATGGGATTGAATAAATAATCATATTATTATTAGTTGCTTCGATAATTGTATTATAGTAATTTTTTATCTCTTCAAAATCAAATTTATAATAAAATGGAGTTACAGCTGATAAGGAATCATATCCTAGACTCGTAGCAAATTTACCCAGTTCTACAGACTCTTTTAAATTTATTGATCCAACTTGAGCTATAAGTTTAACGTCTTGTTTCACCTCATCTTTTACAATTTCAAAAATTCTTTTCTTTTCATCAGTAGCTAGCATGAAGTTTTCACCAGTACTTCCTCCTACGTATAAACCGTCAACACCACAAACATCTATGTTATATCTAACTAACTGCCTCAAGCCTTCTTCCTTTATGTTTCCGTTTTCATCATATGGAACTAGTAATGCTGAAAAAATTCCCTTCATTATTTACCCCTCCTAATTTTTATTTTAAAGATATTGTTCTCGCGAACATTTTCAAGTAAAAATTACTATTTAATTGATTAAAATGTAAATATAAATAAGTTTATAACTTATTTATATTTGCATTTTTATAAATCATTAACTTTATTATACTTATTTACGTAATCTTTTTCAAGATTTTTCCTATTTTTGAAATAAATTTATTTCAAATTTTCTCTAAATATTATTTTACTTTCCGTTATGTAATTATTAAAGGATGGTTTAGAATTCTTATATATATAATTAAACATAATTTTTGCTGCAATATACCCTTCTTCTTCCCACCTTTCTACTACTGATGCTATAATACTTTTATCTAATATCAAATTATAAACAACATCACTTATTCCATTAGAAACAACCTTATATTTGCGATTTAATATTTTTTCTATGTTTAATATTATGTCTGTTAAAAATCTAGTACTATAAATTCCTTCTATATCAGAGTTCACATGTTTTTTTATTATTTCTATTGCATTTTTCTTTAAATTTTCATCATATATTGGACCTACTATTAATTCTTTCTCTTCCTCTTTAATTCTAGATAAAAATCCTTTCAAATAAAGTTTAGATGATATCATATCATCAACTGTATCTAACACTAATATTTTTTTCCCCTTGCTTATTATGTTAATAAAAACCTCCGCAGTTATTCTTCCTGACTTAAAATAATCAACACCAACATTAACAATAGATTCATCAATACTTATATCTAAAGTCACAAAAAATATTTTTGGCTTTTGTAGTTTTACTTGTTTTATTTTTTCCTTTAGTAAAGGTATTATTATTATGCCATCTGGCTTTTCCTCATTAATAACTCTATTTAATTCTTCTAATTGTTTAATTGGTTCATTTATATCTGTTTCTATGATTTCTATACTATATCTATAAAATTCAAACTCCTGTTCGGCTCTTTTTAATCCTTTTATAAGTTCTAATGAATAATGTATATTTTTAGATTTTATTATAAATGCAAACACTTTCTTTTTCTTTTTTATAGCTAATGATGTACTTATAGGATTTTTTACATAGCCTAGCTCATCACATAAACTTAAAATTTTTTCTTTTGTTTCTGGCTTTATATTTGAATTTCCATTTAAAGCTCTTGCAACGGTAGTTCTTGAAATATTTAATTTTCTCGCTATATCCTCTTGCGTTACCATTTTTGCCCCCTTAAATTTTAAACTTACATTTAAACTAGCATTTTTAATTATATTTATTATAATATTATCATAATTTTTTATTTTTTAAACCAAAATATTCATTATAAAACAAATACTACTAGAATTTTGGTTTTCTAGTAGTATTTATAAATAAACTTATTTTATAATTTTATATTTTCTTCACCATTTAAATCATTTTTACTTATTCCATATATCGTTAATTCATTTATATTGTCTTTTACTTTTTCTTTAAACATTAAACTAAATATATATCCAAATATCATACATACAGCTATACTTATTATTGAATAAGCCCAGAAGTTAACTTTTGTATAATATTTAATTCCAACAGATACTATAACTGCTACGACAAAACCTAATAATGCTCCTTTAGAATTTGCCTTTTTACTAAATACTCCAAGACCAAATAATCCTCCAACAAGACCTAAAACCATACCTATGAAGCCATTAAACCATGCAAATGCTGAATTTAAATTAGAATGTGCTAGTATAATTGAAACAACAATTGATACTATACCTATTGCTAGAGATAAAAATTTAGCAAGACTAGTAGCTTTATCATTGTCCATAGAACCTTTTAAAACTTTATGAACATCTAGAGTCCAACTAGTGGCTACACTATTTAATCCTGATGACAAAGTTGACTGACCAGCTGCAAAAATTCCTGCAAGTAAAAGTCCCGATATTCCTGCTGGAAGTTGACTAACTATATAACTTGCAAAAACTTGATCTTCTTTATGAGTTAAAAGAAGTGTTGGGTTTTGTGTATAGAATGCATATAATCCTGTTCCAATGAAAAAGAATAAAGTTGCAACCCCTATTGATAATAATCCATTCAAATATGTCATCTTTTTCATTTCTTTTATATTCGTTGTTGTTGTATATCTTTGAACCATATCCTGACTTGATACATATGAAGATAAGGTTCCAAATCCAGCTCCTATTAACGTTATAAAAAAGCTTTCTTTAAATATATTTATATCCATCATTGATGATAAATCTAAGAATTTACTGTCTTTAACACCCATACTTATAATTTCTGAAAATCCACCTTTTACTGTAAAACATAAGAAAATTACTACAAATACAGCACCTAAAGATAATACTATTCCTTGAATAAAATCTGTCCAAAGAACTGATTTTATTCCTCCAACATAAGAGTATATTATTGCTATTATTCCCATTAATACTATTAAAATATTTATATCTACTTTTGTAACTAATGATAATGCTAATGCTGGTAAATACATAACTATAGACATTCTTCCTATTTGGAAAACTATAAACATTAAACTTCCGAGAAGCCTTAATCTCTTATCAAATCTTTTCTCTAAATATTCATAAGCTGTATCAATGTTTAGTTTTTTATAAACAGGTAAGAAAAACATGATCGTTAATGGAACTGCTAAAAATATTCCGAGTTGACCTACCCATGATGACCAATCACCTTTAAAAGACCTTCCCGCAAGTGTCAGATATGATATAGGACTTAACATAGTTGCAAATAAACTTACCGCTGTTACCCACCAAGGAATTGTTCCATCTCCTCTAAAATATTCCTTTCCTTTCATTTCTTTTTTTGCAACTTTGATTCCTACTATAAGAACAAATAAAAGATAACCTATAAGAACCAAATAATCCACAAGCTCAAAAGATGTTTTCATATTTACCACCTCATAAAAAAATTTTAAATCTTTTCATACTTAAAATTAGTTTTTAATTTTAAGTATTTTTCATATGTGGTTTATAAAATATCAATTTTCTTTTAGTAAA
The DNA here is from genome assembly GCF_017100085.1 of Clostridium botulinum. Taxonomy (NCBI): domain Bacteria; kingdom Bacillati; phylum Bacillota; class Clostridia; order Eubacteriales; family Clostridiaceae; genus Clostridium; species Clostridium botulinum. The sequence continues at coordinate 2,112,566 of NZ_CP063965.1, forward strand.
TTATGGAAACGTTTAATTTCATTATAAATGTTCGCGCGAATATTTTCAATATATTTCCTTTAAATTCATTTTTTATCTTAAATTCTTTCGTGTAAAATCAAGATTACTTAAAATTTTAAAATTGGTATATACAATATATCAATATGATGTTATCATATATATAATTACAATAATTACCACAAGCAAAGATTTACTAGGAGGAATTTAAATTGAAGATAGTTTCGAAAGAAAATCCTTTACCCTTACATTATCAACTTAAAGAAATTATACGAGAACTAATCGAAAATGATGAATTAACACCAGGAGATATAATTCCTACTGAAAGAGAACTCTGCAAAATTCAAAATGTTAGTAGAATGACTGTAAATAAAGCTATCCTTGCTCTTGTAAATGAAGGATTACTCCATAGACAACAAGGGAAAGGTACTTTTGTATCTGAGCCAAAAAAAATGCATCAATTATCTGAACTTAAAGGATTTACTGAAGAAATGAATAGTAAAGGATTTAAAACCCAAACAAAAATCTTATCTTTTGAAATAAAAGAATCTACAAAAAAACTACAAAATATTTTTTCTTTAGATGATGAAAATAAAAAAGTAATTGAAATAATAAGGCTTAGAGAAACTGATAAAGAACCCGTGGCCATAGAAACCACTATATTGCCCTACGCTCTTTTTAGTAACATGACTAAAAATTCTTTAGACGGAAAATCTCTTTATGAAACTTTTAAAACAGAATATAATTACTATCCTGAAAAAGCTAAACAAGTAATAGAACCTATTAGACTAACTGACTATGAGTGTACTCTTTTAAATCAAAAGAAAAATGCACTTGCTCTATTGTTTAGTAGAACAACTTATGCAAAACAAAATTCAGTTATAGAATTTACTAAAGCTATTTTTAGAAGTGATATATACAAATATGAAATGATTTTAAAATAAATTAATCTTATAAAAATTTAATTTTAGGAAGTGAGTTTATGAAATGTATCTTAAATGGAACTATTTTAACCGAAGACTCATTGTTAAAAAATAAAGCCTTAATATTCGATAAAACTATACTTGATATAGTTGATGAAAATTCAGTTAATAGGAATGACTTTTCAGAAATTATTGATGCAAAAGGAAATTATATATCTCCTGGTTTTATAGATATTCATATTCATGGTTCTGGTGGGAAAGATGTAATGAATGGAGATTTTAATTCATTACAAACCATAAGTAAAGTTATTACAAGCAAAGGGACGACCTCTTTTTTGCCAACTACTATGACTATGTCTAAACAAAAAATATATAATTCTTTAAACTGTATAAAATCATGTATGAATAAAAATTTAGGAGGAGCCAAAATATTAGGTGCTCATATGGAAGGTCCTTTTATAAGCTATAAATATAAAGGTGCCCAAAATCCAGAATTTATATTAAAACCTAATTTTAATTTTATAAAGCCATTTAAAGATATAATAAAAATAATTACCCTTGCTCCAGAAGAAGATAAAAATTTTAAATTTATAAAAGAAATCATAAATAATACAGATATAAATTTATCTATTGGTCACTCAAATGCAACATATGAAGAAACTATAGAAGCTATAAATTTAGGTATACATCACGCAACTCATACTTTTAATGGTATGCCACCCTTTCATCATAGAACTCCAGGAATAATTGGTGCATTATTTAATTCCAATAATATAAAGTGTGAAATTATAGCTGATACTATTCACGTCCATAAAGCAGCATTAAAAATGTTATTAAATATAAAAGGCAAAGATAATGTAATTCTTATAACAGATTCCATGGAAGCAGGTTGTATGCACGATGGCACCTGGGAATTAGGTGGTCAAAAAGTACTAGTCAAAAATAATTCTGCTCGTCTTGAAAGTGGTTCCCTTGCTGGTAGCGTGCTAACTTTAAATATAGCTATAAAAAATATTTTGGACAACACAAATCTAACTTTAAATGAAGCTGTAAATCTTGCAACTTTAAATCCTGCTAAAGAATTAAAAATTTCTAATACAAAAGGAAGTATTGATCTTAATAAAGATGCAGATTTAGTAATTTTTAATAAAAATTTAGATATAAAATGCACCATTGTAGAGGGAAACATAGTATTCAAAAGTTAATTTTATATATTATGGGGAGTGTTGTTAATGAAAATATTGGTAGTTAATAATTATGAAGAAATGAGTAAGAAAGCAACTGAAATCTTACTATCCCAAGTTACTTCAGAACCTAATAGTGTTCTAGGTCTTGCAACAGGTGGAACTCCACTTGGAATGTATAAAGAAATAATAAATAAATACAATACTGATAATATAGATTTTTCTAAAATTAAAACTTTTAATTTGGATGAATATCTTGGACTAGATAAAAAAAATCCTAAAAGTTATTACTACTATATGATGAATAATCTATTTAAACATATAAACATAAACTTAGAAAATGTTCATATATTAAATGGTAAAAGCACTGATGCTATTCAAGAATGTAAAACATTTGAAGAAAAAATAAAGAATTGTGGTGGAATTGATCTACAAGTTTTAGGCATTGGTGTAAATGGTCATATCGGCTTTAACGAACCTAATACTCATTTTGAACCTAATACTCATATAGTAACTTTAGATAATAAAACTATAGAATCAAACTCAAGATTTTTTAAATCAAAAGAAGAAGTTCCAACTAAAGCCATAAGTATGGGAATAAAAACTATAATGAAATCAAAAAAAATATTACTATTAGCTAGTGGTACTTCAAAATCAACTGCAATATTTGAAACCATTCATGGAAAAATTAATCCTCAAGTACCTGCATCCATCCTTCAACTTCATAATGATGTTACATTAATTTTAGACAAAGATGCCTCTATTAAAATTTAATAATTATCTATTTTCTATAACTTCAAGTAAAATTATACCCCTTTAAACTATAACTATATAACTTAAAGGGGTACTTTTATTTAGTATAATTTTTTATTTTTTTGCTATTTGAACTCTAACTTTTTTGCCTTTTATGGTATCTAAATTTTTAAGTACTATTTTTCCCTTATCTCCAAATACATCGACATAACTAAATGCATCTTGAACATCGATAATTCCTATATCATCTGAAGTTAAACCAGGAATGTTATTAATAGCTCCTACTATATCTCCTGGGCGAATTTTCTTTTTCTTTCCAGCATTTATGTGTATTTTAGTAATTTTTTTATTTATTTCATGACTTTTATCTTTTTTTAATTTAGGTCTAACTTTTCTTTTTTCTCTAAATAACTCTCTTCCCTCATTTACTTCCTCTTCTGATGGAATTTCCTTTTTAGGAATACTATATCCTATATATTCTTCAATTGATTTAAATTTTCTCTCTTCATATTCGCACACAAAAGTAATAGATTTTCCTTTATGTCCTGCTCTTCCCGTTCTACCAATTCTGTGAACATAACTTTCTTTCTCTGCTGGTACCTCATAATTTATAACATGAGTTATCTCTTCTATATCTATTCCTCTAGCTGCAACATCTGTGGCAACTAAAAACGGAAATCTTCCTCTTTTAAATTCTTGAATTACTTCTAATCTATCCTTTTGCTCCATTCCTCCATGAAGTGCTTTAGTATCAAATCCTTTATTCTTCATTTTAATTGCTATACTACCTACTTCAGCTTTCGTATTACAGAAAATAATACAACTATCCGGTCTTTCTGTATATATTATTTTGTTTAAAAGACTAAATTTTCTATCGCTCTCAACATCATAATATTCTTGTTCTATTATATCTGTTGTAACATTCTTTTTATCAATTTCTATTTTTTCAGGATTATTCATATATTTTACACATAACTTTTCAATTCTTTCTTCAAGAGTTGCAGAAAAGAGCATAGTTACTCTATCCTTAGGTAATCTTTTTATAACATCTTCAACTTGGTCTATAAATCCCATATTGAGCATTTTATCTGCTTCATCAATTATTAAGTATCTTATATCACTAAGTTCCATATTACCTTTTTCAATATGGTCAAAAGTTCTACCTGGAGTTCCAACTACAATATGTACTCTTTGTTTCAATTGATTTTTTTGAATACTTACAGGTTCTTTGCCGTACACTGCAACACATTTTATCTTTTTAAATCTTCCTATATTAGATATATCTTCTTTTATTTGAACTGCAAGTTCCCTAGTAGGAGTTAATATTAATGCTTGTGGTTTTTTATTTTCTAATTTTACTTTTTCACAAACTGGAATACCAAATGATGCAGTTTTACCACTACCTGTTTGAGATTTAACTATAATATCTTTATCTTTAAGAACAATTGGTATTACCTTTTCTTGAACTTCTGTAGGCGATTTATATCCTAACATCTTTATAGTTTTTAATATTTCATTACTTAAATTAAATTCTTTAAAATTCATATGTTTTCCCTCTTTATTTAAATTTCCTTTATTATATCATACTGAATGATTATTTCTTTGTTTATTATACAAAATATATAGTATAATAGTTTTTTTAGAGAAGTTTTTACTAAAATTTTAAATTAGAGGAGATTTTTAAATGACAGTATCATTTGATAAACTAGGATTAGATTCCAATTTAATAGAGGGACTTTTAAAAAATAATATAAAGGAACCTACAGACATTCAAATAAAGTCAATTCCATTAATACTTAAAAATAAAAATGTAATTGCACAATCACAAACTGGAACTGGTAAAACTCTTGCATACTTACTACCTTTATTTCAAAAAATAGATAGTGCAAAGCGTCAAATGCAAGTTATAGTACTTGCACCAACTCACGAACTTGTTATGCAAATTCATAATGAAATAACCACTCTAGCTAATAATTCTAATAGTAATGTCACTTCATGTGCAATTATTGGAGAAGTAAATATTAAAAGACAAATTGAAAAACTAAGAGAAAAGCCTCACATAATCGTGGGTTCTGCTGGAAGAGTATTTGAACTTATAAAGAAAAGAAAAATATCTGCTCATACTATCAAAACTATTGTACTTGATGAAGGAGATAGACTACTTGATAAAAGCAATTTATCAAAAGTAAAAGACGTAATAAAAACTACTATGCGTGATACTCAACTTCTTTTAGTTTCTGCAACTATAAGCCAAAGAACTTTTGATGTTGCACAAGATATAATGAAAGACCCTAAAGTTGTAAAAGTTAAAGCATCGGATTTAATTAATCCTAATATATCTCATATGTATTTTCAATGTGAAGCTAGGGATAAAATTGAAATTTTAAGAAAACTTATAGCATCAACTAAACCTAGTCGTGCAATTGTATTTATAAATAAACCTACTGAAATTGATATAACTACATCAAAACTTCAATATCATAAGATTAATGCTTATTCTATTTCTGGTAAAACTTCAAAAGAAGATAGAAAAAAAGCTATTGATGGATTCAAACATGGAAAATATCAAATTTTAATAGCATCTGATGTTGCAGCTCGTGGACTTGATGTTGAAAATATAACTCACATTTTTAATTTAGATCTTCCAAGTGATTCTATGGATTATCTTCATAGAGTTGGTAGATGCGGAAGAGCTGATAAACTAGGTACTGCTATGTCCATAGTAACTGAAAGTGAACTACCTTTAATCAAAAAATATGAAAACAAATTCAACATACATATTGATAAGAAGAAAATTTTTAAAGGTAAAATTTCTTAAAAATAAAATGCATATATCTTAAATATTTAAAGATATATGCATTTTATTTAATTTGACTTACTCAACTACTACTGAATGATTAGGATATAATGTTGTACCCCATATATATACCGTTCTTTTCTTACCTAAAGACATATTTTTTTCATCTAACACAGTTCTCCACCACTCCCATGCGAGTCCTGTACACTCCCTTGCCTTTACAGAAATATTTCTTACATTTCCTTTTAAATATATTTCCGTATTAAAATGAGCCGTTAAATTTTTATGATTACCATCCCAAGCTTTATGTGTAATTATTTCTTTTCCCTTTTTATCATAGGTAACTTCATCCCATTTTACATCAAATTGAGCCACATATGCTCCTCTATGATCAAGTACTAACTTACTACTATTATATTCTGTAGCTGTAGTTTCTACATAATCTGTTTTGCTATTAATAATTGCTACTCCATTATTCTTTAAAAATGTAGTAGTATATGCAATAGGATATCCTGGATTTTTAGGATTATATACCGCATTATTTTTAATAACTTCTCTTATTTGCTCAAAATCTTTAGTTACTATCTTATTATGTTCTTCTGCTCCACCACCCAAAACAGTAGCTGTGAAAGAACTTTGACTTAAGATATCTTTATATTCCGCATTATTACTTATATCTTGCTTTTCAATTAATGCTTTAAATGCCTCTTTAACCTTCGTACTCTTAGAAGTTGTTTCAAGTTTTACATAAATTGTTCTTCCATATGAAACATTTGAAACATATGCAGGTGGATTACTATTATTTATACCTTTTAAAGTTAGTTCTTTAACAGTTACACTATTATCAAATAAATCTGACGGACAATTTGGTGCATCTACGCTTACTGTATAAAATATTTGTTTATATGCAAGAAGCATTACTTTCTTTTGTCCATTATATATTGACTCAAAATCTATATTTAATGCCTTATTTAAAGGCTTAAAGTTACATCCAAGCATAGTAGATAACTGTGACTTACTATAGACCATAGCATCTGAGTAACTTACCTTTGTTGGAATAGTATATCGTGAAGCATATTTTTGATTCCACGTATCTAATAAAGAATTAACACTTGATCTTACTGTTGAATACGTAGGCGCTTCCACAACCTTTCGTCCATCTTCAGCCATTCCAGGTAAATCAACACTTATAGTAATTTGTTTTCTCTTGCATGAAATTATGTCTGGTTTATTTTCCACAAGATTTCTATTTGCAAGTTGTATAGCACCAGGATATGTTCTATCATTCATAGAATCTACAACTGATATATCTGCAGTAGCATCTGCAATGCTCCTTTTTTCACGCTTAATTACAATATATTTATCTAAACTCTCAAACCCTTCAGCAGGCACAAAATTTTCAATGTTTTCTCCGTTAAATGATAATATCTTACGTGGATCATAAGATAATCCATAAATTTTTTTGTCTATTTCCTCGCTATTATTTGATACCACAGGAGCTTGTACACTTTTAACCTCATTTACATCTTCTTTTACTTCAGAATTTTCTACATTTTTACCTGATAATAAGATGTTGTGTTTAATTTCAACTTTATTGCTTTGTATTGGCTTATTATTTTCTACTAATATATTATGATTATTGGAACCACTATATATTAATCCACATATAATAATCATTTGAATTGCTAATTTAAATTTTCTTTTGTGGAACATCATTGTACATCTCTCCTTAATATTCTATATTGTTATTACAATTCATCAATTAGTATATTTTATATAAAATTAAACTATGTAACTACATTATCATATTTGAAAATGGTTATCAAGTTGAATTGATAACCATTTTCAAATAACCCTAATCACTAATAATTTTATTTTTGATTAAAGAAGTGTTTAATCAAAGCTAATGGGCTATATACAATAAGCCTCGGTCCTGAAAACTTCATTACCTTTTTAATTTTTTCTCTCATATCTTTTTTATAGCAATGAATAGAACACTTGCCACAACTACTTTTATTTTCACCAAAACTGCACTTGGAAAGTCTAATATGAGCATATTCTTTAAGTGCTCTACATTCATTACATAATTGTTCTTTAGAATTATGATTTTTCCTGCAATAAATCTTTATCATAAGTTCTACTATTTCTTTTTCCTTTTGTATTTTTGTCATGACATCATCTCCCACATAAAATTAATCTATATAACCACACTATCATACTTGATAATCGTTTTCAATTAAAAAAGACCCTCACTGGGTCTTTTTTAATTGAAACATTTATTTTTTATATATTCTAAAACCTATATCTCCCTAGTTTCTTGTTTTAAAAATTCTTTTTCCTCTTCATTTAAATATGGTGAAAGTTTTTCATATACATCTTTATGGTAGTTATTTAACCATTTTACTTCCTCCATAGTTAACATTTCTTTATCTATTCCATCAAGGTCAATTGGACAATAAGTTATATATTCAAATTTCATAAATTGACCAAACTCTGTTTTTTCCTTTTCCACCACAAGCATCATATTTTCTGTTCTGATTCCGTATTTACCTTCCATATAAATTCCAGGTTCATTAGTAATTGTCATTCCTTTTTTTAATACCGCATTATTAGGAACTGGGCTAAATCTTTGAGGTCCTTCATGTATATTCAAGAAAAATCCAACTCCATGTCCTGTACCGCATTTATAATCTATACCATATTCCCAAATAGGTTTCCTTGCAATTACATCTAAATTTGATCCTGTTGAACCATATAAAAATTTAAGAGTATTTAAAGCAATATTGGATTTTAATACTAAAGTGAAGTGTTTCTTTTCTTCTTCTGTAAGTTTTCCAAGTACTATAGTTCTTGTTATGTCAGTTGTCCCATCAAAATATTGTCCACCTGAATCAACTAAAAGCATACCTTCTGGTTTTAATACACAATTTGTTTCTTCAGTTGCTTTATAATGCATCATAGCTGCATGATCTTTGTATGCTGCTATAGTTTCAAAACTAATATCGCTAAAAAGTTCTTGTTCTTCTCGTAAACTACGAATTTTTTCTTCTGCTAAAAGCTCTGTAATTTCTTCTTTATCAACAGATTCTTTTAACCATTTTATAAATTTCACCATGGCTACGCCATCTTTTACTTGGCAATTCTTTAAATTTTCAACTTCCACTTCATTTTTTATTCCCTTTAGGTCTGTTGTAATATTAAGTTCATGTATCTTTTCTACGTTTTTATCCATGGCTTTGTACAAACGTATATTAGTTTTTGTTGCATCATAAATTACTATATCTTTTTCTGTAAGAGTTTTTAAAAATTTTTCTATTTCATCATAGTCTTTTACTATAACATTTTCATTTTCTAGTTCTTCTCTTACATCACTTGATACTTTTGAAGGACTTATAAATAAATAAGTTTTTTCCATTGTTATAACTGCATTAGACACTATAACTGGATTATGTGGAACATCTGTACCTCTTATATTTAAAAGCCATGCAATATCATCAAGTGAAGTTAACAAATAATAATTTGCATTTTTCTCTTTCATATATTTTCTTACTTCATTTATTTTTTCTGTTCTTGATTTTCCTGCATACTTCACATCATATATAAATATTTTTCCATCAGGAATTTGTGGTCTATCATCCCACAATTCACCTATTAAATCTTTGTGTGATTTTAAAACTATATTTTTATTTTTAAATTCTTTTTCCATGTCTCTTACTGTGACTACTGAAATTACGTTACCATCAAAACCAACTGTACTACCTTCTTTTAAAACCTCTTTTAACCATTGTATATAACTTGGTACACCAGGCTCTGCCCCTTTAAATAATGTAATTCCTGAATCCTGAAGTTGTTTTGCCGCTTGAATATAATATCTTCCATCTGTCCATAATCCAGCATCATCTAAAGTAATAACACAAGTACCTGCTGAACCCGTAAAGCCTGAAATCCATTTTCTTGATTTCCAGTGTTCTGAAACGTATTCACTTTGATGAGCATCTGAACTTGGAACTATATAAGCATCAATTCCATTCTTTATCATTAGCTGCCTTAACTTTTCAACTCTTTCTTTAATCATCATTATGTATCACCCCCAAATTTTCTCGTACATAAACATTATATAATACTTATATTAGAATTCAATTTAATATTACAAATAATTTCTTGTTTATGAAATTATTTAAAGAATAAAAAGACATCCCAAAATTTTATTGACTACCTTTGAGATGTCTTTTGTTTAATTTACTTTTAATCCTAGTGACTTTAAAAGTTCTATATCATTTTTTATTCCATTACCTGATGTAGTTAAATAATTACCAGTTATGGTAGCCGAAGCACCTGATATAAAAGCCTTTTCACCATAATTTTCAAGCTTATTTCTACCACCAGCAAGTCTAATATCCGCCTTTGGATTCAAAAATCTAAAAATTGCAATAGTCCTTAGTATTTCTTCATTATCTAAAGGTTTTTGATTTTCAAGTGGCGTACCTTTTATAGGCATAAGTACATTTATTGGAATTGACATTATTTTTAATTTCTTTAATTCTATAGCTAAATTTATTCTATCCTCAAAAGTTTCCCCCATTCCTATAATTCCTCCTGAACATACCTCAAGTCCAACATCTTGTGCATTTTTTATAGTAGCTATTCTCTCATCATAAGAATGTGTTGTACAAATTTTTGAATAAAATTCTCTACTACTTTCTAAATTATGATGATATCTCATTACCCCTTCTTTTTTTAAATGCTGTAATTGCTCTTTATTAATTATTCCAAAAGATGCACATAATTTTATATTTGTATCTTTTTTTAATTTCTTATATATATTAAGTACATTTTTAAATTCTTCTCCACTCATCCCTCTACCAGATGTAACCAATGAATATCTATGTACTCCTTCACTTTCATTCTCTTTTGCTAATTTTAATATCTTATCATAACTATATAATGAGTGTGGAACTATTTGTGTATTATGATGAGCAGATTGTGCACAAAATTTACAGTCCTCTGAGCATTTTCCACATTTGGCATCTATTATAGAGCATAGCTCCACATGATTTCCACAAAATGTTTCTCTCAGCTTATTTGCCCCATTTAGAAGTTCATTTATATCTGCATTTATAAGATTTATTGCTTCATCATAAGAAACATCATATTCTTTATTTATTATTTTTTTCACTAGTTTATTAATCATTTATTTTCTTCTCCCTTAATCTAAAATACTCTTCCATACATTCTTTAGCTACACTTACTGCAAATTCTATATCCTCTTTTTCAACAACATATGGGAAATTAAAATAAATAACATTTCCAAGAGGTCTTAGTAATAAACCTTTTTTTAATGCTAATTTATATATTTCATATCCAACTCTATCTTGCCAAGGGAATCCTTCTTTTTTTTCTTTATCTTGTACTAGCTCTATTGCAGCCACTAAACTCAGTTGTCTCACTTCTCCAACATTTTTATGTCCATAAAAATGTTGATGTAATTGTTCTCCAAAATATTTTGCCTTTTCTTTGTTTTTTTCTAAAATATTATCATCTTCTAATATTTTCAAACTTTCAAGAGCTACTGCACAAGCCATAGCATTTCCTGCATAAGTATGACTGTGCATAAAAGCTTTCATTTTATTATAATCATCGTAAAATGCATCATAAATTTTATTTGTTGTCATAACAACAGACATAGGCATATATCCAGCTGTAAGTGCTTTAGACAAACACATCATGTCAGGAGTAATTTCTGCATAATCACATGCAAACATTTTCCCAGTCCTTCCAAAACCAACTGCTATTTCATCTGCAATTAGATGAATATCATATTTATCACATATTTTTCTAAGTTTTTTTAAATACCACTGAGAATATATTTTCATTCCAGCAGCACCTTGAATCATTGGCTCAATTATTACAGCACAAATTTCTTCATGATTTTCATCTATTACCTTCTCCATCTTTTCAAAACATTCTGCCATACAATTATCTCTGCATTTTTCATACTTACATCTATAACAATCTGGTCCTTCTACCCTAAAAGTATCTAATAGTAAAGGCTTGTATATTTTACTGTATAAATCTAAATCTCCAACAGATAATGCTCCTAGAGTTTCTCCATGATATGCATCTGTTATAGCAACAAATTTTTTCTTCTTTACATTTCCAACTTGTTGATGATAATGAAAGCTCATCTTTAAAGCAGCTTCAACAGATGCAGAACCATTATCATTAAAAAATATTTTTTCCAAACCTTTTGGGGCAATTTTAACTAATTTTTCTGAAAGTTCAATGGCTGGTATATTAGTAAAATTAGCAAATATGACATGTTCTATTTTGTCTATTTGCTCTTTTATTGCATTATTTAATCTTTCATTAGCATGTCCAAGTGAATTGCACCACCATGAAGATATACAATCTAAATACTTATTTCCATCTATATCATAAAGATAAGCTCCTTGTCCTTTTTCAATTACTATAGGTGGTAACTGTTCATAATCCTTCATTTGGGAACATGGATGCCAAATATGTTTTAAATCTCTACTTTGATAATCATTCATTTTTCTTACTCCCCTATACACTCTATTAATTTTTTATAGTCTAGACCATCAAAAACTTCTTTGATTTTTTCATGATTTTCAGATTCTTCAACCTTTGGAATCAACGCTACTATATTTCTTTTAGTTAGCTTCTTTATCATTTTTACATTATCTATATGACAAATATTTTTTTCATCGTATCCATTGATTATAATACCTTTTATATTTAACCCTTTACTTTCCATGTACTTAATTGTAAGTACTGTATGATTTATTGATCCAAGCCCAGCACTTGCAACTAAGAGTGTATCTAAATTCAAAAGTTTTATAATATTTTCTAATAAAACTGTATTTTCTTCTTTATCTATTATTGGACAGATTATTCCTCCACTACCTTCTGCTACTATGAAATTATATTTTTCCTTAACTTTACAGTAAGATTTTTTTATAATTTCTAAGTCTATAGGTACTTTTTCTATTTTAGATGCAAGGTGTGGTGATACTGCTGTTTTAAAAACATACGGTGTTAAAAAAGCATATTCTTCTTTTAAACCGCTCAAACAACATACAAACTCAGTATCCCCAGGAATTATTTTCCCATTTTTTTCTACTGCACCACTTAATGCCGCTTTAAAATATGATGCATTAACTCCATTTTTCCTTAATAAATATAAAAGTCCTCCAGTTACAAATGTTTTTCCTATATCAGTGTCTGTTCCAACTACAAAAATCCCTTTATTCAAAACAATCCCCCCGAAACAATATTTTAAATTATAAATTTATATATTCTCTACATCATAATCTTTAATCTTTTAAGTGTTTTCTTAGATATAAATGCAATAATTACACTTAAAATTAAATCACCGCCTATGCATACTAATACACCCCAATAAATCACATATCCTAGTGATGTTGCCTTACCCAAATAAAGATTCATAATTAAATAAAAATGTATAATTCCTAAAAAGTATATAAAAAATAACCCTGTCAAAGTGGCTCCTAGTGCTTTAAAAAATGTTAGTTCTTTAATTCTTTCCGCTATATATCCAATTACATATGCCCCTACTATAAATCCTATAAGATAACCAAAGGTTGGTTTTAACACATACATAAGTCCTCCCCCTTCCGTAAAAACAGGAATTCCTATAAATCCCATAACCACATAAATAATTTGAGACAATGCTCCAAGCTTTGAACCTAATAACATTCCTGCAAATGCACAAAAAAAGAACTGCAATGTAAAAGGAACATTAGGAATAGGTATTTTAATAAATGCTCCTACTGCTGTAAGTGCAGCAAAAATTGATACTAACACTAGATCTTTTGTTCTCATTAATTTCTCTCCTCATTATTGTAAACTTTTATTAGAATTTAGTTTACAATAATGATATTCTCTTTAGTTTATTTTGTCAACTAGTGAAAGTTATTCTTCTATATTCATTTAAATAAAAAAATACATTTCAAAGCAGTACTAACTTACCTTGAAATGTATTTTTATTTCATATATAATTTTTTACTTTATTACTTTCAATTCCACTATAGACTTAAATAAGTCACCATCAATATTGATATCTAATTTTCCCCCTTGAAGTTCTGCAATACTATTTGCAATGGCAAGCCCTAATCCTGACCCTTCTGTTGTTCTCGATTCATCTCCTCTTTTAAACCTTTCAAATATTTCATCTGGTTCAAAATTCATCTCATATGATGCTATATTTTTCATTGTAATTATAACTTTATTATCTTTTTCTTGTAAATCAATATAAACTCTAGTATTTTCCTGAGAATATTTAAGAATATTACTTATTAAGTTTTCAAATAATCTCCAAGTTTTTTTGCCATCTAATTCACAATAAATTGATTTATCAGGAAGTTTAATTCTAAAGTCCAAAGAAGATTTTTGTATTTTCTCATCAAACTCTCCTAATGCTTGTTTCAATAATGACACCACATCTAATTTTTCTATATTAAGTTCAACAGCCCCACTTGATACCTTTGATGCCTCAAATAAATCCTCTATTAAAACTTTTAATCTTTCAGCCTTTCTATCTAAAACCCCAATATATCCTTTTATCTCGTCTTCTGACAATCCTTCTTGTTGAAGTAATTTAACATAGTTTATTATTGAGGTTAAAGGCGTTTTTAAATCATGGGATACATTTGTTATAAGCTCTGATTTAAATCTTTGACTTTTCACTTCATCTTTTACAGCCTTATCATATCCATCTTTAATATTATTAATATTATTTGCGAGTTCACCTAATGCCCCTTTTTCTTTAACATCAATTGTGAAATTTAAATCTCCTTGTGACATCTTTTTTGTTCCTTGAAGTATTTTATTGAATTTTCCAATGTTTTTTAGTACACATGGAACAATCAAGAAAAAATAAATAATTAAGTATAAAAATCCAAATAAAGCAATTAATTCATTCATAAATATAGGTCCACCTATGCCTAGAAAAGATAATAATATAGCACAGGATACACCGGTAGTAATTACTGAAAATATAATTACTTTAAACAATACACTTTTACGTATAAAACTTTCTTTAATACATTGTGATATTTCACCTATAAAACTTTCTTTTAAATATTGTTTATCATTTCTAAGTATTTTTATATCATAAGCACAACAACCATAATATATAACTATAACCCCTATTATTGTTAAATATATAAATTCTCTACTTAATCTCATACCTATTAAAAATTTTTCATACCTCAGAAAATCATCTAGCATTGGAAACATTATAATTCCTATTATAATCCTTATACCAAAGGGTATTTTTATAAACCTACTATATATAAGCTGAAACTTCTCACCATAAACCATAGAATTCCTTTTCATATATATAAATATTAATATAGTAATTACAAGTATTATAACTGATATAATAGAACTTTGTATAAAATGCTTTGTATTTCTTTTATACATCTCATATTCTTCATATATTATACTGTCATGACTTATATCTTTGGGTACAATAAAATACATTTCACAATTATTATCTTTGCAATATGAATTTATCTCTCCATACCTACTTACATCACATTCATCTGGTAACTTAACATAGTGCATTGAACTACTTATAGCCGACTCTAACTTAGATGGATCATCTAAATTAGTATCTATTTTTCCAGTTGATTTATTTTTAATATAATATTTAAAATCTGATTTCTTTTTTAACTCTTCTTTATTCCTTGCATATTTAGTATTTTTTTCTTTTATAATCTCTTGTTTTATTTGCTCATTAGTTCTATAGTTTTCTTTTCTTACATCACTTATTTTTTTATCTCTTTCAGTTGTTAATGCATTGAGTAATACATTGTCTTGTGCTTCTTTTGCAAGCTTAATCCTATCTACATATTCCTTTTCTATTTCTTTTTGTTTTTTATTTAATATATTCTGATATTTGGATTTTACCTCTTCAAATTCATCAGTAGTTAATGAATCTCCTGGTTCCTTTGCTACACCATTAAAAATTTCACATACACGAGTTGCAAACGATCCACTCTCAAAATACGGTGTAGTATTTTCTTCTGCATTTTCAATTGAATTTTTTATAAGCACCGTAGATATAAGTAGTAAATAAATTGAAACTATAAAAATCAATGTTTCTTTAAATTTGTTCTTGGATTTTATATCCAATTCCCCACACCACCTTTAAATATCTTGGTTCTTTCGGATTTATTTCTATTTTTTCTCTTATTCTCCTTATATGAACAGGTACAGTATTTTCTGCATTGTAACATGGTTCATTCCACACATTTTCATATATCTGTTCAATTGAAAATACTTGCCCTATGCTTTCCATAAGAAATTCTAATATTTTATATTCTATAGGGGTAAGCCTTATCTCTTCTCCATCAACTGTTACTTGCTTTGCAATTTTGTTTAATATAATTCCCCCTACTTTTAACTCTTCTTTATTAATCTTATAATTGCTAAACTTTACATATCTTCTTAACTGTGATTTAACCCTAGCTATAAGTTCTAGTGGATTAAACGGTTTTGTTACATAATCGTCTGCCCCTATATTAAGCCCTAAAATTTTATCAGTGTCTTCTGATTTTGCTGATAACATTATTATTGGTATATCTTTTTTTTCTCTTATTTTAAATGTAGCTTTTATTCCATCCATCTTTGGCATCATAATATCCATTAATATAAGATGTATTTCTTCTTCTTGAAGTATCATTAAAGCATCTATTCCGTCCTGTGCCTCATATACTTTTAATCCTTCATTTTTTAAATAAATTTTTATGGCTTCTCTTATTTCCTTATCATCATCTACAACTAAAATATTATTCTGTGACATTTTTCTCCCTCCCCGCTGTAAATTATACCATTTTAATCCCTCCTTACCTAATCCATGATTTTATTATAAATAATACTTTTTACAAATTTACTAGTAAAAATCTTAAAATTTTCTTAAGAAAAATAAAAACCTACGGAACTATCCATAGGTTTTTTATGCTTACTGTGGCTCTAATTTTGATATAGTACTTTCTTTAGTAAAGGTCAACACATTATACAAGAAAAGTATATCCTTTATATCATTTTTCTTGATATATTCATATACATTATCATTAAAATACCTAAGATCCACCATATAAATTTCATCATAATGATTTGTTAAAAATGGCACCAAGCTATGAGCATATGAATCTTTCATTACTAATAATTTTTTTACTTCTTTTTTATTTTGACTTTTTAAAATTTTTTTTCTTTTCTTTCTGTATTTTTTAATATTTTTCTTGTTACCCTTAATAATTTTATTGTTTATTGTATTACTAGTATTATTTAAATTTTGTAAATTAGTTTTTATAGTAACTAAGTCATGATTACCATCTAAAAATACAGAATATTTGTCCTTTTTTTGAAGATTATTAAATTCATAGATATTATTACTTGTTCTCTTATTATCAAAATAACTAACATTACAGTCTATTTGTTTTTTAGATTTAAATATTTCTATAGAATCAGGATTAACATCTCTATAGTTTCCTTTTGAATAAAGTGTTCCATAAAAATTATCTGTTACCTTTTCAATATTAAAATCACTTATTGGTAATGGCTTATATCCCAGTGTATATCCTAGTTTTTCATATGCATAATATGCTCCAAGAGTTGTCCAATGATGATCTGTCTTATAATATATGTACTCATTTTTATGATTTTTTAATTCTTCATATACATCTACAAATTTAATATTTTTAGGTTTTAGTCCCATTTTTACTTCACTAATTATTTTTTCTTCGTCTTCAGGTGTTGCATATTGGGGTAACTTTTCTTCTAATACTTTTACCGAATTAGGTGCTAAAAGAAAATTTATTTTACACTTAGAATTATTTTTTGCAAACTCATTAATATAATTTATATTGTCCATTATATTATCTTTGTCTATTTTTTCTGGTTTTTCAAGTAAATATCCATCTTTACCAAGATAAACACCATTATTATCTTTCTTATCAAGTAGTTTATCTGTACTTGATTTAATTCCAACCCAGAAATCTCTAAATGAAAATTGATCTGTTATATACTTTTCATATTCTTTAGTAAACTTTCCTGACTTTAATTTTTCAAAAGAAAATGAGGGTCTACTTTGTAATACCCTATTTTCCGATTCAGAAAATCCCCTATCTTTAGAAAACATATTAACAACAAACATACCAATTATAAAAAATACTGTTATAAATGCTAAAAAAAACTTATGTAATTTCATATGCTACTCATCCTTACGTCTATAATTAAAATTTATAATATAACATATTTTGTTATATCAATATCCATAATAAATATTATCATATATTTTTTTAATATTTCTTACAGTTTGGTAAATAATTTATTTTTATTTATGAAAAAATCATATTCAAAATATCTTAATAAAAAGATATTTTGAATATGATTGTAATTAAAAAAGCTTATTATTGATGTTTATCTCTTCAATAATTCCTTTGCTGCTATACCTGGCATTGTCATTTCATATACGTGAAGTATTTTATCTAAATTTTCTTTACTTAAAACTTTTTCTTCTATAGCAATTTCCGTTACTGCTCTTCCTGTTTTAATTGCTTTTTTTGCAATTAAAGCTGCTTTTTTATATCCTACATGTGGACATATTGCTGTTATTATTCCAACACTATTAAAAACTAAATCTCTACAATGCTCTTTATTTGCAGTTATACCTTCAATACAATTTTCTATAAATGTATCTACTCCATTTTTTATAGTATCTATAGACTCAAACAAATTATAAAATAACACAGGCTCAAAAGCATTTAATTCTAACTGACCTGCTTCCGCTGCCATAGTAATTGTCATATCATTTCCTATAACATTAAATGCAATTTGGCTAACTACTTCAGGGATAACAGGATTAACTTTACCAGGCATTATTGATGAACCATTTTGTTTTGGTGGAAGATTTATTTCATTAAATCCACATCTTGGACCTGATGACATTAACCTTAAATCATTAGCCATTTTAGATAAACTGACAACACATGCTTTAAGCACTCCTGAAACTTCAACATAACAGTCTAAATTTTGAGTACCATCAACTAAATCTTCTGCTTGTTTTATAGGAAGCCCTGTAACTTCTTTTAGAACTGGTGTGATATTCTTAACGTAATTTTCATCAGCATTTATACCTGTTCCTATAGCTGTTCCACCTAAATTTACAGTTAATAAATTTGATGATGTTGATTTTATACGCTTAATATCTCTTTCAACGGCCTTAGAATAAGCATAAAATTCTTGTCCTAATCTTATTGGAACCGCATCTTGCATTTGTGTTCTACCCATTTTTATAATATCATCAAATTCATCAGCTTTTTTTAGTAATACAGCATGCAATTTATATAATTTCTCTAACATAGATTTTAAAAGTCTTACTGCCGCTATTTTACCCGCAGTTGGAATAACATCATTAGTGGACTGACCATTATTTACATGATCATTAGGGTGTACCACTTTATAATCTCCTTTTTCTCCACCTAAAATTTCAATAGCTCTATTTGCTATAACTTCATTAGCATTCATATTCATGGAAGTTCCTGCTCCACCTTGAATTGGATCTGTAATAAACTCATCATGTAATTTTCCATCTATTATTTCATCACAAGCTTTAGTTATTGCATTACTTATTTCTATTTCTAATATTCCAGCTTTCATATTGGTAATTGCTGAAGCTTTCTTTACTTCTGCTAATGCTTTTATAAATTCTGGGTGTATAGTTAAACCTGTAATTCTAAAATTTTCTGAAGCTCTTAATGTCTGTACACCATAATATGCTGACTTTGGTACTTGCTTTTCTCCTATAGAATCACTTTCTAATCTAAACAACATTTTTAAACTCCCCCTAATTTATATTTTGAAAATTAATTTACTCTTTTTATTTTAATTCATACTTTTTTCGTCCCTCTTCATATAAATCATTTCCATACATATCATTTACCACAATAGCTGGGAAACCTTCGACTTCTAATCTTCTTATAGCTTCTGGACCAAGGTCTGGATATGCTATTAATGTTGACTTTTTTATAGATTTTGCTATTAATGCTCCAGCTCCACCAACTGCTGAAAAATAAATAGCTTTATTCTTTATTATAGATTTTTTCACTTCTTTACTTCTAGGACCCTTGCCAATCATTCCTTTTAAACCATTATCCAATAAAATAGGTGTAAATCCATCCATACGATAACTCGTAGTTGGCCCTGCTGAACCTATTACTTTCCCTGGTTTAGCTGGTGATGGTCCAACATAAAATATAACTTGCCCTTCAAGTTCTATTGGCAAATTTTCATCTTTTTTAATTAATTCCACTAATCTTGAATGTGCCACATCTCTTGCTGTGTAAATCACTCCATATAATTCAACTTTATCTCCTATTTTTAACTTTTTAATATTTTCTTCTGTCAAAGGTAAATCCACTCTCATAATTTCATCTCCTTAAACCTATAAAATAATTGTTTCATGTCTAGCAGCATGACAATTAATATTCACAGCTACTGGAAGTGATGCTATATGGCATGGATGTGTATTTATTTTTACCCCTAAAGAAGTTGTTCTTCCTCCAAGTCCCATAGGCCCTATACCAAGTTTATTAATATCATTTAATAATTCATCTTCCAAATTAGCTATTCTAGGATCTTCATTATGATCATTAAGCGGTCTTAATAAAGCTTCTTTAGCCATCAAAGCAGCTTTTTCAAAAGTTCCTCCGATACCTACACCAACTACAATAGGTGGACATGGATTTCCTCCAGCTTCACTTATAACTTTTAATATGAATTTCTTGACTCCTTCTTCACCTTCTAGTGGTTTTAACATTTTAATTTTACTCATATTTTCGCTTCCACCACCCTTTGGTGCAATTGTTAACTTAATTTTATCCCCTGGTACAAGTTTTATATGAATTACTGCTGGAGTATTATCATTTGTATTTTTTCTGTATAAAGGATTTTCAACAATAGACTTTCTTAAATAGCCTTCTTTATACCCCTGTCTTACACCTTCATGAATAGCCTCACTAATATCTCCATTTACATGTACTTCTTGCCCTAATTCTACAAAAACAACAGCCACTCCAGTATCTTGACAAATAGGCATTTTCTCTTCAGCCGCTATTTTATCATTATCTAATATTTGAGATAAAATTTCTTTTCCAACTTTAGACTCTTCCATTTCATATCTTTCTTTTAAAGCATTCATTACATCATCACTTAAAATACAATTAGCTTTTATAGCTATTTGCTTAATAGCAAAGGTTATCTCCTCAGAACTTATTTCTCTCATAAGATATTCTCCTTTCAAGTTATACCCTGAAATTTAGATCTAACTTTTTTTGCATTGATGTAATATTTTTGAAATATTAAGTTATGCTGATGGCTCTGATAATTCTCCTTCAGATGCCGCTACAACAATAGATGCTGCTGCATTACCTGTTACATTAACAGCTGTTCTACCCATATCTAATATTCTATCAATACCACCTATTAAAGCTGCACCTTCAAGTGGTAATCCTACAGAAGATAGCACCATCATAAGCATCATAAATCCTGATCCCGGTACACCCGCTGTTCCAATTGATGCTAAAAGTGCTGTCAAAAGTATTGTTAATTGCTGCGCTGGGCCTAGATGTATTCCATATGCTTGTGCGATAAATATGGCACAAACTCCTTGATATATTGCAGTTCCATCCATATTTATTGTTGTTCCAAGTGGAAGTACAAAACTTGATATTCCATCTGATACACCAAATTTTTTCTTAACAATTCCCATAGTTAATGGAAGTGTTCCTGCACTACTACTTGTGCTAAATGCAAGAATTGTAGCTGGTGATACTTTTTTGAAAAATGTTAGTGGTGATATTTTTGCAAATGTAGTAACTGAAAAAGAATAAGCAATTACAGAATGTATAATGAATCCTAGGTATACAACACCTATTACTTTTAAAAGTGGTAATAATACACTTGGTCCATTTTCAGCAATAACAGGTACTATAAGTGCAAAAACTCCATATGGCGCTAAACTCATTATCATTTCAGTTAACTTATACATAATTTCTGCTAAACTATCACATACTTTTAAAAATGCTTCTCCTTTTTTACCTATCTTTGTAGCTCCTACTCCAAGTACAAGTGCAAAAAATATAATTTGAAGCATATTTCCTTTCCCTAAGCCCATTAAAGGATTTGGGGGCACAATATCAAGTAGTGTTTTAGCTAATGATGGAGCTTTTGTTACTGTCTTAGATGTTTCAGCTGGAAGGTTTAGTGATAATCCTATTCCCGGCTTTAAAATATTTGCAAGAAATAAGCCTACAATTATTGCTATTGCCGTTGTAATAAAGAAAAAAATCATGGTTTTACCACCAATTCTCCCAAGCTTCTTAGTGTCACCAATACTAGATGCCCCTACTACTAATGATGCAAATACTAATGGTACTATAGTCATCTTAATAAGATTCAAAAACAAAGTTCCTATAGGTTTTATATAGGTTGCTGCTATAGCTGGATTCGTAGTAAAGGCTAAACCAACTAATACCCCCGCTCCCATTCCAATCATAATTTTAGTTACAAGTTTCATACACTAGCCTCCTAATATTCATTATTAAATTTTAAATAAACTAACTAATGAACCAACCTTCGAAGCTTTGTTATCTTATTGTATTTTTAGTATTATTCCTGTGTTATTCCTGTGTTTCTTGCAACTTTTTCAACTTCATTAGAAACTACTGAAACAACTTTTTTATTAAATGCATCTGGAATTATATAATCTTCATTTAATTCTTCATCTGTAACTATACTAGCTATTGCTCTAGCTGCTGCAAGCTTCATATCTTCAGTTATATCTCTTGCTCTAGCTTTTAATGCTCCTTTAAATATCCCTGGAAATACTAAAACATTATTGATCTGATTTGGGAAATCTGATCTACCTGTAGCAATTACTCGAGCTCCTCCTTTTTTAGCTTCATCTGGCATTATTTCTGGAACTGGATTTGCCATAGCAAATATAATAGCATCTTTATTCATAGTTGATACCATATCAGCATTTAGTAAATTTGCTGCAGAAACTCCTATAAATACGTCTTTTCCTTTTATTATGTCTTTTATAGTTCCAGTTTCTAAATGTTTGTTAGTAACCTCTGCTATATCTTTCTGAGCTTCATTCATCCACTCAGCACCTTTTATTAATGCTCCTTTTAAATCACACATAACTACATTCTTAGCACCTGCTAATAATAATAATTTACAAATTGAAATTCCTGCTGATCCAGCTCCATTAATAACTATTTTCGCATTTTGCAACTCTTTTCCTACAACCTTTAATGCATTTAAAAGTCCTGCCAAAACTACTATAGCGGTTCCATGTTGGTCATCATGAAATACTGGTATATCTAATTCTTCTTTTAATCTTCTTTCAATTTCAAAACACCTAGGTGCTGAAATATCTTCTAAGTTTATTCCTCCAAAAGTTGGCGCTAAATATTTTACAGTTCTTATAATTTCTTCTGTATCTTTAGTATCTAAACATATAGGAAAAGCATCTATATCTGCAAACTCTTTAAATAGTATTGCTTTTCCCTCCATAACTGGCATTGCAGCTTTAGGGCCTATATCTCCAAGTCCCAACACTGCAGTTCCATCTGTAACTACTGCAACTAAATTGCCCTTAGATGTATATTTGTAAACGTTATCACCACGTTTGGCAATTTCTCTACATGGCTCTGCAACGCCTGGAGTATATGCAGTACTCAATTCTTCTTTATTAGTTACTGATACTTTTGACGTTACTGATATTTTCCCTTTGTTTTTTTCGTGAATTTTCAAACTTTCCTCACTATAATTCATAATGTATCACCCCTGTATTTGATTGTGTCTATATTATAATAATACTATATCTTTTTTCTTAAAATGCATATATCCATAACACTTTCACGGTTTTACTGTAATTAGTTTGTTTTGTTATGAATTTATTATAAATAACTGATATTTATTAATTTTATTTCAGCTAATTTTATGAATAGTTATCTAATATTTGCATAAAAAAGAAGCGGACATAACCGCTTCTTTCTTAAAAATATTATTTTGCTAAAACTTTTTCAATACATTTAACTAATTCTTTAGCAACATACTCAGCATCTTCTAATGTTAATGTTGAATATACTGGCAATGTTATTTCATTAGCATATTGTGCATAAGCATTTGGATAATTGTTTATATCATATCCTAAGTTCTTATAAAGAGTGAACATTGGAAGTGGAATAAAGTGAACATTTACTGCAATATCTCTTTCAGCCATCATTGTGATTACTTCAGATCTTTGCTCATCTGTAAATCCTTTTATTCTTAATGGATATAAGTGATATGATGTTTCCATAATATCATTTTTAGCTTCTGGTACAATAGCCCACTCTTTTTCTTTAAGAATATTTGTATATACTTCAAAAATTGCTGCTCTCTTTTTAAGCATATCATCATATCTCTTAAGTTGAGCAAGTCCTATTGCTGCCATTATATCTGGCATGTTGCATTTAAATCCATCTGTTAAAATGTCATATTGCCATGCTCCTGCTTTCATTTTTGATAAAGCATCTTTTGTTTGACCATTTAATGATGTATATTTTAATTCTTTATATAGGTCTTCTTTACCCATAAAATTATTATTGTTATATGTAATTCCACCACCTTCAGCAGTAGTAAGATTTTTTACTGCATGGTATGAAAATACATGAAAGTCCATTTGTCCTCCAACTCTTTTACCTTTATATTTAGCGCCAAAAGAGTGTGCTGAATCAGATATTAAAACTATATCTTCACGATTTTTAGCTTTTATAACTTCTCTTATTTTGTCATAATCAACTGGAACTCCAGCGAAGTCAACCGTCATTATTGCCTTTGTGTTTGGAGTTATAGCATCATATATTTTTTGTTCATCTATTAGGAAACTGTCTTTTTTTACATCAACAAATTTTGGTCTTAAGCCTCTATGAAGAATCACATTTGAAGTTGAAGTATAAGTATATGGAGTAGTTATAATTTCATGATGACTATTTCCTTCTCCACCAATACCTAGAACTTTTAATATAAGTTCCATACCCATTGTCGCACTAGATACTGCAACACCTTTATTAGCATCAGAGTACTTAGCTATTTCTTCTTCGAACTTAGCTGTTTTAGGACCTGATGTAATCCAACCTGATTTTAAAGTATCAATTACGCCTTCAATTTCTAATTGTGATATATCTGGTGGTGAAAATGGTATTTTCTTTGACATAATAAAAACTTCCTTTCAATTAACATCTTGCATATAACTTCACAAAATGTTGTATATAATATTTTGTATCTAGACTACATCTAAATAATGTAGTCTATTATTTTTTATATAATTTATTTTCTATAGAAATTTCTAATAGTTTCACATACAAATTGAACTTCTTCTTCTGTTATTTCAGGATATATTGGAAGTGCAATTATCTTTTTAGCTATTCTTTCAGCTACTGGGAAATCTCCTTCTTTGTATCCTAAATATTCAAAACATTGTTGTTCATGAAGTGGCTTTGGATAGTATATACTAGTTCCGATTTCATTTTTCTTTAGGTGTTCTTGAAGTCCATCTCTATTTTCTACTAATATATTAAATACGTAGTAAACGTGTTTTTGATCTTTAGCTATTTTAGGGATTTTTATTTCAGGACAATCTTTTAATCCGTCAATATACATTTGAGCTACTTTTTCTCTCTTTTGAATAGCTTCATCTATATACTTTAATTTTACTCCTAATACAGCTGCTTGAAGTGTATCAAGTCTTGAGTTATATCCTACATGGTCATAATGATATTTTTTAGATGCACCGTGAACTCTGTATTGCTTTGCAAGTTCTGCTAATTTATCATCATTTGTAACTATCATTCCACCATCGCCATAACCACCTAGTGTTTTAGTTGGGAAAAATGAGTAAACTCCAAAATCTCCAACTCCACCAGAGTGTATGTATTGTTCTCCATTACCTTTATATCTCATACCAAATGCTTCAGCTGCATCTTCAAGAACTTTAAGGTCATGCTTCTTTGCGATTTCCATTATTTTATCCATATCAGCCATTTGATTAAATAAGTGAATTGGTAATATTCCTACTGTTTTATCTGTTATTTTTTCTTCTATTTTACTAGTATCTATTTGTAATGTTTCTTCATCAATATCTACAAAAACAGGTTTTCCTTTATGTCTTGCTACGCATGAAGTTGATGCTAAGAAAGTAAATGGTGATGTTATAACTTCTGCTCCATCACTAAATCCTAAAATATCTGATGCTATAACTAATGCATCTGTACCTGATGCAACTCCAATTGCGTGTTTTATTCCTGTGTATTCTTCTATAGCTTTTTCAAATTCAGTAACTTTATCTCCTAATATGAAGTTTCCCTTTTCAATAACACTTTGAATAGCAGTATCAAATTCATTCTTTTTTTCATGATATTCTCTTTGAGAAGTATAAAAATTAACTTTCATTTTTTCACTTTCCTCTCTTTATTTTTTAGTTTTTAATTTATTTTAATTTTTTAGCTATTAAAACTTTTACTCCCTTTTGCATCTTTTTGATTTCTTCTTCTGGAGCTTCCCAATCTGTTATTACCATATCTAAATCTTTAATATCTAAAGTCTTTGAGAAAAATTCTATTCCTACTTTATCGAAATTGGCAAGACATATTTTTCTTCTTGAGACTTCAGCTACTGTTTTTTGAAATATGGCACCTTCTGGAGTGGCACTACTAAGACCATGTTTTGAAGAAATTCCACCACCAGTTAAAAATGCTAC
Source organism: Clostridium botulinum (assembly GCF_017100085.1). NCBI lineage: Bacteria > Bacillati > Bacillota > Clostridia > Eubacteriales > Clostridiaceae > Clostridium > Clostridium botulinum. Next base: position 2,139,077 of record NZ_CP063965.1, read on the forward strand.
ATCTATTCTTAAAGTTCTTATAAACTCCGTAGCTAAAGCATCCACTACACCTTCGTCATTTTTTATGTTTCCACAAACTATATAAGTTTCTATGTTGCTTAGAGATTTTAACTTTTGTGCTATGGTTAATGAATTAGTAACAACAGTATAATTTTTATCCATAGGTATATACTTTAACAAAACATAATGTATACTTGCACCACCTATAAATATAGTATCTCCATTATCTATATATTTTGCAGCCATCTTTGCTACAGAATTTTGATGCTCTGTACCCTCATTATACCTTAGTTTATCATCAATTGGTAATCGTCTTACCTTTGATAGAGGTATTGCTCCACCATGAGTTCTCTTTAAAAGTCTATGACCTTCCATAACTTTAAGATCTCTCCTAATGGTATCTATGGAAGTTCCAAATTCTTCTGCTAAATCTTTTGCAAGTACTCTCCCTTTAGCCTTTACAATGGAAAGTATCTTCTCTCGTCGTTCCTCAGCAAACATTCTCTTAAATCTCCTTCCATAACCAATGATATACAAATCCTCCCCACTATAATATCATGTTTATGCATTTTTGTTAATAGTTTTATGCATTTTTTTTCTGTTTATTGCACGTTTTGTTATTGGACTATGTTGACTTATATTTTTGACAACTAAAAAAGAGATTCTCATTTGAATCTCTTCTTTAATAATAATTTATTCATCCTTCATGACCATCATCTTCAACTTTAAATTTTTTAATTACCTCTTTATTTAAACCTTTTCCATCTTCACTCTTAACATTTGTGCTTATCTTTATTTTATAAATTTGTTTACCACATAATATACCATTTTGTATTCTATGAACATCCCAACAATTATCATAATCACCATTAGACTTTATATATACTGACTTTCCATCATCTCCAATAGTAGTCGTAATAGCTAATGTTTTATTATCACCGTCACTTACTACTATATTATTCTTATTTATAGTATTTTTATTGAGCTTTTTATTAAAGTTTATTTTCCATTGTTTCTGTGGTTTTACCTCTATTACATTTTCATGGACTAATTCTTTGGTAGTCTTATCTTTTAAGTTAAATTTTAATACTGCTTTTTCGCTTTTATTATAATCATTTATATAATAGATATTATCTCCACTAACAATATAGTTATCTCTTTTATCAATATTATATCCACTAACAATATTGTTACCTTTTTCGTCGATATTAGTATCCATGAAATCATAAATTTTTGTCTTATTCGTTCCATCAGCTTTTATCCTACAAAAACCATCATCACAATAATAATATATCCAATTATCTACTATTTTTATTTTACTGTAATCAACATTTTTTCCTAATGTTCTCTTGCCTATTCCCTTACTTCTATCCATTGTTTCAAGACATTGCGTTTGTGTATTATATATCCAATTATCATTTACTATATAATAATCACCCGTATATCCATCTTCACCTCGTAGTACTTCTTCATTACTTAAATCATGTCTCATTCTATAATATGTTCCATTTAGTTTTTTAAAATATATCCATTCATTAGACACGTTTAGTATTTCTTTTGAATCATAGTCAAACTTATGTTTCGGATCATTAAGTTCTAAATTTTTGTTATCTTCAAAAAAGAATACTCTATCAAAGTCATAAATTAAACAATTATTTTTTATATTAGGCTCAACTATTTCCTCTTGTTTTAAAACAGAAGTTTTACAACTCCCATCTTTTTTCATCTTACAAATCCCATCATGACTATCATAAAAATTAGTACCTGGTATATAATATATCCACTCTCCTATAATTTTCTCCTTATGTGCTTTAACATTCAAATCCTGTAGTCCTGCTCCGTCTTTTTTCACTCTAAATAATTCATAAAATTTATTTTTTGGTGCAAGTGATCTAAAATAAATCCAATCTCTATCAAGTGTTATATTACAACTACTAATATCATTTATTTTTGTATTTTGTGTTCCATCTGTTTTAACTTTATAGATAGAACCTCCGTCATATGAATTTCTATAATATAACCAATCGCCCTCTTTAACTAATAAACTTCTGTTATTTACTATACCTTTTTCCACAGGATTATTTTGTGCAAAAGCACAACTTGGAAAAAGTGATACACACAGCATATAACACATAAAAAATGCTATGATTTTCTTATTAATTTTACTTCTCATGTTCATCCCCCTTTAAGCCTTTATATTTATAAATTTAATTTGTTACCTTTTTTACAACCTCATTAAAATTTTGTGGTAGTTGATTTTTCATATACTTAGATTTACCATTTAACTTTTCAAAATTTTTCTCATATAACTTTTTTAAAGTTTGTTGATTGTCCAAAAACATTTTATTCTTAGTTGCTTTATATGATTTTTGCAAAAAACTCAAGTACTTAATGTATATATCTTTATAAAATTTTTCTATACCGATAGCCTTTTCGTAATATTTATTTGCGTTATAAAAATCATTATTTTTTTCGTATAAAAATGCCATGTTTAACTTAATCCTAGGATCATACGGGTTTAATTTTTCAGCTTTAATTAAATTATTTATTCTATCATTACCTTTTGAAACCTGTGCTAAAAACATATATGTTTCAAAATTTTTTCCAAAGGTTAAAGTTTCATTTAATTTATAAAATCTTTCTGCTAATTTAAATTGTTGATTACTTTCATATATATTTCCTAAAAAATTTGATCCGTTACAACATATAAAATATACTGAAAATATTCCTATTAAAAAATTTATACTATAACTTAGCTTGTGCTTTAATTCTTTATTCTCATTCTCTTTTTTATTTAATGCAAATATCATAGATATTATTATAATTACTGTAGAAAATGAAAAATCAAAATCTAACATACTATGTGCATAAATGCTTAAATACATAAGTACATAGTAAATCTTTTTATCATCCTTTATAGTTTTATTTATATATACTAGTCCATATACAAACAAAACTATAAATAATACTCCTCCTAAAACTCCTAAATCAAAAATATGTTGAATTAAAGAATTATGAATATATTTAACATCATAAAATGCTGATTGTATTCCATACTGTCTATACTGAAATGAATTTATACCAAATCCAAACATATTAGATAAAATAGCTTTTATTGAATCTTCATAATAAATAAATCTTTCTTGTAATACGGGGGTATTAATAGAAATGTTTTTTAGTCTTAAAAATAATTGTGCCTTTGAAAAATATATAATAAATAATATTACCGTCATTAAACTTAAGCTAAATATTTTTTTGTTTTTTGACCCTATGTTATCATTAATGTAATAAATTAAATATATTATAGGTGGCATAAGTATAATTGCCATTCCCCCTACTTTTGAGCATAAAGTATATGTTATTATTGCTAAAATAAAATTAATTGTTACTTTATTATCATAAAGCATTTTAAATTTAACCATAGTTTGAAAAAATATAAATATACATGAAAATACTAACGTATATCTAGAACCTGTGTATAAAATCCCACTTATTAAAACGTACTCTATTAAATTTCTAAAATTATTATTTTCTCTTATAGTATTTACACAAAGTATTAAAACCATCAATATTCCATAAGTATTTGCATATCCTATATTGCCATATATACGTTTATTCATATATATTCCTTGATATAAAATAGATATAAAAACTCCCATTGAAAAGAAATATACAAAATAATCATAGATTTGTTCCTTTTTATACTTTAAGTGAAAAAATAAAATGTAAAAAATAATTCCACATAAGTACGTAAATATTCCTTCTAAAGATAAAAATATGTTATTACTTTGCCTTAGTGAAACAACGCAAAGTATAGTAATACATATTAAAATTAATACATATCCATCTGCAAAAATTTTATACTTATTTATAATTATATAACTAGTCCCTATTAATAAAAGTATAGCACTTGATAATCCTTCATCTAAAATACAATATGGTATAACATTAATAATAAAAATAACTATTGCTAAATACAAACAGCTCTTATCTTTTGTATTTGTCATATAATCTTCCTTTCTTGCACTTTAACTAAAAATAACCGATAATACAGAAATCATCATACCTATAGTACATATCCAAATTGCAAACGGAATCAATGTACATTTTGCTGCTTTTCCAAGCCCATCATCTTCTTTAAATCCTTGAACCTCACTTATACATTTCAAAAATATAATTAATTGCTTAATACCAATAACTATATCCAATATAATAAATAATCTTATAAGTACAGATAAAATCATACTACCATCTATAATTTCTGAACTAGCCATAAATATTTCTTGTTTAAATATTGCAATTTTTATAACATGTAAAATCAAAGCATATATTAATGGAACTTGTGACCATGCTAATGTTACTCTTATTTCCTTGAAAGATGATATACCTCCCATATATTTCCCTAATATATGAGATATCTTTCCTGATAAGTATATTGAAACTATTCCTGTTATAATTCCATTCCTTATACACTGTAATATAACGGACTCTATTCCGCCTGATAAAATCCCCACCTCTGTAAGTTCTTTGAAATATAACTCAATACTAATACTTCCTAATATACTTAAAAGTAATATCATTATTTCTGATGTAGTATCTTTAAGATTTGTAATAGTCTCTCTAGGATTTGTCCAAATAGTAATCCATGGACTATAAAAAAATTTTTTTTCTTTATTCATATTTCTCCCCCTTCGAACTAGAATATGTGGTTAATATTATACTTATATTTACATTTTAATTGTACTTTAATTTGTATTTATTTTCAATATAATACATTTTTGTATTTTTTTCATATTCTCAATTAAACATTTTAATTTTAAATATTTGACAAATAAAAAAAACTGCTGACTTTCTATTAGTCAACAGTTCTTTATTTGTTTTATTATTTACTATTTTTTATTCTTTCTATTTTTTCTCATTAATACAACTCCAAGTCCAGATAAAGTACTTCCTATTGTAGCTAATAGTCCACTTCCAAATGGCATACCTGTTTGTGGCAATTTCTTTTCTTTTATTTCTGTAGCTTTTTTATTAGACTTGCTTTCTACCTTCTTAGTACTTCCTAATTTTTCTTTGCTAGTTACTTTATTTTGTTTCTGATCTTTTTTGTTTTCTGTTTTTACTTCTTTAGAAACATCTTTTTCACTTTGAACATTTTTATTATTTTTAATATCATTAGGTTCTTTCTTTTCACTAGCATTATTACCTTTTTTGTCTTCTTTATCTTTTTTAGTATCTTTATTGTCTTTTAAATTATCATCTTTTTTATTATTGTCTTTTGCATCATTATTTGGCTTAGCATCATTATTTCCATCTTCTTTTATATTAGTATCTTTAGACACTATAGTATCATCTTTCTTATCGTCTTTTACTTGTTCACTAGGCCTTACTGTATCATCTTCTTTACTTTCTTTTCTATGTTTTTTGTGTTTATGATGATTGTGACTTGTACTACTTGTTATATTGATTGGTTTTACAACTGGTTTTGAACCATCTTTTACTTCTTTTATAGTATCTTCTTTTAATTTAATTGCAAAACTAACATCTTTATTTTCTGCTTCATCATGCATTATTATTTCTACATTTACTTTTTCATTTGGTATCTTGAATCTTACTGTAGTACTTTCTTCATTTTTTTCTGCTTTAGGATTTATTGCTTCATTTGATACTGCAAATCTATTTACCTTTCCTACTTCCTCACCTACAACTTGAAATTCCGATACTTTTCCATCTACTTTTATTCTTTTAATATTTTGTTGTTTACCTTTTAACTTTATTGTCATATATTCTTGTTTATCTTTTACTTCTACGTTTATTTTTTGATCTACATCTACATATTTTTTTATTGCTTTTTCATTTCCTTTATTTGCTTCAGCTAATACAACTTTTGCTTCATATACTGCTGGTTTTTCTTTTTTTATTATAAATTTTTCTGTATCCTTTGGTACTTCTGGTTTTACATTTGGCTTTTCTGCAATATTAGTTTCTTCTGGTTTTGCACTTAGTTGTGATTTAACTGGAACCATTCTAAATGCAACATTAGAATTCATAGGTACAACAAACATATTAAATACTATCTTAGAATCTAAACTCGGAACTTCAAATTCTATAGTAGCACCCTTATGATTCATCCCCATTACGGTTGTGTCACCAATTTCTTTAATTACTGGTTGTACTTTTTTTCCATCAACATTTATATTTATTTCTCTCATCCAATCTATAGCTAATGATTTAACTTGAATGTAATTTTTACCATCCCTTTTTATATATAATACTTTAGCTTCTTTCTTTATAGTTCCATCAGCATTATCTTCTCTTCCAAAGTAAACTCCAGACATTGAATTATCATCATTATTTTCTTTCAATATCTTTACATCTACTGTTCCTTGTTGTGAATTAACACTAGGTTTATGAATTACCGTATTACTAGTAGCTACTGCATTGGCTATATGTGAAATTTCTATAATAAATGGTTCCGCATCTGACCCATATAATCTTTTTACAATTCTATATTCTGTTCCTTTTTTCATATCTTCATCTCTAAATAATCCATCTGAATCTTCTTTACTATAATCTTCTATAGTTTCAATAGTTATATACTTGCCATTTTCATCTTTACGTTGAATTTGAGTTACTACATTCCACATATACCCTTGACTATCTAAAATCTCTTTAGGTGTTCTCCCATTTAAATATGCTTTATACTCCTCTACGTTTCTTATATCTTGTGTATAAATTTGATTTGCTCTTGTCCAACAAATTAAATCTACTAAAGATAACTTTTGAGTCCAAGAAATATTACCATTTTCTGCTTTCAATGTTAAATCAGTGATATTTTTTTGAGGATATAAATCTTTAACTTCATCTTCACTAAAATCAGGAATAGTTTTTAAATTATTAAGCATTAAATTATTTGATGAAGATTCTGACAATAAATCTTTTATATTATTAGGTACTTTTGTTATTAAATTATCTTTAACATTTAAAACTTTTATATTTTTTATATTATTAAAAAATTCATCTGACACATCATATATTAAATTATTTGATATATAAATTCTTTTTAAATTTGGTAATTTACTTAAAAAAGCAGGAATTTTTTCTATAGAATTTGATGCCATATATATTCCTTCTAAAGATTTTAAGTATTTAAAATCCTCTGGTATTTCAGTTAGATTATTTTCATTCATTCCTATATTTTTTAATGATGTAAGATTTTTAAATATATCTTTTGGTAAAAAATTTAACTTATTTTTATCGAGATCTAATTCTTCTAAACTAGTCAAATTGTCAAATATCCCCTCAGGTAAAGTTGTTAGTTTATTTGTAGATAGTTTTAATTCTTTTAGCTTTGTTAAACTATCAAATAATCCAGATGGTAACTCCTTAATTTCATTAGCTTGTAAATATAATGTCTCTAAATTAATCATATTTTTAAATAATTCTTGATCTAACTTCTCAATCTTATTACAACTTAAATTAAGAAATTTAATATTCTTCCCTAAATTTTTTAACCTTGAAATATTTTTTAATTTTGAATCATTTAATTCAATTGTATCATATGGGTAATTTTTTATTTCTTCATCAGTTACTTCTCCATCTGAATTTGTATCAAATCCTTTATCAACTAAAAGTTTTGTTAATTCATTACTTTTATTTTTCTCTGCACTAGCTTTAAATTCATTCCATCCCTTAGAAACTTCTGTATCAAATACTATTTTAGCTACTTTATACTTACTTATATCTCCAATATCCATTTGTCTTCCACCCATAGCTGTAACAAGAACTGCACATAAATGAGGTTTTGTTAAATCACTTACTTCCATTTCTACTGTTTTCATGTCTGTATTTTTATAGTAATTCAACTTAGATTCTGGGTATAATCCATTACTTTCCATTCTTAAATCTAATAACAGATTTGCCATTGTTGTATGTAATAACGTTAATTTAATTTTTCCATCTTTTACTTCTAATTTTATATTTTTATCAAAAAATCCACCTAACATAGAACTTTCTTTCTCATTTTCTACCTTGTAAGATTTAAATCCTATTGTATAAGTTCCATCTGGTAAATCTTTAGTTACCTTTATTTTATTATTACTAGAAACCGAAGTATCCTTATCTGTATTTTTTTCACTATCTTTAGCCTTATCCTTGTTTTTTTGAGGCTTAATATTATTTTCTGGAGCAGTACCACCTGTTGTCGATACATTTCCTGTGTTGACTATATTAGGTATTTCTTCTTGTTCTAACTGTTCTAAAATTGTTCCATCTTTTTTTACTCTTACTTTTGTAGTATTATATCCCTTTGATTTTATAATTAATATATTTTCTTCTTTTGCAAAGGAATTTTTACTAATTTCAAGTCCAAAAGAATTATAACCATATTGATTGTCTTCTGTTATTTCATAAGTCTTTTTATGTAGAACATTATTTACAGAAATTTCAGAAATATTTTTCATATAATCTTTCATTACTTCACTATACATAGCTAGGTTAAAACTAAATCTATACTTTTCATGATCAGTGTAAAATTTTCCAATATCACAATTTTTAATTTCAGGAAGAGTTTTTACAGCAATCCACTTTTCATTTTTGGATTCACCATTACTTTTACTAATATTAACTATAGATTTATTTACTTCATTTGTATTTGCATATACTTGTTGTTGACTAATTCCCCCTAATATCAAAAGACTAGTTACAGCAACTCCAATTGATTTTCCCGTCTTATTTTTATCCATTAATATACCCCCGATTACCATAATTTTATAAATATATTATATCCTAAATGATATTAAATTTCAATTATTATTAAACATTAATTGATATTTAATATCATTTAAATTTAAATATAATAAAAGCTTTCATGAAAATGAAAGCTCTCATTATACTTAGTAGATTAATTATTTTTTCTTATTCTTTCTCATAAGCATTACACCAAGTGCTGATATTGCACTCCCTATTGTTGTAAATAGTCCACTTCCAAATGGCGTACCTGTTTGCGGTAATTTCTTTTCTTTTATTTCTATGTTCTTATTACCTTTAGAATTCTTTTTAATACTTATTTTAGTATTTATTGCTTTTTGTGTGCTAACTATTTTATTCTGTTTTTGTTGTTCTTCATTTTGTTTTGAATATTCTGCTTGTACCTTTTTAGATTCATCATTTTTGTTATTAACATTTACATCATTTTTAGACTTTTGTTTTTCACTGGCATTGTTATCCTTTTTATTTTCTTTTTTAGTATCTTTATTGTCTTTTGAATTATCATTCTTTAAAGCATCATCTTTTACATCATTGTTTGGTTTATCACTATTATTTCCATCTTCTTTTATCTTAGTATCTTTAGAAGAAGTATTATCATCTTTTGTATCCTTTTTATCTTCTTTGTTGTCTTTTACATCTTCACTTTCTTTGTTGTGTTTTTTACGTCTATGATGGCTGTGACTTGTGCTACTTGTTGTATTACTTGTTTTCACATCTTGTTTTGAATTATCTTTTATTTCCTTAATAGTATCTTCTTTTAATTTAACTTCAAAACTAACATTTTTATTTTCTACTTCATCATGCATTATTATTTCTACATTTACTTTTTCATTTGGTATTTTAAATCTTATAGTAGTACTTTCTTTATTTTTATCTGTATTAACTGCTCTTTCTGCATTTAAAGCCGCTAATCTATTTTGTTTTACTACTTCTTGCTCTACAACTTCAAATTTTGCTACTTTTCCATCTACTTTTATTCCTTTAATATCCTTTTGTTTGCCTTTTAATTTTATTGTCATATATGCTTGTTTATCTTTTACTTCAACATTTATTTTTTGTTCCACATCTACATAATTTGTTATAACTTTTTCATTTTCTTTATTTATTACATCAACTATAACTTTAGCTTCATATATTGCTGGCTTTTCTTTTTTTATTATAGATTTTTCTGTATCCTTTGGTATTTCTGGTTTTTCATTTGGTTTTTCCGTATTATCTGGTTTTTCTGGTTGCACTGTATCTTTTGGTTCTTCTGGCTCTACATCTGGTTTTGTTGTATCCTTTGGAGCAGCAGCTGCATTCACTATTCTAAATGCCACTCTTGCATTTCCCATTGGTACTACATTCATACGCATCATTACTTCTTCTTTTTGGCTTCCTACTTCAAATGTATATTCACCTATGCTACCATTTTCTTTCTTTTCTGCTGTTACTTTATTGCCACCCACTTCTATGGCTACATTCTTCATCCAATCCATTCTATTTAATGTTACTGTGAAATATTTTTTTCCATCTTTTTCAATGTATTTTACTGTTGAATTTATATATCCACCTGCCATTGATGGTTCATTACTCTTTTCTTTTAATGCTTTTATACTTATTTCTTTTTGTATTTCTGGTTTTACATCTGGTTTTGTTGTGTCTTTTGGTGATTCTGGTTTTTCATTTGGTTTTTCTGTATTATCTGGTTTTTCTGGTTTCACTGTATCTTTGGGTTCTTCTGGCTCTACATCTTGTTTTGTTGTATCCTTTGGAGCAGCAGCTGCATTCACTATTCTAAATGCCACTCTTGCATTTCCCATTGGTACTACATTCATACGCATCATTACTTCTTCTTTTTCGCTTCCTACTTCAAATGTATATTCACCTATGTTACCATTTTCTTTCTTTTCTGCTGTTACTTTATTGCCACCCACTTCTATAGCTACATTCTTCATCCAATCCATTCTATTTAATGTTACTGTGAAATATTTTTTTCCATCTTTTTCAGTGTATTTTATAGTTTTCTCTACATATTGTGCTGCCATGGATGGCTCATGTGATTTCTCTTTTAATACTTGTACATTTATATCTTTTGTTTTACTAACTTGATTTTCTTTATTTTTAGGTTGTACTTCTGGTTTTGCTTGTGGCTTATTTTCCGGTTTTATATTTGATGATGCTCCTGAATTTCCCTCTATTGGAGTTGGTTCTGGTGATGGTTTTGTATTATTTATAGCTAAGGAGTTATTTAATGTATCACCAATATATGCTGTTTCCTTAAATATTAATGATTTATCATTCATAGTTGTGCCATATAATGATTTTACTATTCTGTAATCATCGTTATTTTCAATATTTCCTACACTATAATTACCAACTTTATCTTCTTCTTCTTCTGTAGTTACAGTATGAATAGTTTCAAAATCTCCATGTTCATTTTTCTTTTGAACTTCTACCTGTATTGTCCAATCCCAACCTTTTTTATTTAATACATCAATTGTGGATCTTCCATTTAAATATTTACTATATTCTTCTAATGTTTTAGGATCTATATTATCAAAAAATGAGTTCGGAGTCTCTCCCCAACAAAGTATATCTAAAGCAGATAACTTATGATCCCATCTTAAAGTTCCATTATCATTAACTAATTTTAAATTCATTAAATTTTTTTGAGGTACATACTTAAATTTTTCTTTTTCATATAACCTATTAAGTTTTTCAGATATTTTTGTCAATCTATTATATTTTAATTGCAATCCACTTGAATACATTCCCTTGAATAAATTTGGTAAAATTTCTTCTATATTATCTGGAACACTTATAATGTCATTGTTATTCATTTCTAATATTGTTAATTTATTTAACGACTTAAATATATCTACTGGAATTTCCTTTATGCTATTGTTAGTTAAATATAATTTTTCCAGATTATTTAAACTCTTAAGTTCTTTAGGTAATATTTCTATATTATTATTATGGGCTATAATTTCCTGTAGATTATTAGCATTTTTTATACTTGTAGGCATTTCTTTTATATTGTTATTACTAAAATTGACAGATGTTAATTCTGTATTATTAATAAATATATCCCTTGGTAAATTGTTTAATCTATTTTCTGATATTCCAATTAATTTTAACTTAGTTAAGTTATTAAATACACCTTGCGGAATATTAAATATATGATTTCTATCTAAAGCTAACTCTTCTAATTTAGTTAATTTATTAAATGCATCTTTATTAATACTCTTCAACTGATTCCCTGATAAATATAGATATTTTAATTTAGTTAATTTATCAAATATACCTGTGGGTAAAGAACTCAATCTATTACCTGATAAATCAAGTCTTTCTAAATTTACTAATCTATCAAAAACCCCTTCAGGTAAATCCTTTATATTATTTCCATTAATATATAACCCTGTAACATCTCCTCCAAGATATTTAATCCAAGATATATCAGATAATTCTTTGCTTGATAATACTAATTCTCCTTGAGCTCTATTTAAATCTTCAGAGTCAATTTTTCCGTCATGATTAAAATCTAATCCTTCTCCACCTAATGCCTCAAAGATTTTATTTTGAAGTTCTGATTTTTCTTTTTCTTTCTCTTTTTCGTATTTGAACCCTTCCCAACCTTTTCTTATTTCTGTATCAAATTTTAATGTTACTTTTGTATATTTCTCTATATGACCTACATAATTTTTTTGTCCCCCCATAGCACTAACAGTAACTCCTCCAGTATGAGGTGTTATGAAATTATCCATAGGTATTTTAAATGTTTGCATTTCATATTTACCATAATTATCAGCTTCACCATAATTTGTTGGTATACTTTCTGGGTATTTTCCATCGTTTTCAATTCTAAAATCATATAGCATATGAGCTTTTAAAAGATTTAACCACGTAGTATATATTTTTCCTTCTTTAACCTCTACTTTTACATTATCATCAAAAAATCCGCCTAACATAGAAGTTTGTGATGGTCTATCTACCCTATAAGCCTTAAATCCAATAGTATATAATCCATCTTCTAATTTAGTACTTTCACTTATTCGTATTTTTTCGGACGCTACACTAGCTGTATCTGTATTTACTACTGGCTTTATATTTGTTAAATTAAAGCTTGGATCTATTAATGCATCAGTTTGATTTTCTTTAATTAAACTTCCATCTTTTCTAATTTTTAATCTTAAATCTTCAAACCCATCAGCTTTTAATATTAATTCATTTTCATCTTTATTAAAAGCTCTTGTATTTAGATCTAATGCCATTCTACTAAAATAAAATGTATTATCATTTTCTACTGAAAATGCTTTCTTATAAGAAATGCCATTTACAATTATTTCTTTTAATTGCTGTCTATAAAGTTCTTCATTACCCAAATTAGTATTAAACATAATTTGATATTTATATGCATTATCTGCACCATAATCTCTAGTATATTCTGTTTTCATAACATTCATAGTTTTTTTATCTGAATTACCTATCATGTGATCTGCCTGATTATCACTTATATTTTGTTTTTCTTCATTACTTTTTACTACAGTAGCATCTTTTTTAACAACTATATTAAAATTAGTATATTTATTAGATTTAATTGTAATAACATTCTCTTCTTTATCAAATCCATTAATACTTAAATCAAATCCCATTAATCCAAAGTAATACTTATTATCCTCTCTTACATCAAGATTATTGGATACCTCATATTTATTTCCATTCACAAGTACTTCTTTCAAGTTTTCCCCATAATCTAACTCTAATGCATTAGAAAATTCTATTCTGAATTTATTGTAGTCACTATTGATTTTACCTATTGAAATTCTTTTAATAAATTTATTTGTAACTTCTTTGCTTATACTTTCCTTATTGTCTACAGGTTCTACTTGTGTTTCTGAAGGTAATACTTCATATACTGTATTTTGAGGCGCAGTAGAACTAGATACTTCTTTTTCCTTTTCCGCTTGATCTTTTCCATTAACTTTTATTACCATATCTTCATAACCAGTGGCTTTTATAACTAATATATTCTCCTTTTGATTAAATCCATTGGAACTTAAATCAAGCCCCATTAACCCAAAATAATATTTATTATTTTTCTCTACACTTAGAGCTTTTTCATATATAGTACCATTTACTGTGATTTCTGTAATGTTAGATTTATATTGATCCATTTCATTTGTTTTATATTTACTAGGAAATTCTACCCTATATTTTTCATAATCTTCCCAAAATGTTCCTAATGATACTTTTGAATGTTTTGGAGGAGCATTTAAACTTTTTTCTGTTTTTGAACTTTGCGGCTTTGCTTCTAACCCTGTTGTATCTCCTGATTGTGATGAATTTTGTTTTTGTGACGCCTGTACATTATATTCCTTAACTAAATTTGCTGAATCTTTCTGTAATATTACTCTAAATGTCACTCGTGCATTTCCCATTGGCTGTACATTCATCTTCATTATAATTTTTGAATCCAAATTTCCAATTTTAAACTTAATTTTACCTTTTTTCTTTCCTTTGCCATCATCACTTTGTTTTGCTACTACATCAGTTGGTGTAATCTTTGTGTCTTTTCCATCTACTGCTACAATAATATTTTCCATCCAATCTATACTATCCAAAGAGCATATAAGATATTTTTTCCCATCTTTTACTTCATAATTTACTTTTTCTATGTATGCACCTGCCATAGAATTCGAGTCTTCTTTTTCTTTTAATGTTCTTATTGATATTTCATATAATCCATCTTTTTCTTCATTTTTATATGATTTCTCTCTAACACCTCCTTCAACTACACTTGTGCTAGATTGTATCTGAACATTTGATTTGTATGTTCCGTTTTTAATGGATTGCTCTATATTTTTACATATTTTTTTAGCTTCTACTCTAGGTATATCATTATTCATTGCATGTGCTACTTGTGGTACTCCTCCTGCTAGTATTACCGCTGTAGTAGCTACACCTAGCCCCTTATTTATTTTCTTATATATACTCATAAGTTCACTCCCATTCTTAACTCAATATATTCATCATTATACCATTACTGATTATCATTTTCAATTGAATTTGATTGCTTTTATCGGTTTTAATTGAAAAAAATGCTAACTAAATTAATTTTTAGTTAGCATTTTTTCTCTTTATTTTCCTTTATTTTTTCTCATAAGTATTACTCCAAGTCCTGATATTGTGCTTCCTATTAATGCAAATAATTCCCTTCCAAATGGCATGCCTGTTTGTGGTAATTTTCTTTCTTTTATAGCAGTTTCTTTTTTATTTTCAAAAGTATTTTTTACATTTTGGGTAGTTACTGTTTTTTGTATACCACTTACTTTATCTTGATTTTGTTCTTCTTTACCTATTTTAGGATCTTTATTTTCTTGTTTTAATTCTTTAGTTTCTTGTTTTAATTCTTTAGTTTTATCATTTTTATATTCAACATTTGTTTTATTTTTAGAGTTTTGTTTTTCATTAGCGTTATTATCTATATTATTTATTTTATATTCTATATCTTTTTTATTATCTGAGCTATCCTTTGGATTATTATCTTTTTTATTATTGTTTTGATCATTATTATTATCATTTTCTTTTATATTAATATTTTTAGAGTCACTATTATTATCTTTTTTATTGTCTTTATCATCCTTCACGTCTTCACTAGATTTCACTATATTATCTTCTATTGTTTCCCTTTTATGATTTTTATTTCTATGACGGCTATGCCTTTTATTACTAGGTTTTATAGTATCTTTATTATCTTCTTCTACTTTTGCATTTGCAACATTAGTAAAAATATATTTATCATCTCCATAAAATGTAGCCCTAAGTTCTTTTAATATTCTATATTCATCTCCAGCTTTCATTTGTGAATCTTTAAAACTTTTTATCGAATCTATATTTTCCGATAAAGTCATCTCTTTTATATTTTCAAATATAGTTTCAAATTGTCCATTTTTATTTTTTTTCTGTATTTTTATTATTTCTCTAGGCTCATATCCTTCCTTAATAAGAAGTTCTAATGGTTTTTTATTATTTAAATGTTTTTTGTATTCATCAATATTTTCCGCCATCTTTTCCCCTAAAATTGTATGTATTGTTCTTTGCCATGCCATAATATCTAAACTTGATAAATTCTCACTCCATGTTATTTCTCCATCTTTGACCTTTAAAGTTAATTCTGTAGGGGTCTTTTGAGGATATTTATAAATAGCTTTTAATATTCCTTTAGGAACATCTGGTATTTGGGATAAATTATTTAATCTAAAATCAAAACTCTTTACTTTTGGAAATATTTCCAAAATATTATTAGGTACTTCTATTAACATATTGTCTGTTAACTCAAGATTTTTTAAATTTTTTAGATTATCATAAACACTTTGAGGTACTTTTTGAATATAATTTGATGCTAAATCTAACCATGTTAAATTCTTAAGCTTAGAAACCTCATTTGGTATAACACTAATACTATTATTTTTAGCAGATAATGTATTTAACCTTTCCAACTCTCCAATACTTGTTGGTATCTTATCTATTTTATTTTCAGAAATATTTAAGAACTTAAGATTTTTATTATTTATAAATATATCATCATCTAAATGTTTAATATTATTTGTTGATAATATTAATGTTTCTAATTTTGTTAACTTATTAAATATTCCCTTTGGTAAATTTTCTAATTTATTCCTTTCTAGATCTATCTTTTTTAAATTTAAAAGTTTATCAAATATACCTTCTGGTAGTGTTTTTAATTTATTTACAGTTAGCTTTAAACAAGTTAACTGATTTAAATTATCAAAAACACCTTTAGGTAAATCTTCTATTCTATTTACAGTTAAATCTAGTTCAGTAACATTAGAACCCAAATTTTTCAAATTAGATATATCCACTATTTTTTTAGATGATAAATTTATAACTCCCTTAGCTTCCTTTAATTCTTCACTTGATACTACTCCATCTTTATTAGTATCAATTCCTATTTCCACTAAAGCTTTATTTAAATTTCCATTACTATTTTCATTTAAAATTCTTTTATCTACATCAAAGCCATCCCATCCTTTTTTATAGTCTTTATTAAAGGTAAACATAACAGGTTTATAATTATTAGCTTTTTCATAGCTAACATTACCATAGTCACTTAATTTTCCTCCCATAGGTCCTGCAAGTACACACCCCTTATGATCAGAATCTAAATTATCAATTTCCATTTTAAAAGCTTTATAGTGATACTTTTCTGTATCTGGATTTTTTTCACCATAATTACTAACTTCACTTTCTTTAAAAACTTTATTACTTTCTATTCTAAAATCATATAATCCATCAGCAAAACAAGTATTTAATAGAGTTACCATTTTTTTACCATTTTTAACCTCAAGTTTAATCTTTTTATCAAAGAAATTATTTAACATGGAATCTTCTGAAGGATTCTCTATTTTATATGCCCTAAAAGTTAATGTATAAACTCCATCTTCTAACTTATCAAAAACTTTTTCCTTAGCATTACTTTTCACTTCTCTATTCTCTGTTTCTTTAGTTTTTATTTCATTTCCTTCTTTTTTACTACTTATTTTCTCTGATTGCTTATTATTATCAGCCTCTACAATTCTAAATCCCACTTCACTTTTCATAGGTACCACAAACATATTTAATTTAATACTTGGATTTACCTTAGGAACCTGAAATTTAATAATAGTTCCTTTATGTTTTACTCCTAAAACTTCTGTATCTCCTATATCTTCTAGTTCATATTTAACTTCATTGTTATCAACTTGAACTTTTATGTTATTCATCCAATCAGATGCTAATATTTTAAATTCACAATAAGTTTTTCCATCCTTTTTTGTATATTTAATTTCATTTCCAATATATGTACCTGCCATTGATGGCTCATTGTTATTTAATTTTACTGCCTTTATTTTAATTTTTTCTAATGGATTTTGTTGTTTTATAGTTTTTTCAATATCTTTACTTATTGCTTTAGCTTCTATAGTAGGTAATTTATCATTAGTAGTTACTGCATGTACTACTTGAGGAGTTCCTCCTATTATTATGATCGCTGTTGCCGCTGCACCTACACCCTTATTTAAGTTTTTTATAATATCCATAATAACACTCCATTCTTATAATTTTCATGTAAACCTTTATCATTATAGCATTTTTGATGCTTGTTATCAATTATAATTGATTATCATTTTCACGTATGAATTATGTTAAAAACTCTAATTATCTTGGCTGTAAATATAAAAAAGCAATTCTTTACAGAATCGCTTTTTATTTATATACTATTTAATTGATTTTACGAATCTTTCTATACGTTTTATTGCCTCAATAATATCTTCCGTAGAACAAGCATAACAAGCTCTTATAAATCCTTCTCCACATTCACCAAAGGCATTCCCCGGAACCGTTAAAACTCTTTCTTTCATTAAAAGTTGTTCGCAGAATTCATCTGAAGTTAATCCAGTAGATTTTATAGATGGGAAAAGATAAAATGCTCCCTTTGGCTCAAAACAATCAAGTCCCATTTTTTTAAATCCTTCTACCATAACTCTTCTTCTTCTATTATATTCTTTATTCATTTCTTCAATATCCTTATCACTATTTTTCAAAGCTTCAATAGCGGCATATTGTCCTGTTGTAGGAGAACACATTATTGCATATTGATGTATTTTTTTCATGGCATCTATAAGTACTTTATTTCCACAAACATAACCCATTCTCCATCCAGTCATAGCATAAGCTTTTGAAAAACCATTTATCAAAATAGTTTTATCCTTAATTTCAGGAAAACTTGCTATTGATACATGCTTTGTATCATAAGTTAATTCTGAATAAATTTCATCAGATAAAACAATTATGTCTTTATCTTTAAGAACCTCTACAATTTTTGCAAGTTCATCTCTTGTCATGATTGCACCTGTTGGATTATTAGGAAATGGTACAATAACAACTTTAGTTTTTGGAGTTATAGCACTTTCAAGTAACTCTGCTGTTAATTTAAAACCATCTTCTGCTCTAAGATTTAAAACTACAGGAGTTGCCCCTGTAAAAACAGTACATCCTTTATATGCAACAAAACTTGGCTCTGGAATAATAACCTCATCCCCTGGGTCAACTAATGCTCTTAGCGCAATATCTATTCCTTCACTTCCACCTACTGTTACAATAATTTCATTTTCTGCATTATAATCAAGATTATACTTTCTATGTAAAAACGCTGAGATTTCTTCTCTAAGTTCAATAAACCCAGCATTTGATGAATAATGAGTGTGTCCTTTTTCTAAAGAGTAAATACCTGCTTCTCTAACATTCCAAGGTGTAACAAAATCAGGTTCTCCAACACCAAGTGATATAACATCCTCCATTTCATTTATCATATCAAAGTATTTTCTTATACCTGAAGGTGGCATTGTCCTTACCTTAGGTGAAATCATATCTTCTAATCTCATATAAATATTGCCTCCCTATCATCTCTTGTTTTCTTTTCAAAAATAGTTCCTTTATCTTTATATTTTTTAAGTATAAAGTGAGTCGAAGTACTTAACACTGCTTCTTGAGTAGCTAATTTTTCTGCTACAAATAAAGCTACTTCTTTCATTGTTTTTCCTTCTACTATAACATTTAAATCAAATCCACCAGATGACATTAAATAACATGCTTTAACTTCACTAAACCTATAAATTCTTTCTGCTACTTTATCAAATCCTTCTCCTCTTTGTGGAGTTACTTTTACCTGTATTAATGCTATGACACTATCTTTACTTGTTTTTTCCCAATTAATTAACGCTGGATATCCAACTATAATATTATCTTCTTCATATTTTTTTATGGCTTTTTTAACTTCTTCTACAGTCTTTCCTGTCATAGCCGCTATTTCTTCTGCATTATATTTACTATTGTTTTCAAGAATCTCCAATATTTCTTCCATAGCAATTACCTCCTAAATTTTAAATTTATATAAAAAAACTCCTTCATCCCTGAAAGGGACGAAGGAGTTTCGCGGTACCACCCTAGTTAGTGCAAAATAGCACTCTCTCTATTGAAACTTATAAGTTTCATTCCTCATAACGTGAGGTCACGTCTGTCTCTATTGTAAGAATTATAATATAATTCCTCTTTCTCGATAAGAGATTCAAGGGCTGCATTCCATAAAGATCCATTATCGTGCTTCCACTATTCAACGACTCGCTTTGAATCCTCTCCTTATGTACTATTCCCCATCACTATCTATTTCATTTATTAAACTTTTTCTATTATTATTTTATATTATACTAAATGATTTTTTATTATTCAATATTTATCTTCTTTTAAATAAGCAAAATTTTAAAATTGTTATAACTAATACTAATGATATAACTACACATCCTAATAATATTTTTCGAAATCTTTTCTTTAATTTATACCTTCTCTTTTCTGCTTTTACATTAGTACTATAAAGTATAGGCCAATCTCTTTCTTCATTACACGCACATACTTCTTTACTATCTTTTAGTTCGGTAATATTCTTTAATTTATTTTCATTAGCCATATTATAAGCATCTTTATAAAGTTCCTCTTTATATTTATAAAGAATCTCATATTTAGTTTTTAATATATTTATACTCTTTAATACATTTATAAAATTATTTTCTATACTATCCCTTATTTCTTCTATATTTTTTTTCTTTTTCTTATTGAATTCTTTTTCATTATTAACATTCCAATGTAAATAATATATAATAGGTTTTTTTAAGCACTCCATAACTCTTTCATCTCTTGATAGTTCTTTTAATAAATCTTGTACTTTTAAAATTTCATTAAATTTATTATATAAATTTAATATCTTTTCATTTTTACTATCTATTTGCAATAATTTCTCACATATATTATATCCAAGTTCATAATTACTATCTTTTAATAATTCTTCCGCTATTTTTTGAAGTTTCCATACTACATATTCTTTAACTTTTTCTTCATCCAGAATTATATTTTTAACTTTATTAAAAATTTCAACAACCATATTAATATTATTTATATTCACATATATTCTTATCAACTTTAAATAATACATAATTTCTTTAAAAGTATCAGATTCATTCTCCTCTATACATTTATTTATGAATTTCATTCCCTTTTCATAATTACCTAAAACTATATAAATATCTACTAATGCCAAAACTGTCTTTTCATTTGTAGAATCTATATTATATGATTTTAATAATAATTCCTCAGCTAAATCATATTTTCGTTGTTCTTTATAAACATAAGCAAGATTATTATAAAATATACTATTATGCGGATTTAACTGAATTAACTCTCTAAACTGAATAATAGCTTCTTCATATTGCTTATCATAGAAAAACACAAGTCCTAATTTGTTTTTTGCAAAAGTAAGCTTAGGCTCTATAAGTAGTATTTTTTTATAATACAATATAGCTCTTCTATATTGTTTTTTATCTAATGCATTGTTACCTTTTTTTCTATACTCATTTATATTATCCTTATGATTGATAAAAGCATTGTACTCTGCCTTTAATACTGGATCTATTAAAATTTCATAAGCTTCTCGTATTTTTTTGAATTCTTCTGAACACTTTTCTGGTGGATATTTTCTAAGCATTTTTATATACGCTTTTTTAATTTCTATATCCCGTGTTTTATCATCTATTTGAAGAATATCATATAGATTGTCCATATTCTTCACCCTATCCCGCTCCCAACTATAACAGTTAATTATTTAATATCATTTTTACAGTCTTATTTATAAAAATACTATTAGATACTTCTTTTTGTAACAAATATAATATATCTTTTGCCTTATCTTTTTTTCCTTGTCTATATAACATAATTCCATAGTTATATAAAGCATCATCATAATAATTTTTATTTTTATATTTATTTATATATTTACAATAAAACTTCTCTGATTTATTTAATTCTAACAGTTTTTCATAACAAACTGCTGAAAAATATGTTGATTCCGCTACTAAATCTTCATCTAATCCTTTATCAGATACATATGTAAATCCGTCTAATGCTAATTTAAAGTTTTTATCTTTATAATGTAAAATGGATTCATTAAATATGTCATTATCATTTTTTACATTAAATTTTTCTTTAATTTTTTGCTGATTCTTTTGTATCTGACTATTTAATTGATTATATTTATTTTTAATTAATTTAAACTGAACATTATTTATATTGTATTTTTGTTGATACTCAGCTAAATTATTTTTAACCTTAATATAACTACTATGATTTTTATATAATACTCCTGATAATGTAATTAACAATAGTGTTGAAATACTTGCAACTACCTTAGAAGTTTTATTTGATTTATATTTAATAATTTTTACATTTCTTTTATCGTTTATTTCCCTTAAATACAATAGACATTTCTCATTTTTTTTATCTATTTTTAAAGCATCCTCTATATATTTTTTAGAAATATTATATTTACCCAACATATAATAACAAAGACCTATTATAATATAAGGCTCTAAAAAATTTTTTTCTTCATCAATTATATGATCTAATTTTTCTATGCCTTCTTTATATTGTGAGTTTTTTATTTCTTCTAAAGCTTCATTGTATAATCCTATAATTCTACTAAACTTTCTACTTTTTAATATTTTTATATACTCTTTAGCTCTGTTATCTTCATCATTACATTCTATACTCTTATTCCAATAAAAGTATGCCTTATCAAAATCACATAATATGTACTGGCATATTCCCATTAAATTCAACGCTTCAAAATCCTTAGAATATAGTTTTAAACTTTTTTTTATATATACTACTGCTTTTGAAATATTATTTTCGTGTATAAATTTAAGTGCATTATTATAATAAATACCTGATATCTCTATTACTTTATCCATACTTACACTCCTTAGACCAGTAGCTTAATCTAATTCAAATAATAAATCTGTTAATTCTTCATTATATTTCTCTGCTTTTTCTTTCTCCTCACATATTACTGATTTTTTTAACTTATCTATTGCCATTCTTACTTTTTTTCTAGATTCATCATCATTAATTTTGTTTATCTTTTTTTCTGCAAAAATAACTATACTCTTAAAATTATTATATAATTCAGCCTCTTCCCATATTTTTAAATCCTTTTTATTATTTTTTTCTTTATTATCTTTCTTTAATTTTTTAGAATCTTCTTTAGATGTATTTATTACCTTTTTAATGGTTTTTCCTGTACTTAATATTTTCGCAAACACTTGTAGCATACCATTTAAATCATAGGTAAATGATACTTCTATAGCTTCTTTTCCTGCTGGTGCTTTAGGAATACCTTTTAAAATAAATTCTCCTATTTTTATGTTTTTTGTTGCTAATTTTTGTTCACCTTGATAAACATCTATAATTACACTAGTTTGATTATCCTTTATAGTATGATATGTTTTTTTCTCAGTACACGGTATTTTAGTATCCCTAGGTATTATAGGATCATATATACAATCCATAAATTTTCCATCAGCTATTTTTTCTACAATACTTGTACCTAATGTGTGACTACACGCATCAGTAATTAATATACCATTCTCCGGACTTATATCGTCGTTTTTTATAGCTGCTTGTATTGCTGCTCCTAATGCCACTGCCTCATCTGGATTTACATTATATCTTATTTTATTATTAAATTTTTCTTGTAGTAATCTTTGGATACAAGGAATTCTGCTAGAACCTCCAACAGATATTACAACATCAATATCATTCACAGTATACCCTGCTGCTTTTATAGCATCATCAATTATCCCTTCTGTTGAATCTACTAAATCCATAATAAATAATTCAAATTTACTACGAGTTAAGTTTATATTTATCTCTAAAGGATTTCCTTCTTTGTCTACTTCAATAAATGGAATATTTATATCAACTTCTTCCTCCTCTGATAACTTAATCTTAGCCTTTTCAGCTACCTCTTTTATACGTGCTAATGCTTTAATATTATTCTTTAAACTTACTTCATAATGAGCTTCAAAATTATTTATAATATAACTCTCTATTATTTCATTAAAATCTTTTCCACCTAACTTATTATTACCTCTACTAGATTTTACATCTATTACTCCTTCAAATAATTCTAAAACAGTAACATCAAAAGTTCCTCCCCCTAAATCATACACAAGAATTTTTTCATTATTATTTAAATTATTAATTCCATATGCTAATGCTGCTGCCGTAGGTTCATTTATAATTCTTTCTATCTTTAAACCGGCTATTTCTCCTGCCTTTTTAGTAGCTTTCCTTTGAAAATCATTAAAATTAGCAGGAACAGTAATAACAGCCTCAGTTACTTCTTCTCCTAAATATTTTTCTGCATCTTCTTTTAACTTTTTCAAAATAATAGCTGATATTTCTTCTGGTAAAAGTTCTTTATCTCCAAGTTTAATTTTATTACTTTCCCCCATTAGACGTTTTACTTCTATTACTGTTTCATCTGGTTTTAATATAGCTTGTCTTTTAGCTAATTCTCCTACTATAAATCCATCTTCATCTGATATACTAACTACTGATGGAGTTATTTTTTTATGTAAATCATTTAATATAATTTCAGGTTGTCCATTATTTAAATATGCAACTTCACAAGTTGTAGTTCCTAAATCAATTCCTATTATTCTTCCCACTTAGTATCACCTTCCCAAAATTAACAATAAACACTTCCATGTTGTAATTATAAAAATAAGTTTTAAATAATATAATGAATGTTATATTATATTATACCATTTATTATATTATTTAAAGTTACTTAGTTGTTTAATTTTACTAAAAAAAGTCTTCACCAAAATGAAGACTTTTTTACATTTATACATTTATACATTGGCTATAATTTGCCATCGTACTAATCACCATGACCACCTATATATATATTAAAATATTTCTTCTACTACCATATTATATTTATATTTTAATTATTAGTTATAAAAATATAGATTATTATGTATGTTTTTACTTTCAACATCAAAAAATCCTATGATTTTTCATAGGATTTAAAACAATTTTTGTTTATTTTTATTCGGCATAATTTAATTCATTTAATGTTTGTGCTAATTTTGACCTAATCTCCATACTATCTATGATATTATTTAATGTTATTATTTTTCCATCTAACATTGATAATTGTCCTGCTATTTCTCTTCCACCGATATATATATCTGCTGGTATATTCTTTGCTGATCCTATACTAGATACTTCTACTTCTATATTTTTAGTTTCTAGCTCTTTTAAAGCCTTTTCTACATTTGTTTGTATTATAAAACTACTTACTAAACCACTTCCACAACATGCTACTATTTTCATATTAAATACCTCCCCCATTTATCTTTTGTACATAATTAAATCTTTATTCATTATTATACTTAAATTTATTAATTTTATAAAATTCAAATAATGACCATTAAATCATAAAATATTCAATGTAAAGATTTCCTTCTCTTGTTTTTTTCATTTCTTGTGGTATTCAATATATTTTCGACTTATTTTTACTAACTTATCAATTCTCTATCTACTATTTGCCTATTATACATAGAATAGACCTTGTCTGCTATTGAAACTGTGGATATTCTATGTGAAACTATAATAACAGTTTTGTTACTACACTGCTCTTTAATGGTTTTTATTATAACTTTTTCATTTAAACTATCTATGTTGCTAGTAGGTTCATCTAATAAAATTATATCCCCATCGTGAAGAAATGCTCTTGCAATTCCAAGTCTTTGCCTTTCTCCTCCTGATAAATTTTCACCAAGTTCACCTACTTTAGTTTTATATCCATTAGGAAGACTTTCTATAAACTCATGTATCGAAGCTTTTTTTGCAGCTACCTTTACTTCTTCTATTGTAGCATCTTTCTTACCTAATTTTATATTTTCTTCTATTGTATCATTAAATAAAAATGTTTCTTGTGTAACAAAACTTTCAATATTTCTAAGCGAATTAGTGTTTATATTTTTAATATTTCTATTACTTATCTTTATGCTACCTTTTTTAACATCCCAAAATCTCATAAATAACTTTAAAAGAGTACTTTTTCCACACCCACTATCTCCAACTATTCCTATGATTTCTCCTTTATTGATTTTAATATTTACATTATCTAAAATGTTATCCTTATCATCATAAGAAAATGTTACATTACTAGCTTCTATATTTTCAAATTTAACTTTTTCTCCTATATTAACTTCTTTAACTATGGGATTTTCTTCTAATAAATTTAAAACTCTATCTCCTGATGCCAATGTTTGAACTAAATTATTGGATAAATTACTTAATGCTACTACTGGACCAAAAGAACTCATTATTGAAATTGTAGAAATTATTACTCCCTGAAAATTTACTAAACCTAATTTATATAAATACATTCCTACAAATAATATAATTGATATATATATAAGTATCGTTGAATCTGTAAAAGCTCTAATTATACCTTCATGTTTTTTTATAATATTTAATTGTTTATTTAGCTCTCTTCCTTTATCATCAATATTTTGTATCCTCTTTTCTCCTAAATTAAACATTATAATTTCTCTCATACCTTTTAAGGAATCTAGCATAAAACTATTCATATTACCTACAGAATTTCTATAGTTAAGTCCTGCTTTGTTTCCTAATTTTGATGAAAAATAAGGAATTATAAAACCTATTGTAATATATCCAAATGCACTCATTATACCTAAGTACACATGAATTTTTCCAATATAAACAGTCATGAATATTGATGTTATAATAGCTATACTTATAGGTGCTATAGTATGGGCATAAAAAACTTCTAATAATTCTATGTCACTGGTTATTATTGATATTAGGTTTCCCTTTTGTTCTCCTTCAAGTTTCGCTGGAGAAAGTTCTCTAAGCTTTTTAAAAACTCTATCTCTTAAAATTGCTAGCAATTTAAATGCTATATAATGCCCAGTAAACTGTTCTATATACCTTAAAAACCCTCTTGCTACTGCTAATACTGCTACTATACTAAATATATTTTTTATAGACATTTCTATTTTAAATCCCATAAGCTTTACAACACCAATACCTCCATATATAGTTATAAAAATAGAAGCTAAATATCCAAGCACTCCCATGGTTATTGTAATAAACATTACATGCACCAAAGGTTTTACAAGACCTATTAGTTTGCCCATTATAACTATTCCTCGTCTACGCACAATCCTCAGCTCCTAACTTTTCTAATTGTTGTTGTTCACTTACAAGCTTAAAATAAACATCTTTATTTTCCATAAGGCTTTGATGATTTCCATTTTCTACAATTTCGCCTTTGCTTAAAACATATATATTATCAGCATTTCTTACATTATAAAGTCTATGTGATATTAAGATAACTGTTTTTACTTCTTTAAGGTCATATATAACTTTCATGATAGCATCTTCACTTTCTACATCTATATTCGATGTAGCTTCATCAAATATATAAATTTCACTATCATATAATAATGCCCTTGCAAGAGCTAATCTTTGTTTTTGCCCACCCGAAAGATTACTTCCGCCTTCTTTTATTTTAGATTTTAAGCCTTTAGGTAATCCTATAACAAAATCATATAAATTAACTCTTCTTAATACATTATAAATTTCTTTTTCAGTAGCATTCTCTTTTGCCATTTTTAAATTATCTTCTATAGTTCCTGTAAAGATATAACTATTATGATTAACTACATTTATTTTTTTTCTTAATTTATAATCATTAATATTTCTAAGTTCCGTATTATTTAATTTTATATCGCCTGTATATTCTTTATAAAATCCCATTATCATATTAGAAATAGTACTTTTACCACACCCAGACTCACCAACTATAGCTGTTATTTTTCCATGCTCTATATTTAAATTAATACTATTTAAAATTTTTCTTTCTTTTTCATAGCCAAAACTTACATTACTAAATTGTATGTCTATAGTATCAAAATTTTCGGCTTCATAAGAATCATATCTTATACAAGGCGAATCAATTATTTTAAATATTTTTTCCGATGCTGCAATTCCATTCATAGCTACATGAAAAAAAGATCCTAAAAGCCTCAAAGGTATAAAAAATTCTGCTGAAAGTAACATAATAGAAAATGTACCTTGTATATTTAAATTTCCTATAGAAAGTTCTTTTAATGCTATTATTATTCCTATTGCACTTCCTCCAAAGGCAATTAAATCCATTAAAGTTATAGAGTTTAGCTGCATAGCCAAAACCTTCATAGTTATTCTTCTAAATCTTTCTGCTTCTAAATTCATTTCTTGATTCTTATCTTCATCTCTACTATAAATTTTTAATGTTGTAAGTCCTTGAAGATTTTCTAAAAAAGTATCCCCAAGATTTACATAAACTCCCCAATAATCCGAAAGAAGTTTCTTTGCAATTTTCATTATTGCCACTATGGATATGGGAATTAATGGAACACATAAAATTAATACTAATGCAGCCTTTACATTTATAAAACTTAATACTATAAATAAAGTTATTGGAGCTAATAAACTATAAAAAAATTGTGGTAGATATTTTCCAAAATACATCTCTAATTGTTCTATACCATCTATTGCCACCTGTACAACTTCCGATGTTGACACACTTTCATTATAATGAACACCTAGTTCTAAAAGTTTGTTATATAAAACATTTCTAAGAGATATTCTTGCATCCTCAGAACACTTGCTTGAAAACTTAACAGCCATATAATTACATATAAATCTAATAAATATAGCTGAAATTAAAATCCCTAATGTCATTAGTCCTTTTTTTAAACTAATCCCATATAAATATGTAGATTGTATATAATGACCTATATAAATTATCGATATTATATTTAATATCAAACTTATCCAATTCATTAATACAGTTAAAAACACCCATTTTTTGCAACCTTCAACTAAGTTTATTAGTCGTTTGTTTACCATCTTTCAAATTCACCTCCATAAATATATTTCTTACATTTTGTCATTCATTTGGGCGGTTACTATCAATCTCTTTTTTCCTCTATTGCTACACGTAACTATAGTCATTGTCTTTTTATCTTTATTTTGATCTAAAACTTCAACTTCATTAGGTTCAACAATAAATTTTTTATTTATAACATAGTTAAATTCACCTTTTTTAGTTTTTAATTTAATTACATCTCCAACATTAACTTCATAAAGATGATTTAAAATTTCATTATAAATAAAGCTACTATGCCCTGCTATTGAAAAATTTCCATTTTCCCCCGGCATTGCTGTACTCTGAAAATGACATAGGTAGTACCTTAATTGCTCTTTTTCCATCCCTTCTACAATTACAGACTGTAAATCAATAGATGGTATTTCTATTAAAGCAAGTTCTTTTCCTATATGAACATTTTGTTTTTTGTTTTCTTTTTCATTATCATCTTTTTTATTTTCTTTGTTATCTGATTTGTTACTTTCTTTTTGTAATTGTATTTCTTCACTAAATTTTTTTATTAATTTTGCTTCTCTATTTTTAGAATAAATTTTCAGTCCTATCCCAGTAAAAATTAATATTAAACCTATCACTATTAATAAAATTGGTATAATCTTTTTTTTCATAAATTACTGCTCCTTAAATACCTCTTACATTTTATTTTCTTTATATACCTGCTTTGGAATAAAAATAACTTTTTCTCCAAACTGATTTTTTAATATATCCATATCTACGTTATATACACTTCTTATTAATTCTTTATCTAAAATTTTTTCTGGCTTTCCTTGTGCTTTTATGGTACCGTCTTTTAATACTAATACTTCTGTACTATACTTAGCAGCCTGATTTAAATCATGTAAAACCATTACTACAGTTAAATTTAATTTTTTATTTAACTCTTTAACAAGTTCTAATATCTCTATTTGATTATTTATATCTAAATATGTTGTTGGTTCATCTAAAAGTAATACTTTCGGATTTTGAGCAAGTGCCATAGCTATCCATGCTCTTTGTCTTTCTCCTCCTGAAATATCTGAAATATTTTTATTTTCCATATGTGTGAGATTAGTTTTTTCTATTGCCCAGGTAATTATATCCTCATCTTTTTTATTTAATGATTCAAACCAATTTTTATGAGGATTTCTTCCGAAAGAAACTATTTTTCTTATTGTCATATCTTTTGGAGCAGAATTATGTTGTGAAAGACAAGCCATTTCTTTTGATATCTCTTTATTACTCATTTCAAGTAATAACTTTCCATCTAAATAAACTACTCCATTCATAGGTTTTAATAATCTTCCTACAGCTTTTAAAACTGTTGATTTTCCTGAACCATTAGGTCCTATTATTGTAAGCATTTCACCCTTTTTTACATGTAAATTAAAATCTTTTACTATAACCTTTTCATTGTATCCTATTGTAAAATCACTTATTTTTAGCATATTACTTGCGCCTCCTTAAAAGGAATAAGAAAAATGGACCACCTATCATGGACATTATTACACCTACTGGAAGTTCTACAGGTCTTGCTATAAATCTTGCCATAGTATCTGCAACCAATAATAGAATTCCTCCAAGTGTAGCACTCATAGGTATTAAATACTTATAATCATAACCTAATATTAACCTACATATATGAGGAACTATAAGCCCTATAAATCCTATAATACCTACTACTGATGTACTTATTCCTGCTAAAAAAACTGCAACTAACGATATAAAAATTCTTGTTTTATTTACATTAACGCCAAGATTAGTTGCAACATTATCTCCAAGTGCCAAAAGATTTGATCCTTTTGCACAAAGCAAAGCAAGGACTATTCCTATAATACTATATGGAACAAGATAAATTACATCATTCCATCCCTTATACGCTATACTTCCATTTATCCATAATAAAATTCCCTGTATCTTATCACTATTTAAAACTGATAGTAAAGATGTAGCCCCTACAAAAATTGCATTTACAGCTACTCCTGCTAAAATTATTCTCATAGAACTTAATCCATTGTCCCATGAAAGAGCAAAAACCATTATGCAAGCAACTACTGCTCCTAAAAATGCCATAAAAGGCAATACTCCATGTAATTCAGGAAAGTAAATCATAACTATTATAGCTACTAAACTCGCTCCTGATGAAACACCAGTAATTCCTGGATCTGCTAATGGATTACTCATAACAGACTGTAATAATGCTCCTGATATTGATAAACTAGCTCCAACAAAAACAGCTATAATTATTCTAGGCAATCTCATATCCATGATTATACTTTCATTTATTTCATTTCCATGCCCTAAAAACGTATCAATTATATCTTTTATAGGTATACTTACACTTCCTATTCCAATAGTAAGAATTATTAAAACCCCTAAAATTATTAATGAGAATAATATTATTAATATTTTTAATCTATCACTTAAATTTTTCATAATGTTCACCATTCCCGATTATTTATATAAATAATCCTTCATTTTTTCTAATGAATCTGCTATTTTTATATCTCCTGTAACTCCAAAATACTTTGGATCTAAATCATATATTTTATTTTCTTTTACTGCTTTAAACTGTTTCCATTGAGAATTTGTTTTAAATTCTTCATTAACTTGCTTTTTTGCTTCATCTATATATCCATGGTACATTCTAAAAATTATATCTGGATTTTCTTTTAATGCAGTTTCTAATGAAAATGGTACATATTGTCCTTTAAGATTTGCTTTATTTGCAATATTTTCTGCTCCTAATTTTTCTATTATGCTTCCAGCAAAAGAATTTTTAGTAGATAACATAAAGTGTCCTGGAGCTCCAAATAAAATCATTACTTTAACTTTTTTATTTTTATTAACGTCTTTTAATATCTTAGTTTCTTTATCATTAATTTCTTTAATTAATTTTTCTCCATTTTCTTTCTTATTAAACTTTGCTGAAATAGTTTTTATAGTATCCTTTACGGAATCATAAGAATCTAAATTACAAAATATAGTGTTTATTTTATTTTCCTTTAATCTATCTCCTATCATCTCTTCTAAAGCTCCAGAAGTTACATATACATTTGGTTTTAACGCTTTAATTCTTTCTAAATCTGGATTCATAGGTAGTCCAATTTCAGGTACTGGCTTTACCTTATCTGATATATCATACTGAGTTGTAGGTCTTCCTACAATTTTAACATCTAATTTTGCTAACATTTCTGCTACAGCCATACTTCCTGCAATTATCCTTGTATCTTCACTTTTTGTTTCAGTAGCATTTGTCTGTTTAGTACTATTTTTACTTCCGCATGCAACTAGTCCAAAACTCATTACTGTAACCATTAATAGAGATAAAACTTTTTTTCTCATATTTACTCCCTCCATTTGTTGATAAATAAACTCCATTTTAAGGAATTATTAGCTTTCTTAAAATAGAGTTATATATAAAACTATTTATTTTTTTTCTTCAATAAGAACATTCCTGCAATAGTAGTTAATCCACCAAGCATTGGTAATTCCGCTTGAGTAATTGGAAGTCCTGTTTGTGGTAATTCTTTTTTATCAGTTGTATTGCTATTTTTATCATCTTTCTTATTATCTACTGAATTTTTTTGTGATGTATTATTTATTGTAGCTGATCCACTTACTGCCTTCACATCATTTTGCATTACTACTCTAAAAGCAACTCTTGCATTTCCCATTGGAACTACATTCATCTTAAACATTATCTTAGCTTTTGTACTTGGAATCTTAAATCTTAAAGTTCCTGCTTGACTACCTTTTTTAGATGTTTCATATTTTACATCTGAACCATCAACAAATATATTTATGTTTTTCATCCAATCTAATCTTGTAATATCAACATTTGCATATATAACTCCATTTTTTACATCTAATTTAATATTTTGTCCTATATATTGACCTGCCATTGATAAATCATTATCTTTCTCTTTTAAAACTTGTATACTTACAGTGTATGTTCCATCTTTTAAAGAATCGTTTTTCGCTAATTGTACAGAGCTTTCTAATTTTAATGGGCGATTATTATTTCCTGTTTGCGCAAAAGCTTGTACTGAGGAAAACATAACCCCTCCAGCTAAAACTCCTACTGTTAAAACCTTTAAAAAATTTTTCTTCATTTTTTATTCTCCCCTTTTCTTATTTTTTTTCATTAATGTAAAACCAAGTCCAGATAAAGCACTTCCTATTGTTGCAATTAGCCCTCCACCAAAAGGTAATCCTGTCTTAGGTAATTTCTTTTGTGATAATTCTGGTGAATTTGTGTTTTTACTAGTATTCGATGTATTTAATCCACTTTTATAATCCTTATTTCCTTGTGTTTCATTTGCTAAATTATTTAAATATTCTTCTGCCTTATTTGGATCATACTCATTTCCCTGCAAAAATCTAAGTGTATCTTTCTGCATTACAACTCTAAATGTAACTCTTGAATTTCCCATTGGCTCTACGTTCATTTTAAATTTAATTTCAGAATTTAATTCTGGTACTTCAAATTTAATTGTTGTAGTTTTTTCTCCATTAGCAGATGATTTTACATTAATAACATCATATTTCACACTTTTACCATTTACCAACACATCGATATTCTTCATCCAATCACTTCTATCTAGTGTTACTATGGTATATTTTTTACCGTTTTTAATTTGAATTCTTGCCTTATTTCCTAAATAAGTTCCCGCCATTGATGACTCATTATTATTTTCTTTTAATGTTTTTATATTTATTTCATACAATCCGTCCTTATTAGAACTTATATTTTTATTATCTTCTTTAGATGTCTTTATTAAATCATTATTAGTTTTATTATCTTCATTACTAGCACTAGGTTTTGATACGCTACTTTTTTGATTGTCTTTTTCACTATCGTGT
The DNA here is from genome assembly GCF_017100085.1 of Clostridium botulinum. NCBI lineage: Bacteria > Bacillati > Bacillota > Clostridia > Eubacteriales > Clostridiaceae > Clostridium > Clostridium botulinum. Next base: position 2,172,591 of record NZ_CP063965.1, read on the forward strand.
TTATTATCTAATCCATCTTTATTTTTATTATCTTTATCATTAGTAGTTGTCTTATTATCTTTAACATCTTCTTTTTTATTTGATGAATCCTTATATTTTTTTATTAATTCAAGAGAGCTCTTTTTAGGAACAACTCTAAATGTAACTCTTGAATTTCCCATTGGTACTACATTCATTTCAAGCTTAACTTCAGCTCCTATACCATCTGTTTCAAACTTAATTTCACTTCTGTTCTTTCCAATAGACTTTTCTTCATACTTCTTTTTATCTCCATTAACATATACAGCAACATTTTTCATCCAATCCATTCTATTTAAAGTCACTGTAAGATACTTAGTTCCCTCTTTAACTTCATAGTCAGCAATCCCATTTAGATATTGTCCTGCCATTGATGGTTCATCTGAATCTTTCTTTAAAGCATTAATGTTTACTCTATACATTCCATCTTCATTTGCATTAATTTTAAGTTTATCTTTATCTTTTTGCTTTTCTTTATATTTTTGATTTTGTTCATTTTTATCTTCCGTTTTACCTGTAGTTGGTTTAGTACTAGAACTTGAATTATCTTTTATTACTCTAAAAGCTACTCTTGCATTCCCCATTGGCACTACATTCATGTGTAATATTACTTCTGAATTCTCACTTCCAACTTCAAATGTTAGCTCAGCTGTTTGTCCTGATTCTTTTTTATCATAACTTACATCTCTTCCATTCACTGATACTGCTATATTTTTCATCCAGTCTATTCTATTTACTGTCAGTGTAAAAAATCTCTTACTATCTTTTTCTGTATAAATAACATTCTTATCTAAATATTCCCCTGCCATTGATGATTCATTTGACTTTTCTTTTAATACTTTTACTTTTATTTGTTTTGTTTTTTGTTTCTTTACTTGTTCTTTTGTATTTTCTACTGGTTTTGTTTGATTAGATTGTGGTTTCTCTTGTGGCTTTGGCTGTGGTTTTGAATTTTCATCTATATTTCCATGATTACTCATATATAGTTTAAGTTTAAATTTAATATCCTTTTTAGATTCTTCATCATACAGTTCTACTTGAACATTTGAATCTATTTTAGGAATATTAAATCTTATAGTGGTAGTTTCTTCATCAGATTTAGCATTCATTAGTGATAATGTATTTTTTGTAGACAATCTATTTTTCTTTATAACATTTTGCTCTACAACTTCAACTTCAGCCTTATTACCATCTACTATAATTTGTTTTATACTATCTTTTTTACCCTTTATTTTTAATACCACATATGATTTTTTATTTTCTATTTCTAAATTTATATTTTTATCTAAGTGTTTACTTATTATTTCCTTTTCTTCTTCATTTTTAACTTCAAACACACTTTTAATTTCATAAACTCCTGATTTCATAATATCTATTATGGAATTTGGTTTATTATCTGGCTTCGTTGTTACCTCAACTGGTTTAACAGGTTTTTCTTCCGGTTTATTTGGTTTAACCTCATTTCCAGTTGGTTTTTCTTTTGGTTTTACTTGACTATCTGTTGGTTTTATTGTTGGCTTAGTATCTGGTTTTGTCTCATTCTCTTTTGGCTTTTCTACTGGTTTAGTTTGATCTTGATTTTGTTCTTCCCCTACTACTCTAAATGTAACATTACTAGTCATTGGTACTACATACATATGGAATGTTAGTTTAGGATTTACCCTTGGAACCTCAAATCTTATAATTCCTCCTTTATGCTCCATTCCCATAACTTGTGTTTTGCCTGTTTCCTTTACAGTATGTTTAGCTTCATTTCCATCTACATCTATCTTTATATTTTTCATCCAATCAACTGCCAATAGTTTAATTTCACAATATATCTTTCCATTTTCTTTTATATATTTTGCTTCTTTTTCTAAGTATGTTCCTGACATTGATGGTTCATCATTTTCTGCCTTTAATGTTTTTATTTTTACTTTTGTTTCTTCTGATTTCGGTTTATTAGTATCTGGTTTCGTTGTTACATCAACTTGCTTAACAGGTTTTTCTTCCGGTTTATTTGGTTTAACCTCATTTCCAGTTGGTTTTTCTTCTGGTTTCACTTGACTATCTGTTGGTTTTGTTGTTGGCTTAGTATCTGGTTTTGTCTCATTCTCTTTTGGCTTTTCTACTGGTTTAGTTTGATCTTGATTTTGTTCTTCCCCTACTACTCTAAATGTAACATTACTAGTCATTGGTACTACATACATATGGAATGTTAGTTTAGGATTTACCCTTGGAACCTCAAATCTTATAATTCCTCCTTTATGCTCCATTCCCATAACTTGTGTTTTGCCTGTTTCCTTTACAGTATGTTTAGCTTCATTTCCATCTACATCTATCTTTATATTTTTCATCCAATCAACTGCCAATAGTTTAATTTCACAATATATCTTTCCATTTTCTTTTATATATTTTGCTTCTTTTTCTAAGTATGTTCCTGACATTGATGGTTCATCATTTTCTGCCTTTAATGTTTTTATTTTTACTTTTGTTTCTTCTGATTTCGGTTTATTAGTATCTGGTTTCGTTGTTACATCAACTTGCTTAACAGGTTTTTCTTCCGGTTTATTTGGTTTAACCTCATTTCCAGTTGGTTTTTCTTCTGGTTTCACTTGACTATCTGTTGGTTTTGTTGTTGGCTTAGTATCTGGTTTTGTCTCATTCTCTTTTGGCTTTTCTACTGGTTTAGTTTGATCTTGATTTTGTTCTTCCCCTACTACTCTAAATGTAACATTACTAGTCATTGGTACTACATACATATGGAATGTTAGTTTAGGATTTACCCTTGGAACCTCAAATCTTATAATTCCTCCTTTATGCTCCATTCCCATAACTTGTGTTTTGCCTGTTTCCTTTACAGTATGTTTAGCTTCATTTCCATCTACATCTATCTTTATATTTTTCATCCAATCAACTGCCAATAGTTTAATTTCACAATATATCTTTCCATTTTCTTTTATATATTTTGCTTCTTTTTCTAAGTATGTTCCTGACATTGATGGTTCATCATTTTCTGCCTTTAATGTTTTTATTTTTACTTTTGTTTCTTCTGATTTTAGTTGAGATTGTACATTTTCCTTTTTTATTTTTTTTGACTTTAGTGATTTTTGTTGATCCTTACTCGCATTATCTTCTAATTTATTTTTTCTAGATTTTTCAATTGATTTCTTTTCATCTAATACTTTGCTATCCTTTTGTGGAACTGCGTTCATATTAGAATATAAATTCACATTTAACTTATCAACTTCATACGTTCCGTTCTTAATAGAATTTTCAATGTTTTTACATATGGACTTTGCTTCTAATTTAGGTACGGTATTTACATTATCCATAGCTTGTGTTACCTGAGGAATTCCTCCAGCTATTATAATTGCCGTCGCTGCTACACCTACACCTTTATTTATTTTTTGAAATATATCCATAACCACACTTCCTTTTTATATTTTTCAAATTAAGCTTTCTTTATTATATCACTATTGATATTCATTTTCAATTGTTATTGAATTTTAATATCTATTTGATTATGAATATTATTATTTTTTATCGAGTAGGAGCTAAATAATTATTTTATTTAGCGTCCTCTCACACCACCGTACGTACCGTTCGGTCAATGTCATCAACTTAAGTTGTCATAAGTTTACAATTATAAATTTAGATTAAAAATCATACCTATATTTGTAAATAACAAAGTGTGTAAAAAACCTTTGTGCGACATGTTCTTTAATGTTATCCATTGTGACTTAATAATATATTTTTCTTTCAAAATGCTACTATATAGGTATAACTTAAATAAACTTACATCATTTTTGAAGTAAATTTAATTTACACTTTCATAAAATTGAATTGATTTTAATTGTTTTATAATGAGCGTTTACAATTAGCTTTATATTTGCACCTCGAAACACTATCTTTCCTTGGATATTGTCTTCCAAGTCTTATAGGAATAGTATTTTGAGAGGCCTGTTTCATTATATTTTTGAACATCTTCGTCCTTTTTCCCCTGTCTTTTTCAAGCATCATTATTATTAATTTATCTTTCAGACTTCCAATCAAAATATTTAAATTAGTTTTATACTCATGCTTTAGATTTTTCCCTTTATTTTTTTCTTTAATAATTTTATCACTTTCTTGTCTAGCTAATTCAATCATATTTGATAAGTAAATAGATGCATAGAAATCTTGTTCTATTGCTTTTTTTGTTCTTCCCGTAAAGTTTTCAATCTCTAATCTATTTTTTAACTCATCATACTTTACTTCAACACACCATCTCTTAAAATATAATTCTTTTAAATCCTCAAGTGTATATTTTTTATCAAGTAAACTTGTTATTAAGACTTCTTCAATACCAGATGAAAGCAAAAACCTTACAACTCTTACAGTTAGTACTTCTTTACCATTTTTTATATTGATAATTTGATCTGGTTGTTTTGCATTTTTTATATCTTTTGAAAAATTAACTTTTGCCCTCATAAGAAATTCAACATTATTTTCTTTCAAGAATGAAAAAAACTTTGTTCCTGGATAACCTCTGTCAAAAAGAATTAATTCTGATTCTGTTCTATTTTTAAGCATCTTCAATATTAACTCTTTTGCCATATTTCTTTCTGATGCTTTATATATGTCTATTTTACTTTCAATAACTATTTTATTTAATACATCTAATATACAAGAAACTCTTGCTCTTGCAACTTTATTTTTCTGATTTTCTATATAACCAAATTCTTTTCTTAATAATTTAGTATCTGGCAGTTGTATTACACTTCCATCAATTGCACTTAATCTGTATCCATTCCATAATTTATATTCAAATTCATCCTTATATACAAGTTCATTTATCTTATCATTCAACTGAATAAATGCTTTTGCTTCAATATTTTGTCTAGCTTTTGAGTAAGCTTGCTTTGTACTAGGATTATCTTTATTTAAAATCGTTTCAAAGTAATTATTTAGCTCTACTTGTAGAGATTTATTAACCATATTTATCATAAACATTATTGTTTCCTTAAATCCCATTTTTCTCTCACCCGTAAAGTGTATTTCTTTAGTTCTATTGGTACATTTAAATGAATAATCCCCTATTAAAGTATTACTCACTATAATTCCTTTATTAAACCTGCTTTTAGTTTTCATTACTATCACCTTTAATCAAATTGGTACACAAAAATGTGTTCAAAATAATTATTGGGTATTTTTTATGAAGTCAACTATTTTTTCACACTTTTTATTTTTCAAGTTATTTACATATTAAGTTGATGACATTGACCGTTCGGTATACGGCGGTTCATTAAGAATTATGTATTAGCTGATATCTTTTAGATATACTTTTGTAACCAAGATTTTCAATATATTTGTTGTTTAAGATTGTATCAAGAATTGGGCTTTTGGATATTCTCCAATAGCCTTTTCTTGTATTTGCATATTCCCATGCTTTATAGGTCGGAAGACCTAGTTTTATGAGGTTTCGTCCTCTAGTTTTAACCTTTTTCCATTGTTTCCAAATACAACTCCTTAACCTTCTTCTTATCCAACTATCTATTTTTTGTATTTTAGCGTTAGCTTTCGCTATTCCAAAGTAATTAATCCATCCAATCGTTAATTGGTTAATCATATAAACTCTATATTCCATACTTATACCTTTATTACGGTTTGTTAATTTTCTTATTTTATTTGTGAATCTTTTATATGACTTTTCATGTATTCTTATATTGGCTCCGCCTTTTGCAAAATAGAATGAAAATCCAAGAAATTTTCTTCTCGTCACAAAATCTACTGCACTTTTATTTTCATTAACTTTAAGTTTTAATAAACCTTCAAGTATTTTTCTTATACTTGCCATAACTCTTAATCCTGCCTTTTTACTTTTGACATAAATGTTGCAGTCATCTGCAAATCGGCAAAATCTATGACCTCTTTTCTCAAGTTCTTTATCTACTTCATCAAGCATAATATTAGCAAGTATTGGGCTTAATGGACCACCTTGCGGTGTACCTTTATCTGATTTTACCTTCAATCCATTTATCATTATTCCAGATTTAAGATAATTTCTAATTAGTTTAAGTACCCTTTTGTCCTTTATTCTTCTTGAAAGTCTTTCCATTAATATATCATGGTTAACTTTATCAAAGAATTTTTCTAAGTCTATATCAACAACCCATTTATGCCTCTCATTGATATATTGTCTTGATTTTAATATAGCTTGTTTAGCACTTTTATTTGGTCTAAATCCATAGCTATTATCCGAAAAGGTAGGGTCATAAATTTTATTAAGTTCTTGAGCTAATGCCTGTTGTATTAATCTATCAAGTACAGTAGGTATTCCAAGCAATCTAATTCCACCGTCAGGTTTTGGTATTTCCACTCTCCTAACTGGTGAAGGTTTATACCTTCCTTCTAATAACTTTTGCTTAATTGTTAGCCAATTTTTGATAATAAACCCTCGAAGTTCATCGACTCTCATACCATCAATACCATGACTTCCTCTATTGGCAACTACTCTTTTCATAGCTTTTAGCATATTTTCTCTAGCTAAAACCTTTTCAAGTAGATTATTAGTATCATCTACTACATTGTTTTCTCTTTCTCCCTTTGCTAACGCCAAATTATTACTCTGCGCCCCTCGTTTACCTTGAAGTTCCACTTCTACTTCCACAAGGCGACCTCTATATTGAGTTGTCTGCTTTCTTTGTAATTTATTTGAATTATTCAAAGTTGAAAACCTCCTAATGTTCAGTCCTTCCCGCACTACGTGCACATAGTGTGGTACTATGACCTCTGCTGACTTCTGATAGTTCAGTTACATATCACTATGTAGGTTATCATGTAGGAAGTTCATCCTTTAATGATATATCTATCAGACCTCCCCAGGTAAGAACGCAATCTTTCATTCCATATATCTGCCACATATACTGCAATAACTTTCGGGTGATACGGACTTTGTTTTGTTATGCAAACTCATCCAGCTATAGCCAGCCTCTTATGTGATTCGTATTCCTCAAACCGGAATTTTGCCATCCGACTTCCTTCAGATTCCACCTCACGATGGACACCCTTGTCATTGGCTAACGCCTATATCACCTTCGGCGTTCAGGACTTTCACCTTATAGATTGCGCCCATGCTGGGCGCACATAAAAAAACACTACAAATATCAACAGCATTTGTAGTGTAAATTATATTTTTACTAGTTATATTTTTTTAATATATCAATTATTATGCTCTTATCTTCTGCATTAAAAATCTTTTCTAAATCTTCTTTATTTCTTAATAGGTCCACTATTTCAGATAGAAATTGTATATGATCTCTATTATTTTCTGATGCTATTGTAATAATAAGCTTAACAGGATCATTTTTATCATTTCCAAAACTTATCGAATTTTTTAAAGTTACCAGGCTTATTGATGTTTTATTAACTCCATCTTCTGGTCTTGCATGTGGTACTACTATCTGCGGAGTTATAACCATATAAGGCCCCAATTCTTTTAGTTTATTTAATATAGCTTCTTCATACTCTTTTTCAACATATCCTTTTTGTACAAGTATATCCGCTCCAATATTTATAGCTTCTTCCCAAGTATTACACTCTACATTTAATTTTATAACTTCGGGTGTTATTATTTCACTTAACATATTTATATCTTCTCCATAACATACTTATTTTTATTATTCTATTTTAATTTAAATTTTTTGTATAAATCCCACTTGAAGTCTCTAAAATTATACTCCATTATTGTAATATTATCAATAATACTTGAAAAATTTTCTTCCTTATTAATAACAAAATCCCATATTTGTCGAAATTTATTTTTAATATTTTTGCTAGCCAAAGTACAATGAAATTTTCTATTTTCTCCTTCATTCTTACTCCATTGTAAATTTTTTATCTTTTTTAATTCTTTATAATAATTTTTATTCATCTGCATAGCTTCTTTCGATGGAATAACATCCATAAAAATAACATTATCTCTAAAATGTCCAATCCCTTTAATATCTATGTTTACTATATTATTTTTATTGCAAAATTTTTCTGTTATGTGCTCAACTTCATTTATATCTTCCATTTCAAATGGTGCTTTCAATGTAATATGCATTGGAAGTGTCTGAGGTCTTACATTAAATTTACTACTTATATCATGAACTAATTTTTCATGAACCTTTTGTGCATCTCCATTTATTAATGAAACAATAACATATCTCTTCATAATAATCATCCTCTTAATTAAACTTATAATTTATATTTATTATGATTAACTAAATTACAAATATTCATGGATAAAATTTATTACAATTTACTAATATTTACTACTATGAAGCCAACTGTAAAAATTTCTGTATTGATATTGAATATTGAATTTCTTTTTGTAACTCCCTATCTTTTGTAAATCCAACTTTTTTAAATACTCTTCTCGATCGTTCATTTTTTAAATTAATCTTTGCTATAACTTCATCTACTCTCCATTCAAAAAAAGCATGTTTTAATCCTTGAACTATTGCACTAGTTCCTAAGCCTTGCCCCCATTTTTCTTTATCTCCTATTACTATTACCATCTCTGTAGCTTGTTGTTTTGGTACTAATCTTAAAAAACCAATTGGATCTCTATCATTTTCTATTATCATGAAAAATGAACCATTTTGATTAAATAAATGTGTTAATATAGGCATATTAATTCTGTATATTATATCTTTAATGCTTTTACAAACATTTTGCTGTTCATTTAGATACCTTGTTATAAGATTATTCTCTAACCACTGAATTATTTTCCATGCATCCGATGTAAAAACTTCCCTACGTAATTTAATATTTTTATATTTCATTCAAACTTGCCTCCTAAATATAATAAAAAAACCTTATTATAGATGCCTTAAAACATCTATAATAGGGCTTTTGATAAATACATATATTATGATAACAATATATTAAATTTTAAGCAAATATTGTATGTAGTTATATTTATGGCTACTTTTAGGTTACTGATGTTTACATGAGAATATTCAGTATAAAATCCCTATTCCTATGCTCTTCTCAATAATTAGGGCTTGGTTCTTGTTTATTTTATATAATATGATTATACTGTATATGAAGAATTTACATGTAGTATACTTATATTATTCATTTAATTTAAATCTTTTTATAGGTAATATAACTAATAAAACAACACTTAATATTCCTTCAACTCCAGCACTGGATCCATTATAAATAGTAGAATATAACCAAACATTCATTCCCTTTGGTGCATATTGCCCAAAATAAACTGCTCCTGAAATTATATTAACTAAAACACTCAATATAACACCTAATAATCCACCTATAGCTATTTTATACTTTTTATCACTTCCAAATGAACCAGCTAGTCCTAATGCCATAGTTGATAGTATGTAGTCCAATAAAAATTGAGCCGGATGTACTACCGTTGCCCCATTTATAAGTTTAAGTAAACCAAATATAGCTCCTCCTGTGAGTCCTGCTGCATTTCCATATAATATAGCTAATAACATTGTTGGTAGCATTGAAAATAATGTTATTCCTCCCCCTTGAGGGTATTTAACGAATGGGATCATATATAATATAAATGATAATCCACTAAACATAGATACTATGACCATTCTTTTAGTCGTAAATTTTTCTTTTTTTAATTGTAATACATAGATAAGTAATAATAGTATATTAATTGCCATTATAATATAATTAATCATAAAACTTTCTCCTTAATTTATTTTTTATATGCCATATCCCTGAAATTCATTTAATACTTTCTTCTCCTTCCTGTTAATATTTAACATTGAAGCTTGTGTTTATTAATTATTTTCAAATGAAAAAGACTATGCCCCAACTTGGAACATAGCCTTCTATCTATGCAAATATCAATAATTTTTTATTATTAATAAGCTTTCCTACGTTGGTATTATCCAAATCAGGTAAAAGGGTTGATATTAAATATCTCTCAGCTTTCTTATATAGCACCCCTAGCCATATATTTTTTTATAGAACTATTATAAACTATTTATAGCTAAAGTTCCATACTCAAATAAGTTTTGTATTTTATTAATATCCTATACTTTTAATACAATTTTTTAATATATCTAATGACTTTTTAAACTTATCTTTTTCTTCATCTGTTAATTCAAGCTCTATAACCTTTTCTATTCCATTTTTACCTATAATAGCTGGAATTCCTGCATATACATCTTTCTCTCCATATTCACCATCTAAAAGTGCAGATACAGGTATAACTTTCTTTTCATCATGAAAAATAGATTTTATTATTCCAACAACAGATGCTGCTATACCATAATAAGTAGTTCCTTTTGTTTCATATATATCCCAACCTAATCTAGTTGTCTTCCATACAACTTTATCTAAATCTAATTTTGCTAATGAAGAATTTTTTTTCATTAAGTTTAAAAATGATTCTCCAGCAATTGTAACTTTAGACCATGGAACCATTTGAGAATCTCCATGTTCACCCATTGCAAAAGCTTGTATTGATTTTGTATCTATTCCTTCTAGTTCTGCTGAAATCAATGTTTTTAATCTTGCCGTATCTAATGAAGTTCCTGTTCCTATAACTTTATTTTTAGTTAACCCAGATAGCTTCCATGTATGATATGAAATTACATCAACAGGATTTGAAACTAATATAAAAAATCCATCAAATCCAGACTTCATAATAGGTTCTACTATTGAAGTACATATTTTCGAATTAACTCCTGCTATATCCAATCTTGTTTGTTGTGGTTTTAAAGGTGCACTTGCTGTAATTACTATAACATCTACATCCTTGCATTCCTCATATGTTCCTACTCTTATTTTACTTCTCAAAGGCATATATTCAATTGCATGACTTAAATCTAAAGTTTCTCCTTTAGCTTTATCTTCATTTATATCAATCATTAATATTTCTTCACACATACATTGGTTCATTAATGCAAATGCACAACTTGCACCAACTGGACCTGTTCCAATTATAGCTACTTTTCTTATTTTAAATGACATACTCTACCCCTTCTTTTTCATTTTTTATTAGTTTTCTCTAATTAACTTTTAGTATACAATATTATATTAACTTAGGACAACTATAAGTAACTGAGCTTTACTCTTTAATAAGGACGACCAATTGAAAAAGAATTATCTTCATTAAAAAATATGCTCATCTTTAAGCTAAAGTTAAATTATTACAATATAAGAATGAACTTCCAAAAGTTAGATATGTTAGAAGGAATCGTGTTATAGATATCAATGAAACTTAAAAAGATGACTCCTGTTCACAATACAGAAATCATCTTCTTACACCATAATTATATAGTTCTTTTTTAAATGTCCTTGACTAAGAATACACTTTATTTATCAACAATCTTTTTATATTGTATAAATAATAATATAAAAGTAATTATTTCATAACTTATAGAATCTTCCTAAAAAACTATTTATTATAAACTACTTATAATAAATCTTATATATCTAATATATCTAAATACATTAAATTAAAATATATTTTTAACCTAATTTTTTAATATATTTTTTTATTACATTTGCTGAGTTATTAAATTTCTCTTTCTCAGTATCAGTGAGTTCTAACTCAATAATTTTTTCAACTCCATTTTTACCTATAACAGTTGGAACTCCCATATATACATCATTTTGTCCATACTCACCCTCTAAAAGAGTTGATACAGGTATAACTTTTTTGTCATCATGGAAAATAGATTTTATTATACCAACTACAGTTGATGCTATACCATAATAAGTTGTTCCTTTAGTTACATATATATCCCATCCTAATTTAGCTGTTTTTAGTTCCATCTTATCTAAGTGTAGTTTAGCTAACTTATCATTTTTTTTCATAAGATCTAATAATGGTTCTCCAGCAATTGAGACTTTAGACCATGGCACCATTTGTGAATCTCCATGTTCCCCCATTGCAAATGCTTGTATTGATTTTGTATCTACTTCATCTAATTCAGCTGAAATTAATGTTTTTAATCTCGCTGTATCTAATGCTGTTCCTGTACCTATAACTCTATTTTTAGGTAATCCTGATAATTTCCATGTGTAATATGCAATTACATCTACTGGATTTGTAACTAATACAAAAAATCCATTAAATTCCGCTTTCATAACAGAATCTACTATCATTTTACAAATCCCTTTACTATCTTCTAATATATCTAATCTCGTTTCATTCGGTCTAGGTGGTTCACTTGCTGTCATTACTATGACATCTACATCTTTACAATCTTCATATGTTCCTACCCTTATCTTAGTTGTTGAAGACATATATTCAATCCCATGATTTAAATCTAAAGCTTCCCCCTCTGCTTTATCTCTCTTCAAATCAACCAGTAATATTTCTTCACATACACATTGATTAACTAATGCAAATGCGCAGCTTGCCCCAACTGATCCTGTTCCAATTATAGCCACTTTTCTTGCTTTAAATGACATATTTTAGCCCCCTTTTTCTCGTCCTTTATTAATTTTTCTCAATTAGTTTTTCTAATTAGTTTATAATATACACTATCATTTGATAAATTTCAATAAAGTTTCTTTAAATCCATATTTTATTTAAATTGGATGATTCATTTAATTCATATATTTAATTTTTATTCACTCTTATTATGAATTTTCTTATTTACAACAAGCATAGGTCTCATCATCTCATTATCTTCATGATCCAATATATGACAATGCCATACATATCCTGGTCCTTCTTGTGGATCAAACGGATATAGATTTTTACCTGGTTTAACTTTAGATGGCTCAGCATCCAATGGTGCAAATCGAACTAAAATTCTAGTAACTACCCCTGGATATGCTCTTACTGTATCCATCCATCCTTTTTCATTGGGCTCAGGTGGAATAATTCCTCCTTGTAAATAATCTTTTGGATCAATGACTTTTGTATAATGTTTTAAAGGTGGCATACCATTCAGCCTTAACCAATCATTACTATATTTATTTACATCAAATTTTTGCCTGTCTTTTAACTGAAATTGAACCAAATGAAGATGAATTGGATGAGTATCTGCAGTAAGATTAACTAATTCCCATAATTCAGTAGAACCTACAATAGGACATTCTGTTATAGGTGCTGACCATTTTTGTCCGTCAAGTAACAATTCCGTTGGTCCCCCCTTTCCTGTAAGTTCTATTAGAGTTAATACTCTTTTGGGTACATCAGGAACTAACTGTGGTATCTTATTTAATTTTTCTGGTAAAACAAGTTTAAACGGCCTATTACATTCCTTCACTGTAAACTGCATAACCTGTGCCGTTGTATCTGGGTTTGGTGCTGTAAATTTAGAAAAAGGAGTATTGGCACTATTAGTTAATATAATTTTTGTACCATATTTTAAAGAAGAAAAATCTATAAGTACATCCGCTCTTTGTGCTGGTGCAAGTGTAAGTTCTTTAAGTTTTACTGGCTGTTCAAAATACCCTCCATCACTTCCTATTTGAAGAAATGACATATCGTTAGAAAATTTCAAAGTGAAAAATCTAGCATTAGCTCCATTTAACATTCTAAATCTATACATAGTTTGTTCAACATTTAAATTAGGCCATGTCATGCCATTCACTGATATAGTATTGCCAAAAAATTCTGGTTGCCAATAAGGATGGATGTCTGGATTGTCACCTACATTAGGGAAATACAATGTTCCATCAGTATTAAAAGTATGATCTTGTATAACTAGTGGTATTTCATGTTTTTTATCTGGTAATATACATCCTGGAATATCCAAAGGATTATTTTTGTCTCTGATTATATAGAATCCTGCAAGACCCATATAAACATTTAATCTTGTTATTCCTAAAGCATGATCATGATACCATAATGTTGTAGATGGTTGAGTATTCAAATATTGATATAATGAAGTGCCAAATTGAGGTCCTATTAATTTTTCATTTGAAGTAAACCACGCCTCCGGATGTCCATCAAATGTAGAACAAACTTCTCCTCCATGAACATGTGTAACTAGTGGGATAGGTGATTGTGCCTTGGGTAATCCTGGTGGAAATGGCGGTACATCTTGTGGTTTTATCATTCCAATTTCATTAGGATCTGCCCAATGAAGAGTCGGATCTACTGCAAGGGGATTATATCCTGTAAGATTATTAACCCACTGAACATTAATAGGAACTCCTCTTGTGGTCTCAAAAGTTGGACCTGGATAACTTCTATAATTGTAGTATATTTGTCCAGTGAAATAATCTTTAACTTTTCCACCATATCCCCAAACAGTAGTCTTTGGAAAACACCTTGGCAATAATTGTTGAGTAAATTCTGAAGCAGTTACATAATAATATTCTCCTGTAACCATACAAGTATTAGGATCTTTCAACAATTGTGGAACAAATACTTTTGGTATAGGTAGCTGCTCAACATATTTAGGTATAGTGATAGGATCTAATATCTCATTCAAAGTATCTCTCCTTATATTCATTACTTCTATAAAATATTTATATTCATCTATATTACTGATAATAACTTACCTTATTTATAAAAATTATTAATTATTATTATAAGATTTATGAATTTAATTTATTAATTTTTTACAGGTTTGTAAACTTTATTTTTGATTTAGGTTGACAATATTCTTATATTAGTTTATTTTATAAAAAAGACGTATAAAAAATACTTTTGTTAGGAGATTTTTCACATGGAACATATTTTAAAAAAATTAAAAGTAACTAAATAAAAATAATCCTCGTTTAAAAAAGGCTGCTATATGAAATAGATATCATGATGGGAACTTTAAGTAAAACCATTACTTCTGAAGGAGGATATGTAATAGGGAAACAATATCTTATAGATTATTTTAAAAATTTTTCTAGAAGCTTCATTTGAAAAAAGGCGAGAAAATTTATTATCTTTGTCTGTTTGGTTTCAAAAAAACTAAGGGAATTAAATTTTAATATTCTTTATTCTGAAACTACAATTATACCAATAATAATCGGAGATGTAGAAAAAACAATTGAAATTAGTAAATATTTATTAGAAAAATGTATATATATACCAGCCATTTGTGCACTTTCTGTTCCTAATGAAACAAGTCATTTAAGAATATCCTTAATGGCTACACATACTAAGCAAGACCTAGAATTAGTTCTAGAAAAGTTAAAAACCATTGGTAAATTATTGAATATTATATAGGAGTAAATACATGAAAAAACCTTATTTAATTTTACTACCTGGCTGGGGAATGTCTAGTATAGTATGGAAAAAAATCGCTCCTCACTTGTCAGAAAAGTTTAATCTAATCTATATTGATTGGAACAATATTAAATCATTAGATGAATTTAAAAACCGTGTTTTAGATACTATAAATAAACTTGATATTAAATCTTTTTCATTATTAGGCTGGTCATTAGGCTCATTAGTAGCACAAGAAATATTGATTAACACTTCTTATAAAATTAAGCATTTAATTTTAATGGGTGGTACAAGTTGTTTTATTTCTAATAAAGATAATTTATATACTATAGGCTGGGATAAACGTATCATTAAGAGAATGAAATTTCAACTTCATAAAAGACCTCACGATGTTTTATTAAATTTTTATAAAAATATGTTTTCTAAAGAAGAATTGAATAATAAATATTATTTTGAGTTTTTAAAACTATTTTCTCATAATTCACTACCTGATTCTTTAAACTCTCTATCTCTAGGTTTGGATTATCTAATGCAAAGTGATTTAAGATCAAACTTAAAAAATATAACTGTACCTACATTATTAATACATGGACAAAATGATTCTATATGTCCTATAGAAACATCTTTATATATGAAAAATTATATTCCTAATTATCATGTAGAAATAGTTAATAATACTGGTCATATTCCCTTTTTCACTCTACCAGATTATTGCTATAATGTAATAAAAAATTTTGTAGAAGGAGTTTCAAATAATGATTGATAAAGCTCAGCTAAAAATTCATTTTAGTAAAAATGCTAAAACTTATGATAAATATTCAAATGTACAAAAAAAAATGAAAGATATTTTAATAAATTATTTACTAAAAAATCTAAAATCTCCTTCTTCTGTAAAAAACATTTTAGAAATCGGCTGTGGGACTGGTTCATTAACTAAAACACTATTAGAAATTTTCCCAAACTCTAATATAACTGCTATTGATATTTCCCCAGGAATGATTAAAGAAGTTAAAAACAAATTTAAAAGTTCATCCATAAATTTCATATGTGATGATATAGAAAATATAAATTTAAGTTGTAACTATGACTTAATAATATCCAATGCAACATTTCAATGGTTCAATAATTTGCCTAAAACGCTTGAAAAATTGTATTTATCATTAAATCCTAATGGAATTCTTTCTTTTTCAACTTTTGGTAATAAAACATTTTATGAATTGCACGAATGCTTTAAAAAAGCAATTCAAGAATTACATATAAAAGAATCTATTTCTCCTGGACAATCTTTTTATACCCTTGAGAAATTAACTAACATTTGTAACTCTCTTGAAGATACATCTTGGAGAAACACATTAATTTACAATGAAGAAATTTTTCTAAATGAATATTTTTCTAACTGTAAGGAATTTTTAAATTCTATAAAAAAAGTTGGTGCTACTAATAGTAATAAAAATAATAGATGTACTTCTCCAAAGTTTATCAAAAAAGTTATGAATCTTTATGATAAAAATTTTACAATTGCTAACAAAGTAATAACTACTTATCATTGTTTATTTATACATATTCAAAAGCAAAATAACCTAAGAAAATTTTAAAATTTTCTTAGGTTATTTATTTCTTGATCTGTTAGATATCTCCACTTACCATTATCTATTCCATTAATTTTTATATTAAGAATTCTTATCCTCTCTAATTTTGTAACGGTATATCCAAAAGCTCTTGTCATTCTACGAATTTGTCTATTTAATCCTTGTGTTAATATAATTCTAAAAGTATCATTATTAATTCTTGTAACTATGCAAGGTCTAGTTTTAGGTCCATTAAGTTGAACACCCTCTGACATTCCTTTTATAAACGAATCATCAAAGGGTTTATCCACAGTTACTATATACTCTTTTTCATGCTTATTTTCTGATTCTAAAATTTTATTAGAAAGTTCCCCATCGTTAGTCATAAGTATTAAACCTTCTGAATCTTTATCTAACCTTCCTACTGGGAAAATATATTCTGGATAATTTAAAAAATCAATTATATTATCTTTTACTTCTCTTGCAGCAGTACAAATAATACCAACTGGCTTATTTAATGCAATATATATTTTTTCTTTCTTTTTTATTAGTTCATTATCCATAAGAATTTCATCATATTCTTCTACCCACTGACCCGGAATGCAAACCTCACCATTTACTATTATTCTATTTTCCTCAATAATTCGATTTGCTTCTTTTCTTGAACAAATACCATAATTACTAAGAAGTTTGTTTATTCGCATATACGTTTTTATCCTTTCTACCTTTCAGTAAATAACTCTATACCTTTAAACTTATATTTATTTACTTACAATACTTAAATCTGCAACAAATATTTAATACCCCTTCATGCTTATTAGCCTCTATACTACCATTCATTTTTTCTATTAAGCTTCTTACTATAGATAATCCAAGTCCCGTACCTTTTCCTGACCTATTTTTATCTGCCATATAAAATCTATCATAAATTTTTTCTACGTCTAAAGAATCTAAATGATCCACAGTATTACTAATTTTTAATATTACTGTTTCTTTTTCTATTCCTAAATAAACCTTTAAATTCTCCTTTGCATATTTAATAGAATTGCTTAATAAGTTTTCAATTACACGTTCTATAGACTTTTTATCACCAATAATATGTATATTATCATTTTGTATTTGTATTTTCGGATCTAAATCTCTCTCTAAAAAATCAGAATATCTCCCTAATAAAATTTCCTGCAGTATTCTACTTATATTTATCTTTTCTAATTTTATTTCATAGTCTAAAGATTCTATTAATGATAACTCATAAAAATCATTTAATAATTCTTTAAGAGAATTTGCTCTTTTTTCTGCTATATCTAAAAACTCATTCTTTTCTTTTTCATCTATATCATCTAATTTACAAAATTGAATATATCCTATAATAGAAGTTAGTGGAGTTCTAAGATCATGAGACATGTTTGCAATAGTCTTCTTTAGCTGTCCTTGAAGTCTAATATTATTACTTTCACTTTGCCTTTTTAAATCAAGAGTATCATTTATACTTTTGCCTAACTTTTCTATATCTTTGTTTATTAAAGAAATGGTTAGTTTATTATTTTCATTGTTTTCATTAATATTTTTAAGTTGCTTTTCTATATTTCTAATTTCTTTTTTAGTTAACATTAGGTGAATAAATAAAATTATTATTATTATCATTAAAATACATATAATTAAAATCATTAATATACCCACCCTTCTTTTGTATAAAATACATAACCTATCATTACTTTATATCAGCCTTATTAAAAAAATATATACTTAAACCTATTGAAACACTTATAGTAATTAACGATATTATTATGACTTTTAACCCTTGAAATAATGTAATATTAGGTAGTAAAGCAATATTAACTTGTCCAAATATAGTATTAGTATAGATTCTATCTATAGCTGGGTTTTTCATAGCAAAAAGTGTTATTATTCTATTTAAAGGATCTATAAGCACAAATGCCAATTCTGAAAATATAACATTTCTACTTACAAATAACATAAAAATTCCGATGCTCCCAATACCAATATAAATAAATGTCATAAGAATAGTAACTCTTAATGAAAATATAAAAGAACTAACTTTAAAAGGCTCCCCATAGCCATTCATAAATGTATTTATTATAGTTATTAATATAGGCGTTATTAAACTTATAATTATTATTCCTACATAAGTACCAATAAATTTAGCTATAACAATCTCATGTCTTTTATGACCATAACTAATTAAATTTTTTATATATCCGCTACTAAATTCATCTCCTATGTACATAGCCATAAATACTGATATTAAAACAAACCATCCCAAAAATAATTGTGTTCCTAGTACTCTAGTGAATACAAC
Source organism: Clostridium botulinum (assembly GCF_017100085.1). Taxonomy (NCBI): domain Bacteria; kingdom Bacillati; phylum Bacillota; class Clostridia; order Eubacteriales; family Clostridiaceae; genus Clostridium; species Clostridium botulinum. Next base: position 2,191,627 of record NZ_CP063965.1, read on the forward strand.
TTTTCCTATTAATATTTTACTAAATAATAATGTACACAAAATACTTTCAAATAAACAAAAAAGTAAAATTCCTAATAAAGTTTTTGAATACCTTAACTTATAAAACTCAATTTTTAATAGATTAAACATTTATTTTCTCCCTATAATCTTTGAAAAATATTCTTCTAAACTTTCTCCCATAGGCATAAATTGTTCCACTAATATCCCTTCTTCAATAAAAACTTTACACACCATACTAGACTTATCCACATAATCATATAACTTAATCACATTATTTGGTAAAACTTCAAAATTTAATGTGGATAACTTATTGTTTAATACAACTGATGCTTTAGATATATCATCTACTTTTATATGAATAAATTCTCTACAATTGTTTTTTAATTGCTCGTCTGTTATCTCCTCAATGACTCTTCCTTTATGAATTATTCCATAACAATCAGCTAGTTGATGCAGTTCTTCTAGTATATGACTAGATATTAAAATGGTTGTCCCATATTCTTTGTTTAACCTTTTTAATAATTCTCTAAACTCAACTATTGCTATAGGATCTAACCCATTAATAGGCTCATCTAAAATTAAAAATTTAGGATCGCCTAAAATTGCCATTGCAATTCCTACTCTTTGCTTTACTCCTACTGAAAGATTTTTTATTTTTTTATTTTTGAACTCTTTTAAATCTAATAAGTCCAAAGCTTTCTCTATACACTCTTCTCCTGGTATTCCCTTATGTAACCTTTGAATTTGTAAATTTGTATAAATACTTTTATATCTATATAAACCAGGCTCTTCTATGAGACATCCTATTTTTTTGCGATTTTTATTTATTTCTTCTTTATTAGTCTCACCAAACAATTCAATACTTCCGTTACTAACTTTTACAAGTCCAGCTATAGATTTCATTAATGTAGTCTTTCCTGCACCATTTAATCCAATAAGACCATAAATTTCTCCTTTTTTTATGGTAATATTAATATCAAAAAGAGCAGTAAAATTTTTATATTTTTTAGTAATTCCAAAGGTTCTTAGAACTATATTATTCATAGAATTATCTCCAAATTATATATTTTTCCTATTAATTATAACACAAGCCAACGATAAAAATATAACTCCACCTATAACCATTATTACCGATTGGTTAAAAGTATATTTTAAGCTATTAAATCCTGTATTTAAAATATAGAATGGTGAATTTCTTATAATACTTTTTAAAACTTCTCCTTTATTAGAAATTAATATTTGTGAAAAAACAACTAATGTTAAATCAAAGCAACAAACATAAGTAATTATTCCTGTAAATATAGAATTCTTCATACATATTGAAACCATTAACATAAAACTACCTAGTGTAAATGTATAAATAAGAACTGTATAAATATTGTTTAATATACCACTAACATTTATAATGCTACTTATATCTTTATTAATGTATAAATTATATAAAACCAAAACTATTTCATAAAATGCTATATAGCTTAAACCTATAAAAAATAAACTCATTAATTTTGAGACTAATACCTCCCACTTTTTAAATACACCAGTAAAGATAATTCTATCAGTTTTATTACTAAAATCTTGAGTAAGACAAAAGCATCCATTTGCTAAAATTAAATATGGGCTTATACTTAACACAATTCGTGAGCTATCAATAGATTTATTTATTCCAGTAAAAAGTATTAATAAGGGCACCATAACTACCATACTAATTAACAAACTTTTTATAAATTTTTTCTTTTTTATTTCTAATAGTATAATACGTAATATTCTTTCCACTTAAAATTCCCCCATTATAATATGATTTTTTAAAATAAATTTTTTAAATTTCCCTTTTGCTTATAATAAATATTGCAAAGCCAAAGAAAACCAATCCGTAAACTATACTCATTAATAATTGCTCTATATTCAAAACCTCCGTAAAACTTTTCAATGATAAATCTGTCCAAATATAAAAAGGTGTTTTAGCATAAATCCAAATTTTTTCAGCAAATGCAGGACTTCTGTGAGCTGAAGTTACTATAATCGCATTATTAAAATTTATAGCAGTTAAAGTTAATATTGAAAATAAAATGCTTTTTCCTTTTTTGAAGATTATAGAATTTATTAAAAACATCAATGTTCCCATGGAAAATGTAAGAACAATGTAAATCAACATAATTTCACCATGTTGCATCTCTAAAAATTGCTGTAATCCCATTCTTTTATAATCCATCAATCCTATAAGTAATGCATCTACTTCAACTATTAAATAAAATATAATTCCTAAAAAAATTAAAGATATTAATTTTGATAACATGACTTCTTTTCTCGTAAATATTCCTGTAAAAATAGTTTTAGTTGTATTGGAAATTACGTCCCCTCTAAGTATAGAAACACTTGCATATAAAATAACAACATATAAAAAACGCCCAAATTCGTTAAAATATAATTGAAGTTTTGTATTTGTTGAACGTGTTGCTATAAAAAGTGCTAATGAATAAGCAAAAGCTGCAATAATAAAAGCTATAAATTGCTTTGAACGGACTACATTTTTAGTATTAAGGAAAGATAATTTCAATAATTTAGTCATATTAATTGTCCCCCATAGTTTTTAGATATTTATCTTCAAGACTTTCTTTAACTTCATATATCCCTTTAAGTGGTATCTTATTTCCGCCTATTTCTAAAGTTAAATCTTCTAATTGTGTATTAGTTTTTATACGAATTTGAAGTGTATCCTCGCTTATTACTTTATAGTCCATTCTTTTGTTATTAAAAAATCTTTTTAGCTCTTCCACTTTACTGCTTTTAAAAGCTACTATAATAAAATCATCATCTTTCTTATTTAAGTTTTCGATTTTTAATATGTTCCCCTTTTGTATAAATACAACCTTATCACACATAAGCTCTATTTCAGATAAAATATGACTTGATATTAAAACAGAAGTATTTTTTTCCTTTGCCATGTACTTTATAAATTTTCTAAGTTCAGGCACTATAGAAGGATCTAAACCATTTGTAGGCTCATCTAACATCAATATAGGTGGATATGCTAAAACTGCCTGTGCAACTCCAAGTCTTTGTTTCATTCCTAATGAATATTTTTTTACTTTTTTATGCACATAATCCTTAATTCCTAGTCTTTCAATAATCTCGTCTATTTCTTTTTTATCTTTTAATCCTGAAACTTCAGCAAAGAATAATAAATTTTCATATCCAGTTAAATCAGGATAAAAACCTGGTGTTTCTATAACACATCCTATTTGCTTAGTTTTATGTGTCTTTTTAGCTTTAATATTATTTCCTTTTATAAAAACATTACCTTTATATTTTGGAATTAATCCAGTTATGATTTTCATTAATGTAGTTTTTCCAGCACCATTTGGTCCTACAAGTCCTATTATTTCGCCTTCCTCAATAGATATGTTTATATCATTAAGTACTTTTTGTTTTCCATAAGCTTTACTAACATTGTCTACTTTTAAAACTTCACTCATTTTATTTTCCTCCATTTATTCATAAAATTTTTAATTGAGTATTTTGTATTTAATTTATATATTTATATTAAAAATAAAAGTATAAATAAACTTAAAGAAATCCTTAAGAAAGTATTAAGTTTAGAAATAAAAACATCTTATAAAATAGATAAATTTCTATTTTATAAGATGTTTTTATTAGATTTACTTATTTTTTATTTAAGCTTGTACCCCATTCCCCATACTGTTTCTATATATTCTTCATTGGGACTGGCTTTATTTAATTTATTTCTTAAATTACTTATATGTACATTAACAGTATTATCATCACCTAAATATTCATCACCCCATACACTTTCAAACAAATTAGCCTTACTAAATACTTTTTTAGGATGAGTTAAAAGAAGTTCTAATATATTAAATTCTCTAGAAGTTAATGATAATTCTTGTCCACTAACAAAAACCTCTTTAGCTTCTTTATTAAGAATAATATCTTTATGAACTATATCTTTTTCACCATTTGAACTATTATTAAAATCTATATATCTTCTAAGATTTGCATCAATCCTTGCAGAGAGTTCATCAATATCAAAGGGTTTTGTTACATAATCATCAGCACCTAACTTAAATAACTTCAATTTAATCTCCTTATCTAATTTTGCTGAAATTACAATTATAGGCAATTTTTTAGTTTTTCTTATTTTTTTTATGAGTTCTTCCCCTGTCATTCCTGGTAACATTAAATCTAGCAAAATTAATTGAAAATCTAGTGACTCAATATATAGCATTCCTTCTGTTCCTGAATAAGCTTGTTTTACATTGTACCCTTTTTTCTCTATTAACTTTGCTAACATTTTATTTATATCATTATCATCTTCTATTACTAATATATTTATTTTATTCATGATTAATCTCCTAACAGCTCAATAACTCTTTGATGTTTATTTAGACTATATATATTTTTTAACATTTGAAATGTTTTTATATTAATTATTTTTTTATACACCTTTAAACCGTTTCTTTATAAAAAGATGTATATATATAAATAAAATATTAATAGCTCTTTTCATTTTTAACTCCTTTCTTTTTATATATTATATATACTATTATATTATTAGGTTGTTGAATAACTAATTTTTACAAATCTTAAAAAGCATTTATGCGCGAGCATGTGTTTAATAATTTTAAGTGTGCATTAGGAAGTTCTTTAAAAATTTAAAAAAGTAAGTGCGTTAGCGCGATGAAAACTATAGATTCCAAGGATATTTTCTAGAATTTATTTTGCTATTAACCTTATTAAATTCGTCTATAATATACGATAAAAGAACCCACTTAACATGGCGTTCATAGCGTTTTTGTCCGTAAAGTCTAGGGTTTTCTAGATTATAGAGTCCTTTAAGTATAGAAAATAATTGTTCAATTTTTAGCCTATTTTTATATAAATTTTTACCTATTGGCGATTGCATAAAAAGAGCATTTTTATATCTAGATTCATCTTTAAAAGATTCTATACTGTTTGCTTTACGCATATTTACGTCTGTTAATAAATTATATTCTAGAGTTTTAGAAACTTTAAACCATTGAGCATCATCATAAGCAGCATCGGCAAGTACAATAAATGGATTATAAGTTTTCAGTTCATATAACAATCCTTGGACTTGATTATCATATACATTTGCAGTAGTTATAGAAAATGACAAAGGTAATATACTATCACATACACAAGCGGTACAATGTAACTTATATCCTTTATATCTGCCAAGTCGAGTTCCTTTTCCATACCTAGCTTCGCTATCATATAATGAGCTCCTTAATGCAGTACCATCAATAGCACAAATTCTAGTTGATGGATTTATAAGTTCAATAAGCATAGCATAAATGCCATAGTACACGTATTTTTCTAAAGCTATCGCTCTTAAAGAAAATGTAGAATGGTCAGGAACTTCTTTTAAACCTATAATCTTTTGAAATACAATATCTTGTTTAATTTTATATTCAAGTTCTCTAAGACTAAAAATACTATTATTTACACCATATAGCATACATGCAACAATTTGTTGATCTGAATATTTAGGCGGTCTACCTTTAGCTTTTCTAGTATTAATGCCAAGTTTATTAAATGCAATATTAACAGTTTCAAAAATTTTAAAATAAATGTTTTCGCTTTGTATATTTAATGTTATAATCATACTTGAGTCATCCTTTGTATATTATGGTTTTTTTAAGCGAAAACATTATATCACAAAGTGATGACTTATTTATTTTTTTGTATTTTTAATTATTCAACAACCTAATTATATATAATATATAATTGTCTATTTTATCCAATACAGAAACTTGTTATATTTAAGTCTATGTTATCCAAATTATTCCTAATCGGAATATAAACTTGTCTATGTAAATTTTAAATTAGTTTATTTTATAATATTAATTCCTTTATCTAAATATGAATTCCTATCAAAAAATTTATAAAAAGCACCCCTCCACTAAGGATTGGTGCTTCAACTTGATATAATAAGTTTTATTTTAAATTATTTACCCTCATTACCATTTAGTCCATCTTTTACTTGCTTTTCATTTGAATTTTCATTTGTTCCTTCTTTTGATTTTGATGTCTTGATGTCACTATTTTTATTTCCTTCATCTTTATTTTTAATTGCTTCTCCTTTTGACGCCTTTGTCTTTGCATCTGTGCTTTCATCTATTTTATTCGTTGGTGCTTTTACATCTGTATTTTTTGTTGGTTCTTCTGTTGATTTCTTCGTACCTGTATTTTTAGTTGGTTCTTCTTTTAATGTATTTGTATTTCTATCTATATTTTTATTTTTTCTTCTTGTTGGTGTTTTTATATCTGTATTTTTATTTGTCCCATTTTCTGACGACCTTGTGTCATTGTTGAATTTTTCGTTAGTATCGGTTTTCACACTAGGCTGTTTTGAATCAGTAGATATTCTTTCAAAACAAAGCTTTAATAAACCTCCAGCAATCATAAATACAATAATAGATACAATAGATATAATTACCTTTTTATTTCGACTAGATTTATTATTCTTATTGATTCTATCTGTTTTATCTGTATCATCTGTATTGAATAATGATAAAATTCTAGTTTTTTCTATAGAATTTACCTGCTTGAAATTTTCAGGTGATCTAAGTACAATAGTCGGTTGACTACATACTCCATATTTATTTTCTACATATACTGTAACTGAAAATTTATCACCTTTACTTAAAAAAGGTATATCAACCTCTACACTATCATCTTTTATTAAAGAATCAAACTTTAAACCCTTTGTTATTTTCGCATCTGCCATATTTAGATTACTTTGCGAACTTTGTATATTTAAAGTTAAGTCATGAATTGTTTTTTGGGATAGGTTACTAACAGTAATACTATATGCATAAACTTTTTTGTTGTTTATTTCCATAGCCACGCCTTTACCTATATTACATAATATTCTAGGGGCTACATTTTTAAAATACTCTAGCAATAATCCAGATATAATTGATATTACTATAGTTATAATTGCCGTCTTAATAACATTCATCATATTAATCACTTTCCTTACTTTTTCCTATTTACCTAATAAATTATAGAGTAGATAAATATTTGTGTCAAACTTAAAATTTAGACAAAATAACTATAAAAATTTATCAGTATATTGTGTTTAAAGTACAAATAAAAACCCTCAACAACACATTTGTATATTATTAAGAGTCCCCTTTGAATAATTTTAATATTATACTGGCACTTCTAATATAACCTTTGCACCGCCAAATGTTTTAGAGTTTTGTAGAATTATATTCCCATTATGTTTTTCAATAAGCTTTTTTGATATATACAATCCCATTCCATAATGATTTTTTGAATTTCTACTTTTATCTCCTTGAAAAAACTGCTCTGTTGCAAAACTTAATTCCTCTTTTGTAAATCCTTTTCCTGAATCTTCAACTATAAATTGTATACTTTTATCACTGCAATCAACCGTTAATAATATTGTTCCTTTTGTGCCACAATAATCAACTGCATTTGAAATAACATTAATTATTGCACGTTTTAATGCTATTTTATCCACAAAAATAAATTCAGTAATATTTTTCATTTCACTTTTAAATGTCGATTGGTTATTGATGCTCATAGAAACTCCAAACTTAACTATATCCTCTATAAACTTCATTAAATCTATCTGCTCTTTTTCTATTAAAGCCTGTGTCTCCGATTTCGTAATTTCTATTAATGATTTAATATAAAATTCCATATTTTTAATTTCATTTAAAATACTACTATTGAATTCAATCTGTTTCGAATCTAAATTCGACTCATCTAAAAGCTCTGAATTTCCTTTAATTATTGTTAATGGTGTCTTTATATCATGAGCTAATGCTCCTATTTGCTCCTTACGTGTTTCTTCCATATTCCACTGTCTAGTAAGTGATTTATTTAACTCTGATTTCATTTTATCTAATGAACTAATTACATCATTTATTTCTAATATGTTGGAGTATTTAACCTTAAAATCTAAATTCCCCATTTTTATATTTTCTGTAGTATCTTTTAAATTTTTCATTTCTTTTTCTAATCTTTTTTTAAAATACTTTGAAAATATTAAGATTTCAACAATATATAAACTAAATAATAATATAATAGAACTATCCTCAACATTTTTAATATATTTTCTCAAAGTAGGATTCGCAAAAGTTACTTTAATTGTATATTCTACAACACAAATTTCATTATGTCTTTGAATAATCTTATAAAAATATTTTCCTTGGCTTGTTTTATTGCTTTTCACAATATCCCACATCTCTAAAGCTTTATTCTTAGGAACATTTCCTTGAATAACTTTTCCTTTATAATCATAAACTACATAATCACACTCTTTAGGTATTAAATTTTCTACATCCTTCACTTTTTCTATTTTACTTCTCTGTTTTTCAATCTTTTTTTCATAATAATTAGCCGGCAATATAACTCCACTATCAAAAGAACTTAGAAATAACCTGATACTAGCTACTCCTAAAATAAGTGCAACTATGCAAAATAAAATTACATATATTGCAAAAATTTTAGAAATACTTTTTTGTTTTCTTATTCTTTCCATTTATAGCCTATGCCCCAAACTGTTTCTATAGAATTTATTCCTATTCTTTTGAACTTATTTCGTATATTTTTAATATGCTCTACAATTGCCGTTGTATCACTATTCCCATAAATCCCAAATACTTTTTCATATATTCTATCCTTAGAAAATACCTGTCCATGATTAATAGCTAAATATTCACATATACTATATTCACTTTTTGTAAAAGGTATCACAGTTTCATTATAGTATGCTTCTTTTGCAGTTATATTAAATTTTACATTAGAAACAGAAAAAGCATTTTGTTTTTCTCTATGTTCACGTCTTAAATGTGCCGCTACTCTTGCCCGTAGCTCACTAATACCAAAAGGCTTAGATATATAATCGTCCCCTCCCAAACTTAATCCCATTACAATATCCTGTTCCATAGTCTTAGCTGTCAAAAATATTATTGGACAATCAACTAAATTACGTATTTCCTTGCACAGAGAAAAACCATCTATTTCTGGCATCATTACATCAAGTAAAATTAAATCATATTTTAAATACTTATCTTTTGAAAAACATGTGGGATTAGAAATTGTAGTTACATTATGTCCTTCTTTTTCTAATGCACTTTTTATAATATTTAATATTCCTTCTTCATCATCTATAGCTAAAATATATGCCATTTCAATCCCTCCCACATTAATTATATCTTATACTCCCATGAAATCCCATTCTTTATTATTCACTTTTTCTCCCTTCAAAAAAGTTAAACCATATTGCAAATAAAATTCCTAAAATAATAGTATAAATAATACAATTCCTAAATCCTATTGCATTAATAGACAGTCCAGTATTAAAATCAGCTAACTTATTGAATGTGTCTACAGAGTTAGCCTCTTTTATAAAAAAATTATTACAAAATCTAATGGACCACGCACAAGGAATCCGTTGCCATCTTCCATCACCAAGTCCTGTAACAATTAATGCTGAAAACAAGCTTTCAAATATACCCATACTTATAGATGCTCCACTTCCAAACTTAATGCTTAACCACAAATGAAATAAATATATAAATATCTGAGCCATAAATATTAATAAAGTTAAAATAACATAAAACTTAAAAGGCAGTATATTTTGCTTTAAAATATATTTGAATCCGATAAAAAATCCACCTACAGCTAAGCTAAGTGAAAAAAATCCCATAACAAGTACAACTAATATCTTGCTTAAAAGGCATATTCCCTTTCCATATTCTATTGATAACATTTCCTTAAATTTTCCTGCCATTACTTCCTGTTCTATTACCATTGAACATACAATTCCAATTAACACTGGAAATACTAATGATAATGCATCTAAATAACCATTTACCTTACCTATACTTCCCGCAATTGAAAATGAGTAATACCCTAAGAACATAAGAATTCCTATAACTGGGATACAAATATGAATCCAGTAAAATGAAGTATGTTTCATTTTTATAAAATCTGCCTTCATAAGGCGTAAAATCTTCATTATTTTACCTCCTGTCTTTCATACCATTTAGCTGTTAAATAAGTAATTACTATAAATAACACTACAGAAACTCCAATTCCAAGTGGTATTGATGATGTGTTTAAAAGTTCTGGTGTGAATGTTTTACTACCTTCCTTTGCTAAAAGTCCGTTTGGAAGAAGTCTTAATATAGGACACATAAGTCTAGATGTATATGAAAAAGGATTAATTATCCAAAACTTTTTTGTAGCCATAACTATGGAAAATATATTTGTGGCTACACTTAATATAATACTTGAAAACATTCCTATTTTATTTCCTAAAAAAAACCATAGTGGAATCTCCCAAATTGATGTAATAATTATTACTAAAATCCCTATAAAGCCACTTAACATTGAAATATTAGATTCACTTCTCATTGGAATAACAAATACACTTAACTGACCAGCTATGAAAATAATCATACAAGAAATCACTATATTTTTTACTGCCACTAGTATTTTACAAGTCCATACTTTTTTCAAATCTACAGGCAGTGCCATTACTGATTTATTTTTCATAACCCCATCTATCTTATACAAAAAGCATCCCTCTATAGCAATAACCCCTGGAAGAATTAAGGTATACCACCAATTATAAATAGACACTTGAAAATAATTTGCTGTTAAAAAAACTGAAAGGAGAATCACCATTATTGGAGCTATCCATACTAATCTCTTTACAAATTTACGCTTTATCTTCATATTTTCTGAAATAAAGTATTCAACCATAATTACTTCTCCCTCCTATATTTTCCCGCAATATTCATAAATAACTTTTCTAAGTCTTCTCCTCTTTTTAACTCTCCTTCATAGCCAAGAACTCCACCTGATATAATTCCAATATGGTCAGCAATCTGCTCTACTTCACTTAATATATGACTTGATAATATAACTGTAATACCTTTGCTTGGAAAAGAACGTATAAGTTCTCTTAATTCTTGTATTCCAAAGGGATCAAGTCCATTAGTTGGTTCATCTAAAATTAAGAGCTTTGGATTATTTAAAAGTGCAATTGCAATTCCTAGTCTTTGTTTCATACCCATAGAAAATTGTCCTGCTCTCTTTTTTCCTGTGTCTTCAAGTTCTACTATACTTAATACTTCATCCATTCTTGAATCTGGAAGTCCAAGTACCGTAGTTCTAACCTTTAAATTTTCTCTTGCCGTTAAATTTTCATACAAAGGTGCTGACTCTATTAAAGAACCAATACTGCCAAGATCCTTTCTACTCCATTTATGTCCATTAAATAAAACTTCACCTGAAGTTGGTCTAAGCATTCCTATAATCATCTTTAATAATGTTGATTTTCCTGCCCCATTTGGTCCAAGTAATCCATATATTGAATTTCTCTGAACTGATATTGAAACATCTTTAACTGCCTCTTGTTTTTTAAATGTTTTATACAACCTCTTTGTTTGTAAAATAATTTCATTCATTTTAATCATCCTCCCTATAATTAAATAATAAAATCTAATTATAAGGAATTTATAAGGAAATTAGATTTATTAAAAAAACACCTATCTTTTAAAGATAAGTGCTTTAAACATTAATTATTAAATAATCCAGCCCCTTTTATTATTTCCTGTTCCCTAAATAAACTTGAAACAGCTTCTTTATAATCTCTTAAATTTTGAGCCTTTCTTATTTTTTTAGCATATTTTTTATTATCTGAAAATATATAAATCATATATCCCCATAGTTCTTTCATTCTAAACATTGCATTTCTATCTTCATTAAATAATTCTATATAACTATTTAAAATTTCATCATGAAAATCTTTTAATAGTTTTTTATTTAAATTCTTATTATCTTTAATCTCATTAACTAAACCTGGATTTGCTAATATTCCTCTTCCTATCATTACTGTTTTTATTTCTGGAAAAGCTTCTATTAATTTATTATAATTATCCACAGTAAAAATATCTCCGTTATAACATACTGGATTTACGCTTAAAGATAATGCATCTTTAAATACCTGTAAGTTGGGTTCATTTTTATAAAAATCTTCCCTAGTTCTAGGATGGATAATTAATTCTTCTAAGGGATATTTATTATAAATTTTTATTAGCTCATAAAATTCTTCTGGACTATCTTTTCCTATTCTAGTTTTTATAGAAATTTTCATATCCTCTATTTTAAATATTTCATCTAAAAACCTATCAAGTTCTTCTCGTTTTGCTAAAAATCCTGATCCTCTATTTTTTGACACAACCGTTCCAGCAGGACATCCTAAGTTCAAATTAATCTCATTGTAACCTAATTGTTGTAATTTTCTAGAAATACTAATAAAACCTTCTGAATCGTTAGTAAGTATTTGAGGAACTATACTCATTCCTTCATTATTTTCAGGCAAAACATCTCTTAATTCTTTAGCCTTAAAGCGTATATTTTTATTTGTAACAATAAAGGGTGTAAAATATTTATCAATATTACCAAAAAATTTTTCATAAGAATTTCTATATATGTATCCCGTAATTCCTTCCATTGGTGCTAAATAATATCTCATTCAATAACTCCTTTATAACTATTCTAAAAAACATTATATCAGCTTTGTTTTTTCTTCTCTACTTATTTTGTTGTATTGATAGTATTGAGTTAATATAAGTTAAAAAGCAAAATAAAATTTCCATGAAAAAAGCACCTATCCTATTAAGATTAGTGCTTTAAACTGTTAAGTTTATGTAATAAATTCAATACTATAACTTATACAAAATAACAATGTTATTTTACTTGTATTACATAATTAAATTTATCTATTTTTTTATATTCTAATTTTTTGTTATACTTTTTAAATTCATTTTGTAAAAAGTCAATATATGAATAATACTCATCTTTTACTTCTTCTACTTGTTTTTTAGATAATTCATGTAAAATATCTTTTTCATCATCTTTACTTTTAAACATTAAGTCTCCAATAACTATAATTCCATTATCTTTTAATACTCTTAACATTTCTTCTATTGCTATAACTTTTTCCTCTTGATTTAAATGATGAAATGCGTATGTTGAAACAATAACATCAAAATATTTATTATCATATGGTATTTTTAAAAATTCACCTAGTCTAACTTTTAATTTAGGATATTTTTGTTTTGCCACTGATAACATTTTTCTCGATTGATCTATTCCTATTATATCGAAATTGTTATCTAAAAATTTACTTGATAAATTTCCTGTACCTACCCCTATTTCTAGTATAATTGGTTTTTTTAGTTTTGAATTCTTAACTAAATTATATACACTTTGTAGTATTAAGTTATAATTTTTATATATTTTTAATTCCCCTTTATCCTCTATAACATCTCTATCATATGTTTTTGCCCAATCATTAAAATTCCACTTGTCTTCCCAATTATTTTTAATATTGTTTAATTCATTACTGTTATTTATTATATCTAATATTTCATTATCTATTTTATATTCCGTTGTTTCTTCATAAAGCCTATCTATTACATTTTCTAATGACTTTCTTATACCATTAAGCCTGTGAATCTCATTATTAACTAATTCCCACTGATTATTAAAATGAGTTAAGTAATTTTCTTTTTCATTATTATCTAATATATTTTTAATATCTTTAATGGTTAATCCTATTGATCTGTACAATAATATAGATTGAAGTCTAATTATATCTTCATCGTTAAATTTTCTATATTCATTGTCTTTTTCTCTTATTGGTAACAACAAACCTTTTTTCTCGTAAAATCTAATTTTATTGGTAGTTATATTAAAAATTTTAGCTATTTCACTAATAGTATAATTCTTTACCACATACCCATCCCCTTACATAAAATTCCTTCTAATAATTATTTTAAACTTTCATCTAAGGCTAAAGTCAATAAAAAGTTTTTATTTACTTTTATTTATTTTTATCGATATTTATATCATAAATTATGTATAATACTATATATGCTGATAAGTTAAGTTTATTGGTCATTTTATTAGAATTTTATGAAGATGGTGATTAAAATGAATCTAGAAAAACTAATTAATGAACTTGCAAGAAATATGGGAAAAGCATTATTACACAAAAAAGAAGATACTGGTGAAATCATAAATTTACATAAAGCCGATTCATCTGACTACATTCGTATAATATTAAAAAGTCTTATTCTAAAAAAGGAATATAATAAGGCTGAAAATATTCTCTTTGAAGAAATTGAAAAAAATAAATCTGAAAAAATTTATAAAGTTGCACTTAATTTTTATGATTTACTAATAGATAAAAGTGATAATGAACTACATAAAGGAAATTTTTTAAGAGAAGAAGTTTATCAATGATTGAAAGACGTAAATTCAATTTTTACATATTCAAAAATTTTAAAATAAATGCTTTGGTCTTTTATATTCAATATTATAAACATATTGATTTTTACTAAAATGAATATGTTTATTGTTAATTTAATCTATTTAAATTTAAATAAACCTTATCATTTAGTATGAAATGATAAGGTTTATTTTTCTATTCGGTAGTATTTCATGTGCTAAAATTACATATAAAAAGCCTTGTTACGATAATTCTATATAGTACTAATTGGAAATTTACCGTATTTTGGATGAGTATTCCATTCATCTATAGATAGTATGTTAAATTCAGAAATTAATTGTTTTTTTATTTCTGAACATTTCTGTAGTTTAAATGGTAATTTCAGTTGTATCTTATTTCTAATAAATTTTCTAAGTACAGTATCTGCTGATTTACATTCTAGTATATAAACAAATTTAAAGTTTTTTTCTTTTTCACATCCTAAAATATATAATAAACTCCCATAATACTTTTTAGCAATTGATATATAATGACTATCTTTTTTTATTTTCTCTTTAAATGCATCTGGATTCCTTGCTCCAGCGATATCTGAATTTTTATATTCAATAAAAATAATATCTTCTTCTGTTTCAACAATAAAATCTACATCCGATAATATTGATGCTACTGTATTATTATAAATAGTATTTAAATTATCGATAGCCCACAGTGAATTACTAAAATCAAACTTGAACATTTTATTTTCATCTTCAAATATATATTTCTCCATTTTAATCACCTAAGCTTTTATCAAAAACTTCATCCAATAATATATCAAATGATTCTACAATTTTATTATTTTTTAAATCTCTAAAATTTTTATTTTTTTCACATTTTATATCATCATCTGATTGGTAAAAAGAATAAAATTCAACGTTATCTGTATTTTGTCTTTTTACCTCAAAATATTTTGATAATATATAATCATGGGTTGAAATAAATATTTGAACACCATTTTTTTGAAGCTCTAATAGTATGTCCACTGTTACGGGAATATGCACAGGATTTATATTAGCTTCAGGTTCATCCCAAATTAAAATAGGTACCATTTTTTATTAATTGCCATAGCAAAGCAATTTTTCTTATTCCTTCTGCAACAAGATGAAACTCTATTTTTGCTTGACTTCCTGGCTTCAAATAAAACCTTTCATGTTCAACTGTTACCTTTCCATCTGTTATCTTTTGTAATATATTAAGATATCTTTTTTTATCTTTAGAATCTCTTCCTGATGTTATATCAATTTTAGCAGATGTCCCTATATCTACATATGTATCATCAAAATCAACATTATTTCTATCAACAGCAGCTTCTAAATTCCACGCATTAGCTAAAATCTCTTTTGCAGGTATAAAAGTACTTATTAAATTTGAAAGTTGTTTTTCCCACTTTTCTTCACCTTTAACAGTAGCTTCCCACTTTTTTGTTTTATTAGAAAATTAACATTCCATAGAAGTGCTCTCAGAAAAGAATTTCATCTTTGTTGTACCATTTCCAGCTTTTCTTTTAGTTAATCTCCCTATTCTTAAATCATCAGGCTTAAAAACTCTAACCAATTTATGTGGAAATGATATATCCGTTCTAACTGCTTGACATGCACTATATATTGCTTTCATTAAATGTGTCTTTCCACACCCGTTTTCCCCTATAAAAATATTTATTCCATCACTAAAATCTAAATCTAATTTATTAAATACAGTGAAATTTTCAAGACTTACTCGTGTTATAGTCACACTAAGCACCTCCCTATATTCGTTTCTTGTATCTATAATTATATCCATATTTGTGAAATTTATAAAATAGTTTTTAAGATCGTAAAAGAAAAAAGCACCCATCCTCCGAAGACTAGTGCTTTAAGCTCTTAAATTTATACGATAAATTTTATTGAGTAACCCTAAAACAAAATAAATGTTCTAAAGATTTGCTTAGTGTTCCCGCACTAAGCTTTTCTTATTTATATTATATCAAAATTTAATAAAAATAAACATATTTTGTCATTTATTTTTTAATTTTTACTAGGTAAAAAGCTCTATGCAATCTGCATAGAGCTTTTTTTCATGGTGGAGGCGAGGGGACACTTTATTCCATTGTTATCCAATAGCGTTGACTATATCTCGAACTTAATTTTCAAATTAAGCCCCTTGGCGTATTATAGAAGTATAGTTTAGTTTTAACCTTCTATCCTAGTACCTCATATTCTCCTTTGAGAACTTAGAAGCCTATAAGTCGATACGGGGCTGTTAGATTTCCCTACATACCCCTCGGTATTGCCGTCATCTTAGTATGTTACGGTTTCACCGATAAAGCCAAGTTTTCACTTATGAATCACTTCATAAGGCGACTCTTTCATGAATCGAACCCCTGTCCGAAAGTAGCAACACTACAGCATCTCCGAGTGCAGTCAGTATTTTAACATTCCCTACGTTTCACTCCCACTGACAGGATTGAAATTTCAGTAGCTTCATAAATTCCGTCCCTAGGTCAAAGCTTTCCTAGGTGCGGTTCCCCACTAGTCGACGCCCTATCCTAAGTCGTGGGACTCTTAGGTAGAACGAGCAGCTATATTAGGCTGCTAATGCAAAATTATCTTCTGCGTTTACATTTAAATCCCCAGTTTTTTAACGCTGGTCCAGGGAACCATCGACTCGCTTCTGTAGCACAACATACCCCCGTCGAAAGCCATGTACGCCCCCATGTTAGGTTTGTGCTTTTACACAATATTCAATTTTTAATACACTAATAGTATAATATATATTTATAAAATTGTCCAATAGAACAATTTAGTAACGCATTCTTTCTTTCATTTGTCTGTCGATATCACGCTTTGCAGATTTTGCAGCTATAGCGTCTCTCTTATCATAATTCTTTTTACCTTTTGCAACTCCAAGGGCTACTTTTACTCTTCCTTTTTTAAGGTAAAGACTAAGTGGTATTAGTGTATACCCCTGTTGCGCTGTATATCCTAATAAAGTGTTAATTTGACTTTTGTGAAGTAATAACTTTCTTTCTCTTAAAGGATCTTTATTAAATATGTTTCCTTGCTCATAAGGGCTTATATGCATATTACATACAAAAACTTCTCCGTTTTTGATACTTGCATAACTATCCTTTAAATTAGCTTTACCACCTCTTATAGATTTTACCTCAGTTCCAACAAGAGCTATACCAGCTTCAAAAGTTTCCTCTATAAAATATTCGTGATAAGCTTTTCTATTTTGTGCAAGGGTATTGTTTTTTTTATCCTTAGCCATTTAAACACCTACTTTTCATATACTCTCTTGTGGAAATAAATTATATACTATTGAAAGCTATAAGTCAAGAATAGGTAGCACTTAAAATTTAGTATATAATGACTAAATTTAACTGCTACCTAGATTGTCTTTACTTATTTAACATTTTATCTATTTCATCATTTAATCTTTCATCTTCTTCTGATAAAATCAATTGTTCTCCTATATTCTCTATAGGCATTTCTGGTATTTCATGTTCTTCATTTTCTTCTTCCTCTTTTATTAAATCAAAGTATATTTCATATGATGCTAAGTCTACTCTTGATACTCTTATTTTTGCCTCATCACCTAGTCTATATACATTCTTTCTTCTCTCACCAACTAAACATAAATGATCTTCATCATATACATAATAATCATCATCCATAGTACTTATATGAATTAATCCTTCTATTGTATTAGGAAGTTGAACAAACATTCCAAAATTAGTTACAGAAGATACTATACCAGTATATTCTTCTCCTATCTTGGTACTCATATATTCTGCTTTCTTTAAGTCATCAACTTCTCTTTCAGCTTCCATTGCAAGTCTTTCCATATCAGATGATTGCATAGATGCATAATCTACTGCACTTTCTAATTGTCTAAATCTGTTTTCATCTATAGTTCCATCCAATGATTCTTTAATTATTCTATGAATAATTAAATCTGGATATCTTCTTATAGGTGATGTAAAGTGACAATAGAATTTTGCTGCAAGACCAAAGTGTCCTACGCATTGAGGTGCATATCTTGCTTGTTTTAATGATCTAAGAAGTAACGTATTTACTACAGTTTCTTCTTTTTTACCCTTTACTGATTCAATTATCTCTTGTAATGCTTTTGGATGTACTTCTTTACTTGGTTTTATAAAGTATCCTAAGTTATATGCAAATTCTCTAAATCTTTGAAGTTTTTCTTCATCTGGGTCCTCATGTATTCTATATACAAAAGGAAGCTTAGTCCAATACATATGTTCAGCTACAGTTTCATTACAAACAAGCATAAATTCTTCTATTATTCTATTTGCAATAGCACGTTCATATGGTTTTACATCTATTGGCTTTCCGTTATCATCTAAAATTATCTTACTTTCTTCAAATTCGAAATCTATTGCACCTCTTGAAATTCTCTTTTTATATAGAATTTCACATAATTTCTCCATTAACTTAAAGTCTTCATATAAATCCTTATACTTTTCTATAGTTTCTTCATCTTTATCTCTTAATATCTTAGTTACATCAGTGTATGTCATTCTTTCGTTTGTCTTTATTATACTTTTTGTAATTCTATAATCTACAACTTTACCTTTATCATTTATTTCCATAAAACAAGTCATTGCAAGTCTGTTTACTTTAGGATTCAGACTACATATACCATTAGATAATTCTTTTGGAAGCATTGGTATTACCTTATTTATTAGATAAACTGAAGTTGCTCTTTTTAAAGCTTCTCTGTCTAGCGGATTTTTTTCTTTTACATAGTGAGATACATCTGCAATATGTACTCCTAATAAATAGTTTCCGTTATCAAGTTTCTTTATAGATACTGCATCATCTAAATCCTTGGCATCTTCTCCATCAATAGTTACCATTGTAACGTCTGTTAAATCTTCTCTACTTTGATTATCAAATTCTTCTTCTGGTATCTCTTGAGGTATATTTAATGCATAATTTTTAACCTTTGCTGGGAATTCTTCTGGTAATTTATATTTCTTTATTATTGTTAAAATATCAATTCCCTTTTCTCCCTTTTTACCTAAAACTTCTACAACCTTACCTTCTGGATTTCTTCTCTTCTCAGGCCACTGTGTAATATTTACTATTACTACATCTCCATTTGTAGCTCCATTTGTATGTTCTTTTGGAATAAATATATCCTGATGAATTCTTTTCTCTTCCGGTACCACAAATCCAAAATTTTTGCTAGCTTCAAAAACACCTATTATTGTTTCATTAGCTCTTTCAGTTACTCTAATTATTTCTCCCTCACGTCTTTTTCCATTGTTTTCTTCTTTTAGAACTTGAGCCACTACTCTATCACCGTGCATAGCACCATTCATATATGAAGAAATTACAAAAAGATCAGGGCTTCCATCCTCAGGTATAACAAATCCATATCCTCTTTGATGTCCTTGAAGTCTTCCTACTACAAGTCCCATCTTTTCTGGTATTCCGTAATGATTTGTTCTAGTTTTAATGACGCTACCTTCTTTTTCCATCGTTTTAAGAAGTTCTTTAAAACTTTTCATATCTTTTTTTGAAATTCCAAATATCCTTGCAAGTTCTTGTATATCCATAGGTTTATATGCTTGCTCTTTCATAAAACCTAAAAGTATAGTTTTTATATTCATTTTCTTCCCTCCAATCAATTATTCTCATAATTATTTCTTCTCATTATTAGTCTTGTACATTTCACCTTATTGTATTCAACAATATATGAAATCATACTATATTTAGCTTATACACACCGTTATTGCTTACTGAACATTATACCACTTATCCCATAAAAATCATATTTGTAAATTTAACTATATTAAATTTTTAGAAAAATGATAAAAAAATACCATAAGCACATTTTGAATATGCCTATGGTATTTAATAATTTTTATTTATTTAAATAACTTTAATAATATTCCTCCATTATTAGCTATAAGTGTTGCAAATACGAGTGATACTATTGTCATTAATTTTATTAATATATTCATAGCAGGTCCTGATGTATCTTTAAATGGATCTCCTACGGTGTCTCCTACTACAGATGCTTTGTGTGCATCTCCGCCTTTTCCACCATGAGCTCCACCTTCTATATACTTTTTAGCATTGTCCCAAGCTCCACCTGCGTTTGCCATTAATATTGCAATTAAAACCCCAGATGATACTGCTCCACCTATTAATCCTCCTAATGCTTCAACACCTAGAAGCATACCTACTGCTAAAGGAACTATTATAGCTAATATTCCTGGAAGTATCATTTCTTTTAAAGCTGCTGATGTTGAAATGTCAACGCATTTTTTATAGTTGGGTTTTGCCTTTCCTTCCATAATTCCTGGTATTGTTTTAAATTGATGTCTAACTTCTTCTATCATCTCATTTGCTGCTTTTCCTACAGATTCCATTGTCAAAGCTCCAAATAAGAATGGTAACATTGCTCCTATTAACAAGCCTACTAGTGTAACAGGTGTTAAAAGATTTATTGCATCAAGTCCTGTTTTTTGCGCATAGGATGCAAATAATGCAAGGGCCGTTAATGCCGCTGAGCCAATTGCAAAACCTTTTCCTATTGCTGCTGTAGTATTACCTACAGAATCCAATTTGTCAGTAATTTCTCTAACTTCCGGTGGAAGGTCAGCCATCTCAGCTATTCCTCCAGCATTATCTGCTATAGGTCCATATGCATCAACTGCAACTGTAATACCTGTAGTTGAAAGCATTCCTACTGCTGCAAGAGATATACCGTATAATCCTAGTTCAGGATTAACAGTTCCCCCCATTATATAAAATGAAAATAAAACTCCTACTGATATAAGAATAATTGGTATAACAGTTGAATACATTCCAACTGCAAATCCTGATATTATTGTTGTTGCTGCACCAGTTTCTGATTGACTTGCAATTCTTTGTACATATTTATATCTATCAGATGTATATATTTCTGTAACTTTTCCTATTAATATTCCTACAACTAATCCTGCAAATATTGCACCAAAAGCTTTATAATCTCCAAATGTATTTTTACTAAAAATAAATGATCCAATAATAACTAATATTCCTCCAATATATGTTCCTGTATTAAGTGCTCTTTGTGGATTACTACTCTTACTTCCTCTTGCAAAAATCACTCCTATAATCGATGCTACAATGCCTATAGATGCTAACATTAGAGGGAACATTATTTTATCTTGATCTCCTTGAAATAAGAAATATCCCAATGTTAATGCTGAAATTATAGAACCTACATAAGATTCAAATAAATCAGCTCCCATACCAGCCACATCTCCAACATTATCTCCAACATTATCAGCTATAACAGCAGGATTTCTAGGATCATCTTCTGGTATACCTGCTTCTACTTTACCAACAAGATCTGCTCCAACGTCAGCTGCTTTTGTATATATTCCTCCACCGACACGAGCAAACAATGCTATAGAACTTGCACCAAGTCCAAATCCAGTTATATAATCAGGATTGTCTCCAAATAATAAACAGAAAATTGAAAGTCCAAGTATACCAAGTCCAACAACAGATAATCCCATAACTGCTCCACCAGAAAATGCTATTCTTAATGCTTTGCTCTGACCAGTTCTTGCTGCTTGAGCTGTTCTTACATTAGCTCTTGTTGCTACATTCATTCCAAAATAACCAGCTAAAATTGAGAATATGGCTCCACATATAAAGCATAGCGCTGTTTTATAATCAAGTGCTACAATTATAATTATTGATACTATAACTATAAATCCAGCAAGATACTTATATTCTCTTTTTAAAAATGCCATAGCCCCCTCATGGATATACCCTGATATTTCTGTCATTCTCTCATTACCTGCATTTTCTTTAATTATGCCATTACTAAGAGTTAAAGCACAAATTAATGCCAGTACCCCACATACTATTGGTAAATACGCACTCATATTACTCCTCCTTTTTAATTAATAATTACTTGAGCGCTATAATAAATGTATATTTTTATTATACACTAAAATAAGCTCTTTTACATTTACTGTATATTAAGTTATATTACAAAAATACATAATAAATTAATATAAATATTAAGTTATTAAATCGAGTAGGAGCTAAATAATTATTTTTATTTAGCGTCCTCTCCCACCACCGTACGTACCGTTCGGTATACGGCGGTTCATTAAGAATTATGTATTAGCTGATATCTTTTAGATATACTTTTGTAACCAAGATTTTCAATATATTTGTTGTTTAAGATTGTATCAAGAATTGGGCTTTTGGATATTCTCCAATAGCCTTTTCTTGTATTTGCATATTCCCATGCTTTATAGGTCGGAAGACCTAGTTTTATGAGGTTTCGTCCTCTAGTTTTAACCTTTTTCCATTGTTTCCAAATACAACTCCTTAACCTTCTTCTTATCCAACTATCTATTTTTTGTATTTTAGCGTTAGCTTTCGCTATTCCAAAGTAATTAATCCATCCAATCGTTAATTGGTTAATCATATAAACTCTATATTCCATACTTATACCTTTATTACGGTTTGTTAATTTTCTTATTTTATTTGTGAATCTTTTATATGACTTTTCATGTATTCTTATATTGGCTCCGCCTTTTGCAAAATAGAATGAAAATCCAAGAAATTTTCTTCTCGTCACAAAATCTACTGCACTTTTATTTTCATTAACTTTAAGTTTTAATAAACCTTCAAGTATTTTTCTTATACTTGCCATAACTCTTAATCCTGCCTTTTTACTTTTGACATAAATGTTGCAGTCATCTGCAAATCGGCAAAATCTATGACCTCTTTTCTCAAGTTCTTTATCTACTTCATCAAGCATAATATTAGCAAGTATTGGGCTTAATGGACCACCTTGCGGTGTACCTTTATCTGATTTTACCTTCAATCCATTTATCATTATTCCAGATTTAAGATAATTTCTAATTAGTTTAAGTACCCTTTTGTCCTTTATTCTTCTTGAAAGTCTTTCCATTAATATATCATGGTTAACTTTATCAAAGAATTTTTCTAAGTCTATATCAACAACCCATTTATGCCCCTCATTGATATATTGTCTTGATTTTAATATAGCTTGTTTAGCACTTTTATTTGGTCTAAATCCATAGCTATTATCCGAAAAGGTAGGGTCATAAATTTTATTAAGTTCTTGAGCTAATGCCTGTTGTATTAATCTATCAAGTACAGTAGGTATTCCAAGCAATCTAATTCCACCGTCAGGTTTTGGTATTTCCACTCTCCTAACTGGTGAAGGTTTATACCTTCCTTCTAATAACTTTTGCTTAATTGTTAGCCAATTTTTGATAATAAACCCTCGAAGTTCATCGACTCTCATACCATCAATACCATGACTTCCTCTATTGGCAACTACTCTTTTCATAGCTTTTAGCATATTTTCTCTAGCTAAAACCTTTTCAAGTAGATTATTAGTATCATCTACTACATTGTTTTCTCTTTCTCCCTTTGCTAACGCCAAATTATTACTCTGCGCCCCTCGTTTACCTTGAAGTTCCACTTCTACTTCCACAAGGCGACCTCTATATTGAGTTGTCTGCTTTCTTTGTAATTTATTTGAATTATTCAAAGTTGAAAACCTCCTAATGTTCAGTCCTTCCCGCACTACGTGCACATAGTGTGGTACTATGACCTCTGCTGACTTCTGATAGTTCAGTTACATATCACTATGTAGGTTATCATGTAGGAAGTTCATCCTTTAATGATATATCTATCAGACCTCCCCAGGTAAGAACGCAATCTTTCATTCCATATATCTGCCACATATACTGCAATAACTTTCGGGTGATACGGACTTTGTTTTGTTATGCAAACTCATCCAGCTATAGCCAGCCTCTTATGTGATTCGTATTCCTCAGACCGGAATTTTGCCATCCGACTTCCTTCAGATTCCACCTCACGATGGACACCCTTGTCATTGGCTAACTCCTATATCACCTTCGGCGTTCAGGACTTTCACCTTATAGATTGCGCCCATGCTGGGCGCACATAAAAAAACATATAAATCTCCTAAAAGATTTATATGTTTCCTTCATATGTCGTATATGTATTATATTTATCTTTAAATAACTATTTACTAGTTAATGTTAATCCTATTGTTATTATTGCAAAAATTATTGCTAAAACAACTGTTGTTTTCGCTAACACTGACTCATATGTTTTTGTTTTATTTTTAGAATAAAACGTATCATTTCCTGAAGAAACTAAGTTAAATCCATCTGCCTTAGCTGGTTGTTTTAAAACTACAGCTATTATAGCTATACCAACTATTATTTCTGCTATCTGTAAAAATGTATGCATAGTCATACACCTCCCTATTCCTTTTAAATTGATTCCATTCTATACCTACTATAAAAAATATTTTATCATACCATACATTAAATTACAACATAAAGCAAGTTATATAAAGCCTTATGATATAATAAATGCTTATGACATTAAGCCACAAGCATTTATTTAAAAATATATTAAAGATTATCTTATTTCTTTATATTGTAGAAAGCTTTTAATCCTCTATATTCACCCATAGTATTTAATTCTTCTTCAATTCTTAATAATTGATTGTATTTTGCAACTCTTTCAGTTCTTGCTGGAGCCCCAGTTTTTATTTGTCCTGCATTAACTGCAACAACAAGATCAGCAATTGTAGTATCTTCAGTTTCTCCAGATCTATGAGAAACAACAGCAGTATATCCTGCTCTTTCAGCCATTTCTATAGTATTTAATGTTTCAGTTAATGTTCCTATTTGGTTAAGTTTTATAAGTATTGAGTTAGCAACTTTTCTTTCAATACCCATTGAAAGTCTCTTAGTATTAGTTACGAATAAATCGTCTCCTACTAATTGAATCTTTCCACCTAATTTTTCAGTCATTAACTTCCATCCATCCCAATCTTCTTCTGCCATACCGTCTTCAATTGAGATTATTGGATATTTTTCTACTAATTTAGCATAGTATTCAACCATTTCAGCTGGAGTTAATTCTCTTCCTTCACCCTTTAATTCATACTTATTAGTATCTGTATTAAAGAATTCTGAAGATGCTGGGTCTAACGCTATAAATACTTCTTCACCTGGTTTATATCCTGCTTTTTCTACAGCTTCAATTATAACTTGAATAGCTTCTTCATTACTATCTAAGTTAGGAGCGAATCCACCTTCATCACCAACACCTGTTGATAACCCCTTATCTTTCAATATATTTTTTAATGTATGATATATTTCAGCACACATTCTTAAAGCATGTGAAAAATTTCTTGCTCCTGCAGGCATAATCATAAATTCTTGTAAATCTACGTTATTGTCAGCATGTGAGCCACCATTCATTATGTTCATCATAGGTACTGGTAAAACTTTTGCATTAACTCCACCTATGTATTGATATAAACTAATTCCTAAATATTCAGCAGCTGCTCTAGCACAAGCAAGTGATACTCCAAGCATTGCGTTTGCTCCAAGTTTTCCTTTGTTATCTGTTCCATCAAGTTCTATCATAATTTTGTCAATAGCGACTTGGTCAAATGCATTTAATCCAACTAATTCTTCTGCAATAATTTCATTTACATTTTCAACAGCTTTCTCAACGCTTTTTCCCATGTATCTTGACTTATCATTATCTCTTAATTCAACAGCTTCAAATATACCTGTTGACGCTCCTGATGGCACTGCTGCTCTTCCTACTGTACCATCTTCTAGTTCAACTTCTACTTCTACAGTAGGATTTCCTCTTGAATCTAGAATCTGTCTTGCATAAACGTCTACTATCTCTACAAAAGTTTTCATTAACCATTACCTCCTAAATTTAACATAAAAATATATATTATACAGTAGACAGCATTATTACTGCCTACTGTAATTTTTTACACATGTGGTGCATTCTATACATAAGTTGAAAATTATTTAAAAAGGCTTTTTCCTGTCATTTCTTTTGGAACTTCAAGTTCCATTGTTTGTAACATTGTAGGTGCTATATCCGCAAGTATTCCTTCTTCTTTTAATTGTTTTTCCTTTGCATCATTTGCGATATAAGCAAATGGCACAAGATTTGTTGTATGAGCAGTCATAGGCTTTCCATTAGAATAATCTATCATTTGTTCACAGTTTCCATGGTCTGCAGTTATAAATAAAGCGCCATTTTTCTCTAGTATTTTATCCATAACCTTACCTAAACATTCATCAACAGTTTCAACAGCTTTAACCGCTGCTTCAATAACTCCTGTATGACCTACCATATCTGGATTTGCATAGTTTAATATGATCATATCATATTCATCTGAATCTATTCTCTTTATAACTTCATCAGTTAATTCATATGCACTCATTTCAGGTTTTAAATCATATGTTGCAACCTTTGGAGAAGGTACTAATGCTCTATCTTCATTTTTATTAGGTTCTTCAACTCCACCATTAAAGAAGAATGTAACGTGAGCATATTTTTCTGTTTCAGCAATTCTTAATTGTTTCTTTCCTTGATTGCTTACATATTCTCCTAAAGTATTTTTATAACTTTCAGGTCCAAAAGCTACTTCTACGCCTTCAATTGTACTATCATATTCAGTCATAGTAACAAAAGTTAAGTTTAATGTTTCCCTTTTGAATCCATCAAATACTTTATCATTTATAGCTCTTGTAATTTGTCTTGCTCTATCTGGTCTAAAATTAAAGAATATAACAGAATCCTTATTTTGAATTGTAGCAACAGGCTTTCCTTCTTTTTCTATAACTGCTGGAAGCACAAATTCATCTGTTTTATTATCATGATAAGATGCTTCTACAGCTTCTTTTGCAGAAGTTTCAACTTCTCCCTTGCCAAGTACCATAGCATTGTATGCAAGTTCGATTCTTTCCCATCTTTTATCTCTATCCATTGCATAGTATCTTCCTGAAACGGAAGCAATACTTCCTACACCTACTTTATTCATGTAGTCTTCTATTTCTTCTATATATGTTAATGCTGATTGTGGAGCAGTATCTCTTCCATCTAAGAATGCATGAACATACACTTTTTTAAGACCATTTTGGGCAGCTAAATCTATTAATCCTTTTAAGTGATTTATATGTGAATGAACTCCACCATCAGATAATAATCCCATTAAATGAAGTGAAGAATTATTTTCTTTAGCATTATTTACAGCTTTTAATAAAGCTTCATTTTTAAATATATCTCCATCTTGTATAGCTTTTGTTATTCTTGTAAGTGCTTGATATACAATTCTACCTGCACCTATGTTTAAATGACCAACTTCTGAATTACCCATTTGACCTTCTGGAAGTCCTACAGATAATCCACTAGCTCCTAATACTGTATGAGGATATTCTTTAAATATTTTATCTAAGTTAGGTGTTTTAGCTAATGTATATGCATTACCATCTTTATGATTTGATAATCCAAGTCCGTCTAAAATAGCTAACATTACAGGTTTTTTTGCCATTTTATTCACCTCCGTAAGTCAATGACTAATAAATAAAAATTTATTAGTCATTTTCCTTATAGCAATATATTATTTTCCGTTTTCTATATTATTTATCAAAGTTTACTATTCCAGCAAAATCAGCAGCTTTTAATGAAGCTCCACCTATAAGACCACCATCTATGTTTGGTTTTGCCATTTGTTCTTTTATAGTTGCTGGTTTAACAGATCCACCGTATTGGATTCTCATTTTTTCAGCAGCTTCAGCTCCAAACATACCTGCAACTGTCTTTCTTACGAAAGCTATAGTTTCTTCTGCTTGATCAGATGTAGCAGTTTTTCCTGTTCCAATAGCCCAGATTGGTTCGTAAGCTATTACAGTTTCTTCGATTTGTTCTTTAGTAAGTCCTGCTAAATCAAGTTTGATTTGTTTTGCAAGTACTTCTTCAGTAACATCTGCTTCTCTTTCTTCTAAAGTTTCTCCTATGCAAAGGATTGGAGTTAAATTATGTTCAAATGCTTTTTTCATTTTTTTGTTTAAATC
This sequence comes from Clostridium botulinum, assembly GCF_017100085.1. Taxonomy (NCBI): domain Bacteria; kingdom Bacillati; phylum Bacillota; class Clostridia; order Eubacteriales; family Clostridiaceae; genus Clostridium; species Clostridium botulinum. Next base: position 2,219,922 of record NZ_CP063965.1, read on the forward strand.
AGCATCATTTTCTCCGAAGTATTGTCTTCTTTCACTATGTCCTAATATAACATATTTTACTCCTAATTCTTCAAGCATAGCTGGTGCAGTTTCTCCTGTAAATGCTCCACTTTCTTCAAAGTGCATGTTTTGAGCTCCAACTTTTATATTAGTTCCTTCAGTAGCTTTTACTATTGCATCTAAACATAAAGTTGATGGACAAACTACTACATCACAGTTTGCATCTGCTACTAATGGTTTTAATTCTTCAACAAGTTTAACTCCTTGTGAAATTGTATTGTTCATTTTCCAGTTTCCTGCTATAATTGCTTTTCTCATTTTACACCCTCCAAATTTTATTTAGGTGTAGCGGAATAGCATTTTGTACTTTTCCGCCTCCCCCTAATACCTAGTATTTAATATGTTCAATTATATATATTTTATTTATCTGAAAGAGCTACGATTCCTGGTAGTTCTTTTCCTTCTAAGAATTCAAGTGATGCTCCACCACCAGTTGATATGTGAGTCATCTTATCTCCAAATCCTAATTGGTTAACAGCAGCAGCACTGTCTCCTCCACCAATAATTGTTGTAGCATCAGCTTCAGCCATAGCTTCTGCAACTGCTATAGTTCCTTTTGCAAAGTTTGCAAATTCAAATACTCCCATAGGTCCGTTCCAAACAACAGTTTTAGCTTCTTTTACTGCATCTGCATATAATTTAGAAGTCTTAGGTCCGATATCAAGTCCCATGTATCCTTCTGGAATATTAGCATCTTCTGTAGTTACAGGTGTTGTATCTGCACTAAATTCTTCTCCAACTACGTTGTCGATAGGTAATAGTAATTTAACACCCTTAGCTTTAGCCTTATCCATCATTTCTTTAGCATATTCTACTTTATCTTCTTCTACTAATGATTTTCCTATTGTGTATCCTTGTGCTTTTAAGAATGTATAAGCCATTCCTCCACCAATGATTAATGTATCAACTTTTTCAAGTAAGTTGTTTATAACATTAATTTTGTCAGAAACTTTAGCTCCACCTAATATTGCAACGAATGGTTTAACTGGGCTTTCAACAGCATCTCCTAAGAATTGTAATTCTTTTTGAATTAAGTATCCACAAGCTGCTTCGTTTACAAATTCTGTAACCCCAACAGTTGAACAGTGAGCTCTGTGAGCTGTTCCAAATGCATCATTTACGAAAACATCTGCAAGTGAAGCTAATTCTTTAGAGAAGTTTTCTTCGTTTTTAGTTTCTTCTTTTCTGTATCTTGTGTTTTGAAGTAATACTATATCTCCATCTTTCATGTTAGCTACAGCATTTTTAGCATTTTCTCCAACTACATTATCATCTGCTGCGAATACAACTTCTTTATTTAATAGTTCTGATAATCTCTTAGCTACTGGTGCTAATGATAATTCTGGTTTTGCTTCTCCCTTTGGTTTCCCAAGGTGTGAACAAAGGATAACTTTTGCTCCTTGATTTACTAAGTATTGAATTGTTGGAAGTGCTCCTACTAGTCTATTTTCATCTGTTATAACGCCATCTTTTAGAGGAACGTTAAAATCACATCTTACTAATACTCTTTTACCTTTAACTTGAATATCTTCTACGGTTTTCTTGTTTAATTTCATAACCATATCTCCTTCCAATTTTATTAATTTAATAATATTTAAATTTTAAATATAGTTACTTATTAATTACTAACAGTTATTGTTCCACACTCTTATATAATTATTATTTTATAATATTATGTAGCGCGGCAGGTCTTTTAAAGTCCCAGGGTTTAATTATTTGTCCCACTTCCATTATAATGTAACTGGTGATATTTTTAAATAGTATTTTAAAATTTTTATGCTATAAAAAAAAGTTTTACTCCATAAACTTTTTTTTATAGCATAAATTACATAAAGTTTATAATATAAAAAACCTTAAGTGGAATTTTTTGTACGACACTTAAGGTTTTTTTAATTTCTTTAATTCATAAATAATTATTCTTTATCTTTCTCCTTTAATATAAGGTTTTCCATCTGCTTTAGGACATTCTGTTTTACCAACAAACCCAGCAAGTGCAAGCATGGTTAATATATACGGTATACTTTGATAAAACTCATTTGGTAAATTTATAGAAAATCCTTGAGCTATCATTTGGAATGCAGTTCCAAAAGCAAACAACATACATGCTCCCATTGTTCCTATTGGTTTCCAGTTACCAAAAATCATAGCAGCAAGAGCAATAAATCCTCGACCTGCTACCATTCCTTCTTTATATAATGGAGTCATTCCTATAGACAATGTGGCTCCACCAAGTCCAGCTAAAATACCAGATATAATTACACATATATATCTCATCTTATAAACATTAATTCCCATAGTATCTGCTGCACTCGGATGTTCACCAACTGCTCTTATTCTTAAACCAAATGCTGTTTTGTATAATACAAAATGAGATACAAAAACTAATATTAACGCCAATATAACAAACCAATTTAAATTATTTAAAATAGGTACCTTCTTTAAAAATCCCGGTAAGTTATATGATAACTTAGCAACTACATTAGTTTGACCACCTGTTTTAAATATAGGTCCTATTAAAAAACTAGCAAGTGCCAATGCAAATAAATTTATTGCAGTACCTGAAATAATTTGATCTGCTCTTAAATTTATACTTAAGAAAGCATGAACTAAAGAAATTGCTCCACCTGCTAACATAGCACATAGTATTCCTATTAAAGGACTTCCTGTTTCATGTGTTCCAAGTACCCCAAAGAAGGCACCCATAATCATCATACCTTCAAGTCCAATGTTAACTACACCTGATTTTTCCGAAAATACTCCTCCAAGAGCTGCAAATATAAGTGGTGCTGCTGTTCTTAGAGTTGCGGCTATTAATGCTACAATCATACCATTACTCATTTATTACCGCTCCCTTCTGTTTCTTTTCTTCAAAGTATTTAATTATATAATCTGTTGCAACAAATATTATTACTATTGATTGTATTAAGTAAACTATTTCCTTAGGTATTTCATTTAACTGCAATATTGCCGAACTACTCTTTAATGCACCAAATAATACTGCCGATGCTATACATCCAATTGGATTAGATCTCGCAAGAAGTGCTACAGCTATACCATCAAAACCAAATCCAGGAAGACCCATTAAGTCTTGCATTTGATGTCTAGCTCCTGATATATAAGTAGCTCCTCCAATACCAGCTATAGCACCTGATATAAGCATAGCAAGAATTATATTTTTCTTTATGTTTATTCCTCCATATTCAGCTCCAAGAGGATTCAGTCCTACACCTCTTATTTCATATCCAACAGTCGTCTTCCACAATAGCCAATATATTATTAATGCAACTACAATGGCAATAAATATGCTAATATTTGCTTCTGTTCCTGCATCAAATTTTGGGAGCATAGCACCCTTTTGAATCAATGGGGTACTTGTTCCATTTTCAGTTGAAAATCTAGATTTTTTAACTACCCAATTTACTACATTTAAGGCTATATAATTCATCATAATTGTATTAACAACCTCATTTGTTCCAAACTTAGCCTTAAGAGCTCCAGGAATAGCTGCCCATATTCCCCCTGCTACAATACCTCCAACTACCATTATTATGGCATGCACTATAGGATTTAATCCTGGTATTAATCCAAGTAATGCTCCTGCAAGCATTCCTATTACAAATTGACCTTCAACACCAATATTAAACAATCCACATTTAAATGCTATAGCATTGGCAATACCCGCAAATAATAAAGGTGTTACATATGATATTGTAATTAGTGTATTTCTGGAAGTTGAAAAACTACCCTTCCATATTAATTCAAATAAATCTGTAAGTGCTGAAAAATACTGAGATATTCCATACCCCTTTGACCACATTACGAAAAATACAGCCACAAATATAGATACAACAACTGCGATTAGCGGAAATATAAGACTTTTCAAAGAATTTTTAATTACACTTATCACTTGACTATTAGATGTGTTGCTTTTCTTTACATTCTTCAATGTCTTTCACCTCAATTTCACTATTTTCTAAATTTCCTCCAGCCATTAGAACACCTATTTTCTGCTCATCTGCATCCTTTCTATCTAGCACTCCTACGATTTCTCCATCATACATTACAGCTATCCTGTCAGATAAAGCTAATATTTCATCAAGTTCAAAGGATACCAATAAAACAGCTTTTCCATTATCCCTCTCTCCAACTAACCTTTTATGAATAAACTCTATGGCTCCTACATCTACTCCTCTTGTTGGTTGGGCTGCTATTAAAAGGTCAGGATTCTTAGAAATTTCCCTTGCTACTATTAGTTTTTGTTGATTTCCTCCTGATAAAGCAGCTGCTGAAACACTATCACTGGGAGTCCTTACATCGAATTCTTTTATGAGCTTTTTAGCATGCTCTTTAATTTTTCCGTAATTCATAATTATATTTTTTGTAAAAGGGGCCTTATGGTGAATTCCTAAGATAGAATTTTCGTATAATGTATACGGTAAGATTAGTCCTCTTTGTTGTCTATCTTCAGGTATATGTCCAACACCTAAATCCATTATTTCTCTTGTAGTTTTTCCCATAACATTATTATTATTGATATTTATGATACCGCTTTCACCTTTTCGCAAACCAGTTAAAACCTCTATTAATTCTTTTTGTCCATTTCCATCAACCCCTGCAACTCCAACTATTTCTCCAGCTCTAACATCTAACTTTACTCCTTTTAATGCTGGCAAGTTTCTACTGTCCTTAGCATATAAGTCTTGTATTGATAAAATTACATTACCAGGAACTGCATCTTTTTTATCAACTACCAGTTTAACTTTTCTTCCTACCATGAGTTCTGCAAGTTCATCTATAGAAGTATCCTTCGTATTTACAACTCCCTTTGCTTTTCCTCTTCTTATTATTGTTACTCTATCACTCATCTTCATAACTTCTTTTAATTTATGAGTTATAAGTATTACTGATTTTCCTTCAGCCTTTAAGTTATCAATTATAACTCCAAGTTCATCTATTTCAGCTGGAGTTAAAACAGCTGTAGGCTCGTCTAATATTAAAATTTCTGCTCCTCTATATAAAGCCTTCAATATTTCTACCTTTTGTTGTTGACCAACGGTAATATCTTCTATAACATCCTCAGGATTTATATTAAATCCATATCTCTCTGCTAATTTTTTCACATCTTCTTTAGCCTTTTTAATATCTAATGTGATTCCCTTTTTAGTTTCTTTTCCTAATATAATATTTTCAGCTATAGTAAAATTATGAACAAGCATAAAATGTTGATGAACCATTCCTATACCAAGTTTTATAGCATCATTAGGGCTTGTTATTTTAACCGCATTACCTTTTATATATATTTCACCTTTTTCTGGTTGATATAAACCATATAATATGTTCATTAAAGTAGTTTTTCCAGCTCCATTTTCTCCTAACAATACATGAGTTTCGCCACTTAGCAAATCAAAATTTACATTATCATTGGCTATAGTACCGGGAAAGACCTTTGTAATACCTTTCATCTCTACAACTTTTTTCATGTATATCCTTCCTCTCTAAATACATAACTAATATTTTAAACAGCTAGATGTAAAACAAATACACCTAGCTGTTAACTTTTTTATCTAGCTTCCTAAAATTAAATTTTTATTTTAAAGGAGAACCTTTAAATGCTTTTGCTTCTTTCGGTGTTGCTGGGACAACTATCTTTCCACTCTTTATAGCTTCTGCATATTTATCTGATAATTCTACTATGTCTTTAGGTACATTACCCTTAACATATTTCTTCATATCATCTGGAACATTTCCTCTTGAAGACTGAGCTATTTCTACACCATTTTCTTTAAGACCAAGATTTTTAACAATACCACCTTTGAATTTTCCATCTTTTACTGCTTGAACTGCTTCAAATACAGCAACATCAACCTTTTTAACCATACTTGTAAGTATTACATCAGCATATTGTGGTTTGCCTTTATCATCTAAAAGACTTAATGCTTGGTCCATATCAACACCTATAGCCCATACATTTTTTCCAGCCTTTTTTAATTCTGATGTTGCTTGGAATAATCCTATTCCAACACCACCAGCAGCATGCATTACAATATCACAACCTGCATTATATTCTGATTTTGCAAGTTCATACCCTTTATTTGAATCAGCAAAACTATCTGCATATCTTATATCAAATTTTATGTTAGGATTAATAGATTTTGCACCTGCTACATAACCAGCTTCAAATCTACCAATTACGTCTCCTTCTTTTCCACCTATAAATCCTATTTTATTTGTCTTTGTCATTTTAGCTGCTATAACACCCACTAGGAAAGATCCCTCTTGTTCTTTAAATAATAATGATTGAACATTAGGAAGATTTATCTTTTCATCAATTATTGCAAAATTCTTATCTTTTGCTCCCTTTGCTACATCATTTAAAGCTTTCTTCATTTGGTATCCTACACCAAAAGTTAAATCAGCTCCAAAGTCTTGTGATAAAAGTTGAAGATTTTGAACATAACTTTCTTTTCCTTTTGATTCTATTGGTTTGTATTCAGCACCCAATTCCTGTTTAGCCTTTTTTAATCCTTTATCTGCGGATTGGTTGAAAGATTTATCATTAAGTCCTCCCTCATCTGTCGCCAAACCAACTTTAATACTTGATTTTTGTTCTTGTTTTGGTTCACCTTTTTTTTCGCCATTTGGGCCTGCTGCATTTCCACATCCAACAAATAAAGACCCAACCATAGCAATAGTAGCTATACAGGCGATGAGTTTTTTCTTTTTCATATAAATCCCCCCTAATTTTCTAAATAAACTCCAGTAAACGTTTAAATTTCTGAAATTTACTTACATGTAATTTAAATACTTTAATACCTTTTTATATAATTTATATATATAACTATACGATAATCTATATGGTAAATCAAGTAATTTTAAGTTTATTTTTAACAATTTATTCATAATAATACATATAAGTTTTCTTATTAATTATTCATATAATCAAAATAAAAAAAGCTAGAATTATAATTATGTATATAATTCTAGCTAAATGATTCTTTGAAACTTCCATAAAATTAATTTGTTTATTAATAAACTTCTTCTGTATTATTATTTTTATTTTCCTTTTTATTTTCTTTTTCCTTTGAACTAATAACTAAAGATGCTATCATTCCAATAGCAGCTATACTTGCTATTATCTTTCTTTTTTTCATATAGATCCCCACCTTAAATAGATTTATTTATTTGATTTAATCCATCTTATAATATAAATATAAGATATTAATTGTATGAAATCAACCAATTTTGCTATTTTTCTTCAATTTTTTTAAGGCAAATTTTATGTTTTTAAAACAAAAAATCTAGGATTGTAGATACTACAACCCTAGATATATGTTAAGTTAAAAATTCTTATTAAGTATTAAATTATTTTGCAAGATTTGCAAAGTATTTTAAAGTTCTGATTAATTGTGAAGTATAAGACATTTCATTGTCATACCAAGAAGCAACTTTAACTAATTGTTGTCCGTTTACTTCCATAACCTTAGTTTGAGTTGCATCGAATAATGAACCAAAGTTAATTCCGATTACGTCAGTAGATACGATTGGTTCTTCAGTATATCCGAAAGATTCAGTAGCTGCTGCTTTCATAGCTGCATTTACTTCTTCTACAGTAACTTTTTTATCTAATGTACAAACTAATTCAGTTAAAGAACCAGTTATTACAGGAACACGTTGAGCTCCTCCATCTAATTTACCTTTTAATTCAGGAATAACTAAACCGATTGCTTTAGCAGCTCCAGTTGAGTTAGGAATGATACTAGCAGCAGCAGCTCTAGCTCTTCTTAAATCACCTTTTTTGTGAGGACCATCTAAAGTATTTTGGTCATTTGTGTAAGCGTGGATTGTAGTCATGAATCCTTTTGTTAAAGTGAAGTTGTCGTGAAGTGCTTTAGCCATTGGAGCTAAGCAGTTTGTAGTACAAGATGCACCAGATATAACTGTTTCAGAACCATCTAAAACGTCTTGGTTAACGTTGAATACAACTGTTTTGATGTCTCCTTGAGCAGGTGCTGATATAACAACTTTTTTAGCTCCAGCTTTGATGTGAGCTTCAGCTTTTTCTTGGCTTGTGAATAATCCTGTACATTCAAGAACTATATCTACTCCTAATTGTCCCCATGGTAAGTTTGCAGGATTCATTTCTGCAACTACTTTGATTTCTTTTCCGTTAACGATGAAAGCTCCTTCTTTAACTTCGATTTCACCATTGAAACGTCCTTGTGATGAATCATATTTGAATAAGTGAGCTAATGTTGCAGCATCAGTTAAGTCGTTTATTGCAACCACTTCAAATTCAGGGTTGTCAATCATTAATCTTAATGCTAATCTTCCTATTCTTCCAAAACCATTAATCGCTACTTTTGTCATTAAAAAATACCTCCTAAAAATTTTATATTAATTATATTTTATATAATTTATAACTTAATTAATTAAAAGTCTCTGTAGTATTGTGCTCTTTTTTTATGATATTTATGATTTCTTTTGCAGCACCTTCATCAGTTATTAAAATATTTTTCTGATTATATCTTTGCACTCCTAAAATAGCTTCTGCCTTAGTCTTTCCTCCAGCTATCGCTATGAGCTTATCTATCTTTTTAGCATCTTCTCCTTTTATACCAGCAGTTGGTGTAGAAAATACTATTTTACCATTATCATTAAAATAACATCCAAAGGCTTCTCCTACAGCACCTTTTTCTTTTAACCTAAGAATCTCTTTTTCCTTAAGTCCTCTTTTTCTAGCCATTTCATCGGCTTTTCCAATTCCATATATCAATATATCTGCTTTATGTATTTTTTGAACTACTTCTTTTATGCTTTCTTCATCCAATATTCCATATATTTCCGCATAATCTACATTATCTATAAGTTGTAGCATTCTATAATCTGCTGATAATTTTTCTGCTAATTTAGCAACTAAAGTATTCGACTGTATTTCTACATTTCTTCCTATTCCACCTCTTGCAGGAAGAACTAAAAGATTTTTATATTCATTTAACTTTGGCATATTATCTACAAGCCTTTTTACACTTGTTCCACCAGTTAATGCTATTACATTTTTATCTTTTAGTATACTTTTCAAATAATTCGCGGCGCTTTTTCCTATTTCCTCAAGTACCAGTTCATTTTCATCTACATCACCAGGAACAACTAATACATGTTTTAAATTCAGATTTTCTCTTAAAAACTCTTCCATTTCAGACAATCCTCTTAAATCATGGATAAACATTTTTAAGGAATCTAAAGTTTGTTTTCCTTCATAATTCACTTTCATACCATCAGCATTAATTTCAATTAAACCTTGTTTTTTAAAGAAATCTATTTCATTTCTTACTATCCTCTCACCCATACCTAGCTGACTTGCAAGCATTCTACGTCCTATAGGTTGATTATAATAAATATTAGTTAGTATATTATAACGTTTATTTAGTATATCCAACAATTCTGGAACTATTTTTTTCTGGACATCTAAGTATTTCACTGCAAACACCTCTCTGGTCTATTGCTGTCCCGGTAGTATAATTAATGTCCCACCTATATTATAAATCAATTAATAATTTTTTTAAAGACATTTTGTAAAAAAAGTTAGACAAATTTTATTATATGTAATTTAAGGAAAATATTTATAAATAATAAGAAGACATAATAATATTTTATGCCTTCTTATTATTTATAAATCTGCTTATTATATTCTAAAATCGTTTTCTTTTGCTAGATGATAAAATGTTTAATTCCTCTCTATATTTAGCTACAGTTCTTCTTGATATTTCTACTCCGCTCTCTTTTAATAAATCACAAATTTTTTGATCTGATAACGGTTTTTTTCTATCTTCACTATCTATAAATTCTTTTATATTGTTTTTAATTACATTAACTGACATTTCTTCAAAACTATCATTTCTAGAAATCTTTGTTGTAAATAAATCCTTTATCCTTATAGTTCCTCTATCTGTATTAATATATTTATCCCTAATAGCTCTACTAATAGTAGATTCATGCATTTCTAATAATTTAGCTATATCCTTCAATGTCATTGGTTTTAATGATTTTCTTCCATAATCAAAATAATCCTTTTGTATCTCTAATATTTTTTCTAAAATTTTATATATAGTGCTCTCTCTTTGATTAATGCTTTTTATTAAAAATACCGCACTATCCAATTTTCCTTTTATAAACTCTTTAACTTCTTTGTCTTCTTTATTATTTAACATATTCTTATATAAATTATTTATATTAAGCTTTGGAATTGATGAACTGTTCATTATTATATAATATTTATCATTTATTTTTTTTATATATGCCTCAGGAACTATAAAATTAACTTCTTCTCCTGTAAAAAAACCTCTAGAAGGCTTCGGTTCCAAAGTTTTAATTATATCCCCATAGTTTTGTGCTTGTTTTACACTTATATTTAAATTTTTTGCTATTATATTATATTTATTATTTGCTATTAATTTTAAGTAATTATCTATAATTAAAATTAATTTTTTATCATTTATTTTTTTCATGCTTAATTGAATTTTTAAGCATTCCTTTAAATCTCGGGCACCAATTCCAAAAGGTTCTAATGATTGTACAATTTTTAGAGCTTCTTTTAAAACTTCTTTAGATACACCTAGTTCTTTTTGTATATCATTAATATCTATATTTAAATATCCTCTTGAATCTATATTTTCAATTATATAAGTACAAACTGTTTTTAATTTTTTATCATTTAATCCTAGTATTTGATCTTTTAAAAATTCTTTCAAAGATTTTTTACTACCAATAAAGTTAAGGGGCGATATATATTCCTTGTCTTTACTATATTCTCTATTTCCATACTCATAACCATCTAAGTGCTTTAAAAATTTTTTATAATCTATTTCATAGTTTATTTTTTCACAATCTTTACTATTATAGTCTACATCTATAATTGGATTCTCTTGAATCTCTTTTTCAACATATGTTTGAATATCAATATTAGACATTTCAAGTAATTTTACAGATAGTTGCATCTGCTGAGTCATTATTAGTTTTTGTTCTTGTTTTAACTCGAGATTGAAATCCATTTTCATTTTTATCACCATCTTATAATGTAGTTATGTACTTATTTTAAGTATATCACATTTAATATAGAAAAAACTTTCAAAAATTACATCATTTAAATTTTATTTATAAATATAAAAAAACGTCAGCATTCACTGACATTTTTATTTTAAAATTTTTCTATAAATGCTACACCACAAGCATTTGGTCCTGAATGTGTCCCAACTACACATCCAACATCACATACTATGAAATTAACCATTTTATCTTTTAATTCTTCTTCCAAAACAGGACGTATATCATTATTATCTATATGAAGTAATATACTTAATTCATTGTTATCCATTTTTTCTAGACTTGATATTATTGTTTTTATTGCTTTTTTTGTTCCTCTTACTTTATCAATAACAGCCATTTCACCATCTACAACTGCTAAAATCAATTTTATATTTAAAAGATTACCTATTGCTCCCATAGTTTTTGAAAGTCTTCCACCTTTAACTAGGTTATCTAAGCTAGCAAATGCATATGCATTTTTTATATGAGGAATTGTATCTTCTATGATTTTTTTTATTTCTTGTATACTATGTCCATTTTTAGCTAACTGAGACGCCTTAATTACAAGAAGTCCAAGTCCAGCAGTTACATTCATACTATCTATTACTACTATATTATCTGTTTCTAACATTTCTTTGGCCATACACGCTGATTGATATGTCCCACTCATTTTAGATGAAAGATGAATTGAAATTATTTTGTATCCCTCATCTAAATACCTTTTATAATGTTGATAAAATTTATTAGGATTTATTCCTGATGTAGTTGGAAATATATTTTCTTCATCCATTTTTCTTAAAAATTCTCTTATATTTATATCTACACCATCTACATAACTTTCCTCACCAAAGTTTACTATTAGCGGTATAACGTCTATGTCATATTCTCTGATAACTTGCTTATTTAAATCACATGTACTATCAGTAATTATTTTAATCTTATCCATAGTAGTTATCCTCCCTATTTCATCTCTGGAAAACCTAGTTGTCTTAACGCTTCATATGCAACTATAGATACAGTATTTGAAAGATTTAATGATCTCATAGTAGTTTTTATCATAGGTACTCTAATTCTATTTTCTATATATCTATCTCGAATATAATCTGGTAATCCAGAAGATTCTCTACCAAATACAATAAAGTCTCCCTCTTTATAGTTTACTTCATCATGATGATATTTAGCTCCCTTAGTAGTAGATAGATAAATATTAGCATCTGGATATTTTCTTATCATATCATCAAAAGATTCGTGTATTTCTAATTTTAAATGAGGCCAATAATCTAATCCAGCTCTTTTTACACTTTTATCATCTATACTAAATCCTAGTGGTTTTATTAAATGTAATTTGCTATTAGTTAAAACACAAGTTCTTCCTATATTCCCCGTATTTTGTGGTATTTCTGGCTCAAATAATACTATATTTAAATTTGGTGTATTTGCCATTATACTATTCCTCCTATTTGATCTTAAATTATATATACTAAATTTATATGATGTAATTAATTGCACTTTTATTAGAATACTTTATAGCTTAATCCAAAAGTACAAACTTTTCTATAGCTTTTGCTACTCCATCATTATCATTGGTGTCAGTAATGTAATTTGCTTTTTCTTTTATAAATTCAGGCGCATTTCCCATAGCGATTCCAAGCCCTGCATACTCTATCATAGATAAATCATTTTCTCCATCACCCATGCATATTACCTCTTCTCTTGTTAAGCCATAAAATTTCGCTAATTCCTGAACTCCTCTTCCCTTTGAAACATCTTTATTCATTATTTCAAAATTATCTCCAAGAGAACTTACTACTTCCAAACTTCTTAAGTTTAATATTTCTTGTCTTGCTTTTTCTAACATTTCACTATCATTACTAATACATATAGCTTTTATAATTTCTCCATTTCTTTTAACTGCCTCTTCTTCCAAATTAGTGTTAACCTCTAATTTTATTTTCATATCTTCTGGAAGATCATTTGACATTTCAAGATAAGTATATCCTTTAGGATATGGTTTTGAAGATATTATTGTATCACATGTATTAAGATAAAAATTAAAATCATATTTTTTTGTTATATTTATAATATCTCTACACTGACTTTCAGATAATATAGATTTATATATAATTTGATTTTTATCTTTTTCTCTTATATATGCCCCGTTAGATGCAATAATTGGAGCTGATATTTCTAACATATGCGCATAATATTTTGCCGAAGTAAAAATTCTTCCAGTTGATATAGCTATTTTAACTCCTTGTTCATGAGCCTTTTTTATCGCTCTTTTACTTCTATCACTTATTTTTTTATTAGTATTTAATAATGTTCCATCCATATCTAAACATATAAGCTTATATGTCATATTAATCTCTCCTTAGTTTATCTCATCTATATAACAACTTGTATTACCATAATAATTTAAAGCTTAATAAAATTATTATATCATAGCACTCAAACTAAGAGCAAAATCTTTAAAATAAATTGAAGCTGTAAGTATAGTCATAAACTATACTTACAGCCCCTTATTTTATACTTAATATATATTTCTATTTATACATATACATAAAATACTTTTCTTATCTAGTTCCTCTTTTAATAACTCCATTTACCGGAACATAATAATCTGTTGAAACTAACTCTTTTGATACAAATTTTCCGTTTGTATATATATTTCTATAAACTCTAACTCTAAAACCTGTATGAGGTTTTTTTACTTCGATTGTTTCTCCTGCTGGTAAATTAGGATCATTTATATATTGTATTTTAGGTTCAATTTTACTATATACTTCTGATGTTAACTGACACTTTGTTTTAGATAACTCCGAATTTGAATATATATTAAATCCAACTTCTCTCCCAGCTGTATACCCTTCAATATATATAGGATATTTAAAAATATTTTTAAATTTTAAATCAATATTTCCCCAATCAACCGTTGCATCTAGTCCTACAGGTACATAACTAGAAGGAAATGTATGATGTACTCTTTCTGTCATTTTTATGTTTGATTTTAAAAGCGCATTATAAAGTGTTGAAGAAACTTGACACACTCCTCCACCAAAACCTGATTCTATTTTTTGATTTACTATTACACCAGCTTCTTGATATCCTCTTTCTTTGGTTCTTTCTCCAACTATTTCATTAAAACTAAATGTTTCTCCTGGCATTATAACTTTTCCATTAATACTTCTTGTAGCCACAGCAACATTATTAGCTCTTGGCTCAGCAGATGTTGCATAGCTTGTTGAGTATGATCCAAGCATTGAATTTACAGATTTTAAAACTTCACCAGTAACTTTTGAAGCAGTAACTTTAACAGGTGCTTCTATAACTACAACATCTTGTTTTTTATCATTTAGATTGGCTAAGATTTCTTTTTTTAATTTATCTTTTTCTACCTCTAATCCTTTTTTATCAGGTGTTATTGCAAAACTTCCTCCATTAAAATTAAGTCTTGCATCAACAGGCTTAACATTTACCTCTTTTGCAATTTTATTTATCATTTTTTCAATCGGTTTAACATTATAAGATAATTCAAGATCATACTTTTGTATTTTTTCACCTTTGATTATTTTATATTTTGAAAACATATTTAAATCTTTTCCATAACTCATTGCATGATCTACAGTATCCTTAATATTATATTTTGCATTTAAATCCGAATAATTTATAAAATAATTTCTATCTTTAACTTTAATATTTATTTTTTTATTCAGCATTGCATTAGAGTATTTTTGTGTCAAAATCTTTACAGCTTCATCTTTAGTACTTCCTGATAAATTTACATCTTCCACCACAATTCCCGGGAAAATACGATCATTAAATTTCTGTACAGTAAAATGTATATAACTTATAACGGCAGAAACTATAACTAAAATTAATACAATAGATACATTAACTAATTTTTTAGTGCTTTTTATATTATCTGCACTTCTCTTTTTCCTTACCATTTAATTCTCTCCCCTCTTTCCAATATATTATACTACAAATTCTCGACAGTTACACATAGAATTTCTTTCATTTATTCTATTTTTAAATTATGGTAAAATTTAAATTAAGAGGTGATTTAATTTATGACTTATAATACACAAATTTTAATGAATTATATGGAAAATTTACTTACTATCCCTAGTCCCACTGGATATACAGAAAAAGTAATGGACTATGTAAAAAACCAACTAGATATAGTAAAAGCTCCTTATAAAGAAACCAACAAAGGTGCAATAATAGTTACTCTTAAGGGAAACAATGATAGCTATCAAAGAACATTTTCAGCTCATATTGACACTCTTGGTGCTATGGTAAAAGAAATAAAATCTAACGGAAAACTTAGCTTAACTTTAATTGGTGGATTTATGTGTAATTCAATTGAAGGAGAAAATTGTACTATTTTAACATTAGAAAACAAAAAATATTCTGGAACTATTCAAACTATAAAACCATCTGTTCATATTAGCGGAGATGATGCTCGTAATTTAAAAAGAAATGAAGAAAATATGGAAATTATTTTAGACGAAAAAGTATTTTCTAAAGAAGATGTTTTAAACTTAGGAATTAATGTAGGCGACTTTATAGCATTCGATCCAAGAACCACAATTACAGAAAATGGCTTTATAAAAAGCAGACATCTTGACGATAAGGCAAGTGCAGCAATTCTTTTATATACTATAAACCATATTATAAATAATAATATAAATTTGCCATATACAACTAACTTCTTTTTCAGTAACTATGAAGAAGTAGGTCATGGTGCATCTGCATGCATACCAAATAATACAAAAGAATTTATTTCAGTGGACATGGGTGCCCCTGGGTTAAATCAAAATTCTTCTGAATATAGTGTATGCATATGTGCTAAAGATTCATCAGGCCCCTATGACTATAGTCTTAGAAAGACATTAATAAATTTATGTCAAAAAAATAATATAGATTACAAAATAGATATATATCCTCACTATGGTTCTGATGCTTCTGCTGCTCTTAGAGCTGGTTGGGATCTTAAAACTGCCTTAATTGGTCCTGGGGTTTTTGCATCTCACGCTTATGAAAGAACACATATGGATTCTATTATATCTACATTAAATTTAGTATTACAATACTGTTTATATAAATAATTATGTAAAAATATGTGTATACTACCGATATTGTTTTACATATATTTACATGTTGTAATTTAAAATTCTAAAATCCTCTTTTTTAAGAGGATTTTTTTTATTTTGATAGAATTATTATATCTAAGCTATTTTTACATGTAAGTAAATTTTTAACACATAAAAGGAGATGATTATTTTTTATGAATTATCACGAAATATGTTTTTCATCATTAGATTACTTGCATATACCAATATTACTAATAAATCAAAATTGCATAATAGAACATATAAATACTTGTGGAAAATATCTTTTTAAAAAATTGGAAGTGTCGAATTTAAATATTAGTACTTCATCCAAATTAAAAATACCTAAATACTTCAACTCCGAAATTAAATCTTTTATAGACAATAAATTTACAGAATTAATTACAGAAAAAAAAATTATAATTAACAATGATATATTTTATTATAAATTAAGAATGACCAAAATACTTAACTGCCCTAAAAATACCAACATGATTTTCGTTACTATAACCGATATAACTGAACAAAAACACGCAAAAGAAATATTAAAAGAAAATATTCTAGAATTAAAAACACTTTTTAAAGCTTTGCCCGATACATATTTAAAATTCAATAGACATGGCACTCTACTATCTTGTATTAATCACCAAGAAGACACCATACACTCATCCCAAGACTTTGTTGGCAAAAACTTAGACGATATTCTTCCTTATAAAATTAGCTTAAAATTTAAATCTGAAATAATTAAATCAATAAAAACAAAATCATTAATTGTATTCGAATATAAACTAAACGTCCCTAAAAAAGGTCTAAATTCTTTTGAAGCACGTTTAATTCCATTATCCGATAAAGAGGTTATTTCTATAGTAAGAAATCTTACTCAAAAAAAACGTACTGAAGAAGAGCTTTTAAAAATGGAAAAACTCAACTCAATAAGTACTTTGGCTGGAGGTGTTGCTCATGATTTTAATAATATATTGACAATAATACTAGGAAATATATCCATGTTAAAAACAAATATTAACTCAAAAAATAAAATTTTAAAAAAATTAACACATATAGAAAAAATCATTCTTCAAGCTAAAAATTTAACCAAACAACTACTTTCTCTTTCTAAAGGAAGCAATCCATTAAAAAAAGCTTGCTATATAAATAGCTTAATAAAAGAAACTACATCACTATCCTTAAGTGGTTCTAATGTTTCACCTAAAATATATATACCAAATGACTTATGGCCTGTTGAAGTAGATGTATCTCAAATAAATCAAGTACTAAGTAATCTAATCATTAATTCATGTCAAGCTATGCCTAATGGAGGAATAATCACTATTCGTTGTAGAAATGTAAATCTAAAAGAAAATGAAGTTATCGGACTTTCGAGTGGTAATTATATAACTATATCCGTTAAAGATCAAGGACACGGTATAAGTCAAGAAAATTTATTAAAAGTTTTCGACCCTTATTTTACTACTAAAGAAACTGGTATGGGTTTAGGTTTATTTTCTGCATACTCCATAGTAAAAAAACATAATGGTCAAATAGTAGTTAAGTCTAAATTGGGAAAAGGAACTATATTTCAAATATATCTTCCTGCTTGTGATATTATACCAATGGAAATAGAAGCACCTTCTCCAAAAATAATTCATGGTAAAAGTAACATTTTAGTAATGGATGATGAATATGAAATACGACGTATCTTATACTCAATGTTAATGTTCCTTGGTCATACTGTTACATTATCAAAAGATGGAACAGAAGCCATTGAACTCTATAAAAATGCTTTAAATTCAGGAAATCCTTTTGATTTAGTAATTATGGACTTAACTATCCCAGGAGGAATGGGTGGTGAGGAAACAATAAAACATCTTTTAAAAATTGATTCTAATGTAAAAGCTATTGTATCTAGTGGATATTCTTCTGGAGGTGTCATTGGTAATTATAAAAAACATGGATTTAAAGGTGTTATTAATAAACCTTATACAATAGAAGAACTTAGTAATGAGCTTAATAACGTTTTAAGCAGTTGTTAAATTAACAACTGCTTAATTTATAAGATAACGTATTCACAATATGGGTATATTGGACAAATTTCACAATCTGGTTTTCTCGCTTTACATATTTTTCTTCCATGCCATATTAAATAGTGATGTGTATCACTCCACATTTCTTTGGGTATGTTTTTCATAAGTTCCTTTTCTACTACATCTACATTTTTACCTTTAGCTATACCTATTCTATTAGATACTCTAAATACATGAGTGTCAACAGCAATAGCTGGTATTCCAAAAGCATTTGAAAGAACTACATTTGCTGTTTTTCTTCCTATTCCAGGCAATTCAATTAGTTTTTCCATACTATCTGGAATATTTCCATTATATTTATTTAAAATCTCATAAGAAGCTGCTAATATGTTTTTACTTTTATTTTTATATAATCCACAACTTTTTATTTTTTCCCCTAACTCTTCTTGAGTTAATGTAATCATCTTTTCTGGTGAATTATATTCTTTAAACAATTCTCCCGTTACAATATTTACTCTTTCATCAGTACATTGTGCTGACAACATAGTAGCTATTAACAATTCATATGGAGTTTTAAAATTTAATGCACATTTAGCTCCCTTATAATTATATTCTAATACTTCTATTACTTTTTCTATATCATTCTTTTCCATTTTATCACCTAATTATAAGTATTCACCTTTATATTCATCTGGTAATAATTTTGCTATCTTTTTCATTATTATATCCATTGATCTTTCATCATATTCTTTTTTAGATTCTTCTTGAAGTTTAGTTGGAAGATAGAACATTTCTCCTATTTTAACATTTACATCTGCATTATGAAATTTCTCAAGTTCCATTTTACCTTCCATATTTATAGGAAGTAATTTTTCTGTTCCTGTAATACCTATTGGTATAATAGGTACTTTGCATATTTTAGCAATTAATATTATTCCTTTTTTACCTTTAATCATTTTTCCACTTCGACTTCTTGTTCCTTCTGGAAAAATTAACACATTATTTCCGCCCTTAATAATGCTTATAATTTTTTTTAATCCTTCTTTATCTGGAGAATTAGGGTGAACAGGTGTAGTTTTAACTACATCAATTCCAAGTTTAGTAAAAGCATTATCACTAAGCTTAACTCCTGCTACAAATGTAACATCAAAATTTTCAAGTATTTTATTTAAAACAAGACCATCTGAATTACTTAAATGATTTGATATAAATATTACTGGAGTAGGTATATTATTTAAATTTTCATAGTTTTCAACGTTGATATTTGCGTATTTATTTATGTATCCATTAAGTGCTTTATTCGCCAAAAAACCAACCCATTTTTTAGGTAGTAAACCTATAAGTTTAGCTATTGATGGAGATATCATTTCTTAATTCCACCTTTCCTATATATATGTTTATATAATATCATAACTTTAAAAATTTCAAAAGTTTATTGTAATAACTTTGAACATATGGTGAAGAAAATTCTTTTACTTTTTTTATATCAATATCATTAAAATAAAACATATTAATTAACATATTTCTTTGAATTATATTTTTTCCTCTCCATCCACAGGATGTTAATTTATATCTACTATTGAAATCTTTTTTGCTCATATTTAAAATCTCTTCTGGATTAATTTTTTCCATAAAATCAAAAGGTTTAAATTCTTG
Source organism: Clostridium botulinum (assembly GCF_017100085.1). Lineage (NCBI taxonomy): Bacteria > Bacillati > Bacillota > Clostridia > Eubacteriales > Clostridiaceae > Clostridium > Clostridium botulinum. Next base: position 2,239,855 of record NZ_CP063965.1, read on the forward strand.
TATATTAGAATTTATAACGTCTCTATTATATGGACATACATTTTGACAAGTATCACACCCAAACATTCTTCCCTTAAATTTAGATAACCAATAATCATCTATATCTTTTTTTTGAGTTATATAGGATAGACATATATTAGAATTATTGTTCATATCATTAGATATCGCTCCAGTCGGACAAGCTTTTAAACATAATTCACATTCTCCACAATCTTTTTTTATTGGATAATCTTCTTCTAATTCTAAATCAGTTATTATTTCTCCTAAGAAAATATATGATCCATACTTTTCTGTAATAAGCATGTTATTTTTTCCTACAAATCCAACTCCACTTAAATATGCAATGTATCTTTCTGGAAGACAATTGCTATCTACAAAATGAGAAGCTTCTCCGCCAAGAGTTTTTATAAACTCACATATTTTTTCAAGATATGAACTAACAACTTCATGATAATCACTACCTAGAGTATATTTTGAAAAATAAATTTTAGAGTGATTAATTTGTTCATATAAATAAGGAAAAGCAATAGATATTATTGTTTTTCCTTTTTCCATATAAATAAATGGATTTATTCGTTTGTCAATATCATTTTCTTCGAATTCATTTTCAAAACCCAGTTCTTTTCTCTTACTATAGTATTTTTTTAATTCAGTAAAGACTCTACATTTAGTAAATCTAACTAAATCTAATCCTAATTCATTACAGTATTCAATAATTTTTTCCTTACAATTCATTTATAGCTATTTTTCCTCTCTTGCTTAATTATTACTTACCTTATTGTTTTTTGTTGGTGTTATCTATAGTTCTAGAATGAACTATTTTTCCCGGTATTCCAACAACAGTTACTCCGTCTGGAACCTCTTTTAAAACAACAGCATTTGCCCCAACCTTTGCATCATTTCCAATATATATAGGCCCAAGTATTTTTGCACCAGATCCTATAAGAACATTATTACCAACTGTAGGATGTCTTTTGCCTTTATCTTTTCCTGTTCCACCAAGAGTAACCCCATGATATAGTGTTACATTATCTCCTACTTCTGCTGTTTCACCTATTACAACTCCCATACCATGATCTATAAAAAGTCCTTTTCCTATTTTTGCCCCTGGATGAATTTCTATTCCCGTTAAAAACCTTGCAAATTGTGATATAAATCTGGCAACAAAGTAACATCTTTTTCTATAAAAAAAATGTGCTATCCTATAATATATTAATGCATGGATACATGGATATAATAACAAAACCTCTATTCTATTTCTAGCTGCCGGATCATTATCTAAAACATTGTCTATATCATACTTAAGAGTTTTAAAAAATTTAACCATACTTAATACCTCCACCCCATTTTTAAAAATAAAAAAGCTCTATCTCTAATAATATTAGAGACAAAGCTAAACTCTGCGTTTCCACTCTATTTGAATAAAAATCCCACCTCTTTTCAAGCACTATTATCCCATATACTATAATTTTATGCTCTATTACTATAACGGGTAACACCGTTGCAGCCTACTTTATTTCGGTGCAAAACTCCAAAGGGCACTTCATATAAACTCAATATAGAAATCTTTCAGCATACGATTTCCTCTCTGAATATCTAATTTATACTACTTTCCTTCTTCACTGTATTTCATACTATTCTACTAAGGATTATATTTTTATTATATGAATTGACTTTTAAATTGTCAATAACTTTTAAAATTTATAGATATATCTAACTGCAAAACCTATGCTTTCCTATTATTTTTATAAGTTGTCTAGACCAAATCCATCCACTTGTCGCAGTATCAGGATTAAAGTAATATACCGCTCCATCTGATGGGTCCCATCCATTTAAAGCATCTCGAGCTGCTTTAATTGAACTTTGCTCAAGTTCCGCATTTATCTGTCCATCAACTATAGCTGTAAAAGCCCCGGGTTGATATATAACTCCTGCTATTGAAGATGGAAATCTTGAATCCCTAGTTCTATTTAATACTACGGCTCCAACAGCTACTTGACCTTCATATGGTTCGCCTCTAGCTTCCCCATTTATTAATCTTGCAAGTAACATTACATCTGAATTATTGGATGTAGCATTATTTGATGCTACATCACTTTGCCCTCCTCCTTTTCCATCATTTATTCCAAGAGCAGCCAAAGTATAATCTCCTACTATTCCATCTACTGTGAGATCATTTTTTCTTTGAAATTCCTTTACAGCTAAATATGTCTCATATCCATATTTACCATCTAACTCCCCATCATAATAGTCCCATGCTTTTAATCTTCTTTGTATTTCCGTTACAATGGAATCTTTAGTTCCATACTTATATACAGAAGTCTTAATAGCATTGTAATACGGAATTATATTTCGAGGAATACCCGCATATGAAAATAATAATACTACTACCAGTAAACATATCCTCTTACAATCCAATCTACCTTTCATTAAAAGTCTCCTCCTAAAATATTGAGTATGATTTTATCTTGTACATATAGTTTGTGCATATTTCAAAAAAAATACTCGTAAAAATAAATAAGTGATTACACCTTAACAATGTAATCACTTATTTATAAATTTAAATATATAACTTAAACAACTCTTTTTAGTTTTCTTTTTAATTTTTCTCCTAAATATTCTTCAACTATATCATTTACTATAACAATTCCTTGTAATTTTTGTTCTTTATTAATAACCGGAATTGTTATAAGATCGTATTTTACAAACTTTGTAATAGCGCTATCTATATTTTCATCATCTTTTAATTTTATAAATTCTTTTTTCATTATATCTCTAAGTTTCATATTTCCATCACAAAATATTAATTGTCTAAAAGGCACAACCCCTTCTAATTTTTCTTTTTGATCAGTTATATAAATATTATAACTAATTTTTTCTTCAGGATGTATTTCCTTTAAAAGTTCTATTGTTTCAGCAGCAGTAATATTTACATTAAACGCAACAAAATCCGTATTCATTACACTACCAACAGTTTCTTCCTCATATCTCATAAGATCTCTTACCTTCTCTTCATCCTCAGTTTGTAGTGTAATTAATAACTTTTCTGCCATTTCCTCATCAACTTCTTCCAAAATATCCGCAATCTCATCGTTAGACATGTTATTTAAAATTCTAGACATCTTACTTTGATTCATTGTTTCTAATATATCTGCTTGAATTTCTGGCTCTATTTCTTCTAATGTATCTGCTGCTAAATGCTCATCTAAACTTTCAAAGATTTTATTTCTATATTTTAAATCTAATTCTTCTAATATGTCGGCAATGTCAGCAGGATGTAATTCAGATATTCTTTTGTAAGGAACTGATATCTTTAAACTATCATCAATCATCTCCAATGACTCAACATCATCCCACATTATAGTTTTATCATATATAGGCTTTTTAAATAATTTATAAAAACACTTCACTATTCCTTCAAAACCCCGTCTTCTACTTAAAGCTAAAAATCCAGTTTCAACAGCTATTACCCTAATATCAGAAGTAATGCTTGCCATTATAAGATCATTAACTCTAACTACCTTTTTACCATTTACATCTACTATCTGCTTGTCTAATAAATGTTCTGACAAAAGATATGAATATGCCCACGGAATTATATCCTTTACCCCTCTTACCTTTATAACAAATTTTCCAATATCATTGAATACCTCAATATTTCTAAACTCATAGTTATAAATTTCTCCACCCTTTTTTACCTTATATCCTATAGCTTTAGGATATCCTTCTCCAGTGGTAACATATATATCCATAAGCTTACCTATATGATCATCATATTCATCATAAATATTTTTATGGAGTGCCTGACTTAAATAAAAACTGTTAAGTTTTTTCATGGATAATCCTCCCTCTATATATAGAGGAAAACCACTTTATTATTTAGGGTTAATATTTGACAATTGACATACAATCCTATCATTAGTATACTATCAATTCTCAACTACCAACTATAAATTATCAATCATCAATTATATAACCTGAACACTAATAATATTTTTTCCTCTACATACTGTTTCTTATTATTTAGTTTTAAAAATTTAATAGATCTCCTCCTAAGGGGACCACCTTCCATTTATACCTCACCTCTTTCAATAAAATAAGATAATTTTCTGTAGAAACTTATCTAGCACAATACAATCTATAATAAATTATATTATACTTTTTGCAAAATGCAAAGGTATTTACGGAATTTGATTAATTTTGCTAATTTATGTCCTTTTATTTAACTCTCAAATGAAAATTCGGCGTTTTTCTTTATTTTTTATTTATACTCTTAATATTATTATATGTATTATGTGTAAAAAGTCTTATTTATATTTTAGATTTATTATGTTAATATTATTACTAGATTTGGAGGTACTTAATATTATGAAATTAAACAAAGAATTTTTACCTATTTGCAAAGAAGACTTAAAGAAAAGAAATATAGATCAATTAGATTTTATTATTATAACTGGTGATGCATACGTAGATCATCCTTCCTTTGGTACAGCTATAATAAGCCGTGTTTTAGAAAGTCAAGGATTTACTGTAGGTATTATAACTCAACCTGATTGGCATAATATAGATGACTTTAGAAGACTTGGAAAACCTAAATATGCTTTTTTAATTAATTCAGGCAATATGGACTCTATGGTAAATCATTATACTGCTTCCAAAAAGAAAAGACACAACGATTTATTTTCTCCCGGTGGAGAAAGTGGTCATAGACCTGATAGAGCAATAATTGTTTATTGTAATAAAGCTCGTGAGGCTTTTAAAGGGGTTCCTATAATTATAGGTGGCATTGAAGCTAGCCTTAGAAGATTTACTCACTATGATTATTGGGATAATAAACTTAGACGAAGTCTATTACTTGATTCTAAAGCAGACTTATTAATATATGGCATGGGCGAAAAAACAGTCGTTCAAATTGCTGACCTTCTTAAATATGGAATGGATATAAAAGATATAACTAACATACAAGGTACTGTTTATTCAACTAATAATTTAGATAATGTTACTAATTATATAGAAGTTCCTTCATATGAAGAGTGCGTTGAAAGTAAAAAAGCTTATGCTGAAAGCTTTAAATTAGAATATTACGAGCAAGATAGTATAAATGGAAAAAACATAGTTCAAAAACATGACAATAGATATATTGTTCAAAATAAACCTCAAGACACATTAACCGAAAGTGAAATGGATGCAGTATATAATTTGCCTTTCACTAGAACATATCATCCTATATATGAATCTAAGGGTGGAATTCCTGCTATTAACGAAGTTAAATTTTCAATTACAAGTCATAGAGGCTGTTATGGGGGGTGCTCCTTCTGCGCACTTAATTTCCATCAAGGAAGAAGCATACAAAATAGAAGTCAACAATCAGTTATCGATGAAGCTAAACTTATTACAAATTTACATGACTTTAAGGGATATATACATGATATTGGAGGCCCTACTGCAAACTTTAGACATAAAGCCTGTGATAAGCAAAAAAAATTAGGTGTATGTAAAAATAAACAATGCCTTTTCCCAACTCCTTGTAAAAATTTAAAAGTCGATCATAGTGAATACTTAGACTTACTAAGAAAAGTAAGAAAACTTCCTAAAATAAAGAAAGTTTTTATAAGATCAGGTATAAGATTTGACTATTTAATAGCAGATAAAAAAGATACATTCTTTAAAGAATTATGTGAACATCATATTAGTGGTCAATTAAAAGTGGCCCCTGAACATATAAATGATGTTGTTCTTAAAGCTATGGGTAAACCTAAAAATGAGGTTTATGAAAAATTTGAAACTAAGTACAAATCTATAAATGATAAATTAGGTAAAAAACAATTTTTAGTTCCATATCTTATATCAAGTCACCCTGGAAGTGATTTGAAAATAGCAATTGAACTTGCATGTTATATAAAACATATGGGTCATAGTCCAGAACAAGTACAGGATTTTTATCCTACTCCAGGTAGCTTATCAACTACCATGTATTATACAGAAATAAATCCTCTTACTGGTGAAAAAATTTATGTTGCAAAAACTTTTGAAGAAAAATCTATGCAAAGAGCATTATTACAATTTTCAAAACCTGAAAACTATAATTTAGTAAAAAAAGCTCTTATAAAAGCTGCCAGAGAAGATTTAATCGGATTTAGTAAAGAGTGTCTTATACCACCAAGACAAATTAAATCTAAAAACACTAATTTTAACAAGAAAAATAATACTTCTAAAAATAAAACTAAATCTAATTCTTTTAAAAAAGAAGATTCTAATTCTAATAGAAAATCAAAAAATACTTTTAAAAATAAATCTTCTAATAAAAAAACAACAAGAACGGGAAAATAATCATTTTCCTGTTCTTCTTAATTTACTTATGCCATAATCTAAAGTTAATATCCATACAATATCACCAATTATCAATTCAGTAAAAATTCCATATCCTATTAAAAACATCATGGTTTCTAATATACTTATAACTGAAGAACTTATTATAAAAACTATATTTTTTTTATCTAAATTACTCTTATAAATATTCATAGTTATAACTATAAATAATACATTTATCACCATATACATTACATATAAATAAGGAATTTTTTCAAAATGCATATAATACCCATATAAAATATCCGCTTTTATAATAGCTGGATACTTATAGATTATAAATCCATAAATAATTGATAATATTATTGTTAAAGGAAATATATATGAAAATTTAACTTTATAATCTCTCATAACTATATAAATCGTTATAAGTCCTATTAATGGTATACCTATAAAATTTAAAAAATAACTTCCTTTTAACAAATATAAGTATCTAATATTTCCCATAAAAAAAAATATACTTAAAGTTAAATATCTAATCCCCATGATTATGAATACAAATGAACTTATAATTTTTATTTTATGAGGGGATTTTTTTATATTATCCTTAAATCCTTTATATATTATAAATAACATAAATATTAAGAGTATTAAATAAATGTAACCTTTCAATATATTCTCACCCTAAAATTATTGTTACTTATAAGTATTATAATTACTAATTATTTATTACTAATCATTACATTTTTACTCCTAAAACTTTAATTCCACCTTTTATACATTCTATTGTTACCGGAAAATCGGGACCCCTTTCTCCATCTATATCAGTAACTATATCTTCATAACATTCTATTGTTAATTTGTCTGTTTTAAAATATGTTATACCTTTTGTCCCTTCTAAATGTTCTCCTTTTAGAATTTTTATAAATAATCCTATTATATCCTTTATCATACCCGCTTTTACTATAATTACATCAAGTAATCCATCCGTTAAATCTGCTTTATAAGCTAAATGAAAATTTCCAGCTGTCTCTCCATTAAAAACTAGCATTAAATACATATTATCATCAAATTGCATATGATTAGACGTAACCTTTATTTTTAGTTTTCTAAAATTAGGAATTTGCTCTATTCCTTTAACATAGTAAGCAAGTTTTCCTATAGTATTTTTTAAGTTAACATCAGTTTTCTGAGATACATCTGTGAAAAGACCTGTACTTGCTACATTTATAAAATATTTATCATTTATTTTACCTAAATCTAATGGTATAGGTTCACTATCCAATATTTGCTTACAAGCCTTCTTTATATTACGTGAAATTCCTATAGTTTTAGCAAAATCATTTGCTGTTCCAACAGGAAGAATTCCTATAGGCAAATCAATTTTTAATAACTTCATACAATTTACTACACTATCTACTGTTCCGTCTCCACCTGCTACTAATACATATTTGAAGCTATCATCTATGTTTTCAAAAGCCTCTTTCAAATTAAAGCCTTTTGAAATCCTAAAAGGCTCCACTATATATCCATGCTTTTGATGAATCATTATAACATTATCCATTTCACCTATAATAGCATTTTCACCTGAATACGGATTGTAAATAAACTTTACTTTATTCATATTCCAACTCTCCTACTAATTACTTCATTAATAATTAAATATATGTAAAAATTATTCATATATCTATATATTATAATATTGTTATCAATAATTAACAATTTATATTTAAGAAAGATTATTTAATTTTAATAAGAAGAAAAAAGCCTATGAAAAATTATTCATAAGCTTATAATTTATCTAATATACATTTTTGTATAATATTAAATATTAGGAGTTGCAGGAGTTGATATCTCACCTAATGTATTTTTATTTTTATCTAGGCACTGTGATTCAACCGCTAAATCACCTAATGCTACAATTCCAACAACTTTATCATCTTCCACTACTGGAAGTCTTCTTATTTGTCTTTCACCCATTAATCTTGCAACTTCATTAACATCCATACTAGGATTTGCGATCACTGGATTTGAAGACATTATGTCTTTAACTTTTTGCTGATGAACATTTTTACCTTGAGCAGATGATCTTAATGTAATATCTCTATCCGTAACTATTCCAACTACTTCTTCTCCTCTGCAAACTGGAATTGAACCTACATTGTATTCACTCATCATTTGAGCTGCACGTTCCACTGTATCCTCTGGATTTATAGTGGCTACGGTTTTTGTCATTATATTTTTTACTTCCATACAAGACACCTCCCAAGTTTATTATCTCCTCAAAATTGCAATTATATTAAGTTTTTATAAAAAATATTGTTTTACTCTTAAATATTTATGAAAAATACTATATAATTGAATACATATAGTATTTTTTATATTTAATAATTTTTAGGAGTGATATTATAATGATAAAAAAGGCAGTCCCAAATGCCTTCACTTTAGGTAACTTAGCTTGTGGTCTCATATCTTTAATAATGACATTTGAAGATAACTTCAGCACTGCTTGTATATTTATTTTATTAGCTGGTGTTATGGATAGATACGACGGAAGAATCGCTAGATATTTAGATGTTTCTAGTGATATCGGAAAAGAATTAGATTCCCTTGCTGACCTTGTTTCCTTTGGTGTTGCACCATCTATATTAATTTTTAAATTATACAATTTTATTAACTTAGGAATTATAGGATATTTATTAGTTTTATTATTTCCATTATCAGGAGCGTATAGACTTGCAAGATATAATTGCTCAACCTTTGATGGTACATTTACAGGTATACCAATTACATTAGCTGGTATGTTACTATCTGTATACGCTTTTGTTAATATCGAAACTCATTCTAATGTTTTAGTTACAAGTATATTAATGATTATTCTATCATATCTTATGGTTAGTAAATTCAAAATAAAAAAAGTGTGATTTCTACTCACACTTTTTTTATTCTTTAAAACTCAGTTCCTCATTAATTTCAGCAACTATATAATTTTCATTAATCGTAGTTTTTATTATTTCAGATTTTAGCTCACAATAATCTAAATAATTATTACTAGCTTCTTCTAAAACCTTTATAATTTCATCTATCATTTCTCCAATTTTACCCGCTTTTTGAAGTGTATCCTTAACTTGACTTTTTCTTGATGCGGCCATTCCATTTAGTTGCGCACTACTTCCTATCAACGCTTGATAAGAGCTTACTAACTTTCCAAGTAAATCTGCAAGACCATTTATATCTACTTTGTATGATTCTATAACCTTTCTGCTTCCCAATAGATCACCTTAATACTTAATATTCAATAGTTATTATATTAATTTTATTAAAGTTTCATTCCTCTTTATATACTTTTATTAGGATTTTTAATATTTATAAAAACAACTACCACCTATAAATTCTCTTAATATAGAATTATCAGGAACTAAATCTTTATCTACATCTTTAAAAAAGTTTAAGAAACTCTTAAGTCTCATTGCTTCATAATATACTTTACTATCTTCTTTTATTTTTGAAAGTTCAGTTTCTGCATATTTTCTTAATACACATAGCTCGTAAATTAAACTAGAGTTAAACATAACATCTGCTTCTTCTTGAAAAACAAAAATATTTTTTTCTTCCCCTCTTCTTATAGAAGGCCACATTTTTAATGTATCTTCTGAGGCATATCCTCTTGATAATTTATCCCTTACTATTCTTCTTATCATTCTAACATCAGTTGTAGCTATTCTATTATGATTGTCTAAGTTTAATTGAGTTAATGCACTTATATATATTTTAAACTTATTTTCTTTAGATATTGAAGATGTTAACATTTCATTTAGTCCATGAATTCCTTCTATTATAAGCACTCCATTATCTGGAAGCTTAAAGGGATCCTCTTTCCAACTTCTTGATCCTGTTTTAAAATCAAATTCAGGTACTCTAGTTTCTTTTCCTTCCATCAGTTCACATAAATTTTTATTAAATAGTTCTAAATCTAATGCATATATAGATTCAAAATCATAGTTTCCAAATTCATCTTTAGGTGTTTGCTCTCTATTAACAAAATAATCATCAAGAGATATTGGAACAGGCATTAATCCATTAACTCTTAATTGTATTCCGAGTCTTCTTGCAAATGTAGTTTTACCTGAAGATGATGGTCCTGCAATTAATACTACTTTTACATTTTCTCTGTTATGAATCATATCAGCAATATAAGCTACTTTCTTTTCATGAAAAGCTTCTACTACCCTTATTAAATTTCCTATATCGCCACTTACTACATGATTATTTAAAGCTCCTACATCTCCAACATCTATTATTTGTGCCCACTGCTCACTTTCGTAGAATATTTTTGCTAATTTTTTCTGATCAATAAATTCTGGTAATTCATTGCAATTATCTATAGTTGGTCCTCTCAAAATAAAGCCTGGCTCATAATACATTAAATCAAATAATTGTACTTCTCCTGTAGAATACGCCATTGGACCATAAAAATAATCATACAATCCATCTAATTCATATAAAGTGACTTTATCATTATCTACATGTTTAAACATTCTTAATTTAGCATCCATGTCATAACTTTTAAAAATTTCAATTGCTTTTTCTTTAGAAACTGATACCTTATGAATTATGATATTTTTTTCTATAATATCTTTCATCTTTTCTTTAATATTTTTTATATCTGTAATCGTCAATGGAGTGTCTTTATGAATTTCTCCGAAAATCCCCTTACTTAGTGAATGTTCAATTCGAACTTTTGCACCAGGATATAATTCTCTAACTGATTTTATAAGTATAAATTGTAATGTTCTCATATAAGCAAGAACTGATATTTTTCTTTTAGGATCTACTAATTCAAAATATCCATCTTCCTGTACTTCATGACTTAATTCATATATTTTTCCATTAAAACAGCCTAATATTGATCTTGTTTCTTCTAAATTTGATTTTTTCAATATTTCATATAAATTTGAACCTTTATCTATAGAAATTTTTTTGTTATCTCTTAAAGTTATATTTATCTTATTCATAATACTCCTCCCTAAATAATAATAAAAATATGTTTTCACACTTTTATATAAAAAATGCCCTTTACCTTATAAAATTATTTTTTTAGGAAAAAATAATTTCGAGAAAGGGGGCTTTTTATGTTCATAGTAATGGTACGAACATTTATATTGTATATTTTAGTTGTATTTGTTATGCGTTTAATGGGCAAAAGACAAATAGGTCAATTAGAACCTTTTGAACTTGTAATTGCAATTATGATTTCAGATCTTGCCTCATTACCTATGCAAGATTTAAGAATTCCACTTATACATGGAATAATACCTATAATTACATTACTTGTAATGCAATCCTTAATAACATTAATAGAATTAAAAAGTGAAAAATTTAGTTCTATTTTAACAGGTACTCCAAGTATACTAATTGAACACGGAAAAATAAATATAAAAGAACTTCGAACTCAACGATTAAGTTTTAATGATTTAATGGAAAAATTAAGATTATCTGGTTACTTTAATATTTCAGATGTAGAATACGGAATACTAGAAACTAGTGGACAGTTATCTGTAATTCCTAAAATTAAAGTTACTCCTGCAACAAAGCAAGACTTAAATGTAGTAGCACCAGAAGAAAAATTACCTGTAATTTTAATAATAGATGGTAAAATTCATGCAAAAAATCTTCAAATAATACATAAAGATAAAAATTGGCTTTATACTCAATTAAAAAGTAATAATATTTCTTCTGAAAAGGAGGTTTTTATAGCTGCTTTAGACTCTAGTGGACAATTTTTTTGTCAACGTAAAGATGATATTAATCAACAGGAGGCTTCTAGTAAATGAAAAATATTTTTACTTCTTTTGTAATATTTGTATTACTTACTATTACTATATCAATTTCAATACATTATCTCAATACTAAATATTATTATTATAGTGATAAAATAGATTCACTAGAAGAATTAGTTTCTAAAGATGACTGGAATAAAGCATACGATAGTTCCTTATCATTCCTAAAGAATTGGGAAAAAGATTCTAAAATGGCTACAGCCTATATACATCATGTTCATGTAGAATCTATTAGTTCCGAATTATTACAATTAACTCAGTATATAAAATATCAAGATAAAGTTGAATCTTTAGCTTCTATACATGAAATTAAATTTTTACTAAAAGAAATTACAGAAATTCAAAAAATAAACATAACAAACGTTTTTTAGCTAATTTTTTTTATTATGCTTACGTTTTCAATACATTATACGCTATGGTAAATATATTGTTAATAGGGTATAATAGCTTTGATAGCAGTAGTCTCTAAAAATATATAAAACTAAAGATAATATAATCCTAATAATTATTTGGAAGGTGGAATTAGTATGGCATTAGTAACAACTAAGGAAATGTTTAAAAAGGCTTATGAAGGAAATTATGCAATTGGAGCATTCAACATGAACGATATGGAAATACTTCAAGGTATTGTTGAAGCTGCAAAAGAAGAAAAATCTCCTGTAATAATCCAAGTATCAAAAGGCGCATTAACTTATGCTGGTCCTAAATATATAAGAGCTTTAGTAGAAGCTGCTTCTGAAGATACTGGTATAGACATGGCTCTTCATCTAGATCACGGTCCTGATCTTGAAACTATAAAAATTTGTGTAGAAAATGGATTTACTTCTGTAATGTTCGATGGTTCTCATTATGATTATGAAGAAAATGTAAGAAAAACTAAAGAAGTTGTTGATTATGCACATGCTCACGGAGTAGTTGTTGAAGCTGAATTAGGAGTTCTTGCTGGAGTTGAAGAAGATGTTCAAAGTGATGTACACATATACACTGATCCAGATCAAGCTGTAGATTTTGTAAATAGAACTGGTTGTGATTCTCTTGCTATCGCTATCGGAACTAGCCACGGTGCATTCAAGTTCGAAGGAGAAGCTGAATTAAAATTTGATATTTTAGAAGAAATTCAAAGAAAATTACCTGGATTCCCTATCGTTCTTCATGGTGCTTCTTCAGTTGATTCTGAAGTTGTTAAAATATGTAACGACTTTGGTGGAAATATCCCATCTAAAGCAAAGGGTGTTCCAGCTGATATGTTAAGAAAAGCAGCTTCTATGGCAGTATGTAAAATAAACGTTGATACTGACTTAAGACTTGCTTTAACTGCTGGTATTAGAAAAGCATTAGGCGAAAATCCAGCTGAATTTGACCCAAGAAAATACTTAGGACCTGGAAGAGAATTAATCAAAGGTTTAGTTAAGAAAAAAATAACTGACGTTCTTGGATCAAGCAATACACTTTAATATTAAAGTTTTAAAAAATAGATGATATTTTAAAGTATTATCCATTCATTTGTTCAAAAGCCTCCATATAATGGAGGCTTTTAATTTTAAATTAATAATTAATATGAAGATAAAAGCCCAATTTTTTACTTAGCTTTTTAAAGTAATTAAATATAACTATTCCTATTGGAAACCACATGTTAGATATCCCACTTTATTTTTCTATATAATTAGAGATATGCTTTATAATCATATTTATAGTTCCATCACCATTTCTTTTTATTTCAAATCTACTATTATCATTATAAGCATCTTCATTTAAATATAAATCTATATCCTTATCAATTTTAAGTCTTATTCTCTTAAATTTTTTTTCTACCCATTCCTTATCTACTTCTACCCTATCTACACAACCTTCTTCCTTAACAAAATTAACAAAATTTTCTTTAGTAACAGTTTCATCTCCAAATAAATCCTCTGCAACTTCTTGTATATCAAAATTTTCTTCTTCTTTTAATTTCTTTTTAATTGAATTTCTAACTGCTTCTTGAGCTTCTGCATTTTCTTTTAAATTTGTTCTGGTCCATTTTTCTGCTGTTTCTAAAAAGCTTTTAGTAATATCTCTTTCATTATTTATTACTTTACATCCTAAATAATTACTTATAAAATAATTAGATCCGTATTCCTCACTTTTTTTATTTTTAGTTTGTTTATCTATTACCATAAGGTCAAATGAGTTTTCATCACTAATAGGCTTAATAAACGCACATTTTTGTATTCTTTGCCCTCCTCCTGGAAGTCCAGTATATTGAGGTATTATATTGATACCTATCTTATTATCAACAACTTCAATGTTATGAAAATAATTTTTTATATAGTCCATTTTCATTATTCCAATCATAGAACCATATTCTGTAGATATATGCACTATAACTAAATCACATGAGGCAATACTTCCCTTTGACCTCATAAGTATAAACATTTGTTTTGCAAGTTCTTTAGATGCTTCTAAAAAATCACATTCTTGGCTTAAAAATTCTTGAGATATATCCTTAACTATATTTCTTTCATCATTAAAAATCGCATATTTTAACTCTTCATCTTTGAAACACTTTTGAATATGCTTAGTTAAAAAATTATATGTTTCATCATTTAAATCTAATTTATACTCATTTAAAATTGGCTCATCAGCATTATTGTCTAAAATATGTATTACTGCTTCATTTATACTAATATCATTTATATATTCCACTTTATTCACTCCTAAAATAATTCATAATAACCTATAAAATAATTATAACATAAAAAAATTTTTAAGCTTATACCACTTTGCATTTATGTTATAATTATAAAATAAATACAAATGAGGTGAATTTAAGTGAATGAAATCGAAACTAGAATAATAGATATTGATGTAGCTAACATTATAGAAAAACTGCTAAATATTGGCGCCATTAAAGTTAAACAAGAAGAACAAATTAATAATATATTTGATTTTCCAAATAGATTACTTTTAAAAGAAAAAGGATATGCAAGAATTAGAATAGTAAATGACCAATTAAAAAATGAAAATTTCTATTACATGACTACAAAAAAACTTTTAAGCCAAGAAAAGTATAAAGTAATGGATGAAAATGAAGTAGAAATTAATGATCCTATTGAAGGAGAAAATATATTTAAATCCCTCGGTCTTAAATTATTTGAATCAATAAAAAAATATAGAGAAAGTTATAAATATAAAAATACCCTTATAGAAATAGATATAAATGAAAAAAGCTTTTGTCCTTTCCCTTATATAGAAATTGAAACTTCTATTGAAGCTGAACTAAAAGAAGTTGTTACACTTTTAGGATATACTATGGAAGATACAACGTCCAAAACTATTTATCAAATAATTGAAGAAAGAAAAAATAATTAGTATGTTTGGTTATGTTTTCCCAAGTAAAATGGAACTAAAAGTAAAAGACTATGAAAAATTTAAAGCCTACTATTGTGGACTTTGTTTATCAATAAAAAAGAATTTTGGAAATCTTCCAAGACTATCATTAAATTATGATATGACCTTTTTAGCAATACTTTTAGATTCATTAAATGATACTAAAATTAGCTATTTCAAAGGATCTTGTATAGCACATCCTATAAAAAATAGAATTTTCATAACAAACAATGAAGTTTTAGACTATGCAGCCTTTTGTAATGTATGTTTAACATATTATAAGCTTTTAGATGATTATAATGATGATAAATCCGTTAAAAGTAAATTTCTATCAATATTTTTAAGGAAATTCTTAACAAAAGACATAAGTTATTCTTATGATATTAAAAACTACATAGAAAAAAGATTAAAAGAACTTAATAGTATGGAAAATATTCCTGAAAATAAAAATTTAGATGAATTTTCTCATGCATTTGCAGACTTAACTGGATTTATTATTTCATATTATATACAAGATGTGAATTGTAAGCTTGATTTATATTGGCTAGGATACAATCTTGGAAAATGGATATACATCCTAGATGCTTATGATGATTTAGAAAAAGATATTAAAAATAATAAATTTAATCCTATTAATGCTTATATGAATATAGATAGTTTACCATATGACAAATTAAATTTTACTATAAAGGATAGAATCGACTTTACTCTTTGCAATTGTGCCAGAGAGTGCTACGAATTTTTTAAAAAATTACCTATTAAAAAAAATTATGATTTAATGGAAAATATTCTTCGTTACGGTTTACTTGAAAAAATGAATCTAATATTTAAAAGGAGCGCGATGAACAATGAGAAATCCATATGAAGTTCTTGAAATAAATGAAAATGCAACAGAAGAAGAAATAAAACAAGCTTATAGAAAATTAGCTCGAAAATATCATCCAGATCAATATGGAGATAATCCCCTACGTGATCTTGCCGAAGATAAAATGCGTGAATTAAACGAAGCTTATGATTATCTTACTAAAAACCATGTAAATCATAATTCAAATAATCAAAATTCTGACTTTGGTAATTTTACAAAATCAATGTCTTTTGATGAAATAAGGATATACATTAACAAAGGTGACCTTGTTTATGCCGAATCTCAACTTCATAACATTACAGATCATAATGCTGAGTGGAATTATCTAATGGGTGTAATTAACTTACAAAAAGGTTGGTATGACGCAGCATTTAACTATATAAGTATAGCATGTAGATTAAATCCATATAATAATGAATATACAAATACTTTAAGAATGCTTCAAAATAAAAATCAATCTTTTAGACAAGAATATAATAATACTCGTGGAAATAATTCAGATTTTTGTGATTGTTGCGCAAAACTTTGGTGCCTTGATTGTCTATGTAATTGTTGTTGTAATGTTGATCTTATTTCTTGTTAGGAGGTATCAAATTGTCCAAGATTTCTAATATAACTAAAGGTGGTATACTTACAGCTTTAAGCTTTATATGTATTTATTTGAGTTCTATATTGCCAACAAATAAATTTTCTTTGATGGCAATAACTTCTTTCATTATAATACTTTCTATTATTAGTATTGGAGTTAAAACTAGTATATTAATTTATATAGCTGTTTCTTTTTTAAGTTTTTTCATGGTAGGTTCTAAAGGAATAGTTTTGACATACATACTTTTCTTTGGATTGTATGGTTTTCTAAAATATTATATAGAATATTTTAGAAATGTTCCTTTAGAGCTACTTTTAAAACTTATATTTTTTAATATTTCTATGTTCATATTAATTTACTTATATAAAACAATATTTATTGGAGAATTTAATTTATCTAAAATTCATTTTCCTATATATGCTATTATAGGTGCTGTTGAAATACTATTCTTCGTATTTGATTATATTTTAACTCTTTTTGTTGCATACTATAATAATCATTTTGCTTCTAAATTTTAATTTCTTATAAAATATTGACTTTTTATTAAAAAATGATATAATTAATAAATGTTAATATTTGAAATATTGCCCAATAGCCAAGCGGTAAGGCACCTGACTCTGACTCAGGCACTCCGTAGGTTCGAATCCTGCTTGGGCAGCCAAACTGTATGTATTCATTACATACAGTTTTTTTATTATGTATATAACTCTACTATATATTCATTGCATTTTCCCCATTATACCTAATGTAACTTTTATTATAACTTTTTTATTAACAATTTATTAATAATTTTGATACAATTTTGATATTATATCAACATTACTTCCAATTATACTATTATTATCATTTTTAAGGGGGACACTTTTTTATGTGTGGTTTTTTAACTTATTTTACAGATAAACCAATATCAAAAGATTGTATTAAAAATCTTAATCAACTTAAAGATTTAATGGAACATAGAGGTCCAGATTCAAATACTTTTTTTACAGATTCCAACATATATTTAGGTTTTAGACGTCTAAGTATTACAGCTATTGAAAGTGGCCAACAACCTATGAGTTATGATAATAATAATTATAGAATTGTATTTAATGGTGAAATTTATAACTATAAAGAATTAAAACATGAACTTGAAAGTTTGGGCTATTCCTTTATAACAGATTCAGAAGCAGAGATAATTCTTGCCGCCTATAAACACTTTAATGAATCTTTTGTTCCTATGCTAAGAGGAATGTTTTCATTTGTTATATGGGATAAATATAATAATTGCATATTTGCAGCTAGAGATCCTTTTGGTATTAAACCTTTTTATTATTTAGAACAAGAAAATTCTCTAATTTGTTCATCAGAGTTCAAGATACTTTATAACCTTTTAGAGAAAAATAAAAATATTGATTTAGAAGGATTACATAATTACTTTACTTTTCAATATGTTCCAGAACCGAAAACCATTATTGAAAATATAAATATATTACCTCCTGGTCATACTTTAAAAAAATATATTTTTAGTGATGCAAAAATTAAATGTTATCACTCTATTAATTTCGAATCCACGCCTGGAAACACTCAAGCTAAGCTTGATAATATATTTTCTTCTGTAAAAAATTCTATAAAGGCACACATACCTACTGAAGTGCCTTTGGGAACATTTTTATCTGGAGGTGTGGATTCAACTATAATAACAACTTTAGCTAAAAACTTTAATCCTAATATAAAAAGTTTCACAGTTGGTTTTAAAGAAAATGGTTTCAATGAAATATCTTTAGCTAAAAACACTGCTGATAAACTAGGAATAGAAAATATTAATAAAATAATTTCTGCTGAAGATGTAATAAATGAAATTACGAATATAGTAAACTTAATGGATGTACCAGTGGCTGATCCAGCAGCTATTCCTTTATATTTTGTATCTAAGGAAGCAAAAAAACATGTCAAGGTTATTTTATCTGGTGAAGGTGCCGATGAATTATTTGCAGGATATAACATATACAACGAACCTCATTCATTGTCTATTTTTAATAATATGCCTAAAAAGCTCAAAAACATCCTGCTAAACATATCCAATATTTTACCTGAAGGAACTAAAGGCAAAAGCTTTATTAAACGTGGTGTAACTCCTATAGAAAAACGTTTTATAGGTAATGCTAAAATTTTCTTAGAAAATGAAAAAAAGCTTCTACTTAAAAACTATAACGATAATTTTCATTATACAAAAGTTACTAAACCATTTTATGATAAAGCTTCAAACTTAGATGATATAACAAAGATGCAATATATTGATATAGAAACTTGGCTTAAAGGAGATATTCTTACTGTTGCAGATAAAATGACCATGGCTCATTCTTTAGAATTACGGGTACCCTTTTTAGATTATAAAGTTCTTCAATGTGCTAAGGTATTAAGTCCAGAAGATAAACTAAACTTTAATACAACTAAATACTTATTTAGAGAGGCCTTCAGAGATGTCATCCCTAATAATTTCATTAATAGAAAAAAGCTAGGATTTCCGGTTCCTATAAATAATTGGCTTAAAAATGAATTGTATGATTGGGCTAAATCTTTACTAAATGAAAATATAACAGAAGAATACATTAATAAAAATTATGCTTTGAATTTATTGGAGAAACATAGAAAAGGCAATGTTAACTATAGTAGACATTTATGGACTATAATTATTTTTACTCTTTGGTACAAAAATAATTTTGAGAACTTTCAAATTTCATTAGTTGTCTAATAGTATTATTATTTTATTTAAATTTATTTTATATTATCTTGTTATACATAATTTTTAAAAAGACTATACCTTAAAAAGTATAGTCTTTCTAATTGCTTATTTATCAATAAATTATTATATTAGAACTTAAAATTCTTTAGTAAATCTGCAAAAGCAAAATTCCCCTCATCTTCATCATTATATTTTTCCATTTCTTCTGAAGCCCTATTTTCAGCCTCTTTAATTGATAATGCAATTCTTTTATCTTCTTTATTTATTTCTAATATTTTAACTTTTACTTTATTTCCTATATTTAAAACTTCAGAAGGCTTTGCAATATTTTCATCAGTTATTTCTGTAATATGCACTAATCCTTCTACTCCCGCTTCAATTTCAATAAAAGCACCAAAATCTAAAAGTTTTACAACTTTTCCTTCAACTATATCATTAATTTTATGTTTTGTAATTATATTATTCCAAGGATCTTCTTCTATATCTTTTAAACTTAATGCAATCTTTCCCTTTTCCTTATCAAAGTTAAGTACATAAACCTCTACTTTATCTCCAACTTTCACTACTTCTGAAGGATCGTTTACTCTTTTCCATGATAAATCTGAATTATGGATTAATCCATCTACTCCACCTAAATCTACAAATGCTCCAAACTTTGCAAGTCTTCTTACAATACCAGTTCTCTTTTCTCCATTTTTAAGAGAAGCTAATACTTTTTCTTTTTTATTTTGTCTTTCTTTTAATTCAACTTCTTTTCCAGATAAAACAACTTTACTTTTCTTTTCATCAAATTCAATTACCTTTACCTTTAATACTTTTCCTACAAAATAAGTTAAATCCTTAACAAACGAAACTGATATTTGAGATGCTGGTATAAATCCTCTTATACCATTAATATAAGCTATTACTCCACTCTTAACTACCTCTGCTACTTTTACTTCTAATATAGTGTTATTTTTAAAAGCATTATTTAACTCTCTCCAAGCTCTAGTTATATCTGCCTTTTTCTTTGACAAAACAACATTTCCTTCTCCATCATTTAATTTAACTATAAATACTTCTATTTTATCTCCCTGCTTTATAAAATTATTTATATCTTCATCTTCATTACATATTTCATTTTTCTTTATAATTCCATCATTTATATAGCCTATATTAACTAAAACCTCATTTATAGATACAGATATTACCTCACCCTCTACAATATCCCCACTATAGATGGGTTTCATAGTTTCATCAATTGCTTTCATCATATCTTCCATTGATGTTTCTTGTAGTATATCCTTTTCCATATATATCTCCCCTTACTTATTTAAATAATCAATGTTCTTTATATACTAGTATACCAAAATATTCTCTAATGATAAATCTTACTCATATATTGCATATAATACCCTATTTATTGATATAATATTGTTATTATTACGTTTATATTCGAACTCACTTGACAGTATTTCCTATTTACTCTATAATTAAAAAACAAAAGTCATATATTTATTGCTTTGATAAGGAGTAGTAATATTTAATTCAATTTAAGAGAGCTATCGGTTGGTGTAAGATAGCATTGATAAAATATGAACTTGCCTTTGAGCTTATCTGTGATAAACAGGTACGGATTTAAACCGTTAAATTTTAAAGTGAAGCTTAAAGCTTAATTAGAGTGGTACCGCGGAAATTATACCTTTCGTCTCTTAATGCAGAGATGAGGGCTTTTTTTATTTTAAAATAATATTTTAAAACCTATAAGGAGGCTATTTTATGGAAAACTACGGAGTATCAATTGATACAAAATGGCAAAAGAAATGGGAAGAATCTGGACTTCACAACTTTAATGAAAATGCTCCAGGAGAGAAATTATATGTACTTGAAATGTTCTCTTATCCATCAGGAGCAAAATTACATGCTGGACACTGGTTTAATTATGGTCCTACAGATTCCTGGGCAAGATTTAAAAAGATGAATGGATATAATGTATTCCAACCAATGGGATTTGATGCGTTTGGTCTTCCTGCTGAAAACTTTGCTATAAAAACAGGAATTCATCCTCAAGATTCAACAATGCAAAATATACAAAATATGGAAAAACAATTAAAAGCTATGGGAGCTATGTTTAATTGGGATCATGAAATAGTAACTTGTCTTCCTAATTATTATAAATGGACTCAATGGGTATTCTTAAAACTATATGAAAAAGGACTTGCATATAGAAAAAATGCTCCAGTAAATTGGTGCCCTAGCTGTAACACTGTTTTAGCAAACGAACAAGTACTAGACGGTCATTGTGAAAGATGTGATTCTTTAGTTGAAAAGAAAGCATTAACTCAATGGTTCTTAAAAATAACAGACTATGCTGATGAACTTCTTGAAAAATTAGATGAATTAGATTGGCCTGAAAAAACTAAAGCAATGCAAAAACACTGGATTGGCAAATCAAAAGGTGTAGAGGCAACTTTTAAAGTAGAAAACTCTGATATAACATTTAATGTATTCACTACTAGAGTCGATACTCTAAACGGTGTTACTTATGTAGTATTAGCACCAGAAAATGAGCTTGTTGATAGTCTTACAACTGAAGAAAACAAAGCTGCTGTTGAAGCATATAAAATAGAAGCTCAAAAACAATCAGATATAGAAAGACAATCTTCAACAAGAGAAAAAACAGGAGTATTTACAGGATCATATGCTATAAACCCTATAAACGGTAAAAGAGTTCCTATATGGATAGGTGATTATGTTCTTGCAACATATGGTACCGGTTGTGTAATGGCAGTTCCTGCTCATGATGAACGCGACTATGCATTTGCAACTAAATATGATCTTCCAATAATAAGAGTTGTTGAGGGCGGAGATTCTCTTCCTTTCACAGAATACGGTCCTTTAGTTAATAGTGGAGATTTTGATGGTTTAGGTGGAGAAAAAGCTAAAGAAGCTATTGTAAAAAAACTAAAAGAACAAAAACTTGGAGATTGGAAAGTAAACTATAGACTTCGTGATTGGCTTATATCAAGACAAAGATATTGGGGAGCTCCAATTCCTGTTGTTTATTGTGATAAATGTGGGACTGTAGCTATTCCTGAAGAACAACTACCAGTTGAACTTCCATACAACATAGAATTTACTCCAGATGGTAAATCACCATTATCAAAAAGTGAGGAATTCTTACATACTACTTGTCCTAAATGTGGAGGTCATGCTACTCGTGAAACTGACACATTAGATACTTTTGTATGTTCTTCATGGTACTATTTAAGATATGTAGACAATAATAATTGTGAAAAAGCTTTTGATATAGATAAGGTTAATAAAATGCTTCCAGTAGATAAATATGTTGGTGGACCAGAGCATGCTTGTATGCATCTTCTTTATGCAAGATTTATTACAAAAGCTCTTAGAGATATGGGATATTTAAACTTTGATGAACCATTTAAATCACTTACACACCAAGGCTTAATTTTAGGACCAGATGGACTTAAAATGAGTAAGTCTAAAGGAAACACTATAGCTCCAGATGATTATATAAAAGAATTTGGTGCAGATGTATTTAGAATGTACCTAATGTTTGGTTTCGCTTATTCTGAAGGTGGTGCGTGGTCAGATGATGGTATAAAGTCTATGGGAAGATTTATTGATAAGGTTGAAAGACTTTTAGACGATGCTAGAGCTAAACTTAACGATTCTAAAAATATAAAAACAACTATGGAAAAAGCTGAAAAAGAATTAAATTATGCTAGACACTATGCTATACAACATGTTACTGAAGATACAGATAAATTCCAATTTAACACTGCTATTGCTAGAATAATGGAATATACAAACTCTTTATCAAAATATTTAAATGAAGAAAACATAAATATAGAATTCTTAAAAGAAGCTTTATGCGATTATGTAAAACTTTTAGCTCCTTTTGCTCCTCATTTCTCTGAAGAACAATGGGAACTTTTAGGAAACACTTCTTCAATATTTACTTCTTCTTGGCCAGTATTTGATCCTAAAGCTTTAATTAAAGACGAAGTAGAAATAGCTATCCAAATACTTGGTAAAATAAAAGCTAGGATGAACATAGCAACTAATCTTACAGAAGATGAAATAAAAGAAGCTGCTCTTAATAATGAAACTATTAAAGAATTACTTGAAGGCAAAAATGTCATGAAAGTAATAGTTGTTAAAGGTAGACTTGTAAATATAGTTGCAAAATAAATTTAAAATATGTAAAGCTACAAACATATATAACTATATGTCTGTAGCTTTTTTACTTATACATCTTTAAACTTCTTTCTGTTGCTTTAAGAAGATTATTCAATTCAAAAACTTCACCTTCTGATACAACATCATTTAACTGATTTTGAAAACAATCAGCCTCAACTGTTCTTCCAGAAGATATTAATGCAAAAATGTTATTCATAATGTCAGATACTAAACTTGATTTTACTTCAAATAGTTTTTGAGCATCCATTATCTCATCTTTTATTTCAAGCATTTCTGTATCTAATTTAAAAGCTGCGTCTGCTGCACTTTTAAGTTTGCCTTTTATTCCTTGAGGTATCTTATGTTTATATTTGTAATTTAATGAATGTTCAACTGTTGCCCAGAAATTCATAGCCAGTGTTCTTATTTGAAACTCAGCTAGTATCTCTTTAACTCCATCCGCCATATTTACAGGATATTTAACAATTATATGATAACTTCTATATCCACTTGCCTTAACATCTGTTATATAGTCTTTTTCATATATTATTTGCATATCTTTTCTTTTCCTAATTAAATCAACAACTCTATATATGTCATCAACAAATTGACACATTATTCTAATTCCTGCTATATCCTCTAACTCATACTCAACACGTTCAATAGGTATACTAAATTTATTTGCTTTTTCAAGCATACTAGATAATTCTTTAACTCTACCTGTTACAAACTCAATAGGTGAATTTTCATTTTTTCTTCTATATTCTCTTCTAATACTTTTAAATTTAACCTTTAATTCCTCTACAGCTTGTTCATAGGGTATTCGAAATTCATTCCATTTTCTAACCGCCATATTCCCCACCCTTTATTTTATGTATTTCATATTTTTATCATATACATTTACAATATAATTATAATATATGCACTATATATAAACAATTATTTTTCAATAGCATGATTTTTATACAGAAGTTTGCTATAATTTATTAATATGAAATTTTTTATATTTTGAGGTGAACTACAATAATGAAAAACCTTTTTGCTGGATTAGATAAATTAGGATTTGAAGATATAAAAGACGTAGAATTATATGGTAATGATAATGAATTGGCTCCAGAAGAACTTGAAGATAACATCACCCCAAAGGAAATTAGCCACTTATATGATAAAAAAATTATATGTCCTGTTTGTGAAAATGAATTTACCGTAAAGGCTATAAAAACTTCTTCATATAAAATGAAAAGTAGAGATAGTGATTTTTTTATTAGATACGACTTAATAAACCCTTATTTTTATGATGTTTGGATATGTAATGATTGTGGATATTCTGCAATGAAATCAGATTTTTTAAGAATTCGTAGTTATCAAAAAGATGATATTACAAACAATATCTCATCAAAATGGAAGGGTCGTGAATATCCTATACCATATGATGTTGATACAGCTATTGAACGTTACAAACTTTCCTTACTTAATTATTTCTATATGGATGCAAGATATAGTCAAAAAGCTATGAACTGCTTAAAATTAGCATGGATGTATAGACTTAAAGATGATAAAGAGAATGAACAACTATACCTAATTGAGTCTTTAAAAGGCTTTAAAGAAGCTTATTTAAATGAGGATTTTCCTATATATGGAATGAAAAAATTCACTGTTATGTACTTAATAGGAGAATTAAATAGACTTACTAATAATACTAAGGATGCATTATTATGGCTTGGTAACGTTATTACTTCACCAATGGCAGATAGGAAAATTAAAGATTTAGCTCGTGATCAAAGAGATTTATTAAAATCTCCTGAAAATACCCCTGATCACTCTAGTTCCTCATCTTCTCAGTCAGTTCCTAAAAAGAAGGGCTTTTTTTCATCACTTTTTGATAAATAAAAGAGTTAGAAAAACTACTCTAACTCTTTACAATATATTTATTATAATATACTTATAGGATCAAAATTTATGTAATCACATGCAGTCATTATATATTCTACACCATCATGATTTCCTTCAAATACATTTTTTAAAGAAGTACCATGTAAATGACCATATATGACTTTTTGTACATTATATTCTTTAAATATTTTAATTAACTCTGTTTCTTCAAATTTATCATTTACAGGAGGATAATGAATCATAACTATTATTTTCTCATATCCTGCTTTTTTTGCACTGTCTAGTGAAATTCTTAATCTTATCTGTTCTCTATTATATATTTTCTCGTCATGTTGAGTATATTTATCACTTGGGGGATTCCATCCTCTAGTGCCACATATAGCATAATTTTCATATACGAAATAATTATTTTGTATAAAATTTATATCTTCATATAAACTGTTTAACTTACTTATACTCCCCCACCAATAATCATGATTTCCTTTAGAAATAATCTTTTTACCTGGGAGTTTATGTATCCATTCTAAATCTTCCATTCCATCTTCCATTTTCATAGACCACGAAATGTCTCCTGCTATTAAAACAGTATCCTCATTTGTAATTTTATTTATCCAGTTTTCTTTTATTCTTTCATCATGATTAGACCAATGTTCTCCAAATACATCCATAGGTTTATCACTATTTAAAGATAAATGTAAATCTGATATTGCATACAGCGCCAAATTTTATCACCTTCCATCAGCAAGTTTATCTACGTCCATTATATATGCTATTACTTCTGCTACTGCATTATAGAGTTCTTCCGGAATAGAACTTCCAACATCAACATTTGTTAATAAGTCTGCAAGTTCCTTATTATATACTACTGGTACTTCATTTTTTTTAGCCTCTTCAATAATTTTATCAGCTATATGCCCCATACCAGCTGCACTAACTATGGGTGCATCATAATTTAATTCGTATTTTAAAGCAGCAGCCTTTTTTCTATGGGATTTATTCATAATAAACACTCCAATTTTTAACTTATACTTTAAAGTTTATTCTTGAAAAATCATTATCTTCAAAAAAAGTATTACATTCAACTAAATTCATTTCTTGTTGTTTTTTATCCACATTAACTCCTACTATATATCCAAGATCACCCAATTTATTCATTATCTTATCTTTTGTTAATTTTATAAGTTTAACCCAATTTTCTTCACACTTTATATTTACATTAATATTTGAATTTATTACATTTATATAAGCATCTACAACTCCTATATTTACTGTCTTAACACAAACAGCAAATTTAACATTAGTTGAATCTATTTGCTTTCCATTTTTTCTATCATCTTTTATTATTAATTTACATGGATATTCTTTTTCATTAACACTAACAGGAACATCTAAATAATAGTACTGATTAGATAATGAATTAAATACTTTAAAATCATTCATCTTATTTTGTAAATTTTGAAATACCTTATCAAAATTTAATGATTTTCCATCATTATTTTCTCCAAGAGCATGCTTTATTATTTGCTTCATATCATTTATTTTGCTATTTAATTCTTCCTTAACTTTTTGAGAAGTTTCTAATGTATTATTATTTATTTTATTATCTGCAATTTTCTTTTCAACATTATCTTTTAATAAAACTTCTTCTTTGTTTGTACTTTCTAAAGTTTTATTATCATTTTTGTTCATATCTTCTGTAGTCTTATTATTATTTAACACTATATTTTTTTCTTCATTATTCTTTATAGTATTTTGAGTTTTATGATTATCAAAATTTATATTTTCTTTTTCTGAATTATCAACTAAATTATTTTTTATATTATTATCATTATCTTGTATAATTTGTTTTTCATCATTATTACTTTCTACATCTAACTCTAATAACCTTCTCAAAATTTCTTTTCCATCCATTACATTTTTATCATTAGAATATGCTTTGGAATTATATATATTAGTATTTTTACTAGACTTATTGTTTATTTCCTCATTCTTTGTTAAATTTGAATTTTCTTTATTACTTTCATTATTTCCTTCTTGTATATCTTTTGACTTAACTACTTCATCAAAATCTTGTAACAACTTATCATCACATATAATATCTTCATATATATGCATAGAACCTTTATTTATATTATTAAAACTTTTTATATTTTTTTCTGTTAGTTCTATATTACTTTGTATTAATGTAAAAATTTCATCAGTACTTAATTTTTTAAATTCACTAAAAAATCCTTTTAAAATATTTTTAATATTTTGTCCATCTTGACTATCTAAATTTATATTCTTATTACTTAAATATCTTTTAATAAATTGATTCTCTTCATGAGTGCTTGTATTAATCTTACCTTGAAGTTCTAGTAAAGTTTTCATCTTAGAAATGTTTTCTTTAGTTAATGGCATATTATATTTTATCATCTTTTGAAGAATATTATAATCTTCATCTTTAACATTTACGCCCTGTTCTTCTAAAACATCAACTAATGATTGCTCAACTTTTTGTTCTGCTTCATTAAGTACCTTTAATAATATTTTCCCACCATCATAACCTTCCACTTCAAATCTTATTAATTTATTGGGTGTGAAATCTATAGCATCTTTTATTTGTGCTGAAAATTGCCATCCATCCAATAATTTTAATATGGCTTCACTAGTTTCACCATCTATATTCATGATTCTAGCTGAAATTTTTTCTCCTAATTCAAAAGATAATTTTTTATGAGTTTTACTTGTATTTACATTATAAGCATTGTTAACGTTTGAAATTGTAGCCATGAGTTTCACATCCTTAATATAAAATATTATTTATTAATTATCGTAATAAATAGGAAAATATTCATAGTATTACTATTTGTCATTTATATTTATTCATCATCATACATAAAAAAATGTGGGCATAGCCCACATTTATAATAAAAATTATAATTTTATTTTACAACTATTCTATAGTACTTTTTCTTTCCTTTTTTAATTAAAGCACTTCCATCTTTTAAATCAGATTCTTCAAGTGTAACATTTGGATCTGTTACATTTTCATCATTCATGTAAAGTCCACCTTGCTCTATTAATCTTCTTCCTTCTTTTTTAGATGGAATAACTTTCCCATTTAAAAGAACCTCTAATAACGCTGTTCCAATATCATCCTTTGATATTTCAACAGTTGGAACATTGCTCATATCAGCCCCACCACTAAATAACGCTTCAGCTGCTGCTTGTGATTTTTGTGCTTCTTCTTCACCATGAACAAGTTTAGTTACTTCAAATGCTAATACTTTCTTAGCTTCATTTATAGCAGCTCCTTCAAGAGCGCTTAATCTTTTAACCTCATCCATTGGAACAAAAGTAAGAAGTGATAAACATTTTTCAACATCTGCATCAGCTACATTTCTCCAGTATTGATAGAAATCATATGGTGATGTTTTCTCAGCATCAAGCCATAATGCTCCCCCTACTGTTTTACCCATCTTTTGACCTTCACTATTAGTTAAAAGACTGCAAGTCATAGCAAAAGCAGGTTTTCTCTCTTTTCTTCTTATAAGATCCATACCAGCAATCATATTTGACCATTGGTCATCTCCACCAAGTTCCATAACACAGCCATATTTTCTGTTTAATTCTAAGAAATCATAAGCTTGCATTAACATATAGTTAAATTCTAAGAAAGATAATCCTTTTTCTAATCTTTGTTTAAAACATTCTGCTGTAAGCATTTTATTAACTGAAAAATGTATACCTATTTCTCTTATAAACTCTACATACTTAGCATCTAAAAGCCAGTCTGCATTGTTTACTAATATAGCTTTATCATCTGAAAAATCAATAAATCTTCCAAGTTGTTTCTTTATACCAGCTACATGTACGTCTATTTGCTCTTTTGTAAGCATTTTTCTCATGTCAGTCTTTCCACTAGGATCTCCAATCATAGCAGTTCCACCACCAACTAAAGCTATTGGTCTATGTCCAGCTCTTTGCATATGAGCCATAAACATCATAGCTATAAAATGCCCTACATGAAGACTATCTGCTGTTGGGTCAAATCCTATATAAAAAGTTATTTTTTCTTTTCCTAATAATTCTCTAATTTCTTCTTCATGTGTTGTTTGTTTTATGTATCCACGTTCCATTAAGGTATCAAATACATTTTCCATTTTTCTTCCTCCTAAATTTTAGTTTATTTTTATAAAATAAAAAGTCCCTTTATATAAAATAAAGGGACGAAATTTTCCGTGGTACCACCCAAGTTAATATGATAATATCATATTCGCTCATTTTCCTATAACGTTGGAATATCCGTAGCCACCTACTAAGCCTATAACCTTTCAGTATAAAATTCAGGAATGTATTTCACTCTAATCCTCAACTAGTTCTCACCAAACACTAGCTCTCTGCATGACTTATAAAGTTACTTCTTTCCGTCATAATCTTTATGTTTTATTTATTTAGGTACTATTATATAAATAAACTTACTAAAATGCAAGAAAATAAATATATTTATTTATCATATTAATTATGCAACATATTTTTTTATAAATTCCGGAACATCATCTTTATGGGCATTTATATTTAAATAGAAGTCAACATCATATCTTTGTGATAATTTTTCCATACTATAAAACAAATGTGCAGTATTATCCATCTTTCCCTCTATGATATTAAATAAACCATCTATATAAACAGTAGAAATATCATAATCCTGTGATAGAATACCGCACAAAAATCCGTAAAAATGATTCATATCTTTTAAGTCATATTCTTCAGTTGAAATAAACCTAATTTTATTATCTAATTGAAAAATAGGTCCATTATCATCATCAATATAAACCACATTTCCTTTTGAATTAATGGCTTTATTATTTGCTGAATCAATCATTGCTTTAGTCTTTCCAGCCCCTTTGATATCACAAAAAACATGCAACATGTTAACCACCCCTTCTAATTTTTATATTCTAGTAACTTAATTATACAATATTCTGAATTTTCTATCAATATATACATTTTGTATTTTATCTCTTTAAATCATATAAAGATACTGTAAAAGCCAGTAATTTAAAATTACTAGCTTTTACTTCAACTTAAGTTAAATCTAAAAAAATTTAATCTCATTGTTTAATTATAAATAACTTTATTTTTACTTGTTCTTTTAGCAGTATATAATCTACTATCAGCAGCAGCAATTACAGTATTTAAGCTTTCTCCATCTTGTGGATAATAAGAAATTCCAAAACTAGCCGTAATACATACTTTTTTTCCTTTATACATTACTATATTTTCGCTTATTTTCATTCTTATTTTATCAATCTTTTTATATACTTCTATTGTATTATTGTAATTTTCAATATATACAATTATTTCTTCTCCTCCATAACGTCCTACTACATCATCTTTATCTAAATTATCCACAATTATTTTTCCTGTTTCCTTTAAAACTATATCTCCTACCTGATGACCATATAAATCATTTACGCATTTAAAATCATCAATATCTAACATAACTATAGCAAAATTTTTAGATGCATTTTTTTTAAATTTTTTTTCTATTATATTAAAAAAATGCTTTCTATTATATATTCCAATTAAAGGATCTCTAATTGCCATTTCTCTTATTTGATTATATAAAAAGTTATTTTCTAATGCTATTGCCACCTGATTAGCTATAGTTGAAATAAAATTTATATGATCATGTCCAAAAAAATTATTTAAAGTATGTTGTACAACTATATAACCCATAAATTTTTCTCTTATATATATAGGAACACCTATCAATGAATGAATTTCACTTTTTAAAATATCCTCTTTTAATAAAGGCTTTTTAGAATTTATTATAAAATATTTACCATTAAATAATTCTTTATAATCCCCATCATTATAAAAATCATAGTTTAAGTTCTCAACATTTGTAGCTTTTATAACTAATTCTTTACTTTCAACAATATAAATATATGAATAGGTAGCTCCTAAAATTCCTATTATCATATCGTTTATCATAGGAATCAAATTTTTATTACTAAGAAATGAGTTTATATACTTACTAATTTCAACAATATTGGTTATAGCATCTAACTTTTTCTCTAGTTTTATATTTTTTTTAGTTATAATTTGAATAGTACTTTCTGCGAAATTTTGATATGTCTCAAACTCATCTTTTAATTTAAAATACTTTTTTTTAAGTTGATTTTTTGAATCAACTTCGTAGTCATTCATATACTTCCACATTCCCCCAATTGATATTTTGTATTAATTAATATGTTTTAAATATCTAGTTAATTATTTACTTATTTTGTTTTATTTTAAATAAATTAACAATAAGTACGTATATGGTATTATTTTACCACAAAATAACAATCAGGAAAATGATGTTAATTTCTTATTTTTATTTTTTTAGTGTTTTCTTCAATATTAAGCTCAATGGAAGAGATATAATTATTCCGCCAACAACTTGAGATATATTACCTGGAATATCTTTTAGTGCAATGACAAATGCTTGATCTATAGTGGCTACTTTCATTATTAAAAATCTAGCCATAATTACTCCACTTAAATAATATGCCACAATCATAAATAATCCAGATACAATAAATCCAAATAAATTATTTAATAAATTTTCAGCATTGTAATTTTTTCTATAACATATGACACCTGCTATATATCCCATAATACCTTTTATAAAAAATGTAAAAGGTGCCCATAAAATATATCCATTTAAAACATCAAATAAACTCATACCTATAGCAGCTGAAATAGCTCCTTTTTTCTTTCCTAACAATATGGCACCTAAAAATATCATACTATCTCCTAGATGTATAACTCCCATAAAAGATGGTATATGAACTATAGAAGTTAAAACAAAAACTATAGCTGCCATTAACCCAATTTGAATTAAGTCTATGAGCTTTAGACGATTTGATATTAACACTTGTTTTTTATTATTATGTTCCATACTAAAATCCCCCTTAAAATTTAATCCCTTTAAACTATTATATGAGTATTTAATAGTTGTGCAAATGTACCCATACACTTATACGCATAATTATTTATAATTACATACTTTCTGCAAATACTACTATAATGATTACTTTATTCACCTTATAGTTTTAAATTCTTTTGAAAGGGGTGAACCTAACATGAAAGAAAACTTATACTGGACCAAAATTAATAAACATTATAAACACTATCCTTCTTTAAATTCTAATGAAACATGTGATGTAGTAATAATAGGAGGTGGAATATCTGGTTGTATAACAAGCTATTATCTCGCTAGTTATAATATAGATACTATCTTACTTGAAAAAAATTCTCTCGCTGAAAATAGCATTTCTCGAAGTTTAGGTTTTATTGAAGATACTACTGATTTATCTATATTAGAATTAAAAAAATATATAGGAGAAAAAAAAGCCTTAAAAGCTAATCTCTTTTGTAAAAAATCATTGGATAATTTAGAAAATAATCTTTTTTGTAATGATTGTCTACATCTTATTGAACATAAGAATGTTAAATATATAGATACAACAACTAATGATAGTACATTTAAAAATTGTATAATAGTTGATCCTTTAAAACTATGTCATACACTTTTAAAAAAATCACAAAAAAAGAATTGCAAAATATATGAAAATACAAATGCACTAGGTTATGATTATTTTTCTGGTGAAATAAAAGTGAAAACTTCTAATTCACATTATATTAAATGCAAAAAAATTATATTTACAGATATATTTTCTTCATATAAGTTAATTAAAGAATGGGAGCTTTTAGAATTTTTTAATGCCCACTATATTGTCACTAAACCTATTTGCAATTTAAATAAAGATTTTTTTCAAAAGTACTCTATTCTAAAAGACAATGATGATATATATACTTATATTAGACCTACTAAAGACAATAGACTTATGTTATCAGAATTTAAAGGGGGCTCAGATGAAGATAAAGCAACCTATCTTTTAAGTAAGTTACAAGATATATTAAATTATTCTAAAGATCTAAATATAGATTATTATTTTAATAAAACCTATGGTGAATCACCAGATTGTTTACCTTATATAGGACAACATCCTAAATTTAATAATTGTTACTTTAACTTAGCTTTAGGAAGAAATAATATATGTTATAGTTTAATTGGTGCAGAAATCTTAAAAGATTTAATTTTATATAATGATACTTCTCATACAGATTTGTTTAGCTTTGAAAGACTTTAAAATTAAATAAAAACCTTAAAACATAAATAATTATAGGTTTTACCTATTTATTAATGTCTTAAGGTTTTTTTATTATATTTATATTATAATTTAAGCTTTACTTATATCGGATAATACAAGTCCATTATTATGCTCAAGTGCCCAATTTATTCCCCAATCATTACTAAATATAAGTAAGTCTTTGTCTTTTAAATCTTTAACTACTTTAGTATCACTAGTTATATTAAGCTTATCTGGTTGAATTTCTGATTGTTCTATCCATCTTATATATCTATATGGAAGTCTTTCCATCTTAATATCAACATTATATTCATTTTTTAGTCTATACTCTAATACTTCAAATTGAAGTACACCAACCACTCCTACAATGATTTCTTCAATTCCTATATGAAGCTCTTTAAATACTTGAATAGCTCCTTCTTGAGCAATTTCAGTTATACCTTTAATAAATTGTTTTCTTTTCATTGTATCTACAGTTCTAACTCTTGCAAAATGTTCTGGGGCGAATGTTGGTATTCCATCAAATTTAAATTTATTAGATGCTGAACATAAAGTATCTCCTATTCTGAACATACCTGGATCAAATACACCTATTATATCTCCTGCATACGCTTCATCAACAATTTCTCTTTCCTCAGCTAAGAATTGTTGTGGTTGAGCTAGTTTTATTTTTTTACCCTGTTCCATATGGAATACTTCCATACCCTTTGTAAACTTTCCTGAACAAATTCTCATAAATGCAATTCTATCCCTATGTGCTTTGTTCATATTGGCTTGAATCTTAAATACAAAGGCTGTAAAATCTTCGCTAAAAGCATCTATTTCTCCAATATCAGAATGTCTATTTAGTGGAGGTGGTGTAAGTTTTAAAAATCCTTCAAGGAATGGTTGAACACCAAAGTTAGTTAATGCACTACCAAAAAATATAGGAGTTAATTCTCCATTCGATATTTTTTCCAAATCGAATTCTTCTCCTGCTTCATCAAGAAGTTCAATTTCCTCAATTAATTTTTCATGTAAATCTTCACCTATTATCTCTATAATATTTTCATCGTCTAAACCACCTTCTAGAATACTTACCGCACTAGAACCATGATTTCCACCATTAAATATTAAGACTTGTTTTTTAACTCTGTCATATACACCCTTAAAATGTGCTCCACATCCTATAGGCCAATTCATAGGATATGATTTTATACCAAGCTCCTCTTCTATATCTTCTAATAACTCAAAAGGATCTCTTGCTTCTCTATCTAACTTATTTATAAAAGTAAATATAGGTATTTCTCTTAAACTACATACATGGAATAGCTTTCTTGTTTGTGCTTCTACACCTTTTGCTCCATCTATTACCATTACTGCACTGTCTGCAGCCATAAGAGTTCTATATGTATCTTCACTAAAGTCTTGGTGACCTGGTGTATCTAATATGTTTATGCAATGACTATCATAATTAAATTGCAATACTGAAGATGTAACAGAAATACCTCTTTGTTTTTCTATTTCCATCCAGTCAGATACAGCATGCTTTGAAGCTCTTCTTCCTTTAACAGAACCTGCTTCTCTTATAGCTCCTCCGTATAATAGAAGTTTTTCTGTAAGTGTTGTTTTACCCGCATCAGGATGGGATATTATAGCAAAAGTTCTTCTTTTCTCTATTTGACTTCTCAAATTTGCCACTTGCGTCTCCTCTTTCTCCTTTATTTTTATAGTTCCTTTATGATTTTAACTTTTATAAAAATTCCTGTCAAACATATATAATACCATAAATATATGCGTCCTAAAAGTTGTAAACATTAAAATAACTGTGATAGAATTTAAAATGATATATAAAGGTATAATAATAATTACTACCTATTTATTATTTAACTTTTAGTCCCTAAATAAACAATATAAATATTTTTTAAATTACAGGTAACATACCGTTCCAATGAATTATTAATAATGGAGGTTTTTATATGTATAAACTAATCGCTTTAGATATGGACGGAACACTTTTAAATAGTGAACATTTAATAACAGACGAAAATAAAGAGGCAATAAAAAGAGCTACTGAACAAGGTGTTAAAGTTGTTTTGGCTACAGGAAGAATGATAACTGGAATAGAAAATTACTTAGAAGAGCTTAATCTTAACACTGATGAAAATTACTGTGTAACTTGTAATGGTGCAATAGTTGTTAATGCAGGTACAAAAGAAATTTTATCAAAAATAGTATTAGGTTATGAAGATCTTTGCTACTTAAATGAATTAAGTAAAAAGTTAGATGTATATATACATGCAGTAACGCCAACTAAATCATTAGTTCCTAAAATGAATGAATTTACTGCAAAAGAACTTCATATGAACAAAACTCGTTTTGAAGAGATTCCTTTAGAAAATGCAGATAAATCTGTAGAGGTAATAAAAGTTTTACTTGTAGGACCTAAAGAAAAAATTGCATCAATTATGCACACTTTACCTAAAGAAGTTTATGAAAAATATACAGTTGTAAGAAGTCATGATAATTTCTTAGAATTTCTAGATAAAAGAATTAACAAAGGTTTTGGTGTTGAATGTCTTGGTCAAAAATTAGGCATAAATAAAGAAGAAATTATCTGTGTCGGTGATGCCGAAAATGACCTTCATATGATTGAATATGCAGGTCTTGGAGTTGCTATGGACAATGCCTTTCCAGATGTAAAAAAAGCTTCTGATTTTATTACTTATTCAAATAATGAAAGCGGAGTTGCTCATGTTATAAATAAATTTATACTAAACAAAAACGACTAATAAACATTTAAATGGGGGGATGAATAATGTATAAACTTATAGGTATAGATATAGATGGTACTCTAGTAAAAAATAATAAAACTCTTTCAAATAAAACTATCGAAACTATTGAAAAAGCTAAAAAAAAAGGTATAAAAATTGTCTTAGTAACTGGCCGTCCTATTCAAGGATTAAAACAATACACAGAAAAGCTTGGACTAAATTCTGACAATGATTATGGAATCGCATGCAGTGGTGGCTTTATTCAATGTTTAGGAAATAAAAAAGTTATATTTGAAAGTTCCCTAACATTTAAAGAATTTAATTATTTATATAATCTTTCTAAGGATTTAAACATAACATTAAATTTTCTTTCTAGAGATACTATATTAACCCCTAATTTAAATTTAACTACTCAAGTTGAATGTTTTTTATCTAATATGTCTATGAAAATCACTGATTTTAAAACTTTGGATAAAAATACATTTATAAATAGAATAGTATATATAAATGAAACTGATGACTTTGCAAATCATTTAATGAAAATTATAAAAAGAGCTAATATAAAATATACTTTTCCTGAAAAATTACATGGAAATAGTAACTTAATTTTAGATGAAGATACATTACCTAAAGAACTTTTTCAGAATTTTACGGTATTAAAACCATCTTCTGAAACTTTAGAAATTCAAAAAAAGGGCATTAATAAAGGGTCTTCTTTAAATTTCTTAGCAAAAAAACTTGGTATAAATCCTAATGAAGTTATCGCTGTTGGCGATTCTGGTAATGATATTGACATGATAAAATATGCAGGTCTTGGAATTGCTATGGGAAATGCTTTCTCTGAAGTTAAAGAAATTGCAGACTACATAACATACACTAATGAAGAAGATGGGCTTGCTCATGTTATAGAAAAATTTATACTTAATATTTAGGATATTATTAAAAACCTTAAAACTAAATTTATAAATAAAGTTTTAAGGTTTTTTTATTTATTTTAAATTAAATATTATCTAGGTATAAAACCTGTTTTCTTTTGCATTTTTCTAAGTGTTTTAGTAGCCACATAATTAGCCTTTTCTGCACCCTTTTTATATATACTTTCTAAATATTCTTTATTAGATACTAACTCTTTAACTTTTTCTTGAATAGGAGTCAATTCTTCTACTATTGCCTCTGCTACATCTTTCTTAAATTGTGCATAGCCTTGACCTTCGTACTCTTTTTCTATAGCTTCAAAACTTTTGCCTTTAATTACACTTAATATTGTCATTAAATTCTTAACTCCAGGTTGTTCATCAGAATATTTAACTACTCCTAAACTATCTGTTACTGCTCTTGATATTTTTTTTCTGATAACTTCTGGTGGATCCATAATAAGTATAAATGAATTAGGATTATCAGATGATTTAGACATCTTTTTAGTTGGTTCTTGAAGATCCATTATTTTAGCTCCAGCTTTTGGTATGTATGGTTCTGGTACTTTAAATGTAGGACTATATGTCCCATTAAATCTTTCCGCAATATCACGTGTTAACTCTAAATGTTGTTTTTGATCTTTTCCTACTGGTACTAAATCTGTTTGATATAATAAAATATCTGCTGCCATTAATACAGGATAAGTAAATAAACCTACACCTATATTATTTCCATACTTTTGAGATTTATCTTTATATTGTGTCATTCTTGAAAGTTCGCCCATATATGAATTACAGTTTAAAATCCATGCTGTCTCTGCATGAGCTGGAACATGCGATTGAATAAATATTGTATTTTTTTCTGGATCAATTCCAGCAGCGACATATATAGAAAGAAGTTCTAAAGTTCTTCTTCTTAAATCCTTTGGTTGTTGTTTTACTGTTATAGCATGCATATCAACTATACAATAATAACAATCATATTCATCTTGAAGTTTAACCCAATTTTTTAACGCTCCTAAATAGTTACCTAAAGTTAAATCTCCTGAAGGCTGTATTCCGCTAAAAATAACCTTCTTTTGTTCTGTTTCTTGCACTTTAATATCCCTCCATTTAGTTGTGTTTTTATTTAAAATTTTAATTTGTTAATACAAATAAATACATATTATATATTATTATAAATCTAAAACTCATATATAACAATTATATTGTTATATATAGATAGTTTTATATTGTTTTGTTTACTATATTTTTCTCTAAAGTTTTTATTATTTTGTGGAATACTATTAATGAAACTTCTTTATATGAGAGGAGAAAAAATATGAATAAAAAAAAGAGTTCTGTTTATGGTCCTAATATTAGAGATTTTATGGAAGGTAACCAAAAAAAATTAAAATCATACTCTAAAAATGGTAAAAGCTCTGTGGAACTTCCCAATAATGTTGAAGATTCAATAATAACAAACAATATTGCTTGGTCAGAATTTGATTATACCTATGATAATGAAAGTGATATAATGAATGATGACTATTTCGATGAATAATTAAATTTTATAAATAAAGGTCAAAAGTATTTTACTTTTGACCTTTATTATTTTTATTTTCTTTTTATAACTACTTCTACATTATGAACTCCATCTTTTAAAAGTGGAATTATATTTTCCTTTTGCTCATTTCCATCTACTAAAACTTTTGCTTCTTCCCCACTTATTACTTTTATAATATACTTACATTTATCTCTATTATATTCTATCTCAAATCCATTCCAATCATTTGGAATATTAGGTTCTATCACAAATCCTCTATTACCTTTAAACTTTAATCCAAGTATTCCTTCTATAGCTACTCTATACATCCAACCTGCTGCACCTGTATACCAGCTCCATCCGCCTCTTCCTACATATGGTTCTCTTCCATATATATCTGCTGTTATTACATATGGTTCTACTTTATATCTTTCACATTCAAAATATGATTTAGTATGATTAATAGGATTTAACATGTTAAAAATTCTCCATGCTTTATCACCTTCTCCAAGCATAGCCATAGCAAGAACAACCCAAGTAGAAGCATGAGTATATTGACCTCCATTTTCTCTTACTCCTGGTACATAACCTTTAATATAACCTGGCTCTAACTTACTACTTTCAAAAGGTGGCGTTAATAAAAGAACCATTCCTGTATCTTGTTTTACTAGATACTTCTCTAAAGACTCCATAGCAGTTTTTATTTTTTCTTTATCTCCTGCACCAGATATAACTGCCCAGGATTGAGCTAACGAATCAATTTTACACTCATCATTTTCTACAGATCCTAATGGAGTTCCATCATCAAAGTAAGCTCTTCTATACCAATTTCCATCCCATGCATTTTTATTTAAATTTTCTTTTAAATACTGTTGTATTTCTTTATATCTCTTAACTCTATCCTTATCATTTTTAACTTCACTAATCTCTTTAAAACCATCCAGTATACTATATAAGAACCAACCAAGCCATACACTTTCTCCAGTTCCTTTATTTCCAACCTCGCTCATCCCATCATTCCAATCTCCTGATCCCATTAAAGGTATGTTATGAGGGCCAAAGTGTAAACCTCTTTCAATGGCATTAATGCAATGCTCATATATGGTTCCTATTTTGTCAGATTTTTGAGATATGGTATATCTTTCATCTTCACCTTTCTCTAGTGGCCTATCTTCTAGATATCCTACTTCTTCGTCTAGTATACTATAATCGCCTGTTCTTTTAATATAATCTACAGTTACATATGGAAGCCATAAAAGGTCATCTGAAAATCTTGTTCTTATACCACTATCAACTACTG
The DNA here is from genome assembly GCF_017100085.1 of Clostridium botulinum. Taxonomy (NCBI): domain Bacteria; kingdom Bacillati; phylum Bacillota; class Clostridia; order Eubacteriales; family Clostridiaceae; genus Clostridium; species Clostridium botulinum. The sequence continues at coordinate 2,280,311 of NZ_CP063965.1, forward strand.
GATGCCACCAATGTTGCACATCTCCTTCTGTAAATTGTCTTGTAGCACTATATAAAATATGCTCTCTCATAAAATTAGAATCTACATATCCAGCAGCCATTACATCTTGAAGTTGATCTCTAAATCCAAATGCTCCTCCAGATTGATAAAATGCACTTCTTGCCCAAATTCTACAAGATATTGTTTGATACAATAACCATCCATTTAACATTAAATCCATAGTTTCATCTGGAGTATTTACTTTAATAGTATGAAGTAATTTTTGCCAATAACTCTTACTATTTTGTAATTCATTTTCCGCATTATCAATATTCTCATATTTATCTATTATGTTTTCTATATCTTCAATACTTTCATCTTCTCCTAAAATTACAAGTAATGTTTTTTCTTCTCCTTTATTTATAGACACCTTAACACTTTCTGCAAGACAAGGGTCCATTCCAGCACCTACATTATTTGAAAGTTTTACTTTCTTTAATGCTAAAGGATCTTCTAGTGATTCTCCTCTTCCTATAAAATCTGTTCTATTTCCAGTAAAACTTTCATCATTACCACCTATAATTTTCAAATAAGCATTTAAGCTTCCAAATACATCACTATAAGGATTTCTTCCATATATATATTTCTTATTTTCATTTAAATAAGTAGCTATATGCCTATTAGTCTTTTGAGGAACAACCCCCAATACTAATTGAGCATAATATGTTAATGAAAGTTTTCTATCTATATTTGATGTATTATTTAATTTAATTCTGCATATTTTAACATTCTCATTCATAGGCACAAACATTGTAACTTCCCCTGCTATTCCAAATGCTTGATGCTCAAATTTTGAATATCCAAATCCATGACGTATTACATATTTGCTATTATCTCTAATAGGTTCAGGTGTGATACTCCATATATCTCCATTTTCTTCATCTCTTAAATAAATAACTTCTGATGGTGGATCACTTACCCAATCATTTGACCATGTAGTAATTTTATTTTCTCTACTATTTTTATACCAAGTATAAGGTGATCCACTTTCTGATACTATAAATCCGAAATTTTCATTTGCAATAACGTTTATCCATGGAGCTGGTGTTGTTTTACCTTCATTCAAAATGATAACATATTCATCATTTTCTAAATCGAATCCACCTATATCATTATAATATTCCAACTCACCAACTTTAAAATCATATGGCTCATATGAGTATTCTTTTTTTTCAATATTAATATCCTGTTGTTGATTAGCGTCAATTACTTCTTCATCAATTTGCTTAGATAATAATCCTTTTTCTCCATCTAATACAATACTTGAAATAGCCATCAATAAATTTATATCTTCTTCTTCGAAGGTAGATTTATTATTCAAAAATACTCCACCTGATACATTTTCCTTATCTCTTGCAGAACTTGATAATATCAAATTACGAATAGCATCTTGTAGTGGTTGAGTATAAGTTGTATCCTGTAAATTTAATATAACAAGATCAACCTTTAATCCATTTCTTGTTATATATTCATATGCATTTAATGCTTGACGAACTAAATCAATATGACTTTCCTCTCTTATTATAACAAGTAAAATAGGTATATCTCCCGATATTCCGTACTTCCATAATGATTGTTGCCCTCTACTAACATTTTTTATATATTCTTCTCTCTTTTTATAGGAATCACTTATAAATAATATTTTTGAAGCAATCTCCTCATAAAGATTAGCTTGAGGTGATTTTAATCCTAAATATCTCATATCTACAATGTTTTGATTATATGCTAAATCAAATGCTCTATCAACATTAGTAAATTCTCTATATTTTTTAGCTAATTCTACACAATCTTCTCTAGAATCAGTTACAGCTGTAGTAAATGCAATTCTACAAGATTTTCCTGGTTCTATCTTTATTCTTTTTCTTATACTTATTATAGGGTCTAATACTGCTCCCTCACTATTTTTTAATTGCATATCGTGTTCCATGGCAATTGGATTAACTAAATTTCTATCTCTTCCAATAAAATTCACCCTACTAGTTTCATATTGAGCTACACCTAATGCTTCTCCATCAATAGTAATACATTGCATAGCATGAGGTTTTCTTTGTCCTTTTGCCCGTGGTCTTCTATTTGCTATTACACACTCTAACTCTTGTAAAAATTCAGTTCTTATAAATAAATTACTAAATGCAGGATGAACTATATCTGCATCAAATGGCGCTAATGTAACTTCACAATAAGATGTTATTTCTAATACCTTAGGCTCATTTCCATTATTGGTTAAAGTGATTCTTCTTATTTCAGCATCATCTTCATTAGAAACAGTGATTTCTGTATAAGCTAATATGTCTTCTTCCTTCTTTTTAAATTCAGCCTTATATTGTGAAAAAATAACCTCATATGAATCATTTTCTTTTTTGCATGGTTCATATGTTGTACTCCAATAATAATCATTTTTAATATCTTTTACATAAAAGAACATACCACTAGCATCAAGTGTAACATCTTTCTTCCATCTATATATAGTCATGTCTTCTCTTTTTCCATATCCACTACCACTATTGGTAATCATCATTGAATAATTTCCATTAGACATTAACTGTATTTTAGGAATAGTTGTTTTTGATGTAATAAATCTTCTAGAAATAATATTAAGCTTATCTTGTTTATTTTCAGTCGGTTGAAATTTTTGTTCTCTCTCATAAATAATTCTATTTGGTACTTTTTCTTGTAATAAAACTTCCGCTGATTTAACTTTAGGACTACTATGAAATCTTTCTCTAAATATGTTATTGTTTAATACATTATCTAAAGCCATTAAACTCATGCCTTCATGATGAACCATAAAGCATTTTACAATAGCACTTCTTACATCTTTAGGTAATCTATCTTTGGTATAGTCTACGGCTTCATAAAGACCATATCTTCCTTCTACTCCATCTTTAATTAATCTAACAATATTATTTATAGATGAATTTAAATCTACCTGTAATGCCATAACCGTTGAATATGGTGAAATTACAAGTTCATCTTTAAGTCCTCTTTTAAGTCCAATACCAGGTATACCAAATGCTTTGTATTGATAATTCATACTTACATCAAAAGCTCTATAAGCCGATTCAGATATTCCCCAAGGAATATTATTCAACTTTCCATATTTTTTTTGACCCGTAACAATAGACCTATATGTTTCACTTAAAATTGTATTAGGATAAGGTTTCATTACTAATAATGGCATTAAATATTCGAACATCGTTCCACTCCAAGAAACCAATCCTTTATTTACCCCTATAAGTGCCATTGATCTTCCTAATCTAAACCAATGTCTAGTATCTATATCTCCTTTAGCTATTGCAACAAAACTTGCCTGCCTAGCCTCTGATGCTAATAAGTCATAATAACACTTTCCCAAAGTATCTTTTTCGACATCATATCCAATAGCAAAAAGTCCTCTTTTATAATCATATAACATCTTAAAATCTGTATTTTCAACCATGTTATTACACTTATCTATTAATATTTTTATTTTATTTATTAATTTATTTATATTGGCTTTCGCATCTTCCACTAACTTATTTATTGTGAGATTACCAATTTTCTTTTTTTCACTTATATTATCTAATGCTTCTGATAAATTTTTCAAAGGAACTTCTGTAAAAATATTAAGAATATCAGTATCGATTTCCTCTGATACTTGATAAATTATTTCTATATGATATAAATATCTTCTTATATCTTGTTTAAGCTTACTATTCCAATATAATTCGCTCTCATTTTTGCTTCCTTCTATAATTATAAATTTATTTGTTATGTTTTTTAAAAACTTAATCCAAACCTCTGCATTAAATTTACAACTTTTTATATTATTTATATCGTCTATATAAAAATCATTAATTCCAAGCTTTTCGTATACTTCTTCATTTGCCAAATTTAAAGTATCCTCTATACCTTTTTTTACATTTATGTTTAAATAAGGACACTTTAAATATTCCTTTAATGTTTGTTCAACAACCCACAAATATCCTACTAAGTTACCACTATCTACAGTAGATATATATTTAGGCCTTAGAGGTTCTTTTGTTATAGTATCATACCAGTTATATAAATGACCTTTATAACTTTCTAAGCTTTCCATGCTATTTATAATTTTAAATATTCTATCTACACTTTCACTCATATCAATATAACCTAAATCATATGCTGCTAAATTAGATGTTAATCCCATAGCAATATTTGTAGGCGATGTTCTATGAGCTACTCCCTTGTATGGTTCTTCTTGATAATTATCCGGTGGCAACCAATTATTTTCATTATTTACGAAATCATCAAAATAAGCCCATGTCTCCCTTGAAATTCTTCTTAACATTTCTTTATTTTCTTCATTAATTTCACAAAATTTATGCTTTTTTTCTGCACTTATATAGCAAGCTATTGCTGGACTTATAAACCATAAAAAAGTTACAGGAATCATAAACATTCCAGCATCTTGTGATTCTTTGAAAGCCAAAAGAAGCATTATTATTGAAATTAAACTTCCTGGCCACATTAATTTAATATAATCATTTAATTTTTTACCAGCATTTTTTTCAGCATCAGCAGCTGTTTGCCATTCTAATAAATTTTTTTTACTAATAGCTAATCTATATAATGTTCTTAAAATAGCATCAATCATCAAATATGCATTAAATGGTAAAAAACATAAAATTAAAAATATCTGTTCTATAATTACTTTTTTATTATTTATTTTTCCCGATAAACTAATTCCTCTTATTGGGGACGCCACACTTTCTGTAATATCAAAAATTAGTGGTGTTATTAAAGCTAAAATTGATGCTACTATCCATTTATCCGTTCCATCAGGAAGTATATTAAATGATAAAGCAGTTAAAACAATTATTGATGGTGCTAGTAAGCTTCTTCTTAAATTATCAAACATCTTCCACTTTGATAATGTATTTATTGAATTTTTCTTTTTGAACCAAGGAACTAGTTGCCAGTCACCTCTTACCCATCTATGAAGCCTTTTACTGCTCGAGTTAAAATAAGCTGGATATCCATCAATAAGTTCAATATCTGTAACTAGTCCTGATCTTACATAAGAACCCTCAAGCAAATCATGGCTTAATACTGTATTTTCTGGGATTTCATTTTGTAACATATAGTTAAAAACATCTATATTGTAAATTCCTTTTCCAGTAAAAATTCCTTCCCCAAAAATATCTTGATATACATCTGAAACTGCAGTTGTATATGTATCTATTCCTGACTCTCCAGAAAATATTCTAGAAAACATAGTTTTATTGCTACTTAGAGTATCAATACCAATTCTTGGTTGCATTATTCCATATCCACGTATAACTCTTTTTCTATCTTTATTAATATGTGGTTCATTTAAAATATGACTCATAGCTCCAATCAATTTTTTTGCACTATCTCTTGGAAGTTCTGTATCCGCATCTAAAGTTATAATATATTTTGCTTTACTTAATTCTGTTATATCTGAGCTTATAACATCATAACTTGTATTTTTATTTCCTCTAATTAAATGATTAAACTCTATAAGTTTCCCTCTTTTTCTTTCCCATCCTAGCCACTTACCTTCTTTTTCATTAAATTGTCTATATCTACTAAAGAAATAAAATATATCTTCACCATTTTTTGAGTACTTCTTATTCAACTCCTCAACAGCTTTTAATGATACATTTAATATTTTCTCATCTTGTTCTTCTTTTTCTTTATCACTGTCTTTAAAGTCACTCAAAATGGCAAAATATATATTTTTATCAGAATTAGCTAAAAAATACACTTCCATATTTTCAACTAATTGTTTTGCCCTTTTTACATTATTAATGATAGTTGGAATAACTACTATTGTTTTATTATCTTCTCCTATATCTTCTTTAAACTCTATTTTAGGTATGAAGTTAGGAGTAATTGTATTAGTTATAGTCCAATTTAGAATAGAAATTACAATTTCACTACACGGTACTAAAAGTGCTATTGTAGCTATAATATATCTCCACAACTTTCTTTGACCATCGTTTATATAACTTAATCCTAAAAATATTCCGATAACTATCAGAGTACAAACTATTATAGTTCCTATGTAGCATGCAACAGAATTTTCTTTTAAATTATCTTTAAAAGAATTAGGTACCTTGTCACTTCCATATATTCTTTGTTTTAATCTTTTTACTCCTTTATCTACAATGTAATATCCAACATGTTTTTTATAATCTTTTTCTCCTACTTCAGTAGCCTCTTTAGCACATTCTATTGCCTTTTTAGCTATAAATATTTCTGATTTGCTTAAACTTTTGGATAATTTTTCTATCTTGTGTCTATAATAATCTCTAGACTTAAAATCCATTTTAGAATATATATCTAGTGGATCTTCTCTCAAATATTTTTCAACAAAACTTATTTTTTCAAAAAGTTCTCTCCAATTTAATGCTTCTATCTCTCTAATAGAATCTATTGAATTGCCCATAGCAAATTGTTGAGATGCTTGCTTTATATGTTCTGAATTTACTATAGCTTCTGAATTAGTTTCTTTAATTTCCAATTTATCTGATATCCATTTGTTTACTTCTTCATTATCTACGCCATTATCTCTTAATATTTTTAATAATCTTTCAGTAAACTGTGTGCTAAATTTTATTTCTTCTTTAATTATTTTTTTTATTTTTTCTTCTGAATTATTTTGATGAATAGCACTTATTATTCTATCCGATATATTATCCGCTTTAATTCTTTCTTTAGAATAATATACTAGTCCATCAGTTATTTTACTTATATTTTGTATTAACGCTATTCTAAGCATTATTGGCAATGCCCAAAGCTCTCCACTAGTTAAAATAGTATTATCTTGATATGCTTTTATAAATCCTTCTATTATATTTTCATCAATTTTTGTATTTATGTGTGAAACTATTTCTACAGCTATATGATATATTCTTGGATAACCTTTCATAATCCCCTTTTTTATTACAGGAAGATTTTTATAATATGATTTTGGCATATTATACTTTATATGCTTATATTCTTTTTCAATTAAATATAAATTGTCCAAAAGCCATTCTGAAGCTGGAGTTACTTCTTTTTTTTCTTTAATGGTTTTATCTATGTACTCATATCCTTGAATTATTTTTTTATAACTTATATCTAAACTTTTAATTAATTTTCTTCTACAATTAGTATATTTTGTTACAGGGTAATTAGCTATATCAGATGCATGTTTTTCTAGTTCTTCCTTGCTGATATTTACACTTGGAATATCCTCTAATATATTTTCTTCACTATTTCTACTACATGTTTTAATTTTCATGCTTAAAACTATAGCTAAAATTATAAATAAAAGCCCTATAATAATATAAAGCATTTAAGTCACTCCTTTATGATTTTTGCATTATATTCTATAAAATAAATTTATATTGCTTAATTATTGTGCCCCAACTTCTCCTCATTTAAACAAAAAAATTAAATAAGAGAAGAATGATGGTATAAAAAATCATTCTTCTCTTATTTTTTATATAATATATTTTACTTTATTTTTTAATTCATAGTTGTAATTCACCATAAATTAAATCATCATAAGATTGTCTTTTACAAATCAATTTACTATTTCCATTTTTAACAAACACAACTGCTGATCTTGGTATCTTATTATAATTACTAGACATAGAATATCCATATGCACCTGTGCTTAAAACTGCAAGTATATCTCCACTTTCAGCATGTGATACTTTTACATTCTCCAGTAAAATATCTCCTGACTCACAACATTTTCCTGATATTGTTACTTTCTCTTTTGAATTGGCATTAACATTATTAGCAACTAAACATTCATAACTAGCCCTATACAATGCCGGTCTAATATTGTCTGTCATTCCACCATCAACTGAAACATATTTTTTTATTTCAGGTATCTCTTTTATTGATCCTATGGTATAAAGAGTAGTTCCAGCATTACCAACTATAGATCTCCCTGGCTCTATAACCAAAGCAGGTAACTCTATATCTAATTCCTTTGAAACTTTATCCGCCTCTTTTAAAATAGCTTCACAAAATTCTTCAATTTTTTTAGGACAATCTCCTTTACCATAGTAAATCCCAAATCCACCGCCTAAATCTAATTCTTTTATCTTACATCCTAACTTATCATTTACTTCTTTTATTAGAGAAAGCATTATTTTAACTTCATCTTTATAAGGTTCTATTTCAAATATTTGAGAACCTATATGACAATGAAATCCTACAAATTCTATGTTAGAAAAATCATTTGCCATTTCCACCGCTTTTAATGTCTGATTTTGAAGTAATGTAAATCCAAATTTAGAATCTATTTGACCTGTTTTTATATAATCATGAGTATGTGCTTCTATACCTGGTGTTATTCTTAAAATTATCTTTTGAATCTTGTTATGTTTTTTAGCTATTTTGTTTATATTTTCTATCTCATAAAAATTATCAGCAACAAACCTTCCTACTCCAAATTTAATTCCCATGTCCATTTCTTCTAAAGTTTTATTATTTCCGTGGAAATATACCTTTCCCATTGGAAAGTTACTTTTATATGCAGTATACAGTTCCCCACCAGATACCACATCAAGACACATTCCCTCTTCTTTAATTAATTGACACATAGCCAGTGTCAAAAATGCCTTTCCTGCATAAGCAACTCTATTAATACCTTTATGAGCTTTAAATCCTTTAATATATCTTTTACAATTATCTCTTATTAGTTCCTCATCCATTACATATAGTGGTGTCTTATATTGATGTGCTAATATTTTTGATTTCACACCGCCTATATACAATTCATTATCTATAATTTTTATAGTTCCAAATAATCTCATCTTATAAGCCCCCATTTAATACTCTTAATGTTTTAACCTTAATAGCCCCAGGTCATATCTATATAATACCTATACTTCATTATATAAAAAATATTGCGACAAGGAACACCCTCGTCGCAATATTTATATACTCCGAACTTAGTGTAACCTTGTAGCTCTCCATATTAGTTTAATATGACAACCATACACATCTTCTGTGCATAGCCAGAAAACAAACTTGCAAATTTATTTTCTTCGGCTATAATTCCTTTCTTTACTTATCAACATTTGCCAACTCCAAGTAAATACTTTTAATTACAGCGCCTCTACCTTAGGTAACTAATTTATATTTCATTTTATTTATATACAATTAAATTATTCATAGTCTAACATAAAAAGAATTTTTATGAAATACTTTATTTAACTGGGATTTCTATAAATTCTCCTCTTATCTCATCAGCATTAACATAAATCATTCCAAGAGATATAGGTAATTTAAATCTACGAGGTCCTGCACTACCTGGATTGAAGAACATTACCCCATCAATACTTTCATTACGAGGCATATGTGAATGTCCACTAATTACTATATCAAAACCCGCATCCTTCGGTTCTAAATCCAGCTCATCTAAATTATGCAATACATAAATACTTACTTTTCCTACTTGTGCTACCTCTGTTTTTTTTAATATATACCCAAGTTCTACTCCATCGCAGTTACCCCTAACTACAACAACAGGAGCTATATCTTTTAATTGTTGTATTATAGATGAATTTCCAACATCCCCTGCATGTATAATTATATCTACTTCTTTAAATATCTCTAGTACCTCATGTCTTAGTAATCCATGAGTATCTGAAATTACTCCTATTTTATAATCTTTCATAAAATTTTCTCCTTAAGAATATTATACAAGCTTGAATTGATTATTTCCCAAATTATATTCGTATCCTATAGATGACAACTTTTCTTTGATTTCATCAACACTTATATCAAAATAATCACAAAAGTATTCTAGACTACTAAATTCATCTCTTAACTTTGTATTTATAAAACTTAATAACATATACGGATCCATAGATAGCATTCTTTTTCTATTCAAATTTCTCACCTACTTTTATAAATTTATCTACTTATATCTACATTTTATTATACACTTAACATTCAGCTTTAAATTTACTCAAATAGTTTTTGTAAATTTTCTATAGACTCATTAAATTCATCATAAACATTAATCATAGCATTTACTGCATTATTTTGTTTTGTTACAGAATTCAATGTATCCTCTATTACAGAGGTATTTTCTTCAGTAATTGCTGATATCGTAGATATTTCTTTACCAATATTAATAGAAATCTCATTTAATTGTTTTATAAATTCATTTACTTCATTAGCTTCTTCAACTACACTTTCACTACTTGAATTTATACTAATAAAATTCTCTTGTACTTTCTCTAATGACTTCATATTTGATAATAATATATTTTGTGCTGAATCTGTAGCTGAATCTGCATCCTTAGCTTGTGTTTGTATATTTTCTAATATATCTGAAATTTCCTTAACAGAAGAAGTTGAATTTTCTGCAAGCTTTCTTATTTCTTCAGCAACTACAGCAAATCCCCTTCCATGTTCTCCAGCTCTTGCAGCCTCTATTGCAGCATTCAATGCTAATAAATTTGTTTGTTCAGCTAAACTATTTATTAGCTTTAATATATCTTCTACCTTTATAGAATTTTCATCTAATTTTCGTGTATTATCTCGTGTTGAATCCATAATATTTTTTAATTGTATCATATTTTGAGATAATTGCTCTACCTCACTAGTACCTCCTTTAACAAATTTCAATGTACTAGTTGAAGCATCATTCATTACATTTGATGCATTAACAAGAGTATCCATTCTTTCTTCATTATTCATAACCGAATTATTTATTTCATTAAGACTATTACCCTGTGATTCTATACTCTTAGTAATTTCATTAAATACATCACTTAGTTTACTAGATATATCCTTTGTATCAATTATACTTGTTTTTAATTTTTGATTAAATTTTAGAAAACCATCTACTGATTTTTTTATATCTATTAAAATTGATTCTATTTGATCCTTAGCCATTAAAGCTTCTTTTTCAGCTTCTATATTTTTTTCTCTTAAGCTTTTATTGAATTTTTGTTGCACTATTAAAACCCCTACAATTACCATTATCATTAAATTGTATGTTGTAACACCTTGTATAGATTCTCGAACCATAAACTGAGTTTTACTTATAAAATAAAGATAGTTATTTAATATTAAAACTAAAATTCCCGTAATTATCGTTGCTTTAATATCTTGATATAAAGATATTACAATTAGTGCAAAAAATATAACAGTATACATAGATGCATACGGTATATACTTAAGTAATATGTATGAAAATATAGTCATACCAATAATAAATACATACATTGTTTGTACTACAAATATTTTTCTAAAAGTTAAAAATGTCATTATAGTACATATAGCTAGCCCTATACTTAATAAAATTACTATTTGTGAAATCTGTAATTTTAATACTAAGAACAAAATAAATCCTACCAATAAAGACGGCCATAGTAATTTTACTAATAGCTTATTTTGTTGATGAATTAATTCTCTTTCATCCATTTCAATTCCCCCTTATATTGCATTTCATAAACGTTTACAATAATTAACACTATAATTATACATCTTTTTCCATAATCGAACAATACTTTTAATCTACTCCCCTTAATTCTATTAATTTCTAGTACATTATGAGTTTCTTCTCTTATTACCTAACTAAAAATTTTATTTCTTATGAATTGTCATTTTGCATATGCCAATTCATATATACACTTAGTCCATCTAAATCAGGAAATAAAGACAATCTGTTAACTCCATAATAAGATAAATCAAATAGTAATCCTTTTCTATAATTTTTATCAATTATAATTTTTTCTAAGCAACACTTATCCTCAATATTTTCCTCCAAAGATATAGTAGCTGGTCCATGTACAGTAAAAGTTGCACATTGTCTAACTATTCTCTGAATATCTCCATTTGGCATAAACTTATATATTCCTCTACGACTAAATAAATTATTATCCTGTGCAAAAACAGACTTATGATTTAAATACGCATATATCACTGCATCTGAATCATAATATTTGCTAACTGCAAAATATCCTGCAATTAAAGGATTATGTGTCCAATCTAATAGTCTAGTTGCAAAACCATAATGCTGAGCTATAGCAAGTAAATTCCAATCATCATATTTTTCTATATCTATAAATTCTGTTGCTCTTCTTTTCCATGCTAAAAAAAACTCTTCATCATTAGCCTTATTATAAGGATGCCTTCCTGCCTTAGGCACTAACTTCCAAGAAGATTTTCCTTGTCCTCTAAATATCCACTCTGTATCATCTTTATATTTAGCTAATGCATTATGAAATTGTTGAAAATTATTTATTCTAATCTCATTCATAGCTCTATTCTCCTGTATATCACTTACAATATAATTATATATAATATGATGTGTTATTTTTTACATTCTATTAAAAATTAATTTAATCATTATCTAATTATTAAAACTAAATAATTATAAAATTTTAATCGAGTAGGAGCTAAATAATTATTTTATTTAGCGTCCTCTCACACCACCGTACGTACCGTTCGGTCAATGTCATCAACTTAAGTTGTCATAAGTTTACAATTATAAATTTAGATTAAAAATCATACCTATATTTGTAAATAACAAAGTGTGTAAAAAACCTTTGTGCGACATGTTCTTTAATGTTATCCATTGTGACTTAATAATATATTTTTCTTTCAAAATGCTACTATATAGGTATAACTTAAATAAACTTACATCATTTTTGAAGTAAATTTAATTTACACTTTCATAAAATTGAATTGATTTTAATTGTTTTATAATGAGCGTTTACAATTAGCTTTATATTTGCACCTCGAAACACTATCTTTCCTTGGATATTGTCTTCCAAGTCTTATAGGAATAGTATTTTGAGAGGCCTGTTTCATTATATTTTTGAACATCTTCGTCCTTTTTCCCCTTTCTTTTTCAAGCATCATTATTATTAATTTATCTTTCAGACTTCCAATCAAAATATTTAAATTAGTTTTATACTCATGCTTTAGATTTTTCCCTTTATTTTTTTCTTTAATAATTTTATCACTTTCTTGTCTAGCTAATTCAATCATATTTGATAAGTAAATAGATGCATAGAAATCTTGTTCTATTGCTTTTTTTGTTCTTCCCGTAAAGTTTTCAATCTCTAATCTATTTTTTAACTCATCATACTTTACTTCAACACACCATCTCTTAAAATATAATTCTTTTAAATCCTCAAGTGTATATTTTTTATCAAGTAAACTTGTTATTAAGACTTCTTCAATACCAGATGAAAGCAAAAACCTTACAACTCTTACAGTTAGTACTTCTTTACCATTTTTTATATTGATAATTTGATCTGGTTGTTTTGCATTTTTTATATCTTTTGAAAAATTAACTTTTGCCCTCATAAGAAATTCAACATTATTTTCTTTCAAGAATGAAAAAAACTTTGTTCCTGGATAACCTCTGTCAAAAAGAATTAATTCTGATTCTGTTCTATTTTTAAGCATCTTCAATATTAACTCTTTTGCCATATTTCTTTCTGATGCTTTATATATGTCTATTTTACTTTCAATAACTATTTTATTTAATACATCTAATATACAAGAAACTCTTGCTCTTGCAACTTTATTTTTCTGATTTTCTATATAACCAAATTCTTTTCTTAATAATTTAGTATCTGGCAGTTGTATTACACTTCCATCAATTGCACTTAATCTGTATCCATTCCATAATTTATATTCAAATTCATCCTTATATACAAGTTCATTTATCTTATCATTCAACTGAATAAATGCTTTTGCTTCAATATTTTGTCTAGCTTTTGAGTAAGCTTGCTTTGTACTAGGATTATCTTTATTTAAAATCGTTTCAAAGTAATTATTTAGCTCTACTTGTAGAGATTTATTAACCATATTTATCATAAACATTATTGTTTCCTTAAATCCCATTTTTCTCTCACCCGTAAAGTGTATTTCTTTAGTTCTATTGGTACATTTAAATGAATAATCCCCTATTAAAGTATTACTCACTATAATTCCTTTATTAAACCTGCTTTTAGTTTTCATTACTATCACCTTTAATCAAATTGGTACACAAAAATGTGTTCAAAATAATTATTGGGTATTTTTTATGAAGTCAACTATTTTTTCACACTTTTTATTTTTCAAGTTATTTACATTAAGTTGATGACATTGACCGTTCGGTATACGGCGGTTCATTAAGAATTATGTATTAGCTGATATCTTTTAGATATACTTTTGTAACCAAGATTTTCAATATATTTGTTGTTTAAGATTGTATCAAGAATTGGGCTTTTGGATATTCTCCAATAGCCTTTTCTTGTATTTGCATATTCCCATGCTTTATAGGTCGGAATACCTAGTTTTATGAGGTTTCGTCCTCTAGTTTTAACCTTTTTCCATTGTTTCCAAATACAACTCCTTAACCTTCTTCTTATCCAACTATCTATTTTTTGTATTTTAGCGTTAGCTTTCGCTATTCCAAAGTAATTAATCCATCCAATCGTTAATTGGTTAATCATATAAACTCTATATTCCATACTTATACCTTTATTACGGTTTGTTAATTTTCTTATTTTATTTGTGAATCTTTTATATGACTTTTCATGTATTCTTATATTGGCTCCGCCTTTTGCAAAATAGAATGAAAATCCAAGAAATTTTCTTCTCGTCACAAAATCTACTGCACTTTTATTTTCATTAACTTTAAGTTTTAATAAACCTTCAAGTATTTTTCTTATACTTGCCATAACTCTTAATCCTGCCTTTTTACTTTTGACATAAATGTTGCAGTCATCTGCAAATCGGCAAAATCTATGACCTCTTTTCTCAAGTTCTTTATCTACTTCATCAAGCATAATATTAGCAAGTATTGGGCTTAATGGACCACCTTGCGGTGTACCTTTATCTGATTTTACCTTCAATCCATTTATCATTATTCCAGATTTAAGATAATTTCTAATTAGTTTAAGTACCCTTTTGTCCTTTATTCTTCTTGAAAGTCTTTCCATTAATATATCATGGTTAACTTTATCAAAGAATTTTTCTAAGTCTATATCAACAACCCATTTATGCCTCTCATTGATATATTGTCTTGATTTTAATATAGCTTGTTTAGCACTTTTATTTGGTCTAAATCCATAGCTATTATCCGAAAAGGTAGGGTCATAAATTTTATTAAGTTCTTGAGCTAATGCCTGTTGTATTAATCTATCAAGTACAGTAGGTATTCCAAGCAATCTAATTCCACCGTCAGGTTTTGGTATTTCCACTCTCCTAACTGGTGAAGGTTTATACCTTCCTTCTAATAACTTTTGCTTAATTGTTAGCCAATTTTTGATAATAAACCCTCGAAGTTCATCGACTCTCATACCATCAATACCATGACTTCCTCTATTGGCAACTACTCTTTTCATAGCTTTTAGCATATTTTCTCTAGCTAAAACCTTTTCAAGTAGATTATTAGTATCATCTACTACATTGTTTTCTCTTTCTCCCTTTGCTAACGCCAAATTATTACTCTGCGCCCCTCGTTTACCTTGAAGTTCCACTTCTACTTCCACAAGGCGACCTCTATATTGAGTTGTCTGCTTTCTTTGTAATTTATTTGAATTATTCAAAGTTGAAAACCTCCTAATGTTCAGTCCTTCCCGCACTACGTGCACATAGTGTAGTACTATGACCTCTGCTGACTTCTGATAGTTCAGTTACATATCACTATGTAGGTTATCATGTAGGAAGTTCATCCTTTAATGATATATCTATCAGACCTCCCCAGGTAAGAACGCAATCTTTCATTCCATATATCTGCCACATATACTGCAATAACTTTTGGGTGATACGGACTTTGTTTTGTTATGCAAACTCATCCAGCTATAGCCAGCCTCTTATGTGATTCGTATTCCTCAGACCGGAATTTTGCCATCCGACTTCCTTCAGATTCCACCTCACGATGGACACCCTTGTCATTGGCTAACGCCTATATCACCTTCGGCGTTCAGGACTTTCACCTTATAGATTGCGCCCATGCTGGGCGCACATATAATAGCCGTATACCTATTAAGGTATACGGCTAACTTTATATTTTCTAAATTATCTTTATTAAAACTTTTTCGCTAAAGTATTTAATGTATCTCCATTTACTCTATATATAGTCCATTCATCCATTGGTACTGCACCCATACTCTTATAAAAATCTATAGATGACTTATTCCAATCAAGACAAACCCATTCAAAACGTCCGCACTCTCTTTCTACTGCAAGCTTTGCTAGAAATGACAACATGATTTTTCCAAATCCTTTATCTCTCATTTCAGGCTTTACATATAAGTCTTCTAAATAAAGTCCTGGACGACCTACGAATGTTGAAAAGTTATGAAAAAATAAAATAAATCCTATAGGTTTATCCTTGTATTCACCAATTACAACTTCAGCTACCTTAAGTTTGAATAAAGACTTTCTCAATATTTCTTCTGTAGCTATTACTTCATTTGACATTTTTTCATATTCGGCTAACTCTTTTATAAATTCAAGAATTAATTCGGTATCTTTTTCTTCAGCAAATCTTAACTTAAAATCTTTTAACTTAGTATCAATAATTTGTTTCATTTTCTTATCCCCCTTCTTACAAAAACATTATAAGAAAATGCTATCATACACTTATTATAGACACAACTTTATTCAAATTTATAAGGTCTATTTGGTCTAGATTTTAAATCTAAAATTCCTTTTGCATCAAAGAATTTTAAAAATTTCTGTCTTCTATTTCTCATACTTACACCGTCTATTGCTAATCTTCCACCATGAACCACAGGTGATTTTTTTGATATTATTTCAGTAGATGCACTATCAACTGAATAAAATAAATTAAATCCCTTTCCATAAAGGTAACTAAATTTAGGATCACTTTCCTTTATACTATCACCATGAGGGTATATATAAATTTGTGTATCTCCAACTACATTTTTAACTTCACTTTCCCAATGATCCGCATCTGTTTTTAATTTTTCTAAAGAAATTTTATCGTGTGGATTGTGTCCATAACTATGGCTTGCAAAACTCCATCCATTTTCTTTTAATTTATTAGCAATTTTTTTTGCTGCATTTATTTCAGATTGACGATTTGGAGAAGTTCTTTCTGTTCTATATCCAAAAACTCCTTGATATCCTGTTAATGCTATTACTCCTTTTATACCATCTAGAGAAAAATCAGGATGATTTTTAACAAATTCATCTATTATTATAACTGTTTCATTATATCCTATTTGAACTTTACCATTTTTATCTTTTCTATAAGTTGCAAGTTCCCCTTTATCATCTAAAATAAGTTTAAGTGCTGTGGCCTTCCTCATTCCCTCATTATAAGATAAATCATCTATAGATAGTATTAATGGTTTCTTACCCTTTGGTACCTTTATAGTTTTTGTTCTTAACAATTTTTTACCGCCTTTTTCATATGATTCATATAGTTTATTTGGATCAACTAAAATATATCCTTTTTTATATATTGAATTTAAAATACTTTTAAATTCTTGCACAGTAACAAACCAATCATCCATATCATCTGTTTGCCACTTAGGTCCCTTAAATGCTAATTCATTATCTAATATTAAAGGATGAAAAAATACATGCTCTATAGTTCCTTTATATTCTACCATTTCTAGATTTTTATTTAATTGATTTGTTTCTGCTGTAGAATCTTTTTGTACATTCACATTTTGTATAATTCCTTGATTTTGTTTAAATGCGCTAATAGCCCCATTTTTTTTATTATCAATAACTTTATAAATACTACTTCCACTTAAAAATGCAACAACAAAGATAACTATAGCAATTATTACTTTTACAAAACCACTTTTTTTCATTAAAATTTTCCCTCCATATTTATCACTAGTTCTTATTTTACACGTAGTCCTATTTTGTCTAACAATTTTTTTATTTATAACTATTTAACAAATTAATTATAATAAAATGTTACTTTATAAAAAATATAATTTGTTTACAAAATCGTAACTAAGTGAACTTTTTCTTATTCCTTTGTATCAAAAATAGGGAACTTGATAAACTAATTCTAAAATATAATAATTTATGTAAAAAATAAACCAAGTTAAAATTATAACTCAGTTTATTTTCTTAATATATCTTTTATAAACTGTAAAATTTTTCAAAAACTTTCATGCCATAGTAATGATCATCAACACCACATAATTCTCTTATAGAATGCATTGCTAAAAGCGGTGTACCTATATCAACAGAACGTATATTTAAATGAGTTGATGATATTGGTCCTATAGTAGAACCGCCTCTCTCATCAGAACGATTAACAAATTCTTGTACTGGAACTTCCGCTTTTTCACATAAAGCTTTAAATACTGAAGCTGAATTACTATCAGATGTATAGCTTTGACTAGCTGCTATTTTAATTGCTGGTCCTTTATTTAATTTTGGTCTATTAGTAGGATCGCATTTTTCACCTTTATTAGGATGAACTGCATGTGCAGAATCCGATGATATTATAAATGATTTTGATAACGCTCTTAAGAAATCTTCTCTGTTACCATTTAAAGATAATACTATTCTTTCTAAAGTATTAGTAAGCATATTAGAATCTGCTCCTTGTTTTGTTGAACTTCCAACTTCCTCATTATCAAAGCACACTAAAACATTAGTTGCACTTGAATTACAAGAATTAACTAAAGCCTCTACCCCTGAATGTACCGCTTCTAAGTCATCTAATCTTCCAGATGATATAAGTTCATTATTTACTCCAATAATACTTCCTTTTTCATATTCATATAAGAATAAATCAAAATCAATAATATCTTTATAATCTATATTTAACTCTTCTCCTATTATTTTTAATAAATAATTATTTTTTTCAAATTCTTCATTTATAAGTCCTAAGATTGGTAAAGTATCTACTTGCTTGTTTAATTCTATTCCCTGATTTATATTTCTATTCATGTGTATTGCTAAATTAGGTATTATCATTATTGGTCTTTTGATATTAACAAGTTTTGTTTTAGGAAATAATATATTTTCACTTTTTAAAGTTACTCTACCAGCAATAGATAATGGTCTATCTAGCCAAGTATTTAAAATTGGTCCTCCATATACTTCTGTATTAAGTTTTATATAACTTCCTTCTGAAATTATCTCAGGATTTGGTTTAATTCTAAAGCTAGGCGAATCTGTATGAGCTCCTATTATTTTAAAACCATTTTCTTCAATTAATCCTTCTCCAACTACAAATGCTAATATAGCAGAATCATTTTTAGTTGTATAATATTTTTCACCTTTTTGAATGTACCATTTACCACATTCTTTCAATTCTTTAAATCCATTTTGAACAAGTATATTTTTCACATTTTTAACTGCATGAAAAGCTGTTGGACTTTCATATATAAAATCCAAAAGTTTATTTGCAAACTCTATTTTTTTTTCCATAAAAACTCCTCCACACTTAACTTTTTAAAAATTTTAATATATATTTCATTAAAATCTCCTTAATTCTTTATACGTTAAGTATACCAAAATATGCAAATAAAATCCCAAGAATTTTTTATATAAATTCTTGGGTTTTTCTACTATAATCTTATTTATTTTCTTATATTTGATTGTTATCGGTTAAAATTTTTGAAAAATCCACAGAATTTTCTTCAGATATCTCAGGCTTTTCCGCTACTTTTACATTATTATTTATATCACTCATACTACAATCACAATTAACTGTTAATATATATTTAGAATTTGTATTAGGAGCTTCTTTTGCTCCAAATACTTTTGCTATTTCTTTTGCATCTATAACCATATTAAGAGTAACTTTATTATAGCAACTATATCCCTTTTCATCAATGCCTACTGTACTTTTTATATTACATTGAACAGCTTTATTAAACTTATCTAACGCATCTTCAAATGCTTTTACTACTTCCGTTTTTTGTTCATTAGTAATTTTTTCTTTTGAAGCATCAGGTTCCAAATCAGCTACTTTATTAACACAATCCCAGAATGTAGATGCTATATTCTTGTCATGTAATCCTAATTTAATTATTTTCATTAATTTATCATTGTTTAAATTAATCTCATAAGCATTTTTTATATTTTTTGAAGAATTACAGTTTAACTTTTCCTTATCTATTGGAGTAACAATATCATAATTTGCATCTGCTATTTTAATAAAATCTTCAAAATCATTAATAAATTTATCTTGAATCATTGTTGATAACTGAATTTGCTTATTTATGTCTAGTAAATCTTTATCCTTAGCAATTTTAGGATCTTTTAATAAAGTCGTCATATTAAATACAAAATATTTTTTATTTGCAAGTGAAGTTGGTAAAAATCCTTTTACTCCTTCTGGAATTTCTATAATATACTTTATATCTGGAGTAGATTTTGTAATATCCATATCCATCCATATTTTAGAATCTATTTTTACCAAAGAGTTTTTAAAATGAAGAACTCCACTTAACTTAACTTTTTTATTATTTTCAGAAGAATTCAATTTAATATCTGCTGTTATATCCATTGAATTTATAATTGGAAGTATACTATTAAAAATTTCTTTTTCTTCATTTGATAGATTATTTCCTTGTAAATTCATATTAAAATTACTAGTAGCATCTGCTGACTTAACATTTCTACTGTTTTTATAAGCATTTACAATTATATCAATTGGAGAAATTCCTTTATCTAAATTTTTATTAGTATAAAAATCTACAAGAAATTTATATGAATTTCTAAATGCTCTATCATTTAATTGAGATATTAACTTTCTAGCTTCTTTAATATCCTTTGCACTTGGATTATTTTCTATAATTTTTATTAAATCACATGCTTTTTTCTGTAATTCTTTTTGATTTGTTTGAGCGACTACGATCTTATTATTATTTGTAGTATCTGCATATGCCTTAATAGTTGAAATACTCCCGCCACCTAAAATCATTCCAGCTGCTAAAACTAAAGACATTATTTTTTTACTCTTCACTTTACCGCCTCCCATTTTAAAACATTATGTGAAATTTGATACCTATATTACCATATTTTACTTAGTTGCACAAGGTATGCACTTAAGTATTTAATAAAAATATCCATATGTTTTTATTAAATTAACATCTAATTATTGTTTTAAGTAATATATTGTTAATTCAAAGCAATAATAGTTTTTATAATACAAAATATTAATTTTATTTTAACAATAAAAATGTTATTATATATAACATAATTATCTTAGATATGGAGGAAATTATATGTTATCTAAATTTTTAGTATACAAATTTATAAATGATCATGAAAATATAAATAATCCTAAAGTTCGTGATACTTATGGATATTTAGGTGGTGTAGTAGGCGTAATTGTTAATATATTTCTATTTTTTATAAAATTATCTGTTGGTCTTATTGTTAAAAGTATTGCTGTAACTGCCGACGCATTTAATAATTTATCTGATGCACTATCATCTGTTATAACAATAGTTGGATTTAAAATGGCATCAAAACCAGCAGATAAAGAACATCCTTTTGGTCACGGAAGAATAGAATATCTTTCAGGATTAATAGTTGCCTTTATGGTAATGTTAGTAGGATTTCAATTTACTAAATCATCATTTAGTAGAATAACTAATCCTGAAAAAGTATATTTTCAACCTTTACCCTTTATATTACTGTTAGTATCAATTTTAGCTAAAATTTGGCTATGTAAGTTTAATAAATATATAGGAATAAAAATTAATTCTTCTGCTCTTCAAGCTTCAGCATTAGATGCACTAGGTGATGTTATAACTTCTAGCACTGTAGCTTTATCGTTTTTGTTATCTAAATGGATTGATTTTCCTATAGATGCCTATATAGGTATACTTGTGTCTTTATTTATACTATATTCAGGATTTTCACTTGTAAAAGATACAATAAATCCACTTTTAGGTGAAGCACCAAACCCTGAATTTATAAAACAACTCGAAAAAGATGTAATGTCATATGAAAATATATCAGGAGTTCATGATATATTAATTCATAATTATGGTCCTGGAAGAATTATGGGTTCTCTTCATGCAGAGGTACCTTGTGATATATCTATAGTTAAAATACATGAAATTATTGATAAAGCCGAAAAAGAATTGTCAGAAAAATATAGTATGTTTTTAGTTATACATATGGATCCTATAAATACCAATGATAAAGATATAAATTCTACTAAAAATTATGTAGAAACTACATTAAAAAATTTTTCAGATATTATATCATTCCATGATTTTAGAATTGTTGGTGAATGTGAACATAAAAATTTAATTTTTGATATAGTAGTAAAACCTAACTTTGATATTACTGCTAATGGAGAAGATTTATGTGAAAAAATAGATTATGAAATAAAAAAAATTCATCCTAATTTTAATACCATAATAACAATTGACAAAAGTTTTTGCTAATAAGAAAGATTATATGATTTTTATTAAATTATATAATCTTTTTTTCAATTAATGTAAAAATTATCATCCTTTATTAATATACTTATATAAGATATTAAAAAGGAGTGTGGTTTAATGAAAGGTAAATTTGAACATTTTTTCCCAGGTGCAAATACTTCAAGAGGATTTTATTCTTTATTTGATTATATATTGCCTCAAGAATTTGCAAAAAGAATTATTTGTATAAAAGGTGGTCCGGGTACAGGTAAATCTTATCTTATGAAAAAAGTAGGTCAATATTTTAATGAAAAAGGATATAACATTGAATATCATCATTGTTCTTCCGATAGCGATTCTCTAGATGCTGTTGTTATAAAGAAATTAAATATTGCTCTATTAGATGGAACAGCTCCACACATAGTAGACCCTAAACACCCAGGAGCAATAGATGAAATATTAAATATGGGCGATTGTTGGAAAGAAACTGGTTTTGCACCATATAGAAATGACATAATGAGAATAAGTAAAGAAATATCAGCAACTTTCTCTCGTGTGTATAGATATTTTGCTTCTTCTAAAAACATGCATGACGATTGGAGCTTTTATAATTCAAGTGCAATTGATGCATCAAAACTAAATATTTTAAAAGAACAATTAAAAGATCAAATACTTCAAGATCTTGAAGTATCTTCTGTTGGATATGATAGACATTTATTTGCTACAAGTTTTACACCTAAAGGAATTATAACTTATATTGACTCACTACTAGACGATTACAAAAGAATATATGTACTTGAAGGTGGACCTGGTACTCACAAAACAGATATACTAGACTATTTATATAAGGAAACTTTAAAAAGAGGTCTTGATGTAGATGTATTCCATGATCCATTCATTCCAGAAAGATTAGAACACATATTAATACCATCTTTAAATATTGCAGTACTAACTTCCAATGAAATAAATCAAAAAAAATTCGTTGGAAATCAAATCAAAATGGAAGATTGCCTAGATACTAATCTTATAGAAAAGTACTCTAAAGAAATACAACAATCTAAAGATAATTTTTATTTCTTATTAAACCAAGGTCTACAAATTTTAGCTTCTGAAAAACCACTTCATGATAAGCTAGAAGAATGCTATACTCCAAATATGAAATTTAACAAAAACGAAGATAAATTTAATGAAATTATAACTAAAATATTAAAATACGAAAAAGAATATAGATCAAAACTATAAAAAGTAATGGAGTTTCATTTATAATGAAACTCCACTACTTTTTATAACTTGTTTATCTAAATCTTTCATTCCTTTTATAACACATATAGTAGTAATTGTAAAAGATATAGTATCCGATACAGGTCCTGCAAGCCACACTCCATTAATATTAAGATTAAATAGCTTAGGTAATATTATAAGTAATGGTATTAATACTATTACTTGTCTAAGTAATGATAATATAATTGCTACCTTGGCTTTTCCAACAGCTTGGAAATAGTTAGATCCAACTATCTGAAATCCTATTATAGGCAATGCAAATAAATTAATTCTTATACCAGATACCCCTATTCTAAGAAGTTCCTCATCTTTTCTATTAAAAATTCCAATTAAATGTTTTGGGAAAAATTCAACTCCTATAAAACCTATTATAGCAATAATTGTAGCACCAATTGTAGCAATCTTTAAGGTTTCCTTTACCCTATCAAATTGCATTGAACCATAATTATATCCAATTATAGGCTGTGAAGCTTGTGTTACAGATATTATGGACATTATTATAAGCATTGTTATACTGTTAATTATCCCCATAGCACCAACAGCTAAATCTCCACCATATATCATTAATTCTTTATTAAAAACTATATTAACAAGACTTGCTGCTACCTGAATGCAAAAAGGGGCCATACCTATTGCAATAATTGATTTAAAAATTTCTAAATCTAATTTTAGATTCTTTTTTCTAAGTTTTAGGAAACAATTTTTGCCTGTAAAATGTCTTAATACCCAAAATGTATTAGCTATTTGCGATAAAACTGTTGCAATAGCTGCTCCCTTTACTCCCATATGAAATATAAATATAAATATTGGATCCAATATTATATTAAACATAGCACCAATAATCATAGTAAGCATAGCAATTTTGGCATTTCCCTCTGAACGTATTATATTATTCATTCCATAACCAACATTTTGAAATATAGTTCCAAATAATATTATAGACAAATAAGAATTTGCATAATTTATAGTATTCTCACTAGCTCCGAAACATTTTAATATAGGATTCTTTATAATCAGAGCTAAAATACTAACTAAAATAGAAATTATACATAATAAACTAAAAGTATTTCCTAAGATTTTTTCTGCCTTATTCTTATCTTTTTTACCTAAATTTATGGATGTGATAACTCCGCCACCCATTCCTATAAGCATTCCAAAACCAGATGTTATAACCATAATGGGAAATGCTACACTTAATGCTGCAAGTGCTAAAGAACCTACTCCTTGTCCAATATAAATTCTATCAACAATATTATAAAGAGCATTAACTAAGGTACCAATTATAGCCGGAATAAAAAATTTTAATAACAGTTTGGATATTTTTTCTCTTCCAAGTTCTTTTGACTTATCCATAGATTTCCCTCCTTTTTTTGAAAATCGTTCATAAAAACAAAATATATTATATTTTATTTTATTATTAAATACAACCATTATACTTAATAGAAATAAAAAAAGTCAGCGACAATATTCTCTTTGTCATCTGACTTGAAAATTTTACAATGAACTAATTAATTATAGATTCTATTTTATTTTGTAAACATACAGCTCATGCAATGCTCTTGTTGCCATAACATACATCATTTTATCTTCTAATCCCTGGGTATAATCATCACTAACCATTATTACTGCATCAAATTCTAAACCTTTTGCAAAGTATGATGGTATAACAACTTCTCCTTTATTATACATAATATCTTCTCTATCTAATATTTTTACATTTGTCGCTTTATTCATTAAGGAATTAATAATTTTAGCTTTTTTAAGATTTTTGCATACTATAGCTATACTATCAAATCTTTCTTTTCTAAGATTATGAATAGTATTATCAATCTCTTGTACTACTTCTTTATCATTATTAAATTCTTTTTCAACAACCTTTTTTCCATTTCTAACTATAGGAACTATTCTATCTCCTATTAAATATTTATTAGCATATTCCATAATTTCTTTAGTTGATCTATAACTTTTATTTAACTTAAATTCCTTTATATTATCAAAAACTTTATTCATATTGTCCATAGGAGCCTCTCCTATAAAAGGAATAAGTCTCTGATTTTTATCTCCAACTATAGTGTATCCACTACAATTAGTTAATTCCTTAATTACTCTAAATTGAAGCAAACTGTAATCCTGAGCTTCATCTATAACTACGTGCTTAATTTCATCACTTAATTTTAATCCTTCCAACTTAATTTTTAAATATAAAATTGGAGCTAAATCATCTATCGTAAGTTTTTTATTTCTATTAAGCACATTATATAATTCAGTACAACTCTCATTATCTAACCAATTTAAAGTTTTTTTAGCTTCTATTACATTTTTTATTGTTTCCCTTATTTTTAGCTTTCTCTTATATGATAGATCGCCTTCTTGTAAATTTTTATCTTCATTATTTAAATCCGCTATAGCCTTCTTATACCACTCTTCTATTTCTCTTATTTTATCATCTCTTACATCTCTAATTTTTGAAAATAAAATTCTTTTTATTTTTGCACTTCTTCTAAATAAAGGCATAGTATTATAGTATTTGAATAATTCTTGTACAGCATCTTTTTTAACAATAATTTCTTCATCAAAACATAAATCTTTAATCTTAAAATATTGTTTATTTAAGACATCTATGAATTTATCTAATTCGTTTATATATTCTTCTGAAGTCTTAAATAAAATATCTTTTACAAAATCTTCGTCTTTATTTATAATATTTTCCATATATTGTCTAAAATCCATTACATTCCTTAATTCTAAAATTTCTAGTGCAAATTCTTTAAAAGTTTGTTGTCTTACTCCGATTTCACCTAAACTTGGAAGTACGGTTGAAATATATTCCATGAATATATTATTAGGTCCTAAAATAAGCACTTTGTCCTGTAATATCTTTCTATAGTTATATAATAAGTATGCTACTCTATGAAGAGCTATAGTAGTCTTCCCACTTCCAGCTACACCATCAACTATTAATGTTTTTTTTCTCGGCTGTCTTATTATGTTATCCTGTTCTTGTTGAATTGTCATTATTATATCTTTAAGCTTTTCTCCTGCTTTCTTACTTAAAACCATTTGAAGAATTTCATCTTTTACATCTAATTCAGAATCAAACATACCTAGAAGTCGTTCTTTTTTTATTATAAATTGCCTTTTTGCTAAAATATCTACATCAACTTCACCCATTGGTGCATCGTATTTTGCTTCACCTAATTTTCCTGCATAAAATAATGATGCAATTGGTGCTCTCCAATCTACTACTATTGGCTCATACGCATTTTCATCTGTAATTCCAAATCTTCCTATATATATATCTTCTTTTTCATTAAATTCTTTTTCTTTAAAATCAACTTTACCAAAATAAGGTGAAGGCTGAAGAATATTAAGTTCTTTAAATCTTCTATCTATAGCCTTAAAACTTTCCTCAGCTACAAATTTTTCATGATCGAAGAACTCTATAAGTTTATCTTCATCATCTCTATATTCTTCTACAGCCTTTTTTCTAGCATCAATTAAATGATTTGTAAGCTTAGTTCTCTTATCTATATAATTTCTAATCTCTCTTTTTATTATTTCAACGGTTTCTTCAACTCTTTGTTTTTCCATCTCAAAATCTAATTCTTTTTGAATTTCTTTTTCTAATTCTTTATCGTTCAATTAAATCATCCTTTTTAAAACTATTTATTATATCCATAAATTCTTCACCCATTAAAGTTTCCTTATCAATAAGTTTCTCAGATATATTAGTTAATAGTTCTTTATTTTCTTTTAATATATTTATTGATTTTTTATGACAATCTTTTATAATTCTTAAAGTTTCTTCATCTACAAGCGATTCTGTATGTGCACTACAATTCTTTACTGGTCTACCATCTAGATATCTACTTGATGATGATTCTAAAGCCATCATATCAAATCTTTCTGTCATACCATAGATTGTTACCATATTTCTTGCTGTTTGAGTAGCCTTTTCTATATCATTAGATGCACCTGTAGATATAGAATTAAACTCCACCTCTTCTGCAGCTCTTCCTCCAAGCATAACAGATATTTGATCCATCATTTCTTCCTTACTCACTAAGTATTTCTCTTCCTCTGGAAGTTGCATAGTATATCCTAATGCTCCCATAGTTCTTGGAATTATAGTGATTTTATGAACTGGATCTGTATTCTTTAGTAGTGCTGCTACTAATGCATGCCCTACTTCATGGAAAGCAACTCTTCTCTTTTCTTTATCAGACATTATTCTATCTTTTTTCTCTTTACCCGCAATTATTATTTCAACTGCTTCTTCTAAGTCTTGTTGAATAACACTTTTTCTGCCTTTCTTAACTGCTAAAAGGGCTGCCTCATTTACCATATTTGCAAGGTCTGCTCCAACTGCACCAGGAGTTGATTTTGCTATTTCATCAAGATTAACATCCTCTGACATTTTAACTTCCTTTGCATGTACTTTAAGAATAGATTCTCTTCCTTTTAAATCTGGAGTATCTACAATTACCCTTCTATCAAATCTACCTGGCCTTAAAAGTGCTTTATCCAAGACCTCTGGTCTATTTGTTGCAGCTAAAATTACAACTCCTTTGGATGCATCAAATCCATCCATTTCAGCCAATAATTGATTTAATGTTTGTTCTCTTTCGTCATTTCCTCCACCAATAGCTCCATCTCTACTTTTACCTATGGCATCTATCTCATCTATAAATACTATACATGGCGCTTTTTCTTCTGCTTGTTTAAATAAGTCTCTTACCCTTGCAGCTCCCATTCCAACAAACATTTCAACAAAACTAGATCCTGAAAGAGAAAAAAATGGAACTTTAGCTTCTCCTGCTACAGCTTTTGCAAGAAGTGTCTTACCAGTTCCCGGAGGTCCTACTAATAATGCTCCTTTAGGTAGTTTTGCTCCAATTTCCACATACTTATCTGGATTATGTAAGAAATCTACAATTTCAATTAAAGATTCTTTAGCTTCATCTTGTCCAGCTACATCATCAAATGTTTTTCCAGTTTCATTTTCAGCATAAATTTTAGCATTATTTTTTCCAAATGACATAACTCCACTACCCATTCTCTTTTCCATAGATCCAAATATAATTCTTCCTATAATCATAAATCCTAGAATAGGAAGTATCCACTCTATGAAAAATTTCTTGATAGGATCATTATTGCTTATTGGTCCATCATACTCTACCCCAGCTACCTTTAGCTTTTCTATAAGGGGATTCATATTAAGTTTCTGTATGTTGGTTGTATATTTAACCTTAGATCTTATACCTTTTTGCTGCTTAGGAATAATAATTATTTGATCATTTGAGAATTGCACTTCTTGAATATTCTTTTGTTCCACCATTTTTTCAAAAGCACTATATTTTATATGTTCAGTTTTAGTACTTCTAAGAACAGAGTTTAATACAAGAAGCAAACCCATAACACCCATGATGTAGTATATTAAATATTTGAATTTCTTATTGCTAAACATTATCTGCCTCCTATTTATATATTTACATCTAATAATTTTCTATTTTCAATTAAACCTTTATTGATTATTATACATTTATTAATTATCCCCTACAAGGTTTTATACTATATAGATTTTTTTAACATTTTATAAACAAATTTTCTATTAAATAAATATTTTTCTTATAAATTAAAAATATGCTAATACTTTTATTGACATTAAAATAAAGTAATAATACAATATAAAGTAAGAATGATAATTCTAAGTAGGTACAATTAAATAAACTAATATATTAAAATAATCTTTTTAATATTATTAATATATAAGCCATAAGTCATACATGGAATAAGAAATCTAGTATTTCCCTCCCACCTCCATGTATGACCTTTTTTTATTTTATAAAAATAATAAAGGCATCAAAATAACTCCCGACACCTTTATACTATATTACTTATCTGCTACATCTCCAATTTTAAATTTACCTAATCTATTGAATGGGAATAATATGAATCTAGCTCTTCCCTTTATATCATCTTTTGATATAAAACTGTTTTGCCAATACCTTCCGTCCCATGAATTTTCTCTATTGTCTCCCATAAAGAAATATTGACCTTCTGGAACTTTATATTCTCCTATTTTTCCTCCATTATAAACAACATATGGTTCATCTACCTTTTGCCCGTTTATGTATACTTTTCCATCTATATCTATATTAATCTTATCCCCTGGAAGTCCAATTAATCTCTTAATTAATGTATTTTCTAATTCTTTAGAATAAAATACTATTATATCTCCTCTTTTTAACTTATCTTTATTATATATTCTTGTAACTATTATCCTATCACCAGGTTTTATTGTAGGATACATAGACTTAGTAGGAACCGATACTTGGAAAAACCAAAAATACCTTATTAAAACAACAAGTATAACAGCACAACCTATTGGAATAATCCATTCTTTGAAGAATTTTTTTGATTTCATAGATAACATCTCCTTTTTAAGTATTACACTAACATTTTATCATAAATATAAAAATATAGTTTAATTATTTTTCATAATACTATATACCTTATTGAAATTACAATTTAAGTAATTTTTATTTTATGTAAATTTTACGTACATTTTTTAACTTAATGAATACATTATATTATAAGCAAAATTGGTGAGGTGAAAATTTTGGCTTATTCTAATAGAGAACTACTCGCTAGAATTATAAAATGTGAAGCCGGTGGCGAAGGCGAAGATGGAATGAAAGCCGTAGCTACTGTCATTATGAACAGAGTAAGAATTCCATATGGAGAATATCAAAGAATATGTCAAGGAGATATTAGAAAAGTAATTTATCAAGAAGGACAATTTGATTGTGTCCGTTCAACATTGGGTGGTCAGCCTAATCCTCAAACTATTTGGGCTAATCCTCCAGAACAAATTCATTATGATATAGCCGATTGGGCACTTGCTGGCAATAGACTATATAATGTTGGTTATTCTTTATGGTACTTTAATCCATTTGCACCTAGTTGCCCATATAATTTTCCTTATAACGGCACAGGATCTTTCCAAGTAAGAGTAGTACAACATTGTTTTTATAACCCAACTGAACTTTACGCTGAAACATAGCCTATAATTTAAAAATTATAATATATATTAATTTTCAAGGAGGCCATTTCATGGAAAATTGGTTAGATTTCGATTATAGACAAATGCCTGATGTTCAAAATCCTATGATGAATACAATGGGAACATATCAACAACCTTTAATGCCTAATCCTATGATGCCTTGTAACAAACAAGCAATTAGTCAAAATCCTTTGGAATTTCCACCAAGTCCTATTCCAACCCCATCAACTAATGCTGCTGGAAATACTAATATACCTGTTCAAGATAATCCAAACTATCTACAAGGTTATTTAAGAAGTCAATTAGGTAAAAATATAAGAGTTGATTTCTTAGTAGGAACTGGCATACTTACTGACCGCGCAGGGAAATTAGTATCAGTTGGAATTGACTATATAATATTAAATCCAACTGGTTCAAATGACTTAGAAGTTTGTGATCTTTACTCTATAAAATTTGTAGAAATATTTGGAGCAGCAAATCAGCCTACTAAAACACAATCTAAATAACTCTAAAATATGCCCTTAAAATATTTTAAGGGCATATTTTTAAAATTTAAAATACAAAAATGGATTATAAGTATCATTTACAAGATATGCAGTAGCAATAAACATTATAACTAAATATCCAAGTGGCAAAGCCATAGATCCAATAATCTTTATTTTTCTTTTTATCGTTGAAATAATCTTTGCTGGAATTGGTGTAGAACAAATTATTAAAATGACAAAAAGTATCCAATTTGTATAAATATAATACATAGTTTCCGTATTAATTAATATATTCTTTCCAACTCCAAACATAACTCCTATAAATCCAATACATGTATGCATATCTTCAAACTCAAATAATGCCCATCCTAAAACTACTAAAATCATTGTATATATATGTGGTATAATTTTAGGACACTTATCTAACCATTTTAATAGAAACATCTTTTCTAAGGTTACAAATATGCCAAAGTATAATCCCCATAAAACAAAATTCCAACTAGCCCCATGCCATAATCCTGTTAAGAACCATACTATAAATAAATTTCTATATTGATTAAATGTACCCTTTTTATTGCCGCCTAGAGGTATATATACATAATCTCTAAACCAAGAACCTAATGATATATGCCATCTTCTCCAAAATTCTGTTACACTCTTTGATATATATGGATAGTTAAAGTTTTGCATTAAATCAAAACCAAACATTTTGGCAAGTCCCATGGCCATATCTGAGTAACCACTAAAATCAAAATATATTTGAAATGTAAAACCTATTATACCAAACCAAGCACTAACTATAGATAACTCTGATAATGGTGTTGATTTTATACTTGACCATAATAAGCCTATATTATTAGCCAAAAGAACTTTTTTGCCTAATCCAGTTATAAATAACTCAACTCCATCTCCAAACATTCCTAATGTTTCTTTTCTATTATCTAACTGCTTAGCTATATCTCCATACTGAACTATTGGACCTGCCACCAACTGCGGAAACATTGTCACATATGTACCAAAAGATATTATATTCTTTTGAACTTCTACCTTTTCAAAATATAAATCAATTACATATGACATTGTTTGAAAAGTATAAAATGATATTCCTATTGGAAGTGGAAGATCTGTTGAAGATATATTAGTATGTATAATATTATTAATATTTGATATTATAAAATTGTAATATTTAAAAAACCCAAGTATCGCTAAATTTATAACCATAGAATCTATAAATATGAATCTGCATAGTCCTTTTTTATGTCTGAACTTATCAATAAGTAATCCGTTTGTATAATCAAAAACTGTTGAAAATATCATTATTAATATGTATACAGGTTCTCCCCAAGCATAAAATATAAGACTTGCTATAAATATAACTAAATTTCTAAGACAACGCGGTGACAAATAATAAACTATAAGTGTTATGGGTAGAAATACAAACATAAATATCAAACTACTGAAAACCAAATCTAGTCCACCTCCACAGCTATATAGTAATCTATACTATTTAAAACTCTCATCTATTGCCTTTTCAATTTTTTCAACATCCTTAGATATTATTAAAATCACATAATTATCTTTATTTTTTAATACGTGTTTTTCTATTAAATCATATTCTTTTGGAAGATAGTCTTTAAAACTTGCACTTTGCTTTTCAATTCTTTTACCCATCTTTTTCTTTACATCTTCTACTTGATTTGAATCTTTGACTTTTATTACAGCTATTTCATCTGCTTTAATATTTGAAGGTGCTGTATAAAGAATAAATTCTTCTGCGTCTTTAGCATCAATCTTATATAACTTTTTAAGTTTTTCAGTATCTCCTTTCTTCATTTGAGATACATCTGTAACTGAAGAAATTTTTTCACTTATATCTTTAATTGCTACATTTTTGTTACTTTCAGCTGAATTTGAACATGCTGAAAAAACACTAGCAGAAAAAATAAGTAAAAATAAAGTAATTAAAATCTTTTTGTTTTGTTTTCTTAAATTTTTCATAGTATTTTTCTCCTTAATCTTTTAATGTATTTTTTAAATAATCTAACCATAACTTATAAAAAGGTTCCTTAAAATGAATTCCATCAGGTTCATATATGCTTTTATCTGCATTCTCTACTATACTAGTTAAATCAATAAAATTTACATTTTCCTTTTGACAATTTTCTTTTAAGGCTTCATTAAATTTATTTATATTTTCTTCTTTTAAACATTTGTCTTTTTTTACGGCTTTTTCTGTAACCGGTAAAATTCCTTGAACATATATTTTTGCATCTGGTAATTTTGTCTTTATCCTATTTAATAATTTTGTATAATTATTCATATTCATCTCAATATCATTGTCAATATCATTATTACCTAATAATATAAATATTCGTTTTGGTTTTTTACCTTGTATATTATCTATAGCTGCTTTTGCCTTTGATATTGTTAATCCTATGATTCCTTTTACATTTCGTTCGTCTAAAACATCAAAAAAAGACATGGCCTCTGTTATTGAATCACCCAAAAATAATGAGTCTTTAAAATATTCTTTATTAGATAAATTTATTTTTTCTTGCTTATCCTTGCTATTATTACTGTCATTTTCTTGTTTTGCTACTTCTTTATTTTGTGATAAATTATTACTTCTACTCTTATCTACATTTTCTTTTGTAGTATTCAATGTTTTTGTATTACTATCCTCTGAAGTTGCCGGGGAAATGTTCTCTTTATTAGATTTTTTGCTATGACCAATAATTAATGTTGATATCATTATAATTACTAATAAACTCAGTATATTAATTACGAACTTTCTAAGATTTTTCACTCTAATTTTTCTGCGTGCCATGATGCTCCCCCTAAACTTTAAATACAACCTACAAATCATTATTTGGCTATTTTATGAAAAAAATATCCAAACATTATTTATTATAGTATATATAAATATAAAAAGGTTACAATTTACCAAAAAAAAAGTAAAATAATCGCAATATATTATTTTCTGTCTTTTGATATGCTATATGTTCTATTAAATGCCCTTATAAACAATATTATTATTTAAATAATACTTACTTTTTGATAAAATTATGTCATAATTATATAGTCGTTAATAAATTAATATTTAAGGAGGATGTATTTAATGGAAAAAAGGGAAACTTTCTCCGGAAAATTAGGCTTCATCCTTGCATGCCTAGGTTCTGCAATAGGATTAGGTAATATATGGATGTTCCCTTGGAGATTAGGTCAATTTGGGGGTGCCGCGTTTCTCATACCCTACTTTATATGTGTATTTATTTTAGGTACTACGGGGCTTATGATAGAATTTAGTTTTGGAAGATCTAGAAGATGCGGTTCACTAAAAGGAATTCAAGATACTTTTAATGAAAGAAATAAACCTTTCGGAAAAATATTAAGTGTAATTCCTACACTTGCAGTAGGATGTACTCTAGTGTTTTATTCAGTAGTAGTTGGTTGGATTTTTAAATATTTTTTTATGTCTGTAAACGGAGAAATTTACAATACAAATATCGGTAAATTTTTCGACACATTCGCCGGGACTTCATCAAGTATTCCATGGCATCTACTTGCCTTAACACTTACTGTAGTAATTGTTCTTTTAGGAATAACTAAAGGAATTGAAAAGGCTAACAAAATCCTTATGCCTGGTTTATTTGTAGTTTTTGTCATCTTACTTATACGCTCTATAACCTTAGAAGGCGCAATAGCAGGATTAAAATACTTACTAGTTCCTCATTGGGCATTTTTATTTAAACCTATGACTTGGATTATGGCTTTAGGACAAGCATTTTTTACAGTATCTCTTAACGGAGCAGGCATGGTCGTTTATGGAAGTTACTTAAAAGATAAAGAAGATATACCTTCTGCAGCCTTCAATGTGGCTATTTTTGATACTATATCTGCTCTGCTTGCAGCATTTATCATAATGCCAGCAGTATTTTCTTTTGGACTAGATCCAACTTCAGGTCCATCATTACTTTTCATAACTATGCCACATATATTTAATGCTATGCCTTTAGGTTATCTTTTCGGAATATTATTCTTCTTAAGTATAATATTTGCTGGAATATCCTCTGCGATGAATATGCTAGAAGCTCCTTCTGAAGCTCTTATAAGCAAATTTAACTTTAAGAGAATATTTGCAGTTTTACTTGTAGCAATTATTGCATTCTTTATAGGTATTCCTTTAGACTTAAGCATGGCACGTTTTGGACATTGGGCAGATTTTGTTACTATTTATCTAGCACCTATTGGATCAATTATAGCCTCTATAACATTTATGTGGGTTTATGGATTTGATAATGCATTAAAAGATATAAATAAAGGTTCGAAAAAACCTGTTGGTAATTGGTTTAAACCACTATCTTATTTATTTATATTCTCAGCTCTTTTAGTATTAATTCTTGGAATTATATATAATGGAATAGGTTAAATAAAACTCTCGATTTAGAAAATCGAGAGTTTTTCATTGTAAAGTTTTCAATAATTTTAATAAAATCTCTTAGCTAAACTTTTAGTTATTTAAAATATTAAAAAGTTCTTCTTTATTTCTCGGAATATTATCATTTGTTCCTATAAATCCATTCTTGATTAATCTTTCATATAAATCTAATATCAGAGGTTTTTCAAGATATGTATTTTGTAAAAATTCGCTATCGCTAAAAATTTCTATTGGATCTCCACACCTTACTACCTCTCCATTTTTCATTACTACTATATAGTCTGACCATGAATAAGCTAATTCAACATCATGAGTAGATAATATAACTGTTACTCCCTGTGCATTGATTTTATCAAATATATTTATTATTTGTCTTGAATGCTTTGGATCTAAACTTGAAGTTGGTTCATCAAGTATTATTATTTCAGGCTCCATAACAAGTATATCTGCTATTGATACTCTCTTTTTTTGACCATAGCTTAAAAAATGTACTGCTTTATCCTTATAATCATACATATGAACATTTTTCAATGAATTGTCCACTCTAGTTCTAACTTCATTATTATCTAATCCTAAATTCATAGCTCCAAATGAAACCTCTTGATAAATATTTGCTGAAAAAAGTTGATTATCGGGGTCTTGAAATACAATGCCTATATTTTTCCTTAATTTATTAAGAAAAGCATTAGTATATTTAATTTTTTCTCCTTTAAATAATATTTTACCAGAAGTTGGCTTTAATATTCCATTAAAGTTTAAAAACAAAGTCGATTTTCCTGCACCATTTACTCCTAAAAAAGATATCTTCTTACCCTTCTCTATACTTAAATTGATATTCTTCAAAGCATTAGTACCATCTGGATACTCAAAACTCAGATTATTAGTCTCTAATATATACTCTTTCATGAATTTCCTCCACAACTTAATATAGCCACAGATATTATGTTAACATTCTGTGGCATTAAATATTTTATATATCAAAATTGCACTTTATAATTACTAAAACTATCTGTAAAGATATAATCATAAATATATTTCTGTAAGAAATACTATATTCTGGTTCTATCACATTAATTTCTCCAGAATAACATCTAGATTCTAGTGAAGTATACATATCTTGCGATTTTTTATATGCTCTAATAAACAATATTGTTATTAATTCACCTAATGATTTATATCCTAATTTTATTGATGAATAACCAAGTCTCCCTTTTTGTGATATATAAATAGTATTCATCGTTTCAAGTAGTATAAATATTAATCTATATATAAGTCCCATAAGCTCTATAAATAGTTTAGGCATTCTAAGTCTTTTTAGAACTAATAATACCTCTACTATTGGAGTTGTAAGAGTCAAGAAATATAAACATGTTACTGCTGACATAGATTTTAAAAGCACTTGTACAGCCTCGTATAAACTTTCCTTTGTACATCCAAGATTCACTGTAAATACGCTAAATTTAAATAAAAAATCATTATTGTTTCCTAAATTAATAGCAATAGTTATGGTACCTATAATTAGAAAAAATACTGGCATTAAAATTAGTTTACAATATGATTTAAAAGGTATTTTTCCCTTACACAATATCATAAATGACATTATAAAAAATATAAGTATGGATACTATTATATTATTTAAAAATATTCCAAAAAACATCGTAATCACAGCAAACATAAACTTTTCCATAGGGTTTACATTTCTAAGTTTTGATATATATGATAATTTATCTATAGAAATCATTATTTTTCACTTTCATCAGTCTTCTTTCTTCCTTTTGCAAATCCAAAATAATAACCTATTATTCCTGCACCAATAGCCGCTTGAAGAGCAAAAAGTAAACTCTCTATTTCACCACTTGGTGGTTCCCATACAGGTGAAAACCAAGGTTTATAATTTTCATCTACTTGAGTTATAGCATCTTCTGCTTGATCATCTGACCCTTCAAATTTAGCTCCCTTAGCAAATATTAGAGGACCTATAGCTATTAAAACTACAAGTATTGCTAATATTAAATTCTTTTTAAACATAGATTTATTATTTGTTTTCTTATTTGTATTCATACTATACCTCCTTTGATTCACTATGTAATTCAACTACGTTTTGGGGTAAAACTTCTAATTGCTCTAATTCACTTTTATTATAATTAAATAAAAGATTAAATACTATTACTGTTAAAATCCCTTCACTTATTGCAAGAGGTATTTGAGTTATAGCAAAAATACTCATGAACTTTCCAAGTGATGCTATAAATCCACCAGTTTTATCTGGAAATGCTAATGAAAGTTGAATAGACGTTGTAACATATGTCATTAAATCTCCTAATGCAGCTGCTAAAAATATAGATATACTCTGTGATACATTTACTTTTCTCAAAAACTTATATAAATAATATGATATTATTGGACCTACTATTGCCATGGAAAATGTATTAGCACCAATAGTTGTTATCCCTCCATGAGCAAGAAGTAATGCTTGAAATATAAGTACAATTAATCCTAAAACACTCATAACCGCTGGTCCAAATAAGATAGCTCCAAGCCCAACCCCTGTTGGATGTGAACAGCTTCCTGTAACTGATGGTATTTTAAGTGCAGAAAGTACAAATGCAAAAGCTCCTGCCATAGCTATAAGCATCTTCATTCTAGGGTTTATATTTACCTTCTTTTTTATAGAAATTAGTCCTTTAAATATAAAAGGTAAACATACAGCTGCCCATACTCCGCACCATACTGGTTGCAAATATCCTTCCATTATATGCATAGCATATACTGTTCTAACTGAAAATAATCCTACAAATAAAACTAATAAAAACAATTGATACTTCTTTCTTGATTTCATTTGTTAACCTCTCCCTTATTATTTATTTAACAATTCAGCGTAAAGGATTTTTATTCAAAAAATAAAAACCCCTTCCAATAAACATCAAGAGGCCCTTAAAGAACATAATTATAAATATTATTACAACTATAATAATAATTCATAAAAACACCCCCTATCGTCCGTAGAGTTCATCGGTGTACAAAAATAGGCAGGTCTTCTGACTCAAGTATCATCACTTTTTTATCCTTCCCAGTGTAAATAACACCAGTGGTTTTACATAAAAAAGCTCCTCATTTACAGCGGCGGGACCGTGTGGGATTTACACCCCTCTTCCCTTTTCATCAGTTCATAATTAAAAATTTTGTTATAACTGACACCTATTTTTATATTTTATTGTCGTTATTGATTTTATATTGTTTGTAAACAAGTTGTCAAGTTGTTTATCTTATGCAAATATTCAAATTTAAAACTTTCATACTATTATTCTCCATTTTATCTTTGGACATCTTTCATATAGAATTTATAAATCATCATAAAATCAAATATTTATAAACCCTACAATAATTCTCAAACTCTATTTTTTTAATAAACTTGTCCATATCATGTTTACCACTTATCCCTACTCTACTTATCGTATATATTCCATCTTTCTTATTTGACCATTTACAATGAGTTGTTACCGCTAACTTATATCCTGCATATTCAGCAGCCTTTATGCTTTGAGAATCATATTTACCATAAGGATATGCAATATATTTTACTTTTTTATTTAATAACTTCTCTAAATTTTGTTTAGACTCTAAAAATATTTTATATTGATCCTCATAAGAAAGTTCAGTTAGTTTCTCATGATTTGTAGTATGACTTTCAACATCAAATCCATTTTTATTCATCTCTTTTAATTGATCTGCTGTTAAATATTCTCCTGTTCCAATACAATTTGTTATTACAAAAAGAGTAGCCTTAAATCCATACTTTTTTAATATAGGATAAGCTGTATCATAATTATCTTTATATCCATCATCAAATGTCAATACAACAGCTTTTTTAGGTATTTTTTTATTATTCTTCAAAAAATCATATAATTCATCCATTGTTAAAGTTGAATAATTATTTTCTTTTAAGTATTTCATTTGTTCTTCAAATTTTTCTTTAGGAAGTCTTACTCCATTCCCTTTTTCGTACTTTATTGAGTGATACATAATTACAGGTATACTTTCATCATCTGATTTTACTGTCTTTTGTTCAATATTACTATTATTTGATGATTGAGGTTTTCTTAATACAATTTCTTTTACACCAAATCTAACTAACCCTAATGTTATTATAAATACTACTAATATTAATATTTTTCTCATAAATACATTTCCTTCTAACTTTAATTTAATATATAATGTCCATCTTCACCTACTTTAAATTTAAAATTTTTTATAGCCTCTATATAAGTTACTTGGACATCTTAAAAACCATTATATCATAAAGTAGTTGCTTATTTAGTTTTGTTTTTTTATTCTTTATTTTATTTTCGTATTAATTTTTGTCGAATAATCTAGTTTTAAACTGTTATTACACATATACTAAATTATAACTATTTTTAATTAAGGTGATCTATATGAATTCAACTTTATCAGTTTCTACTTCTTCTTTACCAGATGGATATGCTGATTTGCTAAATTATAGTGACTTTCTTACAAGTTTTTCTATACAATACACTCTTAATTGAACAACTTTATTATATCAAATTGCTACCTTCCTAGTTCTTGCATCAAGACGAATTATTGTTCCTAACAATGCAATAAATATTAAAGTAAGTGTTTATATCAGTGTAGTTATATTGAATTTTAACTACGCAAGGTAATATGAACTATGCCTTTTAGCCTATGGAATATTATTCACTCCTAAATGTATTGAAATTCCTTGTGTAGCTCTTGTTGCTGCTGTTGATATTGTAATTCTCCAAAATAAACTATCTTTAAGAATATTAATTAAACCCTGAAACTTTTTCAGGGGTTTAATTAATATATTTATAAATATAATATTTTCTATTTATCTTGAAGAATCTTACTTGCTATAACCATTCTTTGTACTTCGGCTGTACCTTCATATATTTCAGTAATTTTAGCATCTCTGTACATTCTTTCAACTGGATAATCCTTTATATATCCATATCCACCATGTAACTGAACAGCTCTATCTACTACATATACAGCTGTCCTTGTAGCATTTAATTTTGCCATTGCTGCCTCTTTTGTATATGGAAGTCCTTTATTTTTTTTATCAGCTGCATCATAAATTAACAATCTTGCAGCATTTATTCTTGTAGCCATTTCTGATACTATCCATTGTAATCCTTGAAAAAATGATAATGGCTTTCCGAATTGTTTTCTCTGTTTTATATATTTAACAGTTTCATCTAATGCACCTTGTGATATTCCTAACGCTTGAGATGCTACTCCTATTCTTCCTCCATCTAACGTAGCCATTGCAATATTAAAGCCTTTTCCTTCTTTGCCAAGTAAGTTTTCCTGTGGAACTTTGACATCTTTAAAAATAAGTTCTGTAGTATTAGTTCCTCTAACCCCCATCTTATTTTCATGTTTGCCTATTGTAAACCCTTCAAAACCTTTTTCTACTATAAAAGCTGATATACCCTTAACTCCTTTACTTCTATCTGTCATGGCAAAAACAATACCAAAATCTGCTTTAGCACCATTTGTTATAAAACATTTAGATCCATTTAATATATAATAATCACCGCTACGTTTAGCTATTGTTTGCTGACTTGCAGCATCTGTTCCTGCATTTGGTTCAGTTAAAGCAAAGAAGCCTTGTTTTACTCCAGTTATAAGTGGTTTTAAATATTTTTCCTTTTGCTCTTCTGTTCCAAATTTTAAAATAGGCCATCCAAATAATGATGCTACACCTGATACCATAACTCCTGTAGAAGCACATTTTTTAGATATTTCTTCAACAACTATAGAATAAGATATATAGTCTCCTCCTGCACCACCATATTCTTTTGGAATAGGGATACTTATCATATGATATCTTGCAAGTTTCTCCCATATTTTTTTAGGAATTTCTCCTTTTTCATCAATATCCCCAGCAATAGGTGCAAGTTCTCTTTCAGCAAATTCTCTTGCTGTTTTTTTTACAAACTCCTGCTCTTTACTTAGAATAAGATCCATTAATATTCCCCCTTAAGTTAAGCATATATTCTTAAAACTTAAATTTTATCTAGGAAACTTACATTTCTGAATTCTATAGCCTTAACATTTCTGAAAATGCCTGAATTCTAGTACGTGCTTGCTCATTATTTTCCATCTGTTGGTCAATCTCAATATATAACATAGGAATATTTTCTTTTTCAAGTTGCTGTTTGTATATTGGATAATCAAATTCTTCCGGATCACAGAATTTCATCATACATACAACAACTCCATCTGCATGATTTTCTTTTACTAGGTGCATTAGTAAATCTCCATGCCTCTTATCAGGATCAAATGCAAGAGAACATCCTTCTATATTTGACCACATCTTAGCTAATCTTTCTAAAGCATCCCCTCCGTCTGGAACATCAAATCTAAACTGTCTAGATTCTTGAGCTAAGTTATCACCCACTACCGATAAATTATTTTCTTCTATTAGATCAAGAAGTTTATTAGGTTCTGCAAGTATTCCTGTCAAAACTACTTTCTTATTTTTACATTTAGTTATAGGTCTATTTTTAAGTTCATTAATCAATTTCTTAACCAATTCTGTATGATTTTCTTTTCTCATAAAGAATGCACTCTTTATAACTAAATGTCTATTTTTAGGTGTAATTATATCCGTATGTTCATTGCATGTTTTAGTAAATTCTCTCATAATCATACGATGCTCATTATATACTTCTATACTTTTATTTAAATCTTCTTCTGTTATTTCTCTCTCAATAATAGATTCAAGTTGTTTTTTTATATTTAAATATTCACTCTTTAAGTATTTGATCCCAGCCTCTATTTTTCTATTTTGAGGATGAACAAGAGAAATAAATTTTATATTCGGAATTTTAGCCTTCCAATTTTCCCCGATACATTTTAATGTGTCACATAAAGAAGGAATAATAACTGCTGAAAGATCATCATAAACTCCCTTTAATCCTAATTCTAAACATGATTGCATTATTGAACATGCAAAAGCGGGAAGCTGTGTTTTTGCTAAATCTATTTCAACTTGACCTCCCCATAACCCTATAGGTAGCATACCACCTGCATGAATAATTTCTTCTGGACAATATACAGGAAAACAACCTACAACCTTATTTCCCGTATTTTTTTTAAAGTCTTTAACAACAATTTTAGGATTTTCAGTTACTTTTCTCATCTCACTTAAAATTTTGTTTATATTATTCATGCTTTACACCTCCTACATTTTTTCTTTCTTCCATAACTTCTGCAAGGCCTTGTACTCTTGTTTCAAACTGAGCTTTTGTGAAGTTCCTTGGATCTGCTTGGTCACCATCAAATCCGATATATGGCACATTAGTTTTTGCTTCTACTCTTCTTTCTAACTCATATTGCATAAAATCCATTAGCTTACAGCTTCTATTCATATGATATATTGCTCCATCACACTTAAAATCTCTAATAACTTTAGCTCTCATGTCTACTTGTCTATCTAAATTAACATTATTCATTATGCTACAATATGCTTTTGCCATTCCATCAAGATCATTTGATTCATATTGAAGTGCCCACGCATCCGTATAAACACTACCTACCATATTAATTCCTTTATCATTTAATGATCTTAATTTATAACTTAGATATGGCCAACATGGTATACCTTCAAACATGATTCTGTGTTTTTGTTCCCCTCTATAACTTGTTTCTCCCTTATCTATTCTTTCTTGCAATTCATCTATAAGAGTCTTAAAAATTTCTACAGTTTCCTTTTTTCCACGAGCACAAACTATAACAGCCATATAATTAAACATTTCAAATCCATTCATTGGTGCTGGAATAGCCTTTGTTAGACTCATAGATTGTTTCCATAAATTCCCCGCTTCTGTGGATATTTTCATAACTTCTTCAAAACGCTTTTGATCAAATTCTTTCCCCGTAATTTCTTCTAATTTTCTTATAGCCTCTTGAAGCTGTCCTTTAAAATAATCAATTCTTTCTTGAGTAATTTCGTATTCACTGTTAAAAGGGGTATCCATTAAAATCATAGGAATATTTAATTCTTTTGCTATGTTTTCATACCATTTTATAACGGTATTACATATGTTATTACAGCAAAGTATGAAGTCTGGTTTAGGCATATTTATACTTTCTATTTTCTTTAAGTCTACATATCCTAAATTTACTCTCGCATAAGAACATATATCTATTGAATATCCTTTACTTTCAGCAACTTCGCATACTTTCAAA
Source organism: Clostridium botulinum (assembly GCF_017100085.1). Lineage (NCBI taxonomy): Bacteria > Bacillati > Bacillota > Clostridia > Eubacteriales > Clostridiaceae > Clostridium > Clostridium botulinum. Next base: position 2,324,192 of record NZ_CP063965.1, read on the forward strand.
GATTCATGCTTAGCTGCTACTGCTGCTGCATGATTTTCAGGATATAATACATGTAATCCAAATGTTTCTGCAATCTCTTGAGGAAATATTGATGTTGACCAACCAACCAGTTCCCCTCTTTCTTTTGCCATATTTGCTTCTTTATAATGATTATCTAATAAATTCTTTACAAGTGTCATTGCCTTTGATTTTTGACCCATAATAACCCCTTCTTTCTTTTATTTAATAGTTTCTTCAAAAGCTAGAATAGCTGCTCCTATAGCTCCCGTAAGTTGAGCATATTTCGATACTTTTATAGGAGTATTAAGTTCCTTTTCCATTGCTTTAACAACTCCATAGTTCTGAGCTACTCCCCCTGTCAAAATAACTTCATCTTCTACTCCTACTCTTTTTACCAAACTAGCAACTCTTTTAGCTATTGACTTATGAATTCCTGCTGTAATATCACTTTTGCTAACCCCTGATGATAGATGCGAAATAACCTCAGATTCAGCAAAAACTGTACATGTATTACTAATTGTTATATCATTTTTAGCTTTACTAGATAAATCTGCTAATTCTTGTGTTTTAACTTCCATTACATTTGCCATAACATCTAAAAAACGTCCAGTTCCTGCAGCACATTTATCATTCATTACAAAATTCATAAGTCTTCCTTTTGAATCTAATTTTAAAGCTTTCGCATCCTGTCCACCTATATCAATAATAGTTCTTGCATTATTAAATAAATGGTACACACCCTTAGCATGACAACTTAATTCACTTATTTGCTTATCAGCTTTATCAAAATGCATTCTTCCATATCCAGTAACTATAGTCTTATAGACATCGCCTTCATTTAGTTGGCATTGTTTAAACAAGCTTTCTAACACTCTAGCTGGTCCAGTTGTACCCGTACCTACTGATATAATTGATTTTGCAATAATGTCTATTCCGTCCTTTAAAATTACCCCTTTAGATGCAGTAGATCCAATATCTATTCCCATTGTATAAACCATCATATTCCTCCACTTCTGACTCCTCTTAAAAAAGTTTTTACTTTAAAAGCTACTTTATATCTTTATCATCTTTCATCTTCCTGATTTGTTCTTCAGAATATCCCATTTCTAAAAGCACTTCTTTAGTATGCTCACCTATTTTGGGTGCTTTTTTGAAACCTTGAAGACCCATTTGTTCAAATTTAACGGGTGTATTTACAAGTATTCCTTCATGTCCATTTTCATATTTAATTTTTCTTAAATAGTTATTATCCCAAGCTTGTTCATCTTCAAGTATATCTTCCCAAAGTTGAATTTTTTCAAAAGGTAAATCCGCATCATTAAGTATTTTTGTCCATTCTTCTAAGCTCTTTTTAGCAAATTGATTTTCTACAATTTCAACCATATCCTCTGTATGACTTGATATTGCTGATAAAGTATTAAATTCATAATTATTTATTAAATCCTCACGTTCAATAACTCTACAAAATTTAGAAAAATACTTATCATACTCTATAATAGCTATTTGAACCCATTTTCCATCTTTGCATTTATATGCATTCATAAGAGGACTATTAGGTTTTTTTCTACTTGTAGGCCAATTATTTCCGTATTGTGCTGATGGTATCATTGTAGCCATTCCAAATAATCCTGTATGGAATAATCCTACTGTGACCTTGTCTCCTTTGCCTGTACATTTTTTCTTATATAAAGCCGCACATACTCCAGCTGCCAAAAACATACCTGCCTGATGATCTCCAAATCCGGCTGCTGGATTTAACGGTGACGTATCTTTTTCCATAAGTGTTCCCATTATTCCTCCTCTAGCATAATACGCCGTATAATCAAATCCAGGTTTGTCTTTATCTTTTCCTTTTTCTCCATAACCTAATATTTGGGCAAATATAATATTAGGAAATTTTTCTGATAATTGTTCATAAGATAAACCATTTCTTTTAAGCGATTCAGTTCTATTATTAGTTATAAAAACATCTGCATTTTCAATAAGTTTATAAAGTGCTTCTTTTCCTTCCTTAGATTTTATATTTAAACAAACTCCTCTTTTATTAGAATTTACATTCTCAAACAAAGGGTTTTCTTCTTCAGTTATAGGCATTTTAAAAATAGCTCCTGCTATTCTAGCAGAATCTCCAAAAGGAGCCTCAACTTTGATTACGTCTGCTCCCCAATCAGCTAAAACTTTAGCACATGTTGGTGCAGCTACAAATGTAGATAACTCAACAACTCTTACACCAGTTAAAGGTTTTTTATCATTTTTCATCTACTTCACTCCCTATATCAAATGAATTTAACTATTATTAAACTTATTTGATATATTTTAAAATTATTACTTTATTAAAATAATCTTAAATAAACTTTTGAAATAAAAATTCATAAAAATAAAGGCATATATGCATGAAAATTCATGTATATATGCCTTTATGATCATTTATAACTTTATAATTTTTTAATATTTTCTTTTGCTTTTAAAACAAATTTAATTATATCTTCCTTAAGTTCTTTTTCTGATGAACTCATATAAGGTGACATTGGATACGCTTTTATAGCTGCTACTGGCTCTCCATAAGAACTTAGCCTAAACTTGCTTGTAAAACTTAATGCCGGTCCATTTTCTTCAAGCATAAGCATCTCAAGTTCCTTAGCAACCTTTGCTTGATAATCATTATATTCTTTCAAATCTTTTTTATAGTCTTCATTACAAAATTCATTTTTATATTGTTGCCTTGCAAAATCATCAAAATTAGTTTTATCTTTTAAACTATCTGGATAAACTCTAAATAATGTAACTAGTCCATTATCATTACCATTTACACAAACCATACTAGGTTCTTTTCGTATAACATTACGCAGAGACATTTCCACTTCTATTAAATTTCCTAAAATAGCTCTATATCCTTCTAATCCAAAATATTTTAAATTGCACCAAGCTGAAAGGGCATAACCTCCCCCTCTTGAACATTCTAGTGTATATTCTCCTGGAGTATATGCACTAGAATGATATAAGTAAGCCATTTGGTCCTTATCTCTAGTTAAAACTTGTATATCATTACTATTTTTCATGCAAATCATACTACAATTATAACAAGTAAAACCTGTTTTGTGGAAATCTATTCCTACAGCATCTGCCAAATTAAGATATTTTATTTTATCTTTACTCTTTTCTATAGCCTTTAAAGTAGTCTCTGAAAATTCCATAGGATTTTCCTTAAAATCATAAGAATTAAATACACTCCAAGCCCATCCAATAACAGCATCTGCATAAATAAATGGTCTTTCTTTTAAATTATGTTTCTTAACAAAGTTATTACAAATTTCCATTACACCCTTTATATCATCAATTGCAAAAGCATCTGTAGTACCCATAGTCACAACTATCATGGCTATAGGTTTACCTTCTTTATAACATGTTTCCATAACTTCTTCTAAATGACTAAGATTCATAGAACTATCTTCGTTAAGATTAATTGTTCTTACATTATTAGTCCCAAGTCCTGTCCAATCACTACAATTTTTCATTGCATAATGTCCAACTTTAGATACCAATATTTGTGCATCCGTTCTTATACCATTAGTTCTACTTTCTTTTCCTAAACACTTTGTTAACGCAAGCTTAGTAGCAAACAAATATGCTCCTGTTCCTCCAAATGTAAAATGACCTATAGATTTTTCAGAATCATATCCTACTAATTTTGAAATTATAGAGGCTACTTCTATTTCCAATGCTGCCACGTTTCCTGAATATTCTTGTTCTACTATATTAGGATTAAACATAGCACCCATTAAACTTCCAGCAATTGATGGAATGGCAGCCGGTGGCGTTACATTAACCATTGCTTTTGGATGTGCCCAATTAAACATTCCATTAAAATACTTACTTGCTTCTTTTATAACTTCCTTCATTGAAGTAGCTTTTTCCGGTATATTTGCCTTTTTCTTTACTTCAATGATACTATTTTCGTCTTCTATACAACATCTAGCCTCTCCTAAAAACGATTTCTTTTCTTGCCCATCATCTTTTAGATCATTAACATTTTTTAATGTTTGTGTAATTATATCCTTAAACTCATCTTCTTTTGACTGTTCTTGACATGGTGACAAGAATGCAGGCTGAACCTTTTCTTTTAAAACCTTTTGCCAATTTAGTGATTCATTTTGTTTTATCATTTTCATACCCACTTTCTAATTTTTTTTTACTTTAAAAAGTGTTAACAAAGCTTTATTTGTAATATATTGAATTGTACCCATATATTTTATATATGCCATTGTATATTATAATACTTTTAACCAAATTAATCCAATCATCTATCTATAAAAATTCATCTTTTTTCCTATTGTTAAAATGACATTTTTACATAAAAATAAGATTTAATATTAACTAGTTAATATTAAATCTTATTTTAGTTATTTATATTTGATTGTATTATTCAGATTTAACTAACTCTTCAGCTACCTTTTTTAAATCATCTAACACACAATTTACTGAACTTGAAAATACTGCATAATTTATTCCATCTTCTTGCCAAGATATACTCTTGAAACTCTTCATTTCCATCGTTTCACCACTAAACCCTCTTATGGTAGTGCTTTCAATACCGGGCAATTTCATACTTTTATCATTTTTATCCTTTTTAGCTACCTTTTTCATTGAAATACTAAACAAAGTTACTCCTTTGTTATTAGTATATATTTGATTAAACTCTTCACCTATTTCTTTATTATTCTTTGAATAATTTATCTTATCTAATTTATAATCAATACCATTGTAAATCAATATCTTTGTACCCAATTTTGTATTTACTTCATTTAACGTAATATCTTCATCTTTTTCACTATTGTCTAAATTCTGAACCTTAGCTCCATTTGGAATTTTTTGTGTAAATATACTTTCATTTATTTCTGGTTTAAAATTAACATTTGTATACTCTGAAATTGTCTTCATATCTCCACTAACACACTCTGATTTTACAACAAACCAATTCTCTTTATCTATCCAATAACTAACGTCTCTAAATAATGATTTATTTTCTTGTCCCTTTTTAGGTTTTGCATATAGATGATATGTTTTTCTTCCATTGACCTCTTCTTCACCTTTAACTTCAATAGTATGGGTTTTAGTTATATTTGCGATTTCATCCATAGCCACCTTTTTAGGACTTCTACCAATAAAGTCCTCCTTAGCAATATTAGTACTTTCCATATAAGAATCTAATGTTTTAGTATAAATAATCATCTTCTTACCATCACATGTCATTATTGCTTTATCTACTTTTCCCGAACTCCCTACATTGATAACTTCTCTTCTAACTTTATTACCAGGTATACTCCACTCTCTTATATTTATAGTTGAAATTTTCTTACCCTTTTCATAATTTTCCGTTTTACTTTCTCCATAAAAACACTTAACTTCTTTATTCAAGTTAATAACATTAGTTATAATGTCTTCAGGAATTATTGCGGACTTACTATCACAACCTGTAAAAAATATTGAAAATGACATAACTATCACCGACATTAATAACATTAACTTTTTTTTAATCATATATATACATCCCTCTCTATGTTATTCTTTTGATAAAACATCCAATTAAAGTTCCAAAACTCTCATTTGAAAATATTTTTATACTACCATCATGTTTGTCCATAATTAGTTTTACAATACTAAGACCTAGTCCTACTCCACCACTCATTTCCTTATTTCTTGAACTATCTGATTGATAAAATGCTTTAAATATTTTTTCTTGTTCCTCTTTAGGTATATGCCCGCCATCATTACTAACAAATATAAACATATTATCTTTTATTTTTTTACTAACTTCTTCTATTAATTCTTTTGGCAAAAATGACGGTAATTTAACTTCCTCACAATAAGCTCCTAAATAAATTTCTCCACCATTTCTTGCATATCTAATTGAGTTACTTACTAAATTATCTATTACTCTTATCATAGAATTTACATCTACATTATAATTTCCTAAAACACATATTGATTTTTTAAGTATTATATCGTTTTTTTCACAAAGCTCATCATAACCATAAAAGAGCATTTCTAAAAATTCTTCTCCTTCTACATTTACTAAATTTAATTTTTCCTCGCTAGTAAGAAGAGTATATGCCAAAAGATCTTCTAACATTTTCTTTATATAGTCACTTTTATTTATTATTATTGAACTATATTCTTTTATATCGGATTCTTTTAAATTTTCATATCGATATATTGCCTCAGAATAAGCTCTTATAGATGTCAATGGAGTTTTAAGATCATGTGAAATTGCTGCTATTAAGTACTCCTTATCTTTATGTTGCTTTTCTATTTCATATTGTTTTTTTTGTATGTTTTCCTTTAAGTTATTAAAATGATTTATTAAATCTCCAATCTCATCATTTTTATTGTATTTAAAAGGACTACTATTTTCTCCTCTTGAATAACGTTTCATGTCATTCACTAAAAAAGTTATTGGTTTCAAAATTTTATTATTTAAAAAATGTATTGTAACTATAAATATAACTATTACTGCAAATATAAAACATCCTATAGCTACATATGTAACATAGTTTATATTTTTTATTACATTTCCCTTTAAAATTTTTATTTTATAAAATCCTACTATATCTCCATTATTTAGCACTGGTTTTTTTACAATATTAAATTTAACTTCTCTTTTAATGGTATATAAATCTTTATATAATTCTTCTGACTGTATACTATTAATAATTCTAGAATAGTTTTTCGTTGAATACATTATGGTTCCATATTTATCATATACTTCAATTTCTATTAATTCCTTATCTTCATCATCTACCAATTTTAAATTTTTATTTACTTTTTCATAAATTGATATATTTCTTAGCCTATTTTCATATTTATCAGCAATTCCTACACTATTCAAATAATATTCTAATTCTACTTTTTCACTACAAAATTTTATTCCATTGTATATAGCTATTCCTATAATTATTGGAAGTATCATAACAATTATATAAGAACCAATAATCCAATTTTTTATTCTCATTAAAATTTCTCTCCAATAAACTTATATCCGGTACCCCATACAGTTTGAATATATTGAGGATGTTTAACATCTTCTTTTATCTTTTGTCTCAATTCTTTAATATGAACAGTAACGGTATTATTTCCTTCTAAACTATTTTGGTGCCATATATTTTCATAAAGCTCCTTTTTAGTAAAAACTTTATTCTCATTTTGAGCCATCAATACTAAAAGAGCAAATTCTTTAGCAGTTAATTCAATTTCATTATTATTAACAGTAACTCTCATTTCATCCTTTATTATTTTTAAGCCCTTCTTATAACTCCACACATCTTGTTTTTGTGATTTTTTATTATCTCCTTTATATCTCTTTATATTATTTGCAACTCGTGCTTCTAATTCAATTAAACTAAATGGTTTTGTTATATAATCATCTGCTCCCAATTTAAGCCCTTTCACCTTATCTAACTCTTGTTTCTTTGCACTCAAAATCAAAATTGGAACATTGCTTATAAGTCTAATATTTTTGCAAACCGTAAATCCATCCATTTCTGGAAGCATAATATCTAAAATAATTAAATCATATTTATCTTTATTAAAATCCTTTAATCCTTCACTTCCTGTAGACGACCAATTAATCTCATAATTTTCTCGTGTCAGATGCTTTCTTATAATGCTAGCAATTTCAATATCATCTTCTATTACAAGTACTCTTCCCTTCACCTATTTTTCCTCCTAACAAATCTAATTATATGAAATATATATCGTTAAACTAAAAACTTAATAAATTCTTTATAAATTTATATATCGAGTAGGAGCTAAATAATTATTTTTATTTAGCGTCCTCTCCCACCACCGTACGTACCGTTCGGTATACGGCGGTTCATTAAGAATTATGTATTAGCTGATATCTTTTAGATATACTTTTGTAACCAAGATTTTCAATATATTTGTTGTTTAAGATTGTATCAAGAATTGGGCTTTTGGATATTCTCCAATAGCCTTTTCTTGTATTTGCATATTCCCATGCTTTATAGGTCGGAAGACCTAGTTTTATGAGGTTTCGTCCTCTAGTTTTAACCTTTTTCCATTGTTTCCAAATACAACTCCTTAACCTTCTTCTTATCCAACTATCTATTTTTTGTATTTTAGCGTTAGCTTTCGCTATTCCAAAGTAATTAATCCATCCAATCGTTAATTGGTTAATCATATAAACTCTATATTCCATACTTATACCTTTATTACGGTTTGTTAATTTTCTTATTTTATTTGTGAATCTTTTATATGACTTTTCATGTATTCTTATATTGGCTCCGCCTTTTGCAAAATAGAATGAAAATCCAAGAAATTTTCTTCTCGTCACAAAATCTACTGCACTTTTATTTTCATTAACTTTAAGTTTTAATAAACCTTCAAGTATTTTTCTTATACTTGCCATAACTCTTAATCCTGCCTTTTTACTTTTGACATAAATGTTGCAGTCATCTGCAAATCGGCAAAATCTATGACCTCTTTTCTCAAGTTCTTTATCTACTTCATCAAGCATAATATTAGCAAGTATTGGGCTTAATGGACCACCTTGCGGTGTACCTTTATCTGATTTTACCTTCAATCCATTTATCATTATTCCAGATTTAAGATAATTTCTAATTAGTTTAAGTACCCTTTTGTCCTTTATTCTTCTTGAAAGTCTTTCCATTAATATATCATGGTTAACTTTATCAAAGAATTTTTCTAAGTCTATATCAACAACCCATTTATGCCTCTCATTGATATATTGTCTTGATTTTAATATAGCTTGTTTAGCACTTTTATTTGGTCTAAATCCATAGCTATTATCCGAAAAGGTAGGGTCATAAATTTTATTAAGTTCTTGAGCTAATGCCTGTTGTATTAATCTATCAAGTACAGTAGGTATTCCAAGCAATCTAATTCCACCGTCAGGTTTTGGTATTTCCACTCTCCTAACTGGTGAAGGTTTATACCTTCCTTCTAATAACTTTTGCTTAATTGTTAGCCAATTTTTGATAATAAACCCTCGAAGTTCATCGACTCTCATACCATCAATACCATGACTTCCTCTATTGGCAACTACTCTTTTCATAGCTTTTAGCATATTTTCTCTAGCTAAAACCTTTTCAAGTAGATTATTAGTATCATCTACTACATTGTTTTCTCTTTCTCCCTTTGCTAACGCCAAATTATTACTCTGCGCCCCTCGTTTACCTTGAAGTTCCACTTCTACTTCCACAAGGCGACCTCTATATTGAGTTGTCTGCTTTCTTTGTAATTTATTTGAATTATTCAAAGTTGAAAACCTCCTAATGTTCAGTCCTTCCCGCACTACGTGCACATAGTGTGGTACTATGACCTCTGCTGACTTCTGATAGTTCAGTTACATATCACTATGTAGGTTATCATGTAGGAAGTTCATCCTTTAATGATATATCTATCAGACCTCCCCAGGTAAGAACGCAATCTTTCATTCCATATATCTGCCACATATACTGCAATAACTTTCGGGTGATACGGACTTTGTTTTGTTATGCAAACTCATCCAGCTATAGCCAGCCTCTTATGTGATTCGTATTCCTCAAACCGGAATTTTGCCATCCGACTTCCTTCAGATTCCACCTCACGATGGACACCCTTGTCATTGGCTAACGCCTATATCACCTTCGGCGTTCAGGACTTTCACCTTATAGATTGCGCCCATGCTGGGCGCACATAAAAAAAGTACAATAAAACTTTGTTTTATTGTACTTTTTTTACATATTTGTATAAACTTTATAATTTATTTATTATTTTAATTAACTAACTTTTTTTAATACAACTGAATTCTTATTTTCTATATTATCATTATTAACATTCATATTAATTTCTTCATTATTGCTAACTAAAAGAACTGCTGCCATTCCTACTAAATTAATTATTCCTATTGCTAAAAATATCATTTCATACATAATAAAATACCCCCCTATGTTAAAATATCTATTTGAATTTTTGTTATGTCCTTCTACTAACTTACGTTTCATTTCATAAGTAATTATATTATAAAATCAGTAAATCAGTAAAAGCTATAATTATTGTAAAAACCATTGAAATAGCGTTTACAAGGACTGAAATACCGTTTACAATTCATTCATTTATAGAATTTAATAAAATTTCTTCAATAATTTATATCATTATCCATAATTACTTTTAGTACAATATAAACCTAAATAAAAGATTAATTACTATCATAAAGTAACTAGTCTTTTATTTAGGTTTCAATCATTTATTTGTAACTAAAACTCTATCTTATTCTCTAATTTCCTAAAATACTCGTCTTTTAAATGTTTTATTTGTATCAAATCTGTAATCTTACTAGAGTAAAAGTCTATTTTATAACTACACAAATTCTTTTTTCTTTGAAAATAATTAGATGTCATGCATATAGATTGAATACTCTTCATTTTAACTATAATCGTTTCCTTATTAAACCCATTGTGTGTACATATAAAAATATTATCATTAAATCCAACTCCTGTATTTTTATAATTTAAATATCTACTTGCAATAACTATAGGTAATATTAAAAATATTATGCTGAATCTAACCTTTATATATGATATTATTCCGCATATAATAAATGTTATAAGTATTGGAATAAACATAAATTTTATTAATGCTTCTTTAGGAGGATTATTAATTTCAACATTATAATTAAACTCTTGTAAAATTGTTGAAATTATTTTTTTTGTCAATTTTTTATTGGCTATAGGATAAATTATGGCCTCTTCTCCACTTTCATCTCCATACCCAACTGTTGATACCTCTATACTATATAAATTAAATTTTTGTTTTATAAAATTTTGTTTTAATTTAATAGCATTTATACTTTTTATAGGCAATGAATATGCTTTTTTACTTATAAGACCATATTCTATAATTATATAATTATGCTTTTTATATACTGTAAAACCATGGAACTTTATAATGCTTCCAATTATAGAAAGTATTATGCTTATAAATAGCAATATAATTAAAAAATATATAAAATATACTGTAGACTTAGCATATGCAGTTTTCATATCTATGCATTTAGCTACTTTACTCAATATATTTATATCCAAAATATCATCTATCTTTTCTAAAATTTCATGAGCTGCAATTAAAAGTCCTATTCCAAATCCTATATTATTTTTAGTAATAGCTGCTATAAATAATTCTTTATTAGAAATTCTAAACTCATCTTGTATATTTTTTTTAATATTTGTTCCCCTATTTTGGGATACATTATGATAATTTTCATTATCATAACTAGTTAGATTTATAGCTTGTCTTATAAAGTCTCTAATATCTAGAGCTAAATCTTCCTTTAATATTATATCTATTTCGCTACCTTCTTTTTCCAAGCTAACACTACCACTATCTATTTTCACTCTATAAACATTTAATATTCCTTGAACGACATCTTGTCCTAAATCTATTGTAGATATTTTATTTATTGGTATCTCTAATTTTTTCTTACATATAATTCCTGATTTATACTTTAATATTCCATCTTCAATATTAAACTCAGTATTTTTCCACTTGAAAAAATTCTTAAAACATAAAAATATTAATAGTGCACCAATTACTATAAGTTGCTCACTTTCAAATTTAAATATAACTAATAAAATAAGAGGTATAGCAATTTTCATATCACGTACAGTATTTGTAATTATTGTATACGGATGATTTTTATATCCACTTTCCATTATTCATCTACTCCATCTTTTATGCTATTATCATCTTCACTAATATTTTCATTTTTTAATTCTTCATCTAAGTTCTTTTTCACCTTTACTTGAATTCTATCCTTTATGTATTCACAAATTTGTAATGCCTTTTCTTTTGGAAGTCCTTCTATCTTATGTTGACCTCCAGCTGTGTGAATATTGATTTTAGCAAGATTATAAATTCTATTTATAGGACCTTCTTCTATATCAATATGTTGAATTCTAACTATAGGAATTATAGTAGTAGTTAAAAAATATATACCATGAACAAACTCTATTCTATCTTCTGTTATTATATATTTCCATTGTTTGTATTCTATAATGGGATTTACTAAAACATCTAGAATTAATATAAATAATATAACTCCTAATATTATATTAACTATAAAACTATATTTAACGATTTTTTCTGCAAAATAAATTCTTAAACCTATCAATATTGCGCCTGCACTTATTAGTCCAATAAGATTGGATAAAAACCAAGCCTTTTTAGCATTTTCATTTAGTCTATTATATTCCATATATTCATCTCCTTTTAAAATATTTTCTAAATACTAATATTAAATATCCAACACACTTTTCCATTATATATCATATTGTGGAATTTCAATGAAATCTTTATAATTTTTTTATAGTTTTTTTAAGTATTTTTTAGCAAAACTTGTTTTATCTAAAATAAAACGTGTATAATTTTATACAGTAAGTAACCGGTTTAATTGTATAAGGAGGTTCACATGAAAATACTAGTTGTGGATGATGAAATAAGTATATTACAACTTATAAAAATGACATTAGAACTTGAATCTTTTGAGGTTATTACCTCAAAAACAGGATTAGATTCATTAAATATTATAATTAAAGAAAATATTGATCTTATAATTTTAGATGCTATGCTACCAGATATTAGCGGATTTAACTTAATTGCCAAAATAAAAAATATATCTGATATACCAATCATAATGCTAACAGCTAAAGATGACATGAATGATAAACTACTAGGTCTTCAGCTAGGCGCCGATGATTATATAACAAAACCCTTTAATAGCACAGAATTAATTCTTAGAATAAAAATTATTTCAAAAAGAATGAATAAAAATATCATACAAGAAAAAAATGAATTATTAGTTGGTAAATTAAAAATTCTAAAAAAAGAAAGAAAATTAATTATAGATTCTAAGGATGAAATAGTATTAACATATAAAGAATTCGAAGTACTTAATTGTTTATGTGAAAATAAAGGTAAAGTATTCTCTCGTGAAGAGTTATTAAATAAAGTTTGGGGTTATGATTTCGAAGGAACTACACGAGCTGTAGATATATTAATTCAGAGATTAAGGAAAAAACTTGGTAAATACCAGAATTACATAAAGACTCTTTATAAAGCTGGTTATAAGTTAGAAATTGATAATGAATATTAAACTAAATTTAAAAAGAAAAATAATCTTAACTAATATAATTATATTAGCTCCAATTATAATTTTTATATATTTTATTACAGTTAATACACTTTCTAAAAATATAATAAATAATTCTGTTGACTATTTATTAAACGAAAATAAATCTGCTCAAATATATATACAAAATATATTAAATTTAAAAAAAGTTAATGATGTAGAGGAGGCTCTAAAGGATATTGCTCCTTTTATAGTTACTAATTTAAGTGAAAAATTTAATTTAAGAGTTCAAATGTTTAATACTTCTGGTCAATTAATATATGATTCTGCTAAAAACCAAATAAGTTTATATAATGGAGATATAAATAAAGCTTTAGAAAATAAAAAAGCCTATGTAATAAAAAAAATAGACGGTGTTCCTTATATATTTTTATCAAGTCCTATTTCTTATAAAAATAAATTATGTGGTACTTTAAGATTCATTTTAAAAGAATCTGATTCATTAAAAATTGTAAATAACACTTTTTTAATAATGCTTATATGTGGAATTTTTGCACTTATAATAGGGATTATATTAATAAATAGTTTTGCAAAGCAAATAGTAAATCCTCTAACCACATTAGAGAATCATTCAAATAAAATTGCTAAAGGTCATTTTACAGAAAAAATTATAATTAATAGCGGTGATGAAATTGAAGATTTAGCTAATACTTTTAATTATATGAGTAAAAGTTTAGAAACATATATATGTGAACTTAAAAACTCAAAAGAAAATCAAAAAAAGTTTTTTGATAATATATCACATGAATTTAAAACTCCATTAACAGCTATTATAGGTTTTTCTGAAATTTTGCCTAAACTTGATGATAAAGATAAAATTCTAGAAAGCTCCACGCTTATACAAAAAGAAGGTAAAAGACTTCTTACTTTAGTAGAAGAAATACTTCAACTATCTAAATTTAATCAAAATCAATTTAAAATTGAGTACACTTACATAAACATTAAAGCCCTAATCAAAGAAGTATTAGACATATTTCAAATAAAATTAGATAAATACCATATATGTATTGATAAAAATTATGATGCTTTATTTATATATGGCGACTACAATAAAACTAAACAGATTCTAATAAATATATTAGATAACTCAATTAAATATAGTGGATGTGAAAATATAATTATACGTTCCAACTTATACAAAGGAAAAGTTAAAGTTTCTATATATGATGATGGTGTTGGCTTTGATATTAATAATCCTAAAAGCAAAACGGGTAATGGTTTTGGATTAAACATCTGTAAAGAAATTATGAAAAATCAAAATGGAGAATTTAAAATAGAAAGCACCTATGATCTAGGTACTAAAATAACATTAACTTTTTTTAATAATGAAAATTAATTTTAAAAGAAAGGATTACTTATGGGACTAATGAAAAAAAATATTTTTTTATTGTATATATTAATGTTTTTTATATGTCTTTCATCCTTAGTTTACTACAAAAAAATTATATACAATAAAATTCAAGTAATAACTGATTTTAATGATAATGAAAAAACATTAGACAACAGAATACCTACTAAAATAATATTATCTAATTCTAAATTAGGCTCTACAGAAATCAATGATAAATTTTTATTAAATGATATTCTTAAATACATTAGAAATATATCGAATTCCAATACAACAATGAATACAATCCCAACTTCCGATAATGTAATTTCAATATCAGGTAAAATATCTTACATGAATGGAGAAACTGATACTTTTAAAGTTAATAATCATCTAACCATTAATAATATTCATTATTACAGCAATTCTTATTTAACAAATACTCTAAGAAATATGCTGGTTGATTCATTATATCATTTTAATAATCTAATAAATATAATAAGCAAAAGCAATAATCAAATTATATTTTCCAATGACCGTATTAAAACTATTTTAGATTGCAAAAATAAATATAGACTTATTGAAAGCTTAAAAAAATTAAAAATTATGAGTGACAATAAAGACTTTTTAGAAACCAATTTAAATGAAAAACCTAAATTTCACTTACGAATTTACATAGATAAAAACATAGAAAATACGGCTGAAAACATAATTCTTCTGGATAGTTATGAACATTATATAATTATTCAATATTTAGGTGATGAAAATGGAAAAAATATTTATATAAAAGGTGATCTTAATGAAAAAGATTTTAAATAAAAATTTATTTTTGTTTATTAACTCTTTAATAATTTTACTACTGTTATTTAGCATTAAACATATATTTCCTTTTAAAAAAAATTATCCTGATTTAAGAAATAAACATATTGTAGTATATGTAGCATTAAGAGAAGAAGAAGCTAAATATCTTTTAGAACTTTTTAAAAAAGAAACTGGATGTACATATGAATATATAAAACTCCCAACTGAAGAAGCTGTTATGAGAATCTTAGATGAAAAAACAAATCCTAAGGGAAACATTTTTATAGGTGGAACTTGTGATGGATATGAACTTTTAAAAAATTATAATTTATTAGAAAAATATAAATCTCCTAACGCCAAAAATATTTCTTCAAACTATATGGATAGCGACGGATATTGGACAGGTTTTGAAATTGATCCTCTTTCCATAGCTATAAATAAAGAATCTTGGAATAACTCATTTGGATCAAAAAACATATCCATGCCCAAGACTTTTAATGATTTAATTAATCCCATGTACAAAGGTAAAATTATCATCCCTGATCCTAAAACTTCAGGAACTGGATATACTTTTATGGCATATTTATATCAACAATTAGGTGAAGAATACTTTTGTAAATTTATAAAACAATTAAAAAATAATATTAATAGACTTACAATTAGTGGTTTTAACTCTATTCAACGAGTTTCTTCAGGTGAATATATTTTAACAGTTAACTTTTTAGGTGATCAAAAAATTATGAATAAATCTGATATGAACATAATTAATATAATTCCTAAAAACACTGGTTGGAATGTGAATGCAGTTGCTGCAATAAAAAATAATAATAATGATGAAGCTACAAAAGCATTTATAGATTTTTGCTTATCAGATGAAATAGCAAATAAATTATCTAGTTTTTCCATGGCTACATCAACTAAAAATTTTAAGTCAATGGACTATGAAATATTTAAAAATTATAATTTTAAAAAAGCTGCTTATGATAGAAATAATATTATGAATATTTGGGATAGTAAATAATATTTAAATATTTTTATTGAAATCTCTTAAATGTTACATTTATGAAACATTTAAGAGATTTTCTTGTTTAATTTATTATTTATTATTTATTAAGTAATCTTAATGAAAACATTACCATTAATCGTTAAAACGTTTAAAGTAAATTAAGGAGGAATTATATGTTTAACTTTCTAAAATCTGCGCCAAAAAAAAGCAGACTTCCAGAAGAAAAAATAGCATCTACATACAAACTTTATCGTATTCGTATGTTTTTAATGATCTTTATAGGCTACACTGGATATTATTTAGTTAGAAAAAACTTTGCCGTAGCATCACCATTTTTAATGACTCATTTTGATTTTAGTAAAACTCAAATAGGTTTAATTAGTAGTGGACTTGCTATAGCATATGGTTTAAGTAAATTCATTTTAGGTGGTTTATCGGATAAATCTAATGTAAAATATTTTATAGGAATAGGCCTTTTAGCTTCATCTATAGTTAGTATTTTAATGGGATTTGCTAGTTCAGTTTGGTTATTTTTAATACTTATGGTGTGCAACGGATTTTTCCAAGGTATGGGTGCACCCCCATGTTCAATAGTTATCGGAAAATGGTTTTCTCAAAGAGAAAGAGGACTTAAAATGGGTGTTTGGAATACATCACATAATATCGGTGGTGGACTTATTGCCCCAATAGCAACTTTATCGTTATTCATATTTGGTGAACAACATTTTCAAAGTATTTTCTTTGTACCAGCTGCTATTTGTATAGTAATTGCATTTTTCGTATTCTTTATTGGAGCTGATACTCCAGCGTCTGTTGGACTACCTCCTATTGAAGAATTTAATGATGATTATCCTGAAGTTAAAGAAGAAGTTAATCCAACTAATTTATCATCAAAAGAAATAATGATTAAATATGTTCTTAAAAATAAATATGTTTGGTATTTAGCTTTAGCTAATATTTTTGTTTATTTAATAAGACAAGGTATCGTAAACTGGATTCCAATATACTTAAAACAAGAAAAAGGGTTTACAATTGCAAATGCTAACTCTGCTATGTTCTTGTTTGAATATGCTGCTATTCCAGCTTCAATATTACTTGGTTGGCTTTCAGATGTATTATTCAAAGGAAAAAGAGCTCCACTTAGCATCATTTGTATGATTGGTGTTATAATAGCAACATTAGCTTATTGGAAAACTACTAATTACTTAGTAACTATGATAGCTGTTGCATTTATAGGATGTTTTATTTATGGTCCTCAATTACTAATAGGTATGAATTTAATAGATGTTGTCCCAAGCTTTGCTGTTGGCTCAGCTACTGGATTTTCAGGTCTTTGCGGTTACCTATGTGGAGAACTTATGGCTGATTTAGTACTTGGATTTATAGCTGATAAATTTGGATGGAATGGTGCCTTTATCTTTATAATGATTGGTGCTGTAATGGCTCTTATTCTATTATCATTAACATTGAAAATAAAGAAAAATGATAATAAAGACCTTGCTTTAGATGCATAAATTACAATATATATATATGAAAAGATTAGAGAATCAATATTCTCTGGTCTTTTTTTATTTATTTAAATAATGTAACACCTACAAATAACATCTTATATACTGTTATAAATAATATAATTATTTACTATATAATAAGGTGATTAAATGGATAAATACAACAATTTTAATCAACAACCTAAAAGAGGATATGTTGATTTAATAAATTATGGAGGATTTCTTGCTCGTTTTTGGGGTAGTTACAACTATAATGGAAATACTTATAGTTACAGTAGCGGCATCCTAGTAGTAGGTACAGAACAAAGAATTTCTATTCCTCCAGGTGCAACAGATGTTAATATAAATATAGATATGGCTTTCTTACCTGGAATCTGGGCACCTATATTCTATACCACTTATGATTATAATGATGAAAGATGTTATCTAACTTATGGAATAACACTTCTACCATTCTGCAAAAAAATTCCTTGTACGTCTCCAGGCACACTATCTGAAATTTTTCCTAATATAGTTTTTTTACCCTCTTCAAACTTTTGCAATGAATACTCTAATTCTAAATTATATGAATAAAACCTTCTTTAATAATTTAGAGACTTTACCCAATAAAGTCTCTTTTTTGTATAACATGCATAATGTAACCAGAATATACTATGCGTCATATATTATAGTGTCAGGAAATAATCTGACTAAATCTAAGATAAAAAGGTGATTAGCTGTGGAAAATATATCAAGTAATATGAATATTTCTACTTCTTCTTATGTAAAAGTTACAAATAATGGAGCTTTTTTTGCTAGTTTTGATGTAATTTATCTGCTTGAAGGACAAGTATACACTGCTACTAGTTCTGAATTTGGAGCTGGAGTAACTAGAATTATTAATATTCCTAGTGGAGCTACAAATATTACTGTAAAAATAGAAATCGCTGAATTTATTGGTGTATGGTCAACTCTTCTAACAAAAATATACCAAACTACTGGCGAATACTGTTTCCAAACTAGTGGAACTACATTGTCACCAAGTTGTAAAGAAGTAACTTGTGGTACTGGCGATAATGGTAGTAATGGGAATCAACAATCTTGTTGTTGTTGTTGCTGTTGTTGCCCATGTTCAACACAATCTTCCAATATAAACACTTGTAATAACCCTTGTTCAATGACTTCATATGACTGTGGAAATGATTATTATAGCATGGATCCTTGTTCTTCAATGAATTCTTGTTGTACAGATTATACTATGACTCCTTGTTCCGCAATGAATTCTTATTGTACAGATTACACTAATAATATGAATACTTCAGTTATGAACTCTTATTCTGGTTGCAATTATGGATGTTAGATAAAAGACAGTGCTTAAGATAAGCACTGTCTTTTATCTAACTACTATTTTCTTTTAATTGTATTTTTATATCCTATAAGTAATGTAGTTTTTCCACTTCCTGATGGACCCATTATGCCAACAAACTCTCCCTTATTTACAGTAAAACTTATATTATCAATAGCCTTTGTTACATTTGCTTTATTGCCATAATATTTTTTCAATCTTCAATATATTTTTCAACTTTAAATTCCTCCTTCAGTAACCTTCTGATATTATTTTATCCTACACTTAATATCTTTACATATTTATTTATCTTTCAGTTTTATTTCATTTTTATAATATAATACAAATAAAAAATAGCCATATAATATGACTCTATCTTTATTTAAAACGCAGTAAATTTTCCTAGTGGGAATATAATATCAACTCTAGTTCCTACTCCAATTTTTGAGTTTATATTTATTCCTAGCCCTAATTTATTACATAATTTATTACATAAATAAAGACCTATTCCAGTAGATTTCCCAAACTTCCTTCCATTTTCACCAGTAAAGCCTTTATTGAATACCCTTTCCATATCCTTTTGTTCAATTCCAATTCCATTATCTTTTACACTCAATACTACATTATTATTATTTATCGTTGAATAAATTTCAATCTTTCCTTCTTTCTCCTTAGAATATTTTATTGAATTTCCTATAAGTTGATTTAGTATAAATTCAATCCATTTCATATCACTATATACTGTTCCATTTACATTATTAATATCTATAGAAATTTTCTTATTTATAAAATCTCTAGAATTTCTTTTTACAGCATTCATAACAACTTTTTTTAATTGAAATTCTTTTATTATGTAATCCTTGCTCACATCAGCACTTCGTGAATAATATAATACTTGCTCTATATACCCTTCTATTCTTTTAATTTCACTTTCTATATTTTTAGTAATTGTATTTTCATTATTATCTATAATAAGTCTAGCAGATGCAATAGGAGTTTTTACTTCATGTACCCATGTTTCTATGTATTCTCTATATTCTTGTTGCATATATCTATACTCATTTACACATTCATGCATATATTTTTCCGTTTCGCTTAATATATCATAAACTAATTTTCCTTCAATAAAATCAGGCTTTTTCATGACCTCGGGTAATAAATACTTTTTATCTAAACTATCAAGTACCTTTTTCATTTCATCATAATAAATCTTATTTTTTATTAATTCTATTATTATATAAATTAAAAAAGGCATAAACCATATACAAAAAACTAAAAATATTATTACATTTCCTACATGTACAAACTTCATCAATCCTAATACTATTATAAATAATACAATATTAATTATGATAAATGTAATTCTATCTTTTAAATATTCTTTTATACTCATGGCATTATATAACCTAACCGTCTTCTGGTTTCTATAACATTCTTTAGTCCTAAACTCTCAAGTTTTTTTCTTAATCTTGTTATATTAACAGATAAAGTATTATCATCTACAAAAAAATCTGTACTCCATAGATAATCCATCAATGATTCTCTTGATACAATATTGCCCTTATTTTTAATGAGAAATGAAAGTATTTTAATTTCATTTTTAGTTATTTCTGATTCATTTTCATTATAAGTTATAGTTCCATTTGCTAAGTTTAGCTTTAATCCTTCATAATTTAAAATGTCTTGGTTCATAAAATTTCCATATACTCTTTTTAAAATAGCCCCAATACGAGCTAATAAAATTTCAGTATTATATGGTTTAGTTATAAAATCATCTGCTCCTAAATTCATACTCATAAGTTCATCCATATCACTATCCCTACTTGTAACTATTACTATAGGAACATCTAATTCTTTTCTAATTTCTCTGCATATATAATATCCATCAAATACAGGTAAATTAATGTCCAATAATATTAAATCTGGAATATTGCTTTTAATATATTCTATAATATTATTAAATTCAGATAGAGCATCTACTTCATATCCATATCTGATTAAAAAAGTTTTAAGTTCTTCTCTTATTGTATTGGCATCTTCTATTATCATAATTTTGTTCATAATATTCTCTCCTAATTATCAGAACTCTAAGTTATTTTATCTACAAAAAATTTTTCCATATTATATGTCATTTACTACTTCAATTGTTTATGCATTATCTCTAAAATCCCTTTAAGTTCTTTTATATTTAATTGTCCTGGTGCTGAAGCCTTTTTTACAGCTCCAAAAGTTACTGATGAACCAAAAATTTCACCTGATATACGACTTATTACACCCTGTCCATTCATAGACATCGTAATAAATGGACGATCTGCGTATTTTACCTTCATATCATCTGTTGCCTTAAGAAGTTCTAATACATCTGATGAACATTTTGGCATTACAGCAATTTTTGTTATATCTGCTCCAAGTTCCTGCATTTTCAATAATCGTGATATAATTTCCTCCTTTTTAGGAGTATTATCAAAATCATGATTAGACATAATTACTTTAATTTTGTTGCTATGAGCTATTTTCACTAATTCTAATATTCTCATTTTTTCATTAAATAACTCTATATCTATAGCATCTATAAGTCCCATCTTAGAAACTTCTGTATTAAGTTTAAAATAAAATTCATCACTTATCGCTCGTTCTCCACCTTCGCGATAACTTCTAAATGTAAATAATATAGGAATATCCTTAAGTATCTGTCTAATTCTATAAACTGCATTCTTAACTTTTAACATATCATATATATCTTCAAAAAAATCAGCACGAATTTCAACTAAATCAAAATCTATATCATTAAGTGCTTTAGCTTCTCGTTCTAATTCTTCAATACCTTTTCCAATCAAAGGAACACATATCTTTGGAATACCTTCTCCTAATATAACTTTTCTTATTTTCACAGTTGCCATAAATTGTTCCTCCTATAAATTTTATTACTATATTTATCATAATGTTTCTTATTTTATAATGATTTTATTATATATTAAGTATCTAATAATTGCTAATAAATAACTTCTACATAAATATAAATACTAAATAAACTCTTTAATTTATAAACACAATAATGTAGAGAAAGGAGTACTCTAATGAAAAAATCGAAAATAACTCTATATTCTTTAACAATAGCTTTATTTACTATAATTTTCTTACTAATGATAAATATTTTATCAATACAATTTAATAATAAACTTAGCCCTACTTCCAATATAACTTCTTCTGTAAGTTTAAATTCTAATAACCTTTATAGAGATTCTTATTATATTAAAAATTCAAAACGTCCAACTCATCTATATGTTATCTTACAGGACTCTTTACTATCTAGTGAAAAAGCAATGATTTCTACACTACAAGGAATAGTTAATAATCATTGTACTTCTCAAATATACACTTTAAGTTCTTCTGAACCAGATTATAAAATATGGTTAAATGACTAAAAAAATAATTATGGTGTTTCATATTTAATAGTTTCAGACCCATGGAAACTATTAAATATATATAAAAAAAATATATATGAATATGTACTTTATAATAATAAAACTAATAAAGATCCATCAATAAATAATGCTTGTTCTCTCGCTTCTTTAAATAAATGTTTTACACTAATCTAAATATAAATCTTTAAGTTCATATTATAAGATTTATATAAAAGATGCCCTAGTAACTTTTATATAAATCTTACTAGGGCTTAGTTTATTATTTATTTACTTTATTTTTAAAACTAGTTATAACCTATAAAGTAGCCTGAAATCCTGTAGCAAAGTGTCCTTGCCCTGTTACTATTAAACCTATCATTATACTTCCTCCAAGTTGATACTTACTATAAAATACCTAGCAATTTTCCTAAAATACCAACTACAACTGTTATAAATATAAGTAATATAGGCGAACAATTCTTTTTCAAAAGCTTATACATTAACAATGTATATAATAACGGCAACAAGTTAGGAATTATATTATCTAATACTTCTTTCTGCAAAGCAATTTTAGCTTTACCTGCAGTTATAACCAAAGATATACTTAATTTAATATATGAAGCTATTAGTCCACCGACAACTGTTATTCCAATAATTGATGCAGCTCTCGATATCAATTTTGTACCTTCTTTTAGTGATTTTATTGCCTTTACACCAGTATTATATCCATAGTTCATAAGTCCAAATGTTAATCCAAAATGAATGGCATTAAATGCAATTAAAAATATTATAGGACCAGCTATATTACCATCCATGGCCATAGAAGCACCAATACCAGCTGTTATTGGTAATAAAGTTAACCAACAAAGAGCATCTCCTATTCCACCTAATGGTCCCATAGTTGCAATTTTTATCCCTCTAATAGTCTCTGGATTTTCTTTGTGCTCTTCCATTGCTAGAACTATTCCCATTATAAATGTTACTAAAAATGGATGCGTATTAAAAAACTCCATATGAACCTTCATAGCCGTAGCAAGATCTGCTTTATCTTTGTGAATCTTTCTCATTCCAGGTAAAATACTATATAAAAATCCACATGCTTGCATTCTCTCATAATTAAAAGATGCTTGTAGTAATAAAGAACGCCATGCCATTCTTTTTAAGTCCTTTTTAGTTATAACCTTATCTGCAGTCTTATCCTTATATTCTTGTAAATTAGATTCCATTCCTTCTTACCCCCTTACCAGCCTGATTATTATGATTTTTATTTAAATAAAAATCATATAATGCTATAGCAGCTCCTATTAATGCTATACCTAGTACAGGCAATTTAAAGTAAGTTGCAAATACAAATCCAATTATTAAAAAAGCCATATATTCTTTTTTTAACATAATTTTAAGAAGCATAGCAAATCCAATAGCAGGCATCATTCCACCAGCTACTCCAAGTCCATTTATTATGGATTGAGGAACGGCCTCTACTACACGTTTCGCTGCATCTGCTCCAAAATATATTGGCAAAAATGCTATAATAGCATAAAAAACAAATAGCATTAATAAGCCTAAATAATTGATTTTTTCTATTCCTTTAGTATTAGCGTCTTCAGCATACTTATCAGCTTTATGCATAACAGGCGAAAAAGCAGTAAAGATAAGTGTTATAGCTCCTTGAACAGCTATTGCAAATGGTATTGCTATACCCACCGCAACTTTAGGATCCTGTTTCGTTAGTATTGCAAAAGATGATCCTATAATACCTCCTATTACTACATTAGGAGGCTGTGCCCCTGCAAGTGGCACCATACCCATCCAAATAAGTTCAAGTGTAGCTCCAGTTACAAGTCCAGTACGCATATCTCCTAATATCATACCAACTACTAATCCAGTAACCAATGGTCTATGAATATGAATTAACCCATCAAAATAGTCTATTCCAGCAATTCCCGCCCATATAGCTATTAGCAATGCTTTTATAAACATATATATCCCCTCTCTTAATTTTTTGTTATACACAAGTAAATGTATATGTGTTTTATTTAAATATTGTAATCTAAATAAATTCTGTTAATTTTCTACTTCATAACTTTATATAGAGAGTGGTTTATAAACTATTGCTTCAGTTAATTTACTTTATAAACTCCATAATATCTTTTGATTTTTCATCTGGTACTCTTCGTATTTCCATTTGTATACCCAAATTATGCAATTCTTTAAATGCTTGTTTATCACTATCATTAATTGAAACAGTACTAGTTATTTGTGTTTTACCCTCCGTATAATGCATATTACCTATATTAACTTTTTTTATAGGCACTCCACCTTTTACTAATTTCAAAACATCTTGTGGAGTTTTAACAACTAAAAATATTAATTGTTCATCTGATGCATACTGTATATTATCTATAGTCTCTTGCAATGTAAAATATCTAGTTTCCATTGCATCAGATACAGCCATATCCATTAAACTTTGTTGTACTTCATTATTAACTATTTCATCATTAGCAACTAAAATTAAGTTTGCGCCGAGATGATTTGACCATGTTACAGCCACCTGTCCATGTATTAATCTGTTATCAATTCTGGTTAAAAGAATATTAGGCACTTTAAAAATCCTCCTGTTTGCTTTTTATATTAAAATATACTATAAATAAATATATATTATTACATTAAGAGTTCATTTTATATTCTTAAAATTCTAAACTTATTTCATAATATAAAAATCGCCTTGACTTTTTATCAAAGCGATTTAATATTATATTTTTATATTAAATGGCTAAATTTATTACTATCTAATATCATTCATATCTAATGTTTTTTGAGTTACTCTATCTTTAATTACTTTTAAGATTAATCCAATTATAAATCCTACTGCTGAAGGCACAACCCATCCAAGTCCTTGAGAATAAAGAGGTAAACTGTTACATAATTGTTCTAGAACTCCAAACTTTAATCCCGCACCACTTAGTGCGTGTAATACACTTACAACACTGGTAAATGCTATTGTACAAATATAAACAACGGAACTTTCCTCAAACAGTACATCCACCATAGAAAGTACTATAAGTACTATAGCTACAGGATATATAGCATCTAATACAGGTACAGATACTGCAAGTATTTTTGTAAGTCCCATATTTGCGAGAATCATACTTGAAAGTGCAAGTCCTCTTACAAAAGTTATATATTTAACTCTTGGAAGTATAGTTGTAAAGTATTGACTACATGAAGTTATTAATCCAACACAAGTTGTTAAACAAGCAAGAGTAAATGTTACTGCTAATAGTACTACTCCTGGTTTTCCAAAGATATATAACATTATATTTGCCAATGTTTGAGCTCCATTAGCTGTTTGGCCAAATCTTCCTCCACTTGTTGCTCCTAGATGTGCAAGCATAGAATAAATAACTATTAATAAAGTTCCTGCTATTAATCCTGCTCTTATAGAATTTGAAACTATAGCTTTTTTCCCCTTAACTCCTTTTTCTTTTACAGCTAAAGATATTACTATTCCAAAGTTTAAAGCTGCTATTGTATCCATTGTTAAATATCCATCTAAAAATCCTTTAACAAGAGGAGACGTTACATACTCTGCTGTAGTTTCTCCATATCCACCTAATGGTTTAAACAAACTTGCTACAAAGATACCAGTTATTAATGTCAATAATGTAGGTGTTAGTACTTTTCCCATACGATTTACAAGCTTTGATGGTGTTAAACATAGCCAATATGCTACTAAGAAAAATACAAGTGTATATAAAAATAATGCTAATGTATTTGATATAATTCCCTTTGGTAAAAAAGGTGCTACTGCCATTTCAAAAGGTAAGCTTCCTGCTCTAGGTATTCCAAGGCATGGACCTATTGAAAGATATATTAAAACAGTAAATATAATTGCGAAAGTACCATGAACTTTTTTTGACAATTCATGAAGTCCACCTGATTTTGCCACAGCTATTACCCCAAGTATTGGGAATCCCACTGCAGTAACAAAAAATCCTCCCATAGCTATCCACGTATTTCCTCCTGCTGCTTGACCTAAAAATGGTGGAAATATTAAATTACCTGCCCCAAAAAACAATGAAAATAACATTAAACTTATAAGTACTAAATTGTTTTTTGATAAATTATTCATTTAAAACACCCCTATTTTATTATTTAATCTTTCGGTTTCATGATAATATCTCCTTCTATGTCCACAAAAATGCCCCCTTAAATATTAGTTTTATTTAAAAAAATATATAAAAAAACCTCGTCCCCAACAAAAGGGACGAGGTATAATCGCGTTACCACCCTAATTCTATAAATATATATAATAATATACTACATATTTATAGCTCTCAAATACGTACTAAATAATACGCTTTTCTTTTAACGGCGAAATACTCCGGTAAAACTTACTAAAAATTTCAGTCTTACTTCTCAGAGATGATTTTCAAATATATCTTGAACATTGACTTTCACCAAAATGCCAACTCTCTTTAGTACAAAATTATATTCTACTTTTTCTCTTCATAGAATTTAATTAAAAATTTTATTTGCTATATATTACACCCTTTATTTTTAAATGTCAATATTTTTCTGGAAAAATATATTATTTTTTAAACAAATTACTTTTAATCTTTTATAATATTCTCAATATTCTCAGTAGAAATTCGACTATTAATTGCCCCTTTAACTTCTGCGCATAAAGCCACTGCAGCTAATCCTGCTTTTGTCATTCTTTCTACTGAATATCCATTAATGTATCCAAGAGCGATACCAGATATAAAGGCATTGCCACACCCTATATTATTAATTATTTTTGAAGAATAATGAGGTAATTTTTTGTTTTCTTTATAATTTGCATAATAAACTCCTTCTTTTCCTAATGAAATAAATACATTTTTAATTCCATATCCAATTAATATATCTGAACACTTTTTTAAATCATCATAATTTATAATTTTAATACCGCTTAAAACCTCTGCCTCCATACTATTTAAATTAAGAGAATATATTGATGAAAATATGTTTTTAAATTTTACCACCTTTTTTGTTGAAACTGCATCTATAAAAATAGGTACGGAACAATTTTTACATAAAAAATCTATGGCTTCTTTAGATAAATTAGCATCTATTAATATTAAACTAGAACGATTAATTATCTCAAGTTTAGTACTAAGATATTCTGGAGTTATTTTAGAATAAATTTTCATATCTGAAATTGCTAATTTTCTATTTTCTTCTTTGTCATTAATACAAATATACGTAGATGTATTTTCTCCTGGAATCACCATTGTATGTTTTAAACCTATTCCAAGTGTCCTACAGTTTTTCTCAATCTTCTGTGCATGAACATCATCTCCAAGAACAGTAATCAATTCAACTTTAACTCCTAGTCTACTAATATTCTCTGCAATATTTCGTCCAGCACCTCCATAAAAAATATCAACTTTTCCTGGATTAGAATCGTCCTTTATCAAAATACTATCTGATGTACCAATTATATCTACATTAACTGCTCCAATAACAGTTACAAAAGATTCTTCTTGGAGAACATATCCTCTTCCTAAAATTTTACCTTTTTTTATAAGATTTGATATATGCACAGCTACAGAAGAACGTGTAATATGGGCTCTATTTGCGATTTCTTGTTGTGAAATCATAGGATTTTCTTTAATCCAACTTAAAATCTCTTTTTCTCTTTCTGTCATTGTAAATTACTCTTTTTTTATCTATAACCCTAATTCATTTCCAACGCGCTCTGCGATGTCACAAAATTCTTTTACTTTACGTATATCTTTTCTCATATTGCCATTTTCGCCCATAATTGAAGTTTTAGTTAACGAATCAACACCATACGGTTTAACCTTGCGAATAGCCGCCTCTACATTATCTACACCAAGTCCTCCTGCAAGAATTACTGGAACATTAACTGCCTTTACAATTGCCTCAGATACACTCCAATCATGAGTTTTTCCTGATGCACCAATACCAGTATCAGCTGCAAGTCCTGTATCTAAAATTATATAGTCAACATATTTTGAATATGAAATAGCTTCATCAATAGATTCTTTTCCTCTAACTGAAACAGCCTGCATTAACTTTATGCCAGGACATTGTCTACGAAATTCAGATGCAAACTCTTCAGTGGTAGCATATTTATCCCCACTAACATGAAGAATATCCGGCTTACTTTCTTTTGCAATTTGAATAATTTCATCTGGAATATTAGATAATGCTATAGATACACAAGTCACACCTCTTTTTCTTGCTTCTTTAAAAATTTGTTTCACCACATCAAGTGGTACACGATGAGCAGGTACTCCTGCATTTTGCATTGGAACTAAACCAATATTATTAGCACCAACCTCCATTGTTTTAACTGCTTCATCAAATTTTCTAATAGAATATATCTGTTTAATCATAAATACTACCCCCTCTATTTTTTATATTTTAAATAAGTATTATAAGCAAGTTCAGGAGTTATGTTAGGATTATTAGCTTTGTCATAAAAAAGAGTAGCCAAAGCTGTTCCCATTGCAAATTGTAGTGAATAATTAATATCTTTATTATTTTGCAAAGAATAAAGATATCCTGCAGTGAATGCATCCCCTGCACCTGTTGCATTTGTAACTTGTTTAATTTTTTTAGTTGATGTTCTAATTACTCTTCCATCTTTATCTTTATAAAAAACTCCTTTGCTTCCCATAGTAAATAAACACACACTTGTACCTTTTTCTATTAAATAATTTGCTGCTGCTTCCAACTTTTTATCATCAGCTACTTTGATTCCTGTTAATGCTAAAACCTCATGATTATTTGCTTTTATCGTATGAAAAACTCCAAAATTTTTTTTCACATTTTCTGCTAAATCAACCGATGCTACATCTGCCATAATAGGAACATTAGGACAAATTTTATGAATATATGTTATTATTTTGCTAGGTATTTCAGGAGTAATTACTATTATTTCTGCATTTTTAAAAACCTCTATTTCTGATTTAATAAAATCAAGAGTATATTCTTTACGAATGTGTAGATCAGTAAGTCCCACTTGCATATCCCCATTACCATCAATTAATGCTATATAAGTAGCTGATTCTTTACCTAAAATAATATTTGCATGTGATAAATCAATTCCTGCATCTTCACAATCTTTTTTCATTTTATATCCAAAGGCATCATCACCAATTACTGTTACCAACTTTATGTTTAATCCAAGTCTTGCCATATTCTCAGCTATATTTCGTGCGGCACCACCAGAGCTTAATTTAACAAAACATTCTGAATTTTTATCACCTAATATAATGGAATTAGACGAAAATCCTGTTACGTCCATGATTGCAGTTCCTAAACTTACAATATACTTTTCCATTAGAAGTCCCCCTCTTTTATCTACTTATGGATAAATATTAGTTTTAAAATAATCATTAGTTTTCTAGTATTTATTTTTGATTTATAACTTAAATATATTTTTGCATAAAATATAACTTTTCTTAATTTTAGTTTATTTTATAATCATATGTTTATTATAGCATCCTATTTTTTACATGTAAATATTTGTATAAGATTTATTGTAAAATTTATTTAACTTTTATATAATTTCCTAGTATTTTAAATAGAAACCTCCTTAGAATTATTAATTCCAAGGAGAGCAATTTGTAGGAATTCCATTATAAAAATTAGAAACTAAATCACATAAAAATATTTTATCTAACGGCAATTTTTGATTGAAATTATAACAATTGTTATTAAGGTTATATTATCCTTAAAATTAAAATGAATTTATATAAATACTCTATTAATTTTTAAATACTAAATTTAAAACTACAATTTACTAAGTATATATTTAAATAAACGTAGAAAACTAATACTTACATGGAGGTGTTATATTATGAGTAGAAGACCTTTAGTGCCTGAAGCTAAAGATAAATTGAACAAATTAAAAACAGAATATGCAAATGAATTTGGTATAAAATTTAATGAAGAATATAAAGGAAATCAAACTTCAAAATTAAATGGATATACTGGTGGACCTATTGGCGGATTAATGACTAAAAAAATGATTGAAGAAGTTGAAAAAAGGATGATTAACAAATAATAGGAAATGACGATTTCTATTTAATTTATAGAAATCGTCATTTTTAAAACTTTCATATTTTATAAATAATTTTTCTGTTAACTCCTAATAGCTTTTAAATTTTTTACTATAAGTATAATAGATGAAATTGCAACTGCTATCATTCCAATAAAACCTAATAAATTAATTATCTTACGTACAAATTCTCTAGCTTCAAAAAAATTTTCGAATACAGAACAAATAATTTGATCACACAATTCAATCTTTAATTAGGTTGTTGAATAACTAATTTTTACAAATCTTAAAAAGCATTTATGCGCGAGCATGTGTTTAATAATTTTAAGTGTGCATTAGGAAGTTCTTTAAAAATTTAAAAAAGTAAGTGCGTTAGCGCGATGAAAACTATAGATTCCAAGGATATTTTCTAGAATTTATTTTGCTATTAACCTTATTAAATTCGTCTATAATATACGATAAAAGAACCCACTTAACATGGCGTTCATAGCGTTTTTGTCCGTAAAGTCTAGGGTTTTCTAGATTATAGAGTCCTTTAAGTATAGAAAATAATTGTTCAATTTTTAGCCTATTTTTATATAAATTTTTACCTATTGGCGATTGCATAAAAAGAGCATTTTTATATCTAGATTCATCTTTAAAAGATTCTATACTGTTTGCTTTACGCATATTTACGTCTGTTAATAAATTATATTCTAGAGTTTTAGAAACTTTAAACCATTGAGCATCATCATAAGCAGCATCGGCAAGTACAATAAATGGATTATAAGTTTTGAGTTCATATAACAATCCTTGGACTTGATTATCATATACATTTGCAGTAGTTATAGAAAATGACAAAGGTAATATACTATCACATACACAAGCGGTACAATGTAACTTATATCCTTTATATCTGCCAAGTCGAGTTCCTTTTCCATACCTAGCTTCGCTATCATATAATGAGCTCCTTAATGCAGTACCATCAATAGCACAAATTCTAGT
This sequence comes from Clostridium botulinum, assembly GCF_017100085.1. Classification (NCBI taxonomy): domain Bacteria; kingdom Bacillati; phylum Bacillota; class Clostridia; order Eubacteriales; family Clostridiaceae; genus Clostridium; species Clostridium botulinum. Next base: position 2,355,827 of record NZ_CP063965.1, read on the forward strand.
TGATGGATTTATAAGTTCAATAAGCATAGCATAAATGCCATAGTACACGTATTTTTCTAAAGCTATCGCTCTTAAAGAAAATGTAGAATGGTCAGGAACTTCTTTTAAACCTATAATCTTTTGAAATACAATATCTTGTTTAATTTTATATTCAAGTTCTCTAAGACTAAAAATACTATTATTTACACCATATAGCATACATGCAACAATTTGTTGATCTGAATATTTAGGCGGTCTACCTTTAGCTTTTCTAGTATTAATGCCAAGTTTATTAAATGCAATATTAACAGTTTCAAAAATTTTAAAATAAATGTTTTCGCTTTGTATATTTAATGTTATAATCATACTTGAGTCATCCTTTGTATATTATGGTTTTTTTAAGCGAAAACATTATATCACAAAGTGATGACTTATTTATTTTTTTGTATTTTTAATTATTCAACAACCTATTTAATAATATAAGTGCTATTCCCGCAAATATGAAATACATAAATAGACTATTTTTTTTCACCATATCACCCCCTTTATATTGTAAATTTGTATTGTATTGTATATTTATCATATCACAAAATATAACTTGAACATTCAACATTTTAATTCATTATATATTACATTGTTAAATTTTAACGAATATATTCTAATATTTTCATCATTTTAAAAGTATTTTATAGCAAACTTGTTTTGTAATAAATATAAACTATAATAAAACATCAACTATTTTACATTTTCAGGAACTTGCACCCGATTTAGTACTTGCATTTACAGCCGACAATTCAGGATAGAATAGTGCATTTGTATTTATAATAATTGTTGCTGTAATAGTGCTTATTCTAATATTATTAACATAAAAATAAAAACAGCTAAAAAAGATTGGGGAAATAATTTTCTCTAATCTTTTTATCTATTAATCCATGTAACGCCTATAACTTATATTTTATATAATATTATAAATAAAATAATTTTTAACTATATAATAAGGTGATTAAATGTATAAATATATAAATTCTAACCAACAACCTAAGGAAGGATACATTGATATCCTAAACTTAGGAGGCTTTCTTATATATTTCTGGGGTAGTTATGATTACTTTGGTTCTACTCGTATGTATATTAGTAGAATATTAGCAGTGGGAGAAGAGCAAAAAATCACTATCCCTCCTGATGCAACAAATATAAATTTAAATGTAGAGTTTTTATTTTTTCCTGGAATCTGGATACCTCTTTTTTCTAAAAATTTCGAAAAAAATGATGAAAGATGTTATGTTACCTATGGAGTAACTTTCATACCATTATATGCTGAGGTTCCTTGCACCTCTCCCGGCATAATATCCCAAGTTTTTTCCAGTGGGGTTTTTTTACCATATTCCGTATGTCCTAATAAATACTCTTAATAATAAAACTTTTATTTAAAATACCGTTCCCATAATATATATAATGTAACAAAAATTATTATATGTCATATATTATATTGTCAGGACATTACCTGATTAAATTTAAGATAACAAGGTGATAAACAATGGAAGATTATTTATATATTTCAAATAATACTGCTGGTGCATATGTACAACTAGAAAACAAAGGGGCATTCTTTGCTAGGATTCTTTTATCTTATCTACTTGAAGGACGAGAATATACCACTTCAACTGGCGCTTTCGCATACGGACTTAAAAAATCACTTAATATACCATCTACGGCTACTGCTATCACAATAAATATACAAATAGAAGTAGCAGTTGAGTCATGGTACACTGTACTAACTAAAATTTCAGCAACACCTGGTCAATATTGTTATCAAGTAAGCGGAACTACATTAGCCCCATACTGCCAACAAGTACCTTGTAGTAGTGATAATAATGGTGGTAATGTAAGTCAACCAATGTGTTGTTGTTGTTGTTGTTGTTGTTGTCCAAGTTCTATGCAAAGTAATTGTTATCCATATAGCGATTCTTGTTATAATTATAGCTCTGATTATTATAGCATGGACTCTTGTACTGGTATGGATTATTGTGTTACTAATCCTTGCACTGGAGTAACTTCTTGTACTGATATGAATTCCTGTGTTACTAATCCTTGCACTGGAGTAACTTCTTGTACTGGCGGAAATTATTGTGTTACTAATCCTTGCACTGGAGTAACTTCTTGTACTGGCGGAAATTATTGTGTTACTAATCCTTGCACTGGAGTAACTTCTTGTACTGGCGGAAATTATTGTGTTACTGATCCTTGCACTGGAGTAACTTCTTGTACTGATATGAATTCCTGTGTTACTAATCCTTGCACTGGAGTAACTTCTTGTACTGGCGGAAATTATTGTGTTACTGATCCTTGCACTGGGGTAACTACTTGTACTGATTTTTATTAAAATTACAACAGTTGTAGGAATATAATCTAATTGGAATAAGCAGTACTTAAAATACGTACTGCTTATTCTTATATTATTTGTTTTTAACTGTACTTTTATAACCTATATATGATGTAAAAATAGATAGTAATAATAGTTGCAAATAACTATTCCAATTGTTTATGAATCATCTCTAAAACTTTCTTAAGTTCTTTTAGATTTAACTGCCCTGGAGCAGAAACTTTTTTTACAGCTCCAAAGGTTACTGATAAACCAAAAATTTGGCCTGAAATACGACTTACTACCTCTTCATCATGAGCTATTTTAATTAATTCTAATACTCGTAATTTTTGATTAAACAATTCTACATCTATAGCATCTATAATTCCCATTTTACACCCTTCTATATTAAGATTAAAATAAAATTCATCACTTACTTCTCTTGCCCCACCCTCTCTATAACTTCTAAATGTAAATAATATCGGAGTATTCTGTAATATACCTCTAACCTTAAAAAAGTCTTTTTTACCTCTGATATATTTTCTACATTTTCAAAAAAATCTGCACGAAATTCAACTAAATCAAAGTCTATATTATTAAGAGTTCTAATTCTTCGATATTTTTCCTACCTAAAGGAATACATATCTTTGGAATACCTTCCCCTAATATAATTTTTCTTATTTTAACAGTCCTCATAAATTATTTCCCCTCTAAATTTCATCACTATATTTATGTTAATATCTTACATTTTATAATGATTTTATTATATATGAAATATGTCATAATTGCTAATAAATCATCAATAAATAACTAAATTTAATATCAATAAAAAATATAAATATCACATAAACTCTTAGATTTATAAGCAAAATAACATAGAGGAGTGATAATAAAATGAAAAATTTAAGGATACCTTTACAATTTTTAGCTATAATTTTCTCATTAATACTAAAAATTTCATTACTAAACCCTAATAATATATGTACAAGCACTTATAATTTACCATTATATTCTACTATAAATTCAAATTCTAACAATCTTTTTACAGATTCTTATTATATAAAAAACTCTAAACGTCCAAATCATCTATACGTTATTTCACAAGATAATTTATCACCTGCTGAAAAAACAATGATATCTACTCTCCAGGGACTAGTTAATAATCATTGTTCTTCTCAAATATATACCCTAAATTCTTCTGAACCAGATTATAAAATATGGTTAAATGACTTAAAAAATAATTATGGAATTTCATATAAAATAGTTTCAGATCCTTGGCAACTATTAATTATATATAAAAAATATATAAATGGATATGTTCTTTATAATAATGAAAACAACAAAGATCCATCAATAAACAATGCTTGTTCTCTCGCCTCTTTAAATAGATGCATTGCTGTTGATGAATCTATAGAATCTAAAGTGAGACTTTATAATATAAATAAACTTGTAGGTGATTGTAGAAATACCACTGAAGATTGGGCTTATAATACTTTGTGGAATCATGGACTAAATCATTCTATAGTAATTCAACTATCTCCCGACAAATCTGCATCACTAAGAGATTATGCTATAATGACTAAATCTTTAGTTTTCTATGAAGATAGTGTAAATAAAGTATCCCTTAGAAATAAAATTTTTTCCTCAATGAAAAGTAATTCTATTTGTTTAGGTTGGGGTCCTGATGAATTTACTAATATAAGTACGGCTTCAAAATATGGTGTAAGTGTAGTCGCCGCTGATTGGTCCTACAATTTAAGTACTCTTAGTTCTTTTCCTTCAGGAAAGTTTTTTCAAAAAACTTCACATAATATACCTAGAGAAAAAAATGTTCATTATGTAACATTTATTATGTCTGATGGTGATAATCAGCAATGGTATCTTGGAAATAATTACAGTTCTCCTAAATGGTATGGAGCTTCTAAAAGAGGTACATTTAATTTAGGTTGGTCTATAAGTCCTTCCATATATTATCTAGCTCCTACTGTTTTTAACTTGTATTATCGAAGTGCTACTTATTGTCCTTTTAACGATTATTTTATAGTTCCTCCTTCTGGCAATGGCTATATGTATCCAAGCAAATTTGATAAAACTAAACTAGATAATTATATACAAAAGTTAGATACTTATATGAAAAAAGTAGATCAAAAATATTTGACAGTTATTGATAATTCTTCTTTTTATGATAAAAAACTTTGGGATAGATTCACTAAAATGCCTAATATACAAGGATTATTCTATCTTGATTATCATAGACATGACAATTATCATGGAGAAATCATATGGTCCAATAACAAACCTATAATTTCTTGTAGAGATTTACTATGGGCTAATCTAGAGAATGAAGATCAATTAATTAATAAAATTAATTATCGAGTTAATTCAGGAGAAACAAACATATCAAATTGTAATGCTTATACACTTATCTATGTGCATGTTTGGAGTAAAAATGTGGATAACATTCAATATGTTGTGGATAAAATTTCAAAAAATCCTGAAATTAGAATAGTAACTCCTGATACTTTTGTTAAATTAATAAAAACAAATGTTGCACATTAATATACTGTAACTTTTAAAATCTATATTCCAACAATTTTTTATTAATTGTCTTTTTTATCCTAGCTTTTCAAAAATGGAGCTGTCGCATTAAGAATAAATACTACAATATATTGTGCTAATTCAAAATTTGCAAATTAATATATTGTATGTAAATTCCTTAGCGTGACAGCCCCATTTTAATATATTATAAAATTTAATTATTACTTTTTATAAATATCATATAAATATATACTTAAAATACTACTCTTTAACATTATTCATAGCTAATGCTTTTCCACATACTCTATCTTTAACTAATTTTAAAACTAATCCAAGTACAAATCCTACTGCTGAAGGTACAACCCATCCAAGCCCTTGAGAATAAAGGGGTAATTTATTTAATAATTGTTCTAAAACTTCTAGTTTTAATCCCGCACTACTTAATGCATATAATATACTTATAACACTAGTAAATGCTATTGTAGATATATAAACAACTGAACTTTCCCTAAAAAGACTATCAACCATAGAAAGTAGTATAAGTACTATAGCTATAGGATATATTGCATCTAATACTGGTACAGATACTGCTAATATTTTAGTAAGTCCCATATTAGCTAAAACCATGCTTGAAAGTGATAATCCTCTTACAAAAGTGATATATTTTACATTTGGTATTACTGTTACAAAATATTGACTACATGAAGTTATAAGTCCAACACATGTTGTTAAACAAGCAAGTGTAAATGTTATAGCCAGTAATACAAGTCCTGGTTTTCCAAATATATATTGCATTATATTAGCTAAAGTTTGCGCTCCATTTTCAGTTACTCCAAATCTTCCTCCACTTGTTGCTCCCAAATGTCCAAGCATAGAATATATAAATACTAATAATGCCCCTGCTATTAGTCCTGCTTTTATAGAATTGTTTATAACAGCTTTTTGAGCCTTAACTCCCTTAGCCTTTACAGCTAATGATATTACTATTCCAAAATTTAAAGCCGCTATTGTATCCATCGTTAAATATCCATCTAAAAATCCTTTAACTAAAGGTGACTTTACATATTCACCAGTTGCTTCGCCATATCCACCTAATGGTTTAAATAAACTTGCTAAAAATATACATGTTATTAATGTTAATAATGTTGGGGTTAAAACTTTTCCCATACGATTTACAAGTTTTGATGGTGTTAAACATAGCCAATATGCTACTGAAAAAAATACAAATGTATATGAAAATAATGCCAATCTATTAGATATAAGTCCTTCTGGTAAAAATGGTGCTACTGCCATTTCAAATGGCAAACTACCTGCTCTTGGTATTCCAAGACATGGTCCTATTGATAAATATATCAAAACTGTAAATACAACTGCAAATGCTGGATGAACCTTTTTTGATAATGCATGAAGTCCCCCTGACTTTGCAACAGCTATTACCCCAAGTATAGGAAATCCAACTGCTGTAACAAAAAAACCACACATCGCTATCCAAGTATTGCTTCCAGCCGCTTGCCCCAAGAACGGTGGAAATATTAAATTACCAGCTCCGAAAAATAGTGAAAAAAGCATTAAACTTACTAATAATAAATTTTTTCCTGATAAATTATCTGTTTTATTCATTTTAAAAGCCCCCTATTTATATTTAATCTGTTCTATTAACCCTAATATCGCTTTCCATAATGTCCATAAAATAAATTTCCCCCTTTATTAAAATATAATTTTGAATATAAAAAAAACTCATCCCTAATGAAAGGGACGAGGTCTAATCGCGTTACCACCCTGATTCTATAAAAATATATAATAAATACACACTATATTTTTATAGCTCTCAACTACGTACTTAATAATACGCTTTTCTTTTAACGGTGAAAAACTCCGGTAAAACTTACTAAAAATTTCAGCCTTACTTCTCAGAGATGATTTTCAAATATACCTTGAACATTGACTTTCACCAAAACGCCAACTCTCTTTGGGACAACAATATATTTTACTTTTTCTCTTCATAGAATTTAATTAAATTTTTCATTTGCTATATATTACACCTTTTGAATTTAATTGTCAATATGTTTTAAATTTTTTCATGAACTTTTTTCCATGTATTTCTTTTGTAAAAAACATCAAAATAATATTATCACGAGGTGTTTTCATGAGTAATAAACCTTTAGTTCTATCAGCTAAAAATAAACTCGATAAATTAAAACTGAATACGTAAATGAACTTGGTATAAAATTTAGTAATGAATATAAAGGAACTACCACTTCAAAGTTAAATGGTTATACTGGTGGTCCAATAGGTAGACTTATGACTAAAAAAATGATTGAATCAGTTGAAAAAACCATGCTTGACAAATAATAAAAAATACGATTTTTAAAAAATAATTAGAAATCGTATTTTTTATTAATAATTTTTTAGATAATATATAGCAAGTTGCGTTCTATCTCTTAATTGTAATTTTTGAAGTAAATTAGTTATGTAATTTCTAATAGTTCCTTCACTTAAATAAACTTTTTTAGATATTTCTTTATTAGAAAGCCCTTCTCCTATAAGTGCAAGTATTTCAAACTCTCTCTCTGTTAAGTTTACTTTATTGGAAGGTGTCTTTTTATTTCTAATCATACACATTAGAGAATTTAAAATATCTCTTTGAAAAACTCCATTTCCATTATAAACTGTCCTAAGACATTCAATAATACTATCTGAATCTTGATTTTTAAGTATATATCCCTCTGCCCCATTTTTTATGGCTTCTGCTATATATTCATCATCTTTAAATGTAGTCAAAATAATTATTTTAATATCTTTTTGTTGATTTTTTATTTCTTTTGTTGCTAATACTCCATCTAAAATAGGCATTCTTATGTCCATAAGAACTATGTCTGGAGAATATTGTGTGCAAAAATTAATCACTTCTTCACCATTTTCAGCAGTTGCCACAACCTCTATATCATCTTGAAGTTCTAAAATCAATTTAAGACTATCTCTTATTAATCCATCATCATCAGCTACTATAATTTTCAAATATCTCACCCCTAAAATCTTTAATAGGAATAACACAAACTATTAAAAATCCATTGATGGAATCTATTGATATGCTTCCACCAATATTTCTTATTCTCTCTTTCATACCACTTATTCCCAAGCCCTCTTTTATATTTTTACATCCTACTCCATCATCTTTTATATAAAGTCTTATATAATTTTCATTTGCATCTAAATTTATATCAACCTTATTTGCCATAGAATACTTTGAAACATTCGTTAGTGATTCCTTTATATTTGTTGCTATAATTTCCATTATATTTGAAGATATATTATTAAAGTTTCCAATATTTTTAAAGTTCACCTTACAATATTTGAAGTTATCCACTATTTTTACAATATATTCTATCCCCACAGTTTCTACAGGTTTTATATTATACACAGTATCTTTAAGCAAAGATAAAATATTTGAAAGTTCATCTATGGACTTATCCACTAGTTCATCTGATTTTTCTTTGTTTTTATCTCTTATTTTTGCTGATGCCTGTAGTTGCATATATAGCCCTGCAATACTATGACCTACCGTATCATGTATTTCCCTTGCTATTCTATTTCTTTCTTTAATCTCAGTTAAATGTTCTACTTGTGCTGCATAGTGAATGAGCCTATTCTTCGTGCCTTCTAATTCATATCTTATTCTTCTTTCATTATCATATAAAGTTTTATATTTCTTTCTTTCTCTTATATATTTATTGTAAATATATCCATATAGATTAACTACTAAAAAAAATAATATATTTATAGGCAAATCTCTTACATCTAAAATCTTAAACATAGGTACAAAAAACAATATTCCAAAATAATTTTCTCTTTTTATTAATTCATAGGAACACATACTTAAAAATACAATGTAAATTGGATTATAATAACTTATAACTACTATAATTATAGATTGTAAATATATAAAATATTTATATTTTATATATTTCGTCACTAAAATATCTACAATTACTATTAATAAAAAAGATGCAACACAAAGACATGTTACATTTTTTTCTATTATACTTGTGGAAATTACAAAACTATAAAAAAATAGTTTAAATATATACTCCACAGATTTCACCCCAAACTTTATAAATTAACTACATCTTTTTCTCTCCATGAGGCTAAAAGCAAAAATACTATTGAAAAGAGCACTAATATTGACACTTCTCTCAAAACTCCATTTAGATTTGAATTATATAATAGTTTTCTTATGCCTTCCATCATCCAAGTTACTGGAACAAACTTAGAAACTTGTTGCAAACTATTTGGCATTATTTCAATAGGCCAAAAACAGCCACCTAACATAGCCATTGGAGTAACTGTAAGCGTTGAAATAATTGAAACTGTTTTTTTATCTTTAGATATATTTGAAATAAATAAACTAAAAGCAACAACAAATATAGAAAACATTATAAATAACAAAAATATATTTTTAAAGTTAGGAATTTTTATATTTAATATATTTATCATAAAGATAAATATTATTAAAATTTGAGCTATAATAATCGCTAAAAAACTCATAAGATTTTGAAATGTATAGTTTTTAGCTGATATTGGAGCTGTAAATATTCTATAATAAACTTTTGTCTTTTTATCTTGGAGTATTATTGGAGTTATATTAATCGCCAATATCAACATATTAAATATTAAAATTCCTAAAGAAAACATTATATTTTTTTTACTTACTTCATTACTATCCATATTTTTTAAATCTATATTTAAAATACCTTTTTTATAGTTATCCATGCCATCATAAAATATTTTTTCATTTCCTTTTGCATATTCACCTATATTTCTTGAAGACTTTATAAAATTTTCTATATTAAATTTTAATGCAACAGATGCATTTATTCCATCTATTTCATATCCTTTTATATTTTTATTTTTTCCTTTTATAATTTCTTCTGTGAAACCTTTGGGAATTTCTATTACATAATCGTTTTTGAAATTAATTAAGGATTTTTTAACTTCAGGCTCACTTAAATAATTTATTTTGCTGTATTTTCCCATTTCATTTATAAAAAGTTTTGTAAATTTAGTATTATCGTTATCTATAACTCCTAATGAAAATTTACTTCCTCCCCATTAGTTCCAATAATAAAAACTATAAGTACTATAGGAAAAATCACCATAAAAAAAAGATTTGATTTTGATTTAAAAATTCTTTTCAAATTATTTATAAATATATTCATATTAAACCTCCCTTTTTCTTGCTAATAAAGATACAGTAATTAAAAAAATTATTGCAATCCACATAGCTAGAATACTTGAGGCAACTGTACTTTTATTAAAGTCATATATACAATTAAACATAGCATTATGAGCCATAGTATTTGGTACAAATTTAATAACTTTATTATACATGTCATTACTTATACCAGTTCTCATATATCCACCAGATACAAATGTACAAACAATAACAATCATATTTAAAATATTAAATTTACTTTCACGATTTCCTCTTAATACAGCAATTGTCATTCCTATAAAATTTGATAGTACAGACATTGTAAATATAATAAATATTATTAATGGTATGTTATTTCCATAATTAGCTTTAAAAATATACTTTGCTATTATCATAAGTAAAACTCCCGAAGCAAATACAGTAAGTACTGATGATAAAATATATCCAATTAAGATTTCAAATTTTTTTGTTGGCGTACTCTGAACTCTTCTACCTTCTTCTTCTCTATATATTTCCTCTATAGAATACTCTCCATAACCTGCACCATACATAAGTGTCATAATTAACATGGTTACTGCATAATAATCTATAGCCCTTGGAATTTTCCCATTAATATCAACTAAAGAAGTTATCAATGTATCTTCTTTAGGAACATACTGTGCTCTTCCCCCTATACTATAAACAGCATAAATAGCATTTACATTACTTACAAATCCTTCTAAAATATTTCTTACAATCTCCGTTTGTATAGTATTCTTTTCGTTATACATAAGTATACTTGATTTCTTACCTTTCTTTATATCTTTTGAAAAACTCTTGGTGATATATATAAAAGTAGCTCTATCATCAGTTTTTATGCAATTAAACCCTTCCTGTTTACTACTAACTTTTTGTAATTCTATTGAATTTTTCACATTTTCACATGATATATATTCATAAAAACTTTTAGAAATATCCTGAGTATCTTCTGAATAATAATACACTCTTGTCTTTTTTATATTTTCAGGAATATATGCACTTTTTAATGCCATTCCAAGTATGAATATAAATATTGAAGGAAGAAGTATCATATTTATTAGATTTTTCTTATCTCTGAAATTTCTTTTTAAATTATAAAATATAATATATAGAATTCTCATAATCTCCTCCTAATCTCTTAATTTTCTACCTGTAAGTGTTAAAAATACTCCTTCTAGTGAAGGCTTATCCATACTTATTTTATTTATCTCTCCTCCACTCCCCGCAATTACATCTATTATTTCAGATAAATTTGCGCTTCCACTTTTTGAAATAATATTTATAACATTATTGTCTATAACACATTCTTTTACACCTTGTGCTTTTTTTATCTTATCTATTATGGTATAACTTATGTTAGAAAGCCCTATACTTACTTTATCCTCTGTAGCTATAAGTTCTTTTAATTCTTCCTTTGTACCTTTTGCAATAACTTTTCCTTTATCCATTATTACTATTTCATCACATAACTCCTCTATTTCTTCCATGTAATGAGATGTGTATATTATAGTAGATCCCATTTTATTTAATTTTTTTATAGAATTTAGTATGTGAATTCGTGATTGAGGATCTATTCCAACTGTAGGCTCATCCATAATTATTAGTTTAGGTTTATGAACTATAGCACATGCAATGTTAAGTCTTCTTTTCATTCCACCTGAATATTGCTTTGGATAATCTTTTCTTCTATCCCAAAGCTCTGTAAATTCCAAAGCTTCTTTTACTCCATCTTTTAATTCTTTACCTTTAAGTCCATATAATCTACCAAAGAAAGTAACATTCTCATATGCCGTTAAATCATAAAATAATGCAACTTCTTGTGGTGCAATTCCTATTTGAGATTTTATATGCATTTCATCCTTTAATAAATCTTTTCCAAAAATATTTACTTCACCTGAATAAGATTTTAAAAGTCCTACTATAATATTTATCATGGTTGTTTTACCTGCTCCATTAGGTCCTAAAAGTCCAAATATTTGTCCTTCTCTCACAGATAAACTAGCATTATCTATTGCTAAATGTTCCCCATATCTTTTTACTATGTTTTTTGCTTCAAGTATCAATATTTTCACCCCTTAACTTTAATTTCTAGAATTTAATATCATATTACTACATTTATACTTTTTCAAGTAGTGAAATAAGTATTAACTTATATATGACATATGTCATGTTTTTAACAAAATAAAAAGCTATTTCCCTTTAGACTAAAGTGAAATAGCTTTTTATATAATATAATTTTTATCATTATTTACAAACTAACCTTCTTGCTTTATTTTTCTAAATTCGTCTCTTAAAATACCATATATAATGAATTTCTTTATAAAGTTTTTTGTATTATCTTGATCCCAATGTATTTCACTACTACAGTGAAAAGTTCCAAGAATAATGTTCTTTCCATTACTAACCAGCGATAGTTCTTTCATTTTAATATACTCAATTACCTCTTTTCATTTCGCTGAACCACTTCTACAAATAGTTATCGTATTTCCTTTATAGCCTCTACAATTGCACTTGCAACTTTACTTAATTCTTCTTTTGTATGTGATGACATAATTGTAGCCCTAAGCCTTGCCGTTCCATTTTTCACCGTCGGATATCTTATTGCTGATATAAAAATTCCTCTATCTAAGAGTTTTTTAGAAATATTCATTGCCTGTTTTTCATCCCCTATTAAAATAGGTATTATTGGAGTTTTTGATTTAACATTAATTCCTCGTAAACTAAGTTGCGTGCAAAAATACTTTATATTTTCTTGAAGTTTTTTCACATCCCTCGAACCTTTTTCTATAATTTCAAAAGCTTTCTTTGAAATGGCCATACTTACAGGTGATAATGATGTTGAAAAAATAAATCCTCTAGCCTTATTTTTTAAATACTCTATTAATTCATTACTACCACATACAAATCCGCCTTCACTACCTATAGCCTTACTTAAAGTTCCCATTAAAATATCAGGTTTCTTTTTTAATCCATAATATTCTACAATTCCTCTTCCCGTTTTTCCAATCACTCCAGTTGAATGTGCTTCATCTACCATTGATATAAGATTATATTTATCAGCAATTTTAAGAAATTCTGGAAGTCTTAAAATATCTCCATCCATACTAAACACTGCATCACTAACTATGATACCCTTTGCACATGGATTAAATTGAATTTTTTCTTCTAAATCATTCATATCATTATGCTTATAAACCACTATCTTAGCACCACTTAATCTACATCCATCTATTATACTAGCATGATTTAACTCATCACTAAATATAACATCTCCTTTATCTACAAGTGATGATATTGTTGAAAGATTTGTTACATATCCTGTGTTAAATACAAGTGCATTTTCAGTTCCTTTAAATTTTGCTATGGTTTTTTCAAGTGCTTCATGAATTATTGTATTACCTGTTGTAAGTCTAGACCCACCAGAACCTGTGCCATATTCATCAAGAACTTTTTTTGCATACTCTTTAACCTGAATATTATTTGTCATATCAAGATAATTACTAGAAGCCATTAATATCATCTTTTTATTATCACAAACTATATTTGAAGCTTGAGCAGACTGAATTTTTTTCATTGTTCTATATAAATTTTTATCTTTTAAGATTTTTAGTTCTTCTTTTATAAATGCAAACTTATCGTGTTTTAGAAACTTACCTTCTAATGGTTGAATATTTTTTATTATGACTAGTTGTCTTTCTAAAAACTCAATAGTCTTATAAACATCATCTTTTTTACCTCTATACAAAAAAATTCTTCCACCATTTTTACTTCCCATTTTCTTCATTTTAGTTATACGCCTATAACCAATCTTCTTAGATGCTACATATCCAGTAACATAATCTGGATCATCCGATATGCATATTTCTCCTATGACTCCTGGTGCACTTGCTACCTTGCTTGCAAGAACTATGGCTTCTTCATAATGACTTTTATCATTTGAATTTTTAATATAATTATTTCTATCTTGATCCATATATGTAGCCCTAATTCCTCTTTTTAAATTTGGTTCAAGACGCTCTAACGTATCAACATCTAGTAACATTGCTCCTCTCATAGCATAGGTACTTTTTAATAGCTCCAGTATTTCTTCAACTTTAAATATATTTAATTCAGCTAAAAATTTTCTTACTTCACCTAATCCATCTTGCCACGAATCAACTTCTACATTAGTTACAGGCAATGCCTCAAAATATAATATATTGTCTTTTTCTACCTTTTCTATCTTTAAATTTAACAAATCAGCCTGTCCTTTTGGATGATTTAATCCTCTCTTAATTAATTTTTCTGTATAGTTACTCAATTCATCTTCTCGTACAATGTTTTCTGCCCCAGATATATGTTTTTCTTCTTCACTTGCACGCATTTTTATACTAAACAAATTCATATAATTACCCCACCTTACTAATTAAAAAAACTTCCATAATTGAAAAATAATATAACTTTATATAATTCACTCAACTAAATATCATTAGTATATAGGTATAAAAAGGTATTGTCAACTTAACCTTAGATTAAAGTTAACAATACCTTTTCTATACTACTTCATGATTTCTAAAGCTGTAAAAAGCAATAGGTACACATATAAAAATTCCTATAACAGAAAGCATTGTGATTAATTGAGGTGCTAATAAAACTATATTTTTAAAAGAATAGGTATCATATGAAGAGAAATTTACAAAAGTATTAACTGCATTTGCTGGGAAGAAATTCATAAGTCTATTCAATGCTAGATTCTCTTTATCTCTTCGAACTAATATTGGTACAAAAATCAATAATCCACTAATCACCATAATAGATGATGTTTTAATTTTTGATGATAATACCATAATAAACGAAGAAAATGCTAATATAACTAAATATCCTAGAGCAACGCCCAATAAATAAATCTCTAATACAGAATAAGGATAGACTGACTTAATAGAAATAACTTGAAAAGCAGCATTCCATCCCTCTATTCCATAACACCATAGCATACCTAAGGTAACTATCAGTATCAATCCAAAATAAACAAAGGTTGCACATAAAAGTACAGCTAAAATCTTTGCTATAATCAACTTATTCTTTCCATACCTTGTGGATAAAATAACTGAATCCGCTCCTGTTTGATATTCCAATGCAAATATAGGAGCAACACATATACTTATAACCAAAGCAATGAGCATTACCATTACAGGAAATAACATTTTTAAAATATCCTTCCATCCATCAAAGTAATTAAAATAAAATGGTTTTGAGATTTTTTCATTTAAAGAAAGTACATACTCTTTTTCACTTTGTGAATAGCTTCCATGTGAATATTTTTTATTTAATATTTCTTTCACTTTTTTATCACGTCTTTTATAAAAATCTTTTATATCTTTACTGTGTAATGAATCTATAATGTCATAATTTAAGGTATCAGCATAAGAAAAATCCTCACGTAAAAGATCTAAAATTTCATACTTATCAACATAATTTGCAAAAGCTTCATTCTTTAACCTCTTTGAATTAGGTTGATAATTTTTACTGTCCTTAATTATTTTTTGATAATCATTAAATACATTTGTTAATTTCTCTTTAGATAAATATCCTTCATGTTTTTTTACTCCTTCTTGCTTTAGTTCAATAGATTTTAGTCCATTAATCCCTTTCCCACTTTTATCTGTATAATCATTGTCTTTTATAATAATACTGCACCAACATAATAGCCATAATAACATAACTACTAAAGATACCTTAGTACTTTTTCTCTTGAAAATTTTTTTAAGTTCATATTTTATTAATACTACCACTTAATTATACCTCCTCATAGGACTGTTCATCTTGAAAATAATATAGATATAAGTCTTCTAAAGTTGGCATTTCAGAAACTGCATCTTCCATTGGTTTCTCTTTAGAAATAATTCTAAGTTTAACCTTCCCATTTAAGTGATGTAAATTTCCAATACAATATTTACTTTGATACTTTTCAACTTCTCTTGAATCAACTACACACTCCCAGACATATCCTTTTGCTAATGCTATAAGCTCATCAACGGTTCCATGCATAATAAAATTTCCTTCTTTCATAATAAAAATTTTATCTGCTATATATTCTATATCCGAAACAATATGTGTAGATAGAATAACTATTTTATCCTTTGCAAAATTAGCTACTAAATTTCTAAAACGAACTCGTTCTTTAGGATCAAGTCCAGCTGTAGGTTCATCTAAAATTAATATTTTAGGATCATTTAAAACAGCTTGTGCAACTCCTAAACGTTGTTTCATTCCTCCTGAAAAAGTACCAATTTTTTTATTTGCAACTTTTGATAATGCTACCATTTCTAATAATTCTTTTGTTTTTACTTTAGCCTTTTGAGTACTAATACCTTTTAAAGCAGCAATATAATACATAAACTCCTTTGCCGTAAAATCTGGATAATATCCAAAATCTTGTGGTAAGTATCCCAATAAATTTCTATATTCCTCTCCAAGGTCACGTATATTATTATTATCTAATAATATATCACCTGATGTAGGATTTATAACCCCACAAATCATACGCATAAGTGTTGTTTTCCCAGCACCATTTGCCCCTAGTAATCCATATACTCCCGTTGAAACCTTTGTTGAGATTTCATTTACAGCTATTTTATCATTAAATTTTCTTGTTAATTTATTAAAAGTAAGCTCCATAACCTCTCCCCCTAATTTGTATATATAGACCCTGAATTTTCGCTACAATTTTTTACTAATTTATACATCTCTACAACAACTCCAATAAATGCAACTATAAATAAAACTCCCCACAATAAATAAGCTGAAGGTTTATATAAGTTAGGCCAAAAGGTTGCTGTAACTGTAATTAAAGCCACCGTAGCTATTCCCATTACTATACACATATAATTACAATCTGTATTTTTAAAATAATTTAAGATAAATAGTGAAGTGAAGCACGTAACTAAAAATGGTACAAATATATATAGTATCAATACAATTAAATTTAGATTAAGATTTATTCCTGATAAAATTAACACAATAGTTAAAATAAAAATATCTACTAATCCCAAAATTGTAATACGAGTAAGAATAAGTTGTTTAAATGAATATATTGTTGATAACTCAATTTCAAGAGTTTTATATTTATAGGATCTGGTTACTTCCTGTATTCCTGCAAGTATTAATAATGGTGCCGTAGAAGAAATCATGACTAATGTATCAATTCCATCTGAAAAGCAAAATAATCTTATACTGCATAATAAAACAATTAACATTTGGATTATCCAAACCTTTTTTCTAATTAAACTAAATTGAGCAAAAAAGAATTGCCAAAAGGATGCTTTATTATACTGAGATTGCACTACCAACTGACGTACTCTTAAAATTGTTTCTTCAAGACCATCTTCTTTTGAACTAGGTGGCACAGAATCATACAATGATTTAATACTCTCCTGTAGGTCTTTTTTCATAGTCAATACCTCCTTCTCTTAATTTGTTCTTTAAAATTGCTAATGATTTTTTTATTCTATATTGAACAGTAAATCTTGTTGTATCAGTTATAATTGCAATTTCTCCAAGTTTTAATCCTTGTCCAAATCTTAATAATATGACTTCTTGTTGTTCTTTTGAAAGTTCCCCTATAAGTTTTTGCAAAGTAATCTTATCAACAATATTTTCAAAGATATCTCCCGTGATTGAACTAATGATTACTTCATCAGAATTTAAAATTTCTCTATTATATTTCTTATACTCATTAATGCATAAATTTTTAGCAATGGTATATAAGTAAGCCCGCGGCTTTCCACGTTCTGAATAACAACCAATATTTTTAATAAATCTTAAGAAAACTTCTTGAGTAATATCTTCTGCCTTTTCACTACTTCCTACTTTCCAATAGCAATATTTGTAAATATCTTTATAATTTTCCCTAACAATGGTTTCAGCTAAATCTACATCTCCATTTTTAATATCTCTTATTGGTTGTTGTGCCACATAATCACCTCCCATAATGTATAACAACTGAAGTGTATAAAATGTGTAAAGTTTTTCAAACTACCTCATGATTTCTAAAATTATAAAACGCAATAGGTACAAATATACAAATCCCTATAACAGAAAGTATTGCGGTTAATTGGGGTGCTAGTAAAACTAGATTTTTAAAAGCATATGTATCACATGAAAAAAAGTTTCTAAAAGCATTAACTGCATTTCCTGGAAACAAGTTCGTAAATCTATTCAATGCTAAATTTTCTTTATTTCTTTTAAAAAATATTGGTATAAAAATCAACAATCCACTAATTACCATAATAGATGATGTTTTAATCTTTGATGATAATACCATAATAAACGAAGAAAATGCTAAAGCAACCAAGTATCCTAGGGCAACCCCTAGTAAATAACCCTCTAATACTGAAAAAGGATAAACTGATTTAATAAATATAACTTGAAGTGAAGCATTCCATCCATGTATTCCATAAATCCACAACATACATACCGTAAATATTAATACTAATCCAAAGTAAACAAAGGTTGTACACAAAAATACAGATAAAATCTTTGCTATAATTAACTTATTCTTTCCATACCTTGTGGATAAAATAATAGAATCTGCTCCCGTTTCATACTCCAATGCAAATATAGGCGCAACGCATATACCTATAACAAAAATAATACTAATCAGTATTATTTGAAA
The DNA here is from genome assembly GCF_017100085.1 of Clostridium botulinum. Taxonomy (NCBI): domain Bacteria; kingdom Bacillati; phylum Bacillota; class Clostridia; order Eubacteriales; family Clostridiaceae; genus Clostridium; species Clostridium botulinum. The sequence goes on from NZ_CP063965.1 coordinate 2,374,589, forward strand.
TAATTCTCTAAAAATCCCTTCCCATCCATCAGAATAATCAAAATAAAACGGCTTTGAGATTTTATTGTTTATAGCGCATACATATTCTTTCTCACTTTCTGAATAACTTCCATGTGAATACTTCTTATTTAATATTTCTTTGATTTTTGTGTCACGTCTTTTATAAAAACTTTTTATATCTTTATTTGATAATGAATCAATATCATAATTGTACTTATCAGCATAAGAAAAATCTTGACGTATAAGATCTAAAATTTCATCTTTATTCACAATATACTTTCCAAAAACTTCGTCCTTTAACCACTTTGAATTAGGCTTATAACTTTTACTGTCCTTATTTATCTTCTGATAATCCTTAAATATATTTGTTAATTTATCTTCAGATAAATATCCAGCATGCTTTGTTACTTGTTCTCTTTTTAATTCAATAGCCTTTAATCCACGAATCTCATTACCCATGTCATCCACATACAACCTATTTTTTATGTTGGAGACCACCGAACATACCATCAATAATAAAATAACTATTAAAGAAACCTTAGTACTTCTTGTCTTAAAAATTTTTCTAAGTTCATATTTTATTAACGTTCCCATTTAAATACACCTTCTATAAGTCCCATAACTGTCCCTCCTAAATTGAAGTATCTAAAATGTGTACTTTTTTAACAATTTTAAGTCTTGGCTAATATTTATTTAAGCATTTTTAGTTATTTTTCTTGAAAATATAATAGGTGAAAATATTATTCCTATGATTGAACAAATTATCGAGATAAGCAAAATTACATATGCAGTAAGCACTTTATAAGATCCCAATTGATAGATTAATAAGCTATCAATAAAAGGAACCAAACTAACTCCATTTATAGGTTGTACAGATAAATATCTTTGAATTTTTGCCGATACTAATGGATTGTTTTTTAAAAACATTGGAGTAACTGTTAAAAATGCTGCTATTGTCAATGATGCATATGTTTTTTGTATGGCAGAATTGATAAATGCTCCAATAAGTGCTATAGCTAATATACTTACCCATGCAATTATAAAATAATTAATGAACATCTTTCCAATATACCAATTATATATACTTGCAAAAAAATTCAGTAAAATTTGTATTTGAGAGTTCCAGCCACTAGCACCAAACATTCCAACGATAATAGTTGTGGAAATAGAGGTACATAGTATAAATTCTAAAGTTAAATAAGCTATCATTGCAAATATTTTTTTAAATCCTATGCTTACAAGTTTTTTTCTACCTGCAGAATTTAATATAATATCCATATTATTTTCTTTCTCGAATGAGAAAAGCTGATTTGATATTAAAATTGCGGATAAAATTATAAATATATATACAAATAGTAAAGATTTAATTAAAATTGGCCACTGATCAACAAATTCAAGATTATATGGCTTACTTATAGTAGCTGCTCTATTTAATGCTTCTTGCCTTTCACTTGTGGAAATAGCCTTTTTATAAAATAAATTTATCTTTTCTTCTACTCTTTCTGTACTTTTGTTGTAAAAATTATCAGCATTTTGTATACTACCAACATCAAATGAATTTCCACTTCCATAAGGCGCATATGCATCCTTTAAAAAAGAATACATTCCAGGATATTTGTCTTCTATTTTAAAATATGCATCATCTCCTTTTGGCTGAGATTTATAAAAATTAAGGGCTTTATTCAGTTTATCTGTACTCAAAATTCCAGAAACTTTTTGCATCTGTTGTTTTCTATAATTAAGTCCCTTAACACCTTCTATTACAACTTCCTTTCCATTAGAATAGTCGTAACTTGCATAATCATATATAAATAAAATAGGCATTCCTATTGCTAATACTACCGATAAAACAAGAGAAATTATTATAGCTGTATTTTTATAAAACTTCTTCATTTCAGAAAACATAATCTACCTCCTTCTAATTCCATAAGTGCCTGACCCCTACTTCCATTTTTTAAATAAGAGAATAGGACCCAGGAAGTAGGAAAATATAGTTGATAGCTGACAATTGTCCATTGCTTTATCCTACCCCCTAACTCCTACTTCCTATTTTTTCCCTACCTCTCATTTCCTTATGCATTTTTTATTCTATTAACAAATAAACCAGGTGATATAAATATACAAATTCCTAAAATTATCATAGCGTTAACAATAATAGCAGTCATAGTAAGTACCTGAAAAAATACAAAATTAAAAACTTGAAGTGATTCTAAATTTCCAATGATAGAAAATGCATTTATTGGTTGCATCTTAAAAAACTTTGTTATAATAACTGGAAACATATCTAATCTTACAGCAATCATTGGAATAAACGTTATAATAACTCCAAGAAATAAAGTAGTATAAGATTTTTGCTTATAAGCATTTAAAGTTGCAGTAAACATTCCTATAGCTATAATACTAATCCAACCAGTAAATATAATTAATAAATATGCTTGTCCAAAAGTTAAATTGTATAGAGAAGTAAAATATTTTATTTGAATTTGACTATTCCAAGCGCTAATTCCAGTATTTGAAAACATCATAACTGATATTATACTTACGCTTATTAAAAGCTCTACTGTTAAAAAAGTAATCAATGCTTTTATCTTATTTATTCCAATTTTTCTAAGAGATTCATCTCCAAGAGAAACCAATAAAACATCCATATTTTTGTCTTTTTCATAAGAAAATAAGCGTGCACCTATTACAATAGCAGAAATAGCAATAACCATAAAACAAATTATAAAACATGTATATACTAGTTCCCAGTGTTTATTAAAATCAATATTAAATGGTTTATTAATATTTTTTGCTTTTTCAAGAATAATATTTTTTTCCCAAGATTCATAGTTATTTTTTTCATTATTTAGTTTTTCTGTAATTACTTTTATATTTCTAGTGTAAAAATCATTCATGTCCTTCAGTTTATGAAAGACAGCTGATTCTTTTTGAAATATGGATGATTCTTTTGTATCATCATATATATAAGCTTTTTCCATTAAATTGAAAACACATGGATACTTAATATCTGTTTCTAAAAATGCTGTTTCACAATCTGGCTTTGACTTATAGTATTTTAAAGCCTTATTAAGTGTATCTATTGTAAGAATTCCCTTAGTATTCTTATATTGTTCTTTTATTAAAGGTATTGAAGCTTTACCTTCTATCATCTTAGAATCTGCAGATTTTAGTGCAGAAAAACTATTACTAGCGGAATTTGCTGTAGCAATTGATGCTAAAATAACAAGTAAAATTAAAATCTTTATATGAAGTTTGCTTGTAAACTTTTTAAGCTCATTTAGCATTGGATTGTGCCTCCTTTTTAAAGTTAAAGAGATATATGTCGTTTAAAGTTGGAACTACGTTTATAGAATTAGGCACAGGAGGTTTCTCGCTTATAACTCTAGCTTTTGTTATTCCACCATCATCATAAATCATTGAAATAGTATAATCCTTTAGGCGATTATGTAATTCCATTTCATTTTTGAAACTTGCTTCCCATACAAGATTATTGCATCGTTGAACTAATTGTTTTTCCGTTCCTTTCATTACAAAGTTACCGTCTTTTAATATAAATATTTCTTTTGATATAAATTCTAAATCACTAACAATATGAGTGGAAACTAATATTGTTTGTTCTCTACCAAACTCTGAAATATAGTTTTTGAACCTTATTCTTTCTGTTGGATCGAGTCCTGTTGTAGGTTCATCAAGCATTACAATTTTGGGATTTAATAAAAAAGCTTGAGCAAGACCTACTCTTCTTAGTTGTCCTCCCGATAAAGTTTTAAGTTTCTTACTTTTGAAATCTGTCAAACCAAACAACTCTAGTTTTTCATCAATTTCTTTATTAATAATATGTTGTGAAGCATTAGCCTTAATACCTCCTATGTACTTCAAAAATTCCTGAACAGCCATCTCTGGATAACCAGTAAAACTTTGTGGAAGAAACCCTAATAAAGTTTCATTTTTATCATTAAGTTTAGGATAAACTACCTTTCCTTTGTAATCCGTTAAAAAACCACTAATTACCTTAAACAAAGTAGTTTTTCCAACACCATTAGCTCCTAAAAGTCCATAAATACCATTTTCAAGTTCAAGGTTAATGTTGTCCAGTATTACATTTTCTCCATAAGATTTCGTAACATTTACTAATTTTAAACCCATTACCGTATCCTCCTAATAAATTAAATATTTTCAAGAATATATATCCACATTTTTAACATTCCTTAGCGGTTATTATCTCCCCATAATGTATAACAATTGAAGTGTACAAAATGTGTAAAATTTTTAAAAAATATTTATTTATGTTTTTAATGAAAAAAAATCCTATGAAATAGATTTTATAATCTATTTCATAGGATTTTTGTTTATAATTCAATATCGTTTGTATTTTATTAGAACTACTCTAATACTATAAAACAGGAGTCCATATTTTAATTGAGTCTATATAATATCTTATATGTCTTCATAAAATTATTCTTTTTTGTATACGATAATTGTATACTCTACCTTATAACATCAAATGTTGTTATATTTTTTAACATATTTATTTCTTAATCTTCTCTAGTTAAAAGAACCACGTTCTCAACGTGCCCTGTCTGAGGAAACATATCCACGGGTTGAACTTCTTTAGTTGCATATCCTAATTTATCTAAAATAGCTAAATCTCTAGCAAGTGTACCTGGATCACAGGAAACATACACTATTCTATCTGGCTTCATATTTCCTATAGCATCTAGTAGTGATTTGTCACATCCTTTTCTTGGTGGATCTACTACAACTACATCAGCTTTTATTCCCTGCTTAATTAAGTTTGGTATAACCTCTTCTGATTTACCAACAATAAACTCAGCATTATTAACATTATTTTCTTTAGCATTTATTTTTGCATTTTCAATTGCATCTTCTACTATTTCTACACCATATACCTTCTTTGCATTTTTAGATAAAAATAATGATATAGTTCCTGTTCCGCAATAAGCATCAAAAACTACTTCATTTCCTGTAAGTGCTGCATATTCTAATGCTTTGTTATATAGTACTTCTGTTTGTATAGGATTAACTTGAAAGAATGATAAAGGTGATATATTAAATTTAAATTCCCCTATGTAGTCACTTATATACTCTTTTCCATATAAAGTTATATTATTTAATCCTAAAACTACATTAGTTTTTTTAGAATTTATATTTTGAACTATACTAGTTACTCCATCTATGTTTTTTAATATTAATTCAATTAATTCTTTCTTATGTGGTAATTCATTCGTTCTAGTTACAATAACAACCATAACTTCATTTGTATTAAACCCTCTTCTAATCATTATATGTCTTACTATTCCAACATTTTTTTCTTCATTATATGGTTTTATATTGTATTTTTCCATCCATTCTCTTGTTAGTGATACTACTGTATCGCCAACTTCATCTTGTATATAACAAATATCCATATCTATAATGTTGTGACTTCTTGGTGCATAAAATCCAATTTTAATTTCTCCATTTTCTTCTCCAACTGGAAGTTGAACTTTATTTCTATATCTATATGGATTTTCCATTCCTAATGTATCATGTAATATAGCTGACTTATTGTCCAAATAACTAATATTTTTTTCTTCCTTCATAATAACTTGAAGTTTTCCTATTCTCTCTAAACAATCCTTAACTCTATTTTTCTTAAACTCTAATTGTGCATCGTAATTAAAATGTTGAATACTACATCCACCACATCTTTTATAAATATCACATACTGGTATTTCTCTATTTTTCGATGTTTCTAATATTTCAATTAATTTTCCATAAGCAAAATTCTTTTTAACTTTAACTATTTTAATTTTTACTTTTTCTCCAATCATTGCTTCTGGTATAAATATTGCATAATTATCTATTTTTGCTATTCCTTCACCTTCAAAACCTAGTGATAAAATTTCTACAATATATTCCTTATTTTTTTCTACAGGTATAATTTTATTCATTAAATCTTCTACCTTTCTGTATCTTTTTATTCTCTTGTATATTATAAACTGTTTTTTTAGTAATGTAATCATTTTTCAAAATAATTTAATATAAAAAAGAAGCACCCTAATAAAAGGGTGCTAAGAATGGAATCAGTTGCTTTCATATTGAATTATTTTAACCAATAGTATTAAAATTATACCAAAATAAAAACAATATTTAAAGCACTAAAACGCATTTTTTTATTTTTTTTTGATTATTTTCCTACAACGTGTACTTTTATCATGTTAGTAGTACCTGATTCGTGTATTGGAAGTCCAGCAGCTACTACAACAGTATCTCCATCTTTAACGTGTCCTGCTTCTTTAGCAAATGCAACAGATTTTTCGATCATTTCATCAGTTGAATTGAAAGCTGTAGCAGTTAATGCGTATACTCCACATGATATAGCTAATCTTCTAGTTATTTTGTCATCTGGTGTTACTGCTATGATTGGACATTCTGGTCTATATTTAGCGATCATTTTAGCTGTGTTACCAGTCTTAGTTGGTACGATTATTGCAGCAGCATTTAATTCCATAGCTGTTGTGCAAGCACTTAAGCTTATAGCATCTGCAATATTGTCAACTTTTTCTAGCTTACTTTTTTCTAAGTTAGCTTTGTGATCAACGTATTTTTCAGCAGCTTGAGCTATTCTAGCCATTGTTTGAGCAGCTTGAATTGGGTAATCTCCATTAGCAGATTCTCCACTTAACATTGTAGCATCTGTTCCATCAAATATAGCGTTTGCTATGTCTGATGCTTCTGCTCTTGTTGGTCTTGGGTTTCTAATCATTGAGTCAAGCATTTGTGTTGCTGTTATAACCGGTTTTCCAGCTTTGTTACATTTAGCTATTATCATTTTTTGAACTATTGGAACTTGTTCTATAGGAATTTCAACTCCCATGTCTCCTCTAGCAACCATGATACCATCAGATACTTCTAATATTTCATCAACATTATCCACACCTTCTTGGTTTTCTATTTTAGAGAATATTCTTATGTGTTCTCCACCATTTTCATCTAAAACTTTTCTTATAGCTAAAACGTCATCTGCTTTTCTTATAAATGAAGCAGCAACCATATCAACTTCTTCTTGACATCCGAAGATTAAATCTCCCTTATCTTTTTCAGTTATAGCAGGAAGTTTTATGCTTACGTTTGGAACGTTAACTCCTTTTTTACTAGATACAATACCGTTGTTTGCAACTACGCAGTGAATTTTAGTATCTTCAATTGATTCTACAGTAAGACCAACTAAACCGTCATCTATTAATATAATATTTCCTGGTTTAACATCTTTATATAAGTCAGCATATGTAATAGTACATTTAGTAGCATCTCCCATTACATCTTCTGTACAATATATTGTGAATTTGCTTCCTTTAACTAATTGTACTTTTCCTTCAAATTCTTTAGTTCTGATTTCAGGTCCCTTAGTATCTAAAACTATTGCTACTTCTTTGTTTAATTCTTTTCTTAATTCTCTTATAGTTTTGATTCTTCCACCATGTTCTTCAAAATCACCATGTGAAAAGTTAAGTCTAGCTGCGCTCATTCCAGCTAAAATAAGTTCTCTTAAATATTCTTTGTTCTCACTTGCAGGTCCAATTGTAAAAACCATCTTAGTTCTTTGCATAAATTACTTACTCCCCTTTAAGTTAATTTTTTATATTTATTTAATATTTATATATCTTAATAAGATAGTATTTCTGCTATATCATATAAATCATCATCAAATTTACTTTCCATTGATAATGCTTCATCTATATCATCATCAACTACCTTATTATTTCTTAAACCAACTACTCTTGAAGATTTTCCTTCGATTAAAAGTTCAACAGCTTTAGCTCCTAATCTGCATGCTAAAACTCTATCAAATGCTGAAGGACTTCCTCCTCTTTGTATATGTCCTAGAGTTGTTAATCTAGTTTGTATTCCTGTTACTTCTTGTACCTTTTTAGTTAGAGATTCTCCTCCACCTACACCTTCAGCTAGGATTATTAAATTGTGAAGTTTTCCTCTTAATTTACCTTCTAATATTTTTTTGCATAATTCATCTTCATTGAATTCTTTTTCTGGTACTATGACACTTTCAGCGCCACCACCAATTCCAGCAAATAAAGCTAAATCTCCACAACCTCTTCCCATAACTTCAACTATACTAACTCTTTCATGAGAAGATGAAGTATCTCTTAATTTGTTAATCGCATCTAAAACAGTGTTAGTTGCTGTATCAAATCCGATAGTATAATCTGTATAAGCTAAGTCGTTATCTATAGTTCCTGGTATTCCTATAGTTTTAACACCTAATTTTGATAGCAATTGTGCGCCTTGGAAAGATCCATCTCCACCTATAACTACAACTCCATCAATTCCAAAAGCTTTTAGAATTCCAACGCCTTTTTTTCTACCGGCTTCAGTTTTAAATTCTTCGCAACGAGCTGTTCTCAAAATTGTCCCGCCTCTATGTATTATATCAGCAACACTTTGACGGTTCATTTCAAAAATTTCTCCATTTATTAATCCACTGTACCCTCTTTGTATTCCCATTACTTTGAGACCTTTGTCTAGCCCTGTTCTTACAACCGCTCTTATTGCGGCGTTCATTCCTGGGGCATCTCCACCACTTGTTAAAACAGCAATTGTTTTCATTACTCATTACCTCCCAAAAGCACTGGGACTTTTTCCATCCCATGAAGCATATAAATTGTTAATTTTAAGTTTTTTATTAGCTATACATAGTATACCACCATATCTACAATTTTGCATTCAAAATTTTAATTAAAATACTAAAAACATCTTTAATTTTTACAATATTATTACTTTTTATACTCCATAGCTCCATGTAATTAGTTTGTTTTTATTTAAGATAAATATACTATGTATTTTTATTTAGTTTTTTATTAGATTATATCTCTATATAAATTTTACATTATTATTACCATATCTTTGTTTAAATACAGTTGCAACTTCATCTGTATCATTTACCCAATACTCTCTTGATACTAAATACTTTTTTCTTTCATCTTTTGTACAAATATATATAGGTATATTTCCGTTATTTCTAATAGCTATAGATTTTATTTCATTTATGGTTGGCTTTACATCCCTTTTTTCTTGTACCTGAATATAGAATTTTTTATTAGAAAAATTAAAAACTTTTTCTATATGATCACACAGTATTTTAGGTTGTTCATCCTCTCGTTTTGTAACTCTTCCTTTTATTAATACTATTTCATCTTCCATTATTGTGTTATTAAATCTTTCTAAAGTCTTTGGAAAAATTATAACTTCTATTGAGCTATATAAATCCTCTAAAGTTATAAAAGCCATCATACTATTAGTTTTTGTTATTTTTCTGGTAACGTTTGTAATAAGTCCACCTATAATTACTTTGTCTCCATCTTTAATCTTAGAATTTTGTTCTTCCACATGAAGTGACACCTCATCTACAAGATTTTCCTCTAAAGATTCATCTATAATAATATCTGTAGTTTTAGCACTTGTTGCATTTTTTAAAATTTCTTCATAATCTTCTAATGGATGTCCTGTTAAATATAATCCTGTCATTTCTTTTTCCATAGCAAGTTTACTTTTTTTATTAAACTCATCTATTGCTGGATATTTAATTTCTGTATCTTTAAATTCATTATCAAAACTACCAAACAGACTTACTTGACCTTCTATATTTTTTTTCCTTTGATTTACCACAGAATCAATTATTTTTTCATATACAGCTAAAAGTTGTGAACGATAAATTCCAAAGCAATCAAAAACCCCCGCTTTAACTAAGCTTTCAATCATTCTTTTATTAATGCTTCCCATAGATATTTTATTACAAAAATCGACAAAAGAATTAAATTCGCCTTTTTCTTCTCTTGATTTAACTATTACATCAATTATATTTTCACCTACGTTTTTTATAGCTGATAAACCAAAACGTATTTTTCCATTTTGTACTGTAAACTTTCCGAAGCTTTTATTTATATCAGGTGGAAGAGTTTCTATATCCATTTGTTTTGCTGCCCTTATATAAATTGCAACTTTATCACTATTTCCTCTTACACTATTAAGCATAGCTGCCATAAACTCTGTTGGATAATAATGTACTAAATATGCTGTATAATATGCCACAACTGCATATGCCGCTGCATGTGATTTATTAAATGCATAACTTGCAAAATCCATCATTTGATCATATATCTTATTTGCAGCATCTTCACTAATACCATTTCTTAAACATCCAGGAACTACTACTTTACCATCTTCTTCAATACCATAAATGAAATTCTTTCTTTCTTCTTCCATAACTTTGTGCTTTTTCTTTGACATAGCACGACGCACAAGGTCACTTCTTCCCATAGAATATCCTGCAAGATCTCTAACAATTTGCATAACCTGCTCTTGATATACCATAACTCCATAAGTTACATTTAGTATTCCCTCAAGTTTAGGAGTAATGTATTCTATATTCTTTGGATTATTTTTATTTTTGATATATTTAGGTATTTCAGCCATAGGTCCTGGTCTATACAGACTTATTCCAGCGATTATATCTTCTAAACTCTCTGGCTTTAGCTCCTTCATAAAGTTAGTCATTCCAGCTGATTCTAATTGGAATATTCCTACTGTCTTTCCTCTTCCAAGCATATTATATACATTTTCATCTTCAAAATTTATTTTATCTAGATCAATTTCTGTCCCAGTATTTTTCTTTATAAGTTCTATAGCATCTCTTATAACAGTTAATGTTCTAAGTCCCAAAAAATCCATTTTTAGAAGTCCAAGTTCTTCTAATGTAGTCATAGTAAATTGTGTTACTATTGCTTCTTCATTTTTAGAAAGTGGTACATAGTTAACTAAAGGTTGTGATGCTATAACAACACCAGCAGCATGAGTAGAAGTATGTCTTGGAAGCCCTTCCAAATCTCTAGCTACATCTAGTAATTCTTTAATACGCGTATCTTTATCATAAACTTCTTTTAATTCTGGATTCATTTCTAATGCTTTATCAATAGTAATCCCTAAAACCGTTGGAATCATTTTTGCTATTCTATCTACTTCAGCATAAGAATAATTCATGGCTCTCCCAACATCTCTTATACATGCTCTAGGTGCCATAGTTCCAAACGTAACTATCTGAGATACGTTTTCTTTTCCATACTTTTCAACTACATAATCAATAACTTCCCCACGTCTTTCATAACAAAAGTCAGAATCTATATCAGGCATAGATACACGTTCGGGATTTAAAAAACGTTCGAATATAAGATTGTATTTAATAGGATCAATCTTCGTAATTCCTAATGTATATGCAACAAGTGAACCTGCCGCTGACCCCCTACCTGGACCTGTCATTATTTCTTTTTCATGAGAAAATCTGAAAAAATCCCAAACTATTAAGAAATAATCTACATATCCCATTTGCTTTATAACGCCTAGTTCATATTCTAATCTTTCTTTTAATTCATCGGTTACTTCTGGATATCTAACTTCAAGTCCCTTATAACACAATTCTTTCATATATTCAAAATGATTTGCACCTTTCCGCAGTGGAAAATTAGGAAGTTTAGATTCATGAAATATATAATCAAAATTACATTCCTCAGCTATTTTATTAGTATTTTCTAAAGCTTCCGAAACATAAGAAAATGTCTCATACATTTCTTCTGGAGATTTTAAATAAAAATTTTGTGGTTCATATCTCATTCTATCTTCATCATCTAAGGTCTTTCCTGTTTGAATACATAACAAAACCTCATGTGATTTAGCATCTTCTTTTTTTATATAATGAACGTCATTTGTAGCAACTATTGGTATATCTAGTTCTCTTGCAAGTTCTACTAGCATTTCATTAACTCTAAGCTGCTTATCTATCCCATGATATTGTAATTCTATATAAAATCCTTCTTTAAATATATCTTTATAGAATAAAGCTATTTCTCTTGCCTTCTCCTTTGTTCCATTTAATAAATTATAAGAAACCTCTCCAGCAAGACAAGCACTTAAAGCTATAAGTCCTTCACTATGTTCCTTTAAATATTCATGGTCTACTCTAGGTTTATAATAAAATCCTTCTATAGATGCTTTAGATACTATCTTCATTAAATTTTTATATCCTTGTTCATTCTTTACAAGAAGTACTAAATGATGGTTTCTATTTTCACTATCAAGTCTTTTAATGTGCATAGAATTTGATGCTACATAGATTTCACAACCTATAATAGGTTTAATCCCTGCCTCTTTAGCCTTTTTATAAAAGTCTACACATCCAAACATTGTTCCGTGATCAGTTATAGCAAGACTTTTCATTCCAAGTTCTTTAGCTCTTGATATTAAACCGCCTATTTTTCCTGAACCATCTAAAAGACTATATTCCGTATGTGTATGTAAATGCACAAATTTTTTTTCTCCCATATTCATCCTCCTTTCTTTAGTAATTGCATATCTAACTAATACAATATATTAGATTTTATCACATAACCTTATTATTTTAAATTATTTTCATATACCTAAAAAAGTAAACATGAATACTGTGTAATAAAAAAAAATCAGAGAAATTCTCTGATCTTTTTAAACGTATAACTCTATTTTATACTAACTTTATATTTACCACCATTCTCATCAACTCTATAAACGTATAAATAATATTTTCCTGGTTTAGCTATAAATTTATTAATCATAGTATCTTCATACTCTTTTGCATATGATACATATTCTTTTAAATTATCTGCATTATAAACTACCCAATTTAATTTAGCATTATTTAACTTTGTCAATTTAATATTTACTTCCTTTTGATCTAAAACATTAAAAGTATATATATCTGCATAATCATTTTTAGTAGTTTCACCAATTATATTAGAATTTAAAATAACTTTATTGGCTTTTTCAAATGAATTGTTATCTTCTACTTCTTTAGTTTGTATTTCTTCTAAATTACCCTTAATATTTAAATTATATTTTCCATTTTCATTAGAGTATCTATACACTACAACATAATATTTTCCTGGTTTATTAGCATTAAATTTTCCATTTAAAAATTTCCCTCTAGTTATTGGATATGCTATACATTTATTTTTATCTTCTTCGGAAACTACCTTCCATGCAATTTTGATATTATCTTTATTTTCTACTGATATGTCTACATTTCCTGGTGTCTTTACATTGAAATAATATATATCTTTATCATTATCTTTATCATTATCTTTAAATTCTCCACTAATCTTATTATCTGAAATTAATGGTCCATATGCATTTTCAAAAGAGTGATTTTTAGTACTCTCTTTTTTATTATCTATTATAGAGCCTTTGTTATCTTCAACTTTTGAGTCTTTATTATTTGTATGAGTATCTTTCTTTACTTGTTCATGTACATCATCATTTAATATTCCATGAAATACAACATCATATTCTACTTGTCCCAATTTATTTACTCTATGGTTTACAAAGTAGCATGTTAATGTTTTATATCCAGACCAGTTATAGCTATCTAATGTTTTTAAGAATTCATTAGCCTTTGAATTCATATTATTCCAATCTTCTAATTTTCCTTTACTTATATCCCCTATATATGTTCCTTTTAATGTAACTGTATTGAAAAATTGTCCTTTTTCTTCTATAGTTTTTATATTCTTTAATCCCGTAACCTTCTCTATATCAGAATATATATCTTTAGCACTTTTACGTAGATGCTCTTTTATATAATCATCAGATACAAGAGGAGTTGTTAATGTATCATAGTTATCCATTAATTTTTGCATGTGATTCTGATAATTATTATTCATGTTATTATCAGCACTTAAAGTCTCTATATAATTCTCATATCCTTTTACATCATTATTTTTCACATAATTAGTTATATTGTTTAAAACATCTATGTTATTGTTATACATATAATCTGAAAAAGCAAAACCATAATTATAAAAATCAAAAGAACCATATTTCGAATGCAATAATTTATTTAGCGAAAATCTTTTTGAAACATCATTTGAAATTCCTCTTACTTCAGATTTTCTTGGTAATATATTATTTTCACGTGTTGAACCTGCAAAAAACTCTGCTGAACCTTCTTCAAACCATGTTAATCTGCAATTATTACCTTTATAAAAATCTGATTGTCCCCATATTCCAGGAACTAAATATCTCCCCTGTAAGTAATGCGTAAACTCATGTCTAAATAATTCTTCTAAACTAAAAATACTTTCTCTTGGAGTTCTCTCGTAGGTAAAAAATGTACCTACATTTTCAATATATATACCACCATTATCTGTACTATATCCATACAATGTAGAATTCAATTTATATTCTTGAGGATTATTATAAATTACTATATTTAACACATCATCAGCATTTCCTTTTTCCAATTCTTCATCATTTCCGATGACTCTATGAAATTGTGCTTTTACTTCTTTTGATGCCCAATAAAGTCTTTTAACTTTTTCTTCTGAAACTTTATCACCAGTTTTTATTATCATTTTTCCATCATCAAAAGTATATGTTTTCGTAAGATAATGCTTTGTACCTTGTTCTTTTATTTCTTTCATATTAACTTTACTTCCATTTAAATATGTACCACTAAAATCATATTTAATACTTTCAATTGCTTTAAAATATTGCTCTCCAAGATACGGATACAATCTTAATGCCTTTTCAATAACACCTTGAGGAATTTTTTTATTGCTATGAAGTTTCGCTAATTTTCCTGTATAATAGATCCCATTATTTATGATCCAATCATTTTGTGTATTAACATTACCTAATAGCGCTAATCTTTCAACTTCGGTTATAAATCCATCTATATTACCAAACCAAGATGTACTTTTAATATCTTTTTTAGATTTAAATAAATACGAATCAATAGAATAATTTACTCCATTTATAATATTATAAATAGCTTGTCCTGCTGAGTTATTTCTTGAGCTCTCATTAATATTATCATTATATTTTTTTAAAACAGTAACTAACTTATTAACTACAATATTATTTGAAGTTGTATTACCAATTAATAATCCTAGTGTTTTTATAATCTCATTTTGAGAATAAGAGCCTAATGAAAAATTAGGATTATTTTCTATTGAAAGTATAGCCGGAATACACTTTTCCTTATATCTTATTTCATCTAATTGCTTTAATTCTTTATTATAAAAGGCTAAATAATATCCTCCTCTTAAAACCTCAATTAATGTTGGTATTCCTTTATCATCATTAGGTGTATATTCTCTTCCTTTTTTGATTAAAGCATCAATTAATGCCTGAACTCTGTTAGTATCAGAATAAAACTTTCTTGCTCCTTCGTTATACTGCATAAAGTCTGTTATATCATTCCATCTTATATTAGACAATGTCTCTACAAGATTATCGTAGGATAATTTACTTAATTGCCCTAAAGTATATTTACTATTTACTGCCCTTTCTAACTTAGTATTGCTATTAGCATTATCTTTAGCTAACGCTACTGTTGAAGCATTAACAATTGTAATACATGTTATAGCTAAACAACATAGAACTTTCAAAAAATTTTTTTTCATAATTGTTCCTCCTAAAAATTGTTTTATCATAAGTAGAAATGTATGCCTATAAATACTCTTATATAATCGAATAAAATTTAATATTATTTAATTATAATATCTTATTTATAATTTTAAATATAAAGTGTGCAGTCACCTTTTATCAAAGATGACTGCACACTTTATTGTAGTTATATTTATCTAATTACATTTACATTCAGCTTGTTGAATTTCTTCTTTAGAGTTATCATGTACATTCCAAGTAAATGCTAAGAATATTATTGCTAATACTGAAGCTACCATTAATGTCATAAATCCACCATTCCAGCTGAATTTATCAACAACAGCTCCCATTGCAGCTTCTGCTAATACTTGACCACCTAAGTAACCAAATAATCCAGTAAATCCAGCTGCAGTTCCTGCTGCTTTCTTAGGTACTAAGTCTAATGCACTAACCCCTATAAGCATAACTGGACCATATATTAATGCACCAATGAAAGATAATGCTATATTAATAGATACAATACTTGAACTCTTCCAATAAACAAACACTCCTATAACAACACCTATCATACAAAATACTCCCATAGGTGCACGTCTTCCATGGAACACTTTATCACTTAACCAACCAACAATTATAGTTCCTGGAATTGCTGCATATTCAAATAGTGAAAAAGCTAATGTTGATTGTTTTACTGAAAAATGTTTTACTTGTTCAAGATATGTTGGTACCCAGTTAACAACACCATATCTTACAAAGTATACAAAAACGTTTGCAATAGCTATAAACCATAAAAATTTATTTTTTAATACATATTTAACCAATATTTCTTTTGCTGATAATTCTTTTTCTCTATCTTCAACTTCAACAACAAATTCTGGATAATCATTTTTATACTCTTCAATTGGCGGTAATCCAACAGATTGTGGAGTATCTTTTGCAAATAATATATATAATATACCTATTACTATTGCTATAATACCAGGGAAATAAAATGCACCCTTCCATCCTCCAAAGTAATTTACTCCAAAAACAACGATTGCAGCTATGAGTCCACCACCAACATTGTGAGCAGTGTTCCAAATTGACATTTTAACACCACGTTCTTTATCTGAAAACCAATGTGTCATAGTTCTACCACATGGAGGCCATCCCATTCCTTGGAACCATCCATTAAGTAACATTAAAACAAACATAAACATAGTACTAGTAGTTGTTGCAAAAAGTATATTTACAACTCCTGATAAAATAAGTCCTGCTGCCAAGAAAAATCTAGGATTAGACCTATCCGATACATTTCCCATGACAAATTTACTTATACCATAGGCAATACCAAGTCCTGATGCTATAAATCCTAATTGAGTTACTGAAAATCCTTCTTTTACAAGATACATCTTCGCAACCGAGAAGTTACTTCTAACAAAGTAGAAAGTTAAATATCCAATATATATACTTAGAAATACTTGTATACGATATCTTTTATAAGCAGCATCTATTTTTTCTTCAGGTAAACGTTTAATATGTGCTGCTGGCTTAAATATATTCATGTTAAATCATCCTTTCTTTTTTTTATTACATTATTTTTTTTAATTCATCTAAAAGATATTTTCTATCTTTAGCGGCCCTATTAAAATTATAACTATCGCTTAATTTATAAACCTTAACATCTTTTTTTACTCTATTATCATCTATTGTTGGAATTGCCATAGAAAAATCTTTTAATGATCTTCTAGCTTCTTTTGTAGTACAATATTCTATAAAAGCATTGGCAACCTTTTCATTGGGACTATTCTTTATTTTAGCTACTGGACATATAGTCCAACCGCAATTTTTTGGTACAATAGACTGTATTTTAAAACCTGAACTGTTAACTATTAATTGTTGATTTATAAAATTAACAGTTATTAAATATTCACCTACACCTACTTTTTTAGCTGGTGTAAAGCCACTATCAGTAAATTGACCTACATTATTTCTTAGCTTTTTAAAAAATGTAAGAGCTTTTTCCTTTCCCATGTTCTGTACTAAATATGATAAAAAAGTATATCCCGTACCTGATGTTCTAGGATCTGGCAAAACTATCTCTCCTTTAAATGCTGGATTTAATAGTTCTTCCATAGTAGTTGGTTTTTTTATTCCCTTGAATTCCTTATTCCATCTTTCTTCATTTATTCCTATTGAAAGTGGCTCTACATAAAGCCCTGTCCAATATCCATCAGGATCTCTATATTTTAAAGGTATCTTATCAGTATCTTTAACTACATACTTAGCTAAACACCCATTTAGTTTTAATAACTCAATGGCATCTGCTGTACCACCCAAAAATACATCAGCCTTTTGAAATGCTATTTCTTTAACAACATTCTCAGCTGCTTTTTCAGTTGGAAACCTTAAAAATGAATAATCACATCCTGTTTTTTCTTTAAAACCATCTAATAAAACTTTGGCCTCATCCTCATTAAAAGCTACATATACCAATAGTTTTTTACCTTTAAATTGCGGTAAACGTTTACTAGGTCTTTGAGAAATCATAAAGTACCCAATAATAATTAAAACTATTGTTAAAATGCTTACTATAAGATTAACTAACCTTTTACTAACTTTCACTTTTCTTCCCCCATATGCAATCTTAATTTCCTAATATATTCTTACAAACAGTATTTAAATTACCTTCCATATAAAATGAATCTACTATTTCTTCTCCATAATCTCTAACTATAACATAATTATTTTCATATATATCTATACTAATTATGTCATAATTACCTGGTTTTGATTTTGATGAATTAATATTATCTTTATTTAAATTCTCTCTATATATCCTAATATGATAATTTAAATTTCCTTTATTGCATATAGCTTTTTCAAGTTTTTTATTATTGCTTATTCTCTTTAATTTTATAATTTCGTTTTTTATTAAAATCTTATCATTACTTCCACACTTATTAACTTCATTGAATTTATCCACAATAGTTACCTTATTCTTATCGTTTACAAGAGATGCAAGAACTGACGGTGTACAAAATATATCATCAATAAAATTTTTTAATCTATTTATATATGCTGAACTTTTGTCTCCACCATAATAACTATCATTTATTCGTAAGTTATTATTTAAATACATAGTACTTTTTTTACCATTCAAATAAAAAATTGTTCCTATAATTTCATTAGGAGTATTTTTTATTTTAGAATCATAAAAGTCCTTACTTCTAGGTATAGAATCAACAAGATTCCAAAATTCCTTTAATAAATCACCAGAATTTATAGTGAGCTCGCCCCATTTTTTACTATAGAGCTGAATTTTTATTGGAATGGAATTAGATGAATATTGTAATACTTGTTCCTTATCATCAAATACAACTAACTTATTAGCAATTGATGCTCTAAGGCATATACCCATTGCTCCCATTAAAATAAAAGATATAACATATAAACATATAATTTTTTTATATTGAAAGTTTGTCATGACTTCACTTCACCTTATTTTATTATTATGATACTCTGTAATCTTTTCACAATTCGTTCGTAATTGTGTCAAAATTGTAACGTTTACTTTTTTATTCTTGATTTTTAAATTTTAATATTACTTTTGTTCCTTCATTACTCTCTATTTGTATTTTTCCTGATTGCTTATTCATAATCTCTTTGCAAATAGAAAGTCCTAGGCCACTACCTCCATGCTTATTTTGCAAACTTTTATGAGCCGTATAAAAATGTTCAAATATTTTGTCTAACTCTTCCTCTGGTATACCTTGTCCATTATCTGATATACATACTTTAACAAAATCCTCATCATAATTCATAGTTATAATAATTTCACTACATTCACTGTATTTTATTGCATTATCTAAAATGTTAAGTATAACTTGTTCTGTTTTTTCTTTATCTATATTTATATATTTAGAATCTATTTTTAGCTTTACATCTATTCCAAACTTATTCATCCTTGGTTTTAAAAGCATCACAGAATTTTCAACAACAGTTTTAATATCTACAGGTTTTCTCTTTAATTGAAATTCATCTTTATTTAGCACTGATAGTTCAAGTAATTGTTCAACAAGATTTAATAATCTATCACTACTTTTCTTTATATATTTAATACATTGTTCTGTATCCTTTTTATCTTCTACTCTAAGTAAAAGATCTGAATAACCCATAATAGCAGCTACTGGAGTCTTGAACTCATGTGTTATATTATCTAAAAATCTCTTTTGATTTTCTTTTTCTGTTTTTAATTTTAAAATCATATTTTCTATATTATTAGACATTATATTAAATGACTTTGATAAATCTTCTATTTCATCTTTACTATTTATCTCAAAATTTTTTACAAACTTGCCATGAGAAACTTGTCTTGCAATTTTTTTTAATATAACTATTGGTTTAACGATTTCATTAGAAAAAGAATTACTTAGTATAATTGAACATAAAATAGAAATCACCGCAAAAAAGGTCATACTTAAAATCGTCTTAAATACTATATTATTTTCTTTATCTAAATTATAAATATATCTTATACATCCAAGCTTACTATCATTATAATAAATAGGACTTGAAAATAAGATATAGTATTCTCCCTGGATTTTTCTTATTATATAAGCTTTTTTTCCACTTAAAGCATTGCTTATATCATCATCTTTTTTTATATTAGGATAATTTTCAGAATCTCCTATAATAGAAGAGTTATTGTATATCTGAACTCTAACTTTACTTTTACTTGATAAGTAAGTTGCTATAAAAGGACTCATTTCATTTAAAACCTTTTCCACATGAAATTTATCTTCATTTTGCAAATATTCCATAACAAAAGCTTGGCTATTATAACTTTCCTTTTTTAACATATCTATAGAATTATTTGTTATTCTCGTATATAGTTCATATATTGTAACTACATATATACCCGCTATTGATAATATTAAAACTGCTATATTCATAAATAATATTTTTCTTTTAATTCCAAATTTCATAGCATTATACCTCGAACCTATATCCTACTCCATATATAGTTTTAATAGCTTCTTCATGATTTAATAATTTTTTTCTAATTCTTTTAATATGAATATCTACAGCTCTTGTATTTCCAGAAAAATCATATCCCCATATTTTATCTAGGAGTTCTTCTCTTGTAAAAACTTTATACGCATTTTGTACCATTAGTACTAATATCTCGAATTCTATATGTGTAAAATTAACCTCTTTTAAATTAATAAATACACGTCTTTCAAGAACCATTATCTTGATAAACCCTTTTTCTATAATTTTTTTAGTTTCTTTATTAGTAGTTAGTTTAACTTTATTTATCCTTCTTGAAATTGCTCTTATTCTTAAAATTAATTCTCTACTATCAAAAGGTTTTGTTATATAATCATCTGCCCCCAATTGAAGTCCTAGCAATCTATCATTTATTTGATTTTTCGCACTAAGAACTATTATAGGAATCTCACTATTTATGTTTTGAATTTCATGTATAATTTGAAAACCATCCATATCTGGAAGCATTAAATCTAGTACTATTAAATCTGGTGATTCACTTTGAAATAATTTTATAGCATCTTTTCCACATTCAGCGGTTACTACATCATAGTTTTCAAACATAAGATTCATCTTTACTAAGTTTAATATTGATTCCTCATCATCTACTAATAAAATTTTCATTGCTAATACTCCTTTCTAAAAAATAATATATACTTGTAAGACATTATATATTATTAAAAAATCTTACAAAAAAGAAATAAATCCTAACTCTGTGGTATAATTTTTCATAAAAAATCTAAAATAATCACAAAGAAGGACTCGACTATGATTATATCATTAAAAATTATAATTTGAAAACACTTGGCTAGAAACTTTAAAAAATTTTAATAAAAAAATACAGAAACTAAAAATAGCTTCTGTATAAAAATATTACAGTAATGTAATTCCTGATTCTTTACATTCTTCAATAACACTATCAGACCATATGGAAGCTTGAACCTCTCCTATATGAGCTTTTCTTAAAAAGAACATGCATATTCTAGATTGACCTATTCCTCCACCTACTGTGTATGGAAGTTTTTTCCCTAAAAGCATTTTGTGAAATTCAAGCTCTACTCTTTCTTCACAATTAGCCTTCTTTAACTGATACTTTAATGCATCTTCATCAACCCTGATACCCATTGAAGATAATTCAAGTGCACAGTTTAATACTGGATACCAGAATAATATATCTCCATTTAAACTCCAATCATCATAGTCAGGCGCTCTTCCATCGTGTTTTTCCCCTGAAGCTAATGTATCCCCTATTTTCATTAAGAATACTGCACCTTTTTCTTTTGTTATAGCATTTTCTCTTTCTTTAGCTGTTAAATTAGGGTATATATCTTCTAATTCTTGAGTAGTTATAAATGTTATTTTTTCTGGAAGTATTTTATCTATTTCCGGATATTTATTATTTATAAAGTTCTCTGTGCCTTTAAATACTTCATATATACCTTGGACTATTTCTTTTAAATTTTCTTCAGTTCTATCTTTCTTTTCTATAACTTTTTCCCAATCCCATTGATCTACATACATAGAATGTATATTATCTAATTCTTCATCACGTCTTATAGCATTCATATCAGTATACAATCCTTCATCTGGTTTAAATCCATATCTGTGAAGAGCCATTCTTTTCCACTTAGCTAATGAGTGAACTATTTGTATTTCTTCATCTTTTATATCTAATGCATCAAAGGCTACTGGTCTTTCAACACCATTTAAGTTATCATTAAGCCCACTAGATGCATTAACAAATAATGGAGCTGATACTCTTATTAAATTTAATTTATATGCAAGCTCTCTTTCGAAAAAATCTTTAAGTTTTTTTATAGCAATTTCTGTTTTCTTTAAATCCATACTTGATTTATATCCTTCAGGAACAACAAACTTCTTATCTATTGTCATATTAAATCCTCCTTAGTTTTTCCGTTTCAATTTAATAAAAATTATACTCTTTTTATTAAAATGTGTCAATGATAGCTTTTAATTTTTAATTAATTGCTAATAATACTTGTATTTTAATATTAAATTATTATTATTAGCCTTTAAATTATCTTTATAATGATAATTTAATAAATCTAAAAATAAAAAGTTTCCCTTATTTAATTTTAAATAAGGGAAACTTTTTATTTTATCTTAGTATCTTGGCAGAAAGCATAGTTTTTGCTATTAATTCTTTTTTCTTATGTATATTTACTTCTACTTTACAGAAATTTCTCCCCATATCAATAACCTTAGTAAATATATCAATTATACTATCCATTTGCACAGGTTTCATAAAATACGTCATAATACTATCCACAGAAATATTTATGCTATTTTTATGTCTTAAAGTTAATATTGCAACAGTTGATAATAACATATTCATAGAACTCCACGATGCAGTACCTAATTGATCTAACATTTCTGGTATAATTTTACCGGTGAAATGCATAATATTATCTTCTACTTCATATTGAAAATTTTTAAGTATTAAATCTTCCAACGTTTCTCCTACTTGTGGTTGTCTAGCTATATGTTGAATTGCCTTTATTATATCTTCTGTACTTACAACACCAATTAATTTTCTTCCATCAACTACCGGACATAATTCTATTCCTTCCCATCCCATTACATGAGCTGCATATGCCACAGTGGTTTTTTCTGTTACTGTTATAAGTTCTTTACTCATAATATCTTTTATAAATATTTTTTCATCATTTTTCTTTTGAAGATCTTTTATAGTAACAATTCCAACTACATTCATACTATTATCAACTACAGGATATCTCTGATGCTTAGTATTTTTTATAATTTCTTTTAATCTTTGTATGCTATCATCATAGTTCATATATATCGGATCAGAGATCATTATATCTTCAATTAAAATAATATCTTTTTTTATTAAACTTTCTGATATCGCCCTGTTTATCATAGTTGCCACAGCAAAACTATCATAAGTGGAGGATATTATGGGCAAGCGTTTTTCATTTCCTAATTGTTTAATTTTTTCACTACAATTAAACCCTCCTGTTATTAAAACAGCACATCCGTTCTGAAGGGCTTCCTCTTGCATATCTTCTCTATTGCCTACTATAACTAAACAACCAGGCAGCATATACTTCTTAGCATCTTCTACTTGCATAGCCCCCATAATAAATTTGTTTAGCCGTTCATGAATACCATCTTTTCCGCCTAAAAGAGTTCCATCAACTATATTTACAACCTCAGCATAGCTAAGTGATGTTATACTCTTTTTTTTAACTTTTTCAATTCGCACAGTTCCAACTCTAGGTATTGTGGACACTATTCCCAGTACTTCAGCATCCTTAATGGCTCTATAGGCAGTTCCTTCACTAACATTTAATTTACTTGCTATGCGTCTTACAGAAATTTTTGCCCCAACATCTAAATTAGATATGTGCTTTATTATTTCTTCATGTTTTGACATTTAAAACTTCCTACTTTCCTTCTTTTCTTAATTCTTCCGCTATTTTTTCAATTTTTCTAAGTCTATGATTAACTCC
The DNA here is from genome assembly GCF_017100085.1 of Clostridium botulinum. Taxonomy (NCBI): domain Bacteria; kingdom Bacillati; phylum Bacillota; class Clostridia; order Eubacteriales; family Clostridiaceae; genus Clostridium; species Clostridium botulinum. Next base: position 2,398,606 of record NZ_CP063965.1, read on the forward strand.
TGACTTTCCTACTGGCGGCTCTAACATCTGTCCAAGTTCTTTTAGTGATTCATTGGGATAACTTAATCTAAGTTCAGCAACTTCTCTTAAATTCTCTGGTAGTCTTTGTAAACCAATTTCTTTTTCTATAAGTTTAATACTACCTATCTGTCTTACAGCCGCATTAACTGTTTTACTTAGATTGGCAGTTTCACAATTAACAAGCCTATTTACATTATTCCTCATTTCTTTCATTATTCTAACATTTTCAAGTTCTAAAAGAGACTCATGTGCCCCAATTATATTTAATAAATCTACTATTTGTTCGCCCTCTTTTAAATATATTACAAAACTACTTTTTCTCTGAATAACTTTAGAATTTAACCCATAAGTATTTATTATTTGACTTAGTTCATTTGCATAATCCTCATGATGAGTAACAAACTCTAAATGATAAGTTTTTTCAGGATTACTAATACTTCCTCCTCCTAAAAATACTCCTCTTATAAATACTCTTCTACTATTATCATCTTTTAATATTTCTTGTGGAACACTATAATCTAAAGTAATCATTCCATCTTCTTCCTTTAGCACTCCAACTTCCTTTAAAAGATCCTTAACACCCATATTATTATCTATAACCACTAAATATATATTATTTTTCTTAAGTGAATTACTTTTCTTAACAAAAATTTTTGTATGAATATTAAAATGATCTTTAAGTATTTTAAATACAAGTCTTGCAATAGCTGGGTTTTCCGTCGATACTCTAAAATTTATTTTCATATCTCCACTAAATCCTAAAGTTCCACTAACTTTCATTATACCTGATAACTCAGCTATTGCTTCTACTTTACTTAATTCTGTATATCTACATATCTCATTTTTAACCTTTGAAGAAAATGACATGTTTTTCTACCCCTTACTTCTCTTGTTTTCCTTTAATCTTTGAGACAAATAAAAGTACTCTAATATTTTTTTTCTATCATAGAGTAATTTTTTATCCATTATTGTTTCCATTAAAAATTTTGCCAGCTTATCTGGATCATGTCTTACAAATCCATCTTTAATAGTTATAAATTCGCCTTCCACTATATTGACGTCTAAATCTGTTATACTTTTTTCATCTACTTTAACTTGTTTTGCATTTTTTTCTAAATACTTTTCTATTATCAGATCATTTATATCTTTAGTATTAGTAGCTACATAATCTATAATTCCATCTCCACCATGTTTAAAAATAGCCTTTATATGATCAGAAACCTTATAATTATCTGTTTCTCCCCTTTGTGTCATTATATTAGAAACATATATCTTTAAAGCTTTACTAAACTTTAAAGCCTTACTAATATCCTTTACTAAAAGATTGGGAATAACACTTGTATACAAACTTCCTGGTCCTAAAATTATAGCATCTGCATCTAATATTGCCTCTACAGCTTCCTTTAATGCCTTAGCATCACTCGGTTCAATAAAAATTCTATCTATCTTACTATTTTGAGATACAACTTCATTAGGAATATTAGATTCTCCTTCTACCACGTTTCCATTTTTTAACTTAGCCTTTAATACCATATCATCCAAAGTGACAGGTAAAACTCTACCTGTCACCGCTAATACCGAACTCATTTTTTGAACTGCTTCTTCAAAATTACTTGATAATCCATCCATTGCAGCTAAAAACAAATTACCGAAATTCTGATTTTTTAAGTTTCCATCCTTAAATCTATATTGTAATAATTCTTCCATTAAAGGTTCAGTATCAGCTAATGCTAATATACAGTTTCTTATATCACCAGGAGGAAGTATACCTAGTTCTTCTCTTAAAGCTCCTGATCCTCCACCATCATCTCCAACTGTTACTATTGCAGTTATATTTGAAGTATAATACTTTAATCCTCTAAGCATAGTTGAAAGTCCCGTTCCGCCACCTATGGTAACTATTTTAGGTCCTTTTACAAGAAGTCTTTTTTCACAAATTAGATTTTCGAGTTTTGTTGAATTTATCGATATATTTAAATATCCTTGGTTTATTAAGGATATTATTGACTGAATTCCTTGATTTATAGAAATATATAAAATACACACTCCACAAATAATTAGAAATATATAGAAAAACATATAGTTTTTGTTGACAATATTTTTATTAAAAAATTCAACTGCTGCAAATACTATAAATAAAATTCCCATGGTTCCAAGTGCAATCCACCTTTTCAGCTTTATTCCCGGCTTCAACCACTGCACTATTTTCATAGTTTTCTTCCACCCTTTTTTATATCCTCATTTATATCTCTGTGTTCTTTGCTTGCTTTGTGACCTTTTTCTTTTAATTTATCATATATAGCATTTGCTATAGTAACAGAACGATGTCTTCCACCAGTGCATCCTATAGCAATTACTAATTGTATTTTTCCTTCTTTTATATAATTAGGTATCAAAAACTCTAACATATCATCTAACTTATTAATAAATTCTTTAGTTTCTTTAAATCCTAACACATAATCTTGTATTTCTTTATCATCACCCGAGAACTTTTTAAGCTCTGGAATATAATATGGATTAGGTAAAAATCTAACATCAAATACTAAATCTGCATCTACTGGTATACCATATTTAAATCCAAAAGATAACACATCTATTATAAGTCTATTTTGGATTTGCTCATCGTCACCATAAATTCTCCAAATCTTTTCTCTTAATTGCATTTGAGTCATATTAGAGGTATCAATTATATTATTAGCTTTATATTTAACTTCATTTAATCTTCTTCTTTCAAGTTCAATTCCTTGAATAATTCTTCCTCCTGGTGCTAGCGGATGGGTTCTTCTTGATTCTTTGTATCTTTTAACTAATACCTTATCACTAGCATCTAAAAATAATATCTCATATCTATAATTTTGCTCTTTTAGATATTTCAAATTCTCAAATAAATCATTAAAAAATTCTCCGCCTCTAATGTCAATAACTAGAGCTATCTTATTTATCTTACCGTCTGTTTGATAGCAAGCTTCTGCAAACTTTCCCATTAAAGTTGGAGGTAGATTGTCTACGCAAAAATATCCTAAGTCTTCCAAGCTCCTTATTGCTTGACTTTTTCCAGCCCCTGATAACCCTGTTACAATTACAAACCTCATATTCTTCCCTCCTACATTAATAAAGTCCTATGTTGTTATTATATCATGTTTTTTATATAAATTCTTTATTTTATAAAGTAGCCTTTTTCATAAAACAACCATAAATTTAATACTAAAAAAACTAGTATAGAAATATACTATACTAGTTCGTTTCATCTTCTCCGACTATTCTAACTTCTGTATTTAACATAACTTGAAATTTATCATTAACTGTATTTTTTACTAATTCTATTAAATCTAATATATCCTTTGCAGAAGCATTTCCCTTATTTATTATAAAGCCTGAATGTTTTACAGATACCTCTGCATCTCCTACATGAACCCCTTTAAGTTCAGAATCCTCTATAAGCTTTGCAGCAAAATATCCTTCTGGTCTTTTAAATGTACTTCCTGCTGATGGATACTCTAATGGTTGTTTTTCTTTTCTTCTTCTCATTAAATCATCCATCCTAGATTTTATAGAATCATGATTCCCTCTTTGTAACTTAAATGTAGCTTTAAGAACAATATATCCATTTTTTAGTATTAAACTATTTCTATAACTTAAATTCATCTCTTTCTTAGATATTTCTCTAATTTCTCCATCATTATCAATAATAGTGGCACTTTCTATTACCTGACATATCTCCCCGTTGTAGGCACCCGCATTCATAGCAACTGCTCCTCCTACACTTCCAGGTATTCCATGTGCAAATTCAAGTCCTGTTAAATCATTTTTTAATGCTGCACTTGCAACCATAGAAAGAATTGCTCCACTTTCTGCAATAACCTTAGTTTCTTCCACTAAAATTTTGTTAAGTTTAGTAAAATTTATAACCACCCCTCTAATTCCACCATCTCTTACTAATAAATTAGATCCATTTCCTAATATAAAATATGAAACATTGTACTGTTTGCAAATCTTTATTACATCCCTTATTTTTTCATAACTATTAGGGGTAACAAAAACATCTGCAGGTCCACCTACTCTAAATGAAGTATAGCTTTTCATTAAGACATTATTTTTTATCTCTTCTTTATCTAGAATACTTTCTAATTTTTTATTAATATCCATACTCTGAACCATTAGCTTCTCCTTGACAATTATTATTATGTAATCAATATAAATCCTAATTAATCAAGATTTATATCTTTTAATTTTCCTTTATTTTTCAGATAAGTTATAAGCTTATTCTCATCATTATTTATTATTAATTCTTGTGGCATATCTATGCTATCTAATATTTCCTGAACCTTATCAAAGTTTCCTATAGTAAAACATACATGCGAATCACTTCCTAGTATTATCTTCGCACCATATTTTTTGCAAAGTTTTGCAATTTCAGTACAGTTAGGTATACTTCCTATACGAGATGTCTTAAAAGAACTATTATTTATCTCTATTAAGATATTTTTTTCTTTTGCCTTTTTAATAATTTCTTCTGCGTGTATAGGAAATGCTGGATTACCCGGATGTCCTATAATATCAACATATGGATTATCCATAACATTTAAAATAGCTTGTGTATTTTCATCAATAGTTCCTGGTGTAACACAAGGCTCATGTAAACTTGCTATTACTATATCTAAATCTTTAAGAATGTCTTCAGGTAAATCTACATTTCCCTTATAATCAACGACATTAACCTCACATCCATGTAGCATTGTAACACCATATATTTTTCTTGGCAATACCTTATAATTATAAAAATACCATATGTGTGGAGCATGTGGCATTTTAGGTCCATGCTCAGTAGTTCCTAATACCTTTAATCCTATTTCACAAGCATATTTGGCATTTTCTAACAATGTCGTATATGCATGCCCACTAGCTATTGTATGTGTATGTACATCTAAAGTATATTTCATTAATACCATCCCTCTCTAATAATTGTGCTTATGAAAATAATCTATTATGCTTTTAGCTGCTTTTTCATTTATAGAATCAGTACTTAACAATTCATCATATGAAGCTTTTTTTATATTATCTATACTTCCAAACTTTTGCAACAACTTTTTTCTTCTTTTAATACCTATATTGGGTATATCTTCTAATATAGAATGAAGAACTCTTTTATTTCTAAGACTTCTATGATATGTTATAGCAAACCTATGCACTTCATCTTGTATTCTAGTAATTAATTGCATAATTTTATTATTACTCTTTATATTTATTTCCCTATTATTATATACCAAACCCCTAGTTTTGTGTTTATCATCTTTAACCATACCACAAACCGGTATAGTTATATTTAGATCTCTTAATACTCCTAAAGCTATATTTACCTGCCCTTTTCCACCATCCATCAAAATCAGATCCGGAAATATACTAAACTTTGCTCCACTTAACATAAGATTTCTTTTTTGTATTTCTCTTATCTCTTCTAAGCCATGTTTAAATCTTCTTGTGAGTATCTCTTTCATACTATCATAATCATTAGCTCCCTTAACAGTTTTTATTTTGAATCTTCTATAATCACTGTTTTTAGGTTTTCCATCTTCAAAAACTATCATTGTACCTACTGAATCTACACCTTGTATATTTGAAATATCATATGCTTCCATTCTATTTGGTATATCTTCTAATCCTAATAAACTTTGAAGTTCTTTTAATATATTGCTATGAAGTTCCTTATCAACTTTTATTTTTAATTTAAATTGCTCAAGAGTGTTTTTAGCATTACTTTCAACTAAATCTAATAGTTTCTTTTTCTCCCCTTTTAAAGGAATTTTTATAGAAACTTTAGAACCTTTTTTGGAAGAAAGCCAGTTTTCTAAAAGTTCTACATCTATTATATCCGGTACATATATATTTTTAGGTACAAATGCTGTACCACCATAAAAATCTTTTATAAAATTTGATATTATATCTTTTTTTTCTTCAAATATTCCTTCATCTAAAATAAAATGTTCTCTACCTATTATTTTGCCGTATCTTATAAAGAAAATTTGAGCACACCAATCAGATTCATCACTATATATATTTATAAAATCTTCATTATCAAAATTACTAGCAATTATCTTTTGTCTTTCTCTTATCTTTTCAACAGCTAATATTTTATCCCTTATAGTTGCTGCCTTTTCAAATTCTAACTTTTCTGATGCTTCTTTCATTTTTTCTTTTAATTCATAAATTACCTCATTATCTTTTCCATTTAAAAGATCAATAACTTTTTTTATTGTTTTACCATATTGATCTTTACTTACATATCCAGCACAAGGCGCCGTACACAATTTTATATGATAATTTAAACAAGGTTTTATAGGTTCTGAATCACTTTTAATATATAATCTACAGTTTCTAATTGGGAAAACTTTTTTTATAAGCTCTAAAGTCTCATAAATAGCGGAAGTTTCTGGATAAGGTCCAAAATACTTAGCACCATCTTTTGCTCTAATTCTAGTAACAAAAATTCTTGGAAAATCTTCATTTACTGTAATTTTAATAAAAGGATAATGTTTATCATCTTTAAGCAAAATATTATACCTTGGTCTATACTTTTTTATTAAATTACATTCTAAAATTAACGCTTCCATTTCCGAGTCTGTAATAATATATTCAAATTCTGCTATATTTTTTACCATAGCTCTAACTTTACTACTATAATTCTTAGAATTTTGAAAATACTGGCGCACCCTATTTTTTAGTACTTTAGCTTTTCCTACATATATAACCTCTCCTAATGAATTTATCATGAGATATACACCTGGTTTATCTGGTATTATCTTTAATTGGTATTCAAAATCAAACATATTAAAATACCTCTTTTCTATTAAAAAATTCCTGGCAATCTATATATTATGTATACTAATGAAACTATTATTAAAAACTCTTCTAAATCATTACCTCTTTTAGAATTAACATTGTATGTAAAAGGCATTTTATACTTTTTATTTATAAACGGGTAAAATAAAGGAATTCCCATTTTAGTCATCATATCACAAAATAGATGCATCCCATAACCAATTACGAAATAATAAGCACTCGCCGGTATTGCATAACACTTTCCTATATAACTTGCTATTATTGTAAATATAACTAATCCTATCAAACTATGTGTAAGTCCATTTCTGTGAGAAGACACTGCTACAAATATCAATGCCACACCTATAGCCTTTAACACAGGGGATTTAATATACATATAATCAAAATATAATACAATCATTGATAACGCTATATATATTACCATTTTTGTTTTCTTATTTTTAAATGGAAGTATATATTTATTTATCATACTTTTGGGATGGTCTATATCTGGTAATAATGATGCAATTCCTACAATTATTATCCCTAGATAACTAAATCCTCCCGGAACCTTATCATACACCGACATAAAAGTTGCCATACCCATAGCCGCATGAGTTTTTCCTTTCATATTTTCTCCTCTGCATCCTTTATTCTATATAATATAAAAAAGTCAAGATTTAAACTTTCTTGACTTTATTATATCATTTATTTTATTTTCCACGTAATGCTTCTCTTATTACTTTACCTGCAATCTCAGTAGATACTCCTCCACCGACTCCACCATTTTCCACAATTACAGCAATTGCTACTTGTGGATTTTCATAAGGTGCAAATCCAATAAACCATGAATGTGGTTTTTCATTAGGTTTACCTGTATCAGCTGTTCCTGTTTTACCACATACTTGAATTGAATCTAATGCAGCAGCACCAGCTGTTCCTTGACTTACTGTATCCCTCATATACTTTTTCACAAGTCCTGCATTTTCACTAGTTGTAACTGTATTTAAGCTCTCTATCTTTATCTTTTTTATGCTATCTCCTGATGGATTTAAAACCTCACTTACTAAATGTGGTTTCATAACAACTCCATTATTAGCTACTGTTGATGCAACTAGTGCCATTTGTATTGGAGATGCAAGTACAGCGCCTTGACCTATAGCACTTTGTGCCATATTACCTTTTTCGTAAGATTTTAATTCTGGAAATTTACTCTTCTTCGCCGTAAATCCATCACTAGGTATAATACTATTAAAATACATTTTTTCAGCTGTACCTTTTAAAGCACTATTCCCTAATTCTATACCAAGTCCACCAAAAACTACATTACTAGACTTTACAAGTGCTTCTCCTAAATTTAAGCTTCCATAAACATGACCATTATAGTTTTTCAATGATTGTCTAGCATTGAAAACTAAAGCTCCATTATCCTCAAATGTTCTGTTTGTTACATTTCTTATATTATCTAATGCACTTATTGTTGTTAATACTTTAAATGTTGAACCTGGAGGATATAGACCTTGTATAGCTCTATTATATAAAGGTATATCCTTATCACTATTAATTTTTTTCCAATTTTCTTCAAGATTATTAGGATTATATGAAGGTTTTGATACCATTGCTAACACTTCTCCTGTTTTAGGATCTAATGCTACAACAGATCCTTTATTTTCTCCTAATAATTCATACGCTTTTTGTTGAAGTTTATAATCTAATGTTGTTCTAATATTATATCCAATTTTTTCTTCTTCCTTCATTGAAGTAAGAAATTTCTTTAAATCCATAGTTTCTGTACCTGTAAGAACTGAATCATACTGTTTTTCAAGACCTGTTATTCCAAACTTAGGATGAACATATCCTAATACTTGTGCAAAAGTTTCTCCACCAGTATAAGTTCTTTTTTGATTAAGAGTACTTACCTTTTTAGTTTCAGTTAAGGCTTTCATATTTCTATCATAAATAGTACCTCTTAGTACAGAATTTCTTTCTGCTTGTATTCTAGCATTATAACGACTTTTTACAATCTCATCTGCCTTAAACACATGAAAATATGTTATATAAGATATTAGTGAAATAAAACATAGCAAGAAAGCTGCAAGAACCATCTTTACATTTTTAGAAATATCATTCAATTGCTGTTCCCTCCTCTGAAATCTTTTGAAGTATACCTAATGCAAAGAAAGTAGTTACCATAGAACTTCCTCCATAGCTTATCAAAGGTAAAGTTATCCCTGTTAATGGAATCATGTTTACAACTCCACCAACTATAACCAACACTTGAGTGGCTATCATTGCACTGTATCCAACAGCAAGTAATGCCGAAAATTTATCATCTATATAGACGGCAGCTCTCATACATCTATAAAATAATAAGAAATATAGTATTATAACCCCAAAGGCCATAATTCCACCCATTTCTTCGCTTAAAACCGCAAAAATAAAGTCACTTTCTCTAACAGGAATAAATCCAGGATGTCCTTGTCCAAGTCCTGTTCCAAACAATCCACCTGATGCTATAGCTATCATAGATTGAACAACTTGCATTCCTTCACCAGTAGGATCAGCCCATACATTTCTCCATATAGATACTCTGACTCTTACATGACCAAACATTTTATAACTCATAACTGACCCTAATGCGGACAATCCTAAACAAGCAGCTACATATTTAAATTTAGATGTAGCTATGTAAAGCATAGTAACTGACATTCCAAAAAATATTAATGCAGAACCTAAATCTCTTTGTAATACCATAAATCCTAGACATATCATAACTACTGCAGCTGGTTTTATTAAATCTTTATAATTTTTATATTTTCTTAATGCCGATGCTAAATAAGCTACTAAAAATATTTTTCCGAATTCCGATGGCTGAAAAACAATTCCACCTATGGATATCCAGTTTCTAGCTCCATGAGTTCTTCCACCTAAAAGCGAACCCATTGCCATTAAAATTATAGTAAATACTAAATATACATATTTGTATTTAGCAAATCTTTTTAAATCTGGTAATAAAACTACTATCATTATGAAACATACCATACCTACGGTAAACCATATAATTTGTCTTATAGCATAATCAACTTTTAATCTATACAACAGAACTATTCCGATAATGGTAAGTATACTTGCAAAAATCTGTATATACTTATCTCCATCTGGGAAGAATTTTCTAATAACAAAGTGAGCATAAGCTATAAGTACACATACTATCAATCCAATAATTATTGCGTTTTTATCAAAATTTTCTTTAGGCCAATGTAAAATACCTAAATTAAGAAAACAAAGCAAACAAAAAATATAGGTAAATCTTAAAAGTTTCTTTTCATCACGCCTACTGTTCATAACGCTATTCACCAATCTTTCTAACCAATAACTTTAAATACATACTCGCCAATTATAATTTCATCATCTACTTTTAAATCCATAGTCTTTTCTAATTTTTCATTGTTGAGTAATGTACCATTTGTACTATTTAAATCTTTTATATAATAGTTATCATTTTTTACAAAAGCTACTGCATGATTTCCTGAAACATACTGATCATGTAACACTAACATATTATCTTCTTTTCTTCCTATGGTTAGTTTAGTGTGTATCGGTATTACAGATCCAACCTTTAAGTTTGAACTGTCGTCTCCTACTCTCATTACCTCAAGACCTAAATGCTTTGAAACTTTTTTTCTCTTGTTTCCACCTTTTATATCCTTGTACATAATTCGTAATGCCATAACTATTATTATATATATTACGATAATAATAAGGACTTTAAAAATTATTCTTATTAACGGCATATAATCACCTACTTACTAAAATATATTACAAGACTAGCATTAAAAATAGTGCTAGTCTATTATACATCATTATTTTTTATTATAACATCTTTTTTAGATAATATCCTGTATAAGAATTATTATTTTTAGCTATTTTTTCAGGTGTTCCTAATGCTATAATATTTCCACCTTTATCTCCGCCTTCAGGTCCTAAATCTATTATATAATCTGAACTCTTAATAACATCTAAATTGTGTTCTATGACAACTACAGTATTCCCATTATCCACTAATCTTTGCAATATACTTATAAGTCTATTTACATCATCAGTATGAAGTCCTGTAGTTGGTTCATCTAGTATATATAAAGTTTTTCCTGTACTTCTCTTAGATAGTTCATATGCAAGTTTTATTCTTTGTGCTTCTCCACCTGATAACTGTGTAGATGGTTGACCCAGTCTTATGTATCCAAGTCCAACATCCATAAGTGTTTGGAGCTTATTTTTTGCTCTTGGTATATTTTCAAAAAATTCAAGTGCATCTTCCACAGTCATATTAAGTACTTCATCTATATTTTTACCTTTGTATTTTATTTCAAGTGTTTCTCTATTGTATCTCTTTCCTTTACATACTTCACATGGAACATAAACATCAGACAAAAATTGCATCTCTATTTTTATTATTCCATCACCATGACAAGATTCACATCTTCCACCTTTTACATTAAAACTAAATCTACCAGGTTTATATCCTCTCATCCTTGCTTCTGGAGTATTTGAAAAAAGTTCTCTTATTATATCAAAAACTCCTGTATATGTAGCTGGGTTTGATCTTGGAGTTCTTCCTATAGGACTTTGATCTATATTTATAATTTTATCTATATTTTCTTGTCCCATTATATCTTTATGATATCCTGGGCTTATTTTAGACTTATTTATTTTCTTATTAAGTCCTTTATAGAGAATTTCATTAACTAGTGTACTTTTTCCTGATCCTGATACACCAGTAACAGATGTTAATACTCCTAATGGAAATTCTACATCTATGTTTTTTAAATTGTTCTCTTTAGCTCCAATAACTTTTATAGATTTTCCATTAGATTCTCTTCTAGTTTTCGGTACAAAAATTTGCTTTTCTCCTGTTAAATATTGTCCTGTAATAGATCCTTTGCATTTTTTTACTTCTTCTAATGTTCCTGCTACAACTACTTCTCCTCCATGTTCACCTGCGCCAGGTCCTATATCTACTATAAAATCAGCTTCCCTTATAGTATCTTCATCATGCTCAACAACAACTAAAGTATTGCCCAAATCTTTTAGATGTTTTAAAGTTCCTATAAGTCTATCATTATCCCTTTGATGAAGTCCAATACTTGGTTCATCTAATATATATAAAACTCCTACAAGTCCTGATCCTATTTGACTTGCAAGTCTTATTCTTTGAGATTCACCACCTGATAATGTACCTGATTTTCTATTTAAGTTTAAGTAATCAAGTCCTACATCAATTAAAAATTTCAATCTACTTTTTATTTCTTTTAATATTTGACTTGCTATTATAGTATTCTTCTCTGATAGCTTTAAATCCTCTATAAACTTTAACTCTTCTTTAATAGACATATTAACAAATTCAAATATTGTTTTTTCGCTAATAGTCACTGCTAATGCCTCCGGTCTTAATCTTGCACCTTTACATTTAGGACATGGCTTATCACTCATATATTGCTCTACATGTCTCTTTATATAATCTGAATTAGTTTCTAAATATCTTCTTCTAAGATTATTTATTATGCCTTCATATTTATGATCATATATCCCAAGTTCTCCATCTTTTACATAAGATACTTTAATTTTTTCACCATTTAATCCATATAAAATATAATCTAGTATTTCTCTAGATAATTCTTCAATAGGTGTATTTAAATCAAACTTAAACTTTTCACTTAGAGCTTTTAGTATACTAAAAGTCCAAGATTCTTCTTTTAATGCACCTTCACCTAATGATATTATTCCACCTTCTAATATACTTTTACTCTTATCTGGTATCACTAATTCCTCATCTATCTCCATTAAACTTCCTATACCATCACATCTATCACATCTACCAAAAGGAGAATTAAAAGAAAACAATCTAGGTGCTAATTCATCTATACTTATACCACATTCAGGACAAGAGAATTTTTCACTAAACAATATATCTTCTTTTCCAATTACATTTATTATAACTAAACCTTCTGATAATTTTAATGCTGTTTCTAAAGAATCAGTAAGTCTACTTTCGACTCCGTCTTTTATTATAAGTCTATCTACAACTACTTCTATTGTATGTTTTTTATTTTTATCTAAATTAATTTGTTCCTCTTGAAGATCGTATATTTCACCATCTATTCTCGCTCTTACAAATCCATTTTTCTTTATGTTCTCTAAAACTTTAACATGTTGACCCTTCCTACCATTTACTATTGGTGATAAAATTTGTATCTTACTTCTTTCTTCTAGTTCTAATACTTTATTTACCATAGTATCAACACTTTGTTGTGTTATCTCTCTACCACATTTAGGACAATGGGGTACTCCTACTCTAGCATATAGTAGCCTTAAATAATCATATATTTCTGTAACTGTTCCAACCGTAGATCTTGGATTTCTACTAGTAGTTTTTTGATCTATTGATATAGCCGGTGAAAGTCCCTCTATATATTCAACATCAGGCTTATCCATTTGACCTAAAAATTGTCTTGCATAAGCTGATAAGGACTCTACATATCTTCTTTGTCCTTCAGCATACAATGTATCAAAAGCTAAAGATGATTTACCTGACCCCGAAAGCCCAGTAAATACAACTAATTTATCTCTTGGAATTTCTAAATCTACACCTTTTAAATTATGCACTTTTGCATTTTTAATGAAAATTTTGTTCTTCAACTTTATTTCACTCCTTTCTCATAAGTTTATCTATATCCATGTACTTTTTATATCTATGGCTGTTCCTTCAGTTTTTGTATTTCATCTCTTATTTCAGCTGCTTTTTCAAATTGAAGTTCTTTAGCCGCCTTTTTCATTTCTTTTTCATATTTATTTATAAGTTTTTGTCTTTCTTCTTTACTAATTGTATTTTTATTATTAACAATATACTTTTCTTTATCCTCTGATACTTTTGTTTGAATAACATCTCTTATATCCTTTAAAACCGTTCTAGGCACTATTCCATGTTCTTCATTATATTGCATTTGAATTTTTCTTCTTCTATTTGTCTCACTAATGGCTTTATCCATAGCTTTAGTTATAGTATCTGCATACATTATAACTTTACTTTCTGAATTTCTAGCAGCTCTTCCTATAGTTTGTATAAGAGATGTTTCCGATCTTAAAAATCCTTCTTTATCTGCATCTAATATAGCAACTAATGCTACCTCTGGAATATCAAGTCCTTCTCTTAGAAGATTAATTCCAACAAGAACATCAAATTTTCCTTTTCTTAAATCTCTTATTATCTCCATTCTTTTTATGGTATCAATACTTGAATGTAAATATTCAGTTTTTACTCCCATTTCTTTTAAGTAATCCGTTAAATCTTCTGACATTTTTTTAGTTAATGTGGTTACTAAAACTCTAAATCCTTTATTTACAGTTTCATTTATGTTTGAATACAAATCATCAATTTGACCCTTTATAGGTTTTACTATAATCTCTGGATCTAAAAGCCCTGTTGGTCTTATTATTTGTTCTTCAATATTTGTTGAATGTTCAAATTCATATTGCGACGGTGTAGCACTTACAAAAACAGTTTGATTTAACTTCCCTTCAAATTCTTCAAATTTTAAGGGTCTATTATCATATGCACAAGGAAGTCTAAATCCATACTCAACTAAGTTATCTTTTCTAGACCTATCGCCACCATACATAGCCTTAATTTGTGGAAGAGTAACATGACTTTCATCTATAAATAAAAGAAAATCATCTGGAAAATAATCCATTAATGTCTTTGGTGGTGTTCCAGGATTCCTTCCATCTAAAACTCTAGAGTAATTTTCTATTCCACTACAATATCCAACTTCTCTCATCATCTCTATATCAAAATTAGTTCTTTGTTTCACTCTTTGAGCTTCTAGTAACTTATCTTGTACTGTAAGCTCTCTAACTCTTTCTTCTAATTCTTCTTCTATTTTCTTTATAGCAATTTCTAATTTTTCTTTAGAAGTTGCAAAGTGTGATGCTGGGAATATCAATGCATGCTTTCTTGTATTTAAAATGTTTCCTGTCAAAACATCAAACTCTCTTATTTTATCTATTTCATCACCAAAAAATTCAACTCTAATACCTATGTTAGTCGATGATGCTGGAAATATATCAAGAACATCTCCTCTAGCTCTAAAGGTTCCACGAACAAAATTAATTTCATTTCTCTCATACTGTATATCTACTAGCTGCCTCATTATCTCATCTCTATCTTTTTCCATGCCTTCTCTTAATGAAACTGTTAACTTTTTATATTCTTCTGGATTACCAAGTCCATATATACAAGAAACAGAAGCTACAACAATAACATCTTTTCTTTCTAAAAGCGCAGATGTAGCTGAATGTCTAAGTTTATCAATTTCATCATTTATAGACGCATCTTTTTCTATAAATGTATCCGTTTGTGGTACGTATGCTTCTGGTTGATAATAATCATAGTAAGATACAAAATATTCCACAGAATTTTCCGGGAAAAATTCTCTAAATTCTGAAGTCAATTGAGCTGCCAATGTTTTATTATGAGCTAATACTAAGGTAGGTTTTTGGACTTGCTCTATAATATTTGCCATAGTAAATGTTTTTCCTGAACCTGTTACTCCTAATAGTGTCTGAAACTTATCCCCTTTTAATATACTTTTAGATATACTTTTAATAGCTTTAGGTTGATCTCCTGTAGGTTTATATACTGAATGTATTTTAAACTTATCCATTTTTTCATCTCCTAAGAACATTTGTTCATGTATATAAATTTTATACTTTTAAATTTTCTATGTCAATTAAAAAATGTATTTTTTTGTATTATTATAACACATAAACTTTTTTGATATAAAAATGAGCTTAAAAGGTTACCCCTTCTAAGCCCATTCATTATTTACTTTTTTGTTTTAACTTGTTTAGTACCTCACTAAATTTATTATCATCCATATTTAAAACAACTTTTTCTTTAGGTACATTCATAGGTACAAATACAATTCCAAGGTGTTTTGAATTATTATTATTTTTATATCTTATTTCTTCCAAATATCCTGCTGATCTCTTTATTTTAAACCATGCATTATTAGATGCTTCTTTTACTGTTTTTAAAATATCGTCTTCTTTAAATACTTTTTTATTATTAACACCTAAAAGTACATCTCCACTCTTTATTCCCATATCACCAGCGGGTGAATTAGGCGCCACCTCTAAAACCATAATTCCACTTTCATCACTTATATACTTAGGCTTTTGCTTTATTTCTCCATATCTTTGTATATATAGCATAGCTTCATGTGCTGTTGGTGCAAATATCACAACAAATATTTTGAAAAATATATTTAAAATCGCAAGTCTAGCAAAAATAAATAATATTACACCATACAACATTATTAAAAGTCCTGAAATTATAGATTTTTCTTTTTTATCTTTAGTAAAAGTAACGCTACTATATCCTATCACTCCATAGAATGGCATAAGTAATATTGCTGCACCGGCTATTAAATTTAAAGGTGTTGATGGTGCTAAAAATGTCTTCCAACTACTTGTTGATATAACTTCTCCTAATGAATATCCATTGGAATTCACTATAAGAGCTATTGCTACCGGCATAATCCAATATCTTTTAAGCGCAAATCCACCAATAATCTTGCCCTTCTTTTTCGTAAATATAGGTATAGCGCCTCTACTTCCATCTATCATTACTAAAATTCCTTCTACAAGATGCAAAATAGCAACTAAAGTCATCAGAGCCACAATATCTATATTTAAAAATTTAAGTTGCTCTACTTGAACACCGTACATTCTTCTCATAATTTCTAGCAAAATGCTTATAAAACCCAATAATGCTCCTGAATATGAAAAACATATATATTTAGGCTTTATAAACATAAGAAATATTGATAAGAAAAACATTAATTCTATAGATGTACTTTCATCAAATGCCACTCCTAAATAACTAGTTATTACACTTGCCAAAACCCCTCCAAGTATCCCTAATACAATCTGAGATATTGTAAGCTCTAAAGCAGAATTAACTTCTTCTCCAATAATCATCTTTTGAATAGAAACTATTTTACTATTATACCTATAAAATACGAATAAAAACATTAGCAATACAAACACATAAGGAGACGTAACCATAGCATCTGCCACAGATCTTAATGTATTTATTACAACATTCATGAAATATTATTTCTCCTCTCCTTTTTGTCTATTTAATTTTTTGTGTAATTACTTCTAAAGCTCTATTAAATTGAGGATCATTTTTCCTTTCATAAGGCTTCCTTAATAATTCTTCTGGGTACTTTATTTCTATATCAGGTCTTATTCCTTTATGGTGTATGTTTTCTCCTTTAGGTGTATAGTACTTTGATGTAGTAACTTTTAATGCAGTACCATCACCAAATCCAAACTTTCTTTCATAAAGAACACTTTGAACTATTCCTTTTCCAAAAGAATTTTCTCCAATTAAAGTTCCCATACCATAATCTCTTATTGCTCCTGAAAAGACTTCTGAAGCACTGGCTGTTCCACCATCTATTAACACTACAAGAGGCATTCCTATCAAATCTCCACCTTTTGATTTATATTCCTCTTTGTTTTTATACTTATCTTCTGTAGATACTAAAACTTTATTCTTAGGAACGAATTGTGATGTGATATCAACCGCTTGTGTTAACCATCCTCCTGGATTCTGTCTTAAATCTAGTATCATACCTTTCATTCCATTTTTCTTTAAATTATTAACAGCATTCTTAAATTGATCAAATGTGTGTTCATCAAAAACACTTATTTGAACATATCCTATATTATTACCAACCATTTCTCCCTTAGAAGAAGTAAGTATTATCTCTTCTCTTTTAATTTTTACATCAAAAGTTCCCTTTCCTTCTCTAGTTATAGTTAGTGTAACGTAAGAACCTTTTTTTCCTTTCATTCTGTTTACTGCTTTATCATATTCTTTTCCAATTACTCTTTCTCCATCAACCTTTTCTATTATATCCTTTGTAAGTATTCCTGCTTTTTTAGCTGGTGAATCATCAAAAGTAGATACTACTACCACCTTATCATTTTTTACACCTATCTGGATTCCAAGTCCTACATAGTTCCCCCCAGTTTGAGTGCTAAAATTTTTATATTCCTTTTCGTTCATATAAACTGTATATGGATCTTTTAGACTGTCTGCCATGCCCTTAACAGCTCCATCAATCAAATCTTTTTCATTAATTTTGCCATCATAAAATCTCTCTAGATTGCTCTTAACTATAAATAACTTTTCAAACTTCATTACTTCTTCATAAGTTCTTTCACTAATTCTTCTAGTTCCTTTAATAGGAAGTCTAGCTCCTAAAATATAAGTTATAAAATTAGTTAAAATTAAAATAAGGGCTACTATTAGCCACCATATACGTCTATTACTGCTGTTTTTTACCCCTCTTTCATTATCATTTCCATCCCTTTGTTCCAATTTTTCATCACCTCTTGCATATATACTAGTTATATTTTTACGTTAATTACCCACTATTTATACCTTTTATCTTAAAATTAATAAATATTAAGGCTGACTTAAAAAGTCAACCTTAATATTTTAGATTATTATTTAATTTTAAACCTCTAAGAATTTTCTAATAGATAATATACTTCCAATTCCACCTATTACTATTCCCGATATAATAAATATCCATACAATATTCATCGCAAAATATCTTGGAGTTAATATATTTAATAACATTATTATACCTGTAAGTTTAAGATAAACCGCTTTATATGCATAATATAATAATCCACTAGATATTAAAGCACCTATTACACCTATAATTACTCCTTCTATTATAAATGGCCATCTTATAAACCAATCAGTAGCCCCTACAAATTTCATTATGTTTACTTCTCTTCTTCTTGCATACACAGCTAGTTTTATTGTATTTCCTATAAGGAATAAACAAATAGGTATCATTATAAGCAATGCTACACCACCAACCCATTTTACTCCCTTAGTTATTTTAGAAATTTGGTTTACTAAGTCCTCATTTGCTACTACTTTTTCTACAGACTTAATTCCCTTTGTCTTCTCTACTACACTCTTAATAATAGATGAATTATCTACTCTTATAATAAAAGATTCTGGAAGAGGATTTTGCTTATCTAGACCTTTCATTAAGTCTTTGTTTTCCTCTCCTAATTGATTATTCAATTTTTGCAGTGCTTCTGTTTTTGTTATGTATTTTATTCCGGCTACACCTTGTATATTCTTAATAGAACTAGCTACCTTTTGTTTTTCTGCCGCTGCGACATTTTCTTTTAAGAATACTGAAACCTCTAGTTTAGATTCTAAATTCTTTAAAAGCTGATTTGCATTTAACATTGTTAAAAGAAATATTCCAAACATAAACAATGTTAATGAAACAGTAATTATTGAAGCTATACTAAGTGTCTTATTTCTTCTTAAGCTTATTAAGGAATCCATGGAAAAATACTTTATTGTACTAATCTTCATATCCGTATCTCCCCCTCTGTTCATCTCTTACTATTATGCCTTTTTCGATAGCTATAACCCTTTTTTTCATACTATCTACAATTCCCTTATCATGAGTTGCCATAATAATGGTTGTACCAGCATGGTTTATATCATTTAATATTTTTACAATTTCAAGTGATGTTTCTGGATCTAAGTTACCTGTAGGTTCATCAGCAATAAGTACAGCAGGATTATTTACTATTGCTCTCGCAAGTGCTACCCTTTGTTGTTCTCCTCCTGATAATTCATGTGGAAAACATTTGAACTTATGTGATAATCCTACCATAGATAATACTTGTGGAACTCTTTTTTTGATTTCTCTATAAGGTGTTTCTACAACCCTCATAGCAAAAGCAACATTTTCATAAACATTTAAAGTAGGTATTAATCTAAAATCTTGAAATACCATTCCTATTTTTCTTCTATAATAAGGAACTTGTTTTCTTGTAATTTGCGTTACATCTTGTCCATTTACTATTATTCTTCCTGTAGTCGGATCTACTTCCTTGTATAATAATTTAATAAAAGTGGATTTTCCTGCTCCACTTGAACCTACAAGGAAAACAAATTCACCTCTATCAATATCTAAATTTATATTGGAAAGTGCAAAAATATTATTATCGTATATTTTAGTCGTATTTTTAAACTCTATCATAATATAACTCCTATTCTAGTTTGTATTATATACTACACCACATATATATTATAACATAAAGTATATGATTTTAAATTAACATATTATTAATTTTATCAGTCAATTATATTCTTAAAACCTTCACCTAAAACTTCATGTGCTTCGCTTACTATTATAAATGCACTAGGATCTATTTCCTTTATATAATTTTTTAATTGTATAAACTGCTTTCTGTCTAAAACGGTAAATAATATCTCCTTATCATTTCCACTATATGCACCTTTTCCTTGTATTAAGGTACACCCTCTTTCTAATTCCTCCATTATATACTTGTTAACCATATCTTTTTTTGAACTTATAACAATTATTGATTTGCAAGCATTTAATCCTTCTATAACTAAATCTATAATAATCCCCATCAAAATAACTGATAATATTCCATACATGCCTACTTCAGCTGAAAATATAAATCCTGAAACTAATGCTATTATAAGGTCTACAATAAGAAGAGATTTTCCAATATCTATATTTTTAAATTTAGTAAGCATTTTGGCAAAAATATCCGTACCACCAGTTGATGCATTTTCATTAAAAATTATTCCCATTCCTATTCCAGTAATTAATGTTCCAAATAGAGTAGCTAAAAGCAAATCATGAGTAGCCGCAACAGTTGGTGGAATAAATTTATCTAAAATAGATAATAAAATAGATAAACCCATTGAAGCATATACTGTCCTAGCCCCAAACTTACCATCTATAGCTGAAAATGCTAATATAAATAATGCGCCATTTAATATAACCATTAATAAACCTACACTTAACTTAGGAATAAAATAATTTATTATAATAGCTACACCAGTTATTCCACCATTAGCAATCTTATTTGGCGCTAAAAAAAATTTTATAGCTATAGCTAATATTACATATCCTAATGTTATAATAGTGTATTCTCTGATATTTTTCTTAAAATTTTCTTTCATAACAACACCCCACAATTTAAAATGTTTTCAGCAAATTATGTAAATATTTTGCAATTTGCTTTTTATATTTATTTTCTCACATTTTCTTTATTATATCCACTAATTATTATATGCATTAGTGTTTTATTGTTCTTTTTAGTTTTTAAATAAAAAAGAAGGAGCAAAATGCTCCTTCTCAGTATATACGTATTTATTATTATTTAAGTGATATTCCTTTTTTTACAGCCTTAACTATATCTTCCGCTGTTAAACCATATGCTTTTAATAATTCATTTGGTTTACCACTTTCACCAAATACATCTTTAATTCCAACTTTCATTACTGGAACAGGATGAGTTTCTGATACAACTTCGCATACTGCAGAGCCAAGTCCACCTATTACACTATGCTCTTCAGCTGTAACTATTACTCCTGTTTCTTGAGCAGCTTTTGTTATTAATTCAGTATCAATAGGTTTTATTGTATGTATATTGATAACCTTAACTTTGATTCCTTCTTCTGCCAACATGTTATATGCTTCAAGAGCAGCTTCTACCATTATTCCTGTAGCTATAATAGTAGCCTCTTTACCTTCTCTTAATGTTATGCCTTTTCCTATTTCAAATTTATAGTCAGCATTATCATTAATAGTTTCTACAGCAGCTCTTCCAAGTCTTACATAACAAGGTCCATTGTATTCAGCTATTGCTCTTATAACAGCTTCTGTTTCTACTGCATCACTTGGATTTATAACTGTCATATTAGGAATACTTCTCATAAGTGAAATATCTTCTACAGATTGGTGTGACGCACCATCTTCACCAACTGTTATACCAGCGTGAGTTGCGCATACTTTTACATTTAGCTTTGGATAACAAATAGTGTTTCTTATTTGTTCAAAAGCTCTTCCTGCTGCAAATATAGCAAACGTACTAGCAAATGGGATTTTACCACAAGTTGAAAATCCAGCAGCAACAGCCATCATATTTGCTTCTGCAATTCCCATGTTAAAGTGTCTTTCCGGACAAACATTTTTAAACTCAGAAGTTTTTGTTGATTTAGATAAGTCTGCATCAAAAACAACAACATTAGGATTCTCCACTCCTAATTTTGCTAACGCCTTTCCATAAGCTTCTCTTGTAGCCATCTTATTTCCCATTATTTTTCACCTCCGATTTCTTCTAATGCTTGCTCGCATTGTTCCTTACTAGGAGTTGTTCCATGCCAACTAGCAACATTTTCCATAAATGAGACACCTTTTCCTTTTACTGTTTTAGCAAGAATCATAGTTGGTTTTTCTTTTATATTTTTAGCTTCTTCAATTGCCTTTATAACTTCTTCCAAATCATTTCCGTCAATAGTTATAACATGCCATCCAAATGCTTCAAATTTTGCATCTAAAGGATCACTACCCATAACATCACTTGTTTTTCCATCTATTTGTAGTCCATTATAGTCAACAAAAGCGGTTAAATTGTCTAGTTTGTAATGAGCCGCTGCCATTGCTGCTTCCCAAACTTGACCTTCTGCTAATTCTCCATCTCCAAGTACTGAGTATACTCTGTAATCTTTATTATCCAATTTTCCTGCCATAGCCATTCCTACTGCTGTAGAAATTCCTTGACCTAATGAACCAGTAGACATATCTACTCCTGGAACATACTTCATGTTCGGATGTCCTTGAAGCATTGAACCAAATTTTCTTAAAGTCATTAATTCATCTGGATTGAAAAATCCCCTTCTTGCTAGAGCACTATATAAAACTGGTGCTGCATGACCTTTTGATAATACGAATCTGTCTCTATCCGGATTTTTTGCATCTTCTGGATTAATATTCATTTCTTTGAAATATAAAGTTGTTAATATTTCAACAATTGAAAGTGATCCTCCTGGATGCCCAGAGCATGATTCTGTAAGCATTTGTACAATATCTTTTCTTATTTGCTTAGCGATTTGCTTTAGCTCAAGAATGTCTTTTGTCATTTTCTAACTCCTCCTAGTTTTTATCCTTTTTAATTATTATAACAATATATTTTAAAAAATACACTATAAAACTTTTAAAAGGGCATTTCTGCCCTTTTTATAAACCAACACTTATTAATAATGCCTCGTCTACTTTTCTCATATCTTTATCGGACATATGTCCAATTTTCTCTTTTAATCTTTTTTTATCTAAAGTCCTAATCTGTTCTAACAAAACAACCGAATCTTTATTTAATCCATATTCTTCAGAAGAAATTTCAACATGAGTCGGAAGTTTTGCCTTATTTATTTGAGATGTAATCGCAGCTATTATTACTGTAGGACTATACTTATTTCCAATATTGTTTTGTATAATAAGTACTGGTCTTATTCCTCCTTGTTCTGAACCCACAACTGGGCTTAGATCAGCATAAAATATATCTCCTCTTTTTACTACAATTGTCATCAGGCAAATCACTCTCCGCAAGCTTAGCTTCATATTCTTTTAATACTACCATATCCTCTGCAAAGCCCATTTCGCAAATATCTAAATTAATTTCTGCCATTTCTTTATAGCCATTTTTTAATTCATTCAATTTGTTTTTACCTTTAATACATTGTATTAAATAAGTCTTAATTAATTTACTATTTTTTTTATATTTTTTTATACTTTCTTTATTAACTATTATATTTATTAAGTCATCTTTATGTGCCTTGGATAAAGTAATTTTAAATTTCTTTGAACTTGACATAGAGTTATTGTACCTCCTAAATTAACATAGAGAAAATATATATCATATCACATATTATACTTGAATTTTTGTCAAAATGTCAAAGAAAGACGAGAGTTTTTTATCTATCTACTTCCTTGAATTTAATATTCTATATTCTAATTGTACTTACTATACATAATTCCTAACCTTAACCACTTCTCCATTTTTTATGTACACCCTCGGAACTCTTTTACTAATCATGCAAACCACTTCATAATTTATAGTACCTAACATACTTGCAATATCATTTGCATCAATTTTAATTCCATTTTTTTGTCCCATTAATATTACTTCATCTCCTATTTTGACATTACCCTTTATATCAGTAATATCAATCATACATTGATCCATACATATAGTGCCTATTATTGGGGCAATTTGTCCATTTATTATTACCTTAGCTTTGTTAAATAATCTCCTAGTATATCCATCCGCATATCCTACTGGTATTGTTGCAATTACACTTTCTCTTTCTGTTTTGAACTTTCTTCCATAACTTATATACTGCCCAGAAGATATTTTTTTTATGTGAACTATATTAGTTTTAAGCTCCATTACCGGTTTTAACTTCAATTTAGATTTATCAACTTGATCTGATGGATAATAACCATATAAAATTATTCCTGGCCTTACCCCTTCAAATTGAGTTTCTGATAATTCCATTATTGCGGCACTATTTGCTATATGCCTAGTTTGTATATTTACATTTTCTTTCTTTAGCTCATCATAGAACTCATTAAATTTCTTTAATTGATAGTATGTGTATTCTTTATTAGATTCATCTGCTGTAGAAAAGTGTGTAAATATTCCCTTTATTTCTATATTGGGTAAGTTACTTATTTTTTTTACATCCTGTACACTTTCTTTATTAGGTAAAAATCCTATTCTTCCCATACCTGTATCAACTGCTATATGAATTTTAATTTTCTTATGCATTTTTTCAGCTACCTCTGATAACTGCTTTGCATATTCTAGTGAAAATACCGTCTGCTCAATATCATGTCTAAGTAATGTATGAATTAAAGTAGGTGCAGTAAATCCTAAAACCATTATAGGACATTCAATACCACTTCTTCTTAGTTCTACCCCCTCATTAATTACTGCTACCGCAAGTCCTGTAGCTCCATTTTCTATAAGCGTAGGAGCTACATCTAATGCACCATGTCCATATGCGTCAGCTTTTACTATACCTATTATTTCTTTACTACTTGATATTTTTTTTATCTCTTTCATATTAAAAGCAAGATTATCCAAATTAATTTCTGCCCAAACTGGTCTTAAATGCTTAAACATTTTACTACCTCCTAAATGAAGATATTAATTATCTTCATATCTTTTGTATTGTAAAATTATTTTTTAAATACTTCTTCTGCTATTTCTGCATTAGGTATAAAATTTTTATATAAAAAGCTTAACATTTCTTTCCCCTTAATGTCATAAATAGCTATTTTTTCCGGATTATTGTTTTCAAGATTTACATATAATATAGCTTTATTTATGTTTCTATTGTTTCCAGGTATAGTAAGGTTAATTAGCTGATACTCTCTATCCTTTATTGTCTTAAAAGAACTTTCTATATCTTGATTTGTATACAATAATCCTATATATTCCTCTATAAAACTTAATTTGTATACATCATCAAAATTTTTATCTATTTTATACTGTTTATTATTATTTAAATCCCTTACAGTTATATCGTTCTCTTTGTATAAAAGAATTCTTTTGTCATCTATATCTAATCTATGACCAAATTTTTTATTATAGAACTGTTTGCAATTCTTTTCTATCTCTTGTTTACTATTTTTTATATGTACACTTACATCACAACTATAACTATTTAAATTTTTTAAATAATCAATTGCATCATTAGGATTTATCTCCTTATTACCTTTATTTTTAAAAATCAGGATACCACCTAGTATAACCAAAATACCAAGGGCAAATAGTATAATTTTTTTCTTCATAAAACTCCTCCAAGCATATATTTTATGTTAATAATACTATTCTCCCTTAGTATATATTATTCCACTTTAACTTATCATTAATTTATACTTGTAATTCTTTTAGTAAAAACGGCAATTCTTCCAAAATATGAGTTGCATTTACACAAAATCTATTTTTAGATAATTTATCTCCACTATATCCATGAATATAAGCACCAACATATGCAGCTTCAAATGCCTCAAATCCCTGTGACATCAATGCAGCTATAATTCCAGTTAAACAATCTCCCATTCCACCAGACGCCATAGCACTATTTCCAGTTGTATTAACCATTGTAGTTATTCCATCAGTAATTATTGTGTTATATCCTTTTAATAAGACTATAATATCGTATTCCTTTGAAAATTGTCTTGCTATATCTATTCTATTTTTATTAATTGTATCTACAGGAATTCCTGTTATTCTCGACATTTCGCCAACATGTGGAGTTAATACAATTTTGTTGTTTTTTTCTTTCAATATTTGAAGATTATCTTTTAAAACATTTATAGCATCGGCATCAATCACTATAGGACAATTAGTGTACCTTATTATATCTCCTAATATTTTTAAGGTACCTTCATTATTTCCCATTCCTGGACCTACCGCTATGGAATCACTTTTTTTCAATATATAATTTAATTTTCCTTTATCTTTAAATGAAATCGTCATTGCTTCTACTAATTTATTGCTTAGTATATCTTGTATTTTTTCTGGACAACAAAGTGTTACAAGTCCCGCTCCACATCTTACTGCTGCTTGTGTTGCTATATACGCTGCACCTGTAAATCCGACTGATCCAGCTACTATAGATGTTCTTCCAAAATCTCCTTTATGAAGATAGTTTGCTCTTATTGGTATAATATTTTTTATATTTTCTTTTTCTATTAAGTAGTCATGTATAAAAAAATTTTTTGTAACAGATTTGGGAATTCCTATACTCTCAACTATAAGTTCTCCTATATACTTAAAAGATTCATAGTTTAAAAACCCTTTTTTATAAAATTCAAATGAAATAGTTTTATTCGCTTTTACACAACATCCTAAAATTTCTCCTGTGTCTGAATTCAATCCCGACGGAGTATCTATGGCTATAACGTAGGGGGCTACTTTATTAATACAAAAAATCACTTCTTTGTGAATACCTTTTATCTCTCTTGAAAGCCCTGTACCAAATATAGCATCAATAACTATATCTCTTCTTTCCATAGACCTTCTTATAAATTCTATATCTTCAGTAGCTTTAATAAATAAAACCTTACTATTCATATTACATAATATCTTATAATTATTTTCACAATCTTTACTTAACGTATCTTCTGAACCAATTATGAATATATCTACTTGTTTTTTTAAAACACTCAGATGTCTTGCTAAAGCTAGTCCATCTCCACCATTATTTCCATTACCACATATAATCGTAAATGAATTTAATATATTCATATTTATATTCTTTAGTACTTTTAAAGCTGCATTTTCCATTAAAACCATACTGGGTATTCCTATATTTTCAATAGAAAATTTATCTATGTCCCTCATCTTTTGAGCTGTTACAATTTCCATTGTCTACCACCTCCAAAATTGCATAGGCTATAGCATTTTCTCTACCATGAGATATACTTAAATGTATTTTATAATTATCCCATTTTTTATCCATCTTTTTTGCTTTTCCCTTTAGATTAACCATAGGTTTTCCTAAAATATTGTTTTCTATCTCTATATCTTTAAATTCAAAGCCTCTAAAACCTGTTCCCAAAGCTTTAGAAACAGATTCTTTTGCAGCAAATCTCCCTGCAACAAATTCAGGTCTCATATTTCTACTTTTAAAATACTCTATTTCATTTTTCGTAAACAATTTAGTTATAAAATTAGGATTTCGATTTATAGCTTTTTCAATTCGTTCTATTTCCACTATATCTGTTCCAATACCAATAATCAAACTTACTCACCTCCAAATTATAATAATAATTTTACACCTAAACCAAACTTTTATAAATGAAAAAATCTATCTTAAAATTAATATTTTCCTTATAAATAAAAAAAGAAGGTTTCCCTCCTTTAACATGAACATATATTATTCATCATTTCATCATAGTCCGTGGTATAATCATCTATGTATTCACCTAATATATCAATTAAATGTAATGGTGACACAGTGTGTTTGTAAAGCATTTTTACAAGAGCAATGACCTTATCTTTATTAGGACTTATATTTTTCACAGAATCTCTTTCTATATTTACGAGAAAACCGTTTACAGTATCCCTTCTTTCTACTTCTATTCCATAAGATTCTATTTGCACTTTGTATATCTCTGGAAAAGTAACTTTGTTTTTTACAACTCTATATGAATAATCGTATCTCACATCTTCTCTGTCTTCACTTCTACATAAATTTTCTACAATCAACATTGTCCTTCTCCCCCTGAACTCTTCTTTATTAATATATTAGCATGTTTTTTTTAAAAAACATGTCATTTCATAATAGTTGATTATATTTTTTTATTCCTAAGTTATGACATCAATATCAATTAAACTTTAAATATATCCTTTCATATCCTTTTTTTATATCTAAAAATAAATTCATATAAAATTTTATGTCGAAACACTTAAAATTTCTTTGAAGAAATTGCAAGATTTATAGAATTTTTTAATAACTTTTTATCAACATTCATATACCCACATATATCCTCCATTATAAGTATCATAATAACTATAGATGCTATATGCCTATTATCCTCTATATTTAGCTTATACTTATTTGCATAATAATGTATAATATCTATTCTACACTTAATATCCTTATATATCATTTCCACTATATCATACAACACTATACAAGAAACAAGAACAAAATCATTTTTAACTTTCTCTGACCCATTTAAAATTTCCTTTAATATTTTGTTTAACTGTACATTTTTATAATTTCTTTGTAAATTCACTACATAATCATCTGCAATAAATTCACCTACAATTAAGCTATCTATTAGTGATATTTCTCCTTTTGTGTTAAAAATTATACTAAACTCTATTTCTCTTCTATTCTGATTTCTTATTTCATCAAATAACTTTTTCATTCTATAATTAAACTCACTAGTAAATCTTGAATCCAATATAAAATATTCTAATTCTTTAGAAACTGATGTACCTAAAAAATTTTTAAAGTTCTTATATGTATCACTTAACTTCTCATTATTTTCCATAAAAATCCCTCCATAAATATTTGAATACATAAATATATTTTGACATTAATATGAAAATTTATTCTTACACATCCTTTTACATCGAGTAGGAGCTAAATAATTATTTTTATTTAGCGTCCTCTCCCACCACCGTACGTACCGTTCGGTATACGGCGGTTCATTAAGAATTATGTATTAGCTGATATCTTTTAGATATACTTTTGTAACCAAGATTTTCAATATATTTGTTGTTTAAGATTGTATCAAGAATTGGGCTTTTGGATATTCTCCAATAGCCTTTTCTTGTATTTGCATACTCCCATGCTTTATAGGTCGGAATACCTAGTTTTATGAGGTTTCGTCCTCTAGTTTTAACCTTTTTCCATTGTTTCCAAATACAACTCCTTAACCTTCTTCTTATCCAACTATCTATTTTTTGTATTTTAGCGTTAGCTTTCGCTATTCCAAAATAATTAACCCATCCAATCGTTAATTGGTTAATCATATAAACTCTATATTCCATACTTATACCTTTATTACGGTTTGTTAATTTTCTTATTTTATTTGTGAATCTTTTATATGACTTTTCATGTATTCTTATATTGGCTCCGCCTTTTGCAAAATAGAATGAAAATCCAAGAAATTTTCTTCTCGTCACAAAATCTACTGCACTTTTATTTTCATTAACTTTAAGTTTTAATAAACCTTCAAGTATTTTTCTTATACTTGCCATAACTCTTAATCCTGCCTTTTTACTTTTGACATAAATGTTGCAGTCATCTGCAAATCGGCAAAATCTATGACCTCTTTTCTCAAGTTCTTTATCTACTTCATCAAGCATAATATTAGCAAGTATTGGGCTTAATGGACCACCTTGCGGTGTACCTTTATCTGATTTTACCTTCAATCCATTTATCATTATTCCAGATTTAAGATAATTTCTAATTAGTTTAAGTACCCTTTTGTCCTTTATTCTTCTTGAAAGTCTTTCCATTAATATATCATGGTTAACTTTATCAAAGAATTTTTCTAAGTCTATATCAACAACCCATTTATGCCCCTCATTGATATATTGTCTTGATTTTAATATAGCTTGTTTAGCACTTTTATTTGGTCTAAATCCATAGCTATTATCCGAAAAGGTAGGGTCATAAATTTTATTAAGTTCTTGAGCTAATGCCTGTTGTATTAATCTATCAAGTACAGTAGGTATTCCAAGCAATCTAATTCCACCGTCAGGTTTTGGTATTTCCACTCTCCTAACTGGTGAAGGTTTATACCTTCCTTCTAATAACTTTTGCTTAATTGTTAGCCAATTTTTGATAATAAACCCTCGAAGTTCATCGACTCTCATACCATCATACCATGACTTCCTCTATTGGCAACTACTCTTTTCATAGCTTTTAGCATATTTTCTCTAGCTAAAACCTTTTCAAGTAGATTATTAGTATCATCTACTACATTGTTTTCTCTTTCTCCCTTTGCTAACGCCAAATTATTACTCTGCGCCCCTCGTTTACCTTGAAGTTCCACTTCTACTTCCACAAGGCGACCTCTATATTGAGTTGTCTGCTTTCTTTGTAATTTATTTGAATTATTCAAAGTTGAAAACCTCCTAATGTTCAGTCCTTCCCGCACTACGTGCACATAGTGTGGTACTATGACCTCTGCTGACTTCTGATAGTTCAGTTACATATCACTATGTAGGTTATCATGTAGGAAGTTCATCCTTTAATGATATATCTATCAGACCTCCCCAGGTAAGAACGCAATCTTTCATTCCGTATATCTGCCACATATACTGCAATAACTTTTGGGTGATACGGACTTTGTTTTGTTATGCAAACTCATCCAGCTATAATCAGCCTCTTATGTGATTCGTATTCCTCAGACCGGAATTTTGCCATCCGACTTCCTTCAGATTCCACCTCACGATGGACACCCTTGTCATTGGCTAACGCCTATATCACCTTCGGCATTCAGGACTTTCACCTTATAGATTGCGCCCATGCTGGGCGCACATAAAAAAAAGTATGGCTATAACAATTTTATAGCCATACTTTTTTTTACTTATTAGTAAACCCATACTTATAATATTTAAACATCTATATTTGAATCTGATTTTATCTTAATCTTTCTTACTACTTTTAAGAATATCAATAAGCAAATTACAGCTACTATTATTCCAACTGGTGCACCTATTGCCATAGATAACTTAAATCCTTCAGGTGCAACTAGTATATAAGTTGTACATACAGCTGTCATAAATACTGCTGGAATCATTGCTATTAAATATTGTTTTCCTTTCTTCAATAAATACATTGCTCCTGACCAAAGAACTATTGTAGCTAAAGTTTGATTTGACCACCCAAAGTATCTCCAAACTTTTCCAAAATCGATTAATGTTAATCCAAATCCTATTGCAAACAAAGGAATACTAATCATTAATCTTTTCTTTATCTTAGTTTGATCAAATTTTATTGAATCTGAAATTGTAAGTCTAGCACTTCTAAATGCTGTATCGCCCGAAGTTATAGGGCATGCTACAACACCTAATATTGCAAGTGCTCCACCAACCTTTCCAAGTAGACCATTACAAACTTGATTAACTACTATACCAGCATTGTTATTATGTGCAACCATGAAATTATTTAATTGAGGAACTCCACCAAAATAACTCATTGCTGCTGCTGCCCAAATTAAAGCAACTATACCTTCTGCTATCATAGCCCCTAAGAAAATTCTTCTTCCTTGACTTTCTTTAGTTATGCATCTAGCCATTAATGGAGATTGTGTTGAGTGAAATCCTGAAATAGCTCCACATGCAATTGTTATAAATAACATTGGAAATAATGGATGTTCAGCTGGTGCTACATGCATATTTTTTAAGTTTCCTACTACTTCTGGTATTGGAGCACCCTTTATTATAAGTGCACCTGCAACACCTATAGCCATTACTAATAAACATATCCCAAAAATCGGATAAATTTTTCCTATTAGTTTATCTATTGGTAATAAAGTTGCTAATACATAATATGCGAAAATTATATATAAGAATGTTTGCTTACTTACTGAATTTATTAGTCCATGTAATATACCTGCAGGTCCACTTACAAATACAACACCTGTTAAAACAAGAAGTACAACAGAAAATACTATCATAAATTTTCTGAAACCGTTTCCAAGATATTTGCCAACTACTTCTGAAATACTAGCTCCATCATGTCTTACTGATAACATTCCTGATAAATAGTCATGAACCGCTCCTGCAAATATACATCCAAATACAATCCATAAGAAAGCTGATGGTCCCCACATAGCTCCTGCAATGGCTCCAAATATAGGTCCAAGTCCCGCTATGTTTAAGAATTGAATTAAGAAGATCTTCCATTCCGACATAGGTACAAAGTCAACACCATC
Organism: Clostridium botulinum; assembly: GCF_017100085.1. Taxonomy (NCBI): domain Bacteria; kingdom Bacillati; phylum Bacillota; class Clostridia; order Eubacteriales; family Clostridiaceae; genus Clostridium; species Clostridium botulinum. The sequence continues at coordinate 2,430,855 of NZ_CP063965.1, forward strand.
TTGGAGTCTTATAGCTGGAGTTTTAATATCATCATTAGCTCCAAAACATTTTTCTACAACCTTACCATATACTATATAACCAACTATTAAAGCTATCATAGATAATACGAATGATACCATAAACTCTACCCCCTTAAATTTTATTCTTTTTTTCTTTTTCTTACTTCCATTATAGACGTTTAAATATTAATTGTGATATAAATTGCACCATATAGCAAAATAAGGGAATAAATTGCATTTATATATTCATTAAATTTTTGAAAGAATTTAAATTGTTTCTACTTACAGGTATTTGCTCGTCCAAATCTTTTAATTTAATCATGCATGTATTGTTAAACCACGGTATTATTTCCGTTATTTTATCTATATTAACTATATATGATCTATGTGTTTTAAAAAATATATTTTTAGGTAATTTTTTATAAAAATCTGATATACTACAATTTTCTATATATTTATCACTTTTAGTAAATATTAAAGTCCTCTTTTCATCAGCTTCACAATAACAAATTTCTGAAATATTTATAACCCTTAATTTTTGATTTTTTTTAAGAGCAATTTTATTTTTGATACAGTTTTCAACACTTTGATTTTTTAAATTTTCTAATCTTTTTAATGTAGTTATTATTCTTTCCTCAGAATATGGTTTTAAAATATAATCAAATGCCTCTATTTCAAAGGCTTCTAATGCATGTTCCTTATAGGCTGTTATAAATACAACTACTATTTTTTTATCCAAGTCATTAATTATATGTGCTAAAGCCATACCATCTAACTTAGGCATACTAATATCTAAAAATATAATATCAGGTTTATTGTTTTGTATATATTTTAAAGCTTCTATAGAATCATCAAATTCCCCATCTATAGTAATTTTACTAGCTGCATTTATAAAAAATTTTAATTCTTCTCTTGCTGGATACTCATCATCTACAACAATGCAATTCATATACTCACTCCTTTATTCTTTTTACAATAAAAGAAACTTTAGTACCTTCCTCTAACCTTTCTATGTTAAGACCCTGACCATAAAAAAGTTTTAGCCTATTATTAACATTTGATATTCCAATTTTATTTTCTTTCATAGTTCCACTATATACTTTTTTGATAATTTCTTCTTCAATGCCAACTCCATTATCTTCTACAATAACTTCGAAAGCATTATTACTTTTTAATTCTATAGAAATCTTCACCTTACCTTTTCTTCCTGAATTTAAAATTCCATGTTTGATGGCATTTTCAACTATCGGTTGTATTATAAGACTAGGCATTTTTATATCTATGTTATTTTGTATGTTATAGGTTACAGATATCTTTTCTCCAAACCTAGCTTTTTCTACAGATACATATGCTTTTACTTGTTCTAGCTCTTTATAAACATCTACAAGGTCGTCACCCATTTCCAAATTATATCTTAAAAATGTAGATAAATTTATTATTAGATCTCTTGCTTTATTGGGATTTATTCGTACAAATGATGCAATAGTATTTAATGAATTAAATAAAAAGTGCGGATTAATTTGGGTTTGTAATGCTTTGATTTCTGCTTTAGTTGCCATCTCTTTAAGCTTACCTATTTTGCTTATTTCTAGTTGTGTAGATATAATCTGTGATAGTCCTATAGCTAAATTCTTGTTTTTAAAAGATATAGCGTCATTTTTTCCATAATATATTTTTAAAGTTCCTATTATATTTTTTCTTTCTTTTAAGGGTACAATAATTCCTGATTTCAAAGGACAAGAATGGCATGAACAATTAATTTCTTCGGCATTCGTTAAGGTTAATATTTTACCTTGTTTTATAACTTTCTCAGTAGCATGTGTTAATATTTCTGCTCCTTTAATATGATGATCAGCTCCAAGTCCCACATGTGCAAGCACATGTTTTTTATCTGTAATGGCAACTGCATCTGATTTAATAGCTTCTTTTATAATCTTGCAAATTTTCTCAAATGATTCAGCATTTATTTCTCTGAAATATGGTAATGTTTTATTTGCTATATCTAAAGAAATCTTGGCCTGTTTTGCAGCTATTTCTTCTTTTTCTTCAAAAATATTTTCAATCAATAAAATAAGTAATGAAATTCCAACTGCATTTGCAAGTCCCATAGGTATATATATATTCTTAACTATAGATAAAGCTGCATAAAATGGTTTAGAAAATATAAGTATTAAAACCATTTCTAAAGTTTCTACCCCTAAACCACCTAAAAGTCCATATAACCATCTATTGCTTTGAGTTGCATACTTATGAAGAATGCCACCTATAAATCCACAAGCAATAGTTGTAATAGCACATGGTATTGCTGTTAGTCCACCTGAATCTATAAGTATTCTATGTATTCCTGATATAATTGCAGATGAAATACCAATAACGGGACCACAGAGAATTCCTCCTGCCATGACCCCCACAATTCTTGTGTTAGCTATAGCACCATGAATTTCCGTCCCTATATAAGTTCCTAAAATTCCAAATCCTCCAAATACTATAGACAATATAACTAAATCTTGTTTATTAAACTCATCTTTTACAATAATTTTCTTTAAACTTTCACATTGTGATAATACAAAGGCTATTAAAATAAAGTATCCCATATTATTAATAAGATTTTTTATTAAATCCACCATAATATATCACTCCTCTTTTATCCACCGAAAACTTTAGAATATACAGCTGGGAAAACTGCCATTCCTCCTGTAATTATAAGAGCTGAGATTAGAGCACCTATAGCTGCACATATTACTGATTTTTTAAAATCTAATTTTAAAAATGCAGCTACTACACTTCCAGTCCATACTCCTGTAGTTGGTAGTGGTATTGCTATAAATGTAATAAGCCCTATCTCTTTATATTTCTCTATTTTACTAGAATTCTTGTTTATCTTCTTTTCTATAAAAGTATTAATTTTATCAAAAAACTCATATCTTTTCATCCATTCAAATATTTTATTAAATAATAGCAATATAAATGGAACAGGTAACATACTGCCAAGAAAACTTACCCAAAATACTGTCATTGGATTTAATCCATCTAGTATTCCCTTGGGTATTGCTCCTTTTTGCTCTATAATGGGAACTGCTGATAATAAAAATACTTGTAACAACTTACTCATTCATTTTCTCCTTTAAAGTTTATTTAGGTTATTTGATTTATATACTATTATTAATATTATAAATAATTAAGTATATAAATTCTACATTTTTGCACTTTAGGATTTAACTATTGAAAATGTAATGACAAATTATAGATATTTACTTTATAATTATATATAAATAATTCGTTTATAAGGAGACTATAGCAATGAAAAATTACAGTGTTTTTGATATAGTAGGTCCTATAATGGTAGGCCCTTCCAGTTCTCATACAGCTGGTGCTGCAAGACTTGCAAAACTCGCTAGTCTTATTTGTGGTAAACATATAAAAAAAGTTGAATTTATACTTCATGGATCTTTTGCTAAAACTTATAAAGGACATGGGACAGACAAAGCCCTAGTCGCTGGTATTTTAAAAATGGATCCCTGGGATGAAAATCTAAAAAACTCATTTAATATAGCTAAAGAAAAAGGTATCGAAATTAAATTTATAGAAGGCGACTTAGGTGATGTGCATCCTAATACAGTAAAATTTTTAATGACACGAAAAGATGGTAGTTTGTGTGAAGTTACAGGTTCTTCCATAGGAGGAGGAAATATCTTGATCTTTGATATTGAAGGTCAAACTGTAGAATTTAAAGGAGATTATCCGACACTAATAACTAACCATAATGATACTCCTGGAGTAATCTCAAAAATTACTACTATGCTTTATTCGGAAAATGTAAATATAGGCTCAATGAAAGTTTATAGAGATGCTTTATCAACTGCCACTATGGCCCTTGAAACTGATAATATAATTCCAGAAGAAATAATTGAAAAAATAAAAAAAATACCGGAAATAAAAAAACTTAGAGTTATAAATCCAATTATAGAAGGAGAGATATAAACTAAATGTTTGTAAATAGTGGGAAAGACCTTATTGAGATTTGTAAAGAAAAAAATTGTACGATATGGGAATACACTTTAAAAACAGAAGCTAAAAACAGTGCTTTAACAGAAGAACAGGTACTAGAAAAGATGAAAAAAAATCTTAATGTAATGAAAGAATCCACTAGTTTTGCTTTAAATCATGAAGTAAAATCAGTAAGTGGTTTAATTGGTGGAGATGCTATAAAACTAAATAAATATTGTGAAAATGAAAATACTTTAACCGGCAATTTCATTGTAAAGGCTATGGCAAGAGCTATTTCATGTTCTGAAGTTAATGCAGCTATGGGCAGAATCGTTGCATGTCCTACTGCTGGTTCTTGTGGCATTCTTCCTGCAGTAATTATTTCTGCTGGTGAAAAATTAAATAAATCAGATGATGATTTAGTAAAGGCTCTTCTTACAGCATCAGGAATAGGAGTTATTATAGCTAAAAATGCTACAATTTCTGGCGCAGAGGGTGGTTGTCAAGCTGAATGTGGCTCTGCTGCTGCAATGGCCTCTGGTGCTGTTGTAGAAATGATGGGTGGAACTGTAGAACAAGCTTTGCATTCTAGTGCAATAGTAATAAAAAATATATTAGGATTAGTATGTGATCCAGTTGCAGGATTAGTTGAAGTCCCTTGTGCAAAACGAAATGCTTCTGGTACAGTATCTGCACTTACAACTGCTGATTTAGTTATGAGTGGAATTATAAGCATAATACCTTTTGATGAAGCGGTATGGGCAATGTATAAAGTAGGTAAACAACTACCTTGTGAACTACGTGAAACAGCCCAAGGCGGTCTTGCCATAACTCCAACAGGTATTAAATTAAAAGAAAAAGTATTTGGAAAAGATAATTAACCTTTTAGATTAATAAAAAATAAGTGATTATAACTATTCAATAGTTTAATCACTTATTTTTTATTGTTTTCAAACTTTCATATTTATCTCTTTTTTAATTATTTATTCTTATAATGTTGAAAAATGTAATAAAATCTTTTAATATGTAATTATGAACTTATAAAACATATATTTTACATTAATTTAACTTAATTAATTAAAAATTCAAATTAAAGCTATCATATAAATATCTAGGAGGAATACTATGAAAATACGATTTAACTTCATTAAAAGTATACAAGGTAAACTAATATTATCATTTATTACATTATGTATATTATTATTATTAATAGTAAATTTCATAACTTATCGCTGTGTCTCTAACGAAAGCAAAAAAAGCTTTATTGATCTAACTGAAAAACAAATAATCCAAATAGATAAAGATATAACTAACTATGTATCTACAATAAAAGAAACCTGTAACTTATTAAGTAATGATCCTGATATAGAAAACATAGGTTCAAAAATTACTTCATATATAAACAAAACTAGTTCCAGCGGATATACAGAAATGACACCACTTTCTAATGACCCATTAGAAGCACGTGTATATAAAACTTTTGAAAATATTGTTAAAAATTATTCCTTAGTAGATGCTGTAACTTTGGCAGTATCCGAAAATGGAGGATTTTTAAAATACCCAGCTATAAAAAGAAGTAATGGATATGATCCAAGAAATCGTAAATGGTATAAACAAGTTATTAGCGACCCTAATAAAATCCATTTATCAGATGTCCATATAACCTCTACTGGTAATTTAATAATCTCAGCTTTAACATCAATAAAAAGTTCAGGTGTAATTAAAGGAGTATTAAGTTTAGATTTTAATCCAAAAGAATTGTCCAATATTATTGAAAATATTAAATTAGGTAATAGTGGATATATTATTCTTACAGATAAAAATGGTAATATACTTGCTAATCCTAAAGATAAAAGTTCTATATTTAAAAATATTAAAGACCTAAATATTAATGGTTTAACCGGTATTTCAAATATATCGAAGCATGAATTTAAAACTACGCTTCCAAACGGTAAAAATTATTTAGTGTATATACATTCTTCATCTAATAAAGACTTAGGGTGGAATTATATATCTTTTATAGAAGAAACCGATGTTATGAGCTCTGCTAATAAAATAGAAACTATAAACATTATAGTTTTGATTATTTCATTGATAGTAGTATCACTTATAACTTATATTATTTCAAATACAATATCAAAACCTATAAAATCTATTTCTAATCATTTAAAATTAATTGGTAATGGTAATCTTGTAGCTAAATTAGATGAAAAATATTTAAATTATAATGATGAAACAGGACATATAGCTAGAGAAACTTTCAAAATGCAATCATTTTTAAATAAAATTCTACTAAATGTAAAAAATCATTCTTTAGATATACAAAATAACTCTGGTATTTTATATAATTCTATAAAACAAATATCATTATCTTCTGAACAAGTATCTTCTGCTGTACAAGATACTTCCAAGGGTACTTGTACACAAGCTGAAAATCTTTCTCATATTGTAACTAAATTTAATGGTTTCAGTAATGAAATTAAACAAGTTATAAAAGAACTTTCAAAAATTGATAATGATACTAAAAATATTAATTTAACAGCAAACACTAGCAATACCGATTTAAGAAATCTCACAAATTCTATGAAAAAAATAAGTAATAATTTTGGCGATTTATCTATGAAAATAAATGAATTAAATAACAGTGTAAAACAAATTACCAATATTATAATCCTAATTAATAATATAGCTGAAAAAACTAATCTTCTTGCATTAAACGCCGCTATTGAAGCATCTCGAGCAGGCGATTCTGGAAAAAGTTTTGCTGTAGTTGCAGAAGAAATTAGAAAACTATCGGAACAAAGTAAAATTTCTGCTAAAAATATAAATGATATATTAATCAATATTTCAAATGATACATCTATTATTGTTTCCGATTCTCAAAATATAAAAAATGAATTTGAAAATGAATTATCCGTAGTAAATGAAAGTATTGCCGCTTTCAAAACTATAACAACTATGGTTGAATCAGTAAGTCAAAACCTAAATTCACTAAATTCTTCTACCACTAATATCGAAAAAGATAGAGACCTTATTTTGTCTTCTATAGAAGAAATTTCTGGAGTTTCAGAAGAGATTTCAGCCTCTTCTGAAGAAATATCAGCTTCTTCTGAAAATGTTAATGAATCTATTATTGGTATACTTAATATATCAAAAAAATTAAATAGAATTACAGACTCTATGATGTCAGATGTTAATACTGTAAAAATCGATGATAAATAATACCTATATGTAACTCCCCCCTATATCTATAGGGGTTTTTTCTTCACTTAAATATTTACTGTAACAGTTTCTAATTCATTAGATTTTACCTTATACGTTCCATTGGCAACACCAGCAAATAAATATACACCATTATTATTTGTTTTGGTGAATGCAATAGGTGTTAATGGATTATTAGGAGTTGAGGTATTAACCTGATAAAGTATAACATCTGCACCACTTATAGGTGTACCAGAAGCATTTGTAATAATACCTGATACTGTTCCTTTTGCAGTAACTGGTGAACTTGGAGTCAAAGCTTTAATAACTTGTTCTATTTGTCCATCGGCATTTATAGTTACATTTTGTGATGTACTATCATATCCCAAAGCAGTAATTTTTACAACATAGCTTCCTTTTGGAACATCACGAAATACAAATTGACCATATTGGTTACTATAAGTTATAGCTTGTAAAGTTTCGGTTCCTGAAGCAACTAAGAATAAAGATATAATAGCTCCACTTATAGCAGTAACTGTACCACTTTCAGTTAAATCTCCAGCAATTATTGCAAGTTTAGAAGATGGATTTTCAGTTAAACTAAAGTTTTGAATATAATACTGATAAGCTTGAACTGTTATTAATGGACTTTGAGCTAAATTCATACCACTAGCTATAGCAAATATATAATACGTTCCTGGTGCTACATTTTGAAAAGTATAATTTCCACTAGCATCAGTTACTGTATGTCTTAATGGCTCATAGGTACTTGACATTAATTTTACATATGCACCTTGAATAGCAGTACCAGTAGCATTAGTAACAGTACCACTAATATTTCCTCCATTAATAGTATTATTATTCGGTTGAAGAGTTAAATCTAAGTTTATTTCTTGTTTATCTGCAGTAATTGTACCAGAAGTTGATTGTCCTAAAATATATTTGTCTTGATATATATTAGCCATAATTTTATATTCTCTCCTTATAAAACCTCTGCTATTTTCAAAATGAAATATGAATAATATACATGATATACATATATAGCCATAAAATTATATAGCTATATAATCCTATAATTTATATTATTCATACAACATTTAAATGTTTCTATTCAATCCCATTTATCATTACAAAAGGCTATTGATAAAATAATTTATCAATAGCCTAAATTTACGTTATTATTGTATTATAAATCATTACTTTTCTACATTCTGTATTATAGTGCATTCCCTAGCTTTTGGTATCCCAAATACTATGCATAAAATAGCACATACACCCATTAGGTAAGGATAATATAAATACCTCATAACATCAAAAGGAGATATTATGGATCCCGAAACTCCTACTGCTGTTAATATTTGTGCTCCATATGGAATTATTCCCTGAAAAAAGCATGAAAAAGTATCTAATATACTTGCGGATCTTCTTGGATCAATATCATATTTATCAGCAATATCTTTAGCTATAGGTCCTGCCATTACTATGGCTATAGTATTATTAGCTGTACATACATCAACAATACTTACTAAAGCTGCTATACCAAATTCTCCACCTTTTTTACTTTTAATTCTTTTAGTAATTAAATTAAGTAAGAATGTAATTCCACCATTATGTTTAATTACCTCAACCATTCCACCTATTAGTAAAGACATAATTATAATACCAGACATACCAGATATACCTGTTTCAATAGCTTTCATAAATCCCCAAATATCAAAGGCGTGGGTTATCATACCAACTATTCCGGCAAAAATAGTTCCACTAACTAAAACTAACATTACATTCATTCCACATAACGCAGAAATAAGTACAATTAAGTAGGGTAAAACTTTTATAATGCTATACTCATATCCACTTACAATTGAAGCATTATTTCCTATACTTATTGCACCAAAAATTATTGCTGTAATTACTGCTGCTGGTATAACAATTGATATATTCATCTTAAACTTATCTTTCATCTCACAACCTTGAGTCTTTGTTGCAGCTATTGTTGTATCTGAAATCATAGATAAATTATCTCCGAACATTGCCCCACTTATTACAGCTCCAAGAGCAAGTCCAATTGGTATTCCCATCTTTTCAGCAATTCCAAGTGCCATAGGTGCAAGTGCGGCTATAGTTCCAACCGACGTTCCTATTGATAATGATATAAAACAACAAATAATGAAAACACCTGCGAGTAATATATTTCCTGGTAAAATTGTAAGTCCAAGATTAACAGTTGAAGTTACAGCTCCCATTTCCTTTGCAACTTGAGCAAAAGCACCAGCGAGTATAAATATTATACACATTAATATAATATTTATGTTTCCTGCCCCCTTACAAAATATCTCTATCTTTTTATTTATTTTTTCTTCTCTATTTATTGCTATCGCCACAATACTAGCAACTAAAAATGAAACATTTACCGGCATCTTATAAAAATTCTTTGTAATTATAGATGGTACTAAATACATAATTAGAAATACAGCTAGTGGCAATAAAGCCCATCCATTACCCCTTTTCGTAGTATTATTACTATTTTCCATACTAGAGCTTTTCCTCCCATGTTTTTGGTTTAATTAATGCTATATGGTATTTAATTCTACATTTTATAGCATTAAAACTATCTTTTTAATAAATATATAATACATTATTTTTTATATTAAATCTACTTTAAGTATATTCTAATTTTACCTTACTTCCCCCCTCACCAGGACTTGCAGGATTTACAACTAACTTAACTGGAACTCTATTTTTTAATTCTTCAACATGACTTATTATTCCAACAGATAACCTAGAACTATGCAGTCTTTCAAGGGAACTCATAACTACATCCAATAAATCTGTATCTAAAGTTCCGAATCCTTCATCTAAAAAGAAAAATTCAAGTGGAGCACTTCCTTTTAACTGAACTTGAGATGATAGAGATAATGCTAAAGATAATGAGGCTAGGAATGTCTCTCCCCCTGACAACGTACTTGCATCTCTAAGTTCCCCTCCATTAAAGTCATCTCTAATTGTAAAGTTTCCATCAAGGTCTATTTCCAATGCATATCTATCTCTTGTTATTTCCTTTAATCTTCTAGAGGCTTCTCTTGCTATATACCTTAATTGATTCATTGCTACAAATTCAACGAATTTATTTCCTTCTACTAATTTTGTTAAATCACTTAAAAGACTTAATTTATGTTCTAATTCTTTTTCCTTTGTTCTTAGTATTTTTAAATTATCTAAATCTTTTTTTAAGTCTTCAATAACTTTTTGAAGTGTAGCAACTTCCTTTAAATTATTTGCTATAATATTTTCTATTTCTTCTTTAGTTTTATTTAATTCTTCCCATTTATCTGATTTTATTTTATCACCATTTAACTTTTCTTCAATTCTTTCTAAATTATTTTTAATATTTTTGATTTCATCATCAAAAATATTAATTTCTTTTTCTATACTTAAAAGTATTTCTTCATCTAACAAATATTTTTTTACTTCTGATGTGTCATTAAATCCATTTTCTTTTAATGAAATATTTAACTTATGTTTTTCTTCTTTTAATCTTTCATTATAAATTTTTTCTGCTTTTTCTAAAGATAATTTTTCATTATAAATTATATCTTTTCTCTTTTTTTCTTCTTCCAATTTAACTTTTAATTTATCGTTTATTTCGGATATTTCTTTTATCTTATTTGTAACTATAATTAAATTTTCTTGTGGTTCTTTACCATTACAAAGTTTTTCTACTTCACATTTATATTCTTTAATACTTTTAGATTTCTCTGTTCCACTTTGCTTTACTTTCCCTAATTTAATATCAAGTTCCTTTTCTTTTTGTAAAAATTTTTCCTTTTCTGTATCTATATTTTCAATATGTTTTCTAAGTTCTTTCTCTTTGTCTTTAATATTTTCTGCTTCCTTTTCAAAACCTATTATCTCTTTCATTCTAACTTGAATATTTTCAACATTAAGTTCTTTCTTTAATGTCATATATTCCTGTGATAATTTATTTAATTTTTCACTTTCTTTCATTAATTCACTATTTAATTCTTTAAGAATTAATTTTTCATTTTTTATATTTTCACCTAATCTTGTTTCTTTCATATCTACTATATTTTTTTCTTCTTTTTTAGTTTTTATATTTATTTCTACTTTCTTTTTGTGCTCATTATATTTTTCAATCTCTTCCTTTAACTCTAAAAATTCTAATTCATATTTTTTCTTCTTTTCACTTAACTTTTCCAAGTCTATATCTTTTAACTTTTCAGTTAATGATATGTAATCACCTTTTATATGCTCTTCTTCTTTATCTAAACTTACAAATTGTATAGATAACTTTGTAAGTTTATCATTTAAATTTTCAATTATATTTTGTAGCTCTAAATTTTCTTTTTCAGCTTTGTTTATTGCATTTTTATCAATTGGTATAACTATGTTAGTATGATGAATTGAACCACATACTGGACACGGTTCACCCTCTACTAATTTTTCTGATAATAGACTAGCTAAATTATTTTCTCTTATATATTTAATTTGATTTTCAACATCTTTTAGTAAATCTTTGTTTTTTAATAATTTATCTTTTAATAAATTCATCTCTTTTTCTAAAGGACTCTTTTTATTTGAAATTTCTTTTAATAACTCTTCTATTTCTATTTTTCTAACATTATCTTTTAATAACTCTTCTAATCTTTTAGTAATATCATTTAATTTTTGAGAATTATTAAGAAGTAACCTATTATCTCCAGGATTATTTTCTGTAAGTTTCGTATCTTCTTCTTCTAATTTTTTAACTATACAATCATATTCATTTTTAACTTTTAAAATTTCATCATACTCTTTACACGTTTCTTCTATCTTTTCTTGTTTTTCAGATATTTTCTTTTGTAATTCTAATTGTTTCTCTAAAGACTTTTTATAATCATTTTCTTTTTCTAGTGCACATTGAAGCTTTTCTCTATACTCAGGTTCTACTTTTATATCATTTAGTCTATTTTCTATATCATTTATTTCTTTAACTATTTTTTCTCTATTATCTACTAGTGACTTAATTTTTGCTAATATTTTATTTTTTTCATCCTTTATATTCTTATAATTTTCTCTTAACTTTTCTGTTTCATCTTCTATTATTAATATTTTTTTGTTAATTTCTATTGCTCTACTAAAATCACTTTCCTCTTTTATAAGCTTAGGTATCATCTCGTCCTTTTTTTTTAACGAGTGATTATAATTCTTTTCTGTAATTAATAATTCCTCTTCTATTTTTTTAAAATCCATTTGTATATCTTTTAACTGTTCTGAATTTTTATTAAGACTTATAGATGTCTTAGTAACTTCATCAATAAAATGCTTGACTTTTAAGGCACTTTGTCCCTTTTTAAATTGTTTTCTTTTTAAATTTATGTAATCTAATTTCTCATTTAATTGCAATTCTTTATTTTTAAATTCATTAAATTCTAATTGTAGATTCCATACTTCTTTATATTTTTCATAACTTTTATCTAACTCTCTTTTTTTAATCTTAAGTCCATCTTGTTTCTTTTGTAACTCCTTTAATCTACTTTCTTTTTCTTTAAAACCTTCTTCTGTTAAATCTTCATATTTCTTTAGTTCACCCATTAAAATATTTTCTTCTTTTAAATTAATATTTCTTACCTTTTTTATTTTTTCTGACAGAGCTTGACCATACTTTTCCAAGGCGAAAATTCTTTCAAGCATATTTCTTTTTTCTCTTCCACCTAGTTTTAAAAAGTCACTAAATTTTCCTTGTGGCAATACTACTGATCTTGTAAAATCATCTACTGTAAGTCCAATTATTTTTTGTATTTCATTTTGTAATTCAGTAGGCCCTTCCGCAATAATTTTTTCACCTTCTGCACTTTTTTCTAGTAAACGTGCATATTTTGTATTATATCTATCATTTTTGTTTACTTTAATATTTCGTTCAGCTAAATATATTTTTCTTTCTTTTCCAACACCGATTTCAAATTCATAAATTACATTTAAATTCTTTGTAGTCGTATTTATAAAGCCTTTATTAGCTCTTGTTATTTTTCCATATAGTGCAATTGTTATTGCATCCAATATTGTAGATTTTCCACTTCCAGTAGGTCCAAATATCCCAAATAGACCTTTTTCAGTTAACTTATCAAATTCTATTATCTGCTGATTCTCAAAACTATTAAGTCCACTAATTTTAAGTAATCTAGGCTTCATCTTCTTCACCATCCTCTTGAACTATACTCAAAAATAAATCCATAATTTCATCACTTGGTTCTGTACTTCTCTGTTTTATATAAAAATCCTTAAATAGTTCTTTCATACTTTTTTCTTTTATATTACAAAATATATCCTCTTCAAATTCATCTGCACCAATAATTATAGGTCTAATTTCTAATATATCCTTTTTAAATCTTTTCATAGATTTTATATCTTCTTGAGATATATACTTATCTGTTTTTATCTCAAGATATACCCATACATTTCTTTCACTATTTTCCTCACACCTTTTTATAGCCTCTTCTACTCCTTCACATTTCCAAATTTCTATAGGCTTATAATTTTTAAATGAAATACTTTCTACATCAGGTTCTTTACCAGCCATTAAATCAACAACATAGCATCCCTTTATATAACCTATTTCACTTTTGCTATATTGAAGGGGTGAACCCGCATATATACATCTACTTTTAGACTTTATTTCTTGCGGTCTATGTAAATGTCCTAAAGCTATGTACTGTGCCTTTTCTGGGAATATACCTGCACTTATAGCAAGGCTTCCCCCTAATTGTATAGGTCTTTCTGAATCCGTCTCCTCTCCCCCTAATACAAACAAATGAGATACTAATAAATTTATAGTATCCTCTCTATATTTATCTGATAAACTATTAAATATTTGTTTTATTTTATCCGAATAACTTTTTTGCCTATCCTCTTCTTCTATACTTTCAAACAAAACTTCATTTAACCTTTTTTCGCTAGGATAAGGTAATGTTATAACAACTGCTTTTTCATTATTTATTTCTAATTCAATATACCCTTCTCCAGCATTTAATATATTATGAGCACCACATTTTCCAATCTGTGGATAACTTTTAGGTTTTCCAAGTATTATTACACCTTGTTCATATGCAAGTGGGCTTGCAGCTGATAGTCTATCTGGATTATCATGATTTCCTGCTATAACTAAAGTTAATCGCTTTCCATCCTTTGATATTCCTTTTAATGCTTTATAAAATAATTTTTCTGCTTTTGCAGGGGGATTACTATTATCATATATATCACCTGAAATAATAACCATATCTATACATTTTTCATCCACAATGTGGATAAAATCTTCAATGAATTGTTCTTGTTCTTCGAGCCTACTTGCTCCTTCTAAATTTTTTCCTAAATGCCAATCTGAAGTATGTAATATTCTCATAGATATCACCTTTCTTTAATTACTCTTTTTTAAATTTTACCATTTATATAATTTTAAATATATAGTCTTTCTTTGGAAATCCTGTTTCTGTTAAAATTATCTCTAGAACTTTATACAAAATAAATACAGGTTGAAACTTTGAATTTAGTTCCAACCTGTATTTATAAACAATAAATATAAATTTATTTATATTTAACTTAATGATTCATATATCATTATTGCAGATGTCGATATTTGTGGTTCTTCTAAAACATCTATTGAACTTTCAAATTCTGGATTTTCTGGTATAGCTGCTACTTTAAAAGAACGGCATTCTATTTTTACTTTTTTATCATCTCTTTCAATAACTCTAGCTATAAATTCCATATAATCCCCAGCAAATACTGGATTATGCAATCTAATTTTTTCTATTCCTATACATCTTCCTGAATTATTAAAAACCTTTGATATTAATCTTTCAGCTAAATCTCCCATATATGTTATAGAACGTGCTCCATTTACAACTCCTCCTCCATAAAATACATCTCTACTTGACATTCTATAACGCATAGTTGTTGTATAACATTCTTTATTAACATCTGAACAAGTCATATTATATACCCCCATTTATCATTTCTTATTAATCAATATCTTTCCATGGATCAACTATAATTCCATCCGGTTGTTGTCCACGTTGTAATTCTTTTTTTACTACAAGTACAACCGTTCCTTCTCCTACTAATTTAGGTTTATCATAATAAAACATGTCTGTATCTTTTGCTCCTTCAATTCCTATTCTCTTTGCAGGAGATGCTACTTTAAAAGTTTGAACTCTGCAAGTACGAGATGTATTTCCAACTTTTATTAAAGTAGCTTTAAAATCTAATTGTTCACCAACGAAAATATCTTCTTTGAAAGATACATCATTATATCCAAGACATAGAGATTCATCTCCATCATTTAAAATCATTAACTCAGTTTCTGCATCTCCCCAAAAGTCAAACTGCCTTCCAATTGGAACAATTCCTTGTGGATTATTTGAATCAGCTGTAGTCATTCTATAACTTAAAACCGAAACCTTTCTCATTTTAATACCCCCTATATTTCATGAATGTACTAATTAAATAATGCCTTCTTCTTTTAATTTATTGAGATCTTCTTCTGATAACTTATATACTTCTGCATTATGCTGTCCTAAAAGTGGTCCTGGAGTATCTACACTACCTGGAGTCCTAGATAACTTAATAGGCACTCCTTGGAAATACATTTCTCCAATTTTAGGATGATTCATATGAACCATAAGTTCTCTCGCCTTTACTTGAGGATGATTTATGGACTCTTTCATATTTAACACAGGTCCACAAGGTACACCTGCATCATTACACATATTTTCAATATCAAATTTACTTCTATTTTGGGCCCAATCGACTATTGTTTCCCTTAACTCTGGCAAATAATTTTTTAATCTAAGATCATTTGTTTTATATCTTGGATCTTCAAGCAAATCTTCTCTCTCAAGCATCTTACAGAATCTTTCAAATAATCTGTCATTTCCAACTCCAATTGACACATATCCATCATTTGTTTTATAAATATCAAATGGTGCTATTGATGAATCTATATTTCCTTGTCTTTGTGGTATCTTGCCTGTCATTGTATTTATTACTATTGCATTTTCTAAAAGAGTAAATATTGTATCAAACATCGCAACATCTACCTGTTGACCTAATCCTGTTTTTTCTCGATTATAAAGTGCCATAAGAATTCCAACACATAGATATATGCCTGTAACATTATCTGCAACAGAAGGTCCTACTTTTGTTGGTGGCGCATCAGGAAATCCCGTTAAATTAACCATTCCTGCCATTGATTGTGCGACGATATCATAACAAGGTCTATTAGCAAGAGGTCCGTATTGTCCAAATCCAGAACCAGATGCATAAATTATTTTAGGATTAATATTTTTCAAAGTTTCATAATCTACTCCAAGTTTTTTTGCAACTCCAGCTCTAAAATTTTCTACGACTACGTCAGCATCTTTAACCATATTATAAAAAATCTCTTTACCTTTTTGAGTTTTTAAATTAAGGGTTACCCCTTTTTTATTACGATTTAAAAATGCAAAGAATCCACTTTCTCCACTTTTATCATCTATAGGACTCCAAGTTCTGCATTGATCTCCACTAGGAGGCTCAAATTTTATAACATCCGCTCCATTATCTCCAAGTAAAGTTGTACAAAACGGTCCATTATACGCATGAGTCAAGTCTAGTACTTTCAAACCTTCTAATGCTTTTGACATGATTACACCCTCTTTATGTTATTTTTATTTAACAGTAATTTATAAACTTTTAATAAAACTATTTTTAAAAACTTCTTACCATACTAATGGCTTATATGCTTCCTCATCACAATTTACAACATTTAAGAATATAGATACATTACCTATAACAGCCTTATCTATAAAATCTATACGACATTTATCATAAGGAGTATGAGCGAATTGTTCTTGCATTGGAGAATATCCTATAGTAGGTTTTTTATCTATTCCAGCTGTTTTACTAGAATCTGTTGCAAAATCCCAATATCCATATTTAACTTTTTGCCCTACCTCTTCAAGACCTTTTGTTGCTGCTTTTACAAATGGATTATCTTCAGCTATCTTCCAAGCTGTCATATCTTTAGCAACATGATTTTCTACTCCTGTATAAGAAATGTGATTTCCATATTTAACCTCCACTTTAGCTTTAAATTCAGGATCTTCTTTTTCCAATTTATCTATTATATCTTGTACTTGTTTTAATGCTATTTCTGCATTTTCACCTGGTATTGTACGACGATCTATTGAAAGCATACATTTGTCAGGTACTATAGATAATGCTCCTGGAAGACATTCTATTATTGTTAATGCAATTGATGATTTTCCTAACTTATCATCACTTGGTAATGAAGGATAAAGTTCATCTTTTAATTTATTAATTAATGGCATTGCTTTATATATAGCATTTATTCCTAGCCAAGGTGCACTACCATGAGAAGTTCTTCCAAATACTGTTGCAAGCATTTCTGTCCTTCCACGATGTCCACAATAAATTTTAAGTGAAGTTGCCTCACAAGATACCATAGCATCATATGTGTATCCTTTTTCAGGAAATGTATTATCTATAAGATATGTCATTCCAATAGCCTCTGCTGGTTCTTCTTCAACAACCCCTGCAAACATATAATTTCCTTTAAATTCAAATCCTTCTTTTTTCATTTGAGCTAATATTCCACCTGAATATATTTGCGCTGCAAGCCCACATTTAACATCAGATGCTGCACGACCATGAATACATTCAACCATATCTTTAGCAGTTTTATCTTGATTATCTACTTCACATACATCTACTTCACCACCATATGGATCATAACCTTGCCAATTTTTCACATCCCCTGGATCAACATGGTCCATATGACCGTTATACATTATAGTAGGACCATCTTCAGTTCCTTTTACAATACCTATAACATTTCCGATTTTATCTCTATAAACTTCATCAAAATTAAGCTCCTTAAGTTTTGCTAAAATAAGATCTGCTACCCCTTTTTCTGTCTCCGAAATACTAGGTGTTTGGATAAGCTTTTGAGAAAATGCTATTACATCATCATGATATTTTTCTCCTAGTTCCTTTAATTTGTTAACATAATTAGACATACTCATTTCTCCCCTCTTAAATTAAAATTACTTAATTTTTTAAACATAATTTATAATATCTTTGGAACACCTCTTTTAATAAATCTTCCTCTAGCTTCTTTTCCTATATATTGTCCATCTTTTGCTACAATTTCACCTCTAGACAATGTTATAACTGGATATCCTTTAATTTCAAATCCTTCATAAGGAGTATAATCAACATTTTCATGAAGTAACTCTTTTGTTATCTTAACTTTTTTATTAGGATCAAATATCACTAAATCAGCATCACTGCCAACTACTATTGTTCCTTTCTTTGGATACATACCAAATATCTTTGCAACATTAGTAGCAGTAACCTCAACAAATTTCTCAATGGATATACGATTTTCTGCTACTCCAAAACTATACATAAGTGCCATTCTGAGTTCTATACCTGGTGCTCCATTAGGAATTTTAGTAAAATCGTTTACACCCATGCGTTTTTGTTCCATAAAAAATGGACAATGATCTGTTGCTACTGTTTGAAGGACTCCATCCTTTATTGCTTTCCACAAATAATTCCAATTCTCTTTTTCCCTAAGTGGAGGTGACATTACATATTTTGAACCTTCAAATCCATCCTCTTCATAGTTTGATTTAGAAAGAAGTAAATACTGCGGACACGTTTCACCCATTATTGGTACTCCTCTTTCTCTAGCATTTTTAATCTCAGATACGCCTTCTTTACAGCTGTTATGAACAACATAAAGAGGACTTTTTGTCATTTCAGCTAATTTTATTGCACGATTTACTGCTTCTGCTTCACAATTAGCTGGTCTTGACTCTGCATGATATTTAGGCTCTATCTTTCCTTCTGAAAGAAGTTTATCAGTAAGATACTTTATAACATAATGATTTTCAGCATGAACCCCTATGAGCCCTTTATTATCTCTTGCCAAATTTAGTATTTCCATAAATTCCGTATCGTCTACCCTCATATTGTCATATGTCATAAATACTTTAAAACTAGAATATCCTTCCTTTATAACCTCTGGAATTTCTTCACGAGTTTTATCATTCATTTGACTTATGGCTAAATGTAATCCATAATCTATACAAGCTTTATTATCAGCTTTTTCTCTCCACATTTGTATTGCATCATGAAGAGTCTTTCCTTGTGGTTGAACTGCAAAATCTATTACTGTTGTAGTTCCCCCAATTGCTGCTGCCTTTGTGCCACTTTCAAAATCATCACTAGAAAATGTTCCTCCAAAAGGCATATCTAAATGAGTATGTGCGTCAATTCCTCCTGGGAAAATATACTTGCCTTCTGCATCGATAATATTTTCTGTGAACTCTGCTAAACCTTCTCCGATATCAGCAATTTTTCCATTTACTATACCAATATCACCTTTAAATACATCTGACGAGGTTGCTATAATGCCATCCTTTATCACTAAATCAAACTTTTTCACATGGACCCCTCCTACTTTTATCATAAAACAACAATTATGTGAATTCATGTAATGTGATTTACTTGCTTATTTATATAGCAACTATCATGCCAAATATATTGTTATTAATATTTTTTTTTATATTTTTTTAGATCCCCCTAAAATCACCATGTTTAATATTGTAATTAAGTCTTATTTTAGACTTTTAACCTTAAATATGTTAAAATTATTTTAAAAACAAGTTAAAAATAACTTATCTTTAATTCCATAAGTTTTTAATGACTTATAATAGTTTCATTTAATATGTTTTTAAACTAATCTCTAAATATTCTTAATATGTAATCTTTTTAATACCTTAATTATAATTTTATAGCTAATATACAATTTAAATATTTTATTTATAAAACAATCTAATATGTATTGACGTATATTTAATATACTTCTTAGAATTTGTAATTCTTACGCCTTATCATTGTTAATTAATTTATTTTATGTAAATTTTATACTTTATCAGGGAGTGATTTCAATGAATAACTTTGATCTATTAGTATCAAATATTATTTTGACCGATAAGAAAGGCACTATAATGGATTGTAATGATTTTGCTAAAAGTTTGTTGAAAAAAAACAATATTATTGGTATGAATATTCATGATTTTGATAGTATATTAAAAAATTATAAAATTAAACTCAGTAGTTTTAATGATAAAAATCTATATATTATAACTGAAAACAATTCTAAAAATTTTTTCGATACTATTATAAGAAATTCTTTTGATGAGATTTTTGTAACAGATAAAAACGGAATAGCTATTTTTTGCAATGATGCATTTGAAAAACATTACGGTATCCCTAAAAATGAGATTATCGGAAAACATGTTAGCTATGTTTGCGACAATGGATATGTAGATAAAATTTTAATTGATGTAGTTATGGAAACAAAAAAATCCATTACATATGAACAAAAAACTAAAGTTGGACGAACTATTTTAAATACCTCAACCCCTATTTTAGATGAAAATGGTGAAATTATATATATAATTGAAAACTGTAGAGACATAACAAATGATAAGGTTATTAAAGATGTTCTTCCTAAAATAAAAATTTCAAACGCCAAACAAGAAAATAATAAAACCTTAAATACAAAATCTATTGAATTTAAGAGTCCTCAAATGAGTTCAATATATACTACACTTGAAAGATTCGCTTCCAAAAATATAAATATATTGATCCTTGGAAAGTCTGGCACTGGTAAATCTAGCTTAGCAAAAATGGTACATGAAAAAAGTCCTAGAAAACATGGACCTTTCGTTACTATAAACTGTTCTACTATTCCAGAGAGTCTTATTGAATCAGAACTTTTTGGGTATACAAAAGGTTCCTTTACCGGAGCATCTTCTAAAGGGAAATTAGGCTTAGTTCAAATTGCCAATGGCGGTACCTTATTTCTTGATGAAATAGGAGAACTCCCTCTCAAAATGCAATCTAAATTGCTAGAACTCGTTCAAGAAAAAACTTATCTACCTATAGGGGACGTTAGACCTAAATATGTTGACACACGAATAATCGCAGCTACAAATCAAAATATATCAAAACTAATATCTGAAAATAAATTTAGAGAAGATCTTTACTACAGACTAGCAGTTGCAACTATAAATATTCCTCCTTTAAACCAACGAACTGATGATGTATACACATTAATTAATTATTATCTTCATTATTTTAACAATAAACATCAGTGTAATATCAAAATATCCAAAGAAGCTATGAACATATTATTACATTATTCATGGCCAGGAAATATTAGAGAATTAGAACATATGATTGAATTTTTAGTTATAAACTCAATAAACTCTAATATAACTTTAGAATACCTACCACCAAATATATTAGAAAACTGTAAAATTACTCGTATTACACAAGAAAAAACATATAATAAATTTTCTTATAAAAAGAAACTTGAAATTTCACAACAAAAAATTATACAAGAAGCTTATTCAATTTATAATAGTTCATATAAACTAGCAAAAGCATTACAAATTTCTCAAACCACTGCAAATAGGCTTATAAATAAATACTGTAAATAGAAAATTAAGGATGTTAAACACTCTATTTAACATCCTTAATTTTATTCTTATGAACATCCACTGTTATATTACAGCCATTTGAAAATTATATTTAAAAATTATCTATTCCTATATAAATTTATTCCATATTTATTTATTTTTCTATATATAGTTGCTCTACTCAATCCCAAAATTTTCGAGGCTTTTTCTACATTTCCTTTACAGTAATTCAAAGCATTTTCTATGCTTTGTTTTTCTAAAACCTTCATGGGAATAATATCCTTTAACTCAACATTTCTTTTACAATATTTTTCATCATTGTTGCGTTGAATGGGTTTATTTCCAATAATTTCAAAGAGAAATTTCTTTGTTATGTTATTTTCATCACAAAGATAATATAATTTTTCAATTAGATTTCTCAGTTCCCTCACATTATCAACAAATTTATAATTTTTTAATTCTTCTAATACTTCATCATCTATAGTTTTATAACCATTTAAATTCTTGTTATCTAATTTTTTTAAAAAATATTTAGCTAGAAGTGAAATATCTTCTATTCTCTCATTTAAATCTATAAGCTTAATATTTATAACATTTAATTTATAATATAAATCTGATCTAAAGTCTTTATTATTTACTTTTTCAATAAGACTATTATCACTTGAACATATAATTCTTACATTCATACTACTTTTTTTATCTTGAGATATTTTAATTTCATTTTCTTCTAAAATTTTTAGCAACTCTAGTTGAGCTCCTAACGATAAGTATTGTATATCATTTAAAAATATTGTTCCTTCATCTGCAAGTTGAAACATTCCAGGATACTTACATACTTCATCGTCGGTAAACGTTTGCTCTTCATAGCCTCCAAGCTGCTCTCCTACAAATTCGCTAGGTATGTTTTTACAATTCACTACAATAAATGGTCCCTGTGACCTTGTACTATAATTATGTATTGCTTTAGCAAAAATCTCTTTTCCAGTTCCACTATTACCTTGCAATAAAATATTACAATCTGTATTTGAAGCTTTTTTAGCATATTGAATTATTTTTTTCATATTTTGATTTTTAGTTACTATATCATTAAAACTTATTATTTCATTATAACTAACAAAATTATTAATAATCTTTATTATATAATCAATTTCTGTATCTGGAATTTGTTTTAATGTACATTTCAATAATTCTTTATTCATAATTATTTACACCCTCTTTTAACTTACAGTTGTTATTATTATCTCACAAATATTGTAAATGTAAAATATGATACACACTAAATTATTAAAAATTCATTAGTTTTTTATATATTATAATAAAAAAGTTCTCTGTATCTATATACAAAGAACTTTTTTATAGGATTTATGGATATATATTAATATTATACTTTTTCATCTGTTTTAATCATTATTATTATTTTTTCTTTCTATACTATAACACGTCAAAGTCACCCCGTCAATATTTTAACAATCAAAATTGGTTTTTTTGCTGTTATATAATAGCTTTAATTTGAATTAACTATATGTTATAATTACTTTTTAATATTACTCCTTATGATAATAAAGTATTTTCATTTAAAATTTAATTCTAAAAATATTGAAACTGGTGATAACATGGAAAGATATAATATTATAAAAAATAAAAATCAAAGAGAAATTGTTCTTTTAAAATCTCATCCTTGCTTTTGGGGAAAATGTAGTTTCTGCGACTATATAGATGATAATTCTTTAAATGAATCAGATATGAATGCACTTAATTCTGATATATTAAAAAACGTTACAGGTATATATAAAACATTGGAAGTAATCAATTCTGCTAGTTGCTTTGATTTGCCTAGCGAAACATTAAATAAAATAAAAGAAACAACTATATCTAAAGACATAAAAAAGCTTTTTTTTGAAAGCCATTGGATCTATAGACATAAACTAAAAGATATGAGAAAGTTTTTTGATAACACATCTATTATATTTAAAATAGGAATCGAAACTTTTGACAATGATTTTAGAAATGGATTTTTAAACAAAAATGCCGTTTTCGATGATTATACAGATGTTCAAAAATATTTTGACTCTGTATGTATAATGGTCGGTATAAAAGGTCAAACAAAAGATATGATAAAAAAAGATATAGATATACTTTTAAATGATTTTTCTTATGGAACAGTTAATATTTTTACTGAAAACTCAACTAATGTAAAAAGAGATAATGATTTAATTAGTTGGTTTAAAGAAGAATATAAATTTTTAAATACTATAGACAAAATTGAAGTTTTATATGAAAATACAGACTTTGGAGTAGGAGATTAAATGTAAGGAGTTATTTTTATGAAAAAAATAGGCATGAGAAATCTTAAAACATCTATCGCTGTTGTATTGTGTGTAATAATTATACGAATACTTCATATAGATTCTCCCTTTTATGCATGCATAGCTGCAGTAATTTGTATGCAAACGTGGGTATCAGATTCCTTTATTGTTGGTAAAAATAGAATGATAGGAACTTTCATAGGTGCTTTAATTGGCCTTTTACTTGCGCTTCTTAGACCTGGAAATATTATTTTAATCGGTATTGGAATAGTTGGGGTAATTTATATTTGTAACCTATTAGGTAAAAATAAATCTATTACCATTGGTTGTATAGTTTTTCTTGCTATAATGGTAAACTTAACAAATAAGACTCCCCTAATTTACAGTACATTTAGATTAATAGAAACCTTTATTGGAATTTTCATTTCTGTTCTTGTAAATTATTTTGTATTTCCACGTGATCATTCTGAAAATTTATATAATGTTAAAGAAGATACTCTAAATATAATTTATGATTTATCTGAAAATCAAATTCATAAAGGAAAAAATATAGATTTATCTAAATTAAAAAATGAAATTTCACACTTTGAAAACTTACTTAATTCTTATATGTCAGAAATAACACGTCAAAAACTTGAATCTATAGAAATTAGTAATCTTAGAGAACAATTAAATATATGTAAAGATGCATATAATCATCTATGTATGTTAAATTTTGTTACTTCTGATTCTTATATCGATAAAGAACATCCTGATCTTGATATAGTGTATAATTATCATTTAGAAAATCTATCTAAAATAGTAGAAACTTTAAAAAACAACTTTAATTAAATATATAAACTTAATATTAATTTTAAAAATCTCCTTATAAATGATTAATATATTAATTCATTTACAAGGAGATTTCTTAATTAAATACCTTATCTTAACATTGCTATAATATCTATTCTTCTTCTATATCAATAGCCTCTACCGGACATGCTCCTCTTGCTTCTGAAGCAGACTCTGTACATCCATCATCAATTGATTCTACTGTTACATGTGCTTTTCCATCATCCCCCATATCAAAAACTTCAGGACATATTGATGGACATAGTCCACATCCTATACATGTATCTTGATCTACATTGGCCTTCATATTAATCTCTCCCTTTCAGTTTAATTTTTACTATAGACTCTATTATTTTGCCTATTTATTAAATTAATATTAATGAAATTTAATATGTTTTTATGTATCTACCAATAAAAACTTATTTCTTTAATTATTCATCCGATTTAGCATTATAAACATCTAGCACTCTTTTAAATTCTGCTCCTGAACCTATTGAAGCATATTCTATTTCACCATTTTTCCTGCTTATTTCTCTATAAGCATTAGCATTATTAGAACCTGGTACAGACACAATTACATATCTATCATTCTTAATTGTAATCGTATCTATTAACTCCAATTCTATTTGTTTTCCATATTCGTTTGTTACTACTATGCTTTGTTGAGTTTGCATATATACACATCCTTTCATTTTATATTTTAGTTTTCTCTAAATTTAATAAATTTATTATAGTTAAACCTATTTTTCAAACATAATATAAAATTAAATATTTTTTGAAAATTTTTCTATAAATTATGTGTTTAAAGTTTAAAAAAAATATATTTGGCAATTATTAAAATAAACATTGATTTTGAAAGGGGTATAAAATATATGAAATCACAAACAAAAAAAACTTTAATAATTATTTCTTCATCTATAGTATTATTTTCTTCAATATTTTTTCTAACATTGAATCTAAATAATTTAATGCATTCCAATAAAAACACCAATTCTATTGGCATAAAAGAAAGTCAATCAAATAAAAATTTAAATGACAATAATGTTAAGGAAGATAAGTCAATCGATGTCAAAGATAATGACACTATATCTGCTCGTCCAGAAAAATATTCAGATTACATAGTAAAAGATGGTGATACTTTATATAGTATAGCTAGAACAACAATGCCTTGGAAATGTCAAGAAGATGCAGTTAAAACATTACAAACTATGAATAGCCTTAAAGATAGAGAATTTCTTACTGCTGGTTCTCATTTAATGATTCCAGTAAATGATGTAGACCAAACAGGATGTACAAAGTATATTGTGCATCAAGGAGAAAATTTATATACTATCGCCGAAAAATATTTACCAAACTTAAATCCAAATGATGCAGTTAATATTATTATGAAAAAAAATAATTTAACAGATTCCTCACTTTTAAGTACTGGTCTTGAAATATATATTCCTAATGCTGAAACCGCTGCTGTAAACTCTAATAATATAAAGAAAGAAAAATAAATAACTTTATATAAAAGAACACCAATATGCATTATTAGCTATATTGGTGTTGTTTTATTATTTGTACATATTGGTATGCCATATTTCATTCGAGTACTGCTCTATAGTATTATCACTTGAAAATACCCCTGATTTTGCAATATTTACAGCACTCATCTGTAACCACTTTTCTTTATTTCTATATAAAGCATCTATTTTCTCCTGAGCTTTTATATAAGAATCAAAATCCTTAAATACAAAATACTCATCATTTTGCTCCATAAAGTGTCTATATATATTTTTAAACTCTGAACTTGGCATTCCAAAATATCCATTTGTTATTTGATCTATTATTTGATGAATTCTCTTATCAGAATTATAAAAATCTCTTGCATTATATCCACCATTCTTTTCATAGTTCATAACTTTTTCTGCACTTAAACCAAAACTTACAATATTATCATCACCAACGGCTTCTCTTATTTCTATATTAGCTCCATCTAATGTAGCTATAGTAATTGCTCCATTCATCATAAACTTCATATTTCCTGTTCCCGATGCTTCCTTTGAAGCTGTTGATATTTGTTCACTTACATCTGCACAAGGTATTATTTTTTCTGCAAGGGATACTCTATAATTTTCTAAAAATACAACTTTTATTTTATCTTGTATCTGTTTATCATTATTAATTTTATTTCCTACAGTATTTATTAACTTTATTATCTCTTTAGCTAAATAATAACTTGGTGATGCCTTTGCTCCAAAAATAAATGTCCTTGGAACTATATCTAAATTGGGGTTTTCCTTCAATTTATTATATAAATATATTATGTGAAATAAATTTAACATTTGTCTTTTGTAGGCGTGTAATCTCTTCACTTGAACATCAAAAATTGAGTTGGTATTTATGTCAATATTATAATTCTTCTTTATCTCATGAGCAAAATTTATCTTATTATTTTTCTTTATTTCATATAATCTTTCTATAAACTTTTTCTTATTTAAATATTTTAGTAAATCTGTTAATTTTTTAGGGTCTTTCACCCATCCATCTCCTATAGCCTCAGTTATAAAACTTGCTAAATTAGGATTTGCTTGAATTAGCCATCTTCTATGAGTTATACCATTTGTTTTATTATTAAATTTTTGTGGATACAACTCATAAAAATCTAAAAGCTCTCTTTTCTTCAAAATCTCAGTATGAAGTTTTGCAACACCATTTACTGAATGTCCTCCAACTATAGCTAAGTTTGCCATTCTTATTTGACCCTCATTTATAATAGCCATTTTATTTATCTTGTACTCATTATTACCATATTTCACTTTAATATCTTCTACAAATCTTCTATTAATTTCTTCTACTATCATATAAATTCTAGGAAGTAATTCTTTAAACATATTTATAGGCCATTTTTCCAATGCTTCTGCCATTATAGTATGATTTGTATAAGATACAATCTTTGTAGTTATATCCCATGATTCATCCCAATTTAATTCTTCTTCATCTACAAGAATTCTCATAAGTTCTGGTACAGCTAAAGAAGGATGTGTATCATTAATATGAATTGCTATATATTTATCTAATTCTGTAATTGGTTTATTTCTTTTTTTAAAGTTTCTTATTATACTCTGTATTCCTGCACTTACAAAGAAATATTGTTGCTTTAATCTTAATACCTTTCCCTCATACTGAGAATCATCTGGATATAATACTTGTGATATAGACTCAATTGATGATTTATATTCTACTGCTTTTGAATAATTTCCATACTTAAAAAAGGAAAAATCTAAATCTTTATCTTCATCTACAGTTTCTGCGCTCCAAAGTCTTAGATTATTTACTGTATTATTTTTATATCCTATCACTGGCGTATCATAAGGAACTGCTTTAACCGCTTGATAATTTTCATGCTTAAAATTAAGCCTTCCATTTAACATTTCTGGAGTTACAACGCCTCCAAATCTAACTATTACTGCTTTATTATCTTTTCTAATTTCCCACACATTACCTTCTTTTAACCAATTATCAGGTATTTCAACTTGGTATCCATTAACTATTTTTTGTTCAAATAATCCATATTTATATCTTATTCCACATCCATGACCTGGAATACCAAGGGATGCCATAGAATCAAGAAAACATGCTGCAAGCCTTCCAAGACCTCCATTTCCAAGTCCCGCATCCATTTCAGCATCTTCTAACTCTTTTATATCTATATCTAATTCTTTTAATGCATCTTCACTTTGCTTTTCTATTCCAAGATTTAATAAATTACTTCTCAAAAGTCTTCCTATTAAAAATTCCATGCAAAAATAATAAACTTGTTTTTCTCCATCTTTTATATAACGCTTATTTGTATTCATCCAATTTTCAGCACAATAATCTTTAATTAAACTACCAAAAGCTAAATATTTATGATGTATAGACGCTTCACCTATATCTTCTGAAAACATATTTATTAGTTTTTTCACAAAATCCCTTTTTATAGTTTCTTTATCTAAATTCATTTCTTTCACTCCTAAATATTCATTACTCTACCATTTATTAAGTACATCATTATATACATCTACATATTTACTTGCAGCTTTTTCCCAGCTATAGTCTCCTCTCATTCCTCTTTGAATAAGTTCACTCCATAAATCTTTATCATAATAAAAACCTATAGCTCTTCGTATTGTATACAACATATCTCTTGCATCAAATCTTGTAAAACTAAATCCATTTCCTTCCCTTGTAAATTCATTATAAGAAAATACTGTATCATTAAGACCTCCAGTTTCTCTTACTATTGGTACGCTTCCATATCTTAATGCTATTAGCTGACCTATTCCACAAGGTTCAAATCTAGAAGGCATCAAAAACATATCTGATCCAGCATAAATCTTTTGCGCAAGGGAATTATCAAAATAAATATTTGCTGATAATTTATCTGGATATTTCCATGCAAAGAACTTAAACAAATCCTCATATTTTTGGTCTCCTGTGCCAAGTACTACTAATTGAATATTTTCTTGTAATAATTCTTCGATAACTTCTTTTAATAAATCAAATCCTTTTTGTTCTTCAAGTCTAGATACTATTCCTATCATTGGTATATCATTATTTTTAGGTAACTTTAACATCTTTTGAAGTTCCTGCTTATTTCTACTTTTGCCTTGTAAATTATTTGCATCATACTTTTCAAATAAATACATATCTGTACTTGGATTATTTATGTCCGTATCAATACCATTTAATATACCATATAAATCATTAGACCTACTTTGCAATAATCCATGAAGTCCTTCTCCATAGTATTCTGTTTTTATCTCTTCTGCATATGTTGAACTTACCGTTGTTACAGCATCTGCATATACTATTCCAGCTTTCATAAATGAAATTGCATCATAGTATTTAAATTTTTCTTCAGAAAAATATTCATTTCCAAAGTTAAGTAATTCCCTTAACATCTCTTTAGCAAATACTCCTTGATACTTTAAATTGTGAATTGTATAAACTGTTTTTATATGATTTAATTTAGGATTATTAAAATATTGATCTCTTAAAATAGGTATAGAAATTGCTGTATGCCAATCATTACAATGTAATATCTCTGGTGCAAAATCATCCATATAATTTATAGATTCTATAATTGCCTTTGAAAAAAATGAAAATCTTTCTCCATCATCCATTTGAGCATAAGCAGAATCCCTTTTGAAGTAATACTCATTATCTATAAAATAAAATTTCACTCCATCCTTTTCTAATTCCAATAAACCACAATATTTATTTCTCCAACCAACTTTAATTGTAAACTCAGCTATTTTTCTCATATTATTCACATATTCTTCTGGTATTGGATTATATTTGGGTAAGATTACTCTTACATCTAATCCTATTTTTTTTAAGGCTTTTGGTAATGCATATGATACATCTCCAAGTCCCCCTGTTTTTATAAATGGATATGCTTCAGATGTGGCAAATAAAATATTCATGAGCTCCCCTCTTTCCTTTGATATGCCTTAATATACTTATTTCTACATTGAATTTTTTTTACCTCCAAATATATAATATATTTATATTTTTGTAATTTTATGTTAAAAGTAATTTTATAATTTAAAATTTCTAGCTTAACTTAATTGTTTGTATAGAAAATTTATTATCACTTACTTTTTTAAAACTTTAAAAGAGTTGATTATAAAAATATAATCAACTCTTTACAATATGCTATACTGCTTTTCATTTATGTCTAAAATTTCTATCATTTTTTAGATTAAAATATAAACAATCTATATAATCCTCTTTGAGACTATCTTGTAAATTTTCTTCTATCCACTATATTAAACTTTCCTTATCTTAATTATTAGGGTAATTGTTGTTACAATAACTGTGAATTACTAATTAAAAACTATTTTTAAACACCATTCTACATATTGAGAATGGCGCCTAACTCCAATACTCCAATACTCCAATGCATTATGTACATCTTTAGTTAAGTAATCTTTTAATTTTTCCCACCTTTTATATCCTTATTCATTTCCATCAACTTCCTTAATTTAAGCGATGTTTTTTCAGTAAATTACATTATTTTATGTATTTCTTCATTTCATTAATTAATTTAATACCTTGATTTACATTTAACCATAATACAGGATCCACTCCTCTCTCCAAAGAAATACATATTCCTATTTGTTCTCTGTTAAACAATTTAATAAGAATAAATCCAACACCATTTTTTTCATCGATTCCATTAATATTCGTGATAACTTCTAATTGATCTTTTTTAAAGCTACTATTATCATTTTCTATTAGATAAACTGCTTTTTCTAATGCATATAATATATATTTTATTTGCTGCCTATTAAAATAAATCTGAGCTGCCCCATTTTCTATAGTACTAATTTTTATACTAGTTTTAAATTTTTCATCTATATGTAATATAATTTGTCCAATATTTTCTTCATCAAAACTAACATCATTAATATCCATCTTAAAAACCATCTTAATCAGTTCCCCTTTCTATTTAAATATCTCCGGCAATAATTGTCCTATTAAAAATCTAACGTGATCATATCCTAATTTAGGAGCATCAATATAATAATGTGGTCCTCCATGTTTTATATCGCATGGTTGATCATAAGGATATTATTCAAATGTTAATGTTATTTCATCATCAACTCTCCATTTAACCTTATTTCTTCCTTTAGTTTTTGGTCCATCCGGAATGTTTCTTCCTCTTTTATTTAATATTTTATACATATCTTTATGATTTTTGGGAAATCTTTTTCTTTTATTGCCTATACTCTTATTAGCATTATTCTTACTGCTCTTTACATTCTGTGTTCCTTTTTCACTATTACTTATGCTATTACTTGCATTATTAATTTTACTAGATTTATCATAATTATACGTCTTATATATTTGATAACCTTTATATACAGCATAACCAGTTATTCCAATTAAGCCTATTCCAATAACTATGGGTGAACCTACTACTGATCCCACTGCTGATACAAACGTTCCTATAGCTTCTCCTATCCCATATGCTATAGATACTCCCCATCTTCCATCGGAGTCTATCATGTTTATTGGATTATTGTTACAATAAGCAAGCATGTTATGTGATAATAAAACTTCTGCTTTTCCTATAATACCATCCGCATTTACAAACCTACCCTATTCAGAATTATAATATCTTGTCGGTTGTTGAATAACTAATTTTTACAAATCTTAAAAAGCACTTATGCGCGAGCATGTGTTTAATAATTTTAAGTGTTCATTAGGAAGTTCTTTAAAAATTTAAAAAAGTAAGTGCGTTAGCGCGATGAAAACTATAGATTCCAAGGATATTTTCTAGAACTTATTTTGCTGTTAACCTTATTAAATTCGTCTATAATATACGATAAAAGAACCCACTTAACATGGCGTTCATACCGTTTTTGTCCGTAAAGTCTAGGGTTTTCTAGATTATAGAGTCCTTTAAGTATAGAAAATAATTGTTCAATTTTTAGCCTATTTTTATATAAATTTTTACCTATCGGCGATTGCATAAAAAGAGCATTTTTATATCTAGATTCATCTTTAAAAAATTCTATACTCTTTGCTTTACACATATTTACGTCTATTAATAAGTTATATTTTAGAGTTTTAGAAACTTTAAACCATTGAGCATCATCATAAGCAGCATCGGCAAGTACAATAAATGGATTATAAGTTTTCAGTTCATATAACAATCCCTGGACTTGATTATCATATACATTTGAAGTAGTTATAGAAAATGATAAAGGTAATACATTATTACATACACAAGCGGCACAATGTAACTTATATCCTTTATATCTGCCAAGTCGAGTTCCTTTTCCATACCTAGCTTCGCTATCATATAATGAGCTCCTTAATGCAGTACCATCAATAGCACAAATTCTAGTTGATGGATTTATAAGTTCAATAAGCATAGCATAAATGCCAGAGTACACGTATTTTTCTAAAGCTATCGCTCTTAAAGAAAATGTAGAATGGTCAGGAACTTCTTTTAAACCTATAATCTTTTAAAATACAATATCTTATTTAATTTTATATTCAAGTTCTCTAAGACTAAAAATACTATTATTTACACCATATATCATACATGCAACAATTTGTTGATCTGAATATTTAGGCGGTCTACCTTTAGTTTTTGTAGTATTAATGCCAAGTTTATTAAATGCAATATTAACAGTTTCAAAAATTTTAAAATAAATGTTTTCGCTTTGTATATTTAATGTTATAATCATACTTGAGTCATCCTTTGTATATTATGGTTTTTTTAGCGAGAACATTATATCACAAAGTGATGACTTATTTATTTTTTTGTACTTTTAATTATTCAACAACCTATTATATATTTAAATTTTATGTAATTTATCACACAAAAAATATCCACGAACTTTTATTCGTGGATATTTAAAAATAAAATTTTATCATATTTTCTGTAAGTCTTCTCTTAGTGGTCTATATATCTTTCTCTTATCTAAAGACCATACTGCATTTGAAAATTCACCTTTGTTTGTTTCTCCTATAGCTTTATGCATATCATAAAGACTTGCATCCATTACATCTAAGAAATGAAGCATTTGTGCTTCTGGTATCATTGGTTTTTTAGGACTTCCAAACTCAGGTTCATAGTGATGCGATAACACCATATGCTGAAGAAGCATTGTTATTTCTTTATCTGCACCAACTTTTTGTGATGCAACTTCTATATTTTTTACCCCTTCGATTATATGTCCTAACAATTGACCTTCTATTGTATAATCATCTACTATTCCAAGTTCACTTGAATTCATTTCATCCATTTTAGCAAAATCATGAAGTATTATTCCACCAAATAATAAATCTGTATTTATAAAAGTATATACTTCTGATAATTTTTCTCCTGCTTTAAGCATTGTTGTTGTATGATATAAAAGGCCAGACCTTACAGCATGATGATTTTTTTTAGCTGCTGGGAAATGCATTATCTTATGCTTATTTTCGTCTAAAATATAATTAATTATATTTTTTATATCTTCATCTTTTATTTTAGATATATACACCATCATCTCTTCATACATATTTTCTGGAGAATATGGTGCTGATGGTACAAAATCTGATATATTTACATTCTCATTTTCTTTTGGAAGTCTAATTCTATCTATTTTAAATTGCATATTATTTTGCCATAAAGTTACACTTCCCCTTACCTTTATAAGAACATTAGATTTGTAAATATCCTCGTCTCCTTCAGTGTAATTCCAAAACTTCGCGTTTATTTCTCCTGTTTTATCTGCTATTGTAAAATCTAAATATTTTTTACTATTGCTTGCTGTTCTACATTCAGCTGATTTTATTAAAAAGAATCCATCTATCTTATCGTTAGCTTGAAATTCTTCTATGGGTTTTACTAATATATCCAAGATTATCCCCCCTCGCTTTTATAGTTTAGAATATTATTTACTTTATTTCAACTTCTTTATCAACATAAAATAAATATAAGTATTTTTCTTTTACTTTTTTATTTGTAAGTTCTTCTATTGCTCTAGCATAATACTCTATTTGAGCTTTATATTTTTTTATTATAGACTGTTCTTCTCCATCTTTGAAATAATCACTTTTGTAATCTACTAAAACAATTCCGTCCTCTTCTTCAAAGTAGCAATCTATTATTCCTTGAATCATAATATGCTCATCTGAATATATATCCTTTGATAAACCTTCAAATATTTCCGTACTTTTTAATTGTATATGAAAAGGTACTTCTCTCTCTACTTCTTTAGCTTTTAAGAATCGTTTACCTATACTTGTGTTAAAGAAGTTTAGTATTTTAGAAGGATCAATACTTTCTATTTGTTCTTTTGTAACAAACTCTTTTTTAACCATATTTTCCATTTGAATTTTAACTTCTTCTATATTTAATTCTTTTTTATAATCGAGCTTTTGCATAACAGCATGCATTGCAGTACCTTTATCTGCTCCTGTAAATTTTTTATTTTTTTCCATGAATGAAGGTTTTTTTACAAGCTTTGGAGCATACATTTCTTTTGCATAATCTTCATACATGCTAGCATTCTTCATTCTTTTTAATTCTGTAACAGTAAGTAGCGTAGGTAGTTTTGATGATTCAATATATGGATACTTAAAGTTTAATCTGCTATTTATTTCATCATAAAAAGAACTTGTTTCTTCTATATTTTCTATTTCTTCTATATCATCTAAAATTATATCTTCTTTATGATTATTTTGTAATATTTCACTTAAATTATTAACTTTGATTTTCCACTTAGATTCATCTTCTATTAAATTAACTTTTTCAAAAGATTCTATTCCAGCAAATTCTCTTAAAATTTCTCCATCTTTATGTCTCATAATAACAGGACATATCCAGTCTAAATAATTTTTTCCTGTTAAAACTTGATATTGCGAAAGTTTATAATTATTCCTTTGAAGTGAATATGCCCACTGCTTTGATGATTTTTCTATACTACTTACAGCACCTGTCATTATAAGTTTTTCTTTGGCTCTTGTAAGTGCTACATATAATATTCTCATCTCTTCTGATAAGCTTTCTAATTTTATTTTTTTCTTTAGTGCTGCTTTAAGTACAGTTTCATAAGATATTCTTTTTTCTAAATCTATATAATCTGGACCAAAACCGAGCTCATCATGATAAAGTATTCTTCTATTTAAATCTTGCATATTAAAATTTTTGCCAAGGGAACTTAATATAACAACAGGAAACTCAAGTCCTTTACTTTTGTGAATACTCATTATTCTAACTACATTATCATTTTCCCCTAATATTTTGGCACTTCCCATATCTCCACTACTTACTTTTAACCTATTTATGAAGTTTATAAAATTAAATAATCCTTTATAGCTAGTTTTTTCATATTGCCTAGCCCTTTGAAATAGAATTTTTAAATTGGCCTGTCTTTGCATTCCACCAGATAAAGCCCCTACATATCCATAATATCCAGTATCCATGTACAAGTACCATATGAATTCATCTATTGGAATATGAATTGATTTTTCTCTCCAAAAATTTAATTTTTCCAAAAATATATTACACTTTTTCTTTAAACTATCTAGCTTTTCATCTTCACTTTTTAATATTTTTAATATACCTTCATAAAAATCTCCATCTTTATTTTCTAATCTAATATCTATAAGTTCTTCTGGAGTAAATGATGCAATTGGAGAACGTAGTACTGCAATTAGTGGTATATCTTGTCTTGGATTATCTATTATCTCAAGTAATGAGAGTATCGTCTTTATCTCTACACTTTCAAAATATCCATTTCCTACATCTGCATAAGCCGGTATTAATTTTTCTTTAAGTTCATCCATAAATACTGGTGCCCATCTTGATGTACTTCTAAGCAGTATTACTATATCTCTATATTCTACATTTCTATAACCCTTTAGATCATTATCATAAACTTTAAAAGGTTCCCCCATTTCAGGATTTACAAGTTCATTTATTCTTTTAGCTACTAGCCTTACTTCTATTTGTATATTAGAAAGTATTTCATCATCCTCTTCTTGTCCTTCTATATCACCTTTAGTCTTTTCCATAAGATTAAGTTCTATTGCCCCACCTACAAGAGATTTATCTTCACTATATTCTTCAAAATCTGCACCTAAATTTAATGCCTCATTATCATCATATTCGAGTTCTCCTATATTCTCAGACATTATCTGCTTGAATATAAAATTAACACCGTCTAATACTTCTTTTCTACTTCTAAAGTTTTTAAATAAATTAACTTTTCTTTCTTTTGCATTATCTTCTTCTAAATAAGAATTATATTTTCTTAAAAATAGTTCAGGTTTTGCCTGACGGAAACGGTATATACTCTGTTTTACATCTCCAACCATAAATACATTATTATACTTTCCTGTTTCCTCATCTTGTCTTGCTATAGAATTTATGATAGCTTCTTGAACATAGTTACTATCTTGATATTCATCTACTAATATTTCAACATATCTTTGTTTTAATTTTAATGAAACTTCTTCATGTCTTAAAATTTCTAAACAAAAATGCTCAAAATCATTAAAATCTATAATTCCTCTTTCCTTTTTAGCATTAGCATATCTATTCATAAACTTTAATACTAAATCTGTTAGTGATTTCATTATAGGATAAAGATTCATTAAGTCCGATATAATTTCATCACCATTATATGAGATAACTTTTTTCTTTATATCATCTTGCAATTGTTTTTTTACTTTATTTCTTATATCTTTAACTTTTTCTTGTGTTTTTTTATCTTCACATCCTCTACAAGTTTTTAATCTTCCAAATTTAATTTTCGAAATCTCATCATACAAACTATTCCAAGAGGATTTTGCGCTTAAGATTAAATCATCAATCATTGCAAGTTCATTTTTAAAATCTTCTAGATATACTTCAAGTCCAGCAGTATCATTTATTAATTTTATAGCCTCTTCCATCATATTTTTAAGTCCACTAAGTTCTATATATATATCTTCCATTAAAACTTTTGCCCATTTAGACTTAGCAAAGTTATAATCCTTATTTACATTAAAATCTTCAGCCATACTTTCAAGCTGCTTTTTAGGATTTGGTGAACTCATTACAAAGTTATATAAATTTAATACCATATTTTGAAGAGCTAAATCATCTCTATTGCTACTATAAAATTCAACTAATTTTAAAAAATCTTCACTACAATTTTCTGGACCATATAATTCATCAAAAATTTCTTCTATAATTTCACCCTTTAATAAAATAGTTTCAGTTTCATCACCAATTCTAAAACTTGGGTCTAAATCTATGTAATGAAAGTTATTTTTTATAGTTTCTAAACAAAATGAATGTATTGTTGTTATGCTAGCCCTATTTAGTAATGTTAATTGTCTTTGAAGCTGTCTTGACTTAGGATGTTTTGTTAATTCTTTTCCTATGGCCTTTGCTATTCTTTCCTTCATTTCTGATGCAGCTGCATTAGTAAATGTTACAACTAATAATCTATCTATATCTACTGGATTTTTTAAATCCGTTATCATTTTTATTATTCTTTCAACAAGCACTGCTGTTTTTCCCGAACCTGCTGCTGCCGAAACTAATAAATTACATCCATGAATATCTATGGCTTGTTGTTGTTCTTTAGTCCACTTTACTTCTGACAAGGCTCTTCCCCCTCTTTTCTTAGTAATTCCCATACTTCCTCATCTTTTTTTTCTTGAAGTATCTTAAATTCATTTCCTTCAAAATTACTGTCAAATTCACATATAGACGAGTACACACAATATTCACAGGCATTAGCATTCTTACTTCTGATTGGATTTATTTTAATATCTCCTTTTAACATACTTTCACAAGATTTTATTAAACTCTTTTTAACATGTTCACGTAAAAGCTTAAATTGCTCTTCTGTTCCTACAGATGATTTTCCCAAAGTTCCATTCTTATTCATTCTAGCTGGTATTATAAGAGAATTACCTTCAATCTTTCTATCCATTTCCTTTACTACTTCTTCATCTGCTAATATAAGACCTTTCATTTTTAATGCTTTCATTATCTCATCTTCTATTTCTTCATCTGAAAGATTTCTTTTTCCTTTAATTATAGGATCATCTATTTTTAAATATAAAACTCCTCCT
The DNA here is from genome assembly GCF_017100085.1 of Clostridium botulinum. Taxonomy (NCBI): domain Bacteria; kingdom Bacillati; phylum Bacillota; class Clostridia; order Eubacteriales; family Clostridiaceae; genus Clostridium; species Clostridium botulinum. Next base: position 2,469,337 of record NZ_CP063965.1, read on the forward strand.
GGTACTACGGGGTATTTCTTTTTTATTTCTTCATTAGTAAGTATTGCATCTAGATATGTTAATAGTTGAAGTTGAAGTCCATAATATACATCTGATAAACTAAAATCTTTATTACCTGATTTATAATCAATTATTCTGTAATAATCTTTATTATCCATATCTAACTTATCTACTCTATCTATTCTACCGATTAATTTAACTTTTTCCCCATTTGAAAGTTCTATTTCTATAGGTGGATAGCTATCTTCATTTCCAAATCCAATTTCGTGACCAATTGGTTGGAACCCACTTCTTTTTAAATGTTCTATAATAACTAAAATAGTTTTAATTAAAACTCTTTTTAGTCTTTCAGTAAAATATTTATATCTAGGGGAGCTACTAAATATTCCCCCTGAAGATTCTTCAGCTTTTTTATCCACTATTTCAGATACTGTTGTTTTGCACCACTCTTTATCTATTTCATACCATTTCAAACAATTTTTATCCACAGCTTCGGAAAACTCATCGATAACATTGTGCATAAATGTTCCTAAATCTGGTGGTGTCAGTGCAAAAAGTTTTCTTTCCTTGGCTTTTAATCCATACTTTATATAGTATCCAAAAGGACATTGTGCATATTTTTCTAATCTTGATACGCTTAAATACAATCTATTACCATATAATTTTCTTACCTTTTCTTCACTTATATCATTAACAGCATTTGTATATGATACTGCTGAAAATACTGTACTAACTTTTTCTTTCCAATTAGGATTTTCACTGTACCATTTATAAACATCGCTCCAAAATGGATTTACCTTTATTTTTTCATCTTCTCTTCTTATTACAGATACTAGGCTATTAAATGTAGGAATTTCTCTTGAGATAAGTTCTATATCTTGTTTGTCATCTTCCTCCAAAATATTGTCACTTTTCTCTGTAATACTTGGAAATAATGCTTTGAATCTAGTAATTATAATTGAAGGTCTTAATGCTTTTCCTTCATAATCCGCTATAGAATAGCAAAGCCTTAAATATTTTTCAGTTGTAGTTAATGTTCTATATATCAAATATTGTTCTTCAAAGGCCTTTGACTTTGTATCCTCTGCAATTTCTATCCCTACTTTTTTTAAATATCCTCTATCACTGTCTGATAAAATCCCCTCATTTTTAGATATTGCAGGAAATATACCATCGTTTACTCCAATTATATAAAGCAATTTAATTTGATGAGTTCTAACTCTTTCAACAGCCGATACTAAAACTTGATCAAGGGATGGGGGAATAAGTCCCATTTTATGATCTTTAAAACCTAATGATAATATTTTTACAAAATCCTTTAATTCTAATTTTTCTTCTTTAAAAACTTCAACTACTTGATCTAAAAGTTCAATTACTATATTCCAAATTTGGCTATATTCTTTTACAAGTTGTTGATTTCCTTCTTCTTTAAATTTATAAACCCATTTTTCAATAGCTTCATTTACACCTATACTACACAAAAAATTATACACAGCTGTACAAATTTCCTCTGCATTAGTTTTCCCTTTAATTTTAGAATAAAATTTTATTAATGGTTCTGATACCCTAATCCTTATATCATTTATTTTCTCTAAAATTTCCTCATTTCCATATTCCCAAATAGATGACCACTTATTTTTTCCCCTTATTCCATAAGCTAAAACATAATTTTCTAATAAATCGATATCTTCTTTTTCAATATTTGCAAGTCCTGTTTTTAAATATCTAAACATAGACTCATATGACCAACTTTTATTAAATATTTCTATAACAGATGTTATAAGTACAATAAGAGGATTATCATCTACTTCCTTTTTCTTATCTATAAAATGAGGAATTTCATACTCATTGAAAATAGTTTTTACTATTTTTTCATATCCATCGAGTTCTCTACTTATAACTGCAATTTCTCTATACCTTATATCAGTATCTTTAGTTATTTTTACTATTTCTTTTGCTATATTTTCAATTTCAGAATAAGGATTTACTGCTCTTATGATTTTTATATTTTCTGTTTTATCTGTGTATGGCTTGTATGGATATTTAAAATAATTTTCTTCTACAAATCTCATTTCATCATTATCTTTAAATCTATCTAAATTAGTATTATTTAATATTATTGGCTTATCAATAGAAATTCCATTATCCTCTAATATTTTTATTAATTTTTGTTCTGTGTTTTTGGTTGGTGCAAATACATCGGTACTATCGATTTGTTTATAATAGTCCATACATAAAGTTACATTTATTCGTTTTACCTTTTTTATTAACTTCTCAAAAATTTTATATTGTTGAGGCGTAAATGAACTAAATTCATCTATCCATATTTCTGCTCCATTATACATTTCAGATTCATCGAGTTTTTTGCATAATAGAGTTAATTCATCCTCATTATCTATATAATTTTTATGAAGATTTTCCTCAAACTCTTCAAATATATTACTTATATCTATTATTTTATCTTTTAAAAATTCATCTTCTTCAATAAGATTTAAAGAAGCTCTAAGTTCTGATGGTGTTATATCATATCTTTTAAGCTCAGTTATAATATCTGATATATTATTAGTAAACCCTTCTTGATTTGCTGCTGTACCAAATATTTTCAAATCGGATTTTAGCTTGTTTATTATATTGAAAATCATCATAAGTTTTCCTGAAGAATTCATAAGCTTACGGGTTGCCCCTCCAACTTCATTAAATACTTCATATGCCATTCTCTCAAAACTAGTTACACTTACTTTTGTTATTCCTGTACCTTTAATCTTCTCAACTACACTTTTTTCTGCTTGAAATGAAAATTGTTCAGGTACTATTAATATTAATGGTTTCTTTTCATCTTCTTTCAATTCTTTTTCTATAGAATCTATACAAAATCTACTTTTTCCACTTCCAGCTCTCCCATATATAAATCTAAAACTCATTTGATTTTCACCAACTTTTCTTTTATTTTTTATCAATTTTATCGAACAAACATTCTATTTTGTATTATAGCATACTCATATTATAAGCTAAAATAAGACTAGTTTAAATTTACATTTGTAACTTAAACTAGTCTTATTTTTCTATCTATATAAATTTTTAGGTGAGGTATCTTTTTTATTACTACTTAAATCAATATTACAAAATATTTTTACGATAATTGCTGCAAATGATATTATTGTAGCAATGCCCAAATAAACTATAGACAGGAAAATGTTTTCTTGCCAACTTGCTACACTCTGAAGTTTTTCTTTAGTTATCTCTGTCTTACTTATTTTTTTAAGCATTTCTTCTAAATTAATTTGTTTTAAATTTTTAATAAGTGTTTCTTTTTTGTTTGACTTATTGGCTTCTTCTAATTTATCTATAATTTTATTGAGTTTTCTATTATTTTTACCTTTTAGCTCATCTATATAATTATCAACCCTATCTTTTATATCATAAACCTCAAATTCAGTTATATTTACAGGTACCGTTTCTTTATAATCTGCTATTATCTTATTTATATCATCATTACTAATTCCTTCATTTTCTGATTTAGATAATATAAGTACATTTAGTTTATTCGCATACACAATTTGTGACCCTTGTTTTGTATGAACTAAACCTAAAATTAAAAATATACTTGCGCTTATAATCATGAAAATAAGAATTTCTTTATTATACTTTAATTCTTCTCCCTTTAATCCCATTAGTCTTCCAATAATCTTTAACATACTTCATCACTTTCCTACTAAAATATATTAATTTACTAACTTACGCTATTGGTATTATTGACAAGATTTTTATTTTTTATAATCAAAAAAATAAAAAGATTTATCGTTAATATAAATTTAACGATAAATCCTATAACTTTATCTAACTTTATTATTTATGAATTAAAATTCAGATACACCTGGAGTTCTTGGGAATGGTAATACGTCTCTTATATTGCTCATTCCTGTTAAGTACATTATCAGTCTTTCAAATCCAAGACCATATCCAGCGTGTTTAGTTTCACCATATTTTCTAAGTTCTAAATACCACCAGTAATCTTCTTTGTTAAGTCCAAGTTCAGCCATTCTAGCTTCAAGAATGTCAAGTCTTTCTTCTCTTTGACTTCCTCCAATTATTTCTCCAATACCAGGAACTAAAAGATCTGCTGCTGCAACAGTTTTATTATCTTCATTCATTCTCATATAGAATGCTTTTATATCCTTTGGATAATCTGTTACAAATACAGGTTTTTTGTATATTTCTTCTGTTAAATATCTTTCATGCTCTGTTTGAAGGTCTATTCCCCATTCAACAGGATATTCAAATTGAGCTCCTGACTTTTGAAGCATTTCTACAGCTTCTGTATAGCTTATTCTTGCAAAATCAGAATTAACAACGTTATCTAATCTTTCTAATAATCCTTTATCAATAAATTTATTGAAGAATTCCATTTCTTCTGGAGCGTTTGCTCTTACATAATTGATTATATATTTAACCATTTCTTCTGCTACATCCATATAGTCTTTTAATTCAGCAAAAGCCATTTCAGGTTCTATCATCCAAAATTCTGATGCATGTCTTGCTGTATTAGAATTTTCTGCTCTAAATGTAGGTCCAAATGTATAAACATTCCTAAATGCTAAAGCATATATTTCAGCTTCAAGCTGTCCACTTACTGTAAGATTTGATTGTTTTCCAAAGAAATCTTCTTTGTAATCTATATTTCCTTGTTCGTCTTTTGGAAGATTATTCATATCTAAAGTTGTTACTCTAAACATTTCCCCTGCACCTTCACAGTCACTTCCTGTTATTATTGGTGTATGAACATAAACAAATCCTTGATCTTGGAAGAATTTATGTATTGCATACGCTGCTAATGAGCGAACTCTAAATACAGCTGAAAAAGCATTACTTCTTGGTCTTAAGTGAGCTATGCTTCTTAAATATTCAAAAGTATGTCTTTTCTTTTGAAGTGGATAATCTGCATCAGATTTTCCTTCTAAAACTACTTTCTTAGCGTGAATTTCAAAAGGTTGCTTTGCATTTTCTGTTATTACAACTTCACCTTCTACACTTATACTTGAACTTATGGCATACTTTGATATTTCTTTAAAGTTTTCAAGTTCTGCTCCAAAAACTACTTGGATATTTTTAAAGAAGCTTCCGTCATTAACTTCTATAAATCCAAATTTATTTGAAGCTCTTAATGTTCTTACCCACCCACTGATTCTTACTTCTTGTCCTGCAAACTTTTCTGTTTCTCTGTAAAGTTGTTTAACTAATACTGTTTCCATTGATATCCTCCTACTTTATTTTATATTTATTTTTACCAATGTATAAATAAAAAACCCTCATCCCAATATTATCAGGACGAAGGTTATATATTCGCGGTACCACCTAATTTATCACAAAACATGATCACTTTATAAGTACAATATTATACTCTCCAATTTTAACGGCTTGGTCCCGTCTAAGTCTACTTTTATAAATAAATTTATAATTTCGGTTAGAAATTCCGAGGTGTTCTTCCATATAGATTTAATACTGATCTTCCACCAACATCAGCTCGCTATAATCAATACTCTATACTTACTCTCCTCTTCTCTATCTTTACAAATATTTTATCTTATATGTAAAATACGATTCACAGAAAATTATAATATTAAATAAAATATATGTCAACAATATAGTAACTTTATTACTCCAGGCTTTATATTTTTTACTTATTTTTTACAAAAATTAGTGATATAATATAGCTATATATTTATATGTGAGGTGAACGTTATGGAAGTCATTGATTTTCACTGTGATACAATATCCCAAATATATACTAATAATTGTGAATTACTGAGTAATGATTTTTCTGTTGATATAAAAAAATTACAAAATGCACACTCATTAGCACAATTCTTTGCCTTATTTGTTGAACTCAATCCAAAGGAAGATCCCTTCGATGTATGCTGTAATATGCTTAATAAGTTCTATGATGAAATAAGTAAAAATAAAAATACTATATCTCTTGCTACAAATTATCAGGAATTAATGAAAAATAAATCTGAAAATAAAATATCTGCTTTTTTAACCATTGAAGAAGGTGCTGTTCTTAAAGGTAGTATTTCCAATTTAAAAAAGTTTTATGATAACGGCGTACGATTGATTACTCTAACTTGGAATTTTCCTAATGAAATTGGATATCCAAATGCCATTGCAAAATTTAGAAATGAAGGACTTACCCCTTTTGGAATTGAACTTATTCATGAGATGAATAATCTTAATATGATTATCGATGTCTCTCATCTTTCAGATGGAGGCTTTTATGATGTTGCTAAATATTCTAAAGCTCCTTTTGTTGCTTCACATTCAAATTCAAGAAGTATTACAAATCACCCTCGTAACCTTACGGATGATATGATAAAAATAATTTCTGAAAAAGGTGGCATAATCGGAATAAACTTCTTTGGAGAATTTTTAGGTGGCGGTAACTTTAGTAAAATAGAAGATATGTTACACCATATAGACCACATTAAAAATATTGGAGGCATAGATGTCCTTTCATTAGGTTCGGATTTTGATGGTATCGATTCCATATTGGAGATTCCCAACATAGGTAAAATAGATAAACTTATTCATGCATTAAAACTACATGGATTTAGTGAAAATGATATAGAAAAAATTTTTTATAAAAATGCTTTAAGACTTATAAAAGAAGTTTGTTAATTTTATATAACATTTTGGAAAACATAAGGATGGGGATATAATGTACCAATTAAAAAATTATTCTGAAGAAATAGTGGATAAATTATTAATAGAATTATTAGATAACTATAATAATATTTGTAAGTGTAGTCAATGCATGCAAGATATTAAAGCATGCGCTTTAAATTATATAAAACCTAAGTATATAACCTCTACAAAAGGCGAAATATATGCACGAGCCTTAAATGAAATAAACAAACAAGAAAATATAAATATACTAAAAGCACTAATACATGCTATAGATATAGTTAGTAAAGATCCTAAGCATGATTAATATATAAATTTTTTAATAAACTTTAAATTAAGGAGTGATTTTAATGGATTACATGAAGGTATACGAACAATGGCTTAACAATGATTTTATAGACTCAAAAACTAAAGAAGAATTGGAAAGCATAAAAGAAAATAAAGAAGAAATTCAAGATAGATTTTATAAAAATTTAGAATTTGGTACTGCTGGACTAAGAGGAAAACTTGGTGCTGGTAGCAACAGAATGAATGTTTACAACATATCTAAAGTTACTCAAGGTATAGCTGATTTTATAAAAGAAAAAGGTCAAGAATACATGGATAGAGGCGTTGCTATAGCTTACGATGTTAGACATTTTTCAAAAGAATTTTCTAAAACAGCAGCACTTGTGCTTGCAGCAAATGGAATAAAGGCTTATCTATTTGAAGATATTCGTCCAACACCCGAACTTTCTTTTACAATTAGGAAACTACACACTGCTGCTGGAATTATTATTACAGCAAGTCACAATCCTAAAGAATATAATGGTTATAAAGTTTACTGGGAAGATGGAGCACAAGTTCTTTCAATCATAGCTGACTCAATGACCGAAAAAATAAATGAAATTAAAGATTTTAAAGATGTTAAAATTATGGATGAAAAAGAAGCCCTAAATAAAGAACTTTTAATTATACTAGGTAAAGATATTGATGATGAATACATTGAAAAAGTTAAATCTTTAAGCATAAGAAATAACATTGATAAAGATATTAAAATAGTTTACTCCCCTCTTAATGGAACAGGAAATATACCTGTAAGACGTGTTTTAAAAGAAAGAGGTTTTACTAATATAATAGTTGTTCCTGAGCAAGAAAATCCAGATCCTGATTTTTCAACAGTTGGATATCCTAATCCTGAAGATACTAAAGCATTTAAATATTCTGAAGCCTTAGGAAAAAAAGTAGATGCGGATCTTTTAATTGCAACAGATCCTGACTGCGATAGACTCGCTATAGAAGTTAAAGATTCAAATGGAGAATATGTTGCATTTAATGGAAATCAAACTGGAGCTATACTTATAAAATATATTGTTGAAGGTATGAATCAAAGCGGAACTCTTCCTAAAAACGGAGCTATAGTAAAATCTATAGTTACAGGAGATCTTGGAAAAGTTATTGCTGAAAAATATGGAGTTAAAACCTTTGAAGCTTTAACTGGATTCAAGAATATTTGTGGTAGAATTCCTAAGTTTGAATCTACTGGTGAATATCAATTTATTTTTGGGTATGAAGAAAGTATAGGATATAATGCTAGTACTTTTGTTAGGGATAAAGATGGTGTAAGTTCTTCTATGCTTTTATGTGAAGCTGCCGCTTATTATAAAAGCATTGGAAAAACTTTAATTGATGTACTCAATGAAATCTTTAAAGAACATGGTTACTATAAAGAAAAACAAATTTCTCTTGTACTTGAAGGTATTGAAGGTCAACAAAGAATCGAAAGAATGATGAAAGAATATAGAAAATCTTATCCTAATGAAATTGGAACTATGAAACTTGAAAAATGCATAGACTTTTTAAATGGATACGAGGATATTGGAGCTTCAAATGTTTTAAAATTTTATCTTGCTGATGGAAGTTGGTATGCCGTTCGTCCTTCTGGAACAGAACCTAAAATCAAGATTTACTTATATACTAAAGCAGATACATCTGAAAAAGCTGAAAATAATTTAAAAGTTATGGAAGATGTTATTATAGGAAAATTAAACTCTATAAAATAATATATTTATAAAAAACTCCATACCACCAAAGTGTATGGAGTTTTTTATCTAATTTATAGATTTAAATCTTAAAACTACACTTTCAAAATCTTTATGTCTACAAGTAATTGGTATTCCTAAAAACATTAATTCATCTCCAAAATAAATAGAATTACTTTCTATTAATTTATATTTCTTATTTGGATCAATTCCCTTTAATTTTAATCTCTCAAATTCAGCATTTGCTTCCATAAGCATTCTATAAAAATATACTATAAACTCACTTTTATCTTCGGATACAATAATCCATGATGCCTTATTTTCATTAAATGGGCTAATTAATCTATATACTTCTCCAAATTGAACCAATTTTCTTATATCTTTATAATTACTAATTTGTTTTTTCACTTCTTCTTTTTCTTCATTTTTTAATTCAGTAAGATCTAACTCATATCCTAGATTTCCAAACATAGCTACATCTCCACGAGTTTTTAAAGGTGTTATCCTTCCAACTTGATGATTCGGAACCGCTGATACATGAGCTGTCATCATAATAGGAGGATATACTATACTTGTTCCATATTGAATCTTTAGCCTTGCTATAGCATCTGTGTTATCGCTTGTCCATATTTGAGGCATATAGTATAATATAGCTGGATCAAATCGACCTCCGCCTCCTGCACATCCCTCAAATAGTATGCTTGGAAATTTCGTTACTATAGTCTCCATTACTCTATACAATCCCAAAATGTATCTATGAGCCGTTTCACGTTGTCGTTCTGAAGGCAATAATGATGACCCTATTTCTGTCATATTTCTATTCATGTCCCACTTAACATAACCTATATTTGCACTAGAAAACACTTTGGATAAAGTACTTATAATATAATCACATACATCATTTCTTGAAAAATCTAAAATCAATTGATTTCTGGATTCTGATCTCCTTCTATCCTTTACATGTAAACACCAGTCTGGATGTTCTCTATAAAGTTCACTATCTGGTGAAATCATTTCTGGTTCTACCCATAATCCAAACTTCATTCCTAAATTATTTATATCTTCAGCAATTCCTTTTAATCCTTTAGGTAGCTTTCTCTTATTCTCAACCCAATCCCCTAAAGAACATTTATCACTATCCCTTTTTCCGAACCACCCATCATCCAAAACAAATAATTCAATTCCTAGTTTTTTCCCTTCTTTTGCAATATCTAATAATTTTTCTTCATTGAAATCAAAATAAGTAGCCTCCCAATTATTAACAAGTATTGGTCTCTCTTTTTCTTTAAAAAAACCTCTGCACAATCTAGTGCGATATAATTTATGATATGTTCTGGACATTTTCCCAAGTCCTTCATCTGAATAAACCATAACTACCTCTGGTGTTTGGAATTCTTCTTTTGGCTCTAATAACCAACTAAAATCAAAAGGATTTATGCCCATTGATAGTCTACATGTCTTAAATTGATCAACCTCTGCTTGTGCAATAAAATTTCCACTATACACAAGATTAAATCCATATACTTCTCCATGATCTTCGTCTGTATCCTTTCTCAATAATGCAACAAATGGATTTTGTTGATGACCACTTGCTCCTCTTTTACTATCAATAATCTGAGAATTAATTCCAAGAGGTATTTTTTCAATGTACCTTTCTCTTGCCCAAGCCCCTGTAAGATGCATTAAGTCAAATTTATTATCTTTAAAATCTACACTGGAACTTAACGCTTTTAAAATTTTTATATCATTGTCTGATTCATTTATAAAACAAACCGATCTAGTTATTACATTAAATTCTTCATATATCGTATAACAAAGTTTTATTTTTAATTTTAATATTTCATCATATAATTCTATTTCTAGTGTTTCCGCCTCATTTTCTTCCATAACATATGTTGATGGTAATCCCTTTATTGCTACCTTTCCTTTAAATATTTTATGTGATTTATATTTAGCTTCAGATATTGTTGAACCGTCCTTTGCCTCAACTTGATAAGCAGGTGTCCTATAATCAGACGTTCCATACGATGGATATTCTTGTGGTAATATATCTAACGAAATTTTTTTGTCTTCTTTGTATGGATAAGATACATAATCTCTTATAGTAAATTGCAATAAACTCTCTGGATTACAAACCCTTATTTTCTTGCCCCAATACAAATGAACAAGATTTCCGATTTTGTCTATCTGCATTATATAACTCATTTCTTTAGAGTTTAAATAAAACACTTTATTTTTACAATCAAATTTAATTCCCATTTTTTTATTCCCGCCTTTTTATAAACTTATTATCTTACTTTCATATGGTTTGAATGTTTCCCCATTAAACTTCATATCTCTTTCCTATTTTTAACAATCTTATATATTTAAAAATGGTTTACATCTAATTTAATGTAATTAAATTTCTTAAATACATCATGTAAACCATTTCAGAAATATTTATTTTATATGTTATTTTTATTGACCAATGTTTTCATTCTTATTGTTTAGTATTGTTTTATCTCTAGACTTTGATATTTTAACACATATTATTGTTACAACTGCAGCTATAATAATCGCAGCTATTCCTTTACTATGCATTCCACCCTTACTTACAATACCAATCTTTGAAAATAAAATATACATTGTTATCATTGTAAAAATTACAATACCACTTGCTTCATGACGATGTTCCCATGGATGAATATCTACAACCTTCTTATCTTTTAATACATACTCCTCTTTGTTAGGTCTGATTTTTCCAATTACTAGCATTATTATGCATGAAATTATAAACAATATGGCTAATTGATGTAAGAAATGAAGTTCTGGTTTGATTACTAATTGTAATATACCATAAGTAAATACGAAAAATGTTAGTGATATTTTAGCTGCAATAGCTGGAACTCTTTTAGTAGCATATCCTATAAAAATAATAGTAAATATAGGTACATTGAAAAATCCGTTTACAGTTTGTAGATATTGAAATAGACCTTCTGGTGCATACATAATAAATGGTGCAATAAACATTGAAATAATAGCTAATATTATTCCAAATTTTTTACCTTCATTTACTATATCCATATCCGACTTATTTTTACCAAATATAGGTTTATAAACATTAAGGGCAAATAATGTTGAGGCACTATTAAGAACACTATTAAAAGTACTTAATATGGCACCAAACATTACAGCTCCGAAAAATCCAATCAAAGGTTTAGGCATTACATCATTTACTAATTTTGAATACATTAAATCTGGATTTGATGCTCCTGCTCCATACATATGAAATGCAATAATTCCTGGTATAATTACCATTAATGGTGTTAATACTTTTAAAAATCCAGCTAAAATAACTCCTTTTTGTCCTTCTTTTAAATTCTTAGCTCCTAGTGCCCTTTGAATAATTGCTTGATCAGTTCCCCAATAATATAAATTAACTAATAACATCCCTGTAAATAATGTTGCAAATGGTACTGGATCACTTACTGTTCCAACTGCATTCAATTTGTCTTGATGTTCAACTATAATTTTATTTAATCCACTTAGAAAATGTCCTTTTCCTAATACAACCAATCCGAAAAATGGAACCATCAACCCACCAATTACTAATCCTATACCATTTAATGTATCCGATACTGCAACTGCTTTTAATCCTCCAAAAATGGCATATATTGATCCAATAATTCCAATAGCCCAAACAGTAATCCAAATTCCGGTAGTATAACTTACTCCAAATACTCCTGAAACATTAAATATTTGACTCATAGCAATAGCTCCAGAATAAAGAGTAGGAGGTAATACATTTACAACATAACCTAATAGAAATAATATTGAAACAAACTTTTTAACTCCAGAATCAAAACGATCTTCTAAAAAATCAGGAATTGTTGTTATACCTGCCTTTAAATATCTTGGAACTAAAAATAGTGCAACTAAAACTAATACTACACCTGATGTTACTTCCCACCCCATTACACACATGTTATTAGTGTATGCTTGTGCACTCATTCCAACAAAATTACCTGCACTTAAATTAGTTAAAAGTAGTGAACCTCCTATTATACCAGCCGTTAAACTTCTACCACCTAGGAAATATCCATCTTTAGAATCTACTTTGTCTCCTCTAGTTTTAAAATACGTAATAATACCTACTAAAGCCGTAAAAAATATAAAAGATGCAATGATTGTAATACTCATGTTTCATCCCCCTTAATTTGTATATATATTATGAACTGTTTTGTTTATAAAAAAATTCATAATACTCATCTTAACTTATATATATTGAAAATTATAGAAAACCTTTTCTGTAAAGGTGCATGGATTTATAAATATGCTAAACAGTTAATACACACTAATTTTTCTATATAACCCTTTTTATAAAATCTCAAATCCCATATGTGCCATAAAATTAATAAATTGATTTTGTCCTTTTTTATTTCTCTTATATACTCCAGCATCTAATAATACTTCTAAAAATTTAATTCCAACCTCTTTTTTTATATACTCATCTGCTTCTTCTAAACTGCATTTTGCACCATATTTCTTTAATAGTTCGCAAATCCACTTGTTATGTTTATACAAAGGATTTTTTTCATCAATTTCGTCACTTGTGTATGACATTTCTCCAGTTAAAATTCTTTTAATTTCATATATTTCCTCATTTAGTCTTGCTGGTAATACAGCCAATCCCATAACCTCTATTAATCCTATATTCTCTTTTTTAATATGATGTAATTCTTCATGTGGATGAAAAATTCCATATGGATATTCTTTAGTTACTCTATTATTCCGAAGAACTAAATCAATTTCAAATTCATTATTATTATTTTTTCTAGCTATAGGTGTTATAGCATTATGATAGACTTTTATTCCCTCTTCAACACTAAATGGTACAATTTCAGCTTCTAAATCACTATATTCTTTCCAATTGTCTAAAATTCTACTTGAGAGTGAAATTAACTGATTTTTGTTTAATGATGATAATCTTATTACAGACATAGGCCATTTTACAATTCCTATATTTACATCCGAAAATTCTTTATATTTAAAATTAATATCTATTTTGGCTTCTTCCATTGGGAAAACATGTTGTCCTCCTTGAAAGTGTTCATGACTTAATATAGAACCACCTACAATTGGTATATCAGTATTAGAACCTATAAAATAATGTGGAATTTGTTCTATAAAATCAACCAGTCTTTTAAAAGTTTTGTAAGATATTTTCATAGGTACATGTTCATCTTTAAGTAGTATACAATGTTCTTTGTAGTATAAGTAAGGCGAATACTGCATATACCATTGTTCCTGTGCTACTGTAATAGGAATTACTCTATGATTTTGTCTAGCTGGATGTCCTTCATGTCCAGCATATCCTACATTTTCAATACATAATAAACATTTTGGATAATTAGATTGCGCCCTCAACTTTGCAGCTGCTATATCTCTTGGATCTTTTTCTGGTTTAGATAAATTTATAGTTATTTCTAATTCTCCATAATCTGTATTACTTCGCCAATAAAGATTTTTTGCAATACGGTCAGTTTTTATATAATTTGAAGCTTTAGATAATGCATAAAACTTATCTGTAGCTTTTTTTATTCCTTCATCTTTAGCTGTATTCCAAAAATTCTTTGCAACTTCTGATTGCCTTGGCATTAAAATCCCCATGATTTTAGCATCTAATAAGTCTCTATACATTATTGTATTCTCAGGTATAAGACCTATTTTGTAGCCATAATCTAATAATTCTTTTATAATTTCAATAGGATTTTTTAAATACTTTTCTGTAATACCCCCAATATAAGGTTCATTAAGGTTAAATAAATCCAATAAAGCATTTCTACAAGGAATGATATCTAACTTTTCTATCATTGACTGCTGCTCAGCAAATTGTAATAAATATTCGATTTCTTTTGATATACTTATTTCATTCATAGTATGCCTCCTTACTAAAGAAAACCTTTTCATAGCGTTCAAAATTTAACACTATATCATTTTACATAATATAATTAATATATGGATTCATTATTTCTTCAATTTCATAATCATTATTGCTTGGTATTTTTACATTCTCAAATAAATACCATTCTTCTATATGTTCTACTGTTTCATTAGGCTTTGTTTCTGATAATTCTCCCAACGTCTCCATTTCTAACATAATATTATTAGTATAAGTTTCATAAGAAACTCCAAAATCAGGATAATTTCCATCTACTACATTATTATATTTTTTTACAAATAAACATTCATTATTAAAATATGCAATCCATCCTAACTCATTATTAATTCCTAACTTAAATGCTTGTTGAATATTTGGATCTTGTTTTATAGTTATATATCTGTCACCCCAGTTTACTCTTGTATCATTTATTTTACTATAAGGCCATAAAATAAACTGTCTATTTGGTAGCAATCCCGTTTCCCTTATAGATTGAGGTATTATTTCTTTTCCTCCTGGAGACATAACTGATAACCCCCATGGTGCAAACACTATTGGCCATGCTCCCTTATTTTTCACCCTGTGTATTACAGTAACTTTAGAATCACTAGGACTTAAATTTATTTCTATCTCCTTTTGTACTTGTGTCCATTTTTCTTCATTAGCACGTAATAAAATTCCATTTTCTAAATTTGACCATTGTACTTTTTCACTATCAGGATAATATGTCCTTGGATTAGATTCTGGACTAACCCATAATCTATGTCCTCCATAAATTTTCCACTGTTTATGAGCTCCAAAAACATTAAATTGTTCTCCGCTGTTTGTAATTTTAAATTCTTTATCTTCATAAAACATATTTTCTTTTCCTATAGCTGCATATCTTATAATTCTTGGTCCAAAGTCTAATGTAGCTATTACTTCAACAATTTCATTATAAACTCGTACACATTTACCCCATTGTCCATAAAAAGCTTCTTCAATTTTTACTTTACTCATGCTACCTCCTTAAAGTAATAATATTTACATATTACTTTTAAATAATTTTAGAAAACCTTTTCTTATATTATATCCTTTAATGTGTTTAATTACAACTTTTTTACACGTATTAAATAGTTATCCAATTTCATGTGTTCCTTTACTAATACCACTCATATAAAATTCTGCATCATATCCAATTACACTTTTATAGTTTTTATTTACTAAGTTAATAAAATTATCAACTTGAGATTTTTTAACAATAGCTAATGCACAGCCTCCAAAACCTGCTCCTGTCATCCTTGCTCCAATGCATCCAGGTACTTTTAATGCCTCATCTACTATAACATCTAATTCTTTTCCTGTTACCTCATATAGATTTTTTAAAGAATTATGTGATTCCACTAATAATCTTCCAAATTTTTCAGTAGAGCCCATATTCAAATACTTATATGCAAGCTTTACCCTTTCATTTTCCTGTACACAATGCATTGCTCTATTTCTTATTGTTTCATTACTTATACAATGTTTAATTTCATTAAATTCTGTTGAATCTAAACTACATAAATCCTTCACGTCTTTTTTACTTTTAATTATTTCTAAAGCCTTTTCACACTCAGCTCTTCTTTCATTATATTTTGATTCATTTAATGCTCTTCTTTTGTTTGTATTCATTATAACAAGTGAGTAATCTCCTAATTGTAAATCTGCATATTTGTAATTAAGGCTATCGCATTGTAAAAGTATGGCCTTATTTTCCTTACCCATTCCTATAGCAAATTGATCCATTATTCCACAATTAACTCCTACAAATTTATTTTCACATTCTTGACCTATCTTAACTAGCTCCACCCTATCAATACTTTTATTATTAAATAAATTATTTATTATTACTGCTATAAGTAATTCTAAAGATGCCGATGACGAAAGTCCAGCTCCATTTGGTATATTACCACTTATCATAATATCCATTCCTTCTACTATATATCCTTTTTCCATCATTACCTTCATTACACCCTTAGGATAATTTCCCCAATCATCAGCTTTGTCATATATTAAATCATTTAGATTTATAGAAACTTTTAATGGAAAATTAGTAGAAACCAAGTTAACTGTTTTGTCATTTCTTTTTCTTACCAATCCATATGTTCCAAACTCCAATGCACATGGAAACACTACTCCCCCATTATAATCAATATGCTCCCCTATTAAATTAACTCTACCAGGTGAAAAAAAGAATCTTATATCTCCCTCACCATATAATTCAATAAACTTCTGTTTTAAATCTTGTTTAATCATATATCTTCTCCTCACATTTATATTTGTCTTATGAAAACCTTTTCCTCACATTTATATTTATATGCGTACTATCTTGTACGCATAATAAATTATTTATAAATACTTATATTTTTTTGCAACTTTCTCTAATAACAAGTTCTGTACCTAAAATTATTTTTTTACTTTTGCCTATTCCATTATCTATTAAATCTAAAATTTCTCTACCTGCTATTTTTCCAATTGATGATATACCTAAGTCAATAGATGTCAGTTTAGGATACGCTATATTTGCTATTAAAGTATTGTCACACCCAATTACTGATATATCATCTGGAACATTTATTCCAAGTTTTCTGCAACAATTAATAAAACCAATAGCCATAAGGTCATTACAAGCAAATACAGCAGTAGGTTTATCCTTGCCTTTTAGAAGTTCAACAATTTTTCCTTCCAACTCTTCTACTACCTCTATACTATTTCCTGATCCTACGGTAATAATTTTTTCATACTCTATGTCATTAGACTTTATAATATCCTTATATACCTTTTCTTTTATATCATAAGATATACTTTTTTCACCTCGTATAAAAGCTATTTTTCGATGATTTAATTTCAAAAAATATTGAATAGCCTCTTCTGTTCCTATTACTTCATCATAGCAAATAAAATTATATTTATAATCCTTTGTTAAGCCTTTAATAATTATCAAAGGAATTTTTCGAGATAATTTTTCATAATAACCTAATTTTAAAATTTCTTCTGAAGGGTCCATTACAATAATGCCATCTACCTGACGTTGCACAAGTTGATCTACTAATTTTTTTTCTTCTATCTCATTTCCCTTTGTATTACAAAGTAATATATTATATCCTTGGTCTTTTAGATGTTTATCAATATTTTCTACTATAGTAGGAAAAAATAAGTTTGTAATGCCAGGAACTATAACACCTATCACTCTAGTTTTTTTAGTAATTAAACTCCTAGCCATTTGATTAGGCTGATAATTTAATCTTTCAATAACTTCTTTAACCCTAATCTTTGTTTCTTCTTTTACCGGATAATTATCATTTAATACTCTAGAAACTGTTGTAATTGATACTCCAGCTTCTTTTGCTACGTCATTAATTGTAGTCGTTTGAATTCACCCCCTTAGAAATCCTTTTCTATATTAATATTAATCTTATCAAATATGTTTAGCACATGCAATACTTTTTATTAGCGTTTACTTTACGAATCTATCTAAATATATGAATCCATTTACCAACCATTATTTTCTAATAATATATAATTTTTCATTGATATTATTATATTTTTTATGGTAATATATTTTATATATAGAAAAGGTTTTCTGAAAAATTCAAATTGGGGGTTTTAATTATGTCTATTTTAGTTTGCGGTGGTGCTGGATATATAGGAAGTCATATGGTGGCTCATTTATTAGAAAATAAAAAAGACGTTGTCATTTTAGATAATTTATCAAAAGGTCATAAATCAGCTTTACTTGGTGGTAAATTCTATATTGGTGATTTACAAAACCAAACACTTTTAAATCAAATTTTTACAGAAAATGATATAGAATCTGTAATTGATTTTGCTGCTTATTCTCTTGTTGGAGAAAGTGTTGAAAATCCTCTAAAATATTTTGATAATAACATTGTATCTACAATAAATCTTTTAGAAGCTATGAAAAATCACGGAGTAAAAAACATAGTATTTTCTTCTACTGCTGCAACTTATGGTGAACCTAAAAGTATACCAATAAAAGAAAGTGATGGCACTAATCCTACTAATCCTTACGGCGAATCTAAACTCGCTGTAGAAAAAATTCTGAAATGGTGTGATAAAGCTTATGGTATAAAATATACTATATTAAGATATTTTAATGCTGCCGGTGCTCATATTAATGGACAAATTGGAGAAGATCACAGACCAGAATCTCATTTAATACCCATAATATTACAAGTAGCTTTAAAGCAAAGAGACAAAATTATGATATTTGGAGATGATTATGATACACTTGATGGTAGTTGCGTTAGAGACTATATTCATGTATCAGATCTTGCATCTGCTCATCTCTTAGCCTTAGAAAGATTACAATCAGGCAGCGATAGTGCTATCTTTAATCTTGGAAACGGCACTGGTTTTTCTGTAAAAGAAATTATCGATGTTACTAAAAAAATTACAGGAATTGATATACCATCTGAAATTGCCCCAAGACGTCCTGGCGATCCTGCTATATTAATTGCTTCTTCTGAAAGTGCTAAAAAGCAATTGAACTGGAATCCAAAATATAATTCTGTTGAAACAATAATTGAAACAGCTTGGAATTGGCATAAAAATCACATTAATGGCTATGAAGAATAATTTATATAAATATATTTAACAAAAATAAGATGGCATCATTAAAATTTGATGTCATCTTATTTTTTACTTAACCTTTATTTCCGTCCAAGCTCTATCATAATCTTTTATGAAATCTCCTAAATCAATGAAAACTTCACACTTCTTTAGTTTTTCATATTCAGGATAAGCGGCTTTATCATTTTTAGTTTCAGAATCTAACATTTCCATTGTCTTTGCGTTTGGAGTAGAATACCCTATATAATCTACATTTTTTAATGAAATATCCGGTCTTGTCATGAAATTAATAAATAATTCCGCTTGTTTTTTATGTGTACTTCCTTTAGGAATTACCATGTTGTCAAACCAAAGGTTACTTCCTTCCTTTGGAATAACATATCTTAAGTTTGAATTATTTTTCATCATAGTAACAGCATCACCAGACCAAACAACAGCAATAGCACCTTCCTCATCTACCATAAGATCCTTAACTTCATCTCCAACATATGCACGTACAAGTGGTTTTTGTTTCATAAGTTCTTGTTCAGCTTTTTTTAGCTCAGTCTTATTTCTAGTATTAATAGAATATCCTAATTTTTTAAGGGCAACTGCTATTGCGTCCCTTTGGCTATCAACCATTAAAATCTGGTCCTTATATTTAGGATTCCATAAAGCATCCCAGCTATCTATTTTATCTTTTATAAGTTTGATATTATATATAATACCTACAGTTCCCCACATGTATGGAACTGAATACTGATTTTTAGGATCGAAAGCGAGATTTTTAAATTTTCCAGGTATATCTTTAAAATTAGGTATATTTTTCATATCTATTTTTTCTAACATACTTTCATTAATCATTTTAGTAATCATATAATCTGATGGTATTACTACATCATAGTTAGTACCACCTTTTTTTAGCTTTACATACATGTCCTCATTTGTAGCAAAAGTTTCATAGTTTACTTTTATATGATATTCTTCTTCAAACTGTTTAATTACTGATTCATCAATGTAGTCTCCCCAGTTATAAACATTTAAAGCATTTTTATCTTTTCCACATGCTGTTAATGAAAACATAGCAACACTCAATAAAGCAAATACTAAAATTATTTTTCTAATTTTTTTCACTATATCCCACTTCCTCCCTGCAACTTAGTTTCTGGTGATCTCTTATTTATTATTAGTAACAATATCAACACTGTTCCAAATAATAGTGTAGAAATGGCATTTATTTTGGGGTTTATTCCACGTCTTGCCATAGAGTAAATTGTTATAGAAAGATTACTTACTCCTTCTCCAGTTGTAAAGAAACTTATTACGAAGTCATCTATAGACATAGTAAATGCCATAAGAGCACCTGTTACTATTCCTGGCTTTATTTGAGGTAATATAACCTTTCTTAAGGCATACCATGGAGTTGCTCCAAGGTCCATAGCAGCTTCAGTAGTATCCCTAGGTAATTGTCTTAACTTAGGAAGTACTGCTAAAATTACATATGGTATATTAAAAGTTATATGTGATAGCAACATAGTCAAAAATCCTAAATCTAACTTAACAAATATGAATAAACTCATTAGTGCTACACCAGTTACTATATCTGGATTTAACACTGGAAGATAATTAATATTTAACATTATCTTTTTACTAAGAGACTTCATATTATTTATTCCAATAGCTGCTGCAGTTCCAATTGCAGTTGCAATTGCCGATGATAATACTGCAATTATTATAGTGTAGTATAAAGACTTTAATATCTGCTCATCTTTAAATAATTCTATATACCAATTAAATGTAAATCCATCCCAATGAGCTCTTGATTTAGAATTATTAAAAGAAAAAATTATAAGTACTACAATTGGTGCGTAGAGGAATAGGAATATTAAAAATGCATAAAATCTTTTTAAAGCTTTACTTACCATAGTCCTCCACCTCCTGCCTTTTCACCATCAAATTTTGTCATAATAAGCATAGAAATTAAAATTAAAATCATCATTACAATTGATATTGATGAACCAAAATGCCAATCTCCTGTAACTAAGAATTGTTGTTCTACAAGATTACCTAGAAGTGTATATTGTCCACCACCTAACAATCTAGATATTACAAACGTACTAACCGCAGGCATAAATACCATAGTTATTCCTGACATAACTCCTGGTAAACTAAGTGGAAATATAACTTTTTTAAAAATAGTAACCTTATTTGCACCTAAATCACTAGCTGCTTCAATGAGACTTTTATCCATCTTAGATAATACAGTATATATAGGTAATACCATAAATGGCAAGAAGTTATATACCATTCCTAGTATAATAGCTCCACTATTATATAAAAGATTTAACTTTGGTAAACCTAAATTTTGAAGCAAAGTATTTATAAATCCATTTTTGCCCAAAATGGCAATCCAAGAATATGTTCTAAGTAAAAAATTCATCCACATAGGAACAACAAATAAAAGTACTGCAATACCTGTCTTATTAATTTCCTTATCAGCTAAAATCATTGCCATAGGATATCCTACTATAAGACAAATTACAGTAGAAACAAGTGCGAGATTTATTGAACGCATAAACACCTTTAAATAAAGTGGTTGCATAAGAACTTTATAATTATCTAAAGTAAAGTGTACATTAGTGTCCCCACCTGTAAAACTAAAATATAGTACTAAAAATAATGGAAAAACTATAAACAAAACACTCCAAAGTACATAGGGAGATGATAACCACTTTTTCATAATTAACCCCTCGCCTTTTTCATAATATGAATATCTTCTGGGAATATATTCATCCCTACAACTGTTCCAACATCTGATTTTAATGTGCTGTGAACAAGCCATTCCCTATCATTTTCTTTTACTATCATTTCATAATGAACGCCTTTGAATGTTTCAGATTCGACTACTCCGTGAAGCATCCCTTTACCTTTATCCACTATTTTTATATCTTCTGGTCTTACTACCACTTGAATATCTTCATTTCTATCAAAACCTTTGTCTACACATTCAAATTTTCTTCCTGCAAAATCTACTAAGAAATCTTCAAGCATTACGCCCTCAACTATATTACTAGCTCCAATAAATTTAGCTACAAAAGCATTTTGAGGTTCATTATATATATCCTCTGGCGTTCCCATTTGTTGTATTTCACCTTTTTCCATAACTACAATCTTATCTGACATAGTTAAGGCTTCATCTTGATCATGTGTAACATATATAAATGTTATTCCTAATTGTTGTTGCATATTCTTTAACTCTATTTGCATTTCTTTTCTTAATTTTAAGTCTAAAGCTCCTAACGGTTCGTCTAACAATAAAACCTTAGGTTCATTAACTAAAGCTCTTGCAATTGCTATTCTTTGCTGTTGACCTCCACTTAATGAATCTATAGATCTTTTTTCATATCCTTCTAGATCAACTAATTTCAGCATTCTTTTTACTCTAGTTTTTATTTCATCCTTTGGAACCTTCTTTATGTTAAGTCCAAAAGCAATATTTTCAAAGATACTCATGTGAGGGAACAAGGCATACTTTTGAAATACAGTATTAATCTGTCTTTTATACGGTGGAACATTGTTAATTTTGTTATTTTCAAATATAACCTCACCACCTGTAGCCTCTTCAAATCCACCTAATATCCTTAATGTGGTAGTTTTACCACATCCGCTTGGCCCTAATAAAGTTATAAACTCATTTTTCTTTATATTTAAATTTATATTTTTTAAAATAGGCACTCCATTAAATTCTTTATAAACATTTTTTATTTCGATTATATTTTCTGCCATCTGCCTTACCCCCCATAGACTCTATTTTTAAATCTTTTTAGAAATATGGTGGTGTACTTACCCACAACACTTTTGCTGAACCTTTTCCTGCATTAGATATATAATGATTTTTTCGTGGCTTATAATAGAAGCATTCTCCCTTTTTAGCCCTATATCTTTTATGTCCTAGATGAATGTATATTGTTCCTGCAAGGACATATCCAAACTCTTCTCCCTCATGAGGCTCATCATTTTTATATTGCCCATTTGAT
Organism: Clostridium botulinum; assembly: GCF_017100085.1. Classification (NCBI taxonomy): domain Bacteria; kingdom Bacillati; phylum Bacillota; class Clostridia; order Eubacteriales; family Clostridiaceae; genus Clostridium; species Clostridium botulinum. Next base: position 2,492,586 of record NZ_CP063965.1, read on the forward strand.
TCTAAAGTTAACAATATAGGTTCCATCATATTCTTTTGTGCGTTAGGAATTACCCACTGTACTTTATAATTTAATTCACTATCTTCTGATTCAAATATATCTTCTTTAGAAAATACTATTTTTTCTTCTTCTTCATCATTAAAAAAATCTTTTAAATTCGTACCAAGACACTCTAAAATATCTACTAAAGTGGCTATAGATGGTGATGTAAGGTCTCTTTCTAATTGAGATATAAATCCTTTTGACAACTCACATCTACTAGCAAGATCCATTTGAGTAAGACCTTTTTCTATCCTTAGTTGCTTAAGCTTTTCGCCTATTTTCATAACTTCACCCTTCTTCATTTCGCCTAATACTAAACATGAAGTTTATAATTACTAAACTTTTTCCTCATATATTATACTAATATAAATTTTAAAAATCAACAATTTTTATAAATTCATAGAAAAATTTTTTGACTTGAATTTTTCTATGATAAATTTATATTAGTCAATTAAAAAAGAACTATACCCACATAAAATTTATGGCATATAATTCCTCATATATTAGTATATTTTATTTGCAATTAACACCACTAAAACCATATATTTTACAAAGCCTTTCTCATATTGAATCTAAAATAAGTATTTTATTTTTAGTTAGGTTACATATATAATCCTCTATACAAAATAGTATATGAAATTTTTCTCTTAAGTTACCTAATTTATTATCCATCATATAATATTTTAAGTTATTTTTTAAATTCTATACAAAAATAAAATGAATTAGAATGATTCGCCATCCTAATCCATTTTATTTTTGTATATTGTCTTCCTTACCTTTAAAATTTTTTATATATCTTCTCCACATAAAATATCCAAAAAGATACCCGCCTATTGAAAATCCAAAACATGATATCAATAAATTATCTAAAAAGTAATCTGATATAAATGCCACTTTATGTAAATCTTTCTCAGTAAATGACATTATAAAAGAATATACTATTGCAACAGGGATTCCCCACTGTAATATTCCATGTCTTATAATAAAACTTTGCTTATCCTCTGATTTCATAAATTAAACCCCTTATTAGAATAAAATTTACTTTACTTAAAAATTATATCATAAATTTTTAACGAATAAAATCTATATAGTTTCCATTTATATATAAATACTAAACTTATAATATATTTGAAATATAATTAATTCAATACTTATATATACATAGCTAAGGGGACTATTTCAATTAAAGGACACCGTTCATTTATAATTTTTCTATCAACTTCCTCCTCCATTAAAGCTGTATCTTCTAAGTATTTTTTCTTAAATTCATCAATATATTTTTGTGTTAGATAATCATAGCAAGTACCACCATATAAATTTATATTATGATTATCACCTTGTTTTGCTGTTTTTAATACTTTTCCCATTATAGTCACATCAAGATCATTTAAATAATTTATGTTATCTTGCATGTACTTCATTTGTATTGGAATTATCCCCCTAAAATCAGTGCCACAAATACCATCTGTGTAATATTTTAAACAATGTTCTTGTTTTAAATGTTGCAAGTAATCTGCTAATACAGGTATAACTTCTGAAAAATTTACTTTTGAATCACAATCAAATATTTGTTTCATTTTTAAACATTGAATTAAATCTTCTATTTGTCTTATTTGTGGATTTTTATTTAATCTACATTTAACTTCTATATAGTCTTCTGGCTGTATACTTGAAACATCTATAGGATTCACTATCTGTTTTAATAAATTATTTTCATTTAATATATCTCTTGTTTGAAGAAAAGCCCATACAATTACTGAAATACTTTCTGTTGTCATCTGTCTTGAGTACTCATTAAATAATTCTACATTAAATCTTCCTTGAACATATTTACCCTTAATCACATTTCCTAAAGGGGTATCTATCCTAACAACTTGATGACTTCTTGTAGTTAAAGTCATAGTTTCTTTAAATTCTTGTACAACAACAGTGAATAAATTATTTATTAAATTATCATTTACATATAAAGGAATAACATCTCTATTAAACAATAACTTATACCCCTCTTATAAAAATACTAACTATAATATTTTTATAAGACTTCATATAATTTTAGAACTTTTATCTGTATTTAACTTTGGGTATTTTTTTCATTTGTTCTTTCCTCAAAATCTTTTTTAGACTCTAAATAATATTTATTTAACTTCCTTAAATTCATCAGCCATAAATATACTACGAAAGGCAAAAATAATATTGCTAAAAATTCTTTCTGAGCCATAAGAATAAAATCGAAAATTCCATGTAATATAGCTGGTACTATCAAAGATTTTCTCATAAAATTTTTCTGTGTTTTATATTTCAAAGAAAACTTTCCTAGTGACATATAATATCCCATAGTTATACCAAATAATAAATGAGCAGGTACAGAAAATATTCCTCTATATAGTCCCACATAATAATTAGCTGAAAACTTAAAAACTACATATATTACATTTTCTATAGTTGCAAATCCAAGTGCTGAAAATATACAATATATTATTCCATCCAATTTTTCATTAAAAACATCTTTTTTTAATACAGTTTTCATTACAACTTCTCTTTTGAAAAATTCTTCTGTTAATCCAGCAACTATGAATGAACTAAATACAACCTTAGAAAAACCATGAAAATAAAATAAAGAAAACAAAATTTTTTCCACAAATACTGTTGGAATTACTGAAAGTGCACCCATTATAAATACTTTAATCAAAACCTTAACGGGTTCTTTATCATATCTATCCGTTAAATATGCCAATAAAGAAAATACTATTCCAGGGATTACTGCAATTACAACTAATCTTGTAGTCATATTTAATTATCCTTTTTATTTGAAACTTTATTTATATAATCAGAAAACATATCCATATGTTTTTTACAATCAAGTTGTAATTGTTCAAAAACTTTTTTAAAATCTTCTGGTAACTCATATTCTTTTAAAAATCTTTCATACATTTCAATACTTTCTTTTTTGCTTTCTATCAATAATTTATAACTTTCTGATAATGTATTCGGAAGTCCACCAAGATATTCTCTAGATTTGTCTCCAGGTAAAGATATATTATTTTTATTCATTAAATTTATTAATTTATATATATGAGTATTTTGTTCCATTTTTATCTCTGCTATATTCTTTTGTTCCCCATATTTATCGCTTATCATCTCACATCTTGTACGCTCGATATATTCATCTTCTAATGCATACTTTAATACTTTTTCCAGATTTAAATTTTTTTCTTCTTTTGCTCCTTTCGCCCCTCTAGATGCCATAGCTTTTGTTGTAAAAACTGCATTTTTTTTATCATCAGTATCATATTTAGTACTTATTCCACATCCAACAAGTATAAATAAAATACTTAATCCTATAAGAAATTTATATAACTGTTTATTATGCATCTTCATCCTCCTAATCTAAATTTATATTGATTATTTTTTCCTAAATTATTAAAGTTATTATAAATTTATTATTAGTTACAAAATAAAAAGAGTCACTAGCAAAATAATATCTAGTAACCCTTTATATTCTATAGTTTAGTATCAAGCCCCTATGCTACAAAACAATCCTGAGTCTTGTACTATCTTCTTAAAATAATTCATTTTCTCATTTGACGGAGGTTTTAAATTTTTAAGAAAATAATTTCTACCTATAGTTTCATATTTATTCTCTCCATAGCTGTGATATGGAAGAAGATCTATTCTTTTTACCTTTTTTAGTGTTTTAGCAAATTCGGCAATATCTCTTATACTCTTTTCATCACTATTAAATCCCTCAATAACAGGAACTCTAATAATCATTTCTTTTGCTATTCTATCACTTAACCTTATATTATTTAATATAATTTCATTATCAACACCAGTAAATTCTTTGTGTCTTAAACTATCCATACATTTAACATCTACTAATATCAAATCTAAATATGGTACTATCTTTTCTACGATTTCATCACTTACATACATAGCTGTTTCAATAGCTGTATGCCATCCAAGGGATTTACATTGTTTTAAAAGCTCTATTGTAAATTCTGGCTGTAATAATGCCTCTCCTCCAGATAAAGTTACGCCACCACCAGATTTTCTATAATAAATACTATCTTTTTTTAATTTTCCAACTACCTCACCTACAGTAACACTTTTACCAGAAACAACCAGGGCTTCTGATGGACAGATTTCTGCACATTTACCACAACCACTACACTTATCTCTTTCTATTTTATTTTCTGACTTTAAATTTATGGCATAATTTGAACAAACAGATTTACACATACCACATTGCACACATACATTTTTATTATACATAATTTGTGGCTGAACACATTGTGATTCTGGATTACTACACCATAGACACGACATTGGACACCCTTTGAAAAATACTATACTTCTTATTCCCGGTCCATCATTTAATGAAAACTTTTGAATATTAAATATGCATCCTTTAATATCTTTCTTATTCATTTTTATATCTCCCAAATTTATATTCACATAACATGTTCAGTTCTTTTTATAATATCATCCTGTATAGCCTTATTAAGAGAAATAAACTGTGCACTATAGCCTGCAACTCTTACAATTAAATCACGATAATCTTGAGGATTTTCTTGTGCTTTAATAAGTGTATCTCTATCTATTACATTGTATTGTACATGCATACCTTTTTGATCGAAATAACTTCTAACTACAGCCGCTAAATTTTGAAGCCCCTTATCACCCTTTAATGCTGATGGATGAAACTTTTGATTAAATAACGTTCCATTAGAAGCAATAAAATGATCTAATTTTGCAACAGAATTTCCAGCTGCTGTAGGTCCACATATATCTTGCCCTCTTGATGGTGATACTCCATCTGCTAAAGGTTCATTAGAACTTCTTCCATCTGGAGTAGCTCCTGTAAGACTTCCAAAATAAACATTTATAGATGAAGGATATAAACCTGGTTGAAAATGTCCGCCTCTTGGGTTCATATACTTATTTACTTCTTTACAATAAATCAATGCACCTTCTCTTGCTAATTCATCAACTTCATCAATATCATTTCCATACTTAGATGATTGTTTTATTACCATTTGCTTTATTCTAGGATTATTATTAAAATTACTATCTAAAGCCTCTTTTAACTCCTCCTTAGTAATTTTATTTTCTTCAAACACAAGCTTCTTTATCGCCATCAATGAATCTCCTACATTTGCTACTCCTACTCCTTGAGGTCCCGAAAAATTATACTGCGCTCCCCCTTCTTGTAGAGATTTACCTTTACCTATACAATCTTCTACCATAGACGATAAGAATGGTAACGGTGCTCTTTCAGCATGTGATATGTCTACGCAATTATCAGCTATACACATGTGTTTTACAAAATACTCCATTTGAATTTTATATGCCCTTATAAAATCATCAAAAGACTTCATTTTTGTAAATAATTCTGTTTTTGGACCTACTTGTTGTCCATTGTCCTTTCCAGAATTTATGGCAAGTTCAACTATTCTAGCAAGATTAAAAAACGCTGAATCATGCCATCCCTCTGTTTTTCCTGGACATTGTGGTTCAACACATCCTATAATTCCATATCTTCTTGCATCCTCTAATGTAACACCTCTAGCTACTAATGCTGGAATAATAACTTCATCATTATAGTACGCTGGAAGTCCTAACCCTTCTCTAGTTAATTCACAAGCCTTAAGTAAAAATTGATCAGGTGTTTTATTCCATATTCTTACCGATAAAGATGGTTGAGGTAATCTAACATGAGCTGATGCTGCTAATGCCATATAAGATAATTCATTTGTAACATCTTGACCACCTTCGTTTTGACCACCTACAATTAAATTTTGATACATAGGATATCCACCAAAATATTTAGTTGAAACTTCATCTCTAACTTTATTAATATCATTTAATTTTATCCATACACAGTCAATTAACTCTTGCGCAAATTCTTTGGTTATATTGCCTTCATTTATATCTTTTTTATAATATGGATACATATATTGATCAAATCTAGTAGGAGATATTGAATGTCCATTTGACTCTATATTTATTATTGCATGAACAAACCAAAATGCTTGACAAGCTTCATAAAATGATGTTGCACCTTCTTTTGGCACTTTTCTACAAATTCGTGATATTTCCTTCAATTCTTTTTTTCTATTTATATCTTTTATTTTTTCTGCTAATTCATCAGCCTTATTAGCATATCTATTTGCAAATTCCATGGCAGCTCTACAACTTATGATAACACTCTCTAAAAATTGCTTTTTCTTAATATATTCAGGATCTTTATCGTCATTATTTTCCAATTGATCCATAGCTTCTTTAATTATTTTGTTGTAACCTTCCCTTATTACTTTTCCATAATTAACTGAAATGTGACCTACTCCATTGAAATAATAATTTCCAACAGTAAATACATTAGCGTTCATAGCATTTATTGTTTCTTCACTCATATAAGAAGTTGCAAGTTCATTTGTTGTTTTACCATCCCAATATTCAAAAACTTCATTTAACCTTTTCTTATCTTCTTCTGTAATGATAAAAACATCGCCTTTTCTTTTATCAAGTCTATTTAACTCTTCTTTAAGCCATTTATTTGAGAATTCCGGGAAAACTTGCGAAGACCTAGGCTCTTTAGTTAAACTACCGACTATTAATTCATCTTCTCTAATGACAATAGGCAAATTCTCTAATATCTTCTTAAGTGCTAATGCTCTTCTTAATATTATAGGCTTTTCTTCAGTTTCTTTATAAGAATCTGTTATTAAAAGCGCTCTCTCAGTTTCAACATGAGGAATTACATTTAAAATTTGTACCTTCAATTTTTTAACTCTTTCTGTTGGATTTCCAAACCCTTTCCCTATCATAAATATGGCCCCCTTTTTATTAGATATAGTTTAATATGCAGATTTAAATAAGTTTACAATATCTTCTTCTGTACCTTTTCTTGGATTGCTAAATGCATTTCCATCTTTAAGTGCATTTCCTGCCATATATTCAAAATCTTCTTCTTTTACTCCTACCTCTCTTAATCTTCTTGGAATTCCTATATCTTGTGATAATTTAAACATAGCTTCTATTGCCTTATCTGCCGCCTCTATTACTGAAAGTCCAGAAATATTTTCTCCCATAAATTCAGCTATATCAGCAAATTTTTCAGGATTTGAAATAATATTAAAACGTTCCACATGAGGAAGAAGCATTGCATTTGCAACTCCATGAGCTAAATCATATTGTCCTCCAAGTTGATGTGCCATGGCATGTACATATCCTAAATTAGCATTATTAAAAGCCATTCCCGCAAGTAAAGATGCATAAGCCATATTTTCTCTAGCGTTAAGATTTTCACCATATGCAACTGCTTGACGTAAGTTTGTAGAAATTAATTTAATAGCTTGTATTGCTGCTGCATCCGTTACAGGATTTGCATCCTTCGAAACATACGCTTCTATTGCATGTGTTAATGCATCCATTCCTGTAGCTGCTGTTAATTTAGGTGATTTCTTAACCATAAGTAAAGGATCATTTATAGAAATTTGAGGTAAATTTCTCCAACTAACAATTACAAATTTGATTTTCTTCTTTGTATTAGTTAAAACACAGTGACGTGTAACTTCACTTCCCGTTCCAGCTGTAGTATTAACTGCCACTATTGGTGGAAGAGGATTTGTAAGTGTTTCTATACCTGCATAATCATAAAGATCTCCCTCATGCGTAGCTCCAATACCTATTCCTTTACCACAGTCATGAGCACTTCCTCCACCTATTGTTATAATCATGTCACATTTTTCTCTTTTAAAAATTTCAACACCTTTTATAACATTTATATCCTTTGGATTTGGTTCTGATCCATCAAAATGAACATAATCAATTCCGGCTTCTGTTAAATATTTAACTACCAATTGCAACGGACCATCTTGCATAGCTCCTATATATTTACCTGTAACTATTAAGGCTTTCTTTCCTCCCAAAAGTTTACATCTTTCTCCTACAACTGATATTGACCCAGCTCCCATAAAGTTTACATTTGGTAGTAGATAATCGTACATTCTCATAAAAATTACCCCCTTATCATTATTTAATAATATATCTTACTTTTATTATATATTTATATTAACATTTATTTGATATTTTTTTAACAAAGTTTGTTGGTATTTCTTTGTACTCTATTGGCTTTCTACACTTATTAACTAAAAAAGGTGTTTTATTGCTATTTTTATATTATTTTTTATTAGTATATTAAAAGGCTACTTATTTATCTTTTTAAGTAGCCTTTAATTATTTTTATTTCTATAAGTTGAAGGTGTTACCCCAACTATTTTCTTGAAAACTTTTGAAAAGTAACCGGATTCATCATACCCCAGCTCTATAGCAATATTTATTATACACTCATCTGTATTTTTAAGAATTTCTTTTGCTCTCTCTATTTTATATAAAGTAATATAATCAACAAATTTAATGCTAGTACTTTTTTTAAATAATTTACTAAAATAATATTTGTTTAAGTTACACATATTTGCGGCTTCTTCTAAAGTTATCTTATCTCTATAATTTTTTTCTATATATTCAAATACGGGTTTTAAATTTTTATTAATATTTTTACCTTGAGTCAATTTTTCGGTAATACTTTTCCCTTGATTCTGATCAAATATTTTTATAAGAAGAATATTCACAACTTGTTTTATGGAATCTAAATTTTTTTTACCTTCTATGCTTGCAATATATTTTTCTTGTTCTGTTTGTATCTTTATATTATGGGATATCTTTACAATACTTCTTACAAGACCAATTGCCTTTTCCTTAAATATATCAATATTATTATTGCATATTAACACATAACTCTTAATTAGCTCCTGCAATAGTTTCTCACACTCTTTTTCTTCACCACATATTATAGTGTCTAATAATAAAAACTCATTTTCTTTAATTCTATTTTTATTTGTTCTCAATTTTATAATACCTTGTTGCAAAGTATTTATTAAATCATCTTCTTCTATAGGTCTTAGTAAATAGTAATCCCAATTTGACTGACTTTTTTCTCTATTAAAGTAAAAATTACTACATCCTTTAATAATAATCACTATTTTCTCTTTATCATTTTCTTTTATAGCTTTTAAAGTACTTATTCCAGGTATATCGTCCCCTAATATTATTATATCCGGCTGTAATTTATCATTTAACTTTATAGCCTCTTTTCCACTTTTGGTTACTCCAACTACTTTTATATCATTTTTTAATAACTCAAGAATTATTTTTATTGCTCGAACTTCCAAATCATCATCATTAACTACCATTAGCTTGTACATTTTTTTCTACTACCTATCCCTTAATAACTTTATTATTATTTCTGTATCTTTATATGAATTACTATTTATCTCAATATCATACTCACTCATATGAAATTTATCCAATCTTCTTTTTACATCAATTAATATATCTTTTTTATTTATATCTAATAATTCATTTTTGTTAATTCCTATACAATTATATTTTATTAATATGATTATCCAATTTTCTGTTTCTTCTACACTTATTTTTATATGTAACTTTCCATGATTTCTTTTTAAAACATATAATATTATATTATCAATAAATAAATATATACTCATAACTGGTACTTTCATATTATTATATATACTGTCTATATCTATACTAAAATTTAATCTCTCTCCAAACCTAATTTTATATAAATTTAAATAAAAAAAAATATATTTTAATTCTTCTTCAAGATATACCATTTTACTAGCTTTCTCTAAAGTATATCTTAGCATTTTTGACAATTGGCATATAATTTCATGTGTTCTATGTGCCCCTTCAATTATAGATAGCGATGCAACAGTATTCAATACTTCAAATATAAAATTTTCACTTGTATGTGATTCCATATCTTTTAACTTAAGTTTATTTAATTCTCTAGTAAGTTTAATATTATCTTCATTATATTTTACAATTTTATCATTACTTTTTATAATCTCCCCTTGAACAATTCTAAAATTTCCTTCTTCAACGATGTAATTAGCTATATGAAACATCATATTTGCAATAGCTTTTATTTTTTTTAATGGTATAGCATTTAATTTCTCATAAGCTTTAATAAGCATCTCATTCTCTTCATCACTATTATTACATTGAATAATATCTTCTAATTCTAAACTATCCCTATTATCAGTTAAAATTTGCCCTGACATTAATGACCCCAAATATTGATCTTGAATAATTATAGGTATTGCAAAATCTACAAGTCCTCTATGACATCTATATATATATGGTTTACCTGTTCTTGCCGCTTCAAGTCCCCCCCTTGAATCACACTTTTCACATAATTCTTTTAAATTTTTATCAGAACGAATAATATTACAATACTCAGTACACAAACTATGCTTGGTAATAGGTTTTCCCCTATAATCTGTTGCTATAATAGCAACTCCCGTTGCCTTAGCTATATCATTTTGAATCTTTTGAAAATTCTCTATATTTATAACATCCTTCATACTTATTATTTTTTTCAAACTCTCCCCCTCCCTCTAATAAATTTTATCATTATATTATTCCATTTAAAAGAAATGATTGAATATTATTGTAATAATTTTATATACACAAATATTACTATATCCATACTAGTGCAAATAAAAATGTTACAATAACCCCAACAATAACCGGGATAAGATTTTTTCTTGCAAGCTCAAATGGACTTACATCACAAATGCTCGATACTGGTAATACACTCCAAGGAATTATCGTTCCTCCACCTATCCATACAGTTATCACTTGCCCAAATGCCGCTATTTTTGCTAAATCAATATCAATAGCCTTAGAAAAAGTATCTGCTAAAGTTCCTACTAACGGAATTCCTCCAACACCTGAACCGCTTATTCCAAGTAATATACTTGTAAAACCTTGAACTACTATTGCAGTAATGTTAGATAAATGTATTCTTCGAGAAACATACATACCTATATCAGTTAAAAGCCCTGTTGCATTTGGACCTAATATCTCCTGTGCAGTATTTTTACTTCCAAGAAAAAATAAGGCTCCTATAATAATAATTGGTGAAAATACTTTCATGCCAAATATAAATCCATCTCTCACATAATGTGTAAAATGTTCAAACGTATTTTCAAATTTATAATTTATATAACATGTTAAAATTAATATTAATATTGATGTACTTCCTATTAAAGCTGTAGCCTCATCACCACTTATCTTTAAAAAACTCATAATTATAATATCTACCACAAATCCAAGAATAGTTGCCACAGATACTATCTTAGCTCCTTTGGATTTAGCATTATCTGTTGTTTTATCTAGTAGATCTTCAAATATTTCTTTTTCTGTATCTTTCTTAATTTGACTATATTCAGTATCCTTTTTCATAATAAAAAATGTAGTTAATATAGTAACAGCACTCATCACTAACCAAAATGGGAAACTTGCCTTTATAATTTTAAATGTATTTGGAATTCCAGCACTTCTAGCAGTTATAGAAGGTGTCCCTTGTATGAAAAAATCACTTGAAAATGCCACCCCCTTTCCAAATAATGACATTACAACTGCTACCCAAATTATAGGTAATCCAGCTTCAACTGCTGCTGGCACCATAATAGCACCCACAAATACAACAGCTGGCGTAGGCCAAAGAAGCCATGACATTATAATGTTCGTAAATCCTAAAACAAAAAAAGCTGAGGTTTTATTAGTCATAAATTTTTTAATTGGAGAAATTATAACTTTATCAGCTCCTATATCACTCAAAGCTTTAGCCATAGAATTTACTATAGATATAATTACTACTACATCAATAAAATGTTTACCTGAAACTACTGTTGCTTTATACATTACTTTAATTCCTTCAAGTAAGCTATGGGTTGATATAATTCCAATTAACCCAACTCCTAAAACACATATCAAAGTAACATCTTTTCTAAATATTATTGCTAATATTATTATTGAAATTATCATCAAATACATATAATGAATATATGTTAACATCATACTATCTTCTCCCATGTTTTTCTTGTAATAAATTGATATTCATGGTTATATTTTGTATAATATCGTTTAAGATTATTCAAATTTAATTTATATAGTTTTTATGAGTATACTAAATATATATTTTATAGGAGGATAGGCTAAATGATTGTTAAATTTTTAAATATGTCTGGCAAAGAACTTTCAAAAAAAACTGTCTTAATACTTTTTGGTAGTTTACTAAATGCTATAGCTCTGAATCTTTTTTTAATACCTAGTAATTTACTTAGTGGTGGGGTGTCCGGAATAAGTTTGATATTACTTTATCTTTTTAACCTTCCAGTAGGTGTATCCTTGCTTTTACTAAATATTCCACTTTTAATTCTATGCTTTTTTAAAACAGATAAAAAATTTACGTTTTTTACTTTAATAGGTACCCTATCACTTTCTTTAATAATCATAATTACAGAACCACTTTCTAAAATTCTGGTACCTTCTGCCACTAACCGACTACTTTATTCTATATATGGGGGAGTTTTAAGCGGACTTGGTGTTGGAATAATATTTTCAAATCATGGATCAACTGGTGGAATAGATATAATAAGTATGATTGCGAAAAAAAAATATAACATAGATGTGGGTTTCGCAAGTTTTGTTTTAAATCTTATAATTGTATCAGCTGGTTCTTCATTTTTAGGTATTGAAACTGGACTCTATACTCTTATAATGATGTATATTACTGGTGCATTTACAGACAGGGTACTCAGAGGATTTAGTAAACAAAAAATGCTTATAATAGTTACAAAGAAACAACAAGAAATGACTTCTGCCATAATGCATAAACTTCATAGAGGAATTACTATTCTTTATGGAGAAGGAGCTTATACAAAAGAAAAAATAAATATACTTTATTGCGTAGTATCTCCAAGACAGGTTCCAAGAATCAAAGAACTTGTAATAGAAATTGATGATAAAGCATTTATATCCATAACAGATACCGCTGAAGTTCAAGGTCAAGGCTTTGCTAAACTACCTTAAAAAATTTTAAAAAACTTTTTAAATTACTGTTTAAAATTTTTTATATTGTAAATACTTTTAATAAGTTGTAGTTGATACAAACATTATTCATAATTCCCCCATTAAAATAAACTATGCCTAGAACACTAGGCTTTTGACAATACTAAATTGTCAACACTCTACAAAGAGATAAGCTTTAGCGCCAAAAGCTTATCTCTTTTATTATATTGATTACTAGAATCTTATGTAGATATTAACTTTTTTTCTTTAATTCCCATAAATAATAATCTGTCATTAATACAAACTATATTTGAACGGAGGGATTGTTAATGGCAAAAGATAGTCAACCAGATAACAAACTGGCTAGAATGATAAAGTGTAATTTTCAGACACCCATAACAAGTGAAGAAGGTAAAAATCATAATAGAACATTAAAAAAACATTCTATAAAAAGACAAGGCTTTCAAAGTGATCATATAAACTAATAAAATGCCGTCTATACAAGACGGCATTTTATTAGTTTATATATTTTAGCTTGTAATAATTGCAACACTTAATAATGATAAAACATCATGTATATTATTATAAATACTACATAATTCACTTCCTCCTAGTAAAAGTCCTAGAATATAATTATTATTGTCTAATAACACAGCTCCTGAATCACCTTCCTGTGCCATAGGTGTTGTGATTATTTGATTTTTAAATAAGGCACTTTTCATTCCATAACTTACATTATAAGTTGTATTTATAGATAAAATTTTTCCTGTATTAAGCCCTGTTGTTCTTCCAACTTTTTTAACTTGCTGACCTACCTGTGGATTTATAACTCCTCTTGGAGGCATATTTATTAATGCAATGTTAGGTGATGCAATAGTTTTTTCCGTTAATCTTGCAATAGCACAATCCCCATAATTTTCTTGTTTGCGAATAATTCCATTAAATTTTATAGGAATAAACTTTGCAAGATTAGCAACAACATCATCTTTAGGTTTCCCTTTGTCCTTACCTGAAGGCTGAATTATAGGTGTGCCTATAGGTAAAGAATTTGATCTTGCAAGAACATGATTGTTACCTAATAAAAATCTACTAAATCCATCAGTCACTAAACACCCTATTGATCCAGCGTTAGTATATTTTTCAGGTCCTATACTATACCCACATAATGTTGGACGTATTTTATCTTTTAAGGAATACGGAATAGACTCGCCAGATTTCACCGTATCAGTTTCTATTCCTTTATATATCATAGGAACCAAGTCACTACAATTTAAATTAATAAGATTAATCTTATTAGATACAAAAACCTTAATACATCTTCTATAACTACAAATACCACCAATTGTTTTATAGCCTAGTCCAACTCCTACAACATTAGCTTTATTTAAAAAGAATTCATATTCATTTTCACAAATATACTTAATTTTCTTCTCTAAAATCTGGGATGAATAATTATTTAAATTTATACATCTATTAAAATTCATATATATCACCACAGTATAATCTATGCTTAAAAATGATTAAGTGTATCCAATATTTATTAAATTTCATCATTTATATTCATATGGTGTTTCTTGATATACATAATAATTTAACCAATTTGAAAATAATAAATTAGCATGTGATCTCCATTTTACAATAGGTTTTTTTGTAGGATCATCATTAGGATAATAATTTTTAGGAATATCCACTTTAATACCCTTTGCAACATCCCTATCATATTCCCATTTTAAAGTATCCGAATCATACTCTGAATGTCCCATTACAAATATTTGTTTAGCTCCTTTAGTTGCAACTATATATAATCCTGATTCATCTGATTGCGATAATATTTTAAGTTCTGGAATCTTTAATACATCATCTCTCAAAACTTCAGTATGTCTTGAATGTGGTACATAAAATTCATTATCAAATCCCCTTAAAAGCTGAACTCCATCTCTATTTAATGTATGTCTAAATACTCCAAACACTTTCTTATCTAATTTATATTTAGGTATACCATAGTGATGATATAATCCTGCTTGAGCTCCCCAACATATATGCAAAGTTGATGTAACATTATTAACAGAAAAGTTCATTATTTCTTTTAATTCTTCCCA
Source organism: Clostridium botulinum (assembly GCF_017100085.1). Lineage (NCBI taxonomy): Bacteria > Bacillati > Bacillota > Clostridia > Eubacteriales > Clostridiaceae > Clostridium > Clostridium botulinum. The sequence goes on from NZ_CP063965.1 coordinate 2,507,672, forward strand.
ATAATCCACATCTTCGTATTCTAATGTTTCAACAGGTGCACCTGTTATAATCATTCCATCAAATTTTTCATTTTTTACATCATTAAAAGTCTCATAAAATCTTAATAAATGCTCCTTAGATGTATTTTTCGATTCATGTTTATCTATATGAAGTAATCTTACATCTACTTGTAATGGAGTGTTTCCAAGAAGTCTTAGTAATTGTGTTTCTGTTTGAACTTTCCTTGGCATCAAATTTAAAATTAATATTTTTAAAGGTCTTATATCTTGGCTTAGTGCTCTAGCTTCATGCATTACAAATATATTTTCTCCATTAAGAGTATCACTAGCAGGAAGATTTTCTGGTATTATTATAGGCATTTTATATTCATCCTTTCCATTAATAGATTTCTATATTTTTAAGTGCTTGATCAAAATCTTTTATAATATCCTCTATATCTTCAATCCCAACAGATACTCTTATTAAATCTTCAGTAACTCCTGCTGCTAATTGTTCTTCTTTTGTAAGTTGTCCATGAGTTGTACTGGCAGGATGAAGCACCGACGTCCTTGCATCTCCTAGATGTACAACTAATGCTGCTAGTTTAAGATTTCTTATAAATTCTTTTCCAGCTTCAATACCTCCTTTAACTCCAAAAGTTAAAATTCCACTAGCCCCATTTTTTAAGTATTTCTTTGCTGTATGATAAGTTGGATGACTTTGAAGCAATGGATAACTTACCCAATTAACATTTTCATGACTTTCTAAGAATTTTGCTAGCTTCAATGCATTTTCACTATGTCTTTCCATTCTTAAATGTAATGTTTCCAGCCCTAAGCTAAATAGGAACGCATTAAATGGACTTACACACACGCCTAAATCTCTTAAAAGTTGAACACGAGCTTTTACAATATACGCACCATCATTAAAAGTTTCAACATAATTAATTCCATGATAACTTGGATCAGCCTCAGTAAATTCTTTAAATTTTCCATTATTCCAATTGAAATTTCCACCATCTATAATAATTCCACCAACAGTTGTTGCATGTCCATCTATATATTTTGTTGCAGAATGTACAACTATATTTGCTCCTAATTTCAATGGATTACAAAGATATGGTGTCGCTATAGTATTGTCAACTATAAACGGAACATTTATTTTTTTAGCTATCTTCGAAAACTTCTCAAAATCTAATACATTTAATTGTGGATTACCTATTGTCTCCCCAAATATTGCTTTAGTATTGTTTCTACATCTTTTTAATATATCTTCTTCATTTTCTTCTGGATCTACAAAAGTTACATCTATTCCAAATTTTTTTAATGTAGTTGAAAAAAGTGTATGAGTACCACCATATAAAGTAGATGTTGAAACAATATGATCTCCGCTTTTACATATATTCAATATTGCAAGTGCTGTTGCTGATTGTCCAGATGCTACAGCCAAAGCTCCAACTCCTCCTTCAAGCTCGGCTACTTTTTTTTCAAAAGCAGATACAGTAGGATTACTTATTCTAGAATACATATGCCCCTCAGCCTTTAAATTAAATAAGTCTGCCACTTCATCTGGATCATTATATTTGTAAGTTGTACTTTGATATATTGGAAGTACCCTTGGCTCCCCTGACTCTGGATTATACCCTCCTTGAATGCATATAGTTCCTTTTCCCCAATTATTAATCATAATTTTCCCCCTCTTTATTAAAATAAAAAAATCGCCTCTTATTAATATAAGAAGCGATTATAAAATCTAAATTATATATTACAAAACTATCACTTCTTATCTCTCAGAAAAACATCCTGCTGGAATTAGCACATTTCTAATTCAAATTATGAATTAGCTGTTGCTGGGTTTCATAGGGCCAGTCCCTCAACCTCTCTTGATAAGATTTATCGTTTATATTTAATTTTAAAATTTATTTTACACTCCATTTTATAATATGTCAATAATATATTTTAAAATATTGAATAATATTAGAATTTTATATTGATTTTGTCAATAAATCATTGTAATATATACCTATATATTCTATGTATAGTAATTCTATGTATTCTAAATTCTACATTAGTCAAGGAGGACAATATTTATGAACATTAATAAGGAACTACTTAAAGGTAGTACAGTAATTCTAATTCTAAAATTATTAAATGAAAAACCCATGTATGGATATAAAATGATTAAAGAAATCGAAAAAAAATCCAATGGTATTTTCTCATTTAAAGAAGGAACTTTGTACCCTATTCTGCATTCATTAGAAAATAATAACTTTGTGGAATCTTATTGGGATGACACAAATGGGAAACGCAAAAGGAAATATTATAAAATAACTGAAAAAGGCACTTTAGAATTAAAAGATAAAAAAGAAGAGTGGGTTACTTTTACATCAACAATAAATCATATTTTAGGGGAGGCAATAGTATGTCACTAATTAATAATTCAAAAATTACTAATTATATAAACGACGTTTGTTCTTATATAAAATATAAAGAATCTCATTATGAAATTAAAGAAGAACTAATCTCACATATAGAAGATATTTATGATGAGTATATTGAACAAGGCGAGTCTACCAACACTGCATTAAATAAAGCAATTACACGTATGGGAAATTCACAGGAAGTAGGCACAAATTTAAATATAGCACATAAAGGTTCACCTGATTGGATAACATTAATTTTAACATTAATTTTAGTTAATACAGGAGTTATTTTTATGTATTTTATGAAATCTAATAACCTTTTAGAAAACTCAAATATTTTATTCCATAATACTCTTAAAACATCTGTTATAGGTACTCTATTAATAATTTTTCTATTTTACTTCGACTATAGAAATCTAAAAAAATACTCTACCCATATATTTATTGTATCTACTATTGTAATTATTTTGTTTAGTTATATGCTTAATGAAATAGCACCGAATTCTATAGTTTTAGTTGGTGATACTTTTAGACAGATAATATTTATAACTCCATATTTGTTTATAATTTCTTTATGTGGAATTTTTGATAAAATAGATTTTAAAAACAAATATGAGGTTATAAGATTACTTCTTATATGCCCAATCCCATTATTTTTATTTATTAAGTCAGGCTGTATAACTCCTCTTTTAATTTATGCATTAGGATTTATTGTGATTTTATCATCTTATAAAATAAAGAAAAGATTTATAATAGCTCCTATAGTCTTTATTGCCTCTTTAACTTTAGGTTTAATTATTATTCAGCCTTATCGCTTCCATAAATTAAAAGCTTTTATGTACTTTAAAAATGATCCTACTGGTTTTGGATATCAAAATAATATAATGAACAATATTTTAAACTCTATAACACCTTTGGGACATGGATTTTCTAAAAATGATTTGCTACTTTGCAACGGACATAAAGAACTTATTCTTAACTGCATTATTCACTCTTTAGGATGGATTGGACTCATTATTATTATATCTTTAGTTACTTCACTTATAATAAGACTTATAATAATAAAAAAGTATATTAATGATAGTTATGGTAGACTTTTAATCTGCAGTATATCATCAATATTCATTTTTAAAATTATCTTCAATATACTTATGAATTTAAATTTATTGCCTATATTAGGTGTATCTATGCCATTTATAAGTTATGGAGTCCCAGAAAACTTATTTAATATGTTATCAATAGGATTAGTTTTAAGTGTGTATAGACGAAGAAGTTTAAGTCTGCCTTTACAAAACTCTAAATAACAAATTACATAAAAATTAGTATTATAAATTATATAACTTTTTAGGAGATAGATTATGTCATCTAAAATAATTTTATCAATACTAATTTTTTTATCTTTTTTAGGTAAAAACAAAAGTCTTGGCATAGCCTCAATAGTTATGCTTATTATTTCTTTCTTTAGTAATGAAAAATGTATTAACTTCATGGAAGATTATTTTATGAATTTAGGAATGACTTTTTTAATGATATGGATGCTAATTCCTATAATAAAAAATCCTATGTTTACAGAAAATATAAAAAATGCCTTAACTTTAAAAGGATTGGTATGTTTTTTTGTAGGAGTAATCGTAGCAATTTTAGCATCTAAAGGAATTGGTTTTCTAAAAGGTAGCACGGACACCATTACTGGTATAGTCCTTGGTTCTATTATTGGCGTATCTTTTTTAGGCGGCGTTCCAGTAGGTCCACTTATAGCTTCTGGGATAGCATATGAAATTGTAAAATTTTTAAATTTAATTTTTAAAAGTAAATAATGTATAATATATATATACTATTTACTTTTAAAGGAGTCGTTATATGATAAGTTTTGTAGTTGCTGTTGATAAAAATAATCTTATAGGCAAAAATAATATGCTTCCATGGCATCTTCCTTGTGATTTAAACCACTTCAAAGAAATTACACTAAAAGAAAGTAAAACAATAATTATGGGAAGAAAAACTTTTGAAGCTTTACCTAACATACTTCCCGGACGAAAACACATACTTTTAACTCGAAATCAAAACTATGTAGTCAATAATACTGATGTTGAAATAATATACAATATTACTGAATTAACTAAATTTATAAAAAGCCATAAAGAATATTTTGTTATAGGCGGAGGAAAAATTTTTTCTATGCTCTTACCATACGCCACAAAAATTTATATGACCAAAATAAAACATTCTTTTGATGGTGATACCTTTTTTCCAAAACTTGATATGACTGAATGGGAAATTGTAGAACACTTTAATGGAACTCTAAACAGCAAAAATATATATAAACATGCCTTTTTAACATTATATAAAAAAGCTAAATATTAAAGGTATTTGATACTATGATTATCAAATACCTTTAATATTTAGCTATATAGTCCTTTTTTCATAATGCCTAAAATCCCAGGTACTGTAGAAACTAAAATTACAATTCCTATAATAATTTCAAGATTGTTTTTAACAATTTCAAATGTTCCTAAATAATATCCACTAAATAAAAATATACCAACTCGTAGACTACCTCCAACTATTGAATATGATATAAATTTATTAAAATCCATACTTACAATTCCCGCAACAAAAGCTACAAATCCTCTAACTATTGGAATAAATCTCCCCAATACGATAGATACCTTTCCATTCTTATCATAAAATTTATGGGCCTTTTTAATATAATCTTTTTTGAAAAATACATTTTTTTTCATTTCTAATATTCTTTTTCCTAAAAATTTACCTATATAATAATTAATAATATCGCCCAATATTACAGATATCATTAGTATAGGTAGCAAAATACTTATATTTAAAATTTTTATGCATGCCAACGTACCAGTTATAAAAAGCAAAGAATCGCCTGGCAAAAATGCTAATATTATGAAGCCAGCTTCACAAAATACTATAAAAAATATAATCATATAAGTAATTGCACCATATTGATCAACTATAATATATAGATATTTTTCAAAATGAGTTATAAAATATAAAAATAAATTAATATCCATTATACTTCTCCTATTTTAAAGGATAATTTATTAATGCTAAATATTATATATATCAGAAAACTCAATTTCTACCCTTTTTAACTTATGTTCTTTTAAGCTATTATCTAGGTTATTATTTTCATTAATTAATTTTGATGCTATTTGTTTATTTATAGGAAAATAAATTATAAATTCACTTCCCTCTCCATATTCACTTTCTACACTTATTGTTCCATTATGCATCTCAACAAGGGCTTTAACTAATGATAATCCTATACCACTGCCTTCTGAAATTCTAGTAAATGACGTATCTACTTGTCTAAACCTATCAAATATTATATGTATTTTATCTTTTGGTATTCCTATTCCGTTATCTCTTACTGTTATCCGCAAACTATCTCCATCATCATGTATATTCACCTTAATCCTGCCACCTTTTGGAGTAAACTTTACTGCATTTGATAAAAGGTTTAAAATTATTCTTTCTATTTTATCTTCATCACATAAAGTTAATTTTTCTTCTATGTCAGTATCAAAAATTAATTTTATATCTTTATTTTTAATATATTCAACTACTGCTAAAGTTATATCTTCTATTATAGTTACTATGTTATGATTTTGTAGATTTAAACTAAAAAATCCAGAATCAATTCTAGTTATATCTATAAGATTATCAATCAATCTAAGTAATCTATTGCTGTTTTGCTTTAAAGTTTTTAAATGTTTTTCTATTTTTTCATAGTCAATTCCAGAAAATTCTCCATTTCTTAGATATAAAGCTAATAATTGTTGGGAACTAAGAATTACATTTAATGGTGTTTTTAATTCATGTGATAAATTTGCAAAAAACTCTGTTCTAATTTTGTTAAATTCACGTTCTTTGTCTAATAACTTTTTATTTTCATTTGATTTTTGTTTTATCTTTTCTATTTCTAAATACTCAGTTACATCTCTAAACACCGATAATATCTTTAATTTATTTTCATCATAAAATACTGTAGACCAAGTTTCTACATCTATAACTTCTCCATCTTGACGAACAAATTTATTGTAAAATTCAGGAAGTGTCTTTTCACCATACTCAAATATAGTCTTTAATCTCTGTTTGGAATCTGCAATTTTACTTTTATGTATAAACTTAAAAATACTATTATTAAGTAAATCCTTTTCATCTTTAATACCTAATATATTTAAGCATGTTTTATTAGCAAACTCTACTATATCATAATTATGTATAGATACTCCTACAGGTAACATTTCTGTTAGTTTTCTATGTAAATACTCACTCTCACGTAAAGCTTTCTCATATCTTTTTCTTTCTGTAATATCTCGTACAGTTACAACTTTAAATTTCTCCATATTCTTATTAAATAAATAAATAAATTTAACCTCAACATCTATAACTTTATTATTTAATGTAACTATTTTTTGTTCTATTATATTTTCATTGTCACGATTTATACTTTTTAATTTTTTTTCTTTATTTAAATCTAGAATTTTTATAAAATTACTATAAATAAACTCTTCTACTTCTTTTCCTATTATATCTTTTTTTTCTATACCTTCTAAAAGTTTTATGCCTTCATCATTAGCAAATATAATTTTTCTATCTTTTTCAAGAAATACTGCATGTGGTAATATTTTTATTAAGTTTTTATAGAATTCCTCATCTTCGTGTATAAATTCATCTATATGCTGAAAATCATTATCACTTATACTCATACCTAAATCTCCTTAAAATCTTATCTATCAATATCAATAAAACATTATTTTTATTTACACTAATAATTTTAACTCAATTGTAAAAATAAGTTCAAATATTTTTTTACATTTTATTATTGATGTTACAATATAACGCTATTACGTTATAAATTTCCCAAAACAATCCCTAAAATTAAGTTATACTTAATGATAAAAATATATTTTTATCATTAATTTATAATTATCACGTATTATATTTTAATATTTAAATTACTACAAAAACATCAAAATTTCAAATGTAAAATGTTCTTGTAAATCCATTTTAAAAAGAGTATAAAGAGTATCTTCTAAATGAATCTAACAAAATCGGTTTAACAAATTGTATTTCTTTTTCTATAATTAAACGGAAATTAACTTACCTATCTTTAAATAAAATTTTTAAAAATTTTTATAACGCTTATACAATTTAAAACATAATATATAATGTAATACTTATAGGGAGTGTATAATAAAATGTCTTATTCTAATGACTTTATACCTTACAATTATTTCGCACCTTACGGACCTGGTTTTCGTCAATTTCCTCTGGGACCACCTCCTTTCGGATTCCCGGGTGGTGGCAATATGGGTCCTGGTCCAGGAAACAATGAAGCTCCTCCAATGGGACCACCTCCATCATTTACTCCATCAAAAATTGAAACTAAAGGCGGTGTAAATGTAAAAGCTGTTGATCCAGGCTCTATAAAATTTTGTAAATATAAATATACCTATCTTTGGTTAACTAACGGCAACTCATTTTGGTCTTATATAACTTATGTTGGTAAAAAATCAATATCAGGTTTTAGATGGATAAGATATCGTTGGGCTTACTTCGGAATTGACTTAAGACAAATTGATAGTTTTATTTGCTATTAAAAATTAAAAGACCGTTAAATTACGGTCTTTTAATTTTTATATTTATATTTGTCCTAGTGATTTTAAAATCAACTGTGCAATTGCGGCGGAACCTAAATACGTTCCTATAAAAACAACACATGATACAAGGATAATTCTCCAACCAGATTTTTTAAAACTCTCTAGATCCTTCCCAATAGAAATACCTACATAAGCAAGTATAGGAGTTGTTAGTGATAAAAAATCTACCTTTGTCATACATTTTGTCACAATTTCAGCTCCCGGAAATCCAGGATAAGTAACTATACATCCTATTGTTACAATATAAGCTACTGCGGGAATTTTGCCTGGTATAACTTTTGCCAATATAATTCCCGAAATAGCTATTACAACAAGTATTATCATTCCAGGTAATGCCTCAAATATTCCATGCTTAGGTCCAATTAAGTTCCCTACTAGTGATAATAATGCCATCAAAACTAATATACATAATGATTTTGTAATTTTCATGTACTAAACCTCCTTGGAACTTTCGTTATTTTTTTGAGGTTGTGAAGCTGAAATTCCATACTTTATCTTATAAGCTTTTCTATAAAGCCATTCTGATAAAGGTAATGCAACCCATAAAGACATGTATAATCCATCAAGTCCTGATAGCATATTACTTGCAGCTCCAAATGCGGTTAAAGTTTCTTGCATATTAGGAAACATTGCACTTAATGAACCTACTGCTGCTGTCATCATACTAGCACTTCCAACACCTGATGCCATAGCTAATGAATATGGATGTAAGGGAGTATATGCTGCACAAAATGTAGCAATTAATCCAAAGAATACTGTACCAAATACAGTTCCACAAATATATACTCCCATTACCCCTTTTCCTTCATCTCCATCTAATCCATATATATCACTTATTAAAGCAATATTAGGCTCACGAGATATTGAATGAGCAGCTCCAATAGATTCACGTTTTAATCCTAGGAATACAGCTAATGGAACTCCTAAAAGCACTGTACCTATATTACCAAACTCCTGTAAAACAAGTGCTGGACTTGATTGTATTATTTTAGGAAGAGTTGGTCCTATTGTAGTTCCATACCTAGCCATTAAAAGCATCAATGAAATAGTTATAAGCCCTCCAGCATCTTTCATATCTTTTTCATTGACAATCTTTAAAAACTTAGGTCCTAAAAATATTCCTATTATAAGCGCATAAAGCATCGGTAAAAAGACTAATGTTCCAGGTCCAACCTTAAACTTAATTACCCCTATAGCCTCAGATATAATAACCATTAAAAAAACTATAATATGATTTTTCCAATTTTTCATTACTTCACCTTCCTCTCAAAACATCCTTCTAAAAATTCTATATATTCTTCTTTATTTTTAAAAGTAGGGTTAAAATCTTCTATAATCTTATTACCTACTTTTGCATTATCAAATAATAAATCCACAACAGTCATTGCCATTAGTTTAGCTGGAAGAATTAATGATGCATTATAATCTTCAACCTTAAAATCTTTTGTATGAAGATTTCCTGAAACTCCTCCTATAAATGGATGAATTGATGGTATTAAATTAGATACATCTCCCATATCTGTTGAAGCCGTAAAATGCCCTGCATCTATAACCCTTTCACTTGGCAATAACTCTTTTGCATTTTCTTCAAATAAGCTATTCATAATTGATGAACATCTTAAAGGTAAGTGTCCTGGAATAGTATTTATCGTTGTTTCTGCTCCAATAGCATATCCACCTGCTAATAATGCCCTGTCCACTTTTTCATTAGTTTCCTTCATAGCATTTATATTTTTAGCTCTAACATAAGACTCCATTCTTACATCAGAAGGAACACTGTTTACAGTATCTCCACCTTTAGTAATAATAGGATGAACTCTTATAGAGTCTTCATCTCTAAAAGTTTCTCTTAATGCATTTATTCCCATAATACCAAGCATAGCCGCATTTAATGCATTTACACCTGCGTGTGGTGCTTCTGCCGCATGAGCTGCTTTTCCTTTATACTGAATCGTCTTTCCTAAGAACCCATTACTTGTCTCACCTATTGCAACTGTAGGTTCTGGACAATTTTTTAATGAATGAAACATCATAGCTATATCAACATCATCAAATTCACCTCTATAAATCAATTCTTGTTTTCCAGCTAAAAAATGAATTTTTCCTTCTTCTCTTAACTTATTTCTATAAGCTAACTCTATATACTCTTCTGATGGAACTGCCATAAAAGTTACATTACCATGCAAATTATCTTCTATCTTAGATTTTTTTAATCCAAGTGCTGCTCCTAACATAGCTGCCATTTGTAAATGATGTCCACATGTATGAGATGCACCAGTCTCCTTATTAGCTTTTGGACTGTCAAAACAAATTACACCATCAAGTTCCCCTAATATTGCAACATTTGGACCATTATTATTTTCCTTCAAATTAGCCTTTACCCCTGTCAGTGCTAATTCATTTTTATAGCTTAATCCTAATTCATCAAAAAAATCAGTGATTTTCTTAGAAGTTTTTACCTCTTTGTAGCCTAATTCAGGTTCAGCTTCTATTTCCTTTGCTAAAGCTATAATCTTCTCGGAATTCTCATCAATTATACTACATATTATTTCTTTGATTTCTTGTTTTTTCACAGTTTTCCCTCTTTTCAACAAATTATCTTTGATTTTGACAACAATCTATATTATGTGAATTATAATATGTATTGTAAACCCTTGTCAATGCTTATACTAACCGTATTATTTACTTATTTAATCACCTAAAAAAAAATAAGGCGTCACTTTTCATGACACCTCAAAATTTCTCTATATTATTTTATTGTATACTTTTTTTTAACACCCTCATAGCATTTAATACAGCAATTAATGCAACTCCAACATCAGCAAATACAGCTTCCCACATATTAGCTATTCCTAAAGCTCCTAATATTAATACTATTAATTTAACGCCTAATGCAATTCCTATATTTTGCATTACAATATATTTTGTTTTTTTAGCTATTTTTATAGCATTGTATATTTTTGATGGTTCATCAGTCATAATAACTATATCAGCAGCTTCAATTGCAGCATCAGAACCAAGACCTCCCATGGCTATTCCTATATCAGCTCTAGCTAGAACTGGTGCATCATTAATTCCATCTCCAACAAAAACTATTTTTCCTTTAGAAGACTTATTCTTATCAAAGTATTCTAATTTTTCTACTTTATCATTAGGTAACAACTCTGCGTATACTTCATCTACACCTATTTTTTTACCAACTTCATCTCCAACAATTTTACTATCTCCAGTAAGCATTACTGTATTCTTAATTCCCATACTTTTAAGATAACTTATAGCTTTCTTAGCATCTTCTTTTATCTCATCTGATATTAATATATATCCTAAATATTGTTTATCTACGGCTACATAAACAATTGTTCCTGACTTATCAATCTTATCAAATTTAATATTTTCCTTTATCATAAGCTTAGAGTTACCAGAAAGTATTTCTTTCCCTTCAACTTTAACCCTTATGCCATGTCCAGATATCTCATCATATGATTCTACTTTTTCTTTATTAATTTCTTTATTATAAGCCTTTAAAATCGAAATTGCTATTGGATGATTAGAATAGCTTTCTGCAAATGCAGCATATTCTAACAGTTTTTCATTCTCTACCCCTTCTACAGGAGAAATTTCTGTTACATCAAATACTCCTTTTGTTAAAGTTCCTGTTTTATCAAAAATAACAGTTTCTACTGAATTTAGAGCCTCTAAATAATTACCACCTTTTATTAAAATACCATTTCTAGATGCACCACCTATGCCACCAAAGAAACTTAGAGGTATTGATATTACTAATGCACATGGACAAGAAACAACTAAAAACACTAATGCTCTATATATCCATTGTGAAAATGTAGCACCTGGAATTATAAATGGTGGTACTATTGCAAGAATCATCGCTGTCATAACGACCACCGGTGTATAATACATTGCAAATTTAGTTATAAAGTTTTCAGTAGGAGCTTTTCTAGAACTTGCATTTTGTACTAAATTTAATATTTTAGATACTGTGGACTCCTTAAACTCTTTTGATACTTTAATAGTTAATACTCCGTTTTTATTTAAGAATCCACCTAATACTTCACTTCCTATTTCAACATCTCTAGGAACTGATTCTCCTGTTAAAGCTGAAGTATCGACCATAGATTTACCTTCTATAATAGTTCCATCTAAAGGTATCTTTTCTCCTGGTTTAACTATGATAACATCTCCAATATTAACTTCTTCCGGCGAAACTCTTTTCACATCATTTTCCACTTTTAAATTCGCATAATCCGGTCTTATATCCATGAGGCTACTTATTGACTTTCTCGAATGATCAATAGCCCTGTCTTGAAAATACTCTCCAATTTGATAAAACAACATAACAGCAACACCTTCTGGGAACTCTTTAATAGCAAAAGCACCTATTGTTGCTACAGTCATTAAGAAATTTTCATCAAATACTTGTCCTCTAGTTATATTTCTTAATGCTCTTAATACAATCTCCCCACCAATTAAAATATAACTTATAACAAATAAAACCAATTGAATATAAAAAGAAAATTTAAATATGATGGCAATAGCAAAAATTGCTGATCCTATTCCAAGTCTTATAACCTTTTTATTACTGTTTTCTTCTCCATGTGAATGACTATGGTCATGTCCATTATGATTTTGTTTACTGCTATCGTAATCTTCCGTATATATAACTTTTACATCTGGCTCTATATTGTTTACTATTTTGGTTGTTTTATTTAAAACTTCGTCTATTTTGTCTTTATCTTTTACTTCTATAACAAGCTTTTTTGATAAAAAATCTAGTGTTGCATTGTCTACATCATCCATATTATTAACGCTTCGCTCTATCTTAGATGCACAATTTGCACAACATAAACCTTCTAATATAATCTCTTTCTTAACGTTAGTATTCATATAATACCTCCTAACTACTTTTCATTTACATGGGCAAATCCATAATCAAATATCTTTTTTATATGGTCATCATCTAATGAATAATATACAACTTTTCCATCACGTCTAGGTTTAACTAACCTTGTTTGTTTTAAAACCTTAAGTTGGTGTGATACAGCTGATTGACTCATTCCTAGTAATGCGGCTAAATCACATACACACATCTCGGCTTCAAATAATGCATATAATATCTTTGTTCTAGTAGTATCCCCAAAAACCTTGAATAATTCAGCAAGATCATATAAAATTTCATCTTTAGGCATACCTTTCTTTACCTCGTTTATAATCTCATCGTGTATTGTGTTACAACTACACTTTTCAACATCTTTTAAACTATCAACCACAGCTATCCCTCCTATATATGAACATATATTCATATGTTCATATATAGTATATGCTAATTGATATTAATTGTCAATTTTAATTCAATATATGCACAAAAAAAATAAAAGCTACATAAAATGTGCAGCTTTAAAAATAACGTTATTGGTATGTTCAATTTTTAGATATGTTTAATTTTCATCTTTATGTGTCATAAAACTATTTATACATTTTTCCATATGTGACCAAGACCTTTTTGCATATATGACATTATTACATTTATTATTTTTATTAATTTTATTTTTTAAATTATTTACAATAACATGGTTAACATAGTCTACTAAAACTATTGTTAAATCGGCTTTCTGCATCTGTGAATAGATTCTTATCTTTCTTTCTCCACCTTTTCTCCCAGTTATATGTTTAATATCTGTAAAACCTTTTTTATGCAATTCATCAGTTATTCTTCCTAGTCTATCTCCTCCTATTATTAAAGCACTCATCATATCCCACTCCCTTAAAATGATAATCATTCTCACTAATAAGATACACCACTTTTATTTTATTGTCAATACCAATCTTTGCACATGTTTTTAAATACATTAATTTTTGCATAATACAAAAGAGAAGATTTTTATATCTTCTCCTTTGTATATGATTTTTAAATTTTAAATTTTCCTACTAATTCATTAAGTTTTTGAGCAATTTCAGCTTGATTTTCTGAAGTTTTAGCAATTTCATTCATTGCTTTTGTAGTTTCATCAATACTTTTTAAAATATCATTTGTATGTTCAGCTGAGTCTTGTGCACCTATTGAAATATTTTGAACCGCTTCACTTATTTGATTAGTTGTTGCATTTATTTCTTCTGTCATAGATGCAAAATTTTCTGTCATACTACTTACATAATCTGAATCTTCATAATATTGGTCAGTTACTTTCAAAGAACTATCTAATAGTTCTTTAACCTTAGTATTCATAAAATCTAATAAATCATTTCCATTTTCAGATAAATTACTAAAAGCTTGTTGAACTTTTGTTATTGTATTTTGTATTGTTGAAACTGTTTCAGCAGATTGTTCTGCAAGTTTTCTAACTTCTTCGGCAACTACTGCAAATCCTTTTCCTTGTTCTCCTGCTCTTGCTGCTTCTATAGCTGCATTTAACGCAAGTAAATTTGTTTGTTCTGCTATTTGAGCTATGCTATCTGCCATTACTCTTATTTCTTCTACTACTTTTCCATCTTTTATTGCCTTTAATATTTTTTCTTCTCGTTCTTCATAAATTAAATTAGTTTCTTGTATAGCCTTTTGTACATATTTTTGAACATCCATAGCCTTTTGTTTTGATACATTCGAATTATTACTTCCTTCTGTTGACCTACAAGCTAGTTCTTCTATACTAGAATTAACCTCTTCTACAGACGCACTTAATTCTTCTGTTCCAGCACTTAATTCTTCTGTTCCCCTATTTATTTCTCTTGTTGCTTCATCTATTGTAGTTACTTTACTTGTAATTTCCTCAACTGTAGCTGATAATTCTTCACTCATAGCTCCCATATTAGATGCATCTGAAAGAATATCTTTAACTAAATTACTTACATTTTCTTGAGCAGCATTTAAATCTAATGCTGTCATACATAATTCATCATTTCCTCTAACATTTATTGGAGTAGAAAAATCATATTCCGCCATTCTTCTAGCATATTCTCTTATTCTTTCAAGAGATCCAATAATATCTTTTACCATAACTATTGCTAATAATATTGCTAATAATATTCCTATAAAAGCTACTATTGCTAAAGTTATTATTATATTGTTAAATACATTAATATTTTCTTCATCAGACAACTTAGCTGACTGCACATTCATATCTACTATAGAATTAAGTTTGTTTTCCACTTTCTTTCTAACAGGTTTAATGCTAGATGTGAAAATTGTCTTAGCACCTTGTAAATCTCCTTTACTAACTAAACTTGTTAGCTCTTCTCTTAAATCTCTGTATTTTGATAAATCATCTTTAAATTCAGTATAGTCTTTTTTTTCTTCTTCATCAAAAGGTATAGCTTCATATTTTTTAAAGTACTCTATATTTTTCTGTTTTAACTCTTCAGTAACATACCTTAACATTTTACCTTTTTCATCCAATGGCATATCTTCATTATAAATAATATTTAATAAGCATGCTCTCTCCTCATCTAAATTGTCTTTAATCTTTTCAATATACTCTACTGACTTTAGTGATTTAAAATACATTTTTTCAGAGTTACTGTTTAATCTTCCAGCATTAATGACCCCTACTGTACCTGAAATTCCAATTAAAATTGCTAATAAAAGAAAACTTACTATTAGTTTTCTTTTTACACTAATACGCTTTAATAAAATCATTAAAATTCCTCCTATATTTCTCCTAAGTTATATACGTCATTTGTAAGATATTAAATTGTAAATAGCTTATAAATAACAATATTCATATATTATATTTTATTTTTATTTTCGAGAAATTTCAACCTTTATATACATTTTTTATATTTATTTTCATATATTTTACATGTGTTTTGTGTAAAATACAAAAAGCTTATGAAAATCATAAGCTTTTTTATTAACTATTCATATTTTAAATTTTTTAACTAGCTTATCTAATGTTTGAGCAAGATTTCCTTGATTCTTTGACGCATCAGAAATTTTACTCATTATAGTTGTGGTTTCTTCTACACTGGCTAATATTTCTTGAGTATTTTCTGCTGATTCTTGTGCTGCTATAGCCATATTTTGAACTGCTTCTGTTACCTGATTCATTGTAGCATTTATTTCCTCTGTCATAGATGCCAAGTCTTCGGACATCCCACTTACATATTGTGAATCATCATAATATTGGCTACTTGCTTTTAATGAGTTATCTAATATATCTTTAATCTTCGTATCCATAAATTCTAAAACTTCACTGCTATTAGTTGATAAATTTTCAAAAGCATTTTGTACCTTTAAAATTGTATTTTGTATTGTAAGAACAGCATCTGCTGACTCTTCTGCAAGTTTTCGTACCTCTTCAGCAACTACTGCAAATCCCTTTCCCTGTTCCCCTGCTCTTGCTGCCTCTATAGCTGCATTTAGTGCAAGTAAATTTGTTTGCTCTGCAATTTGAGCTATACTATCCGCCATTATTTTTATTTCTCCAACAACCTTACCTTCTTCTATAGCCTTTAATATCTTTTGTTGTTTTTCTTCATAAATTACATTGGTTTCTTCTATTGCTTTTTTTCCAAATTCTTTAACCTTAAGTGCTCTTTCTTTTGAAGCATTAGCATTATTACTACCTTCTACTGATCTAGTAGCTAATTCTTCTACACTTGAATTTACTTCTTCTGCTGATGCACTTATTTCCTGTGTTGTTGCGCTACTTTCTTGCGTTCCCTTATTAATCTCTTGTGTTGCTCCATCTATAGTATTAATCTTAGATTTAATTATATCTACAGTAGAAGCTAATTCTTCACTCATTTTATTCATATCAGAACTATTTTGTATTATAATTTCTACAAGACCTTTTATATTTTCTTGTGCTATATTTAAATCTTTTGCTATATTACTAATCTCATCTTTTCCTTTAACGTCTATTGAAGTTGAAATATCATAATGTGATAATCTCTTTGCATAATCTTTTATTGTATTAAGAGAAGTCATAATATCCTTCAAAATAATAACTGCTAAAGAAATGGCTATTATTAATCCTACTATGGTTATACTTGTTAATGCTATAGTTACATTCTTAAAAAACTTCTTATTTTCATTGTAATCTGTTTTAGCTGATTCGACACTCATATTATTTATTTTATCTAATAATGTAATTAGTTCATTTCTTAATGGCTTTAACTCTTTTAAATATAAATCAATTGCTCCTTTTTGATCATTTCTATAAACTAATGTAAATAGTTTATTTCTATCACTTCTATAACTATCTAGTTTATTTTTAAATTGATTATATAAATTTTTTTCTAATTCATTAGCTTCTATTTTTTCATAAGCATCCATAGAATTTTTATTACTCTCTTTTAAATCATTATTAATCAATTTGTCAATTTCATGTTTATCACTTTCACTTACCGTTTCATCACAAAGCAAATTTATAAGATATCCTCTTTCTTTTTCTATATTAATTTTTACATTATCCAAATTTTTTAATGCAATAAGCGAATTTGAATACATACTTTCTGCATTATCATTTATCCGTCTAGCATTATTTATCCCAACTCCACCTGATAAAGCTATCAGTAAAGACATTATCAGAAAACTTAACATTAATTTTTTCTTTACAGTAATACCTCTTAAAAAACCCATTAGACTACCTCCATCTTAAAATATCTATTTTTAACTATATTAGGTTGTTGAATAATTAAAAGTACAAAAAATAAATAAGTCATCACTTTGTGATATAATGTTCTCGCTAAAAAACCATAATATACAAAGGATGACTCAAATATGATTATAACATTAAATATACAAAGCGAAAACATTTATTTTAAAATTTTTGAAACTGTTAATATTGCATTTAATAAACTTGGCATTAATACTAGAAAAGCTAAAGGTAGACCACCTAAATATTCAGATCAACAAATTGTTGCATGTATGATATATGGTGTAAATAATAGTATTTTTAGTCTTAGAGAACTTGAATATAAAATTAAACAAGATATTGTATTTCAAAAGATTATAGGTTTAAAAGAAGTTCCTGACCATTCTACATTTTCTTTAAGAGCTATAGCTTTAGAAAAATACGTGTACTATGGCATTTATGCTATGCTTATTGAACTTATAAATCCATCAACTAGAATTTGTGCTATTGATGGTACTGCATTAAGGAGCTCATTATATGATAGCGAAGCTAGGTATGGAAAAGGAACTCGACTTGGCAGATATAAAGGATATAAGTTACATTGTACCGCTTGTGTATGTGATAGTATATTACCTTTGTCATTTTCTGTAACTACTGCAAATGTATATGATAATCAAGTCCAAGGATTGTTATATGAACTAAAAACTTATAATCCATTTATTGTACTTGCCGATGCTGCTTATGATGATGCTCAATGGTTTAAAGTTTCTAAAACTCTAGAATATAATTTATTAACAGACGTAAATATGCGTAAAGCAAATAGTATAGAATCTTTTAAAGATGAATCTAGATATAAAAATGCTCTTTTTATGCAATCACCAATAGGTAAAAATTTATATAAAAATAGGCTAAAAATTGAACAATTATTTTCTATACTTAAGGGACTCTATAACCTAGAAAACCCTAGACTTTATGGACAAAAACGTTATGAACGCCATATTAAGTGGGTTCTTTTATCGTATCTTATAGACGAATTTAATAAGGTTAACAGCAAAATAAGTTCTAGAAAATATCCTTGGAATCTATAGTTTTCATCGCGCTAATGCACTTACTTTTAAAAATTTTTAAAGAATTTACTAATGCACATCTAAAATTATTAAACACATGCTCGCGCATAAATGCTTTTTAAGATTTGTAAAAATTAGTTATTCAACAACCTATATATAAAATAATAAACATTAATTTTTAAACCTAAGTTTTTTAAGGTTATGTTTATAAAAAACATTAAAAATAATTAATACTATTAAAAAATATTACATCTTAACATTGTATGCATTTTATTACTATTCTATCCAAACTTTTACAAAATTTCAATAGCATTATTTAATATTTTCTATTTTTATTCTTTATAATATTTACATATTATTAATAGCTTCAATTGAACTTTTGTAACATCATAGACTACAACTTAATATATTAAACAGTATATAGAGTATGTGGGAGGGATATAATGGATCTCTTAGCTATAATATTATTTGCACTTTCAGCTAATTTAGATAGTTTTACTGTAGGAATATCCTATGGTATTAAAAAGATAAACATAACTCCTTCAATTAACATCTTAATTGGAGTAATAACAAGCATAGGTACTTTTATAGCCATGTCAATAGGACTAGCTATCAGCAAATTTCTCTCAGTAAAATCAGCTAATGCAATTGGTTCTATTATGTTAATTGCAATTGGTATTTGGTTAATAGTTGAGTTTTTTATTAAAGAAAATAATATTAAAAATACAGAAACTTCATGTGACAATATTAATATTACATCATCAAATATTTTGGACAATCCTGAACAAGCCGATGTGGACAACTCTGGTTCTATAGATACTAAAGAAAGTTTTGCTCTTGCACTGGCACTTACCATAAATAACTTTGGTCTAGGTCTTGGTGCAAGTATAGCTGGATTAAATATATTTTTAACAGTACTTTTTACTTTTTTGTCTAGTATAATAACAATTAAACTTGGAGAACTAACAGGTAAAAAATATTTATCTAAAGTTTTTGGCAAATTTGCGCCATTAATATCATCTATTATTATTATATTGCTAGGAGTGTACGAGCTTTTTATTTAAACTAAAAACCATATGATTAAAACATATGGTTTTTATATTTATATTTATATTTATATTTTTAACTTTCTATTTTGGTATTTTGTAATTTGAAATTCGTTACAATATCAACTATTATTTTTATAATTGATATAATACATACAACTATACCTGAACAAATTGCCACAATACCCAGCCTTCCATCAATTATTAAAGGAAGTGAAAGCCCCAGTAAAATATATATAGGCAATCTAAAATTAATCTTAGTAAACTTATATCCCATTACCTTTAATATAATAAATCCCGAATAAATAACTCCTAACATAGGATCTGAAATTAGAAATATAGCTAAAAATTGTGTTCCACAAGATTCATACCAAGGTAAATTAGGATTTAGCGATGTATATATCATTACTGAAAAAATAACTGCAAGCAACATCAATATATTTAAAATAACATATGAAATCTTTTTAAAGTTAATCATACATTTCTCCTTCTGATTATTAATTTATATTATACTTTTTATTTCTTATCATTTTGTATTTTGTATTTTGAAATTTTTATTCTTTTTATACTGATTACAATCCCCACCTTAAATTACCCTTCTACTAATTCTTCCATGCTTTTATTTATGTATTCCTCATCAAAAGATGAACAAATCCTTCTATCATCACTATCTAATATTCTAAAATGACCTGATACTATATTTTGTTGAAGTCTATATTCTCCTTCCTTTTTAATATCACTCCACCATAGCTTTCCACCCATAGTCTTCATATAATTGCCTTCACATTTACCAAAAGCCAATGATATTACTATATCATTTAAATCTTCTCCCAATATCATTTGAAGCACTTCACTATCTTTAAACAATGAACATACTACAACCGCGCCACTCCATCCAAGTGTCGCCCTTCCTTTCTCTATTTGAACTAAAGTTTTTTTTGAAATTCCTATAATTTGTGCCATTCTATCTTGTGAAAAATCTCTTTCGTTTCTTATAAGTTTTATTTTTGAATCAATTTTTTCTATAAACTCTTTTCTATCCACTTTTAATTTCTCCTTTACTTTTATACAAGTATAGTGTAATTTTACACTATACTTGTATAAAAGTAAAGATATTAAATTATAATTTTATATCCTCACCTCAATAAGATATTAATTTTTAATAATCATAATTTTTACTCATTATAATTGAATCCTCATCAACTTTATATCCATTTTTTTTATAGAATCCTTCCGTACTTCTTCCCTTTAAGGTATATAATTCAAAGGATTTTATTTTTAGATTTTTTAATTCTTTCTCTAAATATTTTAGCATTATACTACCTAATCCATTTCCTTGAACTTTCTTGTCTATGAAAAATTCCTTTAATGAAAATTTTATTCCACTATCCCACTGCTCCAAATTTCCTAAAACACCACCGATAACCTTTTCATCTTTTATGTAGACTATACCTTTAAATTTAGGAGTATTATAAATTTCTCTTAACCTTTCATATGCTATCGTTTCTGTCCAATTTTCATTCCAAGGTTCCTCATTAAATATACTTGGATATATTTTTGAACATTGTTTTAAATATTCTTCTTTAAATTCGTTTATATATTCCATTTCTGCTTCCCCCTAATTCATGTTATTTATATACTAAAAAGAACTTGTAAAATCTATACAAGTTCTTTTACTCTTAATGCATCTCTAAATTATCAAAAATACCCTTACTGAAAATCAAAATAATACTTGAAATAATTAAATTATAAGCAATTAGAATTACATACATTAAGTACTTCATAAAATATATATTCTCATTTGTCATATATAAATATGCTGCAACTGTAACTCCTGGAGCCACTATAAATATAGCAAATAAAAATTTAATTATAGACTCCAAAGTTTTGCTTTCAATTTTCAAAATTCTTCTTGCTAATACATCAATATATGTATATATTGATCCAAAAGTAGTATAAGTTATTGCACATAAAAGTATTATTAAAGGCTCTGTTTTAAATTTAATTCCTACAACAATAAACAATATAAGTCCATCAATAAAACTTTTTATATTGTCAGCTAAAGTTGCATAAAAAAGCTTACTAAAAGAACTTGCTGGTATTAAATATATATACTGCTTCTTAATTTCATCTGCCCACTTACCTTGCATAGCAAAAAATAACAGCATATAAACAGAAAAATATAATACAGTAATTATATTATTAAATCCACTACAAAATCCAAAAAATAATCCTGCTACAACAATACTTATAGTACGAAAGTTTATAAAAAAGAAACCTGATTTTCTATACTCTAATATTTGTCTATAAAATATACACTTTGCTCCTGTGCCTTTATAACTTTGTTTTATCTTTCTAACATTCTTAGTAAGATTTACTGATTTTCCTTCTTTTTTATCTCTAAGTAATTGTTCCTTAAATTCTGTAGCATCTAACACATCTTCATAGTAATCTGTATTGACATTGTATATAATGAAAATTATTACAATTATAGCAATACTGTTAATAATACAATATATATATGTGCTACTATTTATTCCATTTACGCAAGCCATTAAAATTTCTTTACTCCATCCTAAAATAGGTATATATGAAAAGTACCTACTATTAAAAATAAATTCCCCTGTTAACGCTATATTTTTAATTTTTATTCCTTTAATTAATGCAATTCCAACAAATATTATTGCAAACGCTTGTAATATTTTTTTTAATAATTCTCTAGTTTTATTATTTCTTGATGCAATAGAATATACTAAAATGCTTATTATGGACATTGTAAACATAAAAATAAATATACCAAAAATTACTATAATAACCCCATACTTTTTAAGATTAAACCAGTTAGTCATATTAGGTATTTGAATAACTATAAAAAATAGCATTATAAATGTACGATATAATTGTTTTAAAATTCCATACACCAATACTTTTTTAGGAGATATAGGCGCCGTAAATACTAAATTAACATCTGATGTTCTAAAAAATGAACCTCCTTTATCTATTCCTTCTTTTATAGTTAAATAAAAGAATACTGTTAATACTAAACCTACTATAAATCCAAATCTATAATTTGAAAAATGCTTATGATTTGAACTTCCACCATTTAAACTACTTACAACAGCTGCCACCATAATAACAATGAAAGCAATATATCCTATAAGTGCCGCTGGTTTTCTCTTTAATTCTTTCATATAATTTTTAAAACTTTTTTTCATTAAATAAAATAAAGGTTTCATATTACTCCTCCGTAACCTCAAAGAAAATTTCTTCTAAAGATTCTTGCTTCTTCTTAAGATTTTCTCTTGTTGTTTCAAAAACTATGTTTCCTTTATTAACTATAATAGCTTTATCCCATATATCATCAATACTATCAATTATATGAGTACTTATTATTACTGTACATCCTCTTTCTTTCAATTCTAAAAAAACTTTTTTCAATTCTTTTATTGCCTTAGGATCAAGTCCTATCATAGGTTCATCAAACAATATAACTTTCGGCTCTGTAAGAAGTCCACAACATATGCTTACCTTTTGTTGCATTCCCTTTGATAGTTCTTTTCCAAGCTTGTCCTTTTTGTCATCAAGCTCGAATTGTTTTAATAAAACATCAGCTTTTTCTTCATAGTTATCAATTTTATAAGCATTAGCTATATATTCAATATGTTCGTATATAGTCAGCATATCATAAAGTGATGGTGTCTCTGGTACATAACTAAATAATCTTTTTGCCTCTAATGTCTTATTTTTATACCCTTGAATTTCTATACTTCCTTTGTATCTTAGTAGACCACCAATACACTTAATTGTTGTACTTTTACCTGCTCCATTTGGCCCCAATAAAACAGCAATTTCTCCATCATTAACTTCAAAACTCATATTATTTACCGCTAATACTTTATGATATTCTTTAGTTAAGTTTTTAATTTTTATCATTTTTCAGTCTCATCTCCGCATTTCATATTTTTTCATATTATTAAATATTATTTATATTTTACTTTACATTTCTAATATTTTAAACTTTATTTTGTAAATATAATTTTTCTTTATAAATTCTTTATAATTAAATTCAATAGACCTAAAAGTTAAATCATATAACTTTCTTTAAAAATGTTATAGTAAATTTTGTTCCATATCCTTCTTTACTTTCAGCATATACAGATCCATTCTGTGCTTGAATAACTGCTTTGCTCATTGATAATCCAATCCCTATACTAGTAGAATTTACTGTATTCTCACTTTTATAGAACCTATCAAAAATTCTTCCTATTATATTTTTAGGAATTCCCTCTCCATTATCTTTTATATAAAAAGAAATGCATAAGGGTGTTTCCTCTGCATATATTTCTATCTTTCCGCCTTGGTTGGTATGTTCTATAGCATTTTTTACTATATTTAGTATAGCCTCCGAAGTCCACTCACTGTCATGATATAAATATAAATTTATATTTTCATTTACATTTTTAATTATTTTTATATTCTTTTGTTTTGCTTTTTCAGACAAAGATAAAATTGATTTATTTATAGTCACATAAAGTGGAGTATTTTTCATATTAAATTCAATAGAACCAGACTCTAACCTTCCAAGTTTTAAAAGACTTATTATAAGCCATTCCATTCTTTTTAACTGTTCATAGCTTAGTTTTAAAAAATACTTTTTATCATCATTTGAGGTTTTATCATCACTAATAATTTCATTAAACATCATTAATGATGCAAGAGGGGTTTTTAATTGATGTGATATATCTTCAATTATATTCTTTTTAAATATCTTAACTGTTCTATATAATTTTCTATTCTCTCTATCATCAAATTAAACTTGTCTGCAAAGATATAAAATGTCCCTTCCTTATATTCTTCTTTAATTTTATTAAATTTTCCATCAACTACTTCCGTTGCTATTTTGGTGAACTTGTCTATTTTTCTAAAAAATCGAAAAAACTCCTTAACTGCAATTATTACAACTATAAATATACATAAAAAAATAAATAAACTAAGACTAACTAAATTGTCATAATAAAATTTTGAAATAACAGGATTTTTAAATATGCTAAGTTTTTCATCATAACAATATTTTTCAAGCTTTCTTTTTCCTAATTCATAATTTGAATCATCATCAATATTAAATGATTTTATAGTTTCTTCTTCAAAATTAGGATTTTTAGCTAATATATTACCTGCAATTATTGTATTTTGTCTTATATAAGCCTTATTTAAATTAACCGCATTTCTATAAAATATAGTTGATATAATTATAATTGACAATGTTAAACATATAAAAACTTTAATTATAAAACTTTTTATTTCAGAATTTTTTAAGTACTCCACATAATTATTTTTCATATACTTTTTCCTTCCAACGGTATCCAACTCCTCTTACAGTTTCTATATACATTGGATTTTTAGAATCATCCTCTATTTTTTCTCTTAACCTTTTTATATATACATTAACTGTATTAATATCAACAAACTCACCATCTATATCCCAAATCTTTTCTAAAAGAGTTCCCCTTGTAACTACATTATTTTTATTTTCGATAAGAATTAATAATAGCTTGTACTCTGCTGGAGTTAATATAATGTCTTTATTATTTTTATAAATCTTCCTCTTAAAAATATCTAAAACTATGTCCCCTGATACAATTACCTTATTATATTTTTCTTGTTTTTTTATACTCTTTCTTCTTAATACTGCGTTAATTCTAGCAAGCATCTCCTTTATTCTTATGGGTTTTGTTATATAATCATCTCCACCAATTTCTAAACCTAATACTATATTAGCTTCCTCATCACATGCTGTTATAAATATTATAGGAATATCACTTTCTTTCCTTATTTCACTGCAAAAATCATATCCAGTTCCATCTGGTAACATAACATCTAAAAGTATTAAATCTATATGACTACTAAATTTTTCTCGTGCCTGTTTTAAATTTTTAGCTTTTATAATATTAAATTTCTCTTTTTTCAATGTATAATCCATTCCTATGGCAAGTGCCATATCATCTTCTACTAACAAAATATTTTTCAATAAAATTCCTCCATTTATAATTTTTAGACTGTAATTATTATATCAAAAATTTCTCTAAATCATAAAAAGCTACTTAAAATATAAATTATATATTTCAAATAGCTTTTTTATTTTTATTCCTTTGCCCTAATATTTTCTACTATACTCATATTTTTAATTTTTCTTAAGGGAATTAAAGATGCTATGAGGGTTATCACTATAGTTCCAATACATCCAATTATAAATATACTAATCGGAAATTTAACATGTGCATCCATATATTTACTTTGTGCCCTTAACATCATATTAAATAATCCACATGATATTGCACTTCCTATTATACTTGCTATCATACCGTGCAAAATTCCTTCTAACATAATCATTTTACTTAGTTGTTTTCTACTCATTCCAATTGATAACATTATTGCAAATTCACTTTTTCTCATTAAAAGTCCTATGGTTATTGTATTTATTATATTTACTATTCCTATAAACGTAATTAGTATAATAAATCCATAAATAAATACACACATCTGCATATTAATATTATTCATGTTCTCTTTCATGAGATATATGTCTTCATAATTTAATTGAAGCTCCTTACACTTTTCTATTAAATATTCTTGAATATTCTCTCTTGTCACTCCATCTTTATACTTAAACACTAATTTATTTATAGGATAATCTCCAAACTTTTTACTAAATCCATTTTTACTAAAAATTAAACTAGCATGTTCCCCTGTATATGTTAAATTCAATATATCCCTGCTTAAAATTCCTACTACCTTTACTGTTATAAAATCATTAGATTTTATTGCATCCTCTGCTCTTTTATCAATGTTATTTGAACTTACCAGCACTGAAGAATCATATCCACAATTATCATTAAATATATTTTTTATCTTAGGAATCTTAATTTCATCCCCCACTTTATACTTTAATACTCTATCAATTACTTTTTTATTAGTTTGTCTATTAACATTTTTATTAGTATCTATAAGTAAAGCCCCACCATTATTTAAAGATTTCTCATCTATTTTTCCATCTAAAAGATACTTTTCAGCTTCTTTCAAAGGAATATTGTTCCAAATATAATAGCTAATTTCACATATACTTAAATACTTTTTATCCCCTATTTTTACTCCTTTAGGTTTTTCTTTTCCCATTTTTTCATAGTATTTTTCATTTACAAAGTTCTCTTCAATGCATAATGAAGTCTTAACATCCGCTATAGTTTTAACTTCCTTTAAATCTTCTCTACTCTTTAGCTTATTTATAAATTCATTACTTATACTTGCTCCTTTACTTTGCGTAAAAATTAATCCATCAAAGTTCACATCCTCAATAATATTATTTTTTGCTGTATTTTCAAAGACATTCATATTTGACGTAAATGTAATAAACATAACTACAGATATTACAAGAGAAAAAATAGTAATTAAAAATCTTTTATTATTTCTTCTAATATTTTTATAAGCTACAGCACCTTCGATACCGAATACAGCCTTTATTAAGTAAGCCCTTCTTCTTTTATATTTTTCTTCTTTTATATTTTTCTTTTTTTATATTTGATGAATTTCTAATGGCATCAATTGGCGAAATCCTAGATGCACTGATTGCAGGTCCAAGAACTGATAATAAAATAGTTATTATACCTAATATAGTACTAACTACTATAATTTGTGGATAAAATCTTATATTTATCATAGAATCAAAAATAAAATTCTTCGATTTACTTAAAAGATATATTGTAATATATATCCCTGCATATCCTGCTAAAATTCCTATGGGAATTGCTATACTTCCCATTATAAAAGCTTCTTTAAATACAAGTCTTCTAATTTTTTTAGGTGTTGCACCAATACTTCTTAAAATACCAAACTCATTTATTGTTTCAGCAACAGATATATTAAAAGCATTATATATAACCGCAACTGTACAAACTATGATAATTCCTACTACAATTACTATCATAGCAGTAACTGCACCATTAAACATCTCATTTACGCTTTGTCCCATGACTTGAAGTAAACCTTCATTACATCTTACATAACTTTTTTGTTTATAATCATCCTTATTACATTCCCATGCAATTTTAGTTTCCAGTGTATTTCCTATTTTCTTTGCTATGTCTTTTTTATTCTTTTTTTCTTTAAGATTTACACTTACATCATATAATTCTCCTTCTTTTAATTTAGAAAAATTAAAATATACTTTTCCAAGTATATGTTCTCCTGCAACTAAATCTTTATTAAATCCAACTATTTTATAATCTTTAAATTCCCCTTGCTTGCCTATAGTTATAACATCACCAATATTCTTTTTTAATAATCTTTTAGTGTTTTTACCCATAATTATTTCCGATGAATTTTTAGGCACTCTACCTTCAAGATGTTCTACTGGAAATACTGTGTTTAAAGAATTATAATCAGATTTAATAAGTGTTACTAATTTATCTTTTCTATCTTTTATCATTAACTGTTCCATTTTTGTATCTATACCATAATCTTTTACTTCAAAATTATTTTTTATTTTCTCCACTTTATCTACATTCAAATTACAATACTGAAATTCCCAATTTCCATTTTGTTGTCTTTTGTTATCTATAAGTCCCTGTTGCATACTAAACATAAATGTTGCTATTCCTGAAAATAATGATATTGCGAGTATTATTCCTATTATTGTTAATATTGTTCTCTTTTTATTTTGTTTTAAATGTCTCCATGTGAGATCAGTATAACTATTCATTTCTAATCGCCTCATCACTTTTTATTACTCCATCTTCAATTGTAATTACTCTATCTGCTATACTTGCTATGTTTAAATCATGAGTTATAAGCACTAAAGTTTGATTATATTTTTTCACCGAATATCTTAATAATTGAATTATTTCCTTAGAATTTTTGGAATCTAAATTTCCTGTTGGTTCATCTGCAAATATTATTGAAGGTTTATTTGCAAGGGCACGTCCTATAGACACCCTTTGCTGTTGTCCTCCTGATAATTGCGATGGAAGATGATTCTCTCTTTCCTTCATTCCTAATATATTAAGTAATTCATTCATATAAGTTTTATCAACTTTTTTTCCATCTAGTAGCACAGGCATTTCAATATTTTCTTTAGCATTAAGTACCGGTAGTAAATTATAAAATTGGAATATAAATCCTATCTTTCTTCTCCTCAATATAGATAATTCTCTTTCTTTTAATGAATATATATCTACTCCATCTAATATAACTTTACCCAAAGTTGGAATATCCACTCCCCCTAAAAGATGAAGTAATGTACTTTTTCCTGAACCTGATGCACCTACAATTGCAACAAATTCACCTTTTTTTATTGTCATATTTATATTTTTTAAAGCATCAACTTTTGTCTCTCCTTTACCATAACTTTTACATAGATTTTCTACTCTAACAAGCTCCATTTTAAATCCCCCTTATTAACTTTATATTACACATTAAATTATAAAGGATTATTATTACATATAAATAAATAAGATTATTACAATATTGTAATAATCTTATTTATAAAGAATTTTAAACATAACTTTTATTATAATATAAAATAAACAATGTTGAGAATTAACTATCAACACTGTTGTTATCTAAATTAAATAAACATAAGTTCTATAATTGAAACCACTGATTATTTAAATAATTATTTTTATTCTATATAACCTAAAATTATAAAAATTATTATATTTTTAATTATTCATAGTCTGATTAGGATTACATATCATATTATAACATCTACAGCAACAGCAGCAACAACATTTACAAAAACAGCCTTCTGATGGATTAGGTCCATTATTATCTCCTTGATTACAAGGCACTTGCTTAATCACTGGTTTTTTTAGTGTTCCGCTTACATCTAAACATATCTTAAATGGATGAGAATAAGATTTCTTATAAATTACATCCCAACTCCCACCTGTTGCATTCTTATCTAACATATATATTTTAAGCTGTATTTTGCCAGCATTACGAGGAACTACAAGTATACCACCTCTACCAATTTTTATAGGTGATGTTGTATCTTTATATGCTTCTTTATCTATAACATAAACACTTTCAAGATAGATTGGAGAATCACTTTTATTGATTGCATATATATAGTCTTCACTTGGTAGCGATGAGCAACTCACCTTTGAACAAGTAGCACTTGTAGCTGTTCCTTTAGCTATATAACACCTTTGCTCTGATTTACCAAACGCATCTTTAAAAAACTCTTTATCGTGTCCATTTGGTAGAAGTACCCAAACCATAACATTTATAGATCTAGCATCATATGGTATTTCGATTCTTTTAATCATGTTTTGAGCAAAATAAGGAGTAACTTCTTCAATAACTTGTCCTTTAATCAAATAATCTACTTCAAATCTTATTGAAGCTGAAACATCATTCACTATTTCTACATAATTCATAAGTTTACACCTCTAAATTCTTTAGTTTAACATAAATTGATACTATTACATAATATGAATAATAATATAATTATGTGAAATTTAAATATTTAGATAGGTTATTTTTATTTGATAAAAATATAAAGGCTCTCAGACTTCTTATGGGCAGATCTAAATCCCAATTATTTTTAATCCTATAGATTCTATTTTTAGATAGTATAAAAGTTAAAATCATAACTAGTAACTACACATATTTTATTAAATAAATCCCTAAATCAAAGAAATTTATTTTTTGTAAATCTATTATATTGTCATTACAAACGCTATAAATACAATAATGCATACCGCTGTTGACAATACTACTGCATTATTAATAAGTTCCTTATCTTCGTTTGTACCATACTCTGATACAAATATCGGTAGTGAAAATGGAATAGGCAAAATCAAAAATGTGAAATATGCATAATTGAACATTACATCTAAAGTAATAATTTTGTCTAATATTAAAAATTTAAATACATATCCTATAGATAATATAATGCTCATTCTTATAATCACAAAAATCACACTTTGTTTCATATATTTTTTATTAAATCTCAAATCATATCCAATTATCATAAGTATTAATGGTGTTCCTAAATTCGCTATATACTGAATCGTAGTGAAAACACCTTTTAATAATGGATTTACTTTAAAGTAGGCCCCCACTCCTAATAAATTAAATACAACTCCTAAAATTATACTTAATAATAGTGGTGATGTAAAAAAGTCTAATATCACCTTAAATGATAGTTTTTCATGCGTTAATTTTATTTTTACTAAATTATAATATACAAACCATATAAATATTTCATGTCCAACTCCAAAAATAGATATTTTCCCAAGATTTTCGGTGCCAAATACTGTTCCGAACAAAGGTATTCCAAGCAGCCCAAAACAAAATCCTGTTGCTATAAATGGATTTAGTGGATGCTCCAAAAATTTAATTTTATTAATTATTTCTCCCACGAAGTAAAAGACATATAATAATGCTAAAGTTAAAACCATTATTAAAAAATGTTCTTTTTCTATATCCATATTTATGAAAGTTATAAATAATATTGCTGGAAGAGATATGTTTAAAACTATCTTTTTCATACCTTCTAGCATACTTTCATTTAATATTTGTTTACACTTTATAAAATATCCTAAAGCTATTAGTAATATTATTGGTATTACATGTGAAACTATATCTGACATTGTTCTTCCCCCTCTTTTGTTTATACCCTTAATATATTACTATAAATGTTTTATTTTGTCAGATATTGATTTGTTATTAATAGACATATTAATCATTTTGTCATATAAGTTATTTTTTTATTCTACTTATATTCTTGTAAATATAGAACTATACCGTTATTATATGTTATAATATCATGTATTTTTATAAAAAATATACAGTTAAAGGAGTCTATTCCTATGAAAAAAAGATTAAAATACCTATTTATAATTATAATTACATTTACATCAGTTCCGCTATTAAGTGGCTGTAGCACCTCTAAATCAAACAACTTAACTTCTGAAGCAATAAATTCTCCACAAATATCTAATACTAAAAATGATGAAAATTTATCTAAAGTTAAATTAGATTCTTCTAATTCAAAATCTAGTAATAACACTATTGATTCTAAAATATCATCTAATAATATTCCCCATAACAAAAACTTCATAAACTCTTCAAATAAACAAACTTCTAAAAATTCTAAAAAAGCTAAAATTTTTAAAACCAAAAAACAATCATATTTAAATAAATTAAATTCTACGGAAACTACTTTAAATACGCGTTTAGAAAAAAAATTTGCTGGAACAACATTAGAAATGCGTCAAGCTGCTGAAGAAAGATATATTATATGGGATAAACACTTAAACCAAATATATTCTGATTTAAAAAACACTCTACCAATCAATGCTATAAATAACTTAAAAAAAGAACAGATTAAATGGATATCTAATAGAGATAAAGAAGCCCAAAAAAAATCTGATTTATTTAAGGGTGGTTCCATTATGCCTATACAAAACCTCATGTCTATTGGAAATTCAACTAAAAAAAGATGTTATGAGCTCGTTAATAAATATATGGATTAATTATATAAAAATTATATGAGGTGATATTTATGAAAAGTGTAAATATATCAAAATGTCCCTATTGTGGCGGAACAGAATTTGGTGAAGGCTATCAATCTTATCAAGCCAACCTACTCTGTAAAAATAGAATATTTAAAAATACTCCTATACATCATGTTATTTGTATTAATTGCGGAAGTATAGTTCGTAGTTATGTAAACAATCCTGAAAATTTTAAGTCAAAATAAAATAACTAGATTATATTAGCACTCAAACTACGCTTCTAATATAATCTAGTTATTTTTTATATTAAACTATATCTAAAACTTTTTCTTTTTTCCATACTATTACAATTAATATTATAGGAATTAAAAATATGCATAAGTATGCTAACGTCAATACCCATTTTGCATATATTATATTTCCTATATAATTTACAAGTATATTCAAAAAAAATTTAATAGTAATAAATATAATGGGTAACTCTAATCCTATTAATGCTATATAATTTCCTACCATACTCGAAATTAACATTGAAATCAATGTTAAAGCTAAGACCAGTATATATACAGCAACTATCGTAATTACTATATACTGAATAAAAGTAATGTTATACCACGAAGTACTGTAATTTGAAAAAGAATTTATACTACAATTAAAAAACATGCTAGTATTATTAAAACTATACTAGGTTGTTGAATAATTAAAAGTACAAAAAATAAATAAGTCATCACTTTGTGATATAATGTTCTCGCTAAAAAACCATAATATACAAAGGATGACTCAAATATGATTATAACATTAAATATACAAAGCGAAAACATTTATTTTAAAATTTTTGAAACTGTTAATATTGCATTTAATAAACTTGGCATTAATACTAGAAAAGCTAAAGGTAGACCACCTAAATATTCAGATCAACAAATTGTTGCATGTATGATATATGGTGTAAATAATAGTATTTTTAGTCTTAGAGAACTTGAATATAAAATTAAACAAGATATTGTATTTCAAAAGATTATAGGTTTAAAAGAAGTTCCTGACCATTCTACATTTTCTTTAAGAGCTATAGCTTTAGAAAAATACGTGTACTATGGCATTTATGCTATGCTTATTGAACTTATAAATCCATCAACTAGAATTTGTGCTATTGATGGTACTGCATTAAGGAGCTCATTATATGATAGCGAAGCTAGGTATGGAAAAGGAACTCGACTTGGCAGATATAAAGGATATAAGTTACATTGTACCGCTTGTGTATGTGATAGTATATTACCTTTGTCATTTTCTGTAACTACTGCAAATGTATATGATAATCAAGTCCAAGGATTGTTATATGAACTAAAAACTTATAATCCATTTATTGTACTTGCCGATGCTGCTTATGATGATGCTCAATGGTTTAAAGTTTCTAAAACTCTAGAATATAATTTATTAACAGACGTAAATATGCGTAAAGCAAATAGTATAGAATCTTTTAAAGATGAATCTAGATATAAAAATGCTCTTTTTATGCAATCACCAATAGGTAAAAATTTATATAAAAATAGGCTAAAAATTGAACAATTATTTTCTATACTTAAGGGACTCTATAACCTAGAAAACCCTAGACTTTATGGACAAAAACGTTATGAACGCCATATTAAGTGGGTTCTTTTATCGTATCTTATAGACGAATTTAATAAGGTTAACAGCAAAATAAGTTCTAGAAAATATCCTTGGAATCTATAGTTTTCATCGCGCTAATGCACTTACTTTTAAAAATTTTTAAAGAATTTACTAATGCACATCTAAAATTATTAAACACATGCTCGCGCATAAATGCTTTTTAAGATTTGTAAAAATTAGTTATTCAACAACCTATATACAATATAAATAGTATTATAAGTTCCACTGTAGTTATAATAAAAGATGATATTATTCCTGCTACTATCTTTTTCTTAAATGTCTTCCGACCATTTTTACAAGTATATTGAAGATAATTAACTTTATTCTTTTTATCGCTAAGATATATAGGTACTATCATAAAAACTATA
This sequence comes from Clostridium botulinum, assembly GCF_017100085.1. Classification (NCBI taxonomy): domain Bacteria; kingdom Bacillati; phylum Bacillota; class Clostridia; order Eubacteriales; family Clostridiaceae; genus Clostridium; species Clostridium botulinum. The sequence continues at coordinate 2,542,021 of NZ_CP063965.1, forward strand.
CCTAGCAATATTGTTTCACTTCCATATAATATCAGCCTATTATAGTTATCAAAAACCATATACGGAAATATAGATGTTTCATCTCCCCTACTTAGTATCTCTTTAATTTTAGTTTCTTGCTTATTATTATTGTCTATAACCCGCTTAAGCATTATCTTATCTTTATTTTTATAATACTCTATATAATCTTCTATCTGTGGGAACTCCCAAAATAACTCTATCCAATCATGAAATACCATTTTATCATGTATATTCTGAAATTCTTTAGATCTTTTATCATATTTACCATATGTCCTTTCAAATTCCTTTATATATTCATTATAATTTTTTACACCATATTTTTTAAATTGGGTATGATTTTGAATATATTTATTTATTTCCTTTAGTTTTTTATTATATGTATTTTTAACAAAATCCTGAAATTCATTTTCATCCATGTATTCACCATATTTTTCATGCATTTCAACACATATTTTATAAATATCTCCCTCTGGTCTACCATTTGGAAAATGTTTTATATCAAATTCAATATACAGAAAATACATTATTAAATTTATGATTATCAATAAAAATACCATTTTAGGATTAAATATTTTCTTTATTTCATTAAAAATTACCCTCATATGTATACCCCCTAATTTATATCTCTACTTTTAAATCTTCTAAAAGATAAAACACTTAATATACCAATTGAAACTCCCCATATAACAATTGTTATAGCTTCATAATATTTAAATGTAAAAGCTGGACCTGATTCCATAAACCACAATCCACAAATCTTGCTTAACATAAATAAATTAAATGCACTTATAAAAACAAAATTTGTATTTCTAGGAATCCAAGGCATTCCTAAAATACCTAAACCCAAAAGTATTGCAAATATAAAAAATACAATATAACTATTTTTTACATACGTAGATATAAAAAATGCTATTCCATTAAACAGCAAATTACACATATAAATAATAAATATAGTTGCTACCATATACTCAATAAAGGATAAGTTATACCAACACATTGAAGTAAAACCTTGCTCCCTATTAAAGTAATTACTTATAGGAACATGCCAAAGTCCTGAATAATCAAATGCAATAAAATATGCTAAAAGTCCAAATCCTATAATAGCTGTGGATAATATTAAATTTGTAAAGATAGCTACTTGAAGCTTGTCCCGTACTAATTTACGTCCTCTTTTAGTTGAATATATTAAAAGATGCGTATTATTATCAAATTCATAATTAATCAAATATCCCATAATCAGCACCGAAAGTATCATTATTTCATATATAAAACTTTTAAATAACGTCTTAAATAAAAGACTATGCTTTCCTATAAAAAATATATTTTTGTACTCTTTGTTTTCAACTATACCTTTAAATCTTTTACTAAAATCTCTATATTCCTTTCTTACCGTTTCAGCAGCCTTTCCTTCCAATCTATATTTTCGTATTTCCATTTCTGCAATATCCATAACATTCATTTTATTATATTCATTATCAACATTTTTCATGGATTCGTAATAATATTCTTCCATACTAACTTTATTAAAAAACTCAATATTTTCTTCACTATATGAATATCCACCTCCCTTTAAATCATTAGCTAACTCCAAAGCATTCTTATACTTTTTACCTGTTTGTTTCTGTGTAATTTGGTTCATTTTTTTTATTTCATCATCATAATATTTTTTGAAATTTTTCACCATTTTATCATCTATCTTATATCCATATCTTTTAACAATATCATGGGTAACTTTAAAATCATCCCTAAGATCTAAATTCTGATATATCATAAATAGATTAAACAAATTAAATATCACAAAAAGAAATATTATTACAGGTGACGTTATAATCTTTTTAAACTCACTTTTCTTTATATCCATATATTTTTACTCCATATCTAAATTTTTATCTCTATATACATATAAAAATACATCCTCTAAATTAGGATAAACAGATGTCCAAGTGTCTTTCTCCCCATGATTTGATATAAATCTTACTCTCATTTTTCCTTCCTCTTGTCTTTCAGATAATGATAAATGTTTTTTTCTAAATTCCTCTATATCTTCGAAATCAATATAAGTTTCATATACCTTTCCTTTGAGCATGCCACATATATTTCTAACACTGTCTTTATAAACTACTGAATTATCTTTTATCATTATAATTTCATTTGCTATTGACTCTACATCAGATACTATATGAGTAGATAAAATCACTATTCTATCTCTAGATAATTCTGCAATTAAATTTCTAAATCTAACTCTTTCCTTTGGATCAAGCCCTGCTGTTGGTTCATCTAAAATTAAAATTTTAGGATCATTTAGCATAGCTTGAGCAATACCAACTCTTTGAATCATTCCTCCAGAAAACTTCTTCATTTTTTTATTTTCAACTTCTTCAAGTCCAACTAGTTTTATAAGTTCTGTAGTTCTTTTCTTTGCAACCTCACTCTCTATTCCTTTAAGTGCAGCTAAATAAAGTAAATATTTTTTAGGGGTATAGTTTTTATAATATCCAAACTCCTGTGGAAGATATCCTAATATATCACGATAGTCTTCATCCATTTTTATAATGTCACATCCCTTGTACAATATCTCACCTTCACTTGGAAATATTAAAGTTGTTAGCATTTTTATAAGGGTTGTCTTTCCAGCACCATTTGGCGCTAAAAGTCCATATACACCACTTTCAAATTCTAAGTTAATATTTTTTAGTGCGCAAAAATCCCCAAAACTTTTTCCTACATTTTTTATTTCTAACACATTACATCACTCCTTTTATACTTGTAAATTTAATAAGTTCTTTTAGTTTTTTTATATAAAAATATACACATGTAAATGTTACAGCCGCGTATACAACTATAGGTAAGGACATAAGTATATTCATGTATAAATCAATATTTACAAAACATAATATTGAATTAATAATAATCCATCCTATAATAACTAAATACTTAGTAACCCTTGAAGGTATCTTAAGTACTAAATATAAAAATAAATAAGAAAATAAAAATAAAGATGTACTAGATATCATAAATGCTCTTATAAAATTTATCTCTTTATACTTAATAACAATAATCCCTATAACTACTACATTAAAAAAAATAGAAACTATGCTAAATATAAGCATTCTAAAAACTGCTAATTGATACAAATTATATTTACAGGTCATCTCTATTTCATAAGTTCCTCTTTCTTTTGTGCTTATAAATGATATTAATGAAAGTCCCAAATACAGAATAGGTGATATTATCATTATAAAAACATATATTTTATTAACTTTCATACAACTCATTTCTTGCCCTTGAAGAATTATTGATATAAATATCCCAAAAGCTACTAAACCAACAAAAATAATTTCTATTGCATCATGAAATAAATTGTTTAATCCTATCTGCTTGTACATATTTTTTATATACTTATAAAAAGATTGTTTTTCTTTTAATCCTTTATCTAAAATAATGTTTATTTGATTTTGTATAGTAATTTGATCTGGCATATCTATATAAAATTTTTCTTTATCCATTTTTACTCCTCACATATCTTTTTTATTTTTTTTATAAGAGAATAGTATTTTGTCTTTACTGTAGACTCAGGTATTTCAAGAGTTTTTGATATTTCTAAAAAAGTATATTCAGCAAATATCTTTAATCTAAATATTTGCTGCAGTAATTCATCAAACTTATCCACAGTGTTGATAATTTTTTGTATATCTTCTTTATATTCCACAGAAATAAAAACATCTCCATTATCATGAATTTCAGTATCCTCAATATTTATTGATATTTTTTTATATTTATAATGCTTTGATCTATAATAATCTATAATTTTATATGTAGATATTTTATATAACCAGGTTCTAAAAGAAGCTTTTTTATCATCATAAGTATTTATGGATTTTAACATATTTATAAATATTTCTTGTGTTAAATCCATGGACATTTCTTTATCCATAGTTTGCTTATACACATATGTGTATATCTCTTTATAATACCTAGTAATAAGCTCATTTGCGGCTTTTCTACTACTCTTTATTTTTATTTGTTTTATTAATTTCTTCTCATTATTCATTTTTCGCTCTCTTTCAATTAGCTTGATGATATTTGTAAATATATTTTATTTATTCCATTATTATATTCGTACTAGATTTTAAAATAGTTTTAAAATAAAAAATAATCCTATACCTAATTTAATAGATATAGAATTATTTTTTAAAATCCAGTAACTACATTATTTACTTTCCATGAATCCCCTTCTTTTATTATTTGTACAAATCTTCCGTCTAGGCCATCTTCATAAACAGATTTATTATCCTTCACTTTAATATAAAAATCAACATTATACCATTTGGAATTATCATTATCTGGATTTTTGACTCTCAATATTATTACTACTTTCAAAGATTTTATAGGACTTTCTTCAAATTCCTCGTTAAAAAGAATATCCCGTTCCATATTTATAGACATATTATCCATAATATTATTACAAGACATACACGCTAACTTAATTCTTTCATCCTGTGCATTAACTGCTTTATAATAAGTTTTTATTACTTGTCTAGGACTCATACTACTTATTTTTTTATAAAGTTCATCTTCAGTATTAATAAATCTCGTAATATCTTCAGTGAATTTTTTACCCGTTAAGTCTTTATATGATTTTCCATTTATAGCTATACAGCTGCCACCTTTATTACTCTGAAATCTTCCATCATCTATATATGCACCAATTATTTTTTCTTTATATTTTATTAAAATTCCCCTATTCATATACGCATCTTTCTTTGGAAATGTTTCTTTTAGATAATAAATTTCACAAGTTACCTTTTCACCTAAATAAGGCTCTATATTAAGACCAATAGCTTTACTTAATTGATTTACATATATCCAATATAATGTTTCTGGAAATTCTCCTGTTTTGTATTTAAGTTCTTTGGGTAAAGTTTTTTCAATGGAATTTATCTTAAAACAGGTAGTATAATTATATTTTTTAAAAAATTCTCTTCCGCCATCTACATTTGAAGTCATATTTGGAAATAGTTTAAGACTACTTGCATAATTAAAAAAACTATATTCAGGATATATTTTATTTTTTCTATATTTTATATATCCCCATTTACTTATATCATCATAAAAGAATGGTATAGTTTCTTTTTCACCTTTTTTATTAAATAATACTACTCTTCCTAAAGTTCCTCCATTTTCTCTTAAGTCTTTCCTTTCCATCTCTTTATTTTCAGCTTTTATTGAAGATTCCTTTATCATACTTATAATTTGACTTATTAATTGCTTATCCTTTACTACAACTGCATCCATTAATAACCCATCTTTCATATGATCTTCGTTATATTTAGAAATACGGTCATAAACTTTTATTTTACATACATCTTCAAACTTTATCTTACTCTCAAGTTCTTTATCTATTTTCTTTTCTATATTGTTTTTGCTTATAGTAGTTTTTTTCGCTACTCTTTTATTTTCACTCATCTTAATTTCAGCATTAGACATTAAAATTCCAACTAATGTTAATATGGCAATAACTGCAATTACTATTACTCTCTTTGTTGATTTTTTATACTTCATTATGCTTTTTACTCTACTTTTAATATTACTTTCACCAAATGCTAAGATTCCACCATTTATAAGCATATTTTGTTTTACAGAAAGATTAATTAATAAAGTCGCATAATCTCGTCTTATATCTTCATCAAATATTTCCATAACTTTCTCATCACAGGACATTTCCATATCCTTTTGAGATAATAGAAAACTTATCCACACCAGTGGATTAAACCAGTGCATACACAGTGCAAAAACTGCTAGTATTTTCATAATATTATCAAATCTTTTAATATGCACAATTTCATGAGTTATTATATATTTTATTGCTAGTTTATCTTCACTTTCTACTAAAGATAATGGCAATACTATTCTTGGCATTATAGGGTTACAAACGACAGGAGTGTTTATTCTATCTGATACAAATATTTTTATTTTTCCATTTAACAATAATTTTTTACTACATTTATTTATTATTTCATCATCCTTGTATAAAACAGCCTCTTTTAATTTATTACTTGTTCTGATATACATAATAATACTACTTAAAAATAATAATATAAAACCTATAATCCATAATATTGGAAATTCTTTGATTATAAATTGTTTATATATGAATTTTTTATTATTAATTTTAGAAACATGGTTTTTTGTAGGTTTTACTGCTTTTATATTTTTAGTATTTTTAATTTCATTATCAACATTACTTAATGTACTATGATATGTATTATTTTCTTTTGATAAATTTTCTTTAGTTTCTTTAATGTTTTCCTGATATGTAGCTTGTATATTATCTTTCGATATATCTATAGCATTAAATACACTAAATACTGATGAAAATGAAATAGGCACAAGTAATCTAATAAGCACTAAAGACCACAAAACATAACTAAAAATTTTAGGAACTCGTTTATTAAATATTAATCTTATTATAAATATGATAACCGCTACTATAGATGCCGTTATACTCATGCTAAGTACTTTAGAAAATATACTGGAAAGCATGATTATTCCTCCCTTTCTTCATTTTCTTCAACTATTTTTCTAAGCTCATCAATTTCATCTTTATTTAATTTTTCTTTTTTAAGAAAAGTTGTAAAAAATAATTTTAAAGAACCTTCGTACAGCTTATCTATGTGTTCTTCTGTTTCTGCCCTTATAACTTCTTGACGATTTACTAAAAATGATACTATTGTATTTTTATTTTTAATAATCTCTCTTTCACATAGTCTTCTTATAACTGTATATGTAGTTGATTTTTTCCATCCAAGTTCTTCTTTTGCAAGCTTCACAAGCTCACTACTTTTTATATTGTTATTTTCCCAAATTATATTCATCAATCTGTATTCTGAATCAAAAATCTTTATTTCTCCCATAATATTCTCCTTTTCTTAATTTGGTCTACTACATTAAACCTTATTTTTAGTCTAATGTATTAAACCAATATTGTCAATAATTACACTTACTGTTATATAATAAAAAAAGTTGTGCCGATTTTAATTATTAAAATTGGTACAACCTTTTTTATAACTTTTATTAAAACTAATTTTTACTTAAACTTTTTAAAAATTTTTCTCGTGTAAATCCAAATTCTTTTTTCACTTCTTCATTTACTTCATCATTTATTTTCTTCATAATCTCATTATATCTTTTACAATCTTCATTAAGAATTTCTAAACACTTATCAAATTCATTTAATTTTTCTCCATTGGTTTCAAACATATCCTGTGCCATATCACAATTTTCATTAAAACTTTTTTTCCATGCTTCATTAGAGTATAACTCCTTACATGCTTCTACCATAGCTTTCTTCTGTTTTTCTATTTCTTCTTCTCCACCATTTAATATGTTATAAATATTAGTTTTTATATTACCTACACTGTTATCTAATTTATCATAATCTATATTAGCTAATTTCACAAACATTGGATTACTCTCATCTACACATTCCAAGTCATCTAAAATATCTACTAGTTTGATCCAAGCTTCTTTTTTCTCATCATTATCAATATAGATTTTTAAAAATGGTTCATATATGGAAACAACTATGCTACCAAAGTTTCCTGGAAAAATCCTTATTAAAGTTTCATATATATACTCTCTTTTTTCTTCCATTGAATACTCTAATGTTTCCCTTAATTTTTTAACCTCTTCTCCAACTACATAAAAATCTTTATTTTCTTTTTCTATAATATTACTTATAATAAGTTTGCTTTTTTCTAGATTACTTATGGAATCATTTATTGTTTTTAGAGTATCTTTCATAACCTTATCAATTGTTTTATTACCTTCTATTAATAATTTAATTTCACTTATTGGTATATCTAAAATTCTTAAGGATGCTATTAAGTTAAGTTTTATTATATCCTCTTCCGTATAATCTCTATAATTATTTTCACTATTTTTACTAGGATTTATAAGTCCTACACTCTCATAATATTTTATAGCTTTTTTAGTAAGACCTGTTTTCTCCGATGCTAATTTGATATTCATAAAAATTACCCCCAAACACAATTATTATACACTTAGTATAAAGGTATCTCTTGGGGGCAAGTCAATAATTTTTATATAATATATTTTTAATCTATATTGTACTTTTTAATATAAATCATTTTTATAACTTGAGTTAAAGCAACATAACAAAATAATGTAACTGCCAATACTAAATAATATAATAACGGTAATTTTGTAAATCCAAATACACTTGAAAGTGGAGAATTTACTAATACTACTCCTAAAATTACTATTAACAATGAAGTTATTGTAAGTGGTTTACTTGCTCTACTTTCAATGAATGGTATCTTATTTGTTCTAATTACATGTATTATAAGTGTTTGAGTAAATAATGATTCAAGAAACCATCCTGTTTGGAATAAAGCAGGATTATTCCAAGCTTTAAATATATATAACATAACAAAATAAGTTGTATAATCAAATATTGAACTAATTGGTCCTATGTAAATAATAAACCTTTTTATATCATCTACAGACCACTTTCTTGGTTTTGCTATCCACTCTTCATCAACAGAATCTGTTGGTATTGTAGTTTGTGATAAATCATATAATAAGTTGTTAGTTAATACTTGAAGTGGCATCATTGGTAAAAACGGTACAAATATACTTGCTCCAATAACACTAAACATATTTCCAAAGTTTGAACTCGCAGTCATTTTAATATATTTAACGATATTCCCAAATACTTTTCTTCCTTCTAGTAATCCTTCTTCAAGGACAAGTAAGTTATTTTCAAGAAGCACAATATCTGAGGATTCCTTTGCAATATCTACTGCTGTATCTACTGAAATTCCTACATCCGATACCTTAAGTGCAGGAGCATCATTTATTCCATCTCCCATAAATCCAACTACATGATCTTTGCTTTGCAATGCTTTTATTATTCTTTCTTTATGCATTGGAGATAGCTTTGCAAATACAGAAGTTTTTTCAGAAGCCTTCGCCAATTCTTCATCTGACATCATGTCAATTTCATTACCTAAAAGTATCTTGTCTATAGGTAAATTAACTTCTTCACATATTTTTTTAGTTACTATTTCATTATCTCCAGTAAGAACTTTTACATCAACATTATATTTGTGTAATTTTGTAATTGCATCTTTAGAAGTTTCCTTAGGTGGATCAAGAAATGCTAAAAATCCAAGTAATGTTAACTCATTCTCATCTTGTAGAGTGTACTCTTTTTTATTATTATCAAAAATTTTATATGCTACTGCTATAACTCTAAATCCTTCAGCATTTAATTTCTTAATCATATTATCAATTTTAGTTGTCATTTTACCATTAAAATCTTCTGTACCTTCTTTAGTCTCATACTTATTGCATAAACCTAATACTTCTTCTACTGCCCCTTTACATACTAACACATGTTCCATTCTTTTATTTTCAACTACAACTGACATTCTTTTTCTCACAAAATCAAATGGAATTTCATCTATCTTTAAATATTTTTTTTCAATATTAAAATAATCTTCTCCATCATTTTTATGCTCTAGTATTGCAATATCCATTATATTTTTTAATCCAGTTTGATAAAAACTATTTATAAAACCATATTTTAACACTCTTTCTGAATCATTTCCATAAATATTCAAATGTTTTTCAAGTATAACTTTTCCACATGTTATAGTACCTGTTTTATCTGTACATAGAATATCCATCGCTCCAAAATTTTGTATTGCATTTAGCTTTTTTACTATTACCTTCTTTTTAGCCATAGATAGTGCACCTTTTGATAAATTTACAGTAACAATCATAGGTAACATTTCAGGAGTAAGTCCAACAGCTACTGCAATTCCAAATAAAAATGCCTCAATCCAATTTCCTTTAGTAAGTCCATTTATTAAAAATACTATGGGAACCATAACAAATATAAACTTTATCATAAGCCATGTATATTTATTTATGCCCTTATCAAAACTTGTCATTTCGCTTTCTGACGTTAATTTACTGCTTAATTTTCCAAAAGAAGTTTGTTTACCTGTAGATAAAACTACTGCAAAAGCAGTTCCACTTTCTACATTTGTACCCATAAAACAAAGATTAGGATTTTCAAGTTCATCTTTCCATTGTCCTTCTATAACCTTTTTTTCTACTGGAAGTGATTCTCCTGTAAGCGCTGATTGATTTACAAATAAATCCTTTGACTTAATAAGTTGTATATCAGCCGGTATCATGTCTCCAGCTGATAAATGAACAACATCTCCTGGAACAATCATTTTTAATGGTACTTCTATTTCTACTCCATCCCTTACTACAGTAGCTGTAGTGCTTACCATCGATTTTAATTTTTCCGCAGAATTATCAGCCTTTAATTCTTGAATAAATTTTAATATAACTCCTAATGTTACCATTACTAACATTACTATTGATGCAGTTTTATCTCCAGTTAAGTATGATACTATTGCAAGTATAATTAATAATAAATTTAAAGGATTTTTTGTATTTTCTAGTATCTTAAAAAATACTGATTGTTTTGCTTCCGTTCCTATTTCATTATATCCATATTTCTCTATTCTTTTTTGTACTTCATTTTGTGATAAACCACTTATAGATGTATTTAATTTTTTTAATATCATATTTCACACCTCACTTTTATCATTTTTCTTAAAAAAGACAGCAAGAAACTAAAGGTTAACTAATTTTATTTTTAACCTTTCCTCAATAATTATCATTTTATCGTTCGGTAATTTTTAGAAAAATATCTTATTAAGGACGTGTGAATAAAAAAACAATACAGAATAGAAAAAATAGAATAATTGACCTGTTTATTTGAAATCTATAATTTGTAAAAAATAGAACCTGCGATACTATCTATTTTATTTTTTCTATAATATATTTTTATTATTCCACTGTCCCTAATACTACCGTCTGATTCCATTTTTTCACCTCCAATTTTTTAAATAAAAAAAGCCTTCATCAAAACTTAAACATGATGAAGGCATTATCTTTCAATACTTTCTCGTTCAAGTTTTGGCTCTACAAGGCAATGTAGTTGCATTAGATTAAGCCTTCTTTGTTCGGCAAAACCTGCTAACCTGTTCAAAATGTTTCCACTCTTTCACGGCAGCAACCCGTATCCTTGTAGTAACCTCACCTACCGAGGTCTCTATTAAATTTATGTTCTAATTTTAGTCTTATCTACTACAAATGTCAACTGTAAATTTTTGTGCATCTTTAATCTTTTTCTTATTTTCCAATACTTTATTACTGACTTCTATAGCTTCGTCGATACTACCACAGAAATTTTTTCTTCCAACTTTATCTACATACCCATACTTCTCTAGTACATTAAATACATTTTCTTTTGCTTCTACTATAATAAGCTCAGTACCATTTTTCCCATTGTTATTACATAATTCATATAAACTTTCAAACTTACGATATACTGTAGCATCTATTGTAGGTACTTTATTCATTTTTATTATTAAAACATCACATTTTTTCTTTAATCTATTTGATATTTCATTAAATTTTTCTGATGATGCAAAGAAAAATGGACCTTTAATTTCATAAAATGCTACTCTAGTAACATCACTTACTCTATTTAAAATTTTACAGCTACATCCATCATCTTTTTCATCCAATAAATACTTTATTTCAGTATTGTCAGCCATTCTATTCATAAATAAGAATGAGGCTAAAACAACTCCTATGCCTATTGCAATTACAAGATCTAGTATTACTGTTAATGAAAATGCTATTAAAAATACCACCGCATCACTTTTAGGAGCTTTTCTAAGTTCAATAAATTCTTTCCAATCTCCCATATTATAAGACACAACTATTAGTATCGCTGCAAGTGAACCCATAGGTACTAGCTTTACAAGTGGCATAAATACAAGCATTATAAGTAATAAAGAAATAGCATGCACAATTCCACTTATTGGAGTTTTTCCACCATTTTTTATATTAGCAGCCGTTCTAGCTATAGCACCTGTAACAGGTATTCCCCCAAAAAGTCCTGAAAAGCAGTTAGCAACTCCTTGTGCTACAAGTTCCATATTTGAACGATGATGCCCTCCAATCATTTCATCTGCGACTACCGCTGATAAAAGTGATTCTATTGCAGCTAATATTGCAATAGTCATGGCTGGAAAAATTAATTCATTTATCATTTGCATATTAACATTATGTATTGCTATTTTAGGAAGTGCAGAAGATATTGTTCCAAAACGACTTCCTATAGTTTCTACATTTAGTTTAAATATAATAGTTATTAATGTTGTTACAATTAACGCTATTAGTGTGCTTGGAATTTTTTTATTTATCTTAGGACATATAAATATAATTGCTATAGATAAAATCCCTATAAATGTTGTTTCTATATTTATAGTATTTATATGACTTATATAGGCTGCCCACTTATGTATAAACTGTGATGGTACAGTTTCTATATTCAATCCTAAAAAGTCTTTAATCTGAGTTGAAAATATACAAACCGCAATACCACTTGTAAATCCAGTAGTTATTGGATATGGTATGTATCTTATAGCCTTCCCAAATTTAAGTACTCCCATAATAATTAAAAATACACCTGCCATCATCGTTGCTATAGTAAGCCCAGTTATACCATACTTTTGTACAATTCCATAAACAAGTATTATAAAAGCACCTGTAGGTCCTCCAATTTGAACCCTACTTCCCCCTAAAAACGATACAATAAATCCACCAATTATTGCTGTATATAACCCTTTTTCTGGAGACACCCCTGATGCTATTGCAAGGGCAATAGATAACGGTAGTGCTATTACAGCTACAATAATTCCTGCAATAAGTTCCTTAAAAAACTGTTCTTTTGTATATCCTTTCATGCAAGTAAATAACTTAGGAACTAACACGTATTTCACTCCTTCTTAAACTGTAATTAAAACCTTTTGGTACGACCAACTTTTACATTATATTCTTATTTACTTGTGCTTGCAATAGCTTTTTTTAGAAATTTGTAATTTTAATCATTAATTATATTTATTCCATTATTTTCATGTTAAAAATTACATTATACAAATGCTAATTTAACTATAAAAACCTTATTATTCTTAATTAAAATTTTATACTGTTCTAAAAATTCATTTCATAAACTAAAATTATTATGATATAATTTTCACTTCAAATATAATTTAATTATAAGGAGGTACATACATGGATGCTATTAAATTTTTTCAATCTTTCTCCAATCCATTTTTAGATGTATTTTTTCAAATTGTAACTATGTTTGGTGAAGAAATTTTTTTAGTAGGAAGTATTACTTTAATTTATTGGTGTATAAACAAAAAAGTAGGTTATAGATTGGCTTTTACATATTTAACTAGCATGATTTTAAATGGTGCTATCAAAGAAATTTTTAAAATTCCTAGACCATTTAATAAAGATGGAATAAAATCTTTAAGAACCAAAACTGCTACCGGATACTCATTTCCAAGTGGTCACACTCAAGGTTCATCAAGTTTTTTCACAACTTTAATGCTTAATATAAACAAAATTTATTTCTATATAATAGGATTTATCTTGATAATATTAATTGCTATATCACGGCTATACTTAGGAGTTCATACACTAATGGATGTATCAGGTGGATTAATTTTAGGAGTTGCATGGGCAGTAATAGCTAACAAAATAATGAGTTATGCAGAACATAATAAACAATATACTTTATTTTTATTATTAATCCCTATTATGATTGGTTGCATATTTTGCAATTGCCCAGATTATTTTAAAGCGGCTGGCATAGGTTGTAGTTTTATATTAGGCTTTTTTATAGAAACTACATATATAAACTTTGAAGTTAGACAACCATTAAATATTCAAATAATAAAATATATTTTAGGCCTTAGTATAGCTCTTATAATAAAAATTTTACTAAAAAAATTTTTGCCCCAAAATAATTTAGGAGAATTTATAAGATACTTTATATTAGGTTTATGGGTTACTGTCTTCGCACCTATTATGTTTAATAAATTGACTAAAAAATAAATACTGACAAAATAAAAACCTCCACATTTGTGAAGGTTTTTATTAACATTGTGTATAGCTATAATTAAATTATTTCCATGTAATCACATTTATATAATTTTCACTTGATACATAATTACCGTTTTTATCAACATCCCCATTGCTCTTAAAGAAATATATTTTTTTACTATTGTTACCCCATAGTACTTCTCTATCTGCAGAACCTCCTAAATTTACATTTTTATCTATAATTATTATATTACTATAATAGTGCAAAAATGATTGAATAATTTTACAGTTAAATAAAACAAAAAAACATTTATACAAAATACTGTTATAATTAAGTTCTCACACAATAACAATAACAAGGAGTTATGAATAAATGTTTCAGAACTTAATTATATCAAATGAATTATCACTATACAAATTTTTTAAACAATTAAATTTTGATTTATATCTAACTAAACCTCAATTAGAGCATTTAGAAGGTACTATGACTGCTATGATTTTAAAAGGATTTAATGGTAAAGTATCTGACATAGCGGAGCTTGCTTCTAAAAGGCATAGAACTAGTATTACAAGATTTTTATCTAAAAGCAATTGGGATGAAAATTTATTAATAAATGCTTTGAAATCTAAGGTTATAGAGCTTATTTGGAATAAATCCGAGAAATCACAAAAACCAATTTATTTAATAATTGATGATACTATTTCTGAAAAAACAAAGCCCTCGTCAAAGGCAATAAATCCTATAGAAAAATGTTATTTTCACAATTCACATTTAAAAAGGAAAACAGTATATGGTCATCAATTAGTGGTTGCCTTACTTTCTTGTGATGGTTTAGTTTTACCTTACTCAATAGAAATCTACGATAAGAGTAATATGAGTAAGATAGATATAGCTACTAAATTAATTAAATCAATGCCTAAACCTGTTAATAAAGGGTATATTTTATGTGATAGTTGGTATAGTTGTAAAGCTATTTTTAAAGCTTCTGCGTTAGCAGGCTACGCTTATATTGGTGCACTTAAAACTAATAGAGTTATATATCCTAAAGGTCATGAAAGATTAGGAATAAAATTACATAAATTTGCTACTAGTTTAAATAAAGATTCCTTTGACCTCGTCAAAGTTAAAGGTAAGCATTACTATATTTATAACTATATTGGACACTTAAATGATATGAAAAATGTTTCAATAATTTTAAGTTATCCCAAAGAATCCTTTCAAAAAGAAGGTTCTTTAAAAGCATTTATATCCACAGACCTAGTATTAAAACCTTTAGATATTCTATTTAAATACACCGACAGGTGGGTTATTGAACCATTCTTCAGAGATTGCAAAAATTATTTAGGTTTAGATAGTTATCAAGTAAAAAGTGAAAGAAGTATCCTTCGATATCTTACTATAATGTTTATAACCTATACTTATTGTAAGTTATACTCAAGCAAAACTTTACAATTCAATACAGGGTTAAAATTAGCTAAAAATAATTTTAAAAAAGCTCAAATTATTTTTATTTATTCAGCAGCCTTAAACGGCCAACCTATAGAAAAAATTTTTGAAAATTTAAAAATAGCATAAAATAGTATTTATCTATTTAACTGTAAAATTATTCAATTTAAAATGCACTATTATAGTCATTTACATAAAATGTGCTATCTCTTTGAGCATTTAAAAATTCTTTATTAATAATTTCTTTATTGTTTATCATTATTATTTTACTAGTGACAATACTTATCATATTAAACCCTATGCAAAATATAAATAAAGGTCCAACTACAACTTTATATTTTATAGATATCCTCATATTTACAACACCTCATATTTCGTCTACAGTAATCTATATCATTTTATATCCAACTCCAAATACAGTTTTTATAATAGAATTTTTCCCTGTAACTCCTAGTTTTTTTCTTATTCTTTGTATATGTACATCAACTGTTCTACTATCTCCTAAAAAATCATATCCCCATATATCATCAAGTAACTGATTTCTTGAAAAGACTATATTTTTATTTCTGGCTAAAAAATATAGCAAATCATATTCTTTGGGTTTTAGATTTATAATTTTCTGATCCTTAAATACCTCTCTACTATTTACAAATATCTTTATATCATCAGTAATTTGTATTATATTCTCCTCACTTTTTTCATGATTATCTGGATGAGATTGTTTGTCCAATTCTTTTATTCTTCTTAAACAAACCTTAACTCTTGCTATAACTTCCCTTATATCAAAAGGTTTTGTTATATAATCATCAGCTCCAAGTTCAAGTCCGATAACCTTATCTACAATATCATTTTCGCTGTAAGCATAATTATTGGTATCTTATAATTAGGATTTATCTCTCTACAAACATCATATCCACTGATACCTGGTAACATTAAATCCAATATAATTAAATCCATATTAATATTTTCTATAATTTCTATTCCCTCTTCTCCAGTTGATGCCTCTTTTATACTATATCCTTCATTCTTCAAAGAATAATTTAAAATGTCCCTTATATTTTCTTCATCCTCTATCATCAATATATTTTCCTTCATATATATCTCCCCCACAATAAAAATACCTATGCATATTTAATTATATACACAGGTATTGCCAATTTGTAAACACTATACTATTCAGTTTTAGAAAATTGATCTTTACCTACACTGCAAAGTGGGCATAACCAATTATCTGGTATATCTTCAAAAGGTGTTCCTTGGGCTATCCCATTATCAGGATCACCAACCTCTGGATCGTATATATATCCACAAACATCACAAATATATTTTTGCATACTATTCCTCCTATATTTTGATGAATCTTGTTATCTTAATTTATTATTTTCAGATTATTTATATTTATTCCATAACTTTTTTTATATAATAGAACAATATTTTTATATAATTTAATACTTAGGAAATGTATATACAAATAATATATTATGTAATATATAACCCTTTTATAATATATTTACAATTATAATAATTATAATCATATAATTTAATTTAATTGATTTTTATACATTTTTTTCTTGTAATTTATGTACTTTTTTAATATAAAATTGTATAATATTAAAGCATTTATTTAAATTTTATATATCGGGAGGTAGAAAATTGAAAAAAAAATTTAAAAAAGATTTGGCAATAAAGTCTAGTATTATTTTATTTACTTCTCTTGCATTATGTACTTTTGTTTTTATATACTTACATATTGATTATATGTCAAAAACTAATACTAGATATTTACAACAAACCACTATGGACTCCGAGGAACTAATAGTACATGCCATTGATTCTGTTAAATCTTCAACAGATTTATTAGCTAATACATTAGGAACATTAAGTAATATTGAAGCTCAAAATAAAGAAAAAATAATTGAAAACTTAGTATGTAATAATACATTTATAAAAAGAGCTTTTATAACTAAATATGATGGAATGCAAATTGCTAAATATCCAAGCATAGGAAATGTTAATGTTGCTAATAGAGATTATTTTAAAAAAGCTATACAAGGTCAAAGTAATTTTTCGCCAGTTATAATTTCCACCATAACAGGTGAATCTATTATTATTTACTGTAGTCCCATCAAAAATCAAGGAAATATAATAGGTACAGTATCATCTATACTTGAAATTGATAGTTTGTATAGTTCTTTAAATTTAACAACTAAGAACTTAAATTGCACCTTTGGTTTATTAGACAATCATGGAGCATTATTACTAACTAACAAAGGACACTCATTGTTGGTTGATAAATTGAATGATAAGTTTGAAAACTTGTCCAAATTTAAAAAAATAATAAATTTATCAAATTTAGAACCTGTTCAAAAAATGATTAATAATCAATCTGGTAATGGAAAGTTTGTTTTAAATAATACCAAAACATTAACTAGCTATAAATCATTAAAAAACTATGGTCTTAATTTACTTATAGCTGTTCCTTACTCCAATATAACTAATAGCATTTATACTTATTCATTAATAGCATTAGGAATTTTAATATTTATCTTGGTATTATCTTTGATTTTCGTTAAAAACTTTACAGATAGGATAACTAATCCAATTACAAATTTATCTATAACGTTAAAAAGATTCTCTGAAGGAAATTTGAATTTGATTATAGATAAAACCCTATTAAAAAGAAATGATGAATTTTCTGAACTTAGCAAAAGTTTTAATATATTTTCTGAAAAAATAAAAGATATGATTAAAAATTGCAAAAAAAATTCTATAAACTTAAATATTTATTCTAATAATTTAAAAGAAACTATACAAGATAATGAAACTAATCAACTAGCCATAGCTAACATGATAAATGATGTTAATACTAAAATGAACGAAAATTTAGTATCTTTAGAAGAAAATTTAAATATATTACAACAATTTTCTGAAGGTATAGATAATGTAAACTTAAATTTAGAAAATCTTCATTCAGCAGTAAATGATTCTACTTCATCAGCAGAAACAGGAGTTAACCATGCTAACAACATGGAATATACACTTAATGAATCATTTAATTCATTAGAAAATATAAATATTAAAATTAATAATCTAACAAATTTATCAAGTAAAATAAATTCATTATTAGATGTAATAACTTATATAGCTAAAGAAACTAACCTACTTTCTCTTAATGCTTCCATTGAAGCTGCTAAAGCCGGTGAATCTGGTAAAGGTTTTTCGATCGTTGCTGAACAAATCAAAAACTTAGCCGAACAAAGTTCAAAAGCATCTCACAATATCGATAGTTTATTATTCAATATTCAAGATGAAATATTGTCAACCTCAAATATTCTTGATGATATGAACGATAAGTTTAAAAATTTAGTTGGCAATATAAAACTTACTACTAATTTAATGAATGATATTAAAAATAAAGCTGTTAATTCTCAGCTTTCAGTTGAAGAAATAATATCAGTAATTGAAGAACAAACTGCCGGAATTGAAAATAGTACACAATCACTAACTAAAGTAGTTAATTATATAAATGATACTGTGAAATCTTCTAAATGTATTAATAATAAACTAAGTATTCAGTCTCAAAAATTAAATTTATTATCTAGTATATCTTGTTCATTAAATGATATAAGTAATACTATAAAAAGTGATCTTGATTATTTTAATTAAAAAATATATTTATTAAAATAAATCCCTAAATATTTATTTTTTAATATTTAATATTTAAAATAAAAAATGTATGATAATTTATTTTTGATAAATTATCATACATTTTTTTATTAAAATTATATATATTATAATATTATTCTTTTCTTAATTTTTCTAATAACTAAGAATATAAATAATATTAATCCTAAATTAGGTATTACCATTTTATTATTAATAACTATAAATAATAAATTTTTACTAATTATTTCAACATTACTATGGATTATTTTTTCTATTAAGCAATATAAAAAGCACCATCTATTTGGAAATAAATAATATGCTATCATTAATAATATCGATAAGTCTCCCAATATAACCGAACTAAGCTTTAAATCACATGTATTTTTTATATTTATAATTTCCTTTTTATTTATATATAACTGTATTAATATAAAAACAATAAACACTATAATATAGGAAATTATATATTCTTTATTAAATACATAATAATTTTTAAACACTCTATACAAAATAAACTTGTTTGGCTTTATATAATAATATATTAAAATTAAGCTACTCATTATTATCTTTTCAATTATAAAATATAATATTAAAATAAAATTAAGATTATAAATGTTTTTGTTATTATTAATAACCTTTATGTTGATATAAATAAATCCAAATAAACTTGGAATAATGGCTAGCAATATATTAAATATTAATGTTCTATGATCTATTTCAAAAATAATTTCTGAAAAAAATATAAATAGATAATATGATAAAAACATACCTAATATACACTTAATTTTATCTTTTTTATAAAATACTTTTGTCCTATTTTTAGATGGTAAATTTGTTTTTATTTCTCTTCCAATAAAATTTTCTTGTCCAAAATCTCTTATAGCTAATTTTATAGAATCACTCTCACTATATCCCTTATTTATGTAATCCAACTTTAAAAGCATTAAATGATCTTGTATCTCATCTTTTAAATCCATTTTATCAAAATCATTTATTCCACTTGTATCTAATAAATTATTAATAAACTTATCAAACTCCTTCATACTCACATCCCCTTAAACATGCTAATCAATTTTGTTACATTATTCCAATTATCGATTTTTTCTTTTAAAACCTCTTTTCCTAACTCAGTTATTCTATAATATTTTCGCCTACCTATTAAACTACTTCTTTCCCAATAAGATTCTATTAGTTCTTTTCCCTCCAGTCGTTTAAGTGCCGGATATAAAGTACCTTCTCCCATAGAATACATATTACCACTTTTTTCTTTAATACATTTAGCAATCTCATAACCATATGAATCATGGCTATTAATAATGGAAAGAAGTAATATATCTATACTCCCCTTCATTATTTCCTTATCCACCTCACCACCACCTATACCTCGTTACACGACTTGTAGGTATATATTAACATTTTATACATAGTAATGCAAGCTTCTTTAATTATATAGCTTAAAATATTTTCTTTTGTCAATTTTAAATTTAAAATATGTCAATATTTCCTATAGTAACTTTATACTAGGTTGTTGAATAATTAAAAATACAAAAAAATAAATAAGTCATCACTTTGTGATATAATGTTTTCGCTTAAAAAAACCATAATATACAAAGGATGACTCAAGTATGATTATAACATTAAATATACAAAGCGAAAACATTTATTTTAAAATTTTTGAAACTGTTAATATTGCATTTAATAAACTTGGCATTAATACTAGAAAAACTAAAGGTAGACCGCCTAAATATTCAGATCAACAAATTGTTGCATGTATGATATATGGTGTAAATAATAGTATTTTTAGTCTTAGAGAACTTGAATATAAAATTAAACAAGATATTGTATTTCAAAAGATTATAGGTTTAAAAGAAGTTCCTGACCATTCTACATTTTCTTTAAGAGCGATAGCTTTAGAAAAATACGTGTACTATGGCATTTATGCTATGCTTATTGAACTTATAAATCCATCAACTAGAATTTGTGCTATTGATGGTACTGCATTAAGGAGCTCATTATATGATAGCGAAGCTAGGTATGGAAAAGGAACTCGACTTGGCAGATATAAAGGATATAAGTTACATTGTACCGCTTGTGTATGTGATAGTATATTACCTTTGTCATTTTCTATAACTACTGCAAATGTATATGATAATCAAGTCCAAGGATTGTTATATGAACTGAAAACTTATAATCCATTTATTGTACTTGCCGATGCTGCTTATGATGATGCTCAATGGTTTAAAGTTTCTAAAACTCTAGAATATAATTTATTAACAGACGTAAATATGCGTAAATCAAACAGTATAGAATCTTTTAAAGATGAATCTAGATATAAAAATGCTCTTTTTATGCAATCGCCAATAGGTAAAAATTTATATAAAAATAGGCTAAAAATTCAACAATTATTTTGTATAATTAAAGGACTCTATAATCTAGAAAACCCTAGACTTTACGGACAAAAACGCTATGAACGCCATGTTAAGTGGGTTCTTTTATCGTATATTATAGACGAATTTAATAAGGTTAACAGCAAAATAAGTTCTAGAAAATATCCTTGGAATCTATAGTTTTCATCGCGCTAACGCACTTACTTTTTAAAATTTTTAAAGAACTTCCTAATGCACACTTAAAATTATTAAACACATGCTCGCGCATAAATGCTTTTTAAGATTTGTAAAAATTAGTTATTCAACAACCTATATATATAAAAAAGAATCTCCTTTTTACAGAGATTCTTAAATATTTTTATTCGTTACTCAACAGTTACTGATTTTGCAAGGTTTCTTGGTTTATCAACGTCACAACCTTTTTCTATTGATACATAGTAAGATAAAAGTTGTAATGGTATTACTGAAAGTATTGGTGCTATGATTGGCATAACTCTTGGAATATAAATAGCTGAATCAACTGTCTTTTCAACTATATCATGTCCTTCCATAGCTATTGCTATAACTTTTGCCCCTCTTGTTTTAACTTCTTTTATGTTACTTAACATTTTTTCAAATAAATACTCTTGAGTTGCAAGACCTATTACTGTTGTTCCTTCTTCGATTAATGCTATAGGTCCGTGTTTTAATTCTCCAGCTGCATAAGCTTCTGAGTGAATGTATGATATTTCTTTAAGCTTTAGAGATCCTTCCATAGCCACTGCAAAGTCAAGTCCCCTTCCTAAGAAATACATATCTTTATCTTCAAACACTTCTTTTGCAAACTCTTTTATCTTATCTTTATCATTTAGAACTTCAGCAGCCTTTTCTGAAAGGTTTAAAAGCTCTGATTTGATTTTTTCTATTTCTGTACTTCTTACACTTTCCTTGTTTTCAGCAAAGTATAAAGCGATTATATACATTGCTACAAGCTGAGTTACATAAGCTTTTGTTGAAGCAACTGCAATTTCAGGCCCTGCCCATGTATATAATACATCGTCAGCTTCTCTTGCAACTGAGCTTCCAACTACATTTGTAACTGCTATAACTCTTGCATTTTGTGCTTTAGCAAGTCTTAATGCAGCTAATGTGTCTGCTGTTTCTCCTGATTGGCTTATAACTATCATTAATGTTCTTTCAGTTATAAGTGGATCTCTATATCTAAATTCTGATGCAACTTCTACTTCTACTGGTATTTTTGCAAGTTTTTCTATTGCAGCTTTACCTACTACCCCTGCATGATAAGCAGTTCCACAAGCTACTATATAAACTTTATCTATATTTTTTATTTGTTCTTTTGTAATGTTTATGCTATCTAAGTTAACTTTTTCTCCCTTAACTATTCTTGAAGTTAAAGTATCTTTTATAGCCTTTGGTTGTTCATGTATTTCTTTTAACATGAAGTGCTCATATCCACCTTTTTCAGCTGCATCTGCATTCCAAGTTACGTGGAATATATCTTTTTCGATTTCTTTTTTATTTTCATCAAATAATGTAATTTTTCCATCTTCCATAAGAACAAATTCATTATCTTCAAGTAAATATACTTCTCTTGTATGATTTAAAACAGCTGGGATATCTGATGCTATAAAGCTTTCATCTTTACCTACTCCAACTATTAATGGACTATCTTTTCTTACTGCTACTAATTTGTTAGGTTCATCTTTGCATATTACTCCGATTGCATAACTACCTTCCATTTTCTTAACAGCTTTCATAACTGCATCTAATAAATTTCCTTCATAGTAGTAATCAACTAAATGGGGTATAACTTCTGTATCTGTTTCTGATTTGAATTTATATCCTTCTGAAGTTAACCAATCTCTTAAAAGTATATAATTTTCGATTATTCCATTGTGCACAACTGCTATTGTTCCTTTTTCATTAGTATGAGGATGTGAATTTATATCTGATGGAGCTCCATGAGTTGCCCATCTTGTATGTCCGATTCCTATACTCCCGTGTAGTTTTTTCTCTTCAAGTGCAGTTTCAAGATTTGCAAGTCTTCCTTTGTGTTTTTCAACAATTATTTCATTATCTTGAAGTACTGCAACACCTGCTGAATCATATCCTCTGTACTCAAGCTTTGATAATCCTTCTACTAAAACTTCAGCTGCGCTTTTGTTTCCTAAATAACCAACTATTCCACACATATTCTTTTCTCCCTTTTGTGTAAATTTTTTGTATGTTTAAGGGAATTTGCTTTTAAATGTACCTAGCTAGATTTGTACTGAAAATTACTTTTCAGTTTTGCTAGCCTTTATCGGTAGTACATAAATACCGTGGGACATCCGCCGAATCCTCGATTCTCCCCATCCTCGTCAACTTAAGTGAGCCTCCAAATCTAAGATTTGGTTAAGGCGAACTTACACAAAACTTATTTTGCGTTTCATAAATACCCTCTAAATCTTTACCGTTTCAACTCTTCCTAAGTTCTGGCGCTTTTAAATATTCTCTATAAACTCTATTTTTCTTCATTTTTCCCCTTAAACTTTAATAGTAGCAAATAAGCTACCTCTACATTATATTTTACATTGTATTATACGTCAACAAAATTAATTATGTTTGATTTATTCTATTTTGTTCCAATTGATAAAAAGAGCACTCCCACTTAGGGAATACTCCTTTTAACTATTTATTTTTACACATTAGCTTTTTCTTCTATCATTTTAGCAAGAGCATGTGCTATTTTATCAAGTTCAGCTTGATCTTTTCCTTCTAGCATAACTCTTACTAATGGTTCTGTACCTGAAGGCCTTATTAATACTCTTCCTGAACCATTTAATCTTTCTTCTATTTTTCTTATTTCTTCGGCTATCTCTGCATCTTTTTCGTGTATATCCTTCATATTATTAGGAACTTTTGCATTTACTAAAACTTGTGGAAGTTTTGTCATTATTGATGCAAGTTCAGATAGTTTCTTTCCTGTTTCCTTAACTATTGCTGCAACTTGAAGTCCTGTTACAAGTCCATCTCCAGTTGTATTAAAGTCTAAGAAAATTATATGACCTGATTGTTCTCCACCAAGTTTATAACCATCCTTAACCATTTCCTCAAGAACATATCTATCTCCAACTTTAGTTTTTATGGTAGATATATTTTCTTCATTAAAAGCTATACTTAATCCAAGGTTACTCATTACAGTTACAACTACCATATTATCTTTTAACTTACCTTTTTCTTTTAAATACTTACCACAGATAGTCATTATAAAATCTCCATCTATAAGATTTCCCTTTTCATCTACAGCAAGACATCTATCTGCATCACCATCAAAAGCAAGACCTAAGTCACAATCTTGTTTAACAACATAATCCATTAATTCTTCTGGATGCGTTGATCCACAATTTTTATTTATATTTATCCCATCTGGGTCATTATTAATAACAACAACCTCAGCTCCTAATTCTCTAAATGTTTCAACAGATGTTTTATAAGATGCACCATTAGCACAATCAAGTGCTATTTTTAATCCTCTTAAATCTACATCTATTGTAGATTTTGCAAATTCTATGTAATCTTCTTCTGCTGATTCACATACAACTTTTTTTCCTAAGTGTTCCCCTGTTGGTGATGGAACTCCTTCAAAATCGTTTTCTATTATACTTTGAATTCTATCTTCTAATTCATCTTTTAATTTATATCCATTTTTATTAAAAAACTTAATTCCATTATATTCTACCGGATTATGAGAAGCTGAAATTACAACTCCAGCATCAGCCTTATACTTTCTTGTAAGATAAGCTATTGCAGGTGTTGGTACAATTCCTACACAGATTGCTTCAGCTCCAACGGATAAAATTCCTGATACTAATGCAGCTTCTAGCATATCTCCTGATATTCTTGTATCCATACCTACTAATATTTTAGGCTTATGAGTTCCTTCTGTTAAAACGAAAGCTCCAGCTCTGCCTAGTTTAAATGCAAGATCCGCTGTTAACTCTGTATTCGCAATTCCTCTTACTCCATCCGTTCCAAACAATCTACTCATATTGTGTACCTCTCTTTATTTGTTTTTATCCTAATTAACACATATTCCAGTTAATTATATTACATATTTTACAATATAACAACTACGATTTAGTTACAAAACCTCATAATAAAAGAGCTAAATAAAAAAAATGGAGCAATTTGCCCCATTTTAAATATTGATTTTATATTGGTAGATATTTCTTCATTATACTCTCTGCTGATTTTAGTCCATCTACGGCTGCTGATATTATTCCTCCGGCAAATCCAGCTCCTTCTCCTGAAGGGTACAATCCTTTTACTGATATACTCTCTAGATTTTCATTTCTTTCTATTTTAACTGGTGCCGATGTTCTTGTCTCTATACCAGTCATAACTACATCATCAGTTGCAAATCCGTGAATTTTCTTATCAAATTCAACTAACCCTTCTTTCAATGTGTCAATAACTCCATTTGGAAGACACTTTCTTAAATCCTTAAAAGCATATCCCGGTTTATATGTTGGTTTTATACAACCTAATCTAGTTGAAACTCTATCATTTAAAAAATCTCCTACTAATTGAACAGGTGCTATATAATCTCCACCACCTAGATTACATGCTAGACTTTCATAATGTCTTTGAAATTCCATTCCCTTAAGAGGTGTATCCCCTATAAAATCATTTTCTCCAACAGTTACAACTATAGCTGAATTAGCATTTTCTTTATCCCTACTATAATAACTCATTCCATTTGTTACAAGTCTTCCTTCTTCAGAAGATGCCGCTACAACTTCTCCTCCTGGACACATACAAAAACTATAAACCGCTCTATTTGTATTTTTGCTAGTATAAGCTAATCTATAATCAGCTGCTTTAAGCCTTGGATGATCCTTAAATTTACCGTACTGATTTTCATTAATAAAGTTTTGAGAATGCTCTATTCTTACACCTATTGCAAAAGCTTTTGGAGACATAAAAATACCTCTATTAAATAACATCTCATAGGTATCTCTTGCACTATGTCCTAACGCTAATACTAATGTTTCACATGGTATTTCATCTCCATTTACTATTATTGATACTATTTTACTATCTTTTATTTTTATATCTTCAAGTTTACTATTAAATTTGATTTCCCCACCCAAACTTATAATTTCATTTCTTATATTCTTAACAACATCTTTTAATATATCAGTTCCAATATGCGGTTTTCCCATATAAGTTATTTCCTCTGGTGCACCTGCTTTTACAAATTCTCTAAGAACAAAATCACATCTTTTGTCTTTGATTCTCGTAGTAAGCTTACCATCTGAAAATGTTCCAGCTCCACCTTCTCCAAACTGAACATTTGAGTTTAAATTAAGTTTTCCACTTCTCCAAAATTCCTCTACTGATTTAGTTCTTTCCTCTACCTTTTCTCCTCGTTCAATAACTATAGGCTTATATCCATTTTGCGCTAATGATAAGGCTGCAAACATTCCTGCTGGTCCCATTCCAACTACAATCGGTCTGTTATTTAATTTTTGGCTTCCAAAAATAAACTCTTCTTTAATTTCTTCTTTTTCAATCTTTACATCACCACTTTTTGCTCTAGAAACTACTTTAGATTCATTGTCACAATTTATTTCAATGCTATAGGTATATCTTATATTATTCTTTTTTCTAGCATCAATTGATTCTTTAATTATCTTTAAACTCTTTATGTCCGTTTTATCTATTCTTAACTTTTTAGCAGCTTTTTTATATAGAACATCATGATTTTCATTTATGTCTAAAACTATATTGTTTATTCTTATCGTCATTTTTATCCTCCAATGTTTTATCTATGTTTTTTTATAGGATATGAATTTGTCTCAGTAGTATCTTCTTGATTATTATTTGTTCCTGCATTTTCACTACTATTTTGATTATCAGAAATTATTACTTTAACAACCTTATAACTTTGAGAAACTATATTTACTCCCTTTGGAATATCGATAGTTACAGGAACTTTATGTTCCCCTTTTCCAAGTCCATTTAAATTAACATAACATTTTATGCCTTTACTACTTAGTTCATTTATAGTATTTTTCCCACCCGATATAACTAAGGATATTGTTGTCCTGTCTAACTTAGCTGTAAGTCCACTTGATAAATTCTTGATTTCTAAATTTCCTATGATATTCTGCTGACCCAATCTATCTAGTTTAACTTCAACATCTACAGTATCAATATTACTATCTATTTTTATACCATCTGGAATAATTAATTTAACTTTAATAGTTGAACTATCTATTCTTAAATTATTTAAATTCACTGGCTCTGTGTCAATTTTTTGTATTTGTGATAAAACTTTTGAATTTCCTGTTATGGTAATCTTCCCACTTAACACTCTAAGTCCTTGTAGAGCATAATCTTTAGGCAAAACTCCTATTGTTTTTATATTTATTCCTACTTGTTTAACTTTATTGACCGGAATTGATACTCTTACTTTTTTAGGATTTATTGAAACTTCATTAACTTCCTTATTATCCTTATCAATAGCTTTTAATGATACTAATCTGTCTATATCATTGTCTACACTATTTTCTCCTAAAAATGCTACAGCTTTCACAACTGAATTTACATATTCTTCAGCACCACTAATTACGGCTTTATCAATTTTTAAAATTGGCTTTTTATTTGATCCTTCTCGTATACCTCCATTTACCCTTACTTCTATTGGTACAGTTTTTTCCTTATAATTATCTACTTTTATGTTAACCCACATACTATTATAATTCATAATACTAACGTTACTATTAGGTTTATTAACTATAGTTATAGGAACTTTATTATCTCCTTTTTTAAGTGCATAAACACTCAAATCAACTTGCAATTTAAAATTTTCAGGTTTTACAGCATATACATCTGCTGGTTTTCCTGTTATATTTAAAGTAGTTGTAAAATCTTGATTGGGC
Organism: Clostridium botulinum; assembly: GCF_017100085.1. Taxonomy (NCBI): domain Bacteria; kingdom Bacillati; phylum Bacillota; class Clostridia; order Eubacteriales; family Clostridiaceae; genus Clostridium; species Clostridium botulinum. The sequence continues at coordinate 2,570,484 of NZ_CP063965.1, forward strand.
GAAAGTACAAATCCTGATTGTTTTAAGTAATCTGAATTTACAATTTCAACGGGAATATTTGATATTTTATTTGTTTTTATTGTATTTCCATCATTAGAAGTGTATAGCCATAATATAAACGCTGCAATTACACAACAAATTTTTATAATCAATGTTTTTTGCTGGCTTTGTTTATCCATGACTTCACCTTCTCCCTATAAGTTACCTTTTTGGTCTGTCTATATGTAATTATTTTTATAAGAATATCCTTAAGTCTTTCTTTTGTATAATGTCTTGTTAAATTTCCATTAACAGCAAGTGAAATAACCCCTGTTTCTTCTGAAACAATTATAACTAATGCATCACAAATTTCAGAAACTCCTATAGCAGCTCTATGTCTTGTTCCCAATTTTTTATTTATTTCTGTATTATTTGTTAAAGGCAAAAAACATCCTGATGCAGCAATTCTATCATTTCTTATAATAGATGCCCCATCATGAAGAGGTGTATTTACAACAAAAATATTTTCAAGTAATGCAGAAGAAACAATAGAGTCAATTCTAGTTCCAGTACTCATTATATCTCCAAGTCCTGTTGTCTGCTCAATTATAATAAGTGCTCCTGTTCTCGACTTAGATAAATTTTCTACCGCATCTACTATTTCTGTTATAACTTCATCCATTTTTTCTTTATCTTCTAATATATGCTTATCTGTAAAGGCACTTCTTCCTATATGTTCTAACGCTTTTCTGATTTCCGGTTGAAATATAATTATAAGAGAAAGAACTCCTATAGTAAGTGTCTTTTCAAGAATCCAATTTAACATTGTTAGATGAAGTAAACTACTTATAGGAATCAGTAAAATTATAAATAATATTCCTTTTAATAATTGTTCTGCACGTGTTTCATTCATTAACATATAAAATTTATAAAACATATATGATACCACTAAAATATCTAATACAGAAAATACACTAATATTTTTAACTGTATTGGTGACTATATTTATAAAATCCATACCTTTCACCTCTTACCTTAAACATTCATTATTAATTATACACTATAGTTTACTTATTAATAATATGTGGATTATTTATTTAACAAATTTTTATTATTCTCTAATTAAAAATTTATATAAATAAGTAATATTTTTCAGAAATAGTAGAATAATATCCTCAGTATATACTATAAGTTTTTTAATTTAAAGGAGTTGATATCTTGGAAAAATCTAAAGATAAAAATTTAAATATATTAGGTATCATTCTTTCTATTATTATCATAGGTATAGCTGTTTTTTTTGCAAGTTATTATTTTTTCATGCATAAATCACTTAAAACATATCGAGATAACTTGAATATTCAAATAAAAAATATAAATGAAATTAATGTTTCAGTAAAAAAATTTATAGACCTTACTGACCTCAATACTAAACAACTAATAAATACTATGCAAAAAAATATATCATCATTACAAAGTAACTTATATAATATTCGAAATTTAAATCCAACTGAAAAATATTCTGATGACCATAAAAATTTAATAAACGGAGTTGAAAATAATATACTTATATATAAACAAGTAATATCAACAGTAAAAAACAAAGAAAGTTTAAATTTAAACTCATTTTTAGACACCCTCGAAAAATATAAAAGTGACACTATAAATTATTATTCATCTGTTTCTATTAAGAAAGTAAAAATAAAATTACCAAATGAAACTATAAATTTTCTAATTGATTTCAAAAAACATATACAAAAACTCATGAAAACTAATGTAGATAATGAAATATCCAAAAAACAAACTACTAATTTTATAGATTATCTAAATGATATAATGATAAAATTTAATAATTTTAAAACAGATTATATTGGTAATATAAAACAGAGACTTACATCCACAGGCTATAGTTCTTTATTAAATGATATAGCTGAAAACGAAAGTGCTTTAAGTGCTTTAAAGGCTAATTTATCAATCTTAACTATACCTAAAACCGGAACCCCTACTTATGAAGCATTTACAAAAACACTTGAAAGCTATCATTCTTATATTGAAAACCTTAAATATAATTTGAATACAGAACAACTTACTTATTCTAGTGATGTTATAAAAAAAGACTCCATAAATAAATTATATGAATCTTCTCGAGAAGATTTCGAAAATGTTGAAAAAAATTATAGAAAATTTCTAGATTTATTTAATAAATATAAAAATTCTTGAATTATTTTTTTTAATATGGGCACAATATCATTAACCCATTTAAAGTTAAACTCCACAAATTTTAAAAGGAGAGGATAGTAAAAATGAAAAAAATTCTTGTTAGCATAATAACATTAACTTCATTATTAACATCTTCATTTTGTTATGCTAACGCAAGGGTAATACAGGATTCTGAAACTAAAACCTTATACAAAGAAGAATCCCAAATTGTAACTGTCTTTAATTCTAAGGGTGATAATTTCTGCATAACTAAAAACGATATAAATTTAATGGCTCAAATTGTATATGCAGAAAGTTGTGCTGAACCTTACGAAGGTAAGGTAGCTGTTGCTTCAGTTATATTAAATAGACTTAAAGATTCACACTTTCCTAATAACATAGAAAGTGTAGTAAAACAAAAATCTGCTTTTTCATGTGTTATAAATGGGAAAATTAATGTAATTCCTGACAAACATTGTTTCAATGCAGTTATGGATGCACTTAAAGGAAAAGACCCTACAAACAATGCTGTTTTTTTCTATAACCCAAAGATAGCCACATCCTCTTGGATGAAAAATATAAATAAACATAACGTTAAAAGAATAGGTAATCACGTCTTTTTTATAGTAAAATAACATCTACAATTTAATTCTTAAAGTAAAAGACAGTTCATAGCATCTCGAACTGTCTTTTTATTGTTATCTATATTATATTTACTACTACTATAACTCTTCTACTGCTGTTAATGCAGCTACAAGACCTTCTCCCGCTGACTTTATATACTGATAAGGCTTTCCTACACAGTCTCCTGCTGCATAACATCTCTCTATATTAGTTCTCATCTTTTTATCAACCTTTATATGGTCATCCTCCATTTCTAAACCAGGTACTAACTGATTAGGAGCTATACTATCTTTTAATATAAATATACCATCTGTTTCAATTTCTTCGTTCTTTAAAACTAGTTTTGTTACTTTGCTATTTCCTACTACTTCTTTAGGAATATCTCTTATAACCTTTATTTTATCATTTAAATTTAACTCCTCATTGTTCATTGGTATGTAATATACAACTGATGAAAGTTCACTTACATAATTAGCATCTTGTTCAGCTTCCTTATTATAACCAACAATAGTTACTATTTTGTCTTTATAAAGGGGAGCATCACATGTAGCGCAATATCCTAGTCCCTTGCCTAAAAACTCTTCTTCTCCTTTTAAAGACTTTCCATATTCAATGCCAGTTGCAAGTATTACTGATCTTGCTTCATATATTTTGTCATTTATCATTAATGAAAAATATTCTCCCATTGCATATATAGCGTTAACTCTTTCTTCAATTATTTCTATTCCCATATGCTTTATATGTTCTTGAAATTTATTCTTAAGATCACTTCCATTTATATCATAAAACCCTAAATAATTATTTACCTTAGGTGCTCTTAAAAGTTTTGGACTAAAATCTTTATTTCCAAATATAATTATATTTTTATTTCTTATCTTAGCATTTATTGCAGCCTCGAGCCCAGCTGGACCACTCCCAACAATAGCTATGTCGTACTTTTTACTCATATTTTTCACCACCTATATATAATAAATCCGACAACGCTATTATATGCATTGTCGGTGTAATATACTAAATATGTTTTTCAAGAACTTCTTTAAAATCTTTTTTAGGTCTAAATCCAACCATATTTTCTACTACTTTACCTTCCTTAAATACCATTACATTAGGTATGCTAGATATTTGAAGTTTTTGAGCAATTTCAGGATTTTCATCTATATTTATTTTAAAAAATTTAGCTTTATGTGCCATATCATGTGCTAACTCTTCCATTACAGGTCCTAGCATTTTACATGGTCCACACCATGGAGCCCAGAAATCTACTACTACTGCTTCTTCTGAATTTATAACTTCCTTTGTAAAGTTTGATTGTCCGATTTCTTTTATCATTTTTATCCCTCCATAAAACAATTCAAATATACCCTCACGGGGTATAATGAGATTTTACATCTTTTTTCATATTTAGTCAAGTATTTTTGTTAAATAATAATTATTATTATTAAATACGTCAATGTCACCCTTATTAGTATATTTATACTTCTATATTATCGTTCCCATAATTTAATACTAAAATACGGTATACAAAACACTATATTGTATACCGTATTTTTTTAGAATTCACTATTTACTTACTATAGCTTTAATCTTAGAATTAGAATATTCACAATCTGGATAATTTTTTAATAATTTTTCACCATATTCTTTTGCCTTATTCAAATCTACATTTTTATATAAAATAGTAGTTCTATATAATACTTCTTGTATATAATTTTCATTGGGATATTTTTTATCATACTCTGTATAATATTTTAATGCATCTTTAACATCTTGTTTATTTTGATATGATACACCTAACATAAATAATATATGTCCATATAGATAACTATCCTTACCATAATCATATGCCTTTGTAAGATTATCTATAGCCATATCCCACTTATCATTAGATTCTACACATTCTCTTCCTGTATTATAAAAATACTTAACTCCTTCGTCTTTAAGAATGTCCTCTGCCCTGCTTAAAATCGTTTTTTCATTTGTATCAAGTTTTTTACCTATCCATGGGTTTGCAAGTAAATAAATTTTGTTAAAATCTTTACTTTCTAAAGCTTTATTTAATGCATTACTAGGAAATTTTTCATTAACACTAACTTTTGTAATATTTTTATCGATAACTTTATTTTTTATTTTCTCATTTTTTTTATTTAGTGTATTTTCTTGTATGGCATCATTTTTAGATATATTTTTTATCTTCTTTGCCACAAAATCTTTACTAGCTATACCTACACCTATTAATAAAATTACTATTACTGATATAAAAACCAAGTTACTTTTCCTAGGTTTTACAAAATTTTTGTTTATACCTTGTTTCATTAATTTCTTTTTATTTTTAATTGCTATTGGATTTTTTACATCTATCTCTAAAACTCTATTTACACACTCAACAGCTTTATTATATTCTCCTAATTTTATATAACATGTAGCAATATTATTATCTACATTTATTCTATTATAGTCACTTTCTTTACACTTTCTAAGTAAATCTAATGCATCATTAAATCTATTTTTTCTTATATATTCTATAGCTGATACATAAACAGAAAATATTTTTTCATCTTCTTTTAATCCGTCCAAATATTTTTTAGATACCTTATCATTATTAACTTCATAATTTAATTTCCAAAGGGCCGATGCACTTTGAAGATCCCCCTTAAAATAATATAATAACCCTTTAAGATTTATAGATGGTCTATGTTTCATATTTAAGGACATTATTTCTTCACATACATCAATAGCATCATCGATATATCCACGCTCATATTTAGTAAATGCTTTTGTATATAGCTTTTTTATCTTGCTCATTGCTAATAAATTTTTTCCTCCTGAATATTATTTTATATTAATAGTTTTACTTTCTTTATGTGAATTTAATAAATCATCATTTTCATAAACTAATATATTAAGATTTAATTTATCCACATTTCGCTTTACAGATAATACTTGTCTTTTTTTATCTTTTGTATTGTAAATTTCAGTAGTTTCACCTGTATTTACATTAACTTTATATAAATTTCCACCTTGTGAAACTGTACCATGAGCGCTTCCAATTATAACCATTAAATTGTTATCATCAAACCATTCTATATATTTAGGAGTATCCTTTTGTTGTTTTTGAGAAAGATTCAATGACAACATTTCTTTACTCTTTAAATTTTTAATGTATATTTCACCAACGCCTTCTTCTTCAGCATCAGGTCCTTTTCCTTCTATACACGCACTTATTTTATTTTTACTTGCTTCCTTCCACTTTGTAGCGAATTTAGGTTCTATTTTTTCATTTATTTTTTTCTTTATAAATTTCATATCACTTATTGCTTTAGATTTATTAGTTGAATTTTTATCTGAAGATTTTTGTTGTTTATTGGGTTTTAATTGTTTTGTGTCATCCTTTATGTTTTCATTTTTATTTATATTTTCTTGTTTATTTGTCTCCATACTAACATCTTGTTTCTTCACTTCATCTTTACTATTTGAACATCCACTAAACCCTATTGCAGAAATTGTCATAAGTGCACATAAAGAATATACGGTTTTTTTCTTTACGCTTGTTATATTAAATTTCATAATAATCCCTCCTAATAATAGTTAATAATTAATTTTAACTATATTTATCATATTGATGAATATAATCCTATTTGTATATAATTATACCTTATATTAAATAAAACACATAATGTTTTATTTTTATTATAAACACTATGTGTTTTATTATATTTAATCTCTTATTTTCACCATTTATTATGTTATTCTATTATATATTATTGATATATTTAAATTAATTTTCCATTATAATTTGCTTTGCTTTTAGTATAGATGTAGCACTCATAGAAAATTCATCTAATCCATACTGAACTAAAATAGGTATCATTTCTTCATCTCCAGCTGCTTCTCCACACATACCACACCACTTTCCTTCTTTATGTGCAGCATCAATTGTCATTTTTATTAGCTTTAATATAGCTGGATGCTTAGGATTATAAAGATATGATACCTTTTCATTCATTCTGTCAGCAGCTAGAGTATATTGTATTAAATCATTAGTACCTATACTAAAAAAGTCCACGTATTTTGCAAATTCATTGGCACATATAGCTGCTGCCGGTATTTCTACCATTATACCAACTTCTATATTTTTATTAAAATTTTTTGCCTCTTTATTCAGCTGATTCATACATTCTTTAAGAAGCTCCTTTGATTCTTTAAATTCATCTAATGATGAAATCATAGGAAACATTATTTTTATGTTTCCAAAGGCTGATGCTCTTAATAGTGCTCTTAATTGAACTTTAAATATTTCTTTTCTATCTAAACAAAGTCGTATAGCTCTATAGCCTAAAAAAGGATTCATTTCTTCTTGTAACGGTAAATAAGGCAATTTTTTATCTCCACCTATATCAAGTGTTCTTATCACTATAGGTTTTCCATTTCCTCTTTCAGCTACATATTTATAAGCCTCAAATTGTTCTTCTTCTGTAGGCATATCTTGTCTGTCCATATATAAAAATTCTGTCCTAAAAAGCCCCACTCCATCTCCACCATTTTCTAATATTTGATCTATATCTTGAGCCTTTCCTATATTACCACATACTTCTATATGTTTTCCCTCTTTTGTAACAGTTTCTACATCTATTAACCTTTTTAATTTTTTCTTTTCTTTTTGAAATTCTAACTTTTTATTAGCATATTCATCTATAACAGATATGTCTGGATTTATTATGACTTCACCCTTATTTCCATCTATTATCATTACATCACCATTTTTAACATTACGTGTTATGTCCTTAAGACCAACTACAGCTGGTATTTCTAATGTTCTTGCCATTATTGAACTATGTGATGTTCTACCTCCTATATTGGTTACAAAACCTATAACTTTACTTTTATCTATTTGAGCAGTATCAGATGGTGTTAGATCATGTGCAACTATAATTGTATTTTCTTTTAAATTAATCTCTTCATTTTCTCCGTTTTCTAGAAGATTATTAAGTATTCTATTCCCTACATCCTTAACATCTGCAGCTCTTTCTTTCATATATTCATCTTCCATAGATTCAAATATGCCCATATACATATCAATTACATCACTTAATGCTTTTTCTGCATTGATTTTATTTGATTCTATATTCATTATAACGGCTCCTGTAAATTCTGGATCATCTAAAAGCATCATATGACTATCAAATACAGCCCCTTTCTCACTTCCAAGTTCTTTTTCAGCTTTTTCTCTTATTTTTTTTAACTGCTTTTTTGAATTTTTTATGGCTAATTGTAATCTTCTTTTTTCTTCTTCTAAATTATCTATAATTTTTTCTACTATGTTAATTTCTTTATTCTCTTTTAATAAAACTTCTCCAATAGCATATCCTTTAGATGCAGGTATACCTTTCCTCATACTTCTTCCTCCTATTAACATTTTTGTCGATAAATCATCTATACTCACTCTATTAAAACTTTTAATTTAGTAATAAATTATGAATAATATCTACTAATTTGTCGAATTTATATACTATGCAAATAAAAATATTTATTGCAGTCTTTTAATCATGCTTATTATTTGTTAATGAAATATATATAATTCACATTACCTCACTATTTTAATATTTTTCTATAATTACTACTCATAAATATATTGTATAAGAATATCAATATATTATATTTATTATAAAAATTTTGTATTTTATGTTATAATTTAAAAGGTTATATCTGTAACTTATCCTATTTGTAAAAATTTTAATTTTATTCTAATATTAGTTACACTGTTAAGATTAATTTTTCATTTTTTTTTGATTTTTTTATATTTTTTAAATATTTTTTTATATTTTTAAATATATCTTCTTTATTTTTTTGTGTTTTTAATATAAACTTATAATGACTTTAGTATAAGTTTTTTTGAAATTTAATATCAAAAATTAAAAGAAATTTGATAGGAGATTGATATTGCATATGGACTACAAAATGATTTTTGGATTACTAGGAGGACTTGGATTATTTGTCTATGGTATGAAGCTTATGGGTGATGGACTCCAAAAAGCTGCTGGTGATAAGCTAAAAAAGATTTTAGAAGCTTTAACTAGTAAAACTATATTCGCCATACTTGTAGGTGCAGTTGTAGCTGGTATCATTCAGAGTAGTAGCGCTACAACAGTAATGACTATTGGTTTTGTTAATGCAGGTCTTATGAATTTGTTTCAGGCTACTGGAGTAATTATGGGTGCTAATATTGGTACAACCATGACAGCCCAACTTATAGCATTTAATTTAACAGATGTTGCACCATTAATACTTGCTATTGGTTCAGCCATTGTTTTATTTTCTAAAAAGAAAAAAACTAAAGATATTGGAGATATAATTCTTGGATTTGGTATATTATTTATAGGTATGTCTTTAATGGAAACTTCTATGACTCCACTATCTAAATTACCAGAGTTCTCTAATTTAATACTTACTATAGGTAAACATCCATTATTAGGTGTTCTTGTAGGATTAGGTATGACTGCAACAGTTCAAAGCAGTAGTGCTACTATAGGTATCCTTATGGCTCTTGTTCATAGTGGATCAATAACTAGCCTTGCTGTAGCTTTACCAATTCTTTTTGGCGATAATATTGGAACATGTGTTACCGCACTTCTTGCAGGTATAGGAACTCATAAAAACGCTAAACGCGCATCAATTATACATCTTACCTTTAATACAATAGGTACCATAATATTCATGGCAGCTTTTGGGTTGGTGTTGAAAATAGTTCCTTTATTTGGTGGTAATCTTGAAAGAGAAATTGCTAATGCACATACATTATTTAATATAACTAATGTTATGATACAAGCTCCATTTATACCTTTACTTGTTAAATTTGTAAATAAGGTAGTTCCTGGAGAAGATACTGACGGAAATGCACTTACCCTAGAATATCTTGATAAAAGACTTTTAGAAACTCCATCAATTGCTTGTGGTCAAGTAATTAAGGAAATTACTAGAATGGGTAAAATAGCTAAGGATAATTTGGAAAATTCTATGTGTTGTTTCTTAAACAATGACGAAAATTTAATACAATCTGTAGTAGAACATGAAAATTTGATAAATTTCTTACATAGAGAAATTACAGATTATATGGTTTGTTTGTCAAATACTAATTTATCAGAAAAACAATCCGAACTTATAACATCTTTATTTCATGTAGTTAGTGACATAGAAAGAATTGGTGACCATGCCGATAATATAGCTGAATTAGCTGAAGTTAAAATTAACGATAATTTACCATTTTCTGATGAATCATTAGAAGATATAAAAAATATGTATGAACTAACAAAATCAGCTGTAGATAAAACTATATTTGCTTTAGAAAAATTTGATAGCGAAGCTGCTGATGAAGTTATTAAAATAGAACGTAATATTGACCTTCTTGAAACACAGTTAAGAAAAGAACATGTTCATAGACTTAATACTAGAACATGTAATGCCGTAAGTGCTTCTATATTTGTAGATTTACTTACAAACTTTGAAAGAGTTGGGGATCATTCAAATAATATATCCCAAATGGTACTTGAACAAAGCTAACAAAATATTAATATAAACATTGATTTAACCCTATTAAGTAAAAATAGCTTATTATTTACTTAATAGGGTTATTGTTTTTATAAAACATAATAACCTTAACTAGCTTCATAATTTAAATATAACATGAACAAATAATAATTAAAAAACATATATAACTATAAGGTATCCTACTAAAAAACTATGCTTTATGGATACTTACAAAATAATATGCTAGCGTGTTTTTTAACAATACTTTTATAATATAGGTGATAATTATGAATAAGTGTATAATTAATAATATGTGTAATTGTTCATTATTAGATGATACAATTTCAAGAATATGTCTATGTGAATATCAGTATTTTTTATCTAAAATAAATGTAGTAGGTGTAGGATTTGGCTATAAGCAAGTAAATGGTATTGATACTGATATTAAATGTATAACAGTATTTGTAGAAAAAAAAGTTCCTTTAAGTCAATTAGCTCCATCAGATATTATTCCCCCATATTATAAACACATCCCAACAGATGTATTTGAATCAGGTGTTTTTGAATCACAAGCGTTAAATCACTGGATTAGACCAGTAACTGGCGGATATTCTATTAGCAATCAAACATTTCCAAGAACAGGATCATTAAGCTGTTTAGTAACTGATGGAATAAGAATGTATATATTAGGAAATAACCATATCTTAGCCTCATCAAATAGGGCTCCAATTGGTTCATATATAGTTCAACCTAGTATTGGTGATGGTGGGAGACAAGGAATAGATGTCATAGCTTCTTTAAGTAGATTTATACCATTAAATTTTCAAGGTCAAAGTAATTTTGTAGATTCAGCCATTGCTGAAGTAATGGCACCTGGTTTGATTTCCCCTTATATAGCTATTGTCGGACCTCCAAAAGGAACAAAATATGCGTCATTGTCTGAATCTGTAATGAAAATTGGTAGAACTTCAGAAAAAACTACCGGTAAAATAACTCAATTGCATTCTGTTATACTAGTAAGAGCATCATCTACTCAAAAATATCTTATGATAGATCAAATAATTACCCAAAGAATGAGTGATATGGGAGATTCAGGTGCCCTATTGTTAGATTCTAATGTATTTGCATTGGGACAATTAGTAGGAGCAGCTCCATATAAAAGCATATATACCCCTATTAATACTATTTTAGACACATTAAATGTTTCGTTAGTTACAGGATAATAACAATATATTGATTCCACTATATTGTTATTATTGAATTTTAAAAACGTATACTTTATAAAGTATACGTTTTTTTTAAAGTACTGACTTTTAAATACTTTCTATTAAACAAACATAAAATTTCCCAAATTAATATTTTATACAAACTAGCATTTGCCATTACTAACTAAGGACTCTTCATATATTGATCATATTTATCATATGCATATTTTATTATTTGTCTTTTATTATGATTTCTATTTTCTATACATTTTCTCATATCTCCATTGCATAAATAACATTTTCTCTTAGAATATCCAAGCATTTGTCTTTCCATTTTCTTCAAATCATTATCATATATTTCTATATCAACACACTTTCCCAACACATGTTTTTCTTCTATTTCTATGCTAATCTTTTTTAATTCTAATGCATCTCTATTTATTATAAATATAGCATTATATCCTTCTGCACCTTCTCTTGATAAATGAAAAAAAATATATGGACTAAATATGTCAGCTATTATATATTCTATACATTTAACTATATTAAATGTAACTTCATTCGTGACTTTTTCATTCATATAGTTAAATATTATTGATAGTAATGGCATTTTATATTTTTTTATTAGCTTATGTTGCAACATCATACGTTCTTTTCTATATTCTGATAAATCTTCATATATATATATCATTGATACTTCAGGAAGTATATTCTCCCTAATTTCCCCCTTATTATATTGGTAATATCAATATTAGTTTTAACTTTGTTTTTGATAAATACATAATTATACTACTTAATAATATATTTGTAATTTTTTATATTACCTATAATACTAATGAGTAGTTTTTATTTTAAAAAATTCTTCAATAGAATTGCATAGAGAATTAGCTATTTTCTCTTGGTATGCATCTTCTTTTAATTTTTTTTCTTCATTTGAATTAGATAAAAATCCACATTCAACAAGAACTGATGGAACACTATTATTGCATCTTAATATCTTATAAGCCCCTTTTGCACACTTCTCTTGTCTATTATTTTTTTTATCTAAATCCCTTTTTAAATTTTGTTGTACTATGTGCGCAAGTTCTGCACTCTCTCCTTCTTTTGAGTACCATACTTGAGCTCCATGATATTGACTTTGAGTAAACATATTTAGGTGTATACTAATAAACAAATCACAATTAGTGGTAAGCTTCATTTTACATCTATTGCTTAAATCTTCATTTTTTTTATCTCTAATTTTTCCTTTATCAGAATAAAGTCCTTTATCTTCTGTTCTAGTCATTTCCACTTTAAAACCTTTTTTTTCTAAACACTTCTTTAGCTTTTTAGATATTTCTAAATTAATCCCTTTTTCTAGTGTTCCATTTTTAGATACAGCACCACCATCTATACCTCCATGTCCTGGATCAATTAAAATTATCTTTTCTTTATTTGACTCCTCTTTATTATTATATGCACTGCAACTAATAGTTCTTATGTTAATCAAACATATAAATAATAAAAACATTATTATACTTCTTAATACATACCTTTTTTTTAACACATTTATCCCTCCTAAATTAGAAGTACATAAATTATTTTGTCCTATTTTTATATGTTTTACTTGAGGAACTTGAAGAAAAAATTATGTAGTTATTCCATATTTATTTATATATAAATAAAAAAACAAGAAAGGCATGCCTTTCTTGTTTTTTGTAAAGTATAATATTATCTCTTTGAGAATTGTGGTGCTCTTCTTGCTTTTTTAAGACCGTATTTCTTTCTTTCTTTCATTCTTGGGTCTCTTGTTAAGAATCCAGCTTTCTTAAGCTCTGGTCTTAAAGTTTCATCAGCTTTAACTAATGCTCTAGTGATACCGTGTCTTATAGCACCTGCTTGACCTGTGAAACCACCACCGTTAACATTAACAATTACATCAAATTTTTCTTTAGTTCCAGTTAAAACTAAAGGTTGATTAACAATGTATCTTAATGTTTCTAATCCAAAATAAGTTTCAATGTCTCTCTTATTTATTGTAACTTTACCGTCTCCTGGTACAAGTATTACTCTTGCTATTGATTTCTTTCTTCTTCCTGTTCCAAAATATTGAACTTTAGCCATCTATATGTATCCTCCCTTCAGCTTCAAATATTAGTATCTTAACTCTAAAACTTCTGGTTTTTGAGCGTCTTGATTGTGTTCTGAACCTCTGTATACTTTTAATTTCTTAAGCATCTTTCTTCCTAAAGGTCCTTGTGGAAGCATTCTTCTTACAGCTTCTTGGAAAACAAATTCTGGTTTGCTTTCTAAAGCTTTTTTGTAAGATATTTCTTTTAATCCACCTGGGTAAAGTGAATGATGTCTTAACATTTTTTGATCTAATTTTTTACCTGTTAATGCTATTTTGTCAGCATTTAATATGATAACAAAATCTCCAGTATCAACGTTTGGAGTATATGTAGGCTTGTGCTTTCCTCTTAAAATTGTTGCAACTTGGCTAGCAGCTCTTCCTAACGGTTTTCCTTCAACGTCGATAACATACCATTTTCTTTGAACTTCATTTTCTTTTGCAAGATATGATTTCATCGTTTTCCCTCCTTGAACTTTTCCTATTGAGTAACTGATCTTGTATTTTTTTCTTCTATATCAAGACCGGGGCTGTGGTCTTATATACTGAAATTTACAACAATACATATTATAATACAATCAGCCTGGCGTGTCAACACACTTTATCTAAAACATAAAAATATTTAAATTTTTAGCATGTTAATATAGTACTTCTTGTAAGCATAGTCCTTGAGGTGGAAGTGATCTTCCTGCTCTTTCTCTATCCTTCGCTAAAATAATAGACTTAATGTCCTCTGGTTTTATTCTTCCTATACCAGCTTCTATTAAGGTACCTGCCATTATTCTAACCATATTATATAAGAATCCCTCACCTATAACAGTAAATTTAATTACATCTTCACATTTTGTAACATCACAATAATATATAGTTCTAAGAGTAGATTTAACTGAACTTCCTGATTTTTTATAAAAAGAATCAAATTCATGTGCACCAATAAAATACTTACTGGCCTCTTTCATAGCGTCTACATCTAAGTACTTATTAAAGTGATACATAACGTTTCTATCAATAGTTGGTGGTTCTTCTCTATTCAATATAGTATATACATATTTCTTACCCTTACTATGAAATCTAGCATGAAAATCCAATGAAACTTCACTGGATTTTTTTATTACAATATCTTTAGGTAACTTACTGTTAATGGCATATTTAAACTTTGATGGTGGCACACTACTCTCCGTAATAAAATTTGCTACAAAGCTTCTTGCATGTACTCCAGCATCAGTTCTACTACACCCTATAATCTCTGTATCAGTCTTTGTAACTTCACAAATAGCCTCTTCTATCTTCTGCTGAACTGTTATTGAATGTTTTTGTTTTTGCCATCCAGAATAATTACTTCCATCATACTCTATAATAAGTTTTACATTTTTTTTCATTATAATCACTCCGGCAAAATTGTTGTTTTATATCTAATAAAAACTTCTACTCCAAATAGATAAACCAACTAAAACTATAATTATAATTGTTGCATACATATCTCTTTTATCTAATTTCAATACTTTCATTCTTGTTCTTCCTTCTCCACCTCTATAACACCTTGCTTCCATAGCCATAGCAAGTTCTTCAGCTCTTCTAAAAGAGCTTATAAATAATGGCACTAAAAGTGGAACCAAGTTCTTAGCTCTACTAATTAAATTACCTGATTCAAAATCAGCACCTCTTGCCATCTGCGCTTTCATTATTTTATCAGTTTCATCCATAAGAGTTGGAATAAACCTAAGAGCTATAGTCATCATCATGGCTAATTCATGAGCCGGTAATCCTATTTTTTTAAATGGATTTAATAATTTTTCTAATCCATCCGTAAGTTCTATAGGTGATGTTGTTAAAGTAAGTAAAGATGTTCCTACTATTAAAAATACTAATCTTACAATCATAAAACCAGCCAATACTAAGCCAGCTTTATATATTCTTAAAAATTTCCACTGCCAAAGTGGATCCTCTCCGGAGTTACCTCCAGTCATAAATATATTTAATAAAGCCGTTATAATAAGCAATATAAATACAGGCTTTAATCCTTTATATATATACTTAAAAGGTACTTTTGAAATAATTATAGCAATAGCTGTAAAAGCTATAACAAATGCATACCCTTTAAAATTATTTATTATGAATAGATTTATTATATATATTATTGATAACAATATTTTAACTCTAGGATCCAATTTATGAATAAAAGATTCTCCTGGAACATATTGTCCTATAGTAATATCTTTAATCATGGCTATTAGCTCCCTTTAATAATTTTAAAATTTCCACCTTAGCTTCATCTATAGTAAATATATCTTCAGATATACTAAATCCCTTTTCCCTTAATGCCTTAACTAAATAAGTTACTTGAGGAACTCCTAGTCCAACATTTTCTAATATATCTATTTTTCTAAATACATCTCTTGTTGCACCATCTAAAATACACTTTCCTTGATCCATAACTAAAACCCTATCGGCTATTTTCGCTACATCTTCCATGCTATGAGATACTAATATTATTGTCATTTTATATTCTTCTCTAAGTTCTTTAACTCTTTCTAATATATCTTCCCTTCCCTTAGGATCCAATCCTGCGGCTGGTTCATCTAATATCAGCACCTTAGGTTCCATTGCAACAACCCCAGCTATTGCAACTCTTCGTTTTTGTCCACCACTCAAGTCAAAAGGTGATTTATCCTTATATAAATCATAATCTAATCCAACTATATTCATAGCTTTTCTAACTCTTTTAGATATTTGCTCTTCATTTAACCCTAAATTTTTAGGACCAAATGCAATATCCTTCTCTATAGTTTCTTCAAATAATTGATACTCAGGATATTGAAATACAAGTCCTACTTTTTTCCTTACTTCATTTAATTTAGTTTTTATAGATGTTATATCTATACCATCTACAATTATACTACCACTAGATGGCTTTAATAATCCATTTATATGTTGGATTAACGTAGATTTTCCTGATCCTGTATGTCCTATAAGCGCAACAAACTCTCCATCATTTATCATTATGTTTACGTTATCAAGAGCTTTTCTTTCAAAAGGTGATCCAGGCATATATATGTGTGTTAAATTTTTTATTTCAATTGACATAATGCATTCACCATCTCATTTATAGTTAATATATCTGAAGCTATATTTACTCCACTTTTTTTAAGTTCATATGCAAGCTCTGTCATCTGTGGAACATCAAGTCCTATATTCTTCATGACTGGAACGTTGCTAAAAATTTGTTTTGGAGTACCCTCCATAACAACTTTTCCTTTGTCCATAACTACAATTCTATCTGCCTCTACAGCTTCTTCCATATAATGTGTTATAAGTACAATAGTGATACCATAACGTGAATTTATATCTTTTATAGTATTAACAACTTCTTTTCTTCCTGAAGGATCTAACATAGCCGTAGGTTCATCGAAAATAATACATTTAGGCCTCATAGCCAATATACCAGCTATAGCTATTCTTTGCTTTTGTCCACCTGATAATAAATGTGGTGCATACCTTCTGTATTCATACATATTTACCTTCTTCAATGAATCATCTACTCTAGTTCTTATTTCTTCTGGTGGTATTCCTAAATTTTCTGGCCCGAAAGCAACATCTTCTTCTACAATTGTAGCGACAAGTTGATTGTCTGGATTTTGAAATACCATTCCAGCAGTATTTCTAACTTTCCATACATTTTCCTCATCTTTTGTATCCATTCCGGATATATAAACAGTGCCTTCACTCGGAAGCAAAAGTGCATTCATATGTTTAGATAAAGTCGATTTTCCTGATCCATTATGTCCAAGTACTACTAAAAACTCACCTTTTTTTATATTAAGGTTAACATTATTTATAGCAACTTTAGACTCTTGTTCACTTTTTTCATATCTGTATACAACATTTTTACATTCAATTATGTTTTCATTCATATAAGATA
The DNA here is from genome assembly GCF_017100085.1 of Clostridium botulinum. Taxonomy (NCBI): domain Bacteria; kingdom Bacillati; phylum Bacillota; class Clostridia; order Eubacteriales; family Clostridiaceae; genus Clostridium; species Clostridium botulinum. Next base: position 2,588,038 of record NZ_CP063965.1, read on the forward strand.
GATACTCCTTTTAAACTCTTATTAAAGGATATAGTAAAATGGGGACTAAGTAAGAAATCCTTAATCCCCTTCTACAGTATTATACTAATTCTAGTATAACTACTTCAGCTCCATCGCCTCTTCTTGGTCCCATTTTGTATATTCTTGTATATCCACCATTTCTTTCTGCATACTTTGGAGCGATTTCTGCAAATAAATGATTAACTACTTCTTTTTCAGTTACATATGCTAACACTTGTCTTCTAGCGTTAAGATCTCCTCTTTTTGCAAGAGTAATCATTTTTTCAGCCATGTTTCTAGTTTCTTTTGCTCTAGTTATAGTAGTTTCTATTTTACCATTTTTTAAGAAACTAGTTACTAAATTTCTTAGCATAGCTCTTCTATGATCAGTTGGTAATCCCAACTTACGTTGTTGTGCCATGTTTCATCCTCCTTTACTCATCGGATTTCTTTAAGCCTAATCCTAAAGCAGCAAGTTTTTCTTGTACTTCTTCAAGGGATTTTTTACCTAAATTTCTAACCTTCATCATATCGTCTATAGTTCTTTCTGTTAGCTCTTGTACAGTGTTTATACCTGCTCTTTTTAAACAGTTATAACTTCTTACTGATAGATCTAACTCTTCTATAGTCATTTCAAGAACTTTTTCTTTCTTGTCTTCTTCTTTTTCCACCATTATTTCAACATTATCAGCATGGTCTGTAAGAGTCATGAATAACTTGAAATGTTCTATAAGTATCTTTGCTGAAAGACTTATAGCTTCTTCTGGTTGTATAGTTCCATTAGTCCAAACTTCTATACTTAATTTATCATAATCAGTGATTTGACCAACTCTAGTATTTTCTACTGTGAAATTAACTCTCTTTACAGGAGTGTAAATTGAGTCAACTGGTATAGTACCTATTGGTAAATCATCTTTCTTATTTTTATTTTGAGTAACATATCCTCTTCCTCTGTCTATGTTAATCTCCATATAAAGTTTTCCGTCATCGTCTAATGTAGCTATATGCATATCTTTATTCATTACTTCTATGTTACCATCAGAAATAATGTCTGCTGCAGTTACTTCTCCAGGGCCTTGTGCTTCTATGTATATAGTGCTAGGTCCCTCGCCATTCATCTTTAGCGCTAATCCTTTAATGTTAAGAATTAACTCAGTAACATCTTCTTTAACTCCAGTTACAGTTGAAAATTCGTGAAGAACGCCATCTATTTTAATTGAATTTGCAGCAACCCCTGGTAAAGATGATAAAAGAATTCTTCTAAGTGAGTTACCTAAAGTTATTCCATATCCTCTTTCTAAAGGCTCTATAACAAATTTACCATAAGTACCGTCTTCAGATGCTTCAACGCACTCTATTTTGGGTTTTTCTATTTCTAACATACGAACCCTCCTTCAATGAATTATACCATACTGAGGGCAACTGATTCCATCTAATTACCAATCTTACTTACTATATAACTCAACAATTAATGTTTCGTTTACTGGAACATCAATATCAGTTCTAGTTGGCTCAGCAATAACTTTTCCTTCAAAGTTTTCTACATTTCCTTGTAACCAAGCTGGTAATGTTTTTGGATTTTCAGCAAAAGTTTTGAACTTTTCAGTACCTCTGCTCTTTTCACGAACAGTTATAACATCTCCAGCGCTTACTTTGAAAGATGCTATATCAACTTTTTTACCATTTACTAAGAAATGTCCATGTGTAACTAATTGTCTAGCTTCTGATCTAGAACTTCCAAATCCTAATCTATATACTACGTTATCTAATCTCATTTCAAGAAGTCTTAATAGGTTTTCACCTGTGATTCCTCTCATTGTTTCAGCTTTTTCGTAGTATTTTCTAAATTGTGCTTCAAGAATTCCATAGATTCTTCTAGCTTTTTGTTTTTCTCTTAATTGAATTCCATAGTTAGAAAGTTTCTTTCTGCCTTGTCCGTGTTGTCCTGGTGCATAGCTTCTTCTTGCAAATGCACATTTGTCTGTATAACATCTATCCCCTTTTAGAAATAGTTTCATACCTTCTCTTCTACATAATCTACATGTAGCTCCAATGTATCTAGCCATTCAAGTAACACCTCCTGTTTCTATATACTAAACTCTTCTTCTCTTTGGTGGTCTACAACCGTTGTGTGGTATTGGTGTAACATCCTTTATTAAAGTAATTTCAAGTCCTGCAGCTTGTAATGATCTTATAGCAGCTTCTCTACCAGCTCCTGGTCCTTTTACATATACTTCGATGCTCTTCAAACCATGTTCCATTGCACTTGTTGCTGCTGTTTCGGCAGCCATTTGAGCTGCAAATGGTGTGCTTTTTCTTGATCCTTTAAAGCCTAAAGCTCCCGCACTTGACCAAGATAATGCATTACCAACTGCATCAGTTATTGTAACTATTGAATTGTTAAAGGTTGATTTTATATGTGCACAACCGTGCTCTATATTCTTTCTTTCCTTTTTTCTTCTAGTCTTTCTTGTATTTGCCTTAGCCACTTATCATCCCTCCTTACTATTTGTTTTTCTTACCACTAATAGCTCTCTTTGGGCCTTTTCTAGTTCTAGCGTTTGTCTTAGTCTTTTGTCCTCTTACTGGAAGTCCTCTTCTATGTCTGATTCCTCTGTAACATCCTATTTCAACTAATCTCTTTATATCAAGAGCTATTGTTCTTCTTAAATCTCCTTCGATAACAAAGTTCTTACCGATGAAATCTCTTATTGTATTTACTTCTTCTTCACTTAAATCTTTAACTCTAGTTTCTGGATTAACTCCTGTTTCTTTAAGAATCTGACGAGATCTGTTTATTCCAATCCCGTAGATGTAAGTTAAACCCACTTCAACTCTTTTTTCCTTTGGTAGGTCGATACCAGCTATTCTAGCCATTTAATTTACACCTCCTAATTTTCAACTTCATCCTAATTTATATTAGCAGCCGCATATAAACTTTTTAATTTTTAATATCATACTTATACATGATATTGCAAATTTATTAATTTATCAACTATTTTTGATAACTTTTTTAATGTTTATATTAACCTTGTTTTTGCTTATGTTTAGGATTTTCACATATAACCATTACTTTACCTTTTCTCTTTATAACTTTACATTTTTCACAAATAGGTTTTACTGATGGTCTTACTTTCATTCCTAACCCTCCTTGCTATTTAGCTCTCCAAGTTATTCTACCTCTTGTTAAATCATATGGAGAAAGCTCAACTGTTACTTTATCACCTGGTAAAATTCTTATGAAATTCATTCTTAGTTTACCAGATACATGTGCTAATATTGTTTGACCGCTTTCTAACTGAATTTGAAACATAGCATTAGGCAAAGCTTCTAACACTGTACCTTGCATTTCTATTACATCATCTTTTGACATAAGGTACTTAACCCTCCTTAATAGCGTCCCTATTTTTCAAAAACTTTTTTACTTTTATATTAATAATACTATCATTAGATATTAAAAGCTCATTTGCATTTTCTATTACCTCATCAGTAATTTTTAAATGCTTTATCTTTTTTCTTTTAGGTCTTCTTACTGTTCTTAAATCACCATCTATAATATTCACGTATTTATTATCAATTACATTTAATATTATAAACTGTTTTCCTTGATCTCTTCCAGTTTTGGAGCATGCAATTCTTCCTATAAGTTCGTTATAATTCATAATTGTCACCTCAAATTAACCTAAAGTCAATATTTCAGGCCCGTCTTTTAATATGGCCACGGTATTTTCATAATGAGCTGATAATTTTCTATCTCTAGTAACTACTGTCCAATCATTTGATAAAACTTCCACATAAAACTCCCCAATGTTAATCATTGGTTCGATTGCTAAAACCATACCTTCCACTAATTTGGGTCCTCTTCCGGCCTTTCCAAAGTTAGGAACTTCAGGTTCTTCGTGCATTGCTGTTCCAATACCATGACCTACATAATCCCTGACTACAGAGTACCCTTGAGACTCAGCATATTGCTGAATTGCGGATGATATATCAGTTAGTCTATTACCGACTATAGCATTTTCTACTCCTTTAAAGAAACTCTTTTTAGTAACTTTAATTAAGTTTTCAGCTTCTTTTGATATATTTCCTACAGCAAAAGTTCTCGCTGCATCTCCATGATACCCATTTAATATAGCTCCACAGTCAACACTTACTATGTCACCTTCATGAAGCACTCTATTATCTGGGATTCCATGAACAACTTCCTCATTAACAGAAGTGCATATTGAAGCAGGAAAACCATAGTATCCTTTAAAAGATGGAATAGCATTACACTTTCTTATGTATTCTTCTGCTATTCTATCCAAATCCTTCGTTGTTATTCCTGGTCTTACAGATTTCTCTAAAAGAGCTAGGGTTTCACCAACTACTTTTCCAGCTTGTCGCATATATTCGATTTCCCTGGAATTTTTTATAGTTATCATCTATTTATCGCCTTCTATGTGATTAGAAATGGTTTCAAAAACCTGATCAATTGATTGTGTACCATCAACCACAAATAATTGATCCTTAGACGCATAAAAATCTACTAATGGTTGAGTTTGTCTATCATACACTTCGATTCTTTCTTTTACAGTTTCCTCAGTATCATCTTTCCTTTGAATAACTTCAGCTTTGCAAACATCACATAGTCCTTCAATTTTAGGAGGGTTGAATTTTATATGATAACTTGCACCACATGATGGGCAAACTCTTCTTCCTGTCATTCTTTCAAGTATAAAACTACTAGGAACATTTATGAGCAATGCAGTATCTAAATTTTGATCATTTTTGTTTAAAAAATTTTCTAAAGCTTCTGCTTGCTTTACTGTCCTAGGAAATCCATCTAATAAAAAGCCAGTCTTACAATCTTCATGTGTCAATCTATCATTAACTAAATCTATAGTTAATTCATCTGGAACCAATTGTCCCTTATCCATATATTCTTTAGCTTTTACGCCTAAAGGTGTTTTTTCTGATATATTTTTTCTAAATATATCACCTGTAGATATATGAGGAATAGAGTATTTCTCACTTATTAATTTTGCTTGCGTACCTTTCCCTGCTCCAGGAGGTCCTAACAAAATCATTCTCATACATATCAACTCCCAATTACTATTTATTATTTTAGGAATCCTTTATAATGCCTCATAACTAATTGAGATTCTAATACTCTCATAAAGTCAAGAGCAACTCCAACTTCAATTAATAAAGCTGTACCTCCTAAAGATATTCCTTTAAATGCACCAATTGATTCAAATACCATTGGAATTAAAGCTATAACTGTAGCAAATATTCCTCCTAGTATTGATACTTTCACTAATACTCTTTCTATAAATCTTGCTGTCGCTTCTCCAGGTCTTACCCCTGGAACAAATCCAGCAGATTTATGTATATTTTCTGCCATTTCATCTGGTTTAAAAGTAACTTCAGTATAAAACCAAGTAAAAAATATAATTAATACTGCAGTAAATACTGCATATAACCATGTATCAGGATTGAATATACTATACTTTCCCATAACTATGATTTTATTGAAAGTAGACTCAGGCCAAAAGCTTCCTATAGTTTTTGGAAATTGAGTTACTGACATAGCAAAAATTATAGCTATAATAGCCGATGAATTCATGTTTATAGGTATATGTGTTGATTGACCTTTTAACATTCTTCCACCAGAATTTTTAGCTGCATATTGAATAGGTATTCTTCTTTCAGCTAAAGTAGCTATAACAACTCCAGTAAATAATAATATTATAAGCATTACTAAGAAAATTACTTGAACTATACTAACACTCTGATTTTGTTGCAGACTATTTATTTTGAATATTTTTTCTGGCAATCTTGAAATTATATTAACAAATATTATTAGTGAAATACCATTACCTATACCTTTTACAGTTATCTGATCCCCTAGCCACATCAAGAATGTTGATGCAGTAGTTAATGTAAGAACCATTAAGAATATATCAAATTTACCTAAATTAGTTGCAACTCCTTGATTTCTTATTAAAGCATAAGTACCAAATGACTGAAGTGCTCCTAAAACAATTGCCGTATATCTTGTATAATTCTGAATTTTCTTTCTTCCTTCTTCTCCTTCTTTAGACAACTGTTCTAATGAAGGAATAGCAATTGTTAGTAATTGAAATATTATTGATGAGTTAATATAAGGTATAACACCCATAGCAAAAATACTAAAATTACTTAATGCACCACCTGACATTAAATCATAAAAACTGAATAACGTCCCCGCTTTTGTTATGTTAGCTAATGCACCGGTATCAATTCCAGGAACAGGAATATGATTTCCCATCCTGATAATTGCTACCATAAATAATGTAAATAAAATTCTCTTTCTTAATTCGGGAACTTTCCAAGCGTTACGTAAGGTTGACATTTTATATCACCTCTGCTTTTCCTCCCATAGATTCTATCTTCTCAATAGCACCTTTAGTGAATTTAGTTGCCTTTATAGTTAACTTTCTTTCTAAAGTACCATTTCCTAAAATCTTAACTCCATCTTTAACTTTGCTGATTACACCATTTGCTTTTAATACTTCTGGTGTAACTTCAGTTCCATCTTCAAATATGTTTAATCTGCTTACATTCACTTCCACATATTCTTTTGCAAATATGTTAGTGAATCCTCTCTTAGGTAATCTTCTGTATAAAGGCATTTGACCACCTTCAAATCCAGGTCTAACTCCACCGCCTGATCTAGCGTTTTGTCCTTTATGGCCTTTTCCAGCAGTTTTACCTAATCCAGAACCGTTTCCTCTACCAACTCTTTTAGGAGCTTTCTTTGAACCCATAGCAGGTCTTAATTCATGAAGTTTCATGTAATACACCTCCTCTTAACAATATTTCTCAACTATACTTCTTCAATATTTAAAAGATAACTTACTTTGTTTATCATACCTCTAATTTGAGGAGTATCTTCGTGCATAACACTCTTGCCTATTTTCTTTAATCCAAGAGCATTCACTGTAGCTATATGGTCTTTCTTTCTACCTATGATACTCTTTGTTAGTGTCACCTTAAGCTTAGCCAAGGTTGATCCCCTCCTAACCTAAAATCTCTTCTACAGTCTTGCCTCTTAATTTAGCAATCTGTTCAGCAGTTCTTAATCTTGATAATCCATTAATTGTTGCACCGACCATGTTTTTAGGATTATTAGAACCTAATGATTTAGCTCTAACATCCTTTAATCCTGCTAATTCTAATACGGCTCTAACAGGACCACCAGCAATAACTCCAGTACCTTCAGTAGCTGGCATTATTAATACTCTTCCTCTACCATATTCACCTTCGATTATGTGTGGAACAGTAGTGTCAACCATTGCTACTTCTACTAAATGTTTTTTAGCATCTTCAATACCTTTTCTTATAGCTTCAGGTATTTCAACGGCTTTACCCATTCCTACGCCAACGTGTCCGTTCTCATCTCCTACAACAACAAGAGCACTAAATCTAAAGTTTCTACCACCTTTAACAACCTTAGCTACTCTGTTTATAAATACAACTTTCTCTTTGAGATTAAGCGTGCTAGGATCTATTCTCATTATTTTCCCTCCTTCTCTAGAATTTCAAACCTGCTTCTCTAGCTGCTTCTGCAAGTTCTTTTACTCTTCCATGATATACATATCCGCCTCTGTCAAAAACAACTTCTTCTATGCCTTTTTCTATGGCTTTTTTAGCAACCATAGTTCCAACTGCTTTAGCAGCTTCTTTATTGCTTCCGATTTTATCAGCGAAATCTTTGTCTAGACTTGATGCTGAAACTATAGTTACTCTTTCAACGTCATCAATAATTTGAGCATATATGTTCTTTTCACTTCTGAAAACAGCTAATCTTGGTCTTTGAGCTGTACCAGAAATTTTGTTACGTACTCTTAAATGACGTTTAACTCTAGCTCTTTGTCTATTTTCTTTCTTAAACATGAAATTCACTCCTTTCTGCTGTTAGTTCTGTTATTTACCAGTTTTTCCTTCTTTACGTCTTATAACTTCTCCAGCGTATCTAATTCCTTTTCCTTTGTAAGGTTCAGGTTTTCTCCATACTCTAATATTAGCTGCAACTGAACCAACTAATTCTTTATCAATTCCGCTAACAACAACTTTAGTTGCTTCTGGAACTGCGTATTCTACGCCTTGAACAGCTTTTATTTCAACTGGATGTGAATATCCAAGATTTAATACTAAATCTTTTCCTTTTAATTGTGCTCTATATCCAACACCAACTAATTCTAGTGTCTTTTGATATCCTTCTGTTACACCAACAACCATATTATTGATTAACGCTCTAGTTAATCCGTGTAATGCTCTATGTTGAGCATTTTCACTTGGTCTTGTAACAACTATATTATTATCTTCTATAGCTATGTTGATATCTTCGTGCATAGCCTTAGTTAATTCTCCTTTTGGTCCTTTTACAGTAACAACGTTCTCTGGTGTTACTGTAACATTTACTCCATTAGGTATTTCTATTGGAAGTCTTCCTACTCTTGACATAATTGCACCTCCCATTCGCGTTAAATTAAATTACCAAACGTAACAAATAACTTCTCCACCTAAACCTAATTTTCTTGCTTCTCTATCTGTAATTATTCCCTTAGAAGTTGATATAATAGCAACTCCTAGTCCGTTTAATACTTTTGGAGTATTATCTTTCTTACAGTAAACTCTTAAACCTGGTTTAGATATTCTCTTAAGCCCAGTTATTACTCTTTCTTTTCCATTATATCTTAAAGACAATCTAAGCATTGGAACTGCTCCATCTGCATATTCTTCTATATCTTTAACATAGCCTTCTTGAACTAGTATATTAGCTATAGATTTTTTTACATTTGAAGACGGTACTTCAACAACTTCATGTCTAACTATGTTTGCATTTCTTATACGAGTTAGCATATCTGCAATAGGATCTGTCATAACCATTTAGTATGCCTCCTTTCTAATCTCTATGTTTTTACCAACTAGCTTTTTTACATCCAGGGATTTGTCCTCTGTATGCTAATTCTCTAAAGCAAATACGGCATATTCCATATTTCTTTAAAACAGAATGAGGTCTTCCGCATATTCTACATCTTGTATAAGCTCTAGTAGAATACTTAGGAGTCTTTTTCCATTTTTCTATCATCGCCTTACGTGCCATGTTTTCCCCTCCTTATTATTGAGCAAATGGCATTCCAAGATATCTAAGCAATTCTCTTGCTTCTTCATCAGTCTTTGCAGTAGTGACAAATATTATATCCATTCCTCTTACTTTATCAATTTTATCATATTCTACTTCTGGGAATATAATTTGTTCTTTAATTCCTAAAGCATAGTTTCCTCTACCATCAAAAGACTTAGCAGATATTCCTCTAAAGTCTCTAACTCTTGGTAAAGCGATATTCATTAATTTATCTGCAAATTCAAACATCATATCTTTTCTTAATGTAACTTTACAACCGATTGGCATATGTTGTCTAATCTTGAAGTTAGCTACAGATTTCTTTGCTCTTGTTATTACTGGTTTTTGTCCTGTAATTTGTTGTAAATCAGCAACAGCTGATTCTAGAACCTTAGAATTATCTTTAGCTTCTCCAACACCCATGTTTACAACTATTTTTTCTAGTTTTGGAACTTGCATTATATTTTTATATCCGAATTTCTCCATAAGAGCCGGTATTACTTCTTTATTGTATTTTTCCTGTAGTCTACTCATCAGTGAACCCTCCTTTCAAAGTCTATAGTATTTCTCCGCACTTTTTGCAAACTCTTACTTTTGTTCCATCTTCTAAAAGTTTTTTACTAATTCTTGTTGCAGAATTACAATTTGTGCAGTATAGCATAACTTTTGAACTATTGATTGGCGCTTCTTTTTTAACTATTCCGCCTTGCATATTTTCTCTATTAGGTTTCACGTGCTTAGTAACAATGTTTACATCCTTAACTAACACTTTGCTAGTTTTTGGATATACAGTTAATACTTCGCTTACTTTACCTTTATCTTTACCTGAAATAACAACAACTTTATCTGTTCTTCTTACATGAACTTTAGCCATCACAGCCACCTCCCTTTTATAGAACTTCAGGTGCTAATGATAATATTTTGTTGAACTCTTTATCTTTTTCTCTTAGCTCTCTTGCTATTGGTCCAAAAATACGAGTTCCTTTTGGTTGTTTATCATCTTTAATAACAACAGCAGCATTTTCATCAAACTTTATGTATGATCCGTCTGCTCTACGTACTCCTCTTTTAGTTCTAACTATAACGGCTTTTACTACTTCACCTTTTTTAACAACACCGCCTGGTGTTGCACTTTTAACGCTAGCAACTATTACATCTCCAATGTTTCCAAACTTTCTCTTGGATCCGCCTAAAACTCTTATACACATAATCTCTTTTGCTCCAGTATTATCTGCAACTTTTAAGCGAGTTTGTGGCTGTATCATATAAATGCCTCCTTTCAATCATTGAAATTATTTAGCTTTCTCAACGATTTGTACTAATCTCCATCTCTTATCTTTAGATAATGGTCTAGTTTCCATTATTATTACTCTATCATTAATTCTAGCTTCATTATTTTCATCATGAACCTTGAACTTTTTAGTTCTATTGATTGTCTTTCCATATAATGGGTGACGAACTTTACCTTCAACTGCAACTACAATAGTTTTTTCCATTTTATCAGAAACAACTCTGCCTATTCTAGTCTTTCTATTACTTCTTTCCACAGGATTACCTCCTTTCAGTATACTACTGTTCAATCACATTTAACTCTTTTTCTCTAAGTATTGTCTTAACTTGAGCTATTGATTTCTTTACCTGTCTTATTCTCATTGGGTTTTCTAGTTGACCAGTCGCTAATTGAAATCTTAAATTAAATAACTCAGCTTTTAAATCATTTAATTTAGCTGACAATTCTTGAGCAGTATTTACTCTCAACTCTTGTAATTCATTAGCCCTCATTTACTTCACCACCCGTTTGTTCGAAATCTTTTCTTGTTACGAATTTAGTCTTCATTGGAAGCTTATGTGAAGCAAGTCTCATAGCTTCTCTAGCAACATTTTCTGCTACTCCAGATAATTCAAATAAAACTCTACCAGGTTTTACAACAGCTACCCAATATTCTGGTGAACCTTTACCAGAACCCATACGAGTTTCAGCAGGTTTTTCAGTTATTGGTTTGTCTGGAAATACTTTTATCCAAAGTTTTCCACCTCTTTTTATATATCTATTTATAGCTATTCTGGCAGCTTCTATTTGATTACTTGTTAACCATCCGCATTCAGTTGCTTGTATAGCATAATCACCATAAGCAATAAAGTTTCCTCTAGTTGCTTTTCCCTTCATTCTGCCACGTTGAACTTTACGATGTTTTACCTTTTTTGGCATCAACATACCTAATTCCTCCTTCCCTATTGGCTAATTTCTTGTGTTCTTACTTTCTTTGCAGGAAGAACTTCTCCTCTATATAACCAAACTTTAACACCTATTTTTCCATAAGTTGTATCTGCTTCAGCAAATCCATAATCGATATCTGCTCTTAATGTTTGTAGTGGAATAGTTCCTTCATGGTATTGCTCTGTTCTAGCTATTTCAGCTCCACCAAGTCTTCCTGAACAAGCAGTCTTAACACCTTTAACTCCGTATCTCATAGCTCTTTGAATAGTTTGTTTCATAGCTCTTCTGAAAGATATTCTCTTTTCAAGTTGTTGAGCAATGTTTTCAGCCATTAATTGAGCATCTGTTTCTGGTTTTTTAACTTCAACTATGTTAATTATTACATTCTTTTCTCTTACGATTAAAAGTATTTGAGATTTTAACTCTTCTATACCTTTACCACCTTTACCTATAATCATTCCTGGTTTACCAGTATGAATATTAATCTTAACTCTTTTTGGTGTTCTTTCTATTTCTGTTTTAGCAACACCAGCTGAGAAACATTTTTTCTTTATAAATTTTCTGATTTTATCATCTTCTATTAGGTTATCCGCAAAGTTTTGGTTATTAGCATACCATTTTGCATCCCAATCCTTTATAACGCCGACTCTGAGGCCATGTGGATGTACTTTTTGTCCCACTCTATTTCCCTCCTTCTATGCTCTTTCTTTAACTACTAGTGTAATATGACTAGTTCTCTTCATTATTGAATATGCTCTACCTTGTGCACGTGGTCTGAACCTCTTTAGTGTTGGTCCTTGGTTTGCATATGCTTCTGCAACATATAATTTATTAACATCTAAGTTAAAATTATTTTCTGCATTAGCTACAGCTGATTTTAATACTTTTAAAATTATAGTAGCTGCATCCTTTGGAGTATATTTTAATATAGCAAAAGCTTCATTTACATTCTTATCTCTAACTAAATCAAGAACAACTCTAACTTTTCTTGGAGATATTCTCACATATTTTGCTATAGCTCTAGCTTCCATTATAGTTCCTCCTTCCTATTACTATTTTACACGTGATCCCTTTTCTGTTTTGTCTACGTGACCTTTGAATGTTCTTGTTAATACAAATTCTCCTAGTTTATGTCCTACCATATCTTCACTTATATAAACTGGAACATGTTTTCTACCGTCATGTACAGCTATAGTATGACCTAACATTTGAGGGAATATTGTTGAACTTCTTGACCAAGTTTTTACAACTTTTTTTTCGCCCTTTTCGTTCATTTCCTCTATTTTTTTCATTAAAGATTCAGCAACGAAAGGTCCTTTTTTTAGTGATCTACTCAAGTGAACGTCCTCCCTTCATACATTGTGTAAATTTTAGGAAGAGAATGTAAATTCTCTTCTCATAATTTATTTAATTATTTTTGTCCTCTTCTCTTAATAATCATGCGATCAGAGTATTTCTTATTCTTTCTTGTCTTATATCCAAGTGCTGGTTTACCCCATGGAGTAAGTGGACCTGGATGACCGATTGGAGATTTACCTTCTCCACCACCATGAGGGTGATCGTTAGGGTTCATTACAGAACCTCTTACAGTTGGTCTGAAACCTAAGTGTCTCTTTCTACCTGCTTTACCTATGTTAATAATGTCGTTAGTTAAGTTAGAAACTGTTCCTACTGTAGCTCTACACTCACTTCTTACATATCTCATTTCTCCACTTGGAAGTCTTAATATAGCATATTTTCCTTCCTTAGCCATAAGTTGTGCAGAAGAACCTGCTGCTCTTACTAATTGAGCACCTTTTCCAGCTTGTAATTCTACATTGTGAACTACTGTACCTACTGGTATGTTTATTAATGGAAGAGCGTTTCCTACTTTAATATCTGATCCTACACCAGACATTACAACGTCTCCTACTTTTAATCCTACTGGTGCTATTATATATCTTTTTTCACCATCAGCATATACAACAAGTGCTATGTATGCTGTTCTGTTTGGATCATATTCTATAGATGCTACCTTTGCAGGTACTCCATCTTTAGTTCTTTTAAAATCTATTATTCTATATTTTCTCTTAGCTCCACCGCCACGATGACGTACAGTTATTTTACCTTGAGCATTTCTTCCAGCTTTCTTCTTTAATGAAACAAGAAGTGACTTTTCTGGTTGATCTGTAGTAATTTCCTCAAAAGTAGCAACTGTCATATGTCTTAATGAAGGTGTGATGGGTCTAAACTTTTTAACTGCCATTTAAATTCCCTCCTTCTGTAGCTTATCTGGCATTTCGCCAATAACTGCTTTGTATAAAATTACATTCCTTCAAAGAATTCAATAGTCTTACTATCTTCAGTTAGTTTAACCATTGCTTTTTTGAAGTCAGCTCTTTTTCCAACGTGTACTCCAACTCTTTTAACTTTCCCTTCAAATCTTGCAGTTCTAACTTCTTCAACTTTTACACCGAACACTTCTTCAACTGCTTTTTTGATTTGAGTTTTGTCAGCACGTATGTCTACTATAAAGGTGTATTGTCTATCTGCCATAGCAGCCATGCTTTTTTCAGTTATTACTGGTCTTCTTAGTAAATCGTAACTGTTTAACATTATGCATACACCTCCTCAATCTTAGCAATTGCATCTTTTGTTATGATAAATTTATCATGTTTTAAGATGTCATAAACATTTATATTGTTTACTGGTACTACAGTTGCACCTTCTATGTTTCTTATTGATTTGTAAACAACTTCGTTGCTTTCTGCTACTACTATTAATGGTTTTTTAGCTTCAAAAGCATTAATCATTTTAACCATTTCTTTAGTTTTTGGTGCTTCTAACTCTAAGCTTTCAAGAACTACTAATTCTTGTTCATTCACTTTGCTAGTTAGAGCTGATTTCATAGCAACTCTTTTCATTGATTTTGGGATAGCCATTCTATACTCTCTTGGCTTTGGAGCGAATACTATACCACCATGTATCCATTGAGGTGCTCTAATAGATCCTTGTCTTGCTCTACCAGTTCCCTTTTGTCTCCAAGGCTTCTTTCCACCCCCAGAAACTTCAGCTCTTGTTTTAGCTGATTGAGTTCCTTGTCTTTTATTTGCAAGTTGTGCAACTACAACTTGATGTAATACATCTGCATTAACTTCTACTGCGAATACAGCTTCTGCTAATTGTAAATCTCCAACTTTTTGACCTTCTCTGTTATATAAATCTATTGTAGGCATTCTTTATCCTCCTTTCTCAAAAACATTAAGCTTTCACTGTGTTTTTAATTACAACGTAGCCCTTGTTTGGTCCTGGTATTCCACCTTTTATTAAAATAACGTTCTTATCAGCCATTACCTTTACAACTTCAAGGTTTAAAACAGTTGATTTTTTGTGTCCCATATGACCTGGCATTTTCTTATTTTTAAATGTTCTTGATGGATCTGATGCAGCTCCCATTGATCCAACAGCTCTATGATATTTAGAACCATGGGCCATAGGTCCTCTATGGAAGTTCCATCTTTTGATTGTTCCTTGGAATCCTTTTCCTTTAGAAACTCCAGTTACATCAACTTTATCTCCGGCTTCAAAAACATCTGCTTTTATTTCGTTTCCAACTTCATATCCATCAATATTTTCTAATCTAAATTCTCTAACTATTCTCTTTAAAGATACACCTGCTTTTGCAAAATGTCCTTTTTTAGGTTTGTTAGCTAATTTTTCTCTTATATCTTCAAATCCAACTTGTATAGCATTGTATCCATCTTTTTCTTCTGTTTTCTTTTGAAGAACAGCACATGGACCTGCTTCTACAACTGTAACTGGTATAACTTTTCCGTTCTCATCGAAAATTTGAGTCATTCCAATTTTTCTTCCTATTATAGCTTTTTTCATTCTCCTTGCACCTCCTAGAATATTAGCGGATCGTCTCACGATCATAATACCTAATTATTAACTTATTAAAGTTTTATTTCGATATCAACACCTGCTGGTAAGTCTAATCTCATTAAAGCATCAACAGTTTTTGGTGATGGACTTAATATGTCGATTAATCTTTTATGTGTTCTTATTTCAAATTGTTCTCTAGAGTCTTTGTATTTGTGTGTTGCTCTTAATATTGTAACTACATCTTTTTCAGTAGGTAGTGGTACTGGACCAGCTACTTTAGCTCCTGTATTTTTTGCAGTTTCAACTATTTTTTCAGCTGATTGATCTAATATTGTGTGATCAAAAGCTTTTAATCTAATTCTAATTTTTTGATTTGCCATTAAATTTCCCTCCTTTTCATACTTCAATAATTCAAAATGTAACATCAGCATTATGTAAACTGTTCCAGGTGTTGCATTTCAGAAGCAATACTACCTCACATTTCATAACACCGTCGCCTGATTCAAGATCAAAGCATGCTCAGCAAAGAATAACCCGGAAATCTCCAGCAACCTCTTGCTTCATCGCTTTTTCTGTGTCACAACTATTATATTGTATAATATTTTTTTTGTTTTGACAAGTATTTTTTATTTATTATAAAAATTTCTTTTATAATCTGAATTTTTACAAATAAAAGGAGAAGGGCGTCCCCCTCTCCTTTTATTCAAAGGCCTTTTTTCTATATTTGCAAACAATTTTAATTCATTTTATATTAACTTATTAAAACTTAACATTCAGTTAAATTATTCAGTTATTGTAGTAACAACTCCTGAACCAACTGTTCTTCCACCTTCTCTGATAGCAAATCTTAAGTTACTTTCCATTGCTACTGGTGTAATTAATTCTACTGTCATATCTATGTGGTCTCCTGGCATTACCATTTCTACTCCGTCTGGTAAAGCGATTGATCCTGTTACATCTGTTGTTCTGAAGTAGAATTGTGGTCTATATCCGTTAAAGAATGGAGTGTGTCTTCCACCTTCTTCTTTCTTTAATACGTATACTTGACCTACGAATTTTTTGTGTGGAGTTACTGTATCAGGTTTTGCTAATACTTGACCTCTTTCGATTTCGTCTCTTTGTACTCCTCTTAATAATGCTCCGATGTTATCTCCAGCCATTGCTTCATCTAACATCTTTCTGAACATTTCTACTCCTGTAATTGTTGTCTTTCCGATTTCTTCTTTCATTCCTACGACTTGTACTTCATCTCCTACGTGTAGTACTCCTCTTTCAACTCTTCCTGTTGCAACTGTTCCTCTTCCTGTGATTGTGAATACATCTTCTACTGGCATTAAGAATGGTTGATCTGTTGCTCTTTCTGGAGTTGGGATGTATGCATCTACTGCTGCCATTAAATCTAAGATGCATTGATCGTCGCCTTCTTCGATTGCTTTTAATGATGATCCTACTACTACTGGGCATTCATCTCCATCGAATCCATATTCGCTTAATAATTCTCTTACTTCCATTTCTACTAATTCTAGTAATTCTGGATCGTCTACTTGGTCTGATTTATTTAAGAATACTACTATGTGATTAACTCCTACTCTTGATGCTAGTAGTATATGTTCTCTTGTTTGTGGCATTGGACCATCTGCTGCTGATACAACTAAGATAGCTCCATCCATTTGTGCTGCTCCTGTAATCATATTCTTTACATAGTCTGCGTGTCCTGGGCAGTCAACGTGTGCATAGTGTCTGTTTTCTGTTTCATATTCAACGTGTGCTGTGTTGATTGTGATTCCTCTTTCTTTTTCTTCTGGAGCTTTATCGATATCTTCGTAGTTTTGTACTTCTGCTCCACCTGCTTTTGCTAATGTCATTGTTATTGCTGCTGTTGTTGTTGTCTTACCGTGGTCTACGTGACCTATTGTTCCTATATTTACGTGTGGCTTATTTCTTTCAAACTTTTGTCTTGCCATTGTTTATTCCTCCTGTTCACTTTTAAATTCAATATTTATATTTAAAGTAATTTTATTATTTATTTTCTCCTGCAACCTTTTCAGCTATACTCTTTGGAACTTCTTCGTAGTTAGCAAACTCCATGCTGTATGTTCCTCTACCTTGTGTTCTAGATCTTAAAACTGTTGCATATCCAAACATTTCAGATAATGGTACGAATGCAGATATAACTTGTGCTCCCCCTCTTGGGTTCATGCCTTCGATTCTACCTCTTCTAGAGTTAACATCTCCCATTACATCTCCCATGTATTCTTCAGGTACAACTATTTCTACCTTCATTACAGGTTCAAGTAATACTGGTGTTGCTTTAGCCATACCATTTTTGAATGCCATAGAACCAGCAACTTTAAATGCCATTTCAGATGAGTCAACATCATGGTATGATCCATCGTAACATTTAACCTTAAAGTTTATAACTGGGAATCCACCTATTATACCACTTTGACAAGCTTCTTGAATTCCGTTATCTACAGCTGGAACATATTCTCTTGGAATAGCTCCTCCAACTATAGCATTTTCAAATTCGTATTCGCCTTCATGAGGTATTAATTCTATCCAACAATGTCCGTATTGTCCACGACCACCTGATTGTCTTACAAACTTACCTTCAGCTTTAACAGCATTTTTAATAGTTTCTTTGTAAGCAACTTGTGGAGCACCTACGTTACATTCTACTTTGAATTCTCTTTGTAATCTATCTACTATGATTTCAAGGTGAAGTTCACCCATACCAGCAATAATTACTTGGCCTGTTTCTTGGTCAGTATATGTTTTAAATGTTGGATCTTCTTCTGCAAGTTTCGCAAGCGCTATACCCATTTTTTCTTGAGCAGCTTTTGTTTTAGGTTCAATTGCAACAGATATAACTGGTTCTGGGAATTCCATACTTTCAAGTATAACTGGTGTTTCTTCTGAACATAAAGTATCTCCAGTTGTAGTGTTTTTTAATCCTATAACTGCACCTAGTTCTCCAGCATATAATTCTTCAACTTCTTCTCTGTGATTAGCATGCATTTTAACAAGTCTTCCGATTCTTTCTTTTTTGTTCTTGTTACTGTTTAATACATAGCTTCCACCCTTCATTATACCAGAGTAAATTCTTACAAAGGCTAATTTACCAACAAACGGATCTGTAGCTATCTTAAACGCTAATGCTCCTAGTGGTTCATCATCAGATGCGTGTCTTTCAACTTCATTTCCATCTTCATCAACACCTTTGATTGAAGGTATATCTAATGGAGATGGTAAATAAGCAAGAACTGCATCTAATAAATGTTGAATCCCCTTATTTTTGTAAGCAGTACCGCAAAGTACTGGAACTATTTCATTAGCTATTGTAGCTTTTCTTAAAGCTGTATGTATTTCTTCTTCAGAAATTTCTTCACCTTCAAGATACTTCATCATTAATTCTTCATCAGTTTCAACGATAGCTTCCATCATAGCTGATCTGTATTCTTCAGCCTTATCTTTTAATTCTTCAGGAATTTCAACTTCATCATAGTGTACTCCTAATTCTTTATCAAAGATAACAGCTTCCATTTTTATAAGATCAATATGACCTTGATAGTCATCTTCTTTTCCTATTGGAATTTGTATTGGTACTGCATTTGCACGTAATCTATCTCTAACAGTTTGAACTGACATATAGAAATCAGCACCTAAAATATCCATTTTGTTTATAAAAATCATTCTAGGTACTTCATATTTATCTGCCTGTCTCCATACTGTTTCAGTTTGAGGTTCAACCCCGCCTTTTGCATCAAGAATAGTTATAGCACTATCAAGTACTCTTAAAGATCTTTCAACCTCAACAGTAAAATCTACGTGTCCTGGTGTGTCAATGATATTAATTTGGTGTTCTTTCCAAAAACAAGTAGTTGCAGCTGAAGTAATTGTTATACCTCTTTCTTGTTCTTGAACCATCCAGTCCATTGTTGCTGCACCTTCGTGAGTTTCTCCTATTTTATGAGTTTTTCCAGTATAGAATAATATACGCTCAGTCGATGTAGTTTTACCTGCATCTATATGTGCCATTATTCCGATGTTACGAAATTTGTTTAACGGATATTGTCTAGCCATTTCTTTTCCTCCTCTCAATGAATAAGTCCTATAGAAACAATCTTTAATTTTACAATTGGATAAAACTGTTTTGGGGAACCCAAAACAGTTTTATAATCAAGATTGAATTTTTATTAGTATCTGTAATGAGCAAATGCTTTATTAGCTTCTGCCATTTTATGTGTATCTTCTCTCTTTTTAACAGCTGATCCTGTGTTATTAGCAGCATCCATTAATTCTCCTGCTAATCTCTCTCTCATGTATTTTTCGCCTCTTTTTCTTGAAGCGTCAACAATCCATCTGATTCCTAATGTTTCTCTTCTTTCAGCTCTAACTTCCATTGGAACTTGGTAAGTAGCCCCACCAATTCTTCTAGCTTTTACTTCAAGTAATGGCATAACATTATTCATTGCAGTTTCGAAAACCTCTAATGGTTCACTTCCTGTTTTTTCTCCCATGATAGCAAAAGCGTCATAGCATATTTTTTGTGCTACTCCCTTTTTACCATCTAGCATTATGCCGTTTATTAATTTTGCAACAACTTTACTGTTGTATAATGGATCTGGTAGTACATCTCTTTTAGGTGTATTTCCTTTTCTTGGCACTTTTCTTCCCTCCTTAACATTTCATATTTAATTCATAGGTACTCGGTAACCTTACCGTAAAGTGCTCTCTTCTGCAAAATATAAGTATATAATCTATATATCAATGCTGAAGACATAGCACTGTTTTATTAACTATTTTTGTTTTGGTTTTTTTGCACCATATTTTGATCTTGCTTGCATTCTGTTAGCTACTCCAGCAGCATCTAATGCTCCTCTTACTATGTGGTATCTAACACCTGGAAGGTCTTTTACTCTTCCTCCTCTTATTAAAACAACACTGTGTTCTTGTAAGTTGTGTCCTATACCCGGAATGTAAGCTGTAACTTCATAACCATTTGTAAGTCTTACTCTCGCTACTTTTCTTAACGCTGAGTTAGGCTTTTTAGGTGTGCTTGTTTTAACAACTGTACACACTCCTCTCTTTTGAGGACATTGTTTTAATGCTGGAGAATTTGACTTGTACTCTGATGTCTTTCTTCCTTTTCTTACTAATTGGTTAATAGTTGGCATGTCTTCACCTCCTTGATTATTTTATGAAACTATATAAATTTTAGTTATAGCATAATTATTATATAAGTAATGCAACTGTTGCTGCTACTTTTATTCCACAAAACATGCCTAGATTTTTCATAGTATCTACATATATTATTTTGAGCAATCTTTTCTTGGCTAACGTTACTACTGGATCCGTTAATTTTCCATCTGCATTTTTCGCTACATAAAGACATTTTCCCTTATTGTTTCGAATATATTTCATAGTCTGCTTCAGGCCAACAACTTTCTCTCCTTCAATTCTGCTAACCATTCAAGGACCCCCTTAATACACTATGTTAGAGACAGGCTTTGAAACATGTCTCTAATCATAATCTATATGCACAAAATGTATTTTATCATTTTAATTTTCTCATGTCAATAAAATCAATACTAAGCTTCATCAACATTTATTAATTCTTCTGGAATTTCTTCCTTATCTGTATTTAATTTTATTGATCTATATCTCATCATTCCAGTTCCAGCTGGTATTAACTTACCTATTATTACATTTTCTTTCAACCCAAGCAATGGGTCTATTTTTCCTTTTATGGCTGCATCAGTAAGTACTCTTGTAGTTTCTTGGAACGATGCTGCTGATAAGAATGAATCTGTAGCAAGAGCTGCTTTAGTTATTCCTAGTAAAGCAATTTCTCCTGTTGCTTCTTCTCCACCTTGTTCGCGTACTTTTTCATTAATTTCTTCAAAATCAAATATATCTACTAGAGTTCCTGGTAAAAACTCTGTATCACCAGACTCTTTTATTTTAACTTTTCTAGTCATTTGTCTCACGACAACTTCTAGATGCTTATCATTGATATCAACACCTTGAAGTCTATATACTTTTTGTACTTCTGACAATAAGTAATTTTTAACTTCTTTAGGTCCTTTTATAGCTAAGATATCATGTGGGTTAACAGAACCTTCTGTAATTTCGTCTCCAGCTTCTATTCTGTTACCATTTATAACTTTTATTCTTGAACCAAATGGTATATCGTAACTCTTATCTACGCCTTCATTATCTATTACATGAACAATTCTCTTTTTCTTAGTTTCTTCTATCTTAACAGTACCTGCAACTTCAGTAATTATCGCAAGACCCTTTGGTTTTCTAGCTTCAAATAATTCCTCAACTCTAGGAAGACCTTGAGTTATATCCGCACCGGCAACTCCACCTGTATGGAATGTTCTCATTGTAAGCTGTGTACCTGGTTCTCCGATAGATTGTGCTGCAACTATACCAACAGATTCTCCAATATTTATCTTATTAGCTGTAGCCATGTTCATACCATAACATTTTGCACAAACACCATGTTTTGATTTACATGTAAATACAGATCTTATGTTGATTTTTTTAACACCACGTTTTTCAACTTCTTCAGCTAAATTAACGTCCATATACGTATCTGCTGGAACTATAACTTCTCCTGTATTAGGATCTAAGATATCTTCTATTGAATATCTTCCTGTAAGTCTTTCTGTTAATGTTTCAATAACTTCATTTCCTTCTTTTATTTCAGAAACTTCATATCCATGTTGTGATCCACAGTCTTCTTCTCTAACTATAACATCTTGACTTACATCAACAAGTCTTCTTGTTAAGTATCCTGAGTCCGCTGTTTTAAGTGCTGTATCTGCGTTACCTTTTCTAGCACCGTGAGTAGATATGAAGTATTCAAGTACATCAAGACCTTCTCTGAATGATGCTCTGATTGGCAACTCAATGATTTTACCAGATGGATTAGCCATAAGTCCTCTCATACCAGCAAGCTGTTTGATCTGAGACTTAGATCCTCTGGCCCCTGAGTCAGCCATCATAAAGATTGGATTAAATCTATCCAAGTTATTCATTAACGCATTTGCAACATCTTCTGTTGTTTGGGTCCATTTTTCAATTACTCTTTCATATCTTTCATCTTCAGATATGAATCCTCTTCTATACATCTTTTCTATTTTTTCTACTGCTAAATCAGTATCAGAAAGTAATTTGTTTTTAGCTTCTGGCACTGTCATATCAGATACTGATATTGTTACAGCTCCAATAGTTGAGTAATGATATCCTCTAGACTTAATCTTATCAAGCATAGTTGATGTTTCTGTTGGACCGTATTTGTTGTAACATTTATCTATTATCTTTCCTAAATTTTTCTTAGTTACTAGGAAATCGACTTCTAATTTAAATTCATTTTCAGGATTACTTCTATCGATAAATCCTAAATCTTGTGGTATAGAATCATTAAAGATTAGTTTTCCTGGTGTAGTGTCAATTATTCCACTTATAACCTCACCATCTTTTTCTTTTGTCATTCTAACCTTTATTTTAGCATGAATATCTATAGCACCAGTTTGATATGCCATCATAACTTCATCTGGGTTTGAGAATACTTTGCCTTCCCCTTTAACACCATCTTTATCTATTGTTAAATAATATGAACCTAATATCATATCCTGAGTAGGGACACATACTGGTTTACCATCTGAAGGTTTTAAAATATTATTTGCTGCAAGCATTAAAAATCTAGCTTCTGCTTGTGCTTCAACTGATAAAGGTACATGAACAGCCATTTGGTCTCCGTCGAAATCCGCATTATATGCTGTACATACTAATGGATGAAGTTTTATTGCTCTTCCTTCAACAAGTACCGGTTGGAATGCTTGAATTCCAAGTCTATGAAGAGTAGGAGCACGGTTTAATAATACAGGATGTTCTGATATAACTTCTTCAAGTACATCCCATACTTGAGGCATAACTCTTTCAACCATTTTCTTAGAACTCTTAATATTATGAGCTGCTCCACTTTCAACAAGCTTTTTCATAACAAATGGCTTAAATAATTCAAGAGCCATTTCTTTTGGAAGACCGCATTGATACATTTTCAACTCTGGTCCTACAACTATAACTGAACGTCCAGAATAGTCAACACGTTTTCCAAGTAAGTTTTGTCTGAATCTTCCTTGCTTACCTTTAAGCATATCAGATAATGATTTCAATGGTCTGTTTCCAGGACCAGTAACCGGTCTTCCTCTTCTACCATTATCGATAAGCGCATCTACAGCTTCCTGTAACATTCTCTTTTCATTTCTTACTATTATATCAGGAGCTCCTAAATCTAAAAGCTTTTTTAATCTATTATTTCTATTTATAACTCTTCTATATAAATCATTTAAATCAGATGTTGCAAATCTTCCTCCATCCAATTGAACCATTGGTCTTAAATCTGGAGGTATTACTGGAATAACATCTATTATCATCCATTGAGGTTTATTAGTAGATTTTCTAAATGATTCAACAACTTCTAACCTTCTTATAGTTCTTACTTTCTTTTGACCTGTGCTCGTCTTTAAAGCTTCTTTTAGTTCTTGAGATAATTGTTCTAAATCTATTTCTTCTAAAAGATTTTTTACAGCTTCGGCACCCATTCCAGCTTCAAAAGCTTCTTCTCCATATTTTTCAACACTTTCTCTATATTCTTTCTCACTTAGTAGCTGTTTCTTTAATAGTGGAGTTTCTTTAGGGTCTAAAACAACGTATGATGCAAAATATAATACTTTTTCCAAAGATCTAGGTGACATATCAAGTATAAGACCCATACGAGATGGTATTCCTTTAAAATACCATATGTGAGATACAGGGGCTGCAAGTTCTATATGCCCCATTCTTTCACGTCTTACTTTTGACTTTGTTACTTCTACTCCACATCTATCACATACTATACCTTTATATCTTACTCTCTTGTATTTACCACAGTGACATTCCCAATCCTTTATAGGTCCAAATATTCTTTCACAGAATAACCCATCTTTTTCAGGTTTTAAAGTCCTATAGTTAATAGTTTCAGGTTTTTTTACTTCCCCTCTTGACCATTCTCTTATTTGCTCTGGTGAAGCTAAACCAATTTGTAATGCCTCAAAATTATTTAACTCTATCAAGGGTAAATCCTCCCTCCACATTAATGTTCATCATTAAAATCTTCTAACTCTAACCCATTTTCAAGTTCATCTAATGGTAGATCATTGTATTCTAACTTCATTTCATCAAATTCATCAATGTCATTCATATCTTCTACAGCTTCTTCACTATCGTCTTTTGATTGTTGGTGTTGTGTAACTGGAATGGTTTCATCTTCATTCCCTTCTATATTTACACCTAATTCTTCCATTTCCTCATCTACAGTTTCTTTTATTGTGATTTCTTCATTATCCCCACTTAATACTTTTACATCTAAGCATAAAGCTTGAAGTTCTTTTATAAGTACTTTAAATGATTCTGGAACTCCTGGTTCTGGAATATTTTCTCCCTTAACAATAGCTTCGTAAGTCTTAACTCTACCAACAACATCATCTGATTTAACTGTTAAAACTTCTTGAAGTGTGTGCGCCGCACCATATGCTTCAAGTGCCCAAACTTCCATTTCTCCGAATCTTTGACCACCGAATTGTGCTTTACCACCTAATGGTTGCTGAGTAACCAATGAATATGGTCCTGTAGATCTTGCGTGTATCTTATCATCAACCAAGTGGTGAAGTTTTAAGATATACATGTATCCTACAGTTACTCTATTATCAAAAGGTTCTCCTGTTCTTCCGTCATATAAAACAGTTTTACCATCAGCATTATATCCAGCTTCTTTTAATAAATCTACAATTTCATCTTCGAATGCACCATTAAATACTGGTGTTGCTATGTGCCATCCCATTTCTCCTGCCGCCCATCCTAAGTGAACTTCAAGTACCTGACCGATATTCATACGAGAAGGTACGCCTAGAGGATTTAAGCATATTTGAAGTGGTCTTCCATCTGGTAAGAATGGCATATCTTCTTCTGGTAATATTCTAGAGATAACACCCTTATTACCGTGTCTTCCTGCCATCTTATCTCCAACTGATATCTTTCTTTTTTGTGCTATATAGCATCTTACAAGTTCATTAACTCCTGGAGGTAATTCATCACCATTTTCTCTTGTAAATACTTTTACATCAACAATGATTCCTGCTTCTCCATGAGGAACTCTTAATGAAGTATCTCTAACTTCTCTTGCTTTCTCTCCGAATATAGCTCTTAGAAGTCTTTCTTCAGCTGTAAGTTCTGTTTCTCCCTTAGGAGTAACTTTACCTACTAATATATCTCCAGATCTAACTTCTGCACCTATTCTTACGATTCCACGTTCATCTATATTTTTAAGAGCATCTTCTCCTACATTAGGTATATCTCTTGTTATTTCTTCTGGTCCTAGTTTTGTATCCCTAGCTTCTGATTCATATTCTTCAATGTGAATAGATGTAAATATATCATCACGTACAAGTTGCTCTGAAACTAACATAGCATCCTCGTAGTTATATCCTTCCCAAGTTATGAATCCCATACGTATATTTTGACCTAATGCAATTTCACCAAAATCTGTAGATGGTCCATCAGCTAAAACATCCCCAGCTTTTAATCTCTCACCCTTGCTTACTATAGGTCTTTGATTTATACAAGTTCCTTGGTTAGATCTCTTGTATTTAAGAAGTCTACATCTATCAAGTC
This sequence comes from Clostridium botulinum, assembly GCF_017100085.1. NCBI lineage: Bacteria > Bacillati > Bacillota > Clostridia > Eubacteriales > Clostridiaceae > Clostridium > Clostridium botulinum. The sequence continues at coordinate 2,613,999 of NZ_CP063965.1, forward strand.
CGCCATCAGCATCTCTTCTAATTCTTACTTCAGTTGAACTTACATATTCAACTACACCATCATGTTCAGCTTTAGGTAATACCCCTGAATCTACAGCTGCTTTAAACTCTATTCCTGTTCCAACAATTGGAGCTGCTGGTTTTAATAATGGAACTGCCTGACGTTGCATGTTAGATCCCATAAGTGCACGGCTGGCGTCATCATTTTCAAGGAAAGGTATCATTGCTGTAGCCACAGATACTATTTGACTAGGTGAAACATCCATTAAATCAACTTGATGTTTTGATACAACTATAACATCTTCTAATGTTCTAACTGTTATCTTATCTTCTAGAAAATGACCTTCTTTATCTAATGGCTCTTTTGCTTGAGCTACTAAATAATGATCTTCTTCATCTGCTGTTAAGTATACAATTTCCTCTTTTACTCTTGCATCTTTTTTATCTACAAGTCTATATGGAGTTTCTATAAAACCATACTCATTAACCTTAGCATAACATGCAAGTGAGTTAATAAGACCTATATTAGGTCCTTCAGGAGTTTCTATTGGACACATTCTACCATAATGAGAGTGGTGAACGTCTCTAACTTCAAATCCAGCTCTTTCTCTTGAAAGTCCTCCTGGTCCTAAAGCTGATAATCTTCTCTTATGAGTTAATTCTGATAAAGGATTTGTTTGATCCATGAATTGTGAAAGTTGAGAACTTCCAAAGAATTCCTTTATCGCAGCTGCTACCGGTCTAATATTAATTAATGCTTGAGGTGTTATAACTTCTTGGTCTTGAATAGTCATTCTTTCTTTGACTACTCTTTCCATTCTTGATAATCCAATTCTAAATTGGTTTTGTAATAATTCACCAACAGATCTTAATCTTCTATTCCCTAAGTGGTCTATGTCATCTATAGTACCTATTGAATAAGGTAATCCTAATTCATAACTAACAGTAGCATAAATATCATCTACAACTATATGTTTCGGAATCAATTCATGTATGTTCTTTCTTATTTCTTCCTTTATACTTTCTTCATCTGTATAATTATCAAGAATTTTCTTTAATGTAGGATAATGTACATGCTCTTTTATTTTTAAATCTGAAATGTCAAAATCCACAAAATTATGTATGTCAACAAAATTATTTCCTATTACCTTTATAACTTTATCTTCAACTTGAATATTTACAGCATTTATAGCACAATTTTGTATTTCTAATGCTTTATCTCTTTCAATCGTTTCACCTTTTTGTACTATAATTTCACCAGTGAATGGGTTAACAACATCTTCAGCTGCTACTTGATTAAGTAATCTTATATAAATAGCTAACTTTTTGTTGAATTTATATCTACCAACTCTAGATAGATCATATCTCTTAGCATCAAAAAATAAAGAATTTATAAGAGAAACCGCACTATCTACTGTAGGTGGTTCGCCTGGTCTTAATCTTTTATATATCTCAAGTAATGCTTCTTCTCTAGTCTTTGTGTTATCTTTTTCTATAGTTGATTTTAGTCTTTCTTCTTCGCCAAACCATTCTATAATTTCAGCGTCACTTCCAAGACCTAATGCTCTTATTAGAATACTAATTGGAAGTTTTCTTGTTTTATCGATTCTTACATATATAATATCGTTAGAATCTGTTTCATATTCTAGCCAAGCTCCTCTATTAGGTATAACTGTAGCTGAAAATAGTTTTTTTCCTGTCTTATCTACATCGTAACCATAGTAAGCTCCTGGTGATCTTACAAGCTGACTTACTATAACTCTTTCCGCTCCGTTAATCACAAACGTACCCTGTTGTGTCATTAACGGAAAATCTCCCATGAACACTTCTTGTTCTTTTACTTCTCCAGTTTCTTTGTTAAGTAATCTTACCTTAACTTTTAAAGGTGCAGCATAAGTTGCATCTCTCTCTTTACACTCTTCTACAGAATATTTAATAGCATCCTTATCTAAGTTATAGTCTATAAATTCTAAGATAAGATTGCCTGTGTAATCCTGTATCGGATTTATATCATCAAATACTTCATTTAGCCCTTCTTTCCAAAACCAATCGTAGGAATTTAATTGTACCTCAATAAGGTTCGGCATAGGACACATTTCTTTTACTTTTGAAAAGCTCATTCTCGTTCTTTTACCAATTTGAATAGGATGTACCATTAAAATTTTCACCCCTCGCATAAGAATAACAAAAAATGTAACACTCTAGGAACTTATATTCCTAGAACACACACGCTCATCCTGTTAGTATAACCAAAAAAACTATATTCATTCAATAATTGTTAATTACTGATTACACTATGGTTTATACTTTCATGCATTAAATTATAATATCATAATAGTTTTCAAGTGTCAATATACAAGATAGTTCGTTGCATTTAAAAAAGGCACTTATATAAGTGCCTTTTTATTATATAAAAGTCTTATTTTAATTCTATAGTAGCACCAACTTCTTCAAGTTTTGCTTTCATTTCTTCAGCTGCATCTTTAGCTACGCCTTCTTTAAGTGTCTTAGGAGCTCCATCAACTATTTCTTTAGCTTCTTTTAATCCTAATCCAGTTAATTCTCTAACAGCTTTTATAACTTTGATCTTTTGAGAACCTGAGTTAGCTAAAACTACGTCAAATTCTGATTTTTCTTCAGCAGCTCCTGCTCCTGCAACTGCTCCTGCAACTGCAACTGGTGCCGCAGCACTTACTCCAAATTCTTCTTCACATGCTTTTACTAGTTCGTTTAATTCTAATACTGACATTTCTTTTATAGCTTGAATCATTTCTTCTCTTGTCATTATAATCGCACCTCCATATTATTTTGAACTCTATAAGTTATATTCTATTTCTTATTCTTCAGCAGAACCATTTTTTTCTGCTATAGCATTTAATAAGTAAACAAAATTTGACATTGGAGCTTTTAGGCTGCCAAGTAATTTTGCAATAAGAACTTCTTTTGGTGGTATTGTTGCAAGCTCCTTAATTGCAGCTTCATCAAATACCTTTCCTTCAACTACTCCAGCTTTTAATTCTAATTTCTTATGATTTTTTGCGAAATCATTAAGTATTCTTGCTGGTGCAGTTGCATCATCATAACCTATTGCTAAAGATATTGGTCCTTCTAAGTATTCAACGATACCTTCCATACCTAATTCTTTAGCTGCTAAAGTTACTAATGTGTTTTTGTAAACTTTGTATTCTACTCCAGCTTCTCTTAATTGTTTTCTAAGTTCTGTATCTTCTTCAACATTAAGTCCTTGATAGCTAGCTAATACAACTGATTGAGCTTTTTCTAACTTTTCTCTTATTTCTTGTACTTTAGCTTCTTTTATTTGTCTATTTTTACCTGCCACCGTAGCCACCTCCTTAACAAAAACTAAAAGCCTCTTCCAGACACGAAGAGGCTTAATATATCCAAAATACCGAATATTTAAATCCTCGGTAGGTTGGTTCCCCGTTATGCTTTCGCACCTACTGTCTGCGGAGTATTATCTTATCTAATTAATAGAACCTTTTGAATTATATCAAATTCAAATTAAGTTGTCAATACTAACCTAAAACTTTTGCTGGGTTAATTTTAACTCCTGGTCCCATAGTGCTTGATATAGCTACTGATTTAATGTATTGGCCTTTAGCTGCTGCTGGTTTAGCTTTAACTATAGCTTCCATTAATACATTGTAGTTTTCTGCTAATTTTTCATTTCCAAAAGATTTTTTACCTACTGGAACGTGAACTATAGCAGTTTTATCTAGTCTGTATTCAACTTTACCAGCTTTGATATCAGCTATTGCTTTAGCAACATCAAATGTAACTGTTCCTGATTTAGGGTTAGGCATTAATCCCTTAGGTCCTAATACTCTACCTAATCTTCCTACTACTCCCATCATATCTGGCGTAGCTACTACTACGTCAAATTCAAACCAATTTTCTTTTTGAATTTTATCTAAATATTCTTCTGCTCCTACATAATCTGCTCCTGCAGCTTCTGCTTCTTTAACCTTATCTCCCTTTGCAAATACTAAAACTCTAACTTTCTTTCCTGTTCCATGAGGAAGTACTACTGCTCCTCTAACTTGTTGATCCGCATGTCTTGGATCAACACCAAGTCTTATAGAAAGTTCTATAGTTTCATCGAATTTAGCTTTTGCAGTTTTTAAAGTAAGATCTATAGCTTCAGAAGGTGTATATAAAGCATTTTTATCTATTAATTTAATGCTTTCAGCATACTTTTTACCCATTTTTGCCATATTCTTTCCTCCTTGTGGTATTAGCGGTGAATACCTCCCACTAATTTAACATATTTTATTCTTCTACTGTTATACCCATGCTTCTAGCAGTACCTGCTATCATGCTCATAGCAGTTTCTACAGATGCAGCATTTAAATCAGGCATCTTAGTTTCAGCTATTTCTTTTAATTGAGCTTTAGTTATCTTACCAACTTTAGTCTTGTTAGGTTCTCCTGAACCACTTTCTAATCCAGCTGCTTTTTTAATTAAAACTGCTGCTGGAGGAGTCTTAAGAATGAAGCTGAAAGATCTATCTTGATATACAGAAATTATAACCGGAATTGTCATTCCTGCTTGATTTGCTGTTTTAGCATTATACTCCTTACAGAAAGCCATAATGTTAACACCGTGTTGTCCTAATGCTGGTCCAACTGGTGGTGCTGGAGTTGCCTTTCCTGCTGGAAGTTGAAGTTTAATCATTCCTACTACTTTTTTTGCCATAGTTTACACCTCCTCATATGTGGTAATGCGAGTTTTTTCAACTCTCCCACTGTAAGACTTCGTCTTATAGCAGATTAATCTAGTTTTTCTATTTGATTAAAATTAAGTTCAGTAGGTGTTTCTCTACCAAACATATTAACTAACGCTTTAATCTTTTGTTTTTCAACATTTATTTCTTGTATTACTGCAACAAAACTCTTCAGAGGTCCTGAAATTACTTTTACACTTTCCCCTACTGAAATATCGATATCTACAGTTTTTTCACTTATACCCATAGCTAACACTTCTTCTTCAGTTAGAGGTACTGGTTTTGATCCAGGTCCTACAAATCCCGTAACTCCTCTTGTATTTCTAACTATGTACCAAGATTCATCTGACATTATCATCTTCACAAGGACATAACCAGGAAAAACTTTTTTCTGAGTTACTTTTTTCTTTCCATCTTTTACTTCAACTACTTCTTCCATAGGGACTTGTATGTCGTGAATTAGATCGTGTAATCCTCTGTTTTCTATTGTTTTTTCCAAATTCACTTTTACTTTGTTTTCATAACCAGAGTAAGTATGAACAACATACCAACGAACTTTTTCTGCCATATTTCAGGAAATGAGATAACTCTCATTCCTACCTCCCTTTTATTTTAATATTATCATATCATCTTATTTAAAAATAATCTTATAAAGACTACTAAATCCAGAATCCATAAGTCCTATTATAATAGCACTAACAGCACAAAAAAACAAAACTATAATAGTAGACTTCTTCGTTTGTTCTTTAGGTGGCCAAGTTATCCTTTTGGTCTCTGCCTTAAGTTCTTTTAAAAACTTGCCTATACCTCCAGATGACTGCTTCTCAAGCTTTTTACTTTCATTTAAAGCCATTATATTCACATCCTTATTTTTTTTAGTGAATACAGATAACTATTTTGTTTCTTTGTGAAGTGTGTGCGTGTGGCAGAATTTGCAATACTTTCTCATTTCTAATCTTTCTGAATTGTTCTTTTTGTTCTTCATTGTATTGTAGTTTCTTTGTTTACATTCTGTACATGCTAAAGTTACTTTTACTCTCACAACCTACACCTCCATATTCTGCGTATACACACACAGGTATTGCTTACATGTGTAGTATATAATTTCTTCTCTGTAAATACTACGCTGAGTTTGCGCGTTACCTTACAAACTTATCACAAGTTACTGTATATGTCAACTTTTTTTTGTATATTATCGCTTTATATATAATTTTATACCATCTTTTACATTTAATACATTTTTAATGTATTTATAATGTACTTTCTTTCAAAAGGACTAAGTTTTAAACCTAGTCCCTTTATTATCATTTAATTTTTCATTTAAAGTTAAAACTTAACATCCAGTTAAATTATTCAGTTATTGTAGTAACAACTCCTGAACCAACTGTTCTTCCACCTTCTCTGATAGCAAATCTTAAGTTACTTTCCATTGCTACTGGTGTAATTAATTCTACTGTCATATCTATGTGGTCTCCTGGCATTACCATTTCTACTCCGTCTGGTAAAGCGATTGATCCTGTTACATCTGTTGTTCTGAAGTAGAATTGTGGTCTATATCCGTTAAAGAATGGAGTGTGTCTTCCACCTTCTTCTTTCTTTAATACGTATACTTGACCTACGAATTTTTTGTGTGGAGTTACTGTATCAGGTTTTGCTAATACTTGACCTCTTTCGATTTCGTCTCTTTGTACTCCTCTTAATAATGCTCCGATGTTATCTCCAGCCATTGCTTCATCTAACATCTTTCTGAACATTTCTACTCCTGTAATTGTTGTCTTTCCGATTTCTTCTTTCATTCCTACGACTTGTACTTCATCTCCTACGTGTAGTACTCCTCTTTCAACTCTTCCTGTTGCAACTGTTCCTCTTCCTGTGATTGTGAATACATCTTCTACTGGCATTAAGAATGGTTGATCTGTTGCTCTTTCTGGAGTTGGGATGTATGCATCTACTGCTGCCATTAAATCTAAGATGCATTGATCGTCGCCTTCTTCGATTGCTTTTAATGATGATCCTACTACTACTGGGCATTCATCTCCATCGAATCCATATTCGCTTAATAATTCTCTTACTTCCATTTCTACTAATTCTAGTAATTCTGGATCGTCTACTTGGTCTGATTTATTTAAGAATACTACTATGTGATTAACTCCTACTCTTGATGCTAGTAGTATATGTTCTCTTGTTTGTGGCATTGGACCATCTGCTGCTGATACAACTAAGATAGCTCCATCCATTTGTGCTGCTCCTGTAATCATATTCTTTACATAGTCTGCGTGTCCTGGGCAGTCAACGTGTGCATAGTGTCTGTTTTCTGTTTCATATTCAACGTGTGCTGTGTTGATTGTGATTCCTCTTTCTTTTTCTTCTGGAGCTTTATCGATATCTTCGTAGTTTTGTACTTCTGCTCCACCTGCTTTTGCTAATGTCATTGTTATTGCTGCTGTTGTTGTTGTCTTACCGTGGTCTACGTGACCTATTGTTCCTATATTTACGTGTGGCTTATTTCTTTCAAACTTTTGTCTTGCCATTGTTTATTCCTCCTGTTCACTTTTAAATTCAATTAAATTAAATATTTTTAACCTTTTCGTAAACCTATCCTGGTGTGTTGTCAGCTGTTTTAATTCATGGAGCCCACGACCGGGCTTGAACCGGCGACCTCCACCTTACCAAGGTGACGCTCTGCCAGCTGAGCTACATGGGCATCATTCCTTCTTATCTTAGGTATCGAGCCCATGACACCCTATTTAAGAATCAAACTTTTTCTAAAAAAGTTGCTCCTCATATGCTGTTTTTCAAAAGCCCTATACCAATTATTTATTTTACTATTTACACTTTTTTTTGTCAACAACTTTTCACCTTTTTATTCAAGCATTTTTCTAGCTTTCTCTTAACTCTCTGAAGAGCATTATCAATAGATTTAGAATGTCTATCCAAATCACATGCAATCTCTTGATAAGATTTTCCTTGAAGATATGAATTTAAAACTTCTAATTCAAGTTCTGAAAGCACTTCTTGAATATCATTCTCTATTTTTAATACCTCTTCTCTACTTATAACCAATTCTTCAGGATCACATATTTTTACTGTAGATAATATATCTAACAAAGTTCTATCTGATTCTTCATCATAAATAGGTTTATTTAAAGAAACATATGTATTAAGAGGTATATGTTTTTGTCGTGTAGCTGTTTTTATGGCTGTTATTATTTGTCTTGTGACACACAACTCCGCAAAAGCTTTAAAAGAAGCTAATTTATCAGGTTTAAAATCTCGTATTGCTTTATAAAGCCCTATCATACCTTCTTGATAAATATCCTCTTTATCAGCTCCTATTAAAAAATAAGACTTTGCTTTGGCTTTTACAAAGTTTTTATATTTATTTATCAAATATTCCTGTGCCTCTACACTACCTTGTTTTGCTTCCAAAGCTATATTTTCATCTAACCTTTCATTTGTTTCCATTTCTATATTATTTTCGCAAACGCGTATCTTATTCAACAAAATATCCCCTCCACCCCATATAGCAGAATTAACCTTAAAATCATATCGTAATATACATTATATATTTTATTATACATTAAAAGGAAATTTATAGTCAAGATTTTTTACCGACTTTTTCTAATTTTTTCAAGTTTTTGTAAAACTTTTTCATTAATTCTGTCTTCTAATAGTAATCTATTCATACTACTAGTTGTTTTGGTTTTGGCTACAATTTTCTCATTAGTATTCTTAACTTCATTGTAAAATTCGATAGAAGACATTCTTGTGGCTCCCCGTTGAAATGTAACTTGTTGTTCTAAAGAGTCAGATGTTACAACACAAACTTCTATTTTTCTTCCTAAATTACTAACATATCTTTCTATAAAACTATCTGCCGTTTCTCCTTCTCTAGTAAATACTACTATAATGTTGTTCATTCTTTCTTTTTTTTCAAGGCTTCCTTTTAAAAGATGAGCATCAAAAACCACAAATATCTTGTATCCATTATACGCCCCATAATTTTGCATTAATTCAATAAGTTTACTTCGCGCTGCCTCAAAACTATACTCTTTAATTTTCTTTAAATCCGGCCAACTATTAATAACATTATATCCATCTACAAATACGTTTCTCACAATATTACACTATTCCATTTTTTGTTTTAAGACCTCATACATCATAATGCCGGCCGCTACAGATGCATTTAAAGATGTTATATTTCCTACCATTGGAACTTTAACTAAAATATCACACTTTTCTTTTGTAAGCTTTGAAATTCCTCTTCCTTCACTACCTATAACCAAAGCTACTGCGCCTTTAAAGTTTGTTTGAAAACAATAACTTTTCCCAGCCATATCCGCTCCATAAACCCAAATCCCTTTTTCTTTAATATCATCAATAGCTCTATTTAAATTTGCTACTTTTGCCACCTTCATATATTCAGTAGCCCCAGCTGATGTTTTATATACAGTTGGAGTTATCCCAACATTTCTTCTCTTAGGTATTATTATACCATGAGCTCCGCAAATTTCAGCCGTTCTCATTATAGAACCTAAATTATGCGGATCTTCAATTTCATCTAATATTAAAATAAAAGGATCTTCACCTTTTTCCTCCGCATACTTAAGTATATCTTCAACCTCACAATATTGATATGGAGTAACTATGGCCATTACACCTTGGTGTGAGCCTGTTATAGACATTGAATCAAGCTTTTTTCTATCAACTTCTTTTATTACTATTCCTTTATCCTTTGCAATTCCTACAACTTTATTTATAGAACCTGTAACGCTCCCTTTAGCAATCATTACATATTCTACAGTTCTATCACTTTTTAAAGCCTCTATAACTGCATTTCTTCCCTCTATTAAATCTTCTCTTTCCTCTTTATTCGCAATATTATTATTTTTTCCGTTGTTTTTTCTAAATTCCTTCATATGATACCTCTTTCATATTGTAAAATTTTATTTATGAATATTTTTCCCTTACATCTTTAACACTACCACAAGTCATGGCTCCTTCTGGACAATTCCCTTTAACACATAAAGGCCCAGCATTTTTAAATAAAATAGGAGCTACTTTTCTAACTTGCTTTAACATTTCATCTGCTAAAGCATGAATTTCCCATTGAGCTCTATTACAACATCTATGTTCAAAAAAGTTCATTAAACTTCTAGCATTCATTGTAATAACTACTTTAGTTTCACAAGCATTTGGGAAAACATATCTTGCATCCTCAATAGCTTTTTTTTCAGCAGCTAATTTTTTCATACCATTATCTATATATTTTTCTTTTAATATATCAACAATTTCATCATATGCTTTTTGACTCTTTTCCATAGCTTCAATAAAAATTTCTCTTGCTTTATCATTTTTCTCAATCTCAGGCGGAACTATGTAATTAAATTGATTTAATTTAACATACCTTTGACTTTGTTGTGAATAAGATGCAATTCTATGTCTAACTAATTGATGTGTTAAAGAACGTGACACTCCTTCAACTGCAAATGTAAATGACACATGTTCTATTGGTGACATATGTCCATATGACATTAATTTATTTAAAAATCCTTGAACATTTTCTTCATCTAATCCTTCTAATATATCATCTACTCCAACAGCACTATAGCAAAGCTTTGCAGCTGATGCTATAACTTTTTCCGGATTTGGTGTGTGTTCTATTAATCTAACTTTTAACTCCATTCTTCTACCCCTTACTAAAATTATCTATTTATGTATTTTCACAATAATGTTCATTAATTCATTAAGTCTCTCTAACTGATTTGTTAAATATAAAAAACCCATTAATGCTTCAAAACCAGTTGCCATTCTATATTCTCTAACATCTGCATTTCTAGGAACAGTTCCTGATTTAGCATTTCTTCCTCTCTTAAATATTCTACATTCCTCTTCAGTTAAAATATCCATCATTTCCTTCATTAGTTCACTTTGAGAATGTGCTTTAACAAAAGAAACTGCCTTTACATGAAGTTTATGTGCAGACATATCTCTATGTTCATCAACTAAGTATGTTCTTACAAACACTTCATAAATAGCATCCCCTATAAATGCTAATACTAAAGGATTTAACTGCATAGCTTCATTTATGGTAAACTTATTTTTTAAAAAGTCAATTTCCATTTAAATATCTCCTTTATGCTACATTACGTCATTAAACTAATGATACTATAATTTCAATAAATTTAAAAGTGCAGTCATTTTAATATGACCACACTTTATTTTTAACTCTTATTGTTCTTTTTTCCATCTGACTCCTTGAGGTGTATCTTCTAAAACTATCCCTCTAGCTTTTAAATCATCTCTTATTCTATCAGCCAATGCCCAATCTCTATCTTTCCTTGCTTGTTGTCTTTGTTCTATTAATTCTTCTATCTCAGCATTTAAATCAAGCATTGTTGATTTTTGAAGTATTCCAATAGGCATGCCAAGTTCTCTTATAAGTTCTAAAGAATAGTTAACTAATTCTTTTGAAGAATCTGCATTTACATGTGTATTTATTTCCTTTATTAAATCAAAAATTACAGCTATAGCATCCGCAGTATTAAAATCATCATCCATTTTTTCTATATACTTTTCTTTATATGAATTTAATACTTTAGTGTATTCTTTTTCATCTTCAGTCATTTCTTCTATTTTAACTTCATCTAAAAGTCTTTCTAAATTTCCTATTGAATTATATAATCTTTCATTAGAAGCTTTAGCACTCTCTAAAAGCTCATCACTAAAATTTAAAGGTGTTCTATAATGAGCTGAAAGCATAAATAATCTAATTACTTCTGCATCATATCTTGCTAGTATCTCTCTTGTAGTAAAAAAGTTATTTAAAGACTTAGACATCTTTTTATTATTAATATTTAAATAAGCTGAATGCATCCAATAGTTTGCAAAAGCCTTTCCATTTCTAGCTTCACTTTGAGCTATTTCATTTTCATGATGCGGGAATACTAAATCAGCTCCCCCTGCATGTATATCTATAGTATCTCCAAGTAATTTATGTGCCATGCAAGAACATTCTATATGCCAACCTGGTCTACCCTTTCCCCATGGACTTTCCCAAGATGGTTCACCTGGTTTTTCATTCTTCCAAATTGCAAAATCCATTGGATCTTGTTTTCTTTCATCTACTGTTATTCTTGCTCCTGCTTGTAAATCATCTAAATTTTGGCCTGATAATTTTCCATATTCAGTAAATTTTTTTGTACTAAAATATACATCACCATCAACTTCATAAGCATATTCTTCATCAATTAAATCTTTAACAAAAGATATTATTTCATTCATAAATTCTGTTGCTCTTGGATTCGCTGTTGCTCTTTTTATATTTAATCCATCTGCATCTTTGTAGTATTCATCTATGAATCTATCTCCTAATTCTTTCACTGTTATATTTTCTTCATTAGCCTTCTTTATCATCTTATCATCTATATCTGTAAAGTTTTGTATGAAATTAACCTTATATCCCTTATACTCAAAATATCGTCTTATAGTATCAAATACTAAAAAAGTTCTTCCATTTCCTATATGAAAATAATTGTATACTGTAGGACCACAGACATACATACTAACTTCTCCATCTTTTATAGGCTTAAATTCTTCTTTTTGTCTAGTCATAGTATTAAATAGTTTCATTTTATTGCCTCCTAACAAGTTATATATCACTTATTCTATTTATGATAACCCAAAATTTCTCAGTATATTATCGCATTCACTACCCTATTATAAATTATACATACTTATCGTTTATTCTTCTACTAGTAAATCACTATATTTATGTACTAATATAGTGATTTTTATATAATTTAATAAACTCCTTCTAATAAATTATTAGAGGGAGTTCCTTTTCGTTAGTATTTTTAATTATTTTCTAATATAATTTTTCCTATAACTAAGTCCTCTGGCGTAGTTATCTTTATATTGTTATAACTTCCTTCATATAAATATACTTCATGACCACAATTCTCTACAACCGATGTATCATCTGTAACCTGTATCTTTTCACTTAATACCTTTCTATGAGATTCTAGTATTAAGTTATACTTAAAACTTTGAGGTGTCTGAACTGAAAATAGTTTTTCTCTCTTTAACGTTTCTGTAGAAAATCCATCTTCTCTCTTTACTTTTATTGTATCTTTAACACTTACACCACAAGCACAAGCTCCATATAAATTAGCATACTTAATACCGTCACTAATTATTCTATCTTCAACAAAAGGTCTTGCTCCATCATGTATTAAAACTATATCGCTACCTTCCGATGCAAGTATACCATTTATAACTGACTCTTGTCTTGTAGATCCACCTTTTACTATTTTTTTAACTTTATCTAAGTTATATTTATTTAAAATGTTTTTCTTGCAATACTCAATTTCATCTTTAGCTAAAACTAACACTATTTTATCTATAAAGTTATTACCTTGAAATTTTTTCAGTGTATAGTATAAAATAGGTTTTCCATCCAATTCTATAAACTGCTTGTTTATACCAGCCTTCATTCTGCTTCCCCTACCTGCAGCTACTATAATTGCACAATTATTACTCACACTAAACACCTCTTTAGTACTTATCTTTTTTGTCTTGCAAATATCATTCTTCCAGCAGCAGTTTGTAGTACTGATGTAACTATTACATCCATAACTTCGCCAATGTGTTTTCTTCCACCTTCAACAACTATCATTGTACCGTCATCTAAATACCCTATTCCTTGCTCTTGCTCTTTTCCATCTTTAATAATTTGCAGTGTCATTTCTTCTCCCGGAAGAACTACAGGTTTTACAGCATTAGCAAGTTCATTTATATTTAATACCGGCACTCCTTGTACTCCAGCTACTTTGTTTAAATTATAATCATTTGTTATTACTTTCCCTTTTAAAACTTTTCCTAATTTTAAAAGCTTACTATCTACTTCTTCAATTTCCGGGAAATCTCTATCTGTTATATGAACATCTAACCCTAACTCTTTTTGAAGCTTATTTAGTATATCAAGTCCTCTTCTACCCCTATTTCTCTTTAAACTATCAGATGAGTCTGCTATATGTCTTAATTCATCCAAAACAAAATTAGGTATAACCAAAGTTCCTTCAATAAATCCAGTTTGACATATATCTAAAATTCTTCCATCTATTATTACAGATGTATCTAACACTTTAGGCATTCCCTTATAGGAAGATTTTATTTTTTTCTCTTTAATATTTCCCGGCTTTCTAAGATTAGTTGCAAAACCAATTATATCCTCTTTCTTTTTTACAAAAACATCTGATAACACAAGTGCTACTATAAGTACTATAATTACACCAATTATTTTTCCAATAACAGATTCATTAAATAAACTTGCTATAGGGATTGAAATAAGCAATCCTATAATACCTCCAATAGCCCCAATTAATACGTCTACTGCAGGTGTTTTTTGTATACTATCTTCTAAATATTCTATAAATTTAGTTATTAGAGAACTTAAAACAGGTGAAAGCAAAAACAATATAAGTCCTAAAAACAAAGAAGAAAAAATTAAAAATACAATTTTTAAAATTACGTTACCATCAAAATATGATAACTTTTCCAATTGAAGAATCCACTTACCACATAAGAATCCCAATGCTATTCCCATTAGAGTAAAAAGTCCCCTCAATATTTTTTTAAACATATAGTTCACCTCCTCAATAAATATAAACCCAAACATTATTTAACTTTTGTAATAACAATATATATTATTATATACGTTATTTCAACTAAAGGAAAATTTGTTTATAGTTTATTCATGAATATTTTCCTTCATATATATTTTTGACTAAAATTTAACTTATTAATCCCCTATTAATAAAAAATTTAATGCTTTATTATATATACATGTACAAATTATAAATTTAGTTTTGTTGACAAAGCTACACAAAACAATTTATAATTAATTTGTAATATATTGGTTCATTACCACAAGGAGTTGAGACTATGAAAGACGTTATTTTTGATGATTTTCAAAATGCAGTAGATGAATCTCTTTTAAGACACAGAAGTTTGTTAGATATAATCACAAAACTTCAAGAAACAGAAGGACGAATAAATAGGGCTATTGCTAAATCAGTTACTAATTGTGGATGTATAGAAATTGATGCTGCAAAGCAATCTATACCGGAAGAAAGTAATATAAATATAGATAATTTAAAAACTCATTTAAATACACATCTAAATGGGAAACTCTGTGAAGGTTGTAGAGATGTCCTAGAAAGAGAAATAGGGAATAACCTATTTTACTTAACATCATTGTGTAATTTATTAGATTTAAATTTATATGATATACTTCTAAAAGAATATAACAAAATAAACACTCTAGGAAAATATAATTTAAGATAAACAAATATAGCACAAAATAAGATAACTTATTTTGTGCTATATTTGTTTGTCAATCATAAATTGTTCTCTTAATCTTCTAAGTCCATTTTTAATGGCTTTAGCTCTTGCTTCTCCTATACCTTCTACATTATCAAGTTCCTCATAAGATGCTTCCATAACTTCTTTTAATTCTTTAAAATTATTAACCAGATTTTCAATTACATTAACAGGTATTCTTGGTATTTTGCTAAGCATCCTATACCCTCTTGGAGAAATTAGAGTATCTACTAATGGAACTCCTGTATATCCTAAAGCTTTAGAAATAGCATCTAATTCTAAAATTTCATCTGAAGACATATTTTGCATTTGTTCATATATTTTATTATGATCCATGCCATCTTGGCAATAATCTCTAATTACAAGTATTCCATCTTCCTCAACACTCTTTATAAGTTCATTAAGTTGCATTGATATAAGTCTACCTTCATTTCCAAGTTCTATTATGTATCTTTCGACTTCATCTACTATTCTCATTACCATCTCAGTTCTTTGAATGGCTGTCATCACATCAAATAATGTAACTAAGTCTTGAAATTCAAGTAAATTTAGATTACTCATAACTCTTTCTAAAACAGATACATACTTTTCTAATGTCTGAATAGCCTGATTAGCTCTTGCAAGTATAACACTGCTATCCCTTAAAACATATTTTATATCATTTTTATATACAGTTATTATGTTTCTTCTTTGAGAAATTGCAATAACAATACACCCTGTTTGTTTTGTAACCCTATGTGCCGTTCTATGTCTTGTTCCTGTTTCAAAAGTAGGAATAGATGCTTGTGGTATAAGCTGCGTATTAGCATAAAGTATTCTTTTTAAATCACTACTCAATACTATAGCTCCATCCATTTTAGCAAGCTCATATATATATGAAGGACTATATTCAGAATCTATATTAAATCCTCCATCTACAAGTTCTAATATTTCTTCAGTATCTCCAAGTATTATAAGTCCTCCTGTTTTTGCTCTTAGAATATTGTCAAGCCCATCTCTTAGTTGAGTTCCAGGTGCTGTAATTTTTAATAAATTTATAAGTTTCTTGTCTTTTTCTAATCTCATATATGCCCCTCCCTTCTTTTATATATTATGTTAAAACACTTTACTTACTGCTTCTCTTAATGATGATACCCCAATAATATTTTTATTTTTAGTTACAATTTTTTCCTTGTTTCTAGTTGGTATAACAATGTTCTCAAATCCCATTTTTATACCTTCATTAACAAGTCTATCACATAATGAAATAGGTCTTACTTCTCCTGTTAAACCTATTTCCCCAAAAACTATCATTTTATCAAGTTTAAAATTTCTTCCCTTAATACTTGATATCAAAGCTAGAGCAAGACCTAAGTCTCCATATGTCCCTTCAATATCCATGCCACCAACTACATTGACATAAACATCACAGTTGTAAAAAGGTATTTTTAATTTTTTCTCTAGTACTGCTAATATCAAGTTTAACCTAGAATTATCAACGCCTACCGCTGTTCTTCTTGGCATAATTGCTTTAGTTTCTGTAACTAGAGCTTGTATTTCGACCAAAATAGGTCGAGTTCCTTCCATAATACCTATTACTATAGACCCTTCTGAATTAAAATTAGTCTCCTCTAGAAATACTTCGGATGGATTGAAGATTTCCTTAAGCCCTTCTTGTCTCATTTCAAATACTCCAATTTCACTTGTAGTACCAAATCTATTTTTTAATGTTCTTAATATTCTAAACTCTTGTGTTCTTTCACCCTCAAAAGAAAGAACCGTATCTACCATATGCTCCAATACCCTAGGGCCTGCAAGTTCCCCTTGTTTAGTTACATGAGCAACTATAAATAACGGTATATTTTTTGTCTTTGCAATTCTCATAAGCTCATTAGAACATTCTCTAACTTGAGATACACTACCTGGTGCTGATTCTATAGAAGGTTTAAATAATGTCTGTATAGAATCTATAATAACAAACACAGGTTCCATAAAATTAATATGTTCTTCTATTAATTCCAAATTAGTTTCAGATAAAATGTATAATTCTGAGGATATATTTCCTATTCTATCTCCTCTAATTTTTATTTGTTCTCCTGATTCTTCACCTGATACATATAATACTTTACCTACTTTAGATGCAATATTATTAGCTGTTTGTAGTAATATTGTAGATTTCCCTATACCAGGAGCCCCTGATATTAATGTTAAAGATCCTTTAACAAGCCCTCCACCAAGTACTCTATTTAATTCTACAATACCAGTATCATATCTATTAAATTCTCCCGATTTAATATTTAATATACTCTCAGGCTTACTATTGTTTTGAGTTATGCCAACTCTTTTGCTCTTTATAGTATCCATTTTTTTTTCTTCAACCATACTATTCCATGTAGCACAACCTGGACATTTTCCAAACCATTTAGGAGCCTCGTACCCACATTCTTGGCATATAAAAACATTTTTGCTCTTAGCCATATTCTATCACTCCTGTTTATTCATACAAAATATTATTATACATTATTTTAGTATAAATTTGTATTAAATAAGAATTTTTTATATAAATAAATTTATTTAAAATAAATCTAAAACCGACAGTACACCAATGGTTATATCTGTCGGTTCTAATTGAATATGATTTTTAATTTTTCATCTCAAAAACTAATTCATCATTCTTAACTGTAGCCTTTACATAGTCACCTTTTTTTATAACACCCTTTAATATATCTTCAGATAATTTATCTTCTACAGTTTTAGTTATAGTTCTTCTTAATGGCCTTGCCCCATATTCACTATCAAAGCCTTTACTTGATAATAATTTTTCTGCTTTTTCATCAAATTCAATATATACTTCTCTATTTTTTAACCTACCTGAGACTTCTTGAAGCATAAGTTTCACTATTTCTTTTAAATCTTCTTTATTTAAATTATGAAATACTATAATATCATCTATTCTATTTAAAAATTCAGGTCTAAAGCTCCTTTTTAATTCTACCATAACATTGTCCTTCATTCTTTCATATTCATCTTCTGCTTCATCCTCTGAATTAGAAAAACCTAATGTATTTTGTTTATTAATTGTTGATGCTCCTACATTTGATGTCAATATTATTATTGTATTTCTAAAATCTACAGTCTTCCCCTTAGAATCTGTAAGTCTTCCATCCTCTAATATTTGAAGAAGTATATTAAATACTTCAGGATGAGCTTTTTCGATTTCATCAAAAAGTACCACTGAATATGGATTACGTCTTACTTTTTCAGTTAATTGCCCGCCCTCATCATGTCCTACATATCCTGGTGGTGAACCAACAAGTCTTGATACTGCATGTTTTTCCATATATTCAGACATATCCACTCTTATCATGTTATTTTCATCGCCAAACATTGCCTCTGCAAGAGCTTTTGATAATTCGGTCTTTCCAACCCCTGTAGGTCCCAAGAATATAAAAGAACCTATTGGTCTTTTAGGATCTTTAAGTCCTACCCTTGCTCGTCTTACAGCTTTAGCTATTGATTTAACAGCTTCATTTTGTCCTATAACTCTTTTATGAAGAATTTCTTCTAACTTCAATAATCTATCGGCTTCTTTTTCCGTAAGTTTCTCTATTGGAACATTACTCCACGTAGAAACTACTTGAGCTATTTGTTCCTTTGAAACAATCTGCGTCACTACCTGACTTTTCTTTTTCCAATTATTTTTAAAATCTTTTAACTTATCCTTTAATTCTTTTTCTTTATCTCTTAAGGAAGCTGCCTTTTCAAAGTCTTGTACTGTAATAGCATCTTCTTTCTCTTTTCCAACTTTCTCAAGTTCTGCTTCTAATCCCTTTAAATCTGGTGGTGCAGTTAAATTTTTAATTCTTACTTTAGCTCCAGCTTCATCTATTAAATCTATAGCTTTATCTGGAAGATACCTGTCAGTTATATACCTATCAGATAATTCAACAGCTGCCTCTATTGCCTCATCTGTTATTTTTACTCCATGATGCGCTTCATATTTATCACGAAGTCCTTTTAGTATTTGTATAGACTCTTCTTTAGTTGGTTCTCCAACATTAACAGGTTGGAATCTCCTCTCAAGAGCTGAATCTTTTTCTATATATTTTCTATATTCATCTATAGTTGTAGCTCCTATACACTGAAGTTCTCCTCTTGCAAGAGCTGGTTTAAGTATATTGGATGCATCTATGGCTCCTTCAGCTCCACCTGCTCCAACAATTGTGTGTATTTCATCAATAAACAATATGACATTCCCATCTTTATATATCTCATCCATAACCTTTTTAACTCTATCTTCAAATTCTCCTCTATACTTAGAACCTGCTACCATAGAAGATATGTCTAATGTCACAACCCTCTTATCTTTTAATATTTCTGGAATATTTCCACTTACTATTCTTTGTGCAAGTCCCTCTGCAATAGCCGTTTTACCAACTCCAGGATCACCTATTAAACAAGGATTATTTTTTATTCTTCTACATAATATCTCAAGAACTCTTTCAGTTTCTGAATCTCTTCCTATTACAGGATCTAATTTGCCGTCTATAGCCATATTAGTCAAATCTCTACCATACTTATCAAGGGTAGGAGTATTATGACTAATGTTTTTTTCTATCTTCTCTGCAGATATTTTCCCACTACTTAAATTTGAATCTTTTAATAGTTCTTTTTGTAATTTTTCAAAGTTAACATTTAAATTATTTAATATAGCATATGCTACACCTTCTGATTCTTTTATCATAGCTAATAATATATGTTCTGGAGTAATATAATTATGATTATTTTTTCTAGATTCCAGTAAACTAAGTTCTAATAATCTTTTAGTTCTTGGTGTTAAAGGAATCTCATTTTTGTTAAGATTTATATCACCTGTACCTTCATATTCTTCAATAAGTTTTGAAACACTTTCTTCATTTACATTCATTTCATTAAGAAGTTTCTTTGATGTTCCCTCATTTTCTTTTAAAATTCCTAGTAAAATATGCTCTGTACCAACATACCCGTGTTTAAAAATTTGTGCTGCTTCTTGAGCATAGTATAAAACTTTCTGTGCTCTTTCTGTAAATCTTCCAAACATCATAAAATATATACACCTCTCTAAATATTATAATTTCACATTCTTTAATGCTTCTTTTACAATCTTAGCCCTTTTAGCTCTTTCTTCTATATCCACAAGTTCTTTCTCTGCCAAATATTCAATAGTAGATGGTTGAATATTTACAAGAAGATTATTTAAAATACTTTTGTCTATATCTTTAACTATTCCCATTTCAACCCCAAGTCTTACATTGGAAATTAACCCCAAAACTTCTCTTGTAGTTAAAATAGTAGCTGCTTTAAGCACTCCTAAAGATCTAAAAATCTTATCTTCTAGTTCATATTTATGTTTATTTAACATCATCTCTCTAGCTAGGTGTTCTTGCTCTATAACCTGATTAACTATACCTTCTAAGTTGTTTAATATCTGATCCTCAGTACGTCCTAGAGTAATTTGATTAGATATTTGATATAAATTACCATAGGCTCTAGATCCTTCTCCATATAATCCTCTTATAGTCATTCCAACTTGGGTTATACCATTTAAAATTCTAACTATCTCTTTATTTAGTGTCAGAATGGGTAAATGTATCATTACTGAAGCTCTAAGACCAGTACCTATATTTGTAGGACACGAAGTGATATATCCCAATTTTTCATCAAATGCATAATCTAATTTTCCTTCTAAAAAATCATCTATTTTATTTATATACTCAAAAGCCTCCTTAAATCCAAGACCTCCCGTTATAGTCTGTAACCTTAAATGATCTTCTTCATTTATCATAATGCTAGTGGTTTCGCTTTTATCAACTATAAATGCCGATGCTTTAGCATGCTTTATAAGACCCTTGCTAATTAAATGTTTTTCTAAATATACTTCATTTAAAGCTTTTTGATTTTCCCATAAATATATAGATTGAAACTCTTCTTTTGAATACGGAAATTCATAAAAAGCTTCCTCTACTTTATTAACTATATCTTTTGCATCATCTACTATTAATTTATTTGGAAATGGAACTTTTTTTAAATTTCTTGCAAGCCTTATTCTACTACTTAATACTATGTCACTATTTTCATTTTTGGCATTTATCCAATTTTGCATAAACTCACCCCCATACATTTATTGATTCTCTTTATCTATATCTCTTATTTTATCCCTTATTTCAGCGGCTTTTTCATATTCCTCTAGTGCAATTGCTTTTTGTAATTCTTCTTTTAACTTTAATATTTTATTTTTATTAACTAAATCTTTTCCTGACCTTTTAGGTATTTTTCCGATATGCTCTGTATTTCCTTGAACACCCTTTACTACCGATAAAATAGCTGGACTAAAATATTTATAACACTCACTACATCCTAAAAGTCCTTTTTCTTTAAACTCTCTATAAGATGCTCCACAATTTTCACACTTTATTTCAGCAATCCTACTACTCTTAGAGGTATCATTTACATAATCCATTAATCCTCCTAGAATATTTTGAAAGGAAAATGGAGTAATAATATCCATATCTGAAACTAAATTAAATTCTTCACTATTTCCTGCACACTTAGAGCATATATTAGCTTCTTTTTTAACACCATTTACTATCTTTGTTATATGAATAGTAGCTTCATTTTGTCTACATAATTCACAAAGCATTAAACCACCCCTCTTGCTTTATTAACTTTTAAAACCACTCATCTTTTATTTTACCACTTATCTGGAATTTTATAACAAAATTATTTTTATCATAGACTTTAATATTTCTGCCCTAACTACATTTCTTCGTTCTACTGGAATGATTAAATTTCTATCATTTACAGCTGCTTTCATTATATTTGACTCTCTATCTGTTATAATTCTTCGCTCTTGTAACCCCTGAATAATTTTATATGCTATATCGTATGTTATACTGTTTCCTATTTTTTCTTCAAATAACTTCCTTAAAACTTCATTTGTTTCATACTCCATTCGTTTTATTCTTATATATCCCCCACCACCTCTTCTACTTTCAACATAATAACCATTGTCTGTAGAAAACCTAGTAGTTAATACATAACTAATTTGTGATGGAGCACATTTAAATTGATTTGCTAAATCATTTCTACCTATTTCAAGTTCTCTTGTTTCACTTTCATTTAACATACTTTTTATAAATTCTTCTATCATATCTGATAACCTAGCCACACAACCACTCCCATTGACTTTGTCTTTCTTTGACCTTTATTTTATAATATTATCTTTATAATTTAAATTCAATATCCTATTTTATTATTTTACTTTATTAATTTTAAAATACTTCTTCAATACAAGAATCATCTTAATATTGCACATAATTACATGCTTTTTCATTACAAAAAAAGATGCCTTATATTCAAGGCATCTTTTTATAGAGATTTTATATGTCTATTTTATAACATATTACCCAACATTAACCAAAATATCTATTTAATAGTCCCCTAAATGCTGAACCATGTCTTGCTTCATCTTTGCACATTTCATGAACAGTATCATGAATAGCATCATAATTTAATGCTTTAGCTAATGTTGCTAATTTTTTCTTTCCATCACATGCACCATATTCAGCTTCAACTCTAACTTTTAAGTTAGTTTTTGTATCATCAGTTACAACTTCTCCTAATAACTCTGCAAATTTAGCAGCATGTTCAGCTTCTTCCCATGCTATTCTCTTATAAGCTTCTGCAACTTCTGGATATCCTTCTCTATCAGCTTGTCTACTCATAGCTAAATACATTCCAACCTCAGTACATTCTCCTGTAAAATTAGCTCTTAAGGCTTCTATAACTTCTGCATCTATATCTTTTGCAATACCTACTCTGTGTTCATCTGCCCATTCTAAATTTTCATCTTCTTTTTTTTCTACAAATTTATCTTTTGATGCTTTACATTGTGGACAAAATGCTGGTGCTTCTTCTCCTTGATGAATATATCCACATACTGTACAAACAAATTTTTTCATAATCATATTCCTCCTAAAATTAAACTTTCATTTATAATTTATTTTAACATTTTTTATTTCTTAATAATAGTTATTAATTACTGTAGCTATACTATATATCATCTAGAATATTTTTTCAAGAAATATTTTCATCAAAATAAATCATATTTCAATTTTAACTTCACATTACTTTTATTTACTTTGATTTTCAATCTTTTTATATGACATGTCAATTTTATCTTTATTCTATATTCAATACCAAATATTATTTATTCATAATATCTTTACAGCATTTATATCCACAAATTGAATCTGCTTTCTTTATCGCTCTTACTATTGCCTTCTCCATAACCTTACTAGCTAACAATCCTACTACATTTACATCAGCCTTAACATCTCCCGTGGCCATAGCAAAAATAGTATCTCCGTCATACATGGTATGTACAGGATAAATAGATCTAGCATATCCATTATGAGCCATAGAAGCAATCTTATTTGCTTCTGCTTTAGTTAATGTAGCATTTGTAGCTATTGCTCCAATTGTTGTGTTACCATTAAACAAATTTTTATCATTGTCATACTTACTTATCATTATATTCGCAGTATTTCTAAAACCATCTTTACTTTCGTTTAAAACCCCTGCAATTACATTTCCTGTTTTAGGTTCCATTACATCTCCTAAACAATTAACAGCTACTACTGCTCCAACAATTAATTCTCCTACTTTTAATGTATAGGTTCCAAGACCACCTTTCATTGCATATTCCCCACCCAAAACTTTTCCAACTGTTGCTCCAGTTCCCGCCCCCACATTACCTTCCATAACTTTTTTATTATTAGCATTTAAACATGCTTCATATCCCATAGCTTTATCTGGTCTTATTTTATGATTGCCTATAACTAAATCAAATAATGCAGTTCCACAAACAATAGGAACTTTTGTAACACCTACATCAAATCCCACATTATTTTCTTCTAAATATTCCATAATACCAGATGCAGCATCTAATCCAAAAGCACTTCCACCAGTAAGTAAAATAGCATGAACTTTATCTACCATATTCATAGGATTTAAAAGATCGGTTTCCCTAGTGCCTGGTGCTCCCCCTCTTACATCTACTCCTCCTACAGCTCCTTTTTCACACAAAATCACTGTACACCCAGTAGGTCCATCTAATTTTTGTGCATGTCCAATTTTTATACCTTCTATATCTGTTATATTTACATTCTCCATATAAACAATCCCCCCATATGCATATTTAGACTATGCTTTATATAAAGCATAGTCCTAAATTAAAAATTAAAGTAGTAAAACCCAATAGGTCCTACTACTTTTATATATAATATTAAATTATCTTCTTATTTTTTTTGCAGCAAATACTATTGGAATAGTTATAAGTACGGCAACCAATACTTCTGGTACACAATGAGTCGCCCCTATTCCTAAAACCCATTTACCTACAGTTTCTGGTGTTTTACCTATAGCATATGCTATTTTATCACCATATATTAAATATCCCATTCCTAAAAATCCAATGGTATTTGTAATTGTACCTAATGCTGCAGCTGCTCCTATTCTTACGCTCTCTTTTTTTATTTTCAAAGCTTTATAAGTATAATAAGCCACTAATCCTATAAAAATTCTAGGAAGTACAGAAACAATCGGATTATATGCTATAAAAGATATAATTGATGGTCTCATAATCGCTGTTGTAAGACTTATAACCCCAAATACTATACCCATTAAAACCCCTAAAACTGGTCCTTCAAGTATTGCTGTAATTATTACAGGCACATGAATAATTGTAGCCGCTACAGGTGGAATAGGTATTATTCCAAGTGGTGTAAAACCAAGAATCACTGATATTGCTGAAAACATTGCAAACACAGCAATTTTCCTTGTTTTTTCTTTTTTTTCCATTGAGAAATTCTTCTCCATAACCCTTTGACCTCCGTTCTTATTCCCCTTAGGATATAAGTCGAACAAACTAAACTTGATTACTGAATTTTAGTATATTCTAAGTTCAGTTTCTTTTAAGAATACCGACTTTGTTAACATTCTAACACCTTTTTTTCCAAAATCAAAGGGTTTTTTATGTGTCTAATAAATTTATTTTTTTATTTATATTCTCTTTTTGACTGTTTACTTCCCCTAACTTCAAATTTATATAATATGTACATCATAACAGCAGATACTATAGCTAAAATCCCTACAACTATCCAAGCACTATTAATGGTTCTATTTTTTATATAGAATCCCATAACCTTTGGACCAACTGCATATCCAGCTCCAGATATTAATGGTATAATTGAATTTACTCTTCCTCTATGAGACATTGGTGTATGATTGGCTATATATATTCCCTCATTAGTTAGTGCTAATATTTCACCTATAGTCCAAACTACTGTAGATATTACAAAAAACTTATATTCATGAACATAAAAAAGCATTCCAAATCCTACAGCATAAAATATTCCGGACAATACCATATTGAAAATAGCAGTATTTTTTCTTGTTAGATGTATTACTATAAAAGTACAACTTACAACTACAATAGCATTTACTGACATTAAACTGCCATATAACATTGCTCCTGTATCTGGAAATAATTTTTTTACTTGAAGAGGAATTATAAATCCACTTTGAGCGTATACAAGTGAATATATAAGAGATACTAATGAAAATATAAATAAGTATGGCCTTTTTAATATAACCATAAACACATTTCCTTCTTCTGTTTTTTCATCGATATTGTTCTTGCTTACTTCTTCCTCATTATTGGTATGAATGGTCTCCTGAACTAAAAATATAATTAACAATAGAGATGTTAAAGT
Organism: Clostridium botulinum; assembly: GCF_017100085.1. NCBI lineage: Bacteria > Bacillati > Bacillota > Clostridia > Eubacteriales > Clostridiaceae > Clostridium > Clostridium botulinum. The sequence goes on from NZ_CP063965.1 coordinate 2,639,918, forward strand.
AGTAATAGCATCTCCCCAAAATATCCATCTTAAATACTTCTTATATAGAATTCCAGCTATCAATGGTCCAACAGCTACTCCTACATTTATACCTAAATATAATAACGAAAAGGCTTCCTGTCTATTTTTAGTATTAGTCAAATCTGCTACCATAGCCGAACTTGCAGGTTGAACTGCTCCCCCAAAAAATCCTGACAATATTAAAAGCCACGGGGTTATCATAGAATGCTCATAAAATCCACAAGGAATTAAACTAATAGCTGACATTGCTTGAAATATGAGCATAACCTTCTTTCTACCTATTATATCGGACAATTTTCCTCCAAGTAATGAACCTAATGCTATTCCTACGGCTGCCATCAACATAAATGTTCCAACTCTATCAGATGTCATACCCATTTTTTCAGTTAAATATATTGTTAAAAATGGGAATACAAATCCCCCTAAACTGTTTATAATTCTTGCAAAAAATATAGCAATAATACTCTTGGGTAATTTAGCATACTCTTTTATTGTGTGTTTTAACCCCATATTTTCCCACCTATTCTCTTAAAATATAATCTATCAAAATATAATAAGATTATACTTTAATAAATTATATTCTAATAATTTTAAATAAAAAATCCCTTATTAAGTTTAACTCTTACTTTGCAAGTTCATACATAGCATGAGCATAAATTTTAGCATTTTTAATTAAATCCTCAACCTTTATATACTCATTAGCTTGATGATCTAAGTCAGGTTCTCCAGGAAATATTGGTCCGAATGCAACTATATTTGGCATTTCTTTAGCATAAGTTCCTCCTCCAATTGATAAAAGCTTAGTTTTATCACCTGTTTGTTCCTCATAAACCTTTGACAAAGTCTTAATTATCCCATTATCCTCTGAGAAATATAAAGGCTCTTGATGTTGCATATTCTTAACTGTTATATTTGTATTAATTAATGTTTTATTTAAACCTTTCATCATATCTTCAAATTTACATGTAACAGGATATCTTAAATTTAATGTCATAGTTACTTCATGATGATTTAAATTAATTACTCCTACATTAAAAGAAAGTTTTCCTGATACCTCATCTTTAAGTCCTACTCCAAAAGATTCTCCATACACTTCCATTCCAATATGCTTATTCATAAATTTTATAAATCTAACTATATCACAATCTTCTAATGGCAATTCATCTATAAACATAAATAATTGCATTATAGCATTTTTCCCAAGCTGCGGAAGACTACTATGAGCTGCAACTCCTTTGGATTTTATTATAACCATTTCATCTTTAGCTTCCACACTTATATCATAACCTGTTTTATCTACAAACTCTTTTGCCGAATCTATAATTATATTAGAATCCTTAATTAATATACCTGCTTCACAATAGTCAGGAACCACATTAGCTTTTTGACCACCTTTTATAAAAACTATACTACTTTCTTTACTTTCATCATTAAATTTTTCTACTAAATCAAAAGTAGTTAGTCCTTTTTCTCCATTTATGATTGGATATTCGGCATCTGGAGTAAATCCTGATATAGGCTCCCTTTCACTTTTAAAATAACGTTCAATTTCACCCTCTGAACCACTTTCCTCATTAGTTCCAAAAATTATTCTTATTTTTTTTAAAGGTTTAATTTTAGCATCCATTATTGCCTTAAGTCCATATATACAGGCTACCATTGGTCCTTTATCATCCATAGTCCCACGTCCATATATTTTATCATCATGAATTTCTGCTCCATAAGGAGGATATAACCATCCATCTCCTTCTGGTACTACATCAACATGTCCTAGAACCCCTACATATTCGTCCCCTTCACCATATTCTGCATATCCTATATAATTATCCAAATTTTCAGTTTTAAACCCAAGTTTATTACATAAGTCTAAGCAATATTGAAGTGCCTTTGCAGGACCTTCTCCAAAAGGCTTACTTTCTTTTGGATCCTCTTTAATACTTTTTATAGATATTAATTCTTGAGTTGATTTTATTATATCTTGCCTCATATTATCTACTAAATTATTAATTTTCATATATCCTTCTCCTTCCACAAACAAAATTTCTCAAATTATATTATAAATATAATATTTACATATACATATATATTATAGCAAATGTACAAACATAAAGGTTTAAAAAAGTTTAACTTGTCAATAATGTAAATAAGAATATCATTTGGAGGAATGTGTATGGAAAAAAATCTAAAATCCTATGAGACATTAGAACATAATATAATGAGTTATATATCCAAAGGGAGAACATTATTTGAAAACAATAAAATACATAAAGCATTTGAAATGTTTGATAAAGCTTTAGAACTTAACAATGATTATGCAGAAATATATTTAGCTAAAGGTGAAGCTTATATGCAAATGTTTGAAATTTCAGAGGCTGAAAGATGTATAAAGAAATATATTAGAATAAGTAATGATACTTATAAAGGTTACCTAAATATGATTGAAATCTATCTAATGTCTGGTGATTTTGAAAAAGCTCTTGTATTTTGTGATAAGCTTTTGTCTCAAAGAAAATCTGACCATATACTTTACTATAAAAAAGCATATATACTTTACCAGCTTGGAAAAGTTTTAGAAGCTCTTAAATATTATAATAAGTGCATTAATTTAAATGAAAATTTTTATAACGCTTATTGTGAAAAAGGCGAACTTTTACTTGGACTTTGTGACCATGATGAAGCCTTGAAAACATACTCTAAAGCCATTAAAATTGATGAAAGTAACTGCGAGGCATATATTGGTAAGGCTTTAGTTTATCTAGATTTAGGTGATTATAGATCTGCTTTTCCACTGGCTAAAAAAGCTTATGAGATAGAACCAGAAAATGAATGGTGCACATGCTACTATAAAATAATTGCGGAAACCATTAATAGACATTGTAAATCTAATGGTACTGTACTATTTCCTTTTAAATAATAAAAATATTTAATATCAAAAATACCACAGACACAATCACATATCTGCGGTATTTTGATATTAAATATTTTTTTCTATTACTTTATTTTTACGAATACTTTCTTTAACATCTATAATCCTCTGATTTCTAGAACCAGTATACTTTTTAGCACCATCAGTTAATCTTTTTTCAAATTTTCCATCTACAAGTACATCAATATATTTTAATAATTCTTTTCTATCCTTGTGATTTAATATTTCTTCAAATTTATATCCTGTATAGCACCAAATATCAAGATTTTGTTCTTTTATTTTTTTTGCAAGAAGAGTTAATCCCTTACTTTGTTCCAAAGGCTCTCCACCTGAAAATGTAACGCCCTTGATCAACGGTATATTAGATTCTATTCTACTAAAAATATCTTTTATATTAATATCCTCACCATAGTAAAAATCTTGCATATGTTTATTTTGACATTCATTACAGTTATGATGACATCCTGATAGAAATAATGTACTTCTTATTCCTTTACCATTAACCATAGTATTGTCCAAGAATCCAGCTACACGAAGATTCATTTTAATCACTCCAAATTTATTAATAAGTATTTACATGAACTTCATCATTATGTGAAAGTCTATCTTTGCGTTCCGCAACCTTTCCAGCTCCAAATCTTTCATCTAATGAGAGATATCCTGTAACCCTTGATATTCCTTGTATATTCATGCTACCACATTTAGGACAATGATTTTCAAAAGATTCTAATTTTGAACCGCACTCCCTGCAATATTTCATATGAAAGTTAATTCCTATATAACTTATATTAGTTTTCTTATAAGCATAATCTATTATTGATTTTACATCCTCTGGGTCTGGATATCCATCCATCTCAATATAAGTTATATGTCCACCATTACATATTTTATGGAATGGTGCCTCTAAATCTATCTTTCTTTTAATTGATATTTGATATCCAACTGGAATATGATAGCTATTTGTATAATAATCTTTATCTGTAACTCCTTTTATTTCACCAAACACATTTTTATCGTGAATTACAAATTTTCCTGAAAGCCCTTCTGCCGGTGTTGCATAACAAGACCAATTTAATTTATCAATTTCTCTATATTTATCACAAAATTCTCTTATATAAGATGCTATTTTGACTCCTAATTCATAAGTTTCATTATCTTCTCCATGATGTTTTCCAACTAAAGCTATTAATGTCTCTGCAAGTCCTATAAATCCAATTCCCCAGGTTCCTTGTTTTAAAATAGGTTCTATAGAATCATCTGGTCCTAAATTTTCAGAACCTCTCATTAACTTTTCCCCTGCTACAAAAGGTAAATCCTTCACTTTTAAATGTTTAAGAACATTATATCTATGAAGTAATGATTCTCTTGCTAAATTTAATCTACTATCTAATAATGAGAAAAATTTAGTTAGATCACCTTTTGCCAGTATTCCAAGTCGAGGTAAATTTATTGTAGTAGGCGCTATATTCCCTCTAGCTTCAGGTCCAGCTTCTCCGTTTACATTGGACATTATATAAGTTCTACACCCCATTGTTGCAGCTACTATTCCCTTATCATAATATTCTTTGTTAAAATCAGCATCTAAATTCATAAACATAGGATTCATTCTCTTACTTGCAACTCTACAAGCAAGTTCATAAAGATAATAATATGGATCTTGTGGTTCTCTATTAACTCCTGTTTTCACCCTAAAAATTATGTTAGGAAAAATAGGTTGTTCTCCTTTTCCAAGTCCTTTTTCATATTCTTCTAAGAAAATTCTATTAATCATAGCTGCATCTTCACAATCTGGTAATCCAAGGTTTATTGAACTAAATGGTACTTGGCTTCCTGCTCTTGAATGCATAGTATTTAAATTATAAACTATTCCCTGCATAGACTGATGAACTACTTTTTCTAATTTTTGTTCTACAATATCATCTAAGTTTTCTATATCACCAAAATATTTTCTGTATTCTGATTTAATTTCTTGTCTTGTCATATCTACAAAAGATGCCATGTCATTATCAAAATTAGTATGTGATTGACCTCCAAACATATCATTTTGAGTACTTTGAAGTAATATACAAGATAGCTCTGCTGCTGATTCTATTCGTTTAGCCGGAAGAATTGTTCCATATCCTGTATTAAACCCTCTCTTTAGTATTTTCCCTGTTTCTATATTTAAACAATTTATAGTTAAATTATATGAATCTAAATCATGATAATATAAATCTCCGTTTTCATGAAGTTTTGCTAAGTGCTTAGGCATCATTCCTAAGTTATGCCACTTATTGGACTCACTTGCTATTCTAAGAAGTTTCGAACTAAAATTATTACCAACATTTGCATTGTCTCTATCAGTTTCTACACCTATCTTTTGTATAACCGTCATTAAATGAGATTTTTTTTCTCTAATCTTTGTTCTTTCTCTTCTATAGTTAGAATATGTTTTCCAAATAACTTCACATCCATTTTCTTGTAATACATTTTCCACAATATTTTGTATCTCTTCCACAGAAATTTCATTACAATTTTTATTTTCTAATTGCTCTATAACCTTCTGAGTAAGTTCAATTGCTTCACTTTCTTTTAAATTAAAAGCGATCTCATCCGCTGAGCCCTTTATAGCATTAGTTATCTTTATTGAATCAAACGGAACTCGTCTTCCGTCTCTTTTAACCACATATAGCATATTTTACTCCTCCAACCACAACATATTGTACTTTGCATATTATACTCTACAAAAAATTTTATAGCAATTCTATAATGAACTATATTAAATTAATACCCTTCATTTAGTTTTCTTTTCTTCTTTTTATTCAGTTTTTTGATGTCTTAGTCTTATTGACATTAATCAGAAATTTAATTTTACAATACAAGTAACCAACTTATATCAACTGAATATATTATTATGAGTAACACTTTATAATTTATCTTTTTAATTAATTTAGATGTATACATTATCCAACATACTATATTATTACCTGTATTTTGTGTTATTTTCTAAATTTATAATAAATGGAGGTTTTCTTATGAGTTATACTACTCCTGGTCAACCACAAGGTTATCCTTATTGTTTTGTAAATAAATTAAGAGAAGATATTATTGCTGAGGTAGTAGCAATTAATCAATATAGTGAAATATTATCTAAATGTTGTATACCTGAAGTTAATAAAGTAATTTGTGGAATTAGAGAAGATGAGGAAAGACACTTTGGTCTATTCTTAAATCTTGTTAGAAAATATGACCCTGAACAAGAAAAACAATATATTAGAACAATAGAATCTTTAAAATTTAAATGTCCTCAGTCCTTTGATGTAACTAAAGGACCTACTGATGAATTAATTTTAAATTATATAAGAGAAGCTGTTAAAGGCGAATGTGAAGCCATAATACTATATGATCAAGATATAATAGAAATTCCATATAAAGATGCAAGAGAAACTTTAAAGACAGTTGCTTACGAAGAAAAACACCACATTGAAGAACTAGTACAAATTTTATTAAATTTTGATGATGGAAATTACTTTCCAAATAAATAATTTGTAGTTCTTTTAAAATAAACTAATACTAATTTATGATTTAATATAGGCTATTGATACATATAACTCAATAGTCTATAAAATTTTGTAAATAAATTCATAGTATAACATTCTAATTATACGGTGCATATTATATATTATATTTTATATAATACTTATAAAGTATTTATAAAGCCATATAGATTATACTTTATTTCATGTTTATTTTTACCATTTTATAGTTGAAACTTGTATTGGTAAATAATATAATATAAATAATCCCTAAAATTTTATACACTATTTTAAATAGTTTAAATATTTAAAATACTTAAAAGGAGTGAACTTATATGGATAAGACTAATGAAATTAATACAAAACAAGAAAGTAATACTTCTACAAACAATTCTAATGAAAAACTAAACGAGAAAAAACCATTTTTAATTACACAAGATGTTATAGACGACTGTCTATCAACTTCTATAGATTAATGTCATGGAAAAATTAAAACAGAAGCAGAAACCTTTTGTATTCAGCTTCTGCTTCTATTTGACATGATGTATTAATTACCTAATTTTTTTCATAATTTGTTATTTTATTAATTGAATTATCTTCATTTGCAATAACTACAACAGGTTTATATTTCATTGCTTCTTCTCTCTCCATAGTGCAATAAGCCATAATAATTATCTTATCTCCTACTTGTACACATCTTGCTGCTGCCCCATTTAAACATATAATATTACTATTCTCTTCTCCTGGAATAACATAAGTTTCAAATCTAGAACCATTATTTATATCCACAATTTGAACTTTTTCATATTCTAATATATTCGCCGCATTCATAATAGCCCTATCTATAGTTATACTTCCAACATAATTTAACTCTGCCTGTGTTACCGTAACTCTATGAATTTTTGACTTTAACATATTTAACTGCATTTTTATTCCCCCCATTTGAAAGTAAAATTATCTATTAATCTAGTATTTCCTATAAATACAGCAATAGCTACAAGTGCATCATGGTCTATTGTATTAATGTTTTGTAATGTAACACTATCAACAATCTCAATATAGTCAATATTTGCAAGTGATTCTTCTAGTATTTTATTTTTTATAATATTTTTTACCTTATTAACATCTCTCTCTCCATTTTTAAGACTCATCTTTGCATTTTTTAAACTCTTACTAAGAATTGCTGCAGCCCTTCTCTCCTCATAAGAAAGATATTTATTTCTAGAACTTTTAGCAAGTCCATCATCTTCTCTTATTATTGGACACCCTATTATATCTATATTAAAATTTAAATCTCTAACCATTCTTTTTATAATAGCTAACTGTTGAGCATCCTTTACTCCAAAATATGCCCTCCTAGGAGTAACTATATTAAATAGCTTACTAACTACTGTACATACCCCTTTAAAATGTCCCTGTCGTTTTGCACCACATAAACCCTCAGTTAGTTTCTCCACATTTACATAGGTAGATGCATCATCACAATACATTTCAGAAGAATTTGGATTAAAAATTATACTAACCCCTACCTTTTCACAAATGTCCATATCATTCTTTAAATTCCTCGGATATTTATTAAAGTCTTCATTTGGTCCAAATTGAGTAGGATTTACAAAAACACTAACAACAACTTTGTCATTTTCTTTTACCGCTTTATCTATAAGACTTTTATGCCCTTCATGTAAACACCCCATAGTTGGTACAAGTCCTATAGATAATCCCTTTTTTCTCCATTTATTAACATATTTTCTAACATCATCAACTCTATTTAAACTTATCATAACTTTTCTGTAGAATAACAAAATTATTCCACATTCTCCCCCCCATAAATAATACTTAAAAACACTAATATAATTTTTCTAAAACACTATCATCAATTTTAAAACAATGCTCTGTAGATGGGAAAGTTTCTCCCTTAACTTCATTTATATATTTTTTAAATCCTTCCTTCATAAACTCTCCAATATTTGCAAATTTCTTCACGAATTTAGGACTAATATCTGAAAACATACCTAACATATCTTGATAAACTAATATTTGTCCATCACAACTAGCTCCTGCTCCTATACCAATAGTAGGAACAGATACTTCTTTTGTTATAATTTCTGCAAGTTTAGCAGGAACACATTCAAGGACGATTGCAAATACTCCTGATTTCTCTAAAGCCTTAGCATCTTCTATTAACTGCTTTGCTCTTTCCTGATTTTTACCCTGTATCTTAAATCCACCAAATACATTTATTGATTGAGGTGTAAGCCCTATATGTCCCATTACAGGAATTTGTGCATTTACTATAGCTTCTATTTGTTTTATAACTGAAGCTCCACCCTCTAATTTAACAGCTTGTGCTCCACCTTCCTTTATTATTCTTCCTGCATTAACTACTGCATCATAAATTGAACTCTGATATGACATAAATGGCATGTCCCCAACTACAAGAGTATTTTTAGTTCCCCTTGTAACAGCCTTAATATGATGTATCATGTCCTCCATTGTTACACTTAAAGTATCCTTATATCCAAGACATACCATTCCTACAGAATCTCCTACTAATATTCCATTAATACCTGATTCATCTATTAATTTTGCTGTAGAATAATCATAAGCTGTAAGCATAGTAATTTTTTCTCCATTAGTTTTAGCATTTTGAAATGTTTCTATAGTATTTTTCATTTTTATCCCCCCAGATATTCTTCCAATTTCCTATAATTTTTTTCAGGATTTTTTATTTTACATAACTTCAAAAGATTTAATGATAAGTTTTTATATATTTCCTTATCATCATTTGAAATAGTCTCCATATGAGTCTTTAATGTTCCCAGATCTCCTCGTTCTACTGGCCCCGTTAGAGAATATAAAAATCCAGTTTCTTTTAAATTTTTTACGTTAGATTCTATCAGCGGAAATAATGCTTTAATACAATCCTCATTTGAAATATTACATTTTTCTAAATAACTACATCCTAGATTTATAATAGATAACACTAAATTAGAAACTGTAACATTAGCTAAATGATATAACGCCTTATTTTTTTGTTGTATCAAAATAACACTATTACCCAAAGAAGATAAAACAGAGTATAGGTAATTCAAATATTTTATATTACCTTCTATTGAAAAATAAGCTTTTTTTAATTTTTTATAATCATTGTATTTATCACAAAATGGGAACATTGGATGAATAGAATATCCAAAAGCACCTGAAGAGTTTATATTTGAAAAGATTGATGAAGATAATAAACCACTAGTGTGGCATATAATTTTACCTTTAATATCGTTTTTACATATTTTATTCCATATATCATGTATTGAATCATCAGGAATGGTTATAAAAATTGTATCACTATGTTTTATAAGTTCTTCTAAACTTTTATATGCACTTGAATTGGTGAATTTTGAGGCATCACATGCAGACCTATAAGTTCTGCTATAATACCCTTTAACATTCAATCCATTTTCACAAAAATATTTTCCTAAAGAAAAACCTACTTGTCCTCCTCCAATAAAACCTATGTTCAATAAGCACCACCCCTTTATTAAGATTTACGAAGTGATACAAAAGTCTCATTCCTAATGATATGAGCAACGAATAAATGTAAAATTTTTAATATAACACTCAGGTGTAGCTCTCAAAGGATACTACCCATCCTTTACATTTTATCACATTATTTTACATTTTTAAATAAAAATATAAAAAAACCTCAAATTACTTTTGAGGTTTCCATACATATTCTCCATTTTTATTTATATATCCGAATTTCCCTTTAATCTCCACCAAAGCTAATCCATTACCAAATTCATACGCATCAGTAAATTTAGGCTCTATAATCATTTCATTATTTATGTTTATATATCCCCACTTACCATCTATTTCAATTGGTATAAGTTCCTCACTCATTACATCAATGTTATCATATTTTGTAGGAATTATTGTTTCTCCATTTTTATTTATATAACCATATTTCTCATTTTTACACACTATAGCATATTCTCCATAAAAGTTATCTGTTTCTTCATAGTCCGGTTCTATAAGCATATCACCGTTTTTATCAATAAATCCATATCCTCTTTTTACTTCTACAGTCGCTAATCCTTCTTTAAAATCTCCTGCTGATAAATACTTAGCTGGAATGACTATTTCTCCATTTTTATCTATATACCCAAATCTTTTATTTATATCAACACCGGCAACTCCTTCACTAAAACTATGAGCATAATCATATTTAGGCTCTATAACTACTTCACCTTTTTTATTTATATATCCTTGTTTACCACCAATTTGAACTAAGGCTAACCCATCGCTAAAATTATAAGCATCAATAAAATTAAATGGTATTACTAATTCACCTTTTTTATTTATATATCCCCATGCATATCCCAATTGAACAGCAGCTAAACCTTCACTAAATGCATTTGCTCCTTTAAATTTAAAATCTATAATAACCTCACCCTTTTTATTTATATATCCAAGATTACCTTGAACTCCAACTATAGCTAAATCATCACAAAATTCTTCTGCATAATCATATATAGTATCGATTATAACTTCTCCCTTGTCATTCATATAACCATATTTTTTATTTACAAGTACTGGATATAGTTCATTATTTTCTTTCATATTGTTTCCTCCCAATTTTCTATTAAGTTTTTATTATATAAATTAATTTTTAAACTACTTCTTCAGCTTTCCATTTATGATTTACCCATATTCCTATTACTTTTTTATGAAATCCCCATTATTCAACTCTTTCAACAGATTCTTTTATATCTTTAATGTGTTGTTCTTTATCTACAGGATTGCCAGCACAGTCAAAATGTCCTACTACTGCAATTGCCTTTGCCTCATGGCTATCTATAGATAATTCTACTCTATTTTTTATTGATTGTATTAAAAATTCATTTATACCTTCAGCTAATATTTTATCAGGACCCGCTTCTGTAACCATGTCAACATAATCAACATGAAACTTATTTTTCATAAATTTCCTAACAGCATTTTGAATTCTCCCATCCATACAGCTTATTGCAACTGTAAATGTCCCCTTCAATATTAATATGCCTCCCTATTTAATTAAACTCTCCTAAATTAATATATTAACATATAATTCAATATATTAACCCAAATTATATCCTAATATATATATTTGTAGCAATTTTTATTTTAGATAATTAAAATTTAAAACTTTTTATAGGATATTCGCTTTATTAATCTTTTAACACATTTTTATTTATAAATGTGTTAAAATAATATCTATCTAAAATCTTTTTGTTTTTGATTGAAGATTAATTTTATTACGATAAGGACTGATTTTAATTATATGTTAAAAATAATTTTATCAAAAAAATCTTATGATAAATTAAAAGAAGCATTAAATAATCATAATAAAGACTATAATTGTGTAAGATTAACCCATATAAAGGGTTGCTGCAAATCCTCTAGGGTGGATATATATTTAGATGATTTACAAGATAAGATAAATTATAATATTAAATATATAAAAAATATTCCCTTTATATATAATAAAGATTTTGCTAATAATATTAATAGTATAGAAATTATATACAAAAATTCTTCTTTCATGATGAAAGTTATTCCAAATAAAAATTGTTCTAGTTGTGAATATGGATGTCATTCCAATTCCACTTCTCGTAATAACTGTAATTCATGTAGCCACTAATACTTTGGAGGTTATAAAATATGCATTCCTTATTCAATATATATAAATTTTTGACATATTTGAACCTTATATTCGCCCTTTTGATTATATTTTTCGAAAGAAGAAATCCTTCTGCTACTTGGGCATGGTTAATGGTTTTAATTTTAATTCCAGGTGTTGGCTTTATACTCTATCTTCTTTTAGGGCAAAATTTAAGTAGACGAAAAATGTTTAGCTTAAAAACTGCTGAAGATAGATTTCATAAAAAATTATTAGTCCAAGGTAAACAACTAACAAATGATACAATGGAATTTAAAGATAAAAATATGATTAATTATAAAGACATGGTCTATATGCATTTAAGTAATAGCCAATCTGTATTTACACAAGATAATAACGTAAAAATATATACTAATGGCTATGACAAATTTAATGATTTATTAAGTGCCATTGAAAATGCAAAACATCATATTCATATGGTTTATTATATTATAAAAAATGATTCCCTTGGAAATAGGATAATAGATACTTTAACTAAAAAAGCTTTAGAAGGAGTTGAAGTAAGGCTACTTTATGACGGAATGGGTGGCATACGACTTCCAAGATACTTCTTCAATAACTTAAAAAGAGCCGGTGGTAAGGTGGCTTGTTTTTTTCCATCCTTATTGCCATTAGTAAATATCCGTGTTAACTATAGAAATCACAGAAAAATTGCTGTAATAGATGGTCGTGAAGCTTATGTAGGTGGTTTTAATATTGGGGATGAATATCTAGGAAAAAATAAAAAATTTGGTTACTGGCGAGATACTCATATACGCGTTACAGGAAGTGCTGTTGATTCGCTTCAACAACGTTTTTTATTAGATTGGCGTTATGCCTCAGCTGAAAAAATAACCTTTGATAAAAAATATTTTCCCACTAAACATAGTCGTGGTGAAATAGGTATGCAAATTGTATCTAGTGGCCCAGATTCCGAATGGGAACAAATTAAAAATGGATATCTAAAAATGATTCAATCAGCAAAACAAAGTATTTATATACAAACACCTTATTTCATTCCAGATGAAAGTATCTTTGAAGCTTTAAAAATAGCTTCTTTATCAGGAGTTGAGGTAAAAATAATGATCCCTAGTAAACCCGATCATCCATTTGTATATTGGGCATCTTTATCTTATGTTGGTGATTTATTAAAAAGTGGTGCACAAGGATATGCTTATAATAAGGGTTTTATCCATAGTAAAACTATTGTAGTTGATGGCAAAGTTTGTTCTGTAGGTACTGCTAATATGGATGTTAGAAGTTTTAAATTAAATTTTGAAGTTAATGCATTTATATATGATAGCAATATATCCTCAGACTTTAAAAAAATATTTAAAAATGATATAAACGATTGTACTGAAATAACTAAACAATTATATGAGCATAGATCTATAATAATTAAATTTAAGGAATCTATCTCAAGACTACTATCACCAGTATTATAAAAATAAATGACATCACTTAAAATTAAGTGATGTCATTTGCTTTAAAGTTTTCCACAATGCAATAGCGCATTTATAGTACTATCCACATTTTCAACATATAACTTGTGAATTTTATGTATAACACTTATTTTTATTTATATTTTGTATTTAGTATACAAATATATCTTGATTCTTTAAAAACTATTAATATCTTGAATTTTATAACTTTTTATTAAGTATTACTATTAAAAATTAACGTAAACTTTTATTTAAAATTTCCTTTAATTTCTCTTTTTGTTCATATGAATCTTCTACAGTATGAATATTATTGCTTCCAAATTCTATTTCTTCTATACTAGTCAATGTTTTATCATTATTAGAATAAAAGTTAGTCATATTATCTCTAGTTAGCCTTGTTTCTGGAAGCTGTGATGCATAATCCTTCATTTTGATTTCCTCCTTTACAACAAACATTAAAATTATCATTTTTCAGCATATGATAAATAATCCCTGTATTCTCCAAACTACTATAGCTTAAATCAACTATAAATTTATCCTCCGTATTAACTAAACCCATATAATCATAAATTTTACTGTAATCACTAAGATTCATTCTGTTTAAAATTTTTAAATGGTATTGTGACATACTGCTCTCCCTTTCGATGTGTTTAAACTTATTTTCTTCAATTTTTTATAAATTATTCTTTTAATAATAATTATTTAGTAATAATTATATTGATTTATTTGAATAAAGAGTATAAAATTAAGGTAATATAATAAAGATATTAATTATTTGGAGGAATTTTTATGAAAAATTTAAATGGAACAAAAACAGCTGAAAATTTAATGAAAGCTTTTGCAGGAGAATCTCAAGCAACTATGAAATATTCCTATTATGCTTCTAAAGCAAAAAAAGAAGGTTATGTTCAAATATCAAATATTTTCACTGAAACTGCTGGCAATGAAAAAGAACATGCTAAAATATTTTTAAAATATATACTAGAAGACCCTTCTTTACCTGATAACTCTATAAAAATTAATGCAGCGTATTCCGTTGCTCTTGGAGATACTAAATCAAACCTAAATTCCGCAGCCAATGGTGAAGAAGAAGAATGGGATCAATTATATCCTTATTTCGCTAAAATAGCTGATGAAGAAGGATTTAATGATATAGCTTCAAGTTTTAGAATGATAGCAGAAATTGAAGATCATCATGAAAAAAGATTTAAAAAATTATTATCAAATATAGAAAGTAATACTGTATTTAAAAAAGAAACACCTGTATTTTGGAAATGTCTAAACTGTGGATATATATATGAAGGAACAGAAGCTCCTGAAAAATGTCCCGCATGTGCTCATCCTCAGGGCTATTTTGAAGTATTATCTGAAAACTATTAAAAAAAACCTATATAATAAGATGATTTTAAAATCATCTATTATATAGGTTTTTCATTTAATTATTAGGTTGTTGAATAACTAATTTTTACAAATCTTAAAAAGCATTTATGCGCGAGCATGTGTTTAATAATTTTAAGTGTGCATTAGGAAGTTCTTTAAAAATTTAAAAAAGTAAGTGCGTTAGCGCGATGAAAACTATAGATTCCAAGGATATTTTCTAGAATTTATTTTGCTATTAACCTTATTAAATTCGTCTATAATATACGATAAAAGAACCCACTTAACATGGCGTTCATAGCGTTTTTGTCCGTAAAGTCTAGGGTTTTCTAGATTATAGAGTCCTTTAAGTATAGAAAATAATTGTTCAATTTTTAGCCTATTTTTATATAAATTTTTACCTATTGGCGATTGCATAAAAAGAGCATTTTTATATCTAGATTCATCTTTAAAAGATTCTATACTGTTTGCTTTACGCATATTTACGTCTGTTAATAAATTATATTCTAGAGTTTTAGAAACTTTAAACCATTGAGCATCATCATAAGCAGCATCGGCAAGTACAATAAATGGATTATAAGTTTTCAGTTCATATAACAATCCTTGGACTTGATTATCATATACATTTGCAGTAGTTATAGAAAATGACAAAGGTAATATACTATCACATACACAAGCGGTACAATGTAACTTATATCCTTTATATCTGCCAAGTCGAGTTCCTTTTCCATACCTAGCTTCGCTATCATATAATGAGCTCCTTAATGCAGTACCATCAATAGCACAAATTCTAGTTGATGGATTTATAAGTTCAATAAGCATAGCATAAATGCCATAGTACACGTATTTTTCTAAAGCTATCGCTCTTAAAGAAAATGTAGAATGGTCAGGAACTTCTTTTAAACCTATAATCTTTTGAAATACAATATCTTGTTTAATTTTATATTCAAGTTCTCTAAGACTAAAAATACTATTATTTACACCATATAGCATACATGCAACAATTTGTTGATCTGAATATTTAGGCGGTCTACCTTTAGCTTTTCTAGTATTAATGCCAAGTTTATTAAATGCAATATTAACAGTTTCAAAAATTTTAAAATAAATGTTTTCGCTTTGTATATTTAATGTTATAATCATACTTGAGTCATCCTTTGTATATTATGGTTTTTTTAAGCGAAAACATTATATCACAAAGTGATGACTTATTTATTTTTTTGTATTTTTAATTATTCAACAACCTAAATTATAATTTAACTTTTTATTTTTTAATATTATTTATAACTTTTTCAAATTCATTATATGGTACTTCTTCATATCTTTTAAAAGTCATTTTAAAATCTCCTCTACCTCCTGTTAAAGCCCTTAGATCAGTAGCATATTTAAACATCTCAGCCATAGGAACTTCGGCAATTATTTTTTCTAAGTTTTTAAACGCATCCATCCCTAGAACTCTTCCTCTTTTTTTATTTATATCTGATATAATTTCTCCCATATAATCATTAGGAACTTCTATTTCAACTTGCATTATAGGCTCCAATAATATAGGCTCTCCTTGTTGTATTCCCTTCTTATATGCTAAAGATGCCGCTACTTTAAATGCCATCTCTGATGAATCTACAGGATGATATGAACCATCATATAAAGTTGCCTTTAATCCTATAACAGGAAATCCAGCAAGTACACCATGCTTCATGGCCTCCTTTAGTCCCTTCTCAACAGCAGGTATATATTGTTTTGGTACTACTCCTCCAACAATTTTATCTATAAATAATAATTCTTCATTTCCATCATTTCTTGGTTCAAATTTTATTTTTACATCTCCATATTGTCCATGTCCTCCACTTTGCTTTTTATGCTTTCCTTGCACTTCAGATGATTTTTTTATAGTTTCTCTATATGGAACTTTTGGAGTTTGTAGCTGTATATCTACTCCAAATTTATTCTTTAGCTTACTTGCTATAACATCTAGATGAGTTTCCCCTATTCCAGATATTATAGTATCTGCATTCTCAACATCTCTTGATACTTTAAAAGTAGGATCTTCATCAAGAAGTTTATTTAATCCAGAAGATATTTTATCTTCATCACCCTTTGATTTTGGTATTATTGACATAGCCATAAATGGCTCTGGAAATATCATTTCATCGTAAACTATAGATGACTTATTTAAACTTAATGTGTCTCCTGTAGTTGTATACTGTAATTTGGGAACGGCTCCAATATCACCAGCCACAATTTCTTTAGTAGGTATTTGATCCTTTCCTCTTATAAAATATATACCTGCAAATTTTTCTTGTTTTTTCTTATTTACATTATATACTATATCATCCGCCTTTACTTTTCCTGTTATAACTTTAAAAATTGATAATTTCCCTACAAATGGGTCTGCAATAGTTTTAAATACAACCCCTGAAAAAGGTTTATTCTCATCTATATTAATACTCAGTTCCTTATTTTCTTCTAAATCAAAGCCTTTAATATCATTGCACTCTTTAGGACAAGGGAAACACGCCATTATATCATCTAAGAATGCATTTATACCTATTCCTTTAAATGCGGAACCACAAAGTACAGGTGTTATATCACCCTCTCGTGCTCCTTTTATAATGCCATTATATAATTCTTTATCAGTTAATAAACCTTCATTAAAATATTTTTCTAATAATACTTCATCACTCTCTGCAACTGATTCCATTATCATATTCCTATATTCTTCTACTTTATTTAATAATTCATGTGGTATTTCTGTAACTTCCATACATAACTTCTTTTCATTAAATATTCTAGCTTTTTTAGATATAAGGTTTATAACTCCTCTAAAATCATTTTCCCTTCCTATAGGATACTGAATTGGTACTATGGAAATACCAAATTTATCTTTTAATTGATATAATGTTTTTTCGAAATCACTGTTTTCTCTATCTAATTTATTTATAAAAAACGCTCTAGGCATATTTAATTTATTTACATATTCCCAAGCTTTTTCTGTTCCAACTTTTACTCCTGATTTACCTGATAATGCGATTATAGCAGTATCCATAGCTTTTAATCCTTCTATAGTCTCACCTATAAAATCAAAATATCCAGGTGTATCAAAAATATTAATTTTTATATTGTTATACTCACAGGGTATAATACTTGTAGATATTGATATTTTTCTTTTCTTTTCTTCAGGATCATAATCACTTATGGTATTACCTTCTGATATCTTACCAAATCTGTCAATAGTTTTTGTACAATATAAAATTGCTTCTGTAAGAGTTGTCTTACCTGACCCACTATGACCTATAAAACCTATGTTTCTTAAGTCATGTGTGCTATATGACTTCATTATGATTCCCCCTTTTAGTAATATATTAATTGATAATATATTCTACTTTTTAATTATAACTCCTTTAAATATCTTAATATTTTTCAAAATATTCTATCTATTTGATTGCAAATTTTGGATATAGGAATATTACTTATTATCTTGGCTATATATTAAATTTATTTTTAATTATTATATTATATTACTATAAAAACAATATAAACTAAAAAAAGTCTTGTATATAAATACAAGACTCAATCTTCATTATAATATATTTTTATTTAGTCAAAAAATAAAAAATGGCTCCGCGGAGAGGACTCGAACCTCCAACCTATCGGTTAACAGCCGAGTGCTCCACCATTGAGCTACCGCGGAACATTTGACCTGGCGACGACCTACTCTTCCACACCGTCTCCAGTGCAGTACCATCGGCGCTTTGAAGCTTAACCATCGTGTTCGGTATGGGAACGGGTGTTACCTTCAAGCCATAATCACCAGATATTATTTTTTAAATGGCTCCGCGAAGAGGACTCGAACCTCCAACCTATCGGTTAACAGCCGAGTGCTCCACCATTGAGCTATCGCGGAACATTAAACAAGAGATTGCTCTCTCAAAATTACACAGTGATAATTTAATTTGATCAAGCCCTCGACCTATTAGTATTGGTCAGCTGAATACATTACTGTACTTACACCTCCAACCTATCAACCTGATAGTCTTTCAGGGGTCTTACTAGCTTACGCTATGGGAAATCTAATCTTGAGGTAGGCTTCACGCTTAGATGCTTTCAGCGTTTATCCCTTCCCAACATAGCTACCCAGCTGTGCTCCTGGCGGAACAACTGGTGCACCAGAGGTTGGTCCATCCCGGTCCTCTCGTACTAAGGACAGCTCCTCTCAAATTTCCTACGCCCACGGCGGATAGGGACCGAACTGTCTCACGACGTTCTGAACCCAGCTCGCGTGCCGCTTTAATGGGCGAACAGCCCAACCCTTGGGACCGACTACAGCCCCAGGATGCGACGAGCCGACATCGAGGTGCCAAACCTCCCCGTCGATGTGGACTCTTGGGGGAGATCAGCCTGTTATCCCCGAGGTAGCTTTTATCCGTTGAGCGATGGCCCTTCCATACAGAACCACCGGATCACTAAGCCCGACTTTCGTCCCTGCTCCACCTGTATGTGTCGCAGTCAGGCTCCCTTCTGCCTTTGCACTCTACGCGCGATTTCCGACCGCGCTGAGGGAACCTTTGGGCGCCTCCGTTACCTTTTAGGAGGCGACCGCCCCAGTCAAACTGCCCACCTAGCAATGTCCTGTGACCAGATTCATGGCCTCCAGTTAGAATTCCAGTACTGTCAGGGTGGTATCCCAAGGACGACTCCACGAAAGCTGACGCCCTCGCTTCTAAGTCTCCCACCTATCCTGTACAGACAATACCGAAATTCAATGCTAAGCTACAGTAAAGCTCTACGGGGTCTTTCCGTCCAACCGCGGGTAGCAAGCATCTTCACTTGCACTACAATTTCACCGGATTTATTGCCGAGACAGTGCTCAAATCATTACGCCATTCGTGCGGGTCGGAACTTACCCGACAAGGAATTTCGCTACCTTAGGACCGTTATAGTTACGGCCGCCGTTTACTGGGGCTTAAGTTCATAGCTTCGCTTGCGCTAACTATTCCCCTTAACCTTCCAGCACCGGGCAGGCGTCAGCCCCTATACATCAGCTTACGCTTTAGCAGAGACCTGTGTTTTTGATAAACAGTTGCTTGAGCCTATTCACTGCGGCCTACTCTCGTAGGCACCCCTTCTCCCTAAGTTACGGGGTCAATTTGCCGAGTTCCTTAGCAATAATTCTTCCGACGACCTTAGGATTCTCTCCTCATCTACCTGTGTCGGTTTGCGGTACGGGCACCATTTTGCTCCATAGAGACTTTTCTTGGCAGCGTGGAATCAGATACTTCGCCAAAATAGGCTCCCCATCACACCTCAGGCTTAATGTTAAGCGGATTTGCCTACTTAACACCCTAAGTGCTTAGACGCACATCCAATAGTGCGCACATCCTATCCTCCTGCGTCATCCCATTTGTCAAACGCATTATGGTGGTACTGGAATATCAACCAGTTGTCCATCACCTACGCCTTTCGGCCTCGGCTTAGGTCCCGACTAACCCTGGGAGGACGAGCCTTCCCCAGGAAACCTTAGATATTCGGTCAACAAGATTCTCACTTGTTTTTCGCTACTTATGCCAGCATTCTCACTTCTGTACTGTCCACCACTCCTTACGGTATGACTTCAACCTGTACAGAAAGCTCCTCTACCACGTGTACAAAGTACACATCCATAGCTTCGGTGGTAAGTTTGAGCCCCGTTACATCTTCGGCGCAGGATCTCTCGACTAGTGAGCTATTACGCACTCTTTAAATGAGTGGCTGCTTCTAAGCCAACATCCTAGTTGTCTTAGAAATCCCACATCCTTTCCCACTTAACTTACACTTTGGGACCTTAGCTGATGGTCTGGGCTGTTTCCCTTTTGACCACGGATCTTATCATTCGTAGTCTGACTGCCGGGGTACAAGTATATGGCATTCGGAGTTTGATAGGGTTCAGTAACTGTTGTCAGCCCCTAGCCCATTCAGTGCTCTACCTCCACTACTCAATTACCCGACGCTAGCCCTAAAGCTATTTCGAGGAGAACCAGCTATCTCCGAGTTCGATTGGAATTTCTCCGCTATCCACAGCTCATCCCATGGTTTTTCAACACCAACGTGGTTCGGACCTCCACGGAATTTTACTTCCGCTTCATCCTGGCCATGGATAGGTCACTCGGTTTCGGGTCTACAATATACAACTAGTTGCCCTATTCAGACTCGGTTTCCCTTCGGCTCCACACCATAAGTGCTTAACCTTGCTATATATCGTAACTCGCTGGCCCGTTCTACAAAAAGTACGCCGTCACACTTTAATGTGCTCCGACCGATTGTAGGCACACGGTTTCAGATTCTATTTCACTCCCCTTCCGGGGTTCTTTTCACCTTTCCCTCACGGTACTGCTTCACTATCGGTCACTAGGTAGTATTTAGCCTTGGGAGATGGTCCTCCCAGCTTCCCACAAGGTTTCACGTGTCTCGTGGTACTCTGGAGTAGATCTACTTTTCTTTCCTTTTCGCCTACAGGGTTATTACCTTCTACGACGGAACTTTCCAGTTCTCTTCAACTAAAGAAATCAAAGCGTTATGATCTATCCGCAACCCCAGGAACAAGTTCCTGGTTTGGGCTCTTCCCCTTTCGCTCGCCGCTACTTAGGGAATCGAATTTTCTTTCTCTTCCTCTGGGTACTTAGATGTTTCAGTTCCCCAGGTGTACCTCCATATACCTATGTATTCGGTATACAGTATCTAGCATAACTAGATGGGTTTCCCCATTCGGAAATCTACATATCACAGGCTGTGTGCGCCTACATGTAGCTTATCGCAGCTTATCACGTCCTTCATCGGCTCCTAGTGCCAGGGCATTCACCGTGCGCCCTTTGTAGCTTGATCTATCATCAATTACTAACTTTAATATCATTAACAAATATTATTTGTTAACTAGGTTTATTTCGTTTCTTTATCACTGTGCAATTTTCAAAGAACAAAAGCAGATATCCTAAATCTATGATTTAGTGATAGTCGCTTTGTTAAACATTAGAAATGTTTAACTTTATTCAGAAAGACATAGTCTTTCAAAATTAAACAGAATCAAGTGCCAGTCTGGAAGCTTTGCTTCCATTCTCCCTAGAAAGGAGGTGATCCAGCCGCAGGTTCTCCTACGGCTACCTTGTTACGACTTCACCCCAATCACCAATCCCACCTTCGACCGCTGGCTCCTTACGGTTACCTCACGGGCTTCGGGTGTTACCGGCTCTCATGGTGTGACGGGCGGTGTGTACAAGACCCGGGAACGTATTCACCGCGACATGCTGATTCGCGATTACTAGCAACTCCAACTTCATGTAGGCGAGTTTCAGCCTACAATCCGAACTGGGACTGGCTTTCAAGTTTTGCTCCCCCTCGCGGGTTTGCTGCTCGTTGTACCAGCCATTGTAGCACGTGTGTAGCCCTAGACATAAGGGGCATGATGATTTGACGTCATCCCCACCTTCCTCCACGTTAACCGCGGCAGTCTCGTTAGAGTGCTTAACTTAATAGTAGCAACTAACAATAAGGGTTGCGCTCGTTGCGGGACTTAACCCAACATCTCACGACACGAGCTGACGACAACCATGCACCACCTGTCTTCCTGTCCCCGAAGGGACTTCCTCGATTAAGAGTAATTCAGGAGATGTCAAGTCTAGGTAAGGTTCTTCGCGTTGCTTCGAATTAAACCACATGCTCCGCTGCTTGTGCGGGTCCCCGTCAATTCCTTTGAGTTTTAATCTTGCGACCGTACTCCCCAGGCGGAATACTTAATGCGTTTGCTGCGGCACCGAGGGTGGTACCCCCCGACACCTAGTATTCATCGTTTACGGCGTGGACTACCAGGGTATCTAATCCTGTTTGCTACCCACGCTTTCGTATCTCAGTGTCAGTTACAGTCCAGAAAGTCGCCTTCGCCACTGGTGTTCTTCCTAATCTCTACGCATTTCACCGCTACACTAGGAATTCCACTTTCCTCTCCTGCACTCTAGATGCCCAGTTTCAAATGCAGCTCCCAGGTTGAGCCCGGGAATTTCACATCTGACTTAAGCACCCACCTACATACTCTTTACGCCCAGTAAATCCGGACAACGCTTGCCACCTACGTATTACCGCGGCTGCTGGCACGTAGTTAGCCGTGGCTTCCTCCTTAGGTACCGTCATTATCGTCCCTAAAGACAGAGTTTTACGATCCGAAAACCTTCATCACTCACGCGGCGTTGCTGCGTCAGGGTTTCCCCCATTGCGCAATATTCCCCACTGCTGCCTCCCGTAGGAGTCTGGACCGTGTCTCAGTTCCAATGTGGCCGATCACCCTCTCAGGTCGGCTACGCATCGTTGCCTTGGTGAGCCGTTACCTCACCAACTAGCTAATGCGCCGCGGGTCCATCTCAAAGCGGATTGCTCCTTTGATTATTTTATAATGCCATAAAATAATGTTATGCGGTATTAATCTCCCTTTCGGGAGGCTATCCCACTCTTTGAGGCAGGTTACCCACGTGTTACTCACCCGTCCGCCGCTAATCCACTTCCCGAAGGAAGTTTCATCGCTCGACTTGCATGTGTTAGGCACGCCGCCAGCGTTCGTCCTGAGCCAGGATCAAACTCTCAATTTAAAAGTTTAATCTTACTCAAATTTTTTGACTGGTTTCTTACCTTAATTCTGTTTAATTTTCAAAGACCATTTTCTTTCGCCATCTCTCGACGGCTTATTCATTATATCAATTTGAAATCTTTTTGTCAACAACTTTTTTGAATTTTTTAATTTTCTCAAATTATTTAAATTCTTTTGTTGTTTCCTTGATTTCCGTCGTCTTCGTGACGACAAGGAATATCTTATCAAAATATATTCCTTGTGTTTTTTTAAATACATCTAATTAATAGAATTATATTAATAATACTAAATATATCTCGTTATATTTAGCTTTTTCATAAAGAGATACTCCTGGCAAAGTAGACATTGTATATACTGTTACCTATTAACTATATAAGTAAAATACTTTGTAAATTATAATAATTTACAACCTCAATCAATTTAAATACTTAACTAAAGATCATGACATTTTATTAAAAATATATATAATTATATTTGAATATTTCACTTAAATAGAATAGTTAATACTATGTACTAATATAATAAATTATAATAAATCTGTTTCCATGATATATAACTAAATATTTATTGATAGCTCTATGTATTATTCTTTATCTGTAATCTATTTTATTTAATATAATTATTAGTTCTCATAATTGATTTTTAATTACCTAAAATATTTATTAATATATAAAATAAGTCATATAAGAAGTAAAAAACTAGTCACCAAGAATATATAGGATATTTTTTATTAAATTGTTTATGCTATGTAACTTCTATATAAGCCTTAAAAACTAATATAACTACATTGATTTTTTTAATACCTCAAATAATTATTTAAATACATACTTTAATTCTTATAATACAAAAAATAAAAAAAGTAGTCATAATTGACTACTTTTTCTGGTGGAGATAAAGAGATTCGAACTCTTGACCCCCTGCGTGCAAGGCAGGTGCTCTCCCAACTGAGCTATACCCCCAAAATGGTGGACCTTCAGGGACTCGAACCCCGGACCTACCGGTTATGAGCCGGTTGCTCTAACCAACTGAGCTAAAGATCCAATTACCCGGCGACAACCTACTCTTCCACACCGTCTCCAGTGCAGTACCATCGGCGCTTTGAAGCTTAACCATCGTGTTCGGTATGGGAACGGGTGTTACCTTCAAGCCATAATCACCAGATGTTTCTTGGTACAGACATATTATAATTTATTTTTCTACATCTGTCAACATCTTTTTGAAAGTTTTTTGTTCTTTCAAAATTGCACAGTGATAATTTAATTTGATCAAGCCCTCGACCTATTAGTATTGGTCAGCTGAATACATTACTGTACTTACACCTCCAACCTATCAACCTGATAGTCTTTCAGGGGTCTTACTAGCTTACGCTATGGGAAATCTAATCTTGAGGTAGGCTTCACGCTTAGATGCTTTCAGCGTTTATCCCTTCCCAACATAGCTACCCAGCTGTGCTCCTGGCGGAACAACTGGTGCACCAGAGGTTGGTCCATCCCGGTCCTCTCGTACTAAGGACAGCTCCTCTCAAATTTCCTACGCCCACGGCGGATAGGGACCGAACTGTCTCACGACGTTCTGAACCCAGCTCGCGTGCCGCTTTAATGGGCGAACAGCCCAACCCTTGGGACCGACTACAGCCCCAGGATGCGACGAGCCGACATCGAGGTGCCAAACCTCCCCGTCGATGTGGACTCTTGGGGGAGATCAGCCTGTTATCCCCGAGGTAGCTTTTATCCGTTGAGCGATGGCCCTTCCATACAGAACCACCGGATCACTAAGCCCGACTTTCGTCCCTGCTCCACCTGTATGTGTCGCAGTCAGGCTCCCTTCTGCCTTTGCACTCTACGCGCGATTTCCGACCGCGCTGAGGGAACCTTTGGGCGCCTCCGTTACCTTTTAGGAGGCGACCGCCCCAGTCAAACTGCCCACCTAGCAATGTCCTGTGACCAGATTCATGGCCTCCAGTTAGAATTCCAGTACTGTCAGGGTGGTATCCCAAGGACGACTCCACGAAAGCTGACGCCCTCGCTTCTAAGTCTCCCACCTATCCTGTACAGACAATACCGAAATTCAATGCTAAGCTACAGTAAAGCTCTACGGGGTCTTTCCGTCCAACCGCGGGTAGCAAGCATCTTCACTTGCACTACAATTTCACCGGATTTATTGCCGAGACAGTGCTCAAATCATTACGCCATTCGTGCGGGTCGGAACTTACCCGACAAGGAATTTCGCTACCTTAGGACCGTTATAGTTACGGCCGCCGTTTACTGGGGCTTAAGTTCATAGCTTCGCTTGCGCTAACTATTCCCCTTAACCTTCCAGCACCGGGCAGGCGTCAGCCCCTATACATCAGCTTACGCTTTAGCAGAGACCTGTGTTTTTGATAAACAGTTGCTTGAGCCTATTCACTGCGGCCTACTCTCGTAGGCACCCCTTCTCCCTAAGTTACGGGGTCAATTTGCCGAGTTCCTTAGCAATAATTCTTCCGACGACCTTAGGATTCTCTCCTCATCTACCTGTGTCGGTTTGCGGTACGGGCACCATTTTGCTCCATAGAGACTTTTCTTGGCAGCGTGGAATCAGATACTTCGCCAAAATAGGCTCCCCATCACACCTCAGGCTTAATGTTAAGCGGATTTGCCTACTTAACACCCTAAGTGCTTAGACGCACATCCAATAGTGCGCACATCCTATCCTCCTGCGTCATCCCATTTGTCAAACGCATTATGGTGGTACTGGAATATCAACCAGTTGTCCATCACCTACGCCTTTCGGCCTCGGCTTAGGTCCCGACTAACCCTGGGAGGACGAGCCTTCCCCAGGAAACCTTAGATATTCGGTCAACAAGATTCTCACTTGTTTTTCGCTACTTATGCCAGCATTCTCACTTCTGTACTGTCCACCACTCCTTACGGTATGACTTCAACCTGTACAGAAAGCTCCTCTACCACGTGTACAAAGTACACATCCATAGCTTCGGTGGTAAGTTTGAGCCCCGTTACATCTTCGGCGCAGGATCTCTCGACTAGTGAGCTATTACGCACTCTTTAAATGAGTGGCTGCTTCTAAGCCAACATCCTAGTTGTCTTAGAAATCCCACATCCTTTCCCACTTAACTTACACTTTGGGACCTTAGCTGATGGTCTGGGCTGTTTCCCTTTTGACCACGGATCTTATCATTCGTAGTCTGACTGCCGGGGTACAAGTATATGGCATTCGGAGTTTGATAGGGTTCAGTAACTGTTGTCAGCCCCTAGCCCATTCAGTGCTCTACCTCCACTACTCAATTACCCGACGCTAGCCCTAAAGCTATTTCGAGGAGAACCAGCTATCTCCGAGTTCGATTGGAATTTCTCCGCTATCCACAGCTCATCCCATGGTTTTTCAACACCAACGTGGTTCGGACCTCCACGGAATTTTACTTCCGCTTCATCCTGGCCATGGATAGGTCACTCGGTTTCGGGTCTACAATATACAACTAGTTGCCCTATTCAGACTCGGTTTCCCTTCGGCTCCACACCATAAGTGCTTAACCTTGCTATATATCGTAACTCGCTGGCCCGTTCTACAAAAAGTACGCCGTCACACTTTAATGTGCTCCGACCGATTGTAGGCACACGGTTTCAGATTCTATTTCACTCCCCTTCCGGGGTTCTTTTCACCTTTCCCTCACGGTACTGCTTCACTATCGGTCACTAGGTAGTATTTAGCCTTGGGAGATGGTCCTCCCAGCTTCCCACAAGGTTTCACGTGTCTCGTGGTACTCTGGAGTAGATCTACTTTTCTTTCCTTTTCGCCTACAGGGTTATTACCTTCTACGACGGAACTTTCCAGTTCTCTTCAACTAAAGAAATCAAAGCGTTATGATCTATCCGCAACCCCAGGAACAAGTTCCTGGTTTGGGCTCTTCCCCTTTCGCTCGCCGCTACTTAGGGAATCGAATTTTCTTTCTCTTCCTCTGGGTACTTAGATGTTTCAGTTCCCCAGGTGTACCTCCATATACCTATGTATTCGGTATACAGTATCTAGCATAACTAGATGGGTTTCCCCATTCGGAAATCTACATATCACAGGCTGTGTGCGCCTACATGTAGCTTATCGCAGCTTATCACGTCCTTCATCGGCTCCTAGTGCCAGGGCATTCACCGTGCGCCCTTTGTAGCTTGATCTATCATCAATTACTAACTTTAATATCATTAACAAATATTATTTGTTAACTAGGTTTATTTCGTTTCTTTATCACTGTGCAATTTTCAAAGAACAAAATTGGTGGGTCTAAATGGACTCGAACCATCGACCTCACGCTTATCAGGCGTGCGCTCTAACCAGCTGAGCTATAGACCCATATATATGGTGGAGATAAAGAGATTCGAACTCTTGACCCCCTGCGTGCAAGGCAGGTGCTCTCCCAACTGAGCTATACCCCCACATATAAAAGACATAGTCTTTCAAAATTAAACAGAATTAGGTGCCAGTCTGGAAGCTTTGCTTCCATTCTCCCTAGAAAGGAGGTGATCCAGCCGCAGGTTCTCCTACGGCTACCTTGTTACGACTTCACCCCAATCACCAATCCCACCTTCGACCGCTGGCTCCTTACGGTTACCTCACGGGCTTCGGGTGTTACCGGCTCTCATGGTGTGACGGGCGGTGTGTACAAGACCCGGGAACGTATTCACCGCGACATGCTGATTCGCGATTACTAGCAACTCCAACTTCATGTAGGCGAGTTTCAGCCTACAATCCGAACTGGGACTGGCTTTCAAGTTTTGCTCCCCCTCGCGGGTTTGCTGCTCGTTGTACCAGCCATTGTAGCACGTGTGTAGCCCTAGACATAAGGGGCATGATGATTTGACGTCATCCCCACCTTCCTCCACGTTAACCGCGGCAGTCTCGTTAGAGTGCTTAACTTAATAGTAGCAACTAACAATAAGGGTTGCGCTCGTTGCGGGACTTAACCCAACATCTCACGACACGAGCTGACGACAACCATGCACCACCTGTCTTCCTGTCCCCGAAGGGACTTCCTCGATTAAGAGTAATTCAGGAGATGTCAAGTCTAGGTAAGGTTCTTCGCGTTGCTTCGAATTAAACCACATGCTCCGCTGCTTGTGCGGGTCCCCGTCAATTCCTTTGAGTTTTAATCTTGCGACCGTACTCCCCAGGCGGAATACTTAATGCGTTTGCTGCGGCACCGAGGGTGGTACCCCCCGACACCTAGTATTCATCGTTTACGGCGTGGACTACCAGGGTATCTAATCCTGTTTGCTACCCACGCTTTCGTATCTCAGTGTCAGTTACAGTCCAGAAAGTCGCCTTCGCCACTGGTGTTCTTCCTAATCTCTACGCATTTCACCGCTACACTAGGAATTCCACTTTCCTCTCCTGCACTCTAGATGCCCAGTTTCAAATGCAGCTCCCAGGTTGAGCCCGGGAATTTCACATCTGACTTAAGCACCCACCTACATACTCTTTACGCCCAGTAA
Source organism: Clostridium botulinum (assembly GCF_017100085.1). Lineage (NCBI taxonomy): Bacteria > Bacillati > Bacillota > Clostridia > Eubacteriales > Clostridiaceae > Clostridium > Clostridium botulinum. Next base: position 2,668,979 of record NZ_CP063965.1, read on the forward strand.
ATCCGGACAACGCTTGCCACCTACGTATTACCGCGGCTGCTGGCACGTAGTTAGCCGTGGCTTCCTCCTTAGGTACCGTCATTATCGTCCCTAAAGACAGAGTTTTACGATCCGAAAACCTTCATCACTCACGCGGCGTTGCTGCGTCAGGGTTTCCCCCATTGCGCAATATTCCCCACTGCTGCCTCCCGTAGGAGTCTGGACCGTGTCTCAGTTCCAATGTGGCCGATCACCCTCTCAGGTCGGCTACGCATCGTTGCCTTGGTGAGCCGTTACCTCACCAACTAGCTAATGCGCCGCGGGTCCATCTCAAAGCGGATTGCTCCTTTGATTATTTTATGATGCCATAAAATAATGTTATGCGGTATTAATCTCCCTTTCGGGAGGCTATCCCACTCTTTGAGGCAGGTTACCCACGTGTTACTCACCCGTCCGCCGCTAATCCACTTCCCGAAGGAAGCTTCATCGCTCGACTTGCATGTGTTAGGCACGCCGCCAGCGTTCGTCCTGAGCCAGGATCAAACTCTCAATTTAAAAGTTTAATCTTACTCAAATTTATTGACTGGTTTCTTACCTTAATTCTGTTTAATTTTCAAAGACCATTTTCTTTCGCCATCTCTCGACAGCTTATTCATTATATCAATTTGAAATCTTTTTGTCAACAACTTTTTTGAATTTTTTTAATTTTCTCAAATTATTTAAATTCTTTTGTTGTTTCCTTCATTTCCGTCGTCTTCGTGACGACAAGGAATATCTTATCAGAATATACGCTATATGTTTTTTAAAATATATCTGATTTATGAAATTATACCTATATTTCTAAATATACATCTTAATTTCTTCATTTTTCGCAAAGTGATACTCCTGGTAAAGTATATCTCTTGTTTTAATGTTTACAATAAAAATACCCCTTCTAAATTCCACATGAATGATAGAAGGAGCATTAAAAACTTAATTATTTTATTATATTCTAATATACTTTAACATTATAAATTATTTACTATATCTTTAAACTTATTTCCTCTTATTTCGAAATTAGCAAACATATCAAAACTAGCACATGCAGGTGATAATGTCACTATATCTCCTACCTTTGAAATTTCTTTAGCCTTGTAAATGGCTTCTTCAAATCCTTCTACCATATAAATAGGAATTTTATATGGTTTATTTTTAATAACATTATCAAAAGCCTTTTTTATCTTCTCTTTAGTAACACCAGTTAAAATTAACGCTTTAATTTTATCATATCCTTCTTCAGCTAAAGGTTCAAATGGTATATGCTTATCATATCCTCCAGCAATTAAAATTACAGGTTTTTCAAAAGCTCTAAGTCCTGCAACGGTTCTTGTCGGACTTGATGCTATAGAATCATTATAATATTTAACACCGTCAAGTTCTCTTACAAATTCACATCTATGTTCAACCCCAGTAAAAGTTATAGCAACTTTTCTCATACTATCAACACTTACATCTTCATATACTAAGCAAAAAGCTGCTAAGAGATTTTCTACATTATGCATACCCTTTAGCTTTATTTCTTCTAATGCACAAACTTCTTTATCTAAAATAAACAGCTTATCATTTTTAAAGTACGCACCGTTATGAATTTCTTCTTTTATACTAAATTGCTTAACTCTTCCCTTAGCTTCATTTACTAAATCATTTGTTATTTTATTATCTCTATTTAAAACTAATAAATCATTTTCGTTTTGATATTTAAATATATTTTTTTTAGCATCTACATATTCTTCCATATCTTTATGAATGTCTAAATGATTTGGAGATAGATTAGTAACTAATGTACAATTCATATCTTCTTTTATAGTCATAAGTTGAAAACTAGATAATTCTAAAACAACTTTATCTGCTTTAGTCATTTCTTCTATATTTGCAAAAAGAGGATTTCCAATATTTCCCCCTACCCATGTCTTATAACCTTCACTTTTTAACATATTATATACAAGAGTTGTTGTTGTTGTTTTTCCATCACTTCCTGTTATCCCAAAAACTTTAGCTGGACAATATTTAATAAACTCTTCCATTTCAGAAGTTATATAAGACCCTGACGCTTTAGCCCTTACTAAAGCTTCATTATCTATTCTCATAGATGGAGTTTTAAAAACAACATCAAATCCTATTAAATTATTTAAATATTCTTCTCCAAGTTCTAATTTAATACCTTTGCTTTTAAACTCTACGGCTACATCACCTAGTTTTTCTTCATCTTTTTTATCAAAAGCAGTTACTTCCGCTCCTAACTTAACCAAAAAATGAATTAAAGGAATGTTACTTATCCCTATCCCAACAACCGCTACTTGTTTATCTTTGATAAACTCTTTAAATTCATTAAAATTTTTCTTCATAAAAGAACCCCCAAAGTGCTTTAATATTATAAAGTGTTATTTTTAAGTCAATTATAACACTTTACATATTTTTATTGTATATTTAGAAAACTTTTTTGGTTCTTTTTTATTTTCAAAATAATTAGAATTTACTTAAAATAAAAACTTTTATATAATATATTGCAAAATTTTGTCGTAATATGTTATACTGTCGAAGTGTCGTAAACATTTGATGGTGTGATTCCCCAAATTTTATTAGACACATAACATATCCCCATAATTAAACCTTATTTTCACCGGATATATTTTCCGGTGTTTTTTTATTTTTAAAAAAAGCTGCTGATAAAACAGCAACTTTTTTTAAATATTATATTAGAATTCAATTTTTTCTTCTAAGAATTTTTCTAGTTCCTCAATACTTAATCTTACTTGAGTCATATTGTCTCTATCTCTTACTGTTACAGTATTGTCTTCTAAAGTATCAAAATCTACAGTTATACAATATGGTGTTCCTATTTCATCCTCTCTTCTATATCTCTTTCCTATACTACCAGCTTCATCATAGTCTATATTAAATTTCTTACTTAATTTTGAATAAACTTCTAACGCTTTTTCAGATAATTTCTTCGATAATGGTAATATAGCTGCTTTAAATGGCGCTAAAGCTGGATGAAGATGTAATACTGTTCTAGTATCTCCATTTTCCAATTCTTCTTCATCATATGCATCTACTAAAAATGCAAGAGCAACTCTATCTGCTCCTAATGATGGTTCAATTACATAAGGAACATATTTTTCATTAGTAGTTGGGTCTAGATATGTTAATTCTTGACCAGAGTGTTCCATATGTTTCTTTAAGTCATAATCAGTTCTGTCTGCAATTCCCCAAAGCTCACCCCATCCAAATGGGAACAAGAATTCTATATCAGAGGTTGCATTACTATAAAATGATAATTCTTCTTCTCCATGATCTCTAAATCTTAAGTTTTCTTCTGTCATTCCTAAATCCAATAAGAACTTCCAACAATAATCTTTCCAATAGTGGAACCATTCTAAATCAGTTCCTGGTTTACAGAAAAATTCTAATTCCATTTGTTCAAATTCTCTAGTTCTAAAAGTAAAGTTTCCTGGAGTTATTTCATTTCTAAATGATTTACCTATTTGACCTATACCAAAAGGAACTTTTTTTCTTGAAGTTCTTTGAGCATTTTTGAAGTTTACAAAAATACCTTGAGCTGTTTCTGGTCTTAAGTAAATTTCTGAAGTTGTATCTTCAGTTACCCCTTGGAATGTCTTAAACATTAAATTGAATCTTCTTATATCTGTGTAATTTTTCTTTCCACATTTAGGACATACTATATTATTTTCATCTATGTAATTCATTAATTCGTCACTAGTCCATCCATCAGCACTAACATCATCTTTCCCATTTGCCGCTAAATGTTCTTCAACTAATTTATCTGCTCTAAATCTTGCCTTACATTCTTTACAATCCATTAATGGATCTGAAAATCCTCCAACGTGTCCTGATGCTACCCAAACTTCTTTATTCATAAGTATACTTGAGTCAAGACCCATATTATATGGACTTTCTTGAATAAATCTTTTCCACCAAGATTTTTTTACATTGTTTTTAAATTCTACTCCAAGTGGACCATAATCCCATGAGTTTGCAAGACCACCGTATATTTCAGATCCTTGAAATATAAACCCTCTACCTTTACAAAGCGCAACTACTTTTTCCATAGTTTTTTCAAAAGACATTTGTATATTACCTCCTAATTATAAATTTACGTATAAAAAAAAGACCTACATTAACCTAAAGGGACGAAAAACATACTTCCGCGGTTCCACCCTTTTTGGCCATTAGCCCTCCTTACAAATAAAAACGCACTCCAAAGCTCCATTCATTATAAATTCCTAGTTGTTTTCACCAGCCACAACCTCTCTAAAAAGAATTCAAAACTACTCTTCTTTGTCATTGTACTTAGTATTATATTTTCAATGTTGCCAAACTAATTTTAGCAAAAAATAAAAAATGGCTCCGCGGAGAGGACTCGAACCTCCAACCTATCGGTTAACAGCCGAGTGCTCCACCATTGAGCTACCGCGGAACGTTCATTACATAAATTATTATATCATATTTTAATAATATTGCAATAGAAAAATTATATTTTTTGCCCTAATTATAAATCTATAATTAGGGCAATATTTAATAATATATTTATACTATTTTGTTGGTTTCATTGTTGGAAATAGTATAACGTCTCTAATTGAGCTAGAATCAGTTAAAAACATTATTAATCTATCTATACCTATTCCAAGTCCACCTGTAGGTGGCATGCCGATTTCTAAAGCATTTATGAAATCATCATCCATCATATATGCTTCATCATCACCAAGTTCTCTTTCTTTAAGTTGTTGTACAAATCTTTCTTTTTGAACTATAGGATCATTTAATTCAGAATATGCATTACATATTTCTCTTCCGTATACGAATCCTTCAAATCTTTCAGTTAATGCATCATTTCCTCTTTTCTTTTTAGTAAGAGGTGAGTTTTCCTTTGGATAATCGCATACAAACGTTGGTTGCATTAATTTTTCTTCTCCGAACTCCTCAAATAAAGCTACTAAGATGTCTCCTTTTGTGCAATCTTTAAGCTCTTTTTTAAGTTCTAATTCTTTTCCTTTAGCTATTTCTCTAGCTTCTTCATCAGTATTAACTTCATTAAAATCTACACCTGCAAATTCTTTTACAGCGTCCACCATTGTGATTCTTCTCCAAGGCGGTTTGAAATCTATTTCTGTACCTTCATACATAACCTTAGTAGTTCCATTAACTTTTTCGCAAACATAAGCTACCATGTTTTCAGTAATTTCCATCATATCATTATAATCAGCATATGCTTCATATAACTCTATAGCTGTAAATTCAGGGTTATGTCTTATATCTATTCCTTCATTTCTAAAGTTTTTACCTATTTCATATACCTTTTCAAATCCACCTACAATAAGTCTCTTTAGATAAAGTTCTGTTGCTATTCTAAGATACATATCTATATCTAATGCATTATGATGAGTCATGAATGGTTTTGCAGCAGCACCACCAGCTATTGGAGAAAGAATCGGAGTTTCAACTTCTAAGAATTCTCTATTATCTAAGAATTCTCTAATAGCCTTTATTATAGCAGTTCTTTTCATAAACGTTTCTCTTACATCTTCATTCATTATTAAATCTACGTATCTTTGTCTATATCTTAAATCCGGATCCTTTAATCCGTGGAACTTCTCTGGTAATGGTTTTAAAGACTTAGTAAGTAATTTAAAATCAACAATATGTAAAGTTACTTCTCCTGTTTTTGTCTTAAATACAGTTCCTGTTATAGATACAAAATCACCTATATCAAATGTTTTATATTCTTTAAGCTTTTCTTCTCCAACATCATCAATTTTTATATATAATTGAATTTTTCCATATCTATCACGAACATCAGAGAATCCTGCTTTACCGTGTACTCTCTTAGACATAAGTCTACCTGCAACAGTTACGTTTTTCCCCTCTAATTCATCATAGTTATCTTTTATTTGTTGTGATGTATGAGTTCTTTCTACCTTATATACATCAAAAGGATCTTTTCCTTGTTCTTGAAGATTTGAAAGCTTTTGCATTCTTTCTTTTACTAAAGCATTAAATTCAGCTTCTTTCTTCGCTTCCATCTTTCTTTGCTTTATTTCTTCCTTTGTCAATTGCTTTTCTCCCATAGAAGCATCCCTCCATTTATTCGTTTGTATTAAACAAAACAGTTTTATTAGATTCTAATTTCTAAAATTTCAAATTTACTTATACCATCTGGTACTGGTACATTAACTATATCTCCAACTTTCTTACCTATTAATGCACTTCCTACTGGTGATTCATTGGAAATTTTGTTTTCCATAGGATCTGCTTCAGCTGAACCTACTATGTGAAAATCTATTTCTTCATCAAAATCATAATCTTTAACTTTTACAATAGCACCTACACTAACAACGTCTTTTGGAATTTCATTTTCATCAACAACATTAGCATTTCTTAACATGTTTTCTATTTGTACGATTCTTCCTTCAACAAATGCTTGCTCATTTTTAGCTTCATCATATTCTGAGTTTTCACTCAAGTCTCCATAAGATAATGCTACTTTTATTTTTTCGGTAATTTCTCTTCTTTTAGTTGTTTTAAGATATTCCAATTCATCTTCTAACTTTTTAACACCCTCGGCAGTCATGATATATTGTTTTGAATCACTCATTTTTTACTCCCCTTTAAAGTATTATTTATTTAAATCTATCGTGTTATTGACATGGTAACTGTTTAAGTAATTATAAAACAGGACGTTTCTAATGTCAACACAACTATTCTATTTTTTTACAATATTAAGATTATATGTATTTATAGTACTTTATTATTGATTTTAATAAAGTTATAATATAAAATATCTATTTCCCTGTAACTTTCATCATTATTTACATTTTATATTATGTTTATTCATCATCCCTTTAAATGAATATATTTATTTACGAACAATTTATAGCATAGCTTTATATTCTGTAAGAATTTTTATAACATCATCACTTTCTTTTTCTACATTTATCTTATTTTTTATATCCGTACAATTTTTAATTCCTTTTATATACCAAGCAATATGCTTTCTCATTTCTCTCACAGCCTTAAGCTCTCCATGATATTGTATTGCTAAATTCAAATGTCTTATACACATATCTATCTTTTCTTCAGGAGTTGGATAAATAACCTCTTCATTATTCAAAGCTAATTTTATTTGCTTAAATATCCAAGGATTACCCATAGCACCTCTAGCTATCATTATACCATCACAATTTGTTTCTTCTTTTAATTGGAACGCCTTTTCTGCTGAAAAAACATCTCCATTACCTATAACAGGAATATTTACAGATTCTTTAACTCTTCTTATTATATCCCAATCAGCTTTTCCCTCATACATTTGTGCTCTTGTTCTTCCATGAATAGCAACGGCATCTGCTCCTGCCTGTTCCATTCTTTTTGCAAACTCTACAGCATTTATATTGTCATTATCGAATCCTTTTCTAAACTTTACCGTTACAGGTTTTTTTGATATTTTCTTCATTTCTACTACTATTTTGGCAGCAAGTTCTGGAGCTTTCATCAAAGCAGAACCTTCTCCATTTTTAACTATTTTAGGAGCAGGACACCCCATATTAATATCAATTATGCAAACACCATTATCTTCATTTAAAATTTCGCAAGCTCTTGCCATAACTAAAGGATCACTTCCAAATATTTGAGCTGCCACAGGTTTTTCTTCTTTACTTAACATTAATAATTTTTTTGTATTTTCATTATTGTAGTACATACCTTTAGCACTTATCATTTCCGTATATACAAGTCCACAACCCATTTCTTTACATAATCCTCTGTAAGCAATATCCGTAACACCTGCCATAGGAGCTAAAAACACATTGTTTTCAAAATTTAAGTTTCCTATTTTCATCTATATCCCTACTCTTTATTACTCTTTATTTTTTTCATAAATAATTTTAAGTCCCTCTAATGTTAAGAAAGGACATACTTTATCTATTGTTGTAGAATCCTCTGAAATTAAAGTTGCAAAACCACCCGTGGCTATTACATATGGTTCTCCTTCTCCAAGTTCTATCATTTCTTGCTTTATTTTTGATACTATATAATCTACTTGCCCAATATATCCGTAAACTATTCCAGCCTGCATACTTGTAACAGTATTTTTACATATAACATGAGATGGCTTTATAAGCTCTATTCTTGGAAGCTTAGCTGCTTTTTCAAATAATGCTGCTGCTGAAATTTTTATTCCAGGACATATTGCACCTCCTAAGTAATCTCCTTTTTTAGTAACTGCACAATATGTAGTTGCTGTACCAAAATCTATTATTATAAGTGGTTTTTTAAACAGCTCATGAGCCGCTACTGCATTAACTATTCTATCTGCTCCAACTGATTTTGGATTATCATATTTTATATTTATTCCTGTTTTAACTCCAGGACCAACTACTATTGGTTCAACATTAAAATATTTTCTAATCATATGTTCAATTGAATACATAATATTGGGAACTACAGAAGATATTATTACTCCTTCTATATCTTTAGGATCTATATTATTATGTGATAATAACTCCAGCACTTGTATACCGTATTCATCTGCTGTTCTTTTAGCATCTGTTCCAAGTCTACATTCTAAAACTAACTCTTCGCCTTTATAAATTCCTAATACAATGTTTGTATTTCCTGCATCTAAAACAAATAACATTGTCATACACCCCTTAATAAAACTATAAGAGCAGTATATAACTGCTCTTATATTAGAATTTAACGTCTTAACTATAACAATTTAATTTTAACAACTGCTATCAATTTGTCAAGTGAAACTTATCCTAGAAAAGTCCTTGTATTGTACCATCCTCTAAGATATCCATTCTGTTTGCCGCCGGTATTTTAGGAAGCCCCGGCATTGTCATTATATTTCCTGTTAACACTACAATAAATCCAGCTCCATTAGATACTCTTACTTCTTTTACATTTATTTTAAAGTTCTTTGGCTTTCCTAAAAGTGATGGATCATCTGATAGGGAATACTGAGTTTTTGCAACACATATAGGTACTTTATCTAATCCTATGTCTTCTATATCCTTAATTTCTTTTTCTGCTTTCTTATCATACTGAACTTCCGAAGCTCCATAAATCTCTTTTGCTATAACATTTATCTTTTCTTTTATAGATAATTTCTCATCATACAAATATTTGAAATCACCATTAGTTTCTTCTAATACTTTAACTACCTTTTGGGCAAGATTAATTCCTCCATCTCCACCTTTTTCCCATACCTCAGCCAAAGAAACTTCCACATCTTCATTTTTGCAAAATTCCTTTACACATTCTACTTCCTCATCACCATCAGTAATAAATTTATTTATAGCAACTATTACGGGAACTCCATATTTCTTCATATTTTCTATTTGCTTCGAAAGATTTCCTATTCCATCTTTTAAAGCAGCTACATTAGGAATTGATAATTTATCTTTAGATACCCCTCCATGATGCTTTAAAGCTCTAATTGTAGCTACTATTACAATACAGTCTGGTTTTATATTACCTTTTCTACACTTTATATCTAAGAACTTTTCCGCTCCAAGGTCTGCTCCAAATCCCGCCTCTGTAATAGCAACCTCTCCTAACTTCATAGCCATTTTTGTTGCTAATATACTATTGCATCCATGCGCTATATTAGCAAAAGGACCACCATGGATTATAGCTGGAGTATTTTCTAATGTTTGAACTAAATTAGGTTTTATAGCATCTTTCATAAGCATAGCCATTGCCCCTTGAACCTTTAAATCTTTACAATATACTGGTTCACCATTAATATTATAAGCTACTAAAATTTCACCAAACTTTTGTTTAAGATCCATTAAATTATTAGATAAACATAATATAGCCATAATTTCGGATGCAACAGTAATTGTAAAACCGTCTTCTCTCAAGAACCCATTTACTTTTCCACCCATTCCAACAACTATATTACGAAGTGACCTATCATTCATATCCATAACTCTTTTAAATACAATTCTTCTTGAATCTATTTTTAAATCATTTCCTTGATGAATATGATTATCTATTGCAGCAGATAAAAGATTGTTTGCTGATGTTATAGCATGCATATCTCCAGTAAAATGAAGATTAATATCCTCCATAGGAACAACTTGAGAATATCCTCCACCAGCTGCTCCTCCCTTTATTCCAAATACAGGTCCAAGAGAAGGTTCTCTTAAAGCTATAACAGCTTTCTTATTTAATTTACAAAGAGCTTGCCCTAACCCTACTGTTATAGTAGACTTACCTTCTCCTGCCGGTGTTGGATTTATTGCTGTAACTAATATTAATTTTCCGTCCTCTTTATTTTGTCTATTTTTTAAAACATCCAATGATATTTTACATTTATAATTTCCATATAACTCTATATCATCTTCTTCTAATCCTAAGTTTCTAGCTATATCAGTTATCTTCTTCATATTTGCACCTTGTGCAATTTCAATATCGCTTTTCATCACTCAAATAGCACCCCTTTTCTAAATTAATAAAGAAACGTTATTATATTAGTTTTGCTATATAATAACGTTTCCTATCCTTAATTAAGTATATTTCTTAATTATTTTTGAATATTTTTAACAAATTCTTGTGAATTTACAATATATCTAGTATGAGTTCCTTCTCCTATTTTTCCTGCTTCATCATAAGCTTCTACTTCGAATACTAATTTTTTTCTATCTACTTTTTTAAGAATAGTTTCACATCTAACTTTCATTCCAATTGGTGTTGCTTTCATATGTTTTACACTGATTTCTATACCAACTGTAGCATATCCTTCTGGTAAGCTATCTTTTACACTTGCTTGAGATGTATTCTCCATTAAAGCAATCATAGATGGTGTAGAAAAAACATCTACTAGTCCAGATCCTACTTTTTTTGCAGAATGTTGTTCTTCAACAACCATTTCCATTAAACCTTTTGTTCCTTCATGTACGTTAAATTCCATAAACTCCACCCTCTCTTAGTTGTATTTATATATTTTTATAAAAATAGACATTATTGAAAATTCTCTCATTAACCATAATTATAAATAAAACCAAACAAAAAGTATAGAGTTTATAAAAAACTCTATACTTTTTGTTACATTATATTTCCTTTTTTTCTTCTGAATTTAAATCTTGTGCAAAAGTATCTATAGAATCATTTTCCTCTTCTTCTAATACTTTATCTTTTTCTAACTCTTTAACTTCTTCCACATCATCATGCTTTGCTAAATCTATTGCATTTTCTTTTTCTTCATTAAATGGTCTACCTTCAACTATAGCATTAAACTCTTCTCCGGATATTTTTTCTTTTTCTAAGAGCCTCTTAGCTACAGCATGAAGTTTATCTATATGTTCAGTTAATATCTTTTCAGCTTTTTTATAAGCTTCATTAACTAGAGCTTTAACTTCATTATCTATTTCAAATGCAACTTCTTCACTATAATTTTTAGATTTACCAATATCTCTTCCTATAAATACTTCATCGTGATCACTGCCAAATGTTATAGTTCCAAGTTTTTCACTCATTCCATATTCCATAACCATTTTTCTTGCAATACTGGATACTCTTTGAATATCATTAGATGCTCCAGTACTTATATCACCTAAAATTAATTGCTCAGCAACTCTTCCTCCGAGTAAACCTACCATGTCATCTTTTAGTTTTGATTTAGATGCATAAGATTTATCTCTCTCTGGAAGCTGCATTGTATATCCTCCAGCCATACCTCTTGGTATAATACTAATTTCATGTACAGGATCTGAATAACGTGAAAACTTCGCTACAATAGCATGCCCTGCTTCATGATAAGCAGTAAGTTTTCTATCTTCTTCATGAATGACCCTACTTTTCTTTTCAGGTCCAGCTATAACCCTTGTTATAGCCTCCTCAAGTTCTCCCATACCTATTTTTTTCTTATTATTTCTAACAGCAAGCAAAGCTGCTTCATTCATTAAGTTTTCAAGGTCTGCACCTACAAATCCAGGAGTTCTTTTTGCAAGTACTTTTAAATCAACATTATCTTCTAGATGCTTATTTCTAACATGAACCTTTAATACTTCTTCTCTTCCTTTGGCATCTGGAGCTCCAACTAATATTTGTCTATCAAATCTACCTGGTCTTAAAAGTGCTTTATCTAATATATCTGGTCTATTTGTTGCAGCAACTAAAATTATTCCTTCATTTACTCCAAAACCATCCATTTCAACTAGCAACTGATTTAAAGTTTGTTCTCTTTCATCATGTCCTCCACCAAGTCCAGCACCTCTTTGTCTACCAACAGCATCTATCTCATCTATAAATATTATACAAGGTGAGTTCTTCTTAGCTTGTTCGAATAAGTCTCTAACTCTAGATGCACCTACACCAACAAACATTTCAACAAAGTCTGAACCTGATATACTGAAAAATGGAACTCCAGCTTCACCTGCAACTGCTTTTGCAAGCAATGTTTTACCTGTTCCCGGAGGTCCTACAAGTAATATACCTTTAGGTATTCTTGCACCCATATCTAAATACTTATTAGGATCTTTTAGGAAATCAACAATTTCTTCAAGCTCTGCCTTTTCTTCATCAGCACCTGCCACTTCTTTAAATGTAACCTTTTGACTATCTGGTGATGCAAGTTTTGCACGGCTTTTTCCAAAGTTCATAACTCCTCTGTTTCCGCCGCCACCCTGAGACTGTTGCATAAACATAACCCAAAATCCAATCATTAATAATATTAAAATTATAGTAGGTATCCAACTTATCCACATAGGCATAGATGATGCAGGCTCAAATTTAACATCCACAGACGGTTTAGGATTATTCACAAGTATATCTTGCATTAATAGTGTTTGAGGAACCACTACTTGAAATTGCGTTTTAGATTTATCTTTAAGTTCTCCAACAACTGTTCTACCATCTTGTTTTATTTCAACTCTCGAAACTTTATTATCAATCCAATATTTTTTAAACTGATTATATGATACTGTACCTGATGCTTTATTACTTTCTAAAAGTGTTAAAGCAGCAAAAAATACGCATATAAGCAATAAAATCCAAATTGTCACACTTGAAAGTCTTTTTTTCACATTAATGCCCCCCATCTTTTGGTTATTTTTTTATTTGATTTTATCATATCAACTTTTCCTTTACAATTAACTGCCTTTTTACTTTTTGTAAACACTTTCTTTTAGTATTCCTATAAAAGGTAAATTTCTATACTTCTCTGCATAGTCTAATCCATAGCCAACTAAAAATTCATCTGGAACTTCATATCCTAAATACTTTACATCAACTTCTATTTTTCTTCTATCCGGTTTATTTAACAAACATGCAACACTAACACTATTTGGATTTTTAGATTTTAAATATGTTCTTAAATATTCTAATGTAGTTCCTGTATCGACTATATCTTCTACAATAAGTATATCTCTTCCTTCAACTTCAAATTCTAAATCTTTAAGTATTCTAACTACACCTGAAGTTTCAGTAGAATTACCATAACTTGAAACATCCATAAAATCTATCTTACAAGGAATCTCTATATATTTCATTAGTTCTGCCATGAATGGAACTGACCCCTTTAATATACCAACTAATATAATATCCTTCCCTCTATAGTCCTCAGTTATTTGTTTACCAATTTCCTTAACTTTCGCTGTTAATTCTTCTTCACTGAAAAGTACTCTTTCAATATCGTTTCTCATATTACTATTCCTCTCTTTCAATTTTAATTTTCAATATACGTTTTGTTTTTTTATTAATTTTAAACTTATCACTTATTCTATATCCTACAATCCAAGATATTTCATCATCAAATACAATCAATGGTATTGTATCTCTCTTTTCCTTTGGAATTTTTAAATCTATAAATAAGTCTTTAAGCTTTTTAGTACCATTCATTCCCAGGGGCACAAATTTATCTCCATTGTTCCTATATCTTAGTTTTATATCCCTGTTTATTTTATCATAATCAAAATACTTAATTAAAGAACTTTTATTAAATTTAGCATCTTCTATATTATTTATTATATCTAATGTAATTTTTAACCCATTTTCTAATATGTTCTCTTTATTTATTACTAGATTATACTCTTTTTTTCCTTTATCTATATTAATTTTATTCTTATTTTTATATAAATGAATATCACCATAACTATTTAAAACCCTTATATTTTCAGGTAACATTATGAATTTACCTGTAGATTTTTTTTCAATATCGATAATATCATATACATGACTTTTATCAAAATTATGTAGATTCCCTTTAAGTTCTTTTAAAGCTATCCTTATAATTCTAGTAAGTATAGCTTCATGTTCGTTAAAAACCTCAGCTCTCATAATAATTTTATCTTTTTCACTTTTACAATACTTATTGTATTTTTCTAAAGATATTTTATTTAAATAATCATTATCTATTTTTACAGTATCAGAAAATCTATTTAAAACTTCAATAATATCAGAATTAAAGTTCTTTTGTATATATGGTATTAATTCTAATCTAATTTTATTTCTTGTATATATATTCTCAAGGTTAGTCTTATCTATTCTAGGATTTAAATTATTTACATCACAATAATTTTCAATTTCATCCCTTGTTATATCTATTATAGGTCTTATAAATATATTATCTCTAACCGCTCTTATTCCTACTAACCCCTCAAGTCCAGTTCCCCTTAACATTCTCATAAGAATAGTTTCTGCTTGATCATTAGCATTATGAGCCACAGCTATTTTATTTGCTGAAACTTTATTTAAGACTTCAGAAAAAAAATCATATCTTACTTCTCTTCCTGCCATTTCACAAGAAATACCTCTATCTTTAGATATTTTATGTACATCTTCTTTTTTTACAAAACAATCAATTTTTAAATTTTTACAGAATTTTCTAACATACTCTTCGTCTTTATCTGCCTCTTTTCCTCTTAGACAATGATTTATATGCACAGCCACAAGTGTTATACCAAGTTCTTCTTTTAACTTATAAAGTATATGTAAAAGACATATAGAATCAGGTCCACCAGATACCGCTACAACTACTTTATCTTTAACTTCGAACATATTATTTTGTTTAATAGTATGTATAACCTTTTCAATCAAATTAAACACTCCCATACAATTCTATATTTATTTATTATAACATAAATATAGGCTATATCTACAAGGTATGGTTGAAACGCCTTCTCATCTTGTAGATATAACCTACTATAAAATTATATTTAAAAATTAATATACACTATAAACTTTACATACTATGGCAGTCATATCATCCTTTGCTCTTCCCCCACTTAACTCCTTTGCCCTGGAAATTATCCCATCCACCAATTCCTTTGGGCTATTTATATTACTATTTTTTAAATAATCTAAGATCCAATCAATTTTTCCTACATTATTATTATCATAATCTAATACACCATCACTTAACATAACTATAATGTCGCCATTTCTTAATTTTTTATTAGTAACTTCCAAATCCACCTTATCTAATACCCCTATCGGCAAAGTATTTGATGTTATAACTTCAACATTTTTTCCCGACTTTACAAAACTTGGTACAGCTCCAACCTTCATAAAACTAGTATCGCCTGTATATAGATCCACGCTAGTCAAATCAAGAGTAGAAAACTTTTCATTTTCCGAAAATTTTAGCGACATTATTGAATTAACAGTATTTATAGCCGTAGCCTTACTAATACCAAAACGAGTAAATTTTTCAATTAGTTCTACAGCAATTTTACTTTCCTCACTAGCCTCAGGTCCAGATCCCATTCCATCACTTATTATGCACATATAACTTCCATCTGAAATTTTTCCAAAACTATAACTGTCCCCATTTTGTTTTTCTCCATTTTTACACTGCCTTCCAACATATGATGATACATAAAATTTAGGAGCCTCTTCAAAAGTCATAGTACATATACTCGTTTTAGGATCAATAACACACCCGTCATCACTTATACACATATTTTTTTCAACAGCTTCATTTATAAGTGGCAATATTTTTTTAGAACATAATTGTGCACCACCACAAGATTTTAAATACAACTTAACATTTAGCCTATTATTTTTATCTTCATAACAAAATATATCCTTATACTTAAATGTTTTATTTTCAAATATTTTTCTAATTCTCTTCTCTGCATCACTATTAAATTTGACATCTGAATTAAACTCTTCCATAACTTCTTTTAAGGAACTAGCCATATTATTTATTTGTCCTGCTATAATTTCTCTTCCTTCACTTAATCTTTTTCTCCACATCTCATTTATTATGTAATTATTAACTATTTCCTTAGTATTATTTAAAAGTATAGTTCTTTTAATGCATTTTCTATTGATTTCTTCTGGCAATTTATTATTGCCTTCTTGATGACTTTGTATTAATTCTCCAAAAGCGGTATAAGTAATATAAGTTTCTTTTTTCCAACAATTTGAATTCATTTGACAAGTAGCACAAACTCTATCTGCAAGATTTTCTATTAGAGCACTACTTTTATTTTTCATAACAAGCTTATCATTATCAGCTAAAGTATTTAGATTACCAGATATATTATATAAAACATTAGAAAAACCATACAATCTTTGAAATAACATATCTTTAATTCTATTAATATAATTTTTATTTAAATAATCTTGCTTTTTCTCCCAATCCAACTCTAAATTTATTTTATCATATACTTTAGCAGGTATAATTAAAAATATAGTTGTAGCTATAATAATCTCTACTAATTTAAATTCGACATCTATATTAGAATATAATTTTAATATTAAAAATGTAATAACATATGATGCACTAGTTAAAACTTTTCCACTTTCTTTAAAAATTCCTGCTATTAATCCACATAACCCATAAACACTCATAAATATAAGTATATTTTCAGATGATATTCCTATAATTGATCCTATAGCAATACCACTAGCCGCACCTACATTACTTCCATTTATATAACTTATCATTAGTATAAAATTTAATGCTAAAATATTTCTAATGGATACATCAAAAATTTCCACTCCCCAAGTTCCTGCTAATATTAATGATATTAACATAGATATGCTTATTATTTCTTCGCTTGTGAATAAATGTTTAGATTTTAATGCCTTTATGCATATTAATGAACGTTCAAGAATAAAATATAATGGAATGATACAAATCATCTGTAAAAACATAGTTAGAAATGCCACATTTAAAGTTAAATGTTTAATGAAAAATTCACTTAGTAAAATTTCGAGAGATATTATACTGAATATAATAGAAATATTTCTTATCTTATTTTTTCTATTTAATAGATATGACAATACCATCAAAGAAGCTATAATTATTAAATATTCGGGCAAACTTGTGAGCTTATCATATAAAGACACATACCCTGCAAAACATCCTAAAGACATGGGAATAACTATTTTTCTAGACTGTATTACACTAGCAATTAATAGTGCTATTCCAAAAGGAGCCGTGGTACTATCTTCATTTAATAAAAGCACCCTACTTACTAACATAGCACTTACAAAATAAATTAAATTCTTCAAAATTAATAACCGTTCTATTTGTTTTTTTTCCTTTTGTTCCACACCTACATTCTTGACTCTTTTATATGGCAAAATTTCTGAATTGTATTGCACCCTTAGCACCTCCCAATTTCACAATTACTAAAATAAATTATACCAAAGTGTATTGGAAATTATTGTCAGTTAATGAAATTGCCGTGGGTTTTTCGTAAGACACATATTGTTTGTCTTTTGTAGTATTTTACCATTAATGATTTTTTTCTACTGACTTTGTGAAAAAAATATATTAAATTATATTTAAACATATAAATAAAATTTATCCACATCGTTGTAAAAATAAACATAAAAAATCCACAACTAATTAAAAGTTGTGGATCTTTTTACATTTGGTAGCGGAAATAGGACTTGAACTTACGACACTTCGGGTACGAACCGAATGCTCTAGCCAGCTGAGCTATTCCGCCACGCCACATTATTTTTCCAAAAAATAAATGGTTGCGGGGATAGGACTTGAACCTACGACCTTCGGGTTATGAGCCCGACGAGCTACCAACTGCTCCACCCCGCGATATTTGGTACCGGAGACCGGACTTGAACCGGTACGGAGTGTTAGCTCCGCAGGATTTTAAGTCCTGTGCGTCTGCCGATTTCGCCACTCCGGCGCATGCAATTTACTTATTAATAAATTGCTATATTATTTTCTTTTAAGTGGTAGCGGAAATAGGACTTGAACCTACGACACTTCGGGTATGAACCGAATGCTCTAGCCAGCTGAGCTATTCCGCCATGTCACATTATTTTTTTCAAAAAACAAATGGTTGCGGGGATAGGACTTGAACCTACGACCTTCGGGTTATGAGCCCGACGAGCTACCAACTGCTCCACCCCGCGATATTTGGTGCCGGAAACCGGACTTGAACCGGTACGGAGTGTTAGCTCCGCAGGATTTTAAGTCCTGTGCGTCTGCCGATTTCGCCACTCCGGCGCATGCAATTTACTTATTAATAAATTGCTATATTATTTTCTTTTAAGTGGTAGCGGAAATAGGACTTGAACCTACGACACTTCGGGTATGAACCGAATGCTCTAGCCAGCTGAGCTATTCCGCCATGTTTGGTTGCGGGGATAGGACTTGAACCTACGACCTTCGGGTTATGAGCCCGACGAGCTGCCAACTGCTCCACCCCGCGATATTGGTGCCGGAGACCGGACTTGAACCGGTACGGAGTGTTAGCTCCGCAGGATTTTAAGTCCTGTGCGTCTGCCGATTTCGCCACTCCGGCGCATTACATCAATATCTGATGTTTTGTCTTTTGTCTAGTCGCTATATCCTAGCGACATAGATTATTATATATTAATATATTATATATGTCAACAACTTTTTTGAAAGTTTTTTAAAAAGTTAGAAGGACTCTTTAGAGCCCTTCTAATTCACATTATTAACTTTTCTTAGAATACTTATTTCCCTTTATATTCTGATGTTTTCTTATATCCTGGAATCTTTCTTCACTATCTTTTAAAAATCTTGATATGGCATCTTCAAAATTAACACTGCTAGGTGCTGATTTTTTCTTTTCTTTTTCCCAATCTATTTCAACTGGCTTTGCTGACTTTCTACTTGGCATAGCTTGTTTTATAGATAAACTTAATCTTCCATTATCGTCTACCGATATAACTTTAACTTTAACTTTATCTTGTTCTTTTATATGTTCTCTTATATCTTTTACATAAGTATCTGCAACTTCAGATATGTGCACTAGACCTGTTTTCCCCTCCACTTCTATAAATGCTCCAAACTTTGTTATATTTACTACTGTACCTTCTAAGATACTACCCAACTTTAAGGCCATGTTAATAAAATTCCTCCTTGATATGTTTATATATTATAAATTATAATAAGCAATATTTAGTCTTTCTTATTCATTACTACAGTCTCGCCTTGTTTTAGAAATCCAAGTCTTTCTCTTGCTAATTGTTCAACATATCTGTTAGTTTCAGACATTTTTATTGTATCTAATAATTTTTGATGTTGATCATTAACTTTCTGCAATTCAATTTTACAATTCTCTAATTGAACTTTTTTATTTTTTATAGTTATTTGCTGATGTACTAATATGTAACAAGCATATATCATTATAATAGTCAAAATCATAACTTTAATTTTATTTTTATTTTTCATACGCAATTCCCTCTAAAACTTGTATTTTGACTCATATCTATATTTTAATTTTCTTTTGTATTTTATTCAAGGAATTTTTTTATTTATTTTTTCTGGTTACTTTGCAAAACATTAGTTCCAAAAAATAGACAAATAAGTTTTTTAATATTCTTAAAAATTTAAATATTCCCCTAATAAGCTTATACTGAATTTTTAAAAAATGAACACTTATAAATCTCATATATATATATATTCCTAAAGCAATATACAAATACAAGTATATGCCTACATAGACATGACCTGTATAAAGTAAAAATATAAATACTAAAATCCCAGTAAATATCCAAAATAATATATCCTCAATAAATGTTAGTATTTTATTAGGGTTCTCAAATCCCCTAAGAATTCTATATATATCAAATAATACTCCTGTTAGTACCCCTGCAAGTACACTATAAAAGATTAAATTAAACTGACTGTGTATAGGTATTAGCATATTTTTACCTAAATAACCTTGCTATTATACTGTCTTTATCTTTTTTACTTTGTGTAGTTGTATATACGCAGGAATTTATATGTCCACTTATAGCTACTTCACCGTTTTGAACATCTAGCTTTTGAACTTTAAGTCCTTCTCCTTTTATAGTTAAAGTTCCAAGTCTAGTATCAAGAATTATTATTTTTTCATCAAAACACACAACTTCTACAACACCAGTTATCATTAATTTGTTTCTATCTTCAAGTATTAAATTACTTTTTTTACTTTCTACTGATTCCTTTTTTACTTCCATCTAGTATCCCTCCCTTTATAAATATGTATATGCCTAAAATTTTAAAATATACTTTTTAGCAAGAAGGGGGGGAAATATCTCTTTATATATATACTATACTATTGTTCTTCCTTTGCAACCATATTATCAAAAATAATTTCATACATTGATTTTGCATCAGCTTTTAATACATGATTAGCTATATTTATAACCTTTGCTTTTAATGAACTGTTTGCAAATTTAACTTCAATTATGTCATTTTCATTTATTTCACTACTGGGCTTTGCAACCTTACCATTTATAAATACTCTTCCACTTTCACAAGCCTCCTTTGCCACTGTTCTTCTTTTTATTATTCTTGAAACCTTAAGATACTTGTCTAATCTCATAGCTACCTCCAATTATAAAAATAAAAAACCTAGATTTTCACCCAGGTTTTTTATATTAAATTATAGTAAGTTAATTATTTATTATTTACTATTTCCTTGAACTCTTTTCCTGCTTTAAATACTGGAACTGTTGCTGCTGGTATAGTTATTTCTTCTTTAGTTCTTGGATTTCTTCCTTTTCTTTCAGCTCTTTCTCTTGTTTCGAAAGTTCCAAATCCTACTAATTGAACCTTATCTCCATCCATTAAAGCTTCTTCAACGCTTTCTATAAATGCTTTTAAAGCAACTTCTGCATCCTTTTTAGTTAATTGACTCTTTTCTGCCATGCTAGTAATTAATTCTGCTTTATTCACTTTTGTTACCTCCTCTTAATTAACCATTACATAGTATTTAATGTAATTCTTCATTGAAATTAAAAATCCTTTTTATATAAATTTTTAATTAAAATAACACAAAATATTTTATTTTTCTTTTGACATTTCCCAAAAATTATCTAGTTCTTCTAGAGACATCTCAGTAATGTCTTTATCAAGTTTTTTGACTTTGTTCTCTATGTAATAAAATCTTGATATGAATTTATCTATAGTATAATTTAATGCATTTTCAGGGTCAATGTCAAGAAATCTTGCTACATTTACTACACTAAAAATTAAATCTCCCACTTCTTCTATTATTTTTTCCTTGTTATGGGATTTATATACATCTTTTACTTCCTCATATTCTTCTAAAACTTTATTTAGTGCAGGTTCTATATTATCCCAATCAAAACCAACTTTAGCTGCTTTCTTTTGAATTTTTTCTGCTCTAATTAATGCTGGTAAACATTTAGATATATGTTTTAGTTCATCTGTATATGTGACAAATCCTTTTTCTTTGTGTTTGATTTCATCCCAGTTTTTTAAAACATTTGTAGCATCGCTTATACCTAAGTTTCCAAATACATGCGGGTGCCTTTTAATAAGTTTATCACAAATAGCCCTAATTATGTCATTAATATTAAAATATCCTTCTTCTTTTCCAATTTGAGCATGAAAAACCACTTGAAGTAGTATATCTCCAAGCTCTTCTACTAGATTTTCATCATCTTCCTTTTCGATAGCATCTATCACTTCATAACACTCTTCAATTAAGCTTCTTTTTAAAGAATTATGATCCTGTTCCTTATCCCAAGGACATCCATTTTCTCCTCTTAACTGCTCCATTATATCTAATAAATCTTGAAAATCTGTAGCTACATTAATATTTCTCGGAATATATATTGAAGTTAAATAATCAATATCTTCTTGTCTATCTAATTCATATAAATGAATCCTTCTTATACTTTCTAAACCTTCAACTCCAGCTGCTCTTACAAAATATATATCCATATCATCTCTATAGTATTCAAGTAATGCTAACTTTACCTCTGACGCTATAAACTTGTTATATACTTGAGTTATAACAGTTCCAACTCTTTTATCTAAAATTTGATTTTTGATATCAAAAGCATCAATGACTTTAACACCATTTACAGGATCCAATTTTAAACTTTCCATCATTGCATCAATAAAACTTATAGCTGGAAGTATCCTTACTTCTATTCCATTATTTTCACAAAGCTGAAGTAAGATATTTACTGACTTTTCCGCCACTAACGGATGTCCTGGCACAGCATATACTAAATCTCTATGAATTTTATGTTTTTCTATTAAATCTTTAGCAATGGATTCATAAACTTCATCAAAAGCTTCTGAACTTTCATACTTATTATCATAACTTTCAAAGTCCACACCTAATCTTTTTAAATATTCAACATTAGGGTGAATCTCTGTTCTAAAATATACATTTTCACTATTCTTAAGTATATCAAGGGTTCCAATGGTAATTGCATCTTTACTTCCCGGACCCAATCCCACAATTTTAATCATAGTTATTCTCCCTTTATCCTATCATTACTTTATTATTTTCTTGATTTTATTTTTCTATAGTCAAATGTTCCTGATAAAATCATAAATACTCCATATGATATCATACCTAAAAATATAGATATTAAACACGCTATAGAATTACTCATTGTATAATTATAGACTTTTATATAAACAAATACAACCAATAATATCATTGCCATAGATGCATATGCAGGTTTTATAAATATTTGTGTTAAGTCTATTCTTATATTCATTTTTTTCTTAAGAAGTAATATATTCAACACCACTGCAACTACATAAGCTGATATTGTTCCAATTATAGCTCCATATACATTTATATTAGGTATGGGAACTAATATAGTAGTAATTATCATTTTAACTATACATCCTATTAATAGATTAATTATAGGCATTTTTTTTGAACTAGTTGCTTGAAGAATAACCGTTGTTGTCTGTGCTAATATTATAAAAGGAATTGCTAAAGACGAATATTTTAAAATCATGGCACCCTGGGCCTGATCCCTAAAAATTAGATTTAACACTTGTGATGATAAAAAGTATAATCCACAAAGAGATGGTAGTGCTATTACAGTAGAAATTTTTATAGCTGATAGTATATTTTTATTTAATTTATTTTTATTCTTTAAGATATACGCTTCCGAAATTATTGGAACTACTGATGCACATATAGCTGCCGATAAAGTTAATGGAACATTAACTAAAACAGCCGCTTTACCCGTAAGTTGACCATATAAAATTGCAGCATCTTTTGATGAAAATCCAGCTTCTAATAATCTTTGTGGAACCATAATAGAATCTATAACATTCATAATAGTTCCTACTGCGGCACCTAAAGAAATAGGTATTGCAGTCTTTAAAAGTTCATCCATAACTATAGAGTTAAACTTTGCTCTTCTTATTTTAAAATCTTTAATTACTCTTTTATATTTTGTAATTAAATATATTCCCGCGAGAATTCCTCCTGCAGCAGCTCCTAGTGTTGCACCTCCCGCAGCATATTCTACGCCTTTAGGTAAAAATATAATAGCAAGTCCTATGCCTACAACTACCCTAGCTATTTGTTCTAATATTTGGGATATAGCCGTAGGAGTCATATTTTGTAGTCCTTGAAAAAATCCTCTAAATACACTTACTATAGCTATAAAAAAAGGAGCTATTCCAAGGGAAATTAATGAATAATACGCCTTTATATCCCATTTAAAAAGAGAAATTAGCTTATTTGATAAGGCTAATATTATAACGCTTGTACCCATTCCTAGTATAATCATTAATAATAAAGACTGCTTTAATATTTCAAGTATACCTTTTTCATTGGATTTTGCATTTTGCTCTGATATCATCTTAGACATCGCTAGTGGTACCCCTGATGCTATAGCAATAAATAGCATATATAGTGGATATGCCATTTGATAATATCCAAGACCTTCATCTCCTACAAGTATAGTTAATGGTATCCTAAAACACATTCCAATACATCGAGCAAATATACCAGCAAAGCCCAATATAAACGTGCCTTTTATTAATGATTGTTTTTTCAAAATATTACCTCCAAAACATTACTTAATACAAGTATTTATATTTCTGTTTTGAAGACATTATTACTAAAAAATAACGGCAGACAAGCTGCCATTATTTATTCCATTTGTTTTCCTAAGAATGAAGCCGCTGCTTCTGCTAATTTTACTTCAACATCTCCAAAAGATCCATCATCTTCTTTTGAAGCTATAATTACAGCACCAATAGCATCTCCTTCAGCTATTATAGGAACTATTACTTGAGAAGAATATTCTTCTGCTGTTTCTTCATCATCTGTTATAGGTATAACTTTTTCTCCTTCTTCTCCCATAAGAACAGAATTTCTTTCTTCCATAAGTCTTTCAAGCTCTATGCTTATTTTTCTATCCATATATTCCTTTTTAGTAGCTCCACTTACAGATATTATGTTGTCCTTATCACAAATAAGTATAATATTTCCGATGGTATTGTGTAATGCTTCTGCATATTCTTTAGAAAAGTTGCTTAACTCTTCTATAGGTGAATATTTTTTTAAAATTACTCCACCATCCCTATCAGTAAATATTTCTAAAGGATCCCCTTCTCTTATTCTTAAAGTTCTTCTTATTTCTTTAGGTATTACAACTCTTCCTAAATCGTCTATACGTCTAACTATGCCGGTAGCTTTCATCCAACGTTTACCTCCTTGTCTTTTATTTAATTATGTTTGACAATAATATTATCCGTCTAAACATGAAATTTTATACACAAATGTATAGGTTTAATTTTTATACTAAAAAAAGATTTTACATAGGTATATACCTTCTGTTTTAAATTAAATATAACTAGTTATGCTTTTTTATAGATTTATTTCCTTTTAGACTAAAAATTTTGTCGAAAACCATTTTTAAAGAATTCTTTTAAATTCTTCATTTATAATAATAAATTACTTTTTTATAAATTAATAGTGGGAATTGAAGGAAATTTTTTAAATAAATATTATGAATTTGCTATTATTTTATTAAAACCTGGTCAAAATTTTGTAGAAAAATGTCGTCAAAATTTTTATTGCAAAGAAAAAACAGCCTACATAGGTTATTGTAACCAATAGACTGCTTTTAATACTCTATTATTGAATTTTATGCTATTTTATCTTCATAAATTTTTATATTAGCTTTGTCTTGTATTTCTTTAAATTTATTCTTTATTAATTCATTTTTCTTATTTTGAAGTATATCTTCTTTTACTTGATTTTTAACTTCAGCAAGTGTTTTACATGGTGCTTCTTCTCTTTTTATCATTTTTATTATATGATATCCAAATTGAGTTTTTACAGGATCAGATATTTGACCATCTTTAAGAGTTAATGCTGCATTCATAAAATCTTGATCAAATCTTGAATTTACTGCTGGTACAGTTCCTAAATCTCCCCCCTTATCTTTTGATCCATCCTGGCTATATTTTTTTGCAAGTACTGCAAAATCGTCACCCTTATTAAGTTCTTCTTTAATAGATTTTATTTTATCTTTTGCCTTCGCATCATCTTCTGGTGTTTTAGCTTGTAAAATTATATGTGCTACATGAATCTTTGTTGGATTTTTAGGATCTTTAGGGTATTTATCTTTATTTGTATTATAATAATTTTCAATTTCTTTATCATCCACTTTTATATTTTTAGCTAATTCATCACCTATTTTCTTACCCAACACTTGTTGTAATAACCATTGCTTTATACCATCTATTCCAAACCCTTGGCTTTTTGCAAACTTTTCAAATTGGGCATCATCTTTTATATTGTTTTGTTTTTTCAACTCAGCAATTTTATTATTTAATTCTTTATTTAGCTCTTCTTCATTCTTTATAGCCTTTAATTTTAAAGCCTCTTGTTTATATACTTCATTCATTCCTATTTGTCTAGCAAAATTTGATCTTATAGCTTTCAATTGTTCTTTAACTTGAGAATTTTGTTCGAAATTCTCTCCATACTGCTGCTTAAATTGTTCTAAAACACCGCTAATACACGAATCTAATTCTCCTTTTGTTATTTTTGTATCTCCTACTTTTGCTACAACTGTCTTTTTTATAGCCTCAGGTGTTTTTTCTATCATGCTACATCCAACAGCAGACATTGTAAATACGCATAATACAGCTGTGGCAACTAATTTTCTTATATTTCTCACTTTTTATTCCCCCATTTTTGTATTTTGTAATTAATTTATTTTATCATAAAACATTAGTTTTTTACTACTGATTGTAAATATTCTAGGAAGTTTCTTATTTCAATTATTAGTTCTTCCTTCTTTATTTTTCTTATATTATAACCAAGTGATGGTTCATCACCTAATTTAAACATAACATTTTTACTATATTTACTCATTATAGCTTTTACAAGATTTTGATTTATATATTCTTTATTACTGAATTTCAGAATAACTTCTGTTGATTTTTCCTTAACCTCTATAACCCCAAGGTTATTTGCAATAGTTTTTATATATGCAATATTTATAAGATTATCCACTGAAGACGGTATATCTGAAAATCTATCTTCTAATTCTTCTTGTATATCCATCATACTTTCTTCTGAATCTATATTAGCAATTTTCTTGTATACTTCTATTTTCTGAACTTCATCCCTTATATAATTACTTGGTATATATGCATCTACTTTTAAATCAACAGTAGTTTCTATAGGTTCTTTATCGATTTCTCCTCTAACAAGTTTTATAGTGTCTTCAAGCATTCTACAATATAAATCATATCCTACAGATGCCATATGTCCATGTTGAGCAGCTCCTATTAAATTACCAGCTCCTCTTATCTCTAAATCTCTCATAGCTATTTTAAATCCTGATCCAAGCTCAGTAAAATCTTTAATAGCTTTTAATCTTTTTTCTGCCACTTCCGTTAGAACTTTATCCTTTTTATATGTTAAATAAGCATATGCCATTCTATTGGTTCTTCCAACTCTACCACGTAGCTGATATAACTGAGATAATCCAAATTTATCTGCATCGTATATTATCATAGTATTAGCATTTTGAATATCTAGTCCTGTCTCAATTATAGTTGTACAAACTAATATGTCATATTCTTTTTTCATGAAATCATACATAACTTTTTCAAGTTCTCGCTCTGGCATTTGACCATGAGCTATTCCTACCTTTGAATTCGGAAACATCTTAGCTAGATATGCTGCCATTTCCTTTATAGATCCTACCCTGTTATACACAAAGTATACCTGACCATCCCTATCCAACTCTCTAGCTATAGCATCTTCTATAAGTTGATCATTAAATTCAACTACATATGTCTGAACTGGATATCTTTCTTCAGGCGGCGTCTCTATAACACTAATATCCCTTATACCTGTAAGAGACATATGAAGAGTTCTTGGTATAGGTGTAGCTGTTAATGTTAAAACATCTACATTCTTTTTTAAATTCTTGATTTTTTCCTTATGTGTAACTCCAAAACGTTGCTCTTCATCAACAATTAAAAGTCCTAAATCCTTAAATGTAACATCTTTTTGCAGAATTCTGTGAGTCCCTATTAAAATATCTACATTACCAAGTTTTACTTCGCTTAATATGTTTTTAATTTGAGCAGATGTTTTGAATCTACTTATCATTTCTATATTAATAGGAAAATCACAAAATCTTTGAATTAAATTAGTATAATGTTGTTCTGCAAGTATTGTAGTTGGCACCAAAAATGCTACTTGTTTTCCATCCATTACAGCTTTAAAGGCTGCTCTTACTGCAACTTCTGTTTTACCATATCCAACATCACCACATAATAGTCTATCCATAGCCTTTCCCGATTCCATATCAGCTTTAATTTCCTGAATAGCTGTAAGTTGATCTGGTGTTTCATCATATGGAAACTCTTCTTCAAATTGCTTTTGCCAAATAGTATCCTTGTTAAACTTATGACCTTTTAATGTAGACCTTATTGCATAGAGCTTTACAAGTTCTTCTGCAATTTCATTTATGGCTTTTTTAACCTTAGTTTTGGCTTTTATCCATTCACTACCACCAAGCTTATTTACCTTCGGAGATTTTCCTTCACTACCTATATACTTTTGTACTAAATCTAGTTGTTCAACAGGAACATATAAAGTATCTCCAGCAGTATAACTAAGTTCTAAATAATCTTTTTTATGACCTTGAACTTCTAATTGCTTTATTCCCTTGTATACTCCTATTCCATGGTTTGTATGAACAACATAGTCCCCTGGTTTTAATTCCGCAAAGCTCTTAATTTTTCCTATGCCTTTTTTATTAGTTCTCTTAGTCCTCTTTTTTGACTTTCCAAAAAAATCTTTGTCCGAGATCACACAAAGTTTTAAGTCTGGACATTCAAATCCTTTTATTTGATTTCCAAAGGTTATAACAACTTCTCCAAACTCAATATCATCCACAACATCTTTGTATACACTTTCAATATTATAATCTCTAAGGGCCTCTACTAATCTTTCCCCTCTTGGTCTAGTTCCACTTAAAATTAATGTTTTATATCCATTTTGTTTTTTACTATTAATGTCTTCTACTAGTAACTCTAGTTTTCCTCCATAAGAGTTTAGTATTATTTGTTTAAAACTTTCTTTATGCTTAGGTTTTAGAACATCTTTTTCTTTATATATGACATTTAAAGTTATAATATTAGAATTTGTTATTTTTTGTAGCAACTCATCTTTAGAAACTAGTAGTTCACTTTGCCTTGAAAGTATATTTCCTTTTTCAAGAAGATTTTTATAGTTTTCTATAAATTCAAAGTATAATGTATCTAGCTTTCCAATTGATCTTTGAACATCATTAATAAACACTAATGGATTTTCCATATAATCCAATAATATAGACCTATTCTCATAAAAGTATGGCATAAAGCCATCCATATTTTCAAAACTCCAGCTCTCTTTTAAGGATTCTAAATTGGCTAAAGTATCTTTTTCTATTTTTTCTAGTGTATCTTTATCTTTTGCAAGACTTATCTTTACTTTTTCTAAATCATCTTTTATGAAATTATATCCTTTATCTATACTTTCTTTTGTAAGTACTAGTTCTTTAGCAGGAAATATTTCCATAGATTTATACTTTTCTATACTTCTTTGAGATTCTGTATTAAAACTTCTTATAGAATCTACTTCATCACCAAACAACTCTATTCTAAAGGCAATTGATGATATAGGGGAATATATATCTAAAATTCCTCCTCTAACAGAAAATTCTCCTTTACCTTCTACAATACTAGTTCTCTGATAACCACTTTGAATCAATTTTTCACTTAAAGCTTCAATATCTAAAACATCCCCCACAGAAATACTTATTGTATATTCTTTATAAAGCTCAGGAGATATGTATGTTGATGCTAAAGTCTCTATAGATGCAACTATTATTTTTCTATCTTTTCTCAGCATCTCTCTTATAATTTTTAATCTTTCCCATCTTAAATCACCAGAAATTGCATAAACGTTATAAAAAGCAACCTCTTTGTTGGGAAAATAATACACATTTGGTATATATAAAGACAAATCTTCATATAAATTTTTTGCTTCTACATCACTATTTGTAAAAATAAATATAGGTCTATCTTCATTATCATATATACCCTTTATAAAATACGCTCTTGCAGATTCTGAAAATCCAGTAACATCAATAGGAAATTCATCCTTCTGAATATTTTTTACTATATTTTGAAATTCACTGTTTTGAAGCAAAGGCTTCATTAGCCCCTCTAACCTCATGAGTATACACCTCTCATTACTGCTCCGCTTTAAATCCATTAAACTTATTCATAGCCTCAGCAGTTCCCTTTTCTATAATAATTTGTACTGCATTACAAGCAGCCTCAAATGTCTTATTTAACTTAGATTCATCCTCTTTTTCAAATTTACCCAAAACATGAGACACTAAATTTATTTTTACAGGCTGTCCTACTCCTACTTTAACTCTTGGAAAATAATCAGTATTTAAATGTGCTATTATGTTTTTTATCCCATTATGTCCTCCAGCACTACCTTTTTCCCTAATTCTCATTCTACCAACCTCTAAACTTATATCATCATATATAACTATTATATCTTCATTAGTAATCTTATAAAAGTCCATTATCTCTCTAACACTTTCACCGCTTAAATTCATATAAGTTAAGGGTTTTAATAATATAACTTTTTCTCCCGCTATATTTCCATCTCCGTACATACCTTTAAATTTTTTCCTATTGAGTTCGATATTATACTTTTCCGCTAATAAATCAATAGCATCAAACCCTACATTATGCCTTGTATGCTCATATTCTTTACCTGGATTTCCTAATCCTACTATCAAAAACAAGTCATTTACCTCCAATACTGTCTTAACTTTTTTCCACACTTATCTATAATACATTAAAAATAATATTTTTTAAAGAAACTAAACAACTAACCCATGAGGATATTACTCACGGGCTTTTATATTTAATCATTAACTTTAGAAATTGAAAGAACAACATTTAAATCTACTATTTTTTCATTTCTCCAAATCTTACACTTAATACTATCTCCAAATTTATGATTTTCTAATATCTTTTCTATATCTTGAAGATTGGTTATGGGCTTTCCATCTAATTCAGTTATTATATCAGTCGGCTTTATACCTGCGTTTTCAGCTGAACCTTCTTTTATAACTTCACTTATGTAAACACCCTTAACTCCATTACTCTCACCATTAACAACACTTCTACCATTTACCCCCATAATAGGTTTAGTGACCTTTCCATAATGAGTCATTTGCTCAATTAAACTTTTAACTTCATTACTATCTATAGCAAATCCCATTCCTTCTATTTTTTTAACATTTAAATGTATACTATTTATACCTATAACTTCTCCCATAGCATTACAAAGAGCCCCCCCACTATTGGTAAAGTTTATCGATGCATCTGTTTGCAATACCTTATATCCGCTCTCTCCATAGAGTATATTTTGATTAAGTCCACTTATTATCCCTTCAGACACATTTCCTGGAAAAGATTCTCCTAATGGATTGCCTATGGCAATTGCAGTGTCTCCTACATTTACTTCTGATGAATCTGCAAACTTTGCTGCCGGAAGACTTCTTGCATTAATTTTTATAACAGCTATGTCAGATATATCATCTTTTCCTATTAATATAGCACTTATATAATTATGGCTATTAGGTAGCTTTACATTTATCTCTTTAGCATCTTTTATAATGTGAGTATTCGTTACTATATATCCATCCGATGAAAATATAACTCCTGACCCTTTAAAATCATAACTATCTTTAGAATAATTTTGTGTTTTTCCCATTATACCTACAATACTGGGACCAACTTTTTGTGCAACTTTCCCTATACTATTAGTTGTAATTTCCATGTTATGATGCTTTACATTATTGTTTATTATTTTTCCATTTCCTCCTTGAAGTATTTGAGAAAATTTTTTTTCTATAATCAATTTTGATGAAATAGCTCCTGAAAAAGCTGCAATCACAACGAATGAAACGACTCTTAGGACTCTTTTAATATTGTTTCTTTTTCTTATAAACTTTATTTTTCCAAACTTATCCTCATTTACATTCTCCCAATTCACTTCCTCAACATCAAAATTTTCGTGCTTCAAATTTTATCACCTCCAACCAAATAATTATCAACTTTTTACTTAACTTTTTTTAATGTAAATATAAATGTAATCCCTTTATTTTCTTTATTCTCAAACCAAATGTCTCCACCATGTTGAGTTACTATCCTTCTTACTATAGATAGTCCAAGACCTGTGCTTACCTTTAATGTTCTAGATTTATCTCCTTTATAAAATCTATCCCAAATATATTTTCCATCTTCTTTAGATATATTAGGCCCATCATTATAAACAGATATAAATACTTTTTGCCCCTTTACTTTTGTTCTGATTTCTATATTTCCTTCTTCTTTACCATACTTTATAGCATTATCTATTAGATTCGTAATAACTTGTATTATTTTATCCCTATCTACTAATACATTAAGTCTTTCCTCATCAAGCCATACTTCTACATTGATTTTTTTAGATTTTATTACAGTTTCAAACTTTATAATTGATAATCGTATTATTTCGTTTATATCTTCTTCTTTAACATTAAGTACAAATTTTCCAGCTTCAATAGATGATAAATCCAAAAGATCATTTATAAGCCTTGTAAGTCTCTGTATTTCTTCATACGCTACTGACAAATAATAATTTTCCTTTTCTTTTGGTATTACTCCATCTAATATACCTCCTATAAATCCCTTTATAGAAGTTATAGGAGACCTTAATTCATGGGATACATTAGATATGAAAGTTCTTCTATTTTCCTCTACTTCCTCTAACGATTTAGCCATGGAATTAAATGAATTTGCTAAAGCTCCTATCTCATCTCCTGATTGCACTTGAACTCTTTTATGAACCTCTCCCTTAGATATTTTATCCGCTGCACTGTTTATTTGCTCTAAAGGCTTAATTATTATTCTCTGTGAAAAACAATATATTATTATACTAGAGAATACTATAGCAAATATAGCCGACATCCATATTATCTGATAAACTTTTCTTAGTGGTGCATGTATAAGCTCCATAGATGTACTAAATCCCAATACTCCTTGAAATACACCTTTATAAAATACAGGAACATCATAAATATATCTTTTATTAAATTTACTATCTAAATCTCTTTTTTCAACAAAGTTACCTTTTCTTAAGCTTTTAAGTTCCTCTGTTAAAATCTGATTTCCTATAAATTTTTTATGTTTAGGATTAGATGCAGCATATACATAACCATATCTATCAAATAATAATATATCCATGCCTGCATAATTAGAAACATACTCTAATATATCATTAGTCTTATCCAAAGATGAATTTCCCTGCAAATATTGTACCGCTGCATTAGATAAAATTTGTGCTTCTCCTAGTAATTGTTCTTTTCTTTGATTAAGAAAATACCCTTCAAACCAAAATGACAAAAAAGAGGCTAAAATTATAAAACTCATAGCTATTATTAAGCTATATGTTGCTACCATTTTAGAAAATAGACCTTTTTTTCGCATCTATTTCACCTCAAATTTATATCCAACACCCCAGACAGTTTCTATCTGCCAATTTTGATCTCCCTGTAACTTTTCCCTAAGTCTTTTTATATGTACATCAACAGTTCTTGAATCTCCTGGATAGTCATACCCCCAAACTTCACAAAGCAATTGCTCTCTTGTAAAAACTTTATTTGTATTACTAGCAAGGTAATATAAAAGTTCAAATTCCTTTGGTGGCATTTTGATTTCGTTATCTTTATATATTACTATATATGAATTTATATCAATAGTAAGTCCTCTAAATTTCAGTACATCTTTATCTACACTTTCAGCATTATATCTTCTAAGAACAGCTTTTATTCTAGCTATTAATTCCTTAGGTTCAAAAGGCTTTACAATATAATCATCTGCTCCTAGTTCTAAAGCTAATACTTTATCAAAAGTTTCTCCCTTGGCTGTCAACATAATTACAGGAGTTTCTGAATCCTTTCTAATCCATTTTAAAACATCTATACCATCCATATGTGGTAACATAACATCTAATAACACCAAATCTGGTTTATATTCAAAAAAGGCACTTTGAGCTGATTTACCATCATAACGAATTTCTGTTGAATATCCTGAACTTTCCAAATACATTTTTATTATTTCACATATATTTTCATCATCATCTATAATTAATATTTTTCCTAAAATTCCTTCCACATCTTTTCCCTCCCTGTTTTGATTATTATATTTATTGAATTTATATCCTATTTAAAAGTTTGTAATATATTTTAAAATTTAATAATTTACTAATTATACTGTATCATATTTTAGAGAAATTTTACTCTTTTATACTTGAAATTAAAATAAATGTTACAATTAATTTTAAAATAAAAAATTAAAGCATATAAGATATTATCTTATATGCTTTAAAATATTATTCATTATAAACTATACAAATAACTTACTTATAGAGATATCTTCGTATATTCTTCTTATGCCTTCAGCAAAAATTGGCGCTACAGATAAAACTTCAAATTTATCTGATAATGTTTCTTGTGATATATTTATTGTGTTTAAAGTAACTAGTTTTTTAATAGCACTATTTTCTATTCTCTCAATAGCTGGTCCTGATAATACTCCATGTGAACAACAAGCATAAACTTCTTTTGCTCCTCTTTCAACTAACGCATTAGCTCCATTAGTTATAGTTCCTGCAGTATCAATCATATCATCAATTAATATAACAGTCTTATCTTTAATGTCTCCAATTACGTTCATTACTTCACAAACGTTAGCTTTTGGTCTTCTCTTGTCTATTATAGCTATTGGTGCATCTAATCTTTCTGCGAAATTTCTAGCTCTTGTTACACTTCCAAGGTCTGGAGATACGATAACTACATCATCTCTATCTTTAAATCCTTCTTCTAAGAAATATTTTGCAAGTATTGGTTCTCCACGAAGATTATCTACAGGTATATTGAAGTATCCTTGAATTTGCGCTGCATGTAAATCCATAGTAAGAACTCTATCAGCTCCTGCAGTTGTTATTAAGTCCGCAACTAATTTTGCAGTGATTGGATCTCTCGCCTTAGCTTTTCTGTCTTGTCTTGCATAACCATAGTAAGGAATTACTGCTGTTATTCTTCCTGCTGATGCTCTTTTAAATGCATCAATCATTATTAATAGTTCCATTAAATTATCATTTACAGGATTATGTGTTGGTTGAATAACAAACACATC
The DNA here is from genome assembly GCF_017100085.1 of Clostridium botulinum. NCBI lineage: Bacteria > Bacillati > Bacillota > Clostridia > Eubacteriales > Clostridiaceae > Clostridium > Clostridium botulinum. The sequence continues at coordinate 2,703,975 of NZ_CP063965.1, forward strand.
AGATCCTCTAACTGTTTCATTTGTATTTACAGATATTTCTCCATCACTGAATTTTCCTACATTAGAATCTCCAACCTTTACTCCTAATGCTTCCGCAATATCCTTAGCTAATTCAGGATTTGCGTTACCTGTAAATATTTTAATACTTTTACCATGGGTTATCATATGTAGACCTCCTTAAATTTTTGAAAACTGAATCTTACTATTATTTACTTCTTTAAACCCTTTTTCGCTACCCAACCTTTAATATTCACTTGCTTTGCTCTTGCAATAGCGAGATCACCTGCTTCAACTTTTTTAGTAATAGTTGATCCAGCTGCTATATATGTATTATCTTCTACTTCTACCGGTGATACTAAGTTAGTATTGCAACCAATAAAAGAATTGTCGCCAATAATTGTTTTGTTCTTAGTTTTTCCATCATAGTTTACTACTACTGTTCCACAGCCAAAGTTACAACCACTTCCAACTTCAGCATCTCCTATATAAGTTAGATGTGATACTTTTGTTCCATCCCCTATAGTTGATTTCTTTATCTCTACAAAATCACCAATTCTAGCACCTTCACCTATATTACTTTCTGGTCTTATATACGCAAATGGTCCTACTGTAGTGTTTTTTCCTACGTGACTTTCTAAAATTACTGAACTTTGAATCTCAACTTCCGGTTCAATAACACTATCCTTTATTCTAGAATTAGGATAAAGAATACATCCTTTTCTAATTACAGTATTACCCTCTATTACGTTTCCTGGATATATTACTGTTTCTTCTTCTATTACTACATCTGATTCTATATATGTATTTTTAGGATCTATAAGAGTAACCCCATTTTCCATATGCATATTATTAATTCTAAGTCTTAATATTTCTTCGGCTTCAGCTAGCTGTACTCTAGAATTCACACCTCTTATTTCATCTAAATCAACGCTTATAGCTCCAACCTTATATCCTTTTTCTTTTAAAAGTTCTATTATATCCGTTAAATAATATTCTCCTTGAGAATTATTATTCTGTAATTTGTCCAAATTATTTAGTAATTCTTTAATATCAAAACAATACATCCCTGAATTTATTTCATTAACCTTTAATTCATCAGAAGTACAATCTTTATGTTCTACTATCTTTCTTACTTCTCCACTATTATCTCTTATAATTCTTCCATATCCAAAGGGATTATCTACCAAAGCAGTTAATATAGTAGCTTTAAATTCTCCTTTGTTATGGAATTCTATCAAATCTTTTACTGTTTTACTCGTAATTAATGGAGCATCTCCTGTAAATACAGCCACAACACCATCTTTGCCTTCTAAGAAATCCTTAGCACACATAAGCGCATGCCCTGTTCCTAATTGCTCTGATTGGATAGAATACATAACCTTTCTATCTTCTGTCGCTTTCTTTACTTCTTCTGCTCCGTTACCTATTACTAAATCTATATCTTGTATATCACTTTTTCTCAAAGTATCTATTACTTGATTAACCATTTCTTTTCCACAAACTTTATGTAAAACTTTAGGTAAAGTTGATTTCATTCTTTTACCTTTTCCTGCCGCTAAAACTACAGCACTTTGGTACAATCTTAACACCTCTCAACATGGTATAAAATAACGTTTTTCAACGCATTGTATACTTTTTAATATTTACGCCTATTATATTATATTTTATATACAGCTTTTTTTCAACCTGTATAATTATTATAATATATCATATTTACACTATATGCTGATATATTATACAAACTTAGCCAAAAAAATAATAAAAAGGAGTAATTAAAAAGTAATTACTCCCTTTTATTATTAACTTTCACTTGTTATTTCTTCCTCATCTTCATTACTAGCGTTTTCATTTTTAACCACTTCATACTCATCTAGTATTGCTTTTTGAATTTTTTGTCTTGTTTCTGTGTTAATTGGATGAGCTATATCTTTAAATTCTCCAGTCGGAGTCTTTCTGCTAGGCATAGCTATGAAAAGACCATTTTGACCTTCAATAACTTTTATATCATGAACAACAAATTCATTATCAAAAGTTACTGATACAATAGCTTTCATTTTACCTTCAGCAGAAATTTTTCTAATCCTTACATCTGTAATTTGCATTGAACTCCACCTCCAAAGATGCTTTAGTTATTAGTATTCTCCATAATTTCTCTTTTTCCTTCTTATTATTCATATAATTTTTAGAAAATTTTATTTTTTATGAATTTTGTCCGAATAAACTATTGGATTATCATTTTCATCAATTCCACCAAACTTTATAATTGATATATAATCCTTAACTAATTTCTTTTCAGTGTTTGTATTATCTACAAGAACTCCTATTCCTACAAGTTCACTTTCAAATTCTTTCAAAAGATTTATTATTCCAAGAGCTGTTCCTCCAGCTTTCATAAAATCATCTATAAATATACATTTACTTCCCTTACTAATGGATTTCTTTGAAAGTGACATTGTTTGTATCCTTTTAGTAGATCCTGAAACATAATTAATAGATACAGTAGGTCCCTCAGTAACCTTATTATCTCTTCTTACAATAACAAGATTAACTCCTAATTTTTTAGCCACCTCATAGGCAAGGGGTATTCCTTTAGTTTCTACAGTAACTACACAATCTATATTTAATTCCTTGAACTGAGATGCTAATATTATCGCTGCAATCTGTATTATTTCCGGATTAAACATAATATCACTTATGTACATAAACTCTCCTGGTACTATTCTCTGCTTTTCTTGCAGAATCATACATAGTTTCTCTGTAAATTCATGTATTTTTTCTTCTGAAATTCCATAAGTATACTTTATTCCACCTGCTGCTCCTGCTATAGTTTCTATATTTCCCATATATAATTTATTTAAAGTTTCTCTAACTACAACAATATCCTCACTTATTGTAGATTTTGCTGCACCAAACATTTCAGTAAATCTATTTAAATTTATTATTTTATTTGGATTTTCTATTAAAGTCTTTGTAATCGCTGTGATTCTCTGATTTCTATTAAACTTCTTCATATCTCTCTCCTATTTTAAATTAACGAATTATTTTTTTGGATTACCATATTATTATTCATATTTTATTCTAATTATCTAGTATTATCAACATTATTTTAAAATATTATGAATTCAGTTTACATCATATTATGTAAGTATTTTATGTAATATTATTAATTTAAGGTATTGTTTTTATAAAAAGTTGTATATAATGTTTAGATAGGATTATTTTATCTCTTTTAAGGAGCTGGTTAACTTGTCATTTAATTTTTTAAAGGATAATAATAAAAAAATTCATTTTATAGGTATTGGTGGCATTAGCATGAGTGGTCTTGCCGAGATACTTTTAAATAGTAACTATAAAGTATCAGGTTCAGACAGAAGTGAATCTGACCTTACAAAACATCTTATAGAAAAGGGAGCAGAAATATACATAGGTCATAATAAAGATAATATTAAAGATGTAGATTTAGTCGTATATACTGCTGCAATACCAGATAGCAATCCAGAACTTGTAAGAGCTCACGAACTTCAAATTCCAACAATGGACAGAGCTGAATTTTTAGGTCATGTAATGCAAGGTCATAAGTATAATATAGCTATCTCCGGTACTCATGGCAAAACAACAACAACATCTATGTTATCGCATATAACACTACGTGCCAATTTAGACCCTACTATTTTAGTTGGAGGAAATTTAGATGTTATAAATGGTAATGTAAGAGTAGGAAATAGTGATTACTTCGTTACAGAAGCATGTGAATATAAAGCATCTTTTCTAAAATTTTACCCTTATATAGGTATTATATTAAATATTGAAGCAGATCATTTAGATTTTTATAAAGATATAAATGATATTGAAAATACATTTTTAAAATTTGCAAAACTCATCCCAAAGGATGGTTTTTTAATTGTAAATGCCGATGATGAAAGATGTCTTGCTGTATCAAAGAAAGTTAATTGCAACGTAATAACATTCGGAATAAACAATGGAGAAGTTAGAGCTAAAAACATAGAATTTAATAATGGACGTCCAACTTTTGATGTTTATAGAAATAATATTAAATTATTTACTTTAACATTAAATGTACCAGGAAACCATAACATTCTAGATTCACTAGCTAGTATAAGTGCATCTTTAAGCTTAAACATAGATACTGATTCTATAATAGAAGGTCTTTCTACATTTTATGGTGCTCATAGACGTTTTGAAATAAAAGGTAAATTAAATGGAATTACAGTAGTAGATGATTATGCTCATCATCCAACAGAAATTAAAGCTGCTTTAAATGCTGCAAAAAATTTTCCTCACAATAGAATCATCTGTATTTTTCAACCTCATACTTATTCTAGAACTATAAGTTTATTTGATGATTTTACAAATTCTTTCTTTAATGCAGATACTTTAATTCTTGCAGATATATATGCAGCAAGAGAAAAAGATACTGGTATTGTAAGTTCAGATATGCTTGGTGATAAAATAAGAGAAAAAGGCATTAATTGCAAAAATCTTCATAGCTTTGAAGCCATAACAAAATTCTTAAGACAAGAACTTAAAGAAGGTGATCTACTAATTACAGTAGGTGCTGGTGATGTTTATAGAGTTGGTGAAATGTTCTTAGAAAATAAATAAAAATCCACATTTTTGTATGGATTCATATTATTGAAAATCCTCCAGTTAGTGGAGGATTTTTCTTTCACCAAATTTCTTTTATGCGCTTTTTAATTAAAATTACTTTTTCTATCATTAGCCATTTTTCTTATTAAATAAACTAAAACGTAACTTCCGACAGCAACTATTATAATAGATGCACCTGATGCTATATTGAAATAATACGAAAGAACTAAACCTATAAACCCAAAAATTACTCCCAACAAACAAGATATAAACATTATAGATTTTAAATTAAAAGTAAATTGCTTTGCAATAGCTGGTGGTACTGTAAGCAATGCTATAACAAGTATTATTCCAACAACTCTAATTAAAACAACTATAGTGCAAGCAATTATAATATATGTTAAATATTCTAAAAAAGAAGTATTAATACCTAAAACCTGAGTAAACTCATCATCAAATAAGTATGCTTTGAAATAGTTAAATAAAACTACCACTATAGCTACTACTATTACATCTAAAATAGCCATAATATTTACATCCATACTGGATACTCTTAATATATTTCCAAAAAGATAAGAATTCATATCTGGTGGATATCCTGGAGTAAATGCTATAAAAATAATTCCAAGCGCCATTCCAAGAGACCAAAACATTCCTATTAACGTATCTGAATTAGTATTTGTACTTCTTTTTATTTTGGCTATTCCAAGTGCTGATAATATAGAAAATACAAGTGCTCCTATCATTGGCTCTATCCCTAGAAAATATCCCATTCCTATACCACCAAAAGCTGTATGTGCAATGCCTCCGCTCATCATAACTAATTTTTTTTCAACTACTATAGTTCCTATTATTCCACAAACTATACTTGCTAAGACTACACTGATTACAGCATGCCTCATAAATGCATACTGAAAAAATGCATTAATCATCTAACCCCTCCTCCAAAGAATTTAGATATTTTCCCATATCTTTTACTGAAATGGATTCCGCAGGGCAACCATATACTCTTTTTATAATGTCATTACCCAATTGTGCCTTCCCATGATAATACAATTTATTATCTATACAAGCTATATTAGTAGCATATTTAGAAATTATATTAATATCATGAGTGACAATTATTATTGTCATATTTTTATTTAATTCTTTTAAAAGTTCATAAATTTGTATTTTAGTAGTAGCATCTAAACTTGCCGTTGGCTCATCTAAAAGCAATATTTTAGGTTCAACTAAAAGAGCTCTTGCAATTAATACTCTTTGCATTTGTCCTCCAGATAATTGACCTATTTGTCTTTCTTTAAATTGATATATATTTAACCTTTTCATTATATCGTCTGCTTTTTTTCTATCATCATCATTAAATTTATGAAAGGGCCTTATTGAATTTCCTAGCTTACCCATAAGCACAACTTCTCCTACACTTATAGGGAATTTTTTATCAAACTTAGTGAATTGGGGTACATACCCTATTAATTTTCTAGATCTTTGAGGATATTTCCCAAATATGCTAATATCCCCACCACTGGGTTTTCTAAAACCTAACATTAGTTTTAAAAGTGTACTTTTTCCCCCTCCATTTGGACCAAGTATAGCCAAAAACTCTTTTTCTTTTACTTTTAAATTTATATTACTTAATGCGGACACATCATCATAATAAACGTCCACATTACTTATCTCAACTATAGTTTCCATAGACATCCCTCATTTTCAATTTAAACATATAAATTTATTTTAAACAATAATGCATATCAATTGCAAGAATAATTTTTAATATATATTAAAAATTATAGTCTTAACTATCATATTTTAATCCTAATAATTAAATGATTTTATAAACCTGGTCTAAAATTATACAAATTGGGGAAAAATATTAGCAATCACAAATAGGAGGACTTTATCATGAGAAATTTTTTAGTTTCTGCAGTAGTAGATATCATTCTTATCTTTGCCTTTTATTATCTCTTTAGAGCTATAATAAATGAATCTACTAGACATAAAATGTATGAAAAATATATAAGTTCATTTGCAAAATTTGTTATATACTTGTTTGTAATAACAATACTTATAACAGGAATTACAGCATTAATATTTTATAAAACTCGTTATGTTAACTACTTAAATGTAATCTCCTCTGCTTTAGTTTCTGTATTTGTAGGTTTTGTAATATCTCTAGTTCCAACTAAAGGTGCTGGTGATAAGAAAAAACATAAATAACTAAATTATCACTAAAATACTCCTAAATTAAACTTTATGTCATAATTTAATTGTATGACATAAAGTTTTTAATTTTAATAAAAAATAGTATTGACTTTTTTTTAAATTAGTAATATAATATTCTTGTTGACGGGGTATAGCGCAGATGGTAGCGCGCGTGGTTTGGGACCATGAGGCCGCGGGTTCAAGTCCTGCTACCCCGACCAAGGAGTTAATTTATTAACTCCTTTTTTTATTTTTTGCTAATTATAAAATTTCTATTAAATTTAAAATTTTATTTCATATCTTATAAATCTCCTAATTTTGTATACAAATATATCTCAATGTTAAAAATAAACATAGATATTTTATTATAAATAAAAGGAGATTATACTATGAATAACAATTTCGATTTATTATTTAAAAAATTAATTAAAGCTTATTATGATAATAACTTTGAAGATACTATAACTAATATATTATCCGATAAAAATGCCGATAAAGAATACTTATCTAAGGTAATTTCCTCATTATGTGGAGTTAACTTAGATTTTGATGATAACTTTATAATTAATCTAAAAAAAGCCATAGGTAACTATGAAATCCGTCATAAAATAGTACACAAAGTTCATGATTGTTCTATGGACTGTTCAGATACCGGTGAACTAACCCTTTGCCAAAAGTCCTGTCCTTTTGATGCCATTTTAGTTGATAAAAATACTAATAGTACATATATTTCTCTTGATAAATGCACTGACTGTGGTTTCTGTGTTAATGCCTGTCCTACTGGTAGCATATTAGATAAAATTGAATTTATTCCGTTAATAGACTTATTAAATAAAGGAGAAACTGTTATAGCCGCAGTAGCTCCTTCCATAATAGGTCAATTTGGTGATGATGTAACTATGAATCAACTTAGAAGTGCATTTAAAAAACTTGGATTTACGGATATGGTTGAAGTAGCTTTTTTTGCAGATATGCTTACTATAAAAGAAGCTGTAGAATTTGATCATAACGTAAATTCCATAGATGACTTTATGATTTCCTCTTGTTGTTGTCCTATGTGGCTTGCCATGTTAAAAAAATCATTTCATGAATTACTGCCACACGTATCCCCATCAGTTTCTCCCATGATTGCCGCTGGTAAAGTGCTAAAAAAAATAAACCCTAAATGTAAAGTTGTATTTATAGGACCTTGTATTGCTAAAAAATCAGAAGCTAAAGAAAAAGATATTGCTGGCATTATAGACTATGTACTAACTTATAAAGAGCTTAAAGATATCTTCGATTCATTAAATATAGCTCCTAAAGCCCTTACTGAAGATAACACTATAGAATATTCTTCAAAACAAGGCTTAATATATGGTTTTGCTGGAGGAGTCTCGAAAGCCATATGTGATTGTATAGCTAATCTTTTTCCTGAGAAATCAGATTTATTAAAGTCCGTAAAAGCTAGTGGTGTAAAAGAGTGTCGTGAAACCTTAAATTTACTAAAAGACGGTGATCTAGATGCTAATTTCGTTGAAGGTATGGGATGCATTGGTGGATGCGTTGGAGGACCTGGTACTTTAATTTCCAAAGAAGACGGGAAAAATTCTCTATCAAATTTAGCTGATATATCTGATATATCTATTTCAACACAAAATCATTGGATGAAGAATATATTAAACAAAATAGATATTAACTCTTTAGAAGACTTTAAAGATAAGGATAAAACAGATATATTTCATAGAAATTTTTAAAAAGTTATACTTTCAAAACAACATTCTATGTTAAAATTATTTTATATTAAAAAAGGAGGGTCATAATTTGAAAAAACTATTTCAAAACATCAAAACTAAAGATGCTAGTATATTAAAGTTAATAAATAATTCTATGAACTGCAAAATTTTAGATTTTATTATGACCCCTATTACTTACTTGGGTTCTTTAACATTTTGTATCGTATTCTGTTTAATTACAATTTTTAATTCAAATAGACATATACATTTATTAGGTATCACTGCTGCTACAACACTTATAATCAGTTCTTTTATAGGATTTATAATAAAAAACTCCGTAAACCGATTAAGACCTTTTATTCATATTAAAAATTTAAATATAAAAAAAATAGGAATAGATAAATATTCATTTCCTTCTGGACATACAACAGCCGCTTTTTCTATATCTACTATTATATCTCTTTCTTATCCTCATACTGCTATTATCAGTACTGGCATCGCTTCTTGTGTTGGTTTATCACGCTTATATCTTGGCGTTCACTATCCAACAGATGTGTTGTGTGGTGTCTTTTTAGGTAGTATAACTTCATTTATTGTTTTTTATAGTATATAATGTTATAAACATAACTATTGATATTTATAACGAAAAGAGGTGTAACTATGCTTAAGGATATAAAAGGAGCCATATTTGATATGGATGGCACTCTTATAGATTCTATGTGGATATGGACAAAGATAGATATAGATTTTTTAAAAAAAAGAAATATAAAATGTCCTGAAAATTTAAAAGAAGAAGTACAAGACCTATGTTTTGAGGATGCTGCATTATACTTTAAAAATACGTTTAATTTAAAAGAATCTCCTCAAGAAATTTGCAACGAATGGAATACTATGGCATTAGATCAATATAAACATAATGTTAAACTTAAACCAGGTACAAGGAAATTTTTAAACTTATTAAAATCTATGGGTATTAAAATTGGACTTGCAACTAGTAATTGTGAATTATTACTTACAACTGCATTAAAAGCAAATGGTATATATGATTATTTCGATTGTATCACAAGGACAGATGAAGTTACTCGCGGCAAAAACTTTCCTGATGTATATCTTCTTGCAGCTAACCGTCTTGGAATCGCTCCTTCCGAGTGTATTGTATTTGAAGATATATTTCCAGCAGTAGTTGGTGCTAAAGCCGCAGGAATGAAAGTTATAGGAATTTACGATGACTTTTCAAGTTATCAAAAGGATAAAATATTAAATATTGCAGATAAATATATATATGACTATAGTGACCTTATAGATGATGCAATATAAAATAATAAAGATTATGTAGGAGTATTTCTTTTATTACTCCATACATAATCTTTTAATTTTTATTATACTCTTTTCCTTGATATATATTTTCGCACTCAAATTTTTTATCTATGGCATTTAAAACTTCCCACTTTTTTAAACTCCACATAGGTCCTATTATTAAACTTCTAGGTGCATCTCCAGTTAATCTATGTATAACTATATTTTGAGGTAACAGACTTACTGCTTCAGCTATTATATCTATATATTCATCCTGTTCTAAAAATTTAAGATTTCCTTGCTCATATAATTTAACCATAGGAGTCCCCTTAAGTAAATGCAAAAGATGAATTTTTATACCTTGTATATTCTTTTCCCTTAAATATTTTATAGTATTTAGCATATCCTCTTTTTCTTCTCCAGGAAGACCAAAAATAGTATGCACTACAACATCAATATTTCTATTTCTAAGTCTATTTAGCGAATCCTCAAAAACAGGTAATTTATATCCTCTGTTTATAATTCTTGCAGTACTTTCATTACTAGTTTGAAGCCCTAATTCTACCCATGTATATAATTTTTTATTGTACTCACTTATTAACTCTATAATTTCATCACTTAAACAATCCGGTCGTGTAGCTATGGCAAGTGCTACTACCCCCTTTTGATTTATAGCTTCTTCATACTTTTTTCGAAGTTCAGAAACAGAAGCATAAGTATTTGTATATGCTTGAAAGTAAGCTATGTATTTTCCTTGCTTCCACTTATTTTTCATAATTTCTTTTATATTATCAAATTGAGAACTTATTGAAAAATTTCTATCACCTGCAAAATCACCTGATCCTCTTTCGCTACAATATATACATCCACCTTTACTTATTGTTCCATCTCTATTAGGACATGAAAAACCTGCATCTAACGATATTTTAAATACCTTTTCTCCAAATTTTTCTCTTAGAAAATAATTCAAAGTATTATATCTTTTGTTCCCCCATTTTTCTTTCATATATATCTCCTTTTCTATTTTCCTATTTTTCAATATAAAAAGTGTCTATAAATTATTATACACTATAGACACTTTTATATAAAATTACTTCTTTATTTTAGATATTTTATAATTTTTTAAATCTAGTTCCCATTCACCAACATATTGATTGCTTTTGTCTTCTTTACCTTTCCCAACTACATTGTATCTCATCTTATCCTTTTGAAAATCCTTAAATACTACATCAACTTTACTTAATGGATACTCTTCTTCAAAAATAGTAGTTATTTGATCTCCATTTTCTTTATCAAAAACTTTAATGCACCTATCATTTCCCTTTTTATATTGAATAACTAATAACTTATCATTTTGTGAAAATAACATATTTTCTATAATTGTATCCTTTAATATATCACAAGGAATAAGTTGTTTTCCTATTGGTTTTTCTTTAATCATTTTAGTGCTTTGACCCGCACCACCACCCTGCTCGCCACCTTTTTCTTGATCCGTCGGCTGACCTTGTGTCTGCATTGTATCCTCTAATATTACCAGTCCTAAAAAACAATTTTTATCTGTTGTTGTAATTGCAAGTGTATCACCCGAATAATTTAATGCACATATTCCAAAGTGTTTTTTAGGTACCATTTCACTTACTAATTTTCCATTATCACCTTTAGTATAAGTATATCCCATTATACCGTCCATATTTGTTACTAAAACATTATCTACTTGATTTTCTTTTCTTAATCTTAACTGATCAAAACTTTGAAAAACCTCTTTCATTAGAACTGAATTTACATCACTTATTTTATACTCCATTCCACTTTTACTTACTGTAATTCTATACTCTAATATTTGAGTTTCTGATTTACTTATATTTGATTTCATTACATCTATTTTAAAATTTCCTTCTCCACCACTTTCCATTATTCCACTTATGCGATGTCCTCTTAACTTTAAATCCGAAGGTTTTACATCTTTAGTATCCGTTTTGGCCTTTCCAATTAACATATCCCCAGCATCTTTGTATTTATCCAACTCTAGATAATGAAAATACTTCTCCACAACATTAGTTGCTATTTTCATATCAAAAACATCTTTTTCTTTTACATTTTCATACTGTTTATTACTACAGCCAACCAATGTAAAAATTGTGAAAATAATTACTACATAACTTGTATACTTTTTCATCCTAATTTATCACCTCTTTTTAATAGAGTCTAATTTTATTTTGCCACGAAACTAAAATTTAATTTATATAATCATTATTTTTATTAATTTTTATATATTTATAATAAATGCTTGTTTTATAAATGTAATGGAGGTATTGTTTTGAAAAAAAATTTAACTTTAACATTTGAATTAGCAGCAGTATTTATTGGTACCATTGTAGGTGCTGGACTTGCTTCTGGAGAAGAAATAACTCTATTTTTTACTCGGTATGGATATAAAAGTTTTATAGGCATCTTTATATGTATGTTTGTATATATATTTATGGGATTTAACATAATACATATTAGCACTAAATACAATTTAGATTCTTATAGTGCATTTATAAAAACAGTTAGTCCAGGACTTTTAGGTAAAGTTACAGAAATTTTTACTAGCATATGTCTAATTACGAGTTCTTCTATAATTCTTGCTGGAAGTGGGTCTCTTATTCATCAATATTTTCATGTATCCAAATGGGTAGGAATTGTAGTAATGGTTTCTATTGCATTATTTACATTAATGCATGATACAAGTGGACTTATTGAAATAAACTCTTTTATAGTACCTTGTTTAATAATTGTAATAACAACCATTTTTCTTCTATTTTTTCTACTTTCAAAGGATGTTAATAATATAAACTATATAAAAAATATACCTAGCATGAAAAAAGGTTGGCTAGTTTCTTGTTTATTATATGGAAGTTTTAATTCTTTATCCTGTAGTGGCGTTCTTGTACCTTTAACTTCGGAAATTAAAGATAAATCTTCCTCAAAACTTGGAATAATACTTGGGGCAATAGGACTTACTTTTTTAGCTATTATGATAAATTTCATGTTATTATCTAATGTTCCTAATATATATAAATACGATATTCCTCTACTTTATGTAGCTAATAGATTTGGAGGACTAATACAAATACTTCTTTTAGGTGTTATGTGGCTTGAAATGTTTTCTACAGAAGTTTCAGACATATATAGCTTAAGCAAAACTATAAGACACGTATTTAAAATTCCATATAAAAAAGCTATAATACTTATATTGCTTATTGATATTCCAATATCTCAATTTGGATTTGTGAATTTAATAAGTCACGTTTATCCTGTATTTGGATTCATAAGCTTAATATTTGTAATTCAATGTATTATATTTAGATTTAAAATTAGATCTTCAAAATAAATATCTAGCTAGTAACAAAGGATGTGATATAATGCTTAATAAGTGTAATTTATGCTACAGAAATTGTGGTGTAAATAGACTAGATGGAGAGCTTGGATTCTGTAAATCTTCAGATAAAGTAAAATTGGCAAGGGTATCATTACACCATTGGGAAGAACCTTGTATATCAGGGACTTCAGGTTCAGGTACTATATTTTTTTCTAACTGCAATTTAAAATGTGTATTCTGTCAAAACCATTTAATAAGTACTAACGGTATAGGCAAAGAAATTTCTATTGAACGACTAAGCAAGATTTTTTTGGAACAACAAAATAACGGAGCTCATAATATAAACCTTGTAACTCCATCTCACTTTGTGCCACAAATAATAAAAGCACTTAAAATAGCTAAAAACAAAGGACTAACAATTCCTATTGTATATAATACCAATAGTTATGAAAATGTAGAAACTATACAAGCTTTAAAAGGTTATATAGATATATATTTGCCTGACTTTAAGTATTATAAAGATCTTTATGCTATTAAATATTCAAATGCTCCAAATTATTTTAAAGTAGCTTCCAAGGTAATATTGGAAATGTTTCATCAAGTTGGTAAACCTAAATTTGATGAAAATGGCTTAATGACTCGTGGCATTATTGTTCGTCACTTAATGATTCCAGGACTTCTTTTTGACTCAAAGAAAATAATAGATTATTTATATAACAATTATAAAAACTCAATATATATAAGTATTATGAATCAGTATACACCAACTGATAATCTTATTAACTATCCTGAAATAAATAAAACTATTAATCCTAAACATTATGGTTCATTAATAGACTATTGCGTATCATTGGGTATAACTAATGCCTTTATACAAGATGCAGGTACTGCAACTGAAAGCTTTATACCAAACTTCGATTTAAGAGGTATATAAAAACCTTAACAGTTAATTCTGTTAAGGTTTTTTAATTATATATTATATTTACTTAATTTATCTTTAAACTCTTCTGCTAATTTTTTAAACTCTGAGATATTTCCTATTAAATTCTTTATTTCATTTGTATAGTTAGAAACATTTGCACTAACTTCCTCTGATGATGCAGAATTTTCTTCTGCAATTGCAGATAAAGATTCTATATTATTGTATATTTGTGCTATAGTATCCGATTCACGACTTAAATCATCTATAGTTTTTATCATTGATTTTGATACAATTTGTATTGATTTTGTAGCATCTAAGCTTATATTTCTAACTTCTTGAAGATTATTAGTTTCTCCTTCTAATACAAAATATTGAGATTCTATTTTATTTACTAACATTTTAATAGAATCAACAAATTCACCTAAATTAGAATTTATTTGTTCAACTGCACTTTGTGTTTGTTCTGCAAGTTCTCTAACTTCTTCTGCAACTACCGAAAATCCTTTTCCTGCTTCTCCTGCTCTTGCAGCTTCAATGGAAGCATTTAATGCTAAAAGATTTGTTTGCTGTGATATCTGTGACACTATTAAAACTATATCATTAATGCTATGAGCTTTTCCTTCAAGCTCAACTCCATCATTTCTTACTTCTTTAAACTTCATAAGTGATTCTATTATATTTTTACTAGAATTATCTACATTAGCATAGCTATTATCTATTTTTTGTATTGCCTCTTCTAACTGTTGCTTATTTTTATTTTCAGTGTCTACTATTTCCTTTAAAGATTCTATATTTCCATTTAAAACTGTAGCTGCACTTTGAGTATTTTCAGCTTGATTTACTGCACCATTTGCCACTTGTTCAACTACCCCTGATATCTCCTCTGAAGTTCTCATCATAGAATCTGATATTACATTTATATTTCGCACAAATGTACTCATTTCATCAGTTACACCTTTAAATCCAACAAAATCAGCTCTAACAACTTTTCTATGTTTCTTTAGTAGATTATATAAATTCTCAAAAATATCCCCTGTAACTATCTCTCCATCTTCTGTATAATTATTATCATTAATTTTTTCAATTTCACCTTCAATAATTTTTGCAGGTCTTAACAACATAAATACTATAAAAGATGACATTAATGATGCTACTAAAGATATACTACATCCTTTTAAAATATTATGAAATCCAAATAAAACCGTACTGAAAATACTTGATGTTAAAAACGTGCATACCCCAACCTTACTAGCTATACTCTTCATAAACCCTAAAGACAATATTTTATTAAACTTATAAACTTTTTTATAGAATATATTTTTTTCAAAAGTTAATTCTAAAATTAATTCACCATCGTTATTGCTTATAGTCTCTATTTTTAAATTTTCCTTAAAATAATCTGCACTTCCATCAATTAATCCTAAACAATAATCATACATACCTCTCTTTGATCTATATTTAAAAATAGCTTTTTTACTAGAAATGGGTCTTATATCTATAATAGGTGGTTGGGCACCTTTAAATTTTTTAACCATTTCTACATGAACATCAAACATAGATCTAAAAAATGAATATAAATTCTCATGTTGAAAAAATGCTGGAAAATCTTTATGGAAGGTTAAAACATTATCCTTACCTATAGACCTCCAAAGTTCATTAATACTTATATGTTTACTATCGGCTATCTCTTTCATTATCTTTTTTACATCATTATCATCAACGTTTTCTATAGGAGAAAATATTTTATCTCCCTCCCACCCAACTGAATTCATAGCTGAACTAACTACTTGGTTATCATAAATCTTTCTACAAGTATTAAGCCAAGTAGCAACTATAGTACCTTTCATAATCATCACCCTAATCTTTTATTTATTAGAAAATATATTATAAATTTAATTATATATTATATTCATAACTTTGTAATCCTATATTATACAAATGTGATAAATTAGTCTATAATTATCCATTTATTTTTTCTATTTATGACGTTTAATAGAAAAATTTATAAGTAAAGTAATTAATTATTTTTATTCTTTTAATTGTATGGTATCATAAATATATAATTAATTTTTATAAACGTAATGATTTTACTGTATGTAAGGAGAATCGTTAGATATGAGAAAAGTATCTATTTCACAAATAAATGATGGACAAATATTGGCTAAATCAGTTTATGATCATTCTGGTAGAATGCTCCTTGTCGCAGGTACTACCTTAAAGCCAGGATATAAAATGAGACTAAATAATATAGGAGTATTCTCTGTTTTTATAGATGATGAATTTTCTAAAGATATTGAAATAGACGACATGCTTTCACAAAAAACCCGTGAAGAAACTAAATCAATTTTAAAAAATGGATTGAGAAAATTCATAAGCAATAAGCACTGTTCTAGCAATGAAATATTAAAAATAGCTGATACAATTATCGAAGATATCTTGTCTCGTGAAAAAGTTATAATTAATATTTCAGATATAAAATCTAAGGACGAGCATCTTTACGAACATTGCATAAGTGTCTGCGCATTAGCTATAATAATGGGAATATATTTAAAATATCCTCAAGATAAGCTTAAAGAAATGGCAATTGGAGCATTATTACACGATATTGGTAAACTTCTAACCCCTAAGGATATACTCGTAAAACTTCAAAATAATACTCTTTCTGATGAGGAATTTGAAATATTTAAATCTCACCCTATAGATGGATATGAAATTTTGAACACAAACGAAGATATAAGCTACATATCTAAGGCAATTATACTTATGCATCATGAATATTGTGATGGAACTGGTTTCCCTTTAGGATTGACCGAAGATAAGTTGCATGAAACAGTAAAAATTGTATCTATATGCGATACCTTCGATAATTTAATATCTGATTTTAGCGGTTGTAAAAAAATGGAGGTTTATAAAGCATTAGAATATTTAATAGCTATGAGTGAGACTATATTTGATAAAACATTAGTAAATGCATTCATTAAAAATATAGCTGCTTATCCTTGTGGTACAATTGTTAAATTAAACACCAATGATTATGCTATTGTTTTAAAGCAAAATACTTCTTTTCCTTTAAGACCAATAGTAAATATAATATTAGACCAAAACAAAAATAAATTAGATTTACCTAAGCAATTAGATTTATCTAAAGAAAATACTGTATTTATTGTTGATACAGTAGATACTATTTAATATAAATAAACCATAAGTTTTTTAAAACTTATGGTTTATTTATATTCCCTATCTTGCGTTAGCAGGTTCTATATTAATCTTTTTACCTTTTATTGTGTTATTTTTCATTATTTCTAAAACTTCTCTGGCATTTTCTTTTGGAACTTCTACAAAAGTAAACTTGTCGTAAATATCTATTTTACCAATTACTTTTCCTGCAATACCTGTTTCTCCAGCAATAGCTCCGATAACATCTCTAGCTTGAATCTTATTGTTACGTCCTATATTTATAAACAATCTAACCATTCCTGGCTCTGCACCTGTATCTCCAATTTCATCACTAATATCTATGATTTCTTCTTTCTTTTCTTCTCCTAAAGACATTTTTAATAGTGCTGCCGCTATATCTATAGTTGCATAATCTTCATCAAGAAGGTTTTCTATATAGTCTATATACTTTCCTAAATGTCCTTCTTCTATAGTATTTTTTACTTTTTCTAAAAATGTATTTGCTTTAAATTCTTCTACATCACTTGCTGAAGGTATTTCTGCACGTTTAACTTTTGTCTTAGTATATCTTTCAATATCTCTTAATTTACGAATTGCTTTTCCTGCAACAAATGTAAATGCAATTCCTGATCTTCCAGCTCTTCCTGTTCTACCGATTCTATGAACATAATATTCTTCATCTTGAGGTAAATCATAATTGAAAACAGCTTCAACATCATCAACATCGATTCCTCTTGCAGCTACATCAGTTGCTACTAATATTTCAATAGTTCCATTTCTAAACTTGTTCATTACTCTATCTCTTTGAGGTTGTTTCATATCTCCATGAAGACCTTCTGCAAAATATCCTCTTGCTTGAAGTTGTGATACTACTTCATCAACTCTCTTTTTTGTATTACAGAAGATTACAGATAATTTTGGATTTCTCATATCTATTAATCTTGATAATACTTCAAGTTTATTGTTTTCTTTCACTTCTAAATATCTTTGCTCTATATTAGGAACTGTTAGTTGTTTATGAACTACTTTTATAAATTCTGCGTTATTTTGATATTTTTTACTTAGTTCTATTATTGCTTTTGCCATTGTAGCTGAAAATAGTATGGTTTGTCTGCTTTGTGGAATTTCTTGTATTATTGTTTCTATATCATCTCTAAATCCCATATCAAGCATTTCATCAGCTTCATCTAGGACTATCATCTTTATGTTGTCAGTTTTTAAAGTCTTACGTCTTATATGATCTATTACACGTCCTGGAGTTCCTATTATTATTTGAACACCTCTTTTTAAAGCTTTAATTTGACGATCTATAGGTTGACCTCCATATACAGCAAGAACATTTATACCTTTTTTATATTTTCCAAGCTTATGTACTTCTTGTGTAGCTTGAATTGCTAACTCTCTTGTAGGACACAAAACCATGATTTGTAAACTTTTATTATTTAAATCTATAGTATCTAAAGCTGGTATTCCGAAAGCAGCTGTCTTTCCTGTTCCTGTTTGTGCCTGACCAATTATATCTTTCCCACTTAATATAAAAGGAATTGCTTTTTCTTGAATTGGAGATGGAGCCTCGAATCCCATATCCGCAATTGCTCTTTTTATTTCATCTGATATTGGTAAATCTTCAAACTTAATTTTTTCCATATTAACTTCCTTCCAAATGTACGTTTTTATTTCATTAACCTAACCATTATATATGTATTATGTTCAATATGCAATAAATTATATTCTTAATTGGTGAAATATAAATTTAATTTTGCATATTATTTTTTTGAAAAATAGTTAAAAATCGTATTTTAATAAAAAAAAATCGCTTAGTTTTATCTAAACGATTCTCTTTTTGTTAAAATTTTCATATAGAATTATGCGTAAAAGCTACTATTTTATCTATTGGTATATCCGTAATAGATCCAAGATTATTAGATACAGTTTTATAATCAGAATCTAATTTAAATGTACACTCATTTCCTAGTGG
Source organism: Clostridium botulinum (assembly GCF_017100085.1). Classification (NCBI taxonomy): domain Bacteria; kingdom Bacillati; phylum Bacillota; class Clostridia; order Eubacteriales; family Clostridiaceae; genus Clostridium; species Clostridium botulinum. Next base: position 2,723,234 of record NZ_CP063965.1, read on the forward strand.
AGATTTAGGTACTGGTCCTATTCTTGTAATTAATCTTAAAAAACATCTGTTAACACTTAATATCACTCCAGTAAAACCAACTCCCCCTTCCCCTCCAGTTGTAACAAATATAGTAACTGTTTGTCCTATGTATTTTGCTAAATGTGTTGATAAATCTAATTTATCAAGTTCACTACCTTTTATTTTAAATGTTTCATTCTCCTTCATGAACTCACCCCTAATTTTTTACTATTACATAATACGTCTTTATAATTTATATGTTTTTATAAATATTAATATGATATTGCACTGTCACATAACATATCTAAATATAAAAAATAAAATTTGGCATTTGCATATGCAAATGCCAAATGGACTAGTTATAAGCATTTATTATTATTGTATTGAATTGTGCACAAATGCAACTATCTTACATAAAGGAATATCAGATATAGATCCAACATTTCTTACCTTACAAGGAAATCTTTGTTGGTGTTGACATCCACATTCCATTCCCATATCTCCCTTTGGTATTCCTGAACAACAATTTCCCAATGCACATCCAGGAGCTGGTCCAACTTGAGTTGTAAGTCTTACATAGCAACTATTTACACTTAATAGTATACCTGTAAAACCCGATCCTGATTCTCCTCCACTTTCTGTAAATATAGTTACTGTCTCTCCAACAAATTTACTTAAGTGGTTTACAAAATTTATATCATCCATTTAAATTCACTCCTTAATCAAAAATTTCATTGCTGTTCATTTCCGTATTAAAGAGCGTTGTGAACAAATGATACTATTTTGCATACAGGAATATCTGTTACTGATCCAACAGTATTTCCATTACAACTAAATCTTTGACAATATGAACTACATTCATCAACATTTCCTTTTGGTATTCCAGAACAACAATTTCCTAATGCACATGCTGGAGCTGGTCCAACTTGAGTTGTAAGTCTTACATAACAATTATTCACACTTAATAATATACCTGTAAAACCTGATCCTGATTCTCCCCCACTTTCTGTAAATATAGTTACTGTTTGTCCTATATATTTACATAAATGAGATACTAAACTTATATCTTCCATTTTATTTTCCCCTCACTAATTAAAATTTAATTTCTAATAGCTCATCCATTTTTATCTTCTAAAATTTATCACTTTATAATCTCATGTAACTTAATTGATTCATACAACACATATCTTTAATCCTTGGAAAATTTATGATTGGTAAATACTAGATACTAAATTCAAATATCTAGTGGACTAGCTATCCTAATATATAATATTCCACTTTATTACTAATGTTACCAATTTATAATTGTTTTTTAATATCAAAAAAGCTATGGTCTTTTTACCATAGCTTCTATCTTTACATATATGCATCTGAATTTAATATCAAATCATCAATTTTACATCTTAAAATACTAGCGAGAACAACTACTTTTTGAAGACTTGGATTTTTTTTATCCCCTCTTTCCAGTTCTTCTAAATAGGATTTAGAAATAGACGTTTTATATTTAGGATTCTTAGTTAGACTTTCTATATCCTTTGCAGTGTAACCTAAACTTAATCTAAACTCCCTGATCTTTTTACCATTTAACATGTCAAAGACCCCCCTATAAAGTTATTCACATTATGATTATACTACTTTTAAATATTAAAAAGTAACTTTTTTCATAGCATATATATCTTTGTATTAATAAATACTATTAATATATTCGAATAGGAGGTAACACTATGACAGTTATAAATAAACTAAATCAAACTTTAGAGCTTTTAAAAAGTGCTGAATCTAACTTTAGAACTTTTTCTTTAGATACTCAAGACCAAAACGCTAAACAAATGTATTCACAACTAGCAGATAGTGCGCTTCAATCTATTAATACATTACAAAGTAGAATAAATTTTGTTATGAGCGAAGAACCTCAATATCAACCTCAAAAACCTAAAGCTCCAATTCAAAACCTTGAAAGCAATTAATAAAGCACCATTTAGTATTACCTAAATGGTGCTTTATTAATGTTATCTATTGCAATTCTATTGGATCATATTTTTTTAAATAATTTTCTATGTTTTGTTTATCTTCAATACTTGAATATATAGTTAACATACAATAACCTGGTTTTACTGTTTTAATAGGTCTATATAACATTAGAATAGCTGTAAATGCAGCAAATAAAACAAATCCAATACCAAAACCTAAAATTATATTAACTGCACTTCCTCCAGCAGATACTGGATTAAATATAGGAAAAGTAATCTTACTTTTTGCATGAAATGTAGACAATATTATACCAAGGACTCCCCCTGCAATAGCTGAAGTTATAGTGTACGTACCTTCTTTAAGTGTAAATATATGCATATCATATATTTCTTGAATATAGTTATCACTTAAAGTTTTACTATTTAAATTCATTATATTATTATTTATTAAGTTATCTATTGCTTTTTGCATAGTTTGTTTATCACTAAAATATCTAACTGTCTTATATCCAAACCTAGGAAGATTCTCTAATCGTTGTTTCATTTGTTGTTGAAATTGATTTTCTTTTTCTATTTCATTTTTACGTCTTCTCATATTTTCAGTACTATCTATCATTTTTTAATCCTCCTCATAGCTTAAAAACTCATCTAATTGTGATTGAATATTTTTATTTATGCTTCTTTCTTCTCCAATAATCCAACCTGAATTATATATTTGTCCTTGTGGATGAGTCTTCATAGGTTTTACAACCTTTAAATAATTTATTACATCTTGAGGAATTTTATTATTTTCTATTAATATCATAGGTCCACATTTTGACTTAAAGCTAAGTCCAGATGCCGCAACAGCACTTTGCCATTCATCAGGATTCACAAAAATAAAATTATGTCCAGCTTCCGATATTCCCCATCCAAACTGTCTAGGGTTCTTATCTATCCACCATGCAGAATTTTTTCCTATATCTCTAAACACTGCGAAACTCGTGGATTGACCATATATGCTTTCTCCTAATGAAATATATTGAAGATGTCCATGCTTTAAAAGCCCTTGTTTTGTATTATTCTGAATAAGCTTATCATTACCTAAAAGATACATATAAGATCCTCCATGCCTTAAATGTAATGATTCAGAAGTTTCCTTTGGAATTTCATCTCTTTTTATAAATAATATAGGATCTCCTGAATATGCTGACCATGCTGTTTCTGCTAATGCATAATCTGCCATATCAATAGGAACAGTCATTACAATATCTTTATGATTTCCATTTAAAGCCGAATAATAATCATCAATATTTTTACCTAGACTAAATGGATTTTCGCCATTTATATGTCTGAATTTAAAATGATTTTTCTTTAATTCATTTTTTATGCTATCATCTACATCTCCAATTATTATAATCTTATTATTTCTATCTATACGTATGCCCTTTGGATTTAATCTTTTTATTTCATCTAATGTTACCTTGGGTATATTCTTTTTATTTATATAAAGTATTGGTGCATTTATTGGGTCATGCATAAGCCTTGATGATAAAATAGCATCCTCTTTTTTATCCCCACGAACTAGTATAACTGCATTAGGTCTATTATCATAAAATGTTGCTGGATAATTTAATTGTGAAATGGAAATTGCAGTTTCATAAAAATCTTTTCCTGATATCCTAGTGGTATTAGATGTAGACATATCTTGTTTAACCTTAAACCTATTTTGACTAAATTTACTATAATAATTTGGTTTATACAAACACATAACATATATTATGATAATAGCTAAAATAATCTCAATTCCTAAAACTATTTTAAACTTTTTCTTTAATCCTTCACTTGTAATCATAGAATCACCCCTTATACAATACCAAGTTTTTTGCCGTACTTAACCAAAAGCCAATTAGGTATATATGATACAACTCCTCCTATTAAGACTGACAAATACATAAATCCCCACCAAAGCATATAATCTTCTTCTGGAATTCTAGGAGAATATACCACACTTAACCACCATACACTAAGAGCAATTCCTATAAATATTGAAGTTATTGAAACAACTACAGGTACAAATGCCTCTTTTTTAGCATGTTTATATGAAATATCTTTAATTTCAATAAACATAGTAGGCACAAAATAGTATACATTTATAATAAAAGAGACTATATATGATATTATCATTAAAATTATCATTGGATTACCTAATAAATAAACCCCTGCCTTTTCTGGTAATATAACTAAAGGTAATCCTCTAACAGTCATAAGATATTGTATTGTTATAATTGATGCTCCTCCAAAGGATAATCCCATAACTGTTGCAACTAAAACCTGCTTCCATATTGGTCTCATACATAATACCTTATTATTTGCTTTCATCCACGGCGAATTAACATAAGATATTATATACACCCATAGACCTACAGGTCCTAAAACTAGCACTGTAAGTATCCACATCATCTTAATAAGAGCCGACAAATATCGCATTCTTGAAAATAAATGAAGTCCAGTCCATAAGGCTCCTAGTAATCCTATTAGTGACCATATTATGGCTATAACTTCTATACCACTAACTCCTTCTTTACCCATCATTTTGTATGAATTAATTCCTTGAGCATAATCTACTCTACTTTGAATTCCATAGTTAATAACTCCATTATCACCCACTACCCAAACATTATTATATGGACCTTCATTAGCCTTTACCCAATAATTAGGTTTCATTCTCCAAAGATAATTTTCTGTTATAGGCGATAACTTTTTACTGTCAGTCCACAATATAGGACCACATCTTCCTTTTAATGATAGTTGTGATGCAATAGCAGCTATCATTGGATTTTCTTTTGAACATAATATATAATTATGTCCTTCATCACTTCTCTTTCTATCTGACCCCCAACCTACTAAATTTTCGGCATCATTTAATTTTGCAAATTTAACAGCAAATGATTCTGGATTGAAAGCCACAATCCTATTAGCTTTTGCCTTATAAGGCTTTAAAATTCCATCACCGTCAAGACTCTTCTCAGCTAAAACATATACATTTTTTATAACTCCCTTTTGTAATATTTCTTTAGAGGAATTATATAACTGATTTTTTTCATTTGCATATAAAAGTACTCCTCCTTGATTTGCAATCCACGTAGCTGAAGGAATAGATATTAGAGGATCATTATCCTTAACTAAAAATCCATATTTCTCCCCACTTGTAATGCCTGGCATATTATAGATTATTTTTTGTAGTTCATCTGTTGTTTTGTATTGAATATATGTAGACTTTAACTTTATATTTTGTAATTGATTCTTTAAACTAGGTACATCTCTTCCTATAATTATTATTTGAGTTCCATTTAGTTCTTGTACTCCCGATGGTATTATTTTATTTATATAATTGCGAAGACTTAACGATATTGTTTTATTTGTAGTAATAATTGTTCCTTTATATTTTCTTGCAACAGGTACAATTGATAATACTTCCTGCCAGTTATCCGACTGTAACAATATAATTGACTTTGGTTTATTCTTTTTGTAATTATTTGGATATAAAATTTTTGATACTTCAATTCCCATTTCTTCTGGTGTTGATGCAACTATTCTTGTTGTATTTGCCGTATTTAAATGAACTCTATTTTCTTGATTTATTCCTATTCTAGGAAATATAACATTCTTCAATACTCCTAGAGGTCCTATTATCAATACAGCACATAATATAGCAGACAATATAATTGATAGTTTTTTCATACTTAACCTCCTATACTAAGTAGTCTTCTTACATATTATTAGTCTATCTTTAATATGCTCATTTCAATATTTTTTAATGTATTAAAAAACATTTTTAAATATTTTCACACCATTTCTGTGTTAATTAATATACTGATAATGTACTCAGACTAAAGGAGGTTCTATGTATGTATCAAAATTTTACACCCTATCCTAATCCAATGCATCTTCTTAATTCTAGATATGCAATGCCTCAAAATTGCCAAATGCAATTAGTTAAAGCTTACTTTGCAAGTCAACCTTACACAGGAATTTTTAGGGTAGATGAAGCATTATACAAGGGTACTGTATTTCCAAATATTTATGCTGCTTACCCTCCAGCAATAGGTCAATTTGATAATAGGAGGATGTAATCATGGATAAAATGTTATATAACAATAAATCTCGTAACGATTTATTAAGAAAAATTACCGAAGTTGAATTTGCTGCTGTTGATTTAAATTTATATTTGGATAATCACCCTGAAGATTCAATAGCCTTAGAACGTTTTAACGAGATTTCTAGAGATGCTGCTAAATTAAGAAAAGCATATGAAATGAGTTTTGGTCCTTTGTTAAACTTTGGATATTCTCAAAGCAATTCTCCTTGGGCTTGGGCAAATGATACATGGCCTTGGGAACTTGAAGAATAAATTAGAAGGGAGAATTTATATATGTGGATTTATGAAAAGAAATTAGAATATCCCGTTAAAATAAAAAAGAAAGACGTTAAAATGGCTAAATATTTAATAACTCAGTTTGGAGGACCAGATGGCGAACTTGGTGCAGCTCTTAGATACTTAAGTCAAAGATACACAATGCCCTGCGGTAAAACAAAAGGATTACTTACAGATATAGGTACAGAAGAATTAGCTCACGTAGAAATTATATCTGCAATGGTGCACCAGTTATTAAAAGGAACTACTCCTAAAGAATTAGAAAAAGCAGGATTAGGTAGTTACTATACTCAGCATGGTCTTGATGTATTTCCAGTAGATAGTAGTGGAGTACCTTATAGTACTGGATCATTTCAAGCCATAGGCGATCCTATAGCAAATTTAAATGAAGATTTAGCTGCTGAACAAAAAGCTAAAGTAACATATGAACACCTTATTTCACTAACAGATGATCCTGACATAAAAGATGTTCTTAAATTTCTATGGGCAAGAGAAATTGTCCATTATCAACGTTTTGGTGAAGCTTTAGTAAATGTAGAAGATCGTTTATCAAGCAAAAAATATTATTATTAAAATAAAGTCCTATGATATTTTTATCATAGGACTTTATTTTCACTTTCATATAATGTTTTACCCTGTTTTAAAATTTTAGTAAAAATATCCTTAGATACAGGTTTACTAAAATAATATCCTTGTATAGTGTCACAATTTCTTTCTTTTAAAAATCTTATATGTTCCCTAGTTTCAGTTCCTTCAGCTACTACTTTTAAATTAAGACTTTTGGCAAGCTCAATAATTATATTGGCAATAGCACCATTATCCTCCCTAGGTATTCCAGAAATAAACGATCTATCTATTTTTAACCTATCTATAGGAAATTCTTTTAAATAACTTAAAGAAGAATATCCTGTGCCAAAATCATCTATAGCAATTTTTACTCCTATATCTTTCAACTCACATAGTGTTCTTATTGCTTGTTCTGTATTTTCCATAAGAATTCCTTCTGTTATTTCTATTTCTAGATATCTAGGTGGAAGCTTAGATTTTATTAATTCCTTCTTTATGTTATCTACTAAATCCTTTTCTTCAAATTGTAACGCCGACAAATTTATTGAAACTATTAAATCCTTAAATCCTGCATCATGCCACAACCTATTTTGTCTGCACGCTTCACTTATTACCCATCTCCCCATAGGTATTATAAGACCCGTTTTTTCTGCTAAAGGTATAAACTTATCAGGATATATTAAACCTATACTAGGATGATTCCACCTAATTAAGGCTTCTACTCCAATAACATTACCAGATACTAAATTAGCTTGGGGCTGATAATATAAAATAAATTCTTTATTGTCTACAGCATGTCTTAACATTGCTATCATTTCTATCCTACTATAAGCACTTTTATTAATATCTTTAGAATAAATTTTGTAATTATTTTTGCCATTCTTTTTAACGTAATTTTGTGCAGAAGTTGCATTCATTATTAAATCGTTTACGTTTAATGCATCTATAGGATATATACTAATTCCTATACTAGCAGTTATAAAAACTTCTTGTTGCTTTATAATAAATGGTTTAAAAAAAATTTTATTTATGTGTTGTACAATATCTTCTATCTCTTTTACACTTTCACACTCAGGTATACTTATTCCAAACTCATCACCAGTTATTCTTGATAATATATATGTTTTATCTATACTTTGTAATCTAATGGATATATTCTTAAGTAATTTATCTCCATATACATGACCCATGGCTTCATTAACAAATTTAAAATCATCTAAACCTAATGTTATCACACCTATTAATTTATTCTTTCCTTCTAATTCTAAAATACGTCTTTTCAGCTTTTTTATAAATAACCATTTTTGAGAAAGTCCTGTAAGAACATCATACTCTCTTAAATAATTAACATTTTTTTGACTTCTTTTTAAATCCGTAATATCTTCAAATATTGCTATATAATATTTCTCACACTTCATTTCATCTCTAATAATTTTTACTCTGGCAGATAAAAAATGCGTTTTACCTAAACTACTTATGTACTCTACTTCACCAGTCCACATACCCTTATCTTTAATATTTTTCATTATACACTTGCATATATTTAAATTATTTTCGCTTATATTTTGTATTTTTTTATTTATAACTTCTTCTTTAGAATATTGTCCTATTGATAAAAATGTATTATTTACATATAAAACTGTTAGGTTTTTATCTAAAACCACAATGCTTTCTTTTGAATATTCCATTATTTGAGAAAATACAGAATATTCAAATTGAAATTTTTCATTATAATATAAATTTGAAGTCTCATGAGAATTTTGAAGATTGTATTCACCATAATCTCTTTCTAATTTATTACACATTTCCTTTTCTTTTCTCATAGCTTCCCCCCAGCCTTTTGATTATATGATAAATAGGCTTTAATTTATTTAAATTGCATTGTTTTTACTTTTTTTTCTATTTTTTCAATTAATTAAAGTTTACTATTTATATGATTTAATTTCAACCTTATAATTCTCCTTTATATAGTAGTTGATTTATTTTTATTATTTATTCTTCTGCATTTTTCTTTAAATTCTTTAATATTCTCTCTTTCAATTTTTTCCTTTTCCTTTGTAAGTTCTCCCCTTCCTAACCTATCACATAACGACAATAATGCTATTTCATCTAGTGATACTTCTGATAACATTTTTTCTACATCTGAATATGGCAAATTTTTAACTAAGAATAAAACCTGCATATGCCACCTTATCATAGAACATACCTTTTTAATAAATTCGTTATCCTGCGTAAAATTCTCTAAAAATTCTCTTGCAAGTACAGCCCCTTGTATGTCATGTTCATAAGATGTTATCTTGCCCTTTTTAATCTTTGTAGTAGTAACCTTTCCTATATCATGCAACAAGGCCGCCCACATAAACACCTTAGGATTTTCACTAAACCTTCTATTTTCAGAAGCATTATCTATAACTAATAATGTGTGCTTCCATACACTTCCCTCAGGATGATATTTAGGTGACTGTGGAATATTTATAAGTTCTCTTATCATAGTAAATGGATATTCACAAAATACTTCATTGGTCGTTAAATTTTTAATATACTCAGACGGCATTTTATCTTGCAGTAAATGTTCTTCTATTTGTTTATATAAATTTATTTTCTTATTCACAATAGTTCCTCCTACAATATCTGAAAATTATTCTTATTTTTTTAGTTTATGTGTTATATTGTCTAGTATACATTTAAACTAAAAAAAGCTTTTAAGATAAAAACCAATCTTAAAAGCTCATATAATTACATTACTTATTTTATATTTAATATTCTTACTATATTTTCACTAGTCTTTTCAATGTTTTTACTTCCATCTTTAAGTGCTTTCTCTAAAGATACACTTCCTTGAAGTATTCCTATGATAGAATTTATTCCATGATCATATAGTTCACTAACTCCATCTCCTATTCTTCCTGCAAAAGCAATAACAGGAACATTAAACTTTTTAGCAACAGTTGCCACTCCAAATGGAGTCTTACCAAAAACTGTTTGTGAATCTACACTCCCTTCTCCCGTAAATACATAACTCGCTCCTTGAATTTTTTCTTCGAGTTTAGTGTATTTTATAACAAGTTCAATTCCTTTCTTCAAATCAGCATTTAAAAATGCCATAAGTCCAGCTCCAAGACCACCAGCCGCTCCCGCTCCTGGTATATTATCAACATCAATATCAAGTTGTTTTTTTATAATCTTTGCATAATTGGATAATGCATCATCTAATCTTTCTACCATATCATGCGTTGCTCCCTTTTGTGGTCCAAAAATATATGATGCACCATTTTTCCCAGTTAAAGGGTTATTAACATCACATGCAACCTCAATATTAATATCCTCAATTCTAGAATCAAAACCTGATAAATCAAATTTATAAAGCTTTTCTAATGCAGCTCCACCAAAAGCTAACTCATTACCTTCTTTATCATAAAACTTAGCTCCTAATGCTTCAAGCATTCCCGCCCCTCCATCATTAGTAGCACTTCCTCCAATTCCTATAAGTATATTTTGGACTCCCTTATCTAATGCTGATTTTATAAGTTCTCCAGTACCATAAGTCGTTGTATATAATGGATTTCTTTTCTCATTTTTTATAAGATGAATTCCACTTGCACTAGCCATTTCTATCACTGCTGTCTTCCCATCACCTAATATTCCATAAATCGCTTTAACTTTATTACAATCTGGTCCTGTTACTTCTACTTCTATGAATTTACCATTAGTAGCATCTACTAATGATTGAACAGTACCTTCTCCTCCATCTGCCATTGGGACTTTTATACACTCAGCACTTGGCATTACTTTTTTTATTCCTCTTTCCATAGCCTCAGCAGCTTCTTTTGCTGTCATACTCTCTTTAAAAGAATCTGGCGCCAAAACAAATCTCATAATATTCATCCCTCTCTATAAATCTATATTTTCTCAAAAAAAACCTGAGGATTCTCTAAAATCTTCAGGCGTTTTTAGTTTAAACTATTATTCCAAATAGTATCGTTGAAATTATTGTCATTATTAAACCTACTAATGACTCATATGGTATAAGTTTTAATCTTTCCTTCATATCCATATTAACGCTTCCTCCAGTTGAATGGAAGAAACTTCCATGAGGTAAATGATCTATTACTGTAGCTCCTACATGTATCATTGCAGCCCCAGCCAATGGTTTAATTCCAAGTTGCAATATAGTAGGTCCAAATACTTGACTTGCAACAGCTGTACCAGAAGTAGTCGATGCAGTAGCTCCCCCCATCAATATACCAGCTATTGGTGCTAATACAAATGCAGGAAGTCCTAATGAACTTATTCCATTTATAATTACATCCTTTAATGCTGAATTAGATATAATTCCGGCTATAGTACCTGTACCAAGTAAAAGTATTGCAACCCCACTCATTTTTCCAAGTCCAGATGTAGCATATCTATTTACATTTTTAATTTTACCCATGCACAAAGCACCAATAACCCCACCAAAAGGTAATGCTATAAGTGGATCTACATTTATATTACAAAGTGGCCTCAAAGCCAATAATATAATTGCTACAAGTGGTCCAACTATTGCAGCTATAAATTTAGGTTTCTCTTCGATACTCTCTTCAATTTCACTTTCTTTTACATAAGAACCTTTCTTAGATAGCTTTTTTGCTATTATACATGTAACTATTAATCCTCCAATTGCAGGTATAATACCAGCTGACATTACAGATGTTAATGGTATTTTAAAAGTATCTGAAGCTGCAATGGCATTAGGATTCGGAGATATAATATTTCCTGCTTTACCTCCTCCAATCATTGCAATAAGTATAGATGTTTTAGTTAAATTGGCTCTTTTAGCAATAGCTAATGCTATTGGTGCTACTGTTATAACTGATACGTCTACAAAAACCCCAACAGCTGTTAATACTAAAGTTGCTAGTGCTAGCGCTATAAGTGAATTAGATTCTCCTAGTTTATCCACTATACTTTCTGCAATTTTTGCCGCTGCTCCTGATTCGATAAGAACACCTGCGAGAACTCCAGCTGTAAGTATTCTAAGAATAGCTGGCATTATCCCCTTAGCACCCTCTATCATTAAAGTAACTGTTCCTAAAAGTCCTGCGCCTCCAACAAGCCCGCCTATTATAGCTCCTAGTATAAGCCCATATGCCGGATGAACTTTCCTTATTATTAGTATAATTGCTATTATTAATCCTATGATTGCTCCTAAAGCTGTAACATGCATATTCACCCCTCCATTCATGAAGTTTTTTATATAGCACTATTATATATTTTTTACATTTTAAATACATTGGTACTTTGCTCAATTTTTTCATTAATTTATTTGTGCATTTGCACAATTAATTATTTTAATTTATATAAAATACAAGCTACAAAAAGTTCCAATAAATCCATAATATTTTTAGGATCCTTTCCTGTAACTTCATATATTTTTTTTAGTCTATAACTCAAACTATTTCTATGGATATGTAACTTTTCCGAAGTAGCTGTAGTCTCACAATTCAGCATTATATACGATATAAGAGTTTGTACTAAATCTAGATTTTTAAAAGACTTTAGCTTTTCTATAAGATTTATATTTTCTTCGCCCTTAATATTATTTGATATAACATCTATAAAACTTACCTCTGAATACTTACATATATCATAATTAAGAGCTAACTTATCATTTATCTCAATGGCCCTTAATGCTTCTTGTACTGAATTAGTCATTATATTTTCTTCTAGTCCAATTCCTATTTTTACGTTACCTCCTAGATTATTATATAGATTTAAAATCCTTTTAAATAGTTCCTTATCAGATTTCATAAAAATAAGAATAGATTCTGCATTAAATCTTATTGTATACTCACAATCATATATATAATTTTTTATTATATTCATATTTTTGGACTTATTCTCGCCAATTACAATGACAGCTACTCTCCTTACACTGAAATTAATGCCTAGTACCTCTGCCCTTTGTATAAAACCTTCATCGTATTTACTATCTAAATAAGACCACTGATATAAAAATTCTTCCTCTATTTGCTCTCTTATGCGTCGTTCGTTAAACATATAATCTTGTTTTATCAATAACTCAGCAGTAGCCTTTACTATAGATGCAAAGCTTACAACTTCATTTGGGTTACCGCTTATACCTATTACTCCCATAAGATTTTTATTAAAATATATAGGCATATTAACCCCTGGTTTTGCACCTCCATTGTCCTCATATATTAAATTAAGTTTATCCCTTTTAATTGCATCTACAGCGCCTTCGTGTAGATGTCCTATTCTGCATTTATCCCCACTTGCTATAATAACTCCTCTATCATTCATAATGTTTATATTATAAGGAACTACATTCATCATTCTATCAACTATACTTTCAGCTATTTCTTCAGTAAGTTTTATCATAAAAATCCCCTCATTTAAACGTTTTAATTTATATTTAGGTTGTTGAATAATTAAAAATACAAAAAAATAAATAAGTCATCACTTTGTGATATAATGTTCTCGCTAAAAAAACCATAATATACAAAGGATGACTCAAGTATGATTATAACATTAAATATACAAAGCGAAAACATTTATTTTAAAATTTTTGAAACTGTTAATATTGCATTTAATAAACTTGGCATTAATACTAGAAAAGCTAAAGGTAGACCGCCTAAATATTCAGATCAACAAATTGTTGCATGTATGATATATGGTGTAAATAATAGTATTTTTAGTCTTAGAGAACTTGAATATAAAATTAAACAAGATATTGTATTTCAAAAGATTATAGGTTTAAAAGAAGTTCCTGACCATTCTACATTTTCTTTAAGAGCGATAGCTTTAGAAAAATACGTGTACTATGGCATTTATGCTATGCTTATTGAACTTATAAATCCATCAACTAGAATTTGTGCTATTGATGGTACTGCATTAAGGAGCTCATTATATGATAGCGAAGCTAGGTACGGAAAAGGAACTCGACTTGGCAGATATAAAGGATATAAGTTACATTGTACCGCTTGTGTATGTGATAGTATATTACCTTTGTCATTTTCTATAACTACTGCAAATGTATATGATAATCAAGTTCAAGGATTGTTATATGAACTGAAAACTTATAATCCATTTATTGTACTTGCCGATGCTGCTTATGATGATGCTCAATGGTTTAAAGTTTCTAAAACTCTAGAATATAATTTATTAACAGACGTAAATATGCGTAAAGCAAAGAGTATAGAATCTTTTAAAGATGAATCTAGATATAAAAATGCTCTTTTTATGCAATCGCCAATAGGTAAAAATTTATATAAAAATAGGCTAAAAATTGAACAATTATTTTCTATACTTAAGGGACTCTATAACCTAGAAAACCCTAGACTTTACGGACAAAAACGTTATGAACGCCATATTAAGTGGGTTCTTTTATCGTATCTTATAGACGAATTTAATAAGGTTAACAGCAAAATAAGTTCTAGAAAATATCCTTGGAATCTATAGTTTTCATCGCGCTAACGCACTTACTTTTAAAAATTTTTAAAGAATTTACTAATGCACATTTAAAATTATTAAACACATGCTCGCGCATAAATGCTTTTTAACATTTGTAAAAATTAGTTATTCAACAACCTATATATTATATTATATATAACTTACGTTTTCTATTATAAACATAATAAGACTATCTTCTTAGATAGTCTTATTATCTCATATATTATAACTTACTTTATTTTCTCTTAAAGTATTACTCACTATAAATTTTTATTATATTATTTCCTTTTTTTAATGGCAATTTTGTTTGTTTATATTTTACATCCTCTATATCTAATGATTTAGTGGACTGAAAATCATATTCTTTTTCTATATTAACGTCATTGATATCTATATTAAATTTTATATTCTCATTGGCTACATATTTAATTATAAATTCATATTCCTCATTTTTAGAAACTTCAGCATTTAAAATTATATTTGAATTATCTTTTTTATTTTTGTCTTGTAGACTATATACTTGAGAATAAGGATCTTTGGTTAAACATATCCCCCCTATATTAGGTCCACATGTAAAACCATTATCATTATAAAATTTTATACTATTTTCACCTTTATTTAAGTTAACCTTAATAGTTAATACTTGATCATTACGTGGTATTGTACAAGTTTGTTCTCCCCTATATTCACCTAATTTAACTCCATTAATATCTACTTTAAATGCTCTAGCCTTATCTATAGACATATACTTAATTAACATAGTATATTCACCCTCTAAAGGCACATTGACTCTAAAGGTAACTGAATTATTTACAATTCCACCTATACAAGACGTGTATCTTTTATTAAATTCAAGCTTCATTCCATCTGAAAGTATTCCATCTTTAGCTTCATAATTTCTAACTATTGAATTGTGTTTTAAAGTTACATCATATATTTTTAAAATCTCATCTTTTTTATGCATTTCACTTTCTTGTTTTTTATTTATACTTATTTTTTCTTCCTTTATGTGATTTTTTATGTCACCAATAGTTATTTTCTCATTTTTAGTAGCTTTTATTTTATATGTTCCTTTAGATAAGTTGCCAAATAAGTATACACCTGTTTCATTAGTTATTGTTGATTTTATTGGAATAAAATCTTTATCCTTAGTAGTCCTATAAAGAATAACATAACATTCATTAATAGGATTATTTTCTTCATCAATAATCCTACCGTACACTACTCCGTTTTTTCCCAAGTTTTCATCTATTAATTCAATTGTTTTATCTTTTAATACACTTATATGTTCTTGTTTTATATGTTTCATATCTACATCTTATCCTCCTAAGACATTCTATATAACATTGGTTATATATTCTATAATATTCAACTTTCTTAAAAAAGTTATAAAAAAGCCCCCTCAATAGGGAGCTTTTATCTAATTATTATTATAAATTTTAATAATATTTTCACCTTTTTGTAATTTTAATACTATAATTTTGCTATTAACAATATCATCTTGCCATGATCCAGTAGGTTGAAATTCGTAATTTATTCCTGTACTTACCCCGTTAATATCTATATTGCAAGTTGTATTTTCTGTACCAGCAACATATTTACTTATTAAATTATAATTCCCACTAATAGGTGCATTTACTTTTAATTCAATATACCCTGATCTAGAATCCATATTTGTAATAAATCCATTTTGGATTTCGGCTGTTCCTCCCAACACTACATCATTAACTGTATATTTATCTACTACAGGAATCTCCTTAATTTCTATTTCCCCTATTTTAGGTGCAGTTTCATTGTTATTATTTGTTAAAGTCAAATTATTGCTTCCTTTATTTAATTTTATAATAGTTTTAAATTCTATATCATCATTATTATCATCATCGTCATTTAATCTACTGGTTTTATTTAGCATATACTGTGATTTATCATCATTGCAAATAATTTCAAGTTCCCTTGCTTTATCTGGTGATGAATATTCAATACCTAAACTATACTCATCTGTATTCGATGTAATAAGTAAATATTGAACCTTCCCTTTGTTGATTCCCCCCAAATTTTCTATATAATCCATATCACTACTAAGTTTTGCTCCATTGCTTAATAAACCTGCTACTGGCTCAAAACTTTTAGAACTTGGGGATACTTGAAGTACTATATCACCGATATATGGAGCATCAACTCCATTATTATTATAAAATCTAATTGTATTTTTACCTGCATTTAATTTAATATTAACATCAAAATCTTCGGCATCACTAATATTCCACCCATCTGTTTTTTTCAATAAATAGGAACCTTTGTTTACTCCATTTACATCTATCTCTAATTCTCTTGTCTTATCCCCTGATAAATAATTAATCTCAAGTTCATAGTTTATAGAAAAATCTACATCAACAGTAAATATAGCTTCTCCATTATTAGTTCCACCCAAGCTTCCTATAAATTTATTATTAATTTCAAATTTAGCTCCATTCATAAGCTCCGCTTCTGTCGTACTAAACGTATATGGTTTATACTGTGTACTGGCAGAACTAACCATAAATCCACCAAAATAGGGAGAACTTACTTTTTCTCCTGTAGATACTAATTCTGTCAAATTGGCTCTTATATTATAGTTTCCTTTAGAAACATTGGAAAATAAGTACACACCTGATTTATTTGTTTTAGTAAATGCTATTGGTGTTGTTTTATTGTTACTATCCACCTTACAAAGTAAAACATCTCCCCCATCAATAGGCACACTATTTCTATCCATTACAATACCAGATACAGTACCATTTAAATTATCCTCACCATTAGGCGTAATATCTACTATCATTGAAACAATTTCATCACCATCTATTATGGATACATCTGAATTTTCATTATCATATCCTAATGCACTTATTTTAGCTATATAATTACCTTTAGGTATGTCAGTAAACATATATTCTCCATTATCATTTGTATAAGTTATTGCCTTTAAATTATTATCTCCAACACTTGATGTGAATAATTTAACTTCAGCTGCACTTACAGGAATTTGTTCAGTCTCACTTATTACCTTTCCAAAAATCACCCCTAAATTACTGTAAGAATTATCTTTCAATACAAAATTCATATTGATAATTTGACCTTTATTTATTATAAATTCATTTCCTTGTTCTAATCTTTTCCCCTTGGCTATGGCAAATATATTGTAAGATTGATTGGCTGGTATGTTACTAAATTCATATCTTCCATTTGAATCTGTGGATGTATGCATTAATGGTTCATAATCACTTGACATTACTTTAATTGTAGCATTTTCTATAGGATTTCCATTTATATCTTTAACAATCCCCGTTATCTCTGAGTTTAGACTCTTATGTTTATTTTGTTTAAGCTTTAAATCTAATCTAATTTCTTGTCCTGTTGTATCAAGGGTTTTTTGAATAGATTCCCCTAAAACATATTTATTTTGTATTACTTGTTTCATATCTGCAAACTATCCTCCTAAAACTTATTATAAAAATGCTAGTATAAAGAATTTAGTTTTATACTCTATATTAGTAAAATTAGGATTAAAAGTTTCCACAATTTATTATGATTTAAGTTTTATTATTTTACTATTCTCTTTATTACCCCTATCTCTATAAGTTGACTTTTGCTAAATCCTTTTTTAAAATATCTTACTTGCTTATACTTTATACCGTTCATTTCAAAGTCTAAAATATCAACTCTATCTCCCTTATAAATAACTGGCTCCTTTTGTCCATTTAAATATATTTTAACTTCCATTAACCAATCACATTCCTTTTCTCATTATTTAAAAATCCTTGTATATTAAGTATTATTTCATTTATTAATTTTTTTCTTGCCTCAAAACTTGCCCATGCAATATGAGGAGTTATTAGCAATCTTTCCTTATTTTTTATATGTAATAAAGGATTATCTTTTTTAATGGGCTCCTCTTTCATAACATCTAATGCCGCTCCTCTAATACAGTTTTCATCTAATGCTTTTGCTAGATCTTCTTCATTAACTATTTTCCCCCTACCTACATTTATTAATATAGAAGATTCTTTCATTAATTTTAATTCATTAAAAGCTATTAAATTCTTAGTCTCTGAGTTTAATGGACAATGAATAGATACTATATCACTAATCTTTAATAGTTCCTGTAAATCACATCTTTTATAAATTGAGTTATTGTTTTTTCCTGATGTTGAATAATATACAACATTACATCCAAAATTTTTTGCTAATTTAGCTACCCCTTTTCCTATTTCGCCAAGACCAATTATACCCCAAGTTTTATCACAAACTTCCCAAAATGGACGTTGAAAATGAGTAAAAGTATCACTCTCACAATACAAATACTTTTTCGTATAATCATCGTAATATTTTAAATTTTCCAATAAGTAAAACAAACAAGCAAATGTATGTTGTACAACACTATTTGTTGAATATCCAGCAACATTTGTAACAACTATATTATTCTCATTTGTATAATTTAAATCAACATTATTTGTTCCTGTAGCAGCTATGCATATCAATTTAAGATTTTTAGCATACTTCAAATTATCCTTATTTAATATCACTTTATTAGTTATTATTATATCTTTATCTTTTATTCTATCTATAACTTCTTCCTTTTTAGTAAAATCATATATACTTACTTCTCCAAATTCATTAAATCCTTGTAAACTTATATCATTTCCTAATGTTTTAGCATCTAATATAACTATTTTTAACATTATAACACCCCCACATCATATATAAATAACTTAAATTTATTTTACTATATTACATCAGAATATAATATAATAATATATACTAAAAAAGACCAGCTAATTTAAGCTGATCTTTTTTTCCTTCTTAGGCCAATTTTTCACTATATAATATATTGAGATTACAGAAGAAACTGCAAATAAAATTAATGCCATTTTACCTATGGAAACTATTTCTGTAATATCCCCTTGAGATGTATTTTCTTGTTTTCCTATACTGATAGAAATAAATATTAGGTTATTTATAAAATGTATAGTCATAGTTGTAATTATATTTCTAGTTTTCATATATAAAATACACATCATAATACCAAATAATACTGCTCCTATAATAGCGAGATCCATATGCAACATCCCAAAAATAATTGATGATATAATAATAGCCGGTCCTGCTCCCCATCTCATCTTTAACCTATTAAACATAATCCCTCTAAATATAAGCTCCTCCATAATAGGAGCCAATATAACTCCTAAAATAAATGCATATATATTATCATATACTGTGCCATTATTTTCAATTATTTTCTCATTCAACATTTTTTTCGTTAATTCAGGATTAATTTTATATATTATATAAGCTACTCCTAATGCAGCTGTTAATGCTAAAATTGCATGTAATATAAAAATTATTAAACTATCCTTAAATTGAGGTTTCTTTTTAAAATCTATTATGGCTTCTTTTAATTTAAAATTATTATGATTTAATCTATAAATAATGTATGTAATTAACAGTACCTCACTAATTATAACTAATAGATTTCCATTAATCGCTGATTTTGAATCAACATTTATAACTAAAGTACTTAGAAATACTAAAATATTTACTAAAATATAGACCCCTAATGTTTCTAATATAGTAATTTTCTCAAAATACTTATCCATATACCCCTCTCCCTTATTTTCCATTTAACACTATCTTAAATATAGTTTTATATTCATCATTATGTTGTAGTAAAATATTGCCCTTATGTTTTTCAACAATCTTTTTTGCAATAGATAGTCCAAGTCCTGTTCCTCCAGTTGTTATTCGTGATGTATCCGCCCTAGTAAATGCTTCAAATACTATATCTTTTAATTCATCAGGTATACCAATTCCATCATCTGCAATAATTATTTCTATAAAATGATTATTTTTATTTAACTGTATTTTAAGTTTTGTGTTATATGGATTATATTTTAGAGAATTAGAAATTATATTTGATATTGCTCGAGTCATTTCATTTTTATCTACCGAACACAAAATTTGTTCTTCTGGTATCTCTATTTCAAAATCAAATTTTTTATTTTCTATTTCAAAATAAAAACCTGTAATTATCTCTCTTAAAAATTCACATATATCAATTTCTTCTTTATATATGGAATAATTATTGTTACTTAGTTTTGCGAGTTCATGTACATTTTCAACTAAATCTACAAGCCTTTTTGACTTATGATAAATAGTTTTAATATATCTCCTCTTTTTTTCTTCGCCTTCAACAACACCATCATACAAAGCCTTTGAATATCCTTGTATTGAGGTTATTGGAGTCTTTAAATCATGAGATATATCAGTAAATAGTTGTTGCTTAAACTCCTCTGATTTTTCCCTTTCAATTGTTCCTTGCTGAATCTTTTCTGCCATAAAATTAAAGGCTTCTTTAATCTCCGAGAATTCATTTTCTCGTTTTAATGCTATTCTAGCAGAATAGTCTCCCTCCGTCATCTTATTTATCCCCTTTAATATCTCTCTTAGTGGCTCAACTATTCTTCTTGATGTCCAAAACGCATAAAATAGTATTACTAATAGAATAAATAATGATGTATGAAAAATCCCTCTAAATAATTTATTTCCTACTTTATGTATATACTCTTCTGTAGATCCCTTCTTATCTATGTCTATATTTATAACTCCTGGTGGTATTTTTACCATACAATAATGTTTCTTTTTATTTACATAAAAAATATTTATAGAATGTAAATATGTGCTATTTGATTTGCTCTCATCCGAATTTTCTTCTATTAAATTTAACATTTCATCTTCTGTATAAACTTTTTTATTATCTTTCTTTTCACCAATAACATAAATAACCTTCTTATTTTCATCCAATATTTCTACCCATCCACCTACAGATGTTATTTTTTCAGCATTTATTTCTTTAAAATTGCTTTTAACAATGGAAGATGCTTTATAAAACTGCTGTACATCTGATATATAGTCTTTAGAATTTATAAGTTTACCAATACCAATAAGTGTTGCCAGAATTCCTGATACAAAAACTATAATTATAAGAAATACAAAAAGTATATATTGCTTAAACATAGCCGTATATACTTTTTTATTTTGTCTTTTTAAACCAAACATCTATTATACACTCCATTAACCATGCTATATTGTATTAAAATTAAATTTATATCCAAGTCCTCGTATAGTTTTTATATACTCTGGATTTTTAGAATCGTTCTCTATTTTATCTCTAAGATTACTTATATGAACCATTATGGCATTATCATCACCATAAAATGGCTCATCCCAAACATATTCAAATATTTGTTTTTTTGTAAAAACTCTTCCGCAACTGTTCATTAAATAAAATATTATCTTATATTCTGTAGATGTTAGTGGAATCTCTACTCCGTCTTTATATAAAGTACATGTACTATTATTTAACTTTAAACTTCCATATTCTAAGCATTTTTCATTATTATTTTCAACAATATCTCCAATAGAATGATATTTATAATATCTTCTAAGTTGAGCTTTTACTCTAGCTACAACTTCCATTGCATTAAATGGCTTTGTTATATAATCATCAGCTCCAAGTTCAAGTCCCAATATTTTATCACTATACTCACTTTTTGCTGAAAGCATAATAACTGGTATTTCGTATTTTTCTCTTATCTTTTTTACAAGATGATACCCATCTATTTTAGGCATCATTATATCTATAATAGCTAAATCTACATTATTATCTTCTATAATTTCAAAAGCATCTAATCCATTTTTAGCACCATATATTATATTATTATCTTTCTCTAAATATAAAGATAATAATTCAATTATTTCTTCTTCATCATCAGCTATTAAAATTTTAGCCATTAAATTACCGCTCCTTTTTTAACTATACCCGCTTCATTTAAAAAATTTTTAAATTTTTCTATATCATCTACCGTTAATTTACTTAAATTTATATTCAGATCATTGTTCTTTCTATTCAATATTATATCGTTTGTCCCCTTTAATGTATAAGAACTTATTTCTTTAATATCTACAGTTTCATACTTTGCAACTTTTCCTGTACATACTTCCATTATCTTTTCATCAGCCTTAATATATGGACATTTTTTTATATTACATATTTCTAATATACCACTTATCATTTCTGAAAAATTTCCTATTAAAATAATTCCTCCAAGTATAATAAATATTTTTCCTTTGCCAGCTTGAATATGCTTAAATGATATTATTGATATTATAAATATATACAATATACTGCTTAATATCTTACGAATATTTTTATCCTTATAGGCTTTTGAAAAACTTAATACTATATTATTTTCCATACTAATCCTTCCCCCTTAATTGACTTCATAATAATTCTATAAAAAACTCTTTTACTCCTCCTTAAGGAATTCTTAAGATTACCTTAAGAAAAAAACTATGTAGTATAAAATTCTCTACCACATAGTTTTTATATAATATTTATTGTTTTACTATATGTATTTTGCTTCTATTTAAAAGTTCTAATTTAACTTTATCTATACCTATCCTATCAATAAAAAAGCTTAGCTTTTCACCTAAAAGTGCCTTTTCTTTATAATACTCCACCATATAATCTATTAATGTCATAGCTTCCTTTTCAGATAGTCCCTTTACTACAATATCTGCAATTCTAGGATTATATCCAGCAGATCCACCCACTGTCACCATGAGGCTTCCATCAACATCTGCAATAACCCCAATATCTTTACTATAAACACTTCCACAGGCATTTCTGCAGCCGGCAACACCTATCTTTGTTCTACAAGGCATATCCATCCATTGATATTTTTTTGATAACTTCATTCCTATACCAATAGTATTGTATTTTGATCTCTTACAAAATCCAGCTGGACACATCTCAACATTTTTAATAGAATTTTGAGATTTAACTGCAGGTTCCATTCCAAGTTCATCCCATATCTTAGGCAAATCATCTTCCTCTAAGTTAGTTATAAGTATTCTCTGACCAGATGTTATCTTTAGAGATCCATTATATTTTTTAGTCACTTTCGCTATTTTCTCAAGATTTTCAGGAGTTATAAATCCTCCTGGTATATGTGGAGTTATTGCATATTTTCTTTTACCTTCTCTAACCTTTTGTAGATTACCAAAGCCTTTACCCATAATTGACCTCCATACCTAATTATTTGTGAACGTAGTATCTTACATTAATATATATTATACCAATTTATAATACATCTATTGCGAATTTTTTATGCTTGGCTCAATAATGAATAATTTAATAACTATCATTTAGAAGTAATGTCAGGATCCAAGTTATACAATAAAAATTTTAATAAAACTGCATATACTGCCCCGTAAATCATGGAAATATATAAATAGAAAAAGGCTATTGAAAAATATCCAATAGCCCAACAATTCATGCGATTATACATAAAAAAATGTATCTAGATTAACATACCTTACATTTTTGTGGAGTTAATAATAACTCCATCTTCCATCCTAATGATTCTATCACAAAATTTAGCAATTTGTTCATCATGGGTAACCACTATTATAGTAGTATTAATAGTTTTATTAATACTTTTCAATATATTAATAATGTTTAAACTGTTACTTTTATCTAAAGAACCTGTTGGTTCATCTGCCAAAATTATATCTGGCGTATTTACTAGAGCTCTTGCTATTGCAACCCTTTGTTGTTGCCCACCGGATAATTTACTAATTTTCTTATTAGCATAACCATCCATACCAACCTCTTTTAAATGTCTTAATGCTAAATCTTTAATTTCATGTTTGTTTAACTTTTTGTCCTTCCCTAAAAGCAAATTTCTATATACAAGAGGCATTTCAACATTTTCTATAACATTATAGTCCGTAATTAAAGAAAAGTTTTGAAATATAAACCCTATCTTCATATTTCTTGTTATTGCTAACTCTGTATCATTATAATTTGTGATATCCTTACCATCAAGTAAATATCTCCCACCAGTACATTTGTCTAAACATCCAATCAAATTTAATAATGTTGATTTCCCAGATCCTGATGTACCTAAAACAGCAATCATTTCACCTTTCTCTACGTTAAAGTTAATCTTATTTAAAGCATGTACAACTTCCTCTTTACATCCATATTCTTTTATAATATCTATTAGTTGTATGTAACTCAAATTTAATTCCCCCTTATTATATCAACGATATTTTTCTTCAATATGTAATATTTGTATATTAAAAATGTTATAAAAACTAACGTAAAAGAGATAATAAAAGAAGGTATAATAGATTTTATAATTAACAAGGGTTTCAACTCTATTTTCATTATGCTATTTACAACAATTATAATAAGTATAGATATAAGATTAGCTATAATTAATGACAAAGATATTTCACCACATACTAATCTTGATAATTCTTTACTTGTGGATCCTAATGCGAACCTAATTCCGTATTCTCTTCTTCTAAAAGTAATATAACTTATTAATATACCTATAAATCCTATAAAGGATAAAATACATAATAAAGAAGAAAATATTAGTGTCATAACAATAGAAGGTTTACTTACCCTATATATTTGAGATATAAATTCGTTAACTTCAATATAATCAAGAATTGTACCTTTGTAACTTATGTTTGAAAAATAAGTTATAAATTTATTTAAATCCTTGGTTTCTTTTGTTGAAACAATTGTATAACTAGATTTCATTCTAAAATCAATAATTTCATCATAAAAATACTGTTTATCAAATGGTATGATAATAGAATTTTTTAAATAAGTAATGGATGATTGGTCCCCTATTGTAGAACTCCAAAAAACGGCATCTCCCGTTGCTATTCCTATAACTTTTAATTTAAAATTTCGTAATCGATTATTTTGTTGTAATTCAATATTAATTATATCACCTATATCCCACTTTTTTGATAAATCATTGCTAATAATAATGGGAATTTCATCTTGACACTTTGGATAAGTAAAAATTTTATTACTACCTTTATGAATATCCATATTATATAAATTAACGGCGCCTTTATTTAAAAATATAGTATTAATTTTCCTTTGATTAACTCTAGTTTCACTTATACAATAGCTCCCAATGTCATCCACCGTTTCATTATTTGAAATTTCTTCATATATCTTATTAACTGAATTTAAGGCATTACTATTTTGTGAATTTACTGAAATTGTAAGTAATGCCGATTTATCCTTGTTTACTAATTTACTTATATTATTTTTTATCTCTGAGTTTCTATTTATTAAACTAAAAGCAAAATTTAAAGATATGAATACTATAATTAGTTGAAAAAAAACTAATTTAAATTTTATGCCTTGTTTGGTTATAGATTTAATCAATAATCTTAATCTAAACATATCATTCTCCTTTTAATTCAGCTGTAAGATTTAATTTAAAAAATATTTTTACACTTATTATTGATATTAAAAAACTCATTATAACAGCACTTGAAAAAGTTGCTATTATATTAAAATAATTAAATTGTATAGCTTTTATATTTAAAATATGTGTAAAATTATTTTTAACAAATGGCATTAACAAAATTCCAACTAATGATGCAGAAACAATGGAAACTAATGATATCACCATAAGTTCAGCAAATAGTTGTTTCCAAATTATTTTTTTATTTGCACCCAAAGCAATATTAATTAGGATATTTTTCTTGTTTTTCAACATCAAATAAAACACTAAAACAATTGTATTACTTACCGCCACTAGTATTATTAAAAAGGTTACCACTGTAGTCGTAGCTAAGGTATTACAAAATACATCTAAGTATCTATCTACTTCACGTTGGGTTGCATTTATATTTGGTAGTTTATTAAGTTCATTTAAAATTTCATTCATTTCATTTTCAGGACTACCATTATTCTTTAATAAATATATATTCATTGTTTTTATACATTTTTTCATTTTACTAGGTAAGGACTCCAATGGAATAAAAATACTACCTAAGTAGTTGGAGAAGTTATCCTTTTTGCATGTGACTCCTACAATTTTAAATTTTTCTTCACCTAAACTAACATGGCTATTTTCACTAATCCCATTAAGTTCTACACCCTTGCCAATTACAGCAATTTTAGCTTTTGATTTACTTTGCCTTGGACTTAAATATGTACCACGACCAATGGGCGGTGTCCACTCTGGTATTTTATCAAACATCACCATTTTAATTGGTACTTCATATATCCCGTCATCCTTAGGTACATCCATAGCTAAACCATCTATTCTAATGGCTGTTGTTTTTGAATATTTCTTTAAAATATTCGTTAATTTATCATAATTTATATAATTTGAACCATTAATATCTACGTTAATTAACCGTTGGTGTTCTGCTTTACCATTTGTAAAATCAAGAATCCTCTCTTTACTACACTTTAAAAAACTAAAACCAAATAAAATAACCAATAATGCTGAAAAATAAGCTATATATGTTAAAAAATAATAAAACAAATTGCTTTTCATTCTTCTTAAAACTAATTTGAACAATTGCATCACTCCACTATTAAGTTTATAGTATTAGAAATAAAATTTTGTTGATCTTCTTTATTTTTGCATCTCATAATAGCTCTAATTTTATAACTTTCTCCTTTCTTTGTCGCTTCAATATACAAGAACATAAATTTAGCTAACAAGTTATTTATTTTTATGA
Source organism: Clostridium botulinum (assembly GCF_017100085.1). Taxonomy (NCBI): domain Bacteria; kingdom Bacillati; phylum Bacillota; class Clostridia; order Eubacteriales; family Clostridiaceae; genus Clostridium; species Clostridium botulinum. The sequence goes on from NZ_CP063965.1 coordinate 2,750,252, forward strand.
ATATCAGTAAAGTAATCTATAATATTTTAGGCATAATGGTATTGTATACCATTTTTCACTTTATAATCAACCTCATTTAAGAAATTAAATTTTAATTCTACTTTTTATACAAATAATCTTCTTTTAAGTTAGTTATAAATAATTGAATAATCTTTAAATTGTATGAAAAACTAATTTAAAATCCTAATTTTAAAGGGGTGTTTATATGAAAAAAACTAACTTTTCCTTTACACTATTTATTTTATTGTTTTTAATTTCTATACCTGTTAATGGCAAACTTATATCTACAGATGCACCTGTACCTCCAAAACCACTTGTTGTATTAGATTCTAATTCAACTTCTCCACTTCCAAGTTTTTTTAGAATAATCCCAGAGCTGAATATATCAGGAAGTAAACAATTTACTCCTGCTCAATTAAAAAATATTCAGAACAAAATAAATAGTAAAAATTTATATATAGTTGATTTAAGAGAAGAATCACATGGTTTTATAAATGATAATACTGCTATAAGCTTTTACCTTCCTAGGAATTATATCAATGATAACTTTAATACTCATGAAATATTAAAAAAAGAAAAATCTGATTTAGATTCTATAAAGAATACAGAAAATCTTAATATTTATGATCAAATGGGAACCTTAAAAGCAACTTTAAAACCAGATAAGGTTTTATCAGAAAAAAAACTTACTACACATAACAAAATAAACTATGTACGTCTTCCTGTAATAGATAATTATGTTCCTAGTCCCGAAATTGTAGATAAATTTATTAAACTTATTAAAGATAAACCACACAAATCACATCTACACTTTCATTGTAAAGAAGGGCAAGGGAGAACTACTATGTTTATGGCTATGTATGAAATGATGCATAATGAAAAGAATTTTACTTTAGATGAAATCTTAAAACATCAGCAAGATGCTGGTGGCATAGTTCTTACTGGAAATCCAGCACGAGCTACATTTTTAAAAAATTTCTATGATTATACTACAGAAAATAAAAAGAATAATTTCCATACTTCATATTCTCAGTGGTTAAAAAATAAAAATTCCTAGCTTCATTGTGCTAGGAATTCTTATAACTAATTTACAGCTAATTCTATGCCCATTCCTCCATTCATAGCTGAAATATCAGATAACATTTTCATTAATTTATCATTTTTTATTAGATTTTTGATTTTAGTATTATTGCCTAAGTTACCTAAAGTACTAATATTAAATTTTTGATTTTCATTAAAATGTAGGTTAACAGGATGCAAGCTTACTTCTGAATATGCTATATATGTAAATTCGTATAATTTTATTTATACTATATACCCTTTATTATAAATTTTCTAATTGTTAATATTTGGTTAATATTTAAGAATTTCTCCCATTTAATTTCTCTTATACGTTAGAATATATATATATGTTTCATTTTCTTGATACATATACAAGTATGTAAAGTCAGTATTTCACATGATATTAGCTATAGCCCATTTAACGCTATAGAAAAGCTTAATAACTTCACTAAAATTAAAGAAAAGAGGGGTTTATTATGTCACAAGTAGCACTTGCTATAAATGAAAGAGAAAACACTGACACCAATGGAAGGCTTAGAAAAAGTGGACAAGTCCCATGTATAATGTATGGAGAACATTTAGAAAAAGCAATTCCTATTAAAGTAGACTATAATCAACTAATGAAAATCTTAAAAAACAATTCCAAAGGTTCTATTTTAAAACTTCAATTAAATAATCAAACTAAAAATTGCGTTATAAAAGAAATTCAAAAAGACACTGTAACAGGAAAAATAATTCATGTGGATTTCCAAAATGTAAGTAAAGATGAAATTATAAAAATGACTATACCAATTGAATTTACTGGTATTGATAAGTTGCAAAGTAAAAGATTAATTTTAGAAACTTTTATAACTGAAATTGATATGCAAGGTAAAGTTCAAGAAATACCAGAAACAATAAAAATAGATGCTTCTAGAATGAACTTTAATAATAAATTATTTATACATGATATTAAACTGCCTGAAGGTATAAGGCTTCTATCAGATCCTAATACACTTGTAGCAGTAATAAATAGCACTGATATTTCATCTAAAGATGACGAAGAAACTGAATAATAATAGGCTCACACAATTTTGTGTGAGCCTATTTTAATCTTTAAATTCTATTAGATTTTATTTCCCATATTTCTTTAGCATATTCTTCAATGGTTCTATCACTACTGAACTTACCTGCATTTGCTATATTAATAAGACATTTTTTAGCCCATGTTAGTTTATCTCTATAAGCTTTATCTACATTATCTCTAGTCTCTATATAATCATTAAAATCTTTAAATATAAAGTAGTTATCTGGTTCATGCCAGCTAGCACCTTCAAGTAAAGATTCATGTAGCTCTTTAAAAATCCCTGTATCTCCATCATCAAAAGTTCCATCTATTAAAGTATCTACAACCCTCTTTAAGTTTTTATCCTTCTTATAATATTCCTTTGGATTATAAGAATCTTTAATTTTTTCTAACTCTTCTACTCTCGCTCCAAATATAAAATTATTTTCTTCTCCAGCTTCTTGTACAATTTCAACATTTGCACCATCATAAGTTCCAAGAGTAGGTGTTCCATTTAGCATGAATTTCATGTTTCCAGTACCTGATGCTTCTTTTCCAGCTGTAGAAATTTGTTCAGATATATCTGCTGCTGGAAACAATTTTTCTGCATAAGAAACTCTATAATTTTGAACAAAAACAACCTTTATCTTTCCTTTGATTTCACAATCATTATTGATAAGTTTTGATATTTCATTTATAAATTTAATTATAGCCTTTGCTCTTATATACCCTGGTGCAGCCTTTGCTCCAAATATAAATGTTTTTGGAACTATATTTAATTTAGGATTTTCTTTTAACTTAAAGTATAAATCCAAAATACCAAAGGCATTTAATAATTGTCTCTTATATTCATGTAGTCTCTTGATTTGAATATCAAACAAAGAATTTGGATCTATTTCTATTCCTTCATTTACTTTAATATATTCAGCTAACTCTTTTTTCTTTTCTATCTTTATATCTAAAATCCTATTTAATACTTTCTCATCATTTATATACTTTTCTAAAGCTTTTAAATCATCTAAATGCGATACCCAATTCGTATTTCCTAAAAGTTCAGTTATTAAATTCGATAATTGTCTATTGCATAAAGCTAACCATCTTCTTGGGGTAATACCATTCGTTTTATTCAAAAATCTATTTGGATAAAGTTCATACCAATCCTTTAATTCTTGATGTTTTAATATATCCGTATGAAGTTTTGCAACACCATTAGTAGCATGCGTACCATGAATAGCTAAAAAAGCCATACGAATTTTATCATCACATATAATCCTCATAGAATTAATCTTTTTATCGGTATATTTTTTCTTTTTTAATTCCTTTACAAACTCACGGTCTATTTTTTTAATTATTCCATATATTCTTGGTAATAATTTTTTATATAACTTAACATCCCATTCTTCTAGTGCCTCTCTTAATATAGTGTGATTTGTATATGCAAAAGTATTAACTACAACCTTCCAAGCTTTTGTCCATGTGAAGCCCTCATCATCTATAAGTATTTTCATAAGTTCAGGGATTGCAACTACTGGATGAGTATCATTAAGTTGAACAGCCTCATATTCACTAAACAATTCAAATTTATCTCCATGTACTCTTTTAAACCTTCTAACTATATCTTTAAGTCCTGCCGACACGAAGAAATATTGCTGTTTTAATCTTAATATTTTACCTTTTTCAGTAGAATCATTAGGATATAGTACCCTTGAAATATCTTCAGCTCTATTTTTATCTTCAACAGCCTCATCATATTCTTGTTCATTAAACAAATTAAAATCAAATTCTTTTATTGGTTCTGCTTTAAATAACCTTAGCTTATTTATATTCTTTGTTCCATATCCTATAATAGGTGTATCATATGGTACTGCCTTAACTTTTTCATCTGAAAATTCTATAATTATAGTATCTTCATCTCTACGACATGACCATGGATCTCCATATTTTAACCAATTGTCCACCTCTTCAATTTGAAAACCATCCATAAATCTTTGTTTAAACAAACCATAGCTATATCTAATTCCATACCCTGTTACCGGTAAATTTCTAGTTGCAGCTGACTCCATAAAACAAGCTGCAAGTCTACCAAGTCCACCATTACCAAGCCCAGCATCTTCTTCTACTTCTTCAATATCATTAATATCTATATTAAGTTCTTTCAAAACTTCTTTAACTTCATCACAAATACCTAAATTCATTAGATTATTTCCAAGAGCTCTACCCATTAAAAACTCTGCTGAAAAATAACTAGCTTGTTTCCCCTTTGAATATGCTTCTTGAGTTTCTGCCCAATTATCAACTATGTTTCCCATAATGGCTTTGCAAAGCGCATTATATTTTTCATAATTCTTTGCTATATCTAATGATTTCCCACAATCTATTTTTAGAATATTTTCTATAGTTAATTTTAGTTCACTAGTATTAAACATTTTGTACCTACCTTCCATACAATTTTGTGATTTCATAAACCTTTTTTCTTAGATTTTCATTTATATCTTGTTTTCTTACTCTCCACTTCCAGTTTCCACCTAATGTTGATGGAATATTCATTCTTGCTTCTGTTCCAAGGCCTAAATAATCTTGAAGCTGAGCTATTGCAAGATTACCAACAGAACTTAATGCGCCTCTTATAAATCCCCAATTATATCCTTCTTCTTTATTAAGTCTCAAATATTTTATAGCAAAGTCAACATCACTCTTTTGGGTATTTTCAAACCATCCGTTAACAGTATCATTATCATGGGTACCAGTATATACAACACAATCCTTGTTATAATTATGAGGAAGATAATCACTTTCCTCTCTAGTATCAAAAGCAAATTCTAATACCTTCATCCCTGGATATCCAGTGGCTTCTCTAAAAGCTCTAACTTCTTCAGTTAAGTATCCCAAATCTTCTGCTATAATTTCTACTTCTCCAAGTTCTTTTTTTACCATATTAAATAGCTTCATAGCAGGTCCTTTTACCCATTTACCATTTATAGCTGTCTTTTCTCCATACGGTATTTGCCAATAAGATTGAAAGCCTCTGAAATGATCTATTCTTGTTACATCATATAATTTACTATTAAATCTAATTCTCTTTATCCACCACTCATAATTTGTTTTCTCTAAATAATCCCAATCATATATTGGATTTCCCCATAACTGTCCAGTCGGTGAAAATCCGTCTGGAGGACATCCTGAAACAACTTTTGGTCTTTTATCTTCATCTAACAAAAAAATTTCACTATTAGCCCAAGTATCTGCACTATCTTCTGCAACATAAATTGGAATATCTCCAATTATCTTAATTCCATTTTTATTAGCATATTTCTTTAGTTCTCTCCATTGTTTATAAAATATAAACTGTAAGAATATATTATAATCTATTTCATCTTTAAGTTCTTTTGTAGCTTTTTTTATTGCTTCTTTTTTTCTTAACTTTATATTCTTATCCCAACCCCTCCATGATTTGAAGTTATATTTATGCTTTAAAGCCATATATAAAGCATAATCTTCTATCCAATCATAATTTTCTTCTTTAAACTTTTTTATCTCATTATTATATTTATCTTTAGAATTTTTAAAAACCTTTCTTAAAATAGGCATTTTATTTTTCTCTATTTTTTCATAATCTACTGATTCCTCTTCCCCTCCAAAATCCACATTTTCATAATCACTTTTTTCTATTAATTTATCATCATATAATAAATCTAAATCTATGAGATATGGATTTCCTGCAAACGCAGAAAATGATTGATATGGTGAGTCCCCATATCCGGTAGGACCAAGAGGTAATATCTGCCAATACTTTTGTCCTGATTTCACTAAAAAATCTACAAAATTATATGCTTCTTTTCCAAATGTACCTATTCCATAAGAACCTGGTAAAGAAGTTATGTGCATTAAAATACCACTACTTCTCTTAAACATTTCCCCTCTCCTTTATCGTTATAAATTTATTGTCTTTATGAATTTTTCTCCACAACTATCTACTATTTCAAAATTCAATTTATCTACAAACTTAAATCCATTACATTTAATATCTACATCATAATCATTTTTATTTTTTGTAATACTAATAAATATCTTTGAATAGTTTCCATTTTCAAAATCATAAGTTTTTCCATCATCATCATAGTAACTATACTCTGCTTTATCAGTAACAAAGGCTACTATATCTAACTCTTTATTTTCTAAAGAATCTACATTCTGTGATGCTTTCCCTATAACTAGCATTTTATTCTTTCTAATAAATACTGGTACTTCATCAATATCAACATGTAAATATTTATGACCTTTTTTAATTACTTCATATTTCCTATCTTTATAATTATTAACCTTCCATAAAAGCATATCTTCCGGTAAATATACATATCTTCCTCTAGCATTTTCTTCATAAACCGGAGAAATCATCAAAGAATCTCCTACTAACAATTGATCCTCTACTGTTTTTGTTATTTCGTCATCATATTCAAAGATGAGTGGAGCAAAATAAATATCATTATTTAAAACAGCTTTCATATATTCTGAATAGATATATGGTATTAAAGCATATCTAAAATCTATAACATTTTTAATAATATTTGTAGTTTCATCATCAAAAGCAAATGGTTCTTGTCTTCTAGTTCCCTTTGCTGAATGATTTCTAAATAAAGGAGTAAATAAACTAAACTGAGTCCATCTTGTTACAATTTCAGCATTAGCATCACTACTAAAACCACCCGTATCTGCACCTATATATAAAAATCCACACATATTTAGAGAAGGCATCATTTTTATATTTAATAAGATATGTCGCCACCAAGAACTATTATCTCCAGTCCATATTCCTGAATATCTATGCATTCCTATATACGAAGATCTTGAAAATAATAAGAATCTTTTATTAGGTTCTATTGTCTTTAATCCTTCGCCGGCACTTCTTGTCATGTTATAACCAAATAAATTATGAACATCATAATGATTTATCTTATTTCCATCTTTGTTATGATAAAAGCTCGTATAATCTACTATGTTATTTGACATATTCTCAAATTTATCTTTTAATTCAAAACAAGAATTGATATCTAAGTTTTCTTTTTCTGATTTTTTTGCAAAATCAATAGCCTCTTTTAATCCCCTATTTGTATAAAAAATAGCTGGTTCATTCATATCATTCCAAAAACCTTCAATACCTAAATCCGTTAATACTTTATATTTAAGTCCAAACCACTGTCTTGCATTCTTATTTAAAAAATCTGGGAAATGACATCTTCCTGGCCATACCGCTGCAATAAAAGCTTCTCCATTTTCATCAGTACAAAAATAGTTATTTTTCATACCTTCTTCATAAACATCATAACCTTTTTCAATCTTTACTCCTGCATCTATAATAGGTACAAGTCTGAAACCTTTATCCTTTATTTTTTTTATAAATCCCTTAAAATCAGGAAATGTACTCTTATCTACAGTAAAATCCTTATACCTTTCCATATAATCTATATCTAAGTAAATTGCATCACATGGTATTTCATTTTCTATAAACTTATCTGCAATTTCATTAATCTTCTTTCCATCTTCATAACTCCATCTTGATTGTTGATATCCAAAAGCCCATTTGGGGGGCACGTAGCTTCTTCCTATCATCTTTAAAAACTTTTTTATAATATCCTTTATAGATTTTCCTTTGACTATAAATACCTTCACGTTACTATTTTCAATTGTTATTTTATATTCATCTTTATCTGTAAACCCAACATCAAAAGTAACTTTTCCTGGGAAATCAACGAATACGCCAAATTTCTCTTTTCCATTTACAACTGTAAAGTTATGTGCTCCATATAAGGATTTTTTATTTTCAGTATGCTTTGGATCATCAGTACAAAATGACTCGTATATTCCGCCTCTTTTATTTATACCTCTCTGGTTTTCTCCAAGCCCAAATACTATATCATCCTTACTCATCTTATATACAAGACTAAATTTTTCTTTATCTTCTATACTAAAAAATTCTAAGGAATCTTTATTTATTTCTTCCCCTTCCATAATTACAGCCTCTGTATTTATTGGATTTCCAAATACATATTTATTTACACCGTCAATTATCTTAAAAGTTTTCATAATATCACCTCATTACACTTATAGTTAACTATTTTATAGATCCTTGTGTAACTCCCTTTACTATGTGTTTTTGAGCAAAGAAATAGAATATAATAATTGGTATCATCGCTAAAACAAGTCCTGCTAAAGCTAAATTCCACTTCTTTGAATATTCCCCGAAGAAATAAAACATCTTAAGAGGAAGTGTTTGCCACTCAGGTTTGTTTATAACAAGTTGTGGTAATAAAAAGTCATTCCATATCCACATAGCATTTAATATACTTACTGTTACTGTTATTGGTTTTAAAAGAGGAAATACTATAATCCAAAACACTTGAAACTTATTGCAACCATCAATTATTGCTGCTTCTTCTAACTCTAAAGGTATATTTTTAATAAAACCATGGTACATTATTATTGATAAACTTGATCCAAATCCTAAATACATAAATACTAATCCTACTGGATTTAATAAGTTTAACTTGCCCATTATATTTATAAGAGGTAACATAACAGACTGAAATGGTATAAGCATTGCTGCTGCAAATAAGAAAAATAAGAACTTGCTTAACTTAGTTTTTGATCTAACAAGCATCCAAGCTGCCATTGAAGAGAACACAACGATTAAAACAGTACTTATAGTTGTAATTAAAAATGAATTCATAAATGAATGAAAAAAGTTCAAATCCTCAAATGCCTGAATATAATTATCAAAAGTGAATGTTCCATTACCCGGAAGCCCTAAAACATTAAGGAACAATCCTTTTTGTGTTTTAAATGAATTAGTAAATGCTATATACAAAGGTGATAAAAATATAATTGCTATACAACTGGCAAAAACATTCCATGTAACCTTTTTTACAATACTTTCTTTCATTACATTTCTACCTCCTTTTTCTTACTAAAGTTCAATTGAGTTAATGTTATTACTGCAACAGTTATTAAAAATATCACTGCCTTTGCCTGTGATATTCCAAATTCATTTCTTGCAAAAGCTGAATTATATATATTAAGTGCTAACATTTGTGTTGAGTTATATGGTCCTCCACCTGTAAGTGCTAAATTCTGGTCAAATAACTTAAAACAATTAGATAAAGTTAAAAATATTCCAACTGTAAATGCTGGTGCAACCAATGGTATTGTTACATTTATAAGTCTTTGGAATGGGTTTGCTCCATCAATTTCAGCAGCTTCTTTTAAATTATCTGGAATTCCTTGAAGTGCTGCTATATAAACAACCATCATATACCCTGACATTTGCCAAGACATTAATATTACTAATGCCCAAAATCCTGTTTGAGTCGTTGATAGCCAACCAGTAAAAAACGACCATCCTAGCTTAACTCCTATGGTATTAAAAACTTTAGTAAATATAAATTGCCAAATGAATCCTAATATAAGCCCCCCTACCATGTTAGGCATAAAAAATACACTTCTTAATATATTGCTTATTTTCATTTCTCTAGTTACTAATAGTGCTAATCCAAAACCGATTAAATTTATCATAATAACTGACACTACTGAGAATTTTAAAGTAAATATAAATGATTGTAAAAATCCACTTTCTAAATTAAATATCTGTTTATAATTTTGAAGTCCAATAAATGGCGCATTATTATCTATTCCGTTCCAATCTGTAAATGAATAATATATTCCTGTTATAGCCGGTATAATTACTACAATTAAAAATGAAATCAATATAGGTGCCACAAAAAAACTAAACCATAACTTTGATTTTTTCATAGTGTCCTCCTTTTTATTTTATAGTTAGGGGGAGGGGTAACCCCCTCCCCCTAACTATTTATTATTTCTTATTTCTCATAGTTGTCCATTGAGTTTGCGAATCCTTAATTACTTGATCCCAAGTAATTTCTCCAGCTAAATATTTTTGAATATCCTTTCCTACAACACCCATACCCCAATCTGTTGGGTATCCCATGAATACCCATGGTAGTGTTTTATTTTCTTTTATATATCTTCCTACAGCTAATCCAAGAGAATCTTTAGCTGGATATTTTTCATATCCTTTAAATGGAGGTATAAAGAAGAATTTATTAACTACTATATTCTTACCTTCCTCTGAAGTGTATAACCAATTTAAGAAATCTTTTGCCGCTGATTGTTGTTCCTTTGAAACTTTATTATTAACTCCCCAATACATAGGCACACCTACTGCAACGGAATCTCCCTTGCCACCTTTTATCGCTATTGGTAACATATCTAAATTCTTAGCTACATCTTTGTCTGTTTTATTAACATCATTGAAAATCCAATTTCCTTGTTGAACAATAGCAACACGTTCAATAGCAATACCTTGGCCTACTTGAGTTGCATAATCTACTGCATTTAACTTTCCTTTTGATTTTGCATTTGGTGAATAATTAGCCTCTAAATCAATTAAACTTTTTAAACCATCACCATGTTTAAAAGCAACTTTATCTGCTTTAAAAGCATCTAATGAACTTTTAAATTCTTGGCTTAAAGCAACACTTGATGAATGTAATCCTGTTATCCAAGTTTCTTTTGCAGGCATTTCAAATACTGCTTCTAATTGAGGATATTTCTTTTTTAACTTTCCTGATTTTATTTCACTATCTAATTTCTTTACTGCAGCTTCTAGAGTTGCGTAATCTTTAATAGTTGTAGCATCTATACCAGCATCCTTAAAAATAGCCTTATTATACACTAATCCATAAGCTTCAACGTCAAATGGCATACCATAGATTTTCTTGTCTTCAGTAACTCCATCTAGAACTCCATTAAGAGATTGCTTTACCCAAGATTCTCCTGATAAATCAACCAATCTGCTCCTCCAATCTTTAACATCCTGTGGACCACCTATATTAAATATTGCAGGTTCTTCTCCAGATTGAATCTTCGCTCTAAGAGCTGCACCATAATCGTCTCCACCACCAACAGTACTTATGTTTATTTTTACCTCTGGATGTTTTTCGGAATATTTCTTTGCAGCTTCTTCTAGTTCCTTTGCAATTTCAACTTTAAATTGAAATACATTTAATGTTACAGCATCTTTCTTTCCTGAATTAGCTCCTTGTGATTTAGATGAACATCCACCTAATACTAAAGTTGACATCATCATCATTGATGTAACAGCAAATGCAACAATTCTTTTAACATTCCTCATGAATTACCCCTCCATTTTTTTATTTTATACCTTATAATTTATAAAGTTATATTCTCTTCACTATCAATATCAAAGATATGACAATTGTCCATATTAAACATAAACTTTATTTTATCTCCAGTTTTCATGTCAATAATTTTAGATGATTGTATATTAGAAATAAATTGCTTTCCGCCTAGTTCAAAATAGGTAAAAGATTCATTTCCCATATTCTCAACAAAATCAACAACCCCAGGAACCATATCATTGTTATCGTTTTCTTTAAGGTTGATATCTTCAGGTCGTATCCCAAACCAAACCTTCTTACCAATATAATCTTTAACTTTATTTGCCTTGTTTTCTGGTAACCTTAATTCAGTACTTCCCACTTTTAATAAAGTTATATTATCTTTCTTTACTAGATGCCCTTCTATTACATTCATTGAAGGTGACCCAATAAATTCAGCAACAAATTTATTAACAGGATGATTGTACAAATTTAACGGAGTATCAACTTGCATTATCTTTCCAAAATTCATTACACATATTCTATCTCCCATTGTCATAGCTTCTACTTGGTCATGTGTTACATATATCATTGTAGTTTTTAATTCCTTATGGAGTTTTGAAAGTTGCACTCTCATATGCACTCTTAATTTAGCATCTAGATTTGATAATGGCTCATCAAATAAAAAAACTTTAGGATCCCTTACAATAGCTCTACCAACTGCAACTCTTTGTCTTTGTCCCCCGGATAGCTCTTTAGGTTTTCTTTTTAAAACTTCCTCTAAATCTAAATTTTTAGCAGCTTCTCTAACCTTCTTATCTATAATATCTTTAGATATTTTTCTTATTTTTAATGAAAAAGCCATATTATCATAAACACTCATATGAGGATATAGCGCATAATTTTGAAAAACCATGGCAATTTCACGATTTTTAGGTGCAATATCATTTACAACTCTATCTCCAATAGAAATAGTCCCTGATGATATTTCCTCAAGTCCAGCTATCATTCTTAGAGTTGTTGATTTTGCACATCCTGATGGTCCTACAAAAACCATAAATTCACCATCATTGATCTCTAAATTAATTCCATGAACAGCCTTAAATCCATTTGGATAAACTTTTTCAACGTCTTTTAAAACTACCTTAGCCATACTTTACCCCCCTATATATTTTCTGCAAGACTCTCTTTTTAACAATTTAGTTTTAAAAACTATATGCTGATTAATTTTTTTATCATTTATTAAATTAAGCAAAATTTCTATACTTTTTTCTGCCATATTCTCAACTGGTTGCTCTACAGTTGTTAATGAAGGATGAAAATATTTTGAATAATCTATGCCATCAAATCCAACTATTGATATATCTTCAGGTATTTTTAATCCCCTACTTAAAATTGCTTTTGCAGCACCAATTGCCATAATATCTGTTGTTACAAATACAGCAGTTATTTTTAAATCCTTATCAAGTAGCCTACTCATAGCTTCATAGCCTGATTCAAAGGTATACTCACCTATCTCTACAAGATTCTCATCAAACTTTATTCCATTTTCAAAAATGGCATTCTTATATCCTTGAAATCTAAGTCTTCCAACACTTCTATCCTCTTCTCCAGTAGTTATAATTCCTATACCCTTATGCCCTAGTTTGCATATGTATTCAACTGCATCAAAAGCAGCTTTTTCATTTTCTATTACTACACTTGAAAAGAGATTTTTATTAGCATCACTTGTTATATTACTAGATGCAATAACTATTGGAACACTTAAATTATCCATTTGTTTTTTGTCTAGATTATCAAAATTTCCTCCAAGACATATTAGTCCTTTTAGTTTCTTTTCTTTTATAAGTTCTATTGCAGCATCAAAATCATCCGTACTGCTTTCATTATAATGAAGAATCATAGAATATTTTTTATCATCTATCTTTTCTTCTATAGACTTTATCATCTTTGAAAAAAATGGATTATTTATACCTTTAACTAATACCCCTATACTTTTTGATGTATTTCTTTTGAGATTTCTTGCACTGTTATTAGGTATATAATTTACTTCTTCTATCACCTCTAATACTTTTTTTCTTGTCTTATCCTTAACATCAGGATGATTGTTTAGAACTCTTGAAATTGTACTAACACCAACTCCAGCTATTCGAGATATATCTTTTATCGTCAAATTAGCCATTTATTAACCTCTCCTCTAAAAATATATAAAACATGTCTAAATGCTTTTTCACATATACATTCCATTCAATTTTTATCCTTATGGAAACGTTTCTGGTAACGTTTCCAATCCTTGTCTAATATTATATCATATTTTTAAAATTTTCACACAACTTTTGTTGAATTATTTTATAATATTTTAAATTTTATTCCATTTCTTTCATAATGAGTCCAATTTTATATATTATTACATATAGCTTATCTATTCATATTCTTAACTTTTAAAATATATTCTTAAAATAAAGTAAAAAGACTTACCATGATAAATTGATAAGTCTTTTTACTTAGATATATAAATAAATGTTTATTTTTTAATCTATATTTATGCTTTTTTAACAAATTCAGATTTTAATAACATAGCTCCAAAACCATCTATCTTACAGTCAATATTATGATCTCCATCAACCAAACGTATATTTTTTACTTTTGTACCCTTCTTTAATGCATTTGAGTATCCTTTTATTTTAAGATCTTTAATTATTGTTACAGAATCTCCATCTTTTAAGATATTTCCATTTGAATCCTTAACAACATTTTCGTCTTCATTGCTTTCATTTTGAGATTCTAAATTCCATTCATAAGCACATTCTGGACAAACGAACATGTTTCCATCTTCATAAGTATATTCTGAATTGCATTTTGGACAATTTGGTAAATTACTCATATATTCATTCCTTCCATTTCGCATTAGTAGTATTTATTTTTTTCCGAAATACCTTTATAATATATCATATTCTTTTAATTTTATCAATTAACTTTATTTATATTTAATATAATCAATATATCTATTTTATCCTTTATTTTTTGTTTATTCTAGTTTTTTATTTATAATGAAAAAACATTCAACCCTTAAAGTTGAATGTTCTTCACTATTTTTACTTAGATACATTAAATTTAGATACTAATTCACTAAGTCTACCAGAAAGAGATAAAAGTTCATTAGCAGTTTCACTAATTTCCTCCATAGTTACAGTATGTTCTTCTGTAATTGATGTTACATTTTCTGTAGCTGATGCTGTATCTCCAGCTATTGATGATGTAACTTTCATTTCTTCAATAGTTTCCTCAGTTTTTTCAATCATATTCTCTGTAGTAGAAGAAACATCTTTAACAACCGAAAATATATTTGCAATAGCAGTTTCAATATCTTCAAAATGAGTTCTTGCTTCTAAAGCTACTTCCATTCCTCCAGATATCTCCTTTGAACTTTCATTCATACTTTGAGTTATATCTGAAATTTGTACTTGTATTCCTTTAACTAAATCAGCTATTTGCTTTGCAGCATTAGATGACTGTTCTGCAAGTTGTCTAACTTCATCTGCAACTACTGCAAATCCACGTCCTTGTTCTCCTGCACGTGCTGCCTCAATTGCCGCATTTAATGCCAATAAATTAGTTTGGTCAGCAATACCAGTTATAACCTCAATTATCTTACCAATTTCTGTAGACTTATTAAGAAGTAACTTATTTTCTTTTAAAATTTCATCATTACTCTTAACGATAACTTGCATATTGTATACAGCTTTATCCACAACCTTAAAGGCTATTTCACTGATATTATGTGACTGTTCAGCAGTTTCAAGCATATAGTTACACTTACTAGTAACTTCCTTACTTGACTCTCCCATTTTATTTGTCTTTTCAACAGCAGAATTAACTTGTTCGGCCTGTTGAGTTGTGTTCTCAGATACATATTGCATTGTTTTTGCAACATCCTCAGTTAATTTACCAAACTCGTTACAGGAATTAGCTAAATCATGTGATAAATTATTAACTTTTTGAGATTCTTCACTAATATCTGTTAATAACACTCTCAGTGCTTGTACAGTATTATTAAATGCATTTGATAAATTGCCAATTTCATCACTTGATGTAACTTCTATAGAACCACTTAAATCACCAGTAGATACTACATCTGCAAAGTCACTAAGTTTTTTCAATGGTTTAACAAGATATCCAGCCATAAAATATAGTGATAGTGTAACTATTGCCATAACCCCTACAACTAATCCTATCATAAGGAATAACATTTTATTAGCTTTTGCAAATAATTCACTTTCATAAACTACATTAACTACAGTCCAGCCTGTTATTGGAACCTTTGAATAAAACGCAATTTTCTTTTCTTTTCCTGATCCTAAACAAAATTTACCCTTAGTATTATTTTTAATAAGTTCACCTAGCTTCTTAATCTCTGGATCACTCATAGTATTAATGTTCTTTTTCATTGCCACATCCTTGTCTGGATGTACAATAAATGTGCCATCATTTGAAAGCAAAATTCCATATCCTTTTTTTCCGTACTTTATATTATTAACTATATTTTCAACAGCTTCAATCTTCAAACTCGAACAAGCCCCAGCTACTACATCACCTTTATCATTTTTTAACCATGCAAGCATTCCTACCATATTTGAATTATATGCCTGAGAATATGCAGGTTTTAGTATAACATCATATGGAATTCCTCCATTTGCACTAAATCTTTTTCCGGCTTCTTCTACAACACCTTTAGCCCATGGTGAAGTACTAGAACTTCCCTTAGCAACATTAAAATAACGCGCTTTTAATTTTGTATTTATTGCTTCTGGATTACTCCATTCATCCTTACTTAAATTATTTATAATATGCAACGCAGCATACTGATCAGGATAAGCATTTTTAATAAAATTCCAACGTGATAAATTCAACTCATCAATAAGTGCTATTGACTCATTATTAACTGAAAAATCCAAAGTAGGATTTTTCTCTAATATCCGTTTCATCATAGGACTATTAACCGCTTGCTGAACTTCTGCGAGCCTACTAGTTAACCATGTGTTAATGTGATCAGTTACCTCAACATTTCTTACTGACATAGAATCAGTAAGCTCACCTTCAATTATATTATTAAAGTTTACATACGCTAATATTGTTAATGATAATAGACCAGCTAAAACTAAAGGTAAAATTATGCCTAACAATTTTGATTTAAAAGATATCTTCATTTTTTAACTCCTTCTACATTAGTTTTGTTAAGTTATATCAATATTGACCTCTATCATCTAGTTAAAATATAATTGTCATTTTAAGAATATTAAATATCTTTATAAAAACTTACTATTGGCATTTATATCATATATAAGTATATTCCTTACTATAATTCTAAAACTAATATTCTTTAATTCTAATTTTTATTTCGTATTACCATCTTGAAAATATCCATCTAACAGCCATAGATGGCGTAGTTCTTTCCCTCGTCTGCCTTCATTTTTTCTATCTCTTACTTTTTTTGTAGGCACTCCAACCACTAAAGAATCTTTTTCTACATCTTTATTTACCACTGAACATGCACCAACTATAGCTTGTTTTCCTATTGTAACTCCTGGAAGTATAGTGCAATTTGAATATATCTTCGAATACTCTTTTAAAATTACAGGTTTATATCCTCTTATAGTATGATCATGCTCTGAATGAGAATGTGTAAATATATGTACACCTTCAGCAACCCCTACAAAATTTTCTATATTAACTCCACCCTTAGAATCTATAAAGACTCCTGTACTTAAAATTACATCATCTCCAATTTCAATATTATCAGGTACATTAAATCTTACATTTTCTTCTGCTATAAAATTTTTGCCACAAGATTTAAATAATTTTTTTGCTAGTATTCTTCTAAATGGAATTGAAAAATTAGTTATAATACTCATAGGAGATTTATCTATAACATCCCATAAAAAGTGCAAATACCTTTTTTCTTTAGAATAAGCACCTTCCTTATTTTTAGGTAAATAATCAGAATATATCTCAATCTCCCCCAAATTGTTGATAGGTAAAGAACATTTTAATATATATAAGATTCTTTTAACTCCATTATCAGTTATTCCATTATCAATTATTTTTTCTATTTCGTTTAATAAACTACTTATTTCACTCATATAATCTTCTCCTTCCTTTAATACAATAGTTCTTACTTCTATTATCATTTTTTTATATGGAGTTATAAGATATATTCCAATAATCATATAAATATAATTTATTTTAACTTATATAATTAAATAATATTTTAGACTTATAGTATTGTATGACATTTTATTACAAATAAATATACTATTAAAAATATAAATGTCTCTTATACAATACATTATTACATTATCTGTGATATTTTTCAACTTTCTGGACTAATTCCCTCATTTAACCCATGATTAATTTGTATTATTATGTCTTTTATATAATAAAATTTTTCTCACCGAAAAATTCTATCCAAATTTTTTCAACTATTACTTTACAAAAAATAATAGCTAATAAAATGACTTATTAGCTCCTAGTGAAAAAAATTTTTCACTTTATCTTTACTACCTCCTCATTAATTTCAAGTTATTGATTTTGTATTAAAATATTGTTTTTAAATCAATTAATTTTTTGATATTATTCTCAAAAATCTCTTTACATACCTTTTATTAAAACCCCAAAATTTATATTTCATTCTAAATTAATCAAATTACTATTTTATCTTATTTTTTTACGGCACACTATTTTCACCTATGAAAATAGCCTTAGACAGCTTATATCAATGCCTAAGGCTATAAATTTCACTTACTTATGGTACGGTTCTCCACTATTTATTCTATATGCTCTATAAATCTGTTCTAATAAGATTACCCTCATTAACTGATGTGGAAATGTCATCTTAGAAAACGACAATTTATAATTAGCTCTATCTAAAACCTCTTTATCTAACCCTAAAGAGCCTCCTATAACTAAAGCTATATTACTATTTCCTCTAAGTCCTAAATCATTAATTAGATTAGCAAGATCCTCAGAACTTACCATATTTCCCTTTATGTCTAATGCAATTACGTACATATTCTCCTTTATATGTGATAGGATTCTCATTCCCTCTTTTTGCTTTATTATAATTTCATCCTTCTCCGATGCATTATCAGGAGTTTTTTCGTCATTTAACTCAACTATACTTAGCTTACAATACCTTGATAATCTTTTACTATATTCATCAATGGCCTGCTTTAAGTATTTTTCTTTTAATTTTCCAACACAAATAATAGTTATATTCATTATCTCTCCAAATTTTTAATAAGATTTATTTTGTCTACCATCTTGTCTTGCACTTTTGATAATAACTCTTTTTCTGTTGTTCCATCTGCAGGGAACTTTGCAAAGGATCCTTCTAAGAAATATTCCTCATATATCTTATTTTCATCTTTTGCTTTTCTAAAAATTGCCTTTATATTATTTATCATTTTTTGTTTTTTACTATCCTGAAGATTTTTAAAGGATCCAACAAAACTTTGAGGTCCATATTTTATAAATATATCAGCACCTACTAATAGTTCCTTTAATCTTGGATATATGATTTTTATTAATGCCGCATATTCTTTTTCAACCTTTTCAGTAAACTCATCTACCGACTTAAATAAAGTTAGCATTAATATTGAAAATTCTTTAGATGAATTTTTAGCATTATTAACCTCATCACTTAAATATTTATTAAAATCTATTTCCTTCTCTTCTACACCGCTTATTTGTTCTTTTGCTTTCATAGACTTTTTAATAACCTTACTTCCGTTATTATGTACTTCTATATCTTTTAAAATTCTTTTTAACAAAAACTTAGCTTCAAAAGGTTGAAGTATGTAATCAGTGGCTCCTGCTTTTATTCCTTCTATAAATGTTCTTCTTTTATTTTCAGATGTAAGGATTAATACCGGAACCTTTATTCCTCTTTCTTTTATTTTTCTTATTATATCAATACCGTTTTCTTTTCCTAAGTTTACATCAGTTATTATTAATTCAACTTTATTATTAAGTTTTTTTAATATATTAAATACTTGAAAAGAATTTTCTGCTTCGTATACATTAACATCATATTCTGCTATTAATTCCTTAATTCTATTTCTACTGTACATCTTGTTGTCTATTATCATTATATTCTTCAAAAAACCAGCTCCTCAAAACTATCTAACACAAGATTATTTCCTTATATTACTATTCGTCTGAAACTCAGTTTTCTGAATTAAATTTTCGCATAAAAAATGATTACACTATAAAATGTAATCACCTTTTATTAAATATTATGCATTTTTTCCACAACATTTTTTATATTTCTTACCACTTCCACATGGGCATGAATCGTTTCTTCCTACTTTGTCTTCTCTTACTATAGTTTTAGAAGTTCTCCAGTTGTTTCTAATTTCTTTTCTTTTTTCTTCTGAGAATATTCCTTCCCATTGAGGAAGCTCATATAAATAATCAGCCTTAGCATCTATCATATTAAAATATAACTTTTCTAAATCTATTTCTAACTTAATTTGTGTATCTTTTTCTATATTTTCTATATCCGTAGGTTGTACAAGACTGTCATTTACTCCATCTAAAAATCCTACAAAGAAATATAATGGAGTTTCAAACTTTTCTGCTAATTCTTCTGTTGTACCACTATATATTTCTTCATGATTAGCTAATATTTGAGAGTATATATTTTTCTCCATTTCGCCGTATTCTTTCCAAAATGCAGCTTCTCCCTTATGTCTTACATAATCTATAACCATATCTGTCCATTCTTTATACAAACTCATCTTTCATTCTCCTTCTGTAAATTATATTAAAATATAAATTTTAATAATATTATAATATATTTTGATATTTTCGAATATATTTTATTTTTTCATCTTGTCAATATCATCTTTCCCAAAAGGTTTAGATACATCATAATTTCCACCTAAAAATTCTACATTTTTATTGTTAATTAGAATTTTAACCTTATGAATAGATTCTATTTGAGTAAGTGATAAAACAATCCCTTCTAAACAAGCTTTTTCTCTTGATTGGGTCATTTTATATTGGGCATTTTGGCTTAAATTAACATATGCTATGTTTTCATTAATAGAAAAACTTAATACTTTAGTTTCATTCGGAAATACCGGCTTAAGATTACTGTTTTTAGAGGGTCCCTTTATAAGTTCTTGCATTATAAGCTCACCTAAAAGTTCTTCCTTCTTTATAATTCTTTCCTCTTTTAATACTTCAACTTTATCCTCACTTTTAGAAGCATCAAAATATACATCTAAATTAATACAGCAAGCTTTATCCGAATCAGATAACTTTAGAGTTTTTAACTTATCATTGGCATTTATCGATGCTTTTTCTTTATCACTACATCCAACAAAAATTATAGTTAAAGAAGCTAATATACATATGATTAAGATTAAACGAATCTTATATACCTTCTTCATAACCATATCCCCCTTAAAACTCTATGTAATTGCTTGGCATATTTCTTTTAGCCATACTAATATTAATATCCTCATTTAACTTTATGTTATTATCCCTTAGTACACTTACCACTGTTTCATAGGCAAGATCTGGATAATTATTTGTTTTACTTAAGTGCCCCAAAATAATATTTTTACAGTTATTCTGTGTCATACTAACTACAGCTTTACCACAATCGTCGTTGGATAAATGTCCTACATTACTTAAAATTCTTTTTTTTAAACTATATGGATATGGTCCAAATTTAAGCATCTCAATATCATGATTACTTTCTAATAGTACCACATCAGCATTTTTTGTATTCTCTTCAACTTCTTCAGAAAAATATCCTAAATCTGTTGCAATACATACCTTCTTTTTACCTGAATAAATAGAATACCCCACTGGATCTATAGCATCATGAGATATACTGTAATTACATATATCCATATCCTTTATAGTAATACTTTTATTTTTACAAATAATCTTTATGTTTTCTTCTTTAATTTTCCCTATATTCTGCAACATGCTTTTCCACGTAAGCTCATTTGCATAAATAGGTATATCATACCTTCTAGACAATACACCTACACCTTTTACGTGGTCAATATGCTCATGAGTCACAAATATTCCGTCTATTTCATTTGGATTTTTATTAATTGATTCAAGTGCTTTTTCTATATGTTTTCCTGGTAAGCCAGCATCAATTAAAATACTGCTATTACCAGATGATAAATACACACTATTTCCACTACTTCCACTATATAAAGGACAAAATATCATTACAATTCTCCAATTCTAATTTTCACTAACTCTTATTATTTTTGCTCCTAATTTATTAAATTTTTCTTCAATATAAGGATATCCTCTATCAATATGTTCTATGTTAGTAACCTCAGTAGATCCGTTGGCAATAAGCCCTGCTATTACCATAGCAGCACCAGCTCTTAAGTCTGTAGCTTTAACTTTAGCTCCACTTAATTTTTCTACGCCTTCAATTATTGCTATGTTGTTTTCTACACTTATGTTAGCTCCCATTTTCTTCAACTCATCTACATGTTTAAATCTACTTTCCCATATGCTTTCATTAACTAAGCTTCTTCCTTTAGCTATAGTTAAAAGAGTGCTCATTGGTTGTTGTAAATCTGTAGGAAATCCAGGGTATGGAAGCGTTTTTATATTAACTCCTCTTAAACCCCTAGAACTATTAATTGTTATGCTATCCCCATTTTCTATTACTTCTACACCCATTTCTATAAGTTTAGCACTAATAGATTCTAAGTGCTTAGGTATAACATTGTTTACAGTAACTTTTCCACCACAAGCAGCTGTAGCTATCATATAAGTTCCAGCTTCAATCTGATCTGGTATAACACTATAGTTACATCCTGTTAATTCTTTTACTCCATTTATCTTTATAACATCAGTTCCTGCACCTTTAATGTCTGCACCCATGGAATTTAAGAAGTTAGCAACATCAACTATGTGTGGCTCTTTAGCTGAATTTTCAAGAACAGTCTTTCCTTCTGCAAGAGCAGCTGCTAACATTACATTTATTGTTGCACCTACACTTACAACATCAAAATATATATTAGTTCCAATTAATTTATCTGCTTCTACAACTACTGCTCCATGTTCTATTGTTACTTTAGCTCCTAAAGCTTCAAAGCCTTTTATATGTTGATCAATAGGTCTTACCCCTATAGCACATCCTCCTGGCATTTCGACTCTTGCCTTTTTAAATCTTCCAAGAAGTGCTCCAATTAAATAATAAGAAGCTCTCATTTTTCGAACATCTTCAGTATTAGCATCAGTAATATTTATAGATGTACTGTCGATTATAACAGTATTTTTATTTCTTGTTACCTTGGCTCCTAAGCTCTCAATTATTCTCTCAATACACTGTGTATCACTAATCATAGGTATATTATCAATAACACAAATTCCTTTGCTAGCCATTATGGCAGATGGTAAAATAGCAACAGCAGCATTTTTTGCTCCGCTAATTTCTATCTCTCCGTTAAGAGGTCTTCCTCCATCAATAATCAGTTTTTCCATATGATTATCCATCCTTATTACTTATTTTTTGTATTTATTTTATTTATTTTTCTAATTGGTTATCTGCTTTAATTTCAATTTACAAATATTGCATTTATGAATTTTCACAACTTTTATTATATCATAATACTCATTATTTTTAATACTAAATTTTATAATATTACAATAATTATAAATTTTATTTTATTGTATTTTATGTAATTTATGCAATTTTGTTGTTATAGTTTTATAAATATTACATATTTAAATGTACAAATTATTGAAATATGATATAATATCAATTAATAATAAAATCACTGCTACTGGGGGATAAAAATGAAATACCATTTAGTCGCATTGTTTAATGATGAATCTAATAAATTCATTGAAACAACACAAAAAAGATTATGTAAAAAATACAAATTATATAAAACAAATCATCAATTTTACATACATATACAAACAATAATAAATCCTGATATGGATAAATTAAATAAGATTGTAACAGATACCTTATCACCTTACAAACATTTTAAAGTACAAATAGATCCAAACTTTCATTTAGACAAGTCATTAAAAACCGTAAATTTAAAAATTGATCAAAAAGGATATATTACAAGAATTATAAGAAACATCTCCGATACATTACAATTAAGCGGATTTAATATACAAAGTAATTCTAATAAAAATCTTTTTATTTCCCTTGCGAATTCTAATTATTCCATGAGAAAATCTATGACTGGAGAAACTCCCACAGTATTATCTTATAAAAATAACGTAAATTATAGCTATGTAAAAGTAAATCGTTTTGAACTGTGGAAACCAATTAACAATAAAAAAGAGATTCTTATGCTAGATTATCCATTAAGAACTTTTTAATATAAATAAACCAAAATTAAGAATTTAAAATCTTAATTTTGGTTTATTTTTTTACAAAAATCTATGTAAACGTTTTTGAAATCTTTTAATATTTTTAAAAATACTATAGAATATATTAAAGGAAAACTAAAGAAAGGCGGAATTTCAAATGAATTTAGATAGGTTATTTCAATTGCAGCATAATCTTGACGAAAGAATTATTAAAGAACATAATTTACAAGACGAAGCTCTTTGCTCAAAAAAAATCCTTGCTCTTCAAGTCGAAGTCAGTGAACTTGCCAATGAAACTCGTTGTTTTAAATTTTGGAGTAATAAAGGACCATCTTCCAAAGAAAAAATATTGGAAGAGTACGTTGACTGTCTTCACTTTATTTTAAGTTTAGGCTTAGAATGGAATTACTCAAATATAACTTTAAACTGTAAGGATTATGCATCAGAATTAACTGACAAGTTTAACAACATATACATAGATATTAATGATTTCGTGGTTTGTCCATCAAAAGATAATTATAAAACTCTTTTTGAGGATTTCCTATGTTTAGGACATGACTTAGATTTTACACAAGAAGAAATCGAACAAGCGTATTATTCTAAAAATGCTGTAAATCATACAAGACAAGATAACGGATATTAATACTTTAACTATACTGCCTACTTTACCTTTCATAACTAATATATCTATTGATTTTGGATATACTAACTTTGGAAGGTGATTTTTTATGCTTGGGTTTATATATTCAGTAGTAGCAGGCATTTTCATGAGTATTCAAGGTGTATTTGACACTAGGCTTAGTGAAAAGATGGGACTTTGGGAAACTAACACTCTAGTTCAAGGCGTTGGCTTTATAATAACTTTGATTATAATGTTTTTTGCAGGTGAAGGAAGTATAAAAAACATCACCTCTGCAAATAAACTATATCTTTTAGCAGCTCCTTTAGGTGTTGGAATTACTTTTACGGTTATGTGTGGTATTGGTAAACTCGGACCTGCATATGCAACATCAGCAATTCTTATAGCTCAGCTTTTATTTTCAGGATTAATAGAAGCCTTTGGCTTATTTGGAACAGAAAAAACACAATTTGGAATTACTAAAATACTTGGTTTTATCATCTTAATTGTAGGAATACTAGTATTTAAGTGGGAAAAATAAAGAGCTAGGTTATACTAACTCTTTATTTTTTTCAATGTATTAACACTTCTTAAGTATAAACACTATATTATAATAGAGTATTACTTCAGGAGGATTTCTATGTTTTCCTTAAAAAATAAAATAGATATAAACTTAAAAGACTCCATAAAAAATAAACTCTATAAAAACTATAGAGTTATTATTCACTGCAAATCTCTTCAAGATAAAGTTGAAAAAAAGCTTACAAGGTACAAATGTGAAATCATACGTTCCATTCCCTCAATTGGATGCATATGCGCCTATGTTTCTCCTACTGTAATTGATCGAATTATAGAATATCCTCAAGTAGATTATGTCACCTTTGACAGTTATGCTTTTTTGTGTGGCAATAGTGTACTTGCCTCTAATGGAATTCATTTTGATATAAGTTCTAAATTATCTGGTAAAGATATATGCGTTGGCATTGTTGATACAGGTGTTTATCCCCACGCTGATTTAAAAAAACCTTTAGATAAAATTACAAAATTTGAAGATTTAATTAATAATTTTTCTTATCCTTATGATGACAATGGTCATGGTACATTTATGAGTGGAATAATATGTGGTAATGGCTATAGCTCAGAAGGAGTATACAAGGGAATCGCTGAAAAAAGTAAGATTTATATGATAAAAGCATTTAATAATGTTGGACGTGGCTTTATATCAGATATTTTATTCTCTATAAATACATTATTATCTGAGAGTGAAAATTATAACATAAAAATTATATGTCTTCCCTTTGAAATTGTGGAATATAATAAATTTATATTATCTTTGTTCTCTAAAATTTTTAATCTTGCCGTAGAAAAAAATATAACTGTTGTAATTCCTAGCGGACATAAAGGGATTACTGAAAATTCATTAACTGGCATAGCTTTACTGCCAAATTGCATTACTGTTGCTGGACTTGACACAACTAAAGGTAAAAAACCTTATTTAATGTCTTCAGCTGGGGGAAAAGCAAAACTTGAAAAACCTGACCTTTGTGCTGCCTGCGTAAATATTTGTTCCTTAAAATCTGATACTAATTATATATCTGAGAGAAATGGTCATAAATTATATCCAAAACCTTTAAATGAACCTTATACTTTATATACAGGAACTTCTTGTGCTTGTGCGTATATAAGCGGTTTATGCGCTTTGTTATATGAAACAAATCCTACCCTAACATATAAGGATATAATTTCTTTACTTAAGATGTCATGTGATTTATTAGATATGCCCAAAACTATTCAAGGATGTGGGACTGTAGATTTGCATAAATTATTTCCTAATAAATAAAAAAGCGATTGCGCCCCATGCAATCACTTTTTTTATGCTTCTTTAATTTGAGGTTCTATTATTGTTGATGCTTTCTTTTGTCTCTTTGCAATATAATCCACTATAATTGCTATAGCTCCATCTCCAATTACATTAGTAGCAGTTCCGAAACTATCTTGTGCTGCATGTAATGCTATCATGAGTCCTTGTTGTGCTGAGTTAAATAATAACATATCTTGAAGTAATCCAAGTGCCGCCATAACTCCACCACCCGGTATTCCTGGTGCTGCTACCATAGTTATTCCAAGCATAAGTATAAAAGGTAGCATTACTCCTAAAGTAGGACTTTGACCATTAATAAGCATAACGCCCATAGATGCCAATACCAAAGTTATTGTATCTCCAGCTAAGTGAATAGTTGCACATAATGGAACAACAAAATCACTAATTTCTTCAGATACACCATTCTTCTTTACACATTGTAAATTTACTGGAATAGCCGCTGCTGATGATTGAGTTCCAAGCGCTGTAAAATATGAAGGAATCATATTTTTTAAACATTTTAATGGATTCTTTCCACTAAGCGCAAAAGCTAATCCATATTGAATTACTACATACAATACTTGAAGTACTAACAATATAGCATACACAGAAGAAAAAGTTTTTAGTGTTTTAAATATCTCACCTAAAATCGTTAATTTTACGAATATACCTGTTATGTATAACGGAACAAATGGTATAATAAGTTTCTTAACTGTAAGTGAAACTATTCCTTGGAAATCTTTCATTACACCTAATAGATTTTTACCCTTTATATGAGACATTCCTATTCCTAACATAAATGCTAAAACTAATGCTGTCATAACTCCTATTAAAGGATCTATTTTTATGGTAAAATAAGGATCTATTTTTATTTGTGATTTTCCAGCAATATTTCCCATCTTTATTACTTTTGGAAGTATTGATGATCCAACTAAATATGCTGCAATTCCTGATATTATAGTTGATATATATGCAATTATAGCCGTTATAGCTAGTAATTTTCCTGACTTTTCTCCAAGTTCAGCAATACTCGGAGCAACAAAACCAACTATTATACATGGTATTATAAATTTTAAAAAGTTTGCAAATATATCCGTAAAAGTTATAAAAATTCTAGATACAGAATATACCCCAGTACTTTTCGATATAAATCCTATTACTATACCTAAAACTATACCTAAAATCAACCTTGGTAAAAGGCCTATCCTCTTCATATAAAAAAGCCCCCTCTTCTATCTTTTGTGTCTATTTTGAATACATTTGTTTATTTCTGAAACACAATAAATGTTATCATCTTTTAAAAAGCTTGTCAATATAAATATTAACTATTAACTTAATTAAATAGAAAACTGACCAATCTAAACTCTATATCTAGATCAGTCAGTTTTTATATAATATTAACTCAATACTCTTTACTTTATACCTTTTCTTACAAGCTCACGACGTAGCCACTCTAAAGCTCTTATAACTGCATGTTCTCTTACCCTTTGTCTATCTCCAACTAAGTGTAATTCCTTTGTTTTTACATCACCTTTTATATAAAGTCCTACATACACAAGTCCAACTGGTTTTTCCTTTGTTCCACCACCAGGACCTGCAATACCAGTAGTTGAAATTCCAATATCACTACCAGTAATTTTTGCAATGCCTTCCGCCATTTCTGCTGCCGTTTGGCTACTTACAGCACCATACTTTTCTAATGTTTCTTTTTTAACTTTTATTCTTTTGATCTTTGCTTCATTACTATAGGTAATCATGCCTTCATTAAAAACAGAAGAAATTCCAGGATAATTAACTATTCTTCCTGCAAGCAATCCTCCTGTACAAGATTCTACTGTAGAAATTGTTATATTATTATCCACAAGCATTTTCCCAAGTACTTCCTCTAATGTACTATCACCGTCAGCATACACTGCTATTCCAAGTCTTCTTTTAATCTCATTCTCCAAAGGCAAAATTAACTTTTCTGCTTCATCTTTTGTCTTTGCCTTAGCTGTTATTCTTAAAGTAACCTCACTATCTTTTGCATAAGGTGCTACTGTTGGATTTTTAGAATTTTCTAGTATGTCATCTAAAATCTCAGCAACAGAGCTTTCCCCAACCCCTAATATTCTAAGAGTTTTTGAATGAAATATTGCATCTTGATATTTCATAAGATATGGAACTAAGCTTTCCTCAAACATAGCTTTCATTTCTCTTGGTGGTCCCGGAAGTACTGCCAAAATCTTTTTATCATGTTCTATAATACAACCAGGTGCTGTGCCTTTGTTATTAGGCATAATTATAGCATCCTCTGGAAAATAAGCTTGTTTTTTATTACTTTCTACCATAGGTCTATCTATCTTTTGAAAAAATTCTTTTATTCTAGAAAGTGATTCTTCGTGTAATATTGCATCTTTTTCTAAATACTCAAAAGCAATCTCTTTTGTTAAATCGTCCTTAGTAGGTCCAAGCCCTCCTGTAGTTATTACAAAATCCGCCCTTTTAAAGGCTAATTCATAAGCTTCCTTTAATCTCTCAGCATTATCGCCTATAACTGATTGATGATAAACATAAATGCCTAAATCCGCTAAACGTTTTGATATATATTGAGCATTAGTATTTACTATATTTCCAAGCAACAATTCAGTTCCTACAGCTAATATTTCTGCTTTCATAAACTTACCTTCTTTCTCTTTGTATACAAATATTATATCAAAATCTTATTTTTGCCAAAAGTCTATTGCTTTATCTTTAACTTCCTGAAATCCACTTATCTGTGCTATATCTCTCCATTCCCTTGGAAATAAATCAAAGTAACTTTTAAACCTAAATCTCTCATCAATTAATAATATTATTCCTTTATCCTTTTCTGTTCTTATTACTCTTCCAGCAGCTTGCATAACCTTGTTCATTCCTGGATACATGTATGCATATTCAAATCCTTTACCCTTCTTATCTTTAAAATAATCACTTATTATATTTCTTTCTAAGCAAACCTGTGGTAATCCAACACTTACTATTATAGTTCCAATTAATCTATCATGAGTTAGGTCAATTCCTTCTGAAAAAAGTCCTCCCATAACAGCAAATGAAACTAATGTCTCCTTTGGATTTTCGCAAAAATTATTTAAAAACTTTTCTCTATCCTCTTCACTCATATAGCTTTCTTGACGTATAACCTTGGCTTCTATATTGTTTTCTATAAATCTATCATAAACTTCATTCATATATTTGTATGAAGGAAAAAACACTAGATAATTACCTATTTTGCTTCTAATAACACCTTCTATATCACTTACTATATTATCATAAGTAAATTCTCTCATTTTAAACTTCGTGGATATATTATTGTCCATTATAAGACAAATATTCTCTCTATTGAAAGGTGATTGTAGTTTTAATCTATAATCCTCCTGACTTCCCCCTAAAATATCTATGTAATAATCCATAGGCATTAATGTTGCTGAAAATACTATAGTAGCTTTCCCCCTTTTCATACTCTCTTCTATTAAATGAGAAGGATCTAAACAAAAAAGTTTAAGCTTTAAATCATCTTTTTCTTTTTCAGCATAGGTTATATACCTTTCATCATAATACTCATAAGTTCTTATAAAAGCTAAAGCTTTAAAATAAAAGTTTAATAAATCTTCTTTAAAAGATTCATTTGTGTTTTTATTTTCTAATATCCACTTTTCGCAAACATATGAGAATTCTCTTAAATGAGGAATTACTTCTTTATGTACATCCTTATCTACAAGTATATTAGAATTAACCTCACATTTTTTTCTTAGGTCTATCATAAGCGAATTTATCTTATTTAAAACTTTAGATACTGTTTTAGCAGATTTATTTGTATCTTTTTTTAACTTTAATATTTCTTTTTTATTTATTTCTGCTGAAAACATCTCCCTTGCCCTATCAACAAGATTATGTCCTTCATCAATTAAAAGTGTAAAATCACTTTTCCCATCTGAAAAAAATTGTTTCAAATATACTCTAGGATCAAAAACATAATTGTAATCACATATTATACAATCAGCAACATTACATAATTCTAGTGAAAATTCAAAAGGACATACCTTATGCTTTTTTGAATACTTTTCTATAATCTCTCTTGAAAATATATCTTCTTTATAAATATCATATATAGCATTGTTTATTCTATCAAAATGCCCTTTTGCAAATTCACAAAACTCAGGATCACATCCCTCATCCTTAGAAAAACAGACTTTATCTTTAGCTGTAAGTGTAACACTTTTAATCTTAAGACCTTGGTTTCTCATATTTTCTATTGCATTTTCAGCAGCAGTTCTTGTAATAGTTTTAGCCGTTAAATAGAAAATTTTTGAAGTATATCCTTCTCCTATCGCTTTAATGCTTGGAAAAAGTGTTGCCATTGTTTTTCCAATCCCTGTTGGTGCCTCTGCAAAAAACTTTTTTCCCTCTACAATAGTTTTATACACACCAACTGCAAGTTTCCTCTGCCCTTTTCTATATGATTGAAATGGGAATGATAGTGTTTTTATAGATTTATCTCTAATATTTATAAACTCCTTTAAATTCTTAGCCCAATAAATATACTTATTTACTATATGGAAGAAGAATTCTTCTAGTTCTATAAAATTAAACTTCTTCTTAAATCTCTTTATTTCTTTAGTATCCATTTCGTAATAAGTAATCTGAATATTTATACTCTGTAAGTTGTTATTTTTGCAATAAATAAATCCATAACACTTTGCTTGTGCCCAATGTATTAAATTATAATTCTCATCTATCAATTCCAATGGTCTTGTAGTTGTTTTTATTTCATCTATTGTTATATTATTATCATTTTTAATGATACCATCGGCACGGCCGCCAATTTCTAGAGTAATATCCTCCTTCTTTACTGTATAAGTAAGAGGAACTTCTGGGATATATCCTTCTCCACCTGATTTTTGTAATTTCTGATGTACTTTTATAGCATCTACATTTCTAGTACTTCCTGTAAAGGTAGAAACTAAGTCTCCGAATCTCAGTACAAATTCTACTAAACTTCTAACAGAGACTTTAATAGTATCTTTTTCTTTCATAACTTTATTCCTCTCTGACTTTGTATTATGCTTTTATTATATCAATAAAAATTTGTACTAAATCGAACTTTTTACCTTTTGTATTCATCTATTTTTAGGAAAATAAACTAGGAGAAATCTTTATGTGATTTCTCCTCTAACTTTGTAACATATTTTAAACTAATCTGCTTTCATTTTATAAATATATACTGGCTTTATATCTTTATCCTCAAACCTGCTCAAATAATCATAAAAAGATATGTTGATTCCGTTTTCTGTGTGCTGAGCCATAAACAAATCATTTGCTCCTATTAACCAGTTATACTCCTTATCCACTATTACTTGAGTGTGATAAGGAAATTTGTTATTAGCATTTCCATACTGAACTACGTCCCCTATTTTTAAAAACTTATATATTTCATTAAAATTATACAATACTTCTCGTGCTGTACTTTCTATATATATAGTAGCTTTATTTGCCCCAAGCCCGTTCTCATTACCCCAATATCTTCTAAAATACCTTGCAGCTCTCCATGTAATAGATATATTATTTAAATCCTGTGTACTTGTAGTACGACAAAACCATGATTGTAATTTGTCCCAACTAGTTCCTTCTTCAGGCATACCACCAGCCCTTAAAACCTGTGAAATAAAATTTGCACAATCGTTATCTCCAAAATAAGGATACTCCGAAGTATTAGGCTTTAAAGCATATTTTTCAGCATATTCCCTAGCTAATTTTCTATTATAATTCAAATTTAAATTTTTTATTTTATAGTTGTTTTTATAATATTCACTCATACATAACTCCTCAAAACTTATTTCCTTATATACATATACTCATATATATTTTTTATTCTAATTTATTACTTTTACTTTAATATTTAAATTCCTAAAACTTTATCCTTATGTCTTCGACATTTTATTTTTTTAAGTTAGATTTTTCACACTATTTAAAATATTTCTTCATTTTTTTTAAAATTTATTGAATATTTTTTAAAAATATTATATACTTAACTTGTAGTTAATAATTTGTTAACAATTTTCATACTTTTAAAAAGGGGGCAAGCTATATGTTAAACTTCAAAAAAATAAATTCATTAATATTAAGTAGTATATTATTATTAGGTATAAGTGTTAATTTCTCTGGTATTCAAGCAAATGCTATTGAATCTACAGACCATGTGAAAACCTATACATCAACAGATGTAACTGACAACAATTATAATCACTTTAAAACTACACTATCAGTAACTTTCATAGAAGACGATTTTGATAATCAACTTACAGCCCTTGTTTCAACTGAAGGCTCATTTATACCTTCAGGATTAACACGATTAACTGGATCTTATTATGCGGACATGTATTGGCCATCAACATATCGTACAATTATTAAAAGTCAAGACAAAAATAATTCCATAAAAATCGCTAAAAGTATACCATCTAATCAAATTAAAACATCAAGGGTTTCAGAAACTATGGGATATTCAATCGGTGGAAATATTTCAGTAGAAGGAAATAAAGATGGTGGAAAAGCATCTGGAGGGGTATCTGGTTCTTATAATGCTTCTCGTTCTGTAAGTTATGATCAACCTGAATATAATACTTTACTAAAAAAAGATTCTAAAACTGCTGCTGAATGGCAAGTATCATATAACGAAAACAAGGATGGATATAATAGAAATTCATCACACGGAATTTATGGAAATCAACTTTTCATGAAATCAAGACTTGGTAATTGGGGTACAAATAACCTAACAGATTTAAATGATTTATCTTCATTAATTACAGGTGGCTTCTCTCCTAAGGTTGTAGTTGCACTTAAAGCACCAAAAGGAACTAAAACTTCTGGAATTACAGTTGATTATACTCGCTTTAATGATAAATACTCATTAAAATGGGATGGTGCTGAATGGGTAGGTCAAAATAATGACTCCGCTTCTTTAGCTAATACAGAATCAACATTTGTACTTGATTGGGAAAACCATACTGTTAAATCTTTATATAATTAATTTTCCTAAAGATAAATTTGATATTTATTTTATTTAATAAGGAGCTGTCGCCTTAAGAATTAATACTACAATGTATTGTGCTAATTTAAAATTTGCAAATCAATACATTGCATGTAAATTCCTTAGTGCCACAGCCCCTTTAATTATTTTTTATATAATACTCGCTATAGCAGTTGTTATTAAATATTTAACTAATATTTATTCATTTTATATTTAAGTAATTACCAATTTCCTTATTACCAGATAACATATTATTAATGATATTAAAAACTTTTCATGACTATTACATATTTATTTTTTTATTTTTATCAAACGAAATTTTTATCTTAAAAAAATTAGAGTACTAGTATATGATTTAACATTTTTTAATATATATTTTTAAAATATTTATTTTTTATTTTAAAAATATTTACGAAATATATATAAATTATATTTAATTTTTCTCGAAAATAATGTATGATTAATATTTTGTTAATATTTTGTTAATATTTCTTAATAATTTAATAGGAGGAAAAACTTATGTTATATTTAAAGAAAATCGGCTCAGTAATAATAACTTCTTTGTTATTATCATTGTGCACAAATCTTTCTAGTATTTCAGCAAATGCCGCAGAATCTAAAAAAGAAGCTCAAAGTTATACAGCAACAGATGTAGTTACTAGTCCTAAAGGAAACATTAAAAGTACACTATCAGTAACCTTCGTAGAAGATCCTTTTGATAGTCAATTTACAGCCCTTGTTTCAACTGAGGGTTCATTTATCCCTTCAGGATTTATTAAAAAAACATCGGATTATTATGCTGAAATGCTTTGGCCAGCAGTATATGATACACTTATAGAAAGTAAATCTAAAAGAAATTCTGTTAAAATTACTAAAAGCATACCAACAAATCAAATAAAAGCACCAACGGTTTCAGAAACTATGGGATATTCAATTGGTGGAAATATTTCATTAGAAAAATCTTCTCAAGGTGAGGCAAAAACAAGTGCAGGTATATCAGGATCTTATAACTTTTCTCGTTCTGTAAACTATGATCAACCTGAATATAATACCTTATTAAAAAACACCACTTCCAATAGCGCCCACTGGCAAGTAGAATATAACGCTAATAACGGTGGATATAATCGTGATTCATATAATTCTCTTTACGGAAATGAACTTTTTATGAAATCAAGACTATATAATTACGGAGACAAAAACTTAACAGACTACAATGATTTACCTTCATTAATAACTGGTGGATTCTCTCCTAAAGTTGTAGTTGCTCTTAAGGCTCCAAAAAACACTAAAACTTCTGTTATTACAGTTTATTATACTCGTTTTAACGATAAATATGATTTAGACTGGGATTGTATTCAATGGTTCGGTAGAAACCTTAAATTATTTAATGAAACAAAGTTCAGATCTGACTTTGAATTAGATTGGAAAAAACATACAGTTAAGTATTTGCGTTAAATTTTTACATTAAGCAAAAGCCAAACTAAAAGAATTGAAATTCTTTTAGTTTGGCTTTAATTTTTAATTATAGGACTTTCCCTAAAAAACTTTTTGTTCTTTCTTCTTTCGGATACATAAATATATCATCTGGAGCTCCATCTTCTACTACAACTCCACCATCCATAAATATTACTCTATCAGCAACCTCTCTTGCAAATCCCATTTCATGAGTTACAACAACCATTGTCATTCCTTCTTTTGCAAGCTTTTTCATTACTCCCAAAACTTCTCCAACCATTTCCGGATCTAGTGCTGAAGTGGGTTCGTCAAATAACATTACATCTGGTGACATAGCAAGAGCTCTTGCTATTGCTATTCTTTGTTTTTGACCTCCTGATAATTGATTCGGATAACTTTTGGCCTTATCTTTAAGTCCTACGCTATCTAATAACTTCAAAGAAACATCTTCAGCATCTTTCTTTGAAAGTTTATTTAATTTAACTGGAGCTAATGTTATATTATCTAAAATATTTAAATTAGGGAAAAGATTAAACTGTTGAAATACCATTCCCATCTTCTGCCTTTGAGTATTTATATCATTTTTCTTTGATATAATAGAGTTTCCTTCAAAAATTATATCTCCAGAAGTAGGTTCTTCTAAAAGATTAAGGCATCTTAAAAATGTACTTTTTCCTGAACCAGATGGTCCTATTACTACCACAACTTCACCTTTTTTTATATGGGCATTTACCCCTTTTAAAACTTCTAGTTTTCCGAAACTTTTATGAAGATTTTCTACCTTAATCACTTAGCTTCATCCTCCTTTCAAAAATTCCTAATAATTTTGAAAGCGTAAATGTTAATATAAAGTATATAGCTGCTGCTGCTAGATATGGTGTAAATACTTTTAATGTAGCACCAGACGCTGTCTTTGCATTAAACATAAGCTCTTTTATTCCAACTACAGATACTATAGATGATTCTTTTATTACTGTAATAAACTCATTTCCTAAAGCAGGTAATATATTTTTTATAGCTTGAGGAATTATAACATATCTCATTGCCATGCTTTGAGTTAATCCAAGTGATCTTGCTGCCTCCATTTGACCTTTATTTATAGATTCTATTCCGCCTCTTATTATTTCTGCTACATATGCTGTACTATTAAGTGCAAGTGTTATAACAATCATGGAAAGTCCTGTAAAATCATTTCCCATTATATCTATTTGAGGCAAATGCACTCCTAAATTTTCCAGAACCTCTGGAATACCATAATAAAAAATATACACTTGTACAAGAAGAGGGGTTCCTCTGACTATCTCTATAAATACAGTAGAAATTGCCTTAAGTATCTTAATTTTAGATAGTTTCATTAACGCAAATACTGTACCTAATATAGAAGATAATACTACTGTTATTACTGATAATATAATTGTTATTCCAGCACCGTTTAAGAAAAACGGCAAATACGTATCCAAAAAACTTTTTATTTCGTTTACTTGTTCCATAGAATTCCCCCCATTCTTGTAATTTTAATTTCTACTTAACTAAGTCCTTTGATTCTTGAGATGCCTTATCAATCATTTTTTGCATTTTATTTTTAGAATTTAATCTATCTATAGTCTTATTTACTGAATCAACAAAGTCCCTACTTCCTTTTTGAATTCCCACTGCTGAACCTTCATTTGGTTTTCCAACATTTATATTGGCAACCATAAGCTCTGGATATTTTGCAACATAAGCCTTTGCAACTGGTTCTTCTACAATTACAGCATCTGTTTTCTTACCTTTTAATCCTAATATAAGCTCATTAACCTTTCCAAGTAAAATTACATTTGCTCCTTGTATGTCTTCTTTTGCAATTTTCTCTTGAAGAGAAGTTATTTGAGCACCTATCTTTTTACCTGATAAGCTTTGAAGATTTGTTAATTTATTTTTATCGTCTTTTCTAATAATTACACTTTGTTTTGCTTTATAGTAAATTTTAGAAAAATCTATTTCTTTTTCTCTTGCTGGTGTTGGATTCATTCCTGATATAACAAAATCAACCTTCCCCGATTTTACAGATAATACTAATGGATCAAAATCCATATCCTTAATTTCTAGTTTTACGCCTAAATCTTTTGCTATTTCTTTTGCAAGTTCTATATCAAAACCTACTATTTCATCTTTTCCATCTTTAACTTTATGTACTTCATAAGGTGGATAATCTGCACACGTTCCAAGTACTAACTTACCCGATTTTTTTATCTGTTCTATCTTTGACATATTTTTAGTTTGATTCTTATTTCCATTGTCTTTATTTCCACATCCAACTAGTAATGTTACTCCCATTGTTAACATTAAACTGCATATTATAAATTTTAATTTTTTCCCTTTTAACATTTTTCATACCCCCGTAATCTCTTGTTGTGTATTATTATACTCTTGTATTTATAAATATGCAATAGTTTTGGGAATATTTATATATTTTTTTGCATATTATATTATAAATATTCATAAATTGTATATTTATAATATTGCAATCCTTAGTATTAATAATTTATATAAAATTATTGAAAAATAAAAACACACATTATGAGTATTATATACAACATATTGTGTGCTTTTATAAAATTTATTCTGAGTACTCTCCAATTTTCCTATATTTATCATATCGCTTTTCTAATGTTTTACTTATATTATTTTTCATTTCTATAAAAGGTACTGTTAACAATTCTCTCTTTATAGTCTCAGCAATTAAATCTAAATCTTTATGGGCTCCCCCAGTTGGTTCTTGTATAACTCTATCTATTATATTATAACCTTTTAAATCTTGAGCTGTTATTTTCATTAAAGATGCTGCTTCTGCAACTCTCGAGCCATCTTTCCATAATATAGCTGCAAATCCTTCTGGAGAAAGTACTGAATATACACTATGCTCTAGCATCCATATTTCATCTCCTATAGATAATCCAAGAGCACCACCACTTCCACCTTCACCAATAACAATTGATATTATAGGTGTTTTAAGTACAGCCATTTCCATTAAATTTTTAGCGATAGCTTCTCCTTGCCCTCTTTCTTCTGCTCCAACGCCACAAAAAGCACCTGGAGTATCAATAAAACATATAACAGGTCTTTTGAATTTTTCTGCTTGTTTCATTAATCTTAGAGCTTTTCTATATCCTTCAGGATTTGCCATTCCAAAATTTCTTTTTATATTCTCTTTTGTGTCTCTTCCCTTTTGTTGTCCTATTACAGTAACAGGTATTCCATTGAATTTAGCAATACCTCCAACAATACTAGGATCATCCTTAAATCCCCTATCACCATGTAATTCTATAAATCCATCAAAAATTCTTTCTATATAATCAAGGGCTGTAGGACGCTCTTTCATTCTAGATAATGTGAGTTTATCTAAAGGAGATAACTCAGTATACATATTCTTTTTAAGTTCTTGTAGTTTTAGCTCAAGTTCCTGTATTTTAGATGATAAATCTATTTGTTGTTCTTCTGAGAATCTTTTAAGCTCATCTATCTTTTTCCTTAATTCAATAACCTGTTTTTCATTTTGTAACAAGTATATACCCCCTTTGATTCCTTCAGCATTAATCTAGTGCAAATCTAAGATTTTATATAATACTTTTTTTAAATTATTTCTTTCAACTATCTTATCTAAGAATCCATGTTCCAAAAGGAACTCTGCACTTTGGAAATCATCAGGTAATTTTTGCTTTATAGTTTGCTCAATAACCCTTCTACCTGCAAATCCGATTAATGTTCCAGGTTCTGATAATATAACATCGCCAAGCATAGCAAAACTCGCAATAACTCCTCCTGTTGTAGGATCTGTCAGTACCGGTATATATAATAATCCCGCTTCATTGTGTCTTGCTATTGCAGCACTTGTTTTTGCCATCTGCATAAGAGAAAACATACTCTCTTGCATTCTTGCTCCACCAGATGTTGTAAACATGATAATAGGTAATTTACTCTCTGTAGCTTTTTCAATTGCTCTTGCTATTTTCTCTCCTACAGCAGATCCCATACTTCCCATCATAAATCTACTATCCATTGATGCTACTACAATATCTTTTCCATATATTTTACCAAATCCTGTTACTACACCTTCATTAAGTTTTGTTTTCTCTTGAATATCCTTTACTTTTTCTTCATAACCTTGAAAGTCAAGTGGATTTTTAGACATGATATTTTCTGCAAATTCTCTAAAAGTTCCTGTATCTACAACTAAATTTATTCTTTCCCATGCATTCATTCTGTAGTGCTTTCCACAAAATTTACAAACCTTAAGGTTTTCATCTAAATCTTTTTTGTATAATATTTTGCCACATTTATCACATTTAATCCACATACCTTCTGGTATGTTTGGTATTTTTTCTTCCGTATCCTTGTCCTCAGGAGCCTTTACAGTTATGTATTTAGTTTTCTTAAATATAGGATTAATTTTAAACATAAGCCTCACCTACCCTTAACAACATTAAACTGTCATACTCTCTTTTAATATCCAAACTCATTATTTATAAATCCAGTATTATACGTTCCATTAACAAAATTTTTATTATTTAAAATTTCAAATTGAAAAGATATATTTGTATCTATTCCGTCTATAACAAACTCTTCTAATGCTCTTTTCATTTTGCTTATTGCTTCATCTCTATTTTTTCCATGAACAATTAATTTAGCAATCATAGAATCATAATTTGGAGGCATTTTATATCCTTGATATAATGCGCTGTCAATTCTAATTCCTGATCCACCAGGAATACATGTGATATTTACAGTTCCAGGTGATGGCATAAAACCTTTAGCTGGATTTTCAGCATTAACCCTACATTCTATTGAATGACCTTCAAACTTTATATCCTCTTGCTTTACATTAAGCTCTTTTCCTGATGCAACTTTTATTTGTTCCTTTATTAAGTCTATTCCTGTTACCATCTCAGTTATGGGATGCTCTACTTGTATTCTTGTATTCATTTCCATGAAATAAAAATCTCCCTTATTATCTAATAAAAACTCTATAGTTCCAGCACCCTTATAGTTTACAGCTTTAGCTGCTGTTACAGCTACTGAACCCATCTTTTCTCTTAACTCCTGAGTCATTATAGGACATGGAGTTTCTTCTAAAACTTTTTGATTTCTTCTTTGAATAGAACAGTCTCTTTCTCCAAGATGAACTACATTTCCATAGTTATCCCCTAATATTTGAAACTCAACATGCCTTGGATTTTCTACAAACTTTTCCATATACATACTACCATCCCCAAAAGCAACTTCAGCTTCTCTTTTGGCAGTTTCAAACATTTTACCAATATCTTCATTTGTTCTAACTATTCTTATTCCTCTTCCGCCACCACCAGCTGCTGCTTTTATCATTACAGGATAACCTATTCTCTCTGCTTCTTTTAATGCATCTTTAACTGTATCTACATTTCCTTCAGTTCCTGGAACAATAGGCACCTGTGCTTTTAGCATTATTTCTCTTGCTTTTGACTTGTTTCCCATGTTATTCATAGTATCGATGTCAGGCCCTATGAATACAATATTACAGTCATTACACATCTCTGCAAATTTACTGTTTTCTGATAAAAATCCAAAGCCAGGATGTATTGCTTGTGCTCCTGTAAGAACAGTTGCACTTATTATATTTTCCATATTAAGATAGCTTTCACTAGGCTTTGCAGGTCCTATACAAACAGCTTCATCTGCCATTTGAACATGAAGAGCATTCTTGTCTATGTCAGAATATACAGCAACAGTTTCTATTCCAAGTTCTCTGCATGCTCTTATTATTCTTACAGCAATTTCCCCTCTGTTAGCAATTAGAATTTTATTAAACATAATCTTCACCTACTTTCCTACTGCAAACATTATCTCTGCTTCAGCGGCCTTTTTTCCATCGACAGTAGCTATTGCCTTTCCAATTCCAGCAGGTCCCTTCATTTTTATAATTTCCACTTCTAATTTAAGTACATCCCCTGGTACAACTTTATGTCTAAATTTAGCTTTATTTATACCCCCAAAATAAGCTATTTTACCCTTAAATTCTTCCATACTTAAAAGCGCTATTGCTCCAAGTTGTGCCAATGCTTCAATTTGAAGCACCCCAGGCATAACCGGTTCTTCTGGGAAATGTCCTTGAAAGAAATATTCATTCATAGTAACATTTTTATAACCAACTGCCCTTTTTCCTGGTTCTAATTCTTCTACTCTATCAACAAGTAAAAATGGATATCTATGTGGTATAATTTTTTGAATTTCTTTTATTCCAAGTACCATTAACCTAGCCCCCTATACTCTAACTTTAAATAATGGCTGTCCGTATTCAACCATATCTTCATTTTCCACTAATATTTCAACTATTTCACAGTTTTCTTCTGCTTCTATTTCATTCATAAGCTTCATAGCTTCTATTATACAAAGTGTTTCTCCTTTTTTAACCTTGCTTCCTCTCGTTACAAAATGCTCATCTTCAGGAGATGGTGCAGAATAAAATGTTCCAACTATAGGAGAATTTATAGTAACTAAACTGTCGTCCTCTATTTTAGCTTCTTGAACCTTTTCTATAACCACTTCTTTTACTGGAACAGTTTCTACCTCTCTAACTGAATTACTATCTTCTCTAATAGCCTTCTCTTTGTTAGCAAATATATCTTCTTTTACTTCTCCCTTTTTCATAGCAATACGAATATCTTGAGTTTCTATTTCTAAGGAAGTAAGATCTGAATTACTCATTGTTTTTATAATTTCTTGAATTCCCTTATAATCCATAGCCTATTCCTCATTCCATTTCTTTAAAATTATTGTTGAGTTATGTCCTCCAAATCCTAGTGAATTAGACATAACATATTTTAAATCAGCACTTCTACCTTCATTTGGAACATAATCTAAATCACATTCTTCATCAGGTACTTTATAACCTATAGTTGCAGGTATAAATCCTTCTTGTACTGATTTAGCACATACTATAGCCTCTATTGCTCCAGCTGCTCCAAGTAAGTGTCCTG
The DNA here is from genome assembly GCF_017100085.1 of Clostridium botulinum. Lineage (NCBI taxonomy): Bacteria > Bacillati > Bacillota > Clostridia > Eubacteriales > Clostridiaceae > Clostridium > Clostridium botulinum. Next base: position 2,791,903 of record NZ_CP063965.1, read on the forward strand.
TCATTGATTTAGTTGAACTTACAGGTATTTTATATGCCTCTTCACCAAATACATTTTTTATAGCTGCTGTTTCAAATTTATCATTATATGGTGTACTTGTTCCATGAGCATTTATGTATGATATTTCACTCTTATCTATCTCAGCATCTTTTATGGCAATTTCCATAGCTCTTGCTCCACCTTCTCCATTAGGTGCTGGTGAAGTTATATGATATGCATCACAAGTAGCACCATATCCAACTACTTCTGCATATATTTTTGCATTTCTCTTTAATGCATTTTCAAGTGATTCTAAAACTACTATTCCTGATCCTTCTCCCATTACAAATCCATGTCTTTCTTTATCAAAAGGAATAGAAGCTCTTTCTTTATCTTCACTAGTGCTTAATGCTGTAAGAGATGTAAATCCAGCTACAGCAAGTGGTGTTATTGATGCCTCAGCTCCTCCAGCTATAATTACATCTGATATTCCATTTCTAATATTGTGGAATGCTTCTCCAATTGCATGTGTTCCTGTAGCACAAGCAGTAACTATATTAGTACAAATTCCCTTAGCACCAAATTTTATAGCTATGTTACCCGCTGCCATGTTACTTATAATCATAGGTATAAAAAATGGAGTTACTCTATTTGGACCTTTTTGTAAAAGCTTGTTATGTTGTTCTTCTATAGTTGCAATACCACCTACTCCAGAACCAACAATTACTCCCATTTTTTCTTTATCTACATTATCTTCATTAAGTCCAGAATCCTTCATAGCTTCATCTGCTGCAACTAATGCAAAATGACAGAACTTATCAAGTCTCCTAGCTTCTCTTTTATCTATATAATCAGTAACTTTAAAATCCTTAACTTCAGCTGCAAGTTTTGCTTTATAATCAGTTGTATCGAAAGCTGTTATTTTATCTATTCCACACTTTCCATCTTTTATGCTGTTCCAAAATGTATTTGCATCATTTCCTATAGGCGTTATTGCCCCTATACCAGTAATTACAACTCTATTCTTCAAATCTATTCACTCCTAACATAAGTGTTTATAATATAATTTTTTATATATGCATTCCACCATCTACACTTATAACTTGCCCGGTTATGTAAGATGCCATATTTGATGATAAAAATGCTACTGTATTCGCTATATCCTTTGAATCTCCAACTCTTTTTAAAGGAATATTGTTTTTTATATTTTCTTTAACTTTATCTGATAATACATCTGTCATATCTGTCGCTATAAATCCTGGTGCTACCGCATTTACAGTAATTCCTCTGCTAGCAATTTCTTTGGCTACAGATTTGGTAAACCCTATTATCCCCGCCTTTGCTGCTGCATAGTTTGATTGTCCTGCATTACCTGATAATCCTACCACTGATGATATGTTTATTATTTTTCCACTTCTTTGCTTCATCATTATAGGAACAACATGTTTTGTGCAGTTAAATACTCCTTTTAAATTTACTTCAACTACCTTATCAAATTCTTCTTCTTTCATTCTCATAAGTAATGTATCTTTTGTTATTCCAGCATTATTTACTAATATGTCTATTGATCCTAGCTTTTCTATTGCTTCATCCACTATCTTTTTAGCATCTTCAAATTTACTTATATCACCTTGAATTGCTACTGCTTTTACGCCCTTTGATTCTATTTCTTTAACTACTTCATTAACTGAATTTATATCACTTCTATAATTTAAAACTACGTTAGCTCCAAGCTCAGCAAGCTTTATTGCAATAGCCTTCCCAATCCCTCTACTTGATCCTGTAACTATAGCATTTTTACCAGTTAACATAATTTCATTCATTAATTTTCTTCTCCTTTAATTCATTTATTGTTTTATTTAACGAAGTTAAATCTTCTACATTTAAGACTTTAACTTTTCTATTTATTTTTTTAACAAAACCACTTAAAGCTTTTCCCGGTCCTATTTCTATAAAGGTATCCACACCATCATTTATCATGGTTTTCACTATATCTTCCCATAATACAGAGCTCATAACCTGTCTTCTTAATATATCTTTTACATCATTAATATCTATTATATAATTTCCTGTTACATTAGTCATAACTGGTACTTTAATATCATTTAACGTAACATCTTCAAGTTCTTTATATAATTTTTCTCCTGCACCCTTTAGCATTGAAGTATGAAAAGGAGCGCTTACTGATAACTTTATTACTCGTTTTGCTCCAAGTTCTTTTGCAGATTCACAAGCTTTATCTACAGCATTTATTTCCCCAGCAATAACTATTTGTGATGAACAATTATAATTTGCAACTTCAACTATTCCATATTCCCTACACTCTTCACAAGCTTTAGAAACCTTTTCTCTATCTAATCCTATAATAGCTGCCATAGTACCTACACCTTGAGGTACTTCTTCTTGCATAAACTTACCTCTCTTTTTTACCACTCTTACAGTATCTTCAAAACTAAATACTCCACTGCATACTAATGCAGAATATTCACCAAGACTAAGTCCAGCTACTACATCAGCCTTAATACCACTTTTTTCAAGAGCCTTTAATGCTGCAATACTTGTTGTTAAAATAGCTGGTTGAGTATTTTCCGTTCTATCTAGTTCTTCTTTGCTACCTTCAAAACATATATTACTTATAGAAAAACCAAGAGCTTTATCTGCTTTATGAAAAACCTCTTTGCATTCTTCCATATTGTCATAAAGTTCTTTACCCATACCAACATACTGAGCTCCTTGACCTGAAAATATAAATGCAATTTTACTCATGTCTACCCTCCAATAAAAAAGTATTTACTATGGTATCTGCTTCAGTAAATAACTCTTTTACAATCTCGCTACAAGTTTGCTCTTTTTTTATAAGTCCAGCTATTTGTCCAGCCATAACAGAGCCCATTTCTACATCGCCTTCTTTAGCAGCCTTAGGTAGTGTTCCTGCACCTAACTTTTCATATTCTTCAATAGATGCTCCCCTTTTTTCTAAAACCTTAAATTCTCGTACAAGCTTGTTACGAAGTACTCTTACTGGATGACCTGTTGCTCTTGCTGTAACTGCCGAATCTATGTCTTTTGCCTTAATTACCTTATCTTTATAGTTTTGATGTATAGTACATTCCTTTGATACTAAAAATCTTGTTCCAACTTGAATTCCGGATGCTCCAAGCATAAATGTAGCTGCAACACCTCTTCCATCACCTATACCACCAGCTGCAATTACTGGTATACTTACAGCATCAACTACCTGTGGAACAAGTACCATAGTTGTAAGTTCTCCTATATGTCCCCCAGCTTCACAACCTTCTGCTATAACAGCATCAGCTCCACTTCTTTCCATTCGTTTTGCAAGAGCAACTGATGCAACAACAGGTATTACAGTAATATCATGTTCCTTCCACATATCCATATACTTTCCTGGACTTCCAGCTCCAGTTGTGACAATCTTTACTCCTTCTTCACACACAAGCTTTGCTACCTCATCTGCATTGTCACTTAAAAGCATAATATTTACACCAAATGGCTTATCTGTTAGCTTTTTAGCCTTTCTAATTTCATCTCTAACATATTCAACTGGAGCATTAGCTGCTGCTATTATTCCGATTCCTCCAGCATTTGATACAGCCGCTGCTAATGAACTATCTGCAATCCAAGCCATACCCCCTTGAATTATTGGATATTTTGCTCCTAGTTTTTCAAATAAAGTGCAGTTTCTCATGCTCTCCTCCTATAAAATAAGACTGCAAGCACGCAGTCTTTAATTTTAAATTTAGTGTCCTATTGGCATTTTGAATCAAGATATTTTACTAAATCTTGAACAGTTTTTACATCTTCAATATCTTCATTTGGGATTTCTAAATCAAACTCATCTTCTATTTCCATTACTATTTCGAATATATCTAAAGAATCTACACCTAAATCATCTTGGAAATTTGATTCTAATTTTATTTCTTCTTCGTTCATTTCTAAATGTTCTGCCATTACCTTTCTAACTCTTTCAAATGTCATAACAAATACCTCCTAAATTTTATTTATAATTTATTTTTTATTAATTCCATTGAATAAGATGTGCTCCAAAAGTAAGCCCTCCACCAAATCCAACTAAAATAATTTTATCGCCCTTTTTAAACATGCCTTTTTTATTCATCTCATCTAAAGCAATCGGTATACTAGCTCCAGATGTATTTCCATACTTATCTAAATTCACATAAAATTTATCTTGTGGAATTTTAAGCTTCTTAGAAACAAATTCAATAATTCTAATATTAGCTTGATGTGGCACTATATAATCTATATCATCTAAATTATACTCCGTATTTTCTAAAACCTTATTCACAGACTCAATCATAGCATTAACTGCAAATTTAAATACTTCTCTACCCTCCATAGACAATGTATCTTTAAAATTATCATCTACTTTGCAATATGGATTTTTTACAGGAAGAGCATCACATTTTAATGCCTTTCCTCCTGTTCCGTCAGAACCTGTATATTGAGAAATAAGTCCTACTTCTTCACTTCTCTCTATAATTGCAGCTCCAGCTCCATCAGCAAACAATATGCATGTAGTCCTGTCTTCCCAATTAAGCATTTTAGATAATGTTTCTGCTCCAATTACTAAAGCATTTTTAACCTGTCCTGTCCTTATAAATTGTGATGCTACTCCAAGTGCATATATAAATCCTGTACACGCAGCACTAACATCAAAACAAGTAGCTTTAGTAGCCTGCAATTTATCTTGAACAATACACGCTGTAGATGGCACAAAACTGTCTGGAGTACATGTTGCTACAATAATTAAATCTAAATCATTAGCCTTTATAGAAGACTTTTCTAATGCATCTATTGCGGCTTTAATTGCCATATCAGATGTATTTTCACCTATAGAAATTCTTCTTTCTTTTATTCCTGTTCTCTCAGTTATCCATTTATCATTAGTATCCACAAATTTTGACATGTCATCATTTGTAACAATATTATCTGGCATATATTTTCCAGTGCTTATAATCTTAACATTATACATAATTATTATTCCTTCTTATTTTGATTTTTTATTATATAGTTATTTTTGAAAAAATCATTAAGCTTTGATAGTGCATCTGCTAAAACTTTCTCTTGCGTTTCAGTTAACCCATCAATTGTTGCATTTACCATATCTGAATGAAACTTTTCATGAACTCTATAAGCAAGCTTACCTTTTTTCGTAAGAACTACCTTAACTACCCTTCTATCATTTTCATCTCTTTTTCTTTCAACATATTCTTTTTTAACTAAATTATTTATTGCAGTAGTTAATGTACCTACAGTTATGCCTAAGTCTCCTGCTATCTCTGACATGGTTCTTGGTTTATACATACCTATTGTCTCTATTGTATGTACTTCTGTTACAGATAAATCATTTAATTTACCAGACTTCAAAGCAGTTTGTTCTATCGTTAATATTTCATTAAAAGTATCTACTAAAAGTTCATTTAAAATCGTCTTTATATCCTTATCCACTATATATCACTCATCCCTCTAAGACTAAATTCCTTCAACTACAATATATTTGGATAATCAAATATTTTGATAATCAAAGTATATATTAAAAATAATCATATGTAAACTAGAAAATTTTATTAAAATTAACCATTTTTAAGAGTAATACTTAAAATTCTTCACAATTTTTATAAGAAATTAAATATTACTCTTCATTAGTATGTATTTCTTTATTTTTTATATTCTTCAAAATACGATAAAATACATTTTTTTATTACTTGATTTTTAATTCTCTAAATCTATTTAATGTAGCTATAACTTCATATTTTCTTGGCATAGCTAAGTTTCCTGCTACTCCATTTTTAGATGATATAACATCAAAGCTTTCCTCTTTTATATCATGAAAAACTTTGTTTACAACTTCATACAAACTAAGGTTATCATCTACAATATTAGCCTTTATATACTTAATTATTTCACCTATAGCATTAATTTGACTTGTACTTACTATTTGCTCTAAATATCTTAAATTTATTTCTGATTTATTATAAATAAGCGCTTCCTTTCCTACACTTTTTATCTTTATTCCTTTATAACCTTCACTAAAACTACTTTTTCTTAAAATTCTATTATAATTAATTGAAGCTTTTAAAGGTTCTTTATATGTATTATTACTGCATAATTTCTTTGCTTTTTTCGTAACATCTAGAGTTTTATATTCATCCATCATAATAACTGTATCTGATATATCAAAATAATCCCCAGAACTTCCTACAGCTATAATTGTTGAAACACCATGTTTTTCATATAAAAACCTAGCCATATGAATAAAAGGAGTTATAGGTTCTTTTTCATTATTTACAAGCAACTGCATTTTTTCGTCCCTAATCATAAAGTTAGTGGCACTTGTATCTTCGTCAATTAAAAATAAATTTGTTTTACATTCCATGGCCTCTACTATGTTTGCTGCTTGTGATGTACTTCCACTTGCATTTTCAGTGCTAAATTTAGTAGTGTCTTTTCCATTTGGAAGATTATTTATAAATATTGATATATCTACTTTTTCAATATTTCTTCCATCTTCTGCTCTAACCTTTACAGCACTGTCATTTGTTATAACAAATTCTCTTCCATCCCCCTCTATATGATTATAAACACCAAGTTCTAACGCTTTAAGTAATGTAGATTTTCCATGATATCCTCCTCCTACAATTAATGTTATCCCTTTTTTTATACCCATTCCTACAATTTTCCCTCTAAAAGGTAAGTCTAATTCTATCTGTAGTTCTTTAGGGCTTATAAATTCTATAGCATTATTTTCTAAAGGTTTTTCAGAAATTCCACTTTTTCTTGGAAGTATTGAACCATTTGATACAAAAGCACAGATACCAAGGTCATTTAATTTATTTCTTATAAATTGTTGATCTTCAACAAGCTCAATATGTTTTTTTAACTTTTTGCCGTTTATATTATTAAAATATAACGTTTTCTCTACGATTTTAGGAAGATATTGAAAAAATATTAACTCAGTTTCCTTCGATAATATTTTTCTTCCTTGAGCTGGGAGACCCACTTCTAATCTCGCTTCTATATTTTCTTTTGAAATATGTATAGATGTTCTATCAAGTATCTCTTGTCCACACCTATCTATACTTAAAATACCGCTTTTCCCTGATCCTTTTACTTTACTATAATGTTCATTTATGTTTTTCCAACATAATCGTGTTAAAAAATCAACTACAGCTATTCTCTTATGATTTTTATCAAAATAATTTATTGGAAATTTAGCTTCACTTTTTTTTACAATAATCCTAATCCTAGATAAACTTGCAAAAGGATCTCCTTGGACATTATCTACAGATAAAATATATTTTCCAAAATCATAATATCCACTTATATCTTTATAAGCTTTGTATCCCTTTCCATTTATACTATTTAATATCCTTAATAACTCCTTTGAACTCTTCAAAAAACTGCCTCCTACCATGAATAATATACTATTAAAATACCACCAAATATTGTTTATTTCAATAAAGGTGGATACTCTTCCATTCTTTAATTAATTGAGTAAAATCCATTACTTTGATATAATAAAATTTAAAGCTACTATATATAGTGTTTATAATAGAAAGGTGTGACAACATGAACACATTCATGTTTAATCACAAGAATGTCCAGTACACTCTTGTAAGCAACATATTTATTGATAAATTTATGACTTCCGCTAGAGGCCAATATATAAAAGTATATTTGCTTGGTCTTAGATATTGCATGGCAGGTGAATTGGGTGTAAATTCTAGCAGCATAGCAAATACTCTTCATTTATTAGAAAGTGATGTTATGAACGCTTGGAATTACTGGAGTGACCTGGGAGTAATAAAAATGCATCCTCTTGATAATTCCGGTACCTTTTCTATAGAATTTTTGGATTTAGATACATTAATAGAAAATCAAGAAAATAAAGTAGATGTACTTTCAAAATTAAAGGATTCTTCTATAAAAGGTATGATGGAAGAAATAGAAAAACTTCTTGCAAGACCTTTATCTAATAAAGAAATGACTATGTATTTAAGTTGGCAAAAAGATTTCAATTTCTCGCCAGAACTAATATTATTATTAATGCAATATAGCGTTTCAAAGGGAAAACGTGATTATAGATATATTGAAAAAATAGCAATCTCTTGGCATGATGCTAAAATTAAAACTGTAGATGATGCCCAAGCTTTTATTAAAGCACATGAAGATAAGTGGCTTAATATAAAAAAAATATTAAACTATTTAGGAATAAAAAATTCTGAAGTAATGAAACCTCAAGAACAAATGCTTGATAAATGGATTAGCGTATATAAATTTCCTTTAGAAATTATATATAAAGCTTGTGATATTTGTTTTGAACGACTTAATAAAGCTGAATTTAAATATATAGACGGTATACTTAACAATTGGTTTTCTAATAATTTAAAAACTATAGAAGATATAGAAAAGAAAGATAAGTTAAAAGGTAACTTTAAGAAAAATAATTATTATGGCAATAATAAAAATAAGGTGGATTTATTTAACGATTATGAGCAACGATCTTATGATTTTAAAGATCTAGAAAAAAAATTACTAGGATGGGATAATAATGATTAAAGGTTACCAAAGTAAAATTCTGAAGATATACGAAAAAATAAGAGAAAGAGAAAAACAAAATCTTAAAAATAGAAAACAAGAAGTATATAATAAAATTCCACAAATTCAAGATATCGAAAAGAACATAAACAAACTCTGTATTCAATTATCTATTAGCGCTTTTAAACCTATAGAAAATAGAGAAGAATATTTAAAATCTTTAAGAGAAAAAATAACTGATCTTAGAATCAAAAAATCTGAATTATTAGTATCTAATGGATATGACATGGATTATTTGAAAACTAAATACAGTTGTGGTAAATGTAAAGATACCGGGTTTATTGGACATAATCGTTGTGAATGCTATAAACCTAAATTAATTAAGCTATACTACGAAAACTCTGAGCTAAAACAGCTACTCAGAACAAATAATTTTAAAAATTTTAAATACGAATATTATTCATCAATGAAAATTAATAACGATATTAAAAGTCCTCGAGAAAATACGGAAGAAATTATAAAAATTGTTATGTACTTTATAGAAACCTTTAACTCTAGTAAAGATAATTTATTGTTTTTTGGCAATTCTGGAACAGGGAAAACCTTTCTTACTCACTGTATTGCAAAGGAACTTTTAGATAGAGGCCATTTAGTTATTTATAGAACTGCTGAAGATCTTATTAAAAATCTTAGAGAAACTAAACTTCAAAATAACTATGAGTTAGAAGACCTACTTATTAATTGTGATTTATTAATTATAGATGATTTAGGTACAGAACAAGTCAGCAATTTTACCAAAACAGAACTATTTAATTTACTTAATAAACGACTTTTGAAAAATAAGAAGATGGTTATTTCTACAAATTATGATATAGAAGTACTTGTTAAGGCTTATTCTGAAAGAATAACTTCTAGACTTCTTGGAAACTTTACCTTGTGCAAATTTTATGGCGAAGATATTAGAGTCAAAATAAATTTAAATAAACCTAAATCTCCAAATTTCTAATACATTACTAAAAAACTCTAAAGATATTATCTTTAGAGTTTTTTAGTAATAATTTTTTATTTATTTATAAAAGTAAAAGATCTAAGCATTGTTGCTTAGATCTTTTTGGTGCTGGCACCAGGACTTGAACCCGGAACCTACTGATTACAAGTCAGTTGCTCTACCAGTTGAGCCATGCCAGCTAATATGGCGACCTAGAAGGGACTCGAACCCTCGACCTCCGGCGTGACAGGCCGGCACTCTAACCAACTGAGCCACTAGGCCATATTTTGTTTTATGGTGGGCACAACAGGGCTCGAACCTGTGACCCCCTGCTTGTAAGGCAGATGCTCTCCCAGCTGAGCTATGCGCCCATAAAACATTAATGGTGACTCCTAGGGGAATCGAACCCCTGTTACCACCGTGAAAGGGTGGTGTCTTGACCGCTTGACCAAGGAGCCTTAATATAATTTTAAAATTGGTGCTGGCACCAGGACTTGAACCCGGAACCTACTGATTACAAGTCAGTTGCTCTACCAGTTGAGCCATGCCAGCTAATATGGCGACCTAGAAGGGACTCGAACCCTCGACCTCCGGCGTGACAGGCCGGCACTCTAACCAACTGAGCCACTAGGCCACATTTTGTTTTATGGTGGGCACAACAGGGCTCGAACCTGTGACCCCCTGCTTGTAAGGCAGATGCTCTCCCAGCTGAGCTATGCGCCCATAAAACATTAATGGTGACTCCTAGGGGAATCGAACCCCTGTTACCACCGTGAAAGGGTGGTGTCTTGACCGCTTGACCAAGGAGCCTTGCTTTTGTCTTTGGTGTTTTTCAACTTTCGTTGTTGTCGCACCCAACGAAGAATATATTACATGATATTTGACAAAGTGTCAACACATTTTCTCTATTTTTTTTTATTTTTTTGTTTTATTCGATATTTATATCCTTTTAAACCTTGATGTTATCTAACTTTCAGAGTTTTTATTTTTTTTAAAATTTATATTATTTTTTTGTATTATTAGTAATCTTTTTAATATAAAATTTATTTATTTTATACTTTTTGTCTATTAATATATAATAAAATACAAATGTATAAATTTATAAGGAGAGATTATTTTGAAACATGAACTTATTATAGTAGGTGCTGGAGCTTCTGGAATTATAGCTGCAATTAATGCAAAAAATTCAGGAATTGATGTAGCTATTTTAGAATCCAACAATAGAATAGCAAAAAAATTATTAACCACTGGTAATGGTCGTTGCAATATCACAAATGAAAATATAACTTTAGATAGATATCATAGTAATAATCCTAGATTTTTTGAACATACTTTAAAAAGTTTTAACTTAACTAATACTTTAGAGTTTTTTAGTACCCTCGGTCTTCACCTTACAACTTTAGAAAATGGTAAAATGTATCCCTTATCTCTTCAATCTTCATCTGTAGTAGATATATTAAAAGCATCTTTAGAAGAAAAAGAGATTCCTGTATATTTAGATACTAAAGTAAAAGATATACATAATTCAAAAAAAGGATTTAAAATTTATGCTTCTACCCCAGAAGACGATTCATTAGAATACAATTGTAAAAAATTAATATTATGTTGTGGAGGCAAATCTGCCCCTAAAACAGGTTCAGATGGCTCAGGATTTAGTTTAGCTAGAAAAATAGGCCATAGTATTATTGAACCCCTTCCTGCTCTTGTACAGCTTAAATTAAACTATAAAAAACTAAAAGCTTTATCAGGGGTAAAATTTGATGGTTCTGCAAAATTATTTTTAGATGAAAAACTCATTCAAGAAGATTTTGGTGAAATTCTATTTACTGACTATGGAATATCTGGCCCTCCAATTCTCCAATTAAGCAGGAATGCTTCACGAGGAATTTATAATAGAAAAAAAGTAACCTTAAAAGTTGATATGATGAGTACTATTTCTAAAGAAAACTTAATAGAATTTCTAGAAAATCATTGGGGAGTTTTTGGTTATAGAAGTATCCATGATTCATTTATTGGAATAATAAATAAAAAAGTAATTACTATACTCTTAAAAGAAAGTGGCATTGATAATATGCATAAACCTTGTTGGAATCTAACTTGGCAAGAAAAAAACTCTATATTTAATATTCTTAAAGCTTGGGAGTTTGAAGTTATAGGAACCAATGGATTTAATAATGCTCAAGTAACATCTGGTGGAATAAATACTGAAGAAATAGATTCTACTACACTTGAATCTAAACTTATCCCTAATTTATATTTTTGTGGTGAAATACTAGACGTAGATGGTGACTGTGGTGGTTTTAATCTTCAATGGGCATGGTCTTCTGGAATAATAGCTTCCAATAATGCGTCTAATCATTAACCTTTTTTAAAATTTATGAAATAATAAAAGTGCATCTTGAACATTATCTAGATACACTTTTATTATTTATTTTTCCCAAATAGTCTGACCTTCTGTTAAAAGATCCCCATTATCTCTGATTATGTTATGTATAAACACTACTTTATTTTTATTTTCTTTTAATCCTGTTAAAATCCTTACATTTTCTCCGTATAAGGTCTCTTTTTTATATGTTATTTTTATATTTGTAAGAGTATAATCTGATATTATATCTCGTGGCAGACTTTCTAACATCCAAGCAGCATATTTTTCATTGTTTACATGTCCATTTGTATCAATATCACTATATCTTACCTTAAACTCAAGTAAAGTATGTTCTTCTGGCAATTTATCAATTTTATCTATTTTAATATCATTTTTTTTATCTGTTAAATCATATGCTTTAACCATTTCAGGAGAAATTTTAAGGGGTTTTCTCTTTTCAATATCAATTAATAACCATACAGATTTTGCAGTTGTAATTATGTTTCTATTTTCATCTAATATATAAAATTTTCTATATGCATAGAACTTTTTTATAGCATAAGGCTCAGTAACTACAATGATTTTTTCTCTATATTTAGGATATCTATGGACATTTATATCCCATTTATATAGCATCCATGCCATTTTATTTTCCATCATAAAATCAAGACCAATACCTAATTTTTCTGACTGAAATGTAGCAATATCAGTAAAAAAATCTATAATATTTGTTATTGTTGCTTCATGTCTAGTATGAGTTTCATAATAATGAATCTCATATTCTTTTTCTGTTATAACTCCACTCATAATTTTTCCTCCTTAATTTTATATAAAATTAAAAGCACCATAATTGTGCAAAATTATAGTGCTTTTAATCATTTTGTTTAGTTCTATATTATATAGCTTTATTTAGAGCTTCTAAAAGTTTTTCAATGTCCATGCCGTGAACCATAGCAGCTTCTTCTAAACTTTCACCTTGAGCTGATGGACAACCTACACAACCCATTCCAAAACTCATTAATATTTCAATTGAACTTGGGAAATTTCTAACGATTTCTCCAATTGTCATATCCTTAGTTATTTTCATTCTCTTCACCTCGTTTCGTTTTACTTAAAGTATATTATACCAAACTTGTAATAACGAATAAAGAAAAATTAAATTTCACCAACTACTATAGTTTGATCTCTCTTTGGTCCTACTGAAACTATAGAAACCTTAGTATTTGTAAATTCTTCTATTTTCTTTAGGTATGTTTTTGCATTTTGTGGTAATTCATCATAACTTCTGGCTTCAGCTATGCTGTCATCCCAACCATCAAATTCTTCATATACAGGCTCACATTTTGCTAAATCTTCTAAAGATGCTGGGAAGTAGTCTATTACCTTGCCATTAAATTTATATCCTGTACAAACTTTTATTTTATCTAATCCTGCAAGAGTGTCTATTTTTGTTACAACAAAACTTGTAAGTCCAGATATTCTAGCAGTACTCTTTAATATTACAAGGTCAAGCCAGCCACATCTTCTTGCTCTTCCTGTTGTTACCCCATATTCATGACCTTTTTCTCTTAAAGCATCTCCCATTTCATCAAGAAGTTCTGTTGGGAAAGGTCCTTTACCAACTCTTGTAGTATAAGCTTTTGCAATACCTACAGCTCCTGTTATTGCTGTAGGGCCAACTCCAGCTCCTGTGCAAACGCCACCAGCTACAGTACTAGAAGATGTAACATATGGATATGTTCCATAATCTATATCTAATAATGATCCTTGAGCACCCTCAAATAGAACATTCTTATTTTCTTTCATTTCATCATAAATTATTACAGATATATCTGCAACATATGGTCTCATTCTTTCAGCAAAACTATTATATTCCTCAAATATCTTATTAAAGTCTAACTTTTCTCCACCATAAAGTTCAATTAATTCATTTTTATCATTTATATTTTGTCTTAGTTTTTCTTCAAATACATCTTTGTGCATTAAGTCACAAATCCTAATACCGCTTCGTTCTGCCTTATCTGTATAAGCAGGTCCTATTCCTTTTCCTGTTGTACCTATATCATTTTTACCTCTTGCCTTTTCTTTTAATCCATCAAGAATTCTATGATATGGCATTATAAGTTGAGCTCTATCACTTATCTTTAATTTTTTAGGTGTAACTTTAACGCCTAAGTCTTCTAAATAATCCATTTCTTCAAATAAAGCTTTAGGGTCTATAACAACACCATTTCCTAATATATTTATTTTATCTTCATAAAGTATTCCAGATGGAATTAAATGAAGCTTATATTCTTCTTCTCCTACAACTACTGTATGACCAGCGTTATTTCCTCCTTGAAATCTAACAACAACATCTGCTGTTTCAGCAAGATAATCTGTCATTTTTCCCTTTCCTTCATCTCCCCATTGAGCACCTAATACTACAAAAGCTGACATATGTTTTCCTCTCTTTCATCATATATTACACATTTAATGATATAACTCATTATATACCATTATATTAAAATGTTTTATATTATTTTGTATTTTTTTTTACTATATCTCTTGCTACAATTACTCCTGTTGATGACGCCTGCATAAGACCTCTTGTAATTCCTGCCCCATCACCTATTGTATATAAATTCTGAACTTCAGTTTCAAATTTATCATTGGTTTCAAATTTACTTGAATAAAATTTAACTTCAACACCATATAATAATGTATTTTTACTATAAAGCCCTGGTGCTACCTTATCAAAAGCTTTAATTGCCTCTACTATTGATGTTAAATGTCTTTGAGGCAGTACAAAACTTAAATCTCCTGGTACTGCTGACTTTAATGTAGGTATTGTAGTTGATTTCTTCAATCTAGTCTCATCAGTTCTTCTTCCTTGTAATAAATCTCCTAACCTTTGAACCATTATTGGTCCTCCAGTTAACATATTTCCAAGTTGCGCTATATATTTACCATAATCTATTGGTTGGTTAAAAGGCTCTGTAAATGATGTTGATACAAGCATTGCAAAATTAGTATTATTAGTTCTAAGCTTAGACTGAGAATAACTATGACCATTTACAACTGCTATATTATCATCATAATGTTCCTCTGATACAACTCCACCTGGATTCATACAAAATGTCCTTACTTTATTGTCAAAGGTATCTGAATAATAAACTAATTTTGCCTCATATAAATCCTTTGTTAAGTGATCCATTATAGAGTTTGGAACCTCTACTCTAACTCCTATATCAACTGCATTATTTTTTGTTTTTAAATTATGTTTTTCCGCTTCTTTAGAAAGCCATTCAGCTCCACCACGTCCTGGTGCAACAACAACATATTCACCCTTAATTTCTACTAATTCCTTATTTATTTTCACCTTAATTCCTAGAACCTTGTTGTTTTCAACTATAAGTTCTTCAGCCTCTGTTAACTCTAAAAAATCTGTATTTGTATTATTTATAAGATGACTATACATATCCCTTAAAACATTGTAAGCAAGTTCAGTTCCTAAATGCCTAACTGGGCACTCTATAAGACGTATATTATGCTTACTTGCTTCATATTTTATTTCTTCTACTCTTTCATTGTTTAAACCGTGTACAACCTTATTTGCACCAAATTTTAAATATATATTATCACAATAATTTATAAGCTCTTTTGACTCTTCTTCAGAATAATACTCAAGTATTCTTCCTCCAACCTCTGGACTTAGTGAAAGTTTTCCATCTGAGAAAGCTCCTGCCCCTGACCATCCGAATGTTATTGCACAGGGACTGCAATTAACACACTTACCTGTTTTTCTTGCAGGACATGTTCTTTTTTCTATACTTCTTCCCTTATCAATTATTAGAACATTTAATTTAGGATTTAATTTCGTAGTCTCTAAAGCTGTAAATATACCAGCTGGACCTGCCCCAACTATTATCAAATCATATATTTTTTTCATGGATGATTCCCCCCTTACCTATAGTAGCAAAGGTACCTACGTTAGTCAATACAAAATACGAATTATTTATAATAGCTTTAAATTAATATTCGTAATTTCGAACTTTTACTCACCTAAAAACTACATACGTATAAAAATATGTAAGAAATCACTCTTCTATTAACATAACACATGAGAATATTGTCTTAATTTTAATATTCTCATATGTTAAACAAAATATGAAAAAACCTACACCTAAAATTTAAGTGTAGGTTAATATATGATTTTTTATATTATTTACTCATATCCTCAGCTTTTTGTACACATTTTTCAATAGCTTCAATTACAGATGCCCTAAGTCCACTCTTTTCTAGTGAATAAACCGCTTCTATTGTTGTACCACCAGGTGAACAAACATCATCCTTTAATGCACCAGGATGTTTTCCTGTTTCTAAAACCATTTTTGCAGAACCTAGGACTGCTTGAGCTGCCATTTTATATGCTTTATCCCTTTGAAGCCCTTTAAGCACTGCACCATCTGCTAATGCTTCTATAAACATATAAACATAAGCTGGAGATGAACCTGTTAAAGCTGTTACTACATTAATATATTTTTCTTCTACAATTTCCACTTTACTAAAACATTTAAAAAGAGCTACTATTTCTTGAAGTTCTTCTTCAGTTATATTTTTATTAGGACATAATGCACTCATACCTTCTCCAACTAGAGCTGGAGTATTTGGCATTACTCTCACAACCTTTACATCTCTATCAAAATTAGTTTCTGTAGTTTTTATATCTACTCCCGCCGCTATAGTTACTATTATAGTTTCGCTTTTTACATAATCTTTTATTTCATTAATTACATCTTTATACATATTAGGTTTAACTGATAAAAATAAAATATCTGAAACCTTTGCAACTTCTTCATTACTATCTGTTACTAAGATTCCTATTTCATTTTTTATAGAATCTAGTTTTTCAATAAAGTAATCACTTGCCATTATATTTTTAGATTCAATTAAGTTTGATTTAACTATTCCTTTAATCATGGCACTTCCCATGTTGCCACATCCGATAAATCCTATTTTTCTATTCATAATTACCCTCCTGTAAAATTGAATTAAATACTTATTTTGTGATATAATTTGCTAAATTGATAATAATAATTTTATTATACACTTTTTTATATAAAACAATCTAATTGTTGAATAATTTTGAGGGGGGTAAAACTGTTTATCAGTTATACGATATGAATAATTTTAGAGAAAACTATTTAAAAGATGTAAAAAGAATTGTAGTAAAGGTTGGAACCTCAACACTAACTTATCCTACAGGATTACTTAATTTAAATAAAATAGAAAACTTAGTTAGACAACTTTCCGATGCACATAATCGTGGAGTTGAAGTTATATTAGTTTCTTCTGGTGCTATAGGTGCTGGTATAGGGAAGCTTGGACTTAAAGAAAAGCCAAAGACTATTCCTGAAAAACAAGCGGCTGCTGCTGTTGGTCAGGGAATACTATTACATATGTATGAAAAACTTTTTTCCGAATATGGAAAACCAGTAGGTCAAATACTTTTAACAAGAGAAGATCTATCTCATAGAACTAGATTCTTAAATGCTAGCAATACTTTTTATTCATTACTTGAACAAGGAGTTATTCCCATAGTAAATGAAAATGATGCTATAGTAGTAGATGAAATTAAATTTGGTGATAATGATACTCTATCAGCTATGGTTGCAAGTCTTGTAGATGCTGATCTTTTAGTATTAGTTACTGATATAGATGGACTTTACGATTCAAATCCAAAGACTAACCCGGATGCTAAATTTATACCTGTAGTAAAAGAAATTACAGATGATATTGTAGCCGCTGCCGGTGGTGCTGGAAGTTCCCTTGGAACTGGTGGAATGACAACAAAAATTAATGCAGGTAAAATAGCAACTTCCTCTGGTTCTTCAATGATTATAGTAAATGGGGATGCTCATAATTTCTTAACAAATATACTTGATGCAAAAGAAATAGGAACACTTTTTATCGGACAAAAAGATCCTCTTAAAGCAAAGGAACATTGGATGGCTTTTGCAACTAAACCAACTAGTTCTTTAACTATAGATGATGGAGCTACAGAAGCTTTAATATATCATAAAAAAAGCTTATTACCAAAGGGAATTATATCTGTAAACGGAACTTTTTCAGAAGGTGAAGTTATATCTATTTTAAACTCTGAAGGAGAAGAAATCGCCCATGGAATTACTAACTATAATTCTATGGAAGTTGATTTAATAAAAGGACTTGATTCTAATCTTATAGAAGATAAACTTGGTCATAAAAATTATGATGAAGTAATTCATAGAAATAATTTAGTAATAGTAAAAGAATTATAAGGAGGACTTAAAATGAACATAGAAAATTACGTAATTGAAACAGCCTCTCTTGCAAAATTAGCTGCAAGAAAAATGGCTATTGTAAGTACAGTTACTAAAAATAATGCTCTACATGCTATGGCAGATGCCCTAATTAAAAATACTGAAATTATAATGGAAGCTAATGCAAAGGATATGCAAAACGGTAGACAAAAAGGATTAACTGAATCTTTACTTGATAGACTTTTACTTGATGATACAAGAATTAAATCAATGGCTCAAGGATTAAGAGATGTTGCATCACTAGAAGATCCGATTGGAGAAGTAATTAGAATGTGGAGAAGACCTAATAACTTAAAAATTGGTCAAATTCGTGTTCCACTAGGAGTTATTGGTATAATATACGAAGCTCGTCCTAATGTTACTGTAGATGCTGCTGCTATTTGTATAAAATCAGGTAATACAGCTATCTTAAGAGGTGGTTCTGAAGCCATACATTCAAACTCAATTATAGCAAAAATAATTTCTGAGGCAGGTGTAAAAGCTGGTCTTCCAGAAGGTGCTATAAACTTTATTGAAAATCCAAGTAGAGATGCTGTAAATGTAATGATGAAACTAAATGGATACATCGATGTTTTAATTCCAAGAGGAGGAGCTGGTCTTATAAATGCAGTAGTTAAAAATGCAACAGTTCCTGTAATTGAAACTGGTACTGGAAACTGCCATGTATATGTAGATGCTTCTGCTGATTTAGAAATGGCTGCAAACATAGTTATAAACGCTAAGACTCAAAGACCATCAGTGTGCAATGCAATGGAAAGTTTACTTGTACACAAAGATATAGCTAATAAATTTCTTCCATATCTAGCTGAAAAACTAAAACCTTTAAATGTAGAAATAAAAGGATGTAAAAAAACTCAATCTTTAATTGCCTCTGCAACAGAAGCAACCGAAGAAGACTTTGCAAAAGAGTTTTTAGATTTTAAATTTGCAAGCAAAGTTGTAGACTCATTAGATGAAGCACTAGACCACATATATAAATACAGCACAAAACACTCAGAAGTTATAGTTACAAATAATTATGAAAACTCTCAAAGATTTTTAAATGAAGTGGATGCTGCTGCTGTATATGTAAATGCATCTTCACGTTTCACAGACGGTTCAGAATTTGGATTTGGTGCTGAAATTGGAATAAGCACACAAAAGCTTCATGCAAGAGGTCCTATGGGACTTAAAGAACTTACATCTTCTAAATATGTAATTTATGGAGAAGGTCAAGTTAGATAATTCCAATTAAAAACTAGCAAGAATTTTATATCCTGCTAGTTTTATTATGTTCAAAACTATCTTTAAATCATCCCTAAACTATTAGCTTTAAAATACAAAATAGCTACTATGGCTATTATTGTCATCAAAAATGTATAAAAGAAATACCACTTATCTTCTTTACACATACTCCCCACCTCCATATAGTCTGATATAACTTACAACTTATTACAATTATATCAAATTTATATATTATTTGGAAAGCAGTTATCTTTAATTAGATATTTTAGTAATTAATTTTTATTCAAATAAATCTTTTGCTAATTCTTCTATTTCTTTTTTTCTTTTTTCTGTTTCTTCATAATCTATTATTATTGATTCATCTGTAATTTTTATAACATAACCTTCTTTTGCTTCTTTGGGCAACTTTTCTTTTAGTATGTTTATAATTTTTCTATCATCAAGTTCAACTACTGCAAACTCTTCTTCAAATCTATCTATAACTCCAAACATTATAAAATCCCCCTTTACACATATCCATACATTCCTCTTACAGAAACTTCTCCTGATACAATTTTCTCCACTTTTCCATCATCATATTCTACAATTAGCTCTCCATCTTCAGCAATTGTAAGAGCCTTTGCAAATGTCTCATTAGATTTTTTTATAATTTTAACTTGTTTGCCTAAAAGTGCAGAATTACATTTACAAATTTCTATTGATTCCTTTATTGTACCCTTATTTATAAATTCATCATAAAGCATCTCAAATTTATTAAATATTTTAGCTATTAATTCTTTACGCTGTATCTTTAAATCGGTTTCCATTTTTATTGAAGTAGCTATATTTTTTATATCTTCTGGCAAATCTTCCTCATCTATATTTACGTTAATTCCTATTCCTGCAACTATGTAATTAATTTTATTAATTTCCCCGCTCATTTCTGTTAAAATCCCACATATCTTTTTATTATTTAATACAATATCATTTGGCCATTTTATATAAACATCAATTCCTAATTCTTTAATAGCACTGCAAACAGCTGCCGCTACAATTTGTGTTATTTTAGACGCTTCCATGGGTTCTATGTCGGGTCTTAATATCATAGACATCCATATTCCTTTAAATTTTGGAGATACCCAGTGTCTTCCAAGGCGACCTCTTCCCCCTGTTTGTTCTTCACTTATAACAACAGTTCCTTCTAATACTCCATTAGCCCCTAATTCCTTTGCTTTATTATTAGTTGAATCTATAGTATTAAAATACGTTATATTTTTTCCTATATAATTAGTTGTTAGATACGGATTTATTTCCTCAAAAGTAAGTAAGTCTGGTGAAGAAATAAGTTTATACCCTTTTCTAGATACAGCTTCTATCTCATAGCCATCTTTTTTTATGGCTTTCATATACTTCCAAACAGCAGCTCTTGTAATACCAAACTTTTCACTCATCTTTTCTCCAGATGTAAAATTATCTTTATTTTCTTTAAGTAAACTTATTATCTCTTCCTTCACTTTAATTACCTCCTTATATCTATAAAGTATTATATCATAAAAAAAGATAAGGACTTCACTGCCCTTATCTTCTTAATTTCATTAAACCCCTAAAATTTTCTTTACCTCTGACTCCATATTTTCTTTATTGCAAATAGTTTTATGAATAATCATTTTCTTCTCTATATTCTTTATAGATTTTGGCTCATCCTGACCTGTTACCTTATTCATTTCTTTAATCAACTTAAAACCACTAAATTGTTTGAATCTATTATCCAATGAATTCATAACTGCATAAGTAAACTTATATGGACTTGCAGTAGAAATTATTAAAGATTTTGTGGCGTCTCCTGACTCTTTTTTATATTTTTCATTAACATAATAAGCAACAGCCGTATGAGTATCAATTAAGTACTTGCTATTATTATAAACTTCCTTTATTGATTTCTTTGTTTCCGCCTCAGATGCAAAGTTACCATAAAAATCATTAAGCTCTTTTTTCATTTCATCATTTATAATATACTCTCCATTAATATCTAAACTCTTCATGCATTCTCTTATCTTGTTACTGTCTTCTCCACTTATACTATATAAAAGCCTTTCTAAATTACTTGATATTAAAATGTCCATAGATGGAGATATTGTTGTAACAAATTCTCTTAATTTATCATACTTACCCGTCTTTATAAATTCATACAAAACTTTATTATCATTAGATGCACATATTAATTTTTTTATTGGAAGCCCCATTTTTTTAGCATAATATGCTGCAAGTATATTTCCAAAGTTTCCTGTAGGAACAGTTACATTTATTGCTTCACCTAAAACTATTTCATCCATTTTGCAAAGCTTTAAATATCCGTAAAAATAATATACTACTTGAGGTATTAGTCTTCCTATATTTATGGAATTAGCAGAAGAAAACATATAATCATTACTCTCTAAAAGCTTTATAAATTTTTCATCAGTAAATATTTTTTTAACCCCACTTTGAGCATCATCAAAGTTACCTTTTATTCCTATTACATAAGTGTTTTCTCCCTCGTGTGTAACCATTTGTTTTTTCTGAATCTCACTTACTCCATCCTCAGGAAAAAACACTATAATTTTAGTTCCATCCACATTTGTAAACCCTTCAAGTGCAGCTTTTCCTGTATCACCTGAAGTTGCTGTAAGTATTACTATCTCTTTCTTTATATTCTCTTTCTTTGCTGCTGTAGTTAAAAGATATGGTAGTATAGATAATGCCATATCTTTAAAAGCTAATGTTGGTCCATGATACAACTCTAAAAATAAATTATCAGAAGCCTTTTTTACCTCAGCTACATCTATAGTATCAAACTTATCATCATAGGCTCTTTCTATACAAATTTTCAATTCACTCTCAGTAAAATCAGTGAAAAATTTACTCATAACAAAGTAAGCAAGTTCTTTATAATTCATATTAATTAGCTCTTTTAAAGACTTATCTATTTTAGGAATCTTATTTGGAACAAACAATCCTCCATCTTTAGCAATTCCTTTTAAAATAGCCTCAGTAGCACTTATGTTATTCTCTCCTCCCCTTGTACTTTTATAAAAAATATTATCCATATTCTACGCCCCTTTAAATTTTTCTACTGTAATTTTTCTACTCTTATTATATTTTCTATCTTTTTAACACTTGATAATGTCTTTATTGTATCTATTGAATTATTTATATTTCCTTCTAATGTCTTATGCGTTACAAATACTAAATTTACAAAATTTTGACCTTTACCTTTTTGAATTACTGAAAGTAAACTTACACTATTATCCCCCAATATTGTTGTGATTTTCCCCAATACACCAGGTTCATCTTTAACTGTAATTCTAATATAATATTCGCATTCTGTTTGTTCCATATTATTAACTTTTTTAGTTTTTCCTAGCTTATGTTTTGATAACTTAAATAATGGATCAGTTTCATTCCTTAAAACTGAAATTAAATCTCCTACCACAGCACTTCCTGTAGGTAAATCACCAGCTCCTCTTCCATACATCATTAAATCACCTACAGCATTTCCTTTTAAAAATATAGCATTAAAAGAATCATTTACATTAGCAAGTGGATGTCTTTCTGGTATCATTGTTGGATGAACTCTTAATTCCAAAGTATTATCTATATCCTTAACAATTGCTAAAAGCTTAATAACATATCCAAATTCCTTTGCATAATCTATATCTATTGATTCTATATTTTGAATTCCTTCTCTATATATTGAACTTACATTAACTTTTTTTCCAAAAGCCAAATAAGTTAAAATTCCTAATTTATAAACTGCATCATATCCTTCTACATCTGATGTTGGATCTGCTTCAGCATAACCTTTTTCCTGTGCCTCTTTTAAAGCTTCTGTAAAGTCCATATTGTCTAGATGCATTTTAGTTAATATATAATTTGTTGTTCCATTTATAATACCTATAATTTGTTCTATTTTATTTGCAGTTAAACTTTCAGTTAAACCGTGAATTATCGGTATACCTCCAGCAACACTAGCTTCATAACACAATCTTACCCCTTCTTCTTGTGCTACTCTTGAAAGAACCGCTCCTTCTGTTGCAAGTACCATTTTATTTGCAGTAACCACATGTTTTTTATTTTTCATAGCCCTTATCATATATTCTTTAGCAGGACTTACTCCCCCCATAAGTTCTAATATTACTTTTATATTATTATCCTGAAAAATTTCTTCTGGATTTGTAGTTATAATATCTTTTGGTATTTCTACTCCTCTATCTTTATTTATATCTCTAACTAATATCTTAGATACCTCAATATCATATCCAGACCTTTCTTTTATTTCTTCTTTATTTGCATTTAGTATTTTCCATACACCCCTACCTACGTTTCCTAATCCCAATATAGCAATATTAACTTTTTTCATTGAAATGCCCCTTTTTAAGATAATATATAATTCTATAAACACATTTTGTTTACCGTTCACAAACATTTGTATTTTATTTAATTACTACTATTATACTTATTATTTATAAAATAATAAAGTACTTATATGAAAATATTTATTATTCTTGAAATTAAGGAATATTATAACTTAAAAATGCATAAATAAAAATCACATACTATATTTTAAAATATAATATGTGATTTATAATTTTATTAAAATGCTATTACAAGGCCTCCATTGTCCGCATAAGTGGTACTTAATCCTGACATCTCAACAACAACTATATCCTTAAAATTATATCTTTTTAACACTTCTTCTTTAAACTTAAGTGCTCTCTCAAGACAATTGCAATGAGCAATTCCTAATACTTTTTGCTCTAAATTACTTCCTTCTTCTCCTATTACATCTATAAATCTTTTAAATGCTTTTTTGTATCCTCTAGTTTTTTCAACCATTCTTATAGTTCCATCATCATTTGATCCCATTATAGGTTTAATAGATAACATATTTGCAACCTTAGCTATAATTGGATTTAATCTTCCTGCCTTAGCCAAATGGTCCAAACTTTCTAGTAAGAAAAAGGTTTTCATTTCGCTTATATACTTATTTATTTTCTCTACTATCTCTATTTCTCCCAAATTCAATTTTGAAAGTTCACTTATTTTAAGTGCTATTACTGTTTGACCTACTGATGCTGTTACGGAATCAAATACATGGATAAATTTATTATTTACCTCTTCTAAAAATAGATTTTTAGCTAACACTGCACTATTATAGCTTCCACTTAATTTAGATGATAATGTAACTACAAACACCTTTCCATTTCCTTTATAACTTTCCATATAATCTTGGGGAGAAGGACATGCTGTCTTAGGGGCAGTTTTACACTTAGCCATATCTTTTATATATTTTAATATATCTAAACTCTCATTATCTATATATTCTCTATCCTCTAGTTGTAAAGTTAAAGGAACAGCTTCAATATTCATGTTTTTTTTTAATTCTTGTGATAAATCACAACCACTATCTGTAACAATTTTTATATCCATCTCTTTATCCCCCTTCTTTAGTCTATGGCATTAAGAAAAAATACCGCAAGTGTACCTGGTCCAACATGTGATCCAATAACACCACCAATAGTATTGATTAAAAAATTTTCACATCCGAATTGTTCTTCTAATATTGATTTAAAGTCTTCCGCACTTTTTATATCATCTCCATGAGATATTCCTATAATTTGATTTTGAAGTTTTTCTCCGCGTTCTTCCATCAACTCAAAAATTCTTTTTATAACTTTCTTTCTTCCTCTTATCTTTTCTATAGGTATTAGCTTTCCATTTTCTATATCAAGTATTGGCTTAATATTTAATAAACCGCCTAACATAGCTGATGTTTTACTTACTCTTCCGCCTCTAAATAAATATTCTAAATTATCAACAGTAAAAATACCCTCCATATGCTTTGAGTTAAACTCTATAGCCTTTAATATTTCTTCTTTAATCTTTCCTTCACTTACCATTATAGCAGCTTTATATACTATAATCCCTAGCCCTATTGAAGCCGCTTTAGTATCTATAACATGTATATCGAAATTAGGATATTCTTCTAAAATATCTTCCTTTGCAATTACAGAAGATTGATATGTACCTGTAAGTCCAGAAGAAAAACCTATATAAATACAAGTATCATTATTTTCCGCACACTTTTTGAAAGCATCATAAAATTTATTAGGAGGAACTTGTGCTGTAGTATATACTTTTCCCTCTCTCATACCATCATAAACTTCCTTTGGTGCTATAGTTTCTCCATCTAAAAATTCTTCATTTTCTAAATATACATAAAGAGGTAGCAGTTCTATATCATACTTTTTTAAAATATCTTTAGGTAAATCACATCCACTATCTGTTATTATCTTTATTGCCATTTTTATTCTCCTTTATATTACTTATAAAACATATATTATGCTTTATATTATTTTCAACATTTTTTAATTATTCTATATACTGTTTACTACATTAGTATATATCAAATAATGTAAGTTTTACACTGTTTTTTCTTTAGTAATATACAGGTAATGAAAAACAAAATAGGCTAAGATATGTTAGCCTCTCAACCTTCAAGTAGCAAATTTAAAATTTGGTGCTCCTAACAGGATTTGAACCTGCGGCCTACTGATTACGAATCAGTTGCTCTACCATCTGAGCCATAGGAGCATTTACCTATATATATAATTTTACTCCTAACCTACAATTTAATCAATATTTTATAAGATAATTCATATATCCATAAAAACAGGTTAAATTAATTTAAAATTAGCATTTTATTAGAAATATATTATAAAATCACACTTTATGAATAACTTATATAATTTTTTTAATATTATATTTAATAAATTAAGGGGGTTTTTTAATGTTTGAAATGATTCCTTTTAAAAATAATGATGATTTTTTCTCTTCCACTTCCATAAACAAAGGATTTAATGTAGATATTCATGAAACAGAAAGTGCTTATTTAGTTGAAGCTGATCTTCCAGGAATGAAAAAGGAAAATTTAAATCTTTCTTATAAAAATGGATATCTAACTATAACAGCTAAAAGGGAAGATATTATTGAGGATAGAAACGAAATTTATGTAAGACATGAAAAGCATTATACAGAGTTTAAACGAAGTTTTTTTATAAATAATATTGATAAAAATAATATAAATGCTCAACTTAAAAATGGTGTTTTAAAATTAGTCCTTCCTAAAAAAGAATAAAGGAAGTAATAAAAATAAAATAACAAAAAAGATGTGATTAATTTGGTCACATCTTTTTTATTCTTGGTGTATAACATCTAATCGTCCAAATTTACTATATTGTCCTAGCCAAGCAAGTTTAACTGTTCCAACTGGACCATTTCTTTGTTTTGCAATTATACACTCTGCTATATTTTTATCTTCTGTTTCTTTATTGTAATACTCATCTCTATATAAAAACATAACAAGGTCAGCATCCTGCTCTATTGAACCTGATTCTCTAAGGTCTGATAACATAGGCCTATGATCAGCTCTTTGTTCTGGTGCACGAGATAGCTGTGATAATGCTATAACCGGACAATGCATTTCCTTAGCTAATGCTTTTATAGATCTTGATATTTCTGATACTTCCTGCTGTCTACTCTCAGAACCCGAACTTCCACTCATAAGTTGCAAGTAATCTATTACTATAAGATCTATTCCATGTTCTATTTTTAATCTTCTACATTTAGATCTCATTTCCATAACAGATACTCCTGCAGTATCGTCTATGAATATTTTTGATGCTGCTATTGGACCAGAAGCTTTTGCAATTCTTTCCCAATCATTATCTTCAAGCTCCCCTGTTCTTAATTTTAGCATATCGACATTTGATTCTGAACAAAGTATCTTATAAGCTAATTGTTCCTTTGACATTTCAAGTGAAAATACAACTACACTTTTTCCTTCCCTAATAGCTGCATATTCTGCAATATTTATGGCAAATGTAGTTTTTCCCATGGATGGTCTTGCAGCTATTAATATCATATCTCCAGGCTGAAATCCTGATGTTTTTGCATCAAGTTCTGGAAAACCTGATGGAACTCCAGTAGTTTCTCCTTTGTTATTAAATATCTTTTCTATCTGCTCAAAGCCTCTTTCAAGAACATTACTTATAGGCTCAAAATCACTTGATGTTCTTTTTTGTGCTATATCAAATACTCTTTTTTCAGCTCTATCAAGTACACTTGGTACATCTTCTTGCTTTAAATAGCATTCCTCAGTAATATCTGCTGAGGCTTCTATAAGCTTTCTTAAAATTGATTTTTCCTCAACAATTTTAACATAGGAATTAACATTTATAGTAGATTCAACGGAATCACTTAATTCTGCTATATAAGTGATTCCTCCAACTATTTGTAATTTTTCTGTAGACTTTAATTTTTCTATTAGAGTTACCATATCTACAGGAATATCTTTTGAGTATAATTCTAATATAGCCTCAAAAATAATTTTGTGACTTTCTCTATAAAAATCATTTCCTCTTAATGCCTCTGTTGCTTGAGCAATAGATGTTTTATCCTTAATCATGCAGCCAAGAACTGTTTGTTCAGCTTGTATGTTATGTGGTAAAACTCTAAGAGGTGTTTCCATTCTTATCTCTCCTAATTATTAATCAAAATTATTCATCAAAAACGATTTTAATTAATTCTTCAATATTGTCTACTGCTTTAACATCTATGTCTTTTAAACCCTTTGGAACTTCTCTTAAATTATCCTTAGGTACTATTACACACCTTATTCCTTTTCGTCTTGCTCCATATACCTTTTCAAATATACCACCAACTGGCTTTATTTTACCTCTTAAAGATATTTCCCCAGTTAATGCTATATCTTGTCTTATAGGCTTATTTAAAAGAGCACTAATTATACAAACAGTTATTGCTGCACCTGCTGAAGGTCCATCTATACGTCCACCTCCAACAGCATTAACATGGATGTCATAATCTTTTACATCCTTATTAGTAATCTTTCTAATAACTGATGCAGCATTAAATACAGAATCTTTTGCCATACTTCCTGCTGTATCATTAAATCTTACAAGACCTTTCCCTTTATCTTTAGCCTCAAAGGCTACTGCTTCTATTTCTATTGTAGAACCAATATATCCGCTAACACCAAGACCATATATATGACCTACTTCCGGTTCTTCATTATGATAGACTTGTTCAAAAGGAGTAAGTCTTGATATTGATATAACCTCTTCTATATCTTTAATTTTTATTGTTACTTCAGTATCATCTACTTTTTCATTATATAAAACATAACCATAAGCATCTGCTAAAAGATTTACAGCTTTTCTTCCTTCTATAGTGTACTTACTTATAAGTGCACTTACTCCATCTTGTAACTTTATATTTAATCTTCCTGCTGCATCTTCTACTATATCCTGTACATCTTTAGAAGATAATGGTTCAAAATAAACTTCTGTACATCTTGACCTTAATGCTGGGTTTATATCTTTTGGTTCCCTTGTTGTTGCACCTATTAAGACAAAATCAGCCGGAGCACCATTTTCAAATAAGTACTTTATATACTTTGGAATGTTTTCATCATCAGGATCATAATAAGATGATGAAAATTCAACTCTTTTATCTTCTAAAACTTTTAGTAGCTTATTTTGAAGAATATCATCAAGCTCTCCAATTTCATCAATAAAAAGAACTCCACCATGTGCATCTGTAACTAAACCTGGTTTAGGCTCTGGAACTCCAATTTCAGCTAAATCCCTTTTACTTCCCTGATATATAGGATCATGTACTGAACCTAAAAGAGGATTTGTTATTTCCCTTGGATCCCATCTAAGAGTTGTTCCATCTACTTCTACAAATTTACCATCTCCATCAAAGGGAGTATTATTTATTTTTTTAACTTCTTCAAGTGCAAGTCTTGCTGCTGTAGTTTTACCCACTCCTGGAGGTCCATAAAGGATTATATGTTGAGGATATGGTGATGCAAGTTTTGATACAAGAGATTTTATAGCTCTTTCCTGTCCAACAATTTCAGAAAAACTCTGAGGTCTTAACATAGATAGTATATTATTAGACAACTTTTTAGAATCTAATTCCTGTAATTTAGAATACTTTTTTAAAGTTTTAGCATTTTCGGAACCTTTTCTTTTTCTAATAATACCTAGTCTAACATCTTCTACATACTTTTCCTGCTTTTCTAAAATTGCCTGTTCTACATCTTTTTCTATACTATTTTCTACATATCTTCTTGCAACAACCTGTGCAATATATATTTTTGTATTTTCTATTGCCTCGGAAATAGTATCTTCACTTGGAACTATGTCTATGCCCTTACCGTCACTTACTATCTTGTTTATAGCATAAATCCTTTTTAATATATCGTCAGAATGCAATTGTTTATTAAGTTTATATTTTATGATTCTTGATCTTATTGTTTTTTCATCTAATATTTTTCTTACAACATCCTCTAATACATCTACTTGTATATCTAAAGGCATATTATCGTTTAAAAAATCTATTTGTTTTTTTAACTTATCATCTAATACTGAAAATTTCAATATTGTTCCCCTTCAAGAAATCCTATTTATAAGGAAATTCTTTTAGGTTTCCCCCTTCCTTTGTACAATTTATTTTTCTGTAATAACAACTTTTATTTTAGTTGATATCTCTGGATATAATTTTACCTCTACTTCGTATTCTCCTAATTGTTTTATTGTATCTGTTACAATTTTCTTTTTATCTACAGTTACTTTGTATTGTTTCTTTAATTCAGTTGCTATATCTTTACTTGTTATAGCTCCAAATAATCTTCCATTATCTCCAGCTTTACCAATTATCTTAACCTCTTTATTTCTTAAACTGTCAGCTAAATTTTGTGCTTTTTCAGTTTCCTCTAGTTTTTTCTTTCTTTCAGCTTCTTGTTGTCTATTTAATATGTGCATATTTGAATCTGTAGCTTCTTCTGCAAGTCCTCTTGGTAATAAAAAGTTTCTTGCATATCCATCTGATGCATTTATAACTTCTCCCTTTTTTCCTTTTCCTTTTACATCTTTTAATAAAATTACTTTCATTATTATTCACCTTCCCCTAAATATTTATAAATAACACCTTGTAATTTTGATTTTGCTTCATCTATAGAAATATTTTGCAATTTTGCACCAGCCATAGTCATATGTCCTCCCCCTCCTAGAGACTCTAATATAACTTGAACGTTTATATCTCCAAAAGATCGTGCACTTATAACCACATCATCATTTATTTTAGCAAGAACAAATGACGCCTGAACACCAGTAATATTTAGTAGTTCATCTGCAACTTGAGCTACTAATATATTATCCCTTATATCAGGTGGGCAAAGAGTTATAGCTATATCATCTTTAACCTCTGCAAGACTCATAACTTCAGCCTTTTTAATATATGTTTCTAAATGTCCTGCGAACATTTTCTTAACATCTATTATATCAGCTCCTAATTGTCTTAGATACGCTGCTGCCTCAAAAGTTCTAACACCAGTTTTAAAATAAAAGTTCTTAGTATCAACATATATACCTGCCAGCATCATTTCTGCTTCAAGTGGTGTTATATTCTTTTTAGGACTTTCTATCATATATTGTAGCATTTCTGTAACAAGTTCGCATGTGGATGATGCATAAGGTTCTATATAACTTAAAATAGCTCCTTCTACAGCTTCTGTAGACTTTCTGTGATGATCTATAATAACAACTTTATTTACATAATCAAGGACCTTCTTATTTTGAACATATTCCTTGCTATTGACATCAACGAGTATTAATAAACTATTGCTATCATAAGAATTCATGAACTCTTCCATAGATATAAATGTATTACTATATAAATTATTTTTCTTAATTCTATTTATAGGATTTTCTATTCCAGAGTTAACCTCTTCTAATATTATACGTCCTTTTTTTCCTAGAGTTTTAACTACATTTTTAATTCCTATCGCAGCACCAATTGCATCTATATCCGGATTTATATGTCCCATTATAAAAACATTACTGCTCTCATTTATCAAATTAACTAAAGCATGTGCTATAACTCTTGCTCTTACTTTAGTTCTTTTCTCAAATTCTTTTGTCTTGCCGCCATAAAACTGTAAATTATCTTTGTTTTTTATTACAACCTGATCTCCACCTCGACTTAAGGCTAAGTCTTTAGCAGAAGTTGCAAATTCATAATTTTGAAGAGGTGTATCCCCTCCAATTCCAACACCTATACTTAAAGTAACTGTTAGTTTATTTCCATAATTAATTTCTCTAATATCATCTAGTATATCAAAGTTTTTATTCATTTCTTCTTGTATATTTTTATAATAAGTTATGACTACATATTTACTAGAAGAGTACTTTATTATCATAGCACTCAAACTTTGTGCATAATTTTTTATAGTTCTCTCTATTTCAGCTGATAAAAGGACTACCTTATCTTCCTCAGTTGCCTTTAACACCTCATCCAAATTATCTACTTCAATAAGCATAATTGTATGATTGTGTTTCTTCATTTCTTTCATAAGTTCTACTTCATGAGTAACATCATAAAAGTATAATATTATAGAGGTATTTGTTTTCATGGAATTTACTGAATTCTCATTTGCATTAGCATATATATTATAATACTTATTTTTTATTGCTAAATATTTAAATAGTTCTTTTTCACCATTTAAAATCTTATCTATATTATTATCGTTTAATATATCTTTCAAATTTCGTCCTATAATTTCTCCCTTTTCAAAAATACTTAAAAATCTTTTGTTATACCATAATATATCCCCTGTATTTTCTACAATAACCAAAGGGAATGGTGATTTTATAAGAAGATTTTTTGAGTAAATATCCATTTTAGATGAAAAATCCTCTATAAATTTCTCCCATTCATGACTCTTTATTGTAAAGGTTCTGTATTTATATAGAATGAAAATCATATAACTAACTAGAATTATGCTTCCTACTTGTAAATGACCTAGTATAAAAAAAAGAGAAATGGTAAGTAGCATAATTACTATATAAACCTTATTCCTAAAAAAGTAGTTATTATCCATCTTATTCCCTCGATTTTATTTTTCTTATTGGGTCTGGATCAAGCCTTCTTAAATTTAATATTATATCTAAAAGCCCTATTATTAAATAAACATCTTGGAACATAGGCATAATCAATCCAATAATTAGTATAAAAAAAGTAAATCCTTTAGATTTCTTATATTTTCTTCTTAGAAAGTATGTAACTGATGCCATACCATCAAATAAAATTAACATCATAGCTAATATTTCAAAAGCTGAACTAACGTCATCTGCAAATCGTATTTCTTTTCCATTAAGTATTATTCCTAAACAAGTTATAATTATTGTTACTGCAATGATTCTATTTGATATATACATTTCACTAAAAGAAACCATCTTTTGTACTTTATATTTTAATTTTTTTAACATATTTCTAGTTATTAAATAACTTATATATCCTTGTATAAAACTATATAATATAAGTACAATAGGTAAAACTATCAGCATATTTCTTATAGTTATTACTTGTATCATATCATTGATTTTGTTTACTATACTTTCAGCTCCACTTTGCTGAATATATATATTTCTCATATCTATATAATATTTTCTTATTATATCTATTGAATTATTTAAAGTATTTACTATTCCAGCTTTACCTATAAATAAAGCATATATTAGATATGTAATTATATTTCCTATAAATATTGATATAGATACTAAAATAAGTGTAACGCTACTTTTTTTATTATTTTTTATACAGTAACCAAAGGTACATCCTGTAAGACCATAGGCAACACCAGAAATAAATGCTGGCATTAATCCATATAAAAAACTTGTCAAAATTATACTCATAACTGTTGTTATAAAAGCAAACTTATAATTGTATCTAACATAAATCACTATTATAGGAATCGGCAAAATAAACATACCCATAAATGATAAAACAGGTATCTTTGTAGTCATAATAATTATTAAAGTTATTAACGCAAACATCATACCTGTTTCAACTATTGCTTTTGGTGAATAAATTTGTTTTTGCATTTTTTCCTCCATAGAATGTTATCTTTTAATGTGTTTGTATAAATTGCTTAGTTCTTTACTTTCTTTTTCAATAATATCTTCTTCACTTATACCTATTTTTAACTTTTCTTTCATAGTTTCGTCTATTTCCTTATAAGAATATCCTAACCTATCTCCAAGTATATATAAGATTATTATTGCCCCTGAAATGCAATCTAAAATAGCATTATGGGCTACATTACTTCCTCTCGATAATAATTTAAAAAAATCTCCTATTATACATAGAAGTTCAGCCTTTAAGTTTTCTATTATTTTTATATTGGTCATAATATTAAAATCTTTGTTTTTCATATAACACCATCCTCATTTTATGCTATATATATATTCTAGTTATTTTTAACCATATATGCAACTTTAGTTTATCTTTAGTGTTAACCTATATTAATTAATATTATAACTGTAATAAAAAAGCAGTGTCCACG
Source organism: Clostridium botulinum (assembly GCF_017100085.1). Taxonomy (NCBI): domain Bacteria; kingdom Bacillati; phylum Bacillota; class Clostridia; order Eubacteriales; family Clostridiaceae; genus Clostridium; species Clostridium botulinum. Next base: position 2,825,832 of record NZ_CP063965.1, read on the forward strand.
TTGACACTGCCTTATATCTCTATTAGTCTGTTGTAAATGGTAATAAAGCTACGTTTCTAGCTCTCTTTATTGCTAAAGTTAATTCTCTTTGGTGCTTAGCGCAGTTACCAGAAATTCTTCTTGGAAGTATCTTTCCTCTTTCTGTAACAAACTTTCTTAGTTTATTTACATCTTTATAATCTATGAAAGAAGACTTATCTGCACAAAAAGCACAAACTTTTTTTCTTCTTCTCTTTGCACCTTTTTTATTAAAAGCCATATTTTTTCCCTCCTTAACCTAAACTTATTGACGTAAAATTATTAGAATGGTATATCTCCATCATCTATTGGAGTGATATCATCATCATAATCTTCAACTGGATTTATATCTCCAGCATTATTATTTGATGAATCAAATTCGTTCATTCCTGTATATTTTGGCTCTGTTCTTGAGACAGCATTTCTTGAATCTAAGAATTGCACCTCATCCGCTACAATTTCTGTAACGTATCTTCTAGTTCCATCTTTAGCCTCATAACTTCTAGTATGTATTGCACCACTTACTCCAACCTGACTACCTTTGCCAACATAGTTGGCTGTATTCTCAGCTTGTTTTCCCCATACTACTATAGGTAAAAAATCAGCTTCTGGTTGTCCTGGGCTTTTAAACCTTCTGTTAACAGCTAAAGTGAACGTTGCAACAGCTTTACCAGTTCCGGGTGTAAATCTTAGTTCTGGATCTTTTGTCAATCTTCCAACTAAAACAACTTTATTCATCTTTACACCACCTATTTTTCAGGATTAACTACCATGAATCTCATAACTCCGTCAGTAATTCTGAATACTCTTTCTAATTCTCTAGGTAATTCAGGATTAGCTTTGAAATTGATTAGAGTATAGTATCCTTCGCTAACTTTGTTTATAGGATAAGCAAGCTTTCTTTTACCCCATTCATCAACGTTTTCTACTACTCCGCCTTCATTTTCTATTACACCCTTAAACTTTTCGATAGTAGCTTTTATAGCTTCTTCTTCTAAAGAAGTTTGTAATATAAATAATGTTTCATAATTTCTCATTAATTTCACCTCCTCCCTCCGGACTAACGGCTGTGTGTACCACAGCAGGGATTACATTTTTTAATTTTATCATTTAACCTAATAAAAATCAAGATATTATTTTTATTGCCTTAAATTGTAATTTTAAACATTATTCATTTATATCCTCTTTAATATTTTTCTTCACTATTTTTTTCACTCTTTTTTCAAACTTATTTCTAGGAATCATTACTATTCTTTCACAACCCATGCACTTAATCTTTATATCTGCCCCAAGTCTTATTATTTCCCATTCCTTACTTCCACAAGGATGTTGCTTTTTCATTTCAACAATATCTCCTAAAAAAAATTCTTTACTCACAATATCACCTCTTTCAATATCATTTATATAAATACTAATATAGATTAAATTATTTTTGTAAATTAGAAATTTTTAGTTTATTATATTTTATATATCAATTATATAATAAATCAAATAATAATATAAATATATTATTATAATGATTTTCATAATAACAAAAGTTTAAAGGAGATTATAATGTGTAGTTTATTTTGTATCATGAAATCTATACTTGTAGGATATATTATTGGAATAATAATATCTATACCTTTAGGGCCATCAGCAATAGAATCAGTTAATAGGACAATCTCTAAAGGTTTTAAAGAAGGCTTCGTTGTTTCATTAGGAGCTGTTAGTGCAGACATCACCTATTTAATTTTCGTTAACTGTGGCATTTTTAGTCTTTTTAAACTAAGTAAAGATACGGAAGCATTATTTTGGACACTTTCTGGTGTAGTTATGATTTTAATAGGATATGGTTCGCTTTCCAATAAAAAAATGCAAAAATCTCAAAATGTATCAAAAAAATGTGATGCTTTTTTTACAGGCTATGTTATAACACTTTGTAACCCAATGACACCAACCCTTTGGATTACATTAAGTGCAACCGTTTTTAATCGCTGGCATAGTAAAGGAGGATTTTTATATACTTTATCAATCCTATCTATGATTGGTGGAATGATTTCTTGGTTTATATTACTTAATGTCTCAGCCCTTAAAGGAATAAAACTAGCTAAACCAAATCACTGTAGTAAAATAATAATAATAATTAGATGTAGTATATTAGTGCTTGGTATTATATTTTCTACATTAGGTATTTATAAATTCTTCACTTAGTTTTACATACTTCATTGTTATAATTTTACATATTTATTGAATAAAAGATCTCTTTTTAGTAAATAATTCTAATAAAGGAGGTCTTTTCTTATGAATGATAAAGTTATTTTAGATTCTAGAGAACTAGATTGTATTTATAAATTAAGAAATGTCTTTTCATTAGAACTTTGTAACATACTAAAAACAAAACGTCCTATTATATTTCTTTGTATAGGAACTGATAGATCTACAGGAGATAGCTTAGGTCCCTTAGTTGGAGAAAAATTAAAAGACCTTATCCCTAAGGATTTTATTTTATATGGTACCTTAGAAAACCCTGTTCATGCAAAAAATTTAAATGAAATATTAAAAGATATAAAAAACAAATACAACTATCCTTATATAATCGCAATTGATGCATGTCTTGGGAAACTAAATAATATAGGGAATATAATTTTAGAAAATAAACCATTGTCACCTGGAGCAGCCATGAATAAGGACTTACCTAAGGTAGGTGATTTAAGCATAACTGGAATTGTAAATATATCTGGGGCTTTAGAATTTATGGTTCTTCAAAACACTAGGCTTTATACAGTAATGCATTTAGCAAATATTATTTCTCAAGGTATTTATCACTCAATATTAAAAACTATAGGCTCTAGTAATTATAATTTTAATTCATTATTTAATTCTACCATGACTAACTTAAAAACCAAATATAAATAAAACCTAAGAATTAAAAATTCTTAGGTTTTATTTATATTTTATTGAATTATTCATTAGAAACTTGCATTAACACTTCTTGTTCCTCTTGAGATAAATCATATCTTGAAATTCCTTTATCTATAGGTTTTGCATAAACAGTACTATCATTTCTTCCATAAATACCCGTAATTACAATTCCATCGTTATTATCATCAAGTAACGCTATTGAAAAACTAAGATCACTTCCTACATCATCGAAAGCCTTATATCTAACAATTCCAACTCTTTGAACACATTTATTTAATCTTTCTGCTAATTCTTCTTGTTGCTTTTTTACTTCATTAGATTCTTCTTTAACTTCATCTATGTTGTCTAAGTAAGAAGTTATAATTTCCTCTAAATTTTTATTGTTAATTCCTCTGGTAAGTCTTCTATATTTCTTTTCTAATCTGTTAATAGCCTTTACAAGTGCTAACATTATAATTAGTAATATAAAAATAACTACAATAAGAGCTATTGTTATGTAGGGTTGTACACTAATTAAATGTGGTATTATTTGTTTCATGCTTATAGTCCTCCCTAAATGTTTCACGTGAAACATTTTGAATTATTTATATTTTTAAAACATCAATAATTCTCTGAAGATCTTCTTCAGAATAATATTCTATTTGTATTTTACCTCTATTTCCTTTAGAGCTCAATACTACTTTGGTATTAAATAAATTTTGTAACTTATTTGTTATATCCTTATAATAAGGATTTATATTATCTAACTTTTCTTCTTGCTTTTCTTTAACGCCTTTTTTTATATTTTTTATAAGAATTTCCGTCTGACGAACACTTAACTGTTTGTCTATTATTTCTTGAGCTATTTTATATTGTAGTTCTTCATCCTCAATAGATAATAGAACTCTACCATGACCTTCACTAATAACTCCATCTATTAAATATTCTTGTGTTCTACTACCTAGGTTTAGTAATCTCATACAATTAGTTATAGCAGTTCTAGATTTTCCAATTCTTTTTCCAAGGGCATCTTGTGTTAAGTTAAATTCATCAATTAATTTTTTATATGCCAAAGCTTCTTCAATAGGATTTAGATCTTCTCTTTGAATATTTTCTATTAATGACACCTCAAGGATTTCTTTATTGCTTAGTTCAACAATAACAGCCGGTACCTCTTGTAGTCCAACTTTTTTTGCAGCCCTCCATCTTCTTTCTCCTGCAATTATTGTATATAGTTCATTGGTTTTTTGAAGAATTAACGGCTGAATTACTCCATGTTCTTTTATAGATTCAGCTAATTGTAATATTTTTTCTTCATCAAAACTCTTTCTGGGCTGATTACTATTAGGCTTTATTAAATTCATTTTAATTTTTAATACTGATTCACTACTTTCCGTATTTTCCTCTGGTATCAATGCACCTAAACCTTTTCCTAATCCAAATTTCTTACTCAACATTCATCACTTCCTTTTCTTGTCTTTTTAAAAATTCCTCTAACAAATTCTTATAGGCTTCTGCTCCTTTACACTTATCATCATAAAGAATTATCGGAAGTCCAAAGCTAGGTGCTTCTGCTAACCTTATATTCCTAGGTATAGCTGTTTTATATACTTTATCTTTAAAGTATTTATTTACTTCTGATGCTACTTCATTGCATAATTTTGTTCTATTATCATACATACTCATTAAAACACCTTCAACCTCTAAATCTTTGTTTAAAGATTTCTTAACTAATTGAATAGTATTTATTAGTTGTCCGACTCCTTCTAATGCATAAAATTCACATTGTATAGGAATTAAAACACTATTTGATGCAATTAAAGCATTAATTGTTAAGAAACCTAATGATGGCGGACAATCTATGAACACATACTCAAACTCATTTTTCAATTTTTTAATTTTTCTTTTTAATATAGTTTCTCTTTCCTTTACATCTATAAGTTCTACCTCAGCCCCAACTAAATCCATATTGGATGGCACTATAAAAAAATTATTTATAAGTTCACTTTCAATCATTGCATCTCCTATAGAAATATCCGAAGTCATTACATCATATATGGAATATTTAATTTTACTTTTGTCAATTCCAAGTCCACTTGTGGTGTTTCCTTGTGGGTCTATATCTATAGCTAAGACTTTATGTCCATCCATAGCTAAACTAGCACACAAGTTTATATTAGTAGTAGTCTTACCTACCCCTCCCTTTTGATTAAAAATACATATAACTTTCATTTTCTTCCCCCCAAAATACACCTTTTTCTTTAAATGTTTTTTAACAATTTTTATTTGCATATGAAGTTTTATACTATTGTTATATCTATTATAATATCTTATATTATTTTTATAAATATGTATAAAACAAAAAAACCTAAAATTTCTACAAATTAAAGAAATTTTAGGTTAATGTTTCACGTGAAACATATTAATACACTATTTTTTAGGAATATTTATTATAACTTGTATCTTATCTTCTGAATCTTTTGTTCTATAGGTAGCTTGTACACCGTATTTATCAAATACTTGCTTAACTGTATTTACATAAACTCTTGGAGCAAATATACCTTTTATTTTCTTTTTTCCATCAGAAGCAAGTTCTTTTCCAGCAAGCTTTAATAATTCTTTATTTATTAATTCCTCTGTTTTCTTTACATTTAATCCTCTTTTTATAACAATTTTTAAAACTTTCTTTTGTAATTCTTTTGTAGGTAATTTTAGTAGTGCTCTTGCATGTCTTTCTGTTAGATTATTTTCTAAAACACTTTTTCTTATTTCTTCATCTAACTTTAATATTCTTAATTTGTTAGCAATAGTGGATTGTTTTTTACCAATAATGCTAGCTAATTGCGATTGTGTATATTCATGTTCTTGTATAAGATTATAGTATGCTTCTGCCTCTTCTAAAAAACTTAAATCTTCTCTTTGTATATTCTCTAGTAGAGCAATAGCTGCTGAATCTTTATCGCAAATATCTATAACAATAACAGGTACCTCTTTTAATCCTATTTTAGTTGCCGCTCTAAATCTTCTTTCTCCTGCAATAAGTTCATACTTATTATCTTCTAATTTTCTAACAGAAAGAGGTTGAATTATGCCATAGTTTTTTATAGATTTACCTAATTCATCAATAGTTTCCTCATTAAAATATTTTCTAGGTTGATAAGCATTTGGAATAATTATATCAGTAGATATATACTCAACATCTTTTTTCATAAATTCCCCATCCCTCTATAATTTACTAATTACAATACTATTCTAACATTAAATTCCTAAAATTTAATGTTTATTTTAAAGTTTTTATAAAAATTTATACTAGAGGTTTTTTTGTAGCAGTTCCTGCTTTTCTTGGATACTGCTTAGGTGTATTTTTTATTTTCTTTATAATAACTAAGTTGTGTTTTAAATCACTATTTTCTATTTCTACTTCTCCAATTTCTTCTAACTTACCACCTAAAATAGATATAGCTTTTTTAGCTATTTTTACTTCTTCATCAACAGATGGTCCTTTTAAAGCTACAAAATATCCACCAACTTTAACATATGGTAAACAAAATTCACTTAATGAAGCTAAATTTGCAACAGCCCTTGAAACTACTGCATCAAATTGTTCTCTATATTTAACGTTTCTTGAGAATTCTTCAGCCCTACCGTGAATAGTTTCTACATCGTCAATACCTATTTTACACAAAATATCATCTAATACATTTATTCTCTTTTTTAAAGAGTCAAGAAGTACCATTTCAACTTCTGGTCTTATTATTTTCATAGGTATACCTGGAAATCCTCCGCCAGTTCCTATATCAATTATTTTATTTGCTTTTTTTAAGTATTCGAATTGAAATATCTTCATAGAATCTATGAAATGTTTCTTTATTATTTCTTCATCTTCAGTTATAGCAGTAAGATTAACTTTACTATTCCAATCTTTTAGTAAATCTTTATATTTTATAAATTGGTAATACTTTTTATCATTAAATTCTAATCCCATACTGCTAGCAGCAACCTTTAATATATCATAATATTGATTTTCACTATTCAATTGGAATTAATCCTCCTTATTACTATTGTTTCTATTATATTGTTCTAATACTATTAGGAGTACAGATATATCCGCAGGAGATACCCCTGAAATTCTAGATGCCTGACCAATACTTACAGGCTTTATCTTATCTAATTTTTGAACAGCTTCTTTTCTAAGCCCTTTAACTTCAGTGTAATCAAATTCCTTTGGTATTAATCTATTTTCTAATTTTTTAAATTGATCTACTTGCTCTAACTGCTTTTGAATATATCCTTCATATTTAGATATAATATTAACCTGTTCTTGTACATCTCTTGGAAGTTGTGGTCTATTCTCATCTAATTTTTCTACAACAAAGTAATTTAATTCTGGTCTTTTAATAAGTTCATATAAACTTATTGGCTTTTTCAAAGCTGATGAATTTATATTTTCTAAAAACTTATTAACTTCTTGTTTATTTGTTATTTGTATGCTTTTTAATCTCTCAATTTCATTTTCTATATCAGTTTTTCTTTTTGTAAATTTATTATATCTTTCATCTTTAACAAGCCCTATCTTGCGTCCCATTTCTGTAAGTCTCAAATCTGCATTATCTTGTCTTAATAATAATCTATACTCTGCACGAGATGTCATCATTCTGTAAGGTTCTTGAGTTCCCTTAGTCACTAAATCATCAATTAAGACTCCAATATAGGCATCAGATCTTTTTAAGATTAAAGGTTTTTCTCCTCTTAGCTTTAATGCTGCATTTATACCAGCTATAAGACCTTGACATCCTGCTTCTTCATATCCTGAACTTCCATTCATTTGACCAGCAGAAAATAGTCCATCTATTTCTTTAAACTCTAGAGATAGTTCAAGTTGTGTTGGATCTATACAATCATATTCTATAGCATATGCTGTTCTCATCATTTCAGCATTTTCAAGCCCTGGTACACTTCTAAGCATCTTAATTTGAACATCCTCTGGAAGAGAACTTGACATTCCTCCAACATATAATTCCTCTGTGTTTTCTCCTTCTGGTTCAATAAAAATTTGATGTTTATCTTTTTCTGGAAATCTCATTATTTTATCTTCAAAAGAAGGACAATATCTTGGTCCAACACTTTTAATTGATCCATTATAAAGTGGTGATCTATCTATGTTTTCTAGAACAACTTTTTTAGTCTCATCTCCTGAATAAGTTAAATAACAAGAAATTTGATCTTTTTCTATATTTTCGCTCATAAATGAAAATGGAACTATATCGTCATCACCTTTTTGTTCTATCATTTTAGAAAAATCAACAGATCTTCTATTAATCCTAGCCGGTGTTCCTGTTTTAAATCTAGTTAATTTTATACCACTATCTATTAAACTCTGTGATAACATGTTAGCTGGGGCAAGACCACTTGGTCCGCCCTCATAGTTTATATCTCCAATAATTATTCTAGATTTTAAATATACACCAGTACATAAAATAGCTGCTTTTACTTTATAATAAGCCCCATTCTTAGTTAAAACACCTTTTACTTTACCATTTTCTATATCAACTTCTATAACTTCAGCTTGTTTTAAGTTTAAATTTTCTGTAGTTTCTAAAACATGCTTCATTCTTTCTGAATACTTTTTCTTATCAGCCTGTGCTCTTAATGAGTGTACAGCTGGTCCTTTAGATGTATTTAACATTCTAGATTGAATATATGTATGGTCTATATTAATTCCCATTTCTCCACCTAATGCATCAATTTCCCTTACTAAGTGACCCTTTGCTGTTCCCCCTATATTAGGATTACAAGCCATCATGGCAACACTTGCAAGGTCTGTTGCAAATACTATTGTATTTATGCCAAGTCTTGCGCTAGCAAGTGCCGCTTCACATCCTGCGTGACCAGCTCCAATAACAGCCACATCAAATTCGCCTGCAAAATAACTCATATTCTTCTCCCCTTATTTACCCAAACAAAATTTAGAAAATATCTTATCTATTATATCCTCTTCTACAGTATCTCCGTTTATCTCTCCAAGATTCTTCCACGCATCTCTAAGATCAATGGATGCTAAATCTATTGCAAAGGTATTTTCTAAAGCACCTTTTCCTGCAATTAAACTATTCTTAGCTCTAATTAAAGCTTCTTTATGCCTTGTATTTGTTATCATTACATCTTTTGATGTAACTTCTCCACTAAAAAATAATTCTTTTATAACTTCCTTAAATCTATCCAAACCTTTTCCGGTTTTTGCTGATATATCTATTATATAATCAGAATTTAACTTATTTAAAGATTCTTTATCTAATTTTGTATCTAGGTCTATTTTATTTAATAAAACTATATATTTTTTATCTTTTATAAAATCGATTATTTCTTTATCTTCGGCATCTAATCCTCTACTAGAATCTAATACTAACACAGTAAGATCAGAATTCAATATTTTTTCTCTAGATTTTTCTACGCCAATTTTTTCAACTATATCATCAGTTTCTCTAATTCCAGCAGTATCTACTATTTTTATAGGAATTCCTTCTATACTCATATACTCCTCAATTACATCTCTTGTAGTTCCTGGAATATCAGTAACTATTGCTCTTGTTTCCATAAGTAAAGCATTTAGTATTGATGATTTTCCTACATTGGGCTTTCCTACAATTACAGTATTTAATCCTTCTCTTAAAATCTTACCTTCATTCGCACTGCTTAATAATTTGTCTATTTCAGTAATTATTTTATTTACAGATTCTTTTCCTCTTTCAGACGTTATCTCTTCCAAATCATCTTCTGGATAATCAACTGTAGCTTCTATGTTAGCAATAATCTCTAATAACTTATCACGAAGATGTGATATTTCCTTGGAAAGTTTTCCTTCAGATTGTTCTAAAGCTGATTTTGCACTTAATTCAGTTTTAGCATTAATCAAATCTATAACCGCTTCAGCCTGACTTAAGTCAATTCTTCCATTTAAAAACGCTCTTTTGGTAAATTCACCAGGGGACGCAAGTCTAGCCCCTGCCTTTATAGCTTCTTCTAATATTCTTTTAGTAACTACAACTCCACCATGACAATTTATCTCAACAACATCTTCAGCAGTAAAACTTCTAGGTCCTTTCATGTAACTTACAATAACTTCATCTAATTTTTCACCCGAAACTTTATCTATAATAAATCCATATCTCATAGAATATGTTCTAATATCATCTAATTTTCTATCATTTTTTCCAATAAAAATCTCACTTACAATACTTAGAGCCCTCTCCCCAGAAACTCTTATAATTGATACTCCACTTTCACCTAAATTTGTAGCAATGGCTGCTATAGTATCAAACTCTTTCATTGTTTCCATCCTTTCTATTTTTATGAACATTTATTATTATAAAGCAAAAGAAAGCCCTAATCTAGGCTTTCTTTCTTAAATCAATAATTACTCTTCTATGAGGTTCTTCTCCCTCACTGTATGTAACTACATACGAATTATTTTGTAGAGTTGAATGAATTATCCTTCTTTCATATGGATTCATCGGTTCAAGCTTTACAACCTTATTTGTCTTTCTTACTTTATATGCTAGCTTCTCAGCAAGTCTTTTTAATGTTTCTTCTCTTCTGATTCTATAATTTTCAGTATCTAAAGATACCTTTTTATATCTTTCATTATTATTTTTATTTACAACTAAGCTCACTAAATATTGAAGAGAATCTAATGTTTCTCCTCTATATCCTATAACTAAACCCATATTAGGGCCTATAAGATTTATTTTTAAAATGTCATCTTCTTCTTTGATTTTTATTTCAGCTAAAATTTCCATAGAATTTAATACATCTCTTAAGAATTTCTTAGCGTCTTCTTTATAATCTTCCTTAATTGTAACGTGAACTTTAGCATCTTTAGTTTTAAAAATCCCAAAAATTCCTTTACTTCCTTCATCTATTACTTTAATCTCTACTTTGTCTTTTGTAACATTAAGTTCTGTAAGTGCTTTTTCAACTGCTTCATCTACAGTTTTTCCACTCATCTCTAAAGATTTCATGCTTGATACACCTGCCTTCCGAATGTTAAAACTAGGCATACATCTCTAACATTACAACTTTTATTCTTGTATTAGTTCTTTTTTCTTTTGTTGAGAACGTTGTGTAATTATAGTTTGACCTATTTGGAATAAGCTGTTTGTTATCCAATATAAAACTAGTGCTGTTGGAAATTTAAAACTCATATATACTACAAAAAGAGTCATAAATCCACTCATCATCTTTGTTTGTTTAACTTGTGCACTATCTGCATTTTTAGAAGTCATAATTACAGTTGAGAAATATGTTAGTAAAGCTGATACTATAGGTAGTATCCATGTATACCAATATTCAGGTTTTAATATAGCCGGTTCCATTAACTTTACTCCTAAGAATGTAACATTTACTATACTAGGCTCAATCTTACTTAAGTTATTAAAAACATAAAATAATGCTATAAGTATTGGCCACTGTATTAATAAAGGTAAACATCCTCCCAATGGATTAACTCCATATTCTTTATAAAGCTTCATCATTTCTTGTTGTTGCCTTTGAGGATCGTTTTTATACTTTTCTTGTAATTTTTTTATCTCAGGTTGAATTTCCGTCATTCCAACTTGAGATTTTATTTGCTTGTAATTTAGCGGGAAAAGTACTATCCTAATTATTAGAGTTAATACAATTATTGTTAAACCATAAGATATATTAGGGTTTGTAAATAATGTATGTACCCAACTATGTATTACTTGAAAAAATTTAACAAAAGCATTATTCAACCAATTGATTGAAAAAAAAGCTAAACCGCAATTTCCTAAAAGAATATCCAAACCAAAACCTCCTTAAAACTATTTAACTGGATCATATCCACCTGGATGGAATGGATGACATTTAAAAATTCTTTTTATAGCCATAACCCCTCCTTTAAAAACACCATATTTATCTATAGCTTGTAACGCATATTGGGAACAAGTTGGATAGAATCTACAACAAGGCTTCTTCAATGGAGAGATGTACTTTCTATAAAATTTTATTATATGAATTAATATTATTTTCAACATTAATTATATAGACCTGCCCTTTTTAATAAATTAATAAGAGAACTCTCTATTTCGCTAAAACTTTTATCTTTAGAATTAACTCTAGCAACAAAAACTAGATCATATCCTATCTTTACATTTGTATTATTTAATCTGTAGCTTTCACTAATCAATCTTTTTACTCTGCTTCTAACTACACTATTTCCTACTTTTTTACTAACTGAAATTCCTATTCTACTTTTGTCTACATTATTGTTATTTTTAAAAACATACAGCACTAACAAACCATTAGAATATGATTTTCCTCTCCTATACACACGACGAAACTCTATATTCTTTCTTATTTTTTCATGTTTTTTCATTACAAGTGCTCCTTTTTTTTCTGCAATTGCAGAAAAAGGCCACCAATGCGGCCTCTTATGCTGTTAATCTTTTTCTTCCTTTTTGTCTTCTCTTCTTAATGATGTTTCTTCCAGATAAAGTTCTCATTCTTTTTCTGAAACCATGTTCCTTTTTTCTTTGTCTCTTTTTTGGTTGGTATGTCATCTTCATGTGTATACACCCCCTTCGCTTTGTCTATACTACAGCTTATATTAAGCAATACTATTCATCCTATCATCATCTCAAAATAGTTTTACTATTAAATTATATATATGCGCCCTTGTATTGTCAAGATTCTGGGATATTGTTAATAAATTTTTACTTATTAATTCTTTTTTGTGGATAAGTTCTTGAACACTAGGTATTCTTTTGATATTATTATTGTTGAACTGTTAATAATTTTACTTTCATTCTACTTATCCACAACCTGTTAATAACTTTGTGGATAACTTGTTCAATTCCTATTAACAATAACCTTTTATTTACTATATTGTATACTATTTATCTCACTTTATTCATATTTAAGCTTGTGAATATATATTTTATTTTTAGTGTTAATAACCAATTATTATTTTTTGTTATTATAATTGTTATACACATGTGAATATTTTTATCATATTTGTCAACAAATTAAAATATAAGGTTTGTTTACTGTTAATAACATGTTAATTATATTTTTTTATTTACATATATTAAAAAAAAAATTATTTTTTGATAGACTGGAGGTCAAAAA